>NZ_CM173224.1:3042500-3787500 GCF_057747795.1 Methylobacterium sp. 142-1Y | reverse complement strand
ATTGCTCCATGCCGCCGCGCATTCCGCTCAGTCCCGGGGGGCCGGGTCCGCTCGGTCTCATCGCTCTCGCCCTCGCGATCCTGGCCGCCGGTGTCGCCCTCGAAGGGCATTCGGTCGACGCATCGGTCTCGCCGCTGGTCTTGCAGGCCGAGGCGCCCACCCGCCCGCTGCCGAGCCCGGAGACGATGCTCCGGGACATGAGCGGCCGCGACTGACGGACAGATCCCCGTGACCGATCTCCTTGCCGGCACCGCCGGACCGCTCGGCTGGGCGGTGATTCTCGCCACTTTCCTCGTCGCCGGCTTCGTCAAGGGCGTGATCGGGCTCGGCCTGCCGACGGTGGCGGTGGGGCTGCTCGCCACGGTGATGAGCCCCGCCCAGGCGGCAGCCCTGCTGATCGTGCCGTCCTTCGTCACCAACGTCTGGCAGCTCCTCGCCGGGCCGCGCTTCGGCGCCCTGCTGCGGCGGCTCTGGCCGATGATGGTCGCCATCGCCGTCGGGACCGTGGCGAGCGCCGGGCTGATCGCAGGTGCCAAGGGGCCGGGACCCGCGAGCGCACTCGGTGCCGCGCTGGTGGTCTACGCGGTGATCGGGCTGGCCGGCTTCGCCTTCCGGGTGCCGGCCCGCGCCGAGCCCTGGCTGTCGCCCGTCATCGGGCTCGCTACCGGCCTCGTCACCGGAGCGACCGGAGTCTTCGTGATCCCGGCGGTGCCCTACCTCCAGGCGCTGGGCCTCGACCGGCACCAGCTGATCCAGGCCCTCGGCCTGTCCTTCACGGTCTCGACCGTGGCGCTCGCCGCCGGCCTCGCGCGGGAGGGGGCGCTGCCCCTTACGGCCGGCGCCGCGTCCCTCGTCACCCTGGCGCCGGCGCTCCTCGGGATGGCCGCAGGGCAGTGGCTGCGCGGCCATGTCTCCGCCCCGACCTTCCGACGCGCCTTCCTGATCGGTCTCCTGCTGCTCGGCGCGCACCTGGCCTCGCGACCGTGGCTGTGACCGACGCTTACTCGTCCTCGTCGTCGAGGGGGCGCAGGATCTGCATCCGGCGGCCCATCGGGTCCTCGATGGTGCTGCGGCGCATGACCAGGAAGCCGCCATCCTGCGCCCGGCGAATCCGGTCGGCCCGGGAATCGACCCAGAGGTCGACATCGCGATAGCCGGACAGGTCCGGTGGCAGCGGGCGGGCGCGCCGCGCAGCCTGCATATCCGACGGTGGCCGGGCGGCAACGACCCGGCGGGCAGGGGCCGGCCGGAGTGCCGCGTCTGCGACAATCCGACGGCTCGGGCGCACCGCGACTTGGTCCCGCCGCTCGGCCTTGCGCCGTGCGAGCGCCGCGCGCTCCGCCTTCCGCGGCCGGGATGCGGTCCTGATGGGGTGTCCGGCAGGTTTCTTCGAAGCCGTGCGGGTCGGCGTCGCGGCGGTGGGTTCCGGGGAGGAAGCGGGCTTCGCCGCCTCCGTCGCGGCGGGCTTGGCCGGCGGGTCGCTCCACGGGCGGGGAGCGGCCGGGTCCTGCGCCCACGCCGGCGGCGCGCACAGGATGCCGAGCAACAGGGCGAGGCCGACCGAGCGGCGCATCCCGTCACGCATGATCGCACCTCCGGATCGGCAGGCGCGGCCTGCCCGGCTCCTCGGTTCGCGCGGCTCGACGCTTGAGTCGCGCGACGGTCGTCGCAACCTGACCGTGTCGGTGAAGGTAGCGGGGCCCAGGGGTGGCGTCCATGCGCGAAGGTTAGGAATCCACCACACTGTCGCGAAGGCGGCATCCCGCTTCGGCACGCATCGCATCGCCGGTTGCGTCGTCACATCCTGCGAGCGCGAGGGAACTCTGTTAACCATTCCGCGTTCCTGCGCCAGCATGCCGATCCGCATTCGCCGGGCCCGCCGCTTGCCACCACCGCGGCATGATCTCTCCGGGACCCGCACCCATGATCCAGTTCGACACGAAGGCGCCCGCGATGGGACGGGCCGCGACCGTCGCTGCGTCGTATGAGGCCAAGTTGCGCCAGGTCGCGATGGTGCTGACCCTGGCGGTCGGCGTGCCGCTGGTGCTCGCGTGGTTCGGCCTCATCGGCTGGGGCGTCTTGTGGCTCGCCCGCAGCGCGCTCGACCTGTCGGTGAGCGCCCTGTCGCTCTGACCGCAGGGGCGGCGCGCGGGACAACCCGGTCCGGCGCGGCCCGCGGGTTGCAGGGGCGCCGGGGCGATGCCAGGACATGGCATCCGCCCGCCTGCCCGGAGTGCCCGCCATGCCGTCCATCGACCTCAATTCGGACCTCGGCGAGGGTTTCGGCGATTACCGCTGCGGCGACGACGCGGCGATGCTGGAGGTCGTGACCTCGGCCAACGTCGCCTGCGGCCTGCATGCGGGCGATCCCGAGATCATGGCCCGCACCTTCGCCATCGCGCGCGCGCGCGGCGTCGCGGTCGGCGCCCATCCGGGCTACCCGGATCGGTGGGGCTTCGGCCGCCGGATCCTGCCCTTCACCCCCGGCGAGGTCGAGCGGCTCGTCGCCTACCAGGTCGGCGCCGCGGCCGGGCTCGCGGCCTATGCCGGCCACCGCCTCACCTACGTCAAGGCGCATGGGGCGCTCGCCAATCTCGCGGCGGTGGAGCGGGAGGTGGCGGATGCGATCGCCAGGGCGGTCAAGGCCGTCGACCCGTCCCTGTCGCTGCTCGCCATCGCCCTCACCGCGCAGGTCGCGGCCGGCGAGGCGCAGGGCCTCGACGTGCACCAGGAGATCTTCGCCGATCGCGGCTACACCGAGGCCGGGTTCCTGATTCCCCGCGGCCAGCCAGGCGCCCTGATCACCGACGAGGCACAAGCCGCCGAGCGGGTGCTCGCCATGGTGCAGGAGGGGGCGATCATCGCGGCGAGCGGCCGGCGCCTGCCGACGCCGATCCGCTCGGTCTGCGTCCACGGCGATTCCGCCCATGCGGTGGCCACCGCCCGGGCGGTGCGTGCCCGCCTCGAAGGCGCCGGCGTGCGCCTCGCCCCGTTCCGGGCCTGATCCGATGGAGAGCCCCCGCCTCCTCGATGCCGGCGAGGCCGCCCTGGTGGCGGAGTTCGGCACCACCGTCGATCCCGCCATCCACGATCGCGTGCTCGCCCTCGACGACGCCTTGCGCGCCGCGCCGCCCGAGGGACTGCGCGAGACGGTGCCGACCTACCGCTCGCTGATGATCCACTACGATCCCCTGGTCCTCGACCGTGACGACCTCGCCGCGCGGGTACGGGCGCTGGCGGAAAAGCCCGCCCCGGCCCGGGCGGGCGCCGCGCTCTGGACGCTGCCCTGCTGCTACGATCCGGCCTGCGCCGAGGATATCGGCGCCGTGGCGCAGGCGACGGGCCTGAGCGTCGAGCGCGTCGCCGCCCTCCATGCAGGGGCCGAGTACCGGGTCTACATGTACGGCTTCGCTCCGGGCTTTGCCTATCTCGGCGGCCTGCCGGCGGAGCTGGCCGTCTCGCGCCGCGCCACGCCGCGCCCGCCGCATCCGGCGAATGCCCTGCTGATCGGCGGGGGGTTGGCTGCGGTCGGGACCTTCCCGATGCCGACCGGCTGGTACGTGATCGGTCGCACGCCGGAGCGGCTCTACGCACCGCAGCGGCCCGAGCCGTTCCCGGTCGCGGTCGGCGACACGCTCCGCTTCGAGCCCATCGACGCCGCCACCTTCGCGGATCTCGAACGCCGCGCCGCGTCCGGCGAGATCGTCGCCCAGCGCCGGGAGGCCGCATGACCTTACGTCTCAGTATCCTCTCGGCCGGTCCCGGCGTGACGCTCCAGGATGGCGGCCGCCACGGCTACCTGCGCTACGGCATCACCGCCGCCGGGCCGATGGACCCGCTCGCCCACGCCACCGCCAACCGGGCGCTCGGCAACCCGCTCGGGACCACCGCGCTCGAGGTGTCGCTGGGCGGCGTCGAGGTGACGGCGGAGGGTGGACCGCTCGGGATCGCGCTCGCCGGGGGCGAGTTCCGGATCAGCCTCGACGGCGCCCCCCTGCCGCCGGCCTGCGCGCTGACGCTCCATCCCGGCAGCCATCTCGTCGTGCGGGCGGGCCGGGCCGGGGCCTGGGTGTATCTCGCCGTCGCGGGCCGGTTCGATCTGGCGCCGACCCTCGGCTCGACCGCGACCCATACCCGCTCGGGCTTCGGCGGCCTCGACGGGCGGGCGCTCCGGGCCGGCGACCGGCTGACGATCGCGGAAGGCCGCCCCGGGCCTGCCGATCCCCACGCCCTGGTGGCGCCCTGGCTCGTCCGCCCGCCCGAGGAGATCCGGGTGGTGCTCGGGCCCCAGGACGATTTCTTCTCGGAGGACCAGATCGCCGCCTTCCTGGACGGGCCCTGGACGGTGACCACCAAGGGCGACCGGATGGCCTGCTTCCTCGACGGCACGCCGCTCACCCACGCCAAGGGCTACAACATCGTCTCGGACGGCATCGCCATGGGGGCGATCCAGGTTCCGGGGGAGGGCTGGCCGATCGTCCTGATGGCCGACCGCCAATCCACCGGCGGCTACCCGAAGATCGCGACCGTGATCGGCCCGGATCTCGGACGCCTCGCTCAAGGTCAGGGCGGCACGCGGATCCGCTTCCGGGCGGTCGACCGCGCCGAGGCCCTGGCGGCGCGGCGGTCCGAGGCGCAGGCGCTCGCCGGGCCGGTGGCGATGGAGCCCCTGATCCGCACCGATTTCAGCGCCGAGTTCCTGCTCGGCCGCAACCTGATCGGTGGGGTGGTGGATGGGGCTCACGCCCCGCCGTAGATCGGGAAGCGCCGGCAGAGCGCCAGCACCTCCTCCCGGATCGCCGCCAGCTCGGCCGCGTCGTGAGGCGCCGCCACCACCCGGGCGATCCAGCGGCCGACCTGTCGGAACTCCTCGGTGCCGAAACCCCTTGCCGTGCCGGCATTCGAGGACAGGCGCAGGCCCGAAGGCGCCTCGGGCGGGCGGGTGTCGAAGGGGATCTGGTTCTTGTTGACCGCGAGCCCCGCCGCTTCCAGCGCCTTTGCGGCCACGTCGCCTGTCACGCCCTGGGGCGAGAGGTCGACCAGCATCAGCCCGCAATCGGTGCCGCCGGCGACGAGGCGTATCCCGGCCTCGGCGACGCTTGCCGCCAGGGCCCGGGCATTGTCGAGGACCGCCTGGTTGTAGGCTTGGAACTCGGGCCGCAAGGCCTCGCCGAAGCAGGCCGCCTTGGCGGCGACGCTGTGCATCATCACCGAGCCCTGCACGCCCGGGAAGATCCCGTAATTGATCCTGTCCGACAGAGCGGGGTCGTTCCACAGCACCAGGCCGCCCCGGGCGCCGCGCAGGGACTTGTAGGTGGTCGAGGTCACCACGTGGGCGTGCGGGAAGGGGTGGGGATGGAGCCCGGTGGCGACGAGGCCGGCGAAATGCGCCATGTCGACCATCAGCAGCGCCCCGACCTCGTCGGCGACGGCGCGCAAGCCCTCGAAATCGAGGGCGCGGGCATAGGCCGAGCCGCCGGCGACGATCATCGTCGGCCGGTGCTCGCGGGCGAGGCGGGCGACGGAGCCGAGCTCCACCCGCTCGCTGTCGCGCTCCACACCGTAGCGCACGATCCTGTAGTCGCGCCCGGTCAGGGTCGCCGGATGTCCGTGGCTGATATGGCCGCCGGCCTCGACGCCCATCGACAGGATCGTGTCGCCGAGCTTCAGGAGCCCGAGGAACACGCCCGCATTGGCGTTCGAGCCCGAATGGGGCTGCACGTTGGCGAAGCGGCAGCCGAACAGCCGCGTCGCCCGGGTGACCGCCAGGGCCTCGATCGCGTCGGCATGCTCGGCGCCGCCGTAATAGCGGGCGTAAGCCGGGCCCTCGACGGTCTTGTTGGTGAGGACCGAGCCTTGCGCCTCCAGCACCAGCCGCGAGACGATGTTCTCCGAGGCGATCAGCTCGATCCCGTCCCGCTGCCGGGCGAGCTCGCCGCGGATCGAGGCGGCGAGTTCCGGGTCGGCGTCGAGCCCGCGGTCGAAATAGCCGTCGTGGAGGAGGCGCATGAGAGAGGGTCCGTCGCTGGCAGAGCCCGAATGTCGGGCTTGCCGGCGTCGCCTGCAAACGGGATAAGCTGAGGCTCAGGCCAAGCTTTTCTTGGTCTTGCGAATGTGAGCCTTGCGATGGATCCGGCCGGCCGGGCGGCCCCGCCCTCCCTCAACGCCCTGCGGGCCTTCGAGGCGGCGGCGCGCCATGGCGGCTACGTGGCGGCGGCCCAGGAACTCCACGTCACCCCGGCGGCGATCGGCGCCCAGGTGAAGGGGCTCGAGGCCTGGCTCGGCCGGCCGCTCTTCCACCGCCGGCCGAACGGTCTGTGCCTGACCGCGGAGGGGAGGGCGGTGCTGCCGTCCCTCACCACGGCCTTCGACGCGGTGAACCAGGCCGTGCGGGTGATGCGGGCGGTCGGCCGGCCCCGCAGCCTGACACTGGCGGCCCTGCCCTGCATCGCCCAGCTCTGGCTCGCACCCCGGTTGCCTGCCCTGCAGGCCACCTTCGACCTCGACGTCGCCATCCTGACCCGGGACGACCCGCCGGACTATCTTCGCGAGATGGTCGATCTCGGCCTGTATTTCGGCGACGCCGCGCCCGTCGGCTGCACCTCCCGGGTGCTGGCCCGGGACGACCTGTTTCCGGTCTGCGCTCCCGCGCTGGCGGCGTCTTTGCGCGATCCCCGGGACCTCGCCGGGACGACGCTCCTGCACGATTCGGTCTGGCGTGAGGACTGGCCGCGCTGGCTGAGCGCCCACGGTGCCGGGGCCCTGCGCCCGGCCCGGGAGGCGGCCTTCTCGCTCTATGGCATCGCGCTGGACGCGGCGCTTGCCGGCCACGGCGTGCTCGTCGGGCACAGCGCGCTGGTTGGCGAGGCGCTGGCCGACGGGCGCCTCGTCGCGCCGTTCGGGGATCGGGTGGTGGTGGGGGCGCCGCTGCGGCTGATCGTGCCGGAGGGTGGGGAGGGGGGAAGGCTGGTGGGGGTGATCCGGTGGTTGGGGGGAGGGGTCACCAACGGAAGTAGCTCTTGCGATCGATGAGTGAATGTCGCTCAAACTTTTTTAAAAATAAATGCCAAATAGATATCTTTTATTATAAAATCCACCATGATCTATGCAATATCTCACTTTTATAAATTTTGCGGAGCAATGAAAAGGCCATCATCTGTGAATATTAATAAATATTTATTTACATGAGCGGTTAAAAAGAGGAATAATATATAAAAATATTTTCTAATTATCCTGTTTTAAGATAATTAGCAATGCGCGCGCCGGAATTTATGTGTATGCTAATAATATCTTTAATCCATCCGTGAATTCGAAGTTCGATATCGGTGTGCGATCCCACAAAATAGTCTCTTCCTAAATAGCGCTCAGGCTGTCCATTTGCGTAGCAATCTCGCCAGCCTTGAAATGAATAATGCAAAGGTTGCTCATTTATTTCGGCGGTCTCATAGCCAATATAAATCTTTTCAAGTTCAATAGCGGATGTTGAATGAATTATGTCGTGCCTAAATTGTATCATTTCCGATATAGAGCTATCTTTTTCGACTTCTGCGAAAAGATCGTCTAGAATTGATTTTGGCATCCTACGGAGATTTAATTTTCGAAGATCGCTGAAATGCCGCCCTCCAGCCGGTTTAAACTTTTTTGATTGTGGGTCTGTTTGATCAAGATAGTGTATTAGCTTGCTATGAATATCCAGTGATGTGCATAGAGAAATAACAGCCATTGTTGCGGCTGTCGAAGCGCGATATGCGTCCGCACCATGATGGATAACTTCATTTGTCTTTAATTGCGATAAGGTGGGCGAAGATTTAATAATACAAGTCCGCTGTAGTTGTAGAAGCTCTAAGAAAGAAACAATTGATCTATGAACGAGCGATGTAATTTCTCGAAAAATTCTTTTGAACTGCTCAAGTGTCAGCCAGACTTCAAGGGTCGCTAGATCGAGCGGTATTTTTCGATCGGCAATCGTTTTTCGAAAATGTTTGTCGATAAATTCCAGCGCCTCGCGTGACCCATCACCATAGCCGAATTCAAGATATCCCAACGGGATAAAATAAATATCTTGAAAAAATTTATCTTTACGATCTCCGAGAATATAGTCGCTCAATGCGTAGTCGAGATGAGCGGCATACCAATGCTCAAGTTCATGCCATCTAAAGCTTGAGAATGTCGATAACTCTCTTATTTCTTCAATTGGAACTAGCGGAGATATATTGTATTCCGCCTTCGCCCATCGGGTCATATTATCCAAATCCGCGCAAAATCGCGGCATTGTGGAGTTTCCAAATGCGTCCTGCACGACATAACGAGAATGTGATATCTCTGCGATAAAAAGACCCTTCGTGGCAAAAAATATATTTTTCATCTCTTGAATCCAATAATCTGGCGTGATTGTTATTTCGGTATTTTTTGAAAGTCAATCCCATTTATAGGCCGGCGGAAGAGCCGCAAGTTGCGGATCGAATTGCAATCTTTGCATAACTGCTGTTGATTGCATTTTATTTTTTCGATAAAATAGCTCAATTTCTAGTTAAAAGCTAATGTAGCTTCCTACCGCCCGGATTACTCAACGTCAACCGCCCGCCTTCCCCGCCACCCCCACCTCCGGCAACGGCGCCTCCACCTCCGCCACCACGCCCCCCGGCCGATAATCGACCGCCGCCGTGCCGCCGATCTCGGCGGCCAGCACCCGCTCGATCATCCGCGAGCCGAATCCGCGCCGGCTCGGGGCCGAGACCGGCGGGCCGCCCGTCTCCTCCCAGCGCAGCCGCAGGACGCCATCGCCGGTCACGCTCCAATCGAGGAGCACCCGTCCCTGCTCGTTCGAGAGCGCGCCGTACTTGACCGCGTTGGTCGCCAGTTCGTGCAGGGCCATCACGAAGGCGAGCGCCAGCCGCGGCGGCAGGCGGACGGGCGGTCCGGCGATCCGGAAGCGCAGGCCCGCGCCGGTGCGGAACGGGTGCAAGGCCTCCTCGACGATCTCCGCCAAGGTGGCGCCCTCCCAACTCTCGCGGGTCAGGACGTCGTGGGCGGCGGAGAGCGATTGCAGGCGGGCATTGAAGGCGGTGCGGGCCTCGGAGAGCGAGGTCGCGTGGGTCAGGGTCTGGTTGGCGATCGACTGGATCGTCGCCATCGAGTTCTTCACCCGGTGGTTCAGCTCCTCGGCGAGCAGGGCCCGGTGCTCCTCGCCGCGCTTGCGCTCGGTCACGTCGAGGGTGATGCCGGCCATGCTCGAGGGGGCGCCGTCGGCGTCGTAGAAGGGCTGGCCGCGGGCCTGGAGCCAGCGCACCTCGCCGGCCGGCGTGCGGACCCGGTACTCGATGTCGTAGTCGCTCCGGGTCTCGATCGACTCGCGGACCGCGACCTGCATCCGCTCGCGGTCTTCCGGCAGGATCGCGGCGATCAGGTCGTCGTAGGTGAACGGCGCGTCCGGCTCGAGGCCGACATTGCACTTGCAGTTCGCCGACGCCCTCAGCCGCATCTCGGCGAGGTCGAGGGTCCAGGAGCCGAGGCGGGAGGCCTTGAGGATGAAGTGCAGGCGCTCCTCGCTCTGCCGCAGGGCCTGCGTGCGCTGCGCGATCTCCCGCTCCAGGGCGTCGCGGTCGCGCTGCAGGCGCACCAGCCGGTCGCGCTCCAGCGTCACGTCGAATTGCGAGGCGAAGAAATAGGTGAGTTGCCCGGCCTCGTCGAAGACCGGCGAGACGAGCAGGCGGTTCCAGAACGCCTCGCCGGTCTTCTTGTGGTTGAGAAGGTCGATCTCGATCGGCTCACGGCGCGCGATCGCGTCGCGGATCCGCGCGACATCGGCCGCGTCGGTCTCGGGCCCCTGGAGGAAGCGGCAATTGCGGCCGACGATCTCCTCGCGAGCATAGCCGGTCAGCCGGGTGAAGGCGTCGTTGACGAAGACGATCGGGTTGTCGGGCCGGTGCGGATCGGTGATCACCATCGGCATGCGCGTCGCCCGCACGGCGGCGGCGAACGGGTCGGGACTGGCGCCTGTCCGAGTCAGCTCGGCCGCGATGCGGCTGTCGTCGCGGGGATCGGTCACGCTCGGGTCGCCTCCTCCGCGATACCGGACGAGTGGTCGCGATGTACCACATCCCGCGTCATCGCCAACGGCCCGGCCTCATGCAACGCCCGTGGTTGCTGCAAAAGCGCGCATCCTGTGACCGCAGTCTTCTTGTGGACGATCCATTCGCCCGATCGGCTATGTCGTGAGCCGAGGTGGCGGAAACAACCCCCCCCTTACGGATGCGGTTCCGGAAAACCGTGGCGCTCGTGCAGCGTGCGCAGGATCGCGTCCTTGTCGTCGACGAAGCGCAGGGCGCCGTGGCGGACGGCGGCGAGGGTATCCGGCGCGTCGGGGGCCAGCACCAGGAGCGGCAGCGACTGATGCGCCTCGCCGAGGCGGTCGATCAGGGCCTGCCGCGGCCGCGGCCAGGGCAGGCGCGTCACGTCGAGGCGCCCGGCCGGGGCGGGAAAGCCCGCGAGCACGCCCTCGATCAGGGCGCAGTGCCAGCAATAGAAGCGCCGGCCCGGAAAGGCCGGGTCGGCGAAATCCGGGACCAGCAGATAGAGGTGATCGCGCAAGATCCTCGATCCCCGATCCTCACACGTCATTGTCACACGTCCTGGCGCGGCAGCATCCGGTCGAGCAGGGCGTCGCGGCGGGCGATCAGATGCCAGGCGGTGGCGAGCACATGGAGGGCCACCAGGGCGTAGACCGCGTATTGCCCCACCACATGGATCTGGTCGGCGAGATCGGACACCGCCTTGTTCTTCTCCATGAAGGGCGGGATCGGGAACAGGAAGAAGTATTGCGTGGTGTTGCCGGCGGCGGCCGACATCACGAAGCCGCTTGCCGGCATCAGCAGGAAGACGGCGTAGAGCAGCCAGTGGTTGATGCGGCCGAGCAAAGCCAGGCCGCGGGGCACGTAGACCTCCGGCGGGGCCGGATGCCAGGCCCGCCACAGGATGCGCAGCGCCACGATGGCGAAGATCGTGAGGCCGACCGACTTGTGGAGCTGGAAGTAGACGCCCTTGGCCGGGCTCGCCGGCAGGCTCGTGGCGATCCAGGCCAGCGGCAGCACCGCCAGCACCAGGGCGGCGGTGAGCCAGTGCAGGCCTTGCGCCAGGGCGTTGTAGCGCGGCTGCTCGACGCGGGCGATCGTCACCGGCGCACGGGTGGACAGGTCGAGCATCCGGAAGGGTCCTCTGGAGTGCCGCCGTCGTGGCGAGGGCGGATCACCCCGGGAGGCTAGACAATGCGCGACGTACGGTCACCCTGGAATCGCTCGAATCGTCGGGGATGGAAGCGGCGTCAGATCGCCGCCGCCGGATCGCCCCCGAGCGGATTGCCCTCGTCCTCGTTGCGGTCGTCGTGACGGTCGTCCCGCCGGCGCCGGCGGCGTCCGCCCTCGGCCAGCGACTGGGCCAGCGCCCGGAACGGCGCGGTCAGCCGGCGCACGTCCTCGGCGCGTTCCATGAAGCGCTCGCCGTTGCGAATCTCGCGGTCGAGGGCCGCCATGGTGCGGGCGAGCGCCGGGTCGTCGTCGTCGAGCCACACCTCCATCACGCGGGCGAAGGCGATCGCCACGCCCTGGAGCTTGACCCGGCCGAGCGGCCCCTCGGTGCCGATGCCGGCCGAAGCCAGCATGAAGCGCTGCGAGTTGAGCGCCACCTGGTTGAGGGCGGCCAGCGACAGCAGGTCGCCGCGCAGCGCGAAGGCGATGCGGCGCAGCGCCGGCTTGTAGGGATCCATCGCGTCGAGGCGGCGCATCAGCACGTCGAACAGCCGCTCGCGGGTCGGCTCGTCGTCGAGGTCGTCGCTGGCGCCTTCCAGCACCTGCTTGTCGATCATGCGGGCGAAGCCCCCGAGCACCGCCCCCTTCGAGGGATAGGCGTCGCGGAACTCGGCCAGGGTCACCCCGGCCTCGCGGGCGATGTCGGCGATCTCGATGTCGTTCCAGGGCTGCTCGGCGGCAAGCCGCATCAGCGCTTCGACGATCGCCTCCCGCGGCGGCAGGCGGGCGGTCTCCTCGCCGGACGTCGTGACGTCGGACGCCTTGGGAGTGCGGGCCATGGATGGACGCTCCGATACCGTTGGGGCGAAGGGGAGGGTGCGTGCGCCTCTCCCCGAGGCGGGTCGCCGCCTCGACCGCCTATCTAGGGATCGCCCCGCCCGCCGGGCAGGGGGCCGCGGCGACGCGCCCGCGTGAGGGGCGGGTGATACGGTATGGCGGACCCGTCAGCCCGCCAGCTCGCCGGCCCGGCGTTTGGCCGCCGCCACCGCCTCGCGCATCAACGGGCTCAAGCCCGCCTCGGCCATCAGCACGTCGAGCGCCGCCGCGGTGGTACCGCCGGGCGAGGTCACGTTCCGGCGCAGGGTTCCCGGTTCCTCGGGGCTCCGCCCCAGGAGCTCGCCCGCCCCCGCCACGGTCTGGCGGGCGAGGCGCGCCGCCACATCGTCCGGCAGCCCGGCGGCGATGCCGGCCGCCGCGAGCGCCTCGGCCATCAGGAAGACGTAGGCCGGGCCGGAGCCCGAGACGGCCGTCACGGCATCGATCAGGTCCTCGCTGTCGAGCCACTCGACGAGGCCGATGCCGGAGAGGAGCGCGTGCGCCGTGCGGCGCTGGTCTTCGCCGGTCTCGGGCGAGGCCGCCGCCCCGGTGGCGCCCCGGCGGATGCTCGCCGGCAGGTTCGGCATCGCCCGCACCACCGCGCGGGCGCGGGGCAGGCGGTCCTTCAGGTTGGCGATGGTCTTGCCGGCCAGCACCGAGACCACCAGCGTGCCGGGCCCGGCGAGCGGCGCCAGGGCAGGGCCTGCGGCCTCGAGGCCCTGCGGCTTGATCGCCAGGACCAGGGCCTCGGGCTCGGCCGGGTCCGCCGGGTTGAGGGCGATGCCGTGCGCGGCACACAGCTCGACCATGGCGGGGGCGGGATGGGGATCGACGACGGTGACGCTGCCGCCCGGCAGCCCGTCGGCGAGCCACCCCTCCAGCATCGCGCCGCCCATCTTGCCGGCGCCGACCAGGATCAGCGAGGCCGGCAGGTGGCCGCCCCCGCTCACGCCTCGCCCTCGGTCTCGAACAGGACCGCGTCCAGGGCCTCACGGGCGGTCTTGCCGGCCCAGATCACGAACTGGAACGCCTGGAAGTAGCGCTCGCAGGCCTCGACCGCGGTCTTCAGCATGGTCTCGCACTGGCCGTGGGTCGGCTCGGCGCCGCCGGTGAGCAGCAGCGCGTGGCGGAACATCACCACGTGCTCGCTGTTCCAGAGGTCGAAATGCCCGACCCAGAGCTGCTCGTTGACCAGCGAGACGAGCCGCAGCACCTCGTTGCGGCGCCGGTCCGGCACCTTCAGGTCGAAGGCGGAGGCGACGTGCAGGGCCTCCACGTCCTCGATCCACGTGAAGGCGACGTGGTACTCGGCCCAGCGTCCGGCCACCGCCACCGACATCTCGTCGGTCTCGGCACGATCGAAGATCCAGTCCCGGAGGGAGGCGAGGCGTTCGACGACATCGAGCGGGTGCTCGGCGCGGTTCAGGTCGTCGATGTTGAGCTGGGTCATGGCGATCCAAGTTTGGCTCGTCCGAGCGGGAAACAGCTGCGTCAGCGGACGCGGCGAGTGTCGTCTTCAAGGCAGATCGCGACCCGGGCACGGTCAGGCCGTGCAGGCGAAAAGCTTAAGTTCCGACTTGTCTCCCCTGAGCGGCTGCGAATCAGTGCGTGACCCACTATAGCCCGGGCGAGTCGAGGGACTCAAAGCGGAAAGCCGCGGCGGCGGCGGCGCACCGCCGGCTATCCACCGAAGCTTCCTGTGCACAAGCGAGACGGATCGGGACGCGGCGTCAGGCCGTCGCCGTGCCGCCCGGAGCCGCGCCGGACACCGTCGCCTTGGCCTCGAGCGCTGCGACCCGGGCCGTCAGGGCGTCGTTCTGGGCGCGTAAGGAAGCGACGAGGTCGCGCAGTACCTCCACCTCCTCGCGGGTGGCGACGTCCATGTCGCGCAGCAGGCGCTCGGCCTGCGTCTTGACCATCGTCTCGGCCTCGCGGCGCACGCCTTGCGCCGCGCCGGCGGCGTCGGTCATCAGGCGGGCGAAGTCGTCGAACAGGCGGTTCTGCTGCATGGAAAACTCTCCGGGGCTGGTCCGTGATGCACAGCCCTAATGCATTTTGTGGCGGAATGGGCCCCGGTCCGGGCTCCCCATCGCGCGAAAATGCGGCACCATCGCGAAAAGCCCGTCCGGGACGGCATCGGTTGCGCGACGGTGTCGCGCGGTGGTGCCAGCAACAGACGGATGCACAATGATGGCTTCAAGCAAAACCCGGTCTCGGGCATAAGGCGAACCCGTGAGCACGACACCGCACATCCTGATCGTCGAGGACGATCGCGAGATCAGCACGCTGGTCGCCCGCTATCTTCGCGGCAACGATTGCCGGGTCTCGATCGCCGGCGACGGCCGCGAGATGGACCGGCTGATGGCCGATTCCCGCGTCGACCTGGTCGTCCTCGACCTGATGCTGCCGGGCGAGGACGGGCTGTCGATCTGCCGGCGCCTGCGCGCCGGCTCCGGCATCCCGATCCTGATGCTGACGGCCAAGAGCGAGGAGATCGACCGGATCGTCGGGCTCGAGATCGGGGCCGACGACTACCTCGCCAAGCCCTTCAACCCGCGCGAATTGCTCGCCCGCATCCGGGCGATCCTGCGCCGCGGCTCGGCCACGCAGGGACGCGAGGACGAGGGCGTACGGCGCCACGCCTTCGCGGGCTTCGTGCTCGATGCGGGCCTGCGCCAGCTCCTCAACCCGGAGGGCGCCCAGGTGGCGCTCACGGGCGCCGAGTTCGACCTCCTGCACGCGATGTGCCTGCGTCCGGGCCGGGTGCTCTCCCGCGACCAGCTCCTCGATCTCACGCAGGGCCGCGCGCCCGGGCCGTTCGAGCGCAGCATCGACGTGCTGGTGAGCCGCATCCGCCAGAAGATCGAGCGCGATCCGCGCAACCCGGAGATGATCAAGACCATCCGCTCCGGCGGCTACCTGTTCACGCCGGAGGTGGTCTCGACATGACCGGGCGCGGGCCGCTCACCGGCCGCATCGCCGGGCAGCTCGCCCTGCTGGTGGTCGCCGCGATCGTCGTGACCCACGTGGTCGTGACGGTGGCCTTCCTCCTCCTGCGCCCGGAGCTGCGCCGCTCCGAGGAGCGGCCGAGCGCGCTCGCCAACCGCCTCGTCACCGTCGTCCACATGGTGGCGGCGGCCCCGCCCGAGGACCGGGGCGACGTGGTGGCGGCGGCCCGCCACAGTGCCTCGGCACTTCACCTCACCCTGCTGCCCGCGAACGAGCCGAATGCCCCGGCTCCGTCGAACGCCGACGTGCCGGAGATTACCGGTCTGCGGGCGGCCCTGGGACCCGGCTACGGCATCGCGGCGGATCACCTGCCCGCCGGCGCCCTGCACCTGCGGATCGCCGGGCCCGGCGGCCTCCAGCTCAGCGCCGACCTGCCGCCCCTGCCGCTGCCGCACCCGCCGCTGACCAGCGCGGTGCTGATCACCCTGGTCTTCCTCGCGCTCTCGCTCACCCTCCTGTCGATCTGGGCGACGCGCGCCCTCACCGCGCCGCTGGCGCGGCTCGCGGAAGCCGCGGAGGCCTTCGGCACCGCCACCGAGGCGCGGCCGCTGCCGGAGCGCGGCCCCGAGGAGGTGCTGGCGGTGTCCCGGGCGCTGGGCCGGATGCGCGACCGGGTCCTGCGCCTGATCGACGACCGCACCCACATGCTGGCGGCGATCAGCCACGACCTGCGCACCCCGATCACCCGCCTGCGCCTCAGGGCGGAATTCCTGGAGGACGAGGCCCTGCGCCGGCAGTTCCTGCGCGACCTCGACCAGATGAATTCCCTCGTCGAGGCGGCCCTGTCCTTCGTGCGCGACGGCCAGTCGCGCGAGGGCCAGTCCCGCGAAGGCCTGAGCCTCGTCGACCTCGCCTCGGTGGTGCAGACGGTCTGCGACGGCTTTGCCGATATCGGCGAGGCGGTGCGGGCCGAGGAGGTGCGGGACGAGGCCCTGCGGCCGGCCCTGGTGCGCGGCTCGTCCGCCGAATTGCAGCGCGCGCTCACCAACCTGATCGACAACGCGGTGAAATATGCCGGCGGCGCCACGGTGCGCCTCGTCGAGGCGGAGCCGGGCCGCGTCGCGGTCGAGATCCTGGACGAGGGCCCGGGCATCCCGGAGGAGGAGCGCACCCTGATGCTCCAGCCCTTCGTGCGCGGCGACCGCGCCCGCACCCTCAACGAGGCCGGCGGCTTCGGCCTCGGCCTGTCGATCGCGACCGCCATCGCGCAGTCGCATGGCGGCGCCTTCACCCTGGAGAACCGGGAGCCGCGCGGCCTGTGCGTGCGCCTCGAACTGCCGCGGGCCGTCGGTACGGTGCCGCGCCAGCAGGCGGCGTGAACCGCCTGCCCGGATACGGTCGGCGACGATGTAACCCCCCGTTGCGGCGCACCGCCGTGCAACGGGCGGAAACCATTCTCCCGAGACGACGAAGGATCTCTTAAACGGCGGCGGCTGCAGCCTGATCCGCGTCGGGGATGACCGATCGTCCCCGCTCGCCACACGCGAGGTTCCGGCCCCATCATGACGACCGTCTCATCCTCCAGCGCGGCCGCCCCGCCGATCAGTCAGCCCAGGTCCGAGAAGGCGGGCGCGCACAAGCAGCGGCTCCTCGACCGGATCTCGGCGCAACAGCAAGCCGGCAGCCTCAGCGCCACCGACGCGAGCGCGCTGACGAGCGCGGTCCAGGACATCGACCAGGCGATGTCCGGCGCCTCGGACACGTCCGGTTCCGGTGGCACCCGCCTCGATCCGGCCCAGGCCAGGAGCCGGATGGACGACCTCATCGGCGCCGAGGTCACGAAGGGCACCCTGACGAGCGACCAGGCGACGACGCTGAAGAACCTGCTGTCGTCGCACAAGGGGAGCGACCGCGATGGGGATCGTGATGGGGATCTTGGCGGGGATCGTGATGCGGATCTTGGCGGCGTCGGCGGCGCGGGCGGTGCTCCCCCCGGCCTGCCGTCCCCCGGAGCGGCCGATGCCACCGGCTCGACGCCGGCCACCTCTGCGGCCGCGACCGATCCGGCCTCGACGGCCACGAGCGCCAGCGACCTGCTCGCGGGCTTCATCAAGCAGCTCCAGGACGCCCAGGCACAGACCCAGGCGAGCGGCTACGGCGCGAGCGGCACCGGCAGCACGCCGACGAGCAGTCAGGCGGCGGTGTTCGACTTCAAGGTCTGATCGTCCGGTCCGCGCTCGCTCCGGCCGGTCCTGCCGGATCGCTGTCCGCGATGCGGAAGCCGGCGCCGCTCGGGCGCGTGGGGCCAGCGGCTCCACCGCGTGACCTTGCCGCGACAGCGTGTCGGTCGGAGACCGTGCCGCCCGGGCCCGGTCACCGTGCCAGCTCGCGCAACCCGAGGCGGATCAGGGTCTTGGCCTCCATCGCCGCCGCCCCCTCGCCGGCGCCCTTGAGCGCCGCGGCCACGGCTGCCGAGGCCTGGACCTGCGCGTAGCCGAGATTGACGAGCGCCGAGATCGCATCGGCGACCGGCTGGGGCGCGGTGTTGTCCTCCACCGCTCCGCTCAGCTGGATCAGGGCCGGATCGACGGGGGAGAAGGCGGGCGCCTTGTCCTTCAGTTCGGCCACGAGGCGAGCGGCGAGGCGCGGGCCGACGCCGGGGGCGCGGGCGATGGCGCCCTTGTCGCCGGTGGCGATGGCGGTGGCGAGGTCGCCCGGCTCCATCACCGAGAGCACGCCGAGCGCCACCCGGGTGCCGACGCCCTGCACGGTCTGGAGCAGGCGGAACCACTCGCGCTCCGCATCGGCCCGGAAGCCGTAGAGGCGGATCATGTCCTCGCGCACATGGGTCTCGATCGCCAGCTCCGCCGCCTCGCCGGTGGAGGGCAGGCGCTGGAGCGTGCGGGCCGAGCAATGCACCACGTAGCCGACGCCGTGCACGTCGAGGATCACGAAATCCTCGCCGTAGGAATCCACCACGCCCTTCAGCTTGCCGATCATCGCCTGCCGGATCTCTGGCGGGCGAGAAGCGCCCGGGTCCCGGCCTTAGCCAGACCGGCCCCGGCCCACAAGCCGCATCGATGCGGCGCGTCGCCCCGGCGCGTCCCGGACTACGGCCGTCAGCTCAGGCGGCGCAGATAGGCCCGGCGCAGGCCCTTGCCGATCTCGCGACCGAGTTCCAGGAGCAGCATGTCGACGATCCGCAGCAGGAACGGCCGGTCCGCCGTCACGAGGGCCTCGCGGGCGGCGATGCAGGCCTCGGCGGCCTGCTCGAGCGGGCAGTCCGGCCGCGCGTCGACGCAATGGTCGTAGGCGGTCTCGCTCAGCGCGCTGCCGGTCATGTCGACCAGGATGCCGTGCGCCCGCACCGGGCGGCCGCCGCGGTCGCGCTCGTAGCGGGCGCGGGAGAGGACCCACAGGGTCCCGCCGGCGGTGTTCCGCACCCGGAACTCGGCCACGAAGGAGCCGCCCTGCGCCGCACCCTGGTGCATCCGGGCGAGGACGGCGTCGCGGTCGTCGGGATGGATGCGGGCCGCGAAGACCCGTAGGGGCACGCCATTCGCCAGGCGGTCGAGATCGGCCCCGAACAGGTCGCCGGCGACATCGTCGGCATGCATCCGGTCGTCGGCGATATCCCACGACCAGGTCCCGACCATGTCCACCGTCGCCGGCAGTATCGGCCGCCCCGCACCGGCGACGCGCATTCCCTCGGCGTCCCTGATCATGGATCTCCGCGGCCTCCGCCTCGCCCGACGCCCCCGGAGTATCGGACGCGTTTCCGGCCTTGTGCGCTCTCCCGGCGAGGCCGGTCAATGCAGGTATTTTGCGGTGGTCCTGACGGTCGCGCCGCGATGAACGCAAGGTCCGGCCGCCGGTCGCGGACCGCCGGACGGGCGCGGAGACGCGGCTGAACGGCGTCGATACCCGGGCTATGCGACCGGCGATCGGTGCCGTTGTGGCGGGGCGGTCGATCCCGGGCCCGAGGTGGATGCCTTCCACGCCGAGGTGCCGTCCTTCGTCGTCCCGATCACCGGCGATGCGAGCGGGGTGGATGGCGTCATTCTGCCCGCGACGACGGGCGCCGCATGGGCTACGGTCGGCGCAGATCTCACTGTGAACCCAGTCATCATCTCAGGTCGGGTTTTTATGAAGCAATCGCCGCCTCCGATCGATGTCGGCTCGTCCGCCGAAGATCTTCGCGCGTTTCTGGCGGCGAAGAAGACCAAGTACGGGACGGTGATGGCGGATCCGCCGTGGCAGTTCGTGAACCGCACCGGTAAGATGGCGCCGGAGCACAAGCGCCTCTCCCGCTACGCGACGATGACGCTGCCCGAAATCTGCATGTTGCCCGTCCAGGAGGCCGCCGCCCCGGTCAGTCACCTGTACCTTTGGGTCCCCAACGCCTTGCTGCCCGAGGGGCTGGAGGTCATGCGGGCCTGGGGTTTCGCCTACAAGTCCAACATCGTCTGGCACAAGATCAGGAAGGACGGTGGTTCCGACGGGCGCGGCGTCGGTTTCTACTTCCGGAACGTCACCGAGCTCCTGCTATTCGGCATCCGGGGCAAGAACGCTCGCACGCTCGCCCCGGGACGGACGCAGGTCAACATGCTGCAGACCCGCAAGCGGGAGCATTCCCGCAAGCCGGACGAGCAGTACGACCTGATCGAGGCCTGCTCGCCCGGGCCGCGCCTCGAGCTCTTCGGGCGCGGTGTCAGGACCGGCTGGCACACCTGGGGAAACCAGGCCGACGACAGCTACGCGCCGACATGGGACACCTACGCCCATCATTCCCGGGCGCCGGGCCACCGCGACGAGGACCGAATCCTCATCGATTAGAGGTGTCGTCGATCGACTCGGCCTCGCCCTCATCAAGGAGAGCTTCCACGACCGCCTCCGGCTCGCCGAACGTCACGATGGATGCCGGCAGGCCGATCAGCAGCAGGGGGCAGGGATTGCCGACGCCGCGATGGACCCTGTCCTCGAGCTTGCGCCAATGCGTCGTCGCGGCGCCGAACTTGTCGGCGACGAACGACGCCGACCACGCCTCGGGGAACGTCATGCCCCCGCGCTGACGGCTGGCGTAGTTGTTGCGCTGCCGCTTCGTCGGACTCAGTCCTAGACCCGTCAGGTCGTCGACGGAGGCGAGGCCCCGCTCCTCCGCGAACCGACGTACCAGCGCGCGGAGCTCGTCCTGGAGGGACGCGCCGCGCGTCACGATCACCCCGATGCTGATCGCGCCGTCCGCGTGCAGGCGCTTGAAGTTCTCCAGGTCCCGATCGAAGAACGGGTCCTTGTTGTTCCACTCGATCTCCAGGGCGACGGTGCCCGCGGCGAAGTCGCGGATATGGTCGACCTCGTGCGACTGGCTCTCCCGCGCCCGGCCGTCGATCACCCGTTGGACGACGAAGTTGTGCTTGCGCCAGCCCCGATCCTTGAGGGCGCGCCGAAGCCGCTGGGTGCCTTTCGTCTCGCCGCCACCCGATCCGACGATTTCCTCGATGGGGACGGACGACGCGAGCAGGATCTGCTCGATCTCCGTGGCGACCTCGGGGAAATCGACGCCCAGGATCGCCCGCGCGTGCGAGCGGAATTCGATCTGGAAGCCGGCTTGGGCGAGAGAGTCGAGCATGCCGGCTGGCTACCAGACCGAGTGATCGGGATCCACCAGGTTGTAGCCTGCGCCACGGCCCTGGTCGCGCGGTTGGGGCCGGGGTCCTTGTCTGGGTCAGGTTCCGGATGTTTCGCGAGGCGAACTCTACAAGCACAAGGTGCCACTCCATGCTCCTGGCACGGTGAGCGACGCCATGGTGCACCTGCAGGGGCCGGCCGAGGTGCTGACTCTCCTGCGGGAGATCCGGGATCTTATACGCTTTCCGATTGATCGCTTCGCAATGCGGAAAGCGGCTTCGCTCAGGCGCCGCGCGGGCTGATGATACGGAATCCGGAAGTGATCGTCCGGATTTCGTATCATGCGGCAGATGGTCGAACTGCTGCGCTCCATCGACAGGGAGCAGATCCGTAACCACGGCCACGACTGACCCGGGGCGGCCCGGACCCATCCTGCTGCCCGCCCGTTGGCCCCGCGGATCTTCAAGGCCTCGAGACCCGCCTTCAGCCCCGCCGGCAGCCGCTGTGCGGGGCTTTTATATTTCCTAGGTTTTGGTCTCTTCGCGCCGCTGCCAAGATGTCTGGCTAAAGCCCCTCGTCGGGCTCGGGATCGCTGAAATCGATATCCAATGTCCGATCGTAGCGCGGGTGGATGCGATCCATCTTGCGCTTAAAATCCGGGTAGTCGTCGCTCAATTTCATTGCTGTAATAACTGATGCCAGGTGCTCGCGCAACTTCGGGTGTCCAAGTTCGGGTGTGAGCTTACGATGCAGTTGAGCTTTCGCTCGACCCGAAGCCGTTTTCGGTACGGTCCGCTTTAATTCTTCCAGAACTCCCGGAGCTAGGCGCTTATAAACGATGTCGTTGGTAAGGTGTCCAAAGTACTGCGGCTTCCGGACCGTATCCCCGGGGTACTCCAATCCGCGTAACCGGAACAACTCGTTGTAGAACTCATCTGGGAATGTGCGGACCCAGGGCTGTAACTCCTTGGCGATGAACCGCTCGAGGATCTGCGCCAAGGCATCTGACGCACGGTGGCGCTGATATCCCGTAGCCTCGTCGACCATGCCGACGATGCCGACCCGCGCGAGCCCGCGCATAATGAGTTCGCACTGCTGGGCAATTGGCAACTGCTGCTTCTGCAGCACACGCGCGGCTCGCGCAGCAAGAACTGCTTCGCACAACTCGACCAAGATCTCGGCCTCGTAACCGTAGGCCAACGCGCCGCTCGGCGTGATGAAGTGGATAGGGTTGCGGACTCTCTCGGCTAAGTCATTGCTGATGAATGGTTTCAGCAGCTTTCCGGACACGAAAAGCTCAAGCCGACTCATACCGGCCTTCATACTACCACCGGCCGCCATTCCCAAGGCGCCCTGGAATCCACCGGCTGAGAGCACACGGCGCTCGTCATTGAGGACGTAGCAGGGGATCCGCATGTCGCCGATCTTGAGCGGGCGATCGTCGGTCCCGAACTCGGCGTTCGGGAGGTCCTTGCGCTCTGGCACCGCTTTCTCCCAACGAGCACGCGCGCCCGCCGCAGCAATCTCACGCTTGCGCTCCGTGGAAAGATTGCGAGCGCGCGAAGCGCCGCCTTTTTTCTGTCCGTCCGACATCGCGGCACCTCATGCTTGGATGACCAAGCATGAGGTGGTGCTTGCTTCAGCAAGCACAAGAGGCGATGCGCGGCTCTTTTCATCGGGAGCCTCATTCCTCAGCCGGGGCTGCCTCGCATCCTGGGCCGCGAACTCGTCGATGGGCCGTTAGCGCGCCAGGACGGCCGCGGCGATGTTGAGGCGCGGTAAGGCCGCCACGCCACGAGATCGGCAGTGGTAGGGCAGGGCGGTAGGGCTTCACCATGCCCGATCCCAATCGGAACAAGTCACGAACGACTGGTGGGACTTTTCCGGGACTCTGCGCGCCGAAGCGGCATTTTCGAGCACCTTCGCGCCCCTTCCGCCCCGCCCCGCAGCTTGCACCCTGACGGGAATTTCACTAGGACACGAGGCATCGGGGCGTAGCGCAGTCTGGTAGCGCATCTGGTTTGGGACCAGAGGGTCGCTGGTTCGAATCCGGCCGCCCCGACCATTCAGCCCACGGATCAGAGCCCGCGATGTCGACCGCCCGCATCTTCCGCCCTGCCAAGGACCCGACCCAGTCCGGCCTCGCCCGGACCAAGCAGTGGACGCTGGAGTTCGAGCAGACGAGCCCGCGGGAGACCGAGCCGCTGATGGGCTGGACCTCGTCCTCGGACATGCTGCAGCAGGTGCGGCTCGAATTCGACACCAAGGACGAGGCGATCGCCTACGCGACCCGCGAGGGGCTGGCCTACCGGGTCGAGGAGCCGCAGGAGGCCCTGCGCCGCGGCCTCTCCTATTCCGACAACTTCAAGTACAACCGCACCGCCCCCTGGACCCACTGATCCCGGCCGCGACTCAGAACGCGTAGCGCACGGCGCAATAGGGCAGCTCCTCGGCGAGGAGCGCCTTGAACCGGGCAAGCCACCGGCCCTTCCAGCGCGCACGGTAGCGCAGGTTCTCCATCCCGCCCTCGGAGCGCTTGGTCTCCTGGATGTCGGGGCGCCACAGCAGCGCCTCGGCCTTCGGGTGCCAGCGCAGGTTCACGTCGTGCAAAGCGACGTTGTGGGTGAGGAAGATGATCTCGGCCTTGAGCTGCGCCCTGGCAGCCGGGCCGATTCCGGCATCGAGCGCGCGAAACAGCATCCGCCAATCCTCCTCCCAGCCCTCGTACAGGATCACCGGCGAGAAATTGACGTGGACCTCGTAGCCGGCGGCCACGAAATCGTCGATCGCGGCGATCCGCTCCGGCATCGGTGAGGTGCGCACGTCGACCACCCGGGCGATGCGCTCGGGCATCAGCGAGAAGCGGATCCGGGTCTTGCCCTCCGGCGCGTAGGCCAGCAGGTCGCGGTTGACGAACTTGGTGGCGAACGAGGCCCTGGCGTTCGGGATCGCCCGGAACAGCCCGACGAGGTCGCGCACGCTGTCGCAGGCGAGGGCATCGACCGAGAGGTCGCCGTTCTCGCCGATGTCGTAGACCCAGAATCTCTCGTCGATCTGGTCGGGGGCGGGGAGGGGGCCTTGGGCGGCGGCGTGGCGCTGGATCGCCCGGCCGACGGCCTCCGTGTTGACGAACAGGGTGATCGGGTTGGCGTAGCCCTTGCGGCGCGGCACGTAGCAATAGGCGCAGGCCATGGCGCAGCCGTTGGAGCTCGACGGCGCGATGAAATGGGCGCTGCGCCCGTTCGGCCGCGAGGCCAAGCCCTTCTTGACCCCGAGCACCAGGGTCGAGCGCTTGATCCGCACCCAATCCTCGACCGAGCCGGCATTGCCGTGCAGCTCCGGGATGTTCCAGTGCGACGGCACTTCGATCCGCCGTGCGTCGGGGAAGCGGGCCAGGACCTCCCGGCCGCGGGCGAAGTCCTTGACCGCGGGCTCGTGGTAGATCGTGTCGATGGCGAGCAGGCGGGCGGGGGGACTGGACAGGGGGCGGGCTCTGCCGAAAGGAGACCGTCAGGATCTAGGGTGGTCGCGCGGCTCCAGCAGGGGCACCAGCAGGGACGCCGCCGCGAAGGCGCCGCCGACGGCGCAGAGCGCCGGCCATCCGCCGGCCGCGAAGGCCCGGGTGCCGGCCGAGGCGCCGAGCGCCCCCCCGGCGAAGATCGCCGTGAAGAACACCGTGTTGATCCGCCCCCGCGCCCCGGGGGCGAGGGCGTAGACCCGGGTCTGGTTGGCGATCAGCGCGGTGTTGATGCCGATGTCGATGAGCAAGACCCCGACCGCGAGCGCGACCAGCGAGTGGCCGCCGAAGAGGCCGAACACCAGGAAGGCGGCGAGCGTCAGCACGGCGCCGCCGACCAGCACCGGGCGCGGGCTGCGCGTATCTGCGAAGCGCCCGGCGACCGGAGCGCAGAGCGCGCCCGCCGCGCCGATCAGCCCGAACAGGCCGGCCCCGGCGGGATCGAGCCCGAAGGGCGGCGCCTCGACGAGGAGCGCCAGCGTGGTCCAGAACGCGTTGAAGGCGGCAAACAGCAGCGCCTGCGCCAGGGCGGCGCGGCGTAAGATCGGCTGCTGGCGCACTAGGTCGAGGATCGAGCCCATCAGCGCGCCGTAGCCGATGCGCGCGGCGGGCGGCGTCCTCGGCAGGCCGAACCAGGCGAGAGCCGCGAAGGCGACCGAGAGCCCGGCCGCGCCGAGGAACACCGCCCGCCAGCCGAGCCACGCCCCGACGAAGCCGCTCAAGGTCCGGGCGAGCAGGATGCCCAGCAGCAGGCCCGTCATCACCTGGCCGACCATCCGGCCCCGCGTCGCGTCCGGCGCCAGTTCGGCGGCGAAGGGCACCGCCTGCTGCGCCGCCGTCGACAGTACCCCGATCAGGAAGCTCGCCAGAACCAGGACGCTCAAGGAGCCGCTGAAGCCCGCCAGGACCAGCACGGCGGCCAGCAGCAGGAGCTGGCCGACGATCAGGCTGCGCCGCGCCACGGCGTCGCCGAGCGGCACGAGGCCGAGGATGCCGATTCCGTAGCCGGCAAGCGTCGCGGTCGGCACCAGCACCGAGGCGTCGTGGCCGAAGACCTGGACCAAGAGTCCGAGCAGCGGCTGGTTGTAGTAGATGTTGGCGACAGCCCCCCCGGCGATCAGGCTGAGGCTCAGGCGGGTCGCGGCGGAGAGGGGCGGCATGGTCGCGTCCTGCATGAGTGCGTCCTGCGTGCGTGTGTCTTGCGCGGGGAGCGTCTCGAAGGGGGACGCGCGCCCGACATAGCGGGTTTTCGCGCTGCGGCACCGGGGCCGCCCGCACGGGGGGGCCGCCCTGCGGGCATGCCGCATCGCCGGCCGAGGTCGGCCGAGAAGATCGGCCAAGCTCGATCCGGCCGTGCCATCGATCACACGCCCGTGAGGCACCTTCCGTGAGCGGAGATCGTCGCCACATGATGGATCGAGCGAGCCCGAAATACCGACTTGCTCTGGTGCAGGATGCGCCGATACCTTTTTTCCGATCGTGGTCGATCGGTTCCCCGACGGGTGAGACGCGACAGACTGGGCGGAGCGCGGACGCGTGCTTCATTCCTGGTCCCGGCCGATGGCCGCGGCGCGGTCGCCTCGGGAGCCGGGAGCGGTAACCCACCCGTCATCGACGCGATCCATCGCTGGAGGAGACGGATGATGTCGCCGTACCGCGTACAGTTCGCCAAGCAGATCCTCGGGGTCCCGTTCACCGTCGGGACCGTGGAAATCGCCCGCGCGCGCGATCCGGAGCGGGCGGTCCGCGCCGCGACCTTACGCTTCGCCCGCCAGCACGGCGTCGAGGATTGGCGCGAGCGGGCCGACGTGGCGGAGGTCAATGGCGCGGCTCCGGCCTCCTGATCCCGGACCCGTCTCACATCCACGGTTCGAAGCAGCGCCCGATTGCCCCGCGATCGGGCGCTGTCCTATGAGGAGCCGGCGACACCCCCCTCCGAGGATGCCCCGCCCGATGGCTCGCCTGCGCTCCGATTTCTGGGTCGCCGCCCATCTGCGCCGCTGCGCGGTCGAGGGGGTGAGCGCGGTGCAGCGCCGCCGCGGCGCGCCGGAGGCCGGCGCGATCTTCGTCAAGGTCGACCGCCTCGACGGCCGCGCCGATCTCTACGGCCCGGCGCCCCAGGCCCTGTTCGAGGGCGACGAGACCGCCGGCCGCCGCTTCGAGACCCTGATGCGCGAGGCCCTGCCGCCCGACGTCGAGGCCCGGCTCGCCCGTGAGATCCGGTTCGATTCCGACCTCTGGATCGTCGAGATCGACGACCGGGAGGGGCGGCATTTCCTGGATCTCGCCGAGTAGGGCCGGACGGCCCGCTGTCCGTCGGCGCCGGAACGCGGCATAAGGGGGCGGCTGCCCGCCACGCGGTGGCATCGGCCCTGCAAGCCTCGCGGGGTCGCGTTTTTTCGTCATCCCCCGTCAGGCCTGCACTCTTCTCATGACGCCCTCCGACCCAGCGGTCCCCGATTCCACGCTCTCCGCCATCACGGACCTCCTCGCCACCCTGGTGGGTTTCGAGACGGTCAGCTCGGCGAGCAACCTGCCCCTCGTCGATCACGTCGAGGCCTATTGCCGCCGCCACGGCGCCGCGGTCGAGCGGGTGATGGACGAGACCGGGCGCAAGGCGGCCCTGTGGGTGACGGTCGGACCCACCGACCGGCCGGGCTACGTGCTGTCGGGCCACAGCGACGTGGTGCCGGTCGAGGGCCAGGACTGGACGCACGACCCGTTCCGGCTGACCGAGATCGACGGGCGCCTCTACGGCCGCGGCACCTCGGACATGAAGGGCTTCCTCGCCGTCTGCCTGGCGCTCCTGCCCGAGATGGCGGCGGCCCCGCTCACCCGGCCGCTGCACCTCGCGATCTCCTACGACGAGGAGGTCGGCTGCCTCGGCGTCCGGCCGCTCATCGCCCATATCCGTGCGCGCGGGATCGCGCCGCTGGGCTGCTTCGTCGGCGAGCCGACCGGCATGGCGGTGGTGACCGGCCACAAGGGCAAGTACGGTGCGAAGGCGACGTTCCGCGGCCGCGCCTGCCACTCGGCGCTGGCGCCGACGGGGGTCAACGCCATCGAATACGCCGCGCGCTTCATCGACAGGGTGCGGCTCACCGCCGAGGGCCTGGCCCGGGACGGCGCCCGCGACGACCTCTACGACGTGCCCCACACGACCGGACTCACCGCCCTCGTCCAGGGCGGCA
The DNA here is from genome assembly GCF_057747795.1 of Methylobacterium sp. 142-1Y. Taxonomy (NCBI): domain Bacteria; kingdom Pseudomonadati; phylum Pseudomonadota; class Alphaproteobacteria; order Hyphomicrobiales; family Methylobacteriaceae; genus Methylobacterium; species Methylobacterium sp. 142-1Y. The sequence goes on along the minus strand of NZ_CM173224.1, from coordinate 3,760,096 downwards.
CGGCGTCCAACATCGTGCCGGACCGCTGCACCGTCGCGTTCGAGTTCCGGGCCATCGCCGCCGACGATCCCCGTGCCCTCGCCGAGACGGCGCTGGCCTACGCCCGCGACGTGCTGGTGCCGGAGATGCAGGCCCGGGATCCGGCCAGCGGCCTCACGGTCGAGCCGACGATCGATTATCCGGGCCTCGACATCGCCCCCGACGCGCCCCTCGTCACCCTGGCCAAGCGCCTTGCCGGCCGCAATGCCCACGCCAAGGTGTCGTACGGCACCGAGGCCGGCCTGTTCCAGAGCCTCGGCGACATCCCCTCGGTGGTGATCGGCCCCGGCGACATCGCCCGCGCCCACAAGGCCGACGAATACGTCGAGACCGCGGAGCTCGCCGAGTGCGCGGGGTTCGTGCGCCGGCTGATCGTGGAGAGCCGCGCCTGAGACAGGCTCAGCGCCGCGGCTCCAGCTCGCCCATCCGGGCGGCGCGGCCCTGCTCGACGTGCCAGCGCGCATCGGCCACCTGCCGGCGCAGGCTGTTGCGGCGCCAGAGATGATAGAGGCGGAGCGGGTAGCGGGCGGTGCCGGCCCGGGCCTCGTGGTGGGTGAGGCGCCGCAGCAGGCCCGGCAGGCAGGCGCCCGCCGCCTCGCCGGTGGCGATGTCGCCGAGGCGGACCTGGCGCCGCAATTCGGCCCGGTAATCCTCCACGCCCGTTTCCCCCCTCGCCCATCCGTCTGAAGGAGATGCCGTGCTCGGTGCGGCGCCGACAGGATGGGAAGGTTCGCCGACGGTGGCAACGCGGCATCGTCGCCCGTCTGCAAAAGGCGTAAGCGGCCGCCCAAAAAGAAGCCCTGCCGGCGGGAGCGAGCAGGGCGGTGAAGTCGACTTGGGGGCCTCAGCAACATCCCTGATGGTCGTCCACCCGGTCGAGACCGGGCCAGCAGGGACGGTCGGGCAAGAATTGCCGCAACACTCGCGATGTTGCTGGTCTTTTTCAGGCCATTCCATCACCTATGTGAAGATTCGGCGGGCCTGTGCAGTATCCTCGGCGTTCAGGGGCCGTGTGCACCTGCATAATCCGCGATCGAGACGAGGGCCGGCACGTCGCGCAGGGTGATGGCGGTGGCGCGCTGCTCGATCAGGCCGTCCCGGCGCAGCTGCTGCATCGTGCGGTTCATGTGCACCACGCTCAAGCCGAGCGCATCGGCCAGCACTTCCTGGGTGATCGGGAACGAGAACCGGTTCTCCTGCACCCTGTCCACCGCGGCCAGCCGCTCGCACAGCTCCAGGAGGAAATGGGCGACGCGCTCGTAGGCGGTCTGGCGACCGAGGCGCACCACCTGGTTGACGAGCCAGAACTCCTCCATCTCCCGCGCCTGCCGCAGGGCCGCCGCCAGGCCGGTCCCGCGGTCCGGCGGGGTGTCCTGCGATGCGGCGCGCTCGCGCAGGGCGCCCGCCTCGCAGACGAGGGCCGGCGTCAGGGTCGTGACCGAGCCGAAGGGCAGCGGGCGCCGGCGCAGGTCGAAGCCGATCAGGTCGCCGGGCAAGAGGACGACGACGATCTGGCGCCGCCCGTCGGCGAGGAGCCGCTGGCGGCAGGCCCAGCCCTCCATCAGCACCTGCGCCCGCGGCGCGGCCTCGCCGTCGCGCACCAGCTCGGCCCGGGCCGGCACCGGCACCGGACGGGCGGTGACCTGGCGCAGCAGCCCCTCCTCGTCGGACGTCAGCGGGGCGTAGCCGTATAGCTGGCGCAGGACCGCGTCCGGGGCGGCGAGGCCGCGGGCGAGGGGCTCAGCCGGCACCGTCGGTCTCCCCCGACGACGCACCGGGCGCCTGCGGCACGCCGGCTCCTGCCTGCGGCGCTCGGTTCACGGCCCGCGGCGTTTGGACCGGCAGCTCGACGATGCAGCGCACGCCGCCGGGGCGGTATTCCGGGGCCGTCGTGGCACAGCACTCGTAGACCGGCCCCTGCGCGATCAGCTCGCGCCCGAAGCCGCGCCGGGTCGGCGCCGTCGCCAGCAGGGCGGCGCCGCTCTCCTGCCATTCGAGGCGCAGGCGCTTGTCCGCCCCCCCGCCGGAGACGCGCCAGGCGATGGCGATCCGCCCCTCCGGCCGGGCGAGCGCCCCGTACTCGATCGCGTCGGTGGCGAACTCGTGCAGCACCAGGCCCAGGGTCTCGGCGGTCTTCTGCGGCAGGCGCACCTCCGGGCCGGTGAGGGTCGCCTGGCCGCCGTCCCGCACCGCGTGCGACAGTACCTCCTCGCCGACCGGCTCGGCGAGATCGGTGGCGGCGTCGGCGCTGCGGGTCAGGATGGTCTGGGTGCGGGCGAGCGCCCCGAGCCGGCCGTCGAGATGCATCACGAAGTCGTCGAGTGCGGCTCGGCCAGGGTCAGGCCGCCCGCCGCCTCAATGGCGGTGATGCCCAGCGTCCCGTCGCCGACGGCGAGCACCGCTGCTCCGGCGCTGGCGGCCTGGTCCTCGCCGAGGGAGACCAGGACGGTGTCGAGGGTGCCCCGCCCGCCCGGGTTGTCCGTCGCCGCGAGGCGGAACCGCCCCTGGACCAGGGCGACGGTGCCGTCCTCGGGCAGGAGGTCGAGGTGCCCGGTCTCGACCGGGGCCGGCGCCAGTCCCGTGCGCCGGCGCACCGCGTCGATCGCCTCGCGTTGCTGGAGCGCCACCATGACGGCGACGCCCGGCATCTCCGACGCGTCGGCGAGGAAGCGTCCCAGGGACTCGATCGCGGCTCCCGAGGTGCCAACGCCGACCACCCCCGGCCGCTCGTCCGCGCCATCGGTGCCCGGTTCCGCGCGGGTCTTCCTCGCCAAGGGTCGTCGCCTCCGGTGCACGTCGTATCTGAGGTTGCTGCCGACAGTCCCCGACCATACGCGCCCGGCGCCGCGCTGTCAGGCCAAGCGGCGGCAAACCCGCGGCTTATCGGCCGGATGATCACCTGCCCGCCGAACCTGCCCCCGGTCGCCGCGCAGGCCGTGCCGGCGATCGGGTGTTCTAGGCAGACTTGCGTTGGCAAGCCAACGCTTCGTCCGCTTAGGTTGTTGTTTTATCGCAGATTTTGTAATTACCCAGGGGGGTGCCGTGACGGGCGGCTCGGTCGCGGCTTAGGTGTCATGTCGCCCCCCCTTGCCGTCTGATGGTTTGGCTGATTCCCTGTCGGGATGAGCCGCAGCGATTTGGAGCGCCTGAGCAAGGAGGAACTGATCGAGCTGGTGCTGAAGCTGCACCGGCCGGAGAAGACCTCGCGCACCTCGTCCAAGCCGCCGGCCACGGATCGCAAGGAGAGGCGGGAGAAGTCCCGTCCCGGCGGGGCCAAGCCCGGGCATGAGGGCCACAAGCGGGCGCTGACCCCGGATCCGGATCAGGTGGTGGAGCATCGGCCCTGCGCCTGCTCGTCGTGCGGCGAACCACTGCCGGCCGACCTTCCGGCCGAGGTCGTCAGCGTGCACGAGCGGATCGACCTGCCGCTGGTTCGCCCGGTGGTGGAGCAGCACCGGCGCCTGTGCGTGACCTGCCCGGCCTGCCGGACCCGGGTCGCCGCCCGACGCCCGGCGGGAGCCGACGCGACACCCTTCGGGTCGCGGCTGCACGCGGTGGCGACCTACCTGAAGACCTTCCAGGCGCTGTCCTACGAACGGTTGCAGGCGGCGTTGTCGGACCTGTTCGGGCTGAAGCTCAGCCAGGGCGGGCTGATGAACGTGCTGCGGCGCGCCCAAGGCTGCTTTGCCGGGGGCCGGGACGCGGCGCTGGCGCGTCTGCGGCAGGCGCCGGTGGTGGCCTCGGACGAGACCGGGGTGCGGATCGAGGGCACCAACAGCTGGCACTGGGTGTTCCGCTGCGAGGAGGCGGTGGTGCATCACGCCGCCCCGAGCCGGTCTGCTGCTGTCGTCGGCGAGGTGATGGCCGGGCACCGGCCTTTGGTGTGGCTCTCGGACCGGTACTCGGCCCAGCAGGGACACGGCGAGCGCCAGCAGACCTGCCTGGCGCACCTCGCCCGCGACGTGGCCTATGCAGCCGAAGCCAGCGACGACCTGCTCGCCCTGCGGTTCAAGTGGTGGCTCGACAACGCCTTCGGGCTCGCCCGCCGGCTGACCGCGTTGGCCGCCTCGACCCTGGCGCGCAAACGGCGCGAGTTGGAGGGGGATCTCGACGCCCTCCTGAAGGTGCCCGCCACCTGCGACCTCACCCGAGCGCTCCAGACCCGGATGCAGCGGGCGCGCGACCAGCTCCTGACCTTCGTGGCCTTCCCGGGGAAGGTCGACGTGACCAACAACGCCTGCGAGCGCGACCTCCGGCCGGCCGTGGTCCAGCGCAAGGTGACAAACGGCTATCGGGCGATGTGGGCGGCCAAAGGCGAGGCAGACGTGCGCACCGTCGTCGCCACCGCCGCCCTCCGGACCAAGGCCACGCCCTTCACCACCCTGCTCGCGACCATCACCGCCTGAGCAACCCCCCCTCCAAGTGAAAGAGGGGGGGGCGGAAAACGCGCGTGCCGAAAAATACCCCCTGGGTAATTACCAGATTTTTTTCGCAAAGCCGGCCACCACTTTTGCGAAATCTGCTTAGGATGAGCGGGGCATCGCTGTTCGTCCCGTATGGATCAGAACCGCACTCGCCGTCGCAGCATGGCGACCAACTCCATCGGGGCGGCCTGCCGGAGAATCACGGCTTCGCAGAGGCGGCCGAGATCGTCGCTGTCATTCACCGCGTACTCGCCGCCGTTGCGTTCGATGAATTCCAAGGCGGCGAAGAACGCCGTGCGTTTGTTGCCTTGCTGGAAGCAGTGGTTCTGGCCGATGCCCTCCAGAAGGCGGACAGCCAGCACGATGCGGTCGTCCTCACCTTCGTACGCCCAGGCGTTGAGCGGCCGAGCGGCTGCGCTCTCCTGGCCGCCCCGATTCAGGACGTGGAAGGGCTCTGAGGTCTCGCTCAGGATTTCCTGGTTGATCGCTTCGATTTCATCCGCCGTGATCCAAATCGGAGGATCAGCGGGCAAGGTAGGCAGCCGTCTTCGGGAACTGCTTCAACCGGCGGGCGGTCCGCTCCCTGACGCCCTCGATATCGGCTGGCCGGCGAAGGGCATTCTCCATGTATCCGGCCTTCTCATTCTCCTCTCGCGAAGAGGCGGCCTCCAAGGCCTGAGATGCGATGAAGCCGTCCAGCCGCTCCTTGGCCACTCTAATCCGCATCAGAATTTTATCGTATGTCGCCGCTCGCGCCTTCGCCATCTGCTCGACGCGTTTGATCTCTTTGCGCATGAAGCGCCCGGTCTCGGCTGAGATCTGGCTGGATTGTTCTAAGAACGGCAAGACATTGCGTATGGTCTCATCGTCCATATCGGCATGGGCCTTGCGGTCGTCTCCCACTTTATCCAGTAGTTCGGCAAGATTGGCTGAAATAAATCGGATTTGATCAAGAGATTGCGAGCGACATGCGCTTTCGATCAACGTCGGAAGCTCGGCGATGCCTTGCAGGGCACCAGCACGCCAAGATGCGTAGACCCCGATCAGGGCGTTCGTTAAGGTGCGAACGTGTTCTTTCGCCTCATCAATTGAGGTATTGGAATTGAGCCTCGGCGCAAGGAAAACGGTCGTTGTGGCTCCCGGCTTGCTCCGCACTGCGCGCTGCGCAGCCTCAAAGGCCGACATGTCGAAGGCGGGCATGCCCATCGGAATCTCCTGATGGACGGAATGTAGTGCGCCGGTCGCTCATGGCGCAATCCGGCGCCTCGCCTCACCGAAGCTGGCCGCTATGAGTTAGCGCCCCCGCATCCCGCTCCGCCCGCCGATCCGGCGCTCGTAATGCTTGGCGACCCGCAGGTGGCGCGAGATCGCGTAGTTCATCGCCGTGAGGAAGCCGTAGGCGCCGCGCACGCAGTGGCGCCGGCCGATATAGGCCTTGAGGAAGTTGCCCGGCAGCTCGACGAACAGGCGCCAGGTCGGGATGACGACGCCGCGGGCTTCGAGGTCGTCGGCCTGCTGGTCGGAATAGCGGTTGAGCTTGTCGAGCTGGTCTCCGAGGGAGCGGACCGAGAAGTGGTGGATCACGCCCTCGAGCCGCCCGATTGTGGCGCTCGCGTCGAGGTCGACCCGGTCGTGGACCGGCGAGGGCGAGTAGCGGCCGCGGTCGCGCCGGTAGAGCCGCACCGGCCACAAGGTGTAGGCGAGGCGGTGCGGCCGCGTCTCGCCGGGAAACACCTCGGCGATGCCCAGCTCGTAGGCCGGATGCGGCGGCTCGCCGGCCGAGAACAGCCGCCGGATCTCGGCGGACAGCTCCGGCGGCACCACCTCGTCGGCATCGAGGTTCAGCATCCAGACGTGCCGGCACTGCTCCTCGGCGAAGCGCTTCTGCGGCCCGTAGCCGGGCCAGCCCCGTTCGATCACCCGCGCGCCCAAGGAGGCGGCGAGGGCCTGCGTGCCGTCGGTGGAGCCGGAATCGACCACGATCAGGTCGTCGGTCAGGTCGCGGACCGCCGCCAGCGTGGCGCCGATCCGGTCGGCCTCGTTGTGGGCGATGAGGAAGATCGAGAGGGGGAGGGGGGCGACCATGGACGACAGGCGAAAGGGAGGGCCGGCTCGACCGGGCGCCGGACCGTCATCCTTGAGCCTCTAGAGCATTGTTCGGGGTCCTGGAAACCGGCCCCGTCCGGGACGCAAGCGGGCGGGCGGGAGCGTGCCCTCGCGGCAACGGCCGCCGGAAGAAACGTGGTCCGGCCCCGCCGCCCCATTGGCGCCGCACCGATTTGGCTGATCCTTAAGGAGTGCCCGGGAGAATCGGGCACGACGAATCGCCGGCTGCCGCAAGGTTTGCCGGTCGGGCGCGGGTGGGGAGCGGGTCTTGGTGCAGGGGGCTCTCGTACGGAAAAGGTGCCTGGGGCTCCTCCTCGCCGCAACCATGCTCGGCGCCTGCGCGGGCGCGCCGAAGGGCGTGCTGGCGCCGGTGGCCGCCACGGTGCCGGGGGCCTCGCGCGTCGACATGCTGGTGGCGACCACCCGCAAGACCGCCGCCAATCCGGGCGAGATGTATTCGGGCGATCGCGGGCCGGCCCTGTCCTACGCCGACATCACGGTGTCGATCCCGCCGGATTCCGTGCGCCAGCCCGGCACGGTGCAGTGGCCCAAGGAGCTGCCCGGCAACCCCGCGACCGACTTCGTGACCCTGAAAGCCGAGACCCTGGACCGGCCGGAGGCGGCGGCCCGCCTGCGTCATACCGCACGTGCCGGCAAGCGCCACGTGCTGGTCTTCGTCCACGGCTTCAACAACCGCTTCGAGGACGCGGTCTACCGCTTCGCCCAGATCGTCCACGACACGAGGGCCGAGGTGGTGCCGGTGCTGTTCACCTGGCCGTCGCGCGGCAGCGTGCTCGCCTACGGCTACGACCGCGAGAGCACCAACTACTCGCGCAACGCGCTGGAAGGCGTGCTGCGCCGCCTCGCGCAGAATCCGGAGGTGGCCGAGATCACGGTGCTCGCCCATTCGATGGGCAACTGGCTGGTGCTCGAATCCTTGCGCCAGATGGCGATCCGCGACGGGCGCGTGGCGCCGAAGATCCGCGACGTGGTGCTGGCCGCTCCCGACGTCGACGTCGATCTGGCCCGCGAGGCGTTTCGCGACATGGGCCCGGGCCGGCCTCGATTGAGCCTGTTCGTGTCGCAGGACGACAACGCGCTCGCGGTCTCGCGCCTGGTCTGGGGCAGTTCCGGCGCGCGGCTCGGGGCCATCGACCCCTCGACCGAGCCCTACCGGACCGAACTCGCCCGCGAGAACATCGCGGTCCTCAACCTGACCGCCATGAAGGGGAGCGACGCCCTCAACCACGGCAAGTTCGCCGGCAGCCCGCAGCTCGTGGCGCTGCTCGGCAACCGCCTGGCACAGGGCCAGACCATCACCGATTCCCGCGTGGGCTTGAGCGACCGCATCGTCCAGATGACCGCGGGCGCCGCCGCCACGGTCGGCACCGCCGCCGGCCTCGCGGTCTCGGCCCCGGTCGCGGTCCTCGATCCTCAGAGCCGCGAGACCTATGGCGAGCACCTGCGCAACCTCGGCCAGGGCATCGGCGACACCGCCGAGGGCGCGGTCGATCTCGCCACCGCGCCGGCCCGGGCGCTCGGCGGGCGCTGACGGCCCGGGGCCTCACCCCGGCGCCGTCTCCTCCCGCCTCGCCGCGAGGCCGAGGCGGACATGGTCGCGAAACAGCCGCACCCGGGCCGGCAATTCGCGGCCGGCGAGGCTGACGGCGCGCAGCACGCCGCCACGGCTCGCCCAGTCCGGCAGTACCGGCACCAGCGCCCCGTCCTGGAGGGCCCGGGCCGCCACCAGGCTCGGGATGTGGCCGATGCCGGCGCCGGTCCGGGTCAGGCGCAGCACCGTGGCGTAGTCGGTGGCGCGGATCGCCGGCCGGGCGGTGATGTGGCCCTCGCGGCCCTGGGCGTCGGAGAGCCGCACCGGGGCCGAGCCTAGGCGCTCGCGCGACAGGATCAGGTCGTGATGGGCGAGGTCGTCGAGGTTGTCCGGGGCGCCGCGGGCGGCGAGGTAGGACGGCGCGGCGTAGAGGCCGATCATCAGGCTCGCCAGGACCGGTGCGCGGTAGCCGCCGTCCTGGCCCTCGCCGCTGCCCAGCCGCAACGCCAGGTCGATGCGGTTGGCGGCCAGGTCGAGCCGCGTATCGGTGATGAGCAGGTCGATCGTGACCTGCGGGTAGAGCACCCGGAAGCTCGCCACGAGGTCGGGCATCACCTCGATGCCGAAATCGATCGAGGTGGTGACCCGCAGGTGGCCGCGGGGCAGGGTGCGGGCGTCCCGCGCCGTCTCCCGCGCCTCGTCGAGGAGGGCGAGGCTCTCCTGCGCCTTGGCGTGGAAGGCCAGGCCCTCCACCGTCGGCGAGACCGCCCGCGGCGTGCGGGCGAGCAGGGTGACGCCGAGTTCCTGCTCCAGCCGCGAGATGCGGCGGCTGATGCTGCCCTTGGTCTCGCCGAGAATTTCCGCCGCCTGGGTCACGGTTCCGTGATCGACGACGGCACAAAAGGCCCTCACGTCGGAGAGGGAGCCCCGGAAGGTTTCCGAACCAGCAACCATGCGTCCCGGTTTAGCTGTCTTACGCCCGCGACGGAACCGGCTTAAGCCGGGCGCCGCAAAGACGGGTGCAGTGCGGGAGACCTGATCGCAGGCCCGCCGCCCCCGACACACGGAGTGTTCTCGTGAAGCTGTCCGTCCTCGCCCTCGGCCTCGCCGCCGGTCTCGCCCTCGCCGTGCCGGCCAGCGCCCAGGCGACCCGCGACCCCGCCCAGATCCAGGCGGGCTCCTACGTGGTCGACCCGAACCACACCCAGGCGCTGTTCACGGTCAACCATTTCGGCTTCTCGCCCTATACCGGCATCTTCTCGGACGTGTCGGGCACCCTCGACCTGCAGCCGGCCAAGCCCGCCGAGAGCAAGCTGAAGGTCTCCATCCCGGTGAAGTCGCTCTACGCGCCGAGCCAGCACCTCGTCGATTCGCTGAAGAGCGACAAGTGGCTCGATGCCGCCCAGTTCCCGGAGATGACCTTCACCTCGACCAAGGTGACCCCGGAGGGCAAGGACAAGGCCAAGGTCGTCGGCGACCTGACCCTGCACGGCGTGACCAAGCCCGTGACCCTCGAGGTGACGCTGGTCGGCGCCGGCGCCAACCCGATGAACAAGAAGCAGACCGTCGGCTTCGAGGCCAAGGGCACGCTCAAGCGCTCGGATTTCGGCGTGAAGACCTTCGTGCCGGCGGTCAGCGACGAGGTCCAGCTCACCCTCCACGGCGCCTTCGAGCGCAAGGACCAGTAAATCGAGAGCCGGAGGTCATCGGGTCATGCACATGGTCGCGACGCCCCGTCGCTACACCCTCGTGGCGATCGTGCTGCACTGGCTGATCGCCCTCGGCATCCTGGCCCTTCTGGGCCTGGGCCTCGCGATGACGCGGGGCTCGCTGCCGCCGATGGACCGCTTCGCGTTCTACCAGTGGCACAAATCCATCGGCCTCACCGTGCTGGTGCTGATGGCGTTGCGCGTCGTCTGGCGCCTGTTCCACGCGCCGCCGCCGCTGCCCGCGGCGATGCCGAAGGCCGAGCGGCGGGCGGCGGGTGCGGCGCATCTCGCGCTCTACGGCCTGCTGCTGGCCATGCCGCTCGTCGGCTGGGCGATGGTCTCTGCCTCGCCCTACAACATCCCGACGGTGCTCTACGGGGTGATCCCGTGGCCGCACCTGCCTGTCCTGCCCGAATTGCCGAACAAGGCGGCGGTCGAGGGCGTGCTGAAGCTCGTCCACAGCTACGGCGCCTGGCTGCTGATCGCCCTCCTCCTCCTGCATGTCGGCGCGGCCCTGCGCCATCACCTCGCGCTGCGCGACGACACCCTGTGGCGGATGCTGCCCCTGGTGCCGCGTCGGAGCGCGAAACCCGAGGTTTCCTCGCGATGAAACCCTTCCGCCTCGCCCTCGGCCTGACCGCCGCTCTCTTCGCCGCGCCTCTCGCCGCGCAGGCCGCCGACTGGACCGTCGACCAATCCAAGAGCCGCATCGGCTTCTCGGGCACCCAGGTCGGTGCGCCGTTCAAGGGCCGCTTCACCCGCTACGACGCGCAGATCAGCTTCGATCCGCAGAAGCCCGAGGCCGGCAAGGCGGTGGTGCTCATCGATCTCACCAGCGCCGAGACCGGCGACAAGCAGCGCGACGAGGCCCTGCCGCAGGCCGACTGGTTCAACGCCAGCAAGGACAAGCAGGCCCGCTTCGAGGCGACCCGCTTCGTCGCCAAGGGGGGCGACGCCTACGACGCGATCGGCACGCTGACGATCCGCGGCCTGCGCAAGGACGTGACCCTCCCGTTCACCCTCACGGTCTCGGGCGGCAGCGCCCACGCGGTCGGCCATCTCGACCTCGTGCGCACCGATTACGGCGTCGGCCAGGGCCCCTGGGCCAACGACTCGATGGTCGCCCTGCAGGTGGGGGTGGACATCGACGTGACGGCGAGCGCGAAGTCGGGCGGGTGAGCGACGGTTCGAGCCTCCGAACGTCTATCCCATTCGCGACCTCATCCTGAGGTGTGAGCGAAGCGAGCCTCGAAGGAGGGCTCCAGACATCTCAGGTCTATCTGGAGCCCTCCTTCGAGGCTCGCTTCGTGGGCACCTCAGGATGAGGTCACGGATTGGGATAGCGTCCAAAGTCTTCAGTGGCCGCAGGGATCGGATTGATCACTCGTCGATCCCGCTTGACCCCGGCCGCCCGCGAGCGGATGACCGCGCACCCGTTCCCGCCCGGATTGCGCCCCCGATGATCGTCCGTCCCCGCCCCGGCGCCCTCGCGATCCTGTTCGCGCTGCGCGGGTCGATCCTGCCGCAGATCGCCCCGCGGGTGGTCGCCATCACGGCGGTCGCCTGCCTGGTGGTGGCGACCGAGCAGGGCTGGGCGCGGACGCTCCCGCTCCATGCCGGGATCGGGCCGTTCACCCTGATCGGGCTTGCCCTGTCGATCTTCCTCAGCTTCCGCAACAACGCCTGCTACGACCGCTGGTGGGAGGCCCGGAAGGTCTGGGGCAGCCTGATCGTCGAGGCGCGCGGCCTCGCCCGCCTGCTCGGGGCCCTGCTGCCGGACGACGAGGCCGAGAACGCGGCCATGCGCCGGCGCTGCCTCATGCGGCTGGCCGGCTTCACCCACGCGCTCCACGCCCGCCTGCGCGGGCAGGACGCCGCGGCGGCGGCCGCTCCCCACCTGCCGGAGGCCGAGCGCGCACGCCTCCCGGCCTGCGCCAGCCCGGCCGACGCGGCCTTGGCCAACCTCGCCGCCGATCTCGGCGCGGCCCTCCGTCAGGGTCGTTTGAGCGACGTGTCGTTCGGGCTGATCGAGCAGAAGCTCGCCGGCCTGTCGGGGGTGCAGGCGGCCTGCGAGCGCATCCAGGGCACGCCGCTCCCGTTCGCCTACACGCTGCTCCTCTACCGCACCGCCTGGCTCTATTGCCTGCTCCTGCCCTTCGGGCTGGCCGAGTCCCTCGGCTGGGGCACGCCGGTGGCGACGGCCTTGGTCGCCTACACGTTCTTCGGCCTCGACACGCTCGGCGACGAGCTGGAGGAGCCGTTCGGCACGGCGGCCAACGACCTGCCCCTCGACGCGCTGCTGCAGGTCGTCGACGGGGTGGTGCAGGATGCGCTGGGCGAGCCGGTGCCGCCGCCGCTGAAGCCCGATCGCTACTGGCTCCGCTGAGTGCTGGCGCTTTTTTTCGCAGATTTTTTCGCAAAACCGGCGACCACTTTCGCGAAATCTGCTTACTGGCTCGGCATGGTGAGGACGAGCGGCCCGTTGCGGGTCGCCACCACGGTGTGCTCGTACTGGACCGTGAGCGCCTTCGGGCGGCTATAGAGCGTCCAGGGATCGTCGTCCCGGTTCTCGGCGAAATCGGCGCCGAGCGACAGGAACGGCTCGACGGTGAAGACCAGCCCGTCCGTCATGATCCGGCGCTCGGAGGCGTCTGGCCAGGTCGCGATCTCGGTCGGCTCCTCGTGCAGCGAGGCGCCGACGCCGTGGCTCGCGAGGTTGCGCACCAGGGTGTAGCCGTTCTTCTTGGCGAAGGCGCCGACCGCCCGGCCGATGCCGGCGAGCGGCTTGCCGGCCCCGACCTGGCGCAGGCCGGTCCACATCGCCCGGCGCCCGTCCCGGCACAGCCGCTCGACCGCCCGGGTCACCGGCGGCACCGCGAAGGAGGCGCCGGTATCGGAGAACCAGCCGTCCTTCTCGGCCGAGACGTCGATATTGACGAGGTCGCCCGCCGCGATGCGGCGCTCGCCCGGGATGCCGTGGGCGATCTCCTCGTTGACGCTGATGCAGGTCGCGCCGGGAAAGCCGTAGACGGTCTCCGGCGCCGAGCGGGCGCCTTCCCGCTCCAGGAAATCCCGCCCGATTCCATCGAGTTCGCGGGTGGTGATGCCGGGCTCGATCGCCCGGCCCATGATCTCCAGCGCGTCGGCGACGATGCGGCCGATTCGCCGCAAGCTCTCCAGTTCGTCGTCGCTCGACACCGTCATGCGTCATTCCCCGCGCGGCCGGACAACGGACCCGGACGGGCCCGCTTGTAGCCGTCGCGGCGGGAGGCGGCAAAGCCCTGCTCCTGTATGGCGGACGGGGTCCGCCCGATTGACGCAGGCGGGGCGCTTTCCTGTCACGCCGACGGAGCGGGGGTCCGTTCTACGTGTGATACCAACGGCCCGAGATGCTGACGCATCGATTCGATCTCGGGCAGGCCCGAGATCGACGGGGCCGTTGACCCATCTCGAATTCTCGACACCAAGCCAGAGGTTTGGCGAAAACTCGAGAACGGAACCAGAGGTCGTTTTCAACGACCGTCGGTATGAGATATGTACCGCAGTGAACTCTTTCGTCCCACGCGCGACCTCATCCTGAGGTGCGACCAAAGGGAGCCTCGAAGGAGGGCTCCAGAAATCACTGAGCTTCCTGGAGCCCTCCTTCGAGGTCGGTCGATCGAAGATCGACCAACACCTCAGGATGAGATTGCGGGTGGGATTGCGTGTCTGGACCGATCGACCGGAGTCTCCGATCTACTTCTCCGCCCGGTTCGGCGTCTTCAACTGCCCGTAGACCACGCCCGCGAAGGCGCCCAGCGTCGTCGGCCAGTCGAGCCCGGTGGCGTTGCGGTCGGCCACCTGGCAATAGGTGGCGGTCAGCCCGTTGACGAGATCGGCCGTGCTCATCTGCGGGGCGGCCTGGCGAACCGCCGGCAGCAGGGTGGCGATCCGGGGCAGCATCTGCTCGGCCTTCACGTCCTTGAGCTGGCCCGCCGCATCCGCGGTCTTCAGCGCCTCGGCCAGGGTCGGGTTCGAGACGGTCTCGCAGGGGGCGTTGCCGGCGAGCATCGTCTTGGTGTCGGCGCGCAACGTCGCCACCTGGCCGGGCTCGGCGGTCGGAGGGGCCTGGTTGCCGAAGGTCTGGCGGACGTAGTTCGTGACGTTGGCGATCTCCGCATCGGTCATCCCGACGCCCACCGCCGGCATTGCCGCGTATTCGCCCTTGGCGTCGAGGCCGCCGAGGATCACCCGGATCATCGTCTCGGGCCCCTTGGCCAGCACGGCGCCGTTGCCGGCCAGCGCCGGAATCGCCCCCGGCATGCCCTGGCCGTCCGGCCGGTGGCAGGCGACGCAGCGGTTGAGGTAGGTGTCGGCGCCCGGGGCCGCGGAGGCCTGCTTGAAGTCGGACTTCACGTCGGGCGTGTAGGTGGGCTTCGGCGCCAGCGTCTTGAGATAGGCGGCGATGGCGCGCACGTCGCCGTCGCTCATCTTGCTCAGGCTCTCCTCGATCACCTGCCGCATCGGCCCGGCGACCACGCCGGCGCGGCCCGGCGCGGCGCCGGTCTTGAGGTAGGTGAAGAGCTGGTCCTGGCTCCAGAGCCCTAAGCCCTCCTTGTCGTCGCCCGACAGGTTCGGGGCGTACCAGCCGTCGATCGTGCCGCCCTCGAGGTAGCCGCTCCATTGCGAGGCGCCGACGAGCTTGCTGCCGTTGTGGCAGGCGCCGCAATGGCCCGGTCCCTCGACCAGGTAGGCGCCGCGATTGACCTCGTCGCTCGCCTTCGGGTCGGGCTTGAAGCGCCCCTCGGTGAAGAAGGCCAGGCGCCAGGCGAGGAGCCCGTCGCGGATGCTGAACGGGAAGGCGATGTCGGCGGGTTTGCGCGGGGCGTGCACCGGCTCGAGGGAGAACAGGTAGGCCTTGATCGCCGCCACGTCCTCGTCGGTGATGCGGGTGTACCAGGGGAAGGGGAAGGCGGGGTAAAGGTAGCTGCCGTTCTTGGTGATGCCCTGGTGCATGGCGCGCTTGAAGTCGTCGTCGCTCCAGCTGCCGATGCCGGTTTCCTTGTCGGGGGTGATGTTCGGCGTCGCGAGCTTGCCGATGCCGCCCGGGAAGGTGATGTAGAGCCCGCCCGCATAGGGCTTGCCGCCCGGCGCGGTGTGGCAGGCGACGCAATCGCCGGCTGTCGCGAGGTAGCGGCCCTTCTCGACGAGGTCGGAGGAGGCTGCTTGCGCTTGCGCTGCGCTCGCCCCGAGGGCGAGCGCGCTGGCGCCGAGAACCAAGGTCGAAAGCGTGCGGCGGGTGACGGACGGGCGTCGCATAAGAGGCTTCCTCCGGAGGGTTATGGGGCGGCGGAGCGCAGCCGCAGCCAGAGATCGGCGACATGGGCCGCGCCCGCCCCGGCGAGGGACGCGGCGAGCCAGTATCCGGGCGCCCCGGCGAGCACGGCGCGCAGGGCCAGCATCAGGCAGGCGCCCGAGGCGAGGTTGATGAGAAGCGCTCCCCGCCCGGGCCCGCCCCGGCGGCGCCACAGGACGAGCAAGAGAGCCTCTGCCGCGACGATCAGCAGCGCGGCATCGACGATGTGGCTGCCGGCGAGGAGGTCAAGCACGCATCAATCCTCCTGACTGCCTCCGGGAGGTACAGTCGATCGGGGGAATCACCTTGGGAAACGTCGCGGTCGAAGACTTCAAATCTGGGACATAGGGCGGGGTTCGCCGAAATCGCCCCGCGGTTCACGATGTCGCATCCGCGTCGAACCGGTCTCGGGCAATCCGATTTTTCGCGATGCGAGAACTCGGTGCGATGACTGGCGCGGACGGACCTTCACCCGTGCGGCCGATGCTTTGCCGGATCGTTCAGAACGGCCCGTTGAGCCGCACGATCGACCAGTTGAGCGTCGCGGCGGTGCCGACCCAGACCAGATACGGCGCCAGAAGCAAGGCCCCGAGGCCGGAATGCCGCCCGACCACCACGATCAGCAACGCCACCGAGAGCCAGAGCGCCGCCACCTCGATCAGCGCCCAGTCCGGTCGCTGCAGGCGGAAGAACACGCCGCTCCAGGCGATGTTGAGGATCCCGTTCACCGCGAAGGCGGCAAGGAGCCAGGCCCGCTCGGGCCCCTCCGGCGCCGCGTTCCAGGCCAGCACGCCGGCAATGGCGGTCAGCGTGAAGATCGTGGTCCAGACCGGGCCGAACGCCCAGTCGGGCGGCTTCCAGGACGGGACCTGCAGGCTCCGGTACCAGGGCCCGAGCGTGGTCAGCCACGCGCCCGCTCCCGCCACCACGATGGCCGAGACGGCCGCCACCAGGATCGGGCCCCAGCGTCCCCCGAGCGCGTCGATCACGGCGAGACCCAGCGGAAGAGGTGGGCGAGATCCTTGAAGAAGATCCGCGCATGGGCCGCGGGTTTGGCCCGCACCAGTTCCTTGTTCATGTAGGCGTCCCAGGTGAGCGACTGCACGTCGGGGTCGCGGCAGATGCTGACGAAGCGCTCGCGCAGTGAATCGTTGCGGTACCAGACGCCCTGCATCAGCCGCAGGATCCAGAACACCCGTCCATGCGCCTTGAGGAAGCGGCGCCGCGCCGCGCCCAAGGCGCGGGGGTTGCCGGTCGCCAGGAAGTCGTGGGCCGCCTCGGCCGCGAGCCGCCCGCCGAACATGGCGTAGTAGATGCCCTCGCCCGAGGCCGGGGCGACGAGGCCGGCGGCGTCGCCGGTGAGCAGCACGTCGCGGCCGTTGTCGAAGCGCGAGAGGGGTTTCAGCGGCAGCGGCGCGCCCTCGCGCCGGATCGTCTCGCCGCGGTCGAGCCCGGTCGCGGCGCGAAGCCGCCCCACCGCGCCGCGCAGCGAGAACCCTTTTCGGGCGCTGCCGGTGCCGATGCTCAGCGTGTCGCCGTGCGGGAAGATCCAGGCGTAGAAGTCCGGCGAGAGCACGCCCTGGTAATAGACGTCGCAGCGTGTCGCATCGACTGCACTCGATCTTTGGTTTTGTCGCATTTCCTTCGACGAACCGGTATCCACTTCGTCGGAAAATGCTCCGTTCGACGGCGTGCGCACGATCTCGTGGTAGGCGAAGACCTGCCGCATCCGGGCATGCGCCGGGATCTCCTGGCGCCCGACCGCCGAATTGGCGCCGTCGGCCCCGATGACGAGGCGGGTGCGGATCGTCGCCTCGTCGCCTTTCGCATCCCGGTAATGCAGCGTCACCGGGCCGTCCCCGGCGCGGCTGAGGCGCAGGTACGTGCCTGTCATCCGCTCGGCACCGGCGAGCGCGGCGCGCACGCGCAGCCACTCGTCGAAGGGCCCGCGATCGACCATGCCGACGAAGCCCTCGCCGACCGGCATGTCCACCGCCCGGTCCCGCGGCGAGACCATCCGGGCGGAACGGATCTTGGCCACTAGCAGCTCGTCGGGGATGGCGAAGTCGCGGATCAGGCGGGGCGGGATCGCGCCGCCGCAGGGCTTGATGCGCCCGGCCCGGTCGAGCAGCACGACCCGGCGCCCGAGTCGCGCCAGATCGGTCGCCGCCGTCGCCCCGGCCGGTCCCCCTCCCACCACCACCGCGTCGACGATTGGCTCGTCCATGGCCGTGCCTCCGGGTCGTCCGGGCCGGGTTCGGCGACCGGATTCCTCTAAGCAGACTTCGCCGAAGCGGTGACCGGTTCGGCGCGAAAAATCAGCGACGAAACAAGAACCTGAGCGGGCGAAGCGTTGGTCGGCCAACGCAAGTCTGCTTAGGATGCGTTCGCGTCCGTCGTGAGTTCATCCCACCCACGACCTCATCCTGAGGTGTGAGCGAAGCGAGCCTCGAAGGAGGGCTCCAGAAGTCTCCGAGCCAACTGGAGCCCTCCTTCGAGGCTCCTTTCAGTCGCACCTCAGGATGAGGTCGTGGGTGGGAGATTCGAGCCCATCATGACATCGTGCTTCCAAGTCATGCCGACCCTCACATCGCGTGCCGCACCGACAGGCTCTCGATCGCCCGCACCCTCACGCTCGGCCGCCCGATCCGCACGGCCAGCCCGGCCGCGACGAGAAACAGCGCGGCTTCCGTGACGAACACCGCCGCATAGGCCGGCACCACGGTGCCGAAGGCGAGCCGGGCGAGATCGACTCCCGCCGCGCCGAGGAATCCCCCGAGCCCGAAGGCGATCCCTTGCGCCGCCCCCCACACACCCATCCGGGTGCCGTGCCGGCTCTCGCCGTCGGGGGCGTTGCCGGTGCCGGCGAGCGCCATCATCTGGCCGATCGCCGCGACGGCGAAGATGCCGTTGAACAGGCCGAGCCCGACGACGCACGCCCGCAACGGCGCTCCGGGCCCGGCGAACCCGCAGGCCGCGATCGCCGCGAGCGCGGCGGCCGAGCCGAGGCAGCCGGTGACGGTCCAGAGGCGTAAGGAGGCGAAGGCCCCGCGCCCGTTGGCGGTGATGAGGGCAACGAATACCATGCCGGCGAGCACCCCGCCGTTCTGGAGGCCGGAGAGCTTGGTGGTGGCGCCCGGCGACAGGGCGAAGACGAGGCCGGCGAAGGGCTCGAGGATCAGTTCCTGCGCGCTGTAGGCCAGCATCGCCAGGAACACGAAGACCGTGAAGCGCCGCGCCTCCGGCTCGGCCCAGACCTCGACGAGAACCTTCGCGAAGGGCCGCGCCTGCCGGGCCTGAACGGGCGCGGGGGCCCGCGCCGGCTCGACGCCCCAGAGCGCGAGCACCGCGACCAGGAAGGCGATCACCGACACCCCGCTCGACACCGCGACGAGGCGGGAAGGCGAGAACGGATCGATGAGGTGCCCGGCGGTCGGCGCGGTGACGACGAAGCCGGCGATCATCATGATCCAGACGATCGTCGCGGCCGCGCCCCGGCGGTGGGGTGCCACGCCGGTCGAGAGCAGCACGAGGAGCGAGGTGCCGGCCGCCCCGACCCCGATGCCGACTCCGAGGAAGGACAGGACGAGGAGCCCGTACCCCGCCGCCGGATGGTTCGCGACGATCGCCGTGCCAAGCGCGGCGCCGGCCCCGCCGAGCGCCAGCAGCGCCATGCCGCCGACGATCCAGGGCGTGCGGCGTTTGCCCACGTCGGAGCCGTAGCCCCAGCGCGGCCGCAGCACCTGCACGGCGTAGTGCAGTCCCACCAGCGCGCCGGGGAGTGCGGCCGGCAGCGCCAGTTCCACCACCATCACGCGGTTGAGCGTCGAGGTGATCAGCACCACGATGGCGCCGAGCGCGGTCTGAACGAGGCCGAGGCGCAGGATCGTGCCCCAGCCGAAGGAGGCCGGCCCGGTCATGCGAGGCCCCCGTGCAGGGCGAGCGCCGCGGTCAGCATGCCGAGCACGTAGAGAAGCGTGCCGGTGCCGTTGTACCAGGCCGCTCGACCGTGCGGATCGGCGAGGAAGCGGCGCATCAGCACGCCCTGGCCGGCGAGAAGCGCGGCGACGAGGGCGGCGTGCCAGGGCGTATTCCAGGCGATGAGCAGGGCAACCACCACCGCTTGCGGCACCGCCATGACCCAGCAGGCGAGACGGGCGGCGGGGGCTGCGCCGAGCCGGACCGGCAGCGAGCGGATGCCGGTGCGCCGGTCGCCCTCCATCGACTTGAAGTCGTTGAGGGTCATGATGCCGTGGGCGCCCAGGCTGTAGAGGGCGGCGACCAGGAGGGTCCGCCCGTCCGGCAGGGCGCTTCCCATCACGGCGGCGCCCGTGAACCAGGGCAGGCCCTCGTAAGCGAGGCCGCAGGCAGCGTTGCCCCACCAGCCGTCGCGCTTCAGCCGGACCGGCGGCGCGCTGTAGAGCCAGGCCAGCGCCAGCCCGAAGAAGGCCGCTCCCAGAACCCACGGCCCGAGCAGGGAGGCGACCGCGAGCGACAGGAGCGTCCAGGCGATCGCCACGTAGAGGCCCCAGCGGCCCGGGATGCGGCCGGACGGGATCGGCCGCCGCGGCTCGTTGATGGCGTCGACGTGCCGGTCGAACCAGTCGTTCGCCGCCTGGCTCGTGGCACAGACGAGGGGCCCGGCGAGCAGGATGCCGGCGATCGCCACGGGCCAGCGCCCTTGGAGCGCGACGCCGGAGGAGATCACCCCGCAGGCGAAGGCCCACATCGGCGCGAACCACGTGATCGGCTTCAGCAGTTCCAGGAGCGCCCGGGGCGCCGGAACCGCAGGCGGCGTGATCAGGGGCTTGATCAGAGGCTCGGTCGTCATGCCGCGAGGGTGGGACGGCCCCCGAGAAGTGTCAAGTAAACTTTACATTCGGGCGGCGGCATCGTGAGCGCAGGGGGAGTGTGCGTCGCCACGCGCGCGGGAGCGGGTGGATCGATGTCGTATAGTCTATCTCACCAACGGCCTCGCGCCGAGGTGCCGCGTCATCGAAGATCGCGCAGTCTCGCAGGAGAGTTCCGGCTGAATCGGAGATCTCCGGAGTTCTCTGCCGGGCGAGCAGGGGCCGTGTCTGGGGACAGGGTCGCGATCGGAAGGGGTCGACTTTAGAGAATTGATTCCTCAAGTCGGAGTGGATCCGGAGAGCGGGATCGAAGACTTGCGCCTTCAGTCCGTGCTCTCGTCCGCCTCCTCGGCCCCGTCGAGGTCGCCGAGGCCGTAGCGGCGCATCTTGGCGTAGAAGCCCTGCCGGCTGAGGCCCAGCATCTCGGCTGCCGAGGCGCGGTTGTCGTTCGTGATGCGCAGGGCCGCCTCGATGCACAGGCGCTCGATCAGGTCGGTGGTCTCGCGCACCAGCGCCTTCATCGAGACGCGGCCGACGAGCTCGGTCATGTGCTCGACCGAGCGCGGCAGCTCGCGCCCGCCCGGCGCCACCGCGGCGACGCGGCGGGGCAGGGTGCGCAGGGTGAAGCCGAAGCAGGGCCGGTCGCCCCCCGGCACCGAGACCGCCGCGACCTCGACCTCGTCGACCGCCCCGAACTCGCCCCGCACCACGGTGGCGAAGTGGCGCACCGAGCCGTGATCGGACAGCGTGGTGAACAGGGCCGCGACCTCGGTCCCCTCGCGGCCGAGCCAGCGCTCGAGCGATTCGCCCTTGGCCTGGTGCTCGGTGGCGAGCTGCGCGAGGTCGAGGAAGGCGGCATTGGCGCCGATGATGCGCCGGTCGCGGTCGGTGACGACGAAGCCCTCGGGCATCGCCTCGATCACCTCGATCGCGCCCGAGCGCGACGCCGTCGGGGTGGGAGCGGGGTTGAGGGCGGAGAGGCGCACCAGGATGTTCATCCCGGCCTCCTCGCGAAACAGGGTGGCGGAGACCCGCGCCTCGCCGCGCCGTTGCGCGAGGCGGGCGGTGAGGTCCTCCGCCTGGCCGGTGAGGCGCAGGCCCACGAGGAGCGCCTGGACGGCGCGGGCGCCCTCGGGCTCGAACAGGTCGACGAGGTCGCGCCCGACGATGCGCTTGACCGCCCGGCCGAGCAGCCTCGCGGCGGCCGGGTTGATCTCGGTGACGCGGCGCGTGGCGGCGTCGACGATCAGGATCGGCTCGCCGGCGAGCTGGAACAGCACCCGGTAGCGCGTCTCGGCGCTGCGCAGGCGGGCGTAATCACGCTCCAGCGCCTGCTGCGACTCGGCCAGGCGCTGCTGCAGGGCCGAGAGCGCCCGGAGGTCCCGGCCAATCACGATGATGCGGTCGTCGTCGGGGACGCGAAGCGCCGCGTAGCGGATCGGCACGTCGACGCCGCCTTGCGCGGAGGGGTGGTTGACCTGGCGCCAGCGGGTGACGGTGCCGGGCGCCGCATCCTCGATCAGGCTCAGGATCTTCGGCCGGCTCTCGACCGTGACGGTGTCGACCCAGCGCCGCCCCAGCCACCGGTCGCCGGCCTCCTCCGACAGCCCGTCGGCCGCGAAGGCGGCGTCGCGGATGATCCCCTCACCGTCGACGACGAGCGACACGTCGCTGGCGGCAGCAACGAGGCTGCCCGTCATCCGGGGATCGAGGCGGGAGACGGCGTCTCGCAGCACCGCGAACGATTCCTTCGCAGCAGGGCTCACGGGTCTGTTCAAGGGCCACCAACACACGCCGACCGCATCGAACAGGTCTTTCAGCAGGCTCTAATCCGCAGATCAAGCAAGCTTTGCACGATTTCCGGCGCATCGCGCGCATCGTCGACAGCCGCATCGGCGCCGACGAGCCGGATCCGGTCGGGCCGGCCCTGGAAAGCGGGACCGCCGACCATCACCCGCAAGTCGCGGTTGCGCGAGGCGCGTCGCAGCACCGGGACCACCGCGACCAGCCGGTCGACGCAGACGTCGCAGGAGAGCGACAGGCCGACCACGTCGAACCACTCGGCCCGCAGGCGCTCCAGCGCCTCGGCGGGGTGGGGGTCGAAGCTCGTCGTCACCTCCCAGCCGGCCTGGGCGAGGAAATGCGCCGTCAGCGTCAGCCCGAAGGTGTGGGTCTCGGCCGGAGCGGGCATCAGCAGGACGCGCCGGCTCGCCGGATCGACCGGCTGCGGGTCGAGGCAGAGGGTTTCGAGGTCGTGGACGAGGCGGCGCAGCCGCGCCATCGCGGTCGTCACCTGGACGAAGTCGCAGACGTCCTCCTCCCACAGCCGGCCGATATGCCGGGCCGTGGGCGCCAGCAGGCCGGTCAGCACCTCCTCGAGGCTCATGCCGTCGCCGATCAGGCCGCGGATCTCGGCGAGCACGTCGCGGTCCTCGGGCAGCAGCAGCAGGGCGCCGAGGCGCTCGATATCGCCGGTCCCGCTCGTGCGGGCGGCGCGAGGGGGAAGAGCGCGCGGCTGCCGGTCGCTGCGATGGGCGAGCATCAGCCGCGGGATGATCTCGGATTCGACGACCTGTGCGAGGTCGTCCCGCCAGCGCAGGCGCCTTTGTACTCCCCCTGAGTTTGTATCGAGGGAAGACCGGTCGTGAAAAGCCCGGTCACGGGCGCTTGATCTGTCGCCGGGCAAGGTACCGGCCTGTGCTTGATCTCCCACCGGCACCTCCCCGATGCTCCGGAAAATCGAGTTGTCTCGACCTTGTTTCGGGTTTTCTACCTTGGGAGCGCCGTTGTGGAGCGGCGTCATCCGGATTCATTCCAGGATACAGCCTCGGCGTTTCCCCGCAAGGCGCTTTCGCGAGAGCCTCGCCGGAATGTCATCACGATCGAGTGTCAACTTAGGTTGACACTTCGCCGCCGCCGGCCCTAGGCTTCGTCCATCGGCATCCGCGGCCAACGCGGGTCGGATCAGGTGAGGGCAGGCGCGATGGCGACGTCCATGGACCGGCCGTTTCTCTACAGCGAGGCCGAGCGTCGCCGCCGCGATGCGTCGCCCTGGACCCTGGTCCAGGGGGTGCTGGCCCCGCTCCAGTTCGCGGTCTTCCTGGTGAGCCTCGCCCTGGTCTCGCGCACCCTGGCGACCGGGGAGGGCGCGGCCCTCGCCAACGCCTCGGTGGTCGCCAAGACCCTGGCCCTCTACGCGATCATGGTCACCGGCTCCCTGTGGGAGAAGGCGGTGTTCGGGCGCTACCTGTTCGCCCCGGCCTTCTTCTGGGAGGACGCGGTCAGCATGCTGGTGCTGGCGCTCCACACCGCCTACCTGGTGGCGCTCGCCACCGGCGCGCTCGGCACCGCCGGGCTGATGTGGCTCGCGCTTGGCGCTTACGCCACCTACCTCGTCAATGCCGGCCAGTTCCTGCTCAAGCTGCGCGCCGCCCGGATGCAGGCGCCCACTTACGCGATGGGGGCGGCGCGATGACGGCTTTGGCCTCGCCCCTTTCGTCCCCGGTCGCTTGCGGTCCCGAGATCCGCCACGAGCGCGGCCAGCGGGCGGTGTTCTGCGGGCTCACCGGCATCGTCTGGCTGCACCGCAAGATCCAGGACGCGTTCTTCCTGGTGGTCGGCTCGCGCACCTGCGCCCACCTGATCCAGTCGGCCGCCGGCGTGATGATCTTCGCCGAGCCGCGTTTTGCCACCGCGATCATCGAGGAGCGCGACCTCGCCGGCACCACCGACGCGCACGAGGAACTCGACCGGGTGGTGCGCCGCCTGCTGGAGCGCCGGCCCGACATCAAGCTCCTGTTCCTCGTCGGCTCCTGCCCGTCGGAGGTGATCAAGCTCGATCTCGGCCGCGCCGCGTCGCGCCTCTCGGGCACCTTCGCGCCCGATGTGCGGGTCTTGAGCTATTCCGGCAGCGGCATCGAGACGACGTTCACGCAGGGCGAGGATGCCTGCCTTGCCGCCCTGGTGCCTGACCTGCCCCGGAGCAACGAGGAATCCCTCGTCGTCGTCGGCGCGCTCGCCGACGTGGTCGAGGACCAGTTCGCGCGGCTGTTTGCCGATCTCGGCATCGGCAACGTCCGCTTCCTGCCCGGGCGCCGGGCGGCGGACCGGGCGCCCATCGGGTCGAACACCCGCTACCTCCTCGCGCAACCCTTTCTCACCGACACCGCCCGGGCGCTGGAGGATCGCGGCGCGACCCGCATCCCGGCCCCGTTCCCGCTCGGCGCCGAGGGCACGACCCTGTGGCTGGCCGCCGCCGCCCGCGCCTTCGGGATCTCGCCCGCCCGTGTCGTCGCGGTGACGGAGGCCGGAAGAGCCCGGGCCGCGCGGGCGCTCCAGGCCCATCGCGCCGCCTTGTCCGGCCGGCGGGTGTTCTTCTTTCCCGATTCGCAGCTCGAAGTGCCGCTCGCCCGCTTCCTGTCGCGGGAGATGGGCGCCGCGCTGATCGAGGTCGGCACGCCCTACCTGCACCGCGGCCACCTCGCCGAGGACCTGGCGCTGCTCCCCGACGGGACGGCGGTGACGGAAGGGCAGAGCCTGGACGACCAGCTCGACCGCTGCCGGGCGGCCCGGCCCGACCTGACGGTCTGCGGCCTCGGCCTCGCCAATCCGCTGGAGGCCGAGGATCTCGCCACCAAGTGGTCGATCGAGCTGCTGTTCACCCCGATCCAGGGTTACGAGCAGGCCGGCGACCTCGCCGGGCTGTTCACCCGACCGCTCGCGCGCCGTGCGCGGCTGGAGGGCTAGCGCCATGCAGCTCACGCTCTGGACCTACGAGGGCCCTCCCCATATCGGCGCGATGCGGGTCGCCACCGCGATGCGCGGCCTGCATTACGTGCTGCACGCGCCGCAGGGCGACACCTACGCCGATCTGCTCTTCACCATGATCGAGCGGCACGGCGCCCGCCCGCCGGTGACCTACACCACCTTCCAGGCCCGCGACCTCGGCGCCGACACCGCCGAGATCTTCAAGCAGGCGGTCGCCGCCGCCTATGGCCGCTTCCGGCCCCAGGCGATGATCGTCGGCGCCTCCTGCACCGCCGAGTTGTTGCAGGACGATCCGGGCGGGCTGTCGAAGGCGCTCGGCCTGCCGATCCCGGTGATCCCGCTCGAACTGCCCGCCTACCAGAAGAAGGAGAACTGGGGCGCGTCGGAGACCTTCTATCGCCTGGTCCGCACGCTCGCCCCCGCCGCGCCAGCCCCGGAGCGGCTGAGAGCCAGCTGCAACATCCTCGGACCGACCTCGCTCGGATTCCGCCACCGCGACGACCTGCGCGAGGTGCGCGGCCTCCTCGGGGACCTCGGCATCGCCGTCAACGTGGTGGCGCCGCTCGGCGCGACGCCGGCCGATCTCGGGCGGCTGGGCCAGGCGGCCTTCAACGTCGTGCTCTATCCGGAAGTGGCCCGCAGCGCGGCGCAATGGCTGGAAAAGACCCACGGCCAGCCCTTCGTCGAGATCGCGCCGATCGGCGTGAAGGGCACCACCGCCTTCATCGAGGCGGTGGCGGCGCTCGCCGGCATCGATCCCGCGCCGGTCCTCGGGGCGCAAGGCTCGCGCCTGCCCTGGTACGCGCGCTCGGTCGACTCGACCTATCTGACCGGCAAGCGGGTCTTCGTGTTCGGCGATGCCACCCATGCGGTCGCGGCGGCCCGGGTGGCGACGCACGAGATCGGCTTCAACCTCGTCGGGCTCGGCACCTATTCGCGCGAATTCGCCCGCGAGGTGCGGGCGGAAGCCGCAAGCCACGGCATCGAGGCATTGATCACCGACGATTACCTGGCGGTCGAGGCGGCGATCGCCGCCGCGCAGCCGGAGCTGGTGCTCGGCACCCAGATGGAGCGCCACGTCGCCAAGAAGCTCGGCATTCCCTGCGCGGTGATCTCGGCGCCGATGCACGTCCAGGACGTGCCGGCCCGCCACGCGCCGCAGATGGGCTTCGAGGGTGCGAATGTGCTCTTCGACACCTTCGTCCACCCGCTGATGATGGGGTTGGAGGAGCACCTGCTGGCGATGTTCCGGGACGACCCGGAATTCCACGATCGCGTCGCCCCCTCGCATCTCGGCGGCCGGCCGCGCGAGGAGGCCGAGACGGTCGTCGTTGCGGCCGCCTCCACCGCCGCGACGCCGGTGGTCTGGTCGATCGAGGCCGAGCGCGAACTGAAGAAGGTCCCGTTCTTCGTCCGGGGCAAGGCCCGGCACAACACCGAACGCTTCGCCCGCGAGCGGGCGCTCCCGCTCATCACCGTCGAGACCCTGTACGATGCCAAAGCGCATTTCAGCCGGTGACGGACCGGGCGCGCTGCCGGAGCTGCGCGTCGTCATCGTCACCCTCGACAACCACCTCGCCGGGGCGGTGGAGCGGGCGCGCCGGGTGCTGGCCGAGACCGCGCCGGGCCTCGTCCTCGGCTTCCACGCCGCCGCCGAGTGGGAGACCGACCCCTCGGCCGTCGAAGCCTGCCGGGCCGACATCGCGCGGGCCGACATCGTGCTCTCGGCGATGCTGTTCATGGACGAGCACGTCCGGGCGGTGCTCCCCGCTTTGCTCGCCCGCCGCCCGCATTGCGACGCGATGGTGGGCTGCCTCTCGGCGGCGGAAGTGGTCCGCACCACGCGGATGAACCGCTTCGCCATGGACGGTTCGCAGCGCGGCGCACTCGACTTCCTCAAGCGGCTGCGCGGCAAGTCGGGGCCGGGAGGAACGCAAGGGAACGGCGCGCGCCAGATGGCGCTGATCCGCCAGATCCCCCGCATCCTGCGCTTCATCCCGGGCTCGGCCCAGGACGTGCGGGCCTATTTCCTGACCCTGCAATACTGGCTCGCCGGTTCGGACGAGAACGTCGTCAACCTCGTGCGCTTCCTCGCTGGCCGCTACGCCGCGGGCGAGCGCGCCGCCTGGCGCCGCCACCTCTCGGCGGCCGAGCCCCTGACCTACCCGGAGACCGGCCTCTACCACCCGCGCCTGACCGAGCGGGTGACCGAGCGCCTCGACCGGCTGCCGGCTTCCGGCAAGGCGGGACGGGTGGGGCTCCTGCTGATGCGCTCCTACGTGCTCGCCGGCAACACGGCGCATTACGACGGGGTGATCGCGGCGTTGGAGGCGCGCGGGCTCACCGTGGTGCCGGCCTTCGCCAGCGGGCTCGACAACCGCCCGGCGGTCGAAACCTTCTTCCTGCGCGACGGCCGGCCGGCCATCGACGCCCTGGTCTCGCTCACCGGCTTCTCCCTCGTCGGCGGGCCGGCCTACAACGATGCGGCGGCGGCGAGCGCGATGCTGGCGCGGCTCGACGTGCCCTATCTCGCCGCGCAGGCCGTCGAGTTCCAGACCCTGGAGCAGTGGGAGGCCTCCGCCCGCGGCCTGTCGCCGGTCGAGGCGACCATGATGGTGGCGATCCCCGAACTCGACGGCGCCACCGCCCCGATGGTGTTCGGCGGCCGCGCGGCCGGCATGGGCGATTCCCGCGACATGGCGGAGCATCCCGAGCGGACCGCGCGCCTCGCCGACCGGGTCGCGCGCCTCGTGTCCCTGCGGTCCCGCGCGCGCTCGGAGCGCAAGGTCGCCGTCGTCCTGTTCAACTTCCCGCCCAACGCCGGCGCCACCGGCACCGCCGCCTTCCTGTCGGTGTGGGAGTCGCTCCACCGGGTGCTCCAGGGCCTGAAGGCCGACGGCTATTCCGTCGAGGTGCCGGAGACCGTCGACGCCCTGCGCGCCCGGGTGCTGGAGGGGAATGCCGCCCGCTACGGCGCGCCCGCCAACGTCGCCCATCGCATCTCGGCCGACGACCATGTGCGGCGCGAGGCCCATCTCGCCGAGATCGAGGCGCAATGGGGTCCGGCGCCGGGCCGGCACCAGAGCGACGGGTCGTCGATCCTGGTGCTCGGTGCGCAACTCGGAAACGTGTTCGTCGGGGTGCAGCCGGCCTTCGGCTACGAGGGCGACCCGATGCGCCTGCTGTTCGAGCAGGGCTTTGCCCCGACCCACGCCTTCTCGGCCTTCTACCGCTACCTGCGCGAGGACTTCTGTGCCGACGCGGTCCTGCATTTCGGCACTCACGGGGCGCTCGAATTCATGCCCGGCAAGCAGACCGGGCTGTCTTCCGCCTGCTGGCCCGAGCGGCTGATCGGCGCGTTGCCGAACGTCTACCTCTACGCCGCCAACAATCCCTCGGAAGGCACGCTCGCCAAGCGCCGGGTAGCCGCGACGCTGGTGAGCTACCTGACGCCGAGCCTCGCCCAGGCCGGGCTCTATCGCGGGCTCATCGACCTCAAGGCCTCGCTCGAGCGCCGCCGCGCCCTGCCGCCGGAGGATGCCGCCGAGCGGGCAAAGCTCGCGGTGCTGATCCACGGCCAGGCCTGCGGCCTCGACCTCGCCGAGGGCGACGGCTGGGGCGAGGACGCGGAACACCGCATCGCCGACCTCGCGATCCGGCTGATCGAGCTCGAACACACCCTGATCCCGCACGGGCTGCACGTGGTCGGGCAGGGCACGCCGCCGGAGGAGCGCATCGACCTGCTGCTCGCGCTCGCCGAATCCGTCCACGGCCTCGCGCCGGACCGTGCCGGGATCATGCGGCTGGTGGCCGGCGCCTCGCCCGAAGAGGTGGCCGGTCCCGGTACCGACGATGCGGCCCTCGCCGCCTTCCGGGCGCTGGCCGAGACCGACCGGCTGCTCGCCGAGGATCACGAGATCCCCGCTTTGCTGCGGGCGCTGGACGGCCGCTTCATCGCCCCGGTCGCCGGCGGCGACGTGCTGCGCTCGCCCGCGATCCTGCCGACCGGGCGCAACCTGCACGGCTTCGACCCCTACCGGATCCCGAGCGCCTTCGCGCTCGCCGACGGGCGCGCCCAGGTCGAGAAGCTGCTCGCCCGCCACGCCTCTGACGGCGGCGCGTACCCCGAGAGCATCGCGCTGGTGCTGTGGGGCAGCGACAACCTGAAGAGCGAGGGCGCGCCGGTCGCCCAGGCCCTGGCGCTGATGGGCGCAGCCCCCCGCTTCGACGGCTATGGTCGGCTCTGCGGCGCGGTGCTGATCCCGCTCGAAGACCTTGGCCGCCCGCGCATCGACGTGGTGGCGACCCTGTCGGGCATCTTCCGCGATCTCTTGCCGCTCCAGACGAAGCTGCTCGCCGAAGCGGCCTGGCTCGCCGCCAGCGCCGACGAACCGGAGGCGATGAACTTCGTGCGCAAGCACGCGCTCGCCCATCAGGCGGCGCAGGGCATCGACCTCGAGACGGCGGCGCTCCGGGTCTTCAGCAACGCGGAAGGGGCCTACGGCGCCAACCTCAACCACCTCGTCGAGTCCGGGCGCTGGGAGGACGAGACCGAGCTGTGCGAGACCTTCTCGCGGCGCAAGAGCTTCGCCTACGGCCGTACGGGCAAGCCGGAACCGCGCCGCGCCCTGATGCAGGCGGTGCTGGCGGGCGTCGATCTCGCCTACCAGAACCTCGATTCGGTCGAGGTCGGGGTGACCAGCGTCGACCATTACTTCGACGGGCTCGGCGGCATGGCCCGCGCCGTGGCGAAGGCCCGGGGGACCTCGGTCCCCGTCTATATCAGCGACCAGACCCGCGGCGAGGGCCGGGTGCGCTCGCTCTCCGAGCAGGTGGCGCTCGAGACCCGCACCCGCATGCTCAACCCGAAATGGGTCGAGGGGATGCTGGGCCACGGCTACGAGGGCGTGCGCCAGATCGACCAGCATCTCACCAATACCGTGGGCTGGTCGGCCACCACCGATCAGGTCGCGCCCTGGATCTACCAGCGCATCACCGAAACTTATGTCCTCGACGAGGCGATGCGCGAGCGCATGGCGGCGCTCAACCCCGCCGCCTCGGCCAAGGTCGCCCATCGCCTGATCGAGGCGCATCGGCGCGGCTTCTGGACCCCCGACCCCGAGACCCGGGCCGCCCTCGACCGGGCCGAGGAGGCCCTCGAGGACCGGCTCGAAGGCATCACCGCGGAGGCTGCCGCATGAACATCGCGATCCGAAACCCCGTCCCGGCGCGCCGGGAGGAGGGAAGCCTCCAGGTCGCCCTCGACCCGGATATCCGCATCGAGACCGCCAAGGTCTTCGCCGTCTACGGCAAGGGCGGCATCGGCAAGAGCACGACCTCGTCGAACCTCTCCGTCGCCTTCTCGAAGCTCGGCAAGCGCGTGCTCCAGATCGGCTGCGACCCAAAGCACGATTCGACCTTCACGCTGACGAAGCGCCTGGCGCCGACCGTCATCGACGCCCTGGAGGCGGTGCAGTTCCACTCGGAGGAGCTGCGCGTCGAGGATTTCGTGGTCGAGGGCTATAACGGCGTGCGCTGCGTCGAGGCCGGCGGCCCGCCGGCCGGCACCGGCTGCGGCGGCTACGTCGTCGGCCAGACGGTGAAGCTCCTCAAGGAGCATCACCTTCTGGAAGACACCGACGTGGTGATCTTCGACGTTCTGGGCGACGTGGTCTGCGGCGGCTTCGCCTCGCCGCTCCAGCATGCCGACCGGGCGCTGATCGTCACGGCGAACGACTTCGATTCGATCTTCGCGATGAACCGCATCGTCGCGGCGATCCACGCGAAATCCAAGAATTACGGCGTGCGCCTCGGCGGCGTCATCGCCAACCGCTCGGCCAAGACCGACGAGATCGACCGGTTCAACGACGCGGTCGGCCTCAAGCGCCTGGCGCATTTCCAGGATCTCGACGTGGTGCGCCGCTCGCGCCTGAAGAAGGCGACCTTGTTCGAGATGGATCCCTCGCCGGAACTGCTCGCCGTGCAGGCCGAGTACCTGCAACTGGCCGAGCAACTCTGGGCCGGCGTCGACCCGCTTCCGGCGGTGCCGATGAAGGATCGCGACCTGTTCGAGTTCCTGGGATTCGATTGATGACCAGCTCCACCTACGCCACCCGCCGGGCCCAGCTCGAAACCTATTTCGACCGCACCGCCGTCGAGGCCTGGGCGCGGCTCACCTCGGACGCGCCGGTGAGCCGCATCCGCGCCACCGTGCGGGCCGGCCGCGACGCGATGCGGGCCGAACTCCTGTCCTGGCTCCCCGCCGACCTCTCCGGCCGGCGCCTGCTCGATGCCGGCTGCGGCACCGGCGCGCTCGCGCTCGAGGCGGCGCGCCGCGGCGCCGATGTCGTGGCGATCGACGTGTCGCCGACGCTGGTCGGCCTCGCCCGCGAGCGCACCGCGAGCCTCCGGCTCGAGGGCCGCCTCGATTTCCAGGTCGGCGACATGCTGGGCGAGGGGCTGGGACGCTTCGACCACGTCGTGGCGATGGATTCGCTGATCCATTACCGCACCCCCGACATCGTCCGCGCCCTCTCGGCGCTCGCGCGCCGCACCGATGCGTCGGTGGTGTTCACGGTCGCCCCGCGCACCCCGCTGCTGACCGTGATGCACGCGGCCGGTCGCCTCTTCCCCCGCGGCGACCGGGCGCCGGCGATCGAGCCGGTCGGCGAGGGGACCTTACGCCGCCGCGTCGCCGCCGATCCGGGCCTTCAGGCCTTCGCCGTCGCCCGCAGCCGGCGGATCAATTCCGGCTTCTACCTCTCCAACGCCCTCGAACTGGCACGCCGATGAGCACGGCGAGCCGCATCGCCCGGGTGCTCGCCGATCTCGGGCCCCGCTACCTGCCCTTCGCGGATGCCGCGACGAAGGAACTGCCGCTCGGCCGGCTGCTGCGCCTGTCGCTGTTCCAGGTCACGGTCGGGATGGCGGCGGTGCTGCTGATCGGCACCCTCAACCGGGTGATGATCGTCGAGCTCGACGTGCCGGCCTGGATCGTCGCCGTCATGCTGTCGCTGCCGCTGCTGGCCGCCCCGTTCCGGGCGCTCGTGGGCTTTCGCTCCGACAGCCACCGCTCGGTGCTGGGCTGGAAGCGCGTGCCCTACCTGTGGTTCGGCACGCTGCTGCAATTCGGCGGCTTCGCCATCATGCCCTTCGCCCTCCTGATCCTGTCGGGGGACACGACTGGTCCGATCGTCATCGGCCAGGCCGCGGCGGCCCTCGCCTTCGTGCTCGTCGGTGCGGGCTTGCACACCACCCAGACGGTGGGGCTCGCGCTCGCCGCCGACCTCGCGCCGGCGCACGCCCGCCCGAAGGTGGTGGCGCTGCTTTGCGCCATGCTGCTCGCCGGCATGATGGCGAGCGCCGTGGTGTTCGGGCTGGCACTCCACAATTTCTCGGCGATAAGACTGATCCAGGTGATCCAGGGCGCGGCGCTCGCCACCCTCGTCCTCAACGGCATCGCCCTGTGGAAGCAGGAGCCGCGCGACACCTCGCGCAAATCCGCGCCCGCCCGCCGCTTCGGCGAGGCCTGGGAGGCCTACGCGGCCCAGCCGCAGGCCCGGCGGCGGCTCATCGCCACCGGCCTCGGCACGGCGGGGTTCAGCATGCAGGACATCCTGCTCGAACCCTATGGCGGCCAGATCCTGCACCTGCCGGTGGCCGCGACCACCGCTCTCACCGCCGTGCTCGCAATCGGCGGCGGGATCGGGCTGCTGACCGCGGCGCGCTGGCTCAACCGCGGCGGCGATCCGTTCCGGGTCGCGGCGGCCGGCGCCGTCGTCGGCATCGCGGCCTTCTCGGCGGTGGTCTTCGCCGCCCCCTTGGGCTCCGGCGGGCTGTTCGCCTGCGGCGTCGCGCTGATCGGGCTCGGCGGCGGGCTCTTCGCCCACGGGACGCTGACCGCCTCGATGGCCGGCGCGGCCCCCGAGCAGACCGGGCTCGCGCTCGGCGCCTGGGGCGCCGTCCAGGCCTGCGCCGCGGGCTTGGCCATCGCGGCGAGCGGCATCCTGCGCGATGCCGGCTCGGCGCTGGCGGTCTCGGGCCGCCTCGGCGAGGCCTTGTCCGAGGCGTCCACCGGCTACCTCGTCGTCTACCACATCGAGATCGGGCTCCTCTTCGCCACCCTGGTGGCGATCGGGCCGCTGGTGCGCCGGCCCGCTCTTCCCCCGCTCTCCGCCCGTCCGGCCCTATCCTAGAAGGAGGCCATCATGCCCAAGGGTGCCCTCACAGGTTATCTCGACGTCGCGCAAGTGGTGCTCTACGCCTTCTGGATCTTCTTTGCCGGCCTGGTCTTCTACCTGCGCCGCGAGGATCGCCGGGAGGGCTATCCGCTCGAATCCGAGGTCCATGGCGGCCTGAAGGGCTGGGACTGGCTGTTCGTGCCGTCTCCCAAAACCTTCCTGCTCGCCGACGGCTCGGCCGTGCTGGCGCCGCGTCCGCACGAGGGCCCGGTCGGCGAGCTCAAGGCGGTCAAGCTCGAACCCTGGCCCGGCGCCCCGATCGTCCCGACCTCGACCGACGATTCGCGGCTCGCCGACGGCGTCGGCCCGGGTGCCTATGCGCTCCGCGCCGAGCGGCCTGACCTGACCTGGGAGGGCAAGACCCGCATCGTGCCGATGCGCGTCGCCGAGGAGTTCACCGTCGCGTCGTCCGATCCCGATCCGCGCGGCATGCCGGTCTACGGCGCCGACGGCGTGCTCGCCGGCACCGTCACGGAGATCTGGGTCGATCGCGGCGAGTCGCTGCCGCGCTACTACGAGATGGAGCTGGACGGCGCCCGCGACCGCACCGTGCTGATCCCGGTGACCTTCGCCGACCTGAACCGCTTCAGCCGGCACAAGAAGATCGTCGTCGAGGCCCTGCTCGCCCGCCAGTTCGCCGGCGTGCCGCAGCCGCGCGACCCCGACAGCATCACCCTGCGGGAGGAGGAGCGGGTCATCGCCTATTACGGCGCCGGCACGCTCTACGCCACCGATCGCCGCCAAGAACCGCTGCTGTGACAGGAGCCGCTGCTGTGACGGACCTGCTTCCTCACGGGCTGCCCGGCCCGCTGCCCAAGGGCGAGCGCCTGCTGTGGCAGGGCCGCCCGGCGCTCCTCAGCCTGGCGCGCCGCGCCTTCCACGTCGATCTCGTCGCGCTGTATTTCGCCGGGCTCGCCGCCTTCCAGGCCTATGCCTCGGGGCGTGTCTCCGCCGCCTGGCCGATCCTGCTCGCCGGTGCCCTGGGACTGGCGATCCTGTTCGCGCTCGCCTGGGGCGCCTGCCGCACCACGGTCTACACCTTGACCGACCGGCGGCTGATGCTGCGCATCGGCATCGCGCTCCAGATGGACATCAATCTCCCCCTGAAGGAGATCGAGGGCGCCTCGTTCCGCCGCTTCAACGACGGCAGCGGCGACCTGCCGCTCCTGCTCAAGCCCGGCGTGCGGCTCGCCTACCTGCATCTCTGGCCCCATGCCCGGCCGTGGCGCCTGACCCGGCCCGAGCCGATGCTGCGCTGCGTGCCGGACGCGGAAGGAGTGGCTAAGCGCATCGCCATGGCGCTCGCCGAGGCGAACGGCCAGCCGGTCCAGGCCCTGCCGCCGGCCCCGGTCGCGAGCCCCGTCCTCCCCGGCCGCCTCGCGGCGGCGGGCCACTAGGGGGTAACCATGGCGCACGACATCCCGGTCCCCCGCGCGCTCCTGCGCAATGCCGGCCTCCTCGTCGCCTTCTCGCTCGCCGCGGTGGCGATCGGCCGGTTCGGCGATGTGGGCACCACCCAGATGCCGCCGGCCAATCCCGTCCAGGTGCTCGACCTCGCGGTCGAGGACCGGCCGGACGGCCGCGTCGATCTCCGCAACGCCGAGAGCGGCCGCCTCGTCGCCGAGGTGCAGCCCGGCGAGGACGGGTTCCTGCGGGCGACCCTGCGGGTCATGGCCCAGGCGCGCCTGCGCGAGGGCCTGCCCCGCAACCCGCCGTTCCGGCTCACCCGCTGGGACAACGGCACGCTGACCCTCGACGACGTCGCGTCGGGCCGGCGGATCAACCTCGAAGCCTTCGGGCTCGACAACGCGGTCGCCTTCGCGCGGCTGCTCGAACAGGGGAGGGGCGCATCGTGATGCAGTGGTTCGGCGGCAAGCGCCGCATCGAGGTGCCGTGCACGGTCGAGATCGAGCAGACGGCGGAAAGCCTGCACGCCCATGTCACGCTGGACGGCGGCCTGCTGATCGCCCCCGGCGACGAGGTGACGGTGCACGACGCGCCGACCTCCGTTCCCTATGGCGACCGGATCGTGGTGCGCCGCACCGCTACGGTGGTGCGCGCCGGCGCCATGGAGCGCCTGTGGACCCGCATCGCGGGCCATTTCGAACTCACCGAACTCTACGAAGTCAGCTTCTCGGAAAGGACGCGGCTATGAGCGCGACGACCCTGAAGACCCCGAACGAGAGCACCAAGTCGGCCCAGGAAACCACTTTCCTGAGCCCGCGCTTCTACACCACCAACTTCGAGGAACTCGACCGCACCAACGTCGAGCCGGTGCGGGCCGAGTGGGACGTGCTCCTCGCCGAGATGCGCGCCGATCCCAACAAGCGCCACTTCGTGCGCAATTCCGACTTCGATCTCGACCTCTCCGGTCTCGACCCGGAGCTGCGCAAGGAATTCCTCGATTTCCTGGTCTCGTCGATCACCGCCGAGTTCTCGGGCTGCGTGCTCTATGCCGAGATGCGCAAGCGCGCCAAGAACAAGGACATCCGCGAGCTGTTCGCCTATATGAGCCGCGACGAGGCCCGTCACGCCGGCTTCATCAACGACACGCTCAAGGATTTCGGGGTCGGCATCGATCTCGGCTTCCTGACCAAGGCCAAGAAGTACACGTATTTCCGGCCGAAATTCATTTTCTACGCCACCTATCTGTCGGAGAAGATCGGGTACGCGCGCTACATCGCGATCTTCCGCCACCTCGAGCGCCATCCGGACAAGCGCTTTCATCCGATCTTCAAGTGGTTCGAGAAGTGGTGCAACGACGAGTTCCGCCACGGCGAGGCCTTCGCGCTGTTGATGCGCGCCAACCCGAAGCTGCTCACCGGCATCAACTATTACTGGATCAAGTTCTTTCTGCTCGCCGTGTTTTGCACGATGTACGTGCGCGACCAGTGCCGGCCGGCCTTCCACAAGGCGCTCGGGGTCGATCCCAAGCAATACGACTTCCAGGTCTTCGCCATCACTTCGGAAATCTCGCGCCAGGTCTTCCCGCTCACCCTCGACATCGAAAATCCGGGCTTCCGGGCCGGGCTGGAGCGGCTGCTCGCTTGCGCCCGCGGCATCGAGGAGGCGAAGGCGAGGGGCGGGATCGTCGGCAAGATCAAGCATGCCGGCTACGTCGCCAAGGCAGCACTCGCCTTCGGGCGGCTGATGGTGATGCCGGCGAAGGCCAACCCGATGCCCGCGCAGATCCGCCTCAGCCCCGCCTGGTAGCGCCCCGCATGTCCGACTATGCCGCGCCGATCGTCTATGCCGTCGTGATCTGGTGGTTCCTGACCGGGGCGATCCTCTGGCTGAACCACCGGCCGCGCCGCACCCATGCCTGGAGCTTCGGCGCGACGACCGTGGCGCTCTTCGGTGCGCTCTGGGTGATCGCCTGGAGCACAACCCAAGAGAGCGAGGCGGGGGCCTACGCGGCCTTCACGGCGGCGCTGATCGTCTGGGGCTGGCAGGAGATGGCCTTCTACATGGGCTATGTCGCCGGTCCCCGGCGCACCCCGGGTTCGGCCACCGACCGGGGCCTCGCCCGCTTCGGCGCCGCCGCCGCGACCAATCTCTGGCACGAGGCGGCGATCATCCTCGGCTTTGCCGCCATCGCCTGGCTCACGGCGGGCGGCCCGAACCGGATGGCGCTCTGGACCTACCTGGTGCTGTGGGGGATGAACCTCAGCGCCCGGCTCAACCTCTTTCTCGGCGTGCGCAACCTCCACGCCGAGTTCCTGCCCGAACATCTTCGCTATCTCGGCAGCTTCTTTCGCCGCGCGCCGATGAACGCGTTGTTTCCGGTGGCGATGATCCTCGCCACCGGCTTCCTCCTGGTGCTGCTGCACCCCGCCGTCACCGAGAGCGCGTCGGCCTTCAAGCGCTCCGGCCACACCATGATGGCGACCCTGATGGCGCTCGCCATCCTCGAGCACGGCTTCCTGATGCTGCCGCTGCCCTCGGCCGCGCTCTGGGGCTGGGGGCTGCCCGCCCGCCGCCCGGGAGCCGACGCCGCACCCTGACACCCAGAAGAAAACAACCGGAAAAACGCCGTACAAGGGGACGTTCGATGGACTACGAAGCGCACTTCTCCGCCGCTCTCCAGGGTCTGCACCGCGAGGGACGCTACCGGGTCTTCACCGACCTCGAGCGCCAGGCCGGCCGGTTCCCCTACGCCACCCAGCACGGTGCCCACGGCACCCGCGAGGTGACGGTGTGGTGCTCGAACGACTATCTCGGCATGGGCCAGCACCCGGCGGTGACGGGCGCGATGCACGAGGCGATCGACCGCTGCGGCGCGGGGGCGGGCGGCACCCGCAACATCTCGGGCACCAACCATTACCACGTGCTGCTGGAGCAGGAACTCGCCGACCTGCACGGCAAGGAAGCCGCACTCCTCTTCACCTCGGGCTACGTCTCGAACTGGGCCGGTCTCGGGACGCTCGCCTCGAAGCTGCCGGGCTGCGTCGTGTTCTCGGACGAGGGCAACCACGCCTCGATGATCGAGGGTATCCGCTCGAGCCGGGCCGAGCGCCATATCTTCCGCCACAACGATCCCGACGACCTCGACCGCAAGCTCCGCCTCGTCGACCCGAAGCTCCCGAAGCTCGTCGCCTTCGAATCGGTCTACTCGATGGATGGCGACATCGCGCCGATCGCCGAGCTCTGCGACGTGGCCGAGGCGCACGGCGCCATGACCTATCTCGACGAGGTCCATGCGGTCGGCCTCTACGGACCCCGCGGCGGCGGCATCGCCGAGCGCGAGGGGCTGATGCACCGCCTCACCGTGATCGAGGGCACGCTCGGCAAGGCCTTCGCGGTGTCGGGCGGCTACATCGCGGCCTCCAGCGCGCTGTGCGATTTCGTGCGCAGCTTCGCCTCGGGCTTCATCTTCACCACCTCGCTCCCGCCCGCCATAGCGGCGGGGGCGGCGGCGAGCATCCGCCACCTCAAGGCGAGCGGGGCGGAGCGCGCGCGGCATCAGGACCGCGTCGCCGCGGTGCGCCGGCGGCTCTCGGCCATCGGCATCCCGCTCCTCGACAATCCGAGCCACATCGTGCCGGTGATGGTGGGCGATCCCGTCCAGTGCAAGGAGATCAGCGACACGCTGCTCGACGAGTTCGGGATCTACGTCCAGCCGATCAACTACCCGACCGTGCCCCGCGGCACCGAGCGGCTGCGGATCACCCCGTCGCCGCTGCACAGCGATGCGGATATCGATCACCTGACGCTGGCCCTCGGGACGATCTGGGGCCGGATCGGGCTGGCGCGGGCGGCGTGAGGCACGCCGCCTGAACCCTCCCCCTCTGCGGGGGAGGGTGGACCCTGCGTGAGCAGGGGCCGGGAGAGGGGCAGCGCGACGGTGTTCCAGAGGGCGCTCTTCACCACGCTCGCGACCTCTCCGGAAGCGTGGTTCCCCTCTCCCGCCCGGCTCCGCCGGGCACCCTCCCCGCAGAGGGGGGAGGGTTCTCTGCGCTCGACTGATTCGGTTTCCGGCTGATCGCTTCGCGATGCGGAAACCGGCTTCGCTCAGGCGCCGCGCGGGCTGGTCATACCGTGTCCGGAAGGGATCTTCCGGACACGGTATGATGTGATCCTTCGAAGACGATCGGCGCAGCACTGTCACCAAAAACAACCGTCATTTTCATTAGACAATCCCACCTCTCCGTCCGATCCTGCCCCTCTCATCCACCCGCAAGGACACGCACCGTGGCCCCCACCCACTCGGCCCTGTCCCGGCGGGCCCCCAAGCCGGGCTTCTCGAAGCCGATCGCTGTGGATCCCGCCGCACGTCCCGAGGCGATGCCCCGTCCGCCCTATCCGTTCGCGGCCATCGTCGGGCAGGACGCGATGCGCCGCGCGCTGCTCGTCGCGGCGGTCGATCCGGCGGTGGGCGGCGTACTGGTCTTCGGCGATCGCGGCACCGGCAAGTCCACCGCCGTGCGGGCGCTCGCCGCCCTCCTGCCGCCGATGCGGGCCGTGGCGGGCTGCGCCTATGCCTGCGATCCCGTCGATGCCGCCTCCCTCTGCCCGGCCTGCGCGGCGCGAAGGGGGCAGGGGCTCACGGTGAAGACCGTGCCGGTGCCGGTGGTCGACCTGCCGCTCGGCGCCACCGAGGACCGGGTCGTCGGGGCGCTGGATATCGGCCGGGCGCTCGGGGCCGGCGAGAAGGCGTTCGAGCCGGGGCTGCTCGCCCGCGCCAACCGGGGCTTTCTGTATATCGACGAGGTCAACCTGCTCGAGGACCACCTCGTCGACCTGCTCCTCGACGTGGCGGCCTCCGGCGTCAACACCGTCGAGCGCGAGGGATTGAGCCTGCGCCATCCGGCCCGCTTCGTCCTCGTCGGCAGCGGCAACCCGGAGGAGGGCGAGCTGCGGCCGCAGCTCCTCGACCGGTTCGGCCTCGCCGTCACGGTGACGACGCCGACCGACCTCGTGACCCGGGTGACGATCGTGCGCCGCCGCGACGCCTACGAGCGCGACCCGGCCGCCTTCGCCGCCGAATGGGCGGCGGAGGAGGCGCGGCTGGGGCAGGCCATCCTGGCGGCGCGGGCGAGCTTGCCCGACGTGACCGTGCCGGATGCGGTGCTGGAGGCGGCGGCGCGGCTGTGCCTGGCGCTCGGCACCGACGGGTTGCGCGGCGAGCTGACCCTGATGCGCACCGCCCGGGCCCAGGCGAGCCTGGATGGCGCCGAGACCGTGACCCTCGACCACCTGCGCGCGGTCGCCCCGAGTTGCTTGAGCCACCGCCTGCGCCGCAACCCCCTCGACGAGGCCGGTTCCGAGGCCCGAATCGCCCGGGCGCTCGCCGAGGTTCTCGGGTGAGCGCCGCGCCCGATCCGGTCTGGATCCAGGCCTGCCTGGCGGCGTCCCTCCTCGCGCGCGATCCGGCGGGCACGGGCGTCGTGCTGCGCGCCCGGCCCGGCCCGGTGCGCGAGGCCTGGCTCGACCACCTGCGCCGCCTTCTCCCCGATGGGACGCCGGTGACGCGCCTGCCGGCCGGCATCGCCGACGACGCGCTGCTCGGCGGGCTCGACCTGCCGGCGACCCTGGCGGCGGGGCAGCCGGTAGCGCAAACGGGGCTCCTCGCCCGCAGCCATGGCGGCGTGATCGTCGTCCCGATGGCCGAGCGGCTGGCCCCCGGTACCGCGGCGCGGATCGCGCAAGCGCTCGATACCGGCCTCGTCGAAATCGCCCGGGACGGGATCGCGGCCCGCCACCCGGCGCAGGTCGGCCTCGTGCTCCTCGACGAAGGGGAGGGCGAGGACGAGGCGGTACCGGCCTGCCTCGCCGACCGGCTGGCGTTTCATCTCGATCTCGATAGTGTGCCGGTGAGTGCCGTCATGGCGGCGCCGGGCCTCGCCGTTGCCCATGCGGGCCCCTGGAATACGACAGTGTGGTCCATCCCCGGAACGGTCCATTCCCACCCGGGCCCTCATCCTGAGGTGCGACCGGAGGGAGCCTCGAAGGAGGGTTCCAGGGATCGCCACGATATCTGGAGCCCTCCTTCGAGGCCCACTGCGTGGGCACCTCAGGATGAGGTCACGGGTGGGAGGGGACATGACGACGGACTCGGCGTCGGTGTCGTGTCCCGTGATGCGGACCGGGTCGAGGTCCCGTCCGAACCCGACGAGCCCCCCGACGCCGCCGTCACGCTCTGCGCTCTCGCATCGCGGCTCGGCATCGCGTCCTTGCGTGCGCCGCTCCTGGCCTTGCGGGTGGCGCGGCTGCATGCGGTCCTGGCCGGACGCGACGCGGTCGAGGATTCCGATCTGGCTCTCGCGGCCGCCCTGGTGCTGGCGCCCCGGGCGTGCTGCTGGCCGCAGGAGGCGCAAGAAACGCCGGACGACCCCGCCGAGCCGCCGCCGGAGCAGAGCGACGAGGCCGGGCCCGTCGGCCAGGAGGGCGGCGAGGACCGTCTTCTCGCCGCCGCGGCCGCGAGCCTGCCGCCCGGCCTCCTCGCCCGCCTCGTCGCGGGAGGCGGACCGCGCACCCGCAGCCCGGGCGCCGGCCGCATGGGCGCCGCCGCCTCGGCCCAGCGCGGCCGGCCGGTCGGGACCCGGCCGGGCGATCCGCGCCGCGGGCGCCTCGCCCTGATCGAGACCCTGCGGGCCGC
The DNA here is from genome assembly GCF_057747795.1 of Methylobacterium sp. 142-1Y. Lineage (NCBI taxonomy): Bacteria > Pseudomonadati > Pseudomonadota > Alphaproteobacteria > Hyphomicrobiales > Methylobacteriaceae > Methylobacterium > Methylobacterium sp. 142-1Y. The sequence continues at coordinate 3,718,976 of NZ_CM173224.1, read as the reverse complement.
CGCTCCCTGGCAGCGCCTGCGCCGGGGCGAGGGCGAGGCGCGCCTGCGGATCACGGCCGACGACCTGCGCATCCGCCGCCTGGTGCAGAAGCGCGAGACCACCACGATCTTCGCGGTCGATGCCTCCGGCTCCGCCGCCCTCGAACGCCTGGCCGAGGCCAAGGGGGCGGTCGAATCACTGCTCGCCGAATGCTACGTCCGGCGCGACCGGGTCGCCCTGGTGGCCTTCCGGGGCCGCGGCGCCGACCTGTTGCTGGTCCCGACCCGCTCGCTGGTACGGGCCAAGCGTGCGCTCGCCTCCCTGCCGGGTGGCGGCGGCACCCCGCTCGCGGCCGGGATCGCGGCGGCGGGCCGGCTCGCCGCCGCCGAGCGCCGCAGCGGCCGAAGCCCGGTCGTGCTGCTCCTCACCGACGGCCGGGCCAATGTCGACCGCTCCGGCGCGCCGGGCCGGGCGCAGGCCGCGGCGGATGCCCTCGCGGCGGCCCGGGCGCTCGCCGCCGAGGGCACGCGGGCGCTCGTGATCGACACCGCCGCCCGCCCGCAGGATTCTGCGAGGGCGCTCGCCGCCGCGATGGCGGCGCGCTACCTGGCGATGCCGCTCGCCGACGCCGCGCGCCTGACGCAGGCCGTGCGCGAAGCGGCCCCTGCTTGTTGACCGCGATGGCGCGCTCCGACGACAGGCCCGTCTTCGCGCGGGCAGGCCGCGACTGGCCGAACCGCGAGGCGAGCCGCTTCGTCTCGGCCGGCGGCCTGACCTGGCACGTGCAGGAGGCGGGCGAGGGCCCGGTCCTGCTCCTCGTCCACGGCACGGGTGCGGCGACCCATTCCTGGCGCGGGCTCATGCCGCTGCTCGCCCGCGACTTCCGGGTGATCGCCCCCGACTTGCCGGGTCACGGCTTCACCGATCCGCTGCGAACGCCCTCGCTGCCGCGCATGGCCCGGGCGCTCGCCGAGTTGCTGCGCGTCCTCGATGCTCGGCCGGAGGTCGCGGCGGGCCATTCCGCGGGCGCCGCGATCCTGGCGCGGCTCTGCCTCGACGGCGCCCTGGCGCCGCGCCTCCTCGTCGGGCTCAACGCGGCGCTGAAGCCCTTTCCGGGCATGGCCGGCTTCATCTTCCCGGCGATGGCCCGCGCCCTGTTCCTCAACCCGGTGACGCCACGGGTCTTCGCCTGGTCGGCCGACCGGGCGGCGGTGGAGCGGCTGATCCACGGCACCGGCTCGGCCCTCGACCGGACCGGCCTCGACCTGTACCGGCGCCTGTTCCAGACTCCCGGCCACGTCGCAGGCGCCCTCGGCATGATGGCGCATTGGGACCTCGTCCCCCTCGACCGCGACCTGCCCCGCCTCGCGGGCCCGCTCCTGCTGATCGTCGGCGGCCAGGACCGCACCATCGCCCCCGACGTGTCGTTCGCCCTCGCCGACCGCCTCGGCGGCCGGGCCAAAGTCGAATTGCTGCGCGGCCTCGGGCACCTGGCCCACGAGGAGAAGCCGGAGCTGGTGGCGGAGTTGATCCGGGCCGGGGCGGAGCGGGAGGGGGTTCTGGGCTGAGGGGCTGTTCGAGCGGTTGCGTCGATCAATCCGGCAAACGGACCGACCTCACCAAGTGGGAGCGACGGCCGCCGCGCAACAACCCTCACCCCCTCTGCGGGGGGAGGGTGGCGAACGCAGTGAGCGCAGCGGGACGAAGTCCCGCCGAGAGGGGCAGCGCGACGGTGGTCGGGAGGGCGCCCTTCAGAGCGGTTCAGTCAATTCCGGAACCGTGGTTCCCCTCTCCCGCCCGGCTCCGCCGGGCACCCTCCCCCGCAGAGGGGGGAGGGTTCGCGCGTGGCGACCCTACTCCGCCGCCATCGCCTGATGCACCACCGGCACCGCCGGCGCGCCCTCCCAGCGGGAATTGGCCGGGATGCTCTCGCCCTTCATCACGATGGTGAGCGGACGCAGCTGGGCGTAGTCGCCGACCTTGGTGTCGTAGAGCACCGTCGCGAAGGCGCCGACGCTGACGCCGCGGCCGACCTCGACCCGGCCGACCTTCATCACCCGGTCCTCGTAGAGGTGGGTCTGGAGCGCCGACATCCGGTTGACCGAGGCGAAGTCGCCGATGGTGACGCAGTCGAACTCGGTGATGTCGGTCGCGAGCAGGCACACCCCCTCGCCGGTGCGGGTGCCGAACAGCCGCAGCACCCAGGGCAGGAACGGCGTGCCCATCAGGTGCTCGAGCAGCACCTTGCCGGCGAGACCCCAGTACATCACCGCCACCGCCTCGGTGCGCATCGCCCACCATGACCACATCGGGTGCATGCCGGGCTCGTAGCGGCCCATCAGCAGCCACTTCACGGCGATGACCACCAGGGTCTGCAGCACCGCGATCACCACGCTGGTGGCGACGAAGCTGATGGCGAGGCCCGACCAGTCGCCGGCGAGGATGGCCGGGTAGAATACGAAGTCGATCGCCAGGATGGCGAAGGTGATGAACAGCATCGGCGAGAACGAGGAGGTGAAGGCCTCGAACACGCCGCGGCGGACCCGCGGCCAGATCCCGGGCTCGAAGGTCTGGGCCTGGCCGAGATCGACCTTCTGGCGGACCGGCAGCTTGATCGGCGGCGAGCCGAACCAGGTCTCGCCGGGCGCCATGCGGTCGTTGGCCGGCGGCTTCGACTTGATGCCGATGAGCACGTCGTCCGGGATGATGGCGCCGGGCGGCACCACCGCGTCGTTGCCGACGAAGACCCGGGCGCCGGTGCGGACCGGGGCCAGCTCCATCACGCCGCGGCGCACCTCCTCCTCGCCGTAGACGACCTCGTCGGCGATGAAGTTGCGCGGGCCGACTTCCGCGAGGTCGTAGCGGCCGGCGAGGTTGGTGGAGATCTCGGCGCCCTGGCCCATTCCGGCGCCCATCAGCCGGTACCAGGCCCGCATGTAGACCGTGGCGAAGAGCGACGAGAGGGTTTCCAGCGTCACCTCGGCGGCGAGCGCCACCGCCCATTTGCGCAGGTAGACGCCGCTATGGATCGAGTAGCTGCCCTCGCGCAGGCGCGGCAGCACCAGCCAGCGGATGCCGGCGATCAGCCCGACCGTGCCGGCGGTCATCAGCATCGCCGTCGGCCAGGTCAGGAACGGCAGGTACCAGTGGTAATCCACGTCGGTCATCGTCGCCAGCGAATCGCTGATCTGGTCGAAGATGTAGAAGGCCGGGAAGATCGGCAGCAGGCCGACCGCCGGAATCGCCGCCAGCAGCACGGCGTAGATCGCGAAGAACACCGCCCGGCGCTGGCCCGAGACCTCGGGCTCCGGATGGATGTCCGAGAGATCGACCATGCCGACCTTGCGGCCGGGCGAACCGTCCCAGGCCTCGGCGCGGCCGACCACGGTGCCCGACGGCACGGTGGTGAGGTCGGCCAGTTCCGCGTGATCCTCGATGCGGGTGTCGTAGCCGACGACGCAGGAGGTGCCGATGGCGACGTCGTCGCCGATCGAGACGGGTCCGATGATCAGCTCGTTGCCGACCACCTCGGCATTGGCGAGCGTCAGCCGGCCGCCGAGCGAGGCACCGCGCCCGATGCTGACGAGGTCCGGCGCGCCGATCTCGATGTCGGAGATCAGCGCGTCCTCGCCGATCTTGGCCCCGAGCAGCCGCAGGTAGATGCGGATCATCGGCGAGCCCTGGAGCCACTTGACGTGGACCAGCGGCGTCAGGCGCTGGGTCAGCCACCAGCGGAAATAGTAGGTGCCCCAGAGCGGATAGCGTCCGGGTTTCGTCCGCCCCAGCACCAGCCACTTCACCGCGATGGCGATCAGCGCCGTGGCGGCGTTGAGGCCGATATAGACCAGCAGCAGCACCGCCATCTCGGAGAAGAAGCCGAGTTCTCCGCCGGTGATGAGCAGGTAGGTGACGAAGATGCCGAGCCACTGCGCGGTGGCGAGCGCGATCACGAAGGGCAGCACGGCGGCTTGCGCCAGGCCGCACAGGAAGCGGCGCATGAGCGGCGGCGGCGCGAACGACAGGTCGTGGGTCGCGGCCGCCGCGCCCGCGCCGCCGGTCCGCTCGATCAGGGTCTCGGACATCGCCCGCAAGGTGCGGCCGTTATAGACGTCCTGGAGGGTGATGGCGGCGAGCGCCGGCACCGTGCGCACCGCCGAGACGAAGCGCGCGGCGAGCAGCGAGTGCCCGCCGAGATCGTTGAAGAAGTCGGCCTCGAACGGGATCGGCTGGTTGCCGAACACCGTGTGGGCGGCGGCGAGCAAAGCGGCTTCCGTCTCGTCGCGGGGCTCCTCCTGCTCGCCGGAGGTCTCGACCACGGCGAGCGGCCGAGCGCGAAGCGCCTTGCGGTCGACCTTGCCGGAGGCGGCGAGCACGGGCAGGCTCTCCACCACCTCGAAATGCGCCGGGATCATGTAGGGCGGCATCGTCTCGGCGAGCGCCGAACGCAGCCGGCCGCGATCGAACTCGGCGCCCCGCTCGGGAACCACGAAGGCGACGAGCCGGTCGACGCCGTCATCCTGGCGCAGCACCACCGCCGCCGAGGCGATGCCCGGCTGCACCCGGATCCGCGATTCGATCTCGCCGAGCTCGACCCGGAAGCCGCGAACCTTCACTTGGTCGTCGATGCGGCCGTGGAAGACGATGCGGCCGGCGTGATCCAGCGAGACCGCGTCGCCCGAGCGATAGAGCACCGGGTCCGAACTATTGCCGCCATACGGGTTGGCGACGAACTTTTCCGCCGTCAGTTCCGGCCGGGCGAGGTAGCCCTTGGCGATGCCGGGACCGCCGATCAGGAGTTCGCCCTGCACGCCGGGCCCGACCAGGTTCAGGGCCTCGTCGGCGATGTAGGCGGTGTAGTTGGCGATCGGCCCGCCGATCGTGACGGGGTCGCCGGGCTTCATCTCGGCGGCGGTCGCCACCACGGTCGCCTCTGTCGGCCCGTAGGTGTTGAACAGCTTTCGCGAGCCGGTGGCCCAGCGGGCGATGAGCGGCTCGGGGAGAGCCTCGCCGCCGAGCAGGATCAGCCGCAAGGCGGGCACGTCCTTGGTCATCAGGCCGAGCAGGGTCGGCACCGTGTCGAGGACGGTGATGCCGGCCTCGATCAGGATGTCGGGCAGGGCCTCGGCATCGCCCATCTGGGCCGGGCTCGCCACGAACAGGGTCGCGCCGGCCAGATACGGAACCCAGATCTCCTCCATCGAGAGATCGAAGGCGACGGACGCACCCTGGAACACCACGTCGTCGCCCGTGACGCCGTAGAGGTCGTTGGCCGAGCGCAGGAAGTGGCAGATGTTGCGGTGGCTGATGACGATGCCCTTCGGCACGCCGGTCGAGCCCGAGGTGTAGATCAGGTAGGCCGGGTGCTCGGGGGTGAGGCCGGCGGCCCGCAGGTCCGGCGCCGGGCCGCTCGCCTGGGCGGCGATCTCGTCCGGGGTCAGGGCCGGGCAGGCCTCGGTCGGCGCCTTGTCCTTGAGCGCCGCGGACGTCACCAGGGCTTTCGCCTCGGCATCCTTCAGGCAGATAGCGACCCGGTCCGAGGGCGCCTCGGCGTCGAAGGGCAGCCAGGCGGCGCCGGCCTTGGTGATGCCGATCTGCGCCACCAGCAGGTCGGGCGAGCGCGCCATCCACAGGCCGACCACGTCGCCGGGCTTGATGCCGCGTGAAGCGAGGCCCGAGGCGATCGCGTCCGAGCGCCGGTCGACCTCGGCATAGGACAGGCGGGCGCGCGAGGCCTGATCGGTGCCGCTCGCCGCGTCGATGAGCGCGGCGTGGTCGGGCCGCGCCCGGGCGGTGTCGCGAAAGACCTCGGCCAGCACCTCGTCGCGGATCAGGTCCGGCCGTACGGGGCCGCGGAGCACCGCCGCGCCTGCGGGCGGGACGACCGGCTGGCTCGTCCCGGTGGGCGTGCGGACGGTCCCGGCGGTGTGGTTCATCAAGCGACTCCGCTGGCCCGGGCGGGCCGTTGACATCAAGGCACAGGGCCGGAACCGGGCTCTCGTGCCGCATGCGTCCCGATCTCGGGCAGGCGGGAGGTGGACGAGAACCGGGGCCGGTTCAAGGCACGCCCGGGCAGAAATCCGGGTCCTCAGGCCCAGCGCCGGGTGCCGGCCTCGAAGACCAGGACTCGGCCCTGGAGGATCTCCAGGTGGGGCGCCTCCTCGGTCGAGGCCGTCCCCAACGCCACCATGACCGCCCGGGCGACGCCGCCATGCGCCACGACGATGGTCGGGCGGTCGAGGGAGTCGAGGAGCGGGCGCACCCGCTCGGCCACCATGGCGTAGCTCTCGGCGCCCTCGCCCGGCGGGCAAAAGGCCCAGCGGTCGCGGTCGCGGGCCTGGGACCGGGCCGGGTCCGAGCGCCGGACCTCCTTCCAGGTCAGGCCCTCCCAGGCGCCGAAGCCGATCTCGCGCAGGCGCGGATCGATCGTGTAGCCGGCGGGATCGAGGCCGAGCGCAGTGCGCAGGCCCTCCATGGTGTGCCGGGTGCGCTCCATCGGGCTGGCGACATAGGGCAGGTCGCCGATGCCGGTGCCCAGCAGGGCCGCCAGACGTTCGCCGGCCTCCGCGGCCTGGGCGTGGCCCTTGCGGTTGAGGGCCGTGTCGCGCTGTCCCTGGAGGCGGCCTTCGGCGTTCCAGTCGGTCTCGCCGTGGCGCACGAAGTAGAGCGGCGCGCGCGTCACCGGTCGCACCTCGCGGAACGGCCCCGCTTGGCCGCCGTTGATCTTGCTGTCATCCGTCGCACGAAGCCGTCCCTGCCGGAGTCCCCGCTTCCCGATGTCGAAGAAGAACCCGAAAGACAAGCCGGTTTCGCTCCCCGGCCATCCGCGCCCGTCCTCCGCCGCCTGGGCGAGCGAGGCCGGATCGCTGGCGGAGGCGAGCCCGGGCTTCCTCGCCGAGCACGGCGCGACGATCCCGGTCCCGCCGCCGGGAATCGTCCAGTTCCGGCCCGAGGCGCCGTGCCGGCTCGCCGAGATCGACCCGGACGCGCCGGGTTCCTCCGACGGCAAGGCGGCGGCGGAAGCCGAGCTGGTCGAGGTGCGCGCCCGCATCCAGGCGCTGCAGGAACGGCTCTATGCCGAGCGCAAGCGCAGCCTGCTGGTGGTGCTCCAGGCGATCGATACCGGCGGCAAGGACGGGACGATCCGCCACGTCTTCGAGGGCGTGAACCCGCAAGGGTGCCGGGTGTCGTCGTTCAAGACGCCGAGCGCCGAAGAGCTCGACCACGATTTCCTCTGGCGCTACCACCGCGAGGTGCCGGCCCGCGGCATGATCGGGGTGTTCAACCGCAGCCATTACGAGGACGTGCTGATCGTCCGGGTCAAGCAGCTGGTGCCCGAGGCGCTGTGGCGGCCGCGCTACGACCTCATCAACGATTTCGAGCGCCTGCTCACCCTCTCGGGCACCACGGTGCTCAAGATCTTCCTGCACATCTCGAAGGCGGAGCAGAAGGAGCGGCTCGAGAGCCGCCTCGCCGACCCGACCAAGAACTGGAAGTTCGACCCCGCCGACCTCGTCGAGCGCGAGGCCTGGGATTCCTACCAGGCGGCGTTCCAGGACGCGCTGACGCTCTGCGGCACGCGGCTCGCGCCCTGGCACGTGGTGCCGGCCAACCGCAAGTGGTTCCGCAACCTCGCGGTGGCCCGGCTGATCGCCGGCACGCTGGAAGCGATGGACCCGCGATTTCCCGAGCCGAAGGCGGATTTGCGCGGGATCACGGTGCCGGATTGAGGACGAACTGCGCGCTCACGCTCCCCGCATCGCGTTCATCGTCAGCAATTCGTAGGTCGCCGCCGTTTCGTCGGCGGCCGTCCGGATCTCCACGTCCCACCGCACCTCGCCGTATTGCGCGTTGCGCGGCGACTTCTCCTTGGCGGTGAGCCGCACCCGGATCGCCTCGCCGGGCTGGATCGGCTTGAGGAAGCGCAACGAGTCGAGCCCGTAATTGGCGAGAACCGGGCCCGGATCGGGATCGACGAACAGGCCGGCGGCGAAGGACAGGAGCAGGTAGCCGTGCGCCACCCGGCCGGGGAAGAACGGGTGCCCCTTCGTCGCCTCCTCGCTCATATGGGCGTAGAAGGTGTCGCCGGTGAATCGAGCGAAATGCTCGATGTCCTGAAGCGTGATCACCCGCTCGGCCGAGTGGAAGCTGCGGCCGATCTCCAGGTCCTCGAAGTGGCAGCGGAACGGGTGCTCGGGCAGGATTGTTTCCGGCGCGCCCTTGATCCAGCTCTGGGTGATCCGGGTCAGCATCGCGGGCGAGCCCTGCAGCGCCGTGCGCTGCATGTAGTGGGACAAGGCCCGCACGCCGCCCAGCTCCTCGCCGCCGCCGGCCCGGCCGGGGCCGCCATGCATCATGTGCGGCATCGGCGAGCCGTGGCCGGTCTGCTCCTTGGCGCAGTCGCGGTCGAGGACGACGAGGCGACCGTGATAGGGACTGACGCCGAAGACCAGTTCCGCCGCCGCCGCCGGGTCGTGGGTGTAGAGCGAGGCGACGAGGCTCCCTCCGCCGCGATTGGCGAGCGCCGCCGCCGCCTCCAGCCCGTCATAGCCCATCACGGTGCAGACCGGGCCGAAGGCCTCCAGCTCATGCACCTGCCGGGCCCGGAGCGGGTCGGCGCAGTGGAGCAGCATCGGCGGCAGGAAGGCGCCGGTCTCAGGATCCGCCCCCGCCACCGCGAGGCGCGCCGGATCGCCGAAGACCAGCTCGGCCTCCCCCCGCAAGGCCTCGACCCGGGCGAGCACGTCGCGGCGCTGCGACAGGCCGACCACAGGGCCCATCCGCACGTCCTCGCGGGCGGGATCGCCGATCGTGACCCCGGCGAGGCGCTGCTTGAGCGCCTCGATCACCGCCGGCACATGCTGGCGCGGCGCCAGCGCCCGGCGGATCGCCGTGCATTTCTGCCCGGCCTTGACGGTCATCTCCTTGGCGACCTCCTTGACGTAGAGGTCGAATTCCGGCGTGCCGGGCCCGGCATCGGGGCCGAGGATCGCCGCGTTGAGCGAGTCGCGCTCGGCGACGAAATGCACCGCCTCGCGGGCGATGACCGGATGGCGCTGGAGAGTCTGCGCGGTCTCGGCCGAGCCGGTGAACGACACCACGTCCTGGCCGGTCAGGTGATCGAACAGGTCGCCGGTCGGGCCGACCACGCATTGCAGCGCGCCCTCGGGCAGGATGCCGGATTCGGCGATCAGCCGCACCAGCGCGTGGGCGACGTAAGACGTGATGGTTGCAGGCTTCGTCACCACCGGCACGCCGGCGAGGATCGCGGGCGCGAGCTTCTCGAGCAGGCCCCAGCACGGGAAGTTGAAGGCGTTGATGTGGACGGCGCAGCCTCTCCGCGCCGTCATCACGTGGCGCCCGACGAAGCTGCCGCCCCGCGACAGCGGCTCCACCGCTCCGTCGATCAGGAATGTGGCGTTCGGCAATTCGCGCCGCCCCTTCGAGGCGTAGACGAAGAGAGTGCCGATTCCGCCGTCGATGTCGATCAGGTTGTCGGCGCGGGTCGCCCCGGTCTGGTGCGACAGGGCGTAGAGCCCGTCCCGGCGCTCGTTGAGATAGGTGGCGAGCCGCTTCAGCATCTCGGCGCGCTGGTGGAAGGTGAGGCGGCGCAAGGCCGGACCGCCGACCCGGCGGGCATGGTCCAGCACCTCGGCCATATCGAGACCGCCGCCGCCGACCTCCGCCACCACCGCGCCGGTCACGGCGCTGCGGATGCCGGTCCAGTCTCCCCCCGGCGCGATCCAGCGTCCCTGGACGTAGCTCTCCAGCCGCATGGCGTCCTCCCTTCGTTATGCTCCCATTATTGACCGACCGGCCGGTTGGTCAAGCGGGGCGGGAGGCGCTCGTTCTGCCGGGGCGGCACGCGCCCCAAGGACTCGGCGTCCTGCGAGCCGGGCTCACGCCGACGGGCCATCCGCCCCTGTTGCCCTGGATCAACGACACCCAGCCCCGTCACGCATCGAGTGTGGGCGGGCGCCGCCTGGAGATCGGCCGAGGGAGGGATCGGGTGAGCGAGCAGACGACGACGGCCCGTCCCCATGCCGGCCCGGGTGCGCCCGAAGGCCTGTCCACGGACGCGGTCCTGGCTGCCCTCGGTGTCGATCCCGCCTCCGGCCTGAGCCGCGACGCGGTGCGCGCCCGGGCGGAGCGCTTCGGCCCGAATGCGCTCCGCGCCCGGCCGCCGGTTCCGGCCTGGCGCCGGCTGATGGCGCAATTCACCGATCCGCTGGTGCTGCTGCTCGTGGCCGCCGCCCTCGTCTCGGCGGGCGTCTGGCTCCAGGACTCGGTGCGGGCGGGGACAGGGAGAGCGAGCCTGCCCTTCGAGGCTCTCGCCATCCTGGGCATCGTGCTCCTCAACGGTGCGATGGGCTACGTCCAGGAGGCGCGGGCGATGCAGGCCATCGCGGCCCTGCGGCGGCTATCGGCGGCCCGGGCCCGGGTCGTCCGCGAGGGGAGGCGGGAGGAGATCCCGGCGACCGGGCTGGTGCCCGGCGACATCGTCCGGATCGAGGAAGGCGACGCGATCCCCGCCGATGCTCGCCTGATCGCGGCGAGCGCCTTGCGCACGAACGAGGCCGCCCTGACCGGCGAGAGCCTGCCGGTGCCAAAGGACACCGCGCCGCTCGCCGGTGACGCGAGCCTGGCGGAGCGTCGCACCCTGGTGTTCAGCGGCACCACGGTCGCGGCCGGGCGGGGCGTGGGCGTGGTGACGGCGACCGGGATGCGGACCGAGCTCGGGCGCATCGCCGGCCTGCTCGACGAGACGCCGGAGGAGGCCACCCCGCTCCAGGCGGCGCTCGCCCGGCTCGGCCGGCGGCTCGGGCTGGCGGTCCTCGCCATCGCCGCCGCCCTGGCGGCGACCATCATCCTGGCGGACCGGGTCCGGACGCTTCCGGCCCTGCTCGATACGCTGATCCTGGCGGTGGCACTCGCGGTGGCGGCGGTCCCGGAGGGCCTGCCGGCGGTCGTGACCGCGTCCCTCTCCCTCGGCGTGCTGCGCATGGCGCGGCGGCGGGCGATCGTGCGCCGGCTCGCGGCGGTGGAGACCCTGGGCTCGGCCGAGGTGATTGCCTCCGACAAGACCGGCACGCTCACCCGCAACCGGATGGCGGTCCGCACGGTTCTGACCGCGAGCGGACCCACCGCGTTCGATCCCGCCCCGGCCGGCCTCGACCGCGACGAGGCGCGCCGCCGCGAGGTGGAGCGGGCCTTGCGCGCGGGCGCGCTCGCCAACGACGCCGTGCTGCAACGGCGCGACGGCGCCTGGACCATCCAGGGCGATCCGACCGAAGGGGCCCTGCTCCTCGCCGCGCAGGCGGCCGGGCTCGATCCCGACGCCCTCGCGCGCCGCTTCGCCCGCCTCGCCGAGATTCCGTTCTCGTCCGAGCGCCGGCGGATGAGCACGCTCCACCGCGACGACGGGCGCCGGCTCGTCGCCGTGAAGGGCGCCCCCGACACGGTGCTGGCGCGCTGCACCCACGAGCGCGCCGACGGGCGGGACCGGCCGCTCACGCCGGAGCGGCGCGAGGCGATCCTGGCTGCCGGCGCAGGGCTCGCCGGACGCGGCCTGCGGACCTTGGGCGTCGCCGACCGCTCCCTGCCGGCGGGCGACGACGCGGCGCCGGACGAATCGATCGAGCGGGATCTCGTCTTCCTCGGCCTGATCGGCATGAGCGATCCGCCCCGCCCGGAGGCGCGCGCAGCGGTGGCCCGGGCGCTCGCCGCCGGTATCCGGCCGATCATGCTGACGGGGGACGATCCGCGCACCGCCGCCGCGGTCGCGGCCGAGATCGGCCTCCCGGGCGACGGCACCGTCCTCACCGGGGCGCAGCTCGACGCGCTGTCGCCGGAGGCCCTCGCCGCGGCGGTGCGCCATGTCTCGGTCTATGCCCGCGTCGCGCCCGCGCACAAGCTGGGAATCGTCCGGGCGCTCCAGCGCAACGGCCTCGTCGTCGCCATGACCGGCGACGGCGTGAACGACGCCCCCGCCCTGAAGGCGGCGGAGATCGGCATCGCCATGGGGGTGACCGGCACCGACGTCTCCCGCGAGGCCGCCGACATCGTGCTCGCCGACGACAACTTCGCCACCATCGTGGCGGCGATCGAGGAGGGGCGGGCGATCTTTGCCAACATCCGCAAGGTGCTGCGCTACCTGCTGTCGTCGAATCTCGGCGAGGTGGCGACGATGGCCCTCGGCGTGGTGCTGGCCCCCGTCCTCGGCCTGCCCGCCGCGTCCGGCGCACTGGTGCTGCCGCTCCTGGCGACGCAGATCCTGTGGATCAACTTCGTCACCGACGGCGCCCCGGCCCTGGCCCTCGCGCTCGACCCGGCGGATCCGGACGCGATGATGCAACCGCCGCGCCCCCGGGCCGAGGGCGTGCTGACCGGCGCGATGGCCTGGAGCCTCGGCTTCGTCGGCCTCGTGACCGCGGGGTGCAGCCTGTTCGTGCTCGATGCCTGCCTGCCCGGCGGGCTCGTCGCGGGTCAGGGCAGCCTGGCCTACGCGCAGACGATGACCTTCACGACCCTCGTCCTGTGCCAGCTCTTCAACACCCTCAACGCCCGCTCGGCGCAGGCGAGCGCCTTTGCCGGCCTGTTCCGGAACCGCTGGCTCTGGGCCGCGATCGGCGTCTCGCTCCTGCTCCAGGTCGCCGTCGTCTCCCTTCCCGTGCTCCAGCGGGGCTTTTCGACCGTGCCCCTGAGCGCCGGCGACTGGCTGTTCTGCACCGCCGTCGCCAGCCTCGTGCTGGTCCTCGAGGAGGTGCGGAAGGCGGTGGTCCGGGTGATCGGCGCGATGCGGGAGCGACGGCCGCCGCGCCCGAACCCTCCACCCTCTGCGGCAGGGATGTCCGGGAAAACTTTTCTTTAACATCAAGCGCGGGACCCCCTCTCCAGGCGATGCCGGGCTTGCCCGGCATCGCCTGGAGAGGGGAGGTGCGGCACACCTTCCCCCGGATAGCCCTGCCCCAAGGGAAGGCGGAGACCTGCTCCGCCTCACACGCCGCCTCGATTCCACGCCGCGCGCGACGCCTCTTCCTCCCGCATCCTCGCCCTGATCCGCCGCCGCACCCGACGCCATCGTCCCTGCTCGACCGCCCGGCTGCGGACCCAGGCCGCGTGCTCCTCCCGGAACGCCCAGCCCTCCGGATCTTCGGGATGCTCCCGCATCGTCGTTTCGGCGAGCGCGTCGATGGCCTCGCGCGGGATCAGGCGGGGGAGGAGGAGCCCTTCGATCAGCGCCCAGCCGAGGGCGAGCGCGATGGGGGAGACAGCTACGGCAACCAACGCCCATCGGAGGGGGCTCCAGACCCAATCGGGCATGACCCGTAATCCTTATGCGTACATCGCAATTTTAGTAATTATATTACTTATATCACGCTGATCGCAACACCATTCCCTTCAGCCATTGGCCTCCCCCGCAGAGGGTCGCTGCGCGGAGGTAGCGCGTGTCCCTTGCAGTCATTTTCGGAACAAACTTACGAAATTGCCGTAAATCGCGACGCTTGACGCAAGCTGATCTCGCGGAGAAAACGGCACTTTCTATGGAGATGATCAGTAAGATCGAGCGTGGAGTAGCCTCTCCGTCATTTTCCACTATCGAAAGGCTCGCAGAAATATTGAATTTTCCTGAGAGTGCCTTCTTCGGCGAAGGGCCAATTGTGTCTGCAAACGGAGAAAGGGCGCGCATACTTTCTAAAATATATACAAAGCTTTCTAGATTTAATGAAGATCAATTGGCTAAAGTTGATAAAATAATTGATGTCGCGATCGATTGAGGCGCGAATGCGACGTTTGCAGAATAAAATTATAATGTATTATTTAATAGGTCGCACACTCAATAAAAAACGCTGACATATATAAGAGCCCCTAACTTAACCCGCCCCGGCACCCGCTAAGTGGTTGAAATAGCAGGAGCGAAGGCGGTTTATATAGGCGCTCTAAATGTAAATGTTATTTGAACAAAATTAGTATCCATGGATTTTCCGCCACTGAAAATATATATCCATGATTTTTTGTGGTGTTTTTATAAACCGCAATGAATTTACTAACTGATCTATCAATTGCTAGGACAACCTCAAACTCTCTGATGTTGATATATTCCTCGTCTTTCTTATGTTTTAGCCAATTTTTTAACCCATTTATCTCCTTTGACATTTCGTTGCTGTGTTTCTGGATAACAAGAAATATGTATGGCTCTTCCGATTCTGGCATAGCATCCTCTGCGGCTAAGGCCAAATTTACAGCGGCGGGGTAATTCCCGCTGAAGAATAGAAAAATTGCCGCGTTAATTTGAGCTTCTACTGCTTCCCGCCGACTGAATGTTTTTCCTATCGGTATTCTTTCTTCAGGGACGCTCATAACTTTTATCACCTTTCGAAATTCTATCGCCTTTACGATCTGGGTCGGAGGCTCTGGTTCCGAGTCATTAAGTATTTCTTGACATTGCAGCGCTCGTATAAAATATAACAAACAACGCCTTCACTGTTATTGGAGCGATCTTGGGGAAATATGTCGCATCGATATGAATGCAAACAATCATACCTCAAAATAAATCATACATCGCAATTTATAAAATAAAGTCTAATTTTATTAAAATTTATTTTCTTTATTGCTTCTAATATGCGCCAAAATATTAATATTAGTTAGCTGCTTTTTTCCAGAGGAGCCGTCCGCAGCGGGGTCCAGATTTATCCGTGGCTTTGTTCGATTCTATGCCGCATTTCGTAGTGTTGAAACGAGCACTTGGTGCGGACGGCGGGACTCGAACCCGCACGACCAGAGGTCGCAAGATTTTAAGTCTCGTGCGTCTACCGATTCCGCCACGTCCGCGCGGGTGCTTAGCCCAGCCCGTCCGGGTTAGCGGGGTGCGGGGCGCAGATCAAGGGCTCTGAGCCGCAAGGCTGTCCGGTTAAAAGAATGGCGCTTTCCCCTCCCCCTTGTGGGGAGGGGTTAGGGGTGGGGGTGGTGCAGGAGGCACCGCCTCGCTCTATCCGGCACCACCCCCACCCCCATACCCCTCCCCACAAGGGGGAGGGGAGGCGCGCGACTTTCAAGCGGGGAGACGTGTCGGATCAAGATGGTTGAACGCAGTCGCCCGTGTGGGAGAGGGATTCCGCATTTGGTTGTGGAGGTCTATTTCCCGGGCAGCTTTGTTCACGCCGGCCCGAGCGGCCGCCAGCCGTAGAGCCACGCATAGCGCTCGGTCATCTGCTCCGCACCCAAGCGCCCCATCACCACGTCGCGGGCGGCCGAGACCAGGGTGCCGGCGTGGTAGATCCGGCCGTTGCGGCGAGCGTGCGCCTGGATGGTGGCGACCCGCTCGGCCCGGGCCTTGGCGTAGCGGGACAGCGCCGCCGGCACGGAATCGCCGGGGTCGAGGCAGGCGGCGAGCACCGCGGCATCCTCGATCGCCAGGGCCGCGCCTTGCGCCAGGAACGGCAGCACCGGATGGGCGGCGTCGCCGAGCAGCGCGATCCGGCCGCGGGCCATCGGGCGGGCCGCCGGGCGGTCGACCAGGGACCAGACCAGCCAGGATTCGGGCCGGGCGAGCAGGCCGGAGAGCGGCGGGGCGGCGTCGGCGAAGGCGGCGCGCAGGCGGGAGGGCTCGCCGCGGGCGCCCCAATCCTCGCTGCGCTCCTTGTCCGGCACGACCGCCACGAGGTTGAGCCGGCGCCCGCCATTGATCGGGTAATGCACCACGTGCCGGCCGGGGCCGAGCCACAGGCCGGTCTCGTCGGCCAGGAACTCGGGCGGTACCGCCTCGCGGGGGAGGGTGGCGCGCCAAGCGGATTCGCCGCGGGGGCGCAACGGGCGCCGGTCGAGCCGGGCCCGCAGGGACGAGCGCACCCCGTCGGCCGCCACCACGAGGTCGGAGTCGAGGGTCTCGGTGCGGCCGCCGTCGCTGGCGAGCGTCAGGGTGGTGCCCGACGCAGCTTCCTGCACCCCGGTGACGGCGCGGCCGATCAGGAGCCGGATGCCCGGCCGGCCGCGGGCGGCCTCGAGCAGGATGGTCTGGAGGTCGGCCCGATGCACCACCCAGTAGGGCGCGCCGAAGCGCTCGCGCATGGCCTCGCCGAGTGCGATCTCGCCGATCGCGCGGGCATGCGTCAGGCTCCGGATCCGCACCCGGGCCGGCTCGCCGGCAACGCGGCGCAGGGGCAGCCCGAGGCCGAGCTCGGTCAGGATCCGGCTGGCATTGGGCGAGAGCTGCAGGCCCGCCCCGACCTCGCTGAAGGCGGTGCGGCGCTCGACCAAGGTGACGTCGTGCCCGCGGGCGCTCAAGGCGAGGGCCGCCGTGAGCCCGCCGATGCCGGCCCCGACGATCGCGATGCGCAGGCCCGGCCGGTCCGGGACCGGTCGGTTCCCCGGCAGATAGCTCGATGCCAAGGTCTACTCGGCGGCGAGGCGGGCGCGGTCGTCCCAGACGCTCGCGGCCGGCTCCGCCGTGCCGGCCTTCAGGGCCGGGTTGTAGCGGTACAGCGTCGAGCAATACTGGCAGATGATCTCGTCGTCGGCGCCCATGTCGAGGAAGACGTGGGGATGGTCGAACGGCGGCAGCGCGCCGATGCACATGAACTCCTTCGAGCCGACCTGGATGACCGGAACGCCGTCCTGGTTGTGGAAGTGCGGGACCGCCTTGTCTGCCATCGCCTCAGAGTTCCTGGCTTTGCGGGGCAAGATGCCCTCGGAAGATCGTGTTCTCCTAGCCCCTCGGGGCCGCCGCGCCTAGGGGTTCGGGCCGGCGCGGCGCACGCGCCGCGGTTTCGTCATGGTCTTGCGACATCGGGGCGCCCGACCGGTTTCATGACCACGAGAGGATCGCCCGTGACCCGCTTCCTGCCGAGGCTCGCCCTCCTCCTCGCCCTCAGCGGCGCGACCACGCTCGGCGCCACCGCGGCCCAGGCCCAGAGCCGCACCGTGGTCGGCGCCGGGGCCGGTGCGGTGGCGGGCGCCCTCGTCGCCGGGCCGATCGGCGCGGTGGTGGGCGGGGTCGTCGGCGCCGCCTGGGGCGAATCGGCGAGGGGCCACCGCCGGGCCGGCCGCCGGGTGCGGCGCCACCACGCGGTGCGCCAGGCCGCGGCGCGGCCGGTGCGGGTCGCGCAACGGGCGCCCGCCGCGGCGCCGGCCCGGCCGCGCGCCTGGGTCGATCCGCGCTGAGACGCCCCTTCCCCCAATCGTGCCTCCTTGGCTTCGGGGCCGGAAGCGCCTACATCGAAAGCCATCCAGAGCGCTGCCAGCATCCTATCCCGGGCCCCCGATGAGTCGTGACGAGCAGAGTGCGGTCAAGGACAGCCGCCGGCAGGAGCCGCCGATCCACGGCCCCGAGGCCTTCGCGGCGATGCGCAAGGCCGGACGGCTGACCGCCGAGGCCCTGGACCTGCTGATGGAGGCGGTGGCGCCGGGCGTCACCACCGAGGCGCTCGACCGCCTCGCCTACACCTTCGCGATGGATCACGGCGCTTATCCCGCCTCGCTGCATTACCGCGGCTATCCGAAATCGATCTGCACCTCGATCAATCACGTCGTCTGCCACGGCATCCCGAACGACAAGCCCCTGCGCGAGGGCGACATCGTCAACCTCGACATCTGCCTGATCGTCGATGGCTGGCACGGCGATTCGAGCCGCATGGCCTATGTCGGCGAGGTGCCGCGCAAGGCCGCGCGCCTGTGCGAGATCACCCACGAGGCGATGATGCGCGGCATCGCGGCGATCAAGCCGGGCGGCACCACCAACGACATCGGCGCGGCGATCCAGGCTTTTGCCGAAGCCGAGCGCTGCTCGGTGGTGCGCGATTTCTGCGGCCACGGCCTCGGCCGCACCTATCACGACGCGCCGACCATCCTGCACTACGTCGAGCCGAGCTACAGCGTCGCCCTGAAGCCCGGGCAGTTCTTCACCGTCGAACCGATGATCAATCTCGGCCGCCCGGCCGTGAAGGTGCTGGCCGACGGCTGGACCGCCGTGACCCGCGACCGTTCGCTCTCAGCCCAGTTCGAGCACACGGTGGCGGTGACCGAGACCGGCGTCGAGATCTTCACCCTCTCGCCCAAGGGGCTGGACAAGCCGCGCGACACCGTCGCCGCCTGACGGCCATGGCCCGCCGCACCACCCCCGGTTTCGCGGAGGCCGGCGGGCCGGAACCCGGCCTCAAGGCGCAGGACGGCAAGGTCCACGAAAAGGCCGAAGAGCCGCATTACCACGGCCACCGCGACCGGCTGCGCGCCCGTTTCGCGCAGGGCGACACGCTGCCGGATTACGAGTTCCTGGAACTGGTGCTGTTCCGGGCCATCCCGCGCCGGGACGTCAAGCCGATCGCCAAGGCGCTGATCGCCCGCTTCGGCAGCTTCGCCGAGGTGATCAGCGCTCCCGCCGAGCGCTTGCTCGAGATCGACGGGATCGGGCCGTCGGTGGTCACCGACCTCAAGATCATGGAGGCGGCCGGGCGGCGGCTCGCCCGCGGCGCGGTGGCAGAGCGGACGCTGCTCTCGTCCTGGGCCGCGGTGATCGACTATTGCCGCGCCGCCATGGCCTTCGCGCAGCGGGAAGAGTTCCGGCTGCTTTTCCTCGACAAGCGCAACCGCCTGATCGCCGACGAGGTGCAGGGCCGCGGCACCGTCGATCACACCCCGGTCTATCCCCGCGAGGTGGTGCGCCGGGCGCTCGAACTCTCCGCCACGGCGCTCATCCTGGTCCACAACCACCCGTCCGGCGATCCGACCCCGTCTCAGGCCGACATCAAGATGACCCGCGACATCATCGCGGTGGCCGGGCCCCTCGGGATCGTGGTGCACGACCACATCATCGTCGGCCGGGACGGCCATGCGAGCTTCCGCGGGTTGAAGCTGATCTGAAGTGCCTGTTTGACCGCCCAATCCTTTCAAAGGCTGGAAATTGGCCTGCGATGCCCCACCCGCACCCTCATCCTGAGGTGCGACCGCCAGGGAGCCTCGAAGGAGGGCTCCAGAAGTCTCTGCAATCCCTGGAGTCCTCCTTCGAGGCCAACCGATCTTCGATCGGCCGGCACCTCAGGACGAGGTGGAAGGTGGGAGAGAGCCGCCGATTCAATCAAACAGGCCCTGAAGCGGTCTTCTCCGCGCGGGGTGGCCTGGTTAACGAAATCCAAGCCATCCTTGAGCCAGGACAGGCCCCGATTCGCGCCGCCTACCAAGCCCGGCCAGATTCTTCGCGTTCAAGAGCGTCCATGCCCCCCACCCGCGACACCGCCCCCGACGACCTCGACCCGAAGAGCGCGCAGAGCCTCCACGCCGCCCTCTCGGCGGAGATCGCGGAGCACGACCGGCGCTATCATGGCGAGGATGCGCCGACGATCTCGGATGCCGAGTACGACGCCCTGCGGCGCCGGCTGGAGACGATCGAGGCGCGCTTCCCCGATCTCGCCGGGACCGGCGAGGCCTCGGCCAGCGTCGGTGCCAAGGCGTCGGACAAGTTCGCCAAGGTGCGGCACGCGGTGCCGATGCTGTCGCTCGGCAACGCCTTCTCGGACGAGGAGATCGGCGATTTCGTCGAGCGGGTGCGCCGCTTCCTCGGCCTCTCGGGCGATGAGCCGGTCGCCTTCACGGCCGAGCCGAAGATCGACGGGCTGTCCCTGTCGCTCCGCTACGAGCAGGGGCGCCTCGTCACCGCGGCGACCCGGGGCGACGGCGAGGTCGGCGAGGACGTGACCGCCAACGTCCGGACGATCAAGGAGATTCCGGACGAGCTGGCCGGCGAGGGCTGGCCGGAGGTGTGCGAGATCCGCGGCGAGGTCTACCTGTCGCACGCCGATTTCGCCGGCATCAACGCGCGCCAGGAGGCGGCCGGCAAGCCGCTCTTCGCCAATCCGCGCAACGCCGCCGCCGGCTCGCTGCGCCAGCTCGATTCGAGCATCACCGCCTCGCGCCCCTTGCGCTTCTTCGCCTACGCGGCCGGCGAGATGTCGGACCAGCCGGCCGATTCGCAGTTCGAGATGATCGAGGCGTTTCGCGACTGGGGCCTGCCGGTGAACCCGCTGACGGTCCTGTGCCAGGACGCGGCGGCGATGCTGGCGCATTACCGGATGATCGAGGCGCGTCGCGCCGATCTCGGCTACGACATCGACGGCGTCGTCTACAAGGTCGATTCGTTCGCGCTCCAGCGCCGCCTCGGCTTCGTCGCCCGCGCGCCGCGCTGGGCGACAGCCCACAAGTTCCCGGCCCAGCGCGCCACCACGGTGGTCGAGGCGATCGACATCAATGTCGGGCGCACCGGCTCGCTCAACCCGCTGGCGCGCCTGAAGCCGGTCACGGTCGGCGGCGTGGTGGTGTCGAACGCGACGCTCCACAACGAGGATTACGTCCACGGCGTCGATGCCGACGGCAATCCGATCCGCAGCGGCGTCGCGATTTGGAAGGGCCAGACCCTGCGGGACGACGTCGATCTGGCGCAAGGGTCGGACGTGCGCGTCGGCGACACCGTGGTGGTGCTGCGCGCCGGCGACGTGATCCCGAAGGTCGCCGACGTGGTCCTGGAGCATCGCCCCGCGGAGGCCGTGCCCTATCGCTTCCCCGAGACCTGCCCGGCCTGCGGCAGCCATGCGGTCCGCGGCCTCAACCCGCGCACGGGCAAGCTCGACGCGGTACGCCGCTGCACCGGCGGGCTGATCTGCCCGGCGCAAGGCCAGGAGCGGCTGAAGCACTTCGTCTCGCGCAACGCCTTCGACATCGAGGGCTTCGGCGAGACCTATATCGAGACCCTGTTCGAGGCCGGCCTGGTGCGCCAGCCCGCCGACCTGTTCCGCCTCGATTTCGAGCCCCTGAAGGCGGCGGTGGTCGCCCGGCGCCAGGCCTTGTCGGCGGAGCGGGCGCTCGCCGCCGGCAAGGAGATCAGGAAGGCCGCCAAGAAGAAGGACGACGAGGACAAGGCGATCAAGAACCTGCTCGCCGGGGTCGAGGCGCGGAGAAAAATCCCGCTCAACCGGTTCATCTTCGCGCTCGGCATCGAGCAGGTCGGCGAGGCCACCGCCAAGGCGCTCGCCAAGCACTTTTCGGATATGCCGGCCCTGATGGCGGGCGTCGCGGCGGCGGCCGAGTGTCAGCCGGGACCGGACTGGATCGCGCTCGCCAGCCTCGACCGCGTCGGCGCCACCACCCGCGACCGGCTGCTCGACGCCGCCAGGGACCCGGAGATCGATCTCCTGGCCGGCGGCGCCGTGGCCCGCCTGTCGGCGCCGCAGCGCGAGTCCCTGGTCGGGGCCTACGGCGATTCGGCCGGCGTGCGGGCGGCGGTGGAGCGCGCGGCGCAGCAGGTCCCGGGCGATGCCTACCGGGCGCTCGCCGATGACGGCGAGATCGGCGCGGTCACCACCGCCTCTTTGATCCAGTTCTTCTCGGAAGAGCACAACGTCGCGGCGGTACAGGCGTTGCTCGCCGAGGTCGAGACCGAGCGGGCGGCGCCGATTGCGCAAGCGGCGGCGTTCAGCGGCAAGACCGTGGTGTTCACCGGCACGCTCGAAAAGATGACCCGCAGCGAGGCCAAGGCCACGGCCGAGCGCCTGGGCGCCAAGGTCTCGGGCTCGGTCTCGGCCAAGACGGATCTCGTGGTGGCCGGGCCGGGGGCGGGCAGCAAGCTCAAGGATGCCGAGAAGCACGGGGTCAAGGTCGTCTCCGAGGACGAGTGGCTGGCGATGGTGGCGAGCGCCTGAAATTCGGCGCCTTCGCGGGGGAGAGCGCCGGCATGACATTCCCCCGCACCCTCGCGATCGACTTCGAGACCGCCAACGAGCGCCGCGACAGCCCCTGCGCCGTTGGCCTCGCCTGGGTCGAGGGCGGCCGGGTGGTGCGGCGGGAATCAACGCTGATCCGTCCGGCGGAGATGCGCTTCTCGCCCGGCAACATCCGGGTCCACGGCATCCGGCCGCGGGACGTGGAACGGGCGCCGTCGTTTCCGGAGGCGATGGCGCCGTTCCTGCCGGAGATCGCCGGCAGCCTGGTGCTGGCCCACAATGCCAGCTTCGATGTGGGGGTGCTCGCCGCGACGCTCCAGGCCTATGGACTGCCGCAGCCGGCCTATACCTCGCTCTGCACGGTGCAACTCGCCCGCCGGCACTGGCCGGGGGAGGGCGGCCAGGGACAGGGGACCTACCGGCTCTCGGCGCTCGCCGCCCGGGTCGGCGTGACGTTCCGCCACCACGATGCCGGCGAGGACGCCTATGCCTGCGCGGAGATTGCCCTTGCCGTCATGCGGGAGGCCGGCGCGCCGGACATCGCGAGTCTGGCCCGCCGCATGAATCTCACCCGCGAGCGGGCCGGGGAGGGTGCGCGGTCGTCCGAGGGAATCGTCGCCCGGGCCCTGCGCGGGGTGGCGCCGAGCCGCAGCCGCGCGCCGCTGCTGCATTTCGTCGTCCGCGGCAGCACCGGCACGCCCTACGACGTGCGGCTGGTGGACACCCGCGACGGCCCGCGCCTGCGCTGCACCTGCGCCGGTGCACGGTTCCGGCCCGATTGCCGGCACGTCCGGGCGCTGGCGAACGGCGAGATCGACGCGCTGTTGTCGGACAATCCGGGGGATGTGGCGGCGTTGGCCGGGTTGTTGCGGGTGGGGTGAGTATTCCGGGTTGGATGGATTAATATTATCGTTCAATCCAGCATAATATAATAATATAAAATTAGTGATGCAATAACATGTCTAAAAATTTGATTAATTAGCAAAAAAATATTTTACAACACGTCGTCAAATATTTTTTCCAAAATGATGTTGTTGCCTGAGAAGAAATCCCGATCACCCACCTCATCCTGAGGTGTTAGCCGATCGAAGATCGGCTGACCTCGAAGGAGGGCTCCAGATGTCGCTGTGAACCCTGGAGCCCTCCTTCGAGGCTGCTTCGCAGCACCTCAGGATGAGGTGAGACGATAGGATCTCTTTTGCTTGCGCTCTTTTTTGGGGAGATCAATTCGCTCAAACAGGTGCTCTGGATGAGGTGAGAGAGATGCCGTAAGGTCTCGAATGTTTCTTGCCAAAAACGGCTCAACCAGGCCCCGGCAACACTCGATGCCGTCGTGCATCACGCCCGCCGCGGCCCGGTCTCCTTCGCGCCGAAACCCTCCAGGATCTTGTCCAGGGTCAGCGGGTAATCCCGGATCCGGATCCCGGTCGCGTTGTAGACCGCGTTCGCCACCGCCGCCCCGGCGCCGCAGATGCCGAGTTCGCCCAAGCCCTTGCTCTTCAGCGGGTTCGCCTTGTCGTCGAGTTCGGGCAGGAACACCGCATCGATCTCCGGCAGGTCGGCATGGACCGGCACGTGGTACTCGGCGAGGTCGTGGTTGACGAAGGTGCCGTAGCGCGGGTCGACCTCGACCGCTTCCATCAAGGCCGCGCCGACGCCGAACACCATGCCGCCGATCGCCTGCGAGCGGGCGGTCTTGGGGTTGAGGATGCGTCCGCCGGTGAACACGCCGAGCATCCGCCGCAGCCGGATCTCGCCGGTATCCGCATCGACCCCGACCTCGGCGAAATGCGCGCCGTAGGAATACTGCGAGAACTTCTTCTCGTTCTCGCCCGGCTTGATCTCGCCTTCGGCCTCCAGCCCGGGGCCGATCAGGTCGCGCAAGGCCGCCGACCGGTTGCCCGAGGTGATCCGGTTATCCGCGAAGACCGCGTTCGCAGGCTCCAAGTCGGTCTTCGCCAGGAGCTGCCCGCGCAGGGCCTCGCAGGCCATGTAGAGCGCCGAGCCCGACGACGCGGCGCCGAACGAGCCGCCGGACCCCGACGACATCGGATCGGCGGTGTCGCCGAGGATCATCCGCACCTCCGAGACCTTCACGCCCAGCATCTCGGCGGCGATCTGGCTCAGGATCGTGTAGGTGCCGGTGCCGATATCGGTCATCGCCATCCGGGCGGTGAGCGTCCCGTCGGGGTCGAGGCGCACCCGCGCCTTCGCCGGCTGGAGCGGGTTGAGGCGGGCCGCCGCCGCGACGCCGGTGCCGACCATCCACTGCCCGTCCCGCACCGAAGCGGGCTTCGGGTTGCGCTTGTCCCAGCCGAAGCGGCGCGCGCCCTCCGTCAGGCAGGGCACGAGCTGGCGGGTCGAGAACGGGACGTGCTTCTCCGGGTCCTGCGCCGGCTCGTTGCGGATGCGCAGTGCGATCGGGTCGAGGGCCAGCGCCTCGGCCAGTTCGTCCATGGCGCATTCGAAGGCCAGCATGCCGACCGCCTCGCCCGGCGCCCGCATCGAGGAGGCGAGCGGCAGGTTGAGGTTCGCCAGCCGATGCGCCGTCAGGCGGTTGGGCGCCGCGTAGAGCGAGCGGGTGACATTGGCCGAGGTCTCGAAGAAGTTGTCGCCGGGCGCGGTGTCGGACCAGGATTCGTGGGCGATGGCGATCAGCGTGCCGTCCCGGTCGGCGCCGAGGCGGACCCGCTGCACCGTACCCGAGCGCCGCGTCGTCGAGGTGAAGACCTGCTGGCGGGTGAGCGCGACCTTGACCGGCCGGCCGTTCAGGTTCTTCGAGGCGAGCGCCGCCAGGATCGCATCGGCCTGCGGCTGCAGCTTGCCGCCGAAACCGCCGCCGACGAAGCGGCTGATCAGGCGAACGTTGTCCTTGGGCAGCTTGAGCACCGAGGCCAGCGCGTCCTGGCCGCGATTCGGCATCTGGTTGGCGGTGATCAGCGTGACGTGATCGCCCTCCCAGGCCGCGATCGTGGCGTGCGGCTCCATCATCGCGTGGCTCTGCACCGGGGTGGTGTAGCGCGCGTCGATCTTGACCGGGGCCGACGCCAAGCCCGCCTCGACATCGCCGAGGGACGAATCCGGCGGCGTCTTCGCCTTCTCGGGCTTCTTCGCCGCCCCGAGCGCGTCGGCGAGGATATAGGCGCCCTTCTGCTCGTCGTAGGCGACACGCACGGCAGCCGCCGCGGCGCGGGCCTCCTCGAAGCTCTCGGCCACCACCAGCGCGACCGGCTGGCCCCAATGCTCGATCTCGGTCCCGGTCAGCAGCGGGCCGACCTGCTCCTTCTTCTCGCCCTGGGACGGCACGTTGCGGTGGGTGAGGACGTGGACGACGCCCGGCATCCGTTCGGCGGCGGCCGTGTCGATGTCGCGGATGCGGCCCTTGGCGATGGTCGCGGTGACGACGAAGCCGTAGGCGGGATTCGCCATCTCCCGGCTTTCATACGCATAAGGAGCGCGGCCCGTGACCTTGAGCGGGCCGTCGACGCGGTCGATCGGCTGGCCCACCGGGCCGTCGGTGTGCGTGTCGAGGGGCGTGACGCCGATCGGCTGGCTCATGTCCATGGCTGTTCTCCGATGTCGGCGATCAGGCGCGCATCGCTTCCGCGACGGCGGCCGCGAGGGTGCGCTTGGCGAGCGGGATCTTGAAGTCGTTGGCGCCGTAGCCGCGCGCGCCCCGCAAGGCCGCTTCGCCGGCGGCGCCGACGCCCTCGCGCACGAGAGCCTCTTCGGCGTCGGCCACCCGCCAGGGCTTGGGGGCGAGGCCGCCGAAGGCGATGCGGGCCGAGCGCACCTTGCTTCCGTCGGCCTCGATGACGGCCGCCACCGAGACCAGGGCGAAGGCGTAGGACGCGCGGTCGCGCACCTTGCGGTAGACGTGCCGCCCGCGCACGGGCGCCGGCAGGGTCACGGCGGTGATGATCTCGCCGGGGGTCAAGGTGGTCTCGATCTGCGGCGTGTCGCCGGGCAGGCGGTGTAGGTCGGCGATCGGGATCTTTCGCTCGGTCCCCTCCGGGGTCACGGTCTCGATCGTGGCGTCGAGGGCCCGCATCGCCACCGCCATGTCGGAGGGGTGGGTGGCGATGCACTGGTCGGAGGTGCCGAGGACCGCCAGGATGCGGTTGAAGCCCTGAAGCGCCGCGCAGCCGGAGCCGGGCCGGCGTTTGTTGCACGGCATCGCGGTGTCGTAGAAATACGGGCAGCGGGTGCGCTGCAGGAGGTTGCCGGCGGTGGTCGCCTTGTTGCGCAACTGGCCCGAGGCGCCGGCGAGCAGCGCACGGGAGAGCACGCCGTAGTCGCGCCGCACCCGCTCGTCGGCGGCGAGATCCGCGTTGCGCACCATCGCGCCGACGCGAATCCCGCCATCGGAGGTTGCCTCGATCCGGTCGAGCGGCAGGCGGTTGACGTCGACGAGGTGGGCCGGCGTCTCGATCTGCAGCTTCATCAGGTCGAGGAGGTTGGTGCCCCCGGCGATGAAGCGGGCATTCGGCTGCCCGGCGGCGGCCTTGGCAGCCTCGGCCACGGTGGCGGGGCGCTCGTAGGTGAAAGCCTTCATCGGTCGCCCCCTCAGAGCCGGGTCGCCGCGCCGCCGGCATCCCGGATCGCCGCGACGATGTTCGGATAGGCCGAGCAGCGGCAGATATTGCCGCTCATCCGCTCGCGGATTTCCGCGTCGGTCAGGGCGACCTTCGCCGTGAGGTCCTGCGTCACGGTGCTGGGCCAGCCGGCCTTGGCCTCGGCGAGCATTCCGGCGGCGGAGCAGATCTGGCCCGGGGTGCAGTAGCCGCACTGGAAGCCGTCATGCTTGACGAAGGCGGCCTGGAGCGGGTGCAACTGGTCGCCCTCCGCGAGCCCCTCGATGGTGCGGATCTCGTCGCCCTCGTGCATCACGGCGAGCGTCAGGCAGGAATTGATCCGGCGCCCGTTCACCAGCACCGTACAGGCGCCGCACTGGCCATGGTCGCAGCCCTTCTTCGAGCCGGTGAGGCCGATGCGCTCGCGGAGCGCATCGAGGAGCGTGGTGCGCGGATCGAGGTCGAGGGGCCGGGCCTGGCCGTTGACCTGGAGGGTCACCGGCATGCGCGGTGTCGCCGGCTCGGCGGCGGGGGACGGGGGCGTCGACGGGGCCGGCGAGGGCGCGGCCTGGACGCGGCCGGAAAAGCCCAGCACGGCCGCCGCGGCGACGCCGCTCTCCAGTACGCTCCGGCGCGTCAGGCGCGGCGCGGAATCGGATTTGTCCATGGTGCCTCCCGGCCGAACGACGAGGTGACGGCGCGAGGGCGCCTGCATCGGCTCGGCCGTTGGGCCGCGACGCGATCGCTCACCAAACGTTTCGGGGACTGGACAGGTCCCGGCTGGGGCCCGGGTGCGGCATCGCGTGCGAGAGATGGTCGGCCACCGGATCGCTGGCGATCAACCCTCCCCTCTCCCCGCGGGCGGGGAGAGGCTTTCGTCCCCCTTGTCGGGGACGAAAGGAGCGGCGGCGAAAGCCGGAGCGAGGGTGAGGGGGTGTTTCCGGAGAAGCCTCACTCGTCGACACCCCCTCACCCTCGCGGCGAGCCTATGGTTCGCTGCCGGGCTTCCTGAGCCCCTTCGGAGCTCAGGCCTCTCCCCGCAACGAAGTCGGGCAAGCCCGACTTCGTCTGGCGCTTGCAGATCCCGGGCAAGCCCGGGATCTGTCGGGGAGAGGGAGAAAATCAGCGCCGCTTCTTTCCCCGGAAAGCCCTGCGCAGAGGGGCTACGGCCTATACGGATTTGATTCGCTGCCGCTTTGGATAGCGATTTCGACTTTGCCCCTTCGGGAGGCAGGGGTGACACCCAGTCGATTCCGGCTGCGAGGACTGGTGCGAAGCGAATCCATCAAGGCTATTGGCAAAGAGGGAGGGTTACACACGCTGAGTAATTCTCGAAAATCGAAAATATGATTGTTTTTAATTAATCGTTATTTTGATCGGTGTGCTGTAGAAAATTCTGCTGCGCGGCAGAATTTGAAACTAAGACCGGAAGATCCGTGTATACTGCGTCTCGTGCCGGAACGAGCCGAGATCGAGCCGTACCGTCGCCGTTCCCGCTTCGTCGAGGGGCAGTTCCTGCACCGCCCGCGCCAGGGAGGCGACCAGCGGCATCAAGGCGGCGACCACCCGCGTTCCGGCGGTCTGGCCGACGGGGGCGAGGCGTAACGACGCCGAGACGAGGTTCTGCAGGAAGGCCGCGAGATAGGCCGCCAGCACCGTAAGGCGGTCGAGCCCGTGGGCGCCTGCGGCGGTGCCGACGGCCACCGGGTAGGCCACAGGACCGTCGAGATGCGGGGCGAGGCCTGCGAGGCGCGGTACGTCCCAGGCGGCGCGGGTCGCGTCGAGGAACGAACGGCCCTGCTGGCTGGTCTCGAGATGCAGCTCTCGCGAGGGGCTGAACGCCAGGGCGAGGTCGTTGACGGCGACCAGAGCCTCGGCATCCCCCGCCGCCGCGGCCCGGTGGGCGTGGGCGGCCAGGATCGCGTCGCTGCGGCCGGCGCCGTGCTCCAGGACGCCGGCGAGCCAGTCCCGCAAGCTCGCCTCGTCGCGCACGTCGCCGGCCTCCACGGCCCATTCGAGGCCGTGCGAATAGGCGTAGGCCCCCACCGGATAGCCAGGCGAGAGCCAGGCGAGCAGCATCAGTGCGTCCGGAACCCGCTCAGCCATGGGAATGGTCGTGATGATGGTGATGCCCGTGGCCGTGGTCGTGCCCATGGTCATGGGTGTGATCATGGGGGTGCCCGCCCGCATAGGCCCCGCCCTCGGGACGGAACGGCCTTTCCACCGGGGTCGCTGTGCCCCCCAACCCCTCGACCATCGCGGCGAGCACGTGGTCGTGGGCGATCCAGAGTGCGTCCGGGCCGATCTCGGCCGGGATGTGCCGGTTGCCGATATGCCAGATCAGCCGCTTGAGGGCGTGATCGGTGGGCGCCCGGATCTCCAGCAGGCGCTCGGGCGCCGCCTCGACCCAGACCAGGCGCCCATCCTCGAGCCGCAGCGCGTCGCCGTCGTCGAGCACGGCCGGCTCGGGCAGGTCGAGCAGGAAGGCGAGGCCGCCGATTCCCCGCATCGCCATGCGGCGGCGGTGGCGGTCGCCGGAATCGAGCACGATGCGGTCGACGATTTCGCCGGGGCCGAGGGCGTCGCGGCGGATGACGCGGGTGGCACGGATCATGGGGGACGCAAACGCCTTTCAGGTCGCTCAGAACAGGAAGTAGCGCTGCGCCATCGGCAGCACCTCGGCGGGCTCGCAGACCAGCAATTCGCCGTCGGCGCGCACGTCGTAGGTCTCGGGGTCGACCTCGATCACCGGGGTGGCGTCGTTGTGGATCATGCTCTTCTTCGAGATGCCGCCGCGCACGTTCTCGACCGCGACCATCTCCTTCATCACCCCGAGCGTGTCGCGAAGCCCCGCCTCGATCGCGGCCCTCGACACGAAGGTGAGCGCGGTCGAGGCCGGCACCCGGCCGAAGGCGCCGAACATCGGGCGGTAAAGCACCGGCTGGGGCGTCGGGATCGAGGCGTTGGGATCGCCCATGGGGGCCGCCGCGATGGCGCCGCCCTTGAGGATCAGGTCCGGCTTCACCCCGAAGAAGACCGGCGACCACAGCACGAGATCGGCGAGCTTGCCGACCTCCACCGAGCCGACATGGCGCGAGATGCCGTGGGCGATGGCCGGGTTGATCGTGTACTTGGCGACGTAGCGCTTCGCGCGGGCATTGTCGTTGCCGGAAGAGTCGCCCGGCAGCGCGCCGCGCTGGCGCTTCATCTTGTCGGCGGTCTGCCAGGTGCGGATGATCACCTCGCCGACCCGGCCCATCGCCTGGCTGTCCGACGACATCATCGAGAGCGCGCCGATGTCGTGCAGGATGTCCTCGGCGGCGATCGTCTCCTTGCGGATCCGGCTCTCGGCGAAGGCGAGGTCTTCCGGGATCGACGGGTCGAGGTGGTGGCACACCATCAGCATGTCGAGATGCTCGTCGATGGTGTTGCGGGTGAACGGCCGCGTCGGGTTGGTGGAGGAGGGCAGCACGTTCGGCAGCCCCGCCACCTTGATGATGTCCGGCGCGTGGCCGCCGCCGGCGCCCTCGGTATGGAAGGCGTGGATGGTACGGCCCTTGAAGGCCGCGATCGTGTCCTCGACAAAGCCCGATTCGTTGAGCGTGTCGGTGTGGATCATCACCTGGATGTCGTGGGCATCGGCCACCGACAGGCAGCAATCGATCGCAGCCGGCGTCGTGCCCCAATCCTCGTGCAGCTTCAGCGCGCAGGCGCCGGCCCGGATCATCTCGACCAAACTGTCGGGCTTCGAGGCGTTGCCCTTGCCGGCAAACGCCAGGTTCATCGGGAAGGCGTCCGCCGCCTCGATCATCCGGGCGATGTGCCAGGGACCGGGCGTGCAGGTGGTGGCGAAGGTGCCGTGGGCCGGGCCCGTGCCGCCGCCGAGCATCGTGGTGATGCCGGAATTCAGCGCCTCGTCGATCTGCTGCGGGCAGATGAAGTGGATGTGGCTGTCGAACCCGCCGGCGGTGAGGATCTTGCCCTCGCCGGCGATGACCTCGGTGCCCGGCCCGACCACGATGGTGACGCCATCCTGGATGTCCGGGTTGCCGGCCTTGCCGAGCGCCGCGATGCGCCCGCCCTTCAGCCCGACATCGCATTTCACGACGCCCCAATGGTCCAGCACCACCGCGTTGGTGATGACGGTGTCCACGGCGCCGCCGGCATTGCTCGCCTGGCTCTGCCCCATCCCGTCGCGGATCACCTTGCCACCGCCGAACTTCACCTCCTCGCCGTAGTGGGTGTGGTCCTGCTCGACCTCGATGACGAGGGAGGTGTCGGCGAGGCGGATGCGGTCGCCCTTGGTCGGCCCGAACATCGCCGCGTAGGCGGCGCGGGGGAGGCTGGCGGGCTTGGGGGTGTTGGACATGGGCAGAGCGGTCCGGTCAGGCGGGCATCGGCGAGAAGGTCGGATCCTTCGCTGCGGCGGCATCGAAGGTGAAGGTCGTGCGCAGGCCATGCTCTCGATTGAGGTGGCCGATCAGATAGTCCTGAAAACCCGCCTTGCCGGTGCGCCATGTCTCGACAGCCGCAGCGACAGCCGACCTTTCGGCAAGGACGATGGAGCGAGAGGACAGCAATGCATCAAGCATGACGATCACGTCGGCTTTTCCGATTTCATCCCGGCGCAGCATCGTCCAGACAAATTCGATCAGAACAATCGGATTGACGAAGGCCGGCTCCGTCAATCGATCGTCATTCTCAAGCAGAGCCGCGGCGCGTGGAGATTGGCCTGCGTGGTCGTCGAGCACGTAGCGAAGCAGGACGTTCGTATCGATGCCGATCATTGGTCCGACTTCGAGCGCTCATCCTCGGCCAGAAGGTAATCACCGATCGGATCGTCGCTGGGCGAACGGGGACCGGCATTGGCGCGGGCACGACGGGCGATGCCACGCAGGCTGTACAGAGAATCCTGCTTCGCCAGTGTCACACGTCCGTCGTCGTCCACGATGAGAGACAGTTGCTCACCCGGCGACACGCCGAGTGCATCGCAGGCTTTGGACGGCAGGGTCACCTGCCCGTCAGGCGTGAGCGTGAGCGCGAAATGCTGCATGATGCTCCCCCGTCGATCTGCGGTGCGTCGAATGGGTACTTCCAGGAAAACGTAATCAGGCGAGAGAGCGGGCGCTAGGGTCGAGCTCGCTCACAAAGCCCCCATCACGTCGCCCCGGAACCCGTACACCGCGCGCCCGCCGCCCATCGGGATCAGCACCACCTCCCGGGTCGAACCGGGCTCGAAGCGCACGGCGGTGCCCGGGGCGATGTCGAGGCGCTGGCCGCGGGCCTTGTCGCGGTCGAAGCGGAGCGCCGGGTTGACCTCGAAGAAGTGGTAATGCGAGCCGACCTGGATCGGCCGGTCGCCGGTATTGGCGACCTCCATCACCATGCGGGGCGCACCCTCGTTGAACACGATCTCGCCGTCGGGCGTCGTCACCTCGCCGGGCACGTCGCTGGCGGGGGTGCCGCGGATCGGGTGGTGGACGGTGACGAGCTTGGTGCCGTCCGGGAAGGTGGCCTCGACCTGGATGTCGTGGATCATCTCCGGCACGCCCTCCATCACCTGGTCGGCGGTGAGAACTTGCGCGCCGAGCTGCATCAGCTGGGCCACGGTGCGGCCGTCGCGGGCGCCCTCGACCACGAAATCGGTGATCAGCGCTACCGCTTCGGGGTGGTTGAGCTTCACGCCCCGGGACAGGCGATTGCGGGCCACCATGGCCGCCATGGCGACGAGGAGCTTGTCCTTCTCGCGGGGGGTCAGCAGCATGGGCGCATCCTCCGGATCGATGTAGCCTCTCTCCATCGCCGAGGCTTGGGCGCGAGGCAAGATCGTGCTGACGGAGGCAAGAACCGAGCCGGTCTCTCAGGTCTGCCACACCCGCGGCAGCGGCCGGCCGCGAAACCCTTCGAGGATCCGCGAGGCCACGAGGCGCAACGGGCCGATCTCCGGCCCGAGCAGGCGTAAGCTCAGCATCCCGTTCCAGGCGCTCGCCCCGGCCTCGACCGACAGGGCCTCGCAGCCCGAGGCGGCGATCAGGTCGCGGGCCTGATCCAGGCGGCTCTCCGCGTCCGGGGCAAGGTGGAGCAGGGTCGCCATGGCGCGAGCGCCGCCGGCCACCGCGCGCTTCGCAAGCCTCTCGGAGATGTCGGCCTCGAGCCGGAACGTGTCGGCGTAGACGAGGCGCCCGGCGCGGCGCAGGCGCCAGGAATCGGCGAGGGCGCCGTCCCGCATCACCTCGCCCTTCGCGGCGCGGCCGAAGACCAGGGCCTCGAACAGGGTGAGGCGGGCATCCGGGGCGATCTCGGCGGAGAAGCTGCGGGCGAGCCGCGCGCCGTCGAACAGGATCGTCTCCTGCGGCAGCCAGGCCAGGGCGGCCTCGGCCTCGAGGGTGAGCGCCACGTCGAGCCGCGTCACCGGCCCGTCCGAGCGGTAGATTTTTTCCGCCGCCGTGGTGGTGAGGACGAGGTCCGTTCCCGGACCGAGCCGTGCCTCGACCGTGAACCGGTCGCCGCAGGCGATGCCGCCGGCGCTGTTGAGCAGCACCGCTTCCATGGGCCCAATCCTGCCGCGTCCATGTTCGGGCCGCGGCAGGCGCAGGCGCAACGGGCCGGATTCGGCGAGGTCGGCGGTCCGCGTGGCGCCGCCCGGCATCCGTGCCACGCTGAGCGCGACGTGCCCGATCGAGCGCTGGCGGCGGAGGGCGTCGGGAAGGGGGGATTGCTGCATCGAAGGCCCGGAGGCGGGCGCGGACGGCCCTCTGTCGCCCCGCTTAGACCGCGTCGGCCGCCCGTCAGGCAAGCCCCCAAGGCGAGGCGCCGGTCATCGGGCGATGCCGGCCGATGCCCCGCGCCGAATGTCTCGAATCCGCTTAAACTCGCCTTCGCTCACGTGGAGGACGCGCCATGTCGCCTGACATCATGTCATCTGATGCCCTCTTGTCGGAGGGCGCCTGCCGGGTCGTGCGCCCGGGCTCGACAATCGTCGGCAAGCAGGCGCTGACCTACGCGCCGGCAGTCTCGGCCGAATCGGTGGGGTCGAAGGGTCTGCACATGCAGCTCGTCACCCTGCCGCCGGGCGCGCGGGCGAAGGCGCACCTGCACGAGGCGCACGAGACCGCTCTGCACGTGCTCTCGGGCGTCGCCGGCACCTGGTACGGTCCCCGGCTGGAGCATCACCTGTGGAGCCGGGCCGGCGATTTCGTCTACATCCCGGCCGGAGTGCCGCACCTGCCCTACAATGCCAGCCGCACCGAGACCTGCACGGCGGTGATCGCCCGGACCGATCCGAACGAGCAGGAGAGCGTGGTTCTGCTGCCGGAACTCGATGCGCTCCGGCCGCCGGAGGCGGACGTGATGGCGGAGTGAGCGGCGGCACGCGCCTCTCCCACCCTCGACCTCATCCTGAGGTGCCGCACGCAGCGGAGGCCTCGAAGGCGGGCTCCAGAAGTCTGGGTGATCTCTGGAGCCCTCCTTCGAGGTCAGCCGATCCTCGATCGTCCAACACCTCAGGATGAGGTCGAGGGTGGGAGCGAAGGTCGAGATACCGCTCCTTCTCACATCGCCGTCGGCCGCCCCGCCGCCACCACCAGCAGCTTCCCATCCCCCAGCGTCCGGGCCGCGGCGCGGCGGATGTCGGCCTGCGTCACCGCGCCGATCAGGCCGTTGCGGCGGGCGATGTAGTCGATGCCCAGACCCTCGAAGGCGATCTGCACCAGCTGGTGGGCGATCTTGGTCGAGGTATCGAAGCCGAGCGCGTAGGAGCCGGTGAGGTAATCCTTGGCCTTCTGCAACTCGTCGTCGTCGGGGCCGTCGCTGGTCAGGCGGGCGATCTCGTCGGCGATCACCGTCAGGCACTCGGCGACGCGCTCGTTCTTGGTCGCGGTGTAGCCCCAGGTCATCGAGGCGGCGCGGTGGCTCACCAGCGAGGTGCCGACCGAGTAGGCGAGGCCGCGCTTCTCGCGCACTTCCTGAAACAGCCGCGAGGTGAAGGCGCCGCCGCCCAGGATGTGGTTGAGCACGTAGGCCGGGATGAAGTCGGGGTCGCGCCACGGCACGCCGTCGGTGCCGAAGCGCAGGACCGATTGCGGCACGTCGAGATCGACGACGAGGCGACGGCCCAAGCCCGTGATCCGGGTCGTCGGCACCACGGTCAGTTCGCCGCCCTCCGGCAGGGCACCGAAGGCGGCGTCGAGTGCGTGCAGCAGCACCTCCTCGCCGATGGCGCCGACCGCCGCGACCTTGACCCGGCCGCGGGCGAGGAGCCGGCGGTGCATCGCCACGAGGTCGTCGCGGGTGATCGACGACACGCTCTCGATCGTGCCGGACGAGGGCCGGCCGTAAGGGTGCCCCGGATAGGCTTCGGCGAAGAAGCGGCGCGAGGCCATCACGCCGGGGTCGTTCTGCTGGTAGCGCAGTCCCGCCAGCATCTGCGCCCGCACCCGCTCGATCGCCGCGGGGTCGAAGCGGGGCTGGGCGAGCGCCAGGGCGAGCAGCTCGATCGCCTCGTCGGCGTGCTTGACCAGCATCTTGAGCGAGCCGCCGATGGCGTCCGGCCCGGCATGGAAGCTCAGCTCGATGGCGCGGGCGGCGAGCCGCTCCTGGAAGGCGTCGGAATCGTGCGGGCCGGCGCCCTCGTCGAGGAGGCGGGCCAGCATCTGGGCGGTGCCGGCCTTGCCTTCGGGGTCCTGCGCGGCGCCGCCCTCGAAGGTGAAGGCCAGCGCGATCAGCGGGACGACCGGCGACGGCACGTGCCAGGCCTCGATGCCGCGGGCCGAGAGGACGGGGCGCGCCAGGGTCGGCGAGGAGGACGAGGCGGCGGCAGTGCGGGAGACGGCGTCGGCCGGGGTCATGAGGACCTCTTGTTGTGTCTTAAGGCGATCAAAGAACCGCCCGGGGATGCGACGGCCCCGGGCGGTGTCCTGGCGGATGAGGTCAGGCGGCCGCCGCGGCTGCCGGGCCCTTGATCAGGTAGCCGGTGACCGAGCGGGCCGGCACCAGGTAGCGCTCGGCCACCGCCGCGAGGCGCGAGGCCTGGACCGACTCGATCTCGGAAGGCCAGCGCCGCACCTCCTCGATGCTCTCGCCGATGGCGAGCGCGGAGCCGAAGATGCGGGCGAGCGACGACTGGCTGTCGGAGGAATAGACCGTCTCGGCGACCAGCCGGGTCTTCGCCCGCTCGATCGCGGTGGCGGACAGGGCCTCGGAGGGGGCGCGGGCGAGCGCCCGGTCGAGGGCTTCTTCGAGCTTTTCCAGGCTCACGCCCTCCGCCGGCACGGCGTAGACCGAGAAGCGGGTGTCGTCGATCGCCGAGCCCATGTACCAGGCGCCGGCATTCACCGCGACGCCCTGCTCCAGCACCAGGCTGCGGTAGAGGTAGGAGGTCGGCCCGCCGCCCAGCACCTCGGCCAGCAGTTCGAGCGCGTGGCTCTCGCCGT
Source organism: Methylobacterium sp. 142-1Y (assembly GCF_057747795.1). Classification (NCBI taxonomy): domain Bacteria; kingdom Pseudomonadati; phylum Pseudomonadota; class Alphaproteobacteria; order Hyphomicrobiales; family Methylobacteriaceae; genus Methylobacterium; species Methylobacterium sp. 142-1Y. The sequence goes on along the minus strand of NZ_CM173224.1, from coordinate 3,683,290 downwards.
CGCGGGCGGTCATGCAGGAGGGGGTGAGGTAGAGCCGCTGCAGGGTCGGCTGCTCGACCTTCGGGTCGGCGACGCTGAGCCGGCGCGCGGCGCGGGGCTCCGGCTCCCGCGGCCGCACCCGCTGCGGCCGGGCGCCGCGCGGCGCCACCACGCCGTAGGTGTCGTCGGCGAGCCGCCGGACCTCGTCGGCGGTGACGTCGCCGGCGACCACCAGGATGGCGTTCTCCGGGGTGTAGAAGCGGCGGTAATAGTCGAGGGCGTGGGTGCGGTTCAGATCCTCGATCTCGTGCATCCAGCCGATGATCGGGATGCCGTAGGGATGATGCACGAAGAGCGAGGCCGCCATCGCCTCGGAGAGCTGCGCCGCCGGGTCGGTCTCGACCCGCATGCGGCGCTCCTCCAGCACCACGTCGCGCTCGGGCGCCACCACGGCGTCGTCGAGGATCAGGCCGGTCATCCGGTCCGCCTCGAAGCTCATCATGGTCTTGAGGTTGTCGCGGGCGACGCGCTGGAAATACGCCGTGTAGTCGAAGGACGTGAAGGCGTTCTCCTGGCCGCCCAAGCTCGACACCGCCTTCGAGAAGGCGCCGACCGGGTGGGTCTCGGTGCCCTTGAACATCAGGTGCTCGAGGAAGTGGGCGATGCCGGACTGGCCGAGCGGATCGTCGGCCGAGCCGTTGCGGTACCAAACCATGTGGGTGACGACCGGCGCGCGGTGGTCGGGCACCACCACCACGTCGAGGCCGTTGTCGAGCACGAAGGACGCCACTTCGGGACCGCCCGCCTCCGCTCGGCCGAAGGGCGCCGCGTCGGTGCGCAGGGTGGCGCTGACGGGGCAGACGAGGCCGGGGGCGGGGCGCATCCTGACTGGGGGCATCCTGATCTACCTTAGCCGGGCGGCCGGACGGGCCACCCGTGTTGGATCGTGAACCGGCTCACTTAAGAGAGGCTTGCGGCTCATGCGAGTCACGGGCCAGCGGGGCGTCCGAGCCGGCCGGCGGGCCGGCCACCGGGGTCGCTGGCCGTTAGAGACCCTGTTCTAGAGCATTTTGTGGCAGGGGGGACCCGAGAACTGCGGAGAAATGCACTCGACGCAGATCGGCCCCGTTATGGCTCAGATTAAGCCTGAACGGATATTCATCCGAAGCTTGGCCCTCGCGCTGCCAGGGCGGTCCTTGCGGCAATCCGGCCCGCAGCCCTGCGGGCCAAGCGGGTCTCGACCAACGAAAACCCCGGGCCGCAGGGCGGCCCGGGGTCGAGGAACTCGCGACGATCTCGGAAACGTTACTGGCGCGAGCGCAGATACACGCCGGGATCGGCCTGCTCGCGGTCGCTGATCATCCCGTTCGGGCCGCGGTCGGTGCGGGCGAGCTTGCCGTTCGGCGGCTTGCGGTAGCCGGTCGGCGGCTCGGTCAGCGAATCGCGGGAGGGCTCGACGTCGGGGAGGTTGGGATCCTCGTCCTTCTTGCCGGCCAGCAACTGCATCGGGTTGAGCCAGAACGACTCCTTGACGTTGTCGCCGGGCTTGTAGGTCGGCTCCGTGGTCACGCTGGCGCCCTCGCGTCGGCCGCCGCGCATCTCCTGGATCGGCAGGGTGGCGTTGTTGTCGCTCATCCGGCCGCCATACCCGCGGGTGATCGGCTTGCGGTCCTCGGCGGCGCGCCGGTCGCGGGCGGCGGTCTCGGGATCGGTCGGCCATTGCGGGTTGGCCTCGCGCACGGCGCGACGGTCGACCGGCGGCGGCAGGGCGGCCTTGTCCATGTGCGGCGGCAGCACCAGGGGCGCGCGCTCGCGATAGGTGATGGTCGGCCGCTCGGGCTCGATCAGGCCGATTGACGACAGGGCGTTCTTCATCGCGACGCCTTCCTGGGCCTGCGCCCCGGAAGACAGGCTGAGCCCGACGGCGACCGTCACCGCGGCGAGTATCGTGCGCTTGTCGAGCATGCTGGCCCCTGCCTGTTCCGCCCCATGATTTACCAGCTTGGGTGGTGGCGGTTTCGGGCGAAGGTATGGCGTGGCCATCGTGAGGCGCAACGCCGGCGACCGGCGTTGCACCCGCGACACACAAGGGGTTTCAGGTCCTCTCGCCGGTTGCCGGGGCGCGGCGGCGCTCCAGCACCAGCCCGTCGTAGAGAAGCCCCACCACCCCGAAGACGATGCCGGCATCCGCCACGTTGAACACGTACCAGGACCAGGCCCCGGCATGGAGGTGGACGAAGTCGAACACCGCCCCGTAGGCGGCCCGGTCGATGGCGTTGCCGATCGCCCCGCCGACGATCATCCCCAGCGAGCCGGCGAGCCAGCGGCTGCCGGCCCGCGCCATCCACACCGAGAGCGCGACCGAGGCCACCAGCGACAGCGCCACCAGCACCCAGCGCCCCACAGCCGAATCCTGCTGGAACAGCCCGTAGGAGACGCCGCGGTTCCACACCACGATCAGCTGCGCGAAGGGCGCGAGCACCACGGGCTCGCGCAGGGGAAGATCGGCGACGAAGAGAAGGCCGAGCTTCGTCGCCTGGTCGAGGACCAGGGTGACGAGCGCGACCAGAAGGCCGAAGGGGAGGGGACGCATGAGTTTTCCTCGCCCGTTCCTCGCCCCTTACTCGGCGGCCTTGGCGTGGAGCGCGTCCCACTCGCGCAGGGCCTGCGCGTCGCGGGGCGTCACGTCCGGATAATCCGGATCGCTGCCGACGCTGCCCAGCACCTTCCACGAGCGGGCGCATTTGCGGCCCTCGGCCAGGGCCGGCACCACCGCGACGCCCTTGACCTCGTCGAGCCGGAAGGCCTCGGCCGGCCCCTCGCCGGCCTCGACCGCGATCCGCGAGGTGATGCAGACCTCGGCGAAGTCGATGCCCTCTAAGCTCGCCAGCAGGTCGGAATCGGCGACGAAGACCTTGGGCGCCGCCTCCAGGCTCGCGCCGATGCGCTTGCCCGCGCGCTCGATCTCGAGCGCCCCGGTCACCACCCGGCGCACCCGGCGGATCTTGGCCCAGCGCTTCGCCAGGGCCTCGTCGCGCCAGGCGGCGGGCGTCTCCGGCAGGGTCTCGGTATGGACCGAACCGGTCTCGGAGGGGGTGCGCGCGAGCCAGGCCTCCTCCGCCGTGAAGGCGAGGACCGGGGCGAGCCAGACCGTGACGCGCTTGAAGACCTCGTCGACTACGGTGAGCGAGGCCCGCCGGGTCTGCGACGAGATCGGATCGCAGTAGAGCGCGTCCTTGCGCACGTCGAAGTAGAACGACGACAGGTCGCCGGTCATGAAGCCGTTGAGCAAGGCCACGACGCGCTTCGTATCGAAGGTACGGAAGGCGTCGCGGATCTCGGTATCCAGCTCGGCCAGCCGGTGCAGGATGAACCGCTCCAGCTCCGGCATCTCTTCCGGGGCGACGCGGTCCTCGGGCCGGTGATGGGCGAGCGTGCCCAGCATCCAGCGCAGCGAGTTGCGCAGCTTGCGGTAGGTCTCCGAGAAGGTCTTGATGATCTCCGGGCCGATGCGCAGGTCGTCGGTATAGTCCGAGGCCGCCACCCACAGGCGCAGGATGTCGGCGCCCGAGCCCTTGATCACGTCCTGCGGCGCGACGACGTTGCCCTTCGACTTCGACATCTTCTCGCCCTTGGGGTCGAGGACGAAGCCGTGGGTCAGCACCACGTCGTAGGGCGCGCGGTCGCGGGTGCCGCAGGATTCGAGCAGCGAGGAATGGAACCAGCCGCGATGCTGGTCCGAGCCTTCGAGATACATCACCGTGTCGTCGCCCCCGTCGCGGCGGCGGCGGATGCCGGCAAGGCCCGGAAACTGCTCGGGGTCGTCGAGCGTGAAGGCGTGGGTCGAGCCGGAATCGAACCACACGTCGAGGACGTCGGTCACCTTCTCGTAGGCGGCCGGGTCGTGCTCGGGGGCGAGGAACCGGGCGCCGTCGGCGTCGGTGAACCAGGCATCCGCCCCCTCCGCCGCGAAGGCGGCGTGGATGCGGGCATTGACCGTCTCATCGCGAAGAATCTCGCCGGTCTCGCGGTGGACGAAGACCGTGATCGGCACGCCCCAGGCGCGCTGGCGCGACACCACCCAGTCCGGGCGGTTGGCGATCATGCCGGTGATGCGGTTCTGGCCCTGCGGCGGCACCCACTGGGTGACGGCGATCTCGCGGAGCGCCACGTCGCGCAAGGTCGCGCCGTTCAGGGTCTCGACCGGCTTGTCGAGGGCGATGAACCATTGCGGCGTGTTGCGGAAGATGACCGGCTTCTTCGAGCGCCAGGAATGGGGATAGCTGTGCTTGAGCGTGCCGCGGCCGACGAGCGTCCCGGCGGCGGTCAGCGCGGCGATCACCGCCTTGTTGGCGTTGCCCTTCTGGCCCTTCTCGTCGAGCACGCGGGTGCCGGTGAGGCCGGGCGCGGCTTGCGTCAGCACGCCGTCGGCATCGACCGTATAGGGGATCGCCGTCTCGATGCCGCGCTCGCGCAAAGCCCGGCCGTTCGCCATCCAGACCTCGAAGTCCTCGCGGCCGTGGCTGGGTGCGGTGTGGACGAAGCCGGTGCCGGCCTCGTCGGTGACGTGCTCGCCCTCCAGCATCGGCACCGCATGGGCATAGCCGTCGTTCCAGCCCGCCAGCGGATGGGCCAGCGTCACGCCGGCAAGGTCTTCCGCCGAAACGTCGCTCAGTCGCTCGTAGGATTCGACCCGCGCTGCCTTGAAGACGTCGCTCGCCAGTTTGTCAGCAACAACGTAACGAACACCAGGTTGAGACCAGTTCTCTTGAGGCGCAGCAACGACACGATACAATCCGTAGGAGACTTTTTTGGAGAAGGCGACGGCCCGGTTGGCGGGGATCGTCCAGGGGGTGGTGGTCCAGATGACGACGCGAGCGCCGAGCAAGTCCGGTACCGTCTTCGACTCGACGACCGGGAAGGCGGCCCAGATCGTGTCGCTGACGTGGTCCTCGTACTCGACCTCGGCCTCGGCGAGCGCGGTCTTCTCGACCACCGACCACATCACCGGCTTCGAGCCGCGATAGAGCTGGCCGGTGGTGGCGAAGGTCATCAGCTCGCGGGCGATCGCGGCCTCGGCCGGATAGGCCATGGTCAGGTAGGGATGGTCCCAGTCGCCGGTGACGCCGAGGCGCTTGAACTCCTCGCGCTGCACCGACAGCCAGTGCTCGGCGAAGGACCGGCACTCGCGCCGGAACTCGACCACCGGCACGTCGTCCTTGTTGCGGCCGGCGGCGCGGTACTGCTCCTCGATCTTCCACTCGATCGGCAGGCCGTGGCAATCCCAGCCCGGGACGTAGTTGGCGTCCTGCCCGAGCGCGCCTTGCGTGCGGACGACGATGTCCTTCAGGATCTTGTTGAGCGCGGTGCCGATATGGATGTGGCCGTTGGCATAGGGCGGGCCGTCGTGCAGCACGAATTTCGGCCGCCCGGCCGCCGCCTCGCGGATGCGGGCATAGAGGTTCGTGCGCGCCCAGCGCTCCAGGATCTCCGGCTCGCGCTGCGGCAGGCCGGCCCGCATCGGGAAGTCGGTGACCGGCAGGAACAGGGTCTCGGAATAGTCGCGCCCGGCGGCGGGTTTAGGCTCGGTCATGGGGGTCAAAGGCTCGTCTGGGGCGCGGGACCCGCAGCCCGTTGAGGGAATCGCAAGCGGCGAAACGGCAGCAACCCGGCCTTCCGCGCGGCCGCGAGCGGCCCTCAGGCGGAAGCCGGGCTCGTAATTCGCCGGATGGCGACGCGGCGCGGGTGCGATTCGGTCATCCGGCGCTTCTAGCAGCGGCGGGCGGGCGGGGGAAGCGGGGTGATGGGGCCCCGGGCGTCCGCAGGCCGCGAGACCTCGCTTGCCGCGGGGCGGAATGCCTTTGTCGATGCCTCCGGCAGCGCCATCATGACCACAATGGTCATGGAGTGCACGACGCAGGAAATTCAGCTGCGCGATGCGAAGGCGACGTTGTCCGCGGTCATCGATCGCGCCCGCCAGGGCGAACCTTCGGTGATCACCCGGCACGGCCGACCCGAGGCCGTCTTGCTGAGCCATGAGGAATGGCAGCGCCTGTCGCAGATTCCTTCCTTCGGTCGGCTGCTCATGTCCGCGCCCCTAGAACCGGGGGATCTGCCCGAGCGTGACGGCGGAGTGCGGGATGTCGAGCTCTGACGCACGTACCTCGTCGATACCAACGTCGTGTCTGCCGGTGCTCCAACCCAGGCGGCGAGCCCATCCGACCTCGCCGCCTGGATGGATCGCAACAGTGCCGACCTGTATCTCTCGGTCATCACCGTCGCCGAGGTCGAGGCCGGCATCGCGAAGAGCCGCGGGCAGGGCGCGCGTCGCAAGGCCGATCGGCTGGCGGAGTGGCTGACGACGCTGCTGCATCTCTACGGCCCACGGATCGTCCCGATCGACCTCGACGTGGCGCGGCCCATCGGCGGCCTGATCGACCTGACGCTGGGGCAGGGCCGCAAGCCCGATCTGGCGGATATCGCCATCGCCGCAACGGCGCGGTGCCACGGTTGGTCGGTGCTGACCCGCAATCTCCGGCATTTCAGCCCGCTGGGTGTGCCGGCAGTCGATCCGTTCGCCGCGCTGCCGTCCGGGTCGCAAGCGCGGATGCTCGACCCTTGATCACCGGCACCGCGTTCATCGTGCCGATCTCCACCCGGTAAACCCCGTGCGAACGAGAAGGCCGGAACGGAGCGCGGCGTCGCGCGGTTGACGGACAGGCTCAGTGAATCCGGAGCTTTGCCATGCGGATCCTGCTTCCCGCCCTCGCCCTCGCCGCGCTCCTCGCCGCCCCGGCCGTCGCCCGCGAGCTGCGCGCGCCGCCGCGGCCGGTGCCGGAGGACATCGACGCCACCGGGTCCGTCACGCCGATCGACCCGCTGCTGATCCCCGACGAGGAGAAGGGCCCGGCGCGGCGGGTGAAGCGCCCGCGCGAGCGGGGCATCGACACCGAGGCGCCGATCCGCGAGTTCATCCCGGAATAGCCCGCGACCTCACCCCCGTTTCACCCCGGCCCGGTCACCCCAGCATCGAGGGCGTGCGGTCCTCGGCCAGCCTCCGCTTAGCCTCGGCGGCGTCGGCGTGCATCTGTACCACCAGGGCCTCGGCGCTGTCGAACCGCGCCTCGCCGCGGAGGAAGCCGACGAATTCGACCGCGATGCGCTCGCCGTAGAGGTCGCCGGAGAAGTCGAACAGATAGGTCTCGAGGAGCGGCGCGCCGTCGTCGAAGGTCGGGCGGCGGCCGTAGCTCGCCACGCCGTCGCAGACGCGGCCATCCGCGAGGCGGGCCCGCACCGCGTAGATGCCGTGGGCGAGCGCGCAGGCATCGAGCGCCACGTTGGCGGTCGGGAAGCCGAGGGTGCGGCCGCGCTTGTCGCCGTGACGCACCTCGCCCTCGACGAACCAGCGGTAGCCCAGCAGATGGTTGGCGGTGGCGATGTCGCCCGCCTCCAGGGCCGCCCGGATCGCACTCGACGAGACCGGGGCCTCGCCCCCGCCCGCGGCCACCGCCGGCACGATCCGGCAGGCGAGGCCGTTCTCGGCGCACAGCGCCTCCAGCATCGCGGGTGTGCCCTCGCGGCCGCGGCCGAAATGGAAATCGTGCCCGATCACCACGCCCGACAGGCCGAGCTCGCCCTTGAGGGTGTCGGCCACGAAGGCGGCGGCCCCGGTGCCGGCAAGCCTCGCGTCGAACCGGCGCACGAAGGCCCCGTCGATGCCCAAGCGGCGCAGCACCGCCAGCTTCTCGCCTTCGCCGGTGAGGCGGAACATCGCCGTATCGGGAGAGAAGAAGGCGCGGGGATGAGGCTCGAAGGTGACGACGGCGCTCGGCCGGCCGAGATCGGCCGCCATCTCGCGCACCGCCGCGATGAGCGCGCGGTGGCCCTGGTGGATGCCGTCGAAATTGCCCAGAGCCGCGACGGCCCCGTTCAGGCCCGCCGGCACCGGCTCGCCGTCGCGATGGACCGGGAAGGGCGACGCGACGGGGCGCGGGGCAGTCTCGTCGCGCGGCATCAACGGTCCTCGGCTGGCGAAGGAGGCAGGGGGCTTGCGAAGGCGGCCGGACCCTGTCGAAATCCGCTCCGTGGGTCAAGCCGCGGGGCCGAAGCCCCGCGCGCGGGAGATCGGGAGAGCCGGCGACCTGCAAGAAGGACAGAGGGGAAGGAGGCGGCTTTCTGCGCGGCGGGGATGGGTCGAGCCGGTCGTCGGCGGGTTAACCCCTTCTCAAGGGGGTGGATTTACAAGCCTAGACCAGAAGCGCCGCCCGGTGCTTCCCCTGATGATCCAAGCGGGGTTCGTCGCGCACGGGGATGCGTCGCGCCCGCGAACGGAGCCGTAAGCCATGGCACTCGACCTCGGCATGCCGATCCTCGTCGTGGATGATTACCAGACGATGGTCCGCATCATCCGCAACTTGCTGAAGCAGCTCGGCTTCGAGGACGTCGACGATGCCTCCGACGGCACCGGCGCCCTGGCGAAGCTGAAGAACAAGAAATACGGTCTCGTCATCTCCGACTGGAACATGGAGCCGATGACCGGGTACGAGCTGCTGCGCCATGTCCGGGCCGACGACGCCCTGCGCACCACGCCGTTCATCATGGTCACCGCCGAGTCGAAGACCGAGAACGTGATCGCGGCGAAGAAGGCCGGCGTGAACAACTACATCGTGAAGCCGTTCAACGCCCAGACGCTGAAGACCAAGATCGAGGCGGTCTGCGGCGCCTGATCTCGCCGGCTCGGTGACGGGGCGGCGCCTTTCGGGCGCGGGAAGCGGGCGGCCAGGTCTGATAAGGCCAGCCGCGCCTCCCGCGCCGGATCGCCGGGCTTCGGCCTCGATGCCGCGTGTCCCGGACTGCAGCAGAAGACCCGCACCCGGAACGCCCGGTCCCGGGAGATCCGATTCGAGAACAACCCACGCGCGGGGAGGGATCACGTGCTCAGGCAGATGACGGCGGGGCCGCGATCCGCCCTCAACCGACTGCTGGGAGGCCAGGAGCCCGTGGCTCGCGTGACCAAGGCCGAACCGGCGGACAGGGCGATCCCCGTGAGCGAGCTGCTCGAGATCGCCGACTACATCACCAAGCTCAAGCGGGGCATCGCTGCTTTGCGGGCCCAGGAACTGACCCGCGACCGCATCCCGATGGCGCATGACGAGCTCGGCAGCGTCGTCGCCGCCACCGCGAGCGCCACCAACCGGATCATGGAATCGGCCGAGGCGATGATGGCCATCGAGGCCAAGACCCTCCCGGAGTACCGCCGCCAGGTCGAGGCGCATATCGGCGACATCTTCGAGGCCTGCACGTTCCAGGACATTACCGGCCAGCGCATCTCCAAGGTGGTGGAGGCCTTGGGGCAACTCGAGAAGCGCCTCTCGCAATTCTCCACCGTGGTGAACGTGCGCGACGGCGAGGCCGAGCACGACCCGGAGGAAGCCCGCCGCAAGGCCCGTGCCGAGAAGCTCCTGCTCAACGGCCCGCAGCTCAAGGGGCCGGCGACCCCGCAGGACGCGATCGACGCCCTGTTCTCCTGACATCCCGTCCTTCAGGACGGGCGAAACCGGGATGCGGCCCAAGCGGTCGGCGCGTTGGCAGGCCAACGCGCCGACCGCTTGGATCGTTGTTTTGTCGCAGATTTTTTTGCAAAACCGGTGCCCGCTTTTGCGAAATCCGCTTGGGCCGCGCCTCGGTCCTTCGCCGTCGCTACCAGCGCAGCAGGTCGATCACGCCGTCCGGGTGCACGGCCTGCGCCTCGAGCCAATGGGCGATGTCGCCGATCGGCGCGCCCGCCGCGACGCCGAGTTCCTCGGCGTGGATGCCGCGCGCCACCAGCAGCGAGGCGATGCCGAAGGCCCGCGCGCCGGCGATGTCGGTGCGGATCGCGTCGCCGACGGCAAGCACCCGGTCGCGGGGGAGGGGAGCGCCGTCGTCGAGGCTTTGCGCCGTCGCCAATGCCGCCTCGTAGACCGGGACGTGCGGCTTGCCGGCATAGACCACCGCACCGCCCATCTCCTCGTAGAGCGCCGCGACGGCGCCCGCGCAGGGGATCAGCCGGTCGCCGCGCTCGACCACGAGGTCGGGATTGGCGCAGATCAGGGTCACGCCGCGGGCGGCCCAGGGTTCGAGCACGCCGCGGTAATCCGCCGCCGTCTCGACCTCGTCGTCGAGGAGGCCGGTGACGACGACGTGGGCGGCCTCGTTCGGCCCGCCGCGGGCGAGGTCGAGGCCGTCGAAGATCGGCAGGTCGCGGTCGGGCCCGAGATGATGCATCGGTGCCGAGGCCCGCTCCGCCATCAGCCGGCGGGTGAGGTCGCCCGAGGTGACGATGGCGTCGTAGGCGGTGCGCGGCACGCCGAACGCGTCGAGCATCCCCTGCACGGACTGCCCCGGCCGCGGCGCGTTCGAGAGCAGTACCACCCGGCGGGGCCGCGCACCCGGCAGGGCGCGGAAGCGCGTCAGCGCCTCGCTCGCGCCGCGATGGGCATGGACGCCGTCGTGCAGCACGCCCCAGACGTCGCACAGGATCAGGTCGAAGCCGGATGCGACGTCGGCGATCCCGTCCAGGATCGCCACCTCGCCCGGATGCGTTGCGCGGATCATCTCGGCCATGCCTGCCCCCTGCCCGCCTCTCCCTTGCTGCATCGCAGCGGGAGGTCCGTTCGGGCTTAAAGGCGCTGCGTCCCGAACGCAACGTCTTCCGTGAAATCGATTACACCCTGCTCGAGCCTCTGCCCGTGGAATGGTTTCCGAACAGGACGGCGTTCACAGGATCATCATCCGGTCGACGTCGACGAGGCCGCGATCGGTGATCTTCAGGTGCGGGATCACCGGCAGCGGCAGGAAGGCGACCTGCAGGAACGGCTCGGGCAGGGTGCAGCCGAGCCGCCGGGCCGCCTCGCGCAGGGGCGGCAGCGCGTCGCGCACCGCCTCGAAGGTCCAGTCGCTCATCAGGCCGGCGATCGGCAGCGCCAATTCGGCCAGGATGCCGCTCTCGTCCGCGACCACGAAGCCGCCCTGCAGGCCGATCAGCCGATCGACCGCCCGCGCCATCGCGGCCGCGTCGGCGCCGACGACGCAGAGATTGTGGCTGTCATGCCCGACCGAGGAGGCGATGGCGCCGCGCGCGAGCCCGAAGCCCTGCACCAGGCCGCGGCCGATGCTGCGCGTGCCGTGGCGCGCCACCACCGCCACCATCGCCACGTCCTGCTCCAAGTCCGGCACGCCGGACAGCGTCAGGCGCCGGTGCTCGGTGATGATCCGGCCCGGGACCACGCCGATCACCGAGGTCTCGCCCATGGGCACCGGCACGGCGAGGTCGGCGGCGGCCACCGGCTCGGCCCGCACGCTGTCGCGGCCGGGCGGCGGCGTGACGGTGCGGGTGGAAAACAGGGCCTCGTCGACGAGGCGCCCGGCCGCGATCACGGCCGAGACCGCGCAGGCCTCCAGGTCGTCGAGGAGGACGATGTCGGCCCGCTTGCCCGGCGCGATCATGCCGCGGTCGGTGAGCCCGAAGGCGCTCGCCGCGCTGAGCGAGGCGGCCCGGTAGGCGGCGAGCGGCGGCACGCCGAGCCGAATCGCGGTGCGGATCAGATGGTCGAGATGGCCTTCCTCGGCGATGTCGAGGGGATTGCGGTCGTCGGTGCAGAAGGCGAGGAACGGCGCCGTCCGCTCGGTGAGGAGAGGGCCGAGCGCGTGCAGGTCCTTCGAGACCGAGCCCTCGCGGATCAGCACCGTCATGCCCTTGCGGATCTTCTCCAGCGCCTCCTCGGCGGTCGTCGCCTCGTGGTCGGTGCGGATGCCGGCGGCGGCATAGGCGTTGAGCGCACGGCCCGACAGGAGCGGTGCGTGGCCGTCGACATGGCGGCCGGCGAAGGCCGCGAGCTTCGCCAGGCATCCGGGGTCGGCCGCGACCACGCCGGGGAAGTTCATGAACTCGGCCAGCCCCAGCGACCGGGGATGGTCGCGATAGGCCGCGAGGTCGGCGGCCTCGATCCGCGCGCCGGAGGTCTCGAGGTCGGTCGCCGGCACGCAGGAGGAGAGCTGGACCCGGATGTCCATGATCGTCTCGCCCGAGGCCGCGAGCGCATAGTCGAAGGCGGCCTTGCCGAGCACGTTGGCGAGTTCGTGCGGGTCCCAGATCGCCGTCGTGACCCCGTGCGGCAGCACGCAGCGGTCGAATTCATGCGGGGTGATGAGCGAGGATTCGATGTGGAGATGGGTGTCGATGAAGCCCGGGACGGCGATGCGCCCCTTGGCCTCGATCACCCGCGCGCCCTCGTAGCGGCCGTAGGTCCCTACCACCGTATCGCCGCAGACCGCGATGTCGGTCTCCACCAGATCGCCGGTGACGAGGTCGAGGAGGCGGGCGCCGCGGATCACCAGATCGGCGGGCTCGCGGCCCGCGCCTTGGGCGATCCGGCGGGCGATGGGGTCCGACATCGGGGGCCTTGTCTGCTGCGAGGGTCCCCGATGCTAGGCCCAACGCGGATGCGCCGCTACCGCTTCGTCAGCCGTCACACCGCTCTTCGCAGCACGTCCCGGAAGGCGCGGCGCACCGGGGGCTGCGGGTCGTCGGCCGGCGGGGTCGGCTCGGGCTCGGGGGCCGGCGGGGCGGGGGGCGAGAGCACCTCGGGCCGCACGATGCGGGGGGGCGAGAACACGGTGCCCTGCGCCAGCGGCAGGTCGAGATCGATCAGGTCAGGCACGTCGGTCTCGCGCTCGACGCCCTCCGCCACCAGCCGGATCCCGGACCGGGCGAGCCCGAGGGCCATCGCCGCGCCGTGCTCGCTCAGCAGCATGTCGACGCCGATCTTGGCGTAGCTCGCCCCGCAGGAGGCCAAAGCCGCGGCGTCGAGGCGCGGATCCGTCACCCGGTCGACCGCCAGCCCGATCCGCTCGCGTAAGGAGCGCAACGCGCTCGCCTGCTCGGCGTCGAGGCTGCGCCAGCTGCGCTGCGGCAGCGCCAGGATCAGCCGGCCGGCCAGTTCAGGGTGCAGGTCGATCAGGCGGCCGACCGCCCGCAGGAAGCCCGGCTCGAACAACGAGCCCGGCGACAGGGCGTAGGCCACCGGCGTCTCGCTGCCGCGGGAGGCGAGGTGCTGGCCGATCGCCGTCACGCGGGCGAGCATCAGCCGGTCGAGCTCGGTGGTGCGCCCATGCCGCTCCAGCACCCGCACGAATTCCGCCGGGGACAGGAGGGCATCGCCGACGCGCAGGCGCGCCAGCGCCTCGTAGAACGCGACCTTGCGCTGCGGCAGGCTGACGATCGGCTGCAGGTGGATCTCGAGGCCGTCGTTCAGGGCGGCGAGGATCTCGGCCTCCGGCCGGGCCTCGATCGCGGGCTCGGGCACGAAGGGCCGGCGCGGTGCCGGGACGGCCTCCCGCGGCAGGATCGGGTCGGAGGCCCAGGGGGCCGACGAAGACGCTGACGAAGGCACCGAGGCGGCAGCCGGCGGCGGGGTGGCGGACTCGGTTGGCCGGGACGGGGCGGCCTGCACGGGTTGGGGGGCCGACGGCGCGGGCGCGAAGGCGGGGGCCGCGCCATAGGAGTGCGGTGATGCCGCCGCCGGCATCGTCGCCGCCCCATAGGGTGGCGCCGACGGATACGGAACCGAGGCGGCCTGAACCGGGGCCGCCTGCATCGGCAGCGGAGCCTGGACGGGGGCTGCCGCAGCGGGCGGAGCCCCGGCGGACGGCCTGGCCTTGAGGAGGCTCAGATCCTCGTCCTGGGTGGCCACCGCCATGGCGAGTTCGCGCACGATGCCGCCGAGCAGGCCGATCTCGGCCGTGACCTCGGACAGGCCGCTCTCCAGGTTCGCCACCGGCGCGGCCGGCGCCTCCCGCTGCTCCAGGGTCAGCAGGCGGCGCGACAATCCGTCGATCTCGCCCGACAGCGTCTCGACCTGGCGGGCGAGGCGGCCGGCGCGGCGCCAGGCCAGCGCGGTGGCCATCCCGCCGAGGGCGGCCGCCGCCAAAGCCGCTCCGGCCACGGCCCCGAGGAGGGGCGCGGACAGGAAGGCGACCGCGAGGCAGATCCCGCTCGCCAGGAGGACGGAGAGGCTGAGGGCAATCCGGCCCACCGACGACCCGCCGGCGCGCCGGCCGGTGATGAGGGCCATCGCGATTCCTCTTACGCGCCGAGGACAGGCCGGGTTCCGCGAAATCCAGCCTGCCCCGGTTGTCGCCGAGGTGCCGAATACTCGCAAGACTCCGCCTCGGGCTGCCCACGGTTTTCGCGGGACCCTTGTCCGGAATGCCGCTCTACCCGAGATGGCTTGCGCGGCCCTGGTGCGCCGCAGCGGAAGGGAGAGTCACGATGACGGATCGGTCCGGCGAGCGGATGGAGCTGTTGATGAAGGTCGAGGGCATGACCTGCCAGGGCTGCGTCGCGGCGGTGACGAAGGCGGTCCAGCGCCTCGACCCGGCGGCGCGGGTGAGCGTGGACCTGGAGGCCGGCCGGGTCGCGATCGTCACCGACGCCCAGGCCCTCGACGTGGCCCAGGCGTTGGGCCGCGCCGGGTACGAGACGGAAGCCATGACCGGGTAGGGGCTGAGGTCGCACCCGCGCAGATGCGACCGGGGCGACGCCACCGGTGGACAAGAATCCCGGCATCGGCGCGCTCTAACGTTCGTTTAAGCCGGCTCTGCGAGGGTTTGGACAGTTCGCAGTGTAGGGGCGCCGGGGCCGCGAGGTCTCCCGCGCTGGCGTGGCGGTGTGCGTATCAACAGTGCCTTTGCGTCCCTGATCGATGCCCGTCTGACGGGCCTCGTCCACGACTCGGTCGCGGGCGACCCGGCCGAGCGGGCCCGCCACGAGCGGTTCCTGATCTCCCGGCTCGCCACCGGCGCCGTGCTGATGGCGATGCTGCCGCCCTATCTCCTCTGGCGCGGCGTCCCGACGCTGGTCGAGGCGGCGGCGGCTTCCTGCCTGGTGCTTCCGGTGGTCGCAGCCCTGCTGCTGGCGCGCACCGGCAACCTCACGCTCGCCCACGGCCTGTCCTCGGCGGCGCTCACCGGGCTCGTGGTCTGCCTGGCGAGCCTCACCGGCGGGCCGACCTCCGCGGCTGCGATCTGGCTGGTGATGATCCCGGTCGAGGCTTTGCTCGCCGGCTCGCACCGCGCCGCCGTGGTGGCGGCCGTCTTCGCGGCTTTGGGGGCTTTGGCCGTGGCGGTGATCGAACCCGCCCCGGGCGTCGGCGTCTTCGCCTGGTCCGCGGCGCTCGCGATGCCGGTCTTCGCCATCACGGCGATCTGCCACGTGCTGGCGCTCTCCGTCGAGCATGTCCGCCGCGAGGGGCGCTGGAGCGACCGGCTGAACGCCGCCTCCCTGCGCGACGCGCTGCTCCTCGACGCCATCGACGACCTCGTGACCTGGCACGACCGCAACGGCAGCGTGCTGCAGGCGAGCCCGGCCGCCCGGTCGCTCGCCGGGACGGTGCCGGATGCGCTGGAAGGCCGCGGCCTGTTCAACCGCGTCCACGTCTCCGACCGGCCGGCCTTCCTGACCGCGCTCAGCGACGCCGCCGGCCAGGCCCAGCCGGTGACGGTGCAGTTCCGCCTGCACGCCGCCGGCGAGGCGGGGGAGGCCGGCCGGGTGATCTGGGCCGAGATGCGGGCCCACCGGGTACCGGGCGCGATGCGGCCGGCCGCCGGCGAGGCCGCCGTGGTCGCGGTGACCCGCGACGTCTCGGATCACAGGCGCCGGGCGGAGGAGCTCGACCAGGCCCGGGCCGCGGCCGAGCGCGCCGACGAGGTCAAGAGCCGCTTCCTCGCCACCGTGAGCCACGAGCTGCGCACACCGCTCAACGCCATCATCGGCTTCTCGGAGATGCTGGAGGCCGAATCGACCCTGGCGCTCGGGCCCGAGCGGCGGCGGGAATATGCCGGCATCATCCATTCCTCCGGCCAGCACCTGCTCGAGGTGGTGAACGGACTCCTCGACATGTCGCGGATCCAGAGCGGCAACTTCGACTACGCGCCCGAGCCGTTCGACCTCGGCGGCCTCGCCCGCGGCGTCTGCGACCTGATGCAGATCCGCGCCGACCAGGGCGGCGTGCGCCTGCGGCGCGAGGTCGCCGCCGACCTGCCGGAGGTCACGGCCGATGCCCGCGCCTGCCGGCAGATGCTGATCAACCTCCTGTCGAACGCCGTGAAGTTCACGCCGCGCGGCGGCGAGGTGGTGCTCTCGGTGCGCCGGGTGTTCGACCGGGTCGAGATGGCGGTGGTCGATACGGGCATCGGCATCGCCGAGGCCGACCTGCCGCGCCTCGGCGACCCGTTCTTCCAGGCCGGGCTCGGGGCCGGCGCGGCCTATGGCCGCCCGCACGAGGGCACGGGCCTGGGGCTCTCGGTGGTGCGCGGCCTCGTCGGCCTGCATCACGGCGAGCTTGCCGTCGAGAGCAGCCCGGCTTGCGGCACGCGGGTCGTCGTCACTCTGCCGCTCGATTGCCGCGGCGGCCGTGCCGTCCCGGGCGCACCGGTGCCGATCCGGACCGGCGCCCTCGTGCGCAGCGTCGTCGACGAGATGCCCCCCACCCTGCGGCTGACGGGCTGACGTGTCCGATTCACCTCCGGCCCTTCCTTCCCTGGTCCGCGCCAAGGGGGGGCGATCGATGGCGGATCGAACGAAGGCGGACCGTTCCGGAACGGATGGTCCGAGAGCAGACGGTATCAAGGCAGACGGCATCAAGGCGGACCAATCGAAGCCGGAAGGAGAGGCGATGTCCGAGGCGCCGGCCCGGAAACCCGTCGAGGCGACAGCCCGGCGACACGATCCCGACCTGGCGCTGACGGCGGAGTCGCGCCCGGCGCCGCGCGCGCGGCCGGCTCCCCGGGCGCCGCGTGCGCCCCGCAGCGCCCCGCGCCCCGCCGGTCCCCTGGACCGCCTGCGGGTCCGGGCCGACCGGCTCATGCGCCACCCGGCCGGCATCGTCGGCGGGCTCCTCGCCCTCGGGGCGGTGGCGGCGGTGGCGGCGAACGCGCTGAGCTTCCAGACCGGGCGCCATCCGGCGCCGCTCTTCGCCAAGGCGCCGTCCCCCGTGCCTGCCGACAAGGCTTCCCCCACCGCCACGGCCCGGGCCGACGCCCCGCGCGCCGCGAGCGATGCGGCGCGCGCTCCGGACGAGACGGGGCCGCGCGCCTCGGGCGAAGCCGCCCCGCGGGCCGGAAAGCCGGACGGGATCGGCGCACTGATCCGGAGCGAGGACCACGCCACCGCCTCGGTCAGTCCGAAGGCGGCATCCGCGAAAGCCGCCAAGCCGGCCCCGGCGAAGGAGGCGTCCGTCAGGGATGCCCCCGCGAAGGAGAAGCCTGCCAGGGAGACGGCGACGAAGGTCGCTGCCGGGAAGAGTCCTCCTGCGCCGGTCCGGGAGGCGCGGGCGGAGGAGGCCGTCAAGGCGTCGGCGCTCCACACCGCACCGGCCCCCGGGGCGAAGCCCGACAAGGCGGTCGCCTACGCGCAGCGCGCCCTGGTCAAGCTCGGCTACGGCCCGCTCTCCGTCGACGGCATCGCCGGCCCGAGCACCCGCGCGGCGATCGCCCGCTTCGAGCGCGAGCGCCGCCTGCCCGGCGCCACCGTGGCCCGCCGGACCCTGCAGGAACTCGAGGCGCGCTCGGGGCTCAAGCCGGAATAGGGGGGAGAGCGGCTCCGCGCGAGCGACTGTCCGGGGCCGTTTCACCCCGTCGCGCGCGTCGGCTTTGCCTCCCATCCTGCCTCCCGTGCAGTCTCTCCCGTCGTCTCCTCCGCCCGCCGCAGCCGCGCCTCGGCATCCGCGATGTAGTCCCGCGTCAGCGGCACCACGTCGTTGCGGCGGGTGAGCTGGAGCTGGAACACGACCGCGTCCTCGTAGCGGAAGGCGGCCTCGGCGCTCGCCAGGTACCATTCCCACATCCGGCAGAATCGCTCGTCGTAGAGCGCAGCGGCTTCCGCCCGATGGGCGAGGAAGCGACTCCGCCAGGCGCTCAGGGTCTCGGCGTAGTGCAGCCGCAACACTTCGGCGTCGGCAAGCATCAGCCCGGCGCGCTCGATCGCCGGCATCATCTCCGACAGGGTCGGCAGGTGGCCGCCGGGGAAGATGTAGCGGGTGATCCACGGATTGGTCGGCCAGGGCACGCCGGTGCGGCCGATCGTGTGCAGGAGCATCACCCCGTCCTCGGCGAGGCGGTCATGCGCGGTGCGGAAGAAGGCGTCATAGTGGGCCGGGCCGACATGCTCGAACATGCCGACCGAGACGATGCGGTCGAAGGTGCCGTGGAGCCTCCGGTAATCCTCGAGGGCGAAGCGCACGCGGGCGGACAGGCCCCGCTCCGCGGCCCGGGCCTGCGCCACCCTGTGCTGCTCGGCCGAGAGGGTGATGCCGCGCACCGACGCGCATCCCGCCACCCCCGCGAGGTAGAGGGCGAGCGCGCCCCAGCCGCAGCCGATATCGAGCACCCGCTGGCCGGGACCGGTCAGGAGCTTCGCCGCGATGTGGCGCATCTTGGCGGTTTGCGCCTCCTCCAGGCTCATCCCGGGCCTCGCGTAATAGGCGCAGGAATAGAGACGGTCGGCATCGAGGAAGAGGGCGTAGAGCCGATCGTCGAGGTCGTAATGGCGTTCGACGTTGCGGCGGGCGCGCAACAAGGTGTTGCGGCCGGCGATGCGGCGACCGAGGCGGCGCAGGGCGGCGAGCGCACGCACCTGCCGCAGGGCCGGCTCGCCGCGGTTGCGCCCGAGCAGCACCGTCATCAGCTCCGGCAGGCTGCCGGATTCGAGCACCAGGCGCCCGTCGGTGTAGAGCTCGCCGAATTTCAGCTCGGGATCGAGGAGCAACTCGCGCGCGGCGGCCGCATCCGTGAACCGGATCGCCGCCGCGGGGCCGTCGCCGTCGCCAGCCCTGAAGCGGCGCCCGCCCGCCGTCGCCACCGTCAGGGTGCCGCTCAGGCCGCTGACGCAGAACGCCGTCTCCAGCAGATGATCGAGGACCACGCCGCCACCTCGCGAGACACGCCGATGCTCCCTCGGTGTAAGAGCTTGTCTCGCGGCATCGCGGCGTCAAGGTCGCCGGATCGGCGTCTTCCGTCCGGCCCGACCTGCACCTTTCGCAGGTCGGCCCTGTGGCCGGGCGCCGCCGCTCGGCGCCCGGCCTTCATCTTACGCCTCGCCGAACACCCGCCGGAAGATCGTGTCGACATGCTTGAGGTGGTAGCCGAGGTCGAAGCACTCGGCGATCGCCTCGGGCTTGAGCGCCGCGGTCACGTCCTTGTCGGCCTGGAGCAGGGTGAGGAAGTCGCCCTCGCCGCGCCAGACCGGCATCGCGTTGCGCTGCACCAGCCGATAGGCGTCCTCCCGCGACACGCCGGCTTGCGTGAGCGCCAGGAGCACCCGCTGCGAGTGGACGAGGCCGCCGAGCCGGTCGAGGTTGCGCTGCATCTGCTCGGGATAGACGAGCAGCTTGTCGACCACGCCGGTGAGGCGGGCGAGCGCGAAATCGAGGGTGACGGTGGCGTCCGGGCCGATCATCCGCTCGACCGAGGAATGCGAGATGTCGCGCTCGTGCCAGAGCGCCACGTTCTCCATCGCCGGGAGAGCATAGGCGCGGACCATGCGGGCGAGGCCGGTCAGGTTCTCGGTGAGCACCGGGTTGCGCTTGTGCGGCATCGCCGAGGAGCCCTTCTGGCCCTCGGAGAAGTATTCTTCGGCTTCCAGCACCTCGGTGCGCTGGAGGTGGCGCACCTCGATCGCCAGCCGCTCGATCGACGAGGCAACGACGCCGAGCACCGCGAAGAACATCGCATGGCGGTCGCGCGGGATGACCTGGGTCGAGACCGGCTCGACCGTCAGGCCCATCTGCGCGGCGACGTACTCTTCCACCCGCGGGTCGATATTGGCGAAGGTGCCGACCGCCCCCGAGATGGCGCAGGTCGCGACCTCGGCCTTCGCGGCGACGAGGCGGGCGCGGGCGCGCTCGAACTCGGCATAGGCCTGGGCGAGCTTGAGCCCGAAGGTCACCGGCTCGGCATGGATGCCGTGCGAGCGGCCGATGGTCGGGGTCAGCTTGTGCTCGAAGGCCCGGCGCTTGAGCGCGGCCAGCAGCCCGTCGATATCGGCGATGAGGAGATCCGCGGCGCGGGCGAGCTGCACGTTGAGGCAGGTATCGAGCACGTCCGACGAGGTCATGCCCTGGTGGACGAAGCGCGCCTCGGGCCCGACGATCTCGGCGAGATGGGTCAGGAACGCGATCACGTCGTGCTTGGTGACGCGCTCGATCTCGTCGATGCGGGCGACGTCGAACACCGCGTCGCGGCCCTTCTCCCACACCGTGGCGGCGGCCTCCTTCGGCACCACGCCGAGTTCGGCGAGCGCGGTCGTGGCATGGGCCTCGATCTCGAACCAGATCCGGAAACGCGTCTCCGGCGACCAGATCGCCGTCATCTCGGGCCGGCTGTAGCGGGGGATCATCGTCGGGGCTCCTGCTCACGGGGCGGGGGGGTGATGCCGCGACGGCTATGGGATGCGGGCCGAGAAGGCAAGGAAGGGGAGGGCGGCGGCCACAGCGCCCTTGGCCTGCGGCCCGGGGCCGGGCCGCGCGGAGTCAGATCGAGGCCAGCCCTTTTCGGGCCCGAAACACGGTTCGCGGGCGGCCCGCTCAGAACCGCAACGTCAACCCGCCATTCACCGCATACCCATCCCCGCCCGTCCGGGCGAAGGTGGTGCCGCCGGTCAAGGTCAGGCTCACCCCCGGCGTCACGTCGGCGGCGAGGCCCGCCTCGACGAGACCGTAGGTGCTCCGCGTCCCACGGCCGAGCGGGGTCAGGATCGGCAGGAGCGGGGTCGAGGTCAGCGAGGTCACCAGCGTGCGGCCGCCGTCCAAAAATTCGTGCTCGGCGGTGACGTTGACGAAGGCGCGCACCGGCAGGCCGACCAGGCTGAACGGCGCGGCGCGGACCTGCAGGCCGGCGCGGCCGACGAGCGAGTCGAGGCCGGTGGTGCCGACCGATTGCGTCAGCACCGGGTCGCCGCGCTCGGTATAGGCGCCGACCCGGGTGGTGGCGTAGGTCAGGCCGACGATCGGGCCGAGGCGGACCGGGCCGACGGTGTCGAACAGGTAGCCGGCCTTCGCCGCCACCGCGACGCTGTCGCCGCCGGTGGCGCCGGTCAGCGGGTCGATCACGCCCGGGCGGGTCACGGAATAGTCGTGGCGGCCATAGGCCAGGACCGCGTCGGCGAAGAGGTTCCGACCCGTGAACGAGCCGTAGGCGGCAAAGCCGTAGCTGTCGACGTCGATCGAGCCGGCGCCGCCGCGCAAATTGGCGTGCGGGTTGGCGTAGTTGAAGGCGAAGCCGAAGCGCACGCCCGGGGTCGGCGTGGCCTCGATCCCGATCGTGCCGCTCGGGCTGTCGTAATCGTAGCCGGTGGCGAAGCCCCGGGTGGCCCTGCCGCCGCCGGCATAGCCCCCCTGGCCCCAGATGATGAGCGGGCTTTCCGGGGCGCCGAGCGGTGCGACGCCGGTGGCAGCGAGTGCGCCCGTCGCCTCGCCGGGACCGGGCGCGAAGAGCCGGTAGGCGTCGAGGCGCTGGAGCAGGGCGCCGGCGAAGCTCGTCGTGCCGATCTGGCCGAGTTCGGCCTGCGCGGCGATGCCGTTCGGCGCCGCCACGGCATTCGCCATGTAGCGCGACAGGACGAGGTAGCCGCCCTCGGTCAGGTGCACGCCGTCGAGGGAGAGGAAGGTGTTCTGCACCGCCTTCGGCGCCGTGATGCAGGCGGCGGCGAGGGCGCAGGGAGCCGTGGCGTTGGTGAAGCCGTAGCGGCCCGGATCGGTGATGATGCGCTGGAAGATCTGGCCGTTGTCGAGGAGGAAGATCCGGGTGCCGGCGGACGCGTACGGCGCGAGGCCGGCCTGCAACCCGTCGAAGTAGCTGCGCGCGAAGAGGTCGCCCGCGGCGGCGTTGCCGGAGGCGGCCACCCGCGGCAGGCCGTTCAGGGTGGTGAAGCCGTTGAACACGATCGTCTGCGCGCCGGCGCCGACGAGTTGGCCGACGCTGCCGACGGCATTCGCCGCCGAGGCCCGGCCGAGGAACGGGGCCTGCGCCGGGGTGAGCCCCGAAAGCGTCGCCGCGATGCCGTCATTGCCGCCGATATTGACGGCGACGAGGTTGCCGGGGCCGAGGCGCTGGCCGCTCGCCAGGAACGCCGCCACTTCCTGGGTCAGGCCCGGCAGCAGGGGCGAGCTGACATTGCCGGTGCCGGTCTGGGCGCCGCCGACGGCGTAGTTGGTCACCGCACCGCTCGGCAGGCCGTAGATCGCCTGGAGTCCGTCGACGAAGTTGGCGCCGTTGGAGTAGCGGCCGTTCACGTAAGGGGCGGGGAGGGGGCGGCCGGTGAGGCGTACGATGTTGCCGGTATCGGCGTAGCTGTCGCCGAAGACCGTGAGCCCGGTCACGCCGGGTCCCGCCATGCCGAACCCTGCCACCCCTTGTGCCGCGGCGCCCTGCACGCCCGCGATCGCCGTGCCGGCGAGCCACGCAGCCGCCCATCCCACCCGGCGCAGGCGCCCGAAACCCTTGCCCATCGTCGTTCCCCCACAACGCCCGCGGCGTTCTTGTTGCACCTGCGGTGACGCCATGGGGCAGGGCGGGGGCAGCCCGGTCAAGCTTTCGAACGGCCACGATACGAAGGCGAAAATGAAACGGGCCGTCCTGTGGCCGCGCGGCGACAGGACGGGCTCTCATGCGGCCGTCGGAACGGATCGTCCGGACAATCGTCCCACGGGTCCGCGATGCGGCGGTGCCGGACTTTCGGGACCGCGCGAGGCGCCGCGCGCCGATCGTATCCCGTATCCGGGTGTGCCGCTCCGGTGCGCGAAAAGCTGAAAAATGAGGCGATTATGCTTCGAGTTGTTTGATGAAGAATCATGCGATATGAAAATTTACCATGGCGCGGACGCGTCGTCGGTTCGCGATATTGTCGGTTTCGCCGCATCATGACGTAAGTTCTTTGACGGGAATAAGGTCAATTATTGCGACAAAATCGGAAATATTTACGGAATTTTTTACAATATGACGCAACGTACGCTTCTAATATTCCCTGGGCGGGCAACCAATCCATGCGACTCCCCCTGCGTGCACGCTTGTTCGGCGGCTTCACGCTCCTGGCGCTCCTGGCAGCCGTGATGGGCGGGTTCGCCTATCGGCAGACCGACAGCCTCGACGACGCGTTCCGGACCAAGGCCCAGCTCGAGCGGGCCGCCCGCGAGCTCTACACGTTGAACGGCATGACCGACCGCTTCCTGGCCCAGAGCCTGAAGTACCGGACGACGCCGACGCCGGAGGCGGCGACCGGGATGCAGTCCAGCCTGTCGGACGTCATGCAGCTCGCCGACGGCCTGATGCAGCGGGCCCTGTCGGAGGAGCGGCGCGCACTCTATGCCGGCCTGCGCGACCAGGCGAACCGTCTCGCCGCGGACCTGCCGAAGCTGATCGCGCTCGGCACCGAGATCCGCGAGAACAAGGCCGGCGTCTACACCTCGGGCGACGACCTGACCAAGGCCTCCGGCGCACTCGTCACCCAGCTGCGGTCCGGCGGCGACGACGACGCGATCCTGGCCCAGGCGGTGGAGATCGAGCGGACGCTGCTGCTGTTCCGGGTCATGAACTGGCGCTTCCTGGCGACCACCGACCCGAAGACCCGCACCCTCTCGGCGGCGAACTTCACCCGGGCCGAGGCGACGATCGCGACGCTGAAGGCGCTGAACCTCACGCCGGCGCAGCGGCGGGACCTCGGCACCGTCGAGGAGGGCCTGCACCGCCTCAATCGCCACATCACGGCGGCCGCCTCGGCGATGCTCGAGAGCGAGGCCCTGTACGAGCAGAGCCTGAAGACCAAGGCGGAGGGGCTCGCCGCCTCGGGCGCGGAGGTGCGCGGCAAGCTCGATGCGGCGCTCCAGGACATGGCCGGCCGCAGCAGCGCCACGATGGCCTCGACGAAGCAGGGGCAGGTCGTTCTCCTGACCCTCATCCTGGCGATCAGCGCCGCCCTGGCCTTCCTGATCGGGCGCAGCATCACCCGTCCGATCGCCGGCATGACCCGGGCGATGAGCCGCCTGGCCGCGGGTGAGACCGACGTCGCGGTCCCGTCGCGGGACGCTACCGACGAGATGGGGGAGATGGCCCGCGCCGTGGAGGTCTTCCGCCGGAACGCGGTCGCGCGCATCGCGCTCGAGGCCGATCAGGCCGCGCAGGCTTCCGCCCGCCAGCGCCGCGCCGACCGGGTCGATACCCTGATCACCGCCTTCCAGCAGCGGGTCGCCGGCTCGCTCGAGATCGTCACCTCGGCCGCTTCCGAACTCGACGCCACCGCCCGCTCGATGACCCAGGTCGCCGACGGCACCAACGCCCAGGCGGTCGCCTCCAGCGCCGCCGCGGAGGAGACCTCGGCCAACGTCCAGACCGTCGCGGCGGCGGCCGAGGAGATGGTGGCCTCTTTGCGCGAGATCGAGCGCCAGGTGGTCCATTCGCGGGAGGTCGCCGGTCACGCCGCGACCGAGGCCGAGGCCACCAACGCCGCCATGGCGAGCCTCGGCACCGCCGCGACCCAGATCGGGGCCGCCGTCACCACGATCTCGGCCATCGCCAGCCAGACCAACCTGCTCGCGCTCAACGCCACGATCGAGGCGGCCCGCGCCGGGGCGGCGGGACGGGGCTTCGCGGTGGTGGCCGCCGAGGTGAAGGAGCTCGCCGGCCAGACGGCGCGGGCGACCGAGGAGATCGGCGGGCAGATCACGGCGATCCAGTCCGCCACCGACCGGGCCAGCACCGCCATCCGGCAGATCGGCGGCACGATCGCGGCGCTCAACGAAATCAGCGGCGCCATCGCCGCCACGGTGGTGGAGCAGACCGCCGCGACGGCGGAGATCTCCCGCAACGCCACGCAAGCCGCCCGCGGCACCCAGGACGTCTCGGCCAGCGTCGCCCGCGTACGCTCGCTGGCGGACGAGACCGGCGGCGCTGCCGCGCAGGTGCTGTCGGCCGCCGCCGACCTGGCGACGCAATCCCTCACCGTCAAGCGGGAGGTCGACGGCTTCCTGGGCGAGATCCGGGCGGCCTGACTTGTCCCGGGGCGGGCCTTACCGGTCCGTCCCGCTCAGCGGGTTCCCCGAATCCCAGGCATAGGACAGGGTCTCGAAGCGCAAGGAGCGCGAATCGACCATCAGCAGGCGGCCGACCAGCGGCTCGCCGAATGCCGCAATCGCGCGGATCACCTCCAGCGCCATCAGCGAGCCCATCAGGCCGGCGAGCGCCCCGAGCACGCCGGCCTCGGCGCAGGTCGGGACCGAGCCGGCCGGCGGCGGGCTCGGAAACAGGCAGCGATAGGTCGGGTTCGGCGTGCCGTCCGCCCCGGTCTCGTGGGCGCGGATCGTGGTGAGCGAGCCGTCGAACTGGCCGAGCGCCGCTGTCACCAGCGGCCGGCGGGCGCGGTAGCAGGCATCCGAGACGGCGTAGCGGGTGGCAAAGTTGTCCGAGCCGTCGGCGACGAGGTCATAAGTCCCGATCAGGTCTTCGGCGTTGTCCGGCGTCAGCCGGGTCGCGTGGGTCTCGATCCGGACGTGCGGGTTGAGCCGGGCGACGGCTTGCGCCGCGCTCTCGACCTTCAATCGTCCGATGTCGGGCGTGCCGTGGATCACCTGGCGCTGGAGGTTCGAGAGCGAGACCGTGTCGTCGTCGACGATGCCGATCGTGCCGATTCCAGCCGCCGCCAGGTACTGGATCAGCGGCGCCCCGAGACCGCCGGCGCCGATCACCAGCACGCGGGCCGCCTTGAGGCGGACCTGGCCGGGGCCGCCGACCTCCCGCAGCACGATGTGGCGGGCGTAGCGTTCGATCTCGTCGGGGCTGAGTGCGCTCATCCGGGACGATTTAAGCGAGCGGCGGTGCGCGGGGAAGGCCCTCGACGGCGGCGGTTCTCATCCGCGGCGTTCGGCGCTAGGGCTCCCGGTACTGCGTAGGCCCTCGAACCACCGGCTGCCCGTGACCGATTCCCATTCCCCCCTCAGCCTGGCCCAGGGGCTGATCCGCTGTCCCTCCGTGACGCCCCACGAGGGCGGGGCGCTCGCCTATCTCGCCGGGATTCTGACGGCGGCCGGCTTCGCGGTGGAGCGTCCGGTCTTCTCGGACACCGGCACGCCGGACATCGAGAACCTGTACGCCCGCATCGGCGAGGGGCCGTGCCTGCTGTTTGCCGGCCATACCGACGTGGTGCCGCCGGGCGATGCCGTGGCCTGGCGCCACGACCCGTTCGGCGCCGTGATCGAGGGCGGGGAGCTGTTCGGCCGCGGCGCCGTCGACATGAAGGGCGGCATCGCCTGCATGCTGGCGGCGGTCCTGGCCTTCCTCGACCGGCGCGGGCCGGATTTCGGCGGCGCCATCGCCTTCCTGATCACCGGCGACGAGGAGGGCCCGGCGGTGAACGGCACCGTCAAGCTCCTCGACTGGGCCCGGGCGAAGGGCGAACGGTTCAGCCATTGCCTGCTCGGCGAGCCCACGAACCCCGATACCCTCGGCGAGATGATCAAGATCGGCCGGCGCGGCTCGCTCACCGGCGACCTCGTCGTGCACGGCGTCCAGGGCCACGTCGCCTATCCGCACCGGGCCGAGAACCCGATCCCCGGCCTGCTGCGCCTGGCGCAGGGGCTGCTCGCCGAGCCGCTCGACGCCGGAACGCTTCATTTCGACGCCTCGAACCTCGAATTCACCACGATGGATGTCGGCAACCCGGCGACCAACGTGATCCCGGCCGAGGCGCGGGCGACCTTCAACATCCGCTTCAACGACCTCTGGACCCCCGAGACCCTGGCCGCCGAGCTGGAAAACCGCCTCGCCGCAGCCGCCGGCAATCGTGTGCGCTACAGCCTCGACCTGCGCCCGACCAATTCCGTCGCCTTCCTGACGAAGCCCGACGCCTTCGTGGAGCAGGTCGCGGATGCGATCGAGGCCGAGACCGGCCTCCGGCCGGCGCTGTCCACCACCGGCGGCACCTCGGATGCCCGCTTCATCAAGGATGCCTGCCCGGTGATCGAGTTCGGCCTCGTCGGGCAGACGATGCATCAGATCGACGAGCGGGTGGCGGTGGCGGACCTCGACCGGCTGGCGGCGATCGTCGGCCGGGTGCTGGACGCGTATTTCCCCGAGGCCGCTGCGACGCAGCGTCAGGCTTGACCGTCATTAGACGAAAGTTGAACCTGGCGGCCTCGATGTTCGGGAGGCCGCCGATGTTCGTGAGCGCTGACGAGGTGACCCGGTCCTTGCGCGGCACCGCCGGGCTGATCGGCCGGCGGCCCGACGCGCTGCGCCATTTCGACGTGAGCGAGCGCGGGTTCTGGCGCTCCTTCGGCGCGGTCTGGCTCACGGCGCCCACGGTGACGGTGGCCCTGTTCCTGGAGCGCGGGACCGGCACGGCGCCGTTCCAGCTCGACCACGTCACGGTGGCGCTGATCGCCGGGCTGGCGGCGGCATTCTTGGCCGTGCCCCTGCTGATGATCGCGCTCCTGCGCCGCCTCGGCCGGACCCGGGCCTACGTGCCGTTCGTGGTCGTGACCAACTGGCTCCTGGCGGCGGGCCTCGTCGCCCTGGCGCTGCCCGGTGGCCTGCTGCTTCTGGGCCTTGCGACGCCGGGCCTCGCGGCGCTGGAGGCCGGTGCCTTCGCGGTGGTGATGCTGTGGCTGCACGGCCGCGCCTCAAGGGCGATCCTCGGCCTGCCGGGGCCGGCGGCGGCCCTGGTCACGCTCGCCTGTTTCGGGCTGATCCTCGCCTTTGCGGGTGCGGCGCATGCGCTGGTGTGAGCGGGCGTCTGGTCGTCCCGGGAACCCTCATACGACTTCCGATTGATCGCTTCGCGATGCGGAAGTCGGCTTCGCTCAAGCGCCGCGCGGGCTGGTGATACGAAATCCGGAAGGGATCTTCCGGATTTCGTATCAATGGCCGGCGGGCGGCATGTAGCGGAAGGCCGCGATCATGATGCCGATGCCGGCGGCGACCAGGGCGCCGAGCTTCACGGTCATCCGCTGTTCGAGGAGCTTCATCTCGGCCTGGGCACTCGCCGAGTTGAGATCCATGCGGTGGGATAGGTCTGTGACCTTGTGGGAAAGATCCGTGATTTTCGCGTCCAGGCGACTTTCGGTTTCCCGCAAATCTGTCTTCAGCGCAGATATGTCTTCCCGCATTTCAGTCCGAAGGGCAGATATGTCTTCCCGCACTTCGGTCCGCAGGGCAGATGTGTCTTCTCGCACTTCAGTCCGCAGCGCAGCCACGGTCTCCCGGACGTCTGCCTTCAGCGCGACCTCGGTCTCCCGCAAATCGGCCTTGGTCGCGAGCGAAGCCAGATCCGACTCGCGCCCGTCCCTCAGCGCACCCGTGATCGCTTCAGCCTGATCCTCCGACAGGCCGGATGCCTTGAGGCGGCGGACCATGGCATAGGTATCGAAGGCGATGGCGGTCATGGTCGGTGGTCCGGCTCCGGCATCGCCGACGATGTCAGAAACGCCCGAGACCGACAAGCGTCTCACTGACCCAAGGTCAGGCCAGCTCCGCCGGATAATCCACCCCGATCAGCGTCAGCCCGCCCGAGGGCGCGAGCGGCCCGCAGCGGGTGCGGTCGCGGGAATCGAGCACGTCGCGCACGCCCTGCGGGGTGAGCCGGCCGCCGCCGGCGAGCATCAGGGTGCCGACCATGCCGCGGACCTGATGGTGCAGGAACGAGCGCGCCGCGGTGACGACCACGATCTCCTCGCCCTCCCGCGCCACGTCGAGGCGGTCGAGGGTGCGGACCGGGCTGTTGGCCTGGCACTCCGCCGCCCGGAAGGCCGAGAAATCGTGCCGGCCGAGCATCAGCTGCGCCGCCTCGTGCATCGGCCCGGCATCGAGCGCCCAGGGGACGTGCCAGACGAAGCCGCGGGTCAGCGCAGGCGGGGAGCGGCGGTTGAGGATGCGGTAGCGGTAATGGCGCTTGATCGCCGAGTGGCGGGCGTCGAAATCCGGGCCCACCTCGACGGCCGAGATCACCGCCACCGGCTCGGGCCGCAGATGGGCATTGGCGGCATCGCGCACGGTGTCGGTGCGCCACGGCTTGTCGAGGTCGAGATGGACGACCTGATGCGTCGCGTGGACCCCGGCATCGGTGCGCCCGGCGCAGTGGACCCGCACCGGGCCGCCGACGAAGCGGGCGATCGCCTCTTCCAGCGCCTGCTGCACCGAGCGGTCGGCGGCCTGGCGCTGCCAGCCGGCGAAGGCGGTGCCGTCATACTCGACGACGAGCTTGTAGCGGGGCATCAGGCGAGGCGGGCGCCCGGCACGAGTTGCCGGCCGCGGGCGAAGTCCGCGAACGCCATCGCGCCCTTGCCGGCGGGCTGCACGGTGACGATGCGTAAACAGCCCTCGCCGCAGGCGACCGTGCCGGCGGTATCCAACAGGGTGCCGGGCTCCCCCGAGCCTTCCGCAAGGCGGGCCCGCAGCACCTTCACCCGCTCCGTCCCGCGGCCGAGATCGGCCATCAGGTAGGCGCCCGGGAACGGCGACAGGCCGCGCACCCGGTCGTGGAGGGTCTGGGCGGCTTGCGACCAGTCGAGCCGCGCCTCCTCGTTGGTGATCTTGTGGGCGTAGACGACGCCCTCCGCGCTCTGCGCCCGGAATTGCAGGTTGCCGCGCTCCAGCGCGCCGAGCGCCCGCGCCATCAGGTCCGCGCCGAGCGGCATCAGCCGGTCGTGAAGCTCGCCGGAGGTCATGTCGGGGGTAATCCCCATCCGCTCGACCATGCCGACCGGGCCGGTATCGAGGCCCGGCTCCATCCGCATCACCGCGACGCCGGTCTCCGTGTCGCCCGCCATCACGGCGCGCTGGATCGGCGCGGCGCCGCGCCAGCGCGGCAGCAGCGAGGCATGCAGGTTGAGGCAGCCGAGGGACGGCGCGTCGAGGATCGCCGGCGGCAGGATCATCCCGTAGGCGACCACCACCGCGACGTCGGCCTCGTGAGACCGGAAGGTCTCGGCGGCCTCCTCGGTGCGCAAGCTCGTCGGGGTCAGGACGGGAAGCCCGAATTTTTCCGCCAGCGCCTGGACCGGCGAGGGGCGCAGGGCCATGCCGCGACCCGCCGGCGCGGGCGCGCGGGTATAGACCGCCACGACCTCGTGGCCGCCGCCGACGATCTCGGCCAGGGTCGGCACCGCGAAATCCGGGGTGCCCATGAACACGACCTTGAGCGGCATCCTACGCGGCTTCGCGCTTGGCCGCCTTGGCGAACTTCTTCATCACCCGGTCGCGCTTGAGCTTCGACAGGTGGTCGATGAACAGGACGCCGTTGAGGTGATCGATCTCGTGCTGGAGGCAGGTGGCGAGCAGCCCATCGGCCTCCTGCTCCACGGTCTCGCCGTCGAGGGTGCGGAACCGCACCCGCACGCGGTCGGGCCGGATCACCTCGGCATAGTAATCGGGGATCGACAGGCAGCCCTCCTCGTAGGGACGGGTCTCCTGCGAGGTCCAGACGATCTCGGGATCGAGCAGGACGAGGGGCTTGCGCTCGTCCTTCTCCTTCGAGGTGTCGATGGTGACGATGCGCACCGGCTCGCCGATCTGGATGCCGGCGAGACCGACGCCGGGAGCGTCGTACATCGTCTCCAGCATGTCCTCCGCGAGCTTCCGCACGTCGCCGGTGATCGTACCGACCGGGACCGAGATCTCGCGCAGGCGCGCGTCCGGCAGGATGACGAGGGGACGGATGCTCATTCGGGCGCCAGCAGGATCGGGGGACGGGGCGCCGCGGGAGCGCCATCTAAGTTTCCGGGAGATAAGGATTCGTGTCCCCGGGGTCAAACCCGATATCGAACGCTAGAACGCGGTGCGCTGGCGGATCGCCGCCGACAGCGTCCCCTCGTCGAGGTAGTCGAGCTCGCCGCCGACCGGCACGCCGTGGGCGAGCCGCGTCACCTTGATCGACAGGTGGGTCAGGAGCTCGGTGACGTAGTGGGCGGTGGTCTGGCCGTCGACGGTGGCGTTGAGGGCCAGGATCACCTCGCGCATCTCAGGTTGGCTCACCCGCTCGACCAGGCGGCTCAGGTTCAGGTTCTCCGGCCGCACCCCGTCCAGCGCCGAGAGCACGCCGCCGAGCACGTGGTAGCGCGCCGTCACGGCGCCCGAGCGCTCCAGCGCCCACAGGTCCGACACGTCCTCGACCACCACCAGCATCGAGGGGTCGCGGCTCTGGTCGCGGCAGATCGTGCAGGGATCCTGCGTGTCGACATTGCCGCATTCGTGGCAGACCACGATCCGGTCGGAGGCGACCTTCATGGCATCGGCGAGGGGCGCCAGCAGCGTCTCGCGCTTCTTGATCAGCTGGAGGGCGGCCCGGCGGGCCGAGCGCGGTCCCAGGCCCGGCATGCGGGCCAGGAGCTGGATCAGCCGTTCGATCTCCGGACCCGCGACGGCCTGGGGCATGGGGTGTGGGACCTTCGTGGTGTGCGGTGCGCAGGACGCGGAGGCACGGACCTTCCCCTCTCCCCGCAACGAAGTCGGGCCTGCCCGACTTCGTCCGTCGCTTGCAGATCCCGGGCAAGCCCGGGATCTGTCGGGGAGAGGGGAATGCGCACGATCCGGCGTGCGAAACTCCGGGTCGACCAGAAAAAAGCTAGAACGGCAGCTTCATGCCCGGCGGCAGCGGCAGGCCCTTGGTCAGTTCCTGCATCCGCTCCTGGGCGGCCCGCTCGGCCTTGGCCTTGGCGTCGTTGAGTGCCGCGACGATCAGGTCCTCGAGGATCTCCTTCTCGTCCGGCACCAGCAGCGACGCGTCGAGGCTGAGCCCCTTCACGTCGCCCTTCGCGGTCATCGTCACCGAGACCGAGCCGCCGCCGGAGGCGCCCGAGACCAGCACGCCGTCGAGTTCGGTCTGAAGGTCGGCCGCCTTCTGCTGCATGGTCTGGACCTGCTTCATCAGTCCCATGATGTCCATGGCGGCGTCCTCGCGGTGTGAGTGAGACAATCGTCAGGCGGATGTGGGGTGCCGGCGGGCCGTCGACTATAGATCCGGATCGTCGGAATCCGAGGGTGCCGCGTCGCCGGGATCGGGCGGATCGGGCGCCTTGTCGCGCACGTCGACGATCTGGGCGCCCGGAAAATTCTTCAGGACCGCCTGCACCAGCGGATGGCTCGCCGCGCCCTGGTGGCGGCTCTTGACCGCGGCCTTGGCCTGGGCGTCGAGCGTCGCCTCGCCGGTCTCCTGCGACAGGGCCACCACCCAGCGTCGGCCGGTCCAGGCATGGAGCGCGTTGGCGAGGTCGGTGGCGAGCGTCGCCCGCCCGCCCTCGGCGAGGCGGAGTTCGATCCGGCCGTCCTCGAACCGGACGAGGTGGGCGTCGCGTTCCAGCGCCATCTTGAGGCCGATGTCGCGGCGCTCGTCGGCGAGCGCCACCACGTCCTCGAACCGGCGCAGGCGCGGGCCGGTCTCGGGCTTCGACGCTGCGGCGGCCTGCGGGGCAGGCTGGGGAGCCGGCGCCGACGGCACCAGGGTCGGGCGCGGCATCGCCGGGGAAGGGGCCGGTCCACGGGCCTGGGCGGCGGCGGGCGGCATCTCAGCGCGCGCCTCCGGCAGGTCGCGCAGGGCCGGCGCTGCGCCGCTCACGGCCCGCATCGCGGTGACCGGTGCAGGCGCCGCCTGCACCGCGGGAGCCGCCGCCCGGGCGGGCGGGCTCGCCACCGCGGAGGCGCCGGACGGGGCGGCGTTCGGCGCCCGGGCCGGCAGGGCGAGGCTGCCGCCCTCGCGAACCTGGCGCAGGGCCTCGTCCGGCGTCGGCAGGTCGGCGGCGTAGATCAGGCGGACGAGCGCCATCTCGGCTGCCGCCAGCGGCCGGGTCGCGGCCTGGACCTCGGGGATCGCCTTGAGCAGGATCTGCCAGGCGCGGGACAGGGCCCGCACCGACAGCCGGTCGGCGAAATCTCCGCCGCGCACCCGCTCGACCTCGCTGAGGGAGGTGTCGCTGCGGGCCGAATCGGGCGCGAGCTTCAGCCGCGTGACGAGATGGGTGAACTCGGCGAGATCCGAGAGCACCACCGCCGGATCGGCGCCGGATTCGTGCTGCGCCCGCAGCTCCGAAAAGGTGGCCGGCACGTCGCCGCGCATCGCCGCCTCGAACAGGTCGACGACCCGGGCGCGGTCGGCGAGGCCAAGCATGTCGCGCACCGTCTCGGCGGTGACGTGGCCGGCGCCGTGGGCGATCGCCTGGTCGAGGAGCGAGAGCGAATCGCGCACCGAACCCTCGGCGGCGCGCGCGATGGCGGCGAGCGCCTCGGCCTCGGCCGAGACGCCCTCCGCGTCGCAGATCTTCTGGAGATGGGCGATGAGGATGCCTGCCTCGACCCGGCGCAGGTCGAATCGCTGGCAGCGCGACAGGATGGTGACCGGAACCTTGCGGATCTCGGTGGTGGCGAAGACGAACTTCGCGTGCGGCGGCGGTTCCTCCAGCGTCTTCAGGAAGGCGTTGAACGCCTTCTCGGACAGCATGTGGACCTCGTCGACGATGTAGACCTTGTAGCGCGCCGAGACCGGCGAGTACCGGATGCCGTCGATGATCTGGCGGACGTCGTCGATGCCGGTATGCGAGGCGGCATCCATCTCCAGCACGTCGATGTGCCGGGATTCCATGATGGCGGCGCAGTGCAGGCCGAGCGCGGGCAGCCGGATCGTCGGCCCGGCATTCGGATCGTCGGGGAGCGCGTAGTTGAGGCCGCGGGCGAGGATGCGGGCGGTGGTGGTCTTGCCGACGCCGCGCACGCCGGTCAGCATCCAGGCCTGCGGGATGCGGCCGGCCTCGAAGGCGTTCGCCAGGGTCCGCA
Source organism: Methylobacterium sp. 142-1Y (assembly GCF_057747795.1). Lineage (NCBI taxonomy): Bacteria > Pseudomonadati > Pseudomonadota > Alphaproteobacteria > Hyphomicrobiales > Methylobacteriaceae > Methylobacterium > Methylobacterium sp. 142-1Y. Next base: position 3,649,468 of record NZ_CM173224.1, on the reverse strand, counting down.
CCATGGCGCCCTGGCCGATCAGGTCGTCGAAATCCTTCGGGCGGTACTTGCGCGCCAGGACCCGGTAGGCGGGGGCCGGCTGCCGGCTGGGCTGCTGGTTCGGGACCGCACCGAACCCGGGGAGACCCGGCTCGTCGATCGAGGGCGTGCCGGAGGTCTCGTCCATGCGCTCGCAGGGTCGTGAGGCAGGCCCCCGGAGCGGGGGCGCACGCGCTCCTGAAAGGGAAAAGGGTGGGAGGCTGGACGAAAACCCGCTCGGTCTCGTTAGGGCTGCTTCCTTCCGGACCTGACCCGGTTGGCGAGTGAAACGTCCCTCGCCAACCTCCCGAGGCCTATATGGCGGGACCGGTCCCGAAACGCAAGCGCGGGTCAGGCCCCGCGCATGACTCTGCGCGGGCGGCGCGTTGTAAGAGCCTCCCCGTCACCGGAGACCCGCCCCATGCGTCTGCCGCTCCTCGCCCTCCTGCTCCTCTCCACGACCGCCGCCGTGGCCGCCCCCTCCTACGGGCCGGAGCTCGAAGGGTTCGACTATCCCTACCCGGTCAGGCGCCACGCCTTCGCGTCGCAGGGCCAGGAGCTGTCGATGGCCTACATGGACATCACGCCGGAGCGTCCGAACGGCCGCACCGTGGTGCTGCTCCACGGCAAGAACTTCTGCGCCGCGACCTGGGGCGACACCGCCTCCGTGCTGGCGCGGGCCGGCTACCGGGTGCTCGCCCTCGACCAGGTCGGATTCTGCAAGTCGACGAAGCCCGCCGGCTACCAGTTCAGTTTCAGCCAACTCGCCACCAACACGCACGAACTCCTCGCGGCTTTGGGCATTGAGCGGGCGACCATCGTCGGGCATTCGATGGGCGGCATGCTGGCGGCCCGCTACGCCCTGATGTTCCCGGACGCGGTCGATCGACTGGTGATGGTCGATCCCCTCGGGCTCGAGGACTGGCAGGCCAAGGGCGTGCCCTACCAGACGATCGACGCGGCCTATGCCGCCGAGCGCAAGACCGGTGCGGCCGGCATCAAGGCCTACCAGCTCAAGTTCTACTACAATGGCCAGTGGAAGCCGGCCTACGACCGCTGGGTCGACATGCAGGCCGGCCTCTATGCCGGTCCCGGCGCCGAGCGCGTGGCCTGGAACCAGGCCCAGACCTCGGACATGGTGTTCACCCAGCCGGTGGTGCACGAGTTCGACCGGCTGCGCGTGCCGACCGTGCTGATGGTCGGGACCAAGGACCGCACCGCCCCGGGCGCCAACCGCGCCGCGCCGGCCCTGGCCGAGACGCTCGGGCGCTACGATAAGCTCGGGCCGGAGGTCGCGGCGCGGATCGAGGGGGCGCGGCTGGTGACGTTCGAGGGCCTGGGCCACGCGCCGCAGGTCGAGGCGCCGGACCTGTTCCATGAGACGCTGCTGCGGGAATTGGCTGCGCGGTGAGGTGGTCTCTCGCCTTGCCCATGCGAGGCTGTTTTCGGGGAAGATGAGGCGCAGGTTCTCTCCTCTCCCGCCCGAGCAGGGCTGTTTGGGGAAATCTTCGAGACAAGAACAGCGCGGGTTTCTCTCTCCCCCCTGCGCAGGGCTGTCCGGGGAAAGATAAAGCGCGGTTTTTCTCCTCTCCCCGCGGGCGGGGAGAGGGCCGTGCCGCCGTTCAGGAGGCACGGCGAGCCCGAAGGGCGAGGGTGAGGGGGTCTCGACGCGTGAGGCTCCTCCGGAAACACCCCCTCACCCTCGCTCCGGCTTTCGCCTTCGCTAGCCGTGTTCCCTGAACGGGAACACGGCCCTCTCCCCGCCCGCGGGGAGAGGGGAAACCCGCGCCTTTTCCTTTCTCCGGACAGCCCTGCCGCAGAGGGGGGAGGGGGCTTCCCGCGCCCAGCCGCTACCTCCGCAGCAACTCCAGAAGATCCCCGGGCAAATCCCCCCGTCGGGCCCGCTCGGCCAGGCACAGGAGCAAAGCCACGCTCGGCCCGTCGGTGATCGCGCCCGACAGGGCCTCGCCGACCGCCGCGGCGAAGGGCAGGCGGCGGATGCGCAGGCTCTCCTGCGGGTCGGGATGGGCCGGGCCGCGCGTCAGGTTCCAGGCGACGAAGCCCGGCACCCGCTCGCTCGAGATGCCCGGCGAGGCGTCGAGGCGCAGCAATTCGAGCCAGGATTCCGCCTCGTCGCCGGTTTCCTCTTTCAGTTCGCGCCGGGCGGTGGCGAGCGCGTCGTCGGCGACCGGGCCGGAGCCGCGGGGCAATTCCCAGGTGAAGCGGTCGAGCACGTAGCGGTACTGGCCGATCAGGCTGACGCGGCCTTGCGGATCGACCGGCAGCACCGCGACCCCGAACACCTTGAAGCGGAGCGCAACGTGGGGATGCTCGCGGCCGGATTCGTGGCGCAACCGGTCGAGGTCGAGCCCGAGATAGCGGTCCTCGTAGCGGCGCTCGCGCGAGAGCGTCACCCAGGGGTTGTGGCGGTCGGTCATGCGCGCCTGTCATCCGTGGCGGTCCCGCATCCGTGCAGGATGCGGGCCGGCAACGCGGGGCGGGGGCGAAAGATCGCTCCGCCCCTCCTTACAGCGTCTCCAGCAGCCGCTGCATCAGCCGCATCCGCGGGGCGATCGAGGAGATCAGGCCGTATTCCTGAAGCGTATGCGCCCCGTCGCCGTCGATGCCGAGCCCGTCGAGGGTCGGGATGCCGAGAGCCGCGGTGAAGTTGCCGTCCGAGCCGCCGCCGGTGAGGGGCACCTCGCCGAGATCGAGCCCGAGCTCGTCGCGGGCGAGCGCCTTGGCGTGGGCATAGAGGGCGGCCCCCGCCTGCGAGGCGTAGGGCGGCCGGTTCATGCCGCCGGTCACCGTCACGCGAAAATCCTGGCTGGCGCGCAAGCCCAGGATCCGGCCGGCATAATCCTCGCCGTCGGCGGCGGTGACGACCCGCAAATCGACGGCGAAGCGGCAATGCTGCGGCACCACGTTCTCGGCGGTGCCGCCGCTGATCGTCCCGACCGTGGTGGTGACGCCGCGTGCGTAATCGGTCAGCCCCTCGATCTCCAGGATCAAACGGGCGGCCTCCCGGATGGCATTGCGGCCGTCGGCGTGGCGGGTGCCGGCATGCGAGGGCCGGCCCTCGACATGGACGTCGAAGCGCCCGACGCCTTTTCGCCCGGTCACCACCTTGCCGCCGTCGCGGCCGGGCTCCGTCACCAGTACGGCGGCACTCGATCGGCCCAGATCCTCGATCAGCCCGCGGGTCGAGACCGAGCCGGTCTCCTCGTCGCTGCTGAACAGGAAGGTGAGGGGACGCCGGGCGAGGCCGGAGCGGGAGGCCGCGGCAAAGCCCTGGAGCGCCAGCCAGGCGCCGCCCTTCATGTCGTAGACGCCCGGGCCGTAGAGGCGGTCGCCCTCGACCCGAATCGGCAGATCGTTCGCGAGAGTGCCGATCGGATGCACGGTGTCGAGGTGGGACAGGACCAGGATGCCGGGCTCACCCGTCCGCGGCCCCGCCCGCAGGATCAGGTTGTCGCCGAAGCCGTCGCGGCCCGGCACCCGCTCGGCGGCGAGGCCCAAGCCGGCGGCCTCCCCGGCGACGAGGTCCATCATCCGGTTGACGCCGTCAGCCGAGTCCGTCGGGCTCTCCACCGCCAGCCAGCGCGAGATCGCCGCGACGGCGCGTTCCGGCGAAAAGTCGGTCGGACTGAGGGAGGGGGTCATCGGAGGCCTCGGTGATAAAGATCTAACAGCGCGGATGCGCCGCCGCTTCGGCGCGCGAAATGCGGCGCAATCAAGAAGCGCGCCGGGCGGGCGGTCAGGTCTCCACCAGCCCCGTCGTGCTGCCCGAGGCCCCGGAATCCGGCCGTCCGTGCGGCAGGGCGAGGTATTCCTCCGAGCGCATCTCGATCAGGCGCGAGACCGTGCGCTCGAACTCGAACGCCTCGCGGCCGGAATCGGCGAGATACAGCCCGGTCGGCTCGGCGGCGGCGGAAGCCAGCAGCTTGGTGCGGGTGTCGTAGAGCGCATCGACCAGGATGATGAAGCGCTTGGCCTCGTTGCGCTGGGGCATGTCCATGACCGGGATGTCTTCCACGATCACGGTGTGGAAGCGCTCGGCGAGCGCCAGGTAGTCGGCCGCACCCAGCGGCCGGGCGCAGAGATCCGGGAAGGTGAAGCGGGCGACGCCGCCGGCCGCTTCGGGAATCGCCACCTCGTGGCCCTTGACGGTGATCGTCGTCGGCCGGCCCTGCGCCTCGCCCGACAGGGCCCGGAACGCCCCCGTGAGCGCCGTGGCCGCCGCCTCGTCGGCCGGCACGTGGTAGACCGGGCTGCCGCCGAGCTTCTCCAGGCGGAAGTCGGTGCGCGAATCGAGCCGCACCACCGCGACCCGCTCCTTCAATTGCTCGATGAAGGGCAGGAACAGGGCGCGGTTCAATCCGCCCTCGTAGAGCCGGTCGGGCTCGACGTTCGAGGTCGCCACCATCACCACGCCGCGGGCGAAGAGCGCGGTGAACAGCCGCCCGAGGATCATCGCGTCGGCGATGTCGGTGACGGTGAACTCGTCGAAGCAGAGCAGGCGGGCGTCGGCCGCGAGCGCCTCGGCCACCGGCTGGATCGGGTCGTCGCCCTTCACTGTCCCCTGCTTCACCGCCTGGCGGTGGCGGTGGATGCGCTCGTGCACGTCGCCCATGAAGGCGTGGAAATGCACCCGGCGCTTCGGGTTCGGGGCCGCCTCGTGGAAGAGGTCCATCAGCATGGTCTTGCCGCGCCCGACCAGGCCCCAGACGTAGAGGCCGCGGGGACCCGCCACCGGCTCCGGCTGGCGCCCGAACAGCCGGCCGAGGAGGCCGGGCTTGTCCGGAGGCGGCACCTCGGCGAGGTCGCGGATCAATGCGTCGAGGCGGGCGACGAGGTCGGTCTGGGCGGAATCGCGCTCGATCGCCCCCGACTCGATCAGGGCGTCGTAGCGGGTGGCGACAGGGCCACGGGCGGCGGAAGCGGAGCTTTGCGTCACGCGGAGGGGATTATCCCGGCGCGCGGGCCTGTGCAATGCGGTGGGATCATGGCGGCGTCATGCGCCGAGGGCACGGCCGTCGTGCCCTGCAACCCCGGAACGGCGTCCCCATCTGCTGCATTGCACAATCCCGGTCGCCGACTGGGATGAGGAAACGCTCGAGATCGTGCCGTCCCCCGTCCGGAGTGCACCTCGAGAATGCCAGAAACCCCACTGCCCGCCGGTCCCGACATTCGGCTTCCTGCCGACCTCCAGATCCGGCGCCTCTGGTCGACCGACCGCGACGCGGTCGTCACCCTGTTCCGCGGTCTCGACCCCGACTCCCGCTTCGACCGCTTCATGGGCGCGGTGAGCGAGGCCGCCGCGGCGGCCTACGCGGTCCATGCCGTCTCCGCCGAGGGCCTGGTCTTCGGCGCCTTCGCGGAGGGCGCCCTGCGGGGCGTCGGCGAATTGCGTCCCGCCGGGGCGACGGCCGAGGCCGAGATCGCCTTCGCGGTGGCGCCGAGCCATCGCGGGCGCGGGCTCGGCGCCGCGCTCGGCGCGCGCCTCGCGCAAGCCGCCCGCAACGGCGGCACGCGCCGGCTCCACCTGCGCTGCCTCGCCGGCAATCGCCCGATGCGGGCGCTCGCCAAACGCCTCGGCGCCGAGCTGCGTCCCGGCCGCCGGGAGATCCACGCCGTCCTGGCGCTCAGCCCGCCCACCCTGTTCTCGCTCTGGCGCGAGGGTGTGGAGGGCGTGTTCGACGTGGCTGTGGCCGCGTCGGCGGCCTGGCCGGTCCTCTGATCGCCCGAACGAGGCGCCGCCGTCCCGGCGGCATGCAGGCCCCGGGACGGCGAACGAGCGAAGACACCCTGTTGAATCATGAAGAAAGTCTTGATCGCGGCCTGGACTTGCCACGATCCGGCCCCGCCCGCGCCGGATTGTCCGGGTCAAACCGAAGGCAAGTCAGCAGAGCAAGACAGCAGGAGGGGACATCCCGATGCAGCCCGTCCGTATCACCAGCGGCGACGACACCGCGGCTCTGGAGCGCTCCGTCGCGGCGGCGCTCCGCACCATCGCGGCGGTGCAGGCCGAGCGTAGCGCTCCCCCGGTTCGCTCCGCCCGCCTGCGGCTCGCGACGATCTACGGCGTCACCCGCCTGCGGCGGCGCCGCGAGCGCGAGGATGCCGCCCGGGCGTGACGGGCCGTCGGGCGACGGCTCAGCCCTGCTGTCACCCCTGCGCCAGTTCCCAGCCCCGCTCGGCGAGCGCGATGCCGAGCGCGCCCTTCTGGCTCGCCTCGTCGCTCGACGCGTTGCCGGCCTTGGAGCGGGCGAGCACGCCCTCGAGGATCACCGCCAGGCGAAAGAGCGCGAAGGCGACGTGGAACGGCGTGATCCCGTCCTTGCGCCCGGTGCGCTCGCAATAACGGCGCACGTACTCGTCCTGGGTGGGGATGCCCAGGGCGGCAAGGTCGCGCCCGAGCATGCCGCGATAGGCGGACGGGTCGGTGTTGTAGGCGATGCAGTTGTAGCCGAGATCGGCCAGCGGATGGCCGAGCGTCGCCAGCTCCCAGTCGATGATGCCGATCACCCGCGGCTCGGTCTTGTGGAAGATCATGTTGTCGAGGCGGAAATCGCCGTGGACGATCCGGGTCTCGTCGCTGTCCGCCGGGACATGGGCCGGCAGCCACTCGGCGAGGCGGTCGATCGCCGCGTTCTCGCGGGTCTTCGAGGCGGTCCACTGCTTCGACCAGCGCTCGATCTGGCGCTGGAAGTAGTTGCCGGCGCGGCCGAAATCGGAAAGCCCGATCGCCGCAGGGTCGACGAGGTGGAGGCGCGCCAGGGCCTCGTTCATGCCGTCATAGATGCCCGCCCGCTCCTCGCGCGGCAATTCGGGCAGCATCGGGTCCCAGAACACCCGGCCGTGCAGCCGCTCCATCAGGTAGAACGGCGTGCCGATGACGGCGGGATCGGCGCAATAGGCCACCGCCTGCGGCACCGGCACGTCGGTGCGCGACAGGGCCTGCAGCACCCGGAACTCCCGGTCGACCGCGTGGGCCGAGGGCAGGAGCTTGCCCGGCGGCTGTTTCCTCAGGACGTATTCGCCGGCCTCGGCCATGACCAGGAAGGTCGGGTTCGACTGGCCGCCGCGCATCTGGCGCAGCTCGCGCAGGCGCCCCAGCCCCTGCTCGGCGAGGAAGGCCTCCAGCGCCTCGGTCGGGAAGCGGTGCGCCTCGCGCACCGGGATGGTCTCGGGCAGGTCCGACGGGGATGGGGCAGTCATGCGACCTTCGCGGCCTCTCGGCATACGTTTCCGTAAGGCCGGACCATGCCCCACCGGGGGCCGCGGGTCATTCCTGCACCGCAGCAATTCGTCGGGACGTGTGTGTAGCCCACTGATTCCGCCGCATTTTCCGGCAATCGGGTGGGCAAGCGTACCCCCCGCGACTAGAGTGCCCGCATGATTCGCGCATCCCTCCTCGCCGCCGCCGGCCTGTCCCTCCTCGTCCTGCCCGCCGAAGCCCGGCCGAAGCCCAAGGCGGAGGCCGCGCCCCCGAGCCTCCAGGCCAGCCCGATCGGCACCTTCGGCGACTGGAACGTCTTCGCCGCCGGCGAGGGCAAGTCGCGCATCTGCTACGCCATCAGCCAGCCGCAGGTGCGGCTCCCGAAGAGCCTCAAGCGCGATCCGGCCTATCTCTTCGTCACCGTGCGCAAGGGCGAAAAGGTCAACAACGAGGTCGCGGTGATGCTCGGCTTCGCGCCCAAGCCGGGCAGCAGCCAGGCGACGACCGCGGCGGCGAACGGCGCGGTGCCGGCGCCGTCCTCCAGCGCCTCCGATCCGAGCCTGGCGATCGGCTCGGCCCGCTACGCGCTGGTGGTGAAGGGCGCCAATGCCTGGGTGCAGAACCCGGCCGACGAGGGCAAGGTCGTCGCCGAGATGGCCCGGGGCAAGAAGGTCGTCGTCAAGGCCGTCTCGCAGCGCGGCAACACCTCGACCGACGAATACGCCCTCGACGGCTTCGGCGAGGCGATGAAGCGTACGCGGGAAGAGTGCAAGTAGGCGGACGATATTTTGAGAATCGCTTGAAAGGAGGGGCGCGGGAATACTCCTCTCCCCGCGGGCGGCTATCGCATTCACACATCTCGGTTCGAGCGTTCTCCCTCTCGAAGGTAGCGCGCCTCTCCTCCCCAGGCGATCCCGGGCTTGCCCGAGATCGCTCAAGCTTGTGGGGAGGAGTTGGAGGTGGGGGTGGTGCCGCGTAGAGCGCGAGGCACTTCCGGCACCACCCCCACCCCTAGCCCCTCCCCACAAGGGGGAGGGGAAAGCGCGAACATTTACAAAGAGTTGGCTCTTAGAGGAGTTGTGTGAATCCGCTAGCCGCGGGCGGGGAAAGGGGGAACCCGCGCCTCTTCTTTTCGTCGGCATTCCCGGTTCCCACTGGATTCGGCCCCGCCCATCGCGTTTTGGCCCGAATACCCCTATATGCGGCCCTCATCAGTTTCATTCGAAGGTTCGTAAGATCATGGCGACGGCGTCGTTCGACACCGCCCGGCGCGGGGATGGCGCCGTTTCAGCAGCACACCCCCCGGCGATCGAGAAGACGCCCGAGATCCGCCCCGAGGCGCTGGAGACCACCGGCCCGACCTCCCTCGTCGGCCTGACCCGCGAGGCGCTGAAGGGGCGGCTCGCCGCCATCGGCGTGCCCGAGCGCGAGCAGCGCATGCGCGCCGGCCAGCTCTGGCACTGGATCAACGTGCGGGGGGCCGCCTCCTTCGACGAGATGACCAACGTCAGCAAGGTGCTCAAAGGGCAGCTCGCCGGCATCCACACCCTCGACCGGCCCGAGGTGGTGAGCGAGCAGGTGTCGCGCGACGGCACCCGCAAGTGGCTCATCCGCATGCCGCCGACCGGTAAGCACGACCACAATCGCGGCGCCGAGATCGAGTGCGTCTACATCCCGGCCAACGACCGCGGCACGCTCTGCGTCTCGTCGCAGGTCGGCTGCACGCTGACCTGCTCGTTCTGCCATACCGGCACGCAGCGCCTGGTGCGCAACCTGTCGTGCCAGGAGATCGTCTCGCAGCTGGTGGTGGCCCGCGACCGCCTCGGCGACTGGCCCGGCAAGACCCCGCCGAAGGGCGCCTTCGTGCCGGTGGACGGCTCGCGCTTCGTCTCGAACATCGTCTTCATGGGCATGGGCGAGCCGCTCTACAACGTGGACAGCGTCATCGACGCGGTCGGCGTGATGAGCGACCACGAGGGCTTAGGCCTGTCGCGCCGGCGCATCACCGTCTCGACCTCCGGCGTGGTGCCGCAATTCGAGCGGCTCGGCCTCGAGGCCAACGCCATGCTGGCGATCTCGCTGCATGCCGTGCGCGACGACCTGCGCAACGAACTCGTCCCGCTCAACCGCAAATACCCGATCCGCGACCTGCTCCAGGCCTGCCGCGACTATCCGGGCGTGTCGAATGCCCGCCGCATCACCTTCGAGTACGTGATGCTGAAGGGCGTCAACGATTCCGACGCCGAGGCGCGGGAACTGGTGCGGCTGCTCAAGGGCATCCCGGCCAAGATCAACCTGATCCCGTTCAACCCCTGGCCCGGCTCCAAGTACGAGTGCTCGGACTGGGAGCGGATCGAGCGCTTCTCCGAGATCGTGTTCAATGCCGGCTACGCCTCGCCGGTGCGCACCCCCCGCGGCCGCGACATCCTGGCGGCCTGCGGCCAGCTCAAGAGCGAGACCGAGAAGCTGCGCGCCCGCGCCCGGATGATGCTGGAGGAGGGCATCGGCGCCGAGGGCGTCTATGCCGTGGGCCACGACGACGACTGAGGAACGAGCCATGTCGCTGGGCCGTCTCCTCGCCGTCGCGACCGCGCTCCTGATGGCGATCGCCTGCGGCGCGCTCGCCCTCGGGATCGGCATCGTGATGGATCCGACCTTGCGCGACCTCCTGGGCCATCTCGGCCTGTCGGGGCTGGAGGCCGTGCTGTCGGATCTTTCGGAGGGCTACGCGCCCGATCCCGGCATGGTCGAGGGCGCGGTGAGCTTAGGCCGCGCGATCCTGCTCCTCGTCGCGGTGCCGCCGGCCCTCAACGCGGTCGTCGGCGAGGTGCTGGGCTGGCGCGCGCTCGCCTGGTACGGCGGTGCCACCGGCCTCCTCACGGCTTTGCTGCCCTGGCTGATGCGCGGCGCCGGCGGCCCGGCCGGGAGCGGGGAGGGGCGGGTGACGGCGCTCCTGTTCTGCACCGGCGGGATCGCCGGGCTGGTCTACTGGCTCGCTGCCGGGCGCTTCGCCGGGCGCGGGCCGGCGACGATGTGGGCCGCGCCGCCGCGGCGATGAGCCGGCGCCTGTCAATCATCTCACATGTTATCGCAGGTGCGGGCACGGTCCGGTTGTGGAAGAGGCCGGTATCGGCCGGTCCGTGAAAGTCTTGTTTAGAGTCGCGGGCGCGGGGTAGGCCTCCAATCGAAGTCGTTCCCGAGAGATCCGTCCCGATGCCGTCGCCGCGCCGCCTTCTTGCCGGGCTCCAGACCGTCAGGGTCTGGGTCGTGCTCGGCGTGCTGGCCCCCCTCGGCATGCTCCTCGTCTCCGGCCTGATGCTCTACGAGCTGCGACAGGAGATGTGGACCCGGGCCGAGGAGACCTCGAACAGCCTGCTCCAGGTGATCGAGAGCGACATCGTGCGCAACGTCGAGATCATGGACCTCGCGCTGCAGGGCATGGCCGCCAAGATCGAGAACCCCGTCGTTGCCGCGGCCCCGGAGGGCCTGCGGCACCTGATCCTGTTCGACCGGGTGGTGACCGCCGAGGGCATGGGCATCCTGGTCCTGTTCGACGAGCACGGCAACGGCGTCCTGAACTCGCGCTACCCGTCGGGCGTCGGCGGGAGCTTCGCCGACCGCGACTACTTTCAGGTCCATCTGCGGAATCCGGAGGCCGGGCTCTACATCAGCAAGCCGTTCCAGTCGCGGATGTCGGGTGCCTACACGGTCGCGTTCAGCCGGCGGGTGTCGAAGCCGGACGGGTCGTTCGGCGGCGTCGTGGTCGCCACCATGAAGCTGTCGCACTTAACCCAGATGCTGGCCAAGATCGGCCTCGGGCCGGACAGCAGCATCAACCTGGCCCGCCAGGACGGCATCCGGATCGTGCGTTTTCCCTACGACGTGCGGGACGTCGGCATGGACCTCTCCGGGATGCCGACGTTCCGGCGCGCCGTCCAGGAGCGCAACGGCAGCTTCGCCGACCGCGCCGCCCGCGACGGCGTGCACCGGCTCTTCACCTTCACGCAGGTCGGAGACCTGCCGCTCATTCTGGCGATCGGGCTCAGCACGGAGGAGATCGAGGCCGGCTGGCGCGCCAAGGCGTTGATGATCGGCGCCACGCTGCTCGCCCTGTTCGGCCTCGCGGTGTGGCTCGCTCTGCTTTGCGCGCGGGAGCTGCGGCGTCGCGAGGCGGTCGAAGCCGAGCTCGCCCGCCTGTCGCTGACCGACGGGCTGACCGGGCTGCCGAACCGCCGCCGCTTCGACGAGGCCCTGCGGCAGGCGCTGGCGACGGCCCGCAGCGACCGGCCCGTCGCCCTGCTGATCGTCGACGCCGACCACTTCAAGCGCTTCAACGACCGCTACGGCCACGCCGTCGGCGACGAGATCCTGCGCGGGCTGGCGCGCTGCCTGTCGGCCGGCCTCCACCGGCCGGGCGACCTCCTCTGCCGGATCGGCGGCGAGGAATTCGGCGTGATCCTGGCCGGAACCGACGAGGAGGGGGCGATGCGGGTCGCCGAGCGCCTGCACGCGGCGGTGACGACGCTGGCGGTGGCCTCGATCGGCCTTCCGGCCGGCGCGGTGACGGTGAGCATCGGGCTCGCGGAAGCCGCCGGCGGCGCGCAAGGAGAACTCTACCGGGCGGCCGATGCGGCGCTCTACGCGGCGAAGAGTGCGGGCCGCAACCGCACCTGCCGGGCCGAGGCGCGCCCGGCAATCCCCCATCTGCGGCTGGTGGCGGGCGCGGGCGTCGTCAGAGCGTTTTCCGGCGAAGCCGATGCCGGTTCGTCGTAGAAAATGCGGAAAAATCAACGATCTGGAGAGCTTCGCGATTGCAGCGCGATCGTGAGGTGCCCTAGCGCACCGTGAGCAGGATGCGGGCTGCGAAGGTGCCGAACAGCCCGGCGAACAGCCAGTCGATCCCCCGCATCAGCCGCGGCCGGGCCTGGAGTGCGCCGGTGATCCGGGCGGCGCCCAGCACCATCAGGACGCCCAGCGGCAGCGACAGTCCGATGAAAGTGAGCCCCAGGAAGGCGAGCTGGCCGGTCGGGTCGGGGGCGTCGGCGTGCACGAATTGCGGCAGGAAGGTCAGGAAGAACAGCACCACCTTGGGGTTGGTGAGGTTCACGCCGAGCCCGAGCCAGAAGGTGCGCCGCAGGCCGCCCCGCATCGTCTCGGCCCGGACGTTCAGGGCCGAGCCGCGCCGCAGGGCGTCGATGGCGAGCCAGCCGAGGTAGAGCGCGCCCACCACCTTCAGCACCGTGAAGGCAGTGGCCGAGGCGGCGATGAGCGCCGAGAGGCCGAGCACGGCGGCGAGCGTATGGATCAGGGTGCCGAGGCTCGTGCCCAGCACCGTCACGATTCCCGCCCGCCGTCCCGACCCGATGGTGCGGGCGAGCGTCAGACTCATGTCGGGCCCGGGCGTGACGAACAGCACCAGGCAGGCGGCGAGATAGGCGAGCAGCGTCGGGGTGTCGGGGAGGAAGCTCATCGGCGGCTCCGGGAGGCGCCCGTGGGTCTGTCATCGCGCCTCCGGCCGGCGCAAGCCAGAAAAGCTCCGGCGTCGGCAGAGAAAAGCTCCGACGCACGTCCGTCCCGACACGCGAAGCGCCCGCCCGGGGGAAGCCGGGCGGGCGCGAATGACGCCGATGATCGGGGAAGCGTCAGAAGGTGATGCCGCCCTCGATCATGTAGCGGTCCTGCGAGGTGCGGTTGCCGGTGCGGCCGAAGCCGGTTCCGAGCGTGCCGAAGGCCAGGTCGCCGCGGGTGATGTCGTAGAGCTGGACCCGCGAATACTCGCCGCGGACGAAGAAGCGGTCGAACGTGAAGGTCGGGGTGACGGTGAAGGACAGGGCCGAGCTGCCCGGGCCGTAGAGCAGGCTGGTGAAGCCGGCATTCCGCACGCCGGTCTGGGTGATGTACTCGACGCGGCCGGCCAACGCGAAGTTGTCGTTGAAGGAATAGGCCGCCAGGACCGCGCCGCCATAGGTCGAGGCGCCCTCGACGATGCCGATCCGGTTGTCGCGCGCGACGTTCGTGTACTGGAAGTAGGGCGTGATCGTCCACGGCCCGTTCGAATAGGTGTAGTTGACCGACAGGATACCGCTGTTCTGCTGGAACAGCGGGGTCGCGTAGGCGTAGCGGATGCTGCGCGACAGCACGTCGGTGCGGTCGAGGTTGAGGCCGCCGTTGATGCCGAAGGTGTTGTTGTCGTCGAGCTTGTAGGTGATGGCGCCGGTGAGCCAGCTGATGTTGCCGGAGAAGAACCCGTCGGTGCCGGCGACCGAGGCCGACCACGGACCGTCGGCGTAGTTCACCTGCACGCCGTGATTGATGATGTTTTCCTGGTTGAACAGGAGGCCGCGGGAGATGTTCAGGTTCTGGAAGGTGAACGGAGCCTCGGTGCCGATCAGGGTCGGCATGCGGCCGCCCTGGATCGACCACTGGTCGTTGAACACGTACTTGCCGAAGGCGACCGGCAGGGGCGTGAACAGCAGGTCGGTCTGGTCGAGGGCGCTGTAATTGGCAAAGCCCAGGGCCGGGATCGCGTAGGCGCCGGCCTGGACGTAGAACTGGAACGGCCCGTCGGCCTTCTGGATCCAGCCCTGGATGTTGGTGAAGTCGACCCGCGCCGCCCGGTCGCTCGGCAGCGGTGCGGCCGAGAACGGGAAGGGGTTGCTCTGGGTATAGGCGTAGCCGGTGATCGCGCCGCCGACATAGATGTCGCCGAAGCCGCCGAGGGTGAAGCAGGACGGGTTCGGGTTCGGCTTGATGACGCCGCCATAGGCCGGCAGGGACAGGGTCGCCTTGCAGTGCTCGACCACCGCCACAGGGGCCGGGGCCGGGGCGGCCAGGTCGGCGGCGTGAGCGAAGCCGGACGACAGCAGGGCGACGGTCAGGCTGCTGAGGGTGAAGCGCATTGCCACGGTCGGGGAGTCCATCTGGGGCCGGGTGAGGCCGGGGCCAACTGCGGCCAAGCTGGCAGTGTGGCGGCAACGTGGCAAAACCATTTGTTGAGCTTTTGCTCAAAAATTGGGCAACCAGACCTCCGTTGCGAAGGTGTATCCGGCGCCGTGTCTTTCGCGCAACGCGGGTGGATACTTGGCCGACGTAACACGGGACCTGTCGCGGCACGCGATGGCCTTGGGGAAGGCCGGCATGATCACGCCGGATTTCGGCGCCCGATGCCGCTGCGGTCGCGAATCGGCCGACCCGCCGCCGCGGCGGCGCGGGACGCGCCGGTCAGCCCTCCTCCGCCAGCATCCGCCGCAGCCAATCGACGAAGGCCGAGGCGGCGGGCGAGAGCGGGCGGTCCGCCGCCGGCACGGCCGCGAAGCCGTCGGCGAAACGGTGGAAGCCGCAGGGCGCGACGAGGCGGCCGGCCGCCAGGTCGTCGCGCACCAGCACCTGCTCCACCAGGGCGATGCCGAGTCCCGACAGGGCGGCCTCGATGCACAGGCCGTTATGCGGGAAGGCGGTGTCCCGCTCCGCCGCGACGCGCCGTCCCGTCGCCGCCTCCCAGGCCGGCCAGGAATGCGGCGTGTATTCGTGCAGGATCCGGGTCTCGGCGGCGAGGTCTCCGCCCTCCATCCGGACTCGGTAGCCGGGAGCGCAGACCACCCCGAAGGCGACGTCGCCGAGGCGGATCGCCCGTGCCTCGTCGCGGATCGGATGGGCGAGGCGGTCCCAGCTCAGCACCAGGTCGGCGCCGTCATCGCGGATTTCCCTGGCCGAGGTCATCGACAGGCGCACCTGCACCGTCGGCCGTTCGCGGTAGAATCCCGCCAGGCGCGGCACCAGCCAGCGCATCGCGAAGGTCGCCCCGCAGGCGAGATGAACGTTGGTGCCTGCCCCGGCATCGCGCAGGCGCCGGTAGCCCCGCTCCAGGTCGTCCAGCACCCCTGCCACCACGTTCCGAAAGGCCTCGCCGGCGGGGGTGAGACGCAGGCCCGTGCCGGCCTTCTCGAACAGGGCGGTGCCGGCCTGGTCCTGCAGCGCCCGCACCTGGCGCGACACCGCCCCGTGGGTGCGCCCGAGCTCCTCGGCGGCCTTCGTCACCGAGCCGAGGCGCGCCGCGGCCTCGAAGGCGCGCAAGGAGGAGAGGGGCGGCAGCTGGCGCATGGCGGCATCTGTGAGTTTCGCGCACGAAGCGCGCTGAAGAACTCAATATACGGCCGCGCTCGTCCCGGGTAGCAGGACGGGGCCCGAGACGTGAAGGAGACTCGGGACAGGAAGGAGATCTGCCGTGGCCGCGACCGTCATCCCGTTCCCGTTGCACCGCGTCGCCGGCGCCCCGCGGGCGCCGACCGTGAGCCGCGCGCACGAACCGCGCCTCGCCGGCGTGGCGATCCTGAAGGGCTGGTTCCGGCGCTGGTCCGCCCGCCGCAATCTGGCCCGCGACCTGCCGTTCATGACCGACGAGACGCTCGCCGATATCGGGCTCACTCGCGCGGAGGCCTGCGCCGAGGCGCGCCGCCCGTTCTGGCGGGTGGGTGCAGACGACGCGGCCTGAGCCTGCATCCGCGGCCGGTTGACCGGCCGTGAGCCCGCTGCCAGCCTGTTTCCGCCGGGGCCGGGAAGACGCCCCGCCGGGAGGATCCACCTGTGTCCCTACGCGTTCGCGCCGCCATCCTGCACCATGCCCCCGTCGCGCGGCCCTATGCCGAGACGCGGCCCCTGCGCATCGAGACGATCGAGCTCGACCCGCCGGGGCCGGACGAGGTGCTGGTGAAGATCGCCGGTGCCGGCCTGTGCCATTCCGACCTCTCGGTCATCAACGGCGATCGGATCCGGCCGGTGCCGGTGGCCCTCGGGCACGAGGCCTCCGGCATCGTCGAGGAACTGGGAGCCGGCGTCACCGACCTGAAGCGCGGCGACCACGTGGTGATGTCCTTCGTGCCGACCTGCGGCGGCTGCGCGCCCTGCCGCGAGGGGCGCGGCGCCCTGTGCGAGCCGGGCAACGCCGCCAACGGCCGCGGCACGCTGCTGTCGGGCGCGAAACGCATCCGGTGCGACGGGGTCGAGGTGAGCCATCACAGCGGCGTCTCGGCCTTCGGCGAATACGCGGTGATCTCCCGCCGCTCGATCGTGAAGATCGATTCCGACATCCCCCTCGTCGAGGCGGCCCTGTTCGGCTGCGCGGTGATGACCGGCGTCGGCGCGGTGGTGAATACCTGCCGGGTGCAGATGGGCCAGAGCGTCGCCGTGGTGGGTCTCGGCGGCGTCGGCCTCTCGGCGCTGATCGGGGCGGTGGCGAGCGGAGCGGGCCGCGTCGTCGCGGTCGATCTGTCGGAGGACAAGCTCAGGGTCGCGCGCGAGCTCGGCGCCACCGACACGTTCCTCGCCTCCGATCCCGACGCCGTCGGGGCGATCCGCGATGCCACCGACGGCGGCGTCGATTACGCCCTGGAGATGGCCGGCTCGGTCAAGGCCTTCGACACCGCCTACCGCATCACCCGCCGCGGCGGCACCACGGCGACCGCGGGCTTGGCCAACCCGAATCACAGCTTCACCCTGCCGCCGGTCGGCCTCGTCGGCGAGGAGCGGGTGGTGCGCGGCAGCTACATGGGCTCCTGCGTCCCGGCCCGCGACATCCCGCGCTACATCGCCATGTATCGCCAGGGCCGCCTGCCGGTGGACAAGCTGATGACCGGCACCCTCACCCTTGACCAGATCAACGAAGGCTTCGACCGGCTCGACCGCGGCGAGGCGATCCGGCAAGTGATCGCGATGTAAGAGGTCGATTCTCCGACGCGATGAACCCGATGCGAAATCCGGGAGATCACTTCTGGATTTCGTATCATCAGCCCGCGCGGTGAAGCCGTAGGCTTCACACGCCTGAGCGAAGCCACTTTCCGCATCGCGACGCATTCAATCGGAAAGCGTATGACACCCTCCGGGTCATTCCGGGGCCGCGAAAGCGGAGCCCGGAATCCATAACCGCCGACGATGCCGGACAAAGCGGGCAGCGTTCCGCTTCATCTTGCATCATCAGTGGTCATGGATCCCGGTTTTTCGCTTCGCGGCCCCAGGATGACGATGGAAGGTTGGCAGTTTCGGCGAGAGAACCGAAAGGGCTTCCGTTGTCACGGCGCCAGTCGCATCACGATCCTCGGACGGCCGCACGGCGGCGTTCGCGATCGAGGCGAGCGTGTCGGCGAGGGCACGCCCGGGGTTTTTCTTCGGCAAACCGCGACGCTCGACCGCGTTCGTCGCGCGGCGCGGCGGCGCTGCACTTGTCGGGCCCGCGCGCCCATGCCTCGATGGGCGACCGCGACGACGGGGCCGCCGCTGCCGGCCCGAGGGATCTTCTTTCAAGGACGTGCCATGGGGCTGTTTCAGGATGCCTTCTCCCGGTTCGGCCGGGTCGTCATGTCCTATGCCGGCGACACCGCCTTCCTCCACGCCGCCTGCTCGGCGGCCGCCACGGTGATCCTGGCCGACCAGGAGATCGACGAGGAGGAGATCGAGACGGCGCTCGCGGACCTGAGCAACAACCCGATCCTGCACAAGTCCTACGGCGTGCTGAAGCTCGAGCAGGAGCTGCACGAGGCGATCGCCCGGGCGAAGAGCCGGGCCGGGCGGCTGGAGAACCTGCGCTTCGTCGGCGCCATCGCCGACCGTCCGCTGGAGCAGCGCCAGGACGTCTTCCTCATCGCCGCCGACGTCGCCGACCAGGGCGGCATCAGCGAACTGGAGCACAAGGCCCTCGACGAGATCGCCGAGGTTCTCGGCGTCGAGAAGGCGGTCCTGCTGGGCGTGTGACGTCCAGGCGTGCCAGGGCCTGACACGGCGCCAAGCCGCCATATCTCCCTCCCCACCCGATGGATGGGGAGTACGGGACGATGGATGTCGGATTTCTCGGGCTCGGCCGGATGGGCCGGGGCATGGCCCTCAACCTGGTGAAGGCGGGTCATCGGGTCCGGGTGTGGAACCGCTCGGCCGAAGCGGCGGAATCCCTGCGCGTCCACGGCGCCGTGCCGGTGGCGACGCCCGCCGAGGCGTTCCGGGGCGATGCCGCCGTGACGATGCTGGCCGACGACGCCGCGCTCCGCGCCGTCGTCGTCGAGGGTGGCCTCCTCGACCAGGCCGACAAGCCCAAGGTCCATCTCGGCGCCAGCACCATCTCGGTCGCGCTGGCCGAGGAACTGGCGGCCGTTCACGGCCGAGCCGGTGTCGCTTACGTCTCGGCGCCGGTCTTCGGCCGGCCCGACGTGGCGGAAGCCGGCAAGCTCAACATCCTGGCGGCCGGCCCGGACGCGGCGATCGCGGCGGCGCAGCCGCTCCTCGAGGCGATGGGGGCGAAGACCTGGCGCTTCGGCGAGGCGCCGGCCCGGGCCAACGCCGTCAAGCTTGCCGGCAACATGATGATCGTCGCGGCGATCGAGGCGATGGGCGAGGCCTCGGCGCTCGCCGAGGCGCATGGGGTCGCGGCCGCCGATCTCCTCGACCTCCTGACCAACACGATCTTCGCCGCCCCGGTCTACAAGAACTACGGCGCCTCGATCGCCGCCGGCCGCTACGAGCCCCCGGGTTTCGGGCTGGCGCTCGGCGCCAAGGACGTGCGCCTGGCGCTCGCCGCGGGAGAAGCCGCCCGGGTGCCGATGCCGCTCGCCAGCGTGCTGCGCGACGGCCTGCTCGATGCGCTCGCCCATGGCGACGGCGGGAAGGATCTGGCGGCGCTCGCCACCGTCTCGATGCGACGGGCGGGCAGGGGCTGAACCCCGCCCTCGGCGGCGCCTACTCGGCGGCGATGCGCCGGGGGGCGAGATCGAGGGAGGCATGTCCCAATGTCTCCGCCACCGCCGTCAGGATCCGCGACAGGGCGTCGAAGCCGGGGCGGGGCAGGAGCTTGCGCTCGTCCATGTAGAGGGCGCGGTTGATCTCGATCTGCAGGGCGTGGCGGCCGAAGGCCGGCTCGCCGTAATGCTCGGTGATGAAGCCGCCGGCATAGGGCTTGTTGCGCACCACCCGCAGGCCGTGGCCGCGGAAGGCGGCCTCGGCGCAGTCGATCAGGTCGGGCGCGCAAGCCGTGCCGAAGCGGTCGCCGAGCACCACGTCGATCGCCGGCCCCTCGTCGCGCCCGAGGCTCGTCGAGGGCATCGAGTGGCAGTCGATCAGGACCGCGTGGCCGAAGGTCCGGGCGGTGCGCGCCACCAGCTCCTTCAGGGTGCGGTGATAGGGCTTGTACAGCTCCTCGATCCGCGCGATCGCCTCCTCGACCGGCAGGCGGCCGCGGTAGATCTCCTGGCCGTCCGCCACCACCCGCGGCACCGTGCCGAGGCCGCCCGCCACCCGCATCGAGCGCACGTTGACGAAGGGCGGCAGCCGCCCGTCGAACATCCGCGGGTCGAGCTCGTAGGGCTCGCGGTTCACGTCGAGATAGGCCCGCGGGAAGGCGGCCTGCATCAGCGGCGCGCCGAGACCGACGACGGGGGCGTAGAGCCGGTCGACGAAGGCATCCTCCGAGCGGCGCAGGGCCACCGCATCGAGCCGCGAGGCGTCCACGAAGGAGGCCGGATAGACGGCTCCCGAATGGCCGGTGTTGTAGACGAACGGCAGGGTCTGCCGCTCCGGCTCGTCGACCCGGAAGGGCGGCGTGAACAGGCTGGCGGGAGGAACCCGGCTCATCCGGTCGTCCGGAAGCGGAGGGGAGGAGGCATGGGACGCGGTCGCACCTTCATCCGGCTAATCTGGCGCTCCGGCCCGGCCCTGTCCACTGCCGCGAGGGTGTCGCGCGCCCGCAAGTCCGGCCCGGATTCCGCCCGACGAATCCCGTGGGGAACCCGCTCCGAGGAGCGGCGCGTCAACACTCTGTTTACCACGCGGCCGCTTTATGGAATGAACACAGCGAATCGGTATCCGGGACTCCCGTTCATGAAGATCCTCCTCGCGGAAGACGACAACGACATGCGTCGCTTCCTCGCCAAGGCGCTCCAGAACGCGGGCTACGACGTGGCCTCGTTCGACAACGGCCTCTCGGCCTATAACCGCCTGCGCGAGGAGCCGTTCGAGCTCCTGCTCACCGACATCGTGATGCCCGAGATGGACGGCATCGAGCTGGCGCGCCGCGCCACCGAGCTCGATCCCGACATCAAGGTGATGTTCATCACGGGCTTCGCCGCGGTGGCGCTCAACCCCGACTCGAAGGCCCCGAAGGACGCCAAGGTCCTGTCGAAGCCGTTCCACCTGCGCGAGCTCGTCACCGAGGTCGAAAAGCTGATGGCGGCCTGACGGCCGCTTCCCCGCCTCGATCATGGCCTGAACGCGGCTGGCGCGCTCCGTTGCGGGCGCCTATATCGGGCATAGCCCGATCATGGGCCCTCCCGAGCAGCGCGAGCCGACGGATGCAGCCGGTTACGATCTACACCACCAGCTGGTGCCCCTATTGCTCGGCGGCCAAGTCGCTGCTGCAGGAGAAGGGCGCCGCCTTCACCGAGATCGACGTCGAGGCCAAGGCGGGCGCCCGGCGCGAGATGACCGACAAGGCCGGCGGCCGCACCAGCGTGCCGCAGATCTTCGTCGGCGAGACCCATGTCGGCGGCTGCGACGACCTCTACGCCCTCGACCGCTCCGGCCGCCTCGACCCGCTGCTCGCCGGCTGAGCCCGTTGCGCTGAAGCCTTTGCGGCGTCTGGCATGCCGTCGTAAGCTGGCCGGGTCTTCCCGGAGTTGCAGCCCATGACCGCTCCCCGCTTCGTCGCCGCCTGCGTGCAGATGCGCTCCGGCCGCGACCCCGCGCAGAACCGCGACGCCGCGGTGGCGGGCATCCGCGAGGCGGCGGAACGCGGCGCGCATTACGTCCAGACGCCGGAGATGACTTCGCTCCTCGAGCGCGACCGGCCGAGCCTTTTCGAGAAGATCCGCGAGCCCGAGCACGATTCGACCCTCGGGGCGCTGCGCGACGTCGCCCGCGAGCGGGGCGTCGTGGTCCATGTCGGATCGCTCGCGGTGAAGAACGGCGACAAGGTCGCCAACCGCGCCTTCGTGATCGACCGCGAGGGCGCGATCACCGCCGCGTACGACAAGCTCCACCTCTACGACGTCGATCTGCCGAACGGCGAGAGCTACCGCGAATCGGCCACCTATACCGGCGGCGCCCGGGCCGTCGTCACCGACCTGCCCTGGGGCCGGCTCGGCGTCGCGATCTGCTACGACGTGCGTTTCCCCGCCCTCTACCGGGCGCTCGCCGAGGCCGGAGCCGAGATCCTGTCGGCGCCCGCTGCCTTCACCCGCCAGACCGGCGAGGCGCATTGGCACGTGCTCCAGCGCGCCCGGGCGATCGAGACCGGCTCGTTCATGATCTCGGCGGCGCAAGGCGGCCGGCACGAGGACGGGCGCGAGACCTACGGCCACTCGCTCATCGTCGATCCCTGGGGCAGGGTCCTGGCCGAGGCCGACGGCAACGAACCCGGCGTGATCCTGGCCGAGATCGACATGGCCCTCGTGGCCGATGCGCGCGCCCGCATCCCGGCCCTGCGCCACGCCCGTCCGATCGTGATCGAGACCGCCGGCGCCTGACCGGCGTCACGGCCGACAGGCTTCCCTTGCGGCCGGATTTCCGCCACACGGAGGGTTCGCAGCGTCGCAGCCCCTCGCAGCCGCTGGCCCGGTCACCGATATCCTCCGCATGATCCGCTACGCCCTGTCCTGCGATTCCGGCCACAGCTTCGAGAGCTGGTTCCCGTCGAGCGAGTCCTACGACGAGCAGGCGCTGGCCGGCTTCGTGACCTGTCCGTTCTGCAACAGCCCGAAGGTGGCCAAGCAGATCATGGCGCCGTCGCTCGGCCGCACGGCGAACCTTCCCGCTCCGGTCGAGGCGCCGAACGTGCCCGCGGCGCCGGCCCCCGCCGAGGCGCCGGTCAGCCTGGTCTCCGAGCCCGAGCGGCAGCTGCGCGCGATGATCCGCGCCCTGCACGAGCACGTCGCCCGCACCGCCGACCATGTCGGCGAGAACTTCGCGACGGAAGCCCGGAAGATGCATTACGGCGAGACCGAGCAGCGGGCGATCTACGGCGAGGCGAGCCTGACCGAGGCGCGCTCGCTCCTGGAGGAAGGGATCGCGGTACAGCCGCTGCCGTCCTTGCCGGATGACCGGAATTGAGTTGATCGGGTCGTTGGTCTGTCAGAGCTTATTTGACTCACTCGGACTGCATCGGCGGGTACATTTCTGTCCATGCCACAACCTCATCCTGAGGTGCCGCGTAACGGCCTCGAAGGAGGGCTCCAGAAATCTCAGCGAGACCTGGAGCCGTCCTTCGAGGTCAGTCGATCTTCGATCGACTAACACCTCAGGATGAGGTCGCGGAGCGGATAAAATCTGCCGATCGGTCAAACAAGTTTTCAGCTCGCCAAGAACAGCACCGAGCGGTCCGAGGCCTCCAGCACCGTCTCGGCCAGCGGCCCGAACGCCGCACCCTCGCCGGAGCGGCGGGTGACGCCCATCACGATCAGATCGTGATCGCCGGCCCGGGCTTGGCGCAGGATCTCGTGCTCGGGCGCCCGCGTGGCGCGGACCTGGGCGTGCGCCTGCAGACCCGCCTGTTCGGCGAGGTCGAGCACGTCGCGAAGCGCCTGGGACTCCCCCGTGCCCAAGCCGGTGAGGCGCCGCGTCCCGGCGGCCTCCGAGAGGAATAGGACCGTCAAGGGTGCGCCCGCGCCGCGGGCCAGGGTGACGGCGATCTCGGCACCGCGCCGGGCGGCCCGGGTGCCGTCGATCACCGCCAGGACCGAGAGGGCGGCGCGCTCCGGATCGTCGCGGTGGGACCCCCGCGCCGCCGCGATGGCGAGCGGCCCGTCGAACCGCTCCGCGGCTCCCGCCACCGCGTCGGCGAGGCCGCCATCCGGCGCCACCGTGGGGTCGATGCCGACGATCAGGAGGTCGTAGCCCTTGGCGGCCTCCTCGCCGACGGCCTCCGCGGCGGGCGCCTCGCGGACGAGTTCCGTCACCTCGACCGCCCCGGATTCGTCGTTCTCGTCTCCCTGCCGCGCGCGCCGCGCCGCCTCCGTCACCGCTCCGGCCAGGACGGCCTCGTCCGTCGCCGCTCCCAGCCGCACCACCGTCACCGGCATCCCGCGGGAGCCGGCGACGAGGCCGGCGAGCCGGGCGGCGAAGCGCCCCTTCGGGCCGTCATCGGCGGCGACGAGCAGGCGTTCGAGGTTGGCGACGAAGCCGCTTTCCTCCGCCGCCTCGCGTTCCAGCCGTTCCTTCTCCTCGCCCTTCAGCGGCAGACGGTGGAGCGCCCAGCGCAAGGTCGGCGGCATCGCCAGGGTGGTGATGAGTGCCATGGCGACGATCATGGTGAACAGGTCCTGGCTCAGCGCCCCCATGCCGAGCCCGATCGAGGCGACGATCACCTCGGTCGAGCCGCGGGCATTCATGCCGCAGGCGAGCGCCAGGGATTCCGACCGCCGCAGGCCCCCCATCAGCCCGCCCGCGAAGGCGCCGGCGAACTTGCCGAGGCTCGCGATGGCGATGAGCCCGAGGGTGAGGAGCAGCAGGCGCGGGTCGCGCAGGATGGTGAGGTCGGCGCTCAGGCCCGCGAGCCCGAAGAAGATCGGCGCGAACAGGGCGGTGACGATGCCGCGCAGCTGCCCGTCGATGCGCTTGGTCAGGATCGGCGACTGGCCGACGAGGAGGCCGGCCACGAAGGCGCCGAGCACCGTGTGCACGCCGATGGCTTGCGTGATGAGCGCCATCACCCCCATCAGCACCAGGATCGCGGTGATCACCGCGGCCTCGCTCCGCAGCGAATCGTTGGCCCAGCGGATCAGCCTGAAGACGAGGCGGCGCCCGACCGTGAGGCTGATGCCGAGGAAGACCAGCGTGCCGGCGAGGCTGCGACCGATCTCCCACGGGTCGATCGTGCCGGCTTGGGCCAGGCTGAAGATGACCGCGATGATGACCCAGCCGATCGTGTCGTCGATGATCGCCGAGGCGACGATGACCTGGCCGACGTTGCGGCGCAGGAAATTCATCTCGCGCACCACCATGGCGACGATCTTGACCGACGAGATCGCGAGCGCGGTGCCGAGGAAGAGCGCGGTGACGAGGCGCAATTCCGGATGCGGCAGCATCGCTTCGGGCAGGAACCAGCCGAGCAGGAAGCCGCAGCCGAACGGCACCGCGACGCCGGTGACCGAGACGCTCAGCGCTGCCCGCCGGACCCGGCGCACCAGGGCGAGGTCGGTCTCCATGCCGGTCATCAGCAGAAGGAGCAGGATGCCGAGCTGGGCGATGCCGTCGAGGAGCGCCTTCTGGTCGCGCCCGGGCGGAAACAGCCAGTGTTGCGCCTCCGGCCACAACGCCCCGAGGAAGGAGGGACCGAGCAGGATGCCGGCGAGCAGCTGGCCGATCACCGCCGGCTGCCCGATCCGCAGCATCGCCTCGCCGAGCAGGCGCCCGACGGTGAGGAGCAGCACGATCTGGACGACGAGCACCACCTCGGACGGGCCGCCGCCCGAGCCGATCCCGGCTCCTTGAGCGGTGCCGGCGGTGAGGATCGCCGAGAGGGTCGCGGGGACGAAGAGCGCCGTGCTCGCTCGGGCAAATCTCACGCGGCCAAATCTCGGCCGGGCGAGCCCGCCGGGAGGGGAGGGCGGAGGGGCGCTGGTCTCTCGCACGCGGGTCTCTCGTGTCCTCTCGCTTCGAGCGAGCGACAACCTGGGGGCGTTTGACCGGTTCCGCTTGCCCGGCGCCGGTTGCCCGCGTGGGTCGGGAACGCGATACTCGCCGGGCTCGTCCAACAAAACTCTTCCAACAAGGACGATGCTGCGGAGGAAACCCGATGCGAGCCTTGAGGCTGCTGCGAACCGCGACCGCGGGCGCGGCCCTGTCGTTGATCGCCCTCGCGGCGATCGCCGCCGATTACCCGGCGCCCAAGGAGGGTGACTGGACGATCAAGGACTTCACGTTCCACACCGGGGACGTCCTGCCGGAGCTGCGCCTGCACTACACCACGATCGGGGATCCGAAGGGAGAGCCGGTGGTCGTCCTGCACGGCACCACCGGCTCGGCCGCCAGCATGCTGACGCCCGGTTTCGCCGGCGAGCTGTTCGGCCCCGGTCAGCCGCTCGACGCCGCCAAGTACTACATCGTCCTGCCCGACGCGATCGGCCACGGCCGATCGTCGAAGCCGTCGGATGGATTGAAGGCGAAGTTTCCGCGCTACAATTACGACGACATGGCGGAGGCGCAGTACCGGCTGCTCAAGGAGCATCTCGGCCTCAATCACGTCCGCCTCGTCATCGGCAACTCGATGGGCGGCATGCACACCTGGATCCTGGGCGTGAAACATCCCGGGTTCATGGATGCCCTCGTTCCCATGGCGGCGCAGCCGAGCGAGATGGGAAGCCGCAACTGGATGCTGCGCCGGCTCCTCACCGAGACCATCCGGCGCGACCCGGCCTATGCGGGTGGCGAGTACACGACCCAGCCGCCCACGCTGCGGGTCGCCAACGTCTTCTTCGCCCTCGCCACCAGCGGCGGCACGCTGGCGCTGCAGAAGCAGGCGCCGACCGGCGCTCTGGCCGACAAGCTCGTGGATGCCCGCCTGGCGCAGCCGTTCAACGCGGATGCCAACGACTACATCTACCAGTGGGATTCGTCGCGCGGCTACAATCCCTCTCCGGGCCTCGAGCGGATCGAGGCCTCCGTGCTGGCGATCAACTCCGCCGACGACGAGCGCAACCCGCCCGAGACGGGGATCATGGAGCGCGAGATGAAGCGGCTGAAGAACGGGCGCCTGTACCTGATCCCGGCCAGCCCCGAGACGTCCGGCCACGGCACCACGGGTTTCGCCCGTTTCTACAAGCAGCAGCTCCAGGATTTTCTGCAATCCGCGCCGAAGCGAGCGATGTAGGTCATCCGCCGCGGACGCATGGCTCCTGCCGCGGCGGGGCGCACCGCACGCGACGCGGGCGCCTCAGGCGCGGGAGATCGACGGGCCGGAATTACGTGCCGGCCTCCGGCTCGATCGCATGCCCGCGGCGATCGAGCCGGATCATCACGAGGGAGGCCGCGGCGGCGCTCGCCAGGCCGGCCGCCCCGGCGGCGAGGCCCGCGACCGTCAGGCCGCCGTCGATCGACCAGACGGCCGCGGTCATCGCCGCGCCGATCGCCGCCGTCATGGTAAAGAACATCCATCGTCCTCCAGCTTCCGGAGGCAAGTCGTCAAGCTCTGCTAGGTTCGTTCGGCGCTGCCGGTGTGGTGTGCGAATCCTGAACGGCTTCGCCGAGGGCCCGAGGAGATCGTTAAGGGATCGGCGCCTAGGCTCGCCGATGGTCAACCGTTCCTGAGTAACCGACCGTGTCCTTGCGTTCCAACCTCACCCTCGCGACGATGGCCGGCCTCGGCTTCGCCACGGTGTGCGCCGTCTGCTCGGCGCAACTCGACCGGGAGCCGCCGCGCCCGCCCCAGCTCGTGGCCGCGGCCAAGCCGATGCCCCTCGACGAGCCGGTCACCACCGGCTCGATCGTGCCGGCACCGCCCGCCGCGAAGGTGGCCCGGCTCGCCAAGATCGAGCCCAGGATCGAGCCCAAGCCCGAGCCGAAGAAGGTCGCGAAGCCGAAGCCCGAGCCGGCCCTCGATTCCGAGCGCCTGGCCGCGCTGCTGGCCGAGCCGACGGTGATGAAGCCGAAGCGCTGACTGCCCGTCAGGCGCGGCGCAGCGCCCGCCCTGCGGCGGTGCCTGCGAGCGCCGCCAGCGCCAGCGCGATCAGGACGTTGTAGCCGGCGAGCGAGATCCCGAGGAAGCGCCAGGCCGCCGCGGTGCAATCGACCGGGTGGGTGGCCTCGAGGGACTTGAGGAAGTCGTTCACGCCGGCCGGCGCCGGGCCGGCGCCGCCGCCGCAATCGCTCGGGCCGGGCCAGAAGCCCCACTCGGCCCCGGCGTGGTAGGCGCCGAGCCCGGCCCCGACCAGGAGGATCACCGCCACCAGTCCCAGCAGCAGGCCCGCGATGCGTCGCGGCAGCAGCAGGGCGGCGGCGAGCAGCGGCAGGGCGAGGTAGTAGGGCTGGCGCTCGGTCAGGCAGAGCTTGCACGGCACGTAGCCGAGGCCGTGCTGGAAGATCAGCGCGCCGCCGACGGTCGCGGCGGCGCCGACGAGAACCAGCAGGGCCGCCGGCCGGGGGGCGGTGAGCCGCGCGGCGAGGGCGGGCGCCGGAATCGCTTGGGCCATGGCGAAAAGCCTCAGAACAGGTAGCGGAAGCCGACGAAGCCGAGGATGCAGACCGCCCCGAAGACCGCCGCCACGGCGTTCAGGTGCCGGTCGAGCACGGTGCGGATGCCGACGCCGTAGCGGCCGACCAGTCCGGCCAGGATGAAGAACCGCAAGCCCCGGGTGATCAGCGACAGGACGATGAACCAGAACAGGTCGTAGCCGGCGAAGCCCGACGTGATGGTGACGAGCTTGTAGGGGATCGGGGTGAGACCCTTGAGCAGGATCACCCAGTGCCCGTAATGCGCGTAGGCCTCCCGGAAGGCGTCGGCGCCCTTGTCGAGCCCGTAGAGGTGGAACAGCCAGGCGCCGATCGAATCGTAGAGCAGCGCCCCGATGGCGTAGCCGGCGATCCCGCCGAGCACCGAGGTGAGCGTCGCGATCAGCGCGTAGGTCCAGGCCTTCTCGGGCCGGGTCACCGCCATCGGCACCAGCATCACGTCCGGCGGGATCGGGAAGAACGAGCTCTCCGCGAAGGAGACCGCGCCGAGCGCGTAGGGGGCCGAGGGGCGCGCGGCGAGCGCGAGGATCCACTCGTAGAGGCGGCGCAGCATCGTGGGAAACACCCGTCCGGGATGAGGTCGCGGCCCTTTGAGCACAGGATTGCGGCGCTGGCGAGGGCATCGGCGATAACCCCCGACGGGAGGGCGGCGAGGCAGAGGAGAGGCGTCGATCCGCATCGTCCGGCTAGGACAGTGCGGCCGGGATACGCCGGGTCTCCCGACCGAAAGGATTAAGCCTGATGTCGAGGGTGCGTATTTTCTTGACGGGATTGTGCGAGTCCGTCCGATCACCGCCACGATCGACACTCATCGATCGTCCCGTCCTCCACCGAAGGCCCTGCGTGATGTCGCCCCTGCGTTCGCTCCTCGTCCTCGCCCTGCTGGTCGCTGGCGCCGCTCCCGCCCTGGCGGCGGAGGATACCGTCGCGCGCTGGCAGCGGGCCGATGCCGCCTGCGGCCTGCCGGCCTCGCCGCTCGCCGAGCAGGCCTGCGAGGATCGCGACCGCTACGCCACCGCCCTGCGCCGCCAGGGCTGGTGCGAGGCCCGTGCCACGACCGAGTACGATCATTGGGGCTGGCGGCGCTGTGCGCCGGCCGCGACGGCGCGGGCGATGCCGCGGCGACGGCCCCGCCCGCATGCCTGATCCGTCCCGCAAACGGAGGATGCGCCGGCCCTCCCGACGGCGTTAGGCTCCGTGTCTCTGGACCTCGACTTCGCGCCCCGCCCGGCCCCCGCCGGCGGGGCTTCTCTCGTCGGGAGGTGCCTCGCTCACCGGTCCAGCCGATGCGCCACCACGCCGGTTCCGGCGACCGCGAGCGCCAGCACCGCTCCGATCACCGGGAGGTGGCCGTACGGAACGCCCGCGGTGATCGCGATCCCGCCGAGCCAGGCCCCGATGGCGTTGCCGAGGTTGAAGGCGCCCTGGTTCACCGTCGAGGCGAGGTTGCGGGCGCCGTCGGCGGCGGTGAGCACCCGCATCTGCAGCGGCGCCACCAGGGCGAAGGCGAGGATGCCCCACAGGCCGATGAGCGCGGTGGCGGGCAGGAGCGCGGCGCTTCCCGGCACCAGGGCCATGAGCACGACCGCGAGGGCGAACCCCAGACCGATCACCGAGGGCATCAGCCGCCAGTCGCCGAGGCGGCCGCCGAGCCCGTTGCCGAGGGTGAGCCCGACGCCGAACAGCAGCAGCACGCCGGTGATCGCCGAGGGACCGGCGCCCGCCGTGGCGGCGAGCAAAGGCGCCACGTAGGTGAAGACGCTGAACAGGCTCGCCGAGGCCAGTACGCTCAGGAGCATCGCGAGCACGACCTGCGTGCGGCGCAAGACCCGCATCTCCGACAGGAGGCTGCCCCCGTCCCGGGCGAGGTCGCGCGGCAGCCAGGCCACCAGGGCGGCGGCTGCCACGAAGCCGATGCCGACGACGGCCCAGAACGTCGCCCGCCAGCCCAGCGCGTGGCCGAGCGCGGTGCCGAAGGGCACGCCGAGCACGTTGGCCAGCGTCAATCCGGTGAACATGATCGCGATGGCGCTGGCCTTGCGGTGCGGCGGCACGAGATCGGCGGCCACCACCGCGCCGAGGCCGAAGAAGGCGCCGTGGCAGAGCGCCGTGACGATGCGGGCGAGCATCAGCAGGCGGTAATCGGGCGCGAGCGCGCAGAGCGCGTTGCCGAGGATGAACAGGCCGACCAGCACCAGCAGCGCCCGGCGCCGGTCGAGGCGCGACAAGGCCACCGCCACCAGGGGCGAGCCGAACGTGACGCTGAGCGCGTACCCTGAGACCAGCAGGCCGGCCTTCGGGATGCCGACGCCGAGATCGGCGGCCATCTCGGGCAGGAGCCCCATGATGACGAACTCGGTGGTGCCGATCCCGAACGAGGCCGCGGCGAGCGCCAGGAGCGCGAGGGCCGTGGAACGCCCGGTGGCCGCGGCGGGGACCGCCCGTTCGATCGTCTGCTGCATCGCCGTCCTCATTGCCGCATCGCAGCATAAGGCGGGAGGTCGTGCCGGGTTCAGGCCGTTTCGCGCATGGCTGGCCTGAACCGGGGCCTCACGGCAGGGCCGCCCGCGGCCCGGTGCCGGCGGGGAGCGCCGCCAGGGCGTCGCGCAAGATCGCCTCGGTCAGGATCTGCGGCAGCACCGCGACGCCGCCCCGGCCGTCGTAGAGCAGGTAGAGCGGCACGCCGGAGCGGCCGTTGGCCTCGAGCACCCGGGTGATCTCCGGATTCTGGTTGGTCCAGTCGCCCTTGAGCTGCGCCACCTCGTGGGCCTTGAAGGCGTCCTGCACCGAGGCCGCCCGCAGGGTGGCGCGGTCGTTGACCTGGCAGGTGATGCACCAGGCCGCCGTCATGTTGACGAAGACCGGCCGGCGCGCGGCGAGGAGCGCGTCGAGCCGGGCTTGGGCGAACGGCTCGATCCCGTCGGCGCTCGCGACCGTGACCGGGCCGGCGCGGTCGCGGTCGAGCACCGCGACGAGGCCGGCGAGCCCGAGAAGGGCGAGGAGTGCCGCCACTTGTGCCCCGCGCCGGGCGAGGGGGCCGGCCACCCGGCCGCGCTCGATCGCCCAGGCGCAGAAGCCCACCAGCACGAGGCCGGTCAGCCCGGCCATGAGCCCGGCGGAGCCGACCTGCTGGCTCAGTACCCAGACGAGCCACGCCACCGTGAGGTAGAGCGGGAAGGCGAGAAGACCTTTGAGCGTCTCCATCCAGGCGCCGGGCCGCGGCAGGCGCCGGAGCAGGGCGGGCCAGGCCGCCAGCAGCGTGAAGGGGAGGGCGAGGCCGAGGCCGAGCGCCGCGAAGACCGTCAGCGCCACCGGGGCCCCCTGCGTCAGGCCGTAGCCGACCGCCGCGCCCATGAACGGCGCGGTGCAGGGCGTGGCGACCACGGTCGCCAGCACGCCGGTGAAGAACGAGCCTTCGAGCCCGGCCCGTCGGGTCAGGCCGTCGCCGAGGGCGGCCGCCCGGCCGCCGAGATGCCAGACCCCCGACAGGCTCAGGCCCATGGCGAAGAGCCCGTAGGCGAGGCCGGCCACCACCAGGGGCGATTGCAGCTGGAAGCCCCAGCCGATCTGCGCGCCGCCGGACCGGAGTGCGATCAGCAGGCCGGCGAGGCCGAGGAAACTCGCCAGCACTCCGGCCGCGTAGACGAGGCCGTGCAGCCGCACCCGGCCCGGGCTCTCGCCGGAATGGCGCACCAGGCTCAGCACCTTGATCGACAGGACCGGGAAGACGCAGGGCATCAGGTTGAGCAGGAGCCCGCCCAGGAAGGCGAGGAAGGCCGCCTGCCACAGGCCCTCGGCCCCCCCCGGCCCGGAGGCGGGCACGACCGGGACCGGCACCGCCGAGGACGCGACCGGGGGGGCCGCGACGGCGCTCGGTGCGGGCGTCGCCGTGCCGAGCGCATAGGCGCGCCGGATCGGGCCCGATCCGGTCTCCTCCGTGAAGGTCAGGACGCCGTCGGCTTGCGGAGCGGGCGCGTCGGCTGCGGCCTGGCTGCTGCGCTGGAGCCGCAGGTGCAGGCCGGTCGCGTCGCTCGTCGCGCCTTGCGCGGCGGCGTGTTCCAGGGCGGTCTCGGAATAGGGGAAGAACGCGACGTCGCGGGCCTGGAGGCCGGGCGCGTCGACGTCGAGCACCGGCGTGCCGCCATCGTCCCGCATCCGGACCGGCCAGGGGGCCGGCTCGGGCAGCCGCGCGCGGCCTTGCGCGAACAGGGCGGCGTTGCGCGGGTCGGGCCGCGGGCTGCTCCCGGCGGGCGCCACCGGCAGGCTCGCCGACAGGGTCGCCTCGCCCGGCACGCATTCGCGCTCGCAGACGAGATACGAGACCTTGGCCTTCAGCGGGACCGGCCCGGTGCCGAGCGTCTCCGGCGCGGTGAGCGGCACCGTCAGCAGCACCTCGCCCTCGTAGCCGAAATTCATCAGGTCGCCGACCGGGATCCGCTCCGGCGCCGGCCAGGCGATGCTGCCGGCGGAAAAGCCCGCGGGCAGGGTCCAGGCGATCTCCGGCGGCAGGCCGGAATCACCCGGATTGCGCCAGTAGACGTGCCAGCCCGGCTTCATCGTGAGTTTCACGCCGGCGGTGAGGGTGGCGCCCGGCGCGACGGCGCTCTCCTGCGTCACCAGCTCGGCCCGGACGAGGTCGGCGTATTTCGACGGCCGCGGCACCTGCGCCTCGGCGGCGCCGAGGGTGAAGCAGGCGGCGAGCAGGGGGAGGAGGAGGGCGAGGCGGCGGAGCGGCATCCGTCCGGGTTAGCCGGACTCTGCGGCGCTGGCGAGGCCGGCCGGATCGCGTTCGCGTGATGCGGCCCTCACACCCGCCAGGGAGCGGGGTCGAGGGCGGCGGCGAGCGCGTCGAGGAAGCGCTTGGTGCGGGCGGCGCGGGCGCGGCGGGGTGCGCCGAGGAGCGCCATCACCGGGGCCTCGGGCAGGGCGTGGTCGGCCAGCAGCCGGACGAGGCGCCCCGCCCGCAGGTCGGCGGCGACGTCCCATTCCGAGCGCAGGATGATGCCCCGGCCGGCGAGCGCCCAGCCGCGCACCACCTCGCCGTCGTTGCTGGCCAGCCGCGGCTCGATGCGGATCCGCGCCTCGGCGCCGCCGCGCCGGAAGCGCCACAGGGTCACGTCCTCGTCGTTCTCGCGCAGCGCGATGCAGGCATGGGCGTGCAGGTCTTGCGGGCTCGCCGGTTCGCCCCGATCCGCGAGATAGGCCGGCGCGGCGCAGACCACCCGGTCGTTGGGGGCGAGGCGCCGGGCGATCAGGCCGGGCGCCGCCTGGGCGATCGTGCCGACATGGACCGCGAGGTCGAAGGTGCCCTCCGGCACGCCGCCGAGGCGGTCGGACAGCATGAGGTCGATCGCGACCTGCGGATGCGCCGCCTGGAACGCCGCCGCGACCGGGGCGACGTGGCGGCGGCCGAAGCCGAGGGGCGCCACGATCCGCAGGTGCCCCACCACCTGCCCGCGCCGGGCCGCCAGGGCCTCGTCGAGTTCGCCGAGCGAGGCCAGGATGTGCCGCCCGCGCTCGGCGATCAGCTCGCCCTCGTCGGTGAGCGCGAGATGACGCCCGGCCCGGTCGACGAGGTGCACCCCCAGCCGCTCCTCGAGGGCACGCAGGCGCTGGGTGACCGCCGGCGGCGACACGTCGAGAGTCCGCGAGGCGGCGGCCAGCGAGGGCGCCTCGGCGATGGCGAGGAAGAAGCGGAGGTCGTCGGGTCCGAGCATTAAGGTATTCATTAACGCAGGAGGCAGGTGGCGTTAATGGCACAGGGCGCCCGTCCCGTGCTTCCTGCGAACCGGACTCGTCGCCACCGGAGGATGCACGCGATCATGCCTGAGCCGCTCGACACCCTGCAGACCCCCAGCCTGCTCCTCGACGAGGCGCGCCTGCGCGCCAATGCCGAGCGGATGCGCGCCCATCTCGCCGGCCTCGGGGTGCGCTTGCGCCCCCATCTGAAGACCGCGAAGTCCCTCGAGGTCGGCCGCATCGCCATGGCCTCCCCGGAGGGGCCGGCCATCGTCTCGACCCTGAGGGAGGCCGAATACTTCGCCGAGGGCGGCGTGCGCGACATGATCTACGGCGTCGGCATCGCACCGGCGAAGCTGCCCCGGGTCGCGGCGATCCGGGCCGGCGGCACCGACCTCGCGATCATCCTCGACAGCCTGGAGCAGGCGCAGGTCGTGGCGGCCCATGCCCGCTCCACCGGCGACGCGATCCCGGTCCTGATCGAGGTCGATGCCGACGGCCACCGCTCCGGCGTCGCGCCCCATGACGGCGACACCCTGGTGGCGATCGGCCGGACGCTCGTTGCGGGCGGCGCCGAGTTGCGCGGGGTGTTGCTGCATGCCGGCGACAGCTATTCCTTGCGCGATCCCGAAGCCCTGGCGGCAGCCGCCGAGAACGAGCGGGTCGCCGCGGTGACGGCGGCCGACGCCTTGCGGGCGGTGGGCCTGCCCTGCCCGGTGGTCAGCGTCGGCTCGACCCCGACGGCGCGATTCGCCCGCGACCTCACCGGCATCACCGAGGTCCGGGCCGGCGTCTACATGCTCGGCGACCTGTTCCAGGCCGGGGTCGGCTCGGTGGCGGTCGAGGACATCGCCGTCTCGGTGCTCGCCACCGTGATCGGCCACCAGCGGGCGAAGGGCTGGATCATCGTCGATGCCGGCTGGATGGCGATGTCGCGCGACCGCGGCACGGCGCGGCAAGCCGTGGACCAGGGCTACGGCATCGTCTGCGATACGGCCGGCCGGCCCTATCCCGACCTCATCGTCGCCGATGCCAACCAGGAGCACGGCATCGTCGCCCTGCGGAAGGGCGCAAGGGGCACACTGCCGGACCTGCCGATCGGTGCGCAAATCCGCATCCTGCCGAACCACGCCTGCGCGACGGGGGCGCAGTACGATCGCTACCACGTCATCGATCGCGAGAACCGCGTGACGGCGGTGTGGCCGCGCATCAACGGTTGGTAGAAGGCCGGTGGCGCTCGGCCTTGGTTGACCGATCGCGGACTCGATCCCACCCGCAACCTCATCCTGAGGTGCGACCAACGGGAGCCTCGAAGGAGGGCTCCAGAAATCTCGGCGATCTCTGAAAGCTCTCCTTCAAGCTTAGTCGATCTCCGATCGACTAACACCTCAGGATGAGGTGGAGGGTATGATATCTGAAAATTTCCTGCGGGTTGCGTCTCGCAACTCGGCAGGCGCTCAATACTCCCAGAAGATCCGCTGCAGCTCCTTGGTGTCGCCGGTCTTGGTCAGCGCGACCGCGGCCAGGATCTTGGCCTTCTGCGGGTTCAGGTCGTGGGCCACGACCCAGTCGTACTGGTCGTCGGGCTGCTCGGCGTTGCGCAGCACGAAGCCGTCGCCGACGCGCGAGGAACGGATGACGACCGTGCCCTTGGCCCGCAGGTCCTTGAGGGTATCGACGGCGTAGCCCGCCACCGAGCCGTTGCCGGTGCCGGCATGGACGATCGCCTTGGCGCCACCCTGCACGGCGGCCGTGTAGGCGGCCGGGTTCATGTTGCCCGAGCCGTAGACGATCGCGACCTCCGGCAGGGTGTCGATCGCGTCGATGTCGAACTCGGACGCCGTGCCGTGGCGCTTGACCGGCGCGCGGAACCAGTAGGTCTTGCCCTCGACCACCATGCCGAGCGGGCCCCACTGGCTGGTGAAGGCGCTCGGCTTGATGTTGACGCGCTTGGTCACGTCGCGCCCGGCCTGGATCTCGTCGTTCATCGTCACCAGCACGCCCTTCCCCTTCGAGGCGGGGCTCGCCGCGGTGGCGACCGCATCGGCGAGGTTGAGGGCGCCGTCGGCCGAGATCGCCGTCGAGGGCCGCATCGAGCCGACGACCACGATCGGCTTGTCGCTCTTCACCACGAGATCGAGGAAATACGCCGTCTCCTCGAGGGTGTCGGTGCCGTGGGTGATGACCACGCCGTCGACGTCGTCCTGCTTCAACAGGGCCGAGACGCGCTTGGCGAGCTGCACCAGCTGCGCGTTGGTGAAGCTCTCGGAGGCGATCTGGAACACCTGCTCGCCGCGCACGTTGGCGAGCCCGCTCAAGGACGGCACCGCGGCGATCAGCTTGTCAACCGGCACCTTGGCGGCCTGGTAGGTGGCGCTGTTGCTGGCATCGGCGCCGGCCCCCGCGATGGTGCCGCCGGTGGCGAGGATCACCACGTTGGCCTTGGCGGGAGTGGCCGGCGCGGTCGTCGCCGTTCCCGGCATTTCGCGGGCGAGGGCGGGGCCGGCAAGCGGCAGGCCTGCGAGCATCAGGGCCGCGAGGGCGGGGCGGAGACGGTGCATGGGTCGGAGCCTGGCAAGGAGGAATCGAAGGCCCGAGCGGGTACCAGCCTCGTGCCGTTCCCGCCAGCGTTGCGCGCGATGCCGCAGCGGCCCGAAGGTCGAGCCGGCAACTTTTCCAGGAATCGAGCGTTCTTCCGATACAAGACGCGGTGCGTCCCGTGCCAGCGGTGACTGGCTCACTCGACAGTTCAGGATTCGACCATGTCCGTTTCCCAGGACGCTCTCAAGCCGCGTTTCGCGCAGCATATCGACATCCATTGCCCGGATGACCGTGCCTATTGGGCGGGACATTTCGGCGTGAGCGGCGATGAACTGCGCAGTGCCGTGAAGCTGGTCGGCTCGCGGGTCGCGACGGTGGCGGCGCATCTGGGCCGTCAGGCGGCCTGATCTGTCGGAAGTTGGGCGCCGTGGGTCGTAATCGGTCCGCGGCGTTTTTTATTGGATTTTTTAGGCAACATCCGGCCCGTGATTGCCTCGACAGATTTTTGAGGCGATCCATTCCAGGGGTTTTCTCACGGTTTTCATACGATTTCCGTATGATTCGATCAGCTTAGCTGTGAACTGACGGGTGTGCTGGCGCATTTGTTGGGCATGCTGTTTGTCGAAGGAGGCGGCGATGGCTGGCCCGGTGGCCCACCTGAGCGTGTCGGAGTTGGCGGAGCGCTTCACGGCCTGCCGTGACGCGCGCACCGCCCGCCAGACCCAGGCGATCTGGCTTCTGGCCAAGGGCCACAGTTTCGCAGAAGCCGCCGCGGCGACCGCCTTCAGCGAACGCTGGGTGCGCCGTTTGTGCGAGCGCTACAACGCTGAGGGGGTCGAGGCGCTGGGTGATCGGCGCCGCCACAACGGGGCCGCGGCCAGCTTCCTGACGCCAGATGTCCTCGAGCGATTGCGTCAGCGCCTGGCCGAGCCGCCGCCGGACGGGGGCGTGTGGACGAGCCGCACGGTGGCGGACGTCCTGGCCCAGGACCTGGGGCGCGAGCAGGTGGCGGTGCAGCGCGGCTGGGAGGCGCTCAAGGCGCTGGGCTGGTCGCTGCAACGGCCGCGCCCGCGCAACCCGCGCGCGGCCACGCCCGAGGCTGCGCAGGCTTTTAAAAAAAGTTGGCGCAGGCCGTCGACGAGGAGGAGGCCCGTGAGCCGCGCCTGCCGGTCGTCGTCTACGCGATGGACGAGCACCGCCTCGGCCTGAAGCCGGTCACGCGACGGGTCTGGGCGCCGGCGGGAGAGCGGCCGGTGGCGCTGGGCCAGCATCGCTTCAAGTGGCTGCACGTCACCGCCTTCGTGGCGCCGGCCATGGGCGAGACGGTGTGGTACCTCTCCAACGGCCTGTCCAAGCCGTTCTTCGAGCGACTATTGGCCGACTTCGCGCGCGAGGTCGGAGCCGGCACGCGCTGCCGGGCGGTGGTGATGCTCGACAATGCCGGCTGGCACACGCAGCCCAATCTAAGCGTGCCCGAGGGTGTGCGGCTCGTCTACCTGCCGCCCTATACGCCCGAACTGCAGCCGGCCGAGACGTTGTGGCCGCTGGTCGATGAGCCGGTGGTCAACCGGTACATCGCCAACCTGGATGAGTTGGAACGCGTGGTCGAGCAGCGGTGCGCGACCTTAAGCGAACAGCCCGGCCTCATCAGCTCACGCACAAGCTTCCACTGGCTGCCCAAAACCGCAAAGCCAAAGCCCAAGCTGGCCTAATCAACCGGAAAGCGTATCATACCCTCATTGTCATTCCGGGGCCGCGAAAGCGGAGCCCGGAATCCAGACCCTCGGTTGAT
Organism: Methylobacterium sp. 142-1Y; assembly: GCF_057747795.1. Taxonomy (NCBI): domain Bacteria; kingdom Pseudomonadati; phylum Pseudomonadota; class Alphaproteobacteria; order Hyphomicrobiales; family Methylobacteriaceae; genus Methylobacterium; species Methylobacterium sp. 142-1Y. The sequence goes on along the minus strand of NZ_CM173224.1, from coordinate 3,611,960 downwards.
CGAGAATGAAGCGGAACGGGGGCCGCACTTTCCTGAATATGCCGCGGTTCTGGATTCCGGGCTCCGCTTTCGCGGCCCCGGAATGACGAGGAGGGTGAGAGGATCGTCGAGCGCGTAACGGAAGACTTACCCCTTCAACGCCGCCTCGACACCCGCCGCGATCTCCAGGAGTCGCCGGTCCTGGCCATGGCGCGCCAGCAGCATCAGGCCGACGGGCTTCGCCTGGCCCGGCAACGGTAGCGAGATGCCGGTGAGGTCGAACAGGTTCCCCACCATCGTGTTGCGCAGCATCAGGAGGTTGAGCCGCGAGAATGCCGCGTCGTCCTCCGCCACCGCGGCGATGCTCGGTGCGGTGATCGCGGTCGCCGGCAGGGCCAGCACGTCGAGGGGCTTGAGCCGCTCGTCGCCGGCCTCGATCAGCGCGGCGCGGGTCCGCATCATCCGGATATAGGCAGCGGCCGTCACGGTGCGGCCGCGGGTGATGCGGGCATGGACCCGCGGATCGAAGGCGGCTTCTTCCGCATCGAGCCAGTCGGCGTGGATTTCCGCCGCTTCCACCGCGGCGATCGGGCCCGCCGCGGTCGCCTCGGCCATGCGGGCGAGGAGATCGTCGAATTCGGTGTCGTGGATCCGGGCGCCGGTCGCGCTCAAGCGCGACAGGGCGGCCTCGAAGGCCTGCGCCACCACCGGCTCGGTTTCGGTGAACAGGAGGCCGCGGGGCACGCCGATCCGCAGGTCGCGCAACGCCGCCGCCCGCAAGGGACGAACTTCCTCGCCGGCCATCACGGCGTCGGCCGCCGCGCAGGCCTCGACCGAGCGGGCGAGCGGGCCGATCGAATCGAGCGAGGGCGAGAGCGGGAAGGCGCCGGCGAGGGGCACTCGCTTGGCCGTCGGCTTGAACCCGACCACGCCGTTGAGCGAAGCCGGGATGCGGATCGAGCCGCCGGTATCGGTGCCGATGGCGATGTCGGAGGTGCCGAGCGCCGCCGAGACGCCGGCGCCCGAGGAGGAGCCGCCCGGCACCAGGTTCGGGTCGGTCGCGTTGCCCGGATTGCCCCAATGCGGGTTGAGGCCCAAGCCCGAGAACGCGAATTCGGACATGTTGGTCTTGCCGACGATCACCGCGCCGGCCCGGCGCAGGCGGGCGACGATCGGTGCGTCCTGGAGTGCCGCTTGCGCCTTGCGCCGGAGCGACGAGCCGGCGGTGGTCGCCTCGCCCTGCACGTCGAACAGGTCCTTGATCGACACGATGGCGCCGTCCAGCGCCCCGAGCGACAGGCCGGCCTTGCGCCGGGCGTCGGCGGCGTCGGCGGCGGCGCGGGCGGCCTCCGGGTAGAGCCGGGTGAAGACGTGCCGGCTCGCCGGCGCCTCGATCAGGGCGAGGCGGCGTTCGAGGTCGTCGCGGATCGTGCTCATCACTTACGTCTCCAGGGAGGCAGGAAGGGGCGCAGGTCCTCGGCGGCTCACCAGCAGGATTCCGCCGTTCCAGATCAAGGTCGTCAGAAGGGCGAGCGACAGGGCCGGGACCGGCCCCAGCCGTTCGACCGTGAGGGCGAGGGCGAACAGGGCCGCCACGAAGCCGAGGAGCCCCGGCAGGCTCAAGACCAGCACCGTCGCGACCGCCGTCCCGCCGATGCGCGGATGCAGGATCACCGCCAGGCTCACCATCACGACGGGCGCGAAGGCGAGGATGCCCGCGGCGCCCGGCCCGGCGAGACGCCCGGCCAGCACCACGGCGACGACGAGGGCCATCACGATGCCGGCCCGGACCAGCACGTCGCTCGCCCGCTTGCGCCGCGCTGGCGGCGGGCCTCCTCGACGCCAGCGGTAACAGGCACCGATGCAAGCCAGGATCACCAGGATGGCGGCGAGACCGCCGCTCGCCAGACCGTCACCCATGAGACGGCCCAGCAGCAGCACCGCAGCGAGCCAGATCGCCAAAGCCGCGGTCAGCGAGGCCGCGACGCCGTGCCGGCGGGCCAGACCCGCATAGGCGGCGATGAACAGGGCGGTAGCGGCGATGGCCGGCAGGCTCGCCACCGCGCTGTCGCGCAGGAACCCCGCATCGTGGTCGAGGGCGAGGAACACGTAGGCCGGCCCGGCCGAGACCGGCAGGGTCGCGATCATCGCTCCGACGAGAGGCCCGGTCCGCTCGACCGCGAGCGAGGCGAGCACCACGATCGCGGCGCTCGCCAGCATCTTGGCCAGCAGCGCCGCCCAGAAGGCGGCACCGATACCGGCAAGGATTCCCGCGAGCGTCGTCACGGCCTCCATCGCGGGGTCAGGCCACCACGGGCAGCACGACGATGTCGTAGGCGTGGGTCAGGCTGCGGCCGAGCACGGGATCCTCCAGTTCCATCTCGAAGCGGTCGGCCGGGCGGATGCCGCCGATCGCCCCGAGGGTCCCGCCGAACATCACCGTGCCGGGCGGCAGATCCGGACCGCCGGGACGGCGCGCCATGAGATCGCCCGGGGTGCGCAACGCCGTCAAGCGGCCCTCCTGGTACAGCACCCGCTCGCCGCCGATGGTGGCGTAGGCGCGCAGGATCATCTCGTCCCAATGCGGCTCGACCTCGTCGAGGCGCCACAGGCCGGTGCCGACCGGCTTGCCGCAGAGCTGCTTGGAGAGCGCGATGCCGACCGTCTCGGCCTTGCGGTCGGTGTGGTCGGAGCCGAGCCCGAGCCAGAGCCCGTCTGCCAGCGACACGATCACCGGCTCGGCCTCGCCGGAGGAATCCGGTCCCAGCACCTCGAGGCGGGGACTTTGCGTGAGGGTCGCGGCGGCGGCCCGGTAATAGACCGGGACCGAGGAGGGCGGCGGCACGCCGATCGCCGCCAGTTCGTCGATGTGGTGGCGGATCGCCGCCTCGTCCCGCCCGGCCCAGCCGGCGATCACCAGGGATTCGGGGGAAAGGGCGATCACGTCCCGGCGGCCGGCGGCCTCGCGATGGAAGGTCAGCATGGTGTGGAAATCCTTTTATGTAATTTTTGTCTGAGAGCCTGTTTGACCCACTCGACAGTCCTGGCACCCACCGCCTCATCCCGGGCTCCGCTGCGCGGCCCCGGCATGACGCGGTGGATGTGAGATCCGTAGAGGTCGGTCAAAGAGGCTCTGATCCGTTCCGAAATCAGTAAAGCGTGAGATTCCCTCTCGTGTATGTGCGTGCGAGACGGGCTCTACATCTCTTCGGACAGGTCGAGTGAAGACCCTGTCACTCCGCCGGCGCCAGATCGGCCGAACTGTCCTCGCGCCAGCGGGCGAAGCCCAGCACCAGAAGGCCCGCCAGCAACTCGAATCCGGCGACGACGTAGAGCCCGTTGCTCGACGTGCCGGTGAGCGTGTTCGACAACCCGACCACGTAGGGGGCGACGAAGCCCGCGAGGTTGCCGATCGAGTTGATCGCCGCGATGCCGCCGGCCGCCGCGGTGCCGGCGAGGAACGTCTGCGGCAGCGACCAGAAGACCGGGAAGGCCGCGAGGATACCGATCGCCGCGACCGTCAGCGCCACGAAGGCCAAGACCGCGTGGCCGATGAGCGCGCCCGTGGCGGCAAGGCCCGCCGCGGCGATCAGGCTGGCAACCGCACAGTGCAGCCGGCGCTCGCCGGTGCGGTCGGAATGCGCGCCGGTCCAGACCATCGCGATGGTGCCGGCGATGAACGGCACTGCCGCCAGGAAGCCGATGGCGATGGCGCCCGAGACGCCGATCTCCTTGATGATCGACGGCGTCCAGAACGCGATCGTGGCGTTGCCGCTGACGATGCAGAAATAGATCAGGGCGCAGAGCCACACCCGGCCGTCGCGGAGCGCAACCTTGAAGCTCGCCTCCTTGCCGGCGGCCCGGCCCTCGGCCTCGACGATGGCCGTCATCGTGGCGGCGACCTTCGGGGACAGCCAGCGCGCGTCCTTCGGCCGGTCGGGCAGGAAGGCCAGCACCGCGGCGCCCGCGATCAGCGACGGGATGCCTTCGAGGATGAACAGCCACTGCCAGTTGGCGAGACCCGAGACCCCGCCCATCGTGCCCATGATCAGCCCGGCGAGCGGGCCGCCGACCACGCCCGCGATGGCGAACGAGGTCATGAACAGGCCGTTGATGCGCGAGCGCTTCGCGCTCGGGAACCAGTAGGTCAGGTAGAGCACCACGCCGGGGAAGAACCCGGCCTCGAACACGCCGAGCAGGAAGCGGATGGCGTAGAAGGCCCATTCCGACTGCACGAAGGCGAGGCTCATCGAGGCGAGCCCCCACAGGATGGTGATGCGCGCCAGCGTCTTGCGGGCGCCGATGCGCTCCAGCAGCAGGTTGCTCGGCACCTCGAACAGGAAATAGCCGATGAAGAAGATGCCGGCGCCGAAGCCGTAGACCGCCTCGCTGAATTTCAGGTCCGACAGCATCTGGAGCTTGGCGAAGCCGACGTTCACCCGGTCGATCCAGGCCAGGATGAACAGGAAGACCAGGAACGGGATCAGCCGGAGCGTCGCCCGGCGATAGCCCTCGTCCAATTCGTGCGCACTCACGGCATCCACCCTCGACATCGCTCTTCTCCCGCGGTCCGCGAACCGGCCGCCCGGCGTGTGGTTCTGCAAGTACCATGCCTGTGATATTTCACAAGCCGGTCCAAGTTGGCCGTACCCCGTGGTAGGGGGGGCGATGATCCGGCTCCCGGGAGGTATCTTCCGGGAGCCGGATCACGAGCCCGCGCGGCGCTTGAGCGGAGCCGACTTCCGCATCGCGAAGCGAGCGATCGGAAGTCGTAAGAGTGAGCGGAGCGGTGTCGGTGGCCAAAGCGCGTGCAGGTTCGTGCCCAACTGTGTCGCAGAACGAGCGCGCCTATCGGCGGCTGAAGGACGATATCGTCTCGCTGCGGCTGAAGCCCGGCGACGCGCTGAACGAGGCCGGCCTGTGCGCCGAGCTGGGGCTGGGCCGCACGCCGGTGAACCAGGCCCTGCACCGGCTGATGCACGAGGGGCTGGTGCGGATCCTGCCCCGCAAGGGCGTGCTGGTGCAGCCGCTCTCGATGGACGAGTTCGCCCACCTGATCGAGGTGCGCCGCCTCACCGAGCCGCCCTGCGCGGCCCTGGCCGCCGGGCGGATCGGCGAGGCGGCCTTGGCGCAGCTCGACGCCATCCTGGCGGCGCGACCCGACGACCTCGACGCGATCCTCGAATCGGACCGGCTTTTCCACGCCGTGCTCGCCGAGGCTTCCGGCAACCGGGTGCTCGCCGAGGTGCTGGCCGGGCTGCATGGCCGCTCGGTCCGGTTCTGGGCCCTGTCGCTCGCCACCGGCCACCACCTGGCGGAAGTGGCGGAGGAGCACGCTGCGATCCGCGACGCCCTGCGCCGGCGCGACCCCGATGCCGCCGCGGCGGCGATGACCGCGCATATCGATTCCTTCGCCCGCACCCTGGCATCGCGGCTGGCTTGAGCCGTCGTTCAAGGCTGCCGGTGCCGGACCGGCTTCGGGCGCCCGGAGACGGGCATGATGGAGACGGGCATGATGGAGACAGGCATGGCGGAGACGGCAGGATTCCACGTCGTGCGGTCCGGCGATGCCGCGCAAGGCCGCGCTCCCCTCGTCCTGCTCCACGGCAGCGGCGGATCCGAAAGGTCGCTGACAGGCTTCGGACGCCGCGTCGCCGGCGGCCGCGCCTGCCTCTTCGTGCGCGGCCGGGTGCCGTGGGAGGAGGGGTACGCCTTCTTCCGACGCCATCCGGATCGGACCCTCGATCAGGCCGATCTCGCGCAACGATGCGCGGAGTTCTGCGGTGTCCTCCGCCACCTCGGGGCGATCGGCGGCAGGCCGCCCGTCCTCGTCGGCTTCTCCAACGGCGCCATCATGGCGGTCGCCGCCCTTCTGGCGGCCCCGGCTCTGTCGTCCGGCGCCGTCCTCCTCCGGCCGCTCTCTCCGTGCCCGGGAGAGCGGTTTCCGGCGCTCGACGGCTATCCCGTCCTGCTGCTCGGCGCCGCCGCCGATGCGCGACGGCACCCGTCCGACACTCCCGCCCTTGCCGAACAGTTCCGGCAGGCGGGAGCCGACGTCGCCGCGCGGATCCTCCCCGTCGGCCACGGCCTGGACGAGGCGGGGGAGGATGCCCGCCTGACGCAGGACTGGCTGGCAGGCCGCGCCTGACGACCGGTGGCTCGCCCGGAGGGGATCCCGGGTTCGCACCGGCCCGTGCCCTATAGCCATCCCGCCCTTCCCCGGGGCATAGATGCGCCGCCATTCGGGGAGTCACGCGACCGATGACCGACATCCGCCCCCGCCGCAGCGCCCTCCTGGTGCCGGCCTCCGCGACCGCCCTCGCGGCGGCGCGATCCGAGCCCGCCGACGCGCTGATCCTCGACCTCGCCGATTCGCTGCCCCCCGCCGAGAAGGAAGCGGGGCGGCACCACCTCGCCGCTTCCCTCGCGGAAGGCGGGTTTGCCGCCGCCGAGCTGGTCGTGCGGGTCAACGGCCTCGACACGCCCTGGGGCGAGGCCGACCTCGCGGCGGTGGCGCAAGCCGGGCCCGATGCGGTGCTGGTGCCGCGGATCGAGGAGCCGGAAGACCTCGCCGGTCTCGGCAGCCGCCTGCGCCGCCTCCATGCCCCGGAGCGGGTGCGGGTCTGGGCCTGCCTCGACACGCCGCTCGGCATCCTCGCCGCGGAAGCCGTGGCGAGCGCGGTGCGCGACGTCGATGCGCGGCTCGCCTGCCTCGTCGTCGATGCCGGGGCGCTCGCCCGCGAGGGCCGGCTGCCGCCCGGCGCGCCGGAGGCCGGCCCGCTCCTCAATTGGCTCGCCACCGCGCTCGCCGCCGCCCGCGCCCACGACCTCGACGTGCTGCTCGACCCCGCCGACCGCCTCGACATCGGCCGCGCCCGCGGGCTCGGCTTCGACGGGGCGGTGGTGACCGCGCCCGCCGGCGCCCGCCGGGCCGAATCGGCCTTCGCGCCCGATCCGGAGGCGCTTGCCGCGGCGAGAGCCCTCGTCGCCGCCTTCGACGCGCCGCAGGCGCGGGGACAGGCCGGCATCGCCCATCTCGGCCGCACGGTGCTGCGGCGCGAGGCGGACGAGGCGCGCCGGCTCGTCGCCCTCGCCGAGGCGGTGGCGGCCCGCGCAGGAAGCAGGGCATGAGCGGCCTCGACGTCGCGGTCCGGATCCTCGATCCGCGCCTGCACGATTGGGGGTTTCCGCGATGGGGCTCGGCGCTCGCCGCCGGGCTCGACCTCCATGCCTGCCTCGACGCCCCCGTCACCCTGGAGCCGCAGGGCCCGCCCGCCCTGATCCCGGCCGGCTTCGCCCTGTCGATCCGCGATCCCGACTGGTGCGCGATGATCCATCCGCGCTCCGGCCTCGGCCATCGCGACGGGCTGGTGCTCGGCAACACCGTCGGGGTGATCGATGCCGATTACGAGGGCCCGCTGATGATCTCGGCCTGGAACCGCAACCCGCCGGGCACCGCCCCCCTCACGGTGCGGCCGGGGGAGCGCATCGCGCAAGCAGTCTTCACCCGGGTGGTTCGGCCGTCCCTGCGGGTCGTCGACGCCTTCCCGGAAGCCGAGGTCGGCGCGCGAGGCGCCGGCGGCTTCGGCTCCACCGGCCGCGGCTGAGGCTGCTTTTGGACGCGGTCGTCCATCCCCCGCGACTCGCGACGGGCTCGGCTCTGGCCCCGCCGCGGCTGAGCCTCGCGCTCGCCGCGATGGTCGACATCGCGCTCCATGCCCGGCCGCAGCCGGTCAGCGCCAAGGCGCTGGCGGCGCGTCACGCCCTGCCGCCCCGGCACCTGGAGGCAGTGCTGCAGGCCCTGGTGCATCACGGCCTGCTCAAGGGCCTGCGCGGGCCGCATGGCGGCTACGAGCTCGCCCGCGAGCGCCGCCGCATCAGCGCCGGCGACATCGCCCGGGCGGTGCTGGGGCAGGACCGGGAGGCGGCCGCGGGCCTTGCCGTCCCCGGCAACGACGTGACCGGCCTCGTCGTCGCCCCCCTGGTGGCGGAGGCGGCTGGAGCGTACCTTGCGGTGCTCGATTCGGTGACCGTGGAGGATCTCTGTGGGCGAGCCGAGGCCGCGAAGGTCGCCGGCCCGCGGGCGGGGGCGGATTTCACCATCTAAGCAGTTTTTCCCGGAGGGCCGAATGCCGTCGGGGAAAGGACGCCGGATCAATGTTTTGCGTCAGTTCGGCCTCGGGCCTTCCGCCGACCGGCAGGGTGCGGAAGCTTAAAGAACGCTTTATCAAGTCGCGGTAGTTTGGGACCATATCCGGTGCGGAAAGGATTCTCCGGGGCCATGACCAATGCAGCCGATCCCGCCGTCGTGGTCGTCACGGCCCGGCCCGATCCCGGTGGGCTGACACGGCTGTTCGCGGCGGGCATCCCGACCCTGGTGGTGCCCGAGCCCGGCGCGGCGCTCGCCGCGCTGACGACCAAGACCGCCGATCTGGTGCTGATCGAGTCCTGGCCCGACCTCGACGCTCCGGCGCTGATCCGCGCGCTTCGCCTGAAGCCGCATCTCGCCCATACCTCGATCCTGCTCATCGCCGAGGGCGACCCGGCCGAGACCCGCCGCCGGGGCCTGGAGGCCGGCGCCACCGACGTGGTGCTGCCGCCCCTCGACGCCTCGGACCTGGCGCTCCGCGGCCGCAACCTGATCGCGCTGGCCCGCGCGCAGGGGGCGGTGGAGAGCCAGGCCATCGCGCTGTCCCGCGAGGTCGAGCGGGCGGCGGCCGAGAGCCAGGAGCGCGAGCGCGAGATCATCCGCCGCCTGATGCTCGCCGCCGAGTTCCGCGACGACCAGGCCGGCGACCACCTGACCCGCGTCGCCGGCTGCGTGCTCGCCATCGCCGACGGGCTCGGCCTGTCGGAGGAGGAGGGCAACGACATCGCGCTCGCCTCGACCATGCACGACATCGGCAAGATCGGCGTCGCCGATTCGATCCTGCGCAAGCCGGGCCCGCTCACCGAGCCGGAGCGGTTCGAGATGATGCAGCACGCGCTTCGCGGCTACCGCATGCTGCACGACAGCCCGTCCCGCCTCCTGCGGCTCGCCGCCGAGATCGCGCTCACCCACCACGAGCGCTGGGACGGCGCCGGCTACCCCCAGGGCCTCAAGGGCATCGAGATCCCGCTGCCCGGCCGCATCACCGCGGTGGCCGACGTGTTCGACGCCCTGATCTCGGCCCGGGTCTACAAGCCCGGCTGGCCGCTGGAGCGGGCCCGGCGCTTCCTGGAGGAGCAATCCGGCGCGCATTTCGATCCGGATTGCGTCGCGGCGTTCCTGTCGCGGTGGGAGGATGTGGTGGCGTTGGTCGAGGAGCGGCCGGCGGATCGGGCGGCGTGAGGGGAGGGGTCACCATCCCATCGTGCCGGGCTCGCCCTTGAACGGACCGACGATTCTTTTGGTGACCCACCCGCCGTAGAAGCCGCCCGGCTGCGGCGTGACCCGCTCGTCGCCGACGAAGCACCCGTCCATCGGCCCGGCATAGAACGCAACGTGCCCGGCGAGTGCCGCGAAGGCCGGGGTCGGCCGCAGATAGGCCCAGGCCACACGCTCCGCCCGTTTGTGCGGCCCGACCACGTCGAAATACAGGGCCCGGCCCTTCCACTCGCAGACGGAGCCGCCCCCGGCCGGGACCAGTGCGCCTGGCTGGATGTCGTCGGGATGCAGGTAGTAGGTCGGCGGGTGGGAGGTCTCCAGCACCCGCCAGCCGCGCAGGGTGTCGGCGATGGTGATGCTGTCGAAGACCACGCGCAGACGCTCGGGCACGGGTTCCAGCCGGGGCGGGCGGGGGTAGTCCCAGACGCTTTCCTGGCCGGGGCCGGCTGGATCGGGTTTAGGGTGGTGGCGGCGCATCGTCTGCCCTCCTCGCACGTCTCGTCACCTTGACAGTATGCTGCCACGCAAAGCGTCCCGTAACCTCGGAGTGCGAGGGACGCGTCGAACCAACAATCCGTGCAGCCGACCCAGCATATTGACGAATGTCAGAAGAGGGATAGCGTGGGTCGGCACTCTCTGACCGCAACAACTAAATCTACGGTCCAGTGCATGAGATGCAAGTAGAATCGAAGGACGATCGTGTTGCGCTCGCGAAGTATCTCAAGATTTTTGATTTTTCCGCATCTTCGGAGCCGAACTAATTTCCACTTCTTTGAAAAATGCTTTAATGGACCAAGCCGAAGGCTGCAATTGTCGGGTTCGGCGAGCGTTTTTCTGGAATCTGAATGGCTGGCAGGGTTTCTGGCATCTTCCGACCAAAGTGGCTATCGTGAAGGCGCGTCAGCCCTAGCCTATCAGTTGACCTTCCAGGAACGATTTGCATAGCTTGCACTGTATCTTGCACTGTATCTTGCACCTGCTAGGCTGGTTGCAGCCTACATATTTTGTCCATCGCAGTATCAATTTGATCTGCGTATTTCATAAATCGATCAAGTAATAGGTCGGTTGTTTCTGAAGGCATGAGAGCAGACTCAGATATCCGTGGAAAATCAGAAGTCCAAAAATTTTCTGTGTCAACTGATGTTTTGGTGTTGACATGGACTCTGGTATTAATTAATTTAATGCGGGCTACGAACCGCCGCGACAATTTTGATACATTGCGTGGATCATTATCTACATGATTGCTATTTGGGCCGGCGAACGGGAAGCGCCCGACGAGATAGCCGTCTTGATAATGAGGTCGCTTTGCTACCGGCGGGCAGACAGCTTGTAATCGCGCCAGTACAATGTGCTGATCAGCATCGTATGTAACGGAGTTGGTGCTTGGCACTAATGCTACGATGTACAGATGCCCTTCGGCGCGCCCGCCCCAAAGTGCAAAACTTGCTGCTATGCGTAGATTTGTTGTAACATCAATAAGTGGTGTGGGCCAAATATCGTAATGCTGAGACACCGCCCACACCGCTTCCCTGAACATCTGCATGCTTCGCCGACGAGGAAGGGGAAACTGTTTCAGTGTATCCATAATAAGTGGTAGAATGACGCAATTCAAATGATTCCAAATTTTTTCCCTAACGTGCGCCGTATTTGGTATATTATGCACTGTCTTGCTAATAGAAGTCCATCGATTTCGGAATATACATGGAATCGGCTGAAGATGGTTGGCTTGACCACGAAAAAACAGCGAAGATCTTTTGTTCATAACCGAGAGAAATGATACTATATCTATAAGTTGATCAAAGCTCGTGACTTGAAGCGAGTCGTCCAGCCATTGTTCTGAGGAGGGCTTGAGTTCACTCTTTAGCGATCCAAAATTAACGCCTTGCTGAATAAATCGCCCATAAGCAGCGGGACCATAGACAGCATCCAGAGGATACATCGTTGATGCTCCAGTTAAGAAGATTTCAACGTGCACAGAAAAACAGCATAGAAAAATACTGAAGTCAAACATTTTTTCGTATCGTTATTCACGCTGCCGAGAGGCTGCCGCAAGCGCGAGTGGACACTCAGCGAGAGCTAAACCTAACCGACAAAAAATTCGACAATATGTATTGAGCTTTCTATGCCACGCAAGAACTGGGTGCGATTTAACCATTTTCTGGTTTTTCTTAATAGATAAATTCGAATAATAAAATCTATAACAGCTTATAACTGAATTGCGAATTGGCTGGTGGGAGAAAAAGGAGTAATGGCTAAATGTCTGATATTTAGAAGCCAAGGAATAACCCCCAAGTGCCTTACGGATTCGGAGTGCAAGCCGGCGCTGGCGCGGGTTCTTGGCTTCGTCGTGCAGAATGTAACAGCGTCAGCAGAGCGCCTTGATAATCGCCGGAGCGTTCGTGTCGGATTTATGGTGGAGATTCGCGTACGCCCGTGGCCCCCCAAGAGTCGATAGCGCCTCCTCGTAGTGTGTCCGGAAACATATCCGGTATGTGAATCTTACGGACCAAGCTCGTTTGCGCGGTCCGTCGACATCCTCCCCAGAATAATAAAAAAGGCTGAAACTCCACGCCCCAGCCTTTTCATGGCTCACGCGTCCGTCACCCCCGCCGCATCCTGCGCCTTCAGCACGTCCGGTCGCGGCATCGAGATGATGTTGTAGCCCGAATCGACGTAGTGGATCTCGCCGGTGACGCTGCCCGAGAGCGGCGACAGCAGGTACAGTCCCGAGCCGCCGATATCCTCCAGGGTCGCGGTGCGGCGTAAGGGAGCGTGCGCTGCCTGGTGGTTGAACATCAGGCGGGCATCGGCGATGCCGGCGCCGGCGAGCGTCCGCACCGGGCCGGCCGAGAGGGCGTTGACCCGGATCCCCTGGGGCCCGAGATCGGCCGCGAGGTAGCGCACCGAGGCCTCCAACGCCGCCTTGGCGACGCCCATCACGTTGTAGTTCGGCATCACCCGGGTCGAGCCGCCATAGGTGAGCGTGAGCAGCGAGCCGCCGGGACGCATGCGCTTGGCCGCCCGCTGGGCCACTTCCGTGAAGGAGAAGCACGAGATCACCATCGTGCGGGAAAAGTTCTCCCGGGTGGTGACGTCGACGTAGCGGCCCTTGAGCTGCGCCTTGTCGGAGAAGCCGATGGCGTGGACGACGAAGTCGAAGCCCTCGGGCCAGGCCTCGTCGAGGGACGCGAAGGTCGCGTCCACGCTTCCCAGATCCTCCACGTCGCAGGGGAAGACCAGGGAGGAGCCGAGCGTCCCGGCCAGCGGCCCGACCCGGCGGCCCAAAGCCTCGCCCTGGTAGGTGAAGGCCAGCTCGGCGCCTTGGGCGCGTAAGGCCCGGGCGATGCCCCAGGCGATGGAGTGGTCGTTCGCGACGCCCATCACGAGCCCGCGCTTGCCTGCCATCAATCCTGCCACGCCCGATCCTCCGCTCAAGCATTTTCCGACGACGTGGAGACCGGTTCGTCGAGAGAAAATGCGGCAACCTCAAAAAACGAGAGCATCGCCCGATCGATCACGCGATCGGGCGATGCTCTCATGTCGGTGATCGGGCGTTTACGCGGCGGGCGGGCTCCTGTCCACGCCGCGCGGGATATCAGGCGTCGACGTGCTTGAGCACCAGCGTGGCGTTGGTGCCGCCGAAGCCGAAGGAGTTGCTGAGCACGTGGCCGAGTTGCGCCTCGTCCTTGCGGGCGCGCAGGATCGGCATGTCGGCGAAGGCGGGATCGAGCTCGTCGATATGCGCGCTCTCGCAGATGAAGCCGTTATTCATCATCAGGAGCGAGTAGATCGCCTCCTGCACGCCGGTGGCGCCGAGCGAGTGGCCGGTCAGCGACTTGGTCGCGGCGATCGGCGGGCAATTGTCGCCGGCGCCGAACACCTCGCGGATCGCCTCGATCTCCTTGTCGTCGCCGACCGGGGTCGAGGTGGCGTGGGGGTTGATGTAGTCGATCTTCGCGCCCTTCAGGCCCTCGATCGCCTGGCGCATGCAGCGCACAGCGCCCTCGCCGGACGGGGCCACCATGTCGTGGCCGTCCGAGGTGGCGCCGTAGCCCGCGACCTCGCCGTAGATGCGCGCGCCGCGGGCGCGGGCATGCTCCAGTTCCTCCAGGACCAGCACGCCGGCGCCGCCCGCGATGACGAAGCCGTCCCGCGACCGGTCATAGGCGCGCGAGGCCCGCGACGGGGTGTCGTTGTACTTCGAGGACATCGCCCCCATGGCGTCGAACAGGACCGACAGGGTCCAGTCCAGCTCCTCGCAGCCGCCGGCGAAGATGATGTCCTGGCGCCCGCCCTGGATGATCTCGGCGGCGTTGCCGATGCAGTGGTTCGAGGTCGCGCAGGCCGAGGAGATCGAGTAGTTCACGCCCCGGATCTTGAACCAGGTCGCGAGCGTCGCCGACGCCGTCGAGGACATCGCCTTCGGTACCGCGAACGGCCCGACGCGCTTCGGCCCCTTGGCGCGGGCGATGTCGGCGGCTTCCACCAGGGCGCGGGTCGAGGGACCGCCGGAGCCCATGATGATGCCGGTGCGCTCGTGCGAGATCTCGGCCTGCTCGAGGCCCGCGTCGCGGATCGCCTGCTCCATCGCGACGTGGTTCCAGGCGGTGCCGCCGCCGTGGAAGCGCATCGCGCGGCGGTCGACCACCGTCTCGGCGTCGAGGGTCGGCGCGCCCGCGACCTGGCTGCGGAAGCCGTGGGCGGAAAAATCCTCGGCGCGGGAAATGCCCGAGCGCGCCTCGCGGAGGGACGCCAGAACCTCCTGGGTGGAATTGCCGATGGACGAGACGATGCCCATCCCGGTGATTGCCACGCGCCTCATGATCGTCGGAACCCTCTGGAACGGCGCCGTGGGCGCCCGCGGGCGTACTCGCCACGCGGATGTCACCTAGGCGCCCGATGCCGTAATCTCAACCGCCCGTCGGGGGGAAAGGGTCCCGGCGGGCTCGAACCGGCCCGCTTTTCGAGCGGGCCCCGCATGGCCCGCCGAAGACGAGCCTTCGCGACGGACCTTGGTGACGGGCTCAGCCGCCGGCGGCGGGAGTCGCGGCCTGAAACAGGCCGACGCGCAGGTCCTGCACCTCGTACACGCGCTCGCCATCGGCCTCGAGCCAGCCGTCGGCGATGCCGAGCACCAGCCGGCCCTGGCGCACCCGCTTGATGTCGACGCCGTAGACGACCTTCTTCATGGTCGGCAGAACCTGACCGGAGAGCTTCACCTCGCCGACGCCGAGGGCCCGGCCACGCCCCGCGGAGCCGAGCCAGCCGAGGTGGAAGCCCACCATCTGCCACAGGGCGTCGAGGCCGAGGCAGCCCGGCATCACGGGATCGCCCTGGAAGTGGCAGGGGAAGAACCAGAGGTCGGGCCGTACGTCGAGTTCGGCCAGGACGTGGCCCTTGCCGTGCGCGCCGCCGTCGCGGCCGATCGAGGTGATGCGGTCGAACATCAGCATCGGCGGCAGCGGCAGCTGGGCGTTGCCGGCGCCGAACATCTCGCCGCGGCCGCAGGCCAGCAGGTCCTCGTAGGAGAAGTGCGAGGGCCGGCTCGGGGCGTCGGGGGCGGAGGTCTGGTCGGCGGACATGTGCGGGGCGAATTCCTCAAGTCGGGGGCCGCTGACGCTCCGGCGCAAGGCCGGAGGCGCGGCGGGTGGCGCCTCGTTAACACAGGGTCCGGGACTGTTCAAAGCCGGCCGAAGGCCCTACTCTGTAACGCTTCTGATCTTCTCCGGCATGGCCGCGGTCGGGTTGCGGCGGGGGGATGGGCGGCCTATAACGTTCGGTATCATTGTCGCCGCTCAACGAGTCGATAGCTCCGCTGATGAACGACCTGTCGCCCCTGCGCGCCGTCCTCGGCGCCCGCGTCCCGGCCCTCGAGACCGGCGCCGCCGGCCAGCGGCGCGGTTGCCCGCTCTCGGATCTCCGCGACCGCCTGCGCCGCGCCGGCCTGCGCCCGACCCGGCAGCGCCTGTCCCTCGGCTGGCTGCTGTTCGGCAAGGGCGACCGGCACCTCACCGCCGAGATGCTGTACGACGAGGCGATGCGGGCCAAGGTCCCGGTGTCGCTGGCCACGGTCTACAACACCCTGCACCAGTTCACCGAGGCCGGCCTTCTGCGCCAGCTCGCGCTGGACGGGTCCAAGGCCTATTTCGACACCAACCCGAGCGAGCACCACCACTTCTTCCTGGAGGAGGAGGGCCAGGTGCTCGACATGCCGGATTGCGGCATCACCGTCGACTCGCTGCCCCAGGCCCCCGAGGGCATGGAGATCGCCGGCGTCGAGGTGATCGTGCGCCTGCGGCGGCGGACCGGCCGGGCCTGAACCGCGCCGCATCGTCGGATTTCGCGAGGGCCGCGCTCCTGGACAGGGGCGCGGCCCTCGCCGTTTCATACGATTTCCGACTGATCGCTTCGCGATGCGGAAATCGGCTTCGCTCACGCGCCGCGCGGGCGGGTGATACGAAATCCGGAAGTGATCTTCCGGATTTCGTATCACTCCACTTTCTCGTCCGGATAGACGCCCCAAAGCCGGTCCTGGCGCATGTAGCCGTCGACGTCGCCGCGCTTCTGCGGCAGCGCCACGACGAGGCGGCACCAGGTCTTGTCGCAGGTCTTGACGCTGCCGATCACCCCGGCCTGGAGCTGGGCCACCACGCCGCTCGTCGCATCGGCCCGGTCGTAGAGCGGCACCGGCGCGCCCTTGTCGGCGCCGCGGCTCAGCACCACCGCGGTGCGCCGGCCCGACAGCAGCGAGTGCAGCACCCAGCCCTCGGTGCCCTCGGAATCGCGGATGCGGCGCCAGGTCTCGAACTCGGCGATGATCTCCACCGGCAGGCCGGCGCGCTGGAACACCCACAGGGTGCGGTGATCCTTGGAGGGCCCCTCGCGCAGGTTGACCCGATCGGTCTTCAGGCTGACGTAGCGCGGCAGCGGCAGCTTCGTCGCCGGGCCGATGGTGACGCCGATCTCGCCGGGGGCGGGATTGGCGGCCGGCGTCGGCGGCGCCGCGGCGGCGGGCATGCCCAGGGCGGCGAGGAGCAGGGCGGCGAGAAGGCGCGGATGGAGCATCGGCGGTCGGTCTCCCATCGAGGAAGCGGCGCGGATTGTCTTCCGGGTCACCTCTGCTAGAGAGGCCCCCGGGCGTCGCGCCCCGGCCGGATCGAGGGGCGTAACCGCCCCTATCGCCGGAGCGTGGTTAACGGGGCGTAACGACGCTTGTGGCCCGCACCAAGGCGGGGCTTTTCGCCGGGCAAACGTGTCGCATATCGTATGGTGCGAGCGCCCATATCGCGTGATGGGGCCGCACGGGCAGGCCGGGAGGCCCGCCCGGGGGCAGGGGAGGGATCATGTCGTTGAAGCGCAAGCCGCTCGTGGTGGTCACCCGGCGCCTGCCGGACGTCGTGGAGACGCGGATGCGCGAATTGTTCGACGCACGCCTCAACCACGAGGACACGCCGCTCACAGGCGCCGCCCTGGCGCAGGCCCTGCAGGAGGCCGACGTCCTGGTGCCGACGGTGACGGACGAGATCGATGCCTCGCTCCTCGCCCAGGCGGGGCCGAACCTGCGCCTGATCGCCAATTTCGGCAACGGCGTCGACCATATCGACGTCGGCGTGGCGCTCCAGCGCGGCATCACGGTCACCAACACGCCCGGCGTGCTGACCGAGGACACCGCCGACATGACCATGGCGCTGATCCTCTCGGTGGCGCGCCGGGTCACCGAGGGCGCCCGGATCATCCCGGACGACGCCTGGTCCGGCGGCTGGTCGCCGACCTGGATGCTGGGGCGGCGCATCACCGGCAAGCGCCTCGGCATCGTCGGCATGGGCCGCATCGGCCAGGCGCTCGCCCGCCGCGCCAAGGCCTTCGGCCTGTCGATCCACTACCACAACCGCCGCCGGGTCGGCGCCCGGATCGAGAGCGACCTCGAGGCGACCTACTGGGAATCCCTCGACCAGATGCTGGCGCGGGTCGACATCGTGTCGGTCAACTGCCCGCACACGCCCGCGACCTACCACCTGCTCTCGGCCCGGCGCCTGAAGCTGCTCAAGCCCGAGGCGGTGGTGGTGAACACCGCCCGCGGCGAGGTGATCGACGAGACTGCGCTCGCCCGCCTGATCGAGGTCGGCGACATCGCGGGTGCGGGCCTCGACGTGTTCGAGCAGGAGCCGGCCGTGAGCCCGCGCCTCGTCAAGCTTGCGAAGGCCGGCAAGGTGGTGCTGCTGCCTCACATGGGCTCGGCCACCCACGAGAGCCGCGTCGACATGGGCGAGAAGGTCATCATCAACATCAAGACCTTCCTCGACGGCCACCGGCCGCCGGACCGGATCCTGCCCAGCATGCTGTGAGGCCGGCATGCGCCCGGCCACCGGCCGGGCGCCTCTCGCGATCAGCCCTGGAGCGTCGCCTTCAGGCTGATCTTGGCGTTCAGCACCTTCGAGACCGGGCAGTTCTTCTCGGCGATGCCGGCGAGTTCGTCGAACTTCTGCTGGTCGATGCCCGGTATCTTCGCCGTCAGGGTCAGGGCCGACGCCGTGATGGTGAAGCCGTCGCCATCCTTCTCCAGGGTCACGACCGATTCGGTGCGCAGCTCGTCTGCGGTGAAGCCGGCGCCCTGGAGCTGGAAGGCCAGCGCCATTGTGAAGCAGCCGGCATGGGCTGCGGCGATCAGCTCCTCGGGGTTGGTGCCCGGCTCGTTCTCGAAGCGGGTGTTGAAGCCGTAGGGGTTGTCCGACAGCACACCCGACTGGGTGGTCAGCTGGCCCTTGCCGTCCTTGCCGCTACCCTGCCAAACGGCGCTCGCCTTGCGGTTCATGCTCGTCTCCCGTGGATTGGAACGCGGCGGAGCCGTTCCGGCGCCCGCCCACGCCCACAGGTAGGTCAAAGGTCCGCCAGGTCACCCTCCGGCTCCGCGTCGATCACCCGGCGGGCGAGGGAGAAGGCGAATCCGGCCCGTGCCATCGCGGCGAGGTCGCGCTCGCGCGCAGCGGCCCGGGCGGAGGGCTGCCGGAACGGCCCGAGGCGCCGCCTCCTGGCGTAGGCGAAGGCCGCTTCATCCTCGCCGCCCTCCTGCTCTTCGGAGAGCGCCGCCCCGACGATCTCGCGGTCGACCCCCTTGGCGGCGAGCTTGGCGCCGATCGTCCGGGCCGAGCCGCCGCGGCGGCGCAAGGAGCGCACCTTGGCGGCCGCGAAGGCGGCATCGTCGACGAGCCCGGCACCCAGCGCCCGGGCCACCACCGCGTCGACCATCTCCGAAAAGTCCTCCGGCGCCTCGCCGCGCAGGCGGCAGCGGGTCTCGACCCGGCGCTTGAGCACCCGGCGCAGCATCTCGGCGGAGGCGCCGTAGCGCTCCAGGTAGTACAAGGCTGCCCGCTCCAGGTAGGCCGGCGTGATCGGCCGCGCTGCCCTCAATCCGCCATCGCCGCCGGGTTCATCGGCCTCGTCCCGGATCGCCTCCGTCCCGGCGGGGGCCTCCGTCCCGGGCTCGCGCGAGGGGTGATGCCGGCGTTTCTGCACAGACGTGAATCCTTCTTCCTCCTGGTCGCCCTCGCCCTCGGGGCGGTGGCCGGCGCGGTGCTCTACCTGTCGCGGCCGACTACCCTGCGGGTCGCGGTCGGCCCGCGGGACCGCGTCGAGACCCACCTGATCCAGGCCTATGCCGACGCGCTTGCCCGCGCCCGCGAGGATATACGCCTCGTGGTCGTTCCGTACGACGACGTGCGCGACAGCGCCGCGGCGCTCCAGAGCGGCCGGGCCGACCTCGCGGTGGTCCGGCCCGACGTGCGCCTGCCGGAGAACGGCCTGACGCTCGCCGTGCTGCACGACGAGGCCCTGGTGGTCGCCGCGCCCCCGGATTCCGGCATCCAGACGTTTTCCGATCTCGCCGGCAAGCGGCTCGGCCTCGTCGCCCATCACGGTGCCGACCAGCCCCTGGTCACGAGCCTGCTCGCCTATTACGCGCTGACGCCGGCGCCGGCGGGCGCCGCGCCGGCCCCGGCCGATCCGGGGGGCGCACTCCCGGCCGCCGCCGGCAGCGTCGCCCTGGTGCCGATGCGGGCCTCCGAGGTGGCGGCGGCCTTGGCCGAACACCGGATCGACGCCGCCGCGGTGATCGCCGCTCCTTCCGACAAATCCGCCGCCCGGGTGGTGCAGGCGGTGGAGGCGGCCTCGGCCAGTCACGGCGCGACGATCGTGGCGATCCCCGACGGCGAGGCGATCGTGCAGCGCCTGCCCGAGTTGCAGGCCGTGACCATCGCCGCCGGCACCTTCGGGGGCCGCCCGAAGCGGCCGGACGACGAGGTGAAGACCGTCGGCGCCTCCTACCGGCTGATGGCCCGCGCCTCCTTGAGCCGCGACACCGCCGCCAGCGTCACCCAGCACCTGTTCGAATTGCGCTCGCGGCTCGCCGCGATGGTGCCGACCGCCAACCTGATGAAGGCGCCCGACTTCGACAGCGCCGCCGAGGCGACCAGCGCCCGCCTGCCGATCCATCCCGGCGCGGTCGACTATTACGAGCGCGAGCAGCAGACGTTCCTGCAGCGCTACGAGGATTGGGTGTACCTGGTGGCGTTCTTCGGCGGCGGCCTCGGCTCGGCGGTGGCGTGGCTCGGTCAGCGATTCGCCCGCGAGCAGCGCGCCCGCATCGACGCCGTCCTCGACCGGCTGCTCGCCATCCTGATCGAGGCGCGGGGAACGCAGGACCCGGCCGCCCTGGAGGCCCTGGCGGTCGAGATCGACGGCCTCGTCATCGACGTCGTGCGCCACGCCCGCGCCCACGATACCGATATCCGCACGATGAGCGCGCTGATCCTGGCGGTGGACGCGGCTCGCGCCGCGGTGGCGGATTGCCGGCGGGACGGGGCGCCGGTGCGGGAGAGGGCGGGGCGGGTGCTGTCGCTGCATCCGGTGAGCGGGGCGTGACGTCGACGGGCTGTTGGGGGTAGGAAGCCTTCACTCCGCTGCTATACTGACCAGATGGCATATGTTCTCGTGCGCATCGCCAATGATGCCGATTGGCGAGCCTACCACGACATCCGGCGCTTAGTTCTGTGGGAAGAGCGCGGCCTCAGCGGCTACGACGCAAACCGTCCAGAAGAGCGGCTGCCCGATCATCATCTCCTGTTGCTGAGGTTCAATGCGCAAGCGTGCGGCACGACAAGGCTCGATGATCTGCGCGACGGAACAGGCATTGTCAGGCTCGTTGCCGTCTCCGCTAACCTTCGTAGATCGGGACATGGTCGCGTCCTCGATGCAAGGGTAGCCGCTTATGCGGGAAAGCTTGGCATTCATACCCTGTTCGTCAACTCCGCCCCGGATGCCGTGGGGTTCTACACTGCGACAGGATGGGAACGTTCCGAGAGCTATCGGCCGCAGGCGTTGGAACGTACTGACGAGTGCGTACCAATGCGCAAGACTATATTGCCCGATAGAAAATACAAGCAGCCCCCTGGATAGCCGGGGGAGTCGGCTTCGACAACGATTCTGGTTTTGCCTCAGCGCCTGTTTGAGCAGGATTTTCTACCCAACACTTGAGGCAGGCAGGATCGTCCTACCCTCTAACCTCATCCTGAGGTGTTAGCCGATTGAAAATCGGCTGACCTCGAAGGAGGGCTCCAGAGATCGCCGAGGCTTCTGGAGCCCTCCTTCGAGGCTCCTCTCAGTCGCACCTCAGGATGAGGTCCTGGGTTGGACAGAATGATATTCTGCAAAGTCGGCTGTATGTATCGAGCAGGCGCCGGGCGCGGCTCCGTCTGCTGGATCATTTCCGCGCGCCGCGCCAACAGGAAGGAGTGCCGGCAATGGCTCGCATCTCTCTCGACCAGTTGAGGGCCAACCGCCCGACCGTCAATCGCGCAAAAATCGACGCGACGACGGAAGAGGACATTCGCCGCCATATGATCGAGGATGGCGAAGATGCCGACGCGGAGCCGGTTGGCTATCGCCTCGTCTTGTCCGTCACGGCCATCCGGGAGCGTCTGGGCATGACCCAGATCGCCTTCGCGAAGGCCATCGGTGTCCCAGTCGCGACGGTCCGCAACTGGGAGCAGGGACGCAAGCAGCCGGATCCGGCAGCCCACTCGCTGCTCAGGATCGTGGCGGCTGAGCCGGAGGCGGCGTTTCGGGCGCTCGGCGTCGCCCGGTAGGCCCTCGGTTTCAAGTGATGAGATGGTCCCGCCGCCTCAGCGCCGGAAACAGCCGGCCCCACAGAGCCGCCACCGCCAGCGTCGCGACCCCACCCACCACCACCGCCGGCACCGCCCCGATGAAGGCCGCGAGCGTGCCGGATTCGAACTCGCCGAGCTCGTTCGAGGCGCCGATGAACACGGTGTTGACCGCCGCGACCCGGCCGCGCATCGCGTCCGGTGTCTCGCCCTGGACCAGGCTCTGGCGCACGTAGACGCTGACCATGTCGGCCGCCCCCGTGACGAACAGGCAGGCCATCGAGAGCGGCAGGGAGGTCGAGAGGCCGAAGCCGATCGTGGCGAGGCCGAATACCCCGACGGCGATGAGGAGTCGCGGGCCGACCCCGCGGGTCAGGGGCCGGTGGGCGAGGAGGATCGCCATCAGGACCGAGCCGAGGGCCGGCATGCTGCGCAGGAGCCCGAGGCCGAGGGGGCCGACGAACAAGACCTCCTGGGCGAAGATCGGCAGGAGCGCGGTGGCACCGCCGAGCAGCACCGCCACGAGATCCAGCGTGATGGCCCCCAGCACCACCGGCTGCGAGCGGATATAGGTGAGGCCGGCGAGCAGGGTGCCCCAGGTCACCGCCGGCCGGGTGGTGACGGCGGCAGGGCGCGGCCGGATGCCGATGATGCTGACAGCCGCCAGCGCGAAGCAGGCGGCCGCGAGGCCGAACACCACGGCCGGGCCGAGGGCGTAGAGCAGGCCGCCGAAGGCCGGTCCGGTGACCGACGCGCTCTGCCACAGCGAGGAATTGAGCGCGATGGCGCTGCCGAACTGCTCGCGCGGCACCAGGGTCGGCAGGAGGGCCTGGCTCGCCGGGTTGGCGAAGGCGCGGGCGATGCCGACCAGCACCATCAGGGCGTAGACCGGCCAGACCGGCGTCGAAGGGGAGGCCGCCAGGCCCATCAGGCCCAAGCCCGCCAGCGCCAGCAATCCGTAGGAGAGGGCAGCGACCCGGCGCCGATCGTAGGTGTCGGCGACGTGGCCGGTGACGAGTGCGCCCAGCATCGCCGGCGCGAAGCTCGCGAGACCGACGAAGCCCAGGGCCAATGCGCTGCGGGTGAGGTCGTAGACGAACCACCCCACGGCCACCGCCTGCATCTGGTAGGCCAGCCCGGTGAGGAAGCGGGCGCCGCCGAAGAGCCGGAAGTCGCGGTTGCGAAAGAGCGTCCAGCCGGACGGCGCGGGGGAGAGCATGGTGGTTCCAAACCCCGCCCGGGCGGCGGGGATTCGAGGTCGGCGCAGCCCGCCCCGAGGCGGGCCAGTGTTCAGAAGCGGCCGGAGAGGATCAGGCGAGGAGCTTGCGCATCAGCACCGAGAGGCCGAAGGCCAGGGCCGAGACGGCGATCGAGATGGTGATGTAGAGCATGCGCCGCGGCTGCTGGGACGATTCCGCCCGCACCGGCTCGACGATCATGCTGAAGAACTCGATCTGCCGGTCGGCGATCATCCGCGAGCGCTCCCGCGCCGCGATCGTCGCGGAGTAGTATTTCTCGGCACTCTTGCGCTCGGCATCGAGCTCCTCGAACCGGGTCAGCGTGGCCGAGAGCACCCGGCGCTGCTCCGGATCCTGGTTGGCCGCCTCGCGCTCGATGCGGGAGATGGTCTCGTCGAGCTGGCCGATCTGCGCCTTGAGGTCCTGGATGCTGCGGCTGTCGTCGCGCAGGTCGCGCTGGAGCAGGCTGAGCTTGACCGCCAGGTTGATGCGCTGGGTGCGGATCTCGGCGATCATCTTCAGGTTGGTGTCGTTGGACTTCTGGGCGTCGAGCACGCCGTCGCGGTTGCGCAGGTCGCGCACCGCGAGCATCACCTTGGTCAGGCGCGCCTCGGCGCGCTTCATCTCGCGCTCGCTCTCCGCCAGGGCGTCGTTGCGGGCCCGCTCCGTGAGCTGGTTCACCAGCCGCTCGCTCTCGGCCAGCACCGCCCGGTTCAGCTTCAGGGAATCGTCCGGATCGAAGGCGTTCACCGTCACCTCGACCAGGCCGGACGTCTCGACACCGACCTTCACCCGGTCGCCCCAGTAGCGGACGAGCTTCTCGATCGGCTTCTCGGGATCGAAGCGCGAGTAATGGTCGATGTCGTCGCGGGAGAACATCTGCCGCAGCGGCAGGGTGCGCTCGAGCGTCTCGACCATCGTCCGGCTCTTGATGTACTCGCCGACGATCATCGAGTCCTGGGCGATCATCTGCGACGGGATGCTCGAGGTGGTGCCGACCGCATCCGGCGTCGCCTTCTCCGCGCCGCCGATCGCCGGCCGCAGGGCGAAGCGCGCCTCGGTCACGTAGCGGTCAGACAGGTAGAGGCCGAAGAACACGGCGCTGCTCACCGACGGGATCACGAACAGGAACAGGAACAGCAGCGGGGTGACGATGTCCCGGCGCCGGTGCGCCCGGATCGTCCGGATGCTCGACTTGTTCGGGTTCGAGAAGCGCGACACCCGGGCCGCCTGCCGCAGGGCCTCGCCGATCAGCCGGGAGCGGTCGGCGGGGCTGAGCGCCTTGCCGTCCGGGTTGCGGGCATCGATCGTCATGACAGGAGGTTCCGGCTGCGGGCGGGACCGGGGCGCGGGACGCGCCGGCCGGCAGGGATGTCGGGAGGGATATCGGAGAAGGCGCGGCGCTCACTGGTTGAGGCGCTGATAGACCTCGATCGCGTCGTTGATGTCGGGATAGATCACGGCGCGGCCGTTCGCCAGCACGATCCCCTGCTGGGCGTAGTCCCGGATCGTGTCCATCGAGTGGGAGCACATGATGATGTCGGCATTGGCCCGCCGCTTGCCCCAGACCTCCTCGCAGCGCTTGGCGAAGCGCGCGTCGCCGACGCCGGTGATCTCGTCGACGATGTAGCAGTCGAACGGGATCGCCATGCTCATGCCGAAGGCGAGCCGGGCGTTCATGCCCGAGGAGTAGTTGCGGATCGGCACGTTCATGTAGTCGCCGAGCTCGGCGAAATCCTCCACGAACGCCAGCACCCGGCGCGGGTCCTCGCCGTGGATGCGGGCGACGAAGATCACGTTCTCGCGGCCGGTCATCAGCGGGTGGAAGCCGCCGCCGAAGCCGAGCGGCCAGGAGATCCGCGTGGTGCGGATCACGCGGCCCTTGGTGGGCATCTCGCACCCGGCGAGCAGCCGCAGGGTGGTGGACTTGCCGGCGCCGTTGATACCCAGGATGCCGTAGCTCACCCCCGGCTTCAGGGTCATCGACGCCTGGTCGAGGATGGTGCGGCGGTATCCGTCCGTCTTGTAGATCTTGGTGACGTTGTCGAGGCGGATCATCGTCGGGGCAGCACGCTCGAGAGGAGTGCGGCCGCCCTTCCGGACATGCGGCGGGCGGGCCGGGGGCCTGTCCGATCATGCGCCGAGCCGGCATCCGCACGGTTAACGAGACCGACCGTCGCGGCCGGCAGTGTCGGTCTCTAGGCGGAAAAAGCGGCGAATCTGAGAAAGCCGGCCCCCGGTCGCCCCGCCGCAGCCCTCCGACGATCGGACGCCAGTTTCAAGTTATTATAAAGAAGAAGCGCGCGGCGGCGCTAGGAGGCGACGGGTTTTTGGATTAAATACCGGCCTCTCTCGTATCGTTTCCGGAAAGACGCCCGTGCTGATTGCGTTCCTGATCATGCTGCGCGAGGGACTCGAGGCGGCCCTGATCGTTGGCATCATCGCCGGCTACCTCGCCCAGACCGGGCGACGGGCCTGGATGCCGGCCGTTTGGGGCGGCGTCGTGCTGGCCGCCGCGCTCTGCCTCGCCCTCGGGCTCGGGCTGCAGGCGATCGGCGCCGAGTTCCCGCAGAAGCAGCAGGAACTGGCGGAAGGGCTGATCGCACTCATGGCCGCCGGCATGCTGTGCACGATGGTGTTCTGGATGCGCAAGGCCGCCCGCTCGGTGCGGGCCGAGCTCCACGGCGCCGTCGACCACGCGCTCGAGCGGAACGGCAAGGCCAAGGATGGCAAGGTCAGGGGAGGGCTGGCGCTCGCCGTGATGGCCTTCCTGGCGGTCGGTCGCGAGGGCCTCGAATCGGTCTTCTTCCTCCTCGCGACCGTGCAGCAGGATGTCGGCTGGGGCGTGCCGGTCGGCGCGCTGCTCGGCATCGCCCTCTCGGTCGGCATCGGCATCGCGCTCGCCAAGGGCGCGGTGCGGATCGACCTGCGCCGCTTCTTCCGCTGGACCGGGGTGTTCATCCTGTTCGTCACCGCGGGCCTGCTCGCCAGCGCCCTGAAGGCCTTCCACGAGGCGGGGCTGTGGAACCACCTCCAGGCCACCGCCTTCGACCTCGGCCACGTCCTGCCCGCCGACACGGTGCTGGGCACCCTGCTCACCGGCATCTTCGGCTACCAGGAGGCGCCGGCCTGGGGCGAGGTGCTGGTCTATCTCGGCTTCCTGGTTCCGGCCCTGTGGGCCTTCCTGGCGGGCGCCCGGCCGGCCCCCGCCGTGCAGCCCCGCCACGCCTGACGCTCCCAGGGCATCGACCCAAGGGGATCGACCCAAGGGAATCGACCCCAGCGAATCGCCCCCTGGACATCGACCAAGGACATTTCCGATGACCGCCCGCTGGCCGGCCCTCGTCGCCGCGTTCCTCCTCTCCGCCGGATCCGCCTCGGCGCAAAGTCCCGAACCCGTCGCCGTGACGGTGACCGACAAGGGCTGCGAGCCCGCCGCGCTCACGGTTCCGGCCGGCAAGTCGGTGTTCAAGATCAGCAACAAGAGCCGCCGCGTCCTGGAATGGGAGATCCTCCAGGGTACGATGATCGTCGAGGAGCGGGAGAACATCATCCCGGGCTTCGTGCAGTCGCTCTCGGCGACGCTCCAGCCCGGGTCCTACGAGATGACCTGCGGGCTCCTCAGCAACCCGAAGGGCACTCTGACGGTGACGGCGGCCTCCGCCGCCGCGCCCGGCGCCCCGAATCCGATGGCTCTCGTCGGCCCGCTCGCCGCCTACAAGCTCTACGTGATGGGCGAGGTCGAGGCGTTCCACAGCCGGACCGCCGCCTTCGTGGCGGCGGTGAAGGCGGGCAGGATCGCCGAGGCCAAGACCCTCTACCCGCAGGCGCGCCGCCATTACGAGCGGATCGAGCCGGTGGCGTCGCTGTTCAACGACCTCGACAAGAGCATGGACGTGCGGGCCGACGATTTCGAGAAGAAGGACGCCGATCCGGGCTTCATCGGCTTCCATCGCCTCGAGAAGGGGCTGTGGGCCGACAACAGCACCGAAGGCCTGAGCGCCGACGCCGACCGGCTGCTGGCCGACGCCACCGAGCTGAAGCGGCGCATCGCCGACCTCACCATCCCGCCGGCCAGGATGGTGGGCGGCGCCGCCGGCCTGATCGAGGAGGTCGCGGCGACCAAGATCTCCGGCGAGGAGGACCGCTACAGCCGGACCGACCTGTGGGACTTCCACGCCAATGTCGAGGGCTCGCGCAAGATCTTCGACCTCCTGCGCCCGCTGGTGGCGTCCCGCGATCCCGACTTCGTCGCCCGCACCGAGAAGAACTTTTCGCGGGTCGAGACGCTGCTGGCGAAGTACCGGACCGAGGATGGCGGATTCGCCCCCTACGACTCTTTAAGCGACCGCGACCGCAACGCCCTGAAGGGGCCGATCACCGTGCTGGCCGAGGATCTCTCGACGTTGCGCGGCAAGCTCGGCCTGGATTGAGGCAAGTCTTATGGCCTCCTGCCCGTTCTCGACCTCCCGCCGCTTCCTGCTGCGCGGGCTCGTCGCCGGCACCGGCGCGGCCGCCACCGGCACGTTGGCCCTGGCGCCGGCCCGCGCCGCCGACGCCACGCCCTCGGCCGCCAGCGACGGCACCCTCGACCGCCAGCCGTTCCTTGGGCCCCACCAGGCCGGCATCGTCACGGCCCAGCCGGCCGCCGCCCTGTTCGTCGCTCTCGACGTGCTGGCCGAGGATCGCGGCGAACTCGCCAAGCTGTTTCGGATCCTGACCGAGCGCTTCGCCTTCCTGACCGAGGGCGGGCCGGTGCCGTCCCTCGATCCGCGCCTGCCGCCGGCCGATTCCGGCATCCTCGGGCCGCGGGTGCTGCCCGACAACTTCACCGCCACGCTCAGCGTCGGCGCGAGCCTGTTCGACGACCGCTACGGCCTGGAGGCCGCGAAGCCGCGGCACTTGCGGCCGATGGACCGCTTCCCCAACGATTCCCTCGACGGCAAGCTCTGCCACGGCGACCTGCTGCTGCAATTCTGCGCCAACACCGCCGAGACCAACCTGCATGCCCTGCGCGACGTGATCCGCCACACACCGGGCCTCGTCGCCTTGCGCTGGAAACTGGAGGGCATGCTGCCGCCCCACGTGGTCAAGCGCCAGGGGCAGGACACGGTGCGCAATTTCCTCGGCTTCAAGGACGGCACCGCCAACCTCGATGCAAGCGACGACGCGCTGATGCGCCGTCAGGTCTGGGTGCAGCCGGGAAGCGCGGAGCCGAGTTGGGCGGCGGGCGGCTCGTACCAGGTGGTGCGGATCATCCGGAACTTCGTCGAGCGCTGGGACCGCACGCCCCTGCGCGAGCAGGAGCGGATCTTCGGCCGCCACAAGGACAGCGGCGCGCCCCTGGGCGCGACCGACGAGCACACCCTGCCGGACTACGCCTCCGACCCGGCCGGCACCCGCACGCCGATGGACGCGCATATCCGTCTCGCTAACCCGCGCAACGTCGACACCGCCTCCAGCCTGATCCTGCGCCGCGGCTACAACTACTCGGCCGGGATCACCCCGTCGGGCCAGCTCGACATGGGTCTGCTGTTCTGCTGCTTCCAATCCGACCTCGAGGCCGGCTTCGTGGCGGTGCAGAACCGGCTCAACGGCGAGCCGCTGGAGGAATACATCAAGCCCGTCGGCGGCGGGTACTTCTATGCCCTGCCGGGCGTGCCGGAGCCGGGCGGGTTCCTGGGGCAGGGTTTGCTGGTCGGTGCGTGAGCGCCCGCTGTCGGCACATCGTCGGTTGCACCCTCATCCTGCCCGCGACCTCGGAGCCCGTTCGACCGGTCGCGGATATCGATCTGACGCACACGCCGACATTTCCCCACGTCATCGCGGGGCTCAGCGAAGGCGAGAACCCGGGATCGAGAAACGCTGATACGGAATCCGGAAGATCACTTCCGGATTCCGTATCATCAGCCCGCGCGGCGCCTGAGCGAAGCCGCTTTCCGCATCGCGAAGCGATCAACCGGAAAGCGTATGACGAGTCCTGAAAAGGCTGACGGCGTTCCGCTTCATCCTGCACCGTCAGCGGTCGTGGATCCCGGGTTCCGCCTTCGCGGCCCCGGGATGACATCGACGGTTTCGGTTCGTCAGCCTGCCACCAGACCCTCCGGCAGCGCCCCCGCGCAATCTGCGATGTCCCCGGCCCGGGTGATCCACACCTCGTCCCGGTGTTGCGCGATATGCGCCAGTGCCCGGCGCAGGGGCCGCAAGCGGTGCGGCTGACCGACGAGGTAGGGGTGGAGCGCGATGCCCATCACCAGCGGCGCCGCCTCGGCGCATTTCTTCATCTCCTCGAAGGTATCGACGATCATCTCGGCGAACTGTGCGCCCGAATCCTTGCGCCCGACGATGGACGGGATGTCGTTCAGCTCCTGCGGATAGGGCACCGAGAGGATGCGCCCGCCGTCGCGGGTGGCGAACCAGGTCGGCTGGTCGTCATGGCACCAGTCGAGGAGGTAGCGGTAACCGGCTTCCGCCAGCAGGTCGGGGGTCGTGCGGCTCTGCGAGATCCAGGGGCCGAGCCAGCCCGCCGGAGCTCGGCCCTCCTCCCGCGTCAGGATCGCCGTGGCCTCGGCGATCAGCGCCCGCTCCTCGTCCTCCGGCAGCGTGCCCTGGCGCTCGGCATTGGTGCGGCCATGCCCCACCACCTCGTCGCCGCGGGCGCGAAAGACGTCCATCAGGCCCGGGCACTCGGCGTAGATGCGGCTGTTCACCAGCACCGAGGCCGGCAGGGACAGCTCGTCGAACAGGTCGGCGAGGCGAAACACCCCGACGCGGTTGCCCCAGTCGCGCCAGGCGTAGTTCAGCACGTCCGGCTGCGGGCCGCCCGGCGCCAGCTCCGCCCCGAGTCCCCCGCCGAAATCGAAGCACTCGACGTTGAGGGCGACGTAGACCGCGAGCCGCTTCCCCCCGGGCCAGTCGTAGGCGGAACGGCGCGGCAGGGGGCTGTAGGCGTAGCGCCCGTGCGGGCGGGTCTCGTCGCTCATCCGTGTCTCCGTACGATCAAGGCCGAGTCCTGCGTGCTCAGGGCTGCTTGGCGGGCGGGGGCGCCTCTGCGGGTGCGGCGGGCAGGAGGATGCCCGGAACGATGGTGCCCTCCGGGCCGTACTCGCCCGCCACCGCCCGGCAGGCGGCGTCGCGGTTCTGCATCATCTGGTTCGACATCAGGGTGAAGATCGTCTGCACCTTGGCGCCGAACGGGCCGCGGGGCGGGCGCACGTCGTCGATCGTCACCTGGTAGCGCGCGAGCAGCGCCTCGAACGGCGCCGTGCCGATGCGGTAGCCGCAGACATTGGCCGCCGCGAAGATGTAGGCCGCCGTCTCCAGCGCCCGGGGCGGCGGGGCGTTGCGGATGCCCTGCGCGCCGGCTGGGCTGCAGACTTGGCCGCAGACTTGGCCGCAGAGGAGCGCGCCCATCAGGGCGAGGAGCGGGGTCGGACGCATGGCGGGGATCCTCCGGACGGTGCCGCGCGGTCTGGGGCCGGGCTTCGGCACGGTCCCGAACGTAGCGCGGCCGCGCCTGGGCGCCAGGGTGAGGGGGCTGGACCATCGTCCGGGCGGGTTGCGCCACCATGCGGCCCGCAAATCCCCGGAAACGACCCTCCGGGCTCCAATCCGCCCATGGTTGCCTCCTCGGGCCCGGGCCTCTCAGGCTTGCCGACGGCGATGGGCTGGAGGCGCTTGACCACGGTCCGCTTCCCGCTGCGGCACTCCGCCCACGCCCGCCGGCCCGGGCGGTACACGGGGCGGCCCCGCCTCCTATAACGGATGAGGGTCACGCGGCTTGCCACGCTCGCAGGGCCCCTTCGAGGACCCGCACGCCCCGTGACCTCTCCCGTCCGATGAAGCCCTTCCCCCTCCGTCGCGGCACCCTGCGCGAGCCGGGCCCCGACCTCGCCCGGCTGCCGGTGGCGCCGGACCTCACCGGCATCAACGTCGCCGAGGGCCTGCGGGCGGCGGTCGCCTTCGCGAGCATCATCCTGCTCGAATGGTGGCTGGCCTGGCCTCCGCTCCTCACCATGGCGCTCGCCGCCAACCTCACCTGTTTCTGCGACATCGGCGGGCCGATCCGGCCGCGCCTGCGGGCGCTCCTTGCCTTTGCGGGGTTGGGCGGCGTGGCCTGGGGCGCCTTCGGGGTGATGGAGGGCTACGGGCCCGCCCTGGTGCTGCCGGTGGCGCTCGTCGTCATCTTCGCTTGCACCTTCGCGCGGGTCTGGGGCGTGCCGGCCCAGACCGTCGGCAACGTGCTGGTGGTGGTGCTCTGCCTCGCCCTCGACCGGGCCCTGACGGTGCATCAGGGCGTCGTCGTCGCCGGGATGTTCTGGGCCGGCGGGCTCTGGGCCGCCTTCCTGGCCCTGGTGGTGTGGCGGCTCCATCCCTACCGTCCGGCCCATCTGGCGATCGGCGGCGTCTGGCGCGGCCTGTCGCGCCTCGCCCGCGACCTGCGCCGGCTCTCGGCCGATCCGGAGGGCACCGATCCCGCCGTGTGGGAAGCCCATGCCCGGGGCCATCGCCGGGCGGTGCGCGACGCGATCGAGACCGCCCGCACCCTGGTGCTCGATCTCGCCCGCAGCCGTGCCCGGCTCTCCGAGCGCAACGCCCGGGCGCTGATCCGGCTGGAGGCGGCCGAGCAGCTGTTCGGGGTGATGATCGCCCTGTCGGATTACCTGGAGCGCGCCACCCCGGCGCAGCGGGCGCAAGCCGCCGGCCTCCTGCGCCTGCTGCCGCCGATGCTGAAGATCCTGAGCCGAGCGATCCGCCGCGACCGGCCGGTGGACCTCCGGCGCGTCGAGCGAGCGCTCGCCCGGGCCAAGCCCGCCGCGGATGCCGATCCGGCCTATCGCCGGATGGCCGAGCGCATCCTCGACCGGGTGCGGATCGGCGCCAAGCTGTCGGGGCCGGAGGACCTGGCCGGCGGCGGCGGGCTTGCCGGCGCGCCGGCCCCGCCCTGGCGCGAGATCGTGATGCAGCCGTTGCGCGCCAACCTCACCTGGTCCTCGGCCAACCTGCGCCACGCCGTGCGGGCGACCGTGGTGGCGCTGCCGGCGCTCGCCGTCACCTTCTGGTGGCCCGGCCCCTTCACCCACTGGCTCACCATCACGGTGGTGCTGACGATGCAGCCCTTCTACGCCGCCACCTGGCAGCGGGCGCTGGAGCGCATCGGCGGCACGGTGCTGGGCGGGGTGATCGGGGCGGTGCTCGCCTTCTACGCCACCTCGCCGCCGATCCTCGCCGCCATGATGGTGCCGCTCAGCGTCATCGGCTTCGCGGCCCGGGGCGTGAGCTACGGCACCTTCATCGCCTGCCTGACGCCGCTCGTCGTGGTGCTGGTGGAACTCGTCGAGCCCGGGCACTCGTCCTGGGAGATCGTCGGGATGCGGGCCCTGTTCACGGTGCTCGGCGGCGCGGTGGCGGTGCTGGCCGGCCTGCTGCTGTGGCCGCTCTGGGAGCCCGGCCGCGTGCGCGATGCGCTGCGCACCGCCCTCCAGACCCATGCCCGCTACGCCGAGGCGGTCGTCGCCGAGCGGCTCGGGGAGGGCACGCCCGGTGCCGCCGAGGTCGCGGCCCGGGCGGCGGGGCTCGCCAGCAACAACCTCGAAGCCGCGCTCTCGCGTGCCCTTCAGGAACCGATGCGCCGCGGCCGTTCCCGGATCGAGGCCGCGATGGTCGCCGACGCCACGCTCCGCCGCATGGCCGGGCGCCTTTCGATCCTGCGCCACGAGCCCGAGCCGGCGGGAGCGGAGGCCGCTTCGTGGCGCACCTGGCGCGACTGGCTCTCGCAGGCCCTCGCGGCGACGGCAGCCGGCGACAGGCCGCCGCCCAAGCCCGAGGGAGCGGACTCGGCGGCCTTCGGGCGCATCGCCGCGCAGGTCGAGCTCTTGGCCGGGACGTTGCGGCGGGCGGGGATCGGTGCGCGGGAGGCGGGCGTGCCGCCGGGCGAGGAGGCGCCCTTCAAGCCTGGCGCGTCGTGAGTGGAGACGCAGGTACGCCTGCGGCGCTGCGTATCCTGGCGACCCGGTGCCGTGCCCTCGGAGCCGAGGAAGGGTCTTTCATGCGTCGAGTTTTCATGCATAAATAAATACACACGGAACGTGCGATGCCCAAGGTCGAGACGGATGCTCGGGCGATCGTCGCTCGCCTGCTGGCAGAAGGCTGGTTCAGCGAAGGCGGGGCGAAGCATGAAAAGTTCGCTCATCCGCAGCGGCCCGGCGTGAAGATCATGGTGCCCCGTCATCGGGTGCTGACGCCCGGCGTCGCCCGGGTCATCGCCAAGGCTGCCGGCTGGATCTGAGTGAGGACGAGATGCCCCGCTACATCGCCCTGATCGATGGCGAGCCCGGCGGCTATGGAGCTGCCTTTCCGGATTGCCCCGGCTGCACCGCCATGGGAGCGACGATCGACGAGGCCATCGCCCATGCCGGGGAAGCGTTGCGCGAATGGATCGGCGACCGCCTGGTCGCCGGCCTCGCCGCGCCGGAGCCGCGCAGCGCCGACGCCCTCCTGGCCGACCCGCAGGAGGCGGAGGCCGTGGCGGAGGCGATCCTGGTCGCGACCGTGCCGCTCGTCCTCGACGAGGGCCGGTCCGTCCGGGTGAACCTCTCGCTCGATGCCGGCGCCCTCGCGATGATCGACCAGGCCGCCCGCGAGCGCGGCGTGACGCGCTCGGCGTTCCTCGTGTCGGCGGCGCGAGACAAGATCATGGCCGACGGATAATCCTCACCCCCGCCGCAGCAGGAACACCCCCTGCGTGCCGACGAGGTTCCACACCCACCACGGCAAGGCGAAGCGCATCGGGTGTCCCGAGGCGTCGAGCGCCGAGGCGCGCTCGATCCGGGCGCCGACGAGGCGGCACAACCCGACGAAGTCGCGGATCGTGCAGTGGTGGATGTTCGGGGTCGCGTACCAGGGATCGGGCAGGGTGTCGGTCATCGGCATCCGGCCGCGCAGCAGCAATTCGCTGCGCACCCGCCAATGGCCGAAATTCGGGAACGACACGATCGCGTGGCGACCGATCCGCAAGAGGTGCTCCAGCACCTCCTTGGGCTGGCGCGTCGCCTGGATCGTCTGCGACAGGATCACGTAGTCGAAGGCGTCGTCCGGGTAGGCCGCGAGGTCGGTGTCGGCGTCGCCCTGGATCACCGGCAGGCCGTGGGCGAGGCAGGCATTGACGCCCTCGCGCGACAATTCGATGCCGCGGCCGTCGACGCCGCGCCGGTCGCGCAGGAGCGCGAGCAGCGAGCCGTCGCCGCAGCCGACGTCGAGCACCCGGGAGCCGGGCTCGACGAGGTTCAGCATCACCAGGTGGTCGATGCGCGAGGAGCCGGTGGCGTCCTGGGGCAGGATCGCCGGGGCGAGGGGGGCGGAGGCGTTCACAGGCCGCGCTCCCGGGCTGCCGCCGCGATGAAGCCCTTGGCCGCCGAGATCATCGCCGGCTCGTCGAGCAGGAAGGCGTCGTGGCCCTTGTCGCTCTCGACCTCGACGAAGGCGACCGGGGCCGCCGCGGCGTTCAGCGCGTGGACGATCGCCCGCGAATCGGCGGTCGGAAACAGCCAGTCGGAGGTGAAGGACATGATGCAGAACCGGGTCTTGGTGCCCCGGAAGGCGTTGGCGAGCACGCCGCCATGGTCGGCGGCGAGGTCGAAATAGTCCATCGCCCGGGTGAGGTAGAGGTAGGCGTTGGCGTCGAAGCGCTCGACGAAGGTGATGCCCTGGTGGCGCAGGTAGCTCTCGATCTGGAAGTCGGCGTCGAACGAGAAGGTCGGGGCGTCCCGGTCCTGGAGCCGGCGGCCGAACTTGCGGTGGAGCGCGGGCTCGGACAGGTAGGTGATGTGGGCGCCCATCCGGGCGACGCCGAGCCCCTTGGCGGGGCGCGTGCCGACATCGAGGTAGCGCCCGCCATGCCAGTTCGGATCGGCCAGGATCGCCTGCCTTCCGACCTCGTGGAAGGCGATGTTCTGGGCCGAGTGGCGGGCGCCGGTGGCGATCGGCATCGCGGAAAAGACCCGCTCGGGGTAGCTCGCCGCCCATTGCAGCACCTGCATCCCGCCCATCGAGCCGCCGATGCACAGGAACAGGTCCTTGATGCCGAGCCGGTCGAGCAGCATCGCCTGGCCGCGGACCATGTCGCGGATCGTCACCAGCGGGAAATCGAGCCCGTAGGCCCGGCCAGTCGCCGGATCGAGCGAGGCCGGGCCTGTCGTGCCCATGCACGACCCGACCACGTTGGCGCAGATCACGAAGTAGCGGTCGGTATCGACCGGCTTGCCGGGCCCGACCAGGCGATCCCACCAGCCGCCCTTGCCGGTCACCGGATGGGTGTTGGCGACGTGCTGGTCGCCGGTCAGCGCGTGGCAGACCAGGACCGCGTTGCTGCGCGCCTCGTTGAGGGTACCGGCGGTCTGGTAGGCGATCTGCCACGGCGCCAGGTCCACGCCCGCATCCATCGCCAGCGGCGCATCGGCTCCGAACCGGGCGACGGGGCTCGTCGGCTCGACCGCCTGGGACGCGGGATCGATGCCGGGCTTGAGGAGTGGTGTGGCCATGCTTCTCACGGGGCTGTCGCCGGGCGGCGGGCTTGAGACGAGGCTTTGGCAAAATCCGGAAGCGGCTCGTTCTCCAAACCGGACCGGCCGTTAAAGCGTCCAAAAATTCCGCTTCAACGGACGAAAGAGGTAGGGCTTCGCTGTCGCGCCGTCAATCGACGGGAGGGCTTTCTCCGGAAGGGCCGTGCCCTGCGGGCCCTGGCCCGCGGGCGCGGGCGGTCGTAAGACGGATCTTCCCGCCGCTTCTCCCCGTAAAGCCATGACGTCGACCCCGCCCGCCGACCTCGCCGCCCTTCGGGCCGACATCGACCGCATCGATTCGGCCATGCACGACCTCCTGATGGAGCGCGGCCGGATCATCGACCGGCTGATCGCCGTCAAGAAGACCTCGGCCTCCGGCTCAGCCTTCCGGCCCGGCCGCGAGGCCTCGATGATGCGGATGATCGCCGAGCGTCATACAGGCCTCCTGCCTCTCGACACCGTGGAGGGGATCTGGCGCGTCATCATCGCCACCTTCACCTACGTCCAGGCGCCGTTCGCGGTCCATGCCGACGTCTCGGGCGGCGATGCGCCGATGCGCGATTCGGCCCGGTTCCATTTCGGCTTCACGGTGCCCTACCGGCCGCATCCGAGCGCCGCCGCGGTGATCGCAGCGGTCGCCGCCTCCCGCGGCGATCTCGGGGTGTTCCGCCTCGACCAGGGGGTGACGGCGGGCGCTTGGTGGCGCCAACTCGTGGGCCCGGGCCGCCCGAAGGTGATCGCGCGCCTGCCCTTCATCGAGCGCCCCGGCCACCCGGCCGGCACGCCCGTCTTCTGCGTTGCCAAGCCCCTCGACGATCCGGCTGCGGCCCAGCGCGACTGGGTGCTCTACGCAGCCCGGTTCGAGCGCTGGCGCGACGATGCGGCCGACGCGGTGGCGGAACTGGGGGGCGAGGTGGTGGCGAGCGCCGGCAATGGCGGCGGCTTGAGCCAGCTCCTGGCGCTCCCGGGCAGCGTGAGCCCGGAGGAGGCGCGGACGGCGCTCGCGGAGGCGGGTGCGACGCCGGGGGAATTCGAGGAGATCGGCAGCCACGCGGCGCGGTTCCGCGTGGGGGAGGGGTAGACCAAAATCAGGTCTTGAATCAACGTTTCAAGAAAAAGCGCGATCCCCTCTCCCGTGTGGGAGAGGGGTCAGGGGTGAGGGTGATACGCTTCCGTATAAAGCTGTGACCGTCGTGCTGGCAGCTCGACTGTTCAGGGTCATTATGGAAGCCCAGCCACCCTCACCCCTACCCCTCTCCCACTCGGGCTACTGCATTCACACATCTCGGTCTGGGTGCTTTCCCCTTGGAAAGTAGCGCGCCTCTCCTCCCCAGGCGATCTCGGGCTTGCCCGAGATCGCTCAAGCTTGTGGGGAGGAGCTGGAGGTGGGGGTGGTGCCGGATAGAGCGCAGCGGTGCCTCCTGCACCACCCCCACCCCTAACCCCTCCCCACAAGGGGGAGGGGAAAGCGCGCACATTTACAGAGGCTTAGCTCTCAGAGGAGAAGTGTGAATCCGCTAGCCCACTCGGGAGAGGGGATCCCGCGCTTCGATTGACTTGCCTTGCGTTACGCCGTCGTACCCAGCCGCCGGTTGAGCCCGAGCGCCGCCAGCGTGCAGACCGCACCCGAGAGCAGGTACACCCCGACCCACGGCAGCCCGAGATGGCTCGACGCGTAGAGCGCGACGAGCGGCGCGAAGCCGGCGCCGACGAGCCAGGCGAGGTCCGAGGTCAGCGCCGAGCCGGTATAGCGGTACTTGGTGCCGAAATTCTCCGCGATGGCGCCCGAGCTCTGGCCGTAGGCGAGGCCGAGCAGCGCGAAGCCGACCACCACGAAGATCGTCTGGCCGGGCATGCTGTCGCCGAACAGCAGCGGGGCGATGATGCTGCCGAGCGCGAACAGGCCGATCAAGGCGGCGGCGAGCGCGATGGTCGAGCGACGCCCGATCTGGTCGGCGATGAGGCCCGACATGACGATCGTCATCGTGCAGATGACGGCGCCGGCGAACTGCACCATCAGGAACTCGCCGACCGAGCGGCCGGTGAACAGGTTGATCCAGCTGACCGGGAACACGGTCACGAGGTGGAACAGGGCGTAGCAGGCCAGCGGCACGAAGGCGCCGACCAGGATGTTGCGGCCGGTGGCCCGTACCGTGTCGACGACCGGCTCGGGCTCGAGCTCGTCGGCCTCGAGCAGGCGGCGGAACTCTTCCGTCGCGACCAAGCGAAGCCGCGCGAACAGGGCCACGACGTTGATCGTGAAGGCGACGAAGAACGGGTAGCGCCAGCCGAAGCCCATGAAGTCGGCATCCGACAGCTGGAGCTGGAAGAACGCGAACAGCCCGCTCGCCAGCATGAAGCCGACCGGCGCGCCGAGCTGCGGCAGCATCGCGTACCAGCCGCGGCGGTTCGCCGGCGCGTTGAGGGCAAGCAGCGAGGCGAGCCCGTCCCAGGCGCCGCCGAGCGCAAGGCCCTGGCCGATCCGGCACGCCGCCAGAAGCACGGCCGACCAGTGACCGATCGTCTCGTAGCCCGGCAGGAACGCGATGAGGCAGGTCGACAGCCCGAGCAGGAACAGCGCGATGGTGAGCTTGGTGGCCCGGCCGTAGCGCCGGTCGACCGCCATGAACAGCACCGAGCCGACCGGCCGGGCCACGAAGGCGAGGGCGAACAGGCCGAAGGAATACAGCGTGCCGGTCACCGGCTCGGCCCACGGGAAGACCAGGCGCGGGAAGACCAGCACGCAGGCGAGGCCGAACACGAAGAAATCGAAGAACTCGGAGGTGCGGCCGATGATGACCCCGAGGGCGATCTCGCCGGGGGCGACGCGGCCCGGCTCCGACGAGACCAGGCGCGCATCCCGTTCCGGCTTGGAGGAGTTGGCGGCGGCGTCGTCCGCCGTGATCGTGGCCATATCGGAATCCTGCTTCGTCACTCTACGAAGGTCCCTTCCTTAGAGGAGAACCGGTCCTTTGGGGGCCTGGACAAAACGTCCAATCCCGCGGCGCCCGCGGCAGGCGTACAGGACGGGAGCCGTATGCTGACCGTCCGGGCTGCCCGTGAAACACTTGCGCCTCCTCCTCGTCCTTCCGTTCATCCTCCTCACCGGAGGATGCAATATGGTGCTGCTCTCGCCGTCCGGCGACGTGGCGCTGCAACAGCGTAACCTGCTGATCGCCTCCACGGTGCTGATGCTCCTCATCATCGTGCCGGTGATGGCGCTGACCATCGCCTTCGCCTGGCACTATCGCGAGGGCAACAAGAAGGCCGTCTACGATCCCGATTTCCATCACTCGACCGGGCTCGAGGTGGTGATCTGGTCGGCGCCCTTGCTGATCATCGTTGCGCTCGGCGCGCTGACCTGGCTCGGCACCCACTTGCTCGATCCCTACCGGCCGGTGACGCGCATCAGCGCCGCAAAGCCGATCGTGTCGAGTGTCGGCGACCCGATGGTCTCGGGCAAGCCCCTGGTGATCCAGGTCGTCGCCCTCGACTGGAAGTGGCTGTTCCTCTACCCCGAGCAGGGCATCGCCTCGCTCAACGAGGTCGCCGCCCCCGTCGACCGGCCGATCGAGTTCCGCATCACCTCCTCCTCGGTGATGAACTCGCTCTTCATCCCGGCGCTCGCCGGCCAGATCTACGCCATGCCGGGCATGCAGACGCGGCTGAACGCCGTCATCAACAAGGCCGGCGACTACGAGGGCTTCTCCGCCAATTACAGCGGCGCCGGGTTCTCGCACATGCGCTTCACCTTCAAGGGCGTCGACGAGGGCGCGTTCAGCGCCTGGGTCGACAAGGTCAAGCAGGAGGGCGGCGGCCTCACCCGGGCCGACTACCTGAAGCTCGAGCGCCCGAGCGAGAAGGAGCCGGTGCGCTACTACAAGGCCGTCGATGCCGACCTCTACGACGCGATCCTCAACATGTGCGTCGACCGCGCCAAGATGTGCATGCACGACATGGCGGCGATCGACGCCCGCGGCGGCGGCGGCCGCGAGGGCCTGCACAGCGTGATGAGCCTGACCTACGACAAGGCCGTCCGCCGCGGCACCGGGGCGACCCAGCAGGCGACCTTCGTCACCGCGCTCTGCACGCCGGCCGACGCCTACGGACTGGGCGCCTCCTCGGCCTCCAAGGCCGCCGCCGCGACGCCGCGCGTGAACTGAACGAGCCCGGACCCCGACCGATACTCCGCAATCCAGGCTGAGCCATGAATTCCGAACCCAACCCGATCGACACCTACCCGCATTGGTGGCGGCTGCTGTTCGGCCGCTTCACCCTCGAATCCCTGCCGCTCCACGAGCCGATCGTGGTGGTGACCTTCCTGGCGGTCGCCGTCGGCGGCCTCGCCGTCCTCGGCCTCATCACCCGCTACAAGCTGTGGGGCGTGCTCTGGCGCGACTGGTTCACCAGCGTCGACCACAAGAAGATCGGGATCATGTACATGGTCCTGGGCCTCGTCATGCTGCTGCGGGGCTTCGCCGACGCGGTGCTGATGCGCTCGCAGCAGGCGATCGCCCATGGCGGCTCCGACGGCTTCTTGCCGCCGCATCACTACGACCAGATCTTCACCGCCCACGGCGTGATCATGATCTTCTTCGTGGCGATGCCGCTGGTCACCGGGCTGATGAACTACGTCGTGCCGCTGCAGATCGGTGCGCGTGACGTCGCCTTCCCGTTCCTGAACAACTTCAGCTTCTGGATGACCACCGGCGGCGTCGTGCTGACGATGATGTCGCTGTTCATCGGCGAGTTCGCGGCCACCGGCTGGCTCGCCTATCCGCCGCTCTCGAACATCGCCTACTCGCCGAGTGTGGGCGTCGACTACTACATCTGGGCGCTGCAGATCGCCGGCATCGGCACGACGCTGTCCGGCGTCAACCTGATCGCCACCATCGTCAAGATGCGGGCGCCCGGCATGTCGATGATGAAGATGCCGGTCTTCACCTGGACCTCGCTCTGCACCAACATCCTGATCGTCGCCTCCTTCCCGGTGCTCGGCGCCGTGCTGGCGCTGCTCACCCTCGACCGCTACGTCGGCACCAACTTCTTCACGAACGATCTCGGCGGCAACCCGATGATGTACGTGAACCTGATCTGGATCTGGGGCCACCCCGAGGTCTACATCCTGGTGCTGCCGGCCTTCGGCATCTTCTCCGAGGTGACCTCGACCTTCTCCGGCAAGCGCCTATTCGGCTACGCCTCGATGGTCTACGCCACGGTCGTCATCACCATCCTGTCCTACCTGGTCTGGCTGCACCACTTCTTCACCATGGGGTCGGGGGCGAGCGTCAACTCGTTCTTCGGCATCACCACGATGATCATCTCGATCCCCACGGGCGCGAAGATCTTCAACTGGCTGTTCACGATGTATCGCGGCCGGATCCGCTTCGATCTGCCGATGATGTGGACGGTGGCCTTCATGCTGACCTTCGTCATCGGCGGCATGACCGGCGTTCTGCTCGCGGTGCCTCCGGCCGACTTCGTGCTGCACAACTCGCTGTTCCTGGTCGCGCACTTCCACAACGTGATCATCGGCGGCGTGCTGTTCGGGCTGTTTGCCGGCATCTACTACTGGTGGCCGAAGGCCTTCGGGTTCCGGCTCGACCCGTTCTGGGGCAAGGTCTCGTTCTGGTGCTGGGTGGTCGGCTTCTGGGTCGCCTTCATGCCGCTGTACATCCTCGGCCTGATGGGCGTGACCCGGCGGATGAGCTCCTTCCCGGGACACGAGTACCAGCCGTTCTTCATCGTCGCCGCCATCGGCGCGGCGCTGATCGCCTGCGGCATCGCCGCGATGCTCGTTCAGTTCGCCGTCAGCATCCTGCGCCGCGAGCAGCTGCGCGACCTCACCGGCGACCCCTGGGGCGGCCGTACCCTGGAATGGGCGACCTCCTCGCCGCCGCCCGACTACAACTTCGCCTTCACGCCGCTGGTGCATGACGGCGACGCCTGGTCGGACATGAAAAGCCGCGGCTACAAGCGTCCGCTGGACGGCTACAAGGCCATCCACATGCCCAAGAGCACCGGCGCGGGCGTGATCATCTCCGCCATCGCCACGGTCTTCGGCATCGCCATGGTCTGGCACGTCTGGTGGCTCGCGGTGATCTCGTTCTTCGGCGCGATCGCGGCGGTCATCATCCACACCTTCAACTACGACCGCGACTTCTACATCCCCGCCGACGAGGTCGCGCGGACCGAGGCCGAGCGCACCCGCACGCTCGCCCTCGTGAAGGCCTGAGGAACCCGCCATGGCCCACGCACACAACGCCGCAGCGGACGACGGCGAGCTGCACTTCTACGTCGCCGACGACGAGCACGGTCACGCCGAGGGCGGGACCATGCTCGGGTTCTGGCTCTACCTGATGAGCGACTGCCTCATCTTCGCGATCCTGTTCGCGACGTACGGCGTCCTCGGGCGGAACTACGCGGCAGGCCCGTCCGGTGCGGACCTGTTCGACCTCAAGCTCGTGGCGGTGAACACCTCCATGCTGCTGTTCTCCTCCATCACCTACGGCTTCGCCATGCTGGAGATGGAGAAGGGCGACCAGCGGATGACCCAGCGATGGCTGGCGATCACCGGGGCCTTCGGCCTCTGCTTCATCGGCCTCGAACTGTTTGAGTTCGCCCACCTGATCCACGAGGGCGCCACGCCCCAGCGCAGCGCCTTCCTGTCCTCGTTCTTCACCCTGGTCGGGACGCACGGCCTGCACGTCACCTTCGGCTTGATCTGGCTCGTGACCCTGATGGTGCAGGTGCACCAGCGCGGCCTGATCCCGGCCAACCGCCGCCGGCTGATGTGCCTGAGCATGTTCTGGCACTTCCTCGACGTGATCTGGATCGGCGTCTTCACCTTCGTCTACCTGATGGGGTCCCTGAAATGAGCGCCCGCGCTCCCGTCTCCGACGACGTGCACGTCGAGGTCGTCCACGACCACCACGAGGCCGGCCACGGCAGCCGGAGGGAATACATCACCGGCTTCGTCCTGTCGGTGATCCTCACGGCGATCCCGTTCTGGCTGGTGATGGCCGAGGTCTTCACCGATCCGCGGGTGACCTCCTTCGTCATCATGGCCTTCGCGGTGGCGCAGATCGTGGTCCACATGATCTACTTCCTGCACATGAACGCGCGCTCGGAAGGCGGCTGGACCATGATGGCGCTGATCTTCACCATCGTGCTGGTGGTGATCGCGCTCTCGGGCTCGCTCTGGGTGATGTACCACCTCAACGCCAACATGATGCCGATGTCGCCGGGCGACATGCGCGCCATGCCGTGACGACGCGCAGCGATCCGTCACCACCGGCCGGGGCGTCCGCGCCCCGGTTCGGGCCCAAGCGCCTCCTCCTGCTCGGGCTCTCGCTCCTGGCGACGGCCCTGTTCCTCGCCCTCGCGATCTGGCAGGTCGAGCGCCGGGCCTGGAAGCTCGATCTCATCGCCCGGGTCGAGGCGCGGCTCGCCGCCGCCCCGGTTCCGGTGCCCGGCCGGGCCGAATGGCCGAAACTCTCCCGCGATGCCGACGAGTACCGCCGCGTCACGGCGACCGGCCGCTTCCTGCCCGACCGCGCAATCCGCACGATGGCGGTGACCGAGAAGGGCGCCGGCTCCTGGCTCCTCGTGCCCCTCGTCACCGCATCCGGCGACACGATCCTGATCAATCGCGGCTTCGTGCCGTCCGACTGGCAGGGCTCGGCCGGGGACGGGGAGGGGAGCGTGACGGTGACGGGGCTGCTCCGTCTCCCTGAGCCCGGCGGCGGCTTCCTGCGCAGCAACGATCCGGCCCATGACCGCTGGTATTCCCGCGATGTCGCCGCGATCGCGGCGGCGCGGAACTTGGGCCCGGTGGCACCCTACTTCATCGACGCGGATGCCTCCGGCAACGGGCCGAGCCAGCCGGTCGGCGGGCTGACCGTGGTGGTGTTCCACAACAACCACCTGATCTATGCCCTGACCTGGTTCGGGCTCGCCTTGCTGTCGGGCTACGCCGTGTACCGGCTGGTGAGAGAGCCGGGGGTGGGGTGAGGCGCGGTTCGTTTTGATACGATTTCCGTATGATTCGATCAGCTTAGCTGTGAACTGACGGGTGTGCTGGCGCATTTGTTGGGCATGCTGTTTGTCGAAGGAGGCGGCGATGGCTGGCCCGGTGGCCCACCTGAGCGTGTCGGAGTTGGCGGAGCGCTTCACGGCCTGCCGTGACGCGCGCACCGCCCGCCAGACCCAGGCGATCTGGCTTCTGGCCAAGGGCCACAGTTTCGCAGAAGCCGCCGCGGCGACCGCCTTCAGCGAACGCTGGGTGCGCCGTTTGTGCGAGCGCTACAACGCTGAGGGGGTCGAGGCGCTGGGTGATCGGCGCCGCCACAACGGGGCCGCGGCCAGCCTCCTGACGCCAGATGTCCTCGAGCGATTGCGTCAGCGCCTGGCCGAGCCGCCGCCGGACGGGGGCGTGTGGACGAGCCGCACGGTGGCGGACGTCCTGGCCCAGGACCTGGGGCGCGAGCAGGTGGCGGTGCAGCGCGGCTGGGAGGCGCTCAAGGCGCTGGGCTGGTCGCTGCAACGGCCGCGCCCGCGCAACCCGCGCGCGGCCACGCCCGAGGCTGCGCAGGCTTTTAAAAAAAGTTGGCGCAGGCCGTCGACGAGGAGGAGGCCCGTGAGCCGCGCCTGCCGGTCGTCGTCTACGCGATGGACGAGCACCGCCTCGGCCTGAAGCCGGTCACGCGACGGGTCTGGGCGCCGGCGGGAGAGCGGCCGGTGGCGCTGGGCCAGCATCGCTTCAAGTGGCTGCACGTCACCGCCTTCGTGGCGCCGGCCATGGGCGAGACGGTGTGGTACCTCTCCAACGGCCTGTCCAAGCCGTTCTTCGAGCGACTCTTGGCCGACTTCGCGCGCGAGGTCGGAGCCGGCACGCGCTGCCGGGCGGTGGTGATGCTCGACAATGCCGGCTGGCACACGCAGCCCAATCTAAGCGTGCCCGAGGGTGTGCGGCTCGTCTACCTGCCGCCCTATACGCCCGAACTGCAGCCGGCCGAGACGTTGTGGCCGCTGGTCGATGAGCCGGTGGTCAATCGGTACATCGCCAACCTGGATGAGTTGGAACGCGTGGTCGAGCAGCGGTGCGCGACCTTAAGCGAACAGCCCGGCCTCATCAGCTCACGCACAAGCTTCCACTGGCTGCCCAAAACCGCAAAGCCAAAGCCCAAGCTGGCCTAATCAACCGGAAAGCGTATGACAGGGGCGATTCGGGACGGAGCTTACGCTCGTCCACTCGCTCCCGAGTACCGTGAGCCCGTTCCCGGAAGCCCTGATGAAAAGTGGAGCGCAGGTTTCCTCCTCTCCCCGCGGGCGGGGAGAGGGCTGTGTCTCCGTTCAGGAGACGCAGCAAGCGGAGGCGTAGCCGGAGCGAGGGTGAGGGGGTCTCGACGAGTGAGACTCCTCCGGAAACACCCCCTCACCCTCGCCCTACGGGCTTGCCGAACCCTCTGAACGAGGGTTCGGCCCTCTCCCCGCCCGCGGGGAGAGGAGAAGATCCGCGCCTCTCTTTTCCTAGACAGGTCTCTACGGGGCCCGCGAAATAGCTGAGCAGTCGAATTTGATCGAAGTGCTTCCGGGGGTAAGGCTCCCCCAGCCCCCTCAATACGCCACCCGCTTCTCGACATACCGGAACTGGATCGCCGTCAGGCCGATCACGATCGCCATCAGCACCACCGA
Organism: Methylobacterium sp. 142-1Y; assembly: GCF_057747795.1. Classification (NCBI taxonomy): domain Bacteria; kingdom Pseudomonadati; phylum Pseudomonadota; class Alphaproteobacteria; order Hyphomicrobiales; family Methylobacteriaceae; genus Methylobacterium; species Methylobacterium sp. 142-1Y. Next base: position 3,566,962 of record NZ_CM173224.1, on the reverse strand, counting down.
TTGCGCCGCCGAGCCGCCGAGATCGGCGCCGATGCGGCCGTCCTGGTAGACCTTGTAGACCAGCGTCTGGGTCGCCCGGCCCGGGCCGCCATGGGTGAGTACGTCGATGACGCCGAACGTCTCGCAGAAGGCGTAGACGACGTTGACGACCATGAGGAAGAACGTGGTCGGCGAGAGCAGCGGGAAGACGATGGTCCAGAACCGCCGGGCCGGGCCGGCGCCGTCGATCGCCGCCGCCTCGATCACGCTGCCGGGAATCGCCTGGAGCCCGGCGAGGAAGAACAGGAAGTTGTAGGAGACCTGCTTCCAGGCCGCCGCCATCACCACCAGGATCATCGCGTGGTTCCCGTCGAGCAGCGGGTTCCACGGGATGCCGATCTGGTTGAGACCCCGGGCGATCAGCCCGAGGCCGGGCTGGAACAGGAAGCCGAACAGCACGCCGGCCACGGCGGGAGCGACCGCGTAGGGCCAGATCAGCAGGGTCCGGTAGATGCCGGAGCCCCGGATCTCCCGGTCGGCCATCGCGGCGAGGAGCAGCGCGAAGCCGAGCGACAACCCCGCCACCGCCGCGGCGAAGACCAGCGTGGTGACGAGGGCCTGGTAATAGGCCGGGTCCGTGAACAGGGCCCGGTAATTCTCGAACCAGACGAACTCCGTCGAGAGCCCGAACGCATCCTGCATCTGGAACGACTGCCAGACCGCCTGGACTGCCGGCCAGTAGAAGAACAGGCCGACGATCAGGAGCTGCGGCGCGATCAGCGCCGCCGGCAGCAGCCGGCCTCCGAAGGTGATGCGTTCGGGGCTCATGAGGTTACCGCCCGGCCTGCTTCTCGAACTGGCGCAGCATCGCGTTGCCGCGGGCCGCCGCCTCGTCGAGGGCCTGCTTCGGCGTCTTCTTGCCGGCCAGCGTGCCCTCGATCTCCTCGGCCCATAGGTCGCGCATCTGCGGCAGGTTGCCGAGACGCAGGCCCCGGGAATTCTCGGTCGGCGGCTTGTTGGTCAGTTCCTTGATCGGCGTCTCGAGGGCCGGGTTCTTGTCGTAGAAGCCGTCCGCCTTGGACTTCTCGTAGGCGGCCTTGGTGATCGGCATGTAGCCGGTGGTCTGATGGAGCTTCGCCTGCCGGTCGGTGTCGGACAGGAAGGTGAAGAACTTCGCCACGCCCTTGTACTCGTCGGGCTTCTTGCCGCCCATCACCCACAGCGAGGCGCCGCCGATGATGCTGTTCTGCGGCGCGCCCGGCACGTCGGGATAATAGGGCATCGGCGCCGAGGCCCAGGCGAACTTCGCCGCGCCCTTGACGTTGCCGTAGGAGCCGGACGAGCCGAACATGATCGGGCACTCGCCGGCGGTGAAGCGGCCGAAGCCGCTGTCGTAGCGGCCGGAATAGTCGAAGGACTTGTCCTTCTGCGCCTCGGCGAGGTTGGCGAGGTGCTTGACCTGGAGCGGCCCGTTGATCTCGAGGGTGGTGTCGAGGCCGTCCATGCCGTTGGCCTTGGTGGCGACCGGCAGGTTGTGCCAGGCCGAGAGCTGCTCGATGTTGAGCCAGGTGACCCAGGTGGTCGAGAAGCCGCAATTCGGGAAGCCGTTCTGTGTCAGCTTCTTGGCCGCGGCGAACAGATCCGGCCAGGTCTTCGGCGGCTCGGAGAGGCCGATCGACTTCAGCGCGTCGGTATTGACCCACATCACCATCGACGACGAGTTGAACGGGAACGAGAGCATCTCGCCCTTGGTCGTCGAGTAGTAGCCGGTGATCGCCGGCAGATAGGCGTTCGGGTCGAACGGCTCGCCGGCATCCTTCATCAGCTGGTAGACCGGCTTGATCGCGCCCTTGGCCGACATCATCGTGGCAGTGCCGACCTCGAACACCTGCATGATGTGCGGCGCGGTGCCGGCGCGGAAGGCCGCGATGCCGGCATTCAGCGTCTCGCCGTAATTGCCCTTGTAGGTCGGCACCACCTTGTAGTCGCTCTGGCTCGCGTTGAACTCGTCGGCGAGGCGGTTGACGGCGTCGTTGTTGGCGCCGGTCATCGCGTGCCACCATTGCAGCTCGGTCACGGCGAGCGCCGGGGTGGCGGCGAGCGCCAGGCCTAAGCCCGCGAGCGCGATGCGGATGGTCGTGGTGGGGGCCATCGGGGTGTCGTCTCCTCGTGTGCGGCCCCTCATGCGGGGCCCGCGTGACACTCCGACGACAGGGCGCCGGGGGGTGACGCGGCCCGCACCGTCTCCAGCGGCGGGCAGCTTGTTAGTAGCTGGCTAAGCACAGCCGCGACCGGGGGACAAGGGAGGGTCGTGAAGAGTGTGGCCCCGTCGGCGCAGTTCTCCGGATCATCCTACTCACGACCTCATCCTGAGGTGCGACCGCAGAGAGCCTCGAAGGAGGGCTCCAGAGACCACCGAGACTTCTGGAGCCCTCCTTCGAGGCTCCCTGCGGTCGCACCTCAGGATGAGGTTGCAGGTGGGATGAAAGCTTCGAACTCGAAGTTTCAGGCCCGCTTCCGGTCCCGCAGGGCCTGGATCGTCGTGGTCGGGGTGATCGCCTCGGGATCGATCGGGCAGTGCAGGATCGCCGGCAGGCCGGAATCCCGCGCCCGCGCCAGGGCCGCCGGGAAGTCCTCGGTGCGCTCGACCCGCTCGCCGTAGCCGCCGAAGGCCGTGGCATAGGCGGCGAAATCGGGATTCTTCAGCGCGGTGCCGGAGACGCGGCCGGGATATTCCCGCTCCTGATGCATCCGGATCGTGCCGTACATGCCGTTATCGACCAGGATCACGATGATCGGCAGCCCGTACTGGACGGCGGTGGCGAATTCCTGCCCGTTCATCAGGAAGTCGCCGTCGCCCGACACCACCACGACCGTGCGCTCGGGCAGCAGGCGCTTGGCGCCGACGGCGGCGGGGACGCCGTAGCCCATCGAGCCCGAGGTCGGGGCGAGCTGGCCGTCATGGGCCCGGAACGGCCAGAACCGGTGGACCCAGGTGGCGAAGTTGCCCGCGCCGTTGCACAGGATCGCGTCGGCCGGCAGCGTCTCGCGCAAGTGGGCCATCACGCCACCCATCTGGAGCGTGCCCGGGGTGGTGATCCGGGTCGGATCGCTCCAGGCGAGGTAATCGGCGTGTAAGGCCTCGGTGCCGGCGGCCCAGGGCAAGGTCCGGGGCGGCTGCACCGTCTCGATCGCCGCCGCGAAGGCGGTCGGGCTCGCGTTGATGGCGAGCGCCGGGCTGTAGACGCGGCCCAGCTCCTCCGGATCGGGATGGATGTGGACGAGGCGCTGGCGCGGGCCGGGTATATCCAGCAAAGTGTAGCCCTGGGACGGGATCTCCGACAGCCGCCCGCCGACGACGAGAAGCAGATCCGACTCCTTGATCCGGGCCAGCAGCTTCGGGTTGACGCCGAGGCCGAGATCGCCGGCATAGCAGCGGTGATCGGCCGGGAAATGGCCCTGGCGCCGGAACGAGCAGGCGACGGGGAGCGAGAACAGGTCGGCGAAGCGCGTGAAGCGCCGCACGGCCTCCGCCGACCAGCGGCTGCCGCCGAGGATCGCGAAGGGTTTTTCCGCCTGCGCCAGGAGGTTCTGCAAAGCGACCATCTGGGACAGGGCCGGATGGGTCTCGACCGGCCGGAAGGCGGGAGCATCCGCGACCGTCGCGGTCTCGACCAGCATGTCCTCGGGCAGCGCGATCACCACCGGTCCGGGCCGGCCGGCGGTGGCGACGTGGAAGGCGCGGGCGATCAGTTCCGGCAGCCGGTCGGCGCTGTCGATCTCGGTCACCCACTTGGCGATGGTGCCGAACACCGCCCGGTAATCGAGTTCCTGGAACGCCTCGCGCTCCCGCGCCGCCCGCTCGATCTGGCCGACGAACAGGATCATCGGGGTCGAATCCTGCTTGGCGATGTGCAGGCCGGGCGAGGCGTTGGTGGCGCCGGGCCCGCGGGTGACGAAGCAGATCCCGGGCTTGCCCGTCAGCTTGCCGTGCGCCTCCGCCATCATGGCGGCGCCGCCCTCCTGCCGGCAGACGGTGAGGCGGATCTGCGCGTCGTGCAGCGCGTCGAGCACCGCGAGATAGCTCTCGCCGGGGACGCAGAAGATGTCGCCGACGCCGTGGCGGGCGAGCTGGTCCACCAGGATCTGCCCGCCGGTGCGGGGGCGGGGGGCGTCGGTCATGGGTGTGTCCTCCGGTGGTCTCTCAAGGCCCGGCTCAGTGTTGGTGGCGGCCCGTCCTGCTCGCAACCTCATCCTGAGGTGCGAGTGAAACGAGCCTCGAAGGAGGGCTCCAGATGACCCTGACATCTCTGGAGCCCTCCTTCGAGGTCAGCCGATCTCTGATCGGCTGACACCTCAGGATGAGGTCAAGGGTGGGAGAGAGAGCAGCATCACGCGTGCGGCCCGTTTTTTGGAATCGGGACGGGTTCACCCGCCCCAGGCCGGATCCGCCAGCACGCTCTGCGTATGGTCCCCCACCTGCGGCGAGGCGGTCTGGGCCGCCATCGGCACGCCGTCGATGACGATCGGCGAGCGCACGCTCGGGATCGTGCCGCCCTTCGCCCGGGGATCGGGCAGGTCGAGGCGCATCCCGCGATGGACCACCTGCGGGTCGGAGAAGACCTCGGCGAGGTCGTTGATCGGGCCCACCGGGACGTTGACGGCGCCGAGCCGGGCCAGCAGATCGGCCTTGGTGTGGCGGCCGGTCTCGGCTGCGATGAGCGGGATCAGCACGTCGCGGCGGGTGACGCGGCCCGGATTGGTGGAATAGTCCGGATCGAGGTGCCAGGTCGTGCCGAGGACACCACAGAACTTCTGGAACTGCCCGTCATTGCCGCAGGCGACGATGATGTGGCCGTCCGACGTCGGGAAGACCTGATAGGGGACGATGCTGGTATGCTCGTTGCCCATCCGGGGCGGCAGCATGCCCGACACGAGGTAGACCAGCGCCTGGTTACCGAGCACCGAGACCTGGGTGTCGAGGAGTGCCATGTCGATGTGGCAGCCCTTGCCGGTGGCGTGCCGGCCCTGGAGCGCGGCGAGGATCGCCACCGTGCCGTAGACCCCGGTGAACACGTCCGCGAAGGCGACCGCGGTCTTGACCGGCTCGCCCTCGGGCTCGCCGGTGAGCGACATGATCCCGCCCAGCCCCTGGACCATGAAGTCGTAGCCGGCCCGCGGCGCGTAGGGCCCGTTCTGGCCGAAGCCGGTGACCGAGCAGGTGATCAGCCGCGGGTTGAGGGCGCTCAGAGCCTCGTGGTCGAGGCCGTACTTCTTCAGGCCGCCGACCTTGAAGTTCTCGATCACCACGTCGGCATGGGCGGCGAGCTTGCGCACCACGGCCTGGCCGTCTTCGGTCTCGAAATCGGCCGCGACCGAGCGCTTGCCGCGGTTCGTCGAGTGGAAGTACGAGGCCGAGAGCGTTTCGCCGTCCGCGCCCTCGACGAAGGGCGGGCCCCAGGTCCGGGTGTCGTCGCCGACGACCGGCCGCTCGACCTTGACCACGTCGGCGCCGAGATCCGCCAGGAGCTGGCCGATCCAGGGACCGGCCAGGATGCGGGCGAGTTCGAGCACCTTGATGCCGGCGAGGGGTTTGTGCACGAAGACCGAGCCTCCCAGTCACGCGTCTCCCGTTTGCGGGATGACGCCTCAGATCCCGCTTCTGCGGGATCGCGTTCCGCCTGCATACGCCGAGGCTTAGGCAGCGGGAAAGGCCGCCGGCCTCCGGTCAGCCCTGCGTCAATCGCCGCCCGGAGGCGGGGTCGAACAGGTGGAGCGCGCTTCCGTCGATCGCGAGGCGCACCGTGTCGCCCTCCTGCGTGGCGGAGCCGGCGGGCACCTGCACCGCCACGTCGGTGCCGGCGAGCGGCCCGTGCAGCAGGCGGGTGGCGCCGAGCTCCTCGACGAAGGCGACACGGAAGGGCAGCCCGTCCTCGGCGATTTGCAGGTCCTCGGGCCGGATGCCGGCCTCGACCGCGGTGCCGGCTTTCATGCCGGTCACCGGGATCACCGTCCCGTCGATCCGCACGCCCCCCGCCACGGCCTCGGCGGGCAGGATGTTCATCGGCGGCGAGCCCATGAAGGTCGCGACGTAGCGGGTGGCCGGGCGGCGATAGATCTCGATCGGGCTACCGACCTGCTCGATCTGTCCGCCATTCATCACCACCAGCCGGTCGGCCATGGTCATCGCCTCGACCTGGTCGTGGGTGACGTAGACCGTGGTGACGCCGAGCTGGCGTTGCAGGCGGCGGATCTCGACCCGCATCTGCACCCGGAGCTTGGCATCGAGGTTCGACAAAGGCTCGTCGAACAGGAAGACCTGGGGCTTCCGCACGATCGCCCGCCCCATGGCGACGCGTTGGCGCTGGCCGCCCGAGAGCTGGCGCGGATAGCGCGTCAGCATCGCCTCGAGGCCGAGCAGCCGCGCCGCCTCCTTCACCCGTGTCTCGATCTCGTCTTTACGCGTGCCGCGGTTGCGCAAGCCGTAGGCCAGGTTGTCGTAGACGCGCATATGCGGATAGAGCGCGTAGTTCTGAAACACCATCGCGATGTCGCGGTCGGCGGGCTCGACGTCGTTGACGGTGCGGCCGCCGATGGTGATCGCCCCCGAGGTCACGGTCTCGAGGCCGGCGATCATCCGCAGCACGGTGGACTTGCCGCAGCCCGAGGGGCCGACGAGGACGCAGAAGGCGCCGTCCGGCACGTCGAGCGAGACGCCGCGCACCGCCTCGACGCCGCCGGAATAGGTTTTTCGGAGTTGGTCGAGGGCGAGGCCGGCCATCAGAGGCACCCGATCATACGGAAAGCGATCACTTCTCGGTCTCCACCAGGCCGCGCACGAACAGCTTCTGCATCGCGAACACGACCACGACCGGCGGCAGCATCGCCAGCACGGCGGTCGCCATGACGATCTGCCACTCGGTGAGCTGGTCGGTGATCGAGGTCATCTTGCGCAGGCCGATCACCACAGTCTGCATGTCGTCGCGGGTGGTGACCAGCAGCGGCCAGAGATACTGGTTCCAGCCATACAGGAACTGGATCACGAACAGGGCCGCCATCGTGGTGCGCGAGAGCGGCAGCAGGGTGTCGAGGAAGAACCGCACCGGCCCGGCCCCGTCGATGCGGGAGGCCTCGACGAGCTCGTTCGGCACCGTGAGGAAGAACTGGCGAAACAGCAGCGTCGCCGTCGCCGAGGCGATCAGCGGCAGGGCGAGGCCGGCATAGGTATCGAGCAGGCCGAGATCGGCCGCGACCTTGTAGGTCGGGTAGATGCGCACCTCGACCGGCAGCATCAGGGTGACGAAAATCGCCCAGAAGGCCGTCTGCCGGAGCGGAAACTTGAAGTAGATCAGCGCATAGGCCGAGAGCAGGGAGATGAAGATCTTGCCCAGTGCGATGGCGAGCGCCATGATCGTGCTGTTCAGCAGCATCACCCCGACGGGGACGCCGGCCATGCCGGATTCGGTCAGCGCCCGCCGGTAGGTCTCGAAGCCGTGGCCCCCCGGCCAGAGCGGCATCTGGCCGTTGGCGATGGTGGCGGCATCGTGCGTCGAGCCGATCAGCGCGAGATAGACCGGGAAGACGACGATCCCGACCCCGAGGCAGAGCACGAGATGCGGGATCAGGTTGCCGAAGCGGCGGTTCTCGACCAACGGGGCCGCTCCCTGGCGGGTGGTGTCTTGAGTGCCGTGCCGCACCGCCGTGACGGGCGTGCGACGCTCCCTATCATCGCCTAAGCTCTGACGGAAGCGCCGCCCGTCTGAAGACCTTTACAGGCCCGCCTGCTCCGCCAAGGCCTTGAGGTCTCCTTGCGGCCGGGCGCCGAGATGCGAGATGATCTCCGCCGCCGCCACCGCACCGAGGCGGGCGCAATCGGCGTGGTCGAGGCCGCGGGCGAGGCCGGCGAGGAAGCCCGCCGCGAACAGGTCGCCGGCACCGGTGGTGTCGACCACCTCGCGCACGGGCGAGGCCGGCACGGACCGGGTCTCAGCCCCCGAGACGACCAGGGCGCCCTCTTCCGAGCGGGTGACGACGCCGAGGAGGCCCTTTTCGGCACGGAGCGCCGCCAGAGCGGTGTCGGCATCGGCGGTCTGGTACAGGCTCTTCAGCTCGTGGATGTTGGCAAACAGGATGTCGAGGCTGCCGTCGCGGATCAGCCCCAGGAACTCGTCGCGGTAGCGGTCGACGCAGAAGGCGTCCGACAGGGTCAGCGCGATCTTGTTGCCGGCACCATGAGCGATCTTGGCCGCCTTGCGGAACGCCTCCTTGGCGGCCGGCGGGTCCCACAGGTAGCCCTCGAGGTAGACGTGGCGGGCGCTCCGCACGGTCTCCTCGTCCACGTCCGCGGCGGAGAGGCCCTGGCAGGCGCCGAGATAGGTGTTCATGGTGCGCTCGCCGTCCGGCGTCACCAGCACGAAGCAGCGGGCGGTGGCCGGGCCTTCCGTCGCCGGGGCGACGCCGAAATGCACGCCGGTGGCGTTGAGGTCGTGGGCGAAGAGGCGGCCGAGCTCGTCGTTCCGCACCTTGCCGATGAAGGCCGCCCGCGCGCCGAGGAGCGCCGCGCCGACCGCCGTGTTGGCGCCCGAGCCGCCCGAGATGATCGTGGCCTGTCCCATCACCCCGAACAGGTGCTCGGCCCGCGCCTCGTCGATGAGCTGCATCGCGCCCTTGTGCACGCCCTCACGCACCAGGAAGGCCTCGTCGGTGCGGGCCATCACGTCGACGATGGCGTTGCCGAGGACGAGGAGGTCGAGGAAGGAGGTCATGCAGGGGCTCGCGCGCAAGGAAATGGCGCGGCTGTCGCATCCGCCGCCGGGAGGGTCAAGCGCCGCCTCACGGCTCCTCGAACAGGGATGCGACGGTGAGTTCGAGGCCCGGCGGGTCGAGGACGAGGGTGCCGTCCTGCAGGGACGTGCTGTCGATCCCGTCGCCGGCCCGGCGATGGTGGACGACCGTACGGCGATCCGGATCGACCATCAGGTAGTGATGGATGCTCGGCACCCGGAAATAGCCGGAGAGCTTCTCGCTCGCATCGGTCCGGCGGGTGCTGGGAGACAGGACTTCGACGACGATGACCGGATCGGGAATCTCGACGGAGTTCGCGTCCCTGCGTGGTCCACAATAGACCAGGGCATCCGGCTCATACGCCGTACGAGCGTCGATCCGGACGGTCATGCCATCCGGCAGGGCTCGGCAAGACAGCGCAGCAGCCCGGATGCCGCGCCTCAACGCGACGTAGACGGCGGCCTTGACCTCGGCGTGCAGCACGCGCTCCGGTGTCATCGTGTAGACCTCGCCCTGCACGAGCTCGTAGCGTCCTGGATTGGTTTCGCTCCAGGCCAGGTACTCGTCCACGTTCATGTGTCTCTGCGGAAGCGGCGTCATCGCGTCGAACCTGTCGGTGGCACTCCTGCGGCCGGCATCGTAGCACGCCGGCCACCGCCCGCCGAAGCGGTCTCTCCCCCGCGAGCGCGATGGTCCGGCCGAGAGGGCAGCCCTTCCTCGGCCCCGATCCGGGCCCCGGGCGCCGGGCGGATCGACCAGTGCCGGGATGCGATAGTCGCTTTCTGCTGAGCCGCTCATTTCCGTGACGGTAGGGTTGTCAAAACAACCTCAATGCTACAATCATCGGTCGCTCCGAACGATTCGTTCGTCGCCCGGAGACCGGAAAGTACTCACGACAACGGATCGACGTCGCTCCGAAAAAGGATGGGTGCGATCATGGATCCTGCCGTCAAGTCGATTGAGGTGATCCATGGCTGATGTGTCCGGCCTGTGGACCTATCGCAGCTACAGGAACGATCCCGCTTTGATCTCCGGTGATCCGGACAAGGCGGCGCAGAACATTTTTGGCGAGGGCGTGTTCGACCTTCGTCTCGACGGACAGGCCGTGACGGGCACGCTCGACATGGGCGGCGGCTACGTGCTCGATCTCACGGGGAGCGCCGCGGCGGGAGCGGAGATCGCCCTCGTCGGCCTGGGCCGCGCCGGAACGCCGACGGCGGGCTGGGAATACGATTATCGCGGCGTGCCCGCCTATCGCTGGCCCAACGGCGTGGGCCAAGTCCCGGCCCTGGTCGGGACGGTGATCCGGGCAAAGCCCCATGGCGGTGCGCCGGCCGGCACTGTCGCCTCGTTCATCGCCGTGAAACGGGCCTGACCCCCCTGCGAGGCCGGCCTGCGCGCCCTCCCATCGACCCGATCAGACACGAGGCCTTAACGCATGCCGATCGACCAGGCTGGACGCCCGACGACCGGGCCCCGATCCGCTCCGCCGCGCCGGCGGCGGGCCGTGCCCCTCGCCCTGCTGGCGGCCCTCGCGGCCGGGCCGGTCGCGGCGCAGACCGGGCCCGCGGCGGCTCCGGCCGGGCCTGCGGCGGCGCCCGCGAAAAGCCCGCTCTTCGCCAACCCGCCGATCCTCGGCGAGCGGGGCGCGAGCACGCCGCGGCTCCGGGGCTTCGCCCCGGGCGCGGCGGTGACGGCGCCGGCACCGCGGCGCACGCTCGACCTCCATGTCAGGAAGATCGCCGGCACCCTGTACAACCCGGCGACGGGCCGGAACGACCAGGTCAACCTGCGCAGCTATACCGGCGAGGGCGTCGATCCGTCGGCGCCCTACGTGGCGCCGGTCATCGAGGTCGCCCCGGGCCAGCGCGTCACCGTCGCCCTGCACAACGATCTCGAGCCCGAGCCGGATTGCGCCGGCGGCCATGCCGCGCCGAACACGCCGCACTGCGCCAACAGCACCAACCTCCACTCGCACGGCCTCTGGGTCAGCCCCGCCGGCAACGGCGACAACGTGCTGGTGTCGATCGATCCGAAGCAGAGCTTCACCTATTACTACGATCTCCCGGACGATCACCCGTCCGGCACCTTCTGGTACCACACCCACCGGCACGGCTCGACGGCGTTGCAGGTGTCGAGCGGCATGGCCGGCGCCCTCGTCGTGCGGGGGAACCGCCTGCCGCAGGCGAACGCCAACGGCGACATCGACACGCTGCTGACCAACGGCGACGGCAGCAGCATGGAAGAGCGCCTGCTCGTCCTGCAGCAGATCCAGTATGCTTGCCGCGACGCGACGGGTAAGATCAAGACGGGACCCGACGGCGGCTGGGTCTGCGATCCGGGCGACATCGGCGGCATCGAGCTGGGTCCCGATCCGACGAATCGCTACGACCAGTTCGGGCCCCAATCCTGGTCGACCTCGGGCCGCTTCACCACGATCAACGGGCTCATGCGCCCGCATTTCGAGGCCCGGGCCGGGCGCGTCGAGCGCTGGCGCCTGATCCATGGCGGCGTGCGCGACACGATCGTGCTGGCCTTCCGGCCGCGCAAGCCGGGCGCTCCCGATCCGGTCAATCTCGGCAAGGCGCAGACCGCGCAGTACCTCGCCCGGTATTGCGACGGTGCGCCGATCGCCTACCATCTGGTCGCCGCCGACGGCCTGACCATGAAGGCGGCGTTCAAGACCACCGCCACGACCCTGCAGCCCGGCTACCGCAACGACGCCCTCGTGATCTTCCCGGAGGCGGGCGATTACTGCGTCACCAACGAGGCCGTGGTGGGCGCCGCCAGCGTCACCCAGTCCGCGCGCGAGCGCCAGCTGCTCGCCACGGTCGCGGTCGCGCCCGGCACCCCGGCGCCGGACCCCGCCGCTGCCCTGACCGAGGCGCTGGTGGCCGCGGCCGAGCGGACCATGCTGGCTTCGGTCAAGCCGAGCGTCGTCGCCGACCTGAAGGACGGTCTCAAGCTCACCCGCTTCGTGCCCCACCCCGACATCGCCGAGGGCGAGGTCACCGGCCGGCAGGAGCTGACCTTCTTCATCAAGATCGAGCCCGGCAAGCCGGCAACCTTCGAGGTCGGCAACACGTCCTTCGACCCGAAGAAGTTCGATCCGGCGACGTTCGCGCCCCGGCCCTACGATCCGAGTGTCGTCGACCGGCTGCTGCCCCTCGGCGGGGTCGACGAATGGACGCTGCAATCGGCCTTCGCCAGCCACCCGTTCCACATCCACGTCAACCCGTTCCAGATCGTCGAGATTCGCGATCCGAACGGGGTCGACGTCAGCGCGCCGGGTGCGGTCGACCAGGCCGGCGGCACCGACACGCAATATCCCGGCCTGAAGGGCGTGTGGAAGGACACGCTGTGGGTCAAGAACCTGATCGAGAAACCGGCGGACTTTCCCGCCAAGCTCGACTCCTCGACCTACACGATCAAGATCCGCACCCGCTATCAGCGCTACATCGGCGAATATGTCCTGCATTGCCACATCCTCGATCACGAGGACCAGGGCATGATGCAGAACATCTGCGTCGACCTGCCGAACGGCAGCGGCACCAATTGCGGCCGCCTGCTGCGCCCGGACCGGGTATCGACCCCGCGCCCGCACCATTGAGGCCTCACCCGTGGCGCGCACGCGGCGCGCCACGGCTCACTGGCGATCCGCTTCTCCGGACGGTCTCTTCCGGGTGGCGGATCACTGCATCGACTGCATCTCGCAGTTCGCGTAGGCCACGCTGCCGTCGGCAAAGGCCTTGAGCTTGCGCGCATAGGCCTCGGCGCCGGTGCGGTAGGGGCCGAGCTGCGCGTTGTAGGCCTTGATCCCGTCATTGTAGGTGTAGGCCTCCCAGCCCGGGCAGCCGCCCTTGGCATCGAGGCAGGCGGGCTTCTGCGGCAGGGCGGGCTTCACCGGCTTCTCGCTCGCCGGCGGCGGGGCCGGCGGGGTGGGGCAGGCTCCTTGCGCCGCGGGCGCCAGCAGCATCAGGAGGGCGGCGAGGGCTTTGCGCGGCACGGCTTCGTCTCCGGTGAGGGGCGGCCTCTCACGCCATCGTGTGGTCGGCGGATCGGGTCAAACCTCCGCTCGCGGCTTATCTGTGGCGCAGTCAGCCCTGCTCCCGGTTCCCGAATGCTCGCCCCACCCCGGATCGCCTTTCCTCGTCTGGCCTACCCTTGGCTCGACCGCGCCGGCCGCCTGTCGCGGTTCAAGCTCGCGGTCTTCCTCCTCGCGCTCGCGCCCGGCCTGTGGTTCACCGGGGCCTACGCCCTCGACCGCCTCGGCGCGAAGCCGCTGACCGCCTATCTCCACGCCATGGGCGACTGGTCGGTGCGGTTCCTGATCCTCTCGCTCGCGGTCACGCCGATGCGGCGCATCGCCAACGCGCCGAAGCTGATTCTGGTGCGGCGGATGCTGGGGCTCACCGCGCTCGCCTACGCGCTGGTGCACTTCACCCTCTACATCGCCGACCAGAAGTTCGACCTCGCCCGGGTGGCGAGCGAGATCGTTTTTCGCATCTACCTCACCATCGGCTTCGCCGGTCTGCTCGGCCTCGTCGTGCTCGGCGTCACCTCGACCGACGGGATGATCCGCCGCCTCGGCAAGGCCTGGCCGCGGCTGCACCGGCTGGTCTACCCGCTCACCGCCCTGGCCCTGCTGCACTTCTTCATTCAATCGAAGATCGACGTCTCGAACCCGGTCTACTGGAGCGGGCTGTTCCTGGCCCTGATGGGCTGGCGGCTGATGCACCACCTCAAGGTGCCGACCGCGCCGCTGCCGCTCTTGGGCCTCAGCGTGGCCGCCGGCCTCGCCACGGCAGGGCTGGAGGCCCTGTGGTACGCGCTCGCCACCGGCGTGCCGCCGCTCGCCGTGCTCGCTGCCAACCTCGACTTCTCCTACGACGTGCGCCCGGCCTGGTGGGTGCTCGGCACGGTGCTCCTGACCGTACCGCTCAACCTGTGGCAGGGCCGCGCGGCGTCGGGCGGGAGGGGGTCGGCGGCGAAAGGACCGGTGGCACGGGCTGCACGAGCCTGACGGTCTCGGGCTGACGATCGCACAGGGAGACCTGAAACCCTCCGTGTCATCCCGGAGCCGCGCGGCGGAACCCGGGATCGATAACCGCTGACTCTTCAGGATAGAGCCGGCCATGTTCAGCCTGTTCCCGAGCCGTCAGCGGTTATGGCTCCCGGGTTCTCGCCTCCGGCGAGCCCCGGGATGACGGGCAGGGAAGAATGACGAGCGTTCGACTTTGACAGGAGGTCGAGCCTTCCTTTGCCGAAGCGAAATACGAGAATAGCGCAGGAAAGCTCGGTCAGCTTTCTTGCCGATCTCGATCAATGGTCTGGAATGTTCAGAGAAGTGGTGCCCGGGGACGGAGTCGAACCGCCGACACTGCGATTTTCAGTCGCATGCTCTACCAACTGAGCTACCCGGGCGCACCGGCCGCGCGTGGCGACGGTCCAAGCACCAGAGATCGTCCTTGTTGAAGGACGGCACCACCCTTACCGGAGATAAGGAAGTGGTGCCCGGGGACGGAGTCGAACCGCCGACACTGCGATTTTCAGTCGCATGCTCTACCAACTGAGCTACCCGGGCCCGCCGGCTGCGTGGGGCAGCGGCGTTGAGCGGCGGTATAGAGACGCTCGGATCGCCTGTCCAGCCGTCTCGTGCGGGCGCGCGGGCGATTGTTTGCCGGCAGCTACCTCTTGCCTCTGTCTGCCGGCAGCCGCCTCATGCCTCGGCGGTACGGCGACGGCGGGGCGCGCGGGCCGGGCTCGCAGGGGTGCGCGGGCGGCGGGTCTTGGTCGCGGCGGCCTTCTTCATGGCGGTCTTCTTGACCGGGGCCTCGCGGGAGGAGGGCGCCCCGGCCTCGCCGCCCGCATGAGCGTCGAGGAAGGCGCGGCAGGCGTTGAAGTCGGTCTCGATCTCGGGCGGCAGCGCCTCCAGGCGCTTCTCGCGGGCGAGCGAGGCGGCGAAGCGCAGCATCGCCGGGGTCGGTGGGCGGGTCGCGCCATCGCCCGCCGGAATGGTCCTGTCCTCCCCCAAGGCGGTCCTGGGCCCCGCATGGGTGTTGAGGAAGAGCCGGCAGGCGCCGGCCTCGCGGGTCGCCTCCGGGGGGAGGGGGATCCCCTTGCGGGCGGCGAGCGACTTGGCGAAGGACACCATCGCGGCGGTCGGCGCCCGGCCGCCGCGGGGCGGGGCCTCGCCCTCGACCGCCAGCCGCTCGACGCCCGAGACCGCGCCGATCAACGCCTCGACCCGCTCGCGGGTGCGCTGGCGGAAGGCCTCGGCCCGCCGCACGGCTTCCGATTTCGTCGTCGCCCGACCGATCTCGGCCAGTTCCGATTCGAACACCGCCCGCCCGACCGGGTCGCCATAGGCCGGAAACACCCGGCGCACCGCGGCCACGAAGGCGAGGCCCACGTCCGTCACGGTGATCGCCGGGTCCTTGCCCTTGAGCAGCGTGACGTAGTGGCTCTTCATCAGCTTC
This sequence comes from Methylobacterium sp. 142-1Y, assembly GCF_057747795.1. Taxonomy (NCBI): domain Bacteria; kingdom Pseudomonadati; phylum Pseudomonadota; class Alphaproteobacteria; order Hyphomicrobiales; family Methylobacteriaceae; genus Methylobacterium; species Methylobacterium sp. 142-1Y. The sequence continues at coordinate 3,551,720 of NZ_CM173224.1, read as the reverse complement.
GGCAGCACCGCGTCGCGGGTCGCGGCGGTGCCCAGCCCCTTCGGCTCGGTCGGGTTGGCGGGGTTCTCCAGCGCCCGCTTCAGGGCCGGATCCTCGATCTGGTCGATCAGGCGGCCCATCACCACCGGCAGCTCGCCCCGGGTGATGCGCCGGGGCGGCTCGGTCCGAGCGGTCTCGATCGTCGGTTCGCCGCCCGTGCCGGCCTCGCCATCGCGGACCGGCGGCAGGCGCCCGGTGGTCGGCTCGTCGTCGGCCTTGGCCTTGCCGGGCACCACCTCGTCCTCGTCGGCCTCGGTGCCGTAGAGGGCGCGCCAGCCCGGCACCTTCACCACGCTGCCGGTGATGACGAAGCGCTTCTGCCCGAGCGGCGTCGCCACCTCGGCCGTCACCGTGGTGCGGGCGTCGATCCCGTCGGCCATGTGGGCGGCCAAAAAGTTCTTGGCGACGAGCAGCCACAGCCGCAGCGCCTCGGGCGCGGCGTCGCCCGGGCCGGGCACCTTGCGCAGGGGCACGATGGCGTGGTGCTCGCCCGGGTCCTTGACGTAATGCCCCTTCGGCCCGCGGCGGATCTGCGGCGTCGCCGGGTTGTGGGCGGAGAGATCCTTGTCGGCGACCGCGATCGCCGCGAGCACCGCGGCGGCGTCCTTGGCTTGCGATTCCGGCAGGTGCACCGATTCGGTGCGGGGATAGCTGAGATAGCCCTTGTCGTAGAGCGCTTGCGCGTGGCGCGCCGTGACTTGGGGGTCCCAGCCGAAGCGCTTGGCGCAGGCGCGCGCCAGGGTGTCCTTCGAGAAGAGCTTGGGCGGTGTCCGGCGCACGTCCTTCTGCACCACCGCGAGCGGGCCGGCCCAGCCCTCGGCGGCGTCGCGGATCGTCTCGGCGTCCTCGATCGCGAAGATCTTGTCCTTCGGCGCGTGCCAGAGCGTCAGGCCGGCGCCGCTCTCCGTCGTCACCGGCAGGGCGACCTTATAGAAGTCGCGCGGCACGAAATTGCGGATGCGCTCCTCGAGATCGGCCAGGATCGCCAGCGTCGGCGTCTGCACGCCGCCGAAGCGCCAGGGCTCGCGGAAGGCCGGGGGGCGCAGGCGCAACGACACCGCCCGCGTGCCGTTGAGGCCGAGATGCCAATCCTCGTATTGCCGGCACAGGGCCTCGAGATAGGCGGCATAGTCGCGCTCGCCGGAATCGTCCTCGCGCGCCAGCAGCCCGAAGGCGCGGCGGATCGAGATCTCGTCGAGCGCCCCGAGGCGCAGGCGATCAACCCGGCCGCGCCAGCCGAGATGCTCCAAGACCTCCCAGGCGATCATCGAGCCCTCGCGGCCCGGATCGGTTGCGATGATCACCCGCTCGACCCCGGACAGCGCCTGGCGGATCGCCGCGAGCTTCGGCGCATGCGACTGGCCCGAGCGGCCGTGACCGGGTGCGACCGGCAGCCGCTCCAGGGCGATCGGCAGCGCGTCGAAGCGCCAGGGCTTCCAGTCCGGTCGGATCTCCCCGGGCTCGGCCACTTCCAGGAGGTGCCCCTCGGCCGCGACGCAGACCGTGCTGGGCGAGCGGAAGAACCGCTGCACCTGGCGCATCGCCGAGGGTTTCTCGAAGAAGAACAGGGTCTTGCCGCGGGGATTCGAACCGGAGGGTGAGCCGGGGGAGGTGGCCTGCGCCATGGCAGCGGGACGCTCCTGGGCGGGCGGAGGAGCCCGAACGAAGCAGGAACATACCGGAGGCTCCCGGGTACGGTCAACGCGGCGCATCGCGAAAAGAAAGGGCGCGGGCTTCTCCTCTTCCCGCGGGTGCAGGGCTGTCCGGGGAAAGATTGAGGCGCGAGTTTTCCCCTCTCCCCGCGGGCGGGGAGAGGCCTTCACCCCCCTCGTCGGGGGTGAAGGGAGCAGCGAACCGCAGGTTCGCCGCGAGGGTGAGGGGGTGTCTCAGGATGAGGCTCTTCCGGAACCTCCCCCTCACCCTCGCTTCGGCTTTCGCCTCCGCTCACTTCATCGACGACAAGGTCGATGAAGTCCTCTCCCCGCCCGCGGGGAGAGGGAGATTTCCCGCGCCTCCTCTTTTCCCCGGACAGCCCTGCCGTCCGCGGGGAGAGGGGACACCCGGCGCCACACCGTTCCCCAGACGGCCCTTCCCCGAATGAGCGCCGCTCTCGGCTCCGCGTTCGCGCGATTCACCCTCACCGCCACGTTTCCGCCCGCGAAACGCCGCTTGCGCCCCGTGCATTCATCACATAAAGATATCTTTATGTTTCGCATCGGAGGCGAGGAGCCCCCAGGTATGACCGCCACCGTCCCCTTCGTCGACGCTTTGAGCGTGCTGCGGGCCGCCGCGGAGGAGACGCGCCTGCGCATCCTGGCGCTGCTCGGCGAGGGGGAGTTGTCGGTCTCCGACCTCACCGACATCCTCGGCCAGTCGCAGCCGCGGATCTCCCGCCACCTCAAGCTCCTGGTCGAGGCCGGGCTGGTGGTGCGCCACCGTGAGGGCGCCTGGGCGTTCTTCCGCCTGCGCGAGGGGATGGCTGCCTTGGTCGCCCCCCTCATCGCGGCCCTCGACACCGCGGCGCCGCCGCTCTCCGAGGACCGGGCGCGCCTCCAGGCGGTGCGGGCGCAGCGCGCGGAAGCCGCCCAGAGCTTCTTCGCGCGGCTGGCGCCGCAATGGGACCGAGTCCGCTCGCTCCACGTGCCGGAGGCCACCGTCGAGGCGGCGGTGCTCGACGCGCTGGGGAGCGGCCCGATCGGCAGCGTGGTCGATCTCGGCACCGGCACCGGGCGGATGCTCGGTCTCCTGGCGCCGCGGGCCGCCCGGGCGACGGGGTTGGATGCCAACCACACGATGCTCTCGGTCGCCCGCGCCAACCTGGAGCGCCAGGGCCTGACCCGGATCGACCTGCGCCAGGGCGACATCCACGCCCCGCCCTTCGGCCGGGCGAGCTTCGATCTCGTGTTGATCCACCAGGTGCTGCATTATCTCGACGACCCGGCGCGGGCGCTTCGCGAGGCCGCCCGCCTCGTCGCTCCGGGCGGCCGCCTCCTCGTGGTCGATTTCGCCCCCCACAGCCTGGAATTCCTGCGCGCGGACGAGGCGCATCGCCGCCTCGGCTTCGCTCCGGAGCAGGTCGCGAGCTGGCTCTCCGAGGCCGGCCTGACCGACGTGCGGCTGCGCCACCTCGCGCCCTCCGGGGCCGCGGAGCACCAGCTGACCGTCACGCTCTGGCTCGCCCATCACCCCGAGGCCGCCGCCGATCAGCAGATCGGTGCCGGGCTGCCCGACCGCGCCGTCGCCTGATTCTCCCCTTTCTCGATCGTCCGCCGAGGCCGCCGATGTTCCCCTCCTCCTTCCGCCCCAGCCGCGACAGCCACCGCCCGATCCGGGTCTCGTTCGAGTTCTTCCCGCCGAAGACCGCCGAGATGGAAGCGACCCTGTGGTCGTCGATCGAGCGCCTGGCCCCCTTGGGCCCCAGCTTCGTCTCGGTGACCTACGGCGCCGGCGGCTCGACCCGCGAGCGCACCCACAACACCGTGGCGCGCCTGGTGCGCGAGACCGACCTGAAGCCCGCCGCCCACCTCACCTGCGTGGCCGCCACCAGGGGTGAGGTCGACGACGTGGTGCGCGCCTATCACGAGGCCGGCGTGCGCCACATCGTGGCCCTGCGCGGCGACCCGGCGGAGGGCGTCGGCACCGCCTACACGGCGCATCCGGGCGGCTACGAGCGCTCCTGCGACCTCGTCGCCGGCATCAAGCGCATCGGCGACTTCGAGGTCTCGGTCTCGGCCTATCCGGAGCGCCACCCGGAGGCCGGCTCCCTCGACCAGGATCTCGACGCGCTGAAGGCCAAGGTCGATTGCGGCGCCGACCGCGCCATCTCCCAGTTCTTCTTCGAGAACGATCTGTTCTTCCGCTACCTCGACCGGGTGCGGGCGCGCGGCATCAATATTCCGATCATCCCCGGCATCCTGCCGGTACAGAACTTCAAGCAGGCCGCCAACTTCGCCCGCCGCACCGGCGCCTCGGTGCCGGACTGGCTCGCCGCCCGCTTCGAGGGGCTGGAGGACGACGTCGCCACCCGCAAGCTGGTGGCCGCGGCGGTCGCCGCCGAGCAGGTGCTGGATCTCGTTGACCGCGGCATCACCGATTTCCATTTCTACACCATGAACCGCGCCGACCTCGTCTACGCGATCTGCCACCTCTTGGGCTTGCGCGCGGCGCCGGTGGTGGCGGAGAAGGCGGCGGCCTGATCCGTCTTCTCTCAAGGAGAGCCTTCCGTGGCTGAACCGCAGGACATGATCGTTCCGCTGCTGCGTGAGATGCGCGCAGCCTTCGAGCAGCGATTCGACCGGATCGACCGCAAGCTCGACGAACACGATGCGCGCTTCGACAAGATCGAGCGGCGGTTCGACAATCTTCGGCAAGCGGTCAACGGTGAGTCCATCCTCGGCCGCTATGCAGTTGCGGAAGTCGAGGAGCGCCTGGACGCGATCGAGCGACGCCTCGCCGAGATTGAAACCCGGCGCTGAGTCGGGAAAAATCTCGTATTGACCGACACAGACAAACCGGGTCGTACTGCGCGACCCGGCTAAATTTTGCATCTATTGTACTGCCCGACCCGCTGGAACCACACCCCGATGACCGATTTCCGCCCCGCCGACGGTGCCGACATCCTGACCGCCCTGCGCCGGCGCGCGGCGGAGAAGATCCTCGTCCTCGACGGGGCGATGGGCACGGTGATCCAGCGCCTCGGCCTGACCGAGGCCGATTTCCGCAGCGAGCGCTTTCGCGATCACGCCCATGACCAGAAGGGCAACAACGATCTCCTGATCCTCAGTCAACCGGACGCGATCCGGCAGATCCACCTCGACTATTTCCTCGCCGGCGCCGACGTCGTCGAGACCAACACCTTCTCGGGCACCACGATCGCCCAAGCCGATTACGGCATGGAATCGGTGATCCACGAGCTGAACGCGCAAGGCGCGCGGCTCGCCCGCGAGGCGGCGGTTCTCGCCGAAAAGCAGGACGGGCGCCGCCGCTTCGTCGCCGGCGCCATCGGCCCGACGAACCGCACCCTGTCGATCTCGCCGGACGTCAACAATCCGGGCTACCGCGCTGTCACCTTCGACCAGGTCCGCGAGGCCTATGCCGAGCAGGTCCGCGGCCTGATCGCCGGCGGCGCGGAACTCATCCTGATCGAGACGGTGTTCGACACGCTGAACGCCAAGGCGGCGGTGGCGGCGGCCTGGCAGGTTTTCGACGAGACCGGCACCCGCCTGCCGATCATGATCTCGGGCACCATCACCGACCTCTCGGGCCGCACCCTGTCGGGCCAGACCCCGACCGCGTTCTGGCACTCGCTGCGCCACGCCGAGCCGCTGACCTTCGGCCTCAACTGCGCGCTCGGCGCCCGCGAGATGCGCGCGCATATCGATGAATTGTCGCGCACCTGCGACACCCTGGTCTGCGCCTACCCCAATGCCGGCCTGCCGAACGAGTTCGGCCTCTACGACGAGAGCCCGGAGGCGATGGCCAGGCTCGTCGGCGAGTTCGCCGAGAGCGGCCTCGTCAACATGGTCGGCGGCTGCTGCGGCACCACGCCGGACCACATCCGCGCCATCGCCGGTGCGGTGGCCGGCAAGGCGCCGCGCCGGGCGCCGACCGTGAAGCCCTTGATGCGCCTGTCGGGCCTCGAGCCCTTCACGCTGACGCCCGAGATCCCGTTCGTGAACGTGGGCGAGCGCACCAACGTCACCGGCTCGGCGCGCTTCCGCAAGCTCGTCACCAACGGCGACTACGCCGCCGCCCTCGACGTCGCCCGCGACCAGGTCGCGGCCGGCGCCCAGATCATCGACGTCAACATGGACGAGGGCCTGCTCGACTCGCAGAAGGCGATGGTCGAGTTCCTCAACCTCGTCGCCGCCGAGCCCGACATCGCCCGCGTCCCGGTGATGATCGATTCCTCGAAGTTCTCGGTCATCGAGGCCGGCCTGAAATGCGTGCAGGGCAAGGCGATCGTGAACTCGATCTCGCTCAAGGAGGGCGAGGAGAAGTTCATCCACGAGGCCAGGATCTGCCGCTCCTACGGCGCCGCCGTGGTGGTGATGGCCTTCGACGAGGACGGGCAGGCCGATTCGCTCGAGCGCAAGGTCGCGATCTGCACCCGCGCCTACAAGGTGCTGACCGAACAGGTCGGCTTTCCCCCTGAGGACATCATCTTCGATCCCAACGTCTTCGCGGTGGCGACCGGCATCGAGGAGCATGACGGCTACGGCGTCGCCTTCATCGAGGCGGCGCGGATCATCCGCGAGACCCTGCCGCACGCCCATATCTCGGGCGGCATCTCGAACCTGTCCTTCGCCTTCCGCGGCAACGAGCCGGTGCGCGAGGCGATGCACGCGGTGTTCCTGTACCATGCGATCAAGGTCGGCATGGACATGGGCATCGTGAATGCCGGCCAGCTCGCGGTCTACGACGAGCTGCCCGCCGAACTCCGCGAGCTGTGCGAGGACGTGGTCCTCAACCGCCGCGAGGACGCCACCGAGCGCCTGCTCGACGCCGCCGCCCGCTTCAAGGAGGGGGGACAGGCGCGCGACAAGACCGCCGATCTCGCCTGGCGCGAGGCGCCGGTGGAGAAGCGCCTGGAGCACGCGCTCGTCAACGGCATCACCGAATACATCGAGGCCGATACCGAGGAGGCCCGCGCCGCAGCCGCCCGTCCGCTCCACGTCATCGAGGGCCCGCTGATGGCCGGCATGAACGTGGTCGGCGACCTGTTCGGCGCGGGAAAAATGTTCCTGCCGCAGGTGGTGAAGTCGGCCCGCGTGATGAAGCAGGCGGTGGCCTACCTGATGCCGTACATGGAGGCGGAAAAAGCCGCCAACGGGGGCGTCGGCGGGCGGCAGGCGGCCGGCAAGGTGCTGATGGCGACGGTGAAGGGCGATGTCCACGACATCGGCAAGAACATCGTCGGCGTCGTGCTCGCCTGCAACAACTACGAGATCATCGATCTCGGCGTGATGGTGCCGGCAGCCAAGATCCTGGACACCGCCCGCAAGGAGAACGTCGACATCGTCGGTCTGTCGGGCCTCATCACGCCCTCCCTCGACGAGATGGTCCACGTCGCGGCCGAGATGGAGCGCGAGGGCTTCGACGTGCCGCTGCTCATCGGCGGGGCGACGACCAGCCGGGTCCACACCGCGGTGAAGATCCACCCGGCCTATGCCAAGGGCCAGGCGGTCTACGTGACCGATGCCAGCCGCGCCGTCGGCGTGGTCTCGAACCTGCTCTCGCCCGACACCAGGGGGCAGACGATCGAGACGGTGCGCGCCGAGTACAAGCGCGTCGCCGAGGCCCATGCCCGCTCGGAGGCCGACAAGCAGCGCCTTCCCCTCACACGAGCCCGCGCCAACGCCTTCAAGCCCGACTGGTCGGCCTACACACCGGTCAAGCCGACGTTCACCGGCACGCGGGTTTTTCGCAGCTACGAGGTGGCGGAACTCGTCCCCTATATCGACTGGACGCCCTTCCTGCAGACCTACGAGTTCAAGGGCCGCTATCCGGCGATCCTCGACGACCCCGAGCAGGGGCCGGCCGCCCGCGCCCTGTTCGAGGACGCGCAAGCCATGCTGCGCCAGATCGTCGAGGAGCGCTGGTTCAACCCGAAGGCGGTGATCGGCTTCTGGCCGGCCAACGCGGTCGGCGACGACATCCGGCTGTTCACCGGCGAGAGCCGGACCGACACGCTCGCCACCTTCCACGGCCTGCGCCAGCAGCTCTCGAAGCGCGACGGGCGGCCCAATACCTGCCTGTCGGACTTCGTGGCGCCGGCCGAGAGCGGGCTGCCCGACTATGTCGGCGGCTTCGTGGTCACGGCGGGCCTGGAGGAGGTGCGGATCGCCGAGCGCTTCGAGCGCCAGAACGACGATTACAAGTCGATCCTGGTCAAGGCGCTCGCCGACCGCATCGCCGAGGCCTTCGCCGAGCGGATGCACGAGCGGGTGCGGCGGGAATTCTGGGCCTATGCGGCCGACGAGACCTATTCCCCGGCGGACCTCGTCACCGAGCCCTATGCCGGCATCCGCCCGGCCCCGGGCTACCCGGCCCAGCCCGACCACACCGAGAAGGTCACGCTGTTCGACCTGCTCCAGGCCGAGCCGCGGATCGGCGTCAAGCTCACCGAATCCTACGCGATGTGGCCGGGCTCCTCGGTCTCGGGCCTCTACCTCGCCCATCCGGACGCGCATTACTTCGGCGTCGCCAAGGTGGAGCGCGACCAGGTCGAGGATTACGCCGCCCGCAAGGGGATGGACGTTGCCGAGGTCGAGCGCTGGCTCGGGCCGGTGCTGAACTACGACACGGCGCGGTATCGCGTGGCGGCGGAGTAGGGGGCGCTTGCCTTGAGGGGGCGGTCCGTCGGACGACGCATGGCTCTCCAAGAAAACTCCGAGACGACCATAGCGCGGGTTTCTCCTCTCCCCGCGGGCGGGGAGAGGCTTTCGCCCCCCTTGCCGGGGGCGAAAGGAGCGCAGGCGAAAGCCGGAGCGAGGGTGAGGGGGTGACGCCGGAGGAGCCATATCCGTGGATACCCCCTCACCCTCGCCCTTCGGGCTTGTCGCATCCCCTGGACGGGGATGCGACCCTCTCCCCGCCCGCGGGGAGAGGGGAAACCCGCGCCTTTTCCTTTCCCCCGGACCCTTCAGTGGACGAGGCAGTGGAGTGGGACGAGCCCACCTCCTGACCCGGGCTTGACCGCCGCGCCCGCCCCGGCTCAAAGCTGGGCTTGAGGATGCGGGAAGGATCGGGGATGCGGACAGGACCAGGGAGGCTCGCACTCGTCGCCGTGGCGGGCGCCGTCGCGGCGGCGGCCGGCTGCACCGAATTCTCCTACATCTCGAAGACCTATGTCGGCCTCCAGCCGCAGGTGGTCACGATCGGCTGCAACGACCCCTACGAGGTCTACGACCAGCGCCAGCAGCGCAAGGTTCTGATCGTCTCGAACAACCTGCGGGAGATCACCGGCTGCGGCCTGGAGGGCAAGGACCCGGCGCTGACCCGCCGGCGCCGCTTCTCGGAGGCCGCCGCGACCTATCTCAAGGAGACGGCGCGGGAGACCTGCACCATCGTCGGCGAGACGGTGTTCACCGATCTCCAGACCGAGTTCGTCTATTCCTGCGCCGAGCCGGTCGAGAAGCCCGGCACCAAGGTGCCGCGCCTGCCGGGCCGGTACTGACGGCCCACGGCCGTTACTCCCCGTCGTGGACCGGCGGGTGCGGGAAGGTGCGCTCGGCCGCGTCGCCGGCCGCCGCCAGCATCGCCCGGGCGAAGCGGCGCGCCTCGGCCCGGTCGAGGGCGATCGCCGCCGTGACCGGCGCGCCGTCGAGGTCGGCGAGGTCCAGTTCGAGCCGTACGCCCGCCTCGGTCGGCGTCACCCGCAGGGTCCAGTCGCGATCGCTCATCCGTCCGCTTCAATTCGTTGTCCGGCGCCAATGCCCGTGACATCGGCCCTATAGACCAATTTCCGGAGAGGTCGATGGGTTCGCGCCGGTTGACGCTGCGACCGTCGCCGTGGTCGACCCGCGCCGGGATGTGAATCGAGAGAATCGGACCATGAGCGAGATCGTCTTCCGCACCGGCGAGGCCACCGTGCTGGCCGCCGATGGCCAGTACACCGACGCGATGCCCGAGGTGCTGATCGGCTCGGTGCGCGGACCGGTGGGGCAGGCCTTCGCCTCGATGATGGGGCAGGTCCAGGGCCATACGCGGATGTTCGTGGTGCGCGACCTCAACCAGCTCGTCCGCCCCGCCACCATGATGACCACCAAGGCGACGATCCACACCGCCGAATACGTCGAACTCCTCGGCGGCGTGGTCCAGGCGGCGACGGGGGACGCCATCGTCGATTGCATCATCGAGGGCATCCTGCCCCGCGACGGGCTCGACGAGCTGTGCATGATCATCATGATCTGGCTCGACCCGCGCTGCCCCGAGGATCCGAACCTCGACCGCAAGGACCTCTACCGCACCAACTACGAGGCGACGAAGCTCGCCATCGCCCGGGCGCTCAAGGGCGAGCCGAGCGTCGACGAACTGATCGCCAACCGCCACACCGTGCGCCACTACGCCCTCGAGGGCGTGCTCGACGACGAGGCCTGACGGGTCTGTTTCGGCGGGCGTCTGCGCAGTTGACCGCAGCTTGACAGCGCCGCAAGGTGCGCCGCCCGCCACCCCGACTCCGCGCGCGGGCCGTCCATCACGCCTTGTGGGGCTCAAGATGCGTCCATTCCGCGCCGCGTTGATCCTGTCTGCGGCCCTGTCCGCCTGTGCCGTCCTATCCGGACCGGGTCTCGCGCAGCAGCCCCAGGGTGGCGCGCAGGCGCCGGCGGGCGGGCGCACCGCCACCCCGGCCTCGTCGCCGATCACGGTCTGGGATGCCCGCATCGCGGCCGGCGATCTCGTCGTCTCCGGCAGCGTCGGCAAGGCCGGCGTGGTCGTCACCCTCGACGACGACATCCCGGTCACCTCCGACAAGCGTGGGCGCTTCACCCTGAAGGTGCCCTACGTGCCGCAGAACTGCGTCGCGACGCTCAAGGCCGGCGAGGCCTCGCGCGAGATCGCGATCGCGAATTGCGGTGCCACCGGCGCCCCGGGCGCGAAGGGCGAGCCGGGCCCGACCGGGCCGCAGGGCATGGCCGGCCTCGCCGGGCCGCCGGGCCCGAAGGGCGAGGCCGGACCCAAGGGTGATGCAGGGCCCAAGGGTGACGCAGGGCCCAAGGGTGAGCCCGGCCCGAAGGGCGAGGCTGGTCCCAAGGGCGAGGCTGGTCCCAAGGGTGAGGCTGGTCCCAAGGGTGAACCCGGCCCGAAGGGCGAGGCAGGGCCTAAGGGTGAGCCCGGCCCGAAGGGCGAGGCGGGTCCGGCCGGGCCGGTCGGCTCGGCGGGCGCGACCGCCACGGCGAGCGGTGCGCTGCCGTTCCGGATGCTGCGCACCGACGGCTGCTCCAAGCCGCATTGCGAACTGGTCTGCGACGCGGGCGAGACCTTCGTGTCGGCCTATTGCCTGCGCGGCGGCACCGCGAACTTCACCCGCCGCGAGAGCGGCGAGGCGGTGGCGCTCTGCCCGCCCGACAGCTCGGGCATGGTCGGGTTCTGTGCCAAGCTGTGAGGCTGTATCAGGCCGCTGAAGAAGAGGCTCGTTGCTCTGCGGCCTGGCTCGGCGTCGTTTGGTCTGGCGAGGTGTGACGATTCCCGGCGTCGCGGCGGCCGGTCGTGCCGGGCCGGCCCGCTGCGCCGGGGCAGGACTCAGCCGCGGGCAGCAAGACGGAGGTGCCGTCGTTTCGTCACGGGTCCGCTCACGCGGCCAGGAATTTCGACGCAGGCTCGTCGGCTGCATCGCAGTCTTCACCAAAAGGTTCCCGGCAATATTTGCTGCGGCCGCGCTTGCCCCGGCCGATGTCCATCATACTCTCAGAGAGTAGGCGGGACGAGGCGCCGCGAGCGGCCGACATCCCCTCGGGATCCTCTCCCGCGACCGCTCGATCGGAGGATGAACATGGCCAAGGCCGACAGGCACAACATGGGTCCCGGGGCGCAGGGCAAGGGCTCCGGCACCGGCGCGATGACCGAGCTGCCCGAGGGCATCCTCGAGGAGAACATGGTGCTGAGCAACCGCGACAAGGCCCAGCACGGCTCGGCGCGGGGCCTCGACGGCAAGTTCGTGCAGACCGAGCAGTACCACGACCACGCCGCCAACCGACGCAACTTCGACCAGACGCTGGGTGACCGGGCCGACCCGGGCAGCGGTGGCCAGAATACCAGCGGCCTGGAAGCCCCGATGACCACGGTGTCGGGTGACGACAGTGCGCTGGCGCGCCGGCAGCAGAAATAGTCGTAGGCGTCGCTCTGCGGGGGCATTCGACCCGTTCGGATGCGGGGTCTCATCGCTGATTATCGTCGGCGAGAGTCGTGGCTCGTACGGACCTTGTCGAAAGCTCGGTTGACTCGTTCATGCCAGTTGTCTGGCACAGACATCGACACCTTCGATGGTCATCCCGGGGCTCGACGACGTCGAGAGCCCCGGGATTCATAGCCGCCGACGTTCCAGGACCAGGCTACCGGCGTTCCGCTTCGTTCGGTATCGTCACGATTATGGCTCCAGGGTTCCGCTTCGCGGCCCGGGGTGACGTGGAGAGTCGGAGGTTTATCGGAAACCCGTCCTCGCCGATCGCCTGGACAGCAATCAGGGATTTCCCCGCAGGCCGTTCGCCAGCTCACGGTTGATCCGGATCAGCGCGGTCAGCTTGTCGGCGGTGGGCTCGATCATCGCGTCGAGGGTGCGGGTGAAGACGAAGGCGCCGAGGCGGGCCATCGAGGTCTTCAGCTCCTCGGGCAGCGGCGCATCCGGCTCGGTCGCGGCGGAGGAGAGCAGCGTCCAGACCTTGCGGTTGAAGCCCAGCGCCTCGTTGAGGGTCGTCTGCTGGACGTCCCAATTGTCCTGGATCGCCTGCAGGCGGGCGGCTGCCTTGATCAGCACCGCGGCCTCGGCCTCGCGGGGGGTCAGCGCCACCTGGGCCGTTCTCGCGTAGGCGTTCGCCGCGTAGCTCATCGTCTGCCTCTCCGGCTGGCCTCTGAAGCGGCCACGGGGGCAGGTCTGCCATCGATTTGTTAAGCTAGGGTTGTGAAAGAAGACCGACGTTGCGGCAACAGGCTTGGCGACGGGCCGGTGATTCGCCCTCAAACCGCTACGATGTCGGCGCAAGGACCGGCCGCTATGCTGAATTTCCTCCTCGGCGCCGTCGCGGGCGCATTGATGGCCGCCGTTGCGACGGTCGCGGCCCTGCGCAATCCCGAAGCCCAGGTGAGGATGGGGATCGTGCAGCCCGTCCCGGCGACGATCCAGACGCGGCGCCCCGATCCGGTCTGTCCCCCGCCGCCGGTGCAGACCCATGTCCAGGCGGGAAGCCCGCAGGTCGGCCATCCGGACATGCTGTTTGCCCGGCGTCGGTTCTGGTCGGTGGCGCCGTAAGGTTCGGCGCCGCGCGAGCCTCAGACGCTGCTGAGCAGCAGCATCACCACGGTCGTCGCCGCGGTCGAGCCGAGGAAGCCGCAGAGCGCTGCGGTGAACGAATGCGCCCCGGCGGTCGGAGCGGAGAGGCGGGACTCGGAGGGGGTCTGGCTGGCGCTGGTCATGGCGGATGATCCGATCCGGCGCGCCTCAAGTCGCGGCAGCGCCCGGTGAGAGTGATGGGTCAATCGTGCATGGAATGGTGTGCGTTACGGCACGCGCTCAATCGCAGCGGAAGAACCGCTTCTCCTGGCGCACCGAGCGGATGGCGCTCTTGAGATCGACGGAGGCGACGCCGAGGCCGCAATCGTCGAGGCGGTCGCGGGCATCCTCGTAGCGGTCCTCCGCATCGCCGAGATTGTCGCAGACCCGGTCGCGGTCGCCGATCCGGGCATCCTGGCGCGCCTGGAACCGCAGGGCGCCGGCCTCGTCGATCTTGCGCTGGGCCGCGATGCAGGCCGGCTGGGCCAGGGCCGGGCCGGCGACGAGCAGGAGGACGGCGGCGAGCGGCCAGCCGAGCGGGAGACGACGCGGTGTGGTCATCGCTGAACTCACGAACAGATTCGGGATTTGCAGCTGCGGCAATCGGCCCCATGAGTGAGGCGTGATGCCAAGCTTGCTTATTGTGACCGAGGAACGTCGAGGGCGCCCGCGGGGTTCCGCGCAAAACTGCTCAGATGGATGGCAGGGTGTCTGCCCGAGGTGAGAGCGGCGGGCTTCAGGTCGTCGGCCGCCTGCGCCGCGTCGTACGGATCGTTTCCAGCGTCACCGGCCGGAAATCCCAGGCATCGACGCCGACATCGTATTGACGGGCCGCCGGCTTGAGCTTGCCGTGGGAATGCCCGTGCAGGTCGAGGACGCCGCGTCCCATCCGGTTCCACGTCCGGAAGGCGTAGTGGCACAGGACGAGGTGCTGTCCGTCGACGTCGATCTCGGCGTAATGCGCGATGCTGAGCCAGCCCCGCGCGGCGAGCGTCGCCGGCCCGTCGTTGTTGCCGACGATCAGGTGCTTCTGCCCGTTGAGCGCCGAGAGCAGTGCCTGGACCCGCTCCGGCGGCGGTCCCAACGCGAAATCGCCGAGATGCCAGACCGTGTCGTCCGGCTCCACCACGGCATTCCAGTTCTCGATCAAGGCCGCGTCGTGGGTGGCGAGATCGGGAAAAGGCCGGCGGTCGATGCGCAGCACCCGCGGGTCGCCGAAATGGGTGTCGCTGGTGAAGTAGGTGGTCATGCGGCATCCGATCGGTCGCCCGGCGTCATAAGCCGGGCTGCCGATCGGAAATCCCGCCGGCCGGCGGAGTTCCGCCGGCCTGTCCTCAGTTGAACCGCACCGGCAGGGTGAAGCTCTGCTGCGCGCCGGTGAATTCCGGCGGGGCGGGCGGCACACTGCCCGAGGCCGCCGCCACGGCCGCGGCGTCGATGCTGCCGTTGCCGCTGCTGCCGGCGAGCGAGGCGCCGATGACCCGGCCGGACCGCGAGACGGTGAAGCGGACCGTCGCGGTGCCGCTTGCCCCGACGCTGCGGACCCGCCCCTGGATCGCCCCGCGCACCATCGCCCCCCAGGCCCGGGCCGCGTTGGCGCTGGCGGCGGCCGAGGCGCCGCCCTGGTTCATCTGCGAAGCGGAGGCCGCGCTGCGGCGCTGGCGGGCGGCCTCCAACCGGCGCTCGGCCGCCCTCTCGGCCTCGCGCCGGATCTCCGCTTCGCGCTTCAGGTCGCGCACGGGCTTCTGCGGCGGCTTCTTCGCCTCGACGGGTTTCGGCTTCTCCACCGGCTTGGGCTTGGCAACCGGCTTCGGCACGGGCTTGGGAACCGGCTTCGGCGCCTCGACGGGCTTGGCCACCACTGCGGCGGGGGCCTCCGGACTGGTCGAGGTGACGACCTGCTCCTCGGGCTCCTGCACCGCCTGCACGGCCTCGGGCGGCTTCTCCATCGGCACCGCCTCGGCCGGGACCTGCTCGACCGGGGTCTCCTGCGGCGCCTCCTCCGCCTTCGTCTCGGGCGGCGGCGTCTCCATCGGCACCGTGTCGGACGGGGGCTCGGCCGTCGGCACGGTCTTCGGCTCGGTCGTGTCGGTGGGAGTCGGCGCGGTGTCGACGTCCTGCGCCTGGTTCGGCACGTCGACCGCCGCCATGTCCGGCGCGAGATCGATGGTGATCTCGTTCTCGCCGGGCGGGGCCGGGGGGCCGCGCCAGTAGGTCAGGGCGAAGAGGCCGCCCGCATGCAGGGCGAGCGCCACCAGGAAGGCGAGGCCGAGGCCCGCCCCCGGCTCGCGCGGCTCCGGCGCGTCGGTCGTCACGGTGTGGTTCATCGGTCTACTGCGGAGACGCCGGCGCGGGGGCGGCCGGAGCGGGCGTCGCCGCCCCGCCCGAAGGGGCGTTGGCGATCAGCGAGACCTTGGCGAAGCCGGCCTGGCCGACGAGGCCCATCACCTCCATGACACGCCCGTAGGGCACGTCCTTGTCGCCGCGCACCAGCACGGTCTGGCCCGGATCCTCGGCGGCGAGCGCCTTCAGGCGAGCGAGCGCGGTGTCGGCCGGAAGCGGCTCCTTGGCGAGGAAGGCCTGGCCGTCCTTGTCGATCGAGACCACCACCGGCTTCTTCGATTCGGAACTCTTGGCGGCGGCGGTCTTCGGCAGCTGCACCGGCACGCCGACGGTCATCAGCGGGGCCGCGACCATGAAGATGATCAGCAGCACCAGCATCACGTCGACCATCGGGGTGACGTTGATCTCGGACATCGGCGCGGCGTCGAAGCCATCCTCGTCGCCGGCGCCGGCCTGCACCGGTCCCATACCCATCTGGCGGGCCTCCGGCCGCCTGCCTCGATCACGGCAGGGGCTGTACGCGTTGAAGGGAAGAAGGGTTACTCGGCCGCGGCGCTGCGGGGATGGTGGCTGCGGTCGCGCGCCAGCCGGTTGCCCAGGGTGCCGATGCCGGCGACGAAGGACGCCTGGATCTTGCCGAGGTCGGTCGAGAACTTGTTGTAGGCGAGCACCGCGGGAATCGCGACGACGAGTCCGATCGCGGTGGCGAACAACGCCTCGGCGATGCCCGGCGCCACCACGGCGAGGCTGGTGTCCTGGCTCTTCGCGATCGACGAGAACGAGTTCATGATGCCCCAGACCGTGCCGAACAGGCCGATGAACGGCGCCGCCGAGCCGGCGCTGGCCAGGAACGGCAGGCCGATCTGCAGGCGCTTGATGTCGAGGGTCAGCGCCGCCCGCATCGCCCGCTCGATGCGCTCGCGCCGCTCGGCCCGGGTCTCGCTCGAATCCTGGTCGCGCCAGGCCTCCTGGGCGGCGGCCACCACCCGGGCGGAGATGCCCGAGCGCGCCTCTGGTATGCCGCCGGTGGCCACGAGGCGGTTGAAGGCCTTGGCCTGGCGACGGGCGCCGGCGAGGCGCACCACCTTCTCGAGGATGATCGTCCAGGAGACCAGCGAGGCCAGGACCAGGAGGATCATCACCCCCTTCACGATCGGGTCGGCCTGCAGGAAGAGCCCGAGGAAGGAGAAGTCGTGGCCGGCAGTCGCTGTCGTCGGATCCATCTCGGCGGTCTCCGGAAAGAATGGGATGAGGAGGGGACGGTCAGCGCACGAACGGCGCGGCGCCCTTGGCGGAGGAGGGCTCGATGCGCTCCAGGCAGGAATCGCGGGTCAGGTCGTGCCCCGACGCGTCCTTGCCGTCGCAGGCCGCCACGTCGTTGAGCAGCACCCGGCCGACCTGGGCGCAGGGGGTGGGGGAGATCTCGAACTGGCGCAGCGTCGTCTTGCGCGCCGGCAGGGGCCCGAGCTCGACCATGCTGCGCTTCTGCACGATGCCGTCCGGGTCGAAGGCGTAGAGATCGAGGCGCAGCGACTTGATCGCGCCGCCCTTGCCGTTCTCGACCACCAGCACCGCCTTGCAGGCCTCCCCGGCGGTCTCGAGCTTGTTCAGCTCCACCCGCAGCGGCGGGGCGGCGGGCTGGCTCACGGCGGCTTGGGTGACGGTCGCGGGCGTCTCGGGCGCCGGTGCCTGGGTGCCTTGCGCCTCGGCCGGTGCCGCCAGGGCGATCGCCATCGGCGACAGGGCGAGGCCGAGGGCCAAAGCGCGGCCGATGCGGGCCCGGGACCGGGGCAACCCTTGCGTGAGCACGTCGTGCGACTCCTCTGGGACGGCGAAAAGCCAACGGCCATCGGCGCGCGGGCCGGCCGCCCATGGGAGCGTCGGCGCGACGCCTTCCCGGCTCTCGCTCTTGTTCGTCGGACAAGGCCGGCATCCCCGAAAGACGATCCCGGGCCGCCGGCAGCACCGAACTAGCGAGGGGACCGGGCGGGATCAAGGCCGCCGGCGAAACTCAGAGGAATTCCAATCTGTTACACGATCCGTCGCGGGAACGGCCGGGCGAGACAGGCAAGTCGTCTTGCCGGATTATCCCGCCCGCTCGACCAAGATCTACTTCGCCTTCGTCTCCGGCATCTTCCCGGAGGACGTCTCGGGTGCCTTGGGTGTACGGGCCTTCTCGACGGCCTCGGCCTTCTCCTCGTCGGTGTCGCCGCTCTGGTCGATCGCCTTTTCGGGATTGGCCGCCAGGCCGCGCAGGACCGCCAGAACCTGGGCGCAGACCTGCGGGTGCCTGTAGGCGTCCAGCACCACGGCGGCGTCGCGCAGGGTGCGCAGGTCGCGCACGGTCTGCTCGTTGGCCGAGCGCTGCAATTCGGGCGACTTGGCGATCACGTCCTCGAGGCGCAGGCCGACGATGTCGCAGGTCGCGCTCGGGGCGGGGGCCGCCACTGGCGCCGTTTGTACGGGCGTCTGCTGTGCGTCCTTGGCTCCGGCCGTGAGGGCGTGGCCGGCGAGCACGAGGGCCAGGAGGCCGGAGAGGACGAAGGGCGGGCGCATCGGCTTACGGGGCTCCATCTGGGGCAGGGGGTTCCAGGTCCGGGATTTCAGTGTCCGAGGATACGGTTGGCGAGCGCCACGATCTGGCTCGGGCGGTAGGGCTTGGGGACGAAGACCGAGCCGGTCACCGCCTCGCCGTCGCCCAGCGTGTGGCGGCCGCCCGAGGTGTAGACCACCGGCAGGCGCGGGCAGTGGCGCCGCGCGTCCCGGGCCAGCGCCACCCCGTTGGTGTTGCGGGCCAGATCGATGTCGGTGAACAGCATGTCGACCCGCTCGGCCATCAGGATGCGGCCGGCCTCGACCGCGTCGGCGGCGGTGAGCACGCGGTAGCCCTCGTCCGCCAGGGCCTCGGCGGCGATCTCGCAGACCATCGCCTCGTCCTCGACCACCAGCACCGTCTCGCAGGGGAGGGCAGCGGGCGGCACCATCGCCGCAAAGGCAGACTGGATCATGACGCAACTGGCTCCAGGACGATGGGGGCCGCCTTTTTGCCCTGAGGCGTTCCGGCGACGGTTCGAGGGAAGAACCACCGGAACCTGGGCAGTGTTCAGGCCCGATCCCTCGAATTGACGCGGTTTGGTGAGCGAAGCCTTAACCCTGCGGGACGGGCGGTTAACCCGGGCGGGAACCGCGCCCGCCCTTGCGCGGACGGGCCCCGTGTGAGAGGCCCGGCCCAAAGATTCCAGGTTCACCGGGATCAGAGGTTCACAGGAAGAGCGATGAGCGCCACCGCCGCCCCCTCCCTCACCCAGCAGGTCACCGAGATCCCGGCCGGCGCCCACGTCATCGCGGCGCACTGGCTCGGCCGGCAGCTCGCCCTGGCGCTCGGCGACGGGGCGGTGCTCCTCGTCGCGGAAGGGGGCGAGGCCACCCGGGTCGCGGCCCACCCGGAGGCCGGCATCCTGGTCGCCGCGGGCGACGGCAAGCGCCTCGTCACCGGCGGCGACGACGGACGGGTGGTCGCGGTCAAGGCCGACGGGACCCTCGAGGAGGTCGCGACGGCCAAGGGCGGCGCCTGGATCGACGCGCTGGCCCTGCATCCGGACGGCGGCGTCGCCTATGCGGCCGGCAAGCGCGTCGTCGCCCGCGACGCCAAGGGCCGCGAGAAGCTTTTCGAGGCGCCCTCCACCGCCCGCGGCCTCGCCTTCGCGCCCAAGGGCTACCGCCTGGCGGTGGCGCATTACGGCGGCGCCTCCCTGTGGTACCCGAACCTCGACACCCCGCCCGAGGCCCTGACCTGGAAGGGCTCGCACATCGACGTGACCTGGTCGACGGATGGGCGCTTCGTCATCACGACGATGCAGGAGAACGCCCTGCACGGCTGGCGCCTCCAGCCCGATCGCGGCCACATGCGGATGACCGGCTACCCGGCCAAGGTGCGCTCCACCGCCTGGTCGTCCGACGGCGACTGGCTGGCGACGAGCGGCGCCGAGGCGGTGATCGTCTGGCCGTTCGATTCCAAGGAAGGCCCGACCGGCAAGGCGCCGCGGGAATGCGGCGTGCGCCCGGCCCGGGTCTCGCGGGTGGCGTTCCACCCCAGGGCCCCGGTCCTGGCGGCGGGCTACGAGGATGGCTGCGTGCTGCTGATCCGCTTCACCGACGCCTCCGAGCTGCTGGTGCGTCCCGCGGTGCGGGGCAGCGCCGTGACGGCGATGAGCTGGCATTCGGGCGGCGAGCACCTCGCCTTCGGCTGCGCCGACGGCCAGGCCGGTCTCCTCAGCCTGCCGCGCTGACGCGATGAACCTCCTCGGCGCCTTCCGGAAGCGCCCCTCGCCGGATGCGGCGGCGCGAGCCCGGGTGGCCGAGATCGCCCGCCGCCTCGGGAGCTTCGACCCCGAGGTGACGCTCGCCGTCAACGAGATTTCTTGCGCCGATCCGGCCTGCCCGGGCACCGAGACGGTGATCCTAGTCATGGTCCCCGGTGCCCGCTCGCGCGCCTGCAAGGTGGCGAAGGCCCTGGAATCGGTGACGGACGAGGATGTGGCGGCGGCTCTGGAGGCCTGATCCCTCGCCTTCACAAAGGCGCGGGAACCGTCCAGATTCCATCCGAGGGACGTCCGGGTGGTTCCGGGCGGTCGTCTCGGCGAGGCTGGCAGCAGAGCGATGAAGACCCGACGCCCGAAACGCCGCTTGCCGCAAGGTCATGAGGCCGATACTCTCCCGCCCAGGCACATTCCGAATCGGCCGGCATGGAGCAGGCGGGTGTATGCGATCTGCTTCGATCTCGATACCGAGACGCTGAAGACTCAATACCATAACTCGTCCTGGCAGAATGGTTACCAGGACATCGCCCGGGTGCTGGAGCGCCACGGCTTCGATCGGCAGCAGGGCAGCGTCTATTTTGGCAACGACCAGGTCGACCCGGTGCGGTGCGTCCTGGCGATCCAGGACGTGGCGCGGGAATGCCCCTGGTTCCGGGCCGCCGTGGTCGACGTCCGGATGCTGCGGATCGAGGAGAACAACGACCTTTTACCGGCGCTCCAGCCGCTCCCCTGACGCGCCTCTCGCGCCGCGCCCTTCCTCAGTGTTGCGCCCCATCTACAGCGCAGGGACCGCCCTCTCGACTAGGAGGGGAGGGAACGGCGCCCTTTGGCGCCGTCATCCGGATTGGCCGCCATGCCGCGCGCGACGTCGCACACCCCCGATCCCGCCGTCGATGCGGCGGCGCTTCTGCGCCGCCTCGCCTTCTTCGGCCTGACGCTGGTGATCCCGGTCACCGCCCTGGTGTCGCGGCGCAGCGTGGTGATCCTGGCGCCGATCGGCATCGCGCTGCTCATCATCGCCGCCCTCCTCGACGGGGTTCAGCGTCCCCTCGGAGCGGGGCTTGCGCGGCTCGGAGGCGCCCGGGCGATCCTGGCCGGCGCGCTGCTGCTGGGCTGGTGCGCCCTGTCGCTGGTCTGGACGCCGTTCCCCGGCCCGGCGAGCGAACGCCTGCTCAACCTCGCTGCCACGGTCGGCCTGACGGTGGCGGGCTACCTCGCCCTGCCGGACCGGATGCGCTCGGCCAACCTCTACCTCCTGCCCCTCGGCGTCGGGGCGGCGGCGATCGGGGCGGTGCTGCTCGGGCTGTTCAGCGGCGCCTCGCTGCGCGGCGGCTTCGAGGACGACAGCTCGCTCGAACGCGGCGCGATGCTGCTCGCCCTGCTGGTCTGGCCCGCCGCCGCCTGGCTACGCTCGCGCCGGCGCGACATGGAGGCGCTCGGCCTCGCCGTGGTGGTGGCGCTCGCGCTGGTGCTCGCCCCCGGGCCGGTGCCGCTGCTGGCGCTCGCCTGCGGGGCGGCGGCCTTCGCGCTCTCGGCCTGGCGCCAGGGCCTCGGCGTGCGGGTCACGGCGGGCGTCGCGGCCGGCCTCGTCGCCCTGGCGCCGCTCCTGCCGTTCCTGCTGCGGCCGGTGCTGACGCCTCTGCTCGGACCGCTCCACCCGACGATCCTGACCCTCAAGGCCTGGCAGCGGGTGGTGACGACCGAGCCCCTGCGGCTCATCACCGGTCACGGCCTTGAGACGGCGATCCGCGGCAAGGTGATCGGCATGCTGCCGGCCAACGCCCCGGCCTCGCTGCTGTTCGAGATCTGGTACGAGCTCGGGATCGTCGGCGCCTTCGCGGCGGCCTTCGTCCTGTGGAGCGGCATCCGCCATTCCGGCCGCGAGCATCCGGTGCTGACCCCGGGGGCCATGGCCACCGCCGCCACCGCCTTCGCCTCCGCCTGCCTCGGTATCGGCACCACCGCGAGCTGGTGGTTCACCAGCGTCACCGTGGTGGTGCTGGTCTTCATCGCCGTGGAGCGGGGCCAATTCCGCACCAGCCGGCCGAAGGCGAGTGCCCTGCCGCCGCGCAGCGCGGCTTGACCTGGAGGATGGCAGCCGCGCAGCGCGGCGTGACGCCGGCCGCGTGCTGGCGAAGCCAGGAGCGGGCCTCGTCGAGGCTCCGGAAGGGGCGGGGGCGCGGCGCCTCGGCGACCCGCCCGAACCCGGCCTCCAGGAACCAGTGCCGGCCTACCCCCTCCTCCTCGTGCAGGTCCGGATCGAGATGGGTCAGGACGCCGATCAGGGCGCCGTTGCGATAGGCCAGGAGGCCGTCGCGGTCGGCGCTGCCGGTATCGACGCGCACCGGGTCGAGGATGATCGTTGCGTTCATTGCAGCACCATTCGCCTGAGCGGCGCCCGGCCGCCTCGCGGCCGAGACCGGCTCCGAATTGTCGAGGTCGCCGCATGATCTGCCGTTTCCCGGCGCCGCCATTGAGGGTGCGCTCGGGCCCGTCATCGGTCGGGTTCATGCGGATGCTTCAGCGTAGTCGCACTGGCGAGCAATCCGTATTGTTTTCGCCGTATCGGGCGCAACAATCTGCCGATATCGAGGGCGATCTCGCGATAAAGGGAATTAGTCGTCCGTCGCAGCCGCCTCGATCGCCGTCATGTCGTCGTCGGAGAGGCCGAAATGATGGCCGATCTCATGCACTAGCACGTGCGCGACGAGATGGCCCAAGGTTTCGTCGTGTTCGGCCCAGTAATCGAGCAGCGGACGGCGGTAGAGCCAGACCATGTTGGGAAACTGCCCGGTGGCGAGGTTCAGGACGCCGCCGCCCTGCGCCAGGCCGGTGCCGCGGAACAGGCCGAGGAGGTCGAACTCGCTCTCGCAGCCCATCTCCTCCAGGGTCTCGTCGTCGGGAAACTCGTCGACCCGGATCACCACCCCCTCGCATAAGGCGCGGAACGCCTCCGGCAGGCGCGCGAAGGCGGCCTCGGCCAAGGCCTCGATGGCGGCGAGGTCGGGGGCGCGGCGGGCGCTCCAGTCGGCGTCGGGCGTCTCTGTCATCGGTGTCACCAGACCTGCAATTGCCGGCCGAGCCAGTAGGCCAGACCCGCGAGCGCCACGACACCCAGGCCGCGGCCGATGCGCCGGCCCCAGATCTCGGCCGGGTCGTGCGCTTCGCGATCCTCCGGCGGGCTCACGCCGCCAGCACCGGGGCGACCCGGTCGGTCAGGAAACCCGCGAGGTCGTTGGTGATGTGGTCGATATGGGGCGCGCGCACCGCCTCCTGCTCGAAGGTCTCGCGGAACGGGTCGATGGTGCGGGGCACCACCAGCACCGTCGCCATGCCGAGATCGTGCGGGACGACGAGGTTCTTGGCGATGTCCTCGAACAGCGCCGAGCGGGTCGGGTCGACGCCGTGGCGGTTCAGGAACTTCTCGTAGGCGCTACGCTCGGGCTTCGGCACGAAATCGGCCGCCGCGATATCGAACACGTCCTCGAAATGGTCGAGGATGCCGAGCTTCGCCGCCACGTTCTCGGCGTGCCGGCGCGACCCGTTGGTGAGGATCAGCTTGCGGCCCGGCAATCCCTCGATCGCCACGCCGAGACCCGGATCGAGCGCGATGCTCGAATGGTCGATGTCGTGGGCGAAGTCGAGGAACTCGTAGGGGTCGATATTCCACTCGGCCATCAGCGCGCGCAAAGTCGTGCCGTAGCGGTGGTAGAAATATTTCTGCAAGGCCCGCGCCGAGATCCCGTCGAGCCCGAACAGGTTCATCACGTAGAGGGTGATGCGCTCGTCGACCTGCGGCCAGACGCGGGCGTCGTGGGGATAGAGCGTGTTGTCGAGGTCGAACACCCAGGTGTCGATCCCGGAAAAGCCGCGGGCCTGAGGCGCGGTGAGGTGGCTCTCGCCTGGCAGGAGCAAGGGACGATCCGGAGACGGGGGCCCCACGGCCCCGGGCGCCTAGATTAAGCGAGGCGGGGCGGAAGGGAAGATGAAAGAAGGGAAGGACGGGTCGGGCGGCCGTGAGGTCGGCCGCCCGGTCTTGCGATCGTCGGGCGGGCGTCAGGACCGGCGGATCAGCGTGCCGGCGCCGTAATCGGTGAACAGCTCGAGCAGCACCGCGTGCGGCACCTTGCCATCGAGGATGACCACCGCCTCGACGCCCTGCTCCAGGGCGTAGATGCAGGTCTCGATCTTCGGGATCATGCCGGCGGTGATGGTCCCGTCGGCGATGAGCCGGCGGCAATCCTCGATCGACAGTTCCGGGATCAGCTTCTTGTTCTTGTCGAGCACGCCCGGCACGTCGGTGAGGAGCAGCAGGCGCTTGGCCCGCATCGCCCCGGCGATCGCACCCGCGAAGGTGTCGGCGTTGACGTTGTAGGTCTGGTTGTCGGCGCCGACCGCCACCGGTGCGAGGACCGGGATCAGTTCGGCCTTCAGCACCGCGTCGAGCACCGTGCGGTCGACGTGCTCGGGCTCGCCGACGAGGCCGAGATCGACGTGGCGCTCGATGTGGGAATCGGGATCGGTCACCGTGCGGGCGGCGCGGCGCGCCCGCACCATGTTGCCGTCCTTGCCGCACAGGCCGATCGCCTTGCCGCCCTCGGCCGAGATCCAGCCGACGATCTGCTTGTTGATCGAGCCGGCCAAGACCATCTCGACCACCTCGACGGTGGCCTCGTCGGTGACGCGCAGGCCCTCGCGGAACTCGGACTTGATGCCGAGCCGGTCGAGCATGCGGCCGATCTGCGGCCCGCCGCCATGGACCACCACGGGCTTGAGGCCCGATTGCTCGAGGAGCACGATGTCCTCGGCGAAATCCTCCGCCGCGGCGCGGTCGCCCATGGCGTGGCCGCCATACTTGATGACCACGACCTCCTCGTCGTAGCGCTGCATGTGCGGCAGCGCCTGGACCAGCACCTCGGCCCGCACGTGAACGTTGGGTAGCTGGACGTCGGGCTGCTGGGCGTTGGGCGCTTTGTCCGCTCCGGAATCGCTCATCGTGGCGGGTTTCCTCTCGCAAGGTCGGGCCGCGGCACTCTCGCGGCGCGCGGTCGGCGCGGGGTTCTAAGCATCATCGCGCGGCGTGTCACACCGAAATCTCACGCGCGGACTTCGACGCGACGGCCGCTCCCCTCGGGTCGCCGGGTTCTGGCGGCGGCCCGCGACGGTTCGATGACGGCGCCGGAGACCGGCCACGCTTTACCCCTGCTTAACCACGATCCGAGCATCCTGTGGACGGTCCACCGGATCTCCCAACGATGCGCCTCGCCGATTCGCTCCTGCCGCGTCCCGCCCTCACCAACCCGTCGCTGCTGGCCGCGACCGTCTCCTCGCTGAGCCGCCGCGCCGCCAGCCGCCAGGATCTCTGGCGCCTGCTGACCGACAGCTACACGGTCGACCTCGACGAGGTGGCGGCGGTGCTGCCGCGCCAGGAGCCGGAACCGGACTGGCTGCCGACGAAGCGGTGAGCGCCCGCCGCCTCAGCTCGCCACCACCCTTAGCACGTCGCCCTCCCGCACCTCGCCGCCTGCGATCACCTCGGCATAGATCCCGCAATCGGCGTGACCGAGGGTCTTCTGCAGTGCCCCCGGAATCGCCAGATCCCGCTCGCCCGTGACCGGGTCGACGTTGGTGGCGGCGCAGCGCACGATGCGCTTCGTCACCTTCAGGCGCAGACCCGCCTCCGTGGCGAGTTCCGTCCCGACGAGGTCGAGTTCGGCGAAGGCGGGGAGGCCGGTGACGTGGAGGTTGCCGCGGAAGCGCAGGGGATCGACCGGTGCCCCGACCATGTCCTCGACCGCCGCTACGCTCGCCAGGTTGATGAGCGAGAGGAAGCCACTGCGCGAATCGGTGAAGCGGTAGCCGTCCGGCGCCGTCAGCACCTTCGGCGGGCCGCGCAGCTCCTTGGGGAGGTAACGGCGGAAGAACACCTCGACGGCGAGCCGTCCCTCGCGCGTCGCGAGGTCGCCGTGCGCAACCTCCCGGTCGCCCTCGCGGATCGTCAGCACGCCGCTCGCGTCGTCGAACCGCGTGGTCAGCCGGGCCAGTGCCTCGTTGCGCATCAGCATCAGGTACTTGATCTTCGGCTGATGCACCGGCGTAGCGGGATCGAAGCCGCTCGGGCCGTTCTCGATCGCGAACAGCCGGTCGCCCGGGAAGTAGCCGCCGGCCGTCAGCGCCGCCCGCGTCAGGGCCTCGGGCGAGAGACCCTTCACCGGGTAGCGGTGGAGGGCGGTGACGGTCAGGGCGGGACTGCTCATGCCCCCTGCCTAGCCGGATTCGCCGCGCGTGGGAATCGGACCCGGATGGCGCCCGTCGAGGCATCCGCACACCGCATGTCTCGTGACCGCAAATTCGAGGGCGCGCCCCTTGTGTTACCGATATGTCACACCACATGGGGGAGGCCGGTCGCTTCCAAGAAGGGCCGGCGCCCGGCGCGCGGCAGACGCGCGAGGGCGAACCCGCGGTCCCCCATCGCCTCGTCGAGAGGGCGGGAGGACCGGCCAAGGAGGAGCGAACGCATGAACTTCGAGAAATACACCGAGCGGGCGCGGGGCTTCGTGCAATCGGCGCAGTCGCTGGCCCTGCGCGAGGGCCATCCGCAGCTGTCGCCCGGCCACGTGCTGAAGGTGCTGCTCGACGATCCCGAGGGCTTGTGCGCCGGCCTGATCGACCGGGCCGGCGGCCAGTCGCGCGTGGCGCTGGCCCAGACCGAGGCGTGGCTTTCCAAGCAGCCGAAGGTCTCGGGCGGCGCCTCGCAGCCGCAGGCGACCCGCGAGCTGATGCGCCTGTTCGACACCGCCGAGAAAGCCGCCGAGAAGGCGGGCGATTCCTACGTCACCGTGGAGCGCCTGCTGCTGGCGCTCGCCGTCGAGAAGGAGTCCGAGGCGGGCAAGATTCTGGCTTCGGCCGGCGTCACCGCGGCCTCGCTCAACGGCGCCATCAATGCGCTCCGCAAGGGCCGCACCGCCGACAACGCCACGGCCGAGAATGCCTACGACGCGCTGAAGAAATATGCCCGCGACCTCACCGAGGCGGCCCGCGACGGCAAGCTCGACCCGGTGATCGGCCGCGACGAGGAGATCCGCCGCACCATCCAGGTGCTGTCGCGGCGCACCAAGAACAATCCCGTGCTCATCGGCGAGCCCGGCGTCGGCAAGACCGCCATCGTCGAGGGTCTGGCCTTGCGCATCGTCAACGGCGACGTGCCGGAATCGCTTCGCGACAAGCAATTGCTCGCCCTCGACATGGGCGCGCTGATCGCCGGTGCGAAGTATCGCGGCGAGTTCGAGGAGCGGCTCAAAGGGGTGCTGTCCGAGGTGACGGCGGCGGAAGGCCAGATCATCCTGTTCATCGACGAGATGCACACGCTGGTCGGCGCCGGCAAGGCGGACGGGGCGATGGATGCCTCGAACCTGTTGAAGCCCGCGCTCGCCCGCGGCGAATTGCATTGCGTCGGCGCGACCACGCTCGACGAGTACCGCAAGCACGTCGAGAAGGATGCAGCGCTCGCCCGGCGCTTCCAGCCGGTCTTCGTCTCGGAGCCGACCGTCGAGGATACGGTGTCGATCCTGCGCGGGATCAAGGAGAAGTACGAGCAGCACCACAAGGTGCGGATCCAGGATTCGGCGCTCGTGGCGGCCGCGACCCTGTCCAACCGCTACATCACCGACCGCTTCCTGCCCGACAAGGCGATCGACCTCGTCGACGAGGCGGCCTCGCGCCTGCGCATGCAGGTCGACTCGAAGCCCGAGGAACTCGACAACATCGATCGTGAGATCGTGCGCCTCAAGATCGAGGGCGAGGCCCTGAAGAAGGAAACCGATTCCGCCTCCCGTGATCGCCTGCAGCGGCTGGAGAAGGAACTCGGCGACCTCGAGGAGCAGTCGGCGGCGATCACCGCGCGCTGGAAATCCGAGAAGGACAAGCTCGGCCGGGCCGCGGAGCTGAAGACGAAGCTCGACGCGGCGAGGAACGAACTCGCGGCGGCGCAGCGGCAGGGCCAGTACCAGAAGGCGGGCGAGCTCGCCTACGGCATCATTCCGGGGCTCGAGCGGGAACTCGCCGAGATCGAGGCCCGCGGTGCCGACGGCTCGCGCGGCAACGGCTCGGGCATGATGGAGGAGGCGGTGACGCCGAGCCATATCGCCGGGGTCGTGTCGCGCTGGACCGGCGTGCCGGTCGACAAGATGCTGGAGGGCGAGCGCGAGAAGCTGCTCGGGATGGAGGCGGCGCTCGGAAAGCGCGTCGTCGGCCAGACCGAGGCGGTGGTGGCGGTGGCCACCGCCGTGCGTCGCGCCCGCGCCGGGTTGCAGGATCCGCACCGGCCGATCGGCTCGTTCATGTTCCTCGGCCCCACCGGCGTCGGCAAGACCGAGCTGACCAAGGCGCTCGCCGGCTTCCTGTTCGACGACGACACGGCGCTCGTGCGCATCGACATGTCGGAATACATGGAAAAGCATGCGGTCGCCCGCCTGATCGGCGCGCCTCCGGGCTATGTCGGCTACGAGGAGGGTGGCGCGCTGACCGAAGCCGTGCGGCGCCGGCCCTACCAGGTCGTGCTGTTCGACGAGGTCGAGAAGGCGCATCCGGACGTGTTCAACGTCCTGCTGCAGGTCCTCGACGATGGCCGGCTCACCGACGGGCAGGGGCGGACGGTCGATTTTCGCAACACGCTGATCGTCATGACGTCGAATCTCGGCTCGGAATACCTGGTCAACCAGCCGGAGGGCCAGGATACCGACGTGGTGCGCGACGACGTGATGAACGTGGTCCGTTCGCACTTCCGGCCGGAATTCCTGAACCGGGTCGACGAGATCATCCTGTTCCACCGCCTGCAGCGGCAGGAGATGGGGGCGATCGTCGACATCCAGCTCGGGCGCCTGGCCAAGCTCCTGGAGGATCGCAAGATCACCCTCGACATCGAGCCCGACGCCCGCGCCTGGCTCGCCGAGAAGGGCTACGACTCGGCCTATGGCGCGCGCCCGCTGAAGCGCGTGATCCAGAAGGCGGTGCAGGACCCGCTCGCCGAGCAGATCCTGGCCGGCAAGGTCCATGACGGCGAGACGGTGCCGGTGCGCCTCGGCCCCGCCGGGCTGTTCATCGGCGACCAGTCGGTGTCGCCGGACGAGCGGCGGCCGGCGCATGCTCTGCTGAACTGAGGACGATAGGGCCCGCCTCCTCGAAGGAGGCGGGCCTTTCCTGCAAGGCCTGTCCGACGGACCGATAGCATTTCATCCCACTCGCGGCCTCATCCTGAGGTGCGACTGTAAGGAGCCTCGAAGGAGGGCTCCCGATGCCGCTGCGATCCCTGGGGCCCTCCTTCGAGGTCAGTCCATCTCTGATGAACTGACACCTCAGGACGAGGTCGTGGGTTGGAATGAGGCTTACTGCGTCGCGGTCGCCGACAATCGAGCGGCTCCTCAGCAGCCGAGCTGCCGCGCCAGATCCGCCAGGTCCGACGCCGCGACATCCACCGGAACCAGGGGCGCCGGCTCGCCGGTGCCCGGGCCGCTCTCGCCGGGCCGCGCGACGTGTGCGGTGGCAAGCCCGCAAGACGCGGCCGCCGCGAGATCGGAGGAATGGGCCGCCACCATCATCACCTCGGCCGGCTCGCACCGCAAAGCCTCGACGGCGCGGAGATAGACGGCGGGCTTCGGCTTGTAGTCCTGGGCGAACTCGGCCCCGAGCACCGCGTCCCAGGGCAGACGGTTGCGGCGCGCATGCGCGATGGCGAGCCGCACATGGGCGTTCGAGCAGGGCGCCAGCAGGTATCGTTCGCGCAACCGGGCAAGCGCGTCCGGCACCTCCGGCCAGGCATCGAGCCGGTGCCAGGCGAGGACCAGTTCGCGGCGTGCCTCGGGCGGCACCGCCTCGCCGAGGGTGAGGCCGGTGAGCACGCCCTCCAGGCTCTCGGCATGCAGCGTGTCGAGGTCGGTATACGGCCGGGCACCCTGGCGGATCGGCTCCATGCCGGGCTGGTAGCGGTCGCGCCAGGCCCGGGCGAAGGCGGGACCGTCGAGATCCGGCCGGAACGGGCCTAAGATCCGCGCCGCCTCCCGGGCGACGCCGCCATGCCAGTCGAGCAGGGTGCCGAAGACGTCGAAGATGAGGGCCTGGATCGCCATGCGGGCCGCCTCCCGGATTTGGATTCGTGTCGCTCCGGGTTATCGGCCCTGTGGCCCACGCTTCAAGACCGCCCATCACCATCGGGTGAGCGGGGCCGGCACGGGGCCTGTATCCGGCGGAAATTTACCATCTGTTAACGACGCCGGCAGAGCATGCCCGGCATGTCGAGTCACCGCAAATCACCCCCGAATCCGAAGCACGACACGGCTCCGCGCAACACCATCCTGCGCGACGAGATAGACAACCTGCGACAAAAGATGCGTTCCCGGCCGACGATGATCGAGGAATGGGCGCAGGAGATGCAGCGGGATGATTCTGCCGAGGCCGCCGTATCGCGGCTGACACGGCTGAAAGCCAGCGGCAAGATGTAAGAATGATTGTGTGCGACTGCACGCGAGCATGGTGTCCACGGGATGATTTTCCCGCAACAGTGCGTGTGGCCGTTTCCTGCACGGGAGATGCCCGCGGAAGGGCAGGCTGAATTGTCAGATACCCGACATCAAGCCTGATTATTCAGTTCGATATTCGACAGACATTGCCGGTGGCGCTACCTCCGCGCACCGGCCTGTCCGTCGGTCCTGCAATCCAGGCGTCGTCCCGGGCTCCGCTGTTGCGGCCCCGGAACGATCGGGCACGTGACGGCTCTGACGGGGGCGCTCAGCGCCGGCGCACGAACCCGACGATGTCCTTCACCGCCGCGATGTTGGGAGCGGCAATGGCCTCCGCCCGGGCGGCGCCGTCGGCGAGCACCGCATCGATGTGGCCCGGATCGGCGACGAGGCGCTTCATCTCGGCGCCGATCGGCCCGAGCTTGGCCACGGCCAGGTCGACCAGTGCGCCCTTGAAGGCCGAGAACTGCGCGCCGCCATACTCGCGCAGCACGTCCTCGCGGCTCACGTCGTTGAGCGCCGCGAAGATGCCCACGAGGTTGTCGGCCTCCGGCCGCTTCTCGAGGCCGGCGATCTCGGAGGGGAGGGGCTCGGCGTCGGTCTTGGCCTTGCGCACCTTCGTGGCGATGCCGTCGGAATCGTCGGTGAGGTTGATGCGCGAATAATCGGACGGGTCCGACTTCGACATCTTCTTGGTGCCGTCGCGCAAGCTCATCACCCGGGCGGCGGGCCCGCCGATCAGCGGCTCGGTGATCGGGAAGAACGCCTCGCCGTGGCCCTGCTCGGCGATGGCGCCGGCGAAGTCGTTGTTGAACTTCTGGGCGATGTCGCGGGTCAGTTCGAGATGCTGCTTCTGGTCCTCGCCCACCGGCACGTGGGTGGCGCGGTAGGCCAGGATGTCGGCGGCCATCAGGACAGGATAGTCGTAGAGGCCGATGCTGGCATTCTCGCGGTCCTTGCCGGCCTTCTCCTTGAACTGCGTCATGCGGTTGAGCCAGCCGAGGCGAGCGACGCAGTTGAAGATCCAGGCCAGTTCCGCGTGCTGCGGCACCTGGCTCTGGTTGAACACCACCGAGCGGGCCGGATCGATGCCGGCGGCCAGGAAGGCCGCGGTGACTTCGCGGATCTGCCGCGTCAGCTCGGCCGGGTCCTGCCAGACCGTGATCGCGTGCAGGTCGACGACGCAGTACAGGCACTCGAACTGCGCCTGCATGGCGACGAAGCGCTTGATCGCGCCGAGATAGTTGCCGAGGTGCAGGTTTCCGGTCGGCTGGACGCCGGAGAAGACCAGTTCCTTGAACGCGGGCATCGTGATCGTGGTCCCTTGGCCGAGGGCTGTCACATTCCCGCGGGCGCGGCGTTCTGGACCGTTCCGGCAAGGGGGTCAAGCAGGAGGAATCAGGGGTGCAGGGCAGCCGTTTCCCGCGTCGCCCGCGCGCCCGTCCTCGCCTGTCCGGTGGGGCAGAGATCGAGCACGGCGCATTGCCCGCAGGCCGGGTTGCGGTGGAAGCAGCAGCGCTGGCCGTGCAGCATCAGCACCTCGTGGTTGTCGTAGAGCTTTTGCGCGTCCCAGTCCGCCGGCAGCTGCGCCCGTAAGGCGGCGTGGGAGGGGCCGACATCGACCTTCGGGCCGATCAGTCCGGTGCGCTGCGCCACCCGGTGATGATGGCTGTCGACGGGGAGCGCCGGCATCCGCAACGCGCTGAACGACAGGACCGCCGCGCTGGTCTTCGGCCCGATGCCGGGAATCGCCTCGAGCCAGGCCCGCGCCTCGGCCACCGGCATCTCGCGCAAGAAGCCGAGATCGAGGCTCCCGGCCCGCTCCTGCACCGCGCGCAAAACCGCCTGGATCCGCGGCGCCTTCAATTCCGGCCAGGTCACGCCTGAGATCAGCGCCTGCACCTCCTCGGTCGGCGCGGCGATGAGCGAATCCCAGTCGTCGAAGCGCGCCCGCAGCGCCTTGAAAGCGCGGCCGGACTCGGCGTTGCGGGTCCGGTGCGACAGGAGCGAGGAGATCAGCTCGCTCACCGGGTCGAGGTCGTGGAAATAAGCGATCGGGCAGCCATAGACCCCGCACAGGCGGCGGTGGATCATCAGGGCCTTCTCGGTGAGGTCGGTCGGGGCGGGGCTCATGACGGGGTGAATCGCCGATACCCTGCACCCGTTCCGCCTGCGGCACCGCGTCCCTATGCTTGACCGGACCCTTGGCCGGATCCTGACTTGGTTTCGTCCTTCTTGCGCTCGTAGCGCAGCAGCAGGGGAGTCTGGGCAAGGGCGAAGACGATGGTGAGCGGCATGATGCCGAACACCTTGAAGCTGACCCAGAAATCCGTGGTCTGGGTGCGCCACACCACCTCGTTCACTGCGGCGAGGAAGAAGAAGAACAGGCCCCAGCGGAAGGTGAGCTTGCGCCAGCCCTCCTGGGTGAGGTCGAACACGCTGTCGAGCACCAGGGCCAGCAACGGCCGGCCGAAGGCGAGGCCGCCGAGCAGCACCGCCCCGAACAGGCTGTTCACGATGGTCGGCTTGAGCTTGATGAACACCTCGTCGCGCAGGAGCAGCGTCAGGCCGCCGAACACCACCACGACGACGCCGGAGACCAGCGGCATGATCGGCAGGCGCCGCACCCAGACGTAATGGACCGCCAGCGCCACCAGGGTCGCGGCGATGAACAGCCCGGTTGCCACGAACAGGCGCTGGTCGGCGGCAAAGCCGAATTTTTCCGCATAGGCGTTGCCGAGGAAGAAGACCCCGAGGGGGCCGAGTTCCAGGGCGAGCTTGGCAAGCGGCGGCAGGTGGGTCTGCGGCGGGACGGCTTCGATGGGCATGGGGCGGGGGCGACGCTCCTGATTGCGCGCCGAAAGAGGCGGCTCCTCCCGCGCAGGTGGGACCGCACGGTCCCCCACGCAACGGGAGGCGAGCCCATAGACCGGCGGAGCCGATCCATCCATCCCCCGGCGACCTCGCAAGAGGCCGCTTGCGAGACCCCTCGGCCTATTGCGCCTCCGCCTCGGACCGAAGCGCGGCGGTGCGGCGGCGTTCGCAGGCGACCTTCAGGTAGGTCTCGCGTCCGCGCACGAAGCCGCTCTGCGCCGCCAGGGTCTCGCCCTGCATCAGGCAGGTGACGGGCGAGGGGGCCGGCGCCACCGCGACGTCGAGCGCCGTCTCGCGGGAGCAGTCCGGCGCGGCCAGGGTGCTGGCGCAGACCAGGGCAACGGTGAGGAATTCCGCCATGCCACCTCCGTCGGCCGCTCGCGCTACGGGTCGGGCGCAGGTCCGGGCCGGACGGGTTGCTCGCGCCGTACCGGTCCGGCGGAGCGATTCGCGTGCCAGGACCGGACCAAGGTCGAACACCGCGGCATTATGTTGCAGCGCAACATCCGGCCCGGGCCCGGGACCGTGGCGCGGCGGTCCATCCTCGCCCAGTCTTCCCGCCTCGGCCGACCTGCCCCTACGGCGCGCGCATTGCGATTTGACTCATGTACTGCCGCATCCAGCTATAAGAATTGCGTCGTGATCTTTGCTAAGAGGCAGACATGTCACGTAAACAGCTTGACACAACCCTTGATTTCTTGAAGTCCATCGACGGTGCCGGCAACCCTCTGGATGTGTGTCGGCGACTTCTTCCATTGCTCGACCGTTTAGGAATACAGAATTTCATGGCCGGAACAATTCCCCATCCGGGGGCCAATAAGCGGCAGCAATTATCGAATGTGCTGATCGATTTCTGGCCGCGGGAATGGACCGAAAGATATTTTGCGAAAAACTACATCGCCCGGGACCCGGCCATTCGGCACCTGATGACGCAGACGGGCGATTTTCGCTGGGACGAATTGCAACCCCTGTGCAGAGCCGACACGACGGCCCAGCGGATCATGGACGAGGCCGCGGATTTTCGCCTGCGCCAAGGCATCACGATCCCGTTGCTGACGATCGAGGGCGACGTTGCGGGATTTTCCTTTGCGGGAGAGAAGCTGGACATCTCCCCGGAAGACTTGGGCATGCTGCGCCTCGTCGCGACCTACGCGTTCGGCCGCCTGCTCCTGATCCGCGAAACGCCCGGCACGGGCGTATCCCTGGCTCCGCGCGAGAAGGAGGCGCTGCAATGGGCGTCGGAGGGCAAGAGCGAATGGGAGATCGGCATGATCATGGGCATCTCCGAGCACGGTGCGGACAAGCACCTGCGCAATGCCCGCGCGAAGCTCGGCGTGTCGAGCCGGGTCCATGCCGTCGCCCAGGGCATCCGGCTCGGGCTGATCGTCTAAATAGAAACTGGCTCTACGGGTTTGATTTCGCACGCAAATCCAAGGCGCTCGATCTGCCGCACGAGCGCCTTGGCGCGGATGGTCGGGGCCGCCTTGCGGCCGTGATCAGGCCCGGGATCGACGTAAGCCGTGCCGGCCTTGAGCATGTGATAGATCGCGGTCAACATCGAAGCGGCGACCGCGCAGATCGCCTTCTTGGGGCCGCGCCGGCCGCGCAAGCGCTGGAACTGCGCCCTGATGTAGCTCGCCTTCTTGCGCACTCCGGCCCAGGCGGCCTGCACCAAGGCCGTCTTGAGCCAGGGCGCGCCCTTGCGCAGCCGCGTCGAGCGCCGCTTGCCCGCGCTCTCGTCGTTCCTCGGGCACAGCCCGGCCCAGGAGATCAGATGGCCGGCGGTCGGGAAGCGGCTCATGTCGGGGCCGATCTCGGAGAGGATCACCTGCGCGGTGAGGTCACTGATGCCCGGGATCGTCACCAGCAGCTTCACCGCTTCCCGGAAAGGGCCGAGGTCGCGCTCCACCTGCGCGTCGATCTCCGCGATCGCTCGCCCCAACCCGTCGTACTGGCGTAGATGCACACCGAGCAGGAAACGGTGGTGATCCCCGATCCGGCCCGTGAGCGCGGCCCGGATCGCCTCGGGCGCCGCCTTCACCCGTGGGCTGACCAGCGCCTGCAGCCCAGCCGGATCGCGCTCGCCCTTGACCAGCGCGTCGAGCACGGCGCGACCGGACTGGCCCATGATGTCGGTGAGCACCGAGGAGAGCTTGAGGTTGGCCTCCTCGAGGGTCTTCTGGATGCGCTGGACGTGGCTGGCCTGCTCGCGGACCAGTTGCTTGCGGGTGCGCAGCAGGTCGCGCATCGCCTGGGTCTGGGCCTCGGGCACGAAGCTGGCGCGGATCAGGCCGTGGGCGAGCAGGTCGGAGAGCCAGACCGCGTCGGCGACGTCGGTCTTGCGGCCGGGCACGTTCTTGACATGGGCGGCATTGGCCAGGATCAGGGTGCGGCTGTCGGCGTCGAGGACCTGCCAGACCGGGCGCCAGTAGATGCCGGTCGCCTCCATGGCGACATGGGTGCAGGCGTGCTCGTAGAGCCAGGCGGAGAGGTCGAGCAGAGCGGGCGTGGTGGTGGCAAACGTACGCACCTCACGCTGAACCTCGCTGCTCTCGGCCAGGCGGATGGCTGCGACGACGGTGTCCTTGTGAACATCGAGGGCGGCGCAGCGGGGGTAGAGGACCTCCATCACGATCTCCTTGCCGTCAGGCCGCCGGCGCAGGCTCCCGTGAGATCAAATCTAAATGACGCGCTCCGGGGCTGGCCCGAGGACCGGCCCGTGACGCAAGCGAGGGGACTGAAGAGGAGCCCGGATCCAACTGATACGCGGGGTCTGGCACACCAAAGACGAACCGATCTCTCCGCCGACGGCAAGTCCACTCTGCCATATGTTTCATCCGCAAGGGACCGCGAAGCCGGTGACGAACTGATACGAAATCCGGAAGAACACTTCCGGATTTCGTATCACCAGCCCGCGCGGCGCGTGAGCGAAGCCGATTTCCGCATCGCGAAGCGATCAGTCGGAAATCGTATGATGCGGTTCTCGGACGATCCGTTCGGAAACCGTATCGGCAAGCCCGCGCGGTGGAGTCGGTGGCTCCACACGCTTGAGCGATGCGGAACCCGTCCGACAAGGTACGCGATCGCGTACTGCCGGGTCTCGGTGCCGGATGCTGAAATGGTGTTGCCATTTCAGGAAAGCCGCCATGATCTCCATCGTCACCGCCGCCAATATCCGCAGCTTTGCATCCGAGATGGAGCAGGCCTATCGCCTGAGACATCAGGTCTTCGTCACCGAGATGGGATGGAAGGACATCGAGAGGCCGGATGGACGGGAAATCGACCAGTTCGACGACCAGCATGCCGTGCACATGCTGGCGACGGACCGGGGCGAGGTGCTGGGCTACCAGCGGATGCTGCCGACGACCCGACCGTACCTGCTGACGGAGGTGCTGCCGCAACTCTGTGACGGGCCGGCACCGCGGGGCCCGCACATCTGGGAATGGACGCGCTACTGCGTCAAGCAGGGGCATCGCGACCGCGGCCGGATGCTGAGCCCGATCGGCAGCGCGTTGCTGACGGGAATCGTGGAATGGGGGCTCGCCAGCGGGGTCGATCAGATCGTCATCGAGATGAACCCGTTGTGGCTCCTCCGGCTGGTACAACTGCATTTCCGGGTCACGCCCCTCGGCATTCCCCAGATCGTCGGCACCCAGGAAACCGTCGCGGTGACCGCCGCCTTCGACGAGCGGACGCTGGAGCGCCTGCGGACCGTGCGCGGCAGCGAGGCTCCGGTGATCCGGGACGACGTCCTCACGGACCGGCGGCTCTTCGGCTAGAGCATTTTCCGACGAAGTGGATGCCGGCTCGTCGCAGAAAACGAGACAAGACAAAGACTTGGAGAGCTTCGCGATTGCAGCGCGATCGTGAAGCGCTCTAAACAGGCTTCGCAATAGTGGCCGCCGCTTTTGCGATAAAAGCCCGCGACAAAACAGGAATCCAAGCCTGCTCGGAGCACTTTTCGAAGACGTTGGCGCCGATTCGTCGCGGACGAAGCGGCAGAACCGGAGACCGATCGCAGCGTGATCAGGCGATGACCAGGGTCGAGGGATCACGTCACGCCGTCAGGGGGATGTCGTTCGCGACATTCCCCCGATGGCGCTCGCCCCCGATGGCGCTTGCCCCCGATGGCGCTTGCCTGAACGCGTTCACCCTTCGGGTCCGTCCCGCTCCGCCTCCGCGCCCTGCGCCGCGAGGGAGAGGATCAGCCGCGCCACCCGCATCCGGACCTCGGGCGGCGTGATCCGCCGGAAGGCTGCCAGGATCGCCTGCTCGTCCGGCAGCGGCGCATCGTCCTGCGCGGCCTCCAGCCCGACCCGGCCGGCTTCCGGTGGAATGAAGATCGAGTCGATCGGGCATCGCAGGATCGAGCAGATCTTCCAGAGCAATCCTGCGCTGATATGGTCCTGACCAAGCTCGTATTTCATGATCTGGTGATCCGATACGCCGACTAGGTCGCCGAATTTCAGTCGCGATATTCCGCGATCCAGTCGGAAGGCGCGAATTTTTCTTCTGATTGCGCGTTTCGTTGCGAGGTCTTTGAAAAATATATTGTCGCCGCTCGATTTTCCATTCCCCGCGCGAATATGCTAATATCTCTCGGTCGACAAAATATGGCGCAACCAAAGCTCATATCATATTCCGCAGCAGACGATAATCAAGGCGCCGGGAGTCATGACCAATTTCACCCAGATCAGTTTTGACCTGCTTTCGGCAATAAAACAAAGTTCCGACGCGGATCAGGTTTGCGCGATACTTGAGCATGCTTCGCACATTTTTGGATACGAGACGTTCGTCGTCGCCGGGGCGCCACTGAAATCTCAGGACAACCTGCAGGACCGGCTGACGCTCGGGCGGCTGCCGGCACGATGGTCCGAGCGCTACGGGGAATGCGGCTACATCCACCACGATCCCGTCGTCGCGCATGCGCGGCGGATGAACGGGCTGTTCCGGTGGTCGGACGCGCCCGTCGGCCGCGACGAGCGCCTGGCCCGGACCATCATGGGGGAGGCCTCCGAGATCGGATTGCGGGACGGATACTGCATTCCGATCCAGGACCTGACGTGCACGCGGATCGTGTCGTTCGGCGGTGCGCATCTCGACCTGCCGGACCAGGCCTTGTCCGGGCTGCACATGCTGGCCATCTACGCCGACCTCGCCGTCCGTGATCTCGCCGTCCGGGTGCCGGCCGCGACGCGGCAGCGCGCGCTCGCCCCGGGATCGCCGCGCTGCTCGCCGCGCGAGATCGAGTGCATCAAGTGGGCCGCCGCCGGCAAGACCGGCTGGGAGACCTCCGAGATCCTGTCGCTGTCGCACCGCACCGTCGAGAGCTACCTGAACACGGCGGCGCAGAAGCTGGGAGCGACCAACCGCGCCCATCTCGTGGCGCAGGCCCTGCGCCACGGAATCATCGATTGACGGGGATCGTCGGCTGAGCCGGCGATCGTAGAATCACGGGGTATCGCAACCGCCGACGAATGCCGTACCCCGCTCCGCGGAGGAGGGGCGGCGGCGGTCACGGTCGTCGACGCGGACAACAACCGTCGGAGCACCCCCTCCCGCATGCCCTGTGCCG
Source organism: Methylobacterium sp. 142-1Y (assembly GCF_057747795.1). Taxonomy (NCBI): domain Bacteria; kingdom Pseudomonadati; phylum Pseudomonadota; class Alphaproteobacteria; order Hyphomicrobiales; family Methylobacteriaceae; genus Methylobacterium; species Methylobacterium sp. 142-1Y. Next base: position 3,513,068 of record NZ_CM173224.1, on the reverse strand, counting down.
GTTTCGGCATCGCGTCTTCGTCGAGACCACGGGGTGGCGAGATCATGATGTCGGAAGCATGCCGCAGGCCGGTTGGACGAGCGTGTGCCTCCTCCAGCCCGTTCGGGCAGGCCGCATTGCCGATGAGATCGCGCGCGCTTCTCACGATGGAGTTCGCGGCGGACAATCTATCTTGCGTTCCTCCAAGGGAGATGGGACGGCCGAGCCATGACACGCAGAACGCTTGATACCACGCTCGCATTTCTTCGCGCGCTTGATCGAGCCGCCAGCCCGCAAGATGTCGGGACTCTCCTGCGTCAGGAGCTCTCCGAATACGGAGTCGAGCACATGCTGGCCGGCATGATCCCCAGTCCAGGCGCTTCCGCCGGGCGCCAGTATGGGCACGTCCTTCTCGACGGCATGCCGCCGGCCTGGATCAAGCGATACGCTGCCAAAGGTTATATTTACCGCGACGCGACAGTACGCCGGCTCTGCTTCGATCAGGAGCCGTTCACCTGGTCGTCGGCCGCGGAGCGGTATGCCGATGATCCGATGGCGGTGCGGATCATGCACGAGGCCGCCGACCATGGCGCACGCGCGGGCCTGACCATCCCGCTGCTCACCCTTGATGCCAGCCTCGCGGCATGCAGCGTCTCCGGACGCCACTTCGACGTGCCTCCCGACAAGGTCGGCACCGTGCAACTCATCGCCACCTACGCGGCCGCGCGCCTGATGCTGCTGCGCGGGTCGGAATCGGTCGAGGTTCGGTTGACCGATCGCGAGCGCGAGGTGCTGCAATGGGCGGCAGACGGAAAGACGGCCTGGGAGACGGGTGAGATATTGGCAGTCTCGTCGAAGACGGTGGAGCATCACCTGTCGACATCGCGCCAGAAGCTCCGTGCGCTGAACGGCGTTCAAGCCGTCGCCAACGCGCTTCGGCAGGGACTCATTCATTAGGGGATTTCCCAATACACGGCCGTTGCGCAAAATGAATATTTCCCCAGTGTCACTGGGGAAATGCCAATGATCCATGCCGTGGATGCTGCGAACATTCATCAATACAGATGCGAAATGGAGGCCGTGTGGCGACTCAGACATCAAGTATTTGTCGAGGAAATGGGCTGGAGAGATCTTGATCGTCCCGACGGACGCGAGATCGACCAATTCGATACGCCTGCCGCCGTCCATCTCTTGGCGATCGATGACGGCCAGGTGATCGGATACAGCCGTTTGGTGCCGACCATTGGTCCGCATTTGCTGTCGGAAGTGTTTCCGCACGTCTGCGAGGAGATTCCACGAGGGCCTCACGTCTGGGAGTGGACCCGGCAGGCCGTCGCTCCATCCCATCGCGCCCGCGGCACGTCCCGCCTGGTCACGATGCGGCTGTTGGCCGGCATCGTCGAATGGGGGATGGCGAATGGCGTATCGAGCGTGACGACGCTGATGCCGATGTCGTATCTGGGACCCTTTCTCGACGCGTATTTCCGCGTCGTTCCGCTCGGCTTGCCGACCGAGATCGATGGGAAGCGCACGCTGGCGGGGCAGGCCCATTTCGACGCCCGCACCATCCGCCGGCTCGGCGAGATGCGGGGCGATCCGACACCCGTGCTCGTCCACCGTCCCGCACCGGCTCTGGTGGCGTGAAGGATTTCAACCGGCCATGACCCAGCGCCCCCTCCCGTCCGTCGACGACGTCGCCGCGATGCTGCCCGGGCTCGTCCGGGCCCTCGGGCTCATCGTCGATCAGACGGAACCCCTCGTCGAGCTTTCCCGCCGGGCGACCAACCTGCCCGAAGAGACGGCGGACAGGATGTCCGACATCGGCCACGCGTTGACGGAGCAGGCCCACCTCCTGATGCGCGAGGCGGCCGAGCGCCGGCAGTCCGGGCCGGGCCGCATCGCCCTCAAGGCCGCCTCCGGTGTGGAGACGGGCGAGACGCCCGGCGGCTAAGCGGATTTCGCAAAAGTCGCCACCGGTTTTGCGGAAAAAATCTGCGACAAAACAAGGATCTAAGCGGACGAAGCGTTGGTCTGCCGACGCAAGGCTGCTTAGGCCGGTCGCCCGGCTCGGCGGACCCGAGTTTTGTGCCTTGACGAGACGCGCGCAAACGCGGTTTATGTCGCCCCGGATGTCCGCGATTTGCCAGCCATGGCAGATATTTGCGCCGTCCAGCCGGTGTAGCACAGCGGTAGTGCAGCGGTTTTGTAAACCGAAGGTCGGGGGTTCGATCCCCTCCGCCGGCACCATTCATCCCGGACAAGGCCGCTCGGGCGGCGCCCCATCGGTCGAGGCGCGATGATGCCGTCCTTCCGCATCCGCCAGCTCCTGATCGCGGTGCCCCTCCTGCTCGCGGCGTCGGTCGGCCGACCCGAGGCCGCCGACGGTGCGGGCCGGCACCACGGGCCCGTCGCGGTCCTCGCCGACCGGAGCCTTACGGTGGCGCCGGGCGCGCGTCTGCCGCTCTTCGCCTCCGCCGACCTGGAGGGGCGCCACCCGGAGGTGACCCGGGCGGTGATCGTGCTCCATGGCCGCCTGCGCGACGCCGCGACCTATTTCGAGACCGGCCTGTCCGCCCGGGAGGCCGCCGGCCCGGCGGGCGAGGGCACGCTGATCGTGGCGCCGCAATTCCTCAGCCGCACCGACTGGGAGGCCTACGACCTGCCGCAGGACGTGCTGCGCTGGACGCGCGAGGGCTGGGAGGGCGGGGACGACGCGCTCGGGCCCAATCTTCCCGGATCTCATCTTCCCGGATCCAAGCCCCTCAGTTCCTTCGATGCCCTCGACGCGATCCTGGCCCGCCTCGGCGACCGGACCCGCTTCCCGAACCTGTCGCGCATCGTCGTCGCCGGGCATTCCGGCGGCGGGCAGGTGGCGCAGCGCTACGCCGTCCTGTCCCGGGCCGGCGACGCCCTGGCGCGGCAGGGCGTGCGCGTGAGCTATGTCGTCGCCAATCCGAGCAGCTATGCCTATTTCACCCCCGAGCGGCCGGGCCCGACCGCCGGTTGCCCCGGCTACGACCGCTGGAAATACGGCGTGCAGGATCTGCCGCGCTACGCCGCCGGGGCCGACCCCGGGGCGCTCGAGGCGGCCTACGTCGCCCGGCCGGTGACCTACCTGCTCGGCGGCCTGGACACCGACCCGGACCACCCGGCCCTCGACAAGAGCTGCATGGCCGAGGCGCAGGGGCCGTTCCGGCTCGCCCGCGGCGAGTTCTACCGGGCGGCCCTGAAGGCGCGCCATCCCGACCTGCGGCAACCCCTCCACGTGGTGCCGGGCGTCGGCCATAGCGGTCGGCGGATGCTCGGCTCGGCCTGCGGCCTCTCGGCCCTGTTCGATATGCCGGGCTGCGGCAACGAGGCTGGCCCGGTTCGTGCCAGCCGGAGCGGCACACACACGAGGTAATCCAGCAGAATGACCGCACTCCCCAAGGTCGCCTTCATCGGGACCGGCGGCACCCTCTCGTCGGTGGGCCGCGATACCCTCGACATCCTCGACTACACCGCCACCGGCCGACGCCTGGAGGCGGAGGAGATTCTTGGCCGGGTGCCGGAGGCCGCCACCGTCGCCGAGGTGGTGCCGGTGCGCTTCCGGGCGGTGACGAGCCCCGGGATCGGCTTCTCCGACTGGCGCGAGCTGGTCCTGATCTGCGAGCGCCTGGTGGCGGAGCATCCGGACCTCGCCGGCATCGTGATCGGGCACGGCACCGCCACCCTGGAGGAGACCGCCTACGCGCTGAGCCTCACCCTCACGGTCGCGGTGCCGGTGGTGGTGGTGGGCTCGCAGAGGCCGATCAGCGCCCTGTCGAGCGATGCCCCCCTCAACCTCGTCGCCGCCCTGCGGACCGCCGCCGCGCCGGAATCCCGCGGGCGGGGCGTGCTGGTGGTGCTCAACGACGAGATCCAGGCCGCCCGCGAGGTGACCAAGACCTCGGTCGCCCGGCTCCAGACCTTCCGGACACCGGATTTCGGCGTGCTCGGCCAGGTCGACGGGCCGCATGTGCGCTACTACCGCAGGTCCGAGCGCCGTCATGCCCCCGGGACGCCGTTCGACATCCGGGGCCTCGACGCCCTGCCGCGGGTCGATATCTCCTATGCTTACGCCGATGCCGACGGCACGGCGGTGCGGGCCTTCGCGCATGCCGGCGCACGGGGCATCGTCTCGGCCGGGCTCGCTCCCGGCATGACCCCGCCGGCGGAGGCCGAGGCCCTGAGGGAGGCGGTCGCCGCCGGCCTCGCCGTGGTGCAATCGACCCGCGCCGGCAGCGGCGTGGTGCCGGACACCGAGCGGCTGGCCGAACTCGGCATCCTCAGCGCCGACAACCTGACGCCGCAGAAGGCCCGCATCCTCCTGGCGCTGGCCCTCACGACGACGCGCGACCCTGCGACGCTGCGGGAGATCTTCGCGACCTATTGAGGCGCCGGCGCCCAGGCGCGACGGCCTATCCCGTCCGGCGATTGCCAGGCGAGCCGACGCTGCTCTAGGGTCTCGACGCTAGGCCCGACGACTGCCCCCGCGGGTCGGGCCGGCGGCAGGTCGGGCCGGCGCAGTCTGAACATCTCCGTCAGCGCCCGACCTGCACGACGGGGGAGAACGACCCCCGGGGAGACGATGTCCGATGGTGCGCCTGAACGAGATCCGGGCCGGCGAGGTCGCGGTCGCGCCTCCCGCCGCGCTGGATGCCGGCCTCGTCTTCATCGGCCGCATCCGCACCCCCTGGACCGACCGCCTCGTCTGCCCGCGCCAGGGCCGGCCCGACGGGCCTCTCTGCCGGATCGAGGTCTATCCCCCCTGGCGCGAGGCCCTCGACGGCGTCGCCCTCTACGAGCGCCTGGAGGTGCTGTACTGGCTCGACCGGTCGCGGCGCGACCTCGTGCGCCAGAGCCCGGCCGGCGACGGCACGACGCGGGGCACCTTCTCGCTGCGCTCGCCCGTGCGGCCGAACCCGATCGGCACCAGCATCGTCCGGCTGATCGGGGTCGAGGACGGAAACCTGCACGTGCGCGGGCTCGACTGCCTCGACGGCACGCCGCTCCTCGACCTCAAGCCCGACCGCACCCTGTTCACTCCCCTGGCGCCGCCGCAGGCGGGGGATGCGCAGACCGGTGCCGCGTGAGGATCGTCACCGCGCTCCTCCTCGTCCTGATTGTGGTCGCATCGTCGGCACGGGCCGATGCCGTGCAGGCCGGCGAGGCAACGCCCCTGCCGATGCAGGAGGTCGCGCCGGGCGTCTTCGTCTATGCGGCGCCCTACGCACTCGCCGGGCGCGGCAATGACGGGGCCATCGCCAATGTCGGCTTCGTGATCGGGCGCGACGCCGTGGCGGTGATCGATACCGGCGGTAGCCTGCGGGCGGGGGAGCGCCTGCGCGCGGCGCTGCGGCAGCGCACGGCCCTGCCGGTGCGCTATGTGGTCAACACCCACGTCCATCCCGACCACGTGCTGGGCAACGCCGCCTTCGCCACGGACGGCACGACCTTCGTCGGCCACCGCGCCCTGCCGGAGGCCCTGGCGGCACGGGCGCAGGATTACCTGCGGGCCAATGCCGACCTCGTCGGGCCCGACTTTGCCGGCACCCGGATCGTGCCGCCGACCCTGCTGGTCTCAGGCGCCCTCGACCTCGACCTCGGCGGCCGGGCGCTCCACCTCGAAGCCTGGCCGACCTCCCACACCAACAGCGACCTGACGGTCCGCGACGGGGCCACCGAGACCTGGTTCCTCGGCGACCTGCTTTTCGTCGGCCACGTGCCGGCCCTCGACGGGCGGCTCACCGGCTGGATCGCCACCTTGCGCGCCCTGCGGGCGCGGCCCGCCGCCCGGGTGGTGCCCGGCCACGGCCCCGCCGCCGTCCCGTGGCCCGCCGCCGCCGGGCCGATCGACCGCTACCTCGCGGTCCTCGAGGCGCAGGTGCGGGCGATGGTGCGGGACGGGACGCCGATCGGCGAGGCCGGCCGGGCGGCGGCGGGAGAGGCGGGCGATTGGGCTCTGTTCGACGATTTCAACGCCCGCAACGCCACGACCGCCTACCAGGAATTGGAATGGGAATAGTCGACGACTTACGGTTAGGCTCGTGCGGCGAATCGTGCTCGTTCGCCGGCCAACAAGTCCGTACACGAACCGTTGATGTTGCATGGCACCATCTCGATGCTGCCCCGCAGCATGCAACGGGATATATACCTTAGTTATGAATTTGGGAGCCGCGGGAGGCCACCCTGCGGCAGGCTGGTGTGTTGACGGCGTCCCAATTTCTCTTAGAGTTCCTTCAAGCTTCGGTTTCAACGGTGCCGCCAGGGGAAGGCGGTGTTCGGTTCGCAGACACGGCAGGCCCCGCCCGGGCACCTCTCGCGCCAGTCCCGCTGGCGGCCGGTTGTGACACGCTGCCGAGGCCAACGACATCCCCAAACGCAAACAGCAGGAAACGGCTTGATGCGCCCCCATCGGGGGCGCGCAGCGGAATGCACCTGTCGGAGGAATCCATGAGAGCGGTCCATCTTCTTGCGGTGAGCGCGGGCATCCTCGGTGCCGTCCCGGCGCTCGCGAACGACGACGTCCTGAAGCGCACGGCCAACCCGGCCGAGCAGGTCCTTCAGACCGTCGACTACGCCAACACGCGCTATTCCAAGCTCGACCAGATCAATACCGGCAACGTCAACAAGCTGCAGGTGGCCTGGACCTTCTCGACCGGCGTGCTGCGCGGTCACGAGGGCGCACCGCTGGTCGTCGGCGACGTGATGTACGTCCACACCCCGTTCCCGAACATCGTCTACGCGCTCGACCTCAACCAGGAGGGCAAGATCCTCTGGAAGTACGAGCCGAAGCAGGACCCGAACGTCATCCCGGTGATGTGCTGCGACACGGTGAACCGTGGCCTGGCCTATGCCGACGGCGCGATCTTCCTGCACCAGGCCGACACCACCATCGTGTCGCTCGACGCCAAGACCGGCAAGGTGAACTGGTCGGTCCAGAACGGCGACCCGAAGGTCGGCGAGACCAACACCGCCACCGTGATGCCGGTGAAGGACAAGCTGATCGTCGGCATCTCGGGCGCCGAGTACGGCATCCGCGGTCACATCACCGCCTACGATCTCAAGACCGGCAAGCAGGCCTGGCGCGCCTACAACGTCGGGCCCGACGCCGAGATGAAGATCGACCCGGAGAAGACCACCGAGCTCGGCAAGCCGGTCGGCAAGGACTCGTCGATCAAGACCTGGGAAGGCGACCAGTGGAAGACCGGCGGCGCCTCGACCTGGGGCTGGTACTCCTACGATCCGAAGCTGAACCTAGTCTATTACGGCACCGGCAACCCCTCGACCTGGAACCCGAAGCAGCGCCCGGGCGACAACAAGTGGTCGATGACGATCTTCGCCCGTGACGCCGATACCGGCATGGCGAAGTGGGTCTACCAGATGACCCCCCACGACGAGTGGGACTATGACGGCATCAACGAGATGATCCTCACGGATCAGAAGGTCGGCGACAAGGAGCGTCCGCTCCTGACCCACTTCGATCGTAACGGCTTCGGCTACACCCTCGACCGGGCCACCGGCGAGCTGCTCGTCGCCGAGAAGTACGATCCGGCGGTGAACTGGGCCACCAAGGTCGACCAGGACAAGTCCTCGAAGACCTACGGCCGTCCGCTCGTCGTCGCCAAGTACTCGACCGACCAGAACGGCGAGGACACCAACTCCAAGGGCATCTGCCCGGCGGCGCTCGGCTCGAAGGACCAGCAGCCGGCGGCCTACTCGCCCAAGACCAACCTGTTCTACGTGCCGACCAACCACGTCTGCATGGACTACGAGCCGTTCCGGGTGAGCTACACCCCGGGCCAGCCCTATGTCGGGGCGACCCTGTCGATGTACCCGGCGCCCAACAGCCACGGCGGCATGGGCAACTTCATCGCCTGGGACAACGTGGCCGGCAAGATCAAGTGGTCGGTGCCCGAGCAGTTTTCGGTGTGGTCGGGCGCGCTGGCCACCGCGGGTGACGTGGTGTTCTACGGCACGCTCGAAGGCTACCTGAAGGCGGTCGATTCCAAGACCGGCAAGGAACTCTACAAGTTCAAGACCCCGTCGGGCATCATCGGCAACGTGATGACCTACCAGCACAAGGGCAAGCAGCAGGTCGCCGTCCTCTCGGGCGTCGGCGGCTGGGCGGGCATCGGCCTCGCGGCCGGCCTCACCGACCCGAATGCCGGCCTCGGCGCGGTCGGCGGCTACGCCGCCCTGTCGAGCTACACCAACCTCGGCGGCCAGCTGACCGTCTTCACCCTGCCGAACTGATCGCGCGGGGACCGGCAGGAGGCCGCTTCGGCCTCCTTGCCTCAGACCTAAGTCCGGGCCGGCGCGGGTATCCGCGCCGGCCTCCTTATGATTAGATTATCATCAGGGTTGCGGAACGCCGATTTGGCGGCAGCTCAATGATATCAGGGAGAAGCGTCCTTTGCGTCACCTCAGCAAAGTTGTCCTGCGGCCGCTCGCGGCCGGCCTCGCCCTAGCAACCGTCGCGATGGTTGCCGTACATGCTGAGGATGCCAAGAAGTCCGATGCCAAGCCGGATCCGGCGCTGGCCAACCAACTCAACCCCAACGACAAGACCGCCGAGCCCGACGAGAAGCTGCTCGCCAAGGATGCCGCCGTGAAGGTGGAGGATGGCAAGTATTTCGACGCCGCCGGCGCCCCGACCTTCCACGTCACCGACAACGGCAAGAAGGTCGACTGGTACGCCTATTCGGGGTACCGCCGCTATCACGCCGAGTGCCACGTCTGCCACGGCCCGGACGGCATGGGCTCGACCTACGCTCCGGCGCTCAAGGACTCGCTGAAGTCCCTCTCCTACGAGGAATTCGTCGGCATCGTCGTCGGCGGCAAGCAGGACGTGAACGCCTCGACCCAGAAGGTCATGCCGGCCTTCGGCGACAACAAGAACGTCACCTGCTACATGGACGACATCTACGTCTACCTGAAGGCGCGGGCCGCCGGCGCGATGGGCCGGATCCGGCCGGGCGAGAAGGAAGACAAGCCGGAAGCGGCGCGCAAGCAGGAGAAGGAGTGCCTGGGCGGCTGATGACGCGGGCACCTCTCACGGCACTCGTCCTGGCGGCCGGCCTCGCGCTGGCCGCCCCGGCGCGGGCGCAGAACCTGCCGGATCTCGTCACGACCGATACCCTGCGGGTCTGCGCCGATCCCGGCAACATGCCGTTCTCGGAGCGCAAGGGTGACGGGTTCGAGAACCGCATCGCGGCGATCATCGCCGACGAGCTGAAGGTGAAACTGCGCTATTACTGGCTCACGCAGGGGCCGGGCTTCGTGCGCAACACCCTCGGCACCGGCCTGTGCGACGTCATCGTCGGCTCGGCCTTCGGCAACGAGCTGGTGCAGAGCACCAACCCCTATTACCGCTCGCTTTACGTCCTGGTGTCGCGCCACGGCACCTTCGAGGGACTGACCGGGCTCGACGATCCGCGCCTCAAGGCAAAGGCGATCGGCGTGATCGTCGGCACGCCCCCGGTCGAGCGGATGGGGGCCGTCGGCCTGGTGCCGACGATGAAGCCCTATTCGCCGTATCAGTTCGACCCGGCGCGCAAGTACCAGACCGTCTCGGCCGAGATCGTCGCCGACGTCGCCTCGGGCAAGCTCGACGCCGCGGTGTTGTGGGGGCCCGCCGCCGGCTGGCTCGCCAAGGAAGCCGGCAAGCAGGCCGGCGGCCTCGACCTGGTGCCGCTGCTGCGCGAGCCCGACCGGCCGCCGTTGGCTTACCGCATCGCCATGGGCGTGCGGCACGGCGAGAACGAGTGGAAGCGGATCCTCAACACCGCTTTGCGCAAACGCCGGGCCGAGATCGAGGCGGTGTTGCGCGACTACGCCGTGCCGCTCCTCGACGAGGAGGAGAACCGGCTGCTGCCGGCGGAACCGAAACCGTGAGGCGGCCGCTCGCGGTCCTTGCTCTGATGCTCTCGGCCCTGGTGCCGGCCGCGACCGTCGGCCGCGCGGCCGCCGCGCCGCCCGAGCCCGACGGGTACCGCCAGGAAGACTTTCGGAGTCCGACGCCCGCGACCCTGCGCGGCGCCCAGACGGTCACGACGCCGGAGGCCGAGCGGCTGTGGCGGGCCGGCGCCGCCTTCGTCGACGTGCTGCCGCGCCCGCCCCGGCCCACGACCCTGCCCCCCGGCACGATCTGGCGCGATGCGCCCCACGACAGCATCCCGCACGCCCATTGGTTGCCCAATACCGGCTTCGGCGCGCTGGCGCCGCAGACCGAGGCGTATTTTCGGAGCGGCCTCGCGGCGGCGACCGAGGGCCGGCTCGACACGCCCATCGTGCTGTTCTGCCAACGGAATTGCTGGATGTCGTGGAACGCCGCGAAGCGCGCCCTGGCGCTGGGCTACCGCCACGTCCACTGGTACCCGGACGGCACCGACGGCTGGGGCGAGGCCGGCCTGCCCGTCGAGAGGCTGAGCCCGGCGGCGCCGTGACGCCCGGGCCCGCCCGTGGCATGCAGGCGGCGTCGAGAACCGGGAGCAGCATCATGAGCCACGAGCGCGTCGCCATCGTCACCGCCGGCGGCAGCGGCATGGGGGCCGCGGCCGCCCGCAAGCTGGCGGGGGAGGGGTTCCGGGTCGCAATCCTGTCCTCGTCGGGCAAGGGCGAGGCCCTGGCCGAAACCCTCGGCGGCTTCGGGGTGACGGGCTCGAACCGGTCGCCGGACGATCTCGCCCGCCTCGTCGAGGGCACGATGGCGCGGTGGGGACGGGTCGACGTGCTGGTCAACAGCGCCGGCCATGGGCCCAAGGGCCCGCTGCTCGACCTGACCGACGAGGACTGGACCCGCGGGATGGAGGTCTACTTTCTCAACGTGGTGCGGCCGACCCGCCTCGTCACGCCGATCATGCAACGCCAGGGCGGCGGCACGATCATCAACATCTCGACCTTCGCGGCCTTCGAGCCCGAGCAGGCCTTTCCGACCTCGGGCGTCTTCCGCTCGGGGCTCGCCGCCTTCACCAAGCTCTTCTCCGACCGCTACGCCCCCGACAACATCCGGATGAACAACGTTCTGCCGGGCTTCATCGACAGCCTGCCGGAGAAGCCGGGCATCCGCGACCGGATTCCGATGGGCCGCTACGGACGCGAGGACGAGATCGCCGCCGTGGTCGCCTTCCTGGCCTCCGAGGGGGCGGGCTACATCACCGGGCAGAACCTGCGGGTCGATGGAGGGATCACACGGTCGGTATAGGCTGCCTCCGGTCCGGGTCCGGGACCCTCGAATCCGGCGACGATTCGGGACCGAAGGTCGTCGTCTCGCGACGGATGGTGCGATGCCCCGCGCGAGGCGCACCCGCCGCTCATCCCGGAGGAGCGGCCTCCGCGGCGGCGCGCAGGCCCGACAGCGTCACCGAGCCCTCGCCGAGCCCGACCCGTTCCCGCCCGCTCGCCAGCATCAGGGCCAGGGCGTCCTTGAGCGAGGCGTCCGCGGGAAGGCGCGGCGCGTCGCCGGCGGCCTCGCGCTCGGCGTGGTCGCGGGCAGGGAGCAGCGAGAGGCGGCGCAGCAGCCGGTCGCCGCCGACGAACTCCGCCGCGAAGGCGTCGGCGGGGGCGGCGAGCAGGGTCTCAGGCCGCGCGACCTGGACGAGGCGCCCTTCGCGCATCAGCGCGACCGTGTCGCCCATCCGCACCGCCTCATCGATGTCGTGGGTGACCATCAGCACGGTCTTCTTGAGTTTGACCAGGATCCCCCGGACCTCGTCCTGCAGGCGGGCGCGGGCGACCGGATCGACGGCACCGAACGGCTCGTCCATGAGCAAGACCGGCGGGTCGGCGGCGAGCGCCCGGGCGACGCCGACGCGCTGGCGCTGCCCCCCCGAGAGCGCGTCCGGCCGCCGGTCGCGGTACTCGCCGGGGTCGAGGCCGACGAGGTCGAGCATCGCGTCGACCCGCTCCCGGATCCGGGGCCGGGTCCAGCCGAGGAGGCCCGGCACGGTCGCGACGTTCTGGGCCACCGTGCGGTGCGGAAACAGCCCGACACCCTGGAGGACGTAGCCGACGCGGCGGCGCAAGCCGATCGGATCGAGTCCGGCGACGTCGCGCCCCTCGACCCAAACCCGGCCGGCACTCGGCGACACCAGGCGGTTGACCATCTGCAACGCCGTCGACTTGCCGCAGCCCGAGGGGCCGATCAGCACGCAGGTCGTGCCGGCCTCGACCGCGAGGTCGAAGGCGTCGAGCGAAGGCCTGGTCTGCCCGGGATAGGTCTTGCCCGCACCCTCGAAGCGGATCATCGGCACGCCTCCCGCGTCGGACGCCCGGCCGGGCTCAGCAGCCGTGGCAGATCGACCCGAGGGTGCGCTTCATCCGCACGTCCCAGGCCTTGTCGCGGGCCGCGGTCGCGGCCTGGGCCTTGCGCAGGGATTCGGCCGAGTCGGGCTTGGGAGCGGCCGGCTTGGCCGCTCCTTGCGCGGCACCGTCGACCCGGCGCGGCTGGCGCCGGCCGGCGGCGGGCGCGGCCGGCGCCGCGTCGGGCGCGGTGACGCCCGCGGGCGGCGTGCCGAGCGGGGCGGGGGCCTCGGTCTGCGCCGAGGCGGTGCCGGCGGCGAGGGCGAGGAGGGTGGTGGCGAGGAGAAGGCGCATGGTGGGTCTCGGGCGCCGCCCGCTGGGTCGCGGGACGGCGGAACGGGCAATCGTCCTCCCTTATGCATCTTTCGGCCGGCAGGGACACCGGCGCCGATCGGCGCATCCGGGTCGGTGTCTGGCGCGCGTCCGCACATGTCCTCACTCGTCGCCGGTTGGCACCCGCGTGCCCGGGGGTGACAGGACCGGTCCGCTCCGGCAGGGTCGGCCTCCCGCCCGCGAAGGACGCCGATGACCCGACGCCCCGATCCCGCGCCCCGCGCGCTCCCGACGCGCCGCGACGCGGTCGAGGCGGCGCTCGCCCGCCTCGCCCCCAAGGTGCCGGACTTCGAAGCGGAAGCGATCGTCGATCGGGCGCTGGCGAGCACCGGCCTGCGGAACGCGGCGCCGGAGACCGCCGCCTGGCTCGGCATGGTGTCGTATGCCCGCCACGTCTTCACCGAGTACGATTCCCTCCTGGAGGAGGGCTACGACCAGGACAGCGCCCGCCACTTCGTCCTCGACGACCTCAACGCGATTCTCGCCGAGTGGGGCGTGCGGCGGCGGATCGGCGAGGACGACGAGGCGTCGGGATCGGAGGCATCCGGCGGCGCGCCGGCGTGACCGTTCCTATATGAACGGGTGATGCCGCCCGACTGCACAGCCCGATGACCGCCCCGATCGCCGACGTCCTGATCCCGCTCGCCCTCGACCAGGCCTATAGCTACGCCGTGCCGCCCGAGCTGGCGCTGGCGGAGGGCGACGTGGTGCAGGTGCCGCTCGGGCCCCGCGAGATCGTGGGTGTCGTGTGGAGCCTGCGCGACGGCGCCGGCTCGAACCTGAGGCGGGTCACCGGCCGGATCGGTGTCGAGCCTCTGAGCCCGGCGCTCCGCCGCCTCGTCGAGTGGATCGCCCGCTACACCCTGGCGCCGAAGGGCTCGGCGCTCGCCATGGCGCTCCGCCTGCCGGAGGAGAGCCGCACCGAGACCGCCAAGGTCGGCGTCCGCGCGACCGGCATGCCGCCGAGCCGGATGACTCCGGCGCGGGGCAAGGTGGTGGCGGTGGCGGCCGACGGCGTGGTGCGGGGCAAGCGGGCGCTCAGCCTGGAGGCCGGCGTCAGCGCCAGCGTGGTGGACGGGCTGATCGACGACGGCGTGCTGGAGACCGTGGCGCTCGCCCCCGAACGGGTCGCCGAGCCGCCCGATCCCGATCATCCGCACGATCCCCTCTCCGAGCCCCAGGCCGAGGCGGCTCGCGCCCTGATCGCCACTCTCACTGCCCCGCCCGCCGGCGGGGGGGCGGCGGGAGAGGGTGGCGTGACGCTGCTCGAAGGCGTGACCGGCTCGGGCAAGACGGAGGTCTATTTCGAGGTGGTGGCCGAGGCCCTGCGCCGGGGCGTGCAATCCCTGGTGCTGATGCCGGAGATTGCGCTCACGGCGCAGTTCCTCGACCGCTTCGCCAAGCGCTTCGGGGTCAGGCCCGCCGCCTGGCATTCCGGAATCGGCGGGCGTCGTCGCGAAAAGATCCGGGCCGGCGTGGCCTCCGGCGAGGTGCAGGTGGTGGTGGGCGCCCGCTCGGCCCTGTTCCTGCCGTTCGCCAAGCTCGGGCTGATCGTCGTCGACGAGGAGCACGAGGGCGCCTACAAGCAGGATGACGGCGTCTGCTACCACGCCCGCGACATGGCGGTGGTGCGCGGCAAGCTGGAGAATGCCGCCGTGGTCCTGGCCTCGGCCACGCCCGCGATCGAGACCCGGGTCAATGCCGAGCGCGGCCGCTACCGCCGGGTGGTGATGCCCGAGCGCTTCGGCGGACGGCGCCTGCCGGAGATCCGCGCCATCGACATGCGGGCCGAGAAGGTGCCGCGCGGGCGCTACCTGTCGCCGAGCCTCGTCTCCGCCATCGCCGAGACCAACGCGCGGGGCGAGCAGGCGCTGCTCTTCCTCAACCGCCGCGGCTACGCCCCGCTCACCCTGTGCCGGGCCTGCGGCCATCGCTACCAATGCCCGAACTGCTCGACTTGGCTCGTCGAGCACCGCTTCCGCCGGGCGCTGGTCTGCCACCATTGCGGCCATGCCGAGCGGCGCCCGGAGGCCTGCACCGAATGCGGCACCTTCGACAACCTGACCGCCTGCGGGCCGGGCGTCGAGCGCATCGCCGAGGAGGTCTCCGCCACCTTCCCGGACAAGCGGGTGATCGTCCTGTCGAGCGACTTTCCCGGCGGGGCCGAGCGGTTGCGGGCCGAGCTCCAGACCGTGGCCGAGGGCGGCTGCGACATCGTCGTCGGCACCCAGCTCGTCGCCAAGGGCCACAACTTCCCGCACCTCACCCTCGTCGGCGTGCTCGATGCCGATATCGGGCTGACCTCCGGCGATCCCCGCGCGGCCGAGCGCACCTTCCAGCTGCTCCAGCAGGTGACGGGCCGGGCCGGGCGCGGCGAGAAGCCGGGCCGGGCGCTCGTCCAGAGCTACCAGCCCGAGCACCCGGTGCTCTCGGCGCTCATCTCGGGCGATGCCGAGCGCTTCTATGCCGAGGAGACGGCCGCCCGCGAGGTCGCCGGTCTGCCGCCCTTCGGGCGCCTCGCAGCCTTGGTGATCTCCTGCACCGACCGCGAGGCGGCGGAAGCCCATGGCCGCGCGCTCGCCCGCGTCGCCGAGCCGCCGCCCGGCGTGATGGTGCTCGGCCCCGCCGAGGCGCCGCTCGCGCTGGTGCGCGGCCGCTACCGCTTCCGCCTCCTGGTCAAGACCGAGCGCGAGATCGACCTCCAGAGCTATCTGCGCGATTGGCTCGCCCGGGGGCCGAAGGTGCGGGGGAATCTCAGGGTCGGGATCGACGTCGATCCGCAGAGTTTTCTGTAGCGCGGAAACTCGAACACTCTGACCTCGCAGAGGACCGCTGGGGGGTGGGCAGACGTTAGATTTCGGCAACGGTTGGCGTTCCCTGATGGAATGCCATCTGCCAGTTGCCGTCGATCAGCTTCCAAACCGAACTGCGCAGCGTATGCATGTCCGGTACTCCTTCCACCTTCCGAACGGTTCTATAGGTTAAAAGCACGACGCCCGCAGAGAGGGTCCTCAGCTCGTATCCGTAGGCGGTCAGCTCCGATCGCTCGCATTCCTGCTCCGCAGCCAGTCTGCGAACGACTTCATCTTTCCCGTATGCTCCACCAGATCTTCCGAATTCAAGAAAATCATCTGCCAGCAGTGCGGCCACCTTATCTTGTGAGCTACGAATGGCGGGATCATGCAGACGCTCTTCCAAGGCTCTCACAAGATCCAGTTCGCTGGGCGAAGCCGTCCTCATATCCACTACCATCCTGGGTCAGCTTGCTCGAAATGTCCGCGAGAGGTCGAAGGTACCTACTCATATCGCCAGACTGATCCCATCCTGGCCTCGGGTCACCCCGGCACCGCCGCAGCCCCTACCGCTCGGCAGGTCCCTCCGGTCCCGCCGAGCAGCCGGTCCACCGCCGCATCGAGCTGCGGGTCGCGTCCCTCGGCCCAGGCGGCGGGGTCGGCCGGGCTCGCGAGGTCCGGCAGCACGTCGGTGTTCTCGAGCCGGGTGCCGTCGGTGCGGTAGAGCGGGATCTGCGGCAGCCCGTAGGTGAGCCGCGGCACGATCGGCGAGGGTACCCACCAGACGAAGGTGCCGGTGCCGGCCACCGGCTCGCCGACGAGCGGGCCGATGCCGAGATCGTGGTAGCCCTGCGGGAAGATCGAGGCGTCGGAATAGCTCGCGCCGTTCATCAGCACGGCGGACGGGCGGATCCAGCGGTCGCGCGGGTCGCTCTGGACCGGGCCGGAGCGGGGCGCGAAGGTCAGGTAGGGCCGGCCCGAGAGCATCGTGAGCAGCTGGTTGTGCAGGTTGCCGCCGCCGTTGAAGCGCACGTCGACCACCAGCCCCTCGGCCTGGCCGAAGCGGCCGAACACCTCCGCGAAGGTGCTGCGGTAGGAGGCGGCGTTCATCGCCCGCACATGGACGTAGCCGAGGCGGCCGCAGGAACGGGCCGCCACCGCGTCCCGGCGCCGCCGCCGCCAGCGCTCGACGGCGAGGTCGCGCTCGCGCTCCAGGCTCACCGGCACCCGTCGCTCGCGCAACGCCGTCCCGTCCGGCTTGAGGAACGCCACCTCGATCCGCCGGTCCTTCGTGCCGCGCAACAGGCGGCGCAAGCCGCCTTCCTCGGGCACGGCCTCACCGTCGATCGCCGTGATCACGTCGCCGGGGGCGAGCCGCGTGTCGCCGGCATCGAAGGGGCCGGCGGGCAGGATCGCCGCCACCCGCATGCCGGGACCGGCATAGGTCTCGTCGTAGAAGAGGCCGAGGGAGGCGGTCTCCTCGCCCGGCGGCACGCTCGGGCTCAGGAAAGCGCGGGTATGCGAGGCGTCGAGCTCGCCCGCCATCTCGGACAGGAGCTCGGCGAGGTCGCGGGCGTCCGCCAGCGCCGGCAGGAAGCGGGCGTAGCGGGCCCGCATCGCGTCCCAATCGACCCCGTGCATCCCGGGATCGAGGAACTTCGCCCGCGTCAGGCGCCAATACTGGTCGAAGCCGGCCGCGAGACGCGCCGCCGGATCGTGTCCCGCCTCGGCCTCGACCCGGACATGGCGCGAGGTGCCCTTGGTCAGGTCGATTTCGGTGAAGCCGTTGCCGGAGAGGAACGAGAGGGTGCGCTGGTCGCGGCTCAGCCGCACCGGGGAATAGCGCTTGGCGGGCACGTCCGAGAAGACCGTCCGGCGGGTGCCCTGGCGCAGGTCGCGGATCGTGCCGGTGAGCGCGTAGCCCTCGCCCTTCGGCCGCTCGCTCTGCTCGACGACGAGCAGGCTCATGCCGTCGCGCAGCATCATGGCCTGGACGACGTCGACATGGCCCTGCGACAGCCGGTGCTGGCGGTCCTCCAGCCCGTCCGGGTCGAAGGCCTGCGGCTCGGGTGCCGGGCGGGCGGCCATCCGCTCCGGCGCGGGACCTGCCGCTCCCGGCTCCGCCGCTCGGCCCGGTGCGGAAGTCGTGGCCGCCTCGGGCAGGACCGGCGCGCGCAGGCGGGCCTCGAAGGCGTCCCGGGCCCGGCGCGAGGCGAAGACCGCGTCGATGTCGGCGGGCTCGGCGGCGCCGGAGGCGGAATGCAGGTCCTCCGGCTCGCTGCGCCAGACCAGCATCCCGCCATCCGGGCTCCACTGCGCCTCGCCCTGGCCCTCGCCCGCCGGCGCCACCCGCCGGGGCGGTAGCGAGCCGTCCGCCGGCACCACCGCGACGTTGTCGGTGAAGCCCCGGTCGAGCTGGACCGGCAGCGCCAGCCAGCGCCCGTCCGGCGACCAGGACAGCCACCACGACGCATCGCGATAGGGATAGAACCGCCCCGGCGGCACCACCTCCCGGTCGGCGCCGGTTGCCGGGTCGAGGACGTGGACCGCGCTGCGGTCGTGGATATAGGCGATGCGGCTTCCGTCCGGCGACCAGGTCGGCCGGAAGGCATCGCCCGGCGGGGTCGGCAGCGCCCGCTCGATCAGCCGCGTCGCCTGCGCGAATCCTCGCTCGTCGGCTTGCGCCGGGGTCGCTTCGTAGAGGCCCCAATGGCCGTCCCGCTCGGCGGCGTAGACGAGGCGGCGGCCGTCCGGCGAGAAGGCAGGGCCGCGCTCCTCGCCGGCCGTGCGGGTGATGCGCTTGACCGACTTCCCGTCCCGCGAGGCGACGTAGATCTCGCCCTGGGCCACCAAGGCGACCTCCTGGCCGCCCGGCGAGGCGATAAGGTCGTTGAAATCCGAGAGGCGGGCCGGCACCTCGTCGGAAAAGGTCGCCTCCGACACCGTGACCGGCACGGGCTCCGGTGCCGCAGCGCCCCGGCGCAGGCGGTAGATCTGCCCGTCCCGCGCGAAGGCGAGGTCGCCGTCGCGGGAGGCGGAGAGGAAGCGCACGGGCGCGCCGTCGAAATGCGTGACCGGGTGCGGCACCCTGTCCGCCAGGGACAGGCGCCAGACGTTGAGCGTGCCGGACGCCTCGCCGAGATAGGCGATCTCCCCGCCCGGCAGCCAGACCGCGCCGCGGTTCTCGCGGGTGCCGTCGGTCAGGCGCTCGTGGCGGCCGGTGGCGGCATCGTAGAGCCAGACCTGGCGCACCGCCTGCGACACCTGATGCTGGCGGAAGCGCTGCTCGATATTGGGGCTGGTATAGAGCAGGCGCCGCCCCTCCGGGTCCCATACCGCGTCGAGGGCGGCGTTGGGCAGCACCAGGGTCTCGCGCCCGCCCGCCAGCGGCACGGAATAGACCTGGGCCGCGTATTCGGAGATGCCCGGCGGCGCGAAGGTGCGGGTCGCGTCGCCGAGGCGCCGTGAGGCGAACAGCACCGCCCGCCCGTCGGGCGTGACGCTCATCGGCCGCTCGTCGAGGGAGGACCAGGTCAGGCGCCGCGCCTCGCCGCCCTCGGTCGGGGTGCTGTACAGGCTGAGGGCGCCGGAGCGGTCGGCGGCGAAGGCGAGGTTCTGTCCGTCGGGCGACCAGAGCGGCGTCTCGGCATGGAGACCCGCGGGGGTCAGCGCCCGCGCCTCGCCGCCGGCGGCGGGCACGGTCCAGATCCGGCCCCGGACGCGGAAGGCGATCCGGCGGCCATCCGGCGACAGGGCCGGCTCCCGCAGCCAGAGTGGCCGCTCGGCGGCGCGGCCTTCCGTAGCGCACAGGAGGAGCATAAGGACGAAGCCGACTTGCGTCGGCAGGCCGACGCTCCGTCCGCCGATGTTTCTGTCGTGTTGCAGATTTTCGCCGCGAGACCGGCCACCGATTTTGCGAAATATGCTCAAGAGCCTGCGCATGCCGGACCGCCGGTGACTTGTTGCCGTCGCTCTATCCTTGCGTAAGGCAGGAATCCGGCGCTGTCGAGCGTCAGGCCACCTTTCGCGAGGCAGGAATCCCGTTGCGGCTTGTCCCGGTCTGGCGATGCGCCTCCTCGAACAGGTCGCTGAGCGCCTTGCCGGCGCTGCGGGCGATGCGGGTCGAGGCGGTTCCCTCGCTCTTCTCCGCGACGATCGCCCGGAGCGCGTCCGCGGTCCGCGCCTCGATGGCGTGGAACAGGCCCGCGGCCGCCTTGGCGTCGACACCGAGCAGCACCGCGGCGAGGTCCCGATAGGCTTCCCCCAGGAGATGATGAGCCAGGCGCTCGGCCGCCTGCGCCTCCGTCGGCGCGTCGTCGCGCATGCGTTCATCCCTCCTGCCAGCAGGGATGCACGGTGCCTCCGCTGGATTGCGCGGAGCTTTCCCGCCGGGGTCTCCGGACAGCCGCCGACCGGTGAAAGTCGGTGCTGCAAGAACCGGTCGCGGCCCTCGATCCCCCCGAGTGGCGAAACGATGCGTTTCGATCGTTTCCATTTTCAAATCGTCCGTTAGGCCTCAATCTCTTGCCGATCCGACGCGCCCGGCCCGACACAGGGCGCAGGACTCAGCGAGAAGGAGCACGCGCGATGAGCTGGCACAGTGCCGACGATCCGGTTCCCGGCGATCATTTCAGCTGCGACGCGATCCGGACCCTGATCGTGCCGCGCTCGCGCGACCTCGGCTCCTTCGCGGTGCGCCGCGCGCTGCCCTCGACCCAGTGCCGGATGGTCGGCCCCTTCATCTTCTTCGACCAGATGGGGCCGTCGGAATTCCTGCTCGGGCAGGGCATGGACGTGCGGCCGCATCCGCATATCGGGCTGTCCACCGTCACCTACCTGTTCGACGGCGAGATCATGCACCGCGACAGCCTCGGCACCGAGTTGCCGATCCGCCCGGGCGAGCTGAACTGGATGACGGCCGGGCGCGGCATCACCCATTCGGAGCGCACCGGCAGCGCCCTGCGCCGGACCGGCTCGCGGCTGTTCGGCCTCCAGAGCTGGGTCGCCCTGTCGGCGAACGACGAGGAGACCGCCCCGGCCTTCGAGCATTACGACGCCGCATCGCTGCCGATCGTCTCTGCCGAGGGCAAGACCGTCCGGCTGATCGCCGGCGAGGCCTACGGCGCGCGCTCACCGGTGCGGACCTCGACCCCGATGGTCTATGCCGACGTGGCGCTCGAGGCCGGCGCCGTCCTGCCGCTCGATGCCGATTACGACGAGCGCGCGATCTACACGGTGTCGGGCGCGATCGAGATCGCCGGCGACGGCTTCGGCCCCGGCCAGCTCCTGGTCTTCCGACCCGGCGACCGGATCAGCGTGCGGGCGAGCGAGGCCTCCCGCGTCATGGTGCTGGGCGGCGAGGCGATGGACGGGCCGCGGCACCTCTGGTGGAACTTCGTCTCCTCGCGGCCCGAGCGGATCGCCCAGGCCAAGGAGGATTGGCGCCAGGGCCGGTTCGACACGGTGCCGAACGACGCCGAGTTCATCCCGCTCCCCGAGGACCCGCCACCGGTGCGCTATCCGTGACCGGGGCAAGCGTCGTCGTCTCGCGACCGTCGGCATGACACCGTGAGGACGGCCCGGATCGGACGCCGTTCCGGACCCGGCATGCTATCGTCGTGAGCGTGCCGAACCGACCGGATCGCCCATTCGCAGCACGCACCGCCGAGGACGTCCGATGGCCCAGGAAGACTTGAATGTCTCTCTTCTGACGAATGCCTATGCCGAATGGTCCGCCAGCAAGGCCGCGAACGGCCGGTGCTGGCTGGACCTGATGGCCGATGATGCGACACTCAGATCGTTGCCGGACGGCGCCCCGGAACTGGCGTTCACGGCCCGCCGGACATCGCGGGCCGAGATCGAGGCCTATCTCGACGACCTGGTGAGAGATTGGGAGATGATCCACGCGCACATGACCGAGTTCATCGCCCAGGGCGACCGGGTGGTCGTGCTGGGCGACGTCGCGTGGCGGAACCGGGCGACGGGCAAGGTCGTGCAGACCCGGAAGGTCGATGTCTGGCAATTCCGCAACGGCAAGGCGATCCACTTCGAGGAGTTGTTCGACACCGCGGCGGCGATGGCCGCCGCGACGCCCGGCCCGGACGCCGCGGCCGCTTCGGGAACCGGAGCGGCCGTGAGGCCGCGGGACTGACCGTGTCGCCGGCGCTCGACGGGAAACGTCCCCGAGGCGGCGGATCCGCCTCGGGGACGGAGGGGCGCGTCAGCCCGCGAGCGCCCGCAGGGCCGGGTACAGGCCGCGATAGTGCGCCAGCCGCTCCGCATAGGCCTCCGCCAGGCCGCGATCCGGCAGCACCGCCGCCCCGCGGGCCGGCGCCGTGCAGATCGCCTCGGGGGCCTCGCCCGTCACCGCCAGGCGCGCGAGGCGGGCTGCCCCGAAGGCGCCGCCGTGCTCGCCCTCGGCGAGGGGGCTGAGCGGCAGGTCCAGCACGCTCGCCAGGATGCGGATCCAGGCCTGCGACCGCGACCCTCCGCCGATGACGTCCGCGGCCTCGATCCGCGTGCCGGAGGCCCGCAGGGCGTCGAGGCCGTCGCGGAGCGAGAAGGCCACGCCCTCCATCACGGCCTGGGTCAGGGCCGGCCGCTCCAGGCCCGCCGACAGGCCCGCGAAGGCGCCGCGCACCGCGCCGTCGTTGTGCGGCGTCCGCTCGCCGGCGAGGTAGGGCAGGAACAGGGCCTCGCTCGGTCGCTCGACCGGGCCGATCTCCGCCACCAGGCCCGCCTCGTCCCGGCCGGCGATGCCGGCCCACCAGGCGAGCGAGGCGGCGGCCGAGAGGGTCACGCCCATCTGGTGCCACAAACCCGGCAGGGCGTGGCAGAAGGCGTGGACGGCGCCGTCCGGATAGGGCCGCGCCCCGTCGGTGACGGCGAACAGGACACCCGAGGTGCCGAGGGACACGAAGGCATCCCCGGGCCGGATCGCCCCGAGCCCGACCGCCCCGGCGGCATTGTCGCCGGCCCCGCCGGCAAGAAGCGGCGGGGTCGTCATGCCCCAGCGCCGAGCGAGGTCCGGGCGCAAGCGTCCGGCCGGTGCCGAGCCCTCGACGAGGCGCGGCATCGCGCCGGCATCGAGCCCGGTGGCGGTGAGCGCCTCCGGCGACCAGGCCCGGGCGGCGACGTCGAGCCAGAGCGTGCCGGAGGCGTCCGACATCTCCTCGACGGCCTCGCCCGTCAGCGCGAGGCGCAGCCAGGCCTTCGGCAGCAGGACGCGGGCGGTCTTCGCGAAGATCTCAGGTTCGTGCGTGCGGACCCAGAGCAGCTTCGGGGCGGTGAAGCCCGGCATGGCGATGTTGCCGGCGACCCGGCGCAGCTCCGGGAAGGCCGTTTCCAGGGCGGTGCATTCGGCGGTCGCCCGGGTGTCGTTCCACAGGATGCAGGGGCGCAGCACGCGGTCGCCCGCGTCGAGCAGCACGGCGCCGTGCTGCTGGCCCGACAGGCCGATGCCCCGGACCGCCGCGAGTTCGGCCGGATGGCGGCCTTTGAGGGCGTCGAGGACCTGCTCCAGGGCCGCCCACCACTGCGCCGGGTCCTGCTCGCTCCAGCCCGGATGCGGGCGGCTCACCGCGAGAGGCGCGGTGGCGCTGCCGATCACGGCTTGCGCCTCGTCGACCAGGACGGCCTTGAGGCCGGAGGTGCCGAGATCGAGACCGAGATACATCAGGACACCATCAGGCGAGGGCCGACAGCAGGTCGGCGCGGGTCGGCAGGTCGGCGCCGAGGCGGGTACAGGTGATGCCCGCCGCCGCCACCGCCTCGGACAGGATGTCCCGCAGGGTGCCGGCGTCGAGGGCGAGCAGCGCCTCGCGGGAGAGCCGGCCGTCGCGGTCGAGGCGGGCGAGCAGGGCGGCGTGGAAGGTGTCGCCGGCCCCCACCGTGTCGATCACCGTAACCGTGCGGCCCGGGACGGTGACGAGGCCGCCGGCATGGTAGGCCCGGGCTCCGTCGGGTCCGGCCGTCACGACCACGAGGGCGATGCCGGCCGCGAGCCAGCCCCTCGCGATTCCCGCCTCGTCGGCCCCGGCCCCGTAGGCGGCGCGCAGGTCCTCGTCCGAGAGCTTCACGATGTCGGCATGGGTCACGAGGTCGTCGAACCGGGCATGCCAGCGGGCGAGATCGGGGATCAGGCCGAGGCGCAGGTTCGGATCGAGGCTGATCACCCGCCGCCGCGCCTCCCGGGCGGCCAAGACCGCATAGGCCGTGCCGACGGGCTCGGCCACCAGCGAGAACGACCCCATGGCGATCGCCCGGACCGTCTCGGGCAAAGCCGCCGGCAGGTCGGCGGGCCTGAGATCGGCATGCGCGCAGGCTTCGGCGTGGAAGCTGTAGGCGGGGTGGCCGTCCGCGCCGGTCGACACGATGGCGAGCGGGGTCGGCCGGGGGCTCTCACGGGCGAAGGCGAGGTCGACGCCCTCGGCCGCCAGCCGGTCGGCCAGCATCCGCCCGAAGGCATCGGAGGACAGGCCGGCCAGGAAGCCGCTCTGCGCGCCGAGCCGGCGCAGGCCGATCGCCAGGTTGAACGGCGAGCCCCCCGCCACCGCGAGCGCCGGCAGGCCGCCGCGCTCGGGGGCCGGGCGCCCGGCCTCGACGAACAGGTCGATCAGGGCTTCGCCGCAGACCAGGATCATGGGGGTATCCTCACGCCGCCAGCGGGTGCCGCGACCGGTGCGGCAGGGCGCGGCCGTCGCCGTCGAACAGGTGGGTTGCCGCCGGGTCGACCGCCAGGCGGATCGGCTCGCCGGTGCGGACCGGCGCGCTGCCCTCGATCTGCGCCACCACGGTGGCGCCGTCCGCGACCGCCACATGCGCCAGCGTCAGGCCGCCGAGGCGCTCGACATGGGCAACCTCGCCGGCGAGCGCCCCGTCGGATCCGGGCTTCAGCGCCTCCGGGCGGATGCCGAGCGTCACGGCGCCGCCGGGCGCCGCGCGGGCGCCGTCGACCGGCACCGCCACCTCGCCGCCGCTGGCTAAGGCCACCCGCACCCCGGCCGGATCGGTGCCCGTCACGCGCACCGGCAGGAGGTTCATCCGCGGGCTGCCGATGAAGCCGGCGACGAAGAGGTTCGCCGGGTGATGGTAGAGTTCGAGCGGCGAGCCGACCTGCTCGATGCGCCCGGCATTGAGCACCACGATCTTGTCGGCCATCGTCATCGCCTCGACCTGGTCGTGGGTGACGTAGATCATCGTCGCGGCGAGGTCGCGGTGGAGCCGCGCCAGCTCGATTCGCATCTGGCCGCGGAGCGCCGCGTCGAGGTTCGAGAGCGGCTCGTCGAACAGGAAGATCTTGGGGTGCCGCACGATCGCCCGCCCGATCGCGACGCGCTGGCGCTGGCCGCCGGAGAGATCCTTCGGCTTGCGGTCGAGATAGGCGTCGAGCTGGAGGATGCGCGAGGCCTCCGCCACCTTGGCGGCGCGCTCGGCCTTCGACGCGCCGGCGAGCTTGAGGGCGAAGGCCATGTTGTCGCGCACGCTCATGTGCGGATAGAGCGCGTAGGACTGGAACACCATGGCGAGCCCGCGATCGGCCGGCCCGACCTCGTTGATGCGCTGGCCGTCGATGAACAGGTCGCCGTCGGTGATCTCCTCCAGGCCGGCGATCATCCGCAGCAGCGTCGACTTCCCGCAGCCCGACGGGCCGACGAAGACCGCGAATTCGCGGTCGGCGATGTCGAGGTCGACGCCCTTGATGATCTCGGTGGTGCCGTAGCTCTTGCGCAAGCCGCGCAGGCGAAGGGTTGCCATGGCGAGGGCTCCTACTTGACGGCGCCGAAGGTGAGGCCGCGCACCAGCTGGCGCTGCGACAGCCAGCCGAAGACCAGGATCGGCGCCACCGCCACCGTCGAGGCGGCGGACAGCTTGGCGAAGAACAGGCCTTGCGGGCTCGAGAACGAGGCGATGAAGGCGGTGAGCGGGGCCGCCGCCGAGGAGGTGAGGTTGAGGCTCCAGAACGCCTCGTTCCAGCACAGGATCAGCGAGAGCAGGCCCGTCGAGGCGACGCCCGGCAGGGTCAGCGGCAGGAGCAGGTGCCAGACTTCCGCCCCCGTGCGTGCCCCGTCCATCCGCCCGGCTTCCAGGATGTCGTGCGGCACCTCCTTGAAGAAGGTGAACAGCATCCAGACCACGATCGGCAGGTTCATCAGCGTGTAGACGAGGATGAGGCCGAGCCGCGTATCGAGGAGGCCGAGGGTGCGGAACACCAGGTAGATCGGCACCAGGACGCCCACGGAGGGCAGCATCTTGGTCGAGAGCATCCACAGCAGCGTCGAGCGGGTGCGCTTCGTCGGGTGGAAGGCCATGACGTAGGCCGCCGGAATCGCCAGCGCGAGCGCCAGCACCGTGCCGCCGACCGAGATCAGCACCGAGTTGAGGGCGAAGGACAGGTAATCGGCCCGGGCCAGCACCTCGCCGTAGCTCTGGAGCGTCGGCGTGAAGGTGAGAGAGGGGGTCACCGCCTCCGGCTCGCTCTTGAGACTCGTGAGCAGCATCCACAACAGCGGAAAGAACAGCACGAAGGCCGCGCCCCAGCCCAGCACCGCGATGCCGATGCGTTTGGGAAGGCTCTGCTTCACCATCCTACACCTCCAGCCGGCGCGCGATGGTGCGCACGAGGAAGAACGCCACGATGTTGGCAAGGATAATCGCCACCACGCCGCCGGCCGAGGCGCCCCCGACATCGTATTGCAGCAGGGCGCGGGCGTAGATCAGGAAGGCGAGGTTGGTGGTGGCGTTGCCCGGCCCGCCCGCGGTCGTCACGTAGATCTCGGCGAAGACGGTGAGCAGGAAGATCGTCTCGATCATCACCACCACGCTGATCGCCCGGGAGAGGTGC
This sequence comes from Methylobacterium sp. 142-1Y, assembly GCF_057747795.1. Classification (NCBI taxonomy): domain Bacteria; kingdom Pseudomonadati; phylum Pseudomonadota; class Alphaproteobacteria; order Hyphomicrobiales; family Methylobacteriaceae; genus Methylobacterium; species Methylobacterium sp. 142-1Y. Next base: position 3,486,797 of record NZ_CM173224.1, on the reverse strand, counting down.
GGCAGCACGATGTAGACAAACTGCGCCATCGCGCCGGCCCCGTCCATGCGGGCGGCCTCCAGCTGCTCGCGGTCGAGCGACTGGACCGCGGTGAGCAGGATCAGGAGCGCGAAGGGCAGCCACTCCCACGACACGATCAGGATGACCGAGACGAGCGGGTAATCGGCGAACCAGTCGACGGCGGGGAGGCCAAGGGCGCGAGCCACGGCGCCGAAGACGCCGTAGATCGGATGCATCATCAGGTTCTTCCAAATCAGCGCCGCGACTGTCGGCATGACGAAGAACGGCGCGATCGCGAAGAGGCGCGCGAGATTGCGGCCCGGGAACGGCTGGTCGAACAGCACCGCCAGCAGCGTACCGCCGACCACGGTGATCACCAGCACCGAGCCGACGAGGAGGAGCGTGTTAGTGAGCGAGGCCCAGAAATCCGGATCGGTGACCAGGAACTCGTAATTGTCGATTCCGGCAAAGCCCGTCACCGTCGGGTCGAGCAGGTTGTAGCGCTGGAGCGAGAACCACACGGTCATCACCAGCGGCACGATCATCCAGATCAGCAGCACGGTGACCGAGGGGCCGATGAACGGCAGGCCGTTGAAGCGGCGGCCCTTGGCGGGGGCAGACGCCGAGGTGGTGAGGGTGGCCATGGCCGTCGTCGCCTCGCGCGGATTTTTGAGGTCGGGGTAGTCCCGCATAAGAAAAGGCGCGGGATCCCCTCTCCCGTTTGGGAGAGGGGTAGGGGCGATTGAAGATCGCACGAGGGTGGCGCGCTTCCGCTTAAAGCTCGAACCGTCGTGCTGGCAGCTCGACGCTCAGTGCTTGATTCTGAAGCGCGCCACCCTCACCCCTAACCTCTCTCCCACACGGGAGAGGGGGACGCGCCATTCCTGTCCAAGCACAGGGTCAGGGGGGCGCTCGGTCCTACTTCGGATACCCGGCCTGCCGCATCGTCCGCTCGGTGGCCGATTGCGCGGCCTTGAGCGCCGCATCGATCGTCTGCTGGCCGGTCAGCGTCGCCGCGACCGTCTGGCCGACCTGGGTGCCGATGCCCTGGAACTCGGGGATCGCCACGAACTGCGCCCCCGTATAGGGCCGCGGGTTCCTGGTCTGGCCGTTCGGGTTGGCGCTGTCGATCGCCTTCAGGACGAAGCCCGCGAAGGGCGCGGCCTTCTGGTAGTCGGGGCTCTTGTAGGTCGATTCGCGGGTGCCCGGCGGCACCGCGACCCAGCCGTTTTCCTTCGCCACGCTCTCGACATAGGCTTTGCTGGTCGCCCAGGCGACGAAGGTCTTGGCGGCGTCCTTCTGCTTGGAGGAGGCCGGGATGCCGAGGTTCCAGCTCCACAGCCAGGTCGGCCCGCCCTTGAAGCTGCCGGTCGGCATCGGCGCGAAGGCGACCTTGTCGGCGACCTGCGACTGCTTCGGGTCGTAGAGCAGGCCGGCCGCGACGGTCGAGTCGATCCACATCGCGCAGCGACCGCTGGCGAACAGCGCCAGGTTCTCGTTGAAGCCGTTCGAGGTCGCACCGGGCGGGCCGTAATTCTTCAGCACGTCGGTATAATACGTCAGTGCGTTCTTCCATTCCGGCGTGTCGATCGTGGTCTTCCAGCCCTCGCCGAACCACTGGCCGCCGAAGGTGTTCACCAGCGAGGTGACGTAGGCCATGTTCTCGCCCCAGCCCGGCTTGCCGCGCAGGCAGAGGCCGTAGGTCTGGCTGGCCTTGTCGGTGAGCTTGGCGGCGAAGCCCTTGATCTCGTCGTAGGTCGGCGCCTCCGGCATGGTCAGGCCGGCCTTGTCGAACAGGTCCTTGCGGTAATAGGTCATCGCGCTCTCGCCGTAGAACGGCAGCGCGTAGAGCTTGCCGTCCCGGCTCACGCCCTCGCGGACGGTCTTGAGGAGATCGTCGGCGTCGTAATCGGCCGGCAGGCCGTCCATCGGCTCGAGCCAGTTTTGCTTGGCCCAGATCGGCACCTCGTAATTGCCGATGGTCAGCACGTCGAACTGGCCGGCCTTGGTGGCGATGTCGGTGGTGACGCGCTGGCGCAGCACGTTCTCCTCCAGCACCACCCAGCGCAGCTTGATGTCGGGATGCGCCTTCTCGAAGGCCGAGGACAGCTTCTGCATCACCACCATGTCGCCGTTGTTGACCGTGGCGATGGTGAGCGTCGACTCGGCGAGCGCGGGTGTGCCGGCGAGGAGGGAAGCGGCGAGCAGCAGGGTTCGCGTCCGTGTCACGTCATGTCCTCCCGTCGCGCCACTCTTCCCGCAGGGGTGGCGGCCTTGCGCGCAATTGGTGAGGGTCCGGCGGGACGGCGTCAAGCGGGGAGGGGGCTCGGACGTGCCGCTGCGGCATCGCCTTCCACGGGTTCTCGGTGGATGATCTCTCGTCGCGGAGTTGTGGAACGACGGGATGCCGAGAGATCGTCGCCCCTTGAGATGGTTGTTCGAAGGAGAAGTGCGGGAATCGAGGACGGCGACCCCGCCCTCGTCACCGCCGCGATCGGTGGCATCGCCCGGGCGTGGAGTCGGTCGAGGGCCGTCCAGGAGACCGACCCCTCGGCCTGGAACCCACCGTCGCGCCGGTGACCGGGGCGGCCCGAGAGACCGCCCCGCCGCGCATCACCGCGCCCGCCGTGCCGCCTCGTCCAGGGTCGCCTGGATGCCCTGGCGATAGAGCATCCCGAGCCACTCCGCGACCGGCGCGACGAGGCGCGGGTCGTCGCCGAGTTCGCCGAAGAGCTGGCGGATGCCGAGGAGCGGGCGTGGATCGGGGCCGCCCTCGATCGCCTTCTCGCGCAGGAGCGCCGCCATCGGGTGGCGGACCTCGATCGCGCCGCCGGTTTCGTCCTCGCCGCGCACCCGGCGCAGCCATGCGGCGAGCGCGAGCGCCAGGAACTCGATGCTCCCGCCCTGCGCCAGCCGGCCGCGGATCGGGTCGACCAGGACGTTGAGCGGCGCGTCGGTGTTGACCCGCTCCACCGTGTCGCGGATCGCCGGGTTGGCGAAGCGTGCGACGAGGGTGCGCTTGTACGCGGCGAGATCGATGCCCGGGACCGGCGGCACGGTCGGGCCGGTCTCGCGGTCCATCAGCGCGGTCATCACGGCGCTGATGCGGGAATCGGCCATCGCTTCGTCGATGGTGACGGTGCCGGCGAGCCGGCCCAACCCTGAGACCGCGAGGTGGCTGCCGTTGAGGAGCCTGAGCTTCATGAACTCGTAGGGCGCCACGTCCTCGACGAACTGCGCGCCGACCTTTTCCCAGGCCGGACGCCCGGCGGGGAAGCGGTCCTCGATCACCCACTGGGTGAAGGTCTCGCTGAAGACCGGCCAGCCGTCGGCGAGGCCGTGGCGCTCGGTCAGGCCTGCGACATCCGCCGGCGCGGTCACCGGGGTGATGCGGTCGACCATGGTCGAGGGGAAGACGACCTCGGCGGCGATCCACGCGGCGAGAGCGGGGTCGCGCAGCCGGGCCAGCGCCACCACCGCGTCGCGCAGGACGTCGCCGTTATGCTGGATGTTGTCGCAGGTGAGCGGGGTGAACGGCGCCAGGCCGGCGTCACGGCGCCGCCGCAAGGCCTCGACGATGACGCCGATCGCGCTCTTCGGCTGCGCCGGCTCGGCGAGGTCGGCCCGGATCAGCGGGTGGTCGGGGTTCAGCCGCTTCGTCGCCGGGTCGAGGCAGTAACCGTTCTCGGTCACCGTGAGGCTGACGATGCGGATCGCCGGGTCGTCGATCGCGTCGAGCACCGCCACCGTGGTCTCGCCCGCGAAGGCGACACCGGCGAGCGACCCGATGACCGTCACGGTCTCGTCCGCGCCCTCGCGCTCGACGAGGGTGTAGAGCGCGTCCTGCGGCGCCAGGGCGTCGATCATACGCCGGTCGCCCGGCATCAGCCCGACCCCGAGGATGCCGAAGGCGAGGGCGTCCGGGTCGCGCTCCATCAGGTCGTGGGTGTAGCGGGCCATGTGCGCCCGGTGGAACCCGCCGAGCCCGAGATGGACGATGCCGGCCCGCACCTGCGCCACGTCGTAGGCGGGGACCCGCACGCGCGGGCCGAGGGAGGCCAGCGTGGCGCGGCGGAGGGGCACGGGGGCGCGGTCGGTGCTCATGGGGCGTGGCTCGGGCTGGCGGCGGGCGTGGAGTGCCCGGCTTTGGCCCTGATTAATCCGCCGTTGCCGCAGCGTCGATGGTGCGCCTGGTCGTTCGGGCGCCCGAGCCGCAACCCGACGTTCCGCCGACCCCCACCCCGGGGCGCCCGGAGCGAGGCCGCTCAGAGGCCGGTCGAGTACCGGCCCGCGCCCCCGGCCAGCCGGGCGTCGAACACGGCGCTCGCCGAGCGCACCAGGCTGCGCATCTCTTCCGGCACCGCGATGCGGTTGCCGGCCCGCCGCACGACGCCCAGGCGGACGAGCTCGGCGAGGGTGTCCAGCTCGGTCGCGAACGCGGTCTCGGGCACGACGCCGTGCCAGGCGCAGATCGCATCGAGATCGACGGCGAGGTCGCACATCAGCCGCTCGATGACATCCCGGCGCAGGCGGTCCTCCGGCGTCGGCACGAGGCCCCGGGCGGTGGCGAGGCGGCCCTGCCGTACGGCATCCCCGTAGGCGGCGATGTCGGCGATGTTCTGCGCCAATCCGCCGGGCAGGCTGGAGATCGACGAGGCGCCGAAGCCGACGAGCGTGTCGGCCGCGTCCGCCGTATAGCCCTGGAAGTTGCGGCGTAAAGCGCCGCCCGCCATCGCGAGAGCGAGGGGGTCGTCGGCGCGGGCGAAGTGATCGAGGCCGATGCGGACGTAGCCGGCACGCACGAGCCGCGCGGCCGCCGCCTCGAACTGCGCGTGGCGCTCGCGCGGGCCCGGCAGCGCCGCCTCGGGCAGCGCCCGCTGGTGCGGCTTCATCCACGGCACGTGCCCGTAGCCGAACAAGGCGACCCGGTCCGGCTCCAGCGCCACGGCGTGGTTCACCGTGGCGAGGACGTTCTCGACGCTCTGGTGCGGCAGCCCGATCATCAGGTCGACATTCACCGCCTCGATGCCGGAGAAGCGCAGCCAGGCCACCGCGCGGGCGGTCTCCTCCACCGACTGGAGCCGGCGGATCGCCCGCTGCACCTCGGGGTCGAGGCTCTGCACCCCCAGGCTCGCCCGGGTGACGCCGATCGCCGCCAGGGTCTCGACATCGGCCGGCGTCAGCGTGCGGGGATCGATCTCGACCGCGATCTCGGCGTCGGGGGCGACCGTGAAGGCGCCGCGCAGGCGCGCCATCAGCCGGCGCATGTCCGAGCCGCGCAGCATCGTGGGGGTGCCGCCGCCCCAATGCAGGTGGCGCAGGACCGGCCGGCCGGCGAAACGGCGCGCGACGAGGTCGATCTCGCGCTCCAGGTCGGCGACGTAGGCCTCGACCGGGGCGTAGCGGCGCGCAACCCGGGTGTGGCAGCCGCAATAGAGGCACAGCTCGGCGCAGAACGGCACGTGGATATAGGCGGAGACAGCCTCGCCCGCCCCGATGCCCGCCAGCCAGTCGCCGACCTGCTCGGGCCCGACCTCGGCGGTGAAGTGCGGCGCGGTGGGATAGCTGGTGTAGCGCGGGACGCGCGCGCCGCCGAGGCGGTCGATCAGGTCGGGGGAGATCATGCGGGGGATCGGGTCCGGGGAGCCTTCGTCCCGGAGACTGACCCGCGCTGTGGCGCTTCGCCTTGCGGTGGATCAATCGGGACATGGTGCCTCGCCTCCCCGGCGGGGCGTGCCCCCGCCGTCCGGCCGCCGCGATGCGTCCGGGGCAACCCGCTCCCCCGGCCCACCGCCTTGCTTTTGCATCATTTTGCCTGCCCATGCTGGCCACGACGCGAGGGGCCGCGCCGGGCTTCCGCACGATGATGCATGAGGTCCGATCTTGACCGCCTCTTCGCCAGCTTCTTCGCCAGCTTCCCTGGACCGCCTCGGCTACGCCCGCAGCCTGCTCGAGCGTCACTCCGCCGAGCGCAGCGGCCCGACCCCGACGCTGGCGGACGCGCCCGATGCGAGCCTGCTGCTGTTCTGCGGCGACGTGCCGGTGCTGCGGGTGAGCGAGGGCGGCGCCACCTGCCTCCTCGACCCCGCCGATGCGGCCCGGGCCGGGGCGCCGGCGCCGGAACTGTTCCTCGGCCGGGTCGGCGGGCGCCCGGCCTTCGCGGGCGCGCTGCCGGCGGATGCGGCGGCACTGTTTGCCGACGATCCGGCCTTCCGGGTGCTCGATGCCCGCTCGGTCGCCGTCGAGGGCGCGGTGCCGGCGCCCGAGATGGGGGTGCTCGCCACGGCGAAATCGCTGCTCGGCTGGCACGCCCGGCACGGCTTCTGCGCCAATTGCGGCAATGCCACCACGCTCTCCTGCGGCGGCTTCCGCCGCGACTGCGCGAGTTGCGGCACCGAGCATTTCCCGCGCACCGATCCCGTGGTGATCATGCTGGTGACGCATGGCGAAAGCTGCCTGCTCGGCCGCCAGGCCCGGTTCGCGCCCGGCGTCTATTCCTGCCTCGCCGGCTTCCTCGAGCCCGGCGAGACCATCGAGGATGCGGTGCGGCGCGAGACCTTCGAGGAGGCCGGTGTGCGGGTCGGCGCCGTGCGCTACCACCTCTCGCAGCCCTGGCCGTTCCCGTCCTCGCTGATGATCGGCTGCGAGGGCGAGGCGCAAGGCGACGCCCTGGTGCTCGACCGGACCGAGCTGGAGGATGCCCGCTGGTTCACCCGCGACGAGGTGCGGCTGATGCTGGATCGCCGCCACCCCGACGGCCTGATGACCCCGCCGCCGATGGCGATCGCCCATTCGCTGGTGCGCACCTTCGCGGAGCGCTGAGAGATGGCACGCTTCGAGGGCATCATCCCCTACCTCGTCACCCCGCTCGATGCGGAGGGGCGGGTCGAGGCCGGGGTGATGGCGTCGCTCTGCGACGACCTGATCGCCGCGGGCGTCCACGGCCTGACCCCGCTAGGCTCGACCGGCGAGTTCGCCTATCTCGACGAGGGGCAGAAGCGCGAGACCGTGGCGGCGGTGGTCGCGGCCGCCGGAGGCCGGGTGCCGGTCCTGCCCGGCGTCGCCTCGACGGCGATCCGCGGCGCGGTCGCGCAGGCGAAGGCCTGCCGGGCGGCGGGGGCGGACGGGATCGTGCTGATCCTCGACGCGTATTTCCCGCTCACCGAGGCGGAGGTCGAGCGCTACTTCCTCACCGTGGCCGATGCCACCGACCTGCCGATCATCCTCTACACCAATCCGAACTTCCAGCGCGCCGACCTCTCGGTCGCCTCGATCGCCCGGCTCGCGAAGCACCCGAACATCGTCGGCATCAAGGACGCCTCGACCAATACCGGGCGCCTGCTCTCGATCTTGAACCGTGTCGGCGACGACCTCGACGTCTTCGCCGCCTCCTCGCACATCGCCGCCAGCGTGATGATGCTCGGCGGCAAGGGCTGGTTCGCCGGTCCCGCCTGCGTCATCCCGCGGGAATGCCTGGCGCTCTACCGGCTGTGCCGGGAGGAGCGGTGGACGGAGGCGGTGGCGCTGCAGAAGCGGGTCTGGGCCTTCAACGAGGTGTTTGCCCGCTACAACCTCGCGGCCTGCGTCAAGGCGGCGCTCCAGATGCAGGGCTACGCCGTCGGCGATCCGGTGCCGCCCCAGAGCCCGGCCTCGCCGGAGGCGCGCACGGCCATCGCGACGGCGCTCGCCGCGGTGAGGGCCGCACCGTCGCATCCCTGACATCGCCGGCCGTGCAGGACGGCCGCCTCTCCCTTTCGAAGGACCGATCATGACCATCGATGCCGCCCGCGCGCGCTACGACGCCGCCCTCGCCATCGCCCGCGCCGCCGGCGAGACCGCGCTTGGGTTCTTCAACGCCCGCGACGAGCTGGTGATCGAGCAGAAGAGCGGCGCCCAGGACCTCGTCTCGCAGGCCGACCGCGAGGTCGAGCTCCTGATCCGCGCCCGCATCGCCGAGGCCTTCCCCGAGGACGGCGTGATCGGCGAGGAGCACGCCCCGGTCCCGAGCCGGTCGGGCTTTACCTGGGTGGTCGATCCGATCGACGGGACCAGCCCGTTCCTCAACGGCCAGCCGAACTGGTGCGTGTCGATCGGCGTGCGCGGCCCCGAGGGGCTGGTGGCCGGCGTGATCGAGGCGCCGGTCCTGCGCGAGACCTATGCGGGTCTCGCGGGGCAGGGCGCGACCGTGAACGGCCGGTCCCTGCGGGTCGACCCCGCCGCGGTGCTGACCTCCGCCAATATCGGCTTCGGCGCCACCCAGAAGACCCCCGCCGCGGAGACCGCCGCCTTCGTGCGCGGCCTCTACGACGAGGGCGGGGTCCTGTTCCGCAACGGCTCGGGTGCCCTGATGCTGGCCTACGTCGCCGCCGGGCGGCTCGCAGGCTACTACGATCCCGGCCTCAACGCCTGGGACTGCTATGCCGGGCTGCTGCTCGTGCGCGAGGCCGGCGGCGTCGCCGACTATCTCGGCTCCGACGACATGCTCACCGGCGGTCTGCTCTATTCCGGCACGCCGGCCGTGGTGGCCGACCTGCGCCGGCTGGGAGACGCATCGCGGCGGGGGTGAGGCCCGCCCCTCACGCCAGCGACCCGAGCGCGGCGGCAAGCGTCACCGCCGCCGCGAGCGGCGCCATCCAGAGCAGCGCCCGCGGCCGGTACGACTGGACGACGATCAGGAGAAGACCCGCCCCGATCAGCGATCCGAGCCAATCGACCGGGCCGAAATTCCAGCCGTCGAGCCGGATCGCGGCGGCGAGGGACAGGCCGAGCAGCGCCCAGCCGGCGGCGCGCAATGCCAGCACGCGCCTGCGGTCCGGCGTGCCCGCCCACAAGGCCTGATGGTGCCGGGCCATGCTCAGGCACAGGGCGGCAAGCCCGAGGAAGCCGAGGCCCGAGCCGATCAGCAGCGTCATGCCCGCCCCATCTGCGGCGCGGCCGCGGGCTCGTCCGCGATCCGGCGCGCCCGCCGCGGTGCGGCGAAACGGGCGACCTTGTGCGAGATGAGCGCGAAGCCGGCGGAAAGCGCCAGCAAGGCGGCGTCGAAGCCGAGGAACCAGGCCGGATCGTCCCAGAGCATCCGGGCGGTCGCGACGTCGGCGAGAACCGCCGCGACGAACAGGGCCGCCACGAGGGCGAGTGCCCCGCGCCAGGCCCGCCGCGGTGCCGGCCACGCTCCTGCGAGCGCCACGGCGATCCAGGCGCCGAAGAACACCCGGACCTCCCACTCCGCTCTGGCGCCGAGGTCGAGGGGCAGGAGCCGGTTGGCGAGGAGATAGGCGGCGATTGCGGCCGGCAGGCCCGCGATGGTGCCGAGGTTCAGCGCATGGACGAGGCGCCAGCCGAATCCCGCCGCGGCTCCGACCTTCGGCAGCCGCGCCACGGTCCACAGCACCAGCCCGCTCCCCACCATGGCGCAGCCCATAAGCCCGCACAGGAAGAACAGCATCCGCAAGGCCGCTCCGGCGAAATGCGCCTCGTGCAGGCCGACCATCGTGGTGAAGGTCTTGGCTGCCGGACGCAGCCCCCCGGACAGGACCTCGACCACCTCTCCGTTCGTACCCGCGAAGGCGACCTGCGGGTGCTCGTGCGAGAGGCCGTGCGGCTCCTCGAACACCGCCACCACCGTGGAGTTCGCGTCGCGCGGGTTGACGATGGTCAGCCGCTCCAGCGTCTCGGGGATGGTCGCGCGGGCCTTCACCACCATCGGCCCGACCGGGGCGAGGGTGCCGGGTTGTCCGGAGGCCGGGCGGTTCGTCGTGATCTGACCGGTCTCGGCGAAGTAGGCCTGCTGGTCGCCCTTGTAGGCCGCCGTGATGCCCCAGGGCATGTACATCAGCGCCAGGGTGACCACGCCCGTATAGGTGATCATCAGATGGAACGGCAGCGCCAGCACCCCGCTGACGTTGTGGGCATCGAGCCAGCCGCGCTGCGCCGCCTTGTCCCGGCGCAGGGTGAAGAAGTCGGAAAAGATGCGCCGGTGGGTGACGATGCCGCTCACCAGCGCCACCAGCATCACCATCGCGCAGATCCCGACAATCCAGCGGCCCCAGAGCGGGGGTAGGTGCAGCTCGAAGTGGAAGCGGTAGAAGAAATCGCCGCCGCGGGTCGCCCGAAGCGCGGCGGGCGCACCGGTCTTCGGATCGAGGAGGACGTGGCCCGGGGGCGTGCCGGGCGCGTTGCGCCAGAACAGCTCGACGAGGGGCCGCTCGGGCGTCGGCAGGCCGACGAACCACGTCCGCGCGTGCCCCGCATGGGCCTCCAGATGCGCGACCGCGAGGTCGGCCGAGGCCGCCAGGGTTTCGGGCGCGATCGTGGCGTGCCGCGCCAGTTCCGGCTGCATCCAGCGCGAGATCTCGGCCCGGTAATAGGTCGCGGTGCCGGTGACGAAGACGGAAAACAGCACCCAGCCGACGACGAGGCCGGACCAGGTGTGCAGCCACGCCATGGACTGGCGGAAACCCTGCTTCATGGCGCGAGTCTCAAGCGGTTTTCGAGTGGAGTAAAAATATCCCGGTGTCTCTGTTCGATCCCAACTACGACCTCATCCTGAGGTGCGACTGGAAGGAGCCTCGAAGGAGGGCTCCAGGGATCACAGCGATATCTGAAGCCCTCCTTCGAGGTCAGTCCATCTCCGTTGGACTGACACCTCAGGATGAGGTCGCGGGTGGGAGAGAGAAGGACATGCATCGGGCGCGTGCTCTCAGGGTGCGTGACCGAGCGGGAAGAGCCCGATGACGGCGGCGAGAGCTACGCCGAGCACGAGGGCGACGCCGCCGACGATTCCGGCGGCGCGCCCGAGCGAGCGGGCCGCGAAGACGACGACCACGACGCCGACCATGATGGCGAAGCTCGCGAGCGTCGCCATCGTCACGGCCTCCGCCCGGGGCATCGGCAGGGTCAGGGACAGGAGGGCGGTCGCGAGCGCCGCAACCCCGTAGCCGCCCCCAGCGGCGAGGACGACGCGTCCTGCCACCGCGGCCCGGTCCGAGAGCGTGGGTGAGCGGGTCATCGGTGTGGGGGGCATGGCGCCCCCTTACCAGCGGTAGCGCAGGGTCGCATAGACCGTGCGCGGCAGGCCGTAGAAGCAGGTCGCATAGGAGAAGCAGCCGGTCACGGTGCGATCATCGAGGAGGTTCTGTGCGTTGACCTGAAGGTCGAAGCCGGTGAGCGTCGGGCTCAGGTGCTTGAGGTCGTAAGCCGCCACCGCGTCGACCAGCACGGCTTCCGGCACCCGGAAGGTGTTGGCCGGGTCGCCCCAGGAGCCGCCGAGATAGCGAAAACCGCCGCCGAGGCTCAGGCCCAGGAGCGGGCCGGACTGGAACGTGTAATCGACGAACAGCGAGGCGGTGCGGTCCGGCACCTGGACCGGGCGCAGGCCCACGATCGGCACGTTCCGGCCGGTGACCTGGTTGAAGGTCGTGCTGGTGTCGCTTGTGTTGCGCACGTCGAGGAAGGAGACGCCGCCGACGAGGTTCAGCCCCTCGGCCAGCGTCGCCCGGGCCTCGAACTCGACGCCCTGCACGCCGATCTCGCCGGTCTGGAGGCTGAAGGTCGGGCCGTTCACCGGGTCCGGCGTCAGGGTGTTCGAGCGCTTGATGTCGAAGGCGGCGGCCGTGAGCAGGATGTCGGTGCCCGGCGGCTGGTACTTGATGCCGGCCTCGTATTGCCGGCTCGAGATCGGATCCGGGATCCGCCCGGTCGTGCCGAAGGCCGGATCGTAGATGCGCCCGCTCGCGATCGGCTCGAATGCCTCGCTGTAGGAAACGTAAGGCGCCACGCCGCCGTCGAAGCGGTAGAGAAGGCTCGCCCGGTAGGTGAGCGCGTCGGAGGGCACGTCCTGGAACGCCACGGCGCCGGTGGCCAGCGTCCGGGTCGGCCCGGCCTGCCGGGCGGTGTCGTAGCGCCCGCCGAGCGTCAGGACCAGGCGGTCGACCTTGATCTGGTCTTGCAGGTAGACGCCGGTCTGCTGCGCCGTGATGCGGGCATTGCTGGTGAATCCCGGCACCGCGATGTTCATGTCGTAGTTCGGCGTCAGCGCGTTGAGGTCGGGCGCGGCCGGGAACGGGGTCTGGAGCGTGCGGGTCTTGATCGTCTGGTGGTCGACGCCGAACAGGGCGGTATGGGCGAAGGGGCCGGTGTCGAACTTCGCCTCGACATAATTGTCCATCGTGTAGGCGTCGATCGCCACGTCGGTGGCGATGCGCGAGCGGTTGATCAGCGGCCCTGTCGTCAGCGCCGTGGCCGGGAAGAGCGGGGTGTTGCCGCTGAAGGCGCCGTAGACGCTGCGATACTGCCCTTCCGTCCGCAGGAAACGGCCCGAGGAGTGGAAGCGGAAGGCGTCGTCGAAGCGGTGATCGAGGACATAGGTCACCGCGGCCTGCGTGCGGTCGGATTGCTCGAAATTGCGGTCGCCGTCGTAGAAATCGACCGGCAGGCGCCCGACGATGCCGCTGCCGAAATTGCGCGGAAAGACCGTGCCGAAGGCCGGGAAGCCGCCGTAGAAGCCCGAGAACGGGTCGCGCTGGTAGAGGCCGAGCACGGTGAGCGAGGTGTCGGCCGAGGGGCGCCAGGTCAGGCTCGGCTGGATGAAGGCGCGCTCGACCCGCGTCGTCACCGCGGGCCCGTCGCCGTTCCAGCCCAAGGCCGTCACCCGGTAGGCGAATTGCTCCGTTCCGGGAATCGTCGTCTCCGAGGTGATCGGCCCGCCGACATCGAAGCCGCCCCGCACCTCGCTGAAGCCGCCGCCCTGGACGAAGACCTCGCCGTGGCGGACGAATTGCGGCATCTTCGACGTGAGGTTGACGATGCCGCCGGGGCCGGACTGGCCGTAGAGCACCGAGGCCGGGCCCTTGACGATGTCGATCCGCTCGATCCGGTAGGGATCGACCGACGGGAAGGCGTCGCGGGAGGTCGGCAGGCGCATCCCGTCGAGGAAGAGCGGGGCGGTGAAGCCGCGGATCGCAAACTGCTCCAGCCGGGTCCCGCCGGCGCCGCCGCGCTGCTCGGTGGTCACGCTCGGGCTGTAGCGCAGGGCCTGGTTGATGGTGAGCGCGTTCTGGTCCTCGATCTGCTGGCGGCCGATCACGGTGATCGATTGCGCGGTCTCGAGGATCGGCGTGTCGGTCTTCGTCGCCACCACGCTGCGCGCGGCGACGTAACCCGGAACCGGCCCCCTTGCGCCGCCGGCCTGCGTCCCGGCGGCGGTCGCCGTGGCGGGGCGGGCGGTGCCCGCGACGCTGATCGTGTCGAGGGCGATCTCGGCGTCCTGGCCGCGGGCCCCCGCAACGACGCCGGACGACAGCACCACCCCCGACAGGAGCGACCGGGTCAGCCGACGCCCCGCGCGCGAGAGGGGAGTGGCACGACGCGACGACGGAGCGGGCATGATACAATCCAGGACGAGCGGGAACGCCGATCGCGGCCAGAAAATCCATGGAACGAGCAGGGACGGCCGCGGCTGGAAACCGAATGGCAAAATCGTTTGACGCTAACAAGAGCTATGTTTTTTAGCTATTACAATGAGAGTATTGGCGGATTTCTATGGATCGATCATACAGGACTTGATGGAAATTGTCACTTGTTCCGGTCAAGCTGTGGGGCAGTACCCGCGAGAAGGGGCAACGGCCGGAGCGCTGTGTGGCCAGCACAGGTGGGCCTCCGACGCAGGGTCACGCGGGACTTCGCCATAACCGGTTAGTCCGAAAGACATAGGCGATGCCTCGTCGGCGGGTGCGGCTGGCGGCGGGGAGGCCAGGATGGTCGTTTTGGTCGGGACATGACGCCCGGTGCGGCGGGGCATTGCGCGCGATCCGCGCCTGTTGATGGGCGAGCCGCGATCGGTCCGATCCTGCGCCCTGCCTGAGCCGCATCGTCGGGCGCCCCTGCACGGGCGCTGATTCGGCTCGACGCATCTCGGACCCTCCACGTCATTCCGGGGCCGCGCAGCGGAGCCCGGACCCGAAGGCGCGCGAAGCGCAATCCAGAACCTCGGGTGGGACTGGATGAAGCGGAACGCGATCCGCGTTTTTCTGAACTCTCAGTGGCTATGGATTCCGGGCTCCGCTACGCGGCCCCGGAATGACGAGGAGGGTGTCGAGGCTGTTGAGAAAACCGGAGCCGGTTCGACTCGCGATGGCAGCATCACAATGAAATGACAGCTCAGGACAAGGTTGCGGGTGGGATGGAAATCCTGCATCCATCAAGGCGTCGTCTTCGACGAACCGCCATCCACCTCGCCGAACCACGCTCCAGGCCGCGCGCCCCACGCCCCGTCAGGCCGTCTGGCCGCTCAGTCGCGCCAGCGCCCGCTCGCGCCCGATCAGCGGCAGGAGGCCGGCGAGGTCCGGCCCGTGGTCGAGGCCGGTCAGCGCGAGGCGCAAGGGCAGGAACAGCGCCTTGCCCTTGAGGCCGGTCGCCGTCCGCACCGCCTCCGTCACAAGCTTCCAGGTCGTGGCATCCCACGGCTCCGGCGGCAACGCATCGCGCGCGACGGCGAGCAGGTCCGGCGCCTCGCCGGTCACCGGCGTCACCGGGCCCGCGACCACCCGCCACCATTCGGCGGCGTCCGACACCCGGGTCAGGTTCGCCCGCACCACCTCCCAGAAGGCGGGCGCCCGCTCGGGCGCGACGCCGAGGGCGGAGAGCCGTCCGGCCACCGCCGCATAATCGAGGCCATGCACGACGCGGGCGTTGAGGCCGTCGAGCTCGTGCTCGTCGAACTTCGCCGGGGCCCGCGAGACATGGGCGAGGTCGACGAGGGCGGCCAGCTCGTCGAGATCGGCCACCGGGCGGACCGCCTCGGCCGAGCCGGTCAGCACCGCGAGCGCCGCCACCGCCATCGGCTCGTAGCCGGAGTCGCGCAAGCCCCGCAGGGAGAGGTGACCGAGGCGCTTCGACAGCCCCTCGCCGCTCGCCGTGGTGAGCAGGTTGTGATGGGCAAAGACCGGCACGGCCGCGCCGAGGGCAGAAAAGATCTGGATCTGGACCGCGGTGTTGGTCACGTGGTCCTCGCCCCGGATCACGTGGGTCACGCCGGTCTCGGCGTCGTCGACCACGGAAGGCAGGGTGTAGAGGTAGCTGCCGTCCTCGCGGATCAGCACCGGGTCGGACAGGCTGTCGGCCTCGACGTGGCAGGGCCCGCGCACGAGGTCGTCCCAGGTCACGGTACCGGGATCGAGGCGGAAGCGCCAATGCGGCCGGCGTCCCTCGGCCTCGAAGGCGGCGCGCTCCTCGGGGCTGAGCTTGAGGGCGGCCCGGTCGTAGACCGGCGGCAGGCCGCGGCCGAGCTGGCGCCGGCGGCGGCGCTCCAGCTCCTCGGCCGTCTCGTAGGCCGGGTAGAGCCGGCCCGAGGCCTTCAGGCGCTCGGCGGCGGCATCGTAGATCGCGAGGCGCTCCGACTGGCGAAACATTCCGTCCGGGACGATGCCGAGCCAGCCCAGGTCCTCCTCGATCGCCGCGGCGAATTCGGCCGTCGAGCGCGCCGTGTCGGTGTCGTCGAGGCGCAGCCAGAACCGGCCGCCGGACCGGCGGGCGAACAGCGCGTTGAACAGGGCCGGCCGGGCATTGCCGATATGCAGGAAGCCGGTGGGCGAGGGAGCGAAGCGAACGACGGGTGCCATGGCGGCACTCGTAGAGCATCGGCGGAGCGGGGCGCAATCCGGCGTTTCTCCCCGGGCCGCCGGAGACCGGATCAGGCCAGCCAAGATGTCACGCCAGCCAAGACGTCGCGCCAGCCAGGACGTCACGCCAGCCAGGCGACGAGCAACGACACCGTGACGACCGAGGCGATGTGCGAGAGGAGGATCGCCCCCGAGGTCACGCCGGCTTCGAGCCCGTAGAGCTTGGCGAGCGTGAACGGCCCCGAGCCGATCGGCAGCGCGCTGAGCAGCAAAGCGGCGCGCGCCCACAGGTCCGGCACCGCGAAGACCTTGTAGACGAGGAAAGCGGTCACCGCCGGCTGCAACACGAGCTTGAGTACGACGAGCACCGCCATCGGCCTCGTGTCCGAGAGGACCACCCGCTCCTGCGCCAGGAAGAGCCCGATGCAGACGAGCGCGCAGGGCGAGGCCGCACCGCCGAGGAGCGCGGCGAACCGCTCGATCGGCGCCGGCACGGTGAGCCCGGTGAGGCCGACCGCGAGGCCGGCGAGCGGTGCGATCAGGAGCGGGTTGCGCACCAGCGCCAGCACCACCTTGCGGCCGGTGCCGGACCCCGCCCCCTTCTGCCGGTCGAGCTCGATCAGCACGATCGCGAACAGGAACAGCACGCAGGCGGTGAACAGGGTGGCGATCACCGCCGCCGGCAGGCTCGCCGGCCCGAACACCAGCAGGCAGAGCGGGATACCCATGAAGCCGACATTGCTGTAGCCGGCATCCAGCCCCTCGATGCAGGCCTGGGCGCTGCTCAAGGACCGCCCGCGCCCGAGCCCATAGGCCACCGCGAAGGCCGCCGCGATGCCGCCCGCGAAACCCGCCGCGAACCCGACCTGGGCGACTTGGTCCGGCGTGATCTTCGCCATCGCGCCGAACATCAAGGCCGGCAGGGCGAGGTAGATCGCGAACCGGTTCAGGCTGTCGGCGGCGGCCGGCCCGAACAGGGCGGTGCGGCCACACAGGAAGCCCGCCAGGATCAGCGCGAAGATCGGGAGCGCGGCGTTGAGGACGGCCTGCATCGGGAAAAGCCGGAGTGGGAAAAGCTGGGGCGGGAAAAGCTGGGGGGAGGGGTGCCGGGACCCGGCGGGACTCGCTTTGGTCCAGCTCGCCGGAGGGCGCAAGGGTAGCAGGAGGGTAGGAGGTCTGCGCCTCCGGCGGGCTATCGTGAAACGCGAGGCGCCCCGCCACCTGACGGGGGCGGGGCGCTGCGATGGTCGAGCGTGGGTCGATCGACCCGGGCGGATCAGCCCAGGTTGCCGGCGCCGAAGGTGGTGTCGCCGAAGGTGGAGCGGCCCTCGAGCGCGCCGTATTGCAGGTAATGCTGCATCGGATCGAGCTTGGCCTTGGCGACGTCGGCATAGGCATCGAGATACGCCGTGGAGTCGAAGCCCTTCGACGGGTCGCGGCCTTCCTTCCAGCCGTACTGGTCGTAATGCATCAGCGGGTCGATGCCGGCCGCCTTCACGTCCTGATAGGCGTTCAGGTAGCCCTTGGTGTCGAACACCGCGTTGGGGTTGCGCCCCTCCTTCCAGCCATAGGTCTGGTAGTGCTGGTAGGCGTAGGCCGACGAGTCGCCGCCCGCCGCGATGGCCGCGCGGGCCACGTCGGGGTTCGACAGGAGGTAGTACTCGGCGTCGAAGCCCGGATGCGCCGCCAGATCGGCGGTCTTGCCGATCGCCGCATAGGCCTGCCGGCCCTCGTCCTGGCCGTACTCGATGAAGTGCTTGAGCGGGTCGATCCCGGCGGCCTTCACGTCGGGGTTGCGGGCGAGGTACAGCTCGTTGTCGAAGGCGGCGGAGGGATCGCGGCCCTCCTTCCAGCCGGTGGCATCGTACTGATCGAGCGGGTTCTGGCCCGCGGCGCGGACGGTCGGGTTGGCGGCGAGGTAGCCGGTGGTGGAGAACAGCGCGTTGGGGTCGCGGCCCTCCTTCCAGCCATAGGCGGCGTAGTGGGTGTCGGCGTCCTGGCCGGCGGCGAGCACGTCCTTGTTGTTGGCGAGGTAGAACAGGTCGTCGACCAGCGGCGCACCGTCGCCGGTCACCACCGTGGCGTCGGTGAACTGGTAGCGCTCGAAGCCCGTCACGGTGCTGCGGGTGGTGCCGGCACTCACCACGTCGCGACCGTTCTCGGCGCTCACCCGGGCCTCGGTAAGGCGGAAGTCGAACATCGCCGTGTCGGTGCCGGTGCCGCCCGACAGGACGTTGGTGCCGGTGCCGCCGTTGACGATGTCGTTGCCCGCACCGCCGAGGATCAGGTCGTCGATGGCGCTGCCGGTCAGGGTGTCGTTGCCGGCGGTGCCGCGGATCGTGCGGTCCTGGGTCATCAGCATCAGCTGGCCGCCCTCGACCAGCTCGCCGCCCAGCGTGTAATGCGCCTGGGTGTCGAGGAGGTAGGCCTGCCGGCCCGGCGCGCCGAAGATCGTGCTGACGTCGACGATGCCGGAGGATTCCTCGTCCTGGTTGAACGGCGCGGTCGGCGTCGTGCCGAAGCGGGCCGAATCGTGCTGGGCGAGCTCGGTCAGGGAGCCGTTGGCCGGATCGTACTGGAAGACCTTCGAGATGCGGGCATTGTTGCCCGGATCCTCCTGCAGGAGGACCTTCCCGTCGGCGGTGACCGTCATGTTGTCGAGCATGACCTGGCCTTCGGTCCCGCGCAGCACCTCCTTGATGGTGCCGCCGAGTTCCGGCCGGGTGACGTCGGTGAATTCGAGCGCCCAGAGCCGCGACGGGCTGGTGATGGCGTTCGTGGTGTTGAAGTAGAAGCGGTTGGGGTTGCTCGGATCCCAGGCGCCGTCCTCGGGCCGCAGGAAGGTGGTGACGCCCTCGGCGTCGCTCTCGGTCTGGAGCTGGGCGCCGGTCATCCGCGAGACGTCGCCGTTCGGGCCCATCTCCTGCAACGAGAAGGCGGCACCGGCGGCGTCGAGCGAGGTGGCGTTGGTCTCGACCAGCACCGACGGCACCTTGATGCCGTAGAGCTTGCCGTTGGTCAGGCCGGCCTTGTCGATCTCGGAGCCGGTCGCCTGCTTGGTGCCGACATAGACGTAGAGCTGGCCGGTCGAGGAATCGTCGGTGCCGATCGTCACCGTCTTCACGCCCGTGGCCGGGTTCGCCAGGGAGTTCTCCATCGAGAACTTGCCGAGGCGGGGCAATTCGTAGATCCGGCCGGCCTCGGGGCCGTTCACCACCCAGGCGAGCGCCCGGCCCTCGGCCCCGGTCTCCTCGCCGTTCATGAAGATGCGGGCCTGCGTGCCGAGCCCGGTCGCCGCATCGTAGAAGGCCGAGACCGCCGGCAGGTCGGCCGAGCACAGGCGGGCGAGCGCGGTGGTGCCCTGGACGTAGGAGCCGGTCGCGGTGTTGAAGCCGTAATAGCTGGTGCCGAGGTCGCCGGCCGAGAGGACCTTCAGGCTCGCCTTGTCGACGACCAGCCGGTCGACGAAGGCGCCGGCCGAGCCGTGCGCCCGGACCACGCCGGAGGTGGCGCCGATCTCGTGGTTGACCAGCACCGTGGCGGTGCCGTCGCCGTTGTCGAAGGCGCCGATGCCGTCCGGGATGCCGACGAAGCGCCAGGGCGTGCCGTCCGCCTTGACCGAGCCGGGCACGGTGTCGCCCACGCTCAGGATCGACGTGAAGCCGATCGCGCCGGTGCTCGGCACGAGGTAGGGGGTCTGCGTCGTCGAGGGACCGGTGGCCATGGGGACTTCCTTGGAATGTTTCCAGGCCGGCCTATAGACGCGCTTGAGCAACGGTTCGGTGACGTTCGGTGACGTTGTACGTTCAGTCGAACGGCTTAATCCGCTCGCCGCAGCCGCGACGAGGCGCGCGGTGGAGAGTGGCCGGGCGATGCTCTAGAACGAAAAAAGAACAGGCGGGCCGGAGCCTTACGGTCGCGCCGACGTCTCGGGTTTCGGGTGAATGGTGGCGGGAGAGCGGGAATGACGATGCGGACGACCTTCATGGTGCAGACGTTCGAGGTGCATCGGAAGCGGTTGCGGCCGGGCGCGCGCGACGTGGCGCCGACGGAGAGCGGGGCGCTCAAGCGGGCGGAGGCGATCGCCGGGCGGATGCCGGGCGCGGCCGCCCTGCGCATCGTGGCGGATGACGAGACCGGCGAACTCGAGAGCGTGACGATCCTCGGCACCTTCGGCGAGATCCCGGAAGACTTCGCCGAGCAGGTCGGCGGCGGTTGAGCGAGGGAGAAAGAGATGGCCTTCAAGCCGAAATCCGCGGCCGAGACCAAGGCGGCGGAACTGGCCGCGATCCTGATCCGGATCGCCGACCGGGAGGGCGCGCCGGTCCAGGTCGGCGTCGACGCGCTCCGGCGGGCGAGCCCGCGGCTGACGCCGCTGGCGATCGGGCAGATGTTTCGCCGGCATCGCGACGACCTGGAGGCGGCCCTGGCGGAGCGCGGCTACACCCTCGTCGACTATGCCGATCAGGGGCCGGGGCGCGGGATGGAGTTCGAGATCGGGCCGGCCTGACCCGGCCACGGCCGCGCTTCATGCGCCGTGCGCATGGCACCCCGCACGAAAGTCCGGATTGTGCAGTGCGAAAAATCATGGGATACACAACTCACGCAAGGACGCGATGGCGTCGCGGACTTGCCAGCCCTCTTGGGCGTTTCCTCCCTAGACTTCGGGCCACTCGCAAGAGTGGCCTTTTTCTTTTCAGCGCCTGCTTTGCGCGTCGTCTCTTGCCGCGCTCCTTCGGGACGGGCTGGGGCCCGCCGAGGACATGGCTGCGCCCGTCGCCGTCCAGCCTTCGGCCCTGCCCGACGCGAGACCGCGCATCCCCTTCCGGCGAACGCGCCCTAGTTACGGCCGTGGGACGGAGCGCCTCGACGAGACATCGTTTCCTCGCCCGCAGCGGCCGGGCCGCTCGCGGCGCAAAGCGCAGGAGCAGCGTATCATGACGGGCCGCACCGTTGCCGATCTCTGCATCGAGACCCTGGAGCATGCCGGCGTCGAACGCGTCTACGGCGTCGTCGGCGACAGCCTGAACGGCCTCACCGAGGCGATCCGTGCCAGGGGCAAGAACCCGGGAAGCATCCGCTGGGTGCATGTGCGCCACGAGGAGGTGGCGGCCTTCGCGGCCTCCGCCGAATCGCAAGTCACCGGCGGGCTCGCGGTCTGCGCCGGCTCCTGCGGGCCGGGCCACCTCCACCTCATCAACGGCCTCTACGACGCCCACCGCACGCGCACGCCGGTGCTGGCGATCGCCGCCCACATCCCTTCGGCGGAGATCGGTACCGGCTACTTCCAGGCCACACATCCCGAGGAGCTGTTTCGGGAGTGCAGCCACTATTGCGAGATGGTCTCCGATCCGGCGCAGCTTCCTTTCGTCCTGGAGATCGCGATCCGCACGGCACTGGGCAAGGGCGGCGTCTCGGTGGTGGTGATCCCGGGCGACGTCGCCCTGAAGGAGGCGCCCGCCCGGGCGCTCGCCGCGCCGGCGACCCTGGCGCCGAAGCCCCCGATCGTCCTGCCGCCGGCATCCGAGCTCGACGCGCTGGCCGAGCTCCTCGACGGCGCGAAGACGGTGACCCTGTTCTGCGGCCGCGGCTGCGCCGGGGCGCGGGACCAGGTGCTCCGCCTCGCCGAGACCCTGAAGGCGCCGGTGGTGCACGCGCTCGGCGGCAAGGAGCATGTCGAGCACGACAACCCCTACGATGTCGGCATGACCGGGCTGATCGGCTTCTCCTCCGGCTATGCCGCCATGGAGGCCTGCGACGCCCTGCTGCTGCTCGGCACCGACTTCCCCTACCGCCAGTTCTATCCCGACCATGCGAAGATCGCCCAGATCGACATCCGGCCGGAGAATCTCGGCCGCCGCTGCCGGC
Source organism: Methylobacterium sp. 142-1Y (assembly GCF_057747795.1). Taxonomy (NCBI): domain Bacteria; kingdom Pseudomonadati; phylum Pseudomonadota; class Alphaproteobacteria; order Hyphomicrobiales; family Methylobacteriaceae; genus Methylobacterium; species Methylobacterium sp. 142-1Y. Next base: position 3,465,312 of record NZ_CM173224.1, on the reverse strand, counting down.
TCGATCTCGGCCTCGTCGGCGATGTCGGGGTGACGATCGCGGGCCTGCTGACGCGGCTGACGCCGCGCGACGATTCCCGCCACCTCGAACGCTGCCTCAAGCACTACGCCAAGGCCCGCGAGGGTCTCGACGAACTGGCGACCGGCAAGCCCGGAAGCGGGCCGATCCACCCGCAACACCTGACCCGGCTGGTGAGCGAGGCGGCGGCGCCGGATGCGGTGTTCACGGCGGATGTCGGCACGCCGACGATCTGGGCGGCGCGCTACCTCGCGATGGCGCAAGGCCGGCGGCTGATCGGTTCCTGGGTGCACGGCTCGATGGCCAACGCCATGGCGCACGCGATCGGCTTGCAGGCCGCGCAACCGGGCCGTCAGGTGATCGCGCTCGCGGGCGACGGCGGCTTCACCATGCTGATGGGCGACCTCCTCACCCTGGTGCAGGAGAAGCTGCCGGTGAAGGTGGTGGTGTTCAACAACGGCACCCTCGGCTTCGTCGAACTGGAGATGAAGGCCGCCGGCTATCTCGAGACCGGCGTCGCGCTCCAGAACCCGGATTTTTCGGCCATCGCCCGCGCCGCCGGCCTGCACGGCCGCCGGGTCGAGGATCCGGGCGATCTGGAGGGCGCCATCGCCGAGATGCTGGCCCATGACGGCCCGGCCCTCCTCGACGTGGTGACGAACCGCCAGGAACTCGCCATGCCGCCGCAGATCAAGGCGGAGCAGGTGAAGGGTTTCAGCCTCTGGATGATGCGGGCGGTGATGAACGGCCGCGGTGACGAGGTTCTCGACCTGGCGAAGAGTAACCTGATCCGGTGAGGGACGGATCGCTGGACCGGTGAAGAGGCGCGGGATCCCCTCTCCCACTCGGGAGAGGGGAGACGCGCTTTTTTCTTTCCTCGGACAGCTCTGCCGCAGAGGGGGGAGGGGGAAACCCGCGCCTTTTCCCTTCCCCGACTACCCCACCACCGGCCACGCCCTCAGCGCCGGCCGGATCCGCTCGAAGGCCCGGGCCAACCGCAGCACCCCGACATCGTCGAAGCGCCGGCCGGCGATCTGAAGGCCGACCGGCAGCCCGTCCGGCGTGAAGCCCGCCGGGACCGAGATCGCCGGCTGCTCCGACATGTTGAACGGCACCGTGTAGGCGATGTGGGCCATCGCGCGCGCCGGGTCGTTGGTCGGCGAGGCGTGCTCGGCCGGGAAGGGCGGGTTGGGCGAGACCGGGCCGATCAGGAAGTCGAACGGGCGGATCGCCGCCAGCGCGGCGTCGCGCATCGCCGCCATCTGGCTCATGCCGTGGAACACGGCCGCACCGGTCAAATCCCGGCCGCCCGCCGCCCATTCGCGGATGAACGGCAGCACCCGGGCGCGGCGGTCCTCGTCCAACGCCTCGATGTCGAGGGAGGCGCGCTGGCGCCAGAACAGGTCGAGCCCGTCGAGCATCTCTGGCGTGAGGAGGGCCGGGACCGGCTCGACCGTCGCGCCCGCCTCGGCGAGGAGCCGGACCGCCGCCTCGATCACCGCGCGGTTGGCCGGATCGAGGGGAAGCCCGGCCCCGGCCTCCATCACCAGGCCGAGGCGCAGGCCCTTCGGTTCGAGACCGTCGAGATCGAGCCAGGGCAGGTCGGCCGGTGGCAGGCCGGTGGGATCGCGGTCGTCCGGGCGGCTGATGCTGCGCATCGCCAGCGCCGCATCGGCGACGCTGCGGGTGAGGGGGCCCGCGCAGCGGCCGTAGAAGGCGTTGTCGAGGGGCACCCGGCCGTGGCTCGGCTTGTGGCCGACGACGCCGCACCACGAGGCGGGCAGGCGGATCGACCCGCCGATATCGGTGCCGAGGTGGATCGGGCCGTAGCCGGCGGCCGCCGCCGCGCCCGAGCCGGCCGACGAGCCGCCCGGCCCCCTGCTCAGGTCCCACGGGTTGCGGGTGAGGGGGTGGAAGCTCGACAGCCCTGAGGACAGCATGCCGTAATCCGGCATCGTCGTGGCGGCGAGGATGACCGCCCCGTCCTCGCGCAGGCGGGCGGTGGCCGGTGCATCGCCCGGGCTCGGAGGTGCGTCGTCGCGGGCGGCCGTGCCGAGCGGCATCGGCACGCCCTGCCTGGCGATGTTCTCCTTGATGGTGACCGGTACCCCGTCGAGGGGCCGGGCCTCGCCCCGCATCCACCGGGCCTCGGACGCGCGGGCGGCGGCGAGCGCGGCCTCCGGCGTGAAGGCGTAGAGGGCGTGCAGCTGCGGCTCCGCGGCCTCCGCCCGGGCGATCACGGCCCGGGTCACCTCGACCGGCGAGAGGGCGCGGCGCGCATAGAGGTGCAGGAGCTCGGTGGCCGCCAGGTCGGCGAGGTTCGCGGCGGAGGGCTGGGTCGCCATGGTGTCAGCGCGCCTCGGGCGTCTTGTCGGGGCGCCCGGCGAGCGCGATGTAGAAGCCGAGCCCGTCCTGGGACGGCAGGGTCTGCAGCCGGTCGACCCAGCCGCGGCGCTTGGCGTCGAGGAGTTGGCGGCCGACAGGCTGGAACAGCGTCTCGCCGCCGCCGGGCGTCGGCGCGTCGAGGCGCACCGCCACGGTCTTGCCCTTGGCGAAGCGGCTGCGCTCCAGCATGTCGGCCAGCGAGGCCTCGGCCTGGGCCCGGGGTGCGCCGCGCAGGTCGAGCACCGACTCGGCGTCGGTCACCCCGAGGGTGCCGCGCAGCTTGTTGGCGTAGAATTCGTCGAAATGGGGCAAGGGCGGCTCGGGCGTCAGAGGGGAAGGCCTTGATACAGGGCGGCAACGGGGATTTCCCCGCCGAGATCGGGCAGCGGGATCGTATCGTCGCGGCTGAGGACGCGCAGGGACCAGTCCGGGCCGTTCCCGCGTGACCAGACCTCCACCCGGGCCTCGTCCTGATAAACGATCAGGTAGGCGCGCAGGGTCTGGAGGCCCTGGTAGAACGCCGCCTTGCGACCGCGGTCGTTGTTCATGGTGGACGGGGACAAGACCTCGGCGACGATCAGTGGGTCGCGCGCGTAGCCGTCGGAAAGAAGCGGGCCGCATCGCACGACGAGATCGGGGATCGGCGCGTAATCGTCGACGAAATCGTTGCGCAGGCCGAGCCCGGGCAGAGCCCGGCATCCCAGCTTCTCGGCCAGGGTCGCAAGCTGGCGACCCAGATTCATGACGATTTGCTGATGCCGCTCACCCGGCGGCGCCATCAGCACGGCCTCGCCGTCGAGAAGCTCCCAGCGCTCCTCGTCCGGGCGGTCGCGGATCATGGCGATGAAGTCGGCGACCCGCATCCGCGGGGCGCGCCTGAGCGCGAGCGACATGACGGCTCCCTGTCACCGCCAGGATGGTAGCACCGGGCGGGGACGGGCGACAGTCTCGCTGCGCTGCGGCACCGCGCCCGAACGAGGGGGGTGCGATGCCGGATCGCGGGGCGGTTTTACGCGCCGTGCACCAGCACGTTGCGGAACTGCCAGGGATCGCTCTCGTCGATGTCCTCCGGGAAGAGGCCGGGGCGACCGGAGAGCGGGGTCCAGTCGGTATAGACCCCGATCACGGGCCCGAGATACGGCGTCTGCACTTCCAGGCAGCGGCGGAAATCGACCTCGTCGGCCTCGACGATGCCGGCCTCCGGGTTCTCCAGCGCCCAGACCATGCCGGCGAGCACGGCGGAGGTCACCTGGAGGCCGGTGGCGTTCTGGTAGGGGGCGATCCGGCGGGTCTCCTCGATGGAGAGCTGCGAGCCGTACCAGTAGGCGTTCTTGCCGTGGCCGTAGAGCAGCACGCCGAGCTCGTCGATGCCGTCGACGATCTCGTTCTCGTCGAGGATGTGCTGCGTCTCCTGCACCTTGCCGGCCTGGCCCCACATCTCGTGCAGCGAGAGCACCGCCTCGTTGCAAGGGTGATAGGCGTAGTGGCAGGTCGGCCGGTAGACCGCCTGACCGTCCTGGCGCACCGTGTAGTAGTCGGCGATCGAGATCGCCTCGTTGTGGGTCACCAGGAAGCCGAACTGCGCCTGGGCGGTCGGGGTCCAGGAGCGCACGCGGGTGTCGGCGCCGGGCTGGAGCAGGTAGATCGCCGGGGCGTCGTTGGGCAGCGTGCGGCCGTTCTCCGGCATCCAGGTCTCGTGGGTGCCCCAGCCGAGCTCGGCCGGCTGGTTGCCCTCGGAGACGAAGCCCTCGACCGACCAGGTGTTGACGAAGACGCCCTGCGGCTTCTCCGACTTGGCGCGCTGGGTGTCGCGCTCGGCGATGTGGATGCCCTTGACGCCGGTCTCGCGCATCAGCGCGGCCCAGCCCTCGCGGGTCTTCGGCTCGGGGGTCTGGAGGCCCAGATCGGCCGCGACGTTGAGGAGCGCCTGCTTGACGAACCACGACACCATGCCGGGATTGGCGCCGCAGCACGACACCGCGGTCGGACCGCCGGGCTTGCGGCGGCGGGCATCGAGCACCTGCTCGCGCAAGGCGTAGTTGGTGCGGTCGGCGGGGCCGGCATTCTTGTCGAAGTAGAAGCCCGGCCACGGCTCGGCGACGGTGTCGATGTAGAGCGCGCCGATCTCGCGGCACAGCTCCATGATGTCCCGCGACGAGGTGTCGACCGAGAGGTTGACGCAGAAGCCCTGGCCGCCGCCCTCGGTGAGGAGCGGGGTGAGCACCTCCCGGTAATTGTCCTTGGTCAGCGCGACCTGCTCGAAGCGCAGGCCGTGCTTGTCGGCGAGCGCCTTGTGGGCATCCGACGGCTCCACCACCGTGAACCGGGCCTTGTCGTAGGTGAAGTGGCGCTCGATCAGGGGCAGGGTGCCCCGGCCGATCGAGCCGAAGCCGATCATCACGATGGGGCCGCTGATGCGGCCGTGGACGGGCCAGTCGGTCATGGCGCTCGAGATCTCCGGGTTGTCGTTGACGGTGTGCCCCGCCCGCGGGGAAATCCCCCCGGTCGGTCGGCTCGCCTAGCAGGCCAGCATGACGCGCAGGCGACGGGGGCAGGCGAGGGGTGATTGACGTGTCGGGTCCGCCGGGTCAACCCCGGTCAACCCGTTGGTCCGCAACGCGCAAGCGTAACCGTCGGGTTAACCCGGCTCCCGGATCGGGCATGCCGGAATCGCATGGCGCCGCTGCAGCCGCCACGCTTGTGTGCAGCGCGGGAGCGTCCATATTGCGTTGCAACAAGAACACCGGAAACGCCCGCGCGCAATCTCACAGGAGATCCCCATGCTCGCGGTCATCACTCACTCGCTCATCTCTCCCACCATCGACGAGCGCTCCGATATCGAGCCCGGCATCCTCACCCTCGTGAGCCGCATGGTCCACGCGATCCACGCCGCCAATCAGCGCCGCCTGGAGCGCCAGATCGGCGAGTACGTCGAGACCAACGGCGGCCGCATCACCGACGATCTCGAGCGCCGCATCGGTCAGTTTTTCTGCTGATCGCGCCGCCCCGGTTCGCCGGGGTGACGTTCTCGATGGTTCAAGCAAGGCGCCAGGGGCGAAATCGCCCCTCGGGCGCCTTCTTGGTGTTTGGGGTGATGCTTCGGTACGAGGTGCGTCAGCCATCACAGTACACGACACTGGTGCAAAGCCCGCGATCATCAGGCTTTTCCCATCTGCAACCTCATCCTGAGGTGTCATACGATTTCCGACTGATCGCTTCGCGATGCGGAAATCAGCTTCGCTCACGCGCCGCGCGGGCTGGTGATACGAAATCCGGAAGTGATCTTCCGGATTTCGTATCAGTCCATCCTTCATGGACTGACCTCGAAGGAGGGCTCCAGAAGTCTGTGCGATCCCTGGATTTCTCCTTCGAGGTCAGCCGATTTTCAATCGGCCAACGCCTCAGGATGAGGTCGTGGGTGGGAAGGGTCGGCGACGCTGGGAGCAGCTTCCGTCGTGTGCCGTGCTCCGTCATATCGCATCAGCGATCTTGCGCCCGGATGCTCGACAGGAGATCGGCTATCTCATCTCCGCTTCTGAGGCGCGTGATCGTGCCTGCCGCGCTCCAATGGGCAAGCTCCGCCTCGATTCGCGCACGCTGCTTGGCGTCGAACTGCCAAGCGTCCCGTACGAGTTCGACCGCATTCTTCACGTTCCCTTCGCGACATCCTGCCGGAAGGTCGGGCCTGTCCGTGGTTCGCATGCTTCGCCAAGCGACGCGGAGGGCACAGATCAGGCGTGGAGTATCGAGCCAGACGGTCAGTTCGGCGCGCGGCATGCGGAGCGCGAACGTCTGCGAGGCGTAGTTGCCCTCGCAGATCCACGCTTCTCCGCTCACCGCCTGCTCGACACGCTGTCGGAAGACCGCTTTGTCGGCCTTCTGCCATCCCGGCTCCCAGAACAGTCGGTCCAGATTGATGATCGGAAGATGCAGCGTTTCGCCGAGCCTGCGGGCGAGGGTGGATTTTCCACTCCCGGCACTGCCGAGAATGTTGATTCGCCTCACCTCAATCCCCCACCACCGCCAAGTCGTCCCGGTGCACCATCGCGGCGCGGCCCGGATAGCCCAAAACCGCCTCGATCTCCCGGCTCGACCGCCCGAGGATGCGGGCCGCATCCTCGCTGTCATAGGCCACGAGGCCGCGGGCGAGCACCGTCCCGTCCTCGGCCCGGATCGTCACCGCGTCGCCGCGGCTGAAGCTGCCCTCGACGCGCCGGACGCCGACCGGCAAGAGGCTCGCCCCGCCCTGGAGCGCGCGGGCCGCGCCGGCATCGATCGTGAGCGTCCCGCGCGGCTCCAGCGAGCCGGCGATCCAGGTCTTGCGGGCGGCACCCGGCGTCGAGCCGGCGAGGAACCACGAGCAGCGCGCCCCGTTCGCCACGGCCTTCAGCGGGTTCTTCGCCCTCCCGTCGGCGATCATCATCTGGGTGCCGCCCGAGATCGCGATCTTGGCCGCCTCGACCTTGGTGCGCATGCCGCCGCGCGACAACTCCGAGGCGGGACCGCCCGCCATGGCGTCGATCTCCGGGGTGATCCGGGCGATGACGGGCAGGTGCTCGGCATTCGGGTCGCTTGCCGGCGGGGCGGTGTAGAGCCCGTCGATATCGGAAAAGAGCACCAGCAGGTCGGCGCCGATCATCGTGGCGACCCGGGCGGCGAGGCGGTCGTTGTCGCCGTAGCGGATCTCCGAGGTCGCCACCGTGTCGTTCTCGTTGACGACCGGGACGGCGCGCTCCTCAAGGAGCTTCAGGGTGGTCGCCCGGGCGTTGAGGTAGCGCCTCCGCTCCTCGGTGTCCTGCGGCGTCACCAGGATCTGGCCGGCGACGATTCCGTGATGGGACAGCGCCTCCGACCAGTGCCGGGCGAGCGCGATCTGCCCCACCGCCGCCGCGGCCTGGCTTTCCTCCAGGCGCAAGGGGCCGGGCGCGAGATTGAGCACGGTGCGCCCGAGCGCGATCGAGCCGGAGGAGACCACCAGCACGTCGACGCCGCGGCCATGCAGCTCGGCGATGTCCTCGGCGAGCGCCGCCAGCCAGGCATGGCGCAGCCGCCCCCGCGCCCGGTCGACGAGGAGCGCCGAGCCGACCTTGAGCACGACGCGGCGGAACTGGTCGAGAGTGGGGGTCTCGGGCGAGCGGGGGGCGGGGATCGTGGACATGGAACCGGGGATCAGGGGGCGGCGGGCGTCAGGTCCGTGTGGACGACGACGTTCCCCTTGGAGAGGAGCGGCGGGTCCTGGGTCCTTTCCACGGGGTTAAGCCATGCCGTCCCCCCTGTTCAACCGCGCCGGATGTCCATGGCCGCAACCGGAGCGGCGAAACGAGCCGATGGCTGCGTGATCGCAATGAGCGCGGGCGTGTCGAGCGCGATCAGACCGGCAGGCCGTTCCCGTCGTAGAAGTCGGAATGGTCCGAAGTCGCGCCGGGCTGCCTGTACCGGGCCACGTCCTGCACGAGGGCACGCAAGATATTGTAGTCCGCCTGCTGGGCGGGGGTGAGTGCGGCATACGCGGACGCACGCGATGCGGAGTTGTTCAGGAGGCGCGGTAAGCCTTCAGAACTCCTGATGATTTGCGGTTTCTTCATCGGTCGCTCCATGGCTGCCCGAAACCGACACCCCAGTGATCCTTGAGCCGAAGAGGCTCGGAGACGACTTCGGAACGCAGTGAACTTGGTCGATAACAGGTGTTACGAATCGAAGTTCACGGCAGGCACGAGGTCCGTCCTGCTGAAATCGTTGCCTTTGAACAGCAGAGGAAGATCGTCGCGCTTCGCGACTGCGTAGGATAGGCAGTCTCCGAAGTTGAGGGAAGCGGGGTGTCCCATACCCTTGCCGTAGCGATCGAAGGCCTGCCTCGCCAGGAAGGTATGTGCCGCAGTGAAGGGGAGAAGCGCGAGGCGAGGTAGCAACATCAGTTCCTGGAAAGCCAGGGTCGCACGCATCGAGCCGCGCCGTGCAACGACGATGTGCGCCTCAAGGGCTATCAGTGTGCCGAGGACCCAGTCGGATTGCACGAGAATGTCGAGGAAGGTTTGTGCCTCCGGTTCACCGAAGGCGATTGCGAGCAGCGCCGACGTGTCCACCGCGATCATCGCGGAAGGCCGTCCTCGTCGTACAGATCGCTGTGGTCTGAGTTCGTTCCCGGCGGAAGCTCGGCCCGTGCGGCGGCGCCGAGCGCAAGGATTTTTGCGACGAGGGCTGCCTGATCTCGAAGAGGCGGTCGCCGACGCAAGAGGGCGGATGCTGCCGCCGGCATCTCGTCATAGGCCCGCAACGCCTGCGCCACGGCATCGCCCGGCGTCGTCCCGAGACGCTCCGCGAGGCGCCGGGCGAGAAGCAAGGTCTCGTCGCTGTCGATGATCAGAGGCTCGGTCATGGGGGCGACTCCCGATGGCGTCGACTCTAGCGCCTCCCCCACGCCTCCCTCAAGGCTGCCAGGCCGCGCGCTCCACCGGCGCTTCCGCCGCCGCCGCATCCATGCGGGCCATGAGCGCCCGCAGGGCGTCCGTCACGCCCTGGCGGGTCGCCGAGGACAGGACGAGGGGCTTCTGGCCGCACTCCTCCTCCAGGCGTTCGAGCTGCAGCGCCAGGGTCTCGGGATCGAGGGCATCGGCCTTCGAGAGGGCGACCACCTCGGGCTTGTCCTCCAGGCCGTGGCCGTAGGCCTCCAACTCGTTGCGCACCAGCCGGTAGGCGGCGCCGGCATCCTCGCTCGTGCCCTCCACGAGGTGCAAGAGCACCCGGCAGCGCTCGACATGGGCCAGGAACTTGTCGCCGAGGCCCACGCCCTCGTGCGCGCCCTCGATCAGGCCCGGGATGTCGGCGAGCACGAATTCCCGGGTATCGACCCGGACCACGCCGAGGCCCGGATGCAGGGTGGTGAAGGGGTAATCGGCGATCTTGGGCTTGGCCGCCGTGACGGTGGCGAGGAAGGTCGACTTGCCGGCATTGGGCAGCCCGACGAGGCCCGCATCGGCGATGAGCTTGAGGCGCAGCCAGATCCACTGCTCCTGGCCCTCGAGGCCCGGATTGGCGTGTTTCGGGGCGCGGTTGGTCGAGGTGGTGAAGTAGGCGTTGCCGAAGCCGCCATTGCCGCCCTTGGCGAGCCGCACCCGCTGGCCGACGGTCGTCATGTCGGCGAGCAGGGTCTCGTGGTCCTCGGCCAGGATCTCGGTGCCGGCCGGCACCTTGAGGATCACGTCCTCGCCCTTGCCGCCGGCGCGGTTGCGGCCCGAGCCGTGCTCGCCCTTGCGGGCCTTGAAATGCTGCTGGTAGCGGTAGTCGATCAGGGTGTTCAGCCCCTCGACGCATTCGATCCAGACGTCGCCGCCCCGGCCGCCGTCGCCACCGTCGGGCCCGCCGAACTCGATGAACTTTTCCCGCCGGAACGAGACGCAGCCGGCGCCGCCGTCTCCCGAGCGGACGTAGACCTTGGCCTCGTCGAGGAACTTCACGGGACAGAACTCCGAAAAAGGGAAGGGCGGCCGGGGAGGGGCCCCGGCCGCCGAGAGTGTATCAGATCAGGCGCCGACCCGGCATTCCGGCCGGTCGTGACGCTCGAAGACGAGCCCGGCGGCGTGCCAGGTCTTCAGGCTGTCCCAGGCCCGCCGGTCGAGCCGGAACCGGTCGACCGGGAAGACCCCGCCGCGCGCCGGAAAGGCCTGGAGGCCGGAGCCGACCGAGGCGAATCCGCACTTCTCCAGGACCCGCCGCGAGGCCGGGTTGACCACCCGGGCCGAGGAGGACAGCTCGTCGCCCTCGGTATAGGCGAAGAACGCGTCGATCATCGCCCGCGCGGCCTCCGTGGCCAGGCCCTGCCCCCAATGCGGGGTGCCGAGCCAGTAGCCGAGATGGGCCGAGCCGCTCTCCGCATCGGGCTCGATGCTGACGACGCCGATCGCCTGGGTCGGGTGGCGCCGCGGCGTGATCGCCATGACCAGCGCCCGCCCCTCCGCGTTGGCCCGCCGCGACTCCAGGATGAAATTGTCCACGGAGGGCGGATCGAGCGGATGCGGAATTCGGGCGGTCATCCCGGCTACGGCTTTCTCACCGGCGAATCGGACGAGGGCTTGCGCATCGGCCTGACGGGCCCAGCGCAGCCACAGCCTCCGGGTCTCGAGCCGGAAGACATCGTCGCGGGTGAGGTCGGGAAACATCGCCTGACTCCGATCCGAACCCAGAGCCTCCCGCCCGGGCGCGGTTACGAGAACGACGAAAGGGAAGGTGGTTCCCCACCTTCCCCTCGTGATCTCGCTCGGAGCTTGGCCGTTTTACGGGCCTCAGGTGAGCAGGAGTCGCCGGGTCGGTGTGGGGACACCGGCGGAGCTCCCTCGTCACTGGCTCCGTCGGGTTATTCTGCGGCCTCCAGGGCCGGGGCGGCGTCGTTGGCGACGACCGTTACGAAGGCGCGGCCTCGTTTGGTAATGAATTGCACCTTGCCGGCGGTCATGGCGAACAGGGTATGGTCGGTGCCCATGCCGACGTTGACGCCGGGATGCCACTTGGTGCCGCGCTGACGCACGATGATGTTGCCGGCAATGACGGACTCGCTGCCGAACTTCTTCACGCCGAGACGACGACCGGCCGAATCGCGACCGTTGCGGGACGAACCGCCTGCCTTCTTATGAGCCATGGGGCTAACTCCTGAATTCTGGAAAAAGGGCTCGCAGCCAGCTTCAGGCGGCGCTGATGCCCGTGACGCGGACCACGGTGAGGTCCTGGCGGTGACCGCGCTTGCGGCGCGAGTTCTGGCGGCGGCGCTTCTTGAAGGCGATGACCTTCGGGCCGCGGGCCTGCTTCACGATCTCGCCGGCGACGCTGACGCCGGAGACCAGCGGGGCGCCGACCTGGGTCGCGCCGGCGCCATCGGTGAACAGCAGCACCTCGCCGAAGGTGACGGCGGTGCCGGCCTCGCCCTCGAGCTTCTCGATCGTGATGACGTCGTTGGCGGCGACGCGGTACTGCTTGCCGCCGGTCTTGATCACTGCGAACATCGTTCTCGTCCGTGTTCCATCCGGCCTCCGGCTTCAGCCGGGGTCGTCTTTTTGGCAATTGACGCCCGGGGGCCCCTGAGGACCTCCGCGAACGCGACGGCGCGCGGACCGTGCAGTCCGCGCGCCAGATGTCACCGTTACGGGCATGGGCGCCGTCTGTCAACGCCGTCGCGTCCCGGTTTTGCCGGGCCCGCCTTGATTTCACGCTGCCCTTCGCCGAAGACCGCCCGGCGTGCCGGCCGGTCGGTTGCGCGCGAGACGTGCGGGAGACCACGATGGAAGAGCTTGTTGCCCGGGTGACGCAGGCCACGGGCCTGGACGCGACCACGGCCCAGAAGGCGATCGGGCACATCCTGGCCTTCCTGCAGAAGGAAGGCCCGGCCGAGGAGGTCAATCAGCTGATCGCGGCGATGCCGGGCGCCGATGCGGCCCTCGCCCAAGCCGGCGACGGCGGCCACGGCGAGGGCGGCGGCGGCCTGATGGGCATGCTCGGCGGCATGATGGGCGGCGGCGTGATGGCGCTCGGCCAGAAGCTGATGTCCGCCGGCGTGCCGATGGGCCAGATGCAGCCGCTCGGCCGCGAGCTGTTCGCCTATGGCCGCGAGAAGGCCGGCGAGGACGTGATGGGCCCGATCGTCGGCTCGATCCCGGGGCTGAACCAGTTCGTCTGACTTTTCCGGCGGCGGGGCGGTACCGCCCCGCCAACCGTTTGGAAACCTTCGTAAACCCCTGTCATATTCCCGTGCGGGGTTTCGTGGTGTTGTGTCGCCACGCGGGGCGGTCGCGGCGACCGCTCCCCGGGCGCCCGGTCGGCGCCGTACGGGATGCCTCGACCATGGTTCCGTTCCTCACCCGTGGCCCGGCCGGCGACGGCCGCGACGCTCCGCCGCCCGGCATCCCCCTCACGCGCCTCCTCGGCCGCGCCGCGGAGGGCGGCATCCAGCTCAAGGGGCTGGCCCAGCCCTCGCGGCTCTTCCCGCGCCTGAAGCACTTTCCGACGCCCGGCCTCGACCCCCTGCTCGGCCGCATCGGCTCCCTCGAGGTGCGCCTCGCAACGACGCCGAAGGAGGTCAAGCGGGCCCAGCGCCTGCGCTACCGCGTCTTCTATGAGGAGATGGCGGCGATTCCGACCGGCATGGCCCTGATCAAGCGCCGCGACTCCGACGAGTACGACGCGGTCTGCGACCACCTCCTGGTGATCGACCACGCCGCCCAGGAAACCAAGCCCTTCCGCAAGCCCAAGCCCCGGGTCGTCGGTACCTACCGCCTGCTGCGCCAGGAGCAGGCCGACCGGCATTTCGGCTTCTACACCGCCGGCGAGTACGATCTCGGCCCGGTGCTGGAGGCCAATGCCGGCAAGAGGGTGCTGGAACTCGGCCGCTCCTGCGTGCTCAAGCCCTACCGCACCAAGCGCACCGTCGAGCTGCTGTGGCACGGCATCTGGGCTTATGTGCTGCATCACCGCATCGACGCGATGCTCGGCTGCGCCAGCCTGGAAGGCACCGATCCCGACCGTCTCGCGCTGCCCTTGAGCTTCCTGCACCACTTCGCCCGCGCCCCCGAGGGCTGGCGCGCCCGCGCGCTGCCGGACCGCCACGTCGCCATGGACCGCTTGAGCCGCGAGGCGATCGACCCGAAGGCTGCGCTTCAGGCCCTGCCGCCCCTGATCAAGGGGTACCTGCGGGTCGGTGCCACCTTCGGCGACGGGGCGGTGGTCGATCGCCAGTTCGGTACGACCGACGTGTTCGTGGTGCTGCCCGTGGAGGCGATCGCCAAGCGGTATATCGGGCACTTTGGGGCGGAGGCGGGGCGGCACGCGGCGTGAGGCCAATCCTCTATTGGCCGGTCTTTGCGTAAAAAAGTGCCTGAGTACAGTAAAGCCGCAATTATTTTCCTTAATCCATCCGTGACCTCATCCTGAGGTGCCGCGTAGCGGCCTCGAAGGAGGGCTCCAGAAGTCTCGGCGATCCCTGGAGCCCTCCTTCGAGGTCAGTCGATCTTCGATCGACTGACACCTCAGGATAAGGTTGTAGATGGGATCGAAGGTGCGAAACAATCCGAAAGTCTCTATGATGTCTGCCGGGATATGATTTCCGAGAAATCAGCCGGCGCCCGTGCCGCGAGGTCATGAGCGGCTTGCAGGTTGATCCAGAATTGCGCCGTCGTACCGAAGAAACGGCCGAGACGCAGCGCTGTGTCGGCATCGATACCTCGGCACTTATGCACGAGATCACCGATATGAGATCGGGGTAGGCCGAGCGTATCCGCGAGCTGGCCGATGCCGAGATTCAGAGGATCGAGATATTCCTCGATCAGGTATTCTCCGGGATGGATGCGTGTTCGGGGCATGACGGTGTTCCGATCTCGAAGGCTGTCACGACGCCGTGCGCTGCAGTTCGGTACCTGCCTCCGGAGAGCGCGATCATCGCCTCACAGGGCGAGCCGGGCAACCGACGACGGTGGAGCCAGCGGCGACGTCCCGCGTGACGACGGCACCGGCGCCGATCACCGCTCCCCGGCCGATTCGCAGACCTTGCAGGACGCACGCGTTGAGCCCGACGAAGACGTCGGCCTCGCACAGGACGGTGCCGGCGAGGCGCGCACCTGGGCCGATGCACACCCCGGTGTCGAGCCGGCAATCGTGGTCGATGCTCGCGCCCGTATTGACGAGGCAGGCTTCCGCCAGCACGGCACCGACGCCGACGATCGCCCCCGCCGCGACGAAGGCCCCCGCACCGATCACGGCACTCGGGGACACGATGCCGGCGGGATGGAAGATCGTGCCGAGTTGCCCCCCCGCTTGTCCGGACCGTCTCCGCCATCGAGCGACGTACGGCCCGATCGCCGGTCCCGAGGTGAATGCGGCAGCCTTGCAGGAAGCTCCGGTCCTGGAGGCAATCGAGCCCGCCGAGGACACGATGCGACCCGAAGAACGCTTCGCCCGAAGGCCGCGCATCCGACAGGACGCCGCGAACCGGCAGCCCGGCGAGGTCGGCGGCTTCCAGCACGACGCGGGCGTGCCGGCCCGAGCCACCGACCGCGACGACCAGGGGAGCCCGTGAGGCAGACATGACGTGCCGCTACACCAACCCCCGCAACCCCTCCCGATAGGTCGGATAGGCCAGTTCCACCCCCAGCTCCTCCCGGATCAGCCGGTTCCGCACCCGCTTGTTCTCGCCGTAGAAGCTGCGCGCCATCGGGCTCAGATTCGCGGTGTCGAAATCGACGGCCGGCGGCAGGGCTAACCCGGCGAGCTCCGCCGCGAAGGCCGTCACGTCCTGCGGCGGGGCCGGCTCGTCGTCGGTGACGTTGTAGATCGCCCCCGGCCGCTTCTGGTCGAGGGAGGCGGCGAGGGTCGTGGCGATGTCGTCGACATGGATGCGGTTGAACACCTGGCCCGGCTTGACGATGCGCTGCGCCTTGCCCTGCCGGAGCTTCTCGAACGCGTTGCGCCCCGGCCCGTAGATGCCGGAGAGCCGGAAGACCTGCACCGCCTTGCCCGTCCGCGCCCCGAGCGACAACCAGGCCTCCTCCGCCGCGACCCGGTCGCGGGTGCGCTGATGCGTCGGGGCCGGCGGGGTCGCCTCGTCGATCCAGGCGCCGCCCTGGTCGCCATAGACCCCGATCGTCGAGAGATAGCCGATCCACCGCGCCGGGCCGGCGGCGATCACCTCCTCGAAGGCCGCCAGCGCCGGGTCGGCGCCGGAATCCGGCGGGATCGACACCAGGATCGCGTCGGCGTGGCCAAGGTCGTCGGCGATCCGCGGATCGGTCTCCTCGGGCGAGAAGACGCGCAAGGTGACCCCGTCGAGGCTGCCCGGATTCTGGCGGGTCGCCGTGACGGTCGCGAAACGGCCGCGCTCGCGCGCCGCGAAATGGCCGGCGGTGTAGCCGAGCCCGAAGACGAACAGGTTCATAGGCCGCGCCCTGAAAGGATGTGCGGTCTTATGCAGGGCGCCGCCCTGCACCCGCCAGAGGGCTCGCCCTCTGGACACCCTGATTTTTCGCGAGCCGCCACTCGGCCAGCACGTCGGGATCCCGTTCGTCCGGTGGGGCAGGGGGCAGGCGCCCGAGGCGGGCCAGCGCCCACACCGCCATGCCGCGCACCAGCGGCGAGGCATCCGCCAGCAGGCGCTCCGCCTCGCCGGCCAACCTTGAGTCCCCCGAATTGCCGATGGCGATCAGCACGTTGCGCAGGAAGCGGTCGCGCCCGGTGCGTTTGATCGGTGTGCCGGAGAACCGCGCCCGGAAGGCGTCGCCGTCGAGCCGGGCCAGTTCCACCAGGGCAGGAGCCGCGAGCTCCGCGCGCGACGCCAGCCGCGCCTCGCGTGCGGCGGCCGCGAACTTGTTCCACGGGCAGACCGCCAGGCAATCGTCGCAGCCGAAGACCCGGTTGCCCATCGGCACCCGGAATTCCTCCGGAATCGGCCCCTCGTGCTCGATCGTCAGGTAGGCGAGGCAGCGCCGGGCATCGAGCTGGTAGGGGGCCGGGAAGGCGCCGGTCGGGCAGGCATCGAGGCAGCGGCGGCAGCGGCCGCAACGGTCGCCCTCGGGGGAATCCGGCGTGATCTCGGCCGTGGTGTAGATCGCCCCGAGCAGGAGCCAGTTGCCGAAGCCACGCGAGACGAGCACGCTGTGCTTGCCCTGCCAGCCGAGGCCGGACGCCGCCGCCAGCGGCTTCTCCATCACCGGCGCCGTATCGACGAAGACCTTGACCTTGGCGCCGGCCTTCGCCGCGAAGGCGCCGCCGAGTTCCTTCAGCTTGCCCTTGATCACGTCGTGATAGTCGCGCCGCCGGGCATAGACGGCGATCGATCCGCGCGACGGCTCGGCCAGGGCCGCCAGCGGGTCGCCGTCCGGCCCGGCATTGACCCCGAGCATCACGATGCTGCGCACGTCCGGCCAAAGCCGCGCCGGATCGGCCCGCTCGCCGGTGCGCTCCTCCATCCAGCCCATGCCGCCATGGTGGCCGGCGGCGAGCCAGGCGGAGAGGCGCTCGGGGAGGGCCGGCACCGCGTCGGGGCGGGTGACCGCCAGGGCGTCGAAGCCCAGAGCCCGGGCGCGGGTCTCCAGGAAGGGGCGAAAGGCCTCGGGTGTCAGCAGGATGCGAGAGGTCAGAAGTCCAGATCCGCGTAATGGTCGGCCGGCGCCATCCCGGCCACCCGGTCGGCGAGCAGGCTGCGGAAGGAGGGGCGCGACTTCACCCGCGCGTACCAGTTCCGGGCCATCTCGTCCTCGTCCCACGGCACGTCGCCGAGATAGTCGACGCAGGACAGGTGCGCCGCTGCGGCGAGGTCGGCATAGGTCAGCTGGCTGCCCGCCAGCCAGTTCCGCCGCGAGATCAGGTAGCCGATGTATTTCAGGTGGTAGCGCACGTTGCTGCGCGCCGCCCGGATCGCGTTCATGTCCGGCGGGCCGCCGCCGTACTGCGAGGTCATGAAGCGCTTGTGGATCTTCTCGGTGACGAGGTAGCCGGTCACCTCCTGGTCGAATTTCTGCAGGAACCAGTCGAGCAGGCGCCGCACCTCGACCCGGGCGGCGGGGGATTCCGGCAGGAGCCGCATCCCGCTCAAGCCGAGGCCCCGCGTCTCGTCGAGATATTCGGCGATGATGCTGCCGCCGGGTACCGCGAGCCCGCCCTCCTCGACCAGCACCGGGGTGGTGCCGGCGGGGTTCATCATCAAGAAGTCTTCCCGGCGCTCCCAGGGGCGCTCTTCGACGAGCTGGGGCTCCATGCCCATCTCGGCCATGATCAGGCGCACGAAGCGGGAATGCGGGCAGAACGGGGAGTGATGGAGCGTCGCCATGCGTGGCCGTTTCGCGCTTCGTCTGTCGGCTGGCCTGGAAGGTCGGCTCGCGGTGGGTCGTGCGTCTCCGAATTGACCCCCGCAGGATTAACGTCTGGTCACCGAGACACGGATATCTTTCGGCATCCTTAACACGGGTGACGGGTGCTGGTAACCGAGCCTCAACCGTGTCGGTGCGACACTCCGTCGAGAGGCCTAAACCTCCGGCACGCCCCTCACCACAGACTTGCCACAGAGGTGGAGCCGTACCGGTGCGCAAGACGCGGGCGCGGCCCGGGTCCCGTTCCCATCCCCGCCGGACGCGGTCGCCCGACCGCCCGCGCGCGACCACGAGAGCAGGCGACATGACGACGGCGACAGGACGAGCGGGCAGGCCCGCGGCGAATGCCCTGCGGGGAGCGCGGTGATGGACGTCGCCAGCATCGGCAAGGCCGTGGTGCTCGCCCTCGTCGAGGGAGCCACCGAGTTCATCCCGGTCTCCTCGACCGGGCACCAGCTCCTCGTCGGCCACTTCATCGGGTTCGAATCGCCCAACAACACCTTCGAGGTGCTGATCCAGCTCGGCGCCATCCTGGCGATCGTCAGCGTCTATTTCCGCCAGCTGCTCGACCTGCTGCGGCGCGCGCCCAGCGATCCGAACGCCCGCCGCTTCATCCTGGCGATCCTGATCGCGTTCCTGCCCGCCGCCATCATCGGCGGCCTGTTCTCGAAATACATCAAGTTCTACCTGTTCAACCCCTGGATCATCTGCTCGACCCTGGTCGCCGGCGGCCTCGTGCTCCTCGTCATCGACGAGACCGACCTCGAGCAGAAATACGACGACGTGCACCAGTTCTCGCTGCCGATGGCCCTGAAGATCGGCTTCTTCCAGTGCCTGGCGATGGTCCCCGGCGTGTCGCGTTCCGGCGCCACCATCGTCGGCGCGATGCTGATGGGCTCGGGCAAGCGCGCCGCCACCGAGTTCTCGTTCTACCTCGCCATGCCGACCATGGCCGGCGCCTTCGCCAAGGACCTGCTCGACAACTACAGGAACCTGTCGAAGGACGATGTCGGGCTGATCGCCATCGGCTTCGTGGTGGCGTTCGTGTCGGCGTTGTTCGTGGTCCGCAAGCTCCTCGACTACGTCTCCCGCCACGGGTTCTCGCTGTTCGCCTGGTGGCGCATCATCGTCGGCGCGGCGGGCTTTGCCGGGCTGATCGTGTTCGGCTGACGGGCAAGGGTGACGGGGAGGGCGCGTC
Source organism: Methylobacterium sp. 142-1Y (assembly GCF_057747795.1). Taxonomy (NCBI): domain Bacteria; kingdom Pseudomonadati; phylum Pseudomonadota; class Alphaproteobacteria; order Hyphomicrobiales; family Methylobacteriaceae; genus Methylobacterium; species Methylobacterium sp. 142-1Y. The sequence goes on along the minus strand of NZ_CM173224.1, from coordinate 3,446,871 downwards.
GCTCGCGTTCGAGGGACCTCGACCAATGGCGTGTGGCGCGGTTATGTCCTGGCGTTAGGGAGAAGACCCCGCGCCACGAGGACCCGCCATGGACGATACGACGCTCGCCGCCGCGTTTCCGGCCGCCACGGAGGCGCAGTGGCGTGCCCTGGTCGACGGGGTGCTGAAGGGGGCCGATTTCGAGAAGCGGCTGGTGCGCCGCACCCCCGACGGCATCGCGGTTCAGCCGCTCTATCCGCCGGCCGAGGCCGCGCCCCAGCCCGGACGCGCCGCGCCGGGGCGCTGGCGGGTGAGCCAGCGGGTCGACCATCCGGATCCGGCCGAGGCCAATGCCCTGGCGCTGACCGACCTCGACGGCGGCGCCGACGCCCTGACCCTGGTGATGGCCGGCAGCCCCGCCGCCCGCGGCTTCGGCCTGCCCGGGCCCCAGGCCATCGCGGCGGCGCTCGACGGGGTGATGCTGCCGCTGATCGGCCTGCGGCTCGATGCCGGCGCCGCGGGGCCGGACGCCGCCCGGGCGCTCCTCGCCCTGGCCGAGGCCCGCGGCGACGACCTCGCCACCCTCGACATCGATCTCGGCCTCGATCCCATCGCCGTTCAGGCCGCCACCGGGGCGGCCCCGTCCTGGCCCGGCCTCGCCGACTTGCTGCGCGAGGTCGAGGCGGCGGGATTCACCGGCCGCGCCTTCCTGGCCGATGCCCGGCCCTTCCACGAGGCCGGCGCCAGCGAGGCGCTGGAACTGGCGGCCGTCCTGTCCGGGGCGCTCGCGACCCTGCGGGCCCTGGAGGCCGGCGGGTACGATCTGGAGCGCGCCCGCGCCGCCCTGGCCTTCCTGCTGGTGGCCGAATCCGACGAATTCCTGACGGTGGCGAAGGTCCGGGCCCTGCGCCGGCTCTGGGCCCGGATCGAGGAGGCTTGCGGGCTCGCGCCTGCGCCGATCCGCCTGCACGCCGAGACCGCCTGGCGCAGCACCACCCGGCGCGACCCCTGGGTCAACATGCTGCGCGCCACCGCCGCCGTCTTCTCCGCCGGCCTCGGCGGGGCCGATGCGGTGACGGTTTTGCCCTTCACCGCGGCTTTGGGCCTGCCCGACGCCTTCGCCCGCCGCTGCGCCCGCAACACCCAGCACGTCCTCCTCGACGAGGCCAATCTCTGGCGCGTCGCCGATCCGGCTGCCGGAGCCGGTGGCTTCGAGGTCCTGACCGACCAGCTCTGCGGTGAGGCCTGGGGGCTGTTCCAGGCGATCGAGCGGGACGGGGGCATTGCGAAGAGCCTGCGCTCGGGCGCGATGGCCGACCGCCTCGCCGCATTGCGAAAAACCCGCGACGCGGATCTCGCCACCCGCCGCCAGCCGATCACCGGCACCAGCGAGTTCCCGGACCTGCACGAGGCGCCCGTCGCGGTGCTGGTGCCCGCCCCGGCGGCGGAAGCGGTGTCGGAGGGTGCCCTGCCGTCCCGGCGCCTCGCCGAGCCCTTCGAGGCCCTGCGCGACACTTCCGATGCCATCCTCGCCCGCACGGGACGGCGCCCGCGGGTCTTCCTCGCCAATCTCGGGGCTCTCAGCGCCTTCAACACCCGCGCCACCTTCGCCCGCAACGCCTTCGAGGCCGGGGGCATCGAGGCGGTGACGAACGAAGGCTTTGCCGATCACGCCGCCATGGCCGAGGCGTTCCGGGCGTCCGGCACGCCGATCGCCTGCCTGTGCTCCTCGGATGCGGTCTATGCCGAGGAGGCGGTGTCGGCGGCCGAGGCCCTGCGCGGAGCGGGTGCCACCACGCTGTTCCTCGCCGGCCGGCCCGGCGACCTCGAGCCCGCCTTGCGGGCGGCTGGCGTCGCTTACGACCTCTATGCCGGCTGCGACCTCGTGAAGCTGCTGGGCAGAGCGCAAGAGGCGGCGCAAGAGGCGGCGCAAGAGGCGGCGAAAGCCTGAGGCCGGACACCGCGCCCTGAGCCGGTGCCGTCCGGCCCGGGGCGCCCTATCTCGTGAGCACCGTGACCGAGATCCTGTTCTACCACATGCAGCGCCAGCCCCTGGAACAGGTGCTGCCGAGCCTCCTGGAGAAATCCCTGGAGCGGCAATGGCGCGTCGCCGTGCAGGCGACGAGCGAGGAGCGGCTCCAGGCCCTCGACGATCACCTCTGGGTCTTCTCGGAGGAGAGCTTTTTGCCACACGGCACCGACCGCGACCCCGATTGCGCCACCCAGCCGGTGGTGCTGACCCTGCGCGACGCCAACCCGAACGGCGCCTCGATCCGCTTCCTGGTCGAGGGCGCGGCCCTGCCCGACGATGCGGCCAGCTACCAGCGCATCTGCATCCTGTTCGACGGCACCGACCAGGACGCCCTGCTGCATGCCCGCGAGCAGTGGCGCGGCGCCAAGGAGGCCGGCCACAGCGTCGCCTACTGGCAGCAGGACGAGCGCGGCCGTTGGCAGAAGAAGGCGTGATGGCGGGTCTGCACACCGCGTGTTGTCACGATGAAGCGCGTCTCCGCTCCTCTGTACTGGCAGGGCTGTCCAGTGAAGGAAAAGGCGCGGGAATTCCCCTCTCCCCGCGGGCGGGGAGAGGCTTTCGTCCCCCTTGCCGGGGACGAAAGGAGCGCGAAGCGCGACGGTGAGGGGGTGTCGACGGATGTGGCTCATCCGGAAACACCCCCTCACCCTCGCTTCGGCTTCGCCGTCGCTAGCTGCGTCTCCTGAACGGAGACACAGCCCTCTCCCCGCCCGCGGGGAGAGGAGAGACCCGCGCCCGACCTTTCGAAGGAAAGGGAGCGGTGAACTCAAAAAAAAAGACAAGGCCCCCCGCCCGCGAGGAGACGTCATGACCCGCATCACGACCCGGATCCTCGCCGCCGCGGCAGCCCTCTGTCTCGGAGCCGCGCCGCTCGTCGCGCAGCCTGCCCGCCAAGAGTCACGTCAAGAGGCCCGTCAGGAGACCCGCCAGCCCGAAGGCCGGCGCCTGCCCCCCGACGCGACGACGCAGCACAGCCTGACCCTCTCCGACGGCCGCACCCTGAACTTCACGGCTTTCGCCGGCAGCCTGCCGCTGGTCGACGAATCCGGGAAACTCCAGGCCGAGATCGCGGTTACGGCCTTCACCCTGCCGGACCGGGAGGCCCGGACGCGGCCGGTCACCTTCGCGGTCAATGGCGGGCCGGGCGCGGCCTCGGCCTATCTCAACCTCGCGGCGGTCGGGCCGTGGCGCGTGCCCTTCGAGGGCACCAGCATCAGCCCCTCGATGGCGCCGGTGACGGTGCCGAACGACGAGACCTGGCTCGACTTCACCGACCTCGTCTTCATCGATCCCATCGGCACCGGCTACAGCCGCGCCGCCGGCGACGACGCGAAGCGCTATTACGGCGTCGAGAGCGACGCGGCCGTGCTGTCGGCGGTCATCGCCCGCTGGCTGCGCACCAACGACCGGCTCACCTCGCCGAAATTCTTCCTCGGCGAGAGCTATGGGGGGTTTCGCGGCCCGCTCGTCGCCCGCAAGCTCCAGGACGACGTCGGAATCGGCCTCTCCGGCCTGGTGTTGCTCTCGCCGGTGCTCGATTTCGGCTATCTCCAGCCGCCGCGGCATAACCCGCTGGGCGCGGTGACACGGCTGCCCTCGCTCGCTGCTGCCGGCCTGGAGAAGCGCGGCGAGACCCCCGACCCCGCCCGCATGGAGGCGGTGGAGGCCTATGCCACCGGCCCCTACCTCAGCGACCTCTTGCGTGGGCCTTCCGATCCGGCCGCCATCGACCGGATGACCGAACGCGTCGCCGCCCTGACCGGGCTCGATCCCGCCCTGGTGCGCCGCCAGGCCGGCCGCGTGGCGGGCGCCAGCTACCAGCGCGAGGCCGACCGCGATGCGGGCCGGGTGGCGAGCGCCTACGATACCGGCATCACCGGCTGGGACCCGGATCCGAGCGCGGCGCAAGGGCGCTTCGCCGATCCGATCCTCACCGCCATGCTGGCGCCGCTCACCAGCGCCGCCATCGACCTCACCACCCGCACGCTGAACTGGCGGGTGCCGAACCTGCGCTACGAACTCCTCAACAACGCGGTCAATGCCGGCTGGAACTGGGGCGGCGGCCGCTCTCCGCCGGAGGTGGTGAGCGACCTGCGCCAGGCGCTCTCCCTCGACGGCGACCTGCGGGTGCTCGTCGCCCACGGCTATACCGACCTCGTCACGCCCTACTTCGCCTCGAAGCTGATCCTCGATCAGATGCCGGCCTACGGCCGCGACCGGCGCCTCTCCCTGTCGGTCTATCCCGGCGGCCACATGTTCTATTTCCGCAAAGGCTCGCGGGCGGCCTTGCGCGGGGACGCGCTCCACCTCTACGAGACGGCCCTGGCGGCGCGGCGCAGCGCCGCCGAGGGACGATGACGGGCGGGGCACGATGCGGCGGACGGTGATCGGAATCGCCCTGATGGGTCTGGCACTGGCCGGGTGCAGCAGCACCGACCGCGCCGCCCCGCCGGTGAACCTGGCGAGCCCGCCGAAACCCGCCCCGCCGCCCGCCCCGAGCTGGGGGCCGGTGCTCGCCCAGGACGGCACCTGCACCGGCGCGGTCCCAGGCAACGCCACCGAGATCGCTCCCGGCATCGGCGAATGCGAGCTGGTGCGCCTCAAGGGCAAGCCGCCGACCGACGTGCTCGTCGGCGAGAGCGGCCGGGGCCAGCGCGAGGTGCAGGTGCTCTACACCGAGCCCGGCGCGAAGGAGCTGTACTTCTTCATCAACAACCGCCTCGACCGCATCGTGAAGTAGGGCAGGGCGATCACCGGACGACCGCCGCGCTCGGTACGCGGCGGTCTGCTCATGCGCTAAACCCAGCGATGCCCGACGCCACTCACTCGTTCGGAGGCGTCCGCAGTCAGGCTAGAGGACCACGAGCATGAGGGACCACGAGCGTCATGCGTGAACCGAATGCGGTCGATTTCTGGCGCGGCATCGCCCTGGTCACGATCTTCATCAACCACATCCCGGGCAACACCTTCCAGAATTATACTTATTCCCAGTACGGGATCTCGGACGCGGCCGAGCTGTTCGTGTTCCTGGCCGGCTGGTCGATCGGCATCGCCACCCGCGGGCGCGACGGGGTGCCGGAGCCGGCGCTCCGCACGATCCTGCGGCTGCTCTCGCGCATGGTCGAGGTCTACCGGGCGCAGCTCGTCATCACGGCGATCGCGCTGGCGATGCTGGCGGGCGCGGCGCTCTATCTCGACAACCCGCTGCTGGTCGAATGGCACAATGCCGGTCCGGTCTTCAGCGACCCGATCCAGGCCACCGTCGGCTGGGTGACGCTGCTGCACCAGCTCGGCTTCTTCAACATCCTGCCGCTCTACGTCGTGCTGCTCGGTCTCGCCCCGGCCTTCGTGCTCCTGTCGCGGGTGCATCTCGGCCTGGCGATCGGGATCTCGGTCCTGCTCTATGCCGTGAGCCTGGTCTTCGAGATCAACATCCCGAGCTGGCCGGTAGAGGGGCACTGGTTCTTCAATCCGCTGTGCTGGCAATTGCTGCTGGTGCTCGGCTTCGCGGCGCATGAATGGCGGCGCAGCTCGGAGCGGTTCCTGGCCTGGCGCCGCCGGCTGATGCCGCTCGGCATCGTCATCGTGATCGTCGGCGCGGTCCTGTCCTGGTTCAACCTGCGGCCCGATCCCCTGGCGGTGCCGGAGCCCCGGCTCCTGTTCATCTTCGACAAATCCTACCTGTCGCCGGCCCGGCTGATCCACTTCCTCGGCGTCATGCTCGCCTTCCAGGCGGTGTTCGGCCTGATCCAGCCGCGGGCCCGCTGGCTCGTGCGCCAGCTTGCGGGGCTCGGGCGCAACTCGCTCGCAGTGTTCTCGGTCGGTTCGGTCGCCAGCCTCGGTGCACAACTGATTCGGTTCTGGAGCGGGGGAGGTTTCGCGACCGACGTCTTTGTCGTAGGATGCGGATTGGCTTCCCTCTCCTTCACGGCATGGTTCGTCGAATGGCGCTCTCGCTCTCCCCGTCCCTCCTCGGCGGCGTGAGCCTCGCCCTGGTCTCCTGCCTCGCCTTTTCCGTTCAGGCCCAGTCGACGACGCCCCCGCCCGGGCAGGTTCAGCCGGCGCCGGCGCAAGCCCCCGCTCTAGCCGAGATCCCGGCGCTCCAGGCCACCGCGCCGAGTCCCGACGCGCCCGATCCCAGCCTCTCGCCCGAGTGCAGGGTGCCGGGATCGAAGCTCTACACGCTCGCCAAGCTCAAGGCGGTGAAGAAGGCCCTGCGCGAGCACCGGGCCGTGCAGGTGCTGACGATCGGCTCCAATTCCGGGGGGCTGGGCACCGCCGCCACCTACCCGGTGCGGCTCGAGGACGCGCTGACCCGCTCGCTCCCCGACATCGAGGTGACGGTGGAGAGCCGCGGCGTCTCCGGCGAGATCGCCTTCGGGGCAGCCGAGCGCCTGCGCAACCAGGTGGCGGAGATCGAGCCCGACCTCGTGGTCTGGCAGGTCGGCGGCAACGACGCCCTCGCTCGCGTCGACATCGAGGATTTCTCGCAATCGCTGGCCGAGACCGTGGCCTGGATCAAGTCGCACGGCATCGACGTGGTGCTGGTCGATCCCCAATACACCGCGAGCCTCGCCAAGGACGATTATTACCGCCAGTTCGTCCAGGCGATCCAGAAGGTTGCCGAGCGCGAGCAGGTGCCGCTGGTCCAGCGCTACGAGGCGATGCGCTACCTCGCCGGCCGGGCGATCAGCGCGCTCAAAGGGGGCGACACCGCCCAGTCCGGCGCCGGCTTCCGCCTGGCCGATCTCGGCTATCGCTGCATGGCCGAGCACGTCACCCGGGCGATCACCGTCTCGCTGCTCCAGCCGGACGCGGTCGCCGTGCCGGCGACGCCGCCGGTGCCGGCGAATTGAGGATGCGCGGGGCGCGCAGCCTATGGATCTGAATCCCTCCTGGAGAGCTTCACGATCGCGTTGCAATCGCGAAGCTCTCTCGGTCCTTGTCATGCCGCATTTTCTGCGACGAACCGGTTTCGACTTCGTCGGAAAATGCTCTCGTCATCCCGGGGCCGCGAAAGTGGAGCCCGGGACGACGTGTAGAAGCGTCGATGCCTGTGATAGATCATGGGTGTGATACCAACGGTCGTTGAAAACGACCTTTGGTTCCGTTCTCGAATTTTCGCCAAGCCTTTGGCTGGGTGTAGAAAATTCGAGATGGTCCAATGGCCCGATGCGTCAGCATCTTGGGCCGTTGGTATGACACGTCGATCGGCCCGACGTTGCGACAGCCGGTCCTGCCCCAGCGGTTCGGGGTTCGGGCCGCGCGTGACCTCGCTAACGACGGCGCAAACTGGCCTAACCTCACTCTCGAGCGCCCTTCGCGGACCCGTCGACATCGAGTGAGACGCGAACGGAATGACGGCAGGCCGACCTGAAAATCGCTTCATAGACGATGCTCTCGCCGCAATCGGCAGGGCCCTTGATGACGTTCGAGCGGAGGCGGCCGACAGCCCTTTGCCGCCATTGCCGGATCAGCCTCGCTACCAGGAGGAGCCGAAGGCTCCTCCCCAGCCCGCTGCAGGCCCTGATCCCGAGGACCTGAAGCGCCGCGTCCTCATCCACAACGAGAAGACGAAGCTGACCGCGACTGCCACCAACACGACCGCTGTGGCGTTGTTCGGCGGCGGCTTCGTGCTACCGGTCGTCGGCCTGAGTTTTCCCCTGGCTGCCGCCCCGCCGCCGGGCCAGTTGACGTTCATCACCATGATCGTTTGGGCTTTGGTCGCTGCAGGCCTACATTGGTGGGCGAGATCGATGCTTGAAGGGCTCCGGTGATGGACGGATACGGGCTCCTGCTCCTCATTCCTCCCGCGCTGGCTGTGCTCGCTGCCTGGGCTGGCTCCCGCGCGATCAAACGCAGCGCCGCGAAGATCGACCGCGAACGCGAGGCGTTGCGCAACGCGCTGCACGTGAACAAGGAGCGCGAGATGATGCGGGAGAGCGCTCATCCGTGATAGGTTTTTCGGGTTCGCTGGGGCTGCCGATTTCGGCAGCCCCGTTGAAAAGCCAAGTACATCAAAAGATCATTGATGATTTATGGGGGAGTTCCGACTATTTGAGCGCGTGAATCTTCTGCATCTTTGCGCGTCGGCATGGAACCAGCCCCCGGTAACCACTCGGACCCGGTTGGAACAAACCCTCAATCCACCCGCCGCAGCCCTTGCGCGAAGCGTTTGGCATTGGCGACGTAGCGCTCGGCCGATGCCCGCAGACCCGCCACCGCCGCCTCGTCCAGCACCCGCACCGCCTTGGCCGGGGCGCCGACGATCAGGCTGTTGTCGGGAAACTCCTTGCCCTCGGTGACGAGCGCATTGGCGCCGACGAGACAGTTGCGGCCGATTCTGGCGCCGTTGAGGATCGTCGCCCCCATCCCGACCAGCGAATTGTCGCCGATCGTGCAGCCATGCACGATCGCGCCGTGCCCGACGGTGATGCCCTCGCCCAGGGTCAGCGGGAAGTCCGCATCGGTGTGGAGCACCGCGCCCTCCTGGATGTTGGTGCGGTCGCCGATCGCGATCGGCTCGTTGTCGCCGCGGATGACCGCGCCGAACCACACCCCGACCTCGCGGCCGAGCCGCACGCGGCCGATCACGTGGGCATCGGGCGCGATCCAGGCGCTGCCATCCTCCGGCAGAACCGGGCTGACGGTGTCGAGGGCGTAGAGCGGCATCGCGGGATCCTCTTCAGGTTCGCGCCTCCTTTCGCATGCCGTATCGGCGCCGTCAGCCCGAACACACCGTCGCCCGATCGCCCATCGCCAAATCCCCCTTCGCCCGATCCTCCATGGCCCACGGCATCGGCGCCACCGCGCCGGCCCGGGAGGCGATCACCTGATGGCCGGTGCCGTTGCCGGCGTTCTGGATCGCCAGGGCCACCTCGGTGAGGTGCAGGGCGAGGTCGGCGTCGAGCCGGCTCGCACGCCCTTCCGCCCGCGCCGCCAGCATCTCCTGCGGCCCCAGCGCGAAGTTCATCGCCGTCGCCCCCTTGCGCCCGACCTTGGCGTGGGTGGGCCCCGCGACGCGCAGGCGGCGGGCGAGGGGGGAATCGATCAGGCGGCGGCGTACCACGTGCCGGCGGCGCAGCCGGACGGGGGCGTCGTTCGACCAGCACTCGCCTACCTCCAGGATGCCCTCGTCGCCGAAGATGCGCAGGGAATGGTCGTGCGGCGCCACCACCGAGCAGGTGAGGCGCGCCACGACCCCGCTCTCGAAGAACAGCGAGGCGCTGGCATAGGTCGGCGCCGCTCTCGTCCCATCGGCCAGCGTCAGGCTTAAGACCTCGGCCGAGGCCGCCGCGACCCGGGTCACCGAGCCGAACATCGCGATCAGCCAGGTCAGGTAGTAGCCGGCATGCTGGAGGGCGCAGCCCACCGCCAGCTCGTCCTGCACCGGCCAGGGCGCGCCGGATTCGCTGCGCCAGGTCTCGTGCGGCGCGCGGATCAGGAAGCCGTCGTCGATCTCGGCATAGACGAGACGGGGCGTGCCGATGACCCGCTCGCGCAGGGCCTTCCAGACGATCTGGGCGCTCTCGCCGAGCGCGCTGCACGGTGCCGAGGCCAGCATCACGCCGCGCTCGGTCGCCACCCGGTGGAGGTGGCGCGCATCGTCGAGCCGGGTCGCCAGCGGCTTTTCCGAGTAGACCGCCAGCCCCGCCTCCAGGCAGGCGAGGCTCACGGCGTAGTGCGAGCCCGGATTGGTCAGGTTGAGGATCAGGTCCGGCCGCCGGCCGATCAGATCGTCGAGGCTCGCGGCCTCCGGGACGTGCCAGTACTGGCCGAAGGCGTGCAGCCGGTCCCGATCGATGTCCCAGGCCCCGGCTATCGTCACCTCCGGCAGGGTCGCCAGGGAGCGCATGTAGTAATCGGCCACGAATCCCGTGCCGACGATGCCGATGCTCGCCACCTGACCTGCTCCCCGTTTCCGTCTTGCGCCGCGAAGGCTAGACCAGGGGGCGGCCCATCGAACCGGCGCAAAGGGCCGAGGCGCAGGTCGCACTCCAGGGGAGGATTAAGTCGTGACCTACCGCTTTCGGAGACGCGGCCCGGTATCGGACGTGGATCGACGCGGACAGGATTGAACGATTCGAATCTACGTCGGGGTGGGGCCGAGCGCGGCAAGTCGAGGCGACGGCCTCGCCGCATGGGAATGTCGGCGAGACCTTCCGGTCGCCTCGTCAGACCGAGCCGACGGTCTTCAGCCGCGCCCGCGGGTGGATCTCGGCCTGGCTCATCACCGGGGTCTCGCGGCGGAAGCGCTCGATGATCGAGCGCACGAAGGGCCGGGCCTGAACCGAGGTGACGAGGACCGGCATCTCGCCGAGGCGAGCCGCCTCCTCGAACCGGTCGCGCACCGTGGTGACGAAATCCGACAGCTTGGAGGGCTGCATCGCCAGGTGGCGCTCGTCGCCGTGGCCGACGATCGCCTCCATGAAGGCGGTCTCCCAGGCCGGCGACAGGGTGATGATCGGCAGGACGCCGCCCGGCCCCTGGTACTGGGCGCAGATCTGGCGGCCGAGGCGGGCGCGGACGTGCTCGACGATGTCGCGCGGGTTCTTGATGTGGCCGGAAACCTCGGCGATGCCCTCGACGATGGTGCCGAGGTCGCGGATCGAGACCCGCTCGGAGAGCAGGTATTGCAGCACCCGCTGGATCCCCGTGGTGGCGATCTGGGCCGGCACGATCTCCTTGATGAGCTCGCCGTGCTCCTTCGGCAGTTCCTTCAGGAGCTTGTGCACCTCGACGTGGTTGAGGAGGTCGGAGACGTGGGCCTTGATCACCTCGGTGAGGTGGGTCGAGACCACGGTCGCGGCATCGACCACGGTGTAGCCCTTGAGCTGGGCCTCGTCGCGCAACGAGGCGTCGACCCAGGTCGCCGGCAGGCCGAAGGTCGGCTCCATCAGGTGCTGGCCGGGGAGCTGCACCTGGCCGCCCATCGGGTCCATCGCCATGAACTGTCCCGGGAAGACCTGGCCGGTCCCGGCCTCGATCTCCTTGACCCGCACCACGTAGGTGTTGGCGTCGAGCTGGACGTTGTCGAGGATGCGCACCGAGGGCATCACGAAGCCGAGCTCGGCGGCGAGCTGCCGGCGCAGGGCCCGGATCTGGTCGGTGAGCCGGTCCTGGCCCTCCGGCCCGTTGACGAGGGCAAGCAGCGCATAGCCCATCTCGAGCTTCAGGTCGTCGAGCTTGAGAAGGTCGGCCGCGGTGTCTTCCTTGGGCTGGGCCCCGGACCCGGTCACGGCCCCGTCGACCGTCACGGCGCCGCCGGGCGCGTCCTCGTCCACGGGCTTCGGCAGCAACGCGATGCGGCGGGCGAGGTAGGCGGCCCCGAGCCCGAGGGTCACGAAGGGCAGCATCGGGATGCCGGGCAGGAACCCGATCAGCAGCATCACGCCGGCCGACATGCCGAGCGCCTTGGGGTAGTTGGCGATCTGACGACCCAGCGCCCGGCCGGCGGCACCGCGCACGCCGGCCTTGGAGACGAGGAGGCCGGCCGCCGTCGAGACGATCAGCGCGGGGACCTGGCTGACGAGGCCGTCGCCGACGGTGAGCAGGGTGTAGGTCTTGCCGGCCTCGGCGAAGGTCAGGCCCTGCTGGGCGACGCCGATGATGATGCCGCCCACCACGTTGATGAAGGTGATGAGCAAAGCCGCGATCGCGTCGCCGCGGACGAATTTCGACGCGCCGTCCATGGCGCCGAAGAACGAGGATTCGTCCTCGAGCGACTGGCGGCGGGTCCGGGCGGTCTTCTCGTCGATGAGTCCCGCCGAGAGGTCGGCGTCGATCGCCATCTGCTTGCCGGGCATCGCGTCGAGGGAGAAGCGCGCCGCGACCTCCGCGATGCGCCCCGAGCCCTTGGTGATGACGACGAAGTTCACGATGATCAGGATCGCGAAGACGATGATCCCGATCAGGAAGTTGCCGCCCATCACGAAATGCCCGAAGGCCTCGATGACGTGGCCCGCCGCCGCCGTGCCCTCGTGGCCGTGGCCGAGGATCAGCCGCGTCGAGGCGAGGTTGAGCGCCAGCCGCAGCATCGTGGTGATGAGCAGCACCGTCGGGAAGACCGTGAATTCGAGCGGGTTCTCGATGAACAGGCCGGTCATCAGGATCAGGACCGACAGGATGATCGAGACCGCCAGCAACAGGTCGAGCAGCAGGGCCGGCAGCGGGAAGATCAGCACCGTCAGGATGGCGAGCACCGAGACGGCGAGCACGATGTCGCTGCGGCGCGCCAGCGCCATCAGGTCCGCCCGCGTCGGCAGGACGAAGATGCGGCCCGCGCCGAGTGCCCCGGTCTCGCTCATCGAAGATCCACCTTCCCGTCGACCCGGCAATTCCTGCCGGGTCCATGGTTAGGGAAGGGTTAACGCGACCATGCGGGTCGTGCGGGCGCCTCGTGACGGCGCACGATGAACGTCTGTCCAGTTTCGAACGGGAACAATTTTCGCGTTCCAGTTTTGTGCGCCGCAGCACAAGCGAAAGACGAAGGCTCCGAGGCTGACGGTCAAGCTGAATACGAAATATTTTGAAATCCGGGTAATGCCCGAGGTTCAACGTTCCTCCTGCGGAACCAAGACGCCCTGCAACGATTGAGAAGGCATCGATCGCTCAGACAAGGTTCGAGGAGATCATGCGCAAGACCCTCATCACCCTCGCGGCTCTCGGCATGCTCGGGGCCGGCGCGGCCCAGGCCCAGACCACGGTGACGGGCGATCCGGCCCGCGACGCCAAGCCCAGCACCCACTCGCAGGGCCAGGAGGCGGTGACCCGGCCCAACACCGACATGATGGACAAGACCAATCCGGGTACCACCGGGACGGTCGCCACCAACGCCAAGCTCGAACCCGGCGCCAACAGCTTCACCGAGGCCCAGGCCCGCAGCCGCATGGAGCAGGCCGGCTTCAAGAACGTGACGGATCTCAAGAAGGACGATCAGGGCATCTGGCGCGGCCAGGCGATGCAGTCCGGCAACACCGTGATGGTCGGCCTCGACTTCAAAGGCAACGTCTCGACAGCCCGCTGAAGCCAGCGACTTTTCGCATCCCGACACTCCCAGCATGAGGAGGACGCCCATGGCGACCCGTACCATCTCGGCCCTGTTCGACAGCTACGACGAGGCCTCCGCGGCCGTACGCAAGGTGGAGGCGGCCGGCGTGCCGCATTCCGACATTAGCATCGTCGCCAACAACCAGGACGAGCGCTATTCCAGCCATCTCGGCAAGCGCGACACGACGACGACCACCGGCGAGACCGCGCACGACGCCTCGAACGGCGCCGGGGCCGGCGCGTCGATCGGCACCGTGCTCGGCGGCGGTGCCGGCCTGCTCACCGGCCTCGGCCTCCTCGCGATCCCGGGCGTCGGCCCGGTGGTCGCCGCGGGCTGGCTCGTCGCCACGCTCGCCGGTGCCGGCGTCGGCGCCGCGGCGGGCGGCCTGATCGGTTCGCTCACCGGGGCTGGCCTCAGCGAGGAGCAGGCCCATACCTACGCCGAGGGCGTGCGCCGTGGCGGCACCCTGGTGACCGTGCGGGCGGACGACGCCCATGCCGACCGGGTCCACGGCATCCTGAAGGAGCACGGCTCGGTCGACATGGACGACCGCACCCGCGGCTGGCGCCAGGAGGGCTGGACCGGCCGTCATGACGAGACAGCCCCTTCGCTGACCAACCCGGCCGCGGTGGCCGGCGGCTCGTCGGCGGTGGGTGCTGCCGGCAGCACCACCACCGGCCTCAATACCGGCGGCATGCCCTTCGCGGCCGGCGCCGCGCCGACCACCCAGACCGTCGATCCCGGCCTGCCCGGCACCACCCGTGAGCGCCAGCTCGGCATCGAGGACGAACTGCCTCCGGTCCGCCAGCCGATGGGCACCGAGCGGCGCTGAGCGCCGATCCATCGACGTGACGAGGCGGCGGCAGGGGCGACCCTGCCGCCGCTTCCTTTTGCGCGTGTCCGGTGCGCCGGATTGTCCGTCGACTGTCGCGGAGGCGAGGCGGCACGGCGTCGACTGATGGAAAACTTGCCGTCGACATCGCTGAACTGTGCGCCGGCGCACCTCGCCTCCTTCACTCGAATGACGCGCACCATCCGGTTTTGGCATCTTTATGGACTCCTGACGGCGCGGCTCGCGCCGGGGGGATGCCGGATGTTCGACGCCGATGCGTGGCCGGCCCTGCTGGGGCCGCTCTTCACCGCCTATGCCCCGGTCCTCGCCGCCCCCGGTCCCAACCTGCTGGTGGTGCTGCGGGCGAGCGTCGCGGGCTCCGGGCGCGGCCCGGTCGTCGCCGCCCTCGGCGTCGCCTGCGGCGCCGGCCTGGCGGCGGCGATCGCCGGGCTCGGCGTCTCGCTGCTGCCGGCCGGCAGGCTCCTCACCGGCCTCGGCACCGCCCTGTTCGCGCTCCTGATGCTGCGCGCCGCCTACCGCCTGGCGAGCGGCCAGGCCGGCCTCCCTGACGATCCGGCCCGGTACTCGCGCGGGCGGGATGCCGGCACCTTCGCCCTCGGCCTCGGGGCGGCGATGACCAACCCGGTGAGCCTCGCCTTCTTCGCCGGCTTCTTCCTCGCCCATCCGGACCGGGCGGCGGTGCCGGTGGCGGGGGCGGCGGTGTTCTGCATGGCGGCGACGTGGTTCGGCCTCGTCGGGCTCGTCCTCGCGCGGCCCTCCTGCCGGGCGCGGCTCGCCGGCACCGGGCGCCCCGCGCGCCTCGTCCTGGCGGCGCTCCTCGTGGTCTGCGCCGCGCTCGCCGTGTGGCGTGCGTTGGCCTGACGCCGGTCGCTCACCCCTCGCCGCGGGCTTGCAGCCCCGAAAAATCCGTCGTCCGTTCGGCGAGGTCGTCGAGGTTGCGTCGCAACTGCTCGAGGCTGAAGGCGAGCCAGAAGATGCGGCCGACGGCGTCGGTGGAGAGGGTGCGGGTCACCTGGCGCCGGCGCATGCCGTCGATGGCGTCGCGGTAGCCGGCGATCGCCGCCGCCAGCGCCGCGGCGTCGCCGGCGGGCCGGCTTCCCGCCGCGAGCGCATCGGCGAGACCGCGCAGGCGCTCCGCCGCCGCCCGGGCGGCCTCGCCCCAGGCTTCGGCGAGATGGATCCGCAGCACGTCCGCATCGGCCTCCGCGATGGCGCGGCGCAGGAGCACGAGGTCGTGGCGCAGGCGCATCAGGGTGCGCAGCAGCGGGTCCGGATCGGGGGCGGCCGAGAGCCGGCTGCGGCGCTCGCGGGCGGCCTCGCCCGCCAGGGTCTCGAGGCGCGCGAGTGCCCGGCGCACGGCCGGCGGCAGGGCCTTCACCTCCGGCGTCTCCTCGGCGTCGAGGCGCGCGAGCGCCGCGAGCTGGTCGGCGAGCAGGCCGGCGAGGCGTCCGGCCTGGCCCGTCACCGCCCGCGCCGCCCGGGCCGGCGCCACCAGGAGCGAGACCCCGAGGCCGACGACGCAGCCGAGGCCGATCTCGAAGATCCGGTCGAGGGCGAAGGCGAGGGGGCCCACCGTCGAGCCGGTGGTGGAGAGCAGCACGATGATCGCGGTGATCGGCGCGATCCGGAAACCGGCCGAGACCGTCGCCGCGAAGGTCAGCGGCGCCACCGCCACGAACAGGGCCGCGAAGGTCGAGGCGCCGCCGTGATGCGGGATCGCGAAGGCGACCGCGCCGCCGTAGCAGGCGCCGATGACCGAGCCGAGGAAGCGGTCGAACGCCGCCTTGAGCGAGCCGCCGACGCTGCTCTGGGTGACGATGAGCGCGGTGATGACCGCCCAGTAGCCCTGCGGCAATCCGAGGGCTTCGGCGAGCACGAAGGTCGCGAGGCTCGCGACGGTCATCCGCACGGCTTGCGTCAGGCGCGGCCGCTGGCGGTCGAAGGCGCGCCGCAGGTTCGTCGATGCCCGCTGCAGGCTGTCCGGGAGAAAGGCCATGGCGGCGAGGAAGCCGGTGCGGGCCGCCGAGTCAATGGCCGAGCCGATGGCGCAAGAGCGGCCGCCGGTTTCGCGGCGGACATCCGCGACCGGACACGATCCTGAGCGGACGACGCGTTGGCCTGCCGACGCAAGTCTGCGTAGGGTTCGTTTTGCGTCGGGACGGCCGTCATCCGGGCTTTACCGGAGTCGTGCGATGTCCCTACGAGAGATGAGCGAGCCACGACGCGAGGATCAGGGCGGTGACGATGCGCAAGATCGCGGGTTTAGTCGGGATGATGGCCATGCTCTCGACCGTGCAGGCTGAGGCGCGCTCTCTGTCCGCGATCAAGCAGGACGGCACGCTGCGGGTCGGGCTGACCGGCGACTACGCGCCCTATTCGGTGCGCCTGCCCGATGGCGGCATCAAGGGCGCCGACGTGACCATGGCGGGCGAGCTCGCCCGTGCGCTGGGCGTCAAGGTCGAGATCGTGCCGACGACCTGGAAGACCCTGAAGGACGATCTCCTCGCCGACCGCTACGACGTCGCCATGGGGGGCGTCAGCGTCACCCCCGACCGGGCGTCGGTGGCCGATTTCTCGATTCCCGTCCTGACCGACGGCAAGCGTCCGATCGTGCGCTGCGCCGACAAGGACCGCTACGTCTCCGTCAAGGACATCGACAAGCCCGAGGTCCGCGTCGTGGTCAATCCCGGCGGCACCAACCAGCGCTTCGCCGATGCCAACTTCCCGCACGCCTCGGTGCGGGTGTTTCCGGACAACCGCGCCATCTTCAAGGAGGTGGCCGAGGGCCGGGCCGACCTGATGGTGACCGACGGTGCCGAGGTCGATTACCAGGCGCGGCGCCATCCCGGCGTGCTCTGCCCGGCCGCCGTGCCGGGCACCTTCGACAAGGCCGACAAGGCCTACTGGATGACCCGCGACCCGGCGCTGAAGGCCGCCGTCGATGCGTGGCTGGGACAGACGCTGAAGAGCGGCGCCTACGGCAAGGCGCTGGCGAAGGCGGCGGAATAAGACGGCGGCCTCGTCCCGGGAACCGCGAGTGGCTCCCGGGGAGGGGGCGCTACCGCTCCTCCGCCTTCACCCACTTGATCACCCGGGGCGGCTCGTAGGCGCGGATCCGCGCCACGAGGCCGGCCGGTTCGGTGCCGACGATCAGCATCGCCCGGTGCGGCTCGCGCACGAAGCCCTCCGCCACCACGGAGTCGAGGAAGGCCAGCAGCCCGTCGAAGAAGCCGCCGGCATTGAACACCGCGAGCGGCTTCCTGTGGTAGCCGAGCTGGGCCCAGGTCCAGACCTCGAACATCTCCTCGAAGGTGCCGAGGCCCCCCGGGAGCGCCACGAAGCCGTCGGCGAGGTCGGCCATCAGGGCCTTGCGTTCGTGCATCGAGGCGACGACGCGAAGCTCCGTCAGGCCGAGATGCGCGGTCTCCTTCTCGACCAGCGCTTGCGGGATGATGCCGGTGACCCGGCCGCCGGCGGCGAGCACGCCGTCGGCGACCGCGCCCATCAGCCCGACCTTGCCGCCGCCATAGACCAGCTCGATCCCGGTTTGAGCGAAGTGGCGCCCGAGCGCGGTCGCCGCCTCGCGGTAGAGCGGGCGGGCCCCGTCGCTGGAGCCGCAGAACACGCACAACCGCATGATGATTCTCCCTGTCGATCCGTCCGGAACCGTCCGATCGATCGTGCCGGTCTTTCTACTCCGCACCCTCATCCTGAGGTGTCAGTCCATCGACGATGGACTGACACCTCAGGATGAGGGTGCGGGTGGGACGAGCGATGGAAAGGCGTCGCCCCGGCCCTCAGCCTCCTTGCGCCTGCAGCTCGCGCACGATGGCGTCGCCCATCTCGGTGGTTCCCACCGCGTTGGTGCCCGGCCCGGCGATGTCGCGGGTGCGGGTGCCGGCGGCGAGCGTGCGGGTGATGGCGCTCTCGAGCTGGT
Source organism: Methylobacterium sp. 142-1Y (assembly GCF_057747795.1). NCBI lineage: Bacteria > Pseudomonadati > Pseudomonadota > Alphaproteobacteria > Hyphomicrobiales > Methylobacteriaceae > Methylobacterium > Methylobacterium sp. 142-1Y. The sequence continues at coordinate 3,429,020 of NZ_CM173224.1, read as the reverse complement.
CGGCGGCCTCAAGGAGCCCGAACGAGTAGCGGAGCGCCATCGCCAGCGAGCCGATCATGGCGATCGGGTTGGCGAGGTTCTGGCCGGCGATGTCGGGAGCCGAGCCGTGGACGGGCTCGTAGAGGGCGCGCCGGGTGCCGTTCTCGACCGCGCCGAGCGAGGCCGAGGGCAGCATCCCCAGCGAGCCGGTCAGCATCGCGGCCACGTCCGACAGGATGTCGCCGAACAGGTTGTCGGTGACGAGCACGTCGTACTGCTTGGGGTTGCGCACCAGCTGCATGGCGCAGTTGTCGGCCAGGACGTGCTCCAGCCCGACGTCGGAATACTGCTCGGCATGGAGCTTGGTGACGGTCTCCTTCCAGAGCACGCCGGTCTTCATGACGTTGTGCTTCTCGGCCGAGGCGACCTTGTTGCGGCGCTTGCGGGCGAGGTCGAAGGCGACCGCGGCGATGCGCTCGATCTCGCCGGTGGTGTAGATCTGGGTATCGATCGCGCGCTTCTGGCCGTCCTCGAGGGTCACGATCTCCTTCGGCTCGCCGAAATAGACGCCGCCGGTGAGCTCGCGCACGATGACGATGTCGAGGCCCTCGACCAGCTCGCGCTTGAGCGCCGAGGCCTCGGCGAGGGCCGGGTAGCAGATCGCCGGGCGCAGGTTTGCGAACAGGCCCAGGTCCTTGCGCAGGCGCAGCAGGCCCGCCTCGGGGCGCTTGGCATACGAGACGCCGGCCCATTTCGGCCCGCCGACGGCGCCGAACAGCACCGCATCGGCGGCCTTGGCCCGGTCCATCGCGGCTTCCGAGAGCGGCACGCCGTGGGCGTCGATCGCCGCGCCGCCGACGAGATCGGTCTCGGTCTCGAACTGCGCGATGCCGGCGCGGGTGAACCAGGCCAGGACCTTGGCGACTTCCTGTGCCACCTCGGGGCCGATGCCGTCGCCGGGCAGGAGCAGGATCTTGTGCGTGGCCATGGCGTGGATCTTTCAAACCGGGAAGAGAGGGGAGGGCGGGGGGCGGTCCCCCCGCGGGAATCGAGGGATTTTAAGACTTGCGGGCGACGGTGAAGCGGGCGGCCTCGCACAGCGTCGCGGCGGCCTCGCCCCAGGGCTTGAGCGCGGTCTCGCACTCGCCCACCAGGCGCTCGCACTCGGCACGCGCCCCGTCGAGGCCGAGGCGGTCGACCAGGGTGGCCTTGCCGGCATCCTTGTCCTTGCCGGTGCGCTTGCCCATCGCCTCGGACGAAGCCTCGCGGTCGAGGATATCGTCGGCGACCTGGAAGGCTTGGCCGAGCGCGCGGCCGTAGGCGAGGAGCGCGCGGCGCTCCTCGGGCGAGGCGCCGCCGACGAGCGCGCCGGCATCGACCGAGAAGGCCAGGATCGCGCCGGTCTTCATCGCCTGGAGCTGGAGCGTGGCGTCGACGTCGAGATTGGCCGGGCCGAAGCGCCCCTCCGCCCCGAGATCGAGGAGCTGGCCGCCGACCATGCCGCCGAGGCCCGAGGCGCGAGCGAGGCCGAGCACCAGTTCGGAGCGGATCAGCGGATCGGCCTGCCAGGCCGGATCGGCGACGATCTCGAAGGCCAGCGTCTGGAGCGCGTCGCCGACCAGGATGGCCGTCGCCTCGTCGTACTTCTTGTGCACGGTCGGCTGGCCGCGGCGCAGGTCGTCGTCGTCCATCGCCGGCAGGTCGTCGTGGACGAGCGAGTAGCAATGGACCAGCTCGACGCCGGCCCCGGCGGCCATCGCGCCCTCGAACGGACCGCCGAGCATCCGGGCGGTCTCGATGGCGAGGAACGGGCGCAGGCGCTTGCCGCCGTTGAGCACGGCGTGGCGCATCGCCTCCATCAGCCGGGGCGGCCGGGCGATCTCGCCCGCCTGGACGCCGTCGCCGAGGCGCTCGGCGAGGAAGCCTTCGGTGCTCTTGGCGACGGCCGAGAGCCGCGCCGTGAAATCGCCTGCCTGCGGGTATCCTGTGGTGGCGGCCATCGTATTTTCCTGGGGACGGCCCGCCGTCATGTCCTGCGGGGCCCGCGTTGACGTCATGGTGTCCTCGTATCGACGGGCACGCCGAGAGGAGGGTCGGATTCAGGAGCCGCGGGTCACGGCGGAGCGCCGGGAGGGCGTGCCGCAGCCGCTGCGGGGCTTGGTCCCGGCGGGGGCACCACCGGCGCAGGCCCGGGGTCGGCGGCTGTTGCGCGCCGTGCTCCTGGTGCCCGTGATGGTGGTCGTCCTCGTCCTGGTCCTGGCGCTCGTCTATCGCGCGCTGACCCCGCCCTCAACCCTGATGCTCGGCCGCTGGGCGACGCTCCAGCCGGTGACCCGGGAGGTGGTGGCGCTGGAGGCCATCGCCCCGGCCCTGATCCAGGGCGTCGTCGCCTCCGAGGACCAGCGCTTCTGCCTGCATGACGGCGTCGACTGGGGCGCGCTGTGGAGCGTGGTCGACGACGAGGACGGCCCGAGCCGCGGCGCCTCGACGGTGACGATGCAGACGGTGAAGAACGTCTTCCTGTGGCCGGGCCGCTCCTACCTGCGCAAGGCCCTCGAGATTCCGCTGGCGCTGCTGGTCGACGTGGTGTGGGGCAAGCGCCGGACGATGGAGATCTACCTCAACGTCGCCGAGTGGGGGGAGGGCATCTTCGGGGCGGAGGCCGCCGCCCGGCATTGGTTCAACAAGTCGGCCCGCGACCTCACCCGGGGCGAGGCGGCCCTGCTGGTCGCCGCCCTGCCGAATCCTTTCTTGCGCAACCCGCGCCGGCCGAGCCGGGCCCTGCGGGCGCTCGCCGGGCGGATCCAGGGGCGGACGAGCGGGATCGGGGGGTTGAGCCAGTGCGTGCGGTCGTGATGGTGGCCTTGCTCAGTATCCTGAAGATATAGCGCGGTTCCCCTCTCCCACACCTTGCAGCGATACCGGGCAAGCCCGGCATCGCCTGGAGAGGGGAACCCGCAACGTTCCTTTCAGGAAATGAGGCCGGATAAAACCTTGTAATTCCGATCGCGGGCATCATCCGATCCGCCGTAAGCGGAGCCACGCGAAGCACGGGAGTCGGCGGTGGGACACATTGGAATTCCGGGCCTTCTGGCTATGACCGCCCTCGCGCTCTCCCTGTGCGCACCGGCCCGGGCCAACGACAGCGCCGCCGCCCTCGATGCCGGCGGCCTGGTTCTGGTGCGCGACCCGGACATCACGCTGGCGAGCGAAGACCTGCGCATCGGCCTCGACCGGATCGCGGTCGATTATGTCTTCCGCAACGGCGCCGCGGCGCCGAAGACCCTGCGCATCGCCTTCCCGCTGCCGGCGATCGACGGGGCGCAACTGTCGATGAGCGCGCTCAGCCTGCCCTTCGAGGACCGGGCGAACTTCGTCGGGTTCACGGTGAGGGTGGACGGAGTGCCGGTGACGCCGCACCTCGAGGAGCGGGCCTATCTCGGCAAGAGCGAGGTAACCGGACTGCTCACCCGTCACGGCCTGCCGCTCAACCCGCTGCGGCGCAGGGACGTCGAGGCGGCGCTCAAGCGCCTCGCGCCGGCGGTGCTTCGGGAACTGGAGACGGCGGGTCTGATCGCGGAGGCCAAGGCCGATAGCGAGGCCCTGTGGCGCAGCGAGGCCAAGGTCCACTGGGAGCAGACCTTTCCGGCAGGACGCGAGCTGCGCGTCTCGCACGCCTACGCCCCCGTGAAGGGCAACCACCTGCTCGCGGCCGACGAGGCGGCAACGCCCGCCTACCGGGCCCGCTACTGCCTCGACGATGCCGGCCTCGCCGGGGTGCGGCGCCTGATCGCCGCCTCGCCGATGAAGGAGCAGGGCCTGACCCGGGCGGTCGAGGTGCCCTACATCGTGACGACGGCGCGCAACTGGGCCGGCCGCATCGGCCGCTTCACCCTGACGGTCGACAAGGGCAGTCCGAACGCCCTCGTGAGCCTCTGCCGCCAGGGTGTGCGCAAGACCGGGCCGACCACCTTCGTGTGGGAGGCGAAGGACTACGTGCCCGACGCCGACCTGCGCATCCTGATCGTCTCGAACGACGATGCGCTGCTCGGGATCCGGTAGGCGCCCCCTCCGAGCCGGCGAACCATCCGGCTTCCGCGCGACTTTCCGTCGAGGCCGCCCGGAACGGGGCTGGCGCGGCGGCCTTTCCCCCCGTAACACGGCCCCGCCCGCCCGTGCGGCGCGGCCCTTGAAAAGGGAAGCACGATGTTCACTCTCGAGATCGACGGCACGCCCGTCGCCATCATCCGGTCGAACGAGGAACGGGCCCGGGAGCTTCTCGAGGTCGAAGGTTTCAAGGACGACCTGCGCACCATGAAGAGCGACGGCCGTCCGCTGTGGACCGGCAAGCCCGAGTCGCTGAAGCTGCGCCCCGCCACCGAGGACGAGGTCGAGACCTTCGAGGACTCGATGGACGAGGAGGATTTCGAGGACGAGGACGAGCCCCAGGCCGCCAACGACAGCCAGGGCGAGACCGACGACGAGGACGAGGAGGACGACGTCGACATCCTGTTCCTGGTCGACATCGACGACGAGGACGAGGCGTAAGCGTCCATTCCGTGCGGCCGTCCCTTCGGGGTCGGTCGCACCGGGTATCCCGAGGCCCGCTCCGGCGACGGAGCGGGCCTTTTGCCTTACGCGCCGAGCTTGCGCTTGCGCTGGCCCAGCGTGCGCAGGCGGAGCGCATTGAGCTTGATGAAGCCCGCTGCGTCGCGGTGGTCGTAGGCGACGGCACCCTCCTCGAAGGTGACGAGGTCCTGGTCGTAGAGCGAGTTCGGGCTCTCGCGGCCGATGACGTGGACGCCGCCCTTGTAGAGCTTCAGCCGCACCGTGCCGGTGACCATCTCCTGGCTCTTGTCGATCAGGGCCTGGAGCATCTCGCGCTCCGGCGAGAACCAGAAGCCGTTGTAGATCAGCTCGGCGTAGCGCGGCATCAGCTCGTCCTTGAGATGGGCCGCGCCGCGGTCGAGGGTGATCGATTCGATCGCCCGGTGGGCCGGCAGCAGGATGGTGCCGCCGGGGGTCTCGTACATGCCGCGGCTCTTCATGCCGACGAAGCGGTTCTCGACGAGGTCGAGGCGGCCGATGCCGTTGGCCCGTCCCAGCTCGTTGAGCCTGGCGAGCAAGGTGGCCGGCGACAGATTTTCACCGTCGATCGAGACCGCGTCGCCGCGCTCGAAGCCGATGGTGATGATTGTCGGGGTGTCCGGCGCCTCCTCGGGCGACAGGGTGCGCGAATAGACGTAATCCGGCACGTCCTGCGCCGGGTCCTCCAGCACCTTGCCCTCCGACGAGGCGTGCAGGAGGTTGGCATCGACCGAGAACGGCGCCTCGCCGCGCTTGTCCTTGGCGATCGGGATCTGGTGCTGCTCGGCGAAGGCGATCAGCGATTCGCGCGAGCGGAAATCCCACTCGCGCCAGGGGGCGATCACCGTCACGTCGGGCTTCAGCGCGTAGTAGCCGAGCTCGAACCGGACCTGGTCGTTGCCCTTGCCGGTGGCGCCGTGCGACACCGCATCGGCGCCGACGCGCTCGGCGATCTCGATCTGCTTCTTGGCGATCAAGGGCCGGGCGATCGAGGTGCCGAGCAGATAGATGCCCTCGTACTGGGCGTTGGCCCGGAACATCGGGAAGACGTAGTCGCGGACGAATTCCTCGCGCAGGTCCTCGATGAAGATGTTTTCCGGCTTGATGCCGAGCAGCTCCGCCTTGGCGCGGGCCGGCTCCAACTCCTCGCCCTGGCCGAGATCGGCGGTGAACGTCACCACCTCGCAGCCGTAGGTGGTCTGGAGCCACTTGAGGATGATCGAGGTGTCGAGGCCGCCCGAGTAGGCGAGCACGACCTTCTTCACGCGCTTCTGGGGCTGGTCGGACATGCGGGGCGGGCCTTACGGTGATGGAGAACGGATGAACCGCGGGGGCTTACCAGCCCGGCCCGGCCCCGTGCAACCGCGCTCCGTAAGTTCCCTCGCCCGCCCGTGGCGAAGCGACGCCCGTGGCGACGCTTGTGGGCGGGGCCCGCGGACGCGAAGGTGACGCATCGGTCCGTTGTGAAGAGGGGTGCGATGGCGCGCCGGCCCACGCTCGAATTCTGGTTCGAGTTCGCATCCACCTATTCCTACCTCGCCGCGATGCGGATCGAGGCCCTGGCCGAGGCGGCCGGGGTGACCTTGCGCTGGCGCCCGTTCCTGCTCGGGCCGGTCTTCGCGGCGCAAGGCTGGACGTCGTCGCCGTTCAACCTCTTCCCGGCCAAGGGCCGCCACATGTGGCGGGATCTGGCCCGCGAGGCCGCCCGCCTCGGCCTGCCGCCGGTCGTGAAGCCCGAGAGCTTCCCGCAGAACAGCCTCGCGGCGACCCGGGTCGCGGTCCACGGCGCCGAGGAGCCGTGGATCGGCGCCTATGTGCGGGCGGTCTACGAATCCGAGTTCGCCCGCGGCCGGTCGATCGCCGAGCCGGCCGCGATCTCGGCCCTCCTCAACGGCCTCGGCCTCGACGGCCCGGCGCTGATCCGCGCCGCGACCCAGGAGCCGGTGAAGAGCCGCCTGCGTTCGATCGGCGAGGAGGCCAAGTCCCGCGGCCTGTTCGGTGCCCCGAGCTTCCTCACCGAGGACGGCGAGCTGTTCTGGGGCAACGACCGTCTGGAACAGGCCCTGGCCTGGGCGGTGGGGGAGCGGCCGGCGGGCTTGCGCTAGAGCGCTTCACGATCGCGTTGCAATCGCGAAGCTCCAGGCCTTTGTTTTGACGCATTTTCTCCGACGAACCGGTGTTCACTTCGTCGGAAAATACTCTGAAGGCCCTATTCCTTCTCCAGGATCGACACCGTGCCGTCGCGCTCGACGATCGCGACCGCGACCTTGTCGAGGTCGTCGAGCTTCTCCTGGCGGGCGGCGGTGCGGATATCGGCCTGCTGCATGCGCAGTCGGCGCATCGCGGTCTCGTTCCAGCGGCCGTCGCGGAACACCACGATCGGCGTGCCGTCGACGATGCGTTCGAACCAGACGAAGCGCAGCTTCAGCCACGACACCGCGACATGCATCAGGCCGACGGTGAAGAGGGCGCTCATCGCGCCGACGAAGGAGCGGTCGTCGCCCAGCACGGCGCTGACCGAGAGGCCGCCGAACAGGAACAGCACCACCATGTCGATCGGTGCCTGCTGGCTCGCGGTGCGGCGCCCGATCAGCCGGATCACGAACAGCACGATGACGTAGGCCGCGGCGGCCTTGACGACGGTGTTCATCTCTAAGGCACCGCGAATTGCGACCAGGATAATGTCTCGCCTTGGTCGAGGCGAGCGGTGAGGTTCACGCCGCCGCGGAAGCTCGGCGAGCCGGTGAAGCGGATCACCGCGTGGGTCTCCCCCGGGATCACCGGGAAGACGAGGCGGATGCCGCCGCCGGCGGCCTGCCAGCTCTCCGGCCGCGGCGTGATGCTCTCGAGGCCGAACAGGTCGACGAGTTCCTTGGCGATCGTCACCGCGACCTCGTCGCCGCCGGGCGGGACCTTGGTGTCGAGGCGCACGATCGTCGGTGCCCCGAAGCGGGCCACCGGCTCGTAGTGGATCACGATCGACTTGTCGCGGTTCGCCCGGGTGTGCTCGCTGAAGGGGCCGCGCCCGAGAAGGCCCAGCGCGCAGACGACCACGAAGGCCAGCATCAGCCAGCGCCCGGCGAGCTCGGCCCGGCGCCAGCGATCCTCGAAGGCGGGATAGAAGCCGGCGGCGATCTCGTCGCGCATCGGCGGATCGTCATGGATGACCTTCACGGAGCCCTCTCGCCGCGCGCCCGGTTGCGAGGGATCTCGCAAGGGTCGCACGCGGCGAGATAGTGCCCTCGCGTCAGCCGGCCATCGTCCGCGCGGGGATTGCGTCTCCGCCGCCGGCTCGACGCTCACCCCCGTGCGATCGACGCCACCCCCGTCACCGACCGCGGCGACGGCTCCTCGGCCGCGACCCAGCGCAGGCAGAACGCCGCCGCGAGCATCGGCAGGGCGAGCGCCAGGCAGTACTCCGCCCGCTCCCAGCCCGCCGCCATCAGCATGCCGGCGAGGCCTGGGCCGGTGACGGCGCCCAGGCGTCCGACGCTCATGGCGAGCCCGGTGCCGGTGGTCCGCACCGGGGCCGGGAAGATCGGCGGCACCACCGCGTACATCGCGTTGATCGAGCCGTAGAGGCAGAAGCCGATGAAGAGGGTAGCGGCGAGCAGCGCCGCGGGCGTCGCCGGAACCTGGCCGAAGAGCGTGGCGGCGACGAAGAGCCCGGCCATGAAGGCGGCGGCGAGCCGGCGCGTCCCGGTCCGGCGGGCGACGAAGCCGAACAGCAGGCAGCCGGCGGCGCCGCCGAGATTCATCAGCATCGCCCCCGAGATGCCGCCGCTGACGCTGAGCCCCAGCTCGGTCAGCACCTTCGGGGTCCAGCTCAGGAAGAAGTAGCAGGTCGTCATCACGCAGAAATATGCCGCGCAGGCCGCGAGCGTCCGGGCACGGTAGGGTGGCCGTGCGATGGCCGCGAGGCTGGCGCCGGTCTCGGCTTCGGCCCGCGAGGGAGCCGGCAGGGCGCCGAGCGCCGGGCGTCCGAGGCGCGCCAGCACCCGGTTGACCTTCGCCAGTGCCCCGGCCGGACGGCGGCCGATGAGGTAATCGAGGGATTCCGGCAGGAAGGCCAGAACGGCCGGCACGAGGGCCAGCGCCACGAGGCCGCCGAAGACATAGACCGAGCGCCAGCCAAAGGCCCCGATCAGGTAGACCGAGAACGCGCCCCCGAGGGTCGCGCCGATCGGATAGCCCAGCGACATCAGCGAGATCGACAGGTTGCGCCAGCGGTCGGTGGCGTATTCGGCCACCACGATGTTGACGGTGGCCAAGCCCCCGCCGATGCCGAGCCCGGTGAACAGCCGCACCAGGGCGAGTTCGGTCAGCGTGCGGGTCGCGGCCGCCGCCAGCATGCCGATGCACAGAATGGCGAGGCAGACGAGCACCGTGGTGCGCCGGCCGAGGCGGTCGCTCAACGGGGCGATCAGCAGGGCGCCGAGCCCCATCCCGGCGAGCCCGGCGCTGAACAGGAGACCGAGATCGGTGGGTTTCAGGGCGAAGTCCTTGGCGATCGAGGCCGCCGTGAAGGCGACGACCAGCACGTCGAAGCCGTCGAGCGCGCAGATCAGCACGCAGACCGCGACGGCAGCGACCTGGAACGGGGTCATGGCGCCCTGGCGGATGGCGGGGCGGGGGTCGGATGTGTCCTGTGCGGTGACCAAGGTTGTCCTCCCGAAGACTTGGATTATCGTTTTTTTGAATATGGCGCGGGGCGTGACACCCTCTGCGTCATCCCGGGGCCGCGCAGCGGAACCCGGGATCCATAACCGCTGACGATGCAGGACAAGGCGGAAGGCTTGTCGCCTCGTTCAGCAACGTCATCCCGGGTTATCGACTTCGCCGAGCCTCGGGATGACGTTGGAGTTCTGAGAGAAGTCGCGGTTCGACTGGCTTTCGTCGAACCGTCCGCCTCACCCCGCACGATCCGCCGTATCGATGGTGATCCCGCCGCCCACCACCCGCGACACGCAGGTGCAGAGCTGCGCGTTCGTCGCCTTCTGGGCGTCGCTGAAGAACACGTCGCGGTGATCGACGGTGCCGTCGGTGTCCAGGATCTTCACCGTGCACAACCCGCATTCGCCACGCCGGCAATCGTGGATCATGCCCACACCCGCCGCCTCCAGCGCTTCCAGCATGGTCTGGTGGCGCGGGACGACGATCTCCCGGGACAGGCGCGGGATGCGGACCGTGAACGCCTCGGCGGCGTGGCGGCCGCCGGTGCCGAAGGTCTCGAACCGCAGGCCTTGGGCCGGGCGGCCCGCCTCCGCCCAGGCTCGGCGGCCCGCCTCCATCATCCCGAGAGGGCCGCAGAGATAGGCCTCGCCGCCGGGCGGCAGGTCCGCGATCGCTGCCGCGAGGTCGATCCGCCCGCCCTCCTCGTCGGTGAAGGTCCGGAGCCTTTCGCCGATCCGTGCCCGCAGGTCGTCGGCGAGAGCCAGGTCCTGCCGGGTCCGTGCCGCGTAGAGCAGATGGAACGGCGCCCCGGCGCGGTGCAGAGCCAGGGCCATGGCGTGCAGCGGCGTGATGCCGATGCCGCCGGCGACGAGCAGGTAGCCGGGCCGGCCGGGGGTGAGGCCGAAATGATTGCGTGGGCCGGAGATGCTGAGGCGCGCGCCGGGCTCCAGCCCGTGCATGTAGGCCGAGCCGCCGCGGCTGTCGGGCAGGCGCTTCACGGCGATGCGGTAGAGCCCGTCGGCGCCGGAATCGAGGAGCGAGTAGGAGCGGGTATCCGGCCGCTCGCCGATCATCACCGCCACCCCGAGATGGCTGCCGGGCGCGGCGAGCGGCCCGGGAGAGGCCGGCTCGATCTCGAAGAGACGGATATCGGGCGTCAGCGCCCGGGTGGCGCGCAGGCGCGCCGGGTGCCAGTCGGTCGCGGCCATGGCACTATTCCGCCGCGATGCCGACGGACGGGGTCGCCTTGGCCGGGTCATTCTTGCTCGGAGCTCGGCCCTCCTTCGCCATCATGCCGTCGATCAGGCGGTGGGCCCAGAGCGCGCCGGCATCGATGTTGAGGTTGTAGAACGGCTGGCGCGGCTGGCGGTCGATCGCCCGCTGCTGGGCCTCCAGCACGTCGTGGTCCTGGTCGTAGACGCCCTTGCCGTCGTTGACGTGGGCGCGGTTGAGGCTCTTCGTCAGTTCCTCGTCGTCGGTGCGCCAGCTGCGCACGAAGTTCCAGAAATAATGGCAGCTCGTCGCGGTCTCAGGCGTAATGGCCGCCAGGAAGAAGCCGTTGACGCCCTGGGACCGGTCGCCCTGACGCGCGCCTGTGCCGGCGAGCGCCACCCCGACGTCGCCCGCCACCACCGTCGGCGCCTCGAACCGGATGATCTGCCAGCGATCGACATGGCCGGGCTTGCCGAGGTTGCGCGCCCAGAACGGCGGCGGCTCGATGTTCTCCATCCAGCGCTCGACCGTGACGCAAGTGTCGGTATGCGTCACCTCGAACGGGCTGCGGGTGATCGCGTCGTCGCCGATGCTGCCGGCATGGACGTAGGTCTCATGGGTCAGGTCCATCAGGTTGTCGATGACCAGCCGGTAGTTGCACTTCAGGCCGTAGAAGGTGCCGCCCTCGCCGACCCACGGCGCGTCGCTGTTCCAGTGGAAGTCCGGCACGAGGTCGGGATCGGCCAGAGCCGGGTCGCCCATCCAGAGCCAGATCAGGCGATAGCGCTCCACCGCCGGGAAGGCGCGCACGCAGGCCGAGGGGTTGATGGTCTCCTGCGCCGGCATGAAGGTGCAGCGGCCGGACGCGTCGAAGACGAGCCCGTGATAGCCGCACATCACCTGGTCGCCCTTGAGGTGGCCCAGCGACAGCGGCAGCAGCCGGTGCCAGCAGGCATCCTCGAGCGCCGCGACGGCGCCGTCGGTGCGGCGGTAGAGCACCACGTCCTTGTCGCAGATCCGGCGCGGCGTCAGCGCGCGGCCGATCTCGTGGTCCCAGGCGGCGGCGTACCAGGCGTTCAGGGGGAAGCCCTTGGCGTCCGTCATCGTTCTCTCCCTCGTCGCGTCGGCCTCGCGGGTCTTTTCGCCTCGCTGACGGTCCGGTCGTGCGGCGATTGGGCTTGGCCGTATCGGGTCGCCGGACGGATTGCCCGGAAGCGTCCGACGGTCGGCTGGCCGGTGTTGCGCCGCACACAGGTTTCGCGTGCCGGATCAGCAGTTTGGAACTGGTCCGGTTCGACGCTCGGACGCTACCTGCCAGGGCGGGGGCCGGCCATGGACGGGCACCGGAATTTCTTGGACGGATCTGGTGCGGGGCGTTAGCTTCAATGGGGCTCTCCGGTGAAGAAGGGCCGCGGGTTTTCTCCTCTCCCCGCGGGCGGGGAGAGGGCCGCGGACCCCTTGTCGGGTCCGTAGCAAGCGGAGGCGAAGCCGGAGCGAGGGTGAGGGGGTATCTCCGGATGAGACTCCTCCGGCACCACCCCCTCACCCTCGGCTATCGCCTCGCTGCGTCCCCTGAACGGGGACGCAGCCCTCTCCCCGCCCGCGGGGAGAGGAGACACCCGCGCCTTTTCTTTTCCGCCACGACTCTGCCATGGGCGGGAGGAGACAACGATGCAGACGCACCGCGAGCGGCCGATCCCGGTCTTTCGCCTCTACGGCGAGACCGCCGAGGCGACGGTGCCGAGCTTCGTCCATGCCGAGCGGATCGGCACCAGCGCCGCCCTGCACGATTGGGAGATCGCACCCCACCGCCACGGCGCGCTGACGCAGGGGCTCGTCGTCACGCGCGGCCACGGCGCCCTGTCGCTCGATGCGCGGCGCGAGGAATTCTGCGCGCCCTGGCTGATCTGGGTACCGTCGGGAGTGGTGCACGCCTTCTCGTTCCGGCCCGGCACCGACGGCGTGGTCCTGTCGCTCGCCGACGACTTCCTCGCCGCTTTGCTCGATCCCGACCCGGACGCGGCCCGCCTGCGCGATGCCGCCGAGGCGACGTTCAGCGGCCGGCCGGGCTCGCCGGAGGAGATCGACCTCGATCTCGCGAATCTCGTCGAGACCCTGATGCGGGAAGCCTCCGGCGCCTTGCCGGGAGCGGCGAGCGCGGTGGCGGCCTTGGTCAAGCTCCTGGTCGTCGGCGTGCTGCGCACCCGGGCCGCGCGCTCGATCACCGAGCCGGCGGCCCTCGCGCGGGCCGACCTGCACCGCCGCTTCCGTCGGCTGGTCGAGGCGCATTTGCGCGAGGGCTGGCCGGTCGCCCGCTTCGCCGCGTCGCTCGGCGTCAGCCCGGACCGGCTGCACGCGGCCTGCACCGAGGCGGTGCGGCGCTCGCCGCAGGGCATCCTGCACGACCGGCTCATGCTCGAGGCCAAGCGCAGCCTGATCTACACCACGCTGCCGGTCTCGAAGATCGCTTTCGATCTCGGCTTCAACGATCCGGCGTATTTCTCGCGGTTCTTCGCGGCGCGGGCGGGCATGAGCCCGGCGGCGTTCCGGCGGATGAGTCGGGGAGGGGAGGGCTGACGGCCGGATCGTCGAGCGGGCGCAGAGGTATCGCCGCAGGATCCAACATCATGTCAGAAGGAGAATGGCTCCCCGAGTAGGACTCGAACCTACGACAAGGCGATTAACAGTCGCCTGCTCTACCAACTGAGCTATCGGGGAACGTTTCTGGCCGGCGCCCTCGCTGGCCGCCGACGAGGGCTTCTTAGCCAGTTCATTTCGGGAGCGCAACCCCGGTTGCCGTGCTTCAGCGCGGCGGGCAGGCCGGGCCGAACGGACCGACCGTCAGGTCGCCCTGGCGGGGGTCGTTGAGCACGAACGGCTCGGTTCCGCCCTGGCCGAAACCCATCAGGCCGAGATCGTAGTAGCAGCGGTCGATGATCGCCGTGAACGTGTAGCTGTCCTGCGCCACCGGCGGCCCGACCGGGACGAGGCGCCCGCGCGGTCCGCGTCCCGTGCAATAGGTCGCGATGTCGACCCGGCCCGGCGCCATCATGCGGATCGAGCGCGAGGAATGGGGCGGGATGCCGACGCTGGGGCCGCCGTTGCGGCTCGCCATCGCGAAGTAGGGCGAGCGGTTGATGACCCGCCGGACGCAGCCGGCCTCCGCCGCGCTGATGCCGGCCACGAGCAAAGCCGCCGCCGCCGACCACCGATAGAGCCGCTTCACGCCCGGCCGCATGGCATACCTCTCCGTCCAGACGCGCAGGAACGCGTGACACTCCCAACCTAACGCATCGCCGCGCAACGGCTAGGCTTGGGATTGCGCACACCTCTCACGCGGGAACGGAACGGCAGAGCTTGGCGTTGAGTTCCGGTCTTCGTGCGGGGCGGCATTCCGGTGTCGCGCCGCGCCGCCTGGATCCACCGCCCGGAGCCCCGATGCGCATTCGTACCCTGCTGCTGGCCTTCCTGCTGCTCACCGGCCTCGGCGGCCTCGCCGGCGCCTCGCCGCTGATGCCGAGTGCCGCGGTCACCACCGCCCTCGACCAGCCCTCCACGGTCGAGACCGTGCGCTGGCGTCGCCACCGCCACTGGCACCGGCGGCACTGGCATCGCCGCCACTGGCACCACCGCCGCCATTATCGCCGGCACTGGCATCACCGGCGCCATTGGCACCATCGCCGCCATTACGGCCGCCACCAGTATCGCCGCCACCGGCAGGTGCACCGCCTGCATTTCAGCCGCCCGGCCGCTGCCCGTCCGGCGCGCTGGATCGAGCCGCGCTGAACGGATCGGCGTCGGCGGACCGACGCCGATCCGTTGAGACCCTTGGTTTTCTCGCAGGATTCGCATGACCGGCGACCGCTTTTGCGAATCCTGCTCAGGTCGGATGCTGAGCCTTGACTGAGCGGTCGCCCGAACCCGGATCCGATGGACGCAACCGCGACTGGCTCGACCTCGGAGGGGCGGCCAAGCCGGCCGCTCAGTCGGGAGGGCAGCCTGCGGGAGCGAAGCCCGGGAGCCGGTCCGAGGGCCGGTTCGCGGGATTCTCCCGTGCTGTTGCAGGATTCGGCGCCCGCATCGGGCCGGCCGCACGCTCGGGCTTCTCGACGGTGCGGGCGGGCGCCGGTCGCTTCGCCGACCATCCCGCCACCCGCCGCGCCACCGCCGCCACGGCGGCGGCCTGGAAGCCGGTGGCCGCCGTCGCCCGGCGCGTGCCGTGGCTGCGACTGACGGCGGGCACCGCCGCGCTCGCGGTCGGCCTCGTCCTCGCCTATACGGTCTATGCGCTTGCGACCCTGCCGGTGAATGGCGGGCTCACGGTCGAGCCCACTGCTTCCGCCCTGGTGGTCAAGGCCGCCGACGGGCAGGCCTTCGCCACCCGCGGCGTCATCAAGGGGGCGAAGCTGTCGCCCAAGGAGGTGCCGCCGGTCCTCGCCAAGGCGATCGTGGCGATCGAGGATCGCCGCTTCTACGAGCATCACGGCATCGACCTGCGCGGGCTGGTGCGGGCGGCCTTCCGCAACGCTGCCGCCGGCGGTACCCGCGAGGGCGGCTCGACCCTGACGCAGCAGCTCGTGCGGATGAGCTACCTGTCGCAGGACCGTACCTTGAAGCGGAAGGTGCAGGAGGCGGTCCTGGCCCTGTGGCTGGAATCGCAGCTGCCGAAGGACGAGATCCTCACCCGCTATCTCAACGCCGCCTATTTCGGCGCCGGCGTCTACGGCGCCGATGCGGCCTCGCAGCGCTATTTCGGCAAGCCGGCCAAGGATTTGACGCTCAGCGAGGCGGCCATGCTGGCGGGCTTGGTGCGGGCGCCCTCGCAGCTCGCCCCCCACCGCAACCTCGACGGGGCGCGGGGCCGCGCCGCCCAGGTGCTCGACGCCATGGTGGAGACCGGCGCGGCCACGAAGGCAGAGGCCGACGCGGCCAAGCGCGCCCCCGCCACCGTCCGGGTGCCGACGGAGACGCCGGTCGGCACCAACTACTTCGTCGACGGCGTCGCCGAGTCGGTCCGCGGGCTGATCGGCGCCGGGCCGGCGGACGCGACGGTCCGCACCACCCTCGACCTGACGCTCCAGAACATCGCCGAGAGCGTGCTCGCCCGCCGCCTCGACCAGGACGGCGAGCGCCGCAAGGTCTCGCAAGGCGCGCTGGTGGCGATGTCGACCGACGGGGCGATCCTGGCGATGGTGGGCGGGCGCGACTATGCCGACAGCCAGTTCAACCGCGTCACCCAGGCCAAGCGCCAGCCGGGCTCGCTGTTCAAGCTGTTCGTCTACCTGACGGCGATGCGCCAGGGCTACCGGCCGGATTCGACGATGATGGACCGGCCGACCCAGATCGGCGAATGGGAGCCGGAGAATTACGGCGGGCGCTACCGTGGCGCGGTCACCCTGCGCACCGCCTTCGCCCATTCGATCAACACCGTGGCGGTGCAGCTCGCCGAGGCGGTCGGGATGCCGGCGGTGATCGAGACGGCCCGCGGCCTCGGCGTCACCTCGGACCTGCCGAACCTGCCGAGCCTCGCCCTCGGCTCGGCCGAGACGACCTTGCTGGAGATGACCCGCGCCTACGCCGCGGTGGCGGCGGGCGCCGAGAGCATCGAGCCCTACATGGTCCGCCAGATCCTCGCCCGCGACCAGACGCTGTATAACAGGCCGCAGACCCCGCCGACGCCCGCCCGCGACCAGGCGGCGCGCACCGCGATGCTCGATCTGCTCAGCGCCGTGGTGCGGGAGGGAACTGGCAAGAACGCCCGGGTGTCGATCCCGGCCGGGGGCAAGACCGGCACCACCCAGGACAGCCGCGACGCCTGGTTCGTCGGCTTTGCCGGCGACCTGGTGGTGGGCGTCTGGCTCGGCAACGACGACAATTCGCCGATGGCCGGCGTCACCGGCGGCGACATGCCGGCCCTGATCTGGCACGATTTCGTCACCCAGGCGCTGGCGGCCCGGGCCAAGGCGGGCAAGGTCGAGACCGGCAAGAATGAGACCGGCAAGCCCGAGGCGCGTGCCGCCCCGGCGCCGCGGCCGGAGACGGCGAGCATCGCCGAGCCGGATGCCGATCCCCGGACCCTGAACGATCGCGATCCCGTGGGTCGCGCGGTGCTGCGGGGCAGCCCGGCGGTGGTCGATACCGGCACCCTCGATTTCGACGGGCGCACGGTGCGGCTCGTCGGGGTCGACGGCCTGTCCGGCCGCAACGCCCGCGAGCTCGGCCGCTACCTGCGCCGGCGCGACGTCGCCTGCGCACCGGCGGGGGAGGGTAGCGCCTATCGCTGCTCCCTCGACGGGAAGGACCTGTCCGAGCTGATCCTGTTCAACGGCGGCGGCCGCGCCAGCGCCGATGCCACGCCGGACCTGCTCGCCGCAGAGGAGCAGGCGCGCTCGAACCGGATCGGGATCTGGCGGCGGTAGTTCTCAGCCTTTCAGGCAGGGCGCCAGCGCCGCCTTGAGCCGGTCGGCGTCCGATGTGCTGATCGGCACCGTGACCACGATCGGGTCGTCGCCCTTGCGCGGGCTCTCCTGGCGCCAGCGCAAGGTTCCCGGTCCGGCGCCGACGGAAGCGGCGACCGCCCTGACCCGCTTCAGCTCGGCCGCTTCACCACTTAGGGACGCGCCGGTCCCGAGCGTGAAGGACGTGCCGTCGATCGCGATGGAGCCATTCGCCGACAGGCGCACGCTTTGCGCGACAGTGATCTCGGTCAGCGGCTTGCGGGTGCCCGTGGGACCCTCGAAGGCGCCGAAGTCGAAGCGCTTCTCCAGGGCCTCGAAATTCGGGATGTCGAAGCCGAGACCCAGGCTTCCGGTCTCGGTACGCGACCGCGATGGGGTGCAACTGAACGTCACCGCGATCTCACGGCTCTCGGGGCCGATCGCCGCCTTGCCGGGCAGCTTCACCTCGGTGGCCAGGGCGGCACCGCTCCAGGCCAGGCAGGACGCCAGCAGGGCAGATCTCAGCATCGTCGTCACCGGTCGCGTCCAAGGGAAACGGGGACGCTTTAGCCGATTCGAGCTGGGGAGGGATGGTGGATTCGCCTCTCGGGCGGCCAGGATCACCGCTTCTCCTGACAATATTTGCGACGGTGGAGAGAGGCCATGACGGTGCCCGACACTTGGGGCCTGTCGACACGGCAAGAGTGCTTTCAGACTGAAAGCCTGTTCGAAGAGGGCGACTCCCGGCACCCGAAAGCCCGTGAGAAAAATCCTACCCTCCACCTCAGGATGAGGTGGAGGGTGGGATACTTCGTGCGCTCGATCACCGGCTGGGGGAGACTGCTCGACCCTCAGGCGTCGTCCGGATCCCGCGGCGCGGCCGGGGCGAACAGGTCCTCCGGCGGATCGACGACGACGCGCCGGCCGGCGATGTCGATCTCCGGCACGAAAGCCTTGGTGAAGGGCAGGAGGGCCGGGCTGCCGCCGGTGGCCGGGGCGATCTCCAGGAGGTCGCCGCCACCGAAATTGGGCACCGCCCGCACCGTGCCGACGGGGTCGCCGTGGCAGTCGACCACCGCCAGCCCGACGAGGTCGGCGGCGAAGAACTCGTCCTCCTCCTCGGGCGCGCCGAGGCGGTCCCGCGCGACGTAGAGGGCGAGGCGATTCAGGCCCTCGGCGCCGGTGCGCCCGGAGACCCCCACGACCCGGGCGATCAGGATGTCGCCGGTGCCTGCGGCGGAGCGTAAGGACGCGATCTCGATGAGGCGGCCGTCGGCCCCGGTGAGCGGGCCGTACGACCCGATCGCCGTCGGGTCGGCGGTGTAGGATTTCAGCCGCACCTCGCCGTTGAGACCGTGGGCGCGACCGAATTCGCCGAGCAGCACGAAGCCGGGATCGGTGGCGATCCCGGTCTCGGTGCGCGCGGGCGCTGGCTTGCCGCGAAGCGGCGCGGGCGCGCCTGCGCCCCGGCGCGGATCGGAGCCCCCAGGGGCCGGACCCGAAGGGGTCTTGCCGCGTGGAGGACGGGCGTCGGGGCGGCGCGCCACGAGGCGCTTACTCGGCCGAGTCGGCGGCGGCGCCGGCCTTCTCGGCGCGGGCGGCGGCGCGCTCCTTGGACTTGGTGCCGGGCTCGGCCTTCTGCGGGTTGTTGCGGGTCGGGCGCTTGGCGAGGCCGGCGGCGTCGAGGAAGCGCAGGACGCGGTCGGTCGGCTGGGCGCCCTTGGCGAGCCAGGCCTGGACCTTCTCGGTCTCGAGGATGACGCGGGCCGGATCGTCCTTCGGCTTCATCGGGTCGTAGGCGCCGACCTTCTCGATGAAGCGGCCGTCGCGGGGAGCGCGGGCGTCGGCGACGACGATGCGGTAGTACGGGCGCTTCTTGGCGCCGCCACGGGTGAGGCGGATCTTAAGGGACATGGGTCTCTTCCTGTGCTTGAGGTTCGAGGGTTGTTCGACGATGCGGACGGGGGGATCCTGACGGATCCCGGACCGCCTACTTCTTCTTGCCGAAGGGGAGGCCGCCGAGGCCGGGCAGGCCGGGGAGCTTGCCGCCCAAGCCCGGCAGGCCGGGAGCGGCGGGGGGCGCCTTACCGGCAGGGCCTGCCGGCAGCTTGCCGGCGGGGCCGGGCGCCTTGGGACCGCCGAGGCCCGGGGGCATCGGCGGAAGGGAGGTGCCGGGCGGCAGGGATTTCTGCAGCTCGGCGAGCATTTCGGGCGTGGGCTGGGGCATGCCGCCCATCATCTTGCCCAATCCACCCATGCCCCCCATGCCACCGCCGCCGAGGCCGAACATGCTGCCGAGTGCCTGGCCGATGCCGCGCTTGCCCGAGCCCATGGCCTTCATCATGTCGGCCATGGTGCGGTGCATCTTGAGGAGCTTGTTGATCTCCGAGACGTCGACGCCGGCGCCCTTCGCCACGCGCTTCTTGCGCGAGGCCTTGAGCACGTCCGGGTTGCGGCGCTCCTCGGGGGTCATCGACGAGATGATGGCGCGCTGGCGCTTGAACATCTTCTCGTCGAGGTTGGCACCCTCGACCTGCTTCTTGATCTGGCCCATGCCGGGCAGCATGCCAATCAGGCCGCCGATGCCGCCCATCTTCTCCATCTGGGCGAGCTGCATCGACAGGTCGTCGAGGTCGAACTTGCCCTTGCGCATCTTCTCGGCGACGCGAAGGGCCTGCTCCTGGTCGATGGTCTCGGCCGCCTTCTCGACGAGCGAGACGATGTCGCCCATGCCGAGGATGCGGTTGGCGACGCGGGCCGGATGGAACTCCTCCAGCGCATCGACCTTCTCGCCGGTGCCGACGAGCTTGATCGGCTTGCCGGTGACCGCCCGCATCGACAAAGCCGCGCCGCCGCGGGAATCGCCGTCCATGCGGGTCAGCACGATGCCGGTGACGCCGAGGCGCCCGTCGAAGGCACGCGCCGTGTTGACCGCGTCCTGGCCGGTCAGCGCGTCGGCGACGAGCAGCACCTCGTGCGGGTTGGTGGCCGCCTTGACGTCGGCGGCCTCCTGCATCAGCGCCTCGTCGAGGGTGACGCGGCCGGCGGTGTCGAGCATCACCACGTCGAAGCCGCCCAAGCGGGCCGCTTCCATGGCGCGCTTGGCGATCTGCACCGCCGATTGGCCGGCGACGATCGGCAGCGACTCGACGCCGACCTGTTTCGCCAGAATCGCGAGCTGCTCCATCGCCGCCGGGCGGCGGGTGTCGAGGGAGGCGAGCAGCACCCGGCGCTTGTCGCGCTGGGTCAGGCGCCGGGCGATCTTGGCCGTGGTGGTGGTCTTGCCCGAGCCCTGCAGGCCGACCATCAGGATGCCGACGGGGGCCGGCGCGTTGAGGTCGATGATTCCGGCCTCGCCGCCCAGCATCGCCACGAGCTGGTCGTTGACGATCTTCACGACCATCTGGCCGGGCGTCACCGACTTCAGCACGACGGCGCCGACCGCCTGCTCGCGCACCTTCTCGGTGAAGGAGCGCACGACCTCGAGGGCGACGTCCGCTTCCAGCAGGGCGCGGCGCACCTCGCGCAGGGCGGCGGTCACGTCGGCCTCGGTCAGGGCGCCGCGGCGGGTCAGCCCGGACAGGATGCCGGAGAGGCGGTCGGAGAGGCCTTCGAACATGCGCGTCAGTCTCCGGGGATTATTCGTCCGAGGTCATTCTTGCAGGCCCGCGGAGGCGGCGCGCCGGGCCTGGAGGGCGCCCTCGAAGTGGCTCAGCGCCCGCTCGAACTTGTCGCGGCAACCGGGATTGCAGAAGCCGACGACCGCGCCGTTGTAGAGCGTCAGCGAGTCGGCCGCGATCGGCTTGCCCGACCAGGGGCAGAGCTCGTTCACCGCGTCCTCGATGCGCAACGGCGTAGGGTCGGTCCTGGTCATCCGGTCTCCTGCGGGCCGCCCGGTGAGGCGGCCGATCCCGAGGATTCGCCCAACGCAAGTCGCGCCCGAGGGCGCATCGCGCTGTCGGGCGTTGACCTCCGGCCTCACGGGCCGGTCGGCGTCGAGACGAGACCTCGTCTTGAGAGGCCGGGGCCTAGCCTCCTGCGCCCGCGATGTCAACGTCCGAAACCAGGTCCGCCCGGATCGAGGGCGCATTTACCGGTTCTTAACCATGCGGGAGGTTAACTGGTCCTCAAGATTTCCAGGAGATGCGGCGTGTCCGATCCCGCCTTGAAGACGCAGACCCCCGCCGCGGCGCGGCAGCCCTCCGGCCCGCTTCAGGACTGGCTCGCGACCCTGTCGCGGATCGACGCCGCCGACCAGGCGCGCGCCGCACCGCGCCGGCCGGCCGAGGCCTCGCCGGCTTGGGAGCCGCGCATCGTCGTCCCGAGCGAGCCGGCGGCGCCCGAGGCTCCTGCGGCGGCGCCTGTTGCCGAGCAGGACGATCTCGCCGCGCTGATGGCCGAGAACATGATGCTCAAGGCGCGGCTGAGGCAGGAGCACGGCCGCTACGACGAGCTGCAGGCGATGCTCGCCGACGAGCTGCGCGCATTGCGCACCCACGTGCAGCAGGAGGTCGACCGGGCCGAGGAACTGCGCGCCGAGCGCGACCTGTGGATGGCCCGGGCCGAGGCCCTGGCCCAGCCGCTGTTCCAGCCGCGGCGCTGATAAGATCCCGGAGTCGGGAGACCTTATACCAATGGCCCAGGATGCTGACGCATCGGGCCATTGATCCAACTCGAATTTTCGATTTCAAGCCAGAGGCTTGGCGAAAATTCGAGAACGGAACCAAAGGTCGTTTCCAACGACCGTTGGTATTACCCCGAGCCTCTTGCACAAGACGAAACGCCCCGGCATCGACGGATCGATGCCGGGGCGTTTCGTCTTTCCGGGTGTCATGCTCGGACGCGAAAACCCCCGGCCGCCGTCCCCGGGGGGAGGGCGGTCGGCGCCGAGGCTCGCGGGATCAGGCCCGCTTCGCCCGGTCGGCCTCGACGACCTCGCCGTAGATGACCGCGAGCTCCTCCGCCTGCTGGTCCGCCTTGCGGATCGAGGCGCTGTGATCGGGCGAGCGCAGGTGGATCGCCGGGTTGTCGTCGATGGAGCGGAGCGCCGTGAGGAGGCCGGTCTCGTCCGCCACGTCGACGACGTAGCCGTTGCGGCCTTCGACCACGCAATCGGCCACCGCGCCCCGGTCGGACGCGACGACCCAGCAGCCCGCGGCGATCGCCTCGCGGGTCACCAGGCCGTAGCTCTCCGGCCAGACCGACGGCGCGAGCAGCACGTCGATATGGGCGTAGAGGCCGCCGACGCTCGATTGCGGGAACTTGCCCCTGATCTCGACGGGCACGCTGCCCCATTCCTCCGTCACCCGCTCGTTCGGGTGCATGGCGTGGTCGATCAGCAGCAGGCTCAGGTTCCGGAACGGCTCGTTGCGGATCACGTTGCGGATCAGGCCGTAGCCCTTGTGGTCGGCGAGGCCCCCGATGAAGCCGAGGCGGACCCGGCCGGTCGGGCTCTCGGTCCGGACGACCTCGGGCAGGCGCGACACGCCGTTCTCGACCACCTCGATCCGGTCGAGGCCGACGCGCCGGCACAGGTCGCCGAACGGCTGCGACACGGTCAGGACGCGCTCGGCGCTCCTGATGCAGCGCAGCAGGGTCCGGGCCCGGACGTAATCCTCGCTCATGTAGGTGTCGAGCGGGGCCTTGCCGGTGAAGTCGTAGGTCACGACCCTCCGGTTGCCGTCGATCAGGAACTGGTGCGGCGAGATCCACCAGCCGTCGTGCATCGTGATCAGGTAGGGGATGCGGCGCCGGATCGCCGCGGTGACGCAGCTCGTGGTCAGCCGCTGGATGCAGTGGAAGTGGATCAGGTCGGGGTCGATCCGGTCGAGGACGCGGTCGAAGACGCGCTCCATCTCGGGATCCTCGACGAGGCTGTCGATGTCGGGGCGATTGGCGGCGGTGATGCAGAACACCCGCACGCCGTCGCGCACGTACCAGTCGAGGGCGTAGGGCGTCGGCCCGCCCTCGAGGGTGCAGATCACGTCGATCTGCCACTCGGGCCCGAGGATCCGCTTGAGCGAGCGGACGTTGTCGTAGACCACCCGGGTCGCGCCGCCGATGGCCTGCGGCGGGTAGAACACGTTGACGATCACGAGCTTCCTGCGCGGGGCGAGCTGGCGCGCCGTCGACCGCTCGATGGTCCCGGTCAGCTCCCGCGCCTGGCGCTCCATCCCGTAGCGGTCGAGCACGACCTGCCGGGCCGCCTCGCCTATCCGCCGCCTGTCGTCCGGTGAGCGGACCAGGCGGTCGAGGGCGGCGTGGAACGCCGCGCTCGATTCGCACAGGAAGCCGGTCTCGCCCTCGACGATCACCTCGCGATGCGTCTGCGTGGCGCTCACCACGGACGGAATGCCGAACATCGCGGCCTCCATCCACTTGATCTCGCTCTTGCAGTCGTTGAACGCGTCCGGCACCAGCACCGAGATGTTGATGTCGGCCTCGCGCAGGAGGTCCCAGTACGATCCGACATTGGCGATCGGCCGCGAGACGATGATGTACTCGGCCCAGGGGCGCAGCAGGTCCGAGACCGTCACGTCGCCGATCACCACGACGCGGATCCGGGCCCCATGGGTCTCGAACAGGCGCGCCAGCGCCGGCTCGATCAGCTGCTCGAAGTCGAGCTTGTGGGCCTTGGTGCCCGAGCCGTAGAAGATCGTGACGACGTCCCGGGCCGTGGTCCCCTGCCCTTGCGCCTGTCCCTGCATGCTGACGACATGCGGGCTGCTCAGGGCGTTCGGCTGGTGGAACACCGTGCCGGTCCGGACCCGGCGCTCGAGGTGCCGGGCGAGGCTCGGTGTCGAGGCCATGCCGTAATCGCACAAGGCGGCGGCCTCGGCGAACAGACTGACGCCGCAGGCCATCGAAGCGTGCTGACGGGCGTCGATCAGGCCGGCATAGGTTTCGAGCCCTGGCGGAAAATAATCCGAGTCGAATACCAGGTCGTCGATGTCGTAGATCGTCACGATGCCGAGTTCTGCCGTCTTGGAGATGGCATCGATGACGTTGGGAAATGCAGGAACTCGGTAGAATATCGTATAGTCGATCTGCATGAGATCGGATATATACTTGTCATGATTCTTGGTATAATCGTAGACCGTGACCTCGTAGCCGGCCGCCGCGAGCTGCTCTGCCCGCTGGTCGACCCGGTAGAAGCGGCATTGCGCCAGGTCGCAATTGGCGTAGACGGCGACGCGGCGGACGGGGCTCGCGCCCACCACCGGCCGCTCCTCGTCCCGTGCGAGGCGCCGCGCGGCCTCGGTCACGCGCGTGCGTGCCTCGCCGTAGCCCGCGCGCAGGGCGACGTCCGCGCTCTTCTCCCAGACGTCGTAGAAGAATTTTTCCTGGATCTCGCGCAGCCGACGACGAAGGCCGACATCGCCCGGATACTTTTTCACGCCCGCCGCCATGGTGCGCTCCGCGGCCTTCGGCTCGCCGAGCTCCAGCTGGCCTTGGGCCAAGTGGCGGAAGGTCCACTCGTTGCCGGCATCGAGCGCGACGATGTGCCGGCGCAGGCTGGTCGCCAGGACGAGATTGCCGCCGCGCTGGAGCAGGTCAGCCCGATGGTTGAGGGCGCGGGGGTGCCCAGGCGCGTAGACCAGCGCGCGCGCATACAGTTCGGCGGCCTCGACATTCTTACCCTCAATCGCGCGCGCGTCAGCCACGTCGACGATAAAGCCGGCGACCGAGGGATCGTTCAGGTCCAGCGCCCAGGCGAGCAGATTCTTTACGATCCGGCTCGGCTTGACCGGCTCGGCCTGATCCGCCCCCTGCTCCATGTGGGTCGCGACTGCGGCCTCGACCGCGCGCGGCAGCTTTGCCCCCTCGGTCGCCTGCACGAGCGCCCTCAGGTTCGGCCAGCGCGGTTCGTCCGCGTCACTCCTCAACCAGCGCCGGTAGCGCTCCTGCCGCGCTGATTCGATGGAGGAGCCGTCGGCTTCGTACTCGGCGCGGAAGAACGCGTCGTCGAAGGCGCCGTCGAGCGAGATGTCAAATTGTTCGTGCTGACCGGTCTCACAGAAATGCCGAATGCATTCGGCCCGATTGAAGAATTTTCTGGTATCTCTAAGATATTTGTACCGATAATAATCATGATCGAAATATCGAGAGAAATACGGAATAT
Source organism: Methylobacterium sp. 142-1Y (assembly GCF_057747795.1). NCBI lineage: Bacteria > Pseudomonadati > Pseudomonadota > Alphaproteobacteria > Hyphomicrobiales > Methylobacteriaceae > Methylobacterium > Methylobacterium sp. 142-1Y. The sequence goes on along the minus strand of NZ_CM173224.1, from coordinate 3,404,009 downwards.
TGATGCCGTGAAAGCGGGCGATCTCCTCTTCGCTGAAATAGACGAGCTGATCATCATCCGGGCGCAAGCGCTGCTTGACGGTAGCGACCGCCTCCTCGGGCTCTAGCCCTTGCGGAACTCTGATGCCGTACAGTTGCGAAACGAAGGCCGCGTCGTAGTGGGGCGGTGTGCCGTTGCGGCCTTCGGCACGGCCGTGATCGAAGTAGTGCTTCAGGCGCCCGGCCGTCGACGGGATCACCCGCGCGATGTCGGGATTGTAGACGATGTAGCTTGCGAGGTTGAAACTACGGGGAAGGCCGTTCCCCGCGACGCCCGACGCCGCGGCGAGCTGCGCACTGGCGTAGGGCCGGCGCTCCGCCCTGCCATGGTCGACGTAATGGAAGACCGCTTGGAAATCCCACTTGATCGCGGCGGCGACGTCCGGGTTCAGCCGCAGATACGTGTGGACGTCGAAATCTTTCGGAAGCCCGCTGCTGGCTGCGGCGGCAGCGCGGGCCTGGGCTTCGTTCCCGAAACGGCCCTCGACCCGCCCGAACTCGTTCCAATGCCGGACGATCTCGTCATCCGTAGCATTGTTCAAGTCGGCATAATAATCACGATAAAACCTGATGTCGAGCGCTGCGTCCTTCTTGCGCGCGCCGCGTCGTGATAGCTTGAAAAAATTCATCTCGCTCCCCGCTCTTGCCGATCGTTTCAAAAGTTTCTCATGAAAATCACTGTCCTGGTGAGGCCAGGCTCGAAATAATATCGCTAGTTCATCCAGTTCATGCTTGGATCCCCTGAAGCAATATTTCTGCCGCACTGCAAAAAGCGAGAGGATGTACGAGCCGGGCCGCGATGATGTCAAGCCACCAGGCGGCGTCGAGCACGGGCGGCCGGGCCGAACCGGGGCACCGGCTCGAGGCCGATGCCGGGCCGGTCGATGCGGGAGACCATTTCCCGTCCGGCGCAAAATGCTCTAGAGCGGCCGGATCATCGCTCGTAGCCGCCATGTCGCATAACAGCTTCGGTCACCTCTTCCGCGTCACCACCTTCGGCGAGAGCCACGGCCCGGCCCTCGGCTGCGTCGTCGATGGCTGCCCGCCGCTGATTCCGCTCGAGGCGGCGGAGATCCAGGCCGAGCTCGACCGGCGCCGGCCGGGCCAGTCGCGCTTCACCACCCAGCGCCAGGAGCCGGACCAGGTCCGCATCCTCTCGGGCGTCTTCGCCGACGACCGCACCGACGGGCGCCAGCTCACCACCGGCACGCCGATCGCGCTCATGATCGAGAACGTCGACCAGCGCTCCAAGGATTACTCGGAGATCCGCGACAGCTACCGGCCCGGCCACGCCGATTACGCCTACGACGCCAAGTACGGCATCCGCGACTATCGCGGCGGCGGCCGCTCCTCGGCCCGGGAGACCGCCGCCCGGGTGGCGGCGGGCGCGGTGGCCCGCAAGGTGCTGCCCGGGGTGACGATCCGCGGCGCCCTGGTGCAGATCGGCCCGCACGCGATCGACCGCGCCCGCTTCGACTGGGACGAGGTCCACAACAACCCGTTCTTCTGCCCGGACGCAGTCGCCGCAGGCCAATGGGCGGACTACCTCGACGGCATCCGCAAGGCGGGCTCGTCGGTCGGGGCGGTGATCGAGGTGGTGGCCGAGGGCGTGCCCGTCGGCCTCGGTGCCCCGGTCTACGGCAAGCTCGACGCGGACCTCGCCGCCGCCATGATGTCGATCAACGCCGTCAAGGGCGTTGAGATCGGCGACGGCTTCGCGGCGGCGGCCTTGCGCGGCGAGGAGAATGCCGACGAGATGCGGCCGGGGAACGATGGGCGCCCGATCTTCCTCGCCAACCATGCCGGCGGCGTGCTCGGCGGCATCTCGACCGGCCAGCCGCTGGTCTGCCGCTTCGCCGTCAAGCCGACCTCCTCGATCCTGACCCCGCGGGCGAGCGTCAGCCGCGACAACCGCCCGGTTGACGTGCTGACCAAGGGCCGCCACGACCCCTGCGTCGGCATCCGGGCGGTGCCGGTGGGCGAGGCGATGATGGCCTGCGTGCTCGCCGACCACTGGCTGCGCCACCGCGGGCAAATCGGAGAGGGCATTCAGTCTCCGTGAAGGGGGACGGTCGTTTCAGTTTGACTGAAACCGCCGGCAGGCTATGACGGGAGCGTGAAACTCGGCGACTGGCTCCGACAGCAGGGCGTGACCCGCCTCGACTTCGCGCGGCGCTGCGGGCTCTCGCCGGCGGCGGTGACCGGCCTGTGCAACAACCGCGAGCCCTGGCTCTCGCGGGAGACGGCGGCGGCCGTGGCGCGCGTGACCGGCGGCGCCGTCACCCCCAACGACTTCTTGGGGGCAGAGCTTTTGGGGCTCACTGCCCTCGGACAGGAGATGCCCGTGACCCACGCATCCATCATCGAGGCCCTCGACGCCTTCGCCCGCGGCGAGATCGTGGTCGTGACCGACGACGACGACCGCGAGAACGAGGGCGACCTCGTCGTCGCCGCCTCGCTCTGCACGCCGGAGAAGATGGCGTTCATCATCCGCAACACCTGCGGCATCGTCTGCGCACCGATCACCGCTGCGGAAGCCAAGCGCCTGCGCCTCGAGCCGATGGTCGCCTCGAACGATGCCCCGCTCGGCACCGCCTTCACGGTCACGGTCGACGTCAAGCATGGGTTGACCACCGGCATCTCGGCCGAGCAGCGCTGCAACACCGCGCGGGCGCTGGCCAACGGCAACATGGGCGCCACCGATTTCGTGCGCCCCGGCCACGTCTTCCCGCTGATCGCCAAGGATGGCGGCGTGCTGATGCGCTCCGGCCATACCGAGGCCGCCGTCGACCTGTGCCGGCTGGCGAAGCTGCCGCCGGTGGGCGTGATCTGCGAGCTCGCCAACGACGACGGCACCGTGATGAAGGGGCCGCAGATCACGGCCTTCGCCGAGAAGCACGGCCTCAAGCAGATCTCGGTCGCCGAGCTGATCTCCTACCGCCAGGCGCGCGAGAAGCTGGTGGAGCGGGTCGGCACCTTCCCGGTCAAGACCGAGTGGGGCGAGATGACCGGCTACGCCTACACCACGCCGTTCGAGCCGATGCAGCAATTCGCCTTCGTGCATGGCCGCATCGGTGAGGGCCGCGACGTGCTGGTGCGGCTGCACCGCTCAAACGTGGTGGCGGACGTGATCGAGGGCGGCCGCACCATCGAGGCGGTGATGCGCCGCTTCGCACAGGAAGGCCGCGGCGTGCTCGTCTACCTGCGCGACGGCACCGCCGGCGTGCCGCTGTCGCAACTGCCCGACGGCGCCGGCGAGGACGGGCCGGAAGCCGCCCGCGTCCGTCAGTGGCGCGAGGTGGGTCTGGGCGCCCAGATCCTGCGCGATCTCGGCGTCGTCTCGATCCGCAACATCTCGAGCGCGGCGCGCTCCTATGTCGGCCTGTCGGGCTTCGGCATCGAGATCGTCGCCGACGAGCCGCCGGAGGGGTAGGGCGCCCCGGCCTCGTGCGGCGGACGGCGATCCGTTCACCGCACGGCGCGGGCGTCAATGCCCCATCAGCGTCTCGACATGGGCAGCGACCGACTTCGACAAACCGATGAGGTCGTAGCCGCCCTCCAGCAGCGACACCACCCGGCCGCCGCAGCGGCGGTCGGCGATGCCCATCACCTCCCGGGTCGCCCAGGCGAAATCGGCTTCCGTCAGCTTCAGGTTGGCGAGCGGGTCGCGCCAATGGGCGTCGAACCCGGCCGAGATCACGATCAGGTCGGGCCGGAACGCGTCGAGGCGCGGCAGCACGCCGTGGGCGAAGGCCTCCCGGAAGGTGTCGCCGTCGTCGCCCGCATGCAGCGGCACGTTGACGACGGTGTCGTGCTCGCCGCGCTCGGACGCGGCGCCGGTGCCGGGAAACAGCGGCATCTGGTGGGTCGAGGCGTACATCACGCTGGCATCGTCCCAGAAGATGTCCTGCGAGCCGTTGCCGTGATGGACGTCCCAGTCGACGAGCGCCACCCGGGCGGCGCCGTGGTGCTTCCTCGCGTGGCGCGCCGCCACCGCCGCGGTGTTGAACAGGCAGAAGCCCATGGCGCGCTCGCGCTCGGCATGGTGGCCGGGCGGGCGCATCGCCGCGAACGCATTGGCGACGCGGCCGCCCATCACCTCGTCGACGGCCCGGACCGCCGCACCGAGCGCCCGGCGGGCCGCCTCCAGCGAACCCGGGGACATCACCGTGTCGGAATCGATGCCGACCAGCCCCTCGTCCGGCGCGGCGCCGGCGATCGCCGCGACGTAGTTCTCCGGATGGGCGAGGCCCGCCACCGTGAGGTCGGCGAGCGGCGCCTGCTCGCGCACCAGGGCGGCGAAGCGCTCGTCCTCCAGCACCCGCTCGATCACCCGGATGCGGTCGGCCCGCTCGGGATGGCCCGGCGGCGTCGCGTGGTCGAGGGAGGCCGGATGGCAGAGATACAGCGTCGTCATCGTGCCCGCGTCCAGCGTTCCCGTCGGCCGGTGTCGTGACCGGCCGTCCCCGCTCCCACCGTGGCAGGGCCGGCCCCCCAACGCAACAATGGCCCGGACGCAACACCGGCGCGGCAACTTGCAGGAGCGCGTCGTCCCCGGCTTCGCGCGCTTAACGCCACGCTTTAGGCTCTGACGGCGACTGATTCGCGGACCCGCCCGCCGCCTTGCAAGGTTCTCTCCCGATGCGCCGCCCCCGCCCCGCCCTCTCGACCGTTCTGACGGGGTCCGTTCTCCTGGGGATTCTCCTGGCGCTGCCGGGCTGCCTGTACCGCGCCACCCCCGATCCCGAATTGTCGGCCCGGGACAAGGAGTGGATGGCGATGGTGCCCGAGCCGGAGATCGACCGGCGCTTCGCCCGCTACATGATCGAGGACCCGACCGGTGAGGCCCCCGGCACCATCGTGGTCGAGACGAAGGAGCGCCAGCTCTATTACGTGCTGCCCGACCGCAAGGCGATCCGCTACGGCGTCACCGTCGGCGACGAGGCCTATGGCTGGTCCGGCACGGCGCGGATGTTCCGCAAGGCGGCCTGGCCGGACTGGCACCCGCCGGCCGAGATGATCAAGCGCTGGCCCCACGTCCACGCCATGCAGGGCGGTCCCGCGAACCCGCTGGGCGCCCGCGCCCTCTACCTGGCGGACGGCACCGGCAAGGATACGCTCTACCGCATCCACGGCACCAACGAGCCGGAGCGGATCGGTCAGGCGGCGTCCTCGGGCTGCATCCGGATGCGCAACATCGACGTGGTCGACCTGTACAACCGGGTCGGCGCGGACGCGAAGGTGATCGTGCGGTAGGGCGTTCTCGATCAACGTGGATGCCGGGTCGTCGAAAGACGATGCGGCGACGATCGACGACCTGACGCGGCGCTTCAGGTCGCATCCCGGGCACCGTGCCGTCCGGGCCGCCTCGGGAAAGCCGTCTCCGTCCCGAGGAGCATCCATGCCCCTGACGCGGCAACTCGTCCCCACCTGCACGCCGATGCTGCGGGCCCTCTCGGGGTGGCTCGACAAGGCGCGCGCGCATCATGGCGCGGAGGCGGACGGCCTGATGTCCCGGCGTCTGGCGCCGGACAGGTTCCCGCCGTCGTCGCAGGTGCGCTTTGCCTGCCTGCAGGCCCAGGAGGCGACTACTGGCTCCGGAGCGAGCCCCTTGCCGCAGGCCCTCGACGACCTGGCTCGCGAGGGACGGGAGGCGGGCGAGCGGCCGGGCTCCCTGTCGGAGGCGCAAGCCTGCATCGCCGCGACGCTTGCCCGGCTCGACGCCCTCGCGCCGCAGGCGCTCGATGCCGGTGCGGATTCGGCCGCGACGCTCGAACTTCCCGGCCTGACCTTCGACATGGTGGGGGACGATTACGCCCGGGACTGGGCGCTGCCGCAATTCTACTTCCACCTCGTGACCGCCTACGCCCTCCTTCGCAGCCAGGGCGTCCAGCTCGGAAAGACCGACTACGTCCCGCACATGTTCGGCTACCTGCGCCCCGGAACGGCGTCCTGATCGCGGCGGCCCGCTTTTGATCGATCCTCGCAACCATTCGGCAACGCCGTCCCGTTGCCGGGCTTTAACCTGAACAGGGATTCAGATCCCGCCGTTAACCTGTCGAAGGACTCCCGACCTGCATAGTCCTCATCACACAGGGACAAGAACCGGCACAACAAAAGCCGAAAGAGGCAGGGACAGATGATCACCATTGCGCTGCAACACTTCTGCAACCGTATCGTCGCCGCCGGCGCCCTCGGTCTCGAGGACGTGCGCGAGCTGAACCGCGCGGTGCTGCCCGACGGGCTGACCTGCCGGGAGGAGGCCGACATGCTGTTCGGCCTCGACCGGGCGATGCCCGATGCCGACGAGGCGTTCAGCGAGTGGCTGGTCGCCTCGGTGGTGGATTTCGCCGTGTGGGGCGAGCGCCCGACCGGGCACATCGACGCCGACACCGCCCACTGGCTCGCCGCCTCGCTGGCGTGCGGCCGCGGCCCGACGGCGACGGGCGCCCGCATCGCCGTCGAGGTGGTGCGCGAGGCTGAGACCAACGATCCGGTGCTGATCGCCTTCGCGCTCAAGGCCAACCGGGCCCGGGCCGGCGCCGAGGACGAGGTCGAGGAGATTCTGGCTTTCGCGGTGGCGGCGTGACCGCGGATTAACGCGTTAGGGCAACGGCCTGAAACGCCGACGGATAGATTTCGATCTCGGACAAACTTGATGTCAACGGGGCCGTCGATCGTGGCAATATTTTGATGCCGTAAGACGGTCTTGGGGAATTTGAGAGTAGGGAAAAATTTTGCTTTAGACAGGCGGTCGCACTAAATTCAGTTCTCGACCGTCAGCCAGCGGACCCGCCGAAACTCCGCCTCGTTGGCGGTGAGATCGGCGGTACCGCAAGTGCGAGAGCCTGGGCCGCGATGAGCAGATCGTTCGTCCCGATCGGCCGAGCCGCGGTCTCAAGCTCGGCGCGGATTCGTCCGTATATGACATCGGCAGGAGGCTCGAACGGGACGACATCGATCGCCTCCAGAACAGCTTCGACTTGGCGGAGAAGTCGCACCGACCCGCGCGTCGCGCAGCCGTAATGGAGTTCGGCCACAGATATGATGATAGAGCATTTTCCGACGAAGTGGATGCCGGTTCGTCGCAGAAAATGCGGCAAAATCAAAAACCTTGAGCACTTCGCGATTGCAATGCGATCGTGAAGTGCTCTAGCGGCGATGCCTCGGCTGCCGACTTGGCCGATCTTCCGGGCGACGGTTCCGGAGGGGGGCGGACCAGATCGGAGATGATGTCCGTGTCGAGCAGAACGCGCGGGTCGGTCATAGCGGATCATTGCCCAACGGCGGCAGCGTCGCGTCGAAGTCGGGAAAATCCTCCTCGATCGGTTCGAGGGTCGCCAGAACTTCCAGAAGATCCTTCTTACCGATAGGCTCCAGAATCAGGCAGTCGCCGTCGCGGCTGATGCGGACCCGATCTCCGGGCAAGGCGAACTCGGCCGGGATGCGCACGGCTTGGCTGCGATTGTTGCAGAACAGCTGCACTTCTCGTGGCTGCGGCATTGGCGTCGGTCTCGCGATGCTGGCACCGCGACGTGGCATATGCCGAGGATATACCCGCCACTCGGTTGGCTTTCAGCGCCTCTACGCATGATCGTGCGATCCCCAGCCGCTATCGCTCCGCCCTCGCAACGCTTTGGCAACGCCGTCCCGTTGCCGGGCTTTAACCTGAACAGGGATTCAGATCCCGCTGTTAACCTGTCGAAGGACTCCCGACCTGCATAGTCCTCATCACACAGGGACAAGCACCGGCACAACAAAAGCCGAAAGAGGCAGGGACAGATGATCACCATTGCGCTGCAACACTTCTGCAACCGTATCGTCGCCGCCGGCACCCTCGGTCTTGAGGACGTGCGCGAGCTGAACCGCACGGTGCTGCCCGACGGGCTGACCTGCCGGGAGGAGGCCGACATGCTGTTCGGCCTCGACCGGGCGATGCCCGATGCCGACGAGGCGTTCGGCGAGTGGCTGGTCGCCTCGGTGGTGGATTTCGCCGTGTGGGGCGAGCGCCCGACCGGGCACATCGACGCCGACACCGCCCACTGGCTCGCCGCCTCGCTGGCGTGCGGCCGCGGCCCGACGGCGACGGGCGCCCGCATCGCCGTCGAGGTGGTGCGCGAGGCCGAGACCAACGATCCGGTGCTGATCGCCTTCGCGCTCAAGGCCAACCAGGCCCGGGCCGGCGCCGAGGACGAGGGGATCATCTCCTACGCGGTTGCTGCGTGAGATCGGGCTTCGCCCTTTTGCGCCGCGTGAGAACGGGCTTCGCCCGTTTGGCCGAGAACAGCCGGCTTTGCGGCGCGCGCGCCATGCTTTAACGGGGGTGAGCTTGGGTGTGATCCACCCGGGTCCGGCTCCCCCTGAAGGCTCGAGTGCGCGCTCCGATGTTCGACAAGATCCTGATCGCCAACCGCGGCGAGATCGCCTGCCGCATCATCAAGACGGCGCGCCGGATGGGGATCAAGACGGTGGCGGTCTATTCCGACGCCGACCGCGACGCGCTCCACGTCGCCATGGCCGACGAGGCGGTCCATATCGGCCCTGCCGCCGCAGCGCAGTCCTACCTCGTCATCGACAAGATCGTCGAGGCCTGCCGGCAGACCGGCGCCCAGGCCGTCCATCCCGGCTACGGCTTCCTGTCCGAGCGCGAGGCCTTCCCGAAGGCGCTCGAAGCCGCCGGCATCGTGTTCATCGGCCCGAACCCGGGCGCCATCGCCGCCATGGGCGACAAGATCGAGTCGAAGAAGGCGGCCTCCGCCGCCCAGGTCTCGACCGTGCCGGGCTTCCTCGGGGTGATCGAGAGCCCGGAACACGCCGTCACCATCGCCGACGAGATCGGCTATCCCGTCATGATCAAGGCCTCGGCCGGCGGCGGCGGCAAGGGCATGCGCATCGCGCATTCGGCCGGCGAGGTGGCGGAGGGTTTTGCCCGCGCCCGCTCGGAGGCCGCCTCGTCCTTCGGCGACGACCGGGTCTTCGTGGAAAAGTTCATCACCGATCCGCGCCACATCGAGATCCAGGTCATCGGCGACAAGCACGGCAACGTCGTCTATCTCGGCGAGCGTGAGTGCTCGATCCAGCGTCGCAACCAGAAGGTCATCGAGGAGGCGCCTTCGCCGCTCCTCGACGAGGCGACCCGGCGCAAGATGGGCGAGCAGGCCGTGGCGCTTGCGAAGGCGGTGAACTACGATTCCGCCGGCACCGTCGAGTTCGTCGCCGGTCAGGACAAGTCGTTCTATTTCCTCGAGATGAACACGCGGCTCCAGGTCGAGCATCCGGTGACCGAGATGATCACCGGCCTCGACCTCGTCGAGCTGATGATCCGGGTCGCGGCGGGCGAAAAGCTGCCGATCGCGCAAGCCGACGTGAAGCTCAACGGCTGGGCGGTGGAGAGCCGCGTCTATGCCGAGGATCCGACCCGCAACTTCCTGCCCTCGATCGGCCGGCTCACCACCTACCGGCCGCCGGAGGAGGGCGCGTTCGGCGAGGCGATCGTGCGCAACGATACCGGCGTCGAGGAGGGCAGCGAGATCGCGATCCACTACGATCCGATGATCGCCAAGCTCGTCACCTGGGCGCCGACCCGCGACGAGGCGATCTCGTCCCAGGCCCAGGCCCTCGACGCCTTCGCGATCGACGGCATCCGCCACAACATCCCGTTCCTCTCGGCGCTGATGCACCATCCGCGCTGGCAGGAGGGCCGGCTCTCCACCGGCTTCATCGCGGAGGAATTCCCGAGCGGGTTCGAGGCACCGAAGCCCGCGGGCGAGGTGGCGCGCCGGATGGCGGCCGCCGCCGCCGCGATCGACCACCTGCAGAACGAGCGCAAGCGCGGCATCTCGGGCCAGATGCGCGAGCCGTACCTGCTGCGCTTCGAGCACGAGCGGGTTGTGCTGCTCGGGGACGAGCGGTTCGAGGCCATCGTCGAGACCACCAATGACGGGGTCTCGGTCGCCTTCTCCGACGGGACCGAGTGGCAGGTCGACAGCGACTGGCTCCCGGGCGAGCCGGTCTGGACCGGCTTCATCGACGGCGAACTGGCGGCGATCCAGGTCCGCCCCCTCCTCAACGGCGTGTTCCTGCAGCATGCGGGTGCCGCCGCCGAGGCCCGGGTCTACACCAAGCGCGAGGCGGAGCTCGCCGCCCTGATGCCGGTCAAGGAGGTCGCGGGTTCGGGCAAGCAGCTGCTCTGCCCGATGCCGGGCCTGGTGAAGAGCATCATGGTCACCCCCGGCCAGGAGGTGAAGGCGGGTGAGCCGCTGGCGATCGTCGAGGCGATGAAGATGGAGAATGTGCTGCGCGCCGAGCGCGACGGCACCGTCCAGACCATCCAGGCCAAGGAGGGCGACAGCCTGGCAGTCGACGCGGTGATCCTCGAATTCGCCTGACCGGTTGGTCGTGCCGCTCTACTTCGCCTACGGCTCCAACATGGACCGGGCCGCCATGGCCCGGCGCTGCCCCGCCTCGCGGGTCATCGGCCTCGGCCGGCTCAACCGCCACCGCCTGGTGATCATGCGCGAGGGCTACGCCTCGGTGGAGCGTTCGCCCACCGGGACGGTCTGGGGCGTGCTCTGGGATCTGGCGCTCTCCGACGTGCCGGCCCTCGACCGCTACGAGGGCGTGGCGAGCGGGCTCTACGTCAAGGCGCAGCAACCGGTCTCGACCGAGGGCGGGGTGCGGCGGGCCTTGGTGTATCTCGGGCGCGGCAACGGTGGGGTGCCGCGGCCGGGCTACCTGGAAGGCGTGATCGCGGCGGGCCGGGAGAACGGGTTGCCGGAGATGTACCTCAAGGGGCTGGCGACGCTGAAGCGGTGAAAACCCGCGACGCCTGAACCCTCCCCCCCTCTGCGGGGGAGGGTGCCCCACGGAGTGGGGCGGGAGAGGGGAACCACGCTTCCGGAGAGGTCGCGACCATGGTGACGGGCGCCATACCCTGCATCGTCGCGCTGCCCCTCTCCCGGCTCGCTCCGCTCGCCACCCTCCCCCGCAGAGGGGGGAGGGTTGATCTATGCGCTCTACGAGGCGCGGGGAACCAGCTTCACCGCCCCGCTCTGGGGATCATACGCCACACCCCGATAAAAGCAGTCCCGCCGCCCGGTATGGCAGCAACCGCCGTCGCCGCCGACGCGCACCCGCAGCAAGAGCGCGTCCTGGTCGCAATCGACCCGCATCTCGACGAGCGTCTGGATCTGCCCGCTGGTCGCACCCTTGTGCCAGAGCTCGGCCCGCGAGCGCGACCAGTACCAGACCTCGCCGGTAATAAGCGTGCGCGCCAGCGATTCGGCGTTCATGTGGGCGAGCATCAGCACCGCGCCCGTGTCGGCATCGACCGCGAGCGCCGTGATGAGGCCGTCGGGCCCGAAGCGCGGGGTGAACACCTCGCCCTCTTCCAGCGCCCGCTTGTCGCCGGGCGGGGCAAACACGGGAAGCGCGCTCATCGCCGGTCGCGCACGAGGGTGAGGAAGCGGACCTGTTCGGTCGGGTCCTGCTTGAAGACGCCGGTGAACTGGGTGGTGATGGTCGAGACGCCGGATTTCTGCACGCCGCGCATCGCCATGCACAGGTGCTCGGCCTCCACCATCACGGCGACGCCGCGGGGATGCAGCACCGAATCGATCACCTCGGCGATCTGGGCGGTCATCGTTTCCTGGGTTTGGAGCCGGCGCGCGAAGGTGTCGACCACCCGGGCGAGCTTCGAGAGCCCGACGACGCCGCGGCGCGGATAATAGGCGATGTGGGCATGCCCCATGAACGGCACCATGTGGTGCTCGCAATGGGAGTGGAACGGGATGTCGCGTACCAGCACGATGTCGGAATAGCCCTCGACCTCCTCGAACACCCGGTCGAGGATGGCGTCGGCATCCTGGCGGTAGCCCCCAAAAATCTGCTCGTAGGCCTTCACCACCCGCTGCGGCGTCTCGAGCAGGCCCTCGCGCTCCGGATCGTCGCCGGCCCAGCGCAGCAGGGTGCGCACGGCGGCTTCGGCCTCCTGGCGGGTCGGGCGCTCGGTGACGCGCGCCGGCCGGGGGGCGTCGCTGCGCTTGTCGGCCGCCTCCGGGGACCGGACCGACAAGGACTTCAGCACCGCGTCCATCACGCCTCCAAGATCGAGACCGCCCCCGTCGGGCAGCCATGCCGGGACCGAAAGATGCGCCCCGATCCGGCCGCGCCTCGCACCGCCCGGCAACCGTGCCTATATCGGAAATCCGTCCGGCGCGCGCAATGCACCGGGCGCGCAGCAGGTCACCGCGTCCGAACCCATCCTTCCGTCAAGCCAAAGTCAGACCGGTTCGGTCAAGTCCGATTCGTCCGTCCCGCGGCCCCTCTCGTCCAAAGTACGAATGCCATGCTCGACGACATCTACAATGCCCGCATCCTCGCCCTCGCGGCGGACATCCCCCGCCTCGGCCGCCTGCCGCGCCCGGGGGCGAGCGCGTCCAAGCACTCGAAGCTGTGCGGCTCGACCGTGACGGTCGATCTCGTCGCCGAGGGCGGCACGGTCACCGACTTCGCCCACGACGTGAAGGCCTGCGCGCTCGGCCAGGCCGCCTCCTCGCTGATGGCCCGTCACGTGGTCGGGGCGAGCGCCGAGGAACTGCGCGCACTTCGCGAGACCGTGCGGCGGATGCTGAAGGAGAACGGGCCGGCCCCGGAGGGGAAGTTCGCCGATTTCGCGGTGCTGGAGCCGGTGCGGGACTTCAAGGCGCGCCACGCCTCGACGCTGCTCACCTTCGACGCGGTGGTGGACGCCCTCGACCAGATCGCCGCCCAAAAAGAGGCGGTGCCGGCGTGAGCCCGACCCGCCGCGCGGCGCATCTCGCCATCCGCGGCTACCAGCTGACCTTGTCGGGCCTCGTCGGGCGCCAGTGCCGGCACTGGCCGTCCTGCTCGGCCTATACCGACGAGGCGATCCAGCGCCACGGCCTCTGGGCCGGCGGCTGGATGGGATTCGCCCGGATCTGCCGCTGCGGCCCGTTCGGCACCCACGGCATCGACCTCGTGCCGGACGCCCCGCCTCCTGGTGCCGCCTGGCACCGCCCCTGGGCCTATGCCCGCTGGCGCGGGGTCAACGCGCCGCCGCCGCTCTGCGAGCGCGTCGAGGGCTGAGCGCGAAGACGCGGGCGAAGGTGCAGGACTGTGTCTGACATGTCCCGTCATCGCTGCTATACGGCGCGGCGTCCGGTGCGTGGCTGAAGCCCGCCGGATTCGTGTCCACCATCCGGCTTACCTGCACCGTGCGCAGGAGTGAGCCCCGAGGAGCTTTTCGAGACCCATGCCGATCCTGACATTTCCCAACGGCGATACGCGGTCCTTCGACGGCGCCGTGACCGGCCGCACCGTCGTCGAGGGCATCGCCAAGTCCCTGGCCAAGCGCACCGTGGCGATGGCTCTCGACGGCTCTGTCCGCGACCTCGGCGACACGATCGAGGCGGATGCCCGCATCGAGTTCCTCGACCGTACCGACCCGCGGGCGCTGGAACTGATCCGGCACGATTGCGCCCACGTCCTGGCGGAGGCCGTGCAGTCGCTGTGGCCGGAGACGCAGGTCACGATCGGCCCGGTGATCGAGAACGGCTTCTACTACGACTTCCACCGCGAGACCCCGTTCTCGCCGGAGGACTTCCCGGCGATCGAGGCGCGGATGCGCGAGATCATCGCCCGGGACGCCCCCTTCACCAAGGAGATCTGGGCCCGCGACGACGTGCGCAGGCTGTTCGAGCAGAAGGGCGAGCACTTCAAGGTCGAGCTGGTCGACGCGATCCCGCCGGGCGAGGACCTGCGGATCTATCGCCAGGGCGAGTGGTTCGACCTCTGCCGCGGCCCGCACATGACCTCGACCGCCAAGATCGGCAGCGCCTTCAAGCTGATGAAGGTGGCCGGCGCCTATTGGCGCGGCGATTCGACGAAGCCGATGCTGAGCCGGATCTACGCCACCGCCTGGGCGACCCAAGCCGATCTCGACGCCTACCTGAACCGCCTAGCCGAGGCCGAGCGCCGCGACCACCGCAAGCTCGGCCGCGAGATGGACCTCTTCCACTTCCAGGAGGAGGGGCCGGGCGTGGTGTTCTGGCACCCGAAGGGCTGGACCCTGTTCCAGTCGCTGATCGCCTACATGCGCCGGCGCCTGAAGGGCGACTACGCCGAGGTGAACGCGCCGCAGATCCTCGACAAGGCCCTGTGGGAGACGTCCGGCCACTGGGACTGGTACCGGGAGAACATGTTCGTCACGAAGACCGAGGACGACCGCGTCTTCGCGATCAAGCCGATGAACTGCCCCGGCCACGTCCAGATCTTCAAGCACGGGCTGAAGTCCTACCGCGACCTGCCGCTGCGCATGGCCGAGTTCGGCGCGGTCTCGCGCTACGAACCGTCGGGCGCGCTGCACGGCCTGATGCGGGTGCGGGCCTTCACGCAGGACGACGCCCACGTCTTCTGCACCGAGGACCAGCTCGCCGCCGAGTGCCTGAAGATCAACGACCTGATCCTCTCGACTTACGCCGATTTCGGCTTCGACGAGATCGTGGTGAAGCTCTCGACCCGGCCCGAGAAGCGCGTCGGCTCGGACGCCCTGTGGGATCACGCCGAGGAGGTGATGACCCGGGTGCTCTCCCAGATCGAGGAGCAGTCCGGCGGGCGGATCAAGACCGCGATCAACCCCGGCGAGGGCGCCTTCTACGGCCCGAAATTCGAGTACGTTTTGCGCGACGCCATCGGCCGCGACTGGCAATGCGGCACCACGCAGGTCGACTTCAACCTGCCGGAGCGGTTCGGCGCGTTCTTCGTCGATGCCGACGGGCAGAAGAAGACCCCGGTCATGGTCCACCGGGCGATCTGCGGCTCGATGGAGCGCTTCACCGGCATCCTGATCGAGCATTTCGCCGGCCATTTCCCGCTCTGGCTGGCGCCGCTCCAGGTGGTCGTCGCGACGATCACCGGCGAGGCCGACCCCTATGCCCGCGAGGTCCTGAAGGCGGCGGACGCGGCGGGGCTGCGGGCCGAGGCCGATCTTCGCAACGAGAAGATCAACTACAAGGTCCGCGAGCATTCCCACGCCAAGGTGCCGGTGATGCTGGTCGTCGGCCGCAAGGAAGGCGAGGAGCGCACCGTCTCGATCCGCCGCCTCGGCAGCCCGCAGAGCCGCACGCTGCCGCTCGACCAGGCTCTGGCCGAGCTCGTCGCCGAGGCGACCTTCCCGGATCTGCGCCGGGCGGAAGCGGTGGCCGATGCCGTGCCGAGCGAGGGCGTGACGCTCGACGGGCAGCACGGCGAAACGCCGGTGCCGTAATCCCGAGAAGGGACGGGGTCGGCCCGCCGGCCCCGCCCTTTTCGTCGTCCGCGACGCTCAGGACGTCCGCGACTGTGCCGGTGCGGGCGCAGGCGGGGCCAGCCGCAGCACCAGGGCTCCGGCGGCCATGCAGAGCAGCGAGCCGGCCAGCACGCCGATCTTGGTCTCGGCCTCCAGTTCCGGGCTGCTGGCGAAGGCCAGGAGGCCGATGAACAGACTCATGGTGAACCCGACCCCGCACAGCAGCGCCACGCCGTAGATCTGGAGCCAGGTGGCGCGGGCCGGCCGCTGCGCCCAGCCGAGCCTGACCACGCCCAGCACGAATCCGAACACCCCGAGCTGCTTGCCGAGGAACAGGCCCAAAGCCACGCCGAGGGTGACGGGATCGAGCAGCATCGCCGGCTTGAACCCGGCCAGGGACACGCCCGCATTGGCGAAGCCGAAGATCGGCAGGATCAGGAACGCCGACCACGGATGGATCGCGTGTTCGAGGATGTGCAGCGGCGAGGTCGGGTCGTCCGGCTTGCCGACGCTGAGGCGCAAGGGGATCGTCAGCGCGAGCAGCACGCCGGCGATCGTCGCGTGGATGCCGGATTTGAGCACGAACACCCACAGCACCACGCCGAGCAGCAGGTAGGGCCACAGCCGCGCGACACCGGCCTTGTTCATCCCGTAGAGCGCGGCGAGCGTCAGGCCTGCGCCTCCGAGCATCGGCAGCGACAAGTCGGCGGTGTAGAACGCCGCGATGATGACGACCGCGCCGAGGTCGTCGATGATCGCGAGCGCGGTCAGGAAGACCTTGAGCGAGACCGGCACGCGCGAGCCGAGCAGCGCCAGCACCCCGAGCGCGAAGGCGATGTCGGTGGCGGCCGGAATCGCCCAGCCGCGCAGGGTCTCCGGCGAATGCCAGTTGATCGCGGTGTAGACCAGCGCCGGCATCAGCATGCCGCCGAGCGCCGCGACGCCGGGCAGGATGCGGTCGGGCCAGGTGCGCAGCCGCCCGTCCAGAACCTCGCGCTTGATCTCGAGGCCGACCAGCAGGAAGAACACCGCCATCAGGGCGTCGTTGATCCAGTGCAGCAGGCTCAACGGGCCGAGATAGGCTTTCAGGGCC
This sequence comes from Methylobacterium sp. 142-1Y, assembly GCF_057747795.1. Classification (NCBI taxonomy): domain Bacteria; kingdom Pseudomonadati; phylum Pseudomonadota; class Alphaproteobacteria; order Hyphomicrobiales; family Methylobacteriaceae; genus Methylobacterium; species Methylobacterium sp. 142-1Y. The sequence continues at coordinate 3,387,571 of NZ_CM173224.1, read as the reverse complement.
GCGAAATAGGTATCCGCATAGGCGGAATTGGCGACGACCAGCGCGAGCACCGCGCTCGCCATCAGCACCAGGCCGCCGCTGGCTTCGTTGTGCAGCATGGAGCGCAAGGCCGAGAGCGGCCGGCGAATGGGCATCGGGGCCTGGATGTTCATGTCGTTCACCTTGCGGGTCCGCAGGGGAGGGGGCGGCGGAATCCGCCGATTGTCGGAGACACTGTCTTCGCGAGGGCGGCCGAGCCGGGGTGGACCTGTCACGATGGCTGCGCCGAGGTCGGGGCCGTGGCCCCATCGTCGCGGGTGCCGATCAGGCCGCCGACCGGCAGAAGGCAGAGCACACCGAGGATGGCGACGAGCGCGACCGCCAGGACGACGTCGGCGGCGCGGACGGTCGTCGGGGCGCGGCGGCTGGCGACTGATGGCCGGAGGCGACGGTGGCTGGTCGGATGAGGCATGGGCACGGGTCTCCGCCGCTGGCGGCCCGACCAGCGGTAGAGATCCTGCAAGCCCCGTCACGAGGCCGCACACCTTGGCGCCCCTATTCCATCGATCGACGGCGCGTGCAATGGCGCACGCCCGGTCCGGGTGCGCGAGAGGGCTCCACGATCGCGTTGCAATCGTGACGCTCTCCGGGCCTTTGGTTGTGCCGCACCCACCGCGCCGAACCGGCATCCGCTTCGTCGGAAAATGCTCTATGGGGCATGCCCGCCTCGCCCGACCGGACCGCATGTCTTCCCTGAAAGCCCGATTGCAGGCCCTCTACGAGGGTAACACCGACCAGGCGCATCGCTTCCGGTACGCCCTGCTCGCCTTCGACGTCGCGACGATCGCCTTCGTGATCGCGACCTCGTTCCTGCCTCTCTCTCCCTGGATCCTCGCCCTCGACGGATTGCTCGGGCTCGGGGTGCTGGCGGATTTCCTCGGCCGCCTGACGATCAGCCGGGCGCCGGCCCGCGAGTTCCTGCGCCTGAGCACCTGGACGGACGTGGTCGCCATCGCCTCGTTCCTGGCGCCGATGTTCGCGGAGGGCGTCGGCTTCCTGCGCATCCTGCGCACGCTGCGCCTGTCGCGCACCTACCAGCTGCTCGAGCGCCTGCGCCACGACAGCCGGGTCTTCCGGCGCAACGAGGAGGCGATCCTCGCGGCGACCAACCTCGTCGTGTTCGTGTTCGTGATGACCGGCGTGGTCTACGTCACGCAGCATCGCACCAATCCGGCGATCGGCAGTCCGGTCGATGCCCTGTACTTCACGGTCACGTCGCTGACGACCACCGGCTAAGGCGACATCACCCTGCCGGGCACCTCCGGACGGCTGATCTCGGTGTTCGTGATGATCTGCGGCGTGACCTTGTTCTTCCGCCTCGCCCAGGTGGTGTTCCGGCCCTACAAGGTGCGTTTCCCGTGCCCGACCTGCGGCTTGCAGCGGCACGAGCCCGACGCCGTGCATTGCAAGGCCTGCGGCACCACGCTGAACATTCCCGACGAAGGCGCCGACTGAGACCGCCGTGCCGGGAGGGGTCGGTGCACGGCGACATGATCGGGGTTCGACCCTGAGCGTGCCGTGTGCGGGTCGGCACGGCGAGCGCGGTCCGGCGGGCGTACCAGATTGCCGGCAAGCCAGGACTCACGCCATGTCCGAGATCGTCTCCGACGTCACCCGCTACGCCATCCGCCGCGACCGGGCCGGCTGGACGGTCTACGACCTGCGCGCCGGGGCGATCGCGGTCATCGGCGATGTGCTGCAAATCGGCCTCGACCGCGACGAGGCCGAGTGCGTCGCGGAGGCCTCTGGCGATGGGCCGCACGTCTCGGCGCTCGCGGGCGTGCTGCCGCGATTCGCGTGGTTCCAGGTACCGGCCCGTCCGTGAAAGGGCGCTCGATCGGCGCCATCTTTCGATCCGGCGGGAATAGCGGAATATCCCGACCCCTCACCTCATCCTGAGGCGCGACCGGAGGGAGCCTCGAAGGAGGGATCCAGAAGCCTCGGCGATTCCTGGAGCCCTCCTTCGAGGTCAGCCGATTTCCAATCGGGTGCGATCTGCGATCGCCAACACCTCAGGATGAGGTTGGAGGATAGGAACCTCAGTTTTCCGGAACGTCCGAAGATCGGGCCTCTCCCGAAATTGCGAGATCAGGCCCGAAACCCCTCGAACACCATCTGGTCGGCATGCGCCCGCGCCAGCTGCACCTGCGCCTCGGTCCTGACGGTCCAGGTCATCACCGGCATGCGCCCGAGCAGGCGGCAGAGATGGGTCGCGGCGTTCGGCAGGTCGTCGACGCGCCAGGACAGGAAGTCCGGACGGCTCTCGGACACATGCAGCAGGTTCGCCAGCCCGTGCCGTTGCGCCTCGGTGAGGGCGGCATAGGCCGGGTCGTCGTGGTGGCTCTCCGCGACGATGCCGCGCGGGACTCCCGGCGCGAGATCGGCAAGCGCCCCGACGATGACGGGATCGAACGATTTCAGCGCCACCGGCCCGTCATAGGCGGCGACGATGTCCGCGGTGCGGCGGGCCAGGTCCAAGTCGCCGTCGTGCCGGGTCTTCACCTCGATCACCAGCGGCGTCCGGCCGGCGATTTTTCCCAAGAATTCCGACAGGGTCGGGACGCGCTCGGCGCTGCCGAGCACCGTCAATCGCTTGAGATCGGCGGCGTCGCGCTCGCGCACGAGGCCATCGGCCCCGGTGAGCCGGCCGAGGCCGGCATCGTGGAACACCATCGCCTCGCCGTCCCGGCTGAGCTGGACGTCGCACTCGATCGCGTAGCCGCCACCGATCGCGGCCTCGGCGGCGGCGATCGTGTTCTCGGGGATGCCGGCGCCGCGGTCGTGCAGGCCGCGATGGGCGATCGGACGGGCGGTCAGCCAGTCGGGGGCGAGGCGGTCTGTCATTGTATCAGCGGATCTCGAACATGCCCTCGACCTCGACCACGGCGTCGAGCGGAAGTTCCGCGACGCCGATCGTCGAGCGGGCGTGGCGGCCGCGCTCGCCCATCACCTGCACCATCAGGTCGGAGGCGCCGTTCATCACGCCCGCGATGGCCGAGAAGCCCGGTGCCGCGTTGATGAAGCCGCCGAGCCGCAGGCAGGCCACCACCGCGTCGTCGAGGTTGCCGGCCGCCGCGCGCAGCTGCGCCAGGACGTTGAGGGCGCAGTGCCGCGCCGCCTCGGCAGCCAGTTCCGGCGAGACCGCGCCGCCGACCTTGCCCTTGTGGGCCGGGTCGATCTGGCCGTCGGCGCCGAAGGGCAGCTGGCCCGAGATGATCACCAGGTTGCCGCTGCGCTGGAAGCCGACATAGTTCGCCACGGGGGCCGCGGCCGGCGGCAGGGTGAAGCCGAGCTCCTTCAGGCGGTCGAGGGTCGCGCTCATCGGTCCAATCTCCCACCAGGCCCGCCAGCTCGCCGCGTCAGGGCCGGTTCGTCGTCCCCGCGGCGTGACTGCCGCGGCGCGGCCGAGACCGGCCGCCCGAGGGTCTGTGCCCCGAAGGAAGTCCGGCCGCAACCCCGGGCGGGGCGATGTGTCCGTGTCATCTCGGCGTCATCTTCATCGACGGCGTTGACAGGGCGCGCTCGTTCCATAGTATCCGCGCGCGCCGCCCTTCGAGGCGGCGCTTTGTTTTCCGGTCGACCGACTCACTCGACCGCGACGGAGACGAGATCGTGACCTCCTCGCTGCTGCCGACCTACGCCCGGGCCAAGGTGTCCTTCGAGCGCGGTGAGGGCGCTTGGCTCATCGCCCGAGACGGCTCGCGATACCTCGATTTCGGCGCCGGCATCGCGGTCAACTCGGTCGGCCACGGCCATCCGCACCTCGTCGCCGCCCTGACCGAGCAGGCCCAGAAGGTCTGGCACGTCTCGAACCTGTTCGAGGTGCCCGACGCCGAGCGGCTGGCCCAGCGGCTGACCGAGGCGAGCTTCGCCGACGTGGTGTTCTTCGCCAATTCCGGTGCCGAGGCCAACGAGGCCTGCATCAAGATGGCGCGCAAGTACCACGCCGCCGGCGGCCATCCCGAGCGCTACCGGATCGTCACCTTCGAGGGCGCCTTCCACGGCCGGACGCTCGCCACCATCGCGGCCGGTGGCCAGCAGAAATACATCGACGGCTTCGGCCCGAAGGTCGACGGGTTCGACCAGGTGCCTTTCGGCGACCTGGAGGCCTTGAAGGCCGCCATCACGCCGGAGACCGCCGCCCTGATGATCGAGCCGATCCAGGGCGAGGGCGGCCTGCGGGTGGTCTCGCACGAGTGGCTGCGCACCCTGCGCTCGCTCTGCGACGAGCACGGCCTCCTGCTCATCATGGACGAGGTCCAGACCGGGATCGGCCGGACCGGCAAGCTCTTCGCCCATGAATGGTCGGGCGTGACGCCGGATATCCTGTCCTCGGCCAAGGGGATCGGCGGCGGCTTCCCGATGGGCGCCTGCCTCGCCACCCGCGAGGCGGCCCGCGGCATGGTGGTCGGCAGCCACGGCACCACCTTCGGCGGCAACCCGCTCGCCATGGCGGTGGGCAATGCCGTGCTCGACATCGTGCTGGCCCCCGGCTTCCTCGACCACGTGCGCCAGACCGGCCTTCTGCTGAAGCAGCGGCTCGCCGCCCTCAAGGACCGCCACCCGGACGTGGTCGACGAGATCCGCGGCGAGGGCCTGATGACCGGCCTGCGCCTCGTGGTGCCGAACACCGAATTCGCCGCCACCGCCCGGGACGAGCACCTGCTGGTGATCCCGGCCGGCGACAACGTCGTGCGCCTGCTGCCGCCGCTGATCATCGGCGAGGCCGAGGTGAACGCGGCGCTCGACAAGCTGGAGGCGGCCTGCGCCGCCATGGAGACGAGGGGCCGGAGGGCCGCCGAGTGATGAATGCGCCCGTGAAGATCGCGCCGGCCCCCCGGCATTTCCTCGACCTGACCGATTTCAGCGGCGCCGAGCTGCGCACGGTCCTCGATGCCTGCGCCGACCTGAAAAGCCGCCGCCGCCGGGGCGAGCCCCCGGCCGAGCGTCCGCTCGCCGGCAAGTTCCTCGGCATGGTGTTCGACAAACCCTCGACCCGCACCCGCGTCTCCTTCGACGTGGCGATGCGGGAACTGGGCGGCGAGACCCTGATGCTCACCGGCCGGGAGATGCAGCTCGGCCGCGGCGAGACCGTCGCCGACACCGCCCGGGTCCTGTCGCGCTACATCGACGCGATCATGATCCGCATCCTCGATCACGGCATGATGCTGGAACTGGCCGAATACGCCACCATCCCGGTCATCAACGGCCTGACGAAGGATTCGCACCCGTGCCAGATCATGGCCGACGTGCTGACCTTCGAGGAGCATCGCGGGCCGATCAAGGGCCGCACCGTCGCCTGGTCGGGCGATTCCAACAACGTGCTGGCCTCCTGGGCCCACGCCGCGGCGCGGTTCGACTTCACGCTCAACGTCGCCTGCCCGCCCGAGATGCCGGTCTCGGAGAGCCTGATCGCCCGCGCCAAGGCCGAGGGCGCGGTGCTCAACGTCACCACCGATCCGTTCGAGGCGGTGGCGGGGGCCGACGCGGTCGTGACCGATTGCTGGGTCTCGATGGGCGACGAGGACGAGGCGCACCGCCACAACCTGCTGATGCCCTACCAGGTCAACGGCCGGCTGATGGCGGCCGCCGCCAAGGATGCGGTGTTCATGCACTGCCTGCCGGCCCATCGCGGCGAGGAGGTCACCGCCGAGGTGATCGACGGGCCGCAATCGGTGGTGTTCGACGAGGCCGAGAACCGCCTGCACGCCCAGAAGGGCATCCTGGCCTGGTGCCTCGGCGCCGTGCCGTGAGGGTATGACCGACGGGCTGGTGGTTCCGCCCCCACGCTTCGATCATCCTCCACGTCATCCCGGGGCTCGGCAAAGCCGAGAACCCGGGATGACGTGGCGTGGGTGAACACCGTGGGGACCGGCGAACAGGCGCCGGCTTCATCCCCCGGTAACCCCTTCGAAAACATCGGTCAGACCACCATATATCGGGATAAGCCGGTCTCTCGCCGCGGCGTCTCCCGCCTCATCGCTCCGCCTGCCCGCTCGCTGCGCGGACATGCGGCGCGGGTTCGCGCGGGAGGCCCCTCGCCGGGAGACCTTCAAAATCGTGCGCGAGAGCCGGCCTTCAGCCTTGCCGGCGACGGTGAGAGCATGTCCGAGACCATTCCCTCTCAGAATTCCGAGGGCCGCGACGACGCGATCCTTCCCTTCGCGGTCGAGCCCCTCGACGTGCGCGGCCGCGTCGTGCGCCTCGGCCCTTCCGTCGACACCATCCTGCGGCGTCACGGCTATCCGGACACCGTGGCGCGGCTCCTCGGCGAGGCCGCGGCGCTGACGGTCCTGCTCGGCTCCTCGCTCAAGTTCCAGGGCCGGTTCCAGCTCCAGACCAAGTCCGACGGCCCGGTCGACATGGTGGTGGTGGATTTCGAGGCGCCCGACCGGGTCCGCGCCACCGCCCGCTTCGATGCCGGCCGCGTCGCCGAGGCCGGTCCCCGCGCCGGCACTGCGCAGCTCCTCGGACGCGGTCACCTCGCCATGACCATCGACCAGGGTTCGGTCCAGAGCCGCTACCAGGGCGTGGTCGCGCTGGAGGGCCAGGGCTTCGAGGAGGCGGCGCACCAGTATTTCCGCCAGTCGGAGCAGATCCCGACCCGGGTCCGCCTCGCCGTCGCCGAGCAGGTCGAGGGCGCGGGACAGGCCTGGAGGGCCGGCGGCCTCCTGATGCAGTTCCTGCCGCACTCGCCCGAGCGCGCGCGGCTGGCCGACCTGCCGCCCGGCGACCTGCCGGAGGGGCATGCGCTCCTCGACGAGAGCCGACCACAGGAGGACGATGCCTGGGTCGAGGCCAAGTCGCTGGTGGCGACGATCGAGGACCACGAACTCGTCGACCCGACGGTGTCGAGCGAGCGCCTGCTCTACCGCCTCTTCCACGAGCGCGGCGTGCGGGTGTTCGAGGCGCTAGGGGTGCACGAGGCCTGCCGCTGCTCGCGCGAGCGGGTGATGGGCATGGTGCGCAACTTCTCGGCCGAGGAGCGCCGCGAGATCGTCGGGGATGACGGCCGGATCGGCATCACCTGCGAGTTCTGCTCGCGGCACTACGACCTCGACCCGGCCGAGGTCGAGGCCGAGATCGCGGGAAGCCCGCAGGCCTGACGCAGCGAAAGAGGGGGCTTACGGGAACTTTTCGCACCGCAACGGACTCATATTGCGCCCGAGCGTGTCGGGCGTCTGATGCCGGAGCCGTCGATGTCCCGCCCCCTCCTCGCCGCCGCGTTCCTCCTCGTCGCCGGCGCCAGCGCCGGCCTGGCGCAGGATGTCGGCGGTCCGAAGCCCGTGCCCGGCACTCCCGCCACCCTGAACAACGACCTGCGGCCGACCTTCGTCGCCCAGGAGCCGAGCGACCTCGTCGCCACGAAGCTGATCGGCCAGAACATCCAGAACGGCGCCAACGAGACGATCGGCTCGATCGCCGACATCGTGCTCGGGCCGGATCTGGCGGTGAAGTCCTACGTCGTCGGTGTCGGTGGCTTCCTCGGCCTCGGTACCAAGTACGTCTCGGTGGCGAAGGAGGCGTTGCAGGTCACCCGGGTCGACGACAAGACCCTGAAGGCGGTGATCAACACCGACAAGGACCAGCTCCGCGCCGCGCCGGAATACGTCTATCTCGGCCAGCAGCCCGCCAAGGCGGATGCCGCCAAGTCGGATGCTCCGAAGTCCGGCGCGCAGGCGACCGACACGTCGAAATCCGACGTTCCCGCCTCGACCGGCACCACCACGACCCAGCCGGTGCAGCAGTAACCGCGAGTCTGGCGGGGTGGCAGCGTGCATGGCACGCTGTATTCCGGTTCAAAGCCGGATCGCCCCGCCATGCCCCCCGACCTCTATCTCGGCTTCGTCGCCGCGACGCTCGTCCTGATCCTGATCCCGGGCCCGAACGTCGCCCTCATCGTCGCCAACAGCGTGGCCCATGGCACCCGCTACGGCCTCGTCACGGTGGCGGGGACCAGCGTGGCCCTGACGATCCAGCTCGTGCTCACGGTCGCCGGCCTCTCGGCGATGCTGAGCCTGATGGCGGCGTGGTTCGAGGTGCTGCGCTGGATCGGCGTCGCCTATCTCGCCTGGCTGGCCGTCCGCGCCTAGCGTGCCCCGGCGACCGACCTCGCGCAGACCGCGCCGGAACCCCGGGCCGTCCGGGTCATCGCGCTCCGCGGCTTCCTCGTGGCGCTCACCAACCCGAAGACGCTGCTGTTCTTCGGCGCGTTCCTGCCCCAGTTCGTCAGCCCGGATGCGGCGCCCCTAGGGCAGCTGGCGCTGCTCGCCGTGACCTTCCTGGTCCTGGCGATCGGCGGCGATGCGGTCTGGGCGGCGCTGGCGGGGCGGGCGCGGGTCGTGCTGGCGCGTGGGCGGTGGCGCAACCGGCTGACCGGTGGTCTGCTGATGGGGGCGGGCGTCGGGTTGGCGCTGGCGCGGCGGCCGTGAGGTGGAACTGCAAACTCGCCGACGTGTGGAAGTAGAGCGCGTCTCCCTCCCCCTTGTGGGGAGGGGCTAGGGGTGGGGGTGGTGCAGACGGCACCGCCTCGCTCTATCCGGCACCACCCCCACCCCTAGCCCCTCCCGCAACTTGCAGCGATACCGGGCAAGCCCGGGATCGCCGGGGGGAGGGGAGGAGCGTTACTTGCAAAGAGAGAGGATGGTCAGATCGAGTTGTCTGAATGCGACAATTGTCACGGGTGAGGAGAGCCCGCGATTAATTTTTACAACATGCACTCCTTGCGGAAGCTTGCTGTGACGTCTCACACCGGGCTCCACCCCGCCGCACAATCCCGCACCAGCTGGCGCAGGAAATCCTCTCCCGCCTCCAAAGCCGCCAGCGTGATGTATTCGTCCGGCTGGTGAGCCTGGTCGATCGAGCCGGGGCCGCAGACGACGGTCGGCAGGCCGGCGAGCTGGAAGCGGCCGGCCTCGGTGGCGTAGGGCACCGTGATCGTGTGGTTGCGGCCGGCGAGCCGCAGGGCGAGGCGCTCGGCCGGGGAACCGGGCTCGGGTGCGAGCCCCGGTACCGCCGCATCCTCCTCGGTCTCGACGCGGCCGTAATCGCCGAAGCGGTTGAGCCGCTCGCGGGTCACCCGCTCGACTTCCGCGGAGAACAGGGCCGGGATCTCGTCGCGGGGAAGGTCCGGCAGGCCGCGGAATTCCCACTGGAACTCGCAGGCCTTGGGCAGGATGTTGCGGGCGGTGCCGCCACCGATCACCCCGACATGCACGGTCGTGTAGGCCGGATCGAACCGACCGCTGGCGTCGCCCCGCGCCGCCATCTGGTCGGCGATGCGGTTGAGCCCCGCCACCAGCTCCGCCGCCGCCATCACGGCGTTGGCGCCCAGCGCCGGCTTCGAGGAATGCGCCTCGTGGCCGTGGACGGTGGTGCGGTAGGTGTAGATGCTCTTGTGGGCGTCGGCCACGTCGAGGTCGGTCGGCTCGCCGACGATCACCGCGCCCGGCCGCGGCAGGTCCTTGCCGAAGCGCGCGATCACGTCGACGACGCCGAGGCAGGTCAGCTCCTCGTCGTAGGAGAGCAGGATGTGGATCGGCGTCTTGAGGTCGGCCGCCAGCATCTCCGGCACCAGGGCGAGGCAGAGCGCGTCGAAGCCCTTCATGTCGACGGCACCGCGGCCATAGGCCCGGCCGTCGGCGATGCGCAAGGTATAGGGATCGCTGGTCCAGTTCTGGCCGGCCACCGGCACCACGTCGGTATGGCCCGACAGCACCACGCCGCCGTCCCGCATCGGCCCGATCGTGGCGAAGAGCGCCGCCTTGTCGCCGGTCTCGTTGGGGGCGACGATGTAGGGCACGCCCCAGGCGTCGAGGTACTCGCCCACCCACGCGATCAGCGGCAGGTTCGACTTCTGGCTCTCGGTATCGAAGGAGACCAGCCGGGCGAGCAGTTCGAGCGGGGTCAGGCGGGGGCCGGTCTTGGTCATCGGGGCAGGCTGTCTCGCGCAACTGGATTCGAAGCCCCGGTCTTAGCGCAAGCTCACGCCCCTCGACAGCCGCCCCGGCGCAACGTCCCCCAGACGCCGGAGCACAGGCTCCTGTTAGTGCATCACCCGGCGCACATGCGGCGAATCGAGCGAGAAGGCGGGGATCGCCGCCTCGAAGCTGCGGCCGTCGGCGGTCGCCATGGTGTAGGTGCCCTCCATCGTGCCGTCCGGCGTCGTGAGGGGGCAGCCGCTGGTATAGCTGAACGATTCGCCGGGCCCGAGCACCGGCTGCTTGCCGACCACGCCGGCGCCGCGCACCTCCTGCATCTCGCCGCGACCGTCGACGATGCGCCAGTGGCGGGAGCGCAGCTGCACCTGCTCGCTGCCGTTGTTGGTGATCTCCACCGTGTAGGCGAAGAAGTAGCGTCCGCTGTCGGGCGAGGATTCCTCCTCGACGAAGCGCGGCTGCACGGACACGCTGATGCCGCGGGTCTCTGCCTTGTACATCAGGGAACCTCCGCTGGCGGCCCCGCAGGCAAGCGCGACGGCCGGCGGGGGTCGTGGTACGTCCGGCCTTCCGGATCGTCAATCACCGGCGATCACGGTCGGTAATCCTGCACGAGGCGCGCCCGTTCCCGCCATGAGGTTTCTTCGCTCGTCCACGACCGTCGCGGGCCTTGCCGCCGCCGCGGCGCTGGCGCTCCGGGCCGATGCCACGGCGCTCGCCCTGCTCGCCCTCTGGTGCGGGCTGACCCTGCTCGCGGCGCGGCGGGGGATGGCGGGGGAGGAGGGAGCCCGGATCCGCCTCGCGCTTGCCCTCGCGCTGGCGTGGCGGGCGCCCGGCGGTCCGGCGGCTGCACTCATCGCGGCGCTCCTCGTCGAGATCGCCGTGGCGCGGCTGACGGCCGTCGCGGCGGCCCGGACCGGGACGGCGATGCCCGGCCTGGACCTGCACTCGCTGATCCTTGCCGGCGGGCGGGGGGCCGACATCGTCGCAGGTGCGGGCCTTGCCGCCCTGATCCTGTGGCCGGATCGGCTGCCGCTGATCGCGAGCGCCCTCGCCGGCCTCACCGCCATGGGGACGATCGCCCGGGCGAGCCTCGCACTCGCGGTGATGCGGGGGATGCGCGACGAGGCGTGATCCTCTTCACCTCGTCGCAACCCTGGCCTACGACAGTGGCCGCTTGAGGATGGACAGGTCATGGTGAAGCTCGAGGACGGGATTCAATCGGCGGAGAGCATCGTGGCGCTCGCCGCCGCCGGGGTGATCCGGCCGGCCAGCCCCTTCGCGGACGACCAGGTCCAGCCGGCGAGCCTCGACCTGCGCTTAGGCAACCGGGCCTGGCGGGTGCGGGCGAGCTTCCTGCCGGGGCGCACCCGCGACGTCGCCGCCTGCCTCGACAAGCTCAAGCTGCACGAGATCGACCTGCGCCAGGGTGCGGTGCTGGAGACCGGCTGCGTCTACATCGCCGAGCTCCAGGAGGGCCTGGCCCTGCCGCCGGACCTCGCCGCGAGCGCCAACCCCAAAAGCTCGACCGGGCGCATCGACGTGTTCACCCGGGTCATCACCGATCAGGCGCGGGAATTCGACATGGTCGAGGCCGGCTATGCCGGGCCGCTCTTCGCCGAGATCTCGCCGCGCACCTTCCCGGTGCTGGTGCGCACCGGCTCGCGCCTGTCGCAGCTGCGCTTCCGCCGCGGCGCGGTGCGGCTCGACGATGCGGCGCTCGCCCGCCTGCACGCGGCGACGCCGCTGGTCGATTCGTCCGACCCCTCGTTCCAGGGCGGCGTCGCGGTCTCGGTCGATCTCTCGGGCTTCGACGGGCTGATCGGCTACCGCGCCAAGCGCCATACCGGCCTCGTCGACGTCGACCGGCCCCGGTCCTATCCGGCGGGCGAGTTCTGGGAGCCCCTGCGGGCCGACGGATCCGGCACGCTCATCCTCGATCCGGGCCAGTTCTACATCCTGGCCTCGAAGGAGGCGGTGCAGGTACCGCCGGACTTCGCCGCCGAGATGGTGCCGTTCGATCCCCTGGTGGGCGAGTTCCGGGTCCATTACGCCGGCTTCTTCGATCCCGGCTTCGGCCATGCCGAGGCCGGCGGCACCGGCGCCCGCGCGGTGCTGGAGGTGCGCTCCCGCGACGTGCCGTTCATGCTGGAGGACGGCCAGATCGTCGGCCGCCTCGTCTACGAACGCATGGCCCAGCGCCCGGCCGCCCTCTACGGCAGTGCCGCCGGCTCGAACTACCAGGCGCAGGGGCTGAAGCTCTCGAAGCACTTCGTCTGACCCTCGCCTCCGGGCGACCGCCCCGGGATTGGGTGACGCACGAAAAGGGGCCCGACCGCAGCGCGATCGGGCCCTTCTTTCTGGCCGCCGCCAAGGTTCAGGCCGCCTTGACCCGCCCGAGGAAGCTCGTCACCTCGTGCCGCAGCATCTCCGATTGACGTGACAGCTCCTGCGCGGCGCCCAGGACCTGGGAGGCCGCCTGGCTGGTCTGACCGGCGCCGTCGCGCACGCCGGCGATGTTGCCGGTGACCTGCTCGGTGCCGCGGGCCGCCTGCTGCACGTTACGGGTGATCTCCTGCACGGCGCTGCCCTGCTCCTCCATCGCCGCCGCGATGCTGGCGGCGTAGGTCGACATGTCCTCGATCACCTTGGCGATCTGGCGGATGTCGCCCACCGTCGCGCGGGTCGCCTCCTGGATCTCGCCGATCCGGGCGCCGATCTCGTCGGTGGCCTTGCCGGTCTGGCCGGCGAGTTCCTTCACTTCCGCGGCGACGACGGCGAAGCCGCGCCCCGCCGCACCGGCCCGCGCCGCCTCGATGGTGGCGTTGAGCGCGAGCAGGTTGGTCTGGCTGGCGATGCTCGACACGGTGGCGACGAAGTCGTTGATCCGCTCCGCCGTCCCGGCGAGGCGCTGCACCGTCGCGTTGGTGCGCGCGGCATCCTCCACCGCGCGGGCGGCGATGCGGGACGATTGGTTGACCTGCTGGACGATCTCCTGGATCGAGGCGGTCATCTCCTCGCTGGCCGCCGCGACCGTCTGGACGTTCGCGGAGGTCTGCGACGCGGCGCCCGCCACCGTCACGGTCTGGCGGGTCGTCTCCTCGGCCACGTCGGTCATGGAGCGTGCCGTCGCCTCCATCTCGGTGGCGGCGCCGGCAAGGCCGGCGGTAAGGCCCGACACCGTCTGCTCGAACGCCCGCGCCAGGTCGTCGACGAGGCGGGCGCGGCGCATCCGGGCCTCGTCCTCGGCGGCCTGGGCGGCGGCCAGCCTGTCCGCCTCGATGGCGTTCCGGCGAAACACCTCGACGGCCCGCGCCATGGCGCCGACCTCGTCGCCGCGCTCCACACCCGCGACCACGATCGACTTGTCGCCTTGCGCCAGCCGCTGCATCAGCGCGGCCATCGCCCGCAGCGGCATCGCCAGGGTGCGCGAGACCATCAGGGCCATCACGGCGGCGATCAGCAGGCTCGCGGCGACGCCGAGGAGGTTCATCAGGTCGGCGAGGCCGAAGGTGCGCTCCTGCGCCCGCTCGCGCACGGTCATCAGGTCGTCCTCGACCTTGCGGATCTCCGCCGCCTTCGCGCGCAGGGCATCCATGGCCGCCTTGCCGGCTCCCTTCGCTTCGATGGCGCGGGCCTGGTCGCGGGTGCCCGCATCGCCCATCAGGGCGATTTCCCGCTCGGCGACGTCCTGCATCCAGCGTCGCGCCTCCCGGTCGAGCGCGTCGAGGCGCACCTGCTGCGCGGGGTTGTCGGCGGTCAGACGCTTGGCCTCGGCAAAGGCGGTCCGGTAGGCCTGCTGCCCCTCGCTGTAGGGGGCGAGGAAGTGCTGATCGGCCGAGACCAGATAGCCGCGCAGGCCTGTCTCCTGATTGAGCATCCCGGACACTATATCGTCGACGGCATGGAGCACGGCCTGCGTATGCCCAGTCCAGTGGTTGCGCTCCTTGATCGACTGAAAGCTCCAGTAATTCAGGGCGTTGACCGTCAGGGTGACGGCCACCAGGCTGCCGAACGCGACGGTCAGTTTGGGGACGATCTTGAGATTGTTGAGCGCGCGCATCGGGCCTGCTCGCAAGGACAGCCCTTGGGAGCTGCCGGTGGGTCGGTTACGCAGATCTGCGTCCGTCCACCTTGGCGATGAGTCGTTAAGATCGATTCATTGTTGACGCTTTTGCGTTCAGGTTACTGTTATGGAGCAAATTGTATCAATCAAAGGTTGCAATTGGGCGCTCATGCAGAAACCGTGAAATAAAGGGCGCGCCCTGTCATCACCAATACATAGCTGTCATACCAATGGCCCAGGATGCTGACGCATCGGGCCATTGATACAACTCGAATTTTCGATTTCAAGCCAGAGGCTCGGCAAAAATTCGAGAACGGAACCAAAGATCGTTTCCAACGACCGTTGGTATCAGACGTTGGAATGCCCGCGCCTCACGGTGCGGGCCGAGGTCTGATTTCACGGACGAAAATGCCCGTACCTGCATCTCGCGTGGGCATGCCGAAACCCCACCGGACGGGGCGCGGCGCCGACATGACCCAATGGCAGCATGCTCGCGCCTGCGTTGTGTCGTGGATGCCGGCGCCTGCGCCCGTCAGACCGCCGCGTCCCGATCGAGCAGCCACACGGTCTCGCCCCAGGCCTTTGCGTGTCCCGACGGCAGGTCCTCACCGGAGGCGAGGCGGGACAGGGGTGCCCGCTTGCCCGCGCCGGTGACCAGGAACAGGATCAGCGGCGTGGCGCCGAGCGCCGAAAGGGTCAGGCTCACCCGCGGCACGAAGGGGCTAAGACCCGCCTCCGGTACCGCCACCACCCAGGCCGCCGCCTCCCGCGCCTCGGGCTTGCCCGGAAACAGCGAGGCGGTGTGGCCGTCCTCGCCGAGCCCGAGGAGGACGAGGTCGAACAGGGGCCGGGCGGGGTCGAGCCGATCGGCGCCGTACCAGGCCCGCAACTCCGCCGCGTAAGCGGCGGCGCAGGCCTGCGGGGTCCGGTCGGTCGGGATCGGGTGCAGGTGGCCGTCGGGGACGAGGTCGCCGAAGGCGTCTTCCGTCAGCCGCCGGTTGCTGCCGGCCTCCGGCCCGTCACCGACGCGCTCGTCGCCGAAGAACCAGTGCAGGCGCTCCCACGGGAGGCGGTCGCGAAACTCCGGCCCGGCGAGCAGCCGGTAGAGAAGCTTCGGGGTCGAGCCGCCCGACAGGCAGATCCCGATCCGGTCCGGCTTGGCCCCCGCCACCGCGACCAGCCGCTCGGCCGCCGCCCGGGCGACCGCGTCGGGATCGGGCAGCACCTCGTGATGCCCGGTCATGACTGGTGCTCCAGCGAGCGCCAGGCCCGGCCGTCGCGGGTCAGGAGTTCGTCCGCCTCCTTCGGCCCGGCGGTGCCGGCCTCGTAGGGCAGGGTGGCGAGCGTGCCCGAGGCCGCGGCATCGAGGATCGGCTGGACGATGCGCCAGCCGGCCTCGATCATGTCGGCGCGCTGGAACAGCGTCGGGTCGCCGATCATCGCGTCGTAGATCAGCGTCTCGTAGCCGGTGCTCGGCTCGGTCTTGAAGTAGTCCTTGTAGCAGAACCTCATGTCGACGCTGCCGAGCCGCACCGCCGGGCCCGGAATCTTGGCACCGAATTGCAGCGAGATGCCCTCGTCGGGCTGCAATTGCAGCACCAGCCAGTTCGGCACGTCCTCGCGAACGTTGGTGCCCTTGAACAGCGACAGCGGCGCCTGCTTGAAGCGGATGGCGATCTCGGTGTCGCGCCGGGTCATCGCCTTGCCGGTGCGCAGGTAGAACGGCACCCCGGCCCAGCGCCAGTTGTCGATGCCGAGCTTGAGGGCCACGAAGGTCTCGGTGTCGGAGTCGTGGGCGACGTCCGGCTCCTCGCGGTAATCCTTGACGGCCTTGCCCTGGACCTCGCCCGCAACGTAGCGGCCCCGCACCGCATCCTCGACTTTGGCCGAGGGGGTGGCGAGCAGCACCTCCTCTTTCTTGTCGCGCACGGCCTCGGCCTCGAACGAGATCGGCGGCTCCATCGCCACAAGGGTGTAGAGCTGGAACAGGTGATTGGGCACCATGTCGCGCAAGGCGCCGGTGGCCTCGTAGAACTTCCCCCGTCCCTCGACGCCCACCGTTTCCGCGACGGTGATCTGGACGTGATCGATGTGGTCGCGGTTCCACAACGGCTCGAACAGGCCGTTGCCGAACCGGAACGCCATGATGTTCTGCACCGTCTCCTTGCCGAGGAAGTGGTCGATGCGAAAGACCTGGTCCTCGGACAGGACCTTCAGGATGTCGGCATCGAGCTTTTCCGCGGATGGAAGGTCGTGGCCGAACGGCTTCTCGATGATGACCCGGCGCCAGCGATCCTCACCCTGTTCGGTCAGCCCGGCCTCGCCGAGCTTGGCGATGGTCGACCCGAACAGGCCGGCGGCGACCGCGAGGTAGAACAGGACGTTGCCACCATCCTGCTTGCCCGAGACCTCGGCGATGGCCCGCTTCAGCTCCTCGAACGAGGCCGCCTCCGACAGGTCGCCCGAGCGGTAATGGACCCGCCCGACGAGGTCGCTCCACACGCCCTCGTCGAACCCGCCGCCGCCGGCCTCACCGCCCTTGGCGGTGAGGAAACCGCGCACGGTCTCGCTCAGCTCGGAGCGGAACTCCTCCGAGGACATCTCCGACCGGCTGACGCCGATCACGGAAAATGTTTCGGGCAGCAGGCCCCAGCGGCCGAGATTGTACAAAGCCGGCATCAGCAGCCGGTGGGTGAGGTCGCCGGTCGCCCCGAAGATCACCAGGGTGCAGGCGGGCGGGGGCGCGGCCCCCTCGGCCATGGCGGAGGTCATTTCGGCTCCTGGTGGCCGCCGAAGCCCTTGCGCATCGCCGAGAGCAGCTTGTCGGCGTAGGTCGCCTCCTGGCGCGAGCGGAAGCGGGCGTAGAGCGCGGCCGACAGGACGTGGGCCGGGACGGCCTCCTCGATCGCGGCGTTCAGCGTCCAGCGGCCCTCGCCCGAATCGGCGACGTGGCCCGAGAAGGCGTCGAGGTTCTCGTCGCCGGCGAGCGCCGTGGCGGTGAGGTCGAGGAGCCAGGACGAGACCACGCTGCCCCGGCGCCAGACCTCGGCGATGTCGCCGATGTTGAGGTCGAAGCGCTGCGCCTCCGGCAGCTCCGTCGAGTTGGCGTGCTTGAGGATGTCGAAGCCCTCGGCATAGGCCTGCATCAGGCCGTACTCGATGCCGTTGTGGATCATCTTGACGAAGTGGCCGGCGCCGCTCGGCCCGGCATGGATGTAGCCGTGCTCGGCGCGGGAATCGCGGCCGTCGCGGCCCGGGGTGCGCGGCACCTCGCCGAGGCCGGGCGCGAGTGTCGAGAAGATTGGGTCGAGCCGGTCGACGGCTGCCTTGTGGCCGCCGATCATCATGCAGTAGCCGCGCTCCAGGCCCCAGACGCCGCCCGACGTGCCGACATCGACGTAGTGCAGGCCCTTCGCGTCGAGGGCGGCGGCGCGACGGATGTCGTCCTTGTAGAACGAGTTGCCGCCGTCGATGATCACGTCGTCCGGCTGCATCAGGCCGGCGATCGTCATCACCGTGACTTCGGTCGGGTCGCCCGCCGGCAGCATCACCCAGGCGGTGCGGGGCAATTCGAGCTTCGCGACGAAATCCTCGAGGCTGTCGGCGCCGACTGCCCCCTCCTGCACCAGGGCCGCGACGGCCTTGGGATCCTGGTCGAACACCACGGCCGTGTGCCCGTTGCGCAGGAGCCGTCGGACGATGTTGCCGCCCATCCGACCGAGACCGACCATGCCGAGTTGCATCGTGTCACTCCTCGCCGGCGAGGCCGGGGCCGGCGGCCCGTGGGCGTGGGGGCCCGTCAAACGTTCAGCAGTGGCCCTCTCTCCCGCAAGCCAAACTGTTCACACGCTGCATTCCGCACCCACTCCCGCTTCAAGGCGAAGCGCTTCCCCTCACCCTTGTGGGGAGGGGCTAGGGGTGGGGGTGGTGCCAGAGAAAGCTGAGCGGTGCCTTCTGCACCACCCCCACCCCCTGACCCCTCCCCACAAGGGGGAGGGGAGAGCGCTCACCCAGAAAAGCAGGTGCAATGGCGTCGTGTTGGTTAGTCGGCCCGAGAGAGGAGCCCTCGCGCTAGCCCTAACTAAGCGCCGACTTCAGCCGGTCGAGCCCCTTGGCCACGTCGCCCTTGATGTGGACGCGCAACGCCCGCCTTCCACGCTCGGAGAGCACGCCGAAATCGCCTCGCGCCTGCGCGGCGATCACCGTGGCAAAGCCCAGGCTACGGCCGGGAATGGCGAGGTCCGGCGCCTCCGAGGTGATCTGGAGGAAGACGCCGCTATCGGGCCCACCCTTGTAGGCCTGGCCGGTCGAGTGCAGGAAGCGCGGCCCGAACTCGGCGCAGGTCGCGACGTGCTTGGCGTCGCGAAGCGCCAGCCGGGCCTCCTGAAGCGCCGCCTGGTGCTCCGGATTGCGGGTGACGTAGGCGAGCAGCGCGACGTAGTCGCCGGTTCCGATGCGCCCGGCTTGCGCCTTGATCCAGCTCACCGGATCGGAGCCCGCACCCGCCTTGCGCAAGGCCTCGGCATTGGCCGCATCGGTGTAGAGCGCGAAGGTCTCGTCCTCGGCCACCGGCGTCTCGGAGGGCAGTGCGCCGTCCTTCTCGGCGGCGGAGAACAGCTCGCGGGTCTTGATCTTGCTCGCCTCGACGTCGGGCTGGTCGAACGGGTTGATGCCGAGCACCGCGCCCGCCACCGCCGTGGCGATCTCGAAGCGGAAGAATTCCTGCGGCAGGCTCCGCTTCGAGGCGAGGCTGATCCGCACCACCGGGTGGCCGGCCTCCTCCAGGGCCTCGACCGCGGCATCCTGGGCGGCATCGGCGCCCTCGTCGAGGCGCAAGTACACGAAGACCCGGTCCGACCCGTAGGCGGACGCTGCCGCCAGGGGCTCGTTCTCGATCGGGATCAGGCCCTTACCCTGCTTGCCGGTCGATTCGGCGATCAGCTGCTCGGCCCAGGCGCCGAAGGTGTCGATGCCCTTCGATGCGACGAGCGTGACCTTGTCGCGCCCCTGTTCCGTCGCGGCCTTGCCCAGCACCAGGCCGAGCTGCACGCCCGGGTTCAGGTCCGGCGGCACGTCGGAGCCGCAGGAGCGCACCATGGTGCGGGCGCTCTCCAGGAAGGCCTTCACGTCGAGGCCCATGGCGGCGGCCGGCACCAGGCCGAAGGCCGAGAGCACGGAGTAGCGCCCACCGATCTGCTTCACGCCGTAGAAGATGCGCCGGAAGCCATCCTCCTTCGCCGCCTTCTCCATCGCCGAGCCCGGATCGGTCACGGCGACGAAGTGGCGGCCGGCCTTGTCGTGCCCGACCACGTCGCGCATCCGGCCGAGGAAGTAATCGCGGAAGACGTTGGGTTCGAGGGTGGAGCCCGACTTCGAGGCGACGATGAACAGGGTGCGTTCCAGGTTCACCGCGGCCTCGACCGCCCGGACCTCGTCCGGATCGGTCGAATCGAGGATGCGCAGGCGCGGGAAGCCGGGCTGCTGGCCGAAGGTCTCGGCCAGAACCTCCGGGCCGAGGCTGGAGCCGCCCATGCCGAGCACGACCGCATCGGTGAAGCCCTCCTGCTTCACCTCAGCCGCGAAGGCGGCGTAGTCGGCGGCCTTCTTCGACTCGTCCTCCACGATGGTGAGCCAGCCGAGCCATTGCGCCTCGTCGGCGCCGCTCCAAACGCTCGCGTCGCGCTGCCACAGGCGGCGCACCAGGCCGTCCTTGCGCCAGGTCTCGATTGCCTGCTTCACCGGTTCGTCGAGGCTGCCGAGCGCGAGCGCCTGCCGATCGAGACCGTTCCCCAGAAACTTCTGGCGCTTGCCGGCGACGGCGCCCAGCACCTTGTCGGCGGCATCGACGAAGAGCTGCACGCCCTCCTCGACGAGCTGGCGCGCCACCGCGTCGATATCGATGCCGGCCTTGGCGAGATGGGCCATCACCCGCTCGGCCTCGTCGACTCCGTCCTCCAGGCTCGCCCGGACTTTTCCGTGATCGCGGAAGGCGTCCATCGTCGCCGGCGGGATGGTGTTGACGGTGTTGGGGCCGATCAGCTCCTCGACGTAGAGCACGTCGGAATAGGCCTTGTTCTTCACGCCGGTGGAGGCCCAGAGCAGGCGCTGCGGATGGGCGCCCTTGTCGGCGAGCTTCTTCCAGCGGTCGCCCGCAAAGAGGCGCTTGTAGCGCTGATAGGCGAGCTTGGCGTTGGCGATCGCCACCTTGCCCTTGAGGCCTTCGAGGGCCGCCTTCTCGTCCGGATCGTTGGCCGCCGCGATCTTCTCGTCGAGGAGCTTGTCGACCGCCGCGTCGATGCGGCTGATGAAGAAGCTCGCCACGCTGGCGACCCGGCCGATGTCGCCGCCGCTCGCTGCAAACTTTTCCAGGCCGTCGATATAGGCGTTCGCCACGTCCTCGTAGGCGCCTTGGGCGAAGAGCAGCGTGACGTTGATGTTGATGCCGTCCGCCGTGAGGTCGCGGATCGCCGGGATACCCTCCGGGGTGGCGGGCACCTTCACCATCAGGTTGTCGCGGGCCACCGCCTTGTGGAGGCGGCGCGCCTCCTCCAGCGTCTCGGCGGTGTTCAGCGCCAGGTACGGCGACACTTCGAGGCTGACGAAGCCGTCCTGGCCGCCGCTCGCCTCGTAGACCGGGCGCAGCACGTCGGCCGCCGCCTGGATGTCGGCGATGGCCAGTCCCTCGTAGAGATCGATCACCCGCTGGTCGCCGGCCGCCTTGATCGCGTCGTCGTACTCGTCCGAGTGGCCGATCGCCTTCTCGAAGATCGCCGGGTTCGAGGTCACCCCGCGCAGGCCGTCCTCGTCGACCAGGCGCTTGAGCCCACCGTCCTGGACGAAGCCCCGGGCGACGAAATCGAGCCAGACGGCCTGGTCCTGTTCGGCGTGCAGCGTCTTGAGCGGGTTCATGCCTGCGGTCTCCGCGTGTTTGCCGCAGATGTGGACCGGAAGTGGCCGCTGTCCAGGGGGGAGAGAGGCGAGAAGCTTGGCCGTTCGCGTGAAAAGCGTGCGGATCTTCGCTTACGTCACCGCCGCGCGGGTCCGAGCGCCGCGCCGGCGACCAAGACCCAGCCGAGGATCAGGACCATGCCGCCGCTCGGTGCCGCCATCGGGAAGAGCGGCTGCTGCAGGAAGGCCCGGACCGCGAGGTCGCCGGAGAACAGCGCGAGGCCGAGGGACAGGGCGAAGCCCGCCGCCCGGACCACGACCGGATGGGCCCGCCCGCTGCCGGCCAGACACGCGAGGGCGAGCAGGGCAGGGGCGTGGAACAGCAGGAACTGCGCGGCCGTGGCGAGGCTCGTCGCCCCGGCGATATGGGCCGCCGCCGCAGATAACCCGACGCCGAGCGCGCCGGCAATGCCGGCAAGCGCCAGGAGCCCCCGGTCGGCCGCATGCATCACGCTTCCCCGCGCTCGGAGAGCAGACGGGCGATGCTGGCGCGCAGGTCGGTGACGCCGTCATCGGTGCGGCTCGAGGTCAGGATGATCTCCGGATAGGCCGCCGGCCGCCGGGCGATCGCCGCCTTCGTCGCGTCGAGCCGGGCCTCGATCTCGTGCTTCTTGAGCGCGTCCGACTTGGTGAGCACGATCTGGTAGGAGACCGCGGCCTTGTCGAGCCCGTCCAGCACCTCGGCGTCGTTGGGCTTGATGCCGTGGCGCGAGTCGATCAGCACGTAGACCCGGGCGAGGTTGGCCCGGCCGCGCAGGTAGGAGTGGATCAGTTCGGTCCAGGCCGCGACCTTCGCCTTCTCGACCGCGGCATAGCCGTAGCCCGGCATGTCGACGAGGACGAGCTTGCCGCCGCCCACGTCGAAGAAGTTCAGCTGCTGGGTGCGCCCCGGCGTGTGCGAGGTGCGGGCGAGCGCGTTGCGGCCCGTCAGCGCGTTGATCAGGCTCGACTTGCCGACGTTGGAGCGGCCCGCGAAGGCGATCTCGTGCCCCCGCATCGGCGGCAGGATCTCGAGCTTGTCGGCGGCGTAGAAGAAGTCGGCGGAGCCGGCGAAGAGCAGCCGCCCTGCTTCGCGCAGGGCGGCCTCCTTCTCGGCCTCGGTCTGAGGCTGGTCCTGCATCGGTTCTGGACCCTCAGCCCTTGGCCTTCGCGGCCTTCGGGCGTGAGAATGTCGAGCGCAGGTTGTCCCAGAGCTCCACCTTCACCCCGTTGCGCCGCATGATCACGTATTGCTGGATCACCGACAGGGTGTTGTTCCACGCCCAGTAGATCACCAGGCCGGCCGGGAACGAGCCGAGCATGAAGGTGAAGATGATCGGCATGAAGGTGAAGACCTGGGCCTGGACCGGGTCCGGCGGCGCGGGGTTCATCTTCATCTGCACGAACATCGTCACGCCCATGATGAGCGGCCAGATGCCGAGGTGGAGGAAGTCCGGCGGAGTGTAGGGCAGGAGGCCGAACAGGTTGAACACCGAGGTCGGGTCCGGCGCCGCGAGGTCGCGGATCCAGCCGAAGAACGGCGCGTGCCGCATCTCGATGGTGACGAACAGCACCTTGTAGAGCGAGAAGAAGACCGGGATCTGTACCAGCACCGGCCAGCAGCCGGCGACCGGGTTGATCTTCTCCTTCTTGTACAGCTCCATCATCGCCTGCTGCTGCTTCACCTTGTCGTCGGCGTAGCGCTCGCGGATGGCGGTCATTTCCGGCTGGACGGCCTTCATCTTGGCCATCGAGACGTAGGAGCGGTTGGCGATCGGCAGGAACAGCAGCTTCAGCAGGAAGGTGACGACCAGGATCGACACGCCGAAATTGCCGAACAGATGGTAGAAGAAGTCCAGCGCCTTGAACATCGGCTTGGTGATGAAGTAGAACCATCCCCAATCGATCAAGAGGTCGAAGCGCTTGATGCCGAGCGACTTCTCGTAGCCGTCGATGGTGCCGACCTCCTTGGCGCCGGCGAAGAGATGCTGCTGCGCCTCGATGCTGGCGCCGGGAGCGAGCGACTTGGCGTCGCCGAGGCTGCTGGCCTGGTAGACCTTGGTGGCGCCCTCGTCGCGCTCGGTGAACGAGCCGGTATAGGGGGCCTTCTGGTCGGGAATCGCGGTGGCGGCCCAGTACTTGTCGGTGATGCCAAGGAAGCCGCCGGTCACGCCGGTCCAGGACTGGCCGCGGGTGCCGGGCGCGCCGAGCGGGTTGTCCTTGGCGAGCTTGTCGTAGGTGACTTCCTGAAGGCCCTTGTCGCCGAGCACGCCAATCATGCCCTCGTGCAGGACGTAATAGCCCTGCGTGTGCGGCTTGCCCCAGCGCGAGACGAGGCCGTACGGGTAGAGGGTGACGGCGGCGCCGCCCTTGTTCTCGACCGCATCGGCGACCGTGAACATGAACTTGTCGTCGACCGAGATGGTGCGGCGGAAGGTGAGGCCGGCACCGTTGTCCCAGGTCAGCACCAGGGGCTTCTGCGGCGTCAGCACGTCGCCCTCGGCGGTCCACAGCGTGTCGCCGGTCGGCAGCGCCGAGGCGCCTTGCCCGGCTGCACCCTGACCCACCCAGCCGAACTCGGCGTAGTACGGGTTGGCCGAGCCGGTCGGCGAGAGCAGCACGATGCGCGGCGAGGAATTGTCGACGGTCTCGTGGTAGTTCTTCAGCGACACGTCGTCGATGCGGCCGCCCTTGAGAGCGATCGAGCCGGCGAGCGCCGGGGTGTCGATGCGCACCCGCGGCGAGCGGGCGAGCGCCTCCTCGCGGGTCGCCGCGAGCGCCGGGTTGCCGCCGGGCGCGCCCGGCAGGGTGCCGGGCGCCGGCGCGGCGGGACCGCCCTCGCGGGGGCTCGCCGCCGGGCCGTCCTTCGCCGCCTGCGCCTGCCTGGCGGCCAACTGCTCCTGGCGCTGGCGCTCGACCTGCGGCGCGCTGACGAAGTAGTTCCAGCCGAGCAGCACCGCCAGCGACAGCGCGACGGCGA
The DNA here is from genome assembly GCF_057747795.1 of Methylobacterium sp. 142-1Y. Taxonomy (NCBI): domain Bacteria; kingdom Pseudomonadati; phylum Pseudomonadota; class Alphaproteobacteria; order Hyphomicrobiales; family Methylobacteriaceae; genus Methylobacterium; species Methylobacterium sp. 142-1Y. Next base: position 3,363,621 of record NZ_CM173224.1, on the reverse strand, counting down.
TGATCATGTTCGTCTTGTCGTTACCCATGGACCCGCGACGCCTGCCGCCAAAAGAGCGGGACCGAGGGCGGGCCTGGCAGCCCGCATCCCGGCCCTCACGACCAACACGACGAGGCGATTCCGGCTGCCCGGGATCGCCTCATGAATTCCGTTCCGGGGACCTCGCCGCTGGAGCCTGTCCCGGCTTGCTCGAGCCCGTTTTCCCTCGCCCGCGCCCGGGCTTCGCGCCCTCGGCGGAAGGCGGCTTCGGGCCGCGGGGCTTCGTCACCACGCCGAGGGCCTGGGCGACATCCTCGACCAGCTGGGCGAAGGGCGCCGCCAGGGCGTCGCGCCGGCCGATCAGCACCACGTCAGCCGCTTTGTCCCGCTGCGCCGGCCCGGCCTGCTCCGCCGCGAGCCGGGCCGCGACCTTGAGGCGGCGGCGGATCCGGTTGCGCTCAGTGGCGTGGCCCTCGCGCTTCGTCACGGTGAAGCCCACGCGCAGGCCGCCCGGCGGTCCATCGTCCCGCAGGCGGCCCTGTGCCGTCAGGCGCTCGGTATGGAAACGGCGGCCCTTGGCCGCCGCCAGATAGTCCGGGCGCCGGGTGATCCGGCCGATCGGCGGCGAAGCACCGGTCATCGCGGTACTCCGGTCAACGCGGCGCTTGCGGGCACCGCGAGGCGCCTTACGCCGACAGGCGCTTGCGGCCGCGGGCGCGGCGGGCGGCGATCACCTTGCGGCCGCCGACGGTGGCCATGCGGGCACGGAAGCCGTGGCGGCGCTTGCGCACGAGCTTCGACGGTTGATAGGTTCTCTTCACGGCTCGTTCTCCGAAGGCCGGGGCCGGCCCCGCGCGTCGCGCTGCCGAGGCCCTCGTGGTCCAGAATGTCTTGGCGAAAGCGAACCGCGCCCGAATTGGGGCGCGGTCACGTCGCGCCGGTGTATGGCGGAATGGTCCCCGCGAGTCAATCGCGTTAAGGATCGCCCGGAGAGCGCCGCGGGGCGCCCGCGCACCGAGGGAGACGCCGATGTTCGACGACGCCGAGAGCCGGAAGCCGGTGCACGCCGCCCATCAGATCGGCCAGGACCTCGCCGCCCTGTCCGTCTCCGATCTCGACGAGCGGATCGCGTCCCTGCGCCGGGAGATCGCGCGGCTCGAGGAGGATAAGCAGGCTTCGCAGGAAGCGGCCCGGGCGGTGTTCAAGTTCTGACCCGGGGCGGGGTGCGGTCGGGATGTCCCGCTTCGGGGCGTCGGCGCGGAAGCGGTGTGCCAGGTGGCTGACCGGCGGTCGATTCAGGATCGTCCTTTCACGGCATCCGGCAGGGCCGGTTGGCAAGCGCGCGCTCTTCCTCTCTCCGCGGGCGCCGGGTGCGCAGGATGAGGGGGGCCGAGAGAGGAATCCTGCGCGACGTCCGTTCCCTCGACCGTCCTACGGCCGGCGGTCAGGCTCATCCTGGTCCGGTGGGCGGGACGAGGAACGATCGCGAGATAAGGAAGCGCCCACGCCAAGTTCGTAAGGTGGAGGTGAACGGCGTGGGCGCGTGCCTCTCGGGGAGGACAGTAACCCGATCCTATACCGGTTCGATTGTACCGCCATCGCCTATTCGGGGGAGCCGGTCGCCCGGCCCTCACGCCTGCGCGTCGTCGGAGAGCGGATAGGCCGCTTCCACCACGTAGGGTCCGCCGCCGACCGAGTCCCGCGCCGAGTACAGCGCCACCCGCCGCGCCGTGAACGCGATCCGCGGGAAGACCGGTTGCACCGCCAGGTATTGCGCCACCCCGTCCGGGCCGGCGCCGCGCTTGAGTCGGGCCAGGGTGACGTGAGGCGTGAAGCGCCGCGTGTCGGGCGCGACGCCGAGCTGGCGCAGGATGCGCTCGTGCTCGGCCTGCAACTCGGCGAGGTCGGGATCGGGTACGACGCGGGCGAACAGTGCGTGCGGCTTCTCGCCGCCGAACACCGCCAGTTCGTCGAGGACGAGGGTGAGGGGCGGGCGGGGCCGAAGATCGGCCAGGGCCTCGGTGATCTCCTCGGCGAGCCCGCCCTCGACGTCGCCGATGAAGCGCAAGGTGACGTGGTAATCGGCGGGCTCGACCCAGCGGGCGCCGGGCAGCCCGCCCCGGAAGGCGCTCAAGCCCAGCCCTGTCTCGGGCGGGACCTCGATCCCGGTGAACAGGCGCGGCATTGATTCTGGACCTCTTGGATTCTGGACCTTTTGGATTCCGGACTTCTCGGGCTCAGGCCCCCTTGCGCAGGCGCGTCAGGAACGTCTCGACGCTCGGCAGGATGCCGGCGACGATTCTGGCGACCCCGTCCTTGGTCGGGTGCAGGCCGTCCGGCAGCGTGAGGCTGCGGTCGCCCGCGACGCCGTCGAGGAAGAACGGGTAGAGGACGAGGCCGTCGCGCTCGGCCAGACGGGGATAGATCGCGTCGAAGCGCTTGCCGTAATCGGGCCCGAGATTCGGCGCCGCCCGCATCCCGGCGAGCATCACCGGGATGCCGCGGGCCTTCAGCCGCGCGACGATCGCCGCGAGGGCTTTTTCGGTGACCGCCGGGTCGGTGCCGCGCAGCATGTCGTTGGCGCCGAGTTCCAGGATCACCCCATCGGTTCCATCCGGCACCGACCAGTCGACCCGGTCGAGCCCGCCGGTCGCGGTGTCGCCGGAGACGCCCGCATTGGCGACCGCGACCGAATGACCACGCGCCTTGAGCGCCGCTTCGAGCTGGACCGGGAAGGCGGCGGCTGCCGGCAGGCCGTAGCCCGCCGTGAGGCTGTCGCCGAGCGCGACGAGGTTCAGGGGGCGGGCCTTTGCGGGGCCGGGGGGGGCGTCCTGCGCATGGAGCGGCGTCACGAGGGTCATCAGCAGCGAAACGATCAGAAATGCGAGTGCCGCGCGGCGGCCATCTTGGCGAACCACCAAGGCACGGCCCATATCGGGCCGGCGGGCCGCCCGTCCTGCGTAGGTTCGTCCCAACACGTCACCTCCGGCGGCGGCCCTTAAGTGGCCGCCGCGCTACAGATCGGCTTTTCCCTCATGACCGACAAGGCCACCGGACCGGCGATCGCGCTCGACGGCGTCGATCTCAGCCTCGGCCGCGGCGCTGCCCGGGTCCACATCCTCAAGGGGATCTCGCTCAGCGTCGCGCCGGGGGAGGCGGTCGGCCTCGTCGGTCCCTCGGGCTCGGGCAAGTCGACCCTGCTGATGACCATGGCGGGGCTGGAGCGGCCGGATTCGGGGAAGGTCGTGGTCGAGGGCACCGACCTCGCCGGGCTCGACGAGGATGCGCTGGCGCGGTTCCGCGGCCGGCGCATCGGCATCGTGTTCCAGTCCTTCCACCTCGTGCCGACCATGACGGCGCTCGAGAACGTCGCGCTGCCGCTCGAACTCGCCGACGCGCCGGATGCGCACGCGCGGGCGGCGCGGGAACTCGAGGCGGTCGGGCTCGGCCGCCGGCTGCACCATTACCCGGCCCAGCTCTCCGGCGGCGAGCAGCAGCGCGTCGCCATCGCCCGTGCGGTGGCGCCGGAACCGGCGATCCTGGTGGCCGACGAGCCGACCGGCAATCTCGACGAGGCGACCGGCGCCCAGATCGTCGACCTGCTGTTTGCCCTCAAGCGCGACCGCGGCGCCACCCTGGTGCTGGTCACCCACGATCCCGGCCTCGCCCGCCTGTGCGACCGCACGGTGCGCCTGCGCTCGGGGTTGATCGACATGGCCGTGAGCGCCTGATCCCATGCACGGCAACTTTCCCAAGCTTCCCTTGCCCAAACTCCCCGGCGGGACGCCCGGCCGGCCGTCGCGCCTGCCGCTGACCCTGCGCCTCGCGCTCCGCGAATTGCGCGGGGGCTTGCGCGGCTTCACGGTGCTGCTCGCCTGCATCGCCATCGGGGTCGCCACCATCGCGGGCGTCGCCTCGTTGTCGCGCTCGCTCTCCGACGGGCTCGCCCGCGAAGGGCGAAAGATCCTCGGCGGCGACGTCACCTTCGGGCTGATCCACCGCGAGGCGAGCCCGCAGGAGAGAGCGTTCCTGGACTCGCGCGGCCGGGTCTCGGTCGCGGGCTTCACCCGCGCCATGGCCTCGGCCGGGGACAAGGGCGCGGCTTTGGTCGAGCTGAAGGCGGTCGGGCCCGACTACCCGGCGGTCGGCGCGCTGACGACCGAGCCCTCGATGCCGCCCTCCGAGATCTTTTCCGCCCGCGACGGCATCTATGGCGCCGCCGCCGATCCAGCGCTCCTCGCCCGCCTCGACCTCAAGCTCGGCGACCGGCTCACGGTCGGCGGCGCCGAGATCGCGCTGCGCACGGTGCTGGTCAGCGAACCGGACAAGATCGCCGGCGGCATCGGCTTCGGGCCGCGCCTGATGGTGTCGCTCGATGCGCTCAAGGCCTCGGGCCTGGTCCAGCCCGGCAGCCTCAACCGCTTCGTCTACCGGGTGATGCTGCCTCAAGGCGACGACGCGGCGGTCGAAAAGACCATGGCCGATGCCCGCGCCGCCCTGCCGGAGGCCGGCTGGGAGATCCGCTCGCGGCTCAACGCCGATCCGCGCTTCGCCCGCAGCATCGAGCGCTTCACCCAGTTCCTCACGCTCGTCGGCCTCACCGCACTCCTCGTCGGTGGCGTCGGCGTCGCCAATGCGGTGCGGGCCTTCGTCGAGCGCAAGCGCGCCTCGATCGCGACCCTCAAGAGCCTCGGTGCTCCCGGGAGCCAGGTGGTCGGCATCTACCTGACGCAGGTGATGCTGATCGCCGGGATCGGCATCGCCTCTGGCCTCGTGATCGGCGCCGTGCTGCCCTTCGCGCTCGATGCCGCCTTCGGGGCGCTGCTGCCGCTGCCGCTCGACCCGACGCTGGCGCCGGGCGAACTGGTGGTCGCCGCCCTCTACGGCGCGCTGACCGCGCTCGCCTTCGCGATCGGGCCGCTCGGCCGCGCCCACGACGTCGCGGTGTCCGGACTGTTCCGCGATACGGTCGATCCCGACCGGCGCTGGCCTCGGCCGCTCTATCTCGGCATCCTCGGCCTCGCGCTCGCCGGCCTCGTCGGGCTGGCGCTCGCCACCGCCTACGATCGCGGCGTGGCGCTGATCTTCATCGCGGCTTCGGGCCTCGCCTTCGGGCTGTTGCGCCTCGTCGCCGCCGGGCTGATGGCTTTGGCGCGCCGCCTGCCGCGCCCGAGCCGCGCCGCGCCGCGGCTGGCGCTGGCCAATCTCCACCGGCCAGGCGCGCTGACGCCCTCGATCGTGCTGTCGCTCGGCCTCGGCATCACGCTGCTGGTGGCCTTGAGCCTGATCGACGCCAACATCACCCGGACCCTGACCCGATCGCTGCCCGCCAAGGCGCCGAGCCTGTTCTTCCTCGACATCCCGAGCCGCGATGCGGACGCCTTCGACCAGTTCCTCGGACGGGCCGCGCCGCGGGCCAAGATCGAGCGGGTGCCGATGATGCGCGGGCGGATCACGGCGCTCAACGGCGTGCCGGCCGGCCAGATCAAGGCCGGCGAGGACGCCGCCTGGGTGCTCGACGGCGACCGCGGCATCACCTACGCCGAGGATCTGCCGGACGGCTCCACGATCACCTCCGGCCGGTGGTGGAAGGGCGAGGAGGCGACAAAGCCGCTCGTCTCCTTCGACGACCAGCTCGCCCGCAGCCTGAAGCTCAAGGTCGGGGACAGCGTCACCGTCAACGTGCTCGGGCGCAGCCTGACCGTCACCATCGCCAACCTGCGCCACGTCGAATGGCGCAACCTCGGCATCAACTTCGTGATGGTGTTCTCGCCCGGCACTTTCCGGGGCGCGCCGCATAGCGACCTCGCGACGCTCACCCTGCCCGAGGGGCCGGATGCCGCCCTCGAAGCCCGGATCCTGCGCGATGCGGCCAGGGAGTTCCCCTCGGTGAGCAGCGTGCGGGTCAAGGACGCGCTCGACGCGGTCAACGACCTCGTGGCCAAGCTCGTCTTCGCGATCCGCGGCGCCAGCGGGGTGGCGGTGGCGACGAGCCTGTTCGTGCTGGCCGGCGCGCTCGCCGCCGGCCACCGGGCTCGGCTCTACGACGCGGTGGTGCTCAAGACCCTCGGCGCCACCCGGGCGCGGCTGCTCTCCGCCTACACGATGGAATACGGTGCCCTCGGCCTCGCCACCGCTCTCTTCGGCCTCGTCGCCGGGACGCTGGCGGGCTGGGTGATCCTCACCAAGGTGATGCATCTCGATTTCGCCCTCGATCTCTCGGGGGCGTTGCTCGCGGCGCTTCTGGCGGTCGTCGCGGCGGTGGGGCTCGGGCTCGCCGGGACCTGGCGCATCCTCGGGCAGAAGCCGGCGCAGTACCTACGAAATCTGTAGGAATGTTAATCCTTCGCATTCCCTGCGGCGGATTGACCTTGGGTTTTTGCGGGATCCGACGGAAGTCGGATCCCCTCACGCCCTTGTGCGCGCTCGCCGCACCCCACATATTCCGGTCAAGGCGGACGGGCCCGCGAGGGCGAGGCCGCCGATCCGACGCGTAAAGCGTCCGAGGGTCGCGTAGGAACCTCGCACCAGGAACATCCACGCTAGAGAGCTTCCGAAGGAATCTCCCATGGCATTCGAGAACAGCCCGTTCCGGCAGGGCAACGCGAGCGGCTACGGGGGCCCCACGGGCTACGCCCAGAGCCAGGTCCAGGTCGACCAGGGCCTGCGCGCGTTCATGCTCGGCGTCTACAACAACATGATCATCGGCCTCGGGATCTCCGGGGTGGTGGCACTCGGCATCAACAAGCTCGCGGTGGCGACCTCGCAGGCGGACGCTGTGGCGCGGATCGGCTCGATCCCGCTGACCAGCTTCGGCCGGACGCTCTACGCCACGCCGCTGATGTGGGTGATCGCGCTCGCGCCGCTCGCCTTCATCTTCCTGTTCTCGTTCCGGATGGACCGGATGTCGGCCGCCACGGCCCGCACCACCTTCTTCGCCTTTGCGGCGGTGATGGGTGCGTCGCTGTCGACGCTGCTGATCCGCTATACCGGCGCGAGCGTGGTCCAGGTGTTCTTCGTCACGGCGGCGGCGTTCGGCGGCTTGAGCCTCTACGGCTACACCACGACCCGCAGCCTGTCGGGCATCGGCTCGTTCCTGGTGATGGGCCTGATCGGCCTCGTCATCGCCAGCCTGGTCAACATCTTCCTGGCCTCGAGCGCCCTGCAATTCGCCATCTCGGTCATCGGCGTGCTGATCTTCGCCGGCCTGACCGCGTACGATACGCAGAAGCTCAAGGAGATGTACCTCTACGGCAACTTCGACGGCGAGACCGCCGCCAAGGTCTCGGTGTTCGGCGCCCTGACGCTGTACCTGGACTTCATCAACATGTTCCAGTTCCTGCTCTCGCTTATGGGCAACCGGAACAACTGAGCGACTATTCGGGGCGGCACGCCGCCCCGCTCGTCCGATCGAGAGCCCCGGCCGCGCGCCGGGGCTTTTTTATTGCACGGGGACCCGGTCGCCGGATTGACGGCGCCATATCTCTGACTTACGTCAGGCAAATGTCGACCGATGCCGTCCGCCGTATCCGCCGCTTCAACCGGGCCGTCACCGCCGAGGTCGGAGCCCTCGACACCTCGTTCCTCGGCCGCGGCCGGCCGCTCGGCGCCGCCCGGGTGCTCAACGCCATCGGGCATGGGCGCGGGGAGGTGGGCGCCTTACGCGACTATCTCGGGCTCGATTCCGGCCTGCTGAGCCGGCTCCTGCGCAGCCTGGAGGAGGAGGGGCTGGTGGTCACCTTGCCCCATCCGGGCGATGCCCGCCGCCGGGTCGCGGTCCTGACCGAGGCCGGGCGGCAGGAATTCGCCGCCTACGAGGCCCTGTCGAACGACCGCGCGGCGGACTTGCTGGCCCGCTTCCCGAAGGGGGACGAGCTGCTCCGCGCCATGGACCTCGTCGCCACGGCGCTCGGCCGCGAGCGGATCGCGATCGAGGAGACCGACCCGCGGTCCGAGGCCGCCCTGCATTGCCTGACGGAATACTACGCCGAGCTGGGATGGCGGTTCGCCACCGGCTTCGACGTCTCCCTCTCCCGCGATCCCGAGGCCGCCGACATGATGCGCCCGCGCGGCGCCTTCCTGGTCGCGCTGTCGGACGGGCTGCCGATCGGCTGCGTCGGCCTCAAGGGCAAGGGTGGCGATAGCGCGGAGATCAAGCGGCTCTGGGTCTGCCCCTCCGCCCGCGGCCTCGGCCTCGCCCGCCGGCTGATGGAGGGGGCGGAGGCGGCGGCGCGGGACCTCGGCATCGCGATTCTGCGCCTCGACACCAACTCGGCGCTTCCCGAGGCGCTGCAGCTCTACCGCCGCACCGGCTGGGTCGAGATCGACCGCTTCAACGACGATCCCTACCCGGATCATTTCTTCGAGAAGCGGTTGTCGGAAACAAGCTCGGTCCTCTTACCCACGTCCTCATCCTGAGGTGCGACCGTAGGGAGCCTCGAAGGAGGGCTCCAGGGATCACGGAGCTATCTGGAGCCCTCCTTCGAGGTCAGTCGATCTCTGATCGACTAAATAGAAACTGGCTCTACGGGTTTGATTTCGCACGCAAATCCGAGGCGCTCGATCTGCCGCACGAGCGCCTTGGCGCGGATGGTCGGGGCCGCCTTGCGGCCGTGATCAGGCCCGGGATCGACGTAAGCCGTGCCGGCCTTGAGCATGTGATAGATCGCGGTCAACATCGAAGCGGCGACCGCGCAGATCGCCTTCTTGGGGCCGCGCCGGCCGCGCAAGCGCTGGAACTGCGCCCTGATGTAGCTCGCCTTCTTGCGCACTCCGGCCCAGGCGGCCTGCACCAAGGCCGTCTTGAGCCAGGGCGCGCCCTTGCGCAGCCGCGTCGAGCGCCGCTTGCCCGCGCTCTCGTCGTTCCTCGGGCACAGCCCGGCCCAGGAGATCAGATGGCCGGCGGTCGGGAAGCGGCTCATGTCGGGGCCGATCTCGGAGAGGATCACCTGCGCGGTGAGGTCACTGATGCCCGGGATCGTCACCAGCAGCTTCACCGCTTCCCGGAAAGGGCCGAGGTCGCGCTCCACCTGCGCGTCGATCTCCGCGATCGCTCGCCCCAACCCGTCGTACTGGCGTAGATGCACACCGAGCAGGAAACGGTGGTGATCCCCGATCCGGCCCGTGAGCGCGGCCCGGATCGCCTCGGGCGCCGCCTTCACCCGTGGGCTGACCAGCGCCTGCAGCCCAGCCGGATCGCGCTCGCCCTTGACCAGCGCGTCGAGCACGGCGCGACCGGACTGGCCCATGATATCGGTGAGCACCGAGGCGAGCTTGAGGTTGGCCTCCTCGAGGGTCTTCTGGATGCGCTGGACGTGGCTGGCCTGCTCGCGGACCAGTTGCTTGCGGGTGCGCAGCAGGTCGCGCATCGCCTGGGTCTGGGCCTCGGGCACGAAGCTGGCGCGGATCAGGCCGTGGGCGAGCAGGTCGGAGAGCCAAACCGCGTCGGCGACGTCGGTCTTGCGGCCGGGCACGTTCTTGACATGGGCGGCATTGGCCAGGATCAGGGTGCGGCTGTCGGCGTCGAGGACCTGCCAGACCGGGCGCCAGTAGATGCCGGTCGCCTCCATGGCGACATGGGTGCAGGCGTGCTCGTCGAGCCAGGCGGAGAGGTCGAGCAGAGCGGGCGTGGTGGTGGCAAACGTACGCACCTCACGCTGAACCTCGCTGCTCTCGGCCAGACGGATGGCTGCGACGACGGTGTCCTTGTGAACATCGAGGGCGGCGCAGCGGGGGTAGAGGACCTCCATCACGATCTCCTTGCCGTCAGGCCGCCGGCGCAGGCTCCCGTGAGATCAAATCTAAATGACGCGCTCCGGGGCTGGCCCGAGGACCGGCCCGTGACGCAAGCGAGGGGACTGAAGAGGAGCCCGGATCCAACTGATACGCGGGGTCTGGCACACCAAAGACGAACCGATCTCTCCGCCGACGGCAAGTCCACTCTGCCATATGTTTCATCCGCAAGGGACCGCGAAGCCGGTGACGAACTGATACGAAATCCGGAAGATCACTTCCGGATTTCGTATCACGAGCCCGCGCGGCGCCTGAGCGAAGGCGATTTCCGCATCGCGAAGCGATCAGCCGGAAATCGTATGACACCTCAGGATGAGGTCGCGGGTGAGACGAGCAGAGGAAGCACGCCGGCGATAGGGCCCCCAACAATTCCTCACCCCCGCGCCCCGCGCAGGATCAACCGGCTGCCTCGCACCTCGTACGAGTTCAGCCGCTCCAGGAAACTCATCCCGAGCAGGTTCACGCTGAGCGCCCCCGGCCGGGTCACCAGGGCGGCGATGCGGGTCTCGGTGATCGGGCCGATCGTCACCGTGTCGAGCACCACCGGGGCCGCGGCGGTGCGGCCGTTGGCGGTCTGGACCTGGACCCGGTAGGCGCCCGGCCCCGGATGGAGGCCGAGATGCGCCGCGCTCTCGGCGGTGAGCACCACCGCGCTCGCGCCGGTATCGAAGGCGAAGGCCTGGGCCCGGCCGTTGACCTTGGCCCGCACGGTGAAGCCGCCATCGACCCGCCGGGCGATCACCACCTCGTCGCCGCGCCCGGGCACCGGCTCGCCCGGACTCATCTCGCCGAGCGCCCGGAAGGCCAGGTCCCGGGCCTGGTCGCGATGGGCATAGAGCCAGGCCGCCCCGGCGCCGATCCCGCCCCAGAGCAGGAGCGCGACGAACCCCTCGCCGAACCCGGACCGGAACCGGTTGCCGACGCCGTTCAGCACCATCAGCACGGCGCCGCCGGCGGCGGCGAGCCCGGCCGCCTCGTCGGGGCGCAGGCCCGCGACCTCGCGCCCGCCGGTGAGGGTGAGCGCGTAAGCGCAGGCGAGGAGCAGGAGCCCGATGCCGACGGCGCCCGGCATCGGATCAGGCGATCACCGCCGGGGCCGGCTCGGGTTCCGGCTCGGGGTAGGCGGCGGCGAGCCGCGCCGGCAGGCCCGCCATGATGCGCAGGCGCTCCGGCTCGGACAGGGCGCCCCAGGCGCCGATCTCGGCGCCGGTGCGGCCGCAGCCCTCGCACAGGCCGGTGACGGGATCGAGCACGCAGAGGCGGATGCAGGGAGAGGAGGCGGGCATCAGGCGGGAATCGCGATCACGAGGGCGAGGAGGGCGGCGATCTCGGCCAGTTGCTGGCTCGCCCCGATGACGTCGCCGGTCTGGCCGCCGACGAGGCGCGCGGCCATCCGGGTCAGGGTCCAGGCGGCGAGGAACGCCAGGAGTGCGGCAAGGCCGAGGCCGAGCCAGGGCAGGCCGAGGAGGAAGGCGGCCGCCAGTACGGCGAGGCAGAGCGCCCAGGCGGTGGCATGGGTGGCTTCGGTCGGCCGACCGACCGCATGGGCGGCGCCGTCCGGCCGGGCGGGAGGGAGACGGCAGAGCGGCCACAGGGCGGCGGTGCGCGAGAGCGCGGCCGCCGCCAGGAAGGCCAGGGCGACGCGCCAGCCGATCCGGTCGGCCAACGTCGCCAGGGCGCCGATGCGCAAAGCGTAGGACAGGACCAGGGCCGCGGCCCCGTAGGCGCCGATGCGGCTGTCGCGCATGATCTCGAGGCGCCGGGCGACCGTCGCCCCGCCGCCGAACCCGTCCGCCACGTCGGCGAGGCCGTCCTCGTGGAGCGCCCCGGTGACCAGGGTGGTGAAGGCGAGCGCCAGTGTCGCGGCGAGGAACGGCCCGAGCCCGAGCGCCAGCGACGCCGCCAGCGCGACGGCGCCGGGGGCGCCGATCACCAGGCCGGCGAGCGGCAGCATCCGGGGGAGGTTGCGGAAGTCGGGCGCGGCATGGATGTCGGTCTCGCCGGGCAGGGCCGGGACCGGGAGACGGCTGTAGAAGCGCAGGCAGGCGGCGAGGTCGCGCAAAGGCGGCCAGGGACCGGGTGGGGGAGGCGGCTCGAAGGCATCGTCACCCCTGGTGTCCGCGGCCCGGCCATCCGCTCGGCCGGGCCCGGCGCTCCTCTCCGTCGTCATCACCCACCGCATCCCGACGACATCGACCCGCGCGGAGTCGCGCCTTCGTGCAATTTTGCTGTATCTGCACGCCTCACGAAAGCCCCACCTTCCGGGTTGCCCCCGCAGGACACCGCCCCATGGCCGACACCCCCACCGCCGCCGCCCCGTTCGACGACATCCGCCGCCTGATCGCCACCATGCCGGGGCCGGACGAATCCGCCGCCGCGGAGGTCTCGGCCCGCGACTCGCTGCTCACCAAGCCCGCCGGCAGCCTCGGCCGGCTCGAATTCCTCGCCGCCTGGATGGCCGCCTGGCAGGGCAAGGCGCCGCCGAGCCTCGACCGGCCGCTGGTCTGCGTCTTCGCCGGCAGCCACGGCGTGGCGGCGCAGGGCGTCTCGGCCTATCCCTCCGCCGTCAACCGGCAGATGCTCGACAATTTCGCCGCCGGGGGCGCGGCGATCAACCAGATCTGTGCCGCCTACGGCCTCGGCTTCAAGGTGTTCGACCTCGCCATCGACATGCCGACCGGGGACATCACCGCCGAGCCGGCGATGACCGAGAAGGCCTGCGTCGCTACCATGGCCTTCGGCATGGAGGCGGTGGCGGCGGGCACCGACGGGCTCGCCGTCGGCGAGATGGGCATCGGCAACACCACGGTGGCCGCCGCGATCTACGCCGCGCTCTTTGGCGGCGAGCCGGCAAAGTGGGTCGGCCGTGGCACCGGCATCGACGAGGCGGGCTTTTCCCGCAAGGTCGCGGCGGTGGAAAAGGCGCTGACCTGTCACCAGGGCCACCTCGACGATCCGCTCTCTGTCATGGCCCGCCTCGGCGGCCGCGAGATCGCCGCCATGGCCGGGGCGATCCTGGCGGCGCGGCTGCAGCGGGTGCCGGTGGTGATCGACGGCTACGTCTCGACCGCCGCGGCGGCGCTCCTCCACTCCGTCGATCCCCGCGCCCTCGACCATTGCCTCGCCGGCCACGTCTCGGCGGAAGGCGACCACGCCGCGGTGCTGGAGCGGCTGGGCCTGCGCCCGCTCCTCGATCTCGGGCTCCGCCTCGGCGAGGGCAGCGGCGCGGCGATGGCTTTGGGCCTCGTCAAGGCGGCGGTGGCCTGCCACCGCGAGATGGCGACCTTCGACCAGGCGGGGGTGTCGGGGCCGGTCTGAGACTCCGGGAGCCGATTCCCGCGACGGGACTGAAATCCTCCGCGTCATGCCGGACTCCGCTTTCGCGGTTCCGGGATGACGCGGATACCGAGAGGCTGTCTCTGTAGCTCCAGGCTCTCGATCCCACCCGCGACCTCAGGATGAGGTCGCGGGTGGGATCGAGATGTTCATCGCGATGCTTCCCGTGAGCGCTGCGAACGACGTCGGCTCAGGCGACGGATAGACTCTCCATCCACCTCACGCCGACCGCGCCATCGCCTTGCGCACCCGGCCGACCAGCGCCCAGAGCCGGGGATCGCGCTTGATCCGCCGCTTCAGGCGCGCACCCGCTTCCGCCGCGGCGCCGTAGGCCCGGCCGCGCAGGCTCACCGGGATCACCGCATCGACGAGCGCGATGGTCTCGTCGCAGACGCTCGCCTTGTAGCGCGCCTCGCCGACGCCGAGATCGAGGGCCGTGCGGCCGCGCAAAGCTTGGTCGCGGATCAGGGCCTGGAGCAGCAGGTCGCCGGGGCTGAAGCGGGCGAGCGCGGGGTCGGGATCGAACGAGGTCAGCATGCCGCTGAACCGCGTCGCGTCGACGGCGCCGATGAAGGTGGCGAGGATGCGCCCGCCTTCCGTCCGCAGGGCGTGCAGCTCGAGGGCGCCGGCCCGGTGCGCCTGCGCGAGGAAGGCCCGCGCCGCCGGATCGGCGAAGGGATCGGCGATGCCGGTCTGCGCGAAGCGCACCGCCTTCTGGGCGAGATAGGCGGACAGGATCGCCTCGCCCTCCGGCCCATCCGCCGCGACCCGGTGCGCGACCGGCCCGTGGGCGGCGACCAGCCACTTCTCCTTCTGGCGCAGCTTGCGCCGCGCATCGCCGCTCATGACGCGCTTGAGTACCGCCTCCGGGTCGGCCTCCAGCGCCAGGCCGTAGGCGTCGCTCGGCGAGGCGGTGCCCTGCGCCAGCGGATTCGCCACGCCGTTCCACAGAAGGGGCTGGTCTGGCAGGTGGATCACGTCGATCCCGGCCCGGGCGCCGGCGCGGCGCAGGCCTTGCGCGTAGGATTCCGCCGGCAGGGCCATCGCCTCCGGGCCGGCGAAGAGCGGCATGTGGAAGTTGGCGTGCCGGCCGCCGATCACCCGGCCGACGCGGATGCCGGCCTCGCGGCAGACGAAGAGCGGCAGCAGCGCCACCGGCCGGCCAGTGGGGTCGCGCAGCAGAACCGGGCAGGGGCGGGCGCCCGCAGGCAGGATTCCGGCACAGGCCGCCACCCAGTCGAAGCGCTGATAGGGCGTCATCACCGCGCCGGGCGCCGCCTCGAGGGCGCGCCAGGGCGCCTCGGCCGCCGCGAGGCCGGAAAAGATCTCGGATGCAAGGATGAGGGGCTGCGCCGGGCCGGCCGCCACGCCCTCCGCCGCGAGTTGCATCGTGCCGCTCATCGCCCCACCTCGCCCGTCTCAACCGATGGGGTAGCGGGCAAGCGTGCAGAATCCGCAAACGCCGTAACGAAGCTTTGGCCGATCGGCCTCATCCTCCGGTCATGCTCTCGGCGTCCGCCCGTCACCGCCTGTTCCAGGCCGGCTTTTCCACCATCGCGGCCACCGGGGCCGATCGCTGGCTCGCTCCGGCCGCCCGCGGCCGGGGCGTGATCCTCACGTTCCACCACGTCCGGCCGGACGAGCCGCCGCCGGGCGCCTACGCGCCGAACCGGCTGCTCGCCATCACCCCGGCCTTCCTCGACCGCACCCTCACCGTCCTGCGGGAACGGGGATTCTCGATCGTCCCGCTCTGCGAACTGCCGCGCCGGCTCGGCGAGCCGGGCGAGCCCTTCGCGGTGCTGACCTTCGACGACGGCTACCGCGACAACCTGGAGCACGCCGCTCCCGTTTTGCGCCGCCACGCCGCGCCCTGGACCTTGTTCGTCACCCACGACTACGCCGCCGGGACCGGCCGGCTGTGGTGGATCGAGCTGGAACGGGCGATCCGGGTCCTCGACCGGGTGCAGGTGCCGGAGATCGGGCTCGATTGCCCGGCGATCGGCGACGTGCAGAAATCCGCAGCCTTCGCGGCGAGCTATCGCGGCCTGCGAGCCGGGCCGGAGGAGATTTTACGCGACGTCACCTTGCGCCTGTGCGAGGAGGCCGGGATCGACGCGGGATCGATCGCCCGCGAACTCTGCCTGTCGGGCGACGCGTTGCGCGACCTGTCCCGGGACGAGGCGGTGACGCTCGCCGCCCACACCCTCTCCCACCCGATGCTCGCCAAGCACGATGCCGCCACCGCCCGCCGGGAGATCGTGGAGGGGAGGGCACGCCTCGGCGACCTGCTCGGCCGGGTGCCGGAGCACTTTTCCTATCCGGTCGGCGATTCCAGCGCGGCGGGCCCTCGGGACTTCGCGTTGGCCCGCGAGGCGGGCTACCGCACCGCCGTGACGACCCGGCCCGGCCATCTCTTCCCCGGGCACGCCGCCCACCTGCACGCCCTGCCGCGGGTCTCGGTCAATGGCTGCTTCCAGACCGATGCGGCCTTGCGCGCCCTCCTCTCCGGGGTACCGTTCCTGGCTTGGAACCGGGGCCGGCGGCTCAATGTCGGATAGGGTTCAGCGGTGGCGCCGGCGGCGGTAATGGCGGCTCCCGCCGCCGCTGATGACCGCGAAGCTCGCGCTCTGGCGCCCGCCGCGCAGGCGCCGGGTCCAGCCGCGGCGGCCGCGGGGCGCGGGCTCCACCGCCTCAGCGATGGCCTGTGGCAGGCGCGGGATCGCCGCCGAGACCGCGGCGGCGGCGGCCGCGACGCCCTTCGCGGCGGGGCCGAACAGCGACAGGCACTGGTTGTAGGCGAGATCGCCCTTGATGCGCTCGCAATCGCCGACGGAGCGCGGCGCACCCTGGGCCAGGGCGGCCCCGGCGAGAGGACCGAGGAGGAGGATGAGCGCGAGCGCGTGGCGCATGGGCCTGGGGCTGCCTTGCGGATGTCGAGGGAGATGCCGAAGCGGGAGAGCGCGGGCCGGACGGCTGCGACCCCGGGTCTGGCAGCCCTTTTTGGCGAAAACCCGGCCTTTGCACCATTCAGTTCATGGAACGCGCCTCAGGCCGGGTCGCGGTCGGGCCGTTCCATCCACCGGATCAGCGGCATCAGCGGGATGATCCAGGCGAGCCCGAGGATCGCGTAGAGCACCGACTGCACCAGCGGCGGCGTCTGGGCGATGCGGCTGTCGGCGAGCGCCATGGCGAGGGGCGCGTAGATCAACACGAAGGCGATCATCACGATCGCCCCGACGAAGGAGCGGGTGCGGCGACGCATGGCGGAAAACCTGATGCGGTGGCGGATTGTCAGTCCCGCCTACGCGAGCGCTCGCCCGACGACAATCCGGCCGGCCGACGCAGGGCGAAGCCTCGCTGCTTTAGGTTTTTGACAATGCTCTACCCCGCCCGCGACAGCGGCGCCCCGGAATCGTTGCCCGCCCGGGCCGCTGCCAGCAGGGCGTCGCTGCGCGCACGCCAGGCCGCGATCGCCCGCGCCTTGACCGGGCCGAAGCCGCGGATCTCCTGCGGGGCGGCGAGGAGATCGCGAAGCGCCGCCGGATCGGCCCGGCCGACGAGAGCGAGGGCTTCGTCGATCTGGGCCTCGTAGGCGGCGAGCACCGCCCGCTCCTCCCGCCGCTCGGCGATCAGCCGCAAGGGATCGAGTCGCCGGCCGCGCAAGGTCTTGAGGGCGGCAATCCCGCGCAGGACCGGCAGCAGCCATGGCCCGAAGGCGATCTTGCGCGGCTCGGATTCGCCTGGCCGCGTCCGCGCGAGGAAGGGAGGTGCGAGATGGAAGGTCGGCCTGATCTTGCTTCCGGGGCCTTGCCCCTCGAACTCCTCGGCGAGGCGGGCCAGGAAGGCGGGATCCGACTGGAGCCGGGCCACCTCGTACTCGTCTTTGACCGCCATCAGCTTGAACAGCGAGTGGGCGACCGCCTCGGCCAGGGCGTCGCCGCCCCGCGCCCGCACCGACGCGACCCGGTCGCGGTAGCGCGCGGCGTAAACTCCGTCCTGATAGGCGGTGAGGTACTCGGCCCGGCGCGCCACCACGCCGTCGAGGTCCTGCGCCGGTGCGGCCTCCGGGGCGAGGTGCCCGTCGACGAAGGCGGGATCGGCGGCGAGCAGCCGGCCCCAGGCCAGCGCCAGGCGGTTGCCCGCCACCGCGACGCCGTTCAGCGTCACCGCCCGGTCGAGGCCCTCGCGCGAGACCGGCACCAGCCCGGATTGCCAGGCAAAGCCGAGGAGCAGCACGTTGGCTCCTTGCGCGTCGCCGGTCAGGCGCGCGGCCATCGCCTGCGCGTCGAGGCTGCGGAGCGCTCCGGCGCGGACCCGGCGGGCGAGCAGGGTCTCCAGCATCCGCGTGTCGATGCGGGCCTTCGGATCGCGCAAGGTGGCGCCGGTCGGAATCTCGTGGGTATTGGCGACGATGCGGGTGCGGGCGGGATCGATCACCGCCGTCGCGTCGGGGCTTGCCGCCACCACGAGGTCGCAGGCGAGCACCGTGTCGGCCCGGCCGCGGTCGATCCGCACCTGGTTGAGCGCCGCCGGTTCCGCTGCGAGGCGCACGAAGGAGAGCACCTGCCCGCCCTTCTGGGCAAAACCCATGAAGTCGAGCACGGTGGCCCCATACCCTTCGAGATGCGCCGCCATGGTGATGAGGGCGCCGACCGTCACCACCCCGGTGCCGCCGACCCCCGCCACCAGGATCTCGTAGGGCTCGGGCCCCAGCGCGGTGTCGGGCTCGGGCAGGGCGGCGGCGCGGGCGGCCACCGTCTCGGGATCGACCGCGACGCCGGGCCGGCGCCGGGGCGCCGCGCCCTCCAGGGTGACGAAGGATGGGCAGAAGCCCTTGAGGCAGGACAGGTCGCTGTTGCAGCCGGTCTGGTCGATGGCACGCTTCACGCCGAACTCGGTCTCGACCGGCACCACCGAGAGGCAGTTCGATTTCCGCTGGCAATCGCCGCACCCTTCGCAGACCAGCGGGTTGATGACCGCGCGCCGCGCCGGGGGCGAGGCTTTGCCCCGCTTGCGCCGGCGCCGCGCCTCGGTGGCGCAGGTCTGGTCGTAGACGAGGACCGTGACGCCCGCGGTCTCGCGCAAGTCCCGCTGCACGGCGTCGAGGTCGTCGCGGTGGTGGACCGTCACGCCGGGGCCGAGGGGATCGCGGGCAGCCGCGCGCGTCACCCGGTCGGGATCGTCCGACACCACCACCACCCGCCGCGCACCCTCGGCCGAGACCAGGCGGGTGATCTGCGGCACGGTGAGCACGCCGTCGACCGGCTGGCCGCCGGTCATCGCCACCGCGTCGTTGTAGAGGATCTTGTAGGTGATGTTCGCCCCGCTCGCGACCGCCTGCCGGATCGCCGCGTGGCCGGAATGGAAATAGGTTCCGTCGCCGAGATTCTGGAAGATGTGGGCCTGGCGGGTGAACGGCGCCTGGCCGGTCCAGTCGACCCCCTCTGCCCCCATCGGCACGATGCCGGTGGTGTCGCGCTCCATCCAGTTCGCCATGAAGTGGCAGCCGATCCCGGCCCGGGCTTGCGAGCCCTCCGGCACCCGGGTCGAGGTGTTGTGTGGGCAGCCGGAGCAGAAATACGGCGTGCGCACCGGCAGCGGCCCGGAGGCGGGAGGGACGACCGGTGCGTCCGGCTCGGAGACATCGAGGCCGAGGCCGCGCAAGGTCCGTCCCAAGATCCCGACGAGGCGGGAGGGTCGCAATTCCTCGATCTCCGGGACGAGCGGCCGGCCCTCCGCATCGTGCTTGCCGAGGATGCGCGGGCGCCGCTCCGCCGGCAGGTCGTACAGCCCGTCGCGCAGCTGGCGCTCGACCAGCGGCGCTTTCTCCTCGATCACCAGCACGGTCTCGACGCCGGCCGCGACACTCGAGATCCCTGCGACGTCCAGCGGATGGACGAGGCCGACCTTCAGCACAGCGACCCCGGCCCGGGCGAGCGAATCCGGATGGTGGCCGAGGAGCCGGCAGGCCTCCATCGCGTCGCCGTGGGCCTTGCCGACCGTGACGACGAGGAGGCGGGGCCGCTCCGGCGCCACGATTAGCCGGTCGAGGGGATTGGCCCGGGCGAAGGCGCGGATCGCGTCGAGCTTGGCCAGCGCCCGGGCCTCGATGGCGAGGCTCGGCAGATCGGGCCAGCGGATGTGCAGGCCGCCCGGCGGCGGGGTGTAGGCCGGCGCCGCGAAGCGGGGCAGCGGCGCGAGATCGACGGAGGCTGCGCCCTCCACCACCTCGGAGATCGCCTTGAACCCGACCCAGGCGCCGGAGAAGCGCGACGCGGCAAAGCCCCACAGGCCGAAGGCTTCGTACTCGGCGATTCCAGCCGGATGGATCACCGGCATGTGCCAGGCCGCCAGCGCCAGGTCGCTCTGGTGCGACATTGAGGAGGAGACGCAGCCATGGTCGTCGCCGGCGACGACCAGCACCCCGCCCTTCGGGCTGCTGCCATAGGCGTTGCCGTGCTTGAGGGCGTCGCCGGAGCGGTCGACGCCGGGGCCCTTGCCGTACCAGAGGCCGAACACGCCCTCCACGGTGGCGGCCGGATCGAGGGCGACTCGCTGGCTGCCGAGCAGGGCCGCCGCCGCCAGGTCCTCGTTGATGCCGGGCTGGAAGCGGATGCCGGCGGCGGCGAGGCGCTCCTTCGCCCGCCACAATTCCTGGTCGACCGCGCCGAGCGGCGAACCGCGATAGCCGGAGACGAGGCCGGCGGTGTTCAGCCCGTCGCGGCGGTCGATCCGGCTTTGCGCCAGGAGAAGGCGCACCAGGGCCTGCGTGCCGGTCATGTAGGCCCGGCCGGCTTCGCGATCGAAACGGTCGTCGAGGCGGTAGGCACGGTCGAGCTCGGGCATCGGCGGGGTCTCCTCGCCGTCAGGCTATGCCGCTCCCGAAGGCAAAACCTGCCTCTCTGCTTCCCGTCGAGGGCCTCCAGAGGTACGAACGGGGCCGGAAACACCGAAACGAGACATGCCCATGCCCGAACGGGGAGATGCACCGGACCGCTTCGAGCGGGCGATCCTGGACGCGTTGCAGGACGATGCGCGGCTCTCGGTGCAGGATCTCGCGCAGCGGATCGGGCTGTCGACCTCGCCGACCTGGCGGCGGCTGAAGGCCCTGGAAGAGCGGGGGATCATCCGCGGCTACGTCGCCCTCGTCGATGCGGCGGCGCTCGGCCACGGCCAATGCGTCTTCGCCCACGTGACCCTGGCCAAGCACGACCGTGAGGGCGTGGCCGAGTTCGAGCGCGTGATCGGGCGCCGCGACGAGGTGCTGGAATGCTTTTCCACCACCGGCCAGGCCGATTACCTGCTGCGTGTCGTGGTGCGGGACGCCCAGCACTACGAGCGCTTCCTGCAGGAGGCGGTGTTCTCGTGCCCGGCGGTGCAGCAGATTCACTCGAACTTCGCCCTGCGCGAGGTGAAGTTCAGCGTGAAGGTGCCGACGGGACTGTAGGGGATCGCCAAAAAAGAAGAGCCCGGCCGTAAGGCCGGGCTCCGTTCCGTCGAGGTGACGGACTATGACGACTAGAAGCCGTTGAACTTGTAGTTCAGGCCGGCGCGGACGACCGCGAACTCGGTCTCGCGACGGTACAGGTTGGCCGGGCCGACCGACACCACGCCCGGCGAGAACACCGAGTACTGCGTGCCGTTGGCGGTCTGGGCGAACACGCCGTTGTTGCGGTTGCCCTGATCCAGGTTCACGTACAGGCCTTCGACCTTGAGGGTCACGGCCGACGAACGGAAGAAGTTGAAGAACGAGTCGGTGGGCAGAGCGTACTCGACGCCGCCGCCGACGACCCAGCCGGTCTGGAAGTCGTCGCGCGAGCTGTTGGTCAGACCGAAGTCGCGACCGCCGCCCGAGCCGTAGGCGAAGCCGCCGGTGGCGTACACGAGGGTGCGGTCCCAAGCGTAGCCGAGACGGCCGCGCACGGTGCCGAAGAAGTCCAGGCCCGAGATGCCGTTCGGGTTGAACACCAGGGTGCCCGGAGCCACGCCGCCGCCCGGAACGGTGGCGAAGGCGAAGCGGTTGCGGCTGCGGCCGAAGTCGACGTACTGGGCGTCGGCCTCGATACCCACGACCACGCCCGAGCCCGGGGTGAACTGGTAGTTGTAGCCGACCTGGCCGCCGCCGACGAAGCCGTCGTTGCTGTTGCGGTTGCCGAAGGCGACGACGCCGGTGGTCGGCGCGCCGAACTGGTTGATGAACACGCTGTTGGCGGCGGTGGTGCCGGCCGGCACGCCGATCACGGTCGGAGCGCGGGTGTCAGCGGTGTTGAAGCCGTAGCCGGCGTTGAAACCGGCGTAGAAACCCGTCCAGGTGAAGACCGGAACCGGCGTGAAGACCGGCGGCGGGGCGACGCGGCGCGGCAGGTCCGCGGCGAAGGCCGAGCCGGCGACGACGATGCCAGCGAGGGCGGTAGCGCTCTTGAGAAGCGACTTCATGGTACTGGTCCTTCCTACTATGCCGCGGCGATCGCGCCCGTTTGCGGGTCGGCGGCCGTCCGAAGCAGTGTCCCCGACATACCCCGGTAGCTCCGGGAAAGCTGTGTCCTCGCGACAACGCTGGTGGGTTTCACCGCGGCCTTAACGGCTGTTCATCGCGAGCATTCCCTTGGCTCCTTGATCCCCTAACGCGGGCGAATGGCCAAGGTTCACGGGCACACAGATTTTTTTTGCTACGCTTGCCGGAGCAATCCTGACGATCACCGTTCGGCGCCCCAACGGGCTTGCGGCCGCCGCCGGAATCGCCGCGGCACGGAGACCGTCAGGGCGTCACGGCGATGGCCGAGACGAGCCGGCCGTAATCGGCCTCCGCCCGGTGGGTGGTGCGGCGGTAGCTGAAGAAGCGGTCCGGATCGGCGTAGGTGCACAGACTCAAGTTCGCCACCTCGCCGATGCCGGCCCGTTCGAGCCGCGCGACGATGTAGGCCGGGAGGTCGAACAGGCTGTGGGACGCGCGCTCGGGGCTGACCGCGAAGTAGCGGGCATTGTCCGGGTCGGCCGTCTCGAACCGCTCGCGGAATTCCGGGCCGACCTCGTAGGCTTGCGGCCCGATCGTGGGCCCGAGCACCGCGACGATGCCGGTGCGCTCGGCGCCCAGGCCCTCCATGGCGGCGAGCGTCGCCTCGATCACGCCGGTGAGCGCGCCCTTCCAGCCGGCATGCGCGGCGCCCACCACCCGGTTGACCGGATCGGCGAACAGGATCGGCCCGCAATCGGCGGTGAGGATGCCGAGCGCCAGACCCGGCACCCGGGTCGCCATCGCGTCGGCGCGGGGGCGCTCGTTCGGGGGCGCCTCGACCACCAGGGCCTCGGCCGAATGGATCTGGTAGAAGCTGATCAGGTTCTCCGAGGGCAGCGCGAGTTGCGCCGTCATGCGGCGGCGGTTCTCCCGCACCCGGGCCGGATCGTCGCCGGAGCCGAGGCCGCCGTTGAGGGAGGCGTAGAGCCCCTCCGACACGCCGCCCTGCCGGGTGAAGAAGGCGTGGCGGATGCCGGAATGGGAGCTCAGCTCGGGCGCTTCGATGAACATCGCTGGCTCCATCCTGGGGCGAGGCGTCCTGCAGGATCGCCGGACAATCGTGTCGAAACCGGGAATTTTTTCTAGAGGCCCGGCAGCGCCGGCTGGTTTGGCCCCGCGAGCCCCATCACCTTGAACAGGTGGCCCATGCCGCGGGGCGTGCGGTCGATCAGGCGGTCGGCCCCGGCCCTCACCGCTTTGGCCTGGACCGGGGTTGCCCGGGCCGCCAGCCGCTCCGCCCGCTGGGCGAGGCCGAGCGCGAGAAGGAAATCGGCTTGCGTCACCGGTCCGTGCACCACGGCGCCTGTGCTCGCGGCGGCGCGGGCGAGCGCGGCGAAATCCACCTGCGCGGTCAGGTCGGTCTCGCCCGGGGCCTCGAGAGGGTCGGCGAATCGGTGGCGCGCCACCGCCTGGAGCGTGTCGGCGGTGCCGCCGTAGAGGTCGCCGTAATCGATGGCGAGCAAGGCACCGCCCTCGTGGGCGAGGCGCCCGGCGATCTGCCGGGTGAGGTCGAGGGCGACGGCCGGCAGAGTCAGGATCGCGCCGGGCGCTCCGTCCGCGGTGATCTCCGGCGTCGGGTCCGGGCTCAGGCCGAAGGTGAGGGCATCCCCCTCCAGGCCGACCCGGCGCTCGCACCAGCCGCGCGCAGTGCGCTGGTACTGGCGCACCGGCAGGGCGTCGAAGAACTCGTTCGCCAGCAGAATCGCCCGACCGCCCGGCAGCGTGTCGATGGAATCGTGCCAGGTCGGCGCCGCGTCGGCGAGCGCCCGCCCTTGCGCGGCGCGCAAGGTGGGGCTGGTCTCGACGAGGTGGAGGTCGGCAGCCGCGAGGCAATCGGGGGCCGCCGCCTTGAGGGCGCGCAGGGCATCGGCCATCAGCGTGCCGCGGCCGGGGCCGAGCTCGACGAGGCGAAACGGGCTCGGCCGGCCGAGCCCGTGCCAGACCTCCGCCGTCCACAGCCCGAGCAGCTCGCCGAAGATCTGGCTGATCTCCGGCGCGGTGGTGAAGTCGCCGGCCGCGCCCAGGGGATCGCGGATGCGGTAATAGCCGTGCACGGGATGGCCGAGGCAGAGCGCCATGTAGCGCTCGATGGTGATCGGCCCCTCGACGGCGATCAGGCGGCGTAGCTCGCCGAGGAGCGGCGTCTCGCTCACGCCGATTTCGCTTCCGGCGAATCGCCCTCGGTGGCCTCGTCGAGCCGCGGCCGGGGCCTCGTGTCGCCCCGCAGGGCCCGCACGATGAAGACGGCACCGGCCAGCAGCATCGGCACGCAGAGCAGCATCCCCATGGTGATGCCACCGTCGAGCGCCCCGACATGGGTACCGAACAGGAAGCCGAGCTGCGGGTCGGGCTCGCGGAAGAACTCGCAGGTGGTCCGCGCGATGGCGTAGCCGACGACGAACAGGCCGCCGAGCAGACCGGGACGGCGGAAGCCGAAGCGCCTGACCGCGATCGCCATCAGGACGAACAGCACCAGCCCTTCGGCGAAGGCCTCGTAGAGCTGGCTCGGATGGCGCGGCAGCGGTCCGCCGTTCGGGAACACGATGGCATAAGGAAAGTCCGGCGCCGGCCGGCCCCACAATTCGCCGTTCACGAAATTGGCGATGCGGCCGAAGAACAGCCCGATCGGCACCACCACGGCGGCGAGATCGAGCATCGCATAGGTGTTGAGGCCGCGGCGGCGGGAGAACAGCACCAGGGCCAGCACCGCCCCGAGGAACCCGCCGTGGAACGACATCCCGCCGCGCCAGATCGCCAGGATCTCGGCCGGATGCGACAGGTAGGCGGCGAGGTTGTAGAACAGCACGTAGCCGATGCGCCCGCCGAGCACGACGCCGAGCGCCACCCAGACGATCAGGTCGTCGATGTCGAGGGCGGTGGGACGGCGCACCGCGCCCCAGAGCGCCGGGGCCGAGACCAGGCGCTTGGCATAGTACCAGCCGCCCACGAGGCCCACGATGTAGGCGAGGGCGTACCACTTGATCTGCAACGGCCCGATCGCAACCGCGACGGGGTCGATGGCCGGGAAGGGCAGGGCGAGGAGCGGAGACATCGGGCGATGAGGTGAACCGGCGGCGGGGCGGCGTCAAGGCGGCCCCCATGCCGCGAAAGCGTGTCGAGCGTGCGGCAGGAGCGTTGCGGGTGAGGGGTTGATTCGGTCTGGTCCGAAACCGGTGCAGGGTGGATCGGCTCTGCCGTGTGGCAGGATTGTCCAGGTGATCCTCCCCCGGCTGGCGCGTTCGTGCTCACCCACGCCGGCGCTGATCCGTTGCGGTGGCTGCTCGTGTGGTGGCTGCTTGCCCTCGCACTCATCAACCTCGGCAGGATCTGGGCACTATGGCGGACGCGTCAGCTGTCCCTCCGAATCCGCGGCGGCATTCGCGGTCTTCGTTCTCGTCACCGTCGAAGCGGTACCGTTCCGCCTCGTCCACATAACCGGCGCAATGCGCCAGGGGGTGAAGCTCGACGCCCTGATAGGTGCAGTGGAGGCCGAGAGACTGACCTCCGCAGCACTGGAGCCGGCTCGCCCAGATAGGCCTCCTCTCGCCGCAGGGCCCTTCGGCATCGGAAGTTCACGATAGCCGAATGAGCATAGCTGGAATGAAGCTGCGACTCTTCTGCAACATGCGCCAGCGCCGCCCGATCATTCAGAGTGGCGATCGCATCACTCGGCCGCGTCGCACCCCAGCGGTAAGGGCGCAACGATCACGATGCAGCTCGGGATGTGAGAGCAGATACGGCCAGTTCGGGGGGTGGGAGTCCGCTGCCAGGGCACTCGATGCGAGTCGCAAAGACACGTCGGAAAAACCCTGATTCTTCAAGGGCCCTTGTGCCCGGTGACCAAACTATGCCGAGATCGTGGACAAGAACGCACCCTAAAAGGACAAATTATGGTGTGCGTTGCAGAATGCCTGGCGGAGAGGGAGGGACTGTCCAAGCAGACTGAAAAGATCAATGAAATTAGCGGTTTCGCGTTCGGCTTTCCGTACGCTTTGTACCAGCCCTTTGTACCCCGTGTCCAGACTGCATTGGTTAGGTGGCGTTGCGACTCAAGGGTCCGACTTGGCCTTATTCATGGGCAAGCGGCTATCCTGCACGAGCTCTCCAATCTCGGGGTCTGTCCGCACGAGCGCCTTACGATGAGCGGCGAACGTCGCTTCAAGCTCCTCGGGGCCATACGTGAGCCTGACTTGGAAAGCCTTCGCGACTTAGCGATGGGAAATCCGTGAACGCGGTGGCGTAATCCATCGACGTGGCGAAGGCGGTTCGGCGCGCCGCGACCAACCGGGCCTGTCTGATTTACTTGCCCACCGGAGTTGGCGCCATCGCATTGGTCGGCAGAGGCCATCGACTGGCATTTCCGCCGATGATGTATCGGTGTTGTCGGCACCTGCCCGCACTTCTGCAACTGTGGCGATGACTGTTCGAACCGAGCGTCGAGCTCGGTAGGACGAGGTTGGCGCTCACCCCGGCCCGAACCGCCGGTCCTGACCCGAAGCGGCACTTCATGATACGTATAAGAAACGTCCGGTTGCGAGTAGCTTCCGGACATTCGGGTTCGAAAATGTCGCAAAGGCATATAGCACATGGCCCGGTGAGATATGTGACTTATATTATAAGTATTGATAACAAATTTTCAGCGAAGCGATACTCGTCCCAGAAGCTGTTGGCAGCCTTAGGGTGTAAACCCGTTCAAGGTATTGCAGTTATGTGCGACATATGATTCTACGCGCCTCCCAGATGGATGAGGCTATGGCAGAGCTGTTCTGGCTGTCGGATGAGCAATGGCAGGCGATCGCGCCGTTCATGCCCACCAACCAGCCCGGCGCTCGTCGCAAGGACGACCGCAAGATCCTGTCGGGCATCCTGCACGTCATCAAGTCCGGCTGCCGCTGGAAGGACTGTCCTGGCGACTACGGGCCGTCCACCACCGTCTATAACCGCTTCAACAGGTGGTCGCGCCGCCGCTTCTGGACCGGCATGCTGGAGGCCCTGGCCAAGGCCGGATGGTCCGGCGAAGCGGCTGCCCTCGACGCGACCTACGTCAAA
Organism: Methylobacterium sp. 142-1Y; assembly: GCF_057747795.1. Lineage (NCBI taxonomy): Bacteria > Pseudomonadati > Pseudomonadota > Alphaproteobacteria > Hyphomicrobiales > Methylobacteriaceae > Methylobacterium > Methylobacterium sp. 142-1Y. Next base: position 3,336,950 of record NZ_CM173224.1, on the reverse strand, counting down.
GCCCAGCGCGCCGCCCACGGCGGAAAAGGGGGGGGGCCGCGAGCAGGCGATCGGCCCTTCGCGGGCGGGTCCGACCACCAAGATCCACGTCCTCACCGATGTGATCGGCCGCCCGGGCGTCATCCACCTCACCCCCGGCAACGCCAGTGACGTCAAGACCGCGCCCGCCGTACTGGCCCGGGCACCCGGTCGCGTGCGGCGGCTCATCGCCGACAAGGGCTACGATGCCGACTGGCTGCGCCAGGACCTGCGCGAGCAGGGCATCAGCGTTGTCATTCCCGGTACCCGCGCCCGCAAGCGCAAGATCCGCCTCGACAAGCGACGGTATCGGGATCGCTGGCGGGTCGAGGCGGTCTTCTGCCGCCTCAAGGACTTCCGCCGCATCGCCACGCGCTACGACAAACTCGCCCGCAACTTCGCATCGGCTCTCGCCCTCGCCGCCGTCACTGCGTTCTGGTGCTGATTGAGTCTCAGCCCTTGGAATCGAGAATTTCCACCCCACGTAGTACAACAACCCCTTTATCCTGATGTCTACGATGAATAATGAGCGCTGATCGCCCCGTTGACGATCCTTTATCGAGCGGCCGCCTCCCAGCTCCCGATCAGATTATTAGCTACTCAATCGCGATTCTAACTCGATATCACTTACGGAAGCTCAGCGACGACGCGCCTAAACTGACTGGGTATTGTACCGGTATGTTGCTGAAAGAAGCGGGTAAAGTTGGCTGGTGCGCTGAAGCCTAGATCGTCAGAGACCACGGCAAGGGTTGTGGCGGGGTCTAGGATAGCCGCGACAGCAGCTTCGACGCGCACGGCGTTGGCGTAGACGGCCGGGCTCAGCCCCGTGCAGCGGCGGAAAAGTGTGTTGAAGTGCGGCCGCGATAGACCGGCCGACCTCGCGACGGTTTCGAGATCGCGGGGTACGGCACCCGATTCCCCCATAAGTTGAAGGGCCCGCCGGATGCGGTGATCGGTCAACAGTGCCACACGCGGGGGCTGCCGGTCTCCATAGCGATGCGCCAAGGCGATGATCAGGGCACGGATCCGGTCTTCGAGCGTTGCTGCGTCAGTATCGTGGCAACCTATGCGCCGTACAAGGTCCTCGCGCGCTCTCCACAGGGTGCGGTCGAGTGGCACGCAGGACACTTCGAAGAAGCGGCCGGCGCCGCAGGGCCGGAACGCGCGGTCAATCCCAGCGAGCCAAGCGGGCTCGATGTAAAGGGCGAGGAAGGCCGTCCGCTGCAGCCCACCCCGGTGCAGGTAGCGGTGCGGCTCCCAACTGTTGATCAAGATCGCGGTGTCGTCGCGCACGGGCAGCGCCCGGCCCGCGACGATAAAATCCTGGTCGGGGCCGCTCGCCTTCAGGATCACGTGGCAATGATGGTGCGCGTGATCAACGAGGGAGGTGTCCATGTCGAGGAGCGCCACCCGGCCGAACGCGCCGCGCAGGATTCCGAGAGCCTGGGTCACGATCCGCGATCACCTTCCCTGCCGGCCCGGGCCGGCATCACCATAGTTCCGATTGGGGAGATTAACCCATGCGCACGTCTACAACTCCGGTTGGGCGCGCGAAAAACATCCGGATTGATAAGTCAGCCTCCGGGGTGATCAGGGTTCTGCGCGCGAGCTGCGCCACACTCCACGTCTCGCAAGCAGGTTCCCCGTCCGAGAGGGAAAGCGAGACGAGGAGGAAACCAATGACACCCGTCTTCCAAAGCCCGGAGCGCGACCGGCGCGAGCAGGAGCGCCAGAGCACTTTTCGCGAACGCTTCGTGGCCGAAACCCCGCCCTGGTACCACGGCGCGATCCATCTCGGCTTCACGCTGCTGATCACCGGCGGTACGGTCCTGTACTGTTGGAACCGGATCGAGGTCTCCTCGGCATGGGAGTGGCTGCTGGTCGTGCCGATCGTGCTTCTCGGCAATTGGTGCGAGTGGGCCGCGCACCGCTACGTGCTGCACCGCCCGGTGCCCGGGCTCACAATGATCTACAAGCGCCACTGCACAGTGCACCATCAGTTCTTCACGCACCATGACCTTGGCTACAGTGGCCACAAGGAATGGCGGGCTCTGCTGTTTCCGCCCTTCGCCCCGATCGGCTTCGTGCTCGCCGCCCTGCCGCCGGCGCTTCTGGCCGGCTGGCTGATCTCGTCGAATGCCGGGTACATCGTCGTGCTCACGATGGCCGCCTACTACCTGCTCTACGAGGGCCTGCACACGCTCTCACACCTCGATGACACGCGGCATCCTTACCTGCGGCACATCCCCCTGGTGAACACCGTGCGGCGAATGCACTACATTCATCACGTGCTCGGGTTCATGCAGACCCGCAACTTCAACCTCACATTCCCGATCTGCGACGCACTGTTCGGCACCAGCGACCTCGACCGATCCCTCGTCGGGACGCTGTTCAACGGCGCATCGCACGACCACATGCGGGCCGACATCCGGTCGGCGGATCCGGATCTGTCGGCGACAAGCATCGAGGAGGCCGAGCGGCGTACGCGGGCTCGCCTCGCCTGACGCCCGGGTGGCCGGCGGCCTCAGGCCCCAGCTCCCAGCTGCGCGACGAGGTGATCGGCGATCTTCTCGCCGATCATGATGGTCGGCACGTTGGTATTGGCACTCGGCAAGCTCGGCATTACCGAGGCGTCCGCGACGGAGAGCCCTTCGACGCCGATCACCCGCCCGGTCGGATCGACCACCGCACCCCTGTCGGTGGAATCGCCCATGCGGCAGGTGCCGCTCGCATGCCACACGCCGAAGACCGTCTCGCGCACGAAGTCCCGCAGGGCTGCGTCGTCGGCAGCGATCCGGCCGAGATCGACCCCGCCGGACACGGCGCGTAGCATCAGCCGGCGCAAGGGGGCAGGACCGTCGAGGAGCCGGGCCAGCAGGGCAGTGACGCGCCGGTTGCGAGGCGTAACCCGGCTGAGCCGCTTGATCGCAGGCGTGAAGCTCGCCGGGAAGATCGCCGCGGGATCCGGGTTGAGCTGCGGCGAGACCACGAGCGCAACGAGGTCGCGCAGGCCCGTCGCCAGCCGTTCGAGATCGCGCGGGTCCGACAGGAGGCCGAGGTCGACGTCCGGACGGCCCGCCGGATCGGCCGGGTTGAGGCGCAGCCGCCCGATCGAGTGCGGCTGGTTCACCCATAGGAAATAGAGGGCGAGGCTCGCCCCGAGCGCGTGCCAGCCGCCGCGGGCGGAGGCGGTGAGGTACATGTCGGAGGGTGTACCGCCCGGCAGGCCGGAGGAGGAGCGCAGGGCGACGAAGCTCGCCCGTCTGTAGCTCAGCGGCAGGCGAAGCCGACGGGGCAGGTACTGCGCGATGGTCAGGGCTGGGTGATCGCGCAGGTTCTCGCCGACCCCGGGCCGGTCCGCGAGGACGGTCACGCCGCAGGTACGCAGGTGTTCTGCGGGTCCGATCCCGGCCCGCAGGAGCAGGACCGGCGATTGCAACGCGCCTGCGCAGACTACCACCTCCCGCGCCGCCACGCGCTGCTCGCGTCCGTCCGCTTGGCGCAGCTGCGCGCCGACGGCGCGCCGTCCGTCGAACACCAGGTCGGTGACCTGCGTGTGCGCAGCGATGACGAGGTTCCCGCGCGCCCGCGTGGGCGCGTCGAGATAGGCCGCGGCAGAGGAAACCCTGGCGTCATCCCGGTTGGAGAAGGCCGGCGGGAAGATCCCGTCCTCGAATTCGCCGTTCTGATCGAGGCGCCGCGGCAGGCCGGTCGCGTCGAGAGCCGTCGCAACCGCGTGTGCGAAGGGCGGCCAGGCCGGTTCGAGGATGCGTCGGATCGGCAGGGGGCCGTCGCGCCCGTGCAGCGGGCCGTCGCAGTCGAGGTCGGTCTCGAGCTTGCGGAAGTAGGGCAGGACGTCGTCCCAGCCCCAGCCCCTCGCCCCGGCCGCCGCCCAGGCGTCGTAGTCGCGCGGGAGACCGCGGTTGGCCGCCTGCACGTTGATGCTCGACGAGCCGCCCATCACGCGGCCCTGCTCGTAGGCCCGGCGCCGGATCCGCCCATCGGCCCCGCGGGTGACGGCCGCGTCGAGGCCGGGCCAGATGTAGGTGTCGCCGAAGAACAGCGGCATCGGGTAGCTGTCGAGGATCTCGGCCGGCACCTGTCCTGGGGGCGTGTCGCAGCCGGCCTCGACGAGAAGCACCCGCCGGTTCGGATCGGCCGAGAGACGTTTGGCGAGGACGCAGCCGGCCGAGCCGCCGCCGACAACGAGCACATCGACCTCATGGGGCAGTTCGCTCATGCGCATCAGCCCCCGAGTACCGCGCGCCAGTCCGCATCCGGCACGACCACGGCCGCGAGGTCGAGCTCGGCCTGGCCTGGCACGCGGATGCGGGTGAACTTCATCGGCGGCGCGTCCAGCGGTGCCGTGGCGTCGAGGCCCATCTTGGCGCCCACGCCCTCGCGTGCGGACGGGTCGAGCTTCGAGCCCTGCGAATGCGCGACCACCACGAGGTCGCGGTCGGCCTGGAAGCGGGTGGCGACCGCCCACTCGACCTCCTTCGGATCGTGGATGTCCACGTCCATATCGACGACGACCGCGTGCTTGATGTCGTAATGGGCCGCGAAGGCGCCAAGCAGGACGTTCTTGGCCTCGCCCTCCTGCGTCTTGCGCAGTTTCACGTAGAGGTGGTAGCGGCCAACCCCGCCGAGGGAGAGATGGACGTCCTCGACCCCTGGGAAACTACGCTTGAGGGTTGCCAGGATCGTGGCCTCGCGGGGGATTGCCCCGAGCAGCAGGTGCTCGAGTCCGCCTCCGACGATCATGTGGAAGAGCGGCCGCTCGCGGTGGGTGACGGCGTCGACCTGCATGACGTGGCGCTCGGCCCGCTCGCCGTAATATTGCGGGAACTCGCCGAACGGCCCCTCCGGCTCGCGCAGCTCCGGCAGGATTCTCCCCTCGATCACGATCTCGGCTTCTGCCGGCACGCGCACATCGTTCGTGAGGCACTTCACCACGTCGAGGGGAACGCCCGTGAGCGCACCGGCGATCTCGAGTTCGTCCTGGCCGAGCGGCACGATCGCCTGGGAGGCGAGCAGGCAGGCGGGATCGACGCCCACGACGAGCGCGACCTCCAGGCCGCGGCCGGCGGCTTCGGCGCGGCGGTAGAAATGATCGGTGTGGCGCGGCAGCACGAGAACGCCGATGCGGTCGGGCCCGTTGATCTGGCAGCGCAGGATGGCGACGTTCTGCGCGCCGGTCTCGGGATCGCGCGAGATCATCAGCCCCGCCGAGATGTAGGGACCTCCATCGTGCTCGTTGAGCGTCGGCACGGGCAGCATCCGCAGGAGATCGATGTCGGTGCGGTAGACGATGCTCTGGGCGGGCCCGGTCTCACGCTCGCGCCAGGGCAGCGGCGCCGCACAGGCCTGCTGGACATGCGCGACGAGGCGGTCCTCCGTCGTCCCGAGCGCTTCGGCCATCCAGGCCCGGCTGGAGACGAGGCCCGAGACGATGGTGCCGTCCTGACCGTCGGGGCGGGGAAACAGAGTGGCGCTGCGCCCGTCAAGCCGGTTCGCCACCGCCGCGGCCTCGTGGCGAAGCCCGATGCCCGGCCGTGTCACGCTGAGGCGCCCGCTCTGCCCGAGGCGGGCGAGCCAGTCGCGCAGGGATCGGGTTGGGGCCGGCACGCTCATGTTGTCCTCCCGGTCGCGGCCCGCGCGGGGCGCCGTCGTCCCGTCTCGTTAGGCTGCTGCGGCGACGGACTGAAATAAGGATTGCTGATGGGGCCGATCAGGCGGTCTGAATTGCCGTGGCAGCAGGCTTATGCTCCTGTGATACGGCGTGTTTTCGACGGCCGACCGCCGCACTGGAGCACCGCCGGAAGCCAGGATTCCGCACGTGGATTTGCGCCAGATCTCCTACTTCGTCGCTCTGTTCGAGGAAGGCAGCGTGACGCGCGCGGCGCAGCGGATGAACGTGGTGCAACCAGCACTCAGCATGCAGATCGCCAAGCTCGAGCGCGAACTGGATCAGCGGCTCTTCGAGCGGCAACCTAAGGCAATGGTGCCGACCGCCGCAGGCCGGCTGCTGCACCGGCTCGTGCAGCCGATCCTACGCGACGTTGCCGAGGCCCGGGCCACGATGGCGCAGCTCTCCCAGAGCGTGTCGGGGCGGGTGACCGCAGGCATCCTGTCGTCGCTCTCGATGAGCGTGGTGCCGAGCGTGCTGGCGCGCTTCGCCGCTACCTACCCGCAGGTGGAACTGTCTCTGGCGGACGGCTATTCCTCGACCTTCATCGACGGCGTTGGCGACGGCAGCCTCGACCTGGCGGTGATCAACAAGCCCAACCGCCGCCTCGGCCTGATGATGGAGCCACTTCTCGATGAAGAGATGGTGGTGGTGGGCGCGAGCGCGACGCCGCTGCCGATCCCCATGCCGGTGCGCACGCGCGATCTCGTCGGACTCGACCTCGTCCTGCCCTCGGCCCGCCACGGTCTACGCCTGGAACTCGACCGGCGGGTCGGCGCGGAGGACATCACCTTGAGCCCCCAGATCGAACTCGACCTGCCCTCCGCGATCGCGGATTTCGTCGCGCGCTCGAACCGCTTCACGGTCCTTCCCAGCATCGCGGTGAGCCGGCAGCTCGTTGAGGGCTCGCTCAAGGCCTACCGCATCGTGGCGCCGCGGATCACCCGCCAGCTCGTCATCATCCATCACCCAAAATACCCGCTCACCCCCGCGGCGATGCGCTTCGTCGAGATCCTTGGCGAGGAGCTGTCGGCAGCAGCGGCCGCACTCCAGGCCCATATCGTCACGGGTCCCTGACCGGCGAACCGACGTCCCGCTGATCGCCCGCATCATCCATCCTTATTCGACAGGAAAACACCCTCAACCCTACCATTCCGCCCCAACCCGGCGCCCAGGCCCGGGACGCACATCAGAGAGCGGGGAAGCAGGCATGGACGCGGTGGCACGCCACTGGATCGACGGGGAGGCCTACGGCCAGCCGGAGGCGGACAGCCTCGATCCGGCGAGCGGCGAGCGGGTCGGCCACCTCGCGCAGGGTGGCGCCCGGGAGGCCGAAGCAGCCGTCGCCGCCGCGCGACGGGCCTTCGACCGGGGCATCTGGGCGTCGTCGCCTCGGTTGCGGCAAACGGTGCTGCTGCACTGGGCGGCCGCGCTCGAAACCGGCAAGGAGCCCCTCGCCGAACTCCTGACCCGCGACAACGGCAAGCCGCTCGCGCAGGCGCGCGGGGAACTCGCGGGCGCGATTTCCGAGATCCTCTACTACGCGGGCCTCGCCCGCCACATACCGGGCCACGTACTGGAACCCGAGCCCGGCGTGCTCTCGACCATGCAGCGCGAGCCGGCCGGCGTCGCCGGCATCATCGTGCCGTGGAACGCGCCCGCGGTGCTGCTCGTCCGCTCGCTCGCTCCGGCGCTGGCCGCGGGCTGCACCACCGTCGTCAAGCCCGCCGCGCAGACGGCAGTGTTCAACGCGGCCCTGATGGCGCCGCTCTTGACCGCCCCCGGGCTGCCGCCGGGCGTCGTCAACGTTGTGGTCGAGACCGGGCACGCAGGTGCCCAGCACCTGTCGGTGTCGCACGACGTCGACGTCCTAAGCTTCACCGGTTCGACGGCGACCGGCAAGGCGATCATGCGGGCCGCCGCCGACAGCATGAAGAAGCTCTCGCTGGAACTCGGGGGAAAATCCGCCTGCCTCGTTTTCCCCGACGCGGAGATCGGCGACGTCGCGCGCAAGCTTGCCGCCGCCGCGACGGTCATCTCGGGTCAGCAATGTACCGCTGCGCGGCGCGTCCTCGTCCACCGTGCGGGGCTGCCCGCGATGCGCGACGCTCTGACCGCTGCCCTGGCCGACCTGCGGGTCGGACCGGGCCTCGAGGCTGGCACGCAGATGGGCCCGCTGATCGACCGGGCGAGCCGCGACGCGGTCGCGGCCCGGATGGAGGCAGCCTGCGCAGCGGCCGACCGGGTGCTGCTGCGGGCCACGATTCCCGACGAGGCGAGGGCGCGTGGCGCCTTCCTCACGCCGGCCCTCGTCGCGCACGACGATCCGCATGCGGACTTCGTGCAGGAGGAGATCTTCGGGCCCTTCGTAGTGCTCGAAGCCTTCGACACCGAGGCCGAGGCGGTGGCGCGGGCGAACGATACCATGTTCGGTCTCTCCGCCAGCGTCTGGACCCGCGACGGGGCGCGGGCGCTGCGGGTGGCCCGGGCGCTGCGCAACGGCACGGTCTGGATCAACGACCACAACAAGCTGTTCGCCGAAGCCGAAACCGGCGGTTACCGGCAGAGCGGCCTGGGGCGCTTGCACAGCTACGACGCAGTCCATGACTTCACGGAACTGAAACACATCTATCAGGCGCCGGGCCTCGTCGAGGGTACAGTGCCGTGACGAACCTGCCCCTGGTGGTCGGCATCTCGGGGGCCTCGGGCGTGATCTATGGGATCCGCCTGCTGGAGATCCTGCGCGACCTCGACATTCCGGCACATCTCGTGATGTCGCGCTCGGCCGAGGTGACGCTCGCCCACGAGACCGACCTCAAGGTCTCAGAGGTGCGCGTACTGGCCGCCCGGACGTACGCGCAGGCCGATATTGGCGCGGCGATCTCCTCCGGTTCCTTCCGCACCCGCGGCATGGTCGTGGCGCCATGCTCGATGCGCAGTATGGCTGAGATCGCCACCGGCGTGACCTCTGGCCTGCTGACCCGGGCCGCGGACGTGGTGCTGAAGGAGCGGCGCCGTCTCGTCCTCATGGTGCGAGAGACCCCCCTGCATACTGGCCACCTGCGCACCATGACGGCCCTGTCGGAGATGGGGGCGATCATCGCGCCTCCGGTCCCTGCCTTCTACGCGCGGCCCGAGAGCCTCGCCGAGATGATCGACCACACGCTCGGCCGGGTACTCGACCTCTTCGAGATCGAATCCGGGCGGGTCCGGCGCTGGCGCGACGCCAGTTCTTGAGGTCATGCTTCTGCCAAAGCCCGGAGCAGCGCCTCGCGGGGGACTCGCGGCAGGGGCCGGCCGAGATGAACGGCGTAAAGGTCGAGGTATCGGTTTGCCGCTGCGAGGGGCTCGGGAGCGGACGGCTCCGGAGCGGGCGCGCGCCCCGCGAGTATTACCAGGGCGAGGCGCTCCGCCTCAATTTCCGAGGCCTTGATCCTGTCCCGTAGCGACTCTGTCGCGAGGCCGGGCAGGAGGGGCGCCTTCATGGCCCTGCGCACGGCTCTGAGCGGTGCGACCACGGCTGCGCGCCACGGCGCGACGGCGGCGTCGGCCGACCGGACCGCTTCTGCATTGAGAGGCCGGCCAGTCTCCGCGCACCAGATCAGGTAGAGCACGAGTGTCACGTCCGCCGCCGCTTCGTCCTGGAGGGCGAGGCAGGCCGGCGCGGCCCCCGGACGGCCATAGAGAGCAAGGGCAAAGGCCCAGAGCGCGTGGGCGTCCATCGCACATTCCTTCGGAAACGGGAGTGACCGGCCAGGTATGCCCTGGCCGGTCCCGGGATCAGCGGCAGGTACAAGTCTGCAGAGAAGGGAGCGCTCAGATGCGCTCGAGGTTGCCCCGCGTCTCCTCCGTCATGAAGGCGCCAACGAGGTAGACGGCGGTGACGGCGGTCGTGAAGATCGCGAGCATCATCGGGATCTGGCCGGGACCGTCGACCGCCAGCGACACCAGCGTCGGCAGCATGCCGCCCAGCGCGAAGCCGACGTTCCAGGTCAGGCCGGTGCCGGTGGCGCGCAAAGCGGTCGGGAACTTCTCGTTGAGAAAGATCAGCAGCGGGCCGTAGCTCGCGTTGGCGATGAGGGACAGGAGCATGACGTAGACTGTGAGGAGCGCAGTGTCGGTGGTCTGGGCCATGGCGAGGAAGAGCGCCGGGAAGGCCACCAGTCGCACTGCGCCCATGAGCAGGAAGCTCGATCGGCGTCCGATGCGCTGACTCAGTTCGCCGAGCGCGCAGGCGCCGAATGCGGCGGCGACGTTGGCGGCGATGAGCATCATCGACGCGGTCGCATTCGGAACGCCATTCACGAGCTTGAGGTAGGTCGGCAGGTAGCCGGAGGTGAGATAGTAGGCTGCGCCACCGCCGAACGAGATCAGGGTCGAGACCAGGAAGGCCCTGATGTACTCGGCCGAGAACAGGGCACGCACCGGCGAGGCGACCACGGGTGCCCCGGCGCGGCGCGCCGACTTCTCCGCCTGGAGCTGTCGGAAGATCGGCGATTCCTCAAGGTTGCGGAACAGGACCAGGCCGACGGCCGAGGTCAGGAGCCCCGAGAAGAACATCGCCCGCCAGCCCCAGGAGGCGAAGGCCTCGCCGGGTGCCAGCAGGGAGATCACGTAGAAGACCAGCGAGGCCAGTAACCCGCCGATCGCCGCGCCGCCGCCGCCGACTGCGCCCGACATCAGGCCGCGCCACCGCTCGGGGACGGATTCGGTACCGATCGTGTGCGAGGCCGCGACCACGCCGCCGACGAAGATGCCTTGGATCAGGCGGAATGCGAGGAAGATCGCCGTAGCGGCCCAGCCGATCTGACCGACCGTGGGCAGGAGCCCGAAGGCCGCGGTCGAGACGCCGACCCCGACCACGGCGATCATCAGCGCGCGCCGCCGGCCGAGGCGATCGGCGTAGGACCCGAACAGGGCCGAGCCGAGGGGACGGATCAGCAGCGTGACGGCGAATGATGCGTAGGCGCCCGCAAGCGACAGCATCGGCTTGTCGGCGGGGAAGAACAGTGTCCCGATGACGGGAGCAACGTAGAGCAGGATGAAGAGGTCGAACAGGTCGAGGCCCCATCCGAACAGCGAGGCCATGGCGGCGGTGGCGGTCTGGCGGGTCGTCGGCTTGGGCAAGGCCTCGGACACGGGAATCGTGGTGGCGGCGGACATCGGGTTTCCTCCTTTGGGCACGCGGCATCGTTGGCCCGGCCGGTGCGGCCGGGCCTTCCGATGGTCATGAGGGTCGATTTCGGGGCCGCCCGGCCGCCTCTTGGCGCTGGTTCCTGGCGCTGGTTCTTGTCGCCGGCTGGGGCGGGGCAGCGCTACGAGCCGCGGAAGCTCGGCTTGCGCTTGGCGTGGAAGGCCTCGACGCCCTCGCGGAAGTCGTCGGACTGGCGCAGGCGGCTGTAGCAGTGGCCCTCGAGTTCGATGGCGATCGAGAGGGTCGAGTCCTCGGTGTCGTTGAGGAGCTTCTTGGCCGTGCGCTGGGCGATGGGCGAGAAGCCGCGCAGCTCCTCCACCAGCGCGTCGACGGCGGCTTCGAGTTCGCCGTCCGGCACGCACTCGGTGGCGATCCCCCATTCCAGCGCCTGCCGGCCGGGAATGCGCTTCGAGCGCATCACGATATCCTTGGTGCGGGTGATGCCGACGATCTTCTGCAGGCGGGCTGAGCCCCCGGAGCCTGGGATCTGGCCGAGCTTCTGCTCGGGCAACGCGTACCGGCAGGTCTCCGAGACGATGCGGAAGTCGCAGGCGAGCGAGATCTCGAAGCCAACGCCGAACGTATAGCCGCGGTTGGCCGCGATCACGGGCTTGGCACAGCGGGCCGGCGCCGCCATGTTCCAGGCGAGCTTGGAGACATGCTCGGGCGAGGCGTCGAGGAAGCCCTTGATGTAGCCGCCGGAGGAGAAGTGTTCGCCCTCGGCGCGCAGCACGATCACGCGGACGCGGTCATCTTCGTCGAGGGCCTCGAACACCTTCCGGATCTGGTCACGTTGGGGCATCTCGATCACGTTCATGGGCGGGCGGGCCAGGATGACGTCGGCGCGTTCACGGGCGGGGTCGATTTCGACGCGGAAGCCGTCGAGGTTGGAAAGCCGGGGGTCGCTGGTCCGGGAATCACTGGTCATGGGGTCACTCTCTCGTTGACCTTGGAGACAAGGCCTTTGGGGGGGAGGGAATTGCGTCAGGCGGCGGCGGAGGGGTCGCTCGCCGCCTCTGCCTCGTACGCGCCCGCGACGAGCTGGCGGCGCAGGAGCTTGCCGACCGGGGATTTCGGGATCGCGGCGACGAACACGTAGGCGCGTGGGAGCTTGTGGCTCGGCAGCCCGGCCGCGCGGCAATGCGCGTCGAGATCGGCTTCGTCGACGGACGCACGGCGCTTGACGAAGGCGGTGACCACCTTCCCCCAGCGCTCGTCGGGCAGGCCGACCACGGCGATCTCCGAGACGGCCGGGTGCAGCGACAGGCAGCTCTCGATCTCGACCGGAGAGACGTTCTCCCCGCCCGTGATGATCATGTCATCGACCCGGCCGGTCACGAACACGTCGCCATCGCCGTCCATGAAGCCGGTGTCGCCCGTGAAGTACCAGCCGTCGCGGAACGCCTTCGCGTCGGCCTCCGGGCGGCGCCAGTAGCCCTCGAAGGCCTCGTCGCCGCGCGCGATCACGGCGATCTCGCCCTCCTCGCCGGGGGCGGCGGCCGCGTGCGGATCGGTGGCCGCGAGCGGGACGATCCGCACCAGGGTGTTGAGGCCGGCCCGCCCCGCCGAGCCGGGCTTCACCGCGGCGTCCTGGTTGATCGTGAAGGTGTAGACCTCCGACGAGCCGTAATGGTTGACGAAGAGGTCCGGCCGGAACGCCTCGGTCAGCCGGCCGAGGAGGCCGTCCGTCATCGGCGCGCCCGCGAAGCCGAGCTTGCGCACCGACGACGTGTCGGTCGCGGCGAAGTCCGGATGGTGGACGAGGTCGTGGTAGAGCGTCGGCACGAGGTAGAGGTTCGTCACCCTCTCAGCCGCGATCAGACGCAGCGCGCCCGCCACGTCGAAGCGCGGCAGGCACACGAAGGTGCCACCGATGAGCGACATGGCGAGCAGCGAGCGCACCCCCATCGTGTGGTAGAGCGGCATGACGCCGAGGGTCCGCTCGCCGCGGCCATAGAGGTTCTGGGCCACGTGGGCGAGGGCGGCGGCGCGCTCCGTGCGGTGGCGGCGCGGCACGCCCTTGGGTTTCGCCGTGGTGCCCGACGTGTAGAGCATCAGCGAGACCGCCTCGGCATCGGCCCGTGGCGCGACCGGCTCGGCCGGCACGGCGGCGAGGTCGGCAAAGCGCGTCTCGCCGGGCTCGGGCTCCACGCCGACGACGATGCGCGGGCAGAGGCGGGCGGCGGCACTCGCCCGCACGCTCGCGGCCGAGACGCCCTCGTAAGCGACCGCCTTCGCCTCCGCGTTCTCGACCACGAAGTCGATCTCGTCGGGATTCGCCCGCCAGTTGACCGGCGTGAGCACGAGGCCGGCGAACTGGCAGGCCCAGTGGAGCGTCGCCGCTTCCAGGCGGTTCTGCAGCACCGTGACGAGGTGGTCGCCGGGCTTAAGGCCGAGCGCGTCGAGGCCCGCGACCACGGAGGAGATCAGCCCATACCACTCCGCGTAGGTGAGGCGGATCTCCCCGTCGACGATGGCGATGCCCCGCGGGTCGCGGGACACGCTCGCCAGGAAGCTGGTGCCAAGGTCAAGCATGGGATGGGGTCTCCTCGGTCGGTTCGCCGCGCAGCAGGGCGGCGGCCTCGACGGCGGCCGCGATGATCGGGGCGTAGCCGGTGCAGCGGCAGAGATGCCCGCCGATCACCTCGGTGAGCTCTCCCTGCGTCGCGTGCGGGCGGTGCCGCAGGTAGGCGTCGAGCGACATCAGGATGCCGGCGGTGCAGAAGCCGCATTGCAGGGCGTGGTGGCGCCGGAAGGCCGCCTGGAGCACGCCGAGCCGGCCGGGTTCCGGCGCCAGCCCTTCGACGGTGCGCACGTCGCTGCCCTCCACGGCGACGGCGAGCGTCAGGCAGGCGCGGGCGGGCAACCCGTCGATGGTGATCGTGCAGGCGCCGCAGACACCATGCTCGCAGCCGACATGGGTGCCGGTCATGCCGAGGCCGTGGCGGAGCGCGTCGGTGAGCAGCGTCCGCGGTTCGACCTCGACCCGGGCGGGGGCGCCGTTCAGCGTGAAGGCGACCTCGTGGCGTCGCGTCGCGTCTAGCCGTGGCATCGGCGGGCCTCCTCTGCGGCCTGTTCGAGGACCTTGCGGCCGAGGCGGCGCACGAGGTTGCGGCGGTAGCGGGCAGTGGCGTGGACGTCGTCCCCTGCGCCGAGGTCCCAGGCGAGGGCGTTGAGGGCGTCGTCGAGGGCGGCGCCGTCTAGGAGCGGCCAGTCGCGGGCGGTCGGCCGGTCGGCGACGCCGCCCACCGCGAGGCGCATCCGCTGCCCGTCGACCACGGCCGCGCAGGCCACGATGGCGAAATCGCCGTGGCGCCGGGCCATCTCCGCGAAGGCGTAGCCGGAGCCCGGCCTGCGCACCGGCAGGGCGATCGCCTCGACGAGCTCGTCGTCGGCCCGGTCGGTCACCATCATCCCGACGAAGAAGTCGTCGGCCCGTACCCGCCGCGCCCGCTTGGCGGAGCGCAGATGCACCTCGCCCTCGAGGGCGACGAGGCAGAGCGGGATCTCGGCGCTGGGGTCGGCATGGGCGACGGAGCCGCACAGGGTGCCCCGCGCCCGGGTCTGGACGTGGCCGACGAAGGGGAGGGCTGCGGCCAGGAGCGGCACCTCGTCAGCGAGGCCCGGCCGGTCGAGCAGGAGCGTCTGCCGCGCGCCCGCCGGGATGACGAGGGCGCCGTTCTCGCGGCGGGGCGACCGCAGCGTCTCGATCCGCATGAGGTCGACGATCAGCGCGGGCTTCGTTAGCCGCATGTTCAGCATCGGCACGAGCGACTGGCCGCCCGCGACGATGCGGGCCTCGTCGCGATGGCGGGTCAGCGCCTCCAGAACCTCGTCGAGGCTCGCGGCGCGCAGGTAGTCGAAGCGGGCGGGCTTCATGCGGAGACCCCCAGGCGCGCGAGGAGCCGGCGCAGCAGGCCGGGCCGGGACTCGCCGCCGGCACGGCGCGCGAGGGCGGAGAAGAAGCCGCCGATGATCACCCGGGCCGCCCCGTCGAGGAGACGGCCACCCACCGCCGCGACCTTGCCGCCGACGGAGGCCTCGTAGGCGTAGCCGATGCGCGTCCCGCCTCGGGCGTCCGGCGCCAGGGTGATCCGCCCGCTGCCGCCGCCGTTGCCGAGCGCCCCCGTCACGGTGCCCGACAACGTCGCGGCCCGGGGCGGATCGAGATCCGAGAGCGTGATGTCGGCCTTGTAGCGGCCCTTCACGGGGCCGACGCCGAGGGTCACGTCGGCTCGGAAATGCGTCTCCGACAGCTTGCGCACGCCATGCGCGCCCGGGATCACCGAGGTTAGCACGGCGGGGTCGAGCAGCATCGCCCAGACCGCCTCCGGGGCTGCCGCCACCCGGGCTTCACCCTCGCCGCGCATGGTCCGGTCGCCCGGGCGGGCCTGCGCCTGCACGGTGCGGCCCTGCGGGGGAGCCGGCTCGTCGCTGCGCTCGCTGAGCGCGGCGAGCTTGGCGGGCGTCAGCGGCAGGTCGATAGCGTCGATCCCGAGCGCGTCCGCCACCGCATTGGCGAGGCAGACCGGCGTTGACATGCAGTTGCCCTCGCCTACGCCCTTCGCTCCGAGGGGTGTGAAAGGAGAGGGACTCTCGAGATGCAGGACGACGAGGTCGGGGATCTCGGTTGCGGTCGGCAAGAGGTAATCGGCGAAGGTGCCTGACAGGAAGGCGCCGTCCTCGCCGTAGGCGAGCTCCTCGTACACGGCGGCGCCGAGCGCCTGGGCGAAGCCGCCGCGCACCTGGCCCTCGACCATGCCAGGGTGGAGGATCCGGCCGCAATCGTGCATCGAGACGTAGCGGTCGATGATGAGCTTGCCCGTCGCCCGATCCACCTCCACGCCGCAGAAATCGAAGATGAAGCCGTGACACAGCGAGGAGTTGACGGCATCGCCCTCGTCGGGTGCTGCCAGCTCCGGCGGCGTCCAGAACGCCGTCTCGCGGATGACGGAGCCGACCTCGTCGGGCACGAGGCCCGGCGACCAGTGGCTCGTCGCGGCGACGCGCGCGAAGGGCAGCGCGGCGTCCGGGTTCGTCCGCGACGCTACGCGGCCGCCCGCGAAGACGAGGTCGTCGGCCCGCACGTTGAGCTGGGCCGCCGCCACCTGGGCGAGCCGGTCGCGCAGGCGCGTGGCGGCCTGGTAGGCCACCCCGGCGACCGCGGCGGCGAAGCGGCTCGAATAATTGCCCGAGGCGATCGACCACGCGTCCTTGGCGGTGTCGAGATCCGTGGTCACCCGGACCTGATCGAGCGGGATGCCGAAGACGTCGGCCACGACCTGGGCGAGAACGGTGCGATGGCCCTGGCCCTGCGGCACCGAGGCGACCTGCACGGTCACCGAGCCGACCGGATCGAGAGTGACGGTGGCGGTGGCCTGCGCGCCGTTCTTCGGGCCGGCCTTGGCGCGCTCGGCGGCCGTCAGCACCGTGGTGATGTAGCCCATGTTCGAGACGCTGGGCTCGACCGCGGCGGTAAAGCCGATGCCGTAGAGCCGGCCCTCCGCCCGCGCCGCCTCGCGACGGCGGCGCAGAGCGTCGAGACCACCATCGCGAACGGCCTCGTCGAGGGCGCGCTGATAGTCGCCCGAGTCGTACAGTGCCCCGGTCGCGGTGCGGTACGGGAAGGCGTCCGCCGGGATCAGGTTCCGGCGAATCACGTCGAGCGGGTCGAGCCCGAGCGTCGCGGCGATGCGCTGCACGAGGCGCTCGAGAGGGTAGTAGACCTGCGGGCCGCCGAAGCCGCGCACGAGGCCGGTCGGCGTCTTGTTGGTGACCACCACCCGGTTGCGGATGCGCACGTGCCGGATCGCGTAGGCGCCGGTCATGTTGCCGTGCATCCGGTACAGGGTCGCCGGCTCCGGTGCGCGCAGGGTGGCGCCGCAATCCTCGACCTGGTCCCAGTCGAGGGCAGCGATGCGGCCCTCGCCGTCGAAGGCGGCCGTCAGGGTGGTGACGCGGTTCGTCGCCGAGACCGAGGCGGCGAGGTGCTCCATCCGGTCCTCGATCCACTTGACCGGGCGCCCGACCTTGCGGGCGGCGGCGCAGATCAGGACCGCGTAGGGGGCGACGCCCTGCTTCACGCCGAAGCTGCCGCCGGAATCCGGCGGCGTGCGCAGCCGCAGGCGGTTGCCCGGTACCTTGAGGGCGCGGGCCACCACGGCATGGATGCTGAAGGGGCCCTGGAAGTTCGCGAGGAGATCGTAGGAATCGTCGCTCGGGTCGTACTCGGCGACGACCCCGTAGGTCTCCATCGGCGAACCGGTGTTCCGGGGATAGCGGACCGTCACCGAGAGGGTGTGGCGGGCCTGCGCGAAGGCGGCGTCCGGGTCGCCGTACCTGAAGGCGCGGTCGCTGACGAGGTTCTGCCCGACGCCCTCGTGCAGGACGGGCGCGTCCTCGGCCAGCGCTGCCAGCGGATCGACCATCGCCGGGCGGGCGCGGTACTCGACCTCGATCAGGTCGCAGCCGTCCTCGGCGACGTAACGATCCTGCGCCACGACCACGGCGACCGGCTCGCCGACGTAGCGCACCCGGTCGACAGCGATCGCCCGTGCGTCCACGGCGGCGCGGAGCGCCGGGACGAGGGGACCGGCGACGTCGGCGAGATCGTGTCCGGTGAGCACCGCGACCACGCCCGGGAGCGCGCGGGCCGCGTCGGCGTCGAGGCCGAGGATGTCGGCGTGCGCGTGAGGGGAGCGCAGGATCGCCGCGTGCAGCGTACCGGGCTTGTGCCCGAGATCGTCGATGTAGCGTCCGCGTCCGGACAGCAGAGCGGCGTCCTCGACGCGCTCGACCGACTGCCCGACGAAACGGCTGTGCTCGATGCCCAATGCTCGCTTCCTCGTTCGAGGCTCTATGGAGGCCTCGTGAGTGCAAACTGCATCGACCCCGCCGCGGGACGTGAGACGCCCCCGTCTCACGACTTACCGAAACGTCTCAAAATCCGCGGACCGGCATCGTGACGTCCGGGCGGGCTTGCTGGTGCAGGGGTGCGACCCTTGCTTCTCCGGCGCACGGGACAGGCGAGCGTCGCACCCCGTCCGGCAATGGGCGGCGGTCGTGCAGGCAGGGGAGCAGCGCGTGAGTTGCGGCGGGTGGGATCAGGCCGCGAAGCCGGCCGAGCGGCGGACGATGCCGCGGAAGACGCTCGGGGGCACGCTGACGTGGTCGCGGAAGAAGCGCGAGAAATGCGCGGGTGCCGCGAAGCCGAGCTTCGTGCCGAGATCCGAAAGGCTCTCGTCGCCCGCGACGATCGCCTCGACGGCGCGCTCGATCCGGATCGAGTTGAGGAAGACGTGCGGCGAGGCGCCGGTCGTCTGCTCGAACAGGCGGTAGAAATGGGCGCGCGACAGGCCGGCTTCGCGGGCCAGGGCTTCGGCGCTGAGGCCGAGCCCGTCCTCGCCGCGCATCCGGGCCATGGCCCGCTGCACACGCCAGTCTCCCCGCGGGCGCCGCCCTGCTTCGCGCAGGGAGGTTCCGATCTCGCGCCACTTCGTGAACCGCTCGATCAGGGCGATCATCAGTCCCGGCAGCAGCTCGCCTCGGATGCGCGGTGAACCGGGGGTGTAGACCATCTCGGCGGCGAGATCCCGCACGAGACCGCGGATCGCCGCGGTGATCAGCCCGGCGGGCTCGTCGAAGAAGCCCGGTGCGGCGCTCGCCGACCAATTGTGCCGGAAGGCGCCGAGCCATGCCGGCTCGATGTACAGCGCGAGGATCATCGACGGCTCGCGGCGCGGATCGTGGACGTAGGCGTGGGTCTCCCACGCGTTGACGAGGACCGCCTGGCTGTCGGTCAAGTTGATCACCCGGTCGCCGACCAGGAACTGCGTGTCGTCACCCTCGACCTTCAGCAGCACGTGGCAGTGCGGATGGGCGTGGCGAACCAACCCGCGATCCATGTCGAGCAGGGCAACGCGGCCGAAATCTCCGTACGTGATTTCGAGAGCATCAGACATGAGAACAGCCTAGCACCCGGTGCCGAAAGCAGCCAGCCGTCGCCATGCCCAGCCTCGCTTCTACTTCTGTCGCAGGGATACCGGAACAGAGGCCGGGATGTCCGCGCCTGACCGCTTCAGCAGGTGATCCGTCCCCATCACGACCAGTGGGATGACCAGAGCCACGTAGGCATTGTCGATCCCGAATGGGTCGCCCGCCAGGAACCAGCTGATCGTCAGCACGAGGGACGCGACGATGCTGACGAATGCGGCCCGCGGCCGCGCCACGTGTGGCGCGTAGAAGGCGAACAGGACCAGGACCGCGAGAGTGGTGCGCAGGGACTTGGCGAGGAAGGTAACCTTCAGGATATCCGGCGCGTAGATCGCGAGCGGGATCGGCAGCAGCCCCACCACGATCGTCGCCGCACGCACGAAGGCGAGCGAGCCGCGTCCTTCCACATCGCCGCGAAGGGGTATGTAGAAATCCTTGTAGAGGAGCGTCGCCGCACCGATGCTGAGCGCCGAGATCGTGCCGAACAGCGAACCGGCGAGGCCCGCGACCACGACCGCGGCAAGGACGTCGTCCATCCGGCCGATCAGCGCCGGCAGCACCCCGATCGGCGGCACGTTCGGCATCAAGGCGCCCGCGCACACGCCGACGAGGGCGGCCAGCAGGCCGAACGGAACGAGAAGGATTGCGCACCAGAAGCTCGCGGCCTGGGCGGTGCGACCGTCCTCCACGGTGTTGATCGCCTGGATCACGTATTGTGTCGAGAAGACCGCGCCGATCCCGGCCACGAGCCAAGCCAGGATCTGGGACCAGCCGACGGTGTCGACAGCAAACATCCGGGCCGGAACCTGTGCCTGCAGGGACCCGAGGCCGCCGATTTGCGAGACGGCGAAGGCCGCTGCGACCAGGATGCCGACGTACTTGACGACGGCGTGCAGCACATTGGTGGTGATCACGGAGCGCATGCCGCCGATGCCGACGTAGAGCGTCGCCACCGCGCCGGTGATGACGATCGCCGTGGTGCGGTCCATCCCGAGCAGCCCCGCCAGGATGGAGCCGCCGCCCGCGTAGGTCGAGATCGCCACGATCTGCAGGGCGAAGATCATGATGACCGAGGTGGCGAGCTTGGTCGGGCGTCCATAGGCGCGGGCCAGCGCGCCCGAGATGGTATTCTCGCCGAGCGTCTTGAAGCGACGGGCCAGGAAGAAGGCGTACAGCATGAAGCCGACGCCGAGGGCCACGATGTTCCAGGCCGCCGAGAGGCCGACCTTCACGGCGGTCTGCGTCGTGCCGACGCTCGCCGCCGTACCGATGAACTCGGACATGAGCAGGAAGCCGATCAGGACTGCCGGGTAACGCACTCCTCCCGACGTGAAGCTGCCGGCGCTCCTGGCGTGACGGCGCGCGACGACGCTGATCAACCCCATCGCTGCCAAGTAGGCCAAAGTGAGCGACAGCACGACCCAGTTCGGCTGCATGATGCCGCTGTCCGTCAGACGTCAGAGAATGTGCGCAGGTCGCGGTGATTGGGCATGATTTCTCCGGTTGTTCTTTCGGGCGACCGCGCGTGACGGCGTTCTTGTATGCGCCCAGTCGGAAGGATCGTGCGTGTAGAGCGGTTGTTCATCAAATAGAGAAAAATGATATAGGTGATCATCAGCCATGATGGCTCCGGCCTCCCAGACATGACCAGTCAGTGGCCGACGATACGTGGCGGGGCGCGGAACCGTTGCTGATCCTAAGACGATCGAAGTGGAGAGGGATGCTGTCGCAGCGCCTGCGTGATTGGGAACATGTCAAGCATGTGCCGCCGGGCCGGCTGCAGGGGGCGAGCCGGGATCGGTGGAAGCGGGCGCCGCTGCCCTGGCGCAGATCGACTGCAACGACCCCGATGTCCCAGCAAGCCGGCAGCCGCCGCGCAAGCGACTGCGCAGCCCTTGGAAACGCCGCCTCCACATGCGGATCGGGCAGCCTTGACAACGGGATAGAGCGCGTTGCCTTACCCGGCCTTGGTCGCACGTACCTTCGAGCGCCAGTGCGCTCGCTTTCGCTATGCCAGTGTGAGGCCCCGATCCTTCCGCTGCGATTCCTGCCAAGCCCAATTCTGCAGCATTATAATCTGATCCTTGGCCGTGAAGACCACTAAAATCGTTAGCTTAGTGATCGCCGCCAAGAATGCGCCGCTATTTTATATTTGTCGACGAAAAGCTATCGCGACCAACTGTTAATGGGTTTTTTGATAATGGAACTCGCCGGCCTGCGAGAGGTCCGCTATCAGGTGACGAGCTGCCACTCCAGCTGAAGTGATTGAAGGTCGGAAAGTGGCGCCCTGCAGACGTCCGGTGTCCGCACTCTGACTAGCTTCATTCAGCCTCTGCAGCCCCTCAATATAAAGCGGAATGGGGATTCCCTATTCCCGCACAAAGACGGGGTGCCGCCAGGGGTCCGTGGCCGGTCGCGGCTTGCTGTCGAGCTCGGCTGAGGAAGGAGGGGGAGGAGGGGAGGGTAATGCTTGTGCTTCCCGGGTGAGAGGGGGAAGGGGAGTGTACTCTGTGCCGCTGTGCTCGCTGAGCAAGTGTGCTCGATCGGCTCTATTTTGACACGACAAACCATATGCTCGCCCGTAGACGTGCATCTTAGCGCGAAGCATCGCGCGCCAGCTTGTGGCATCTTCCAAGGCAAGCCGGCAGTGTTTGCACAAGCAAGCACTTTATCGTGTTGGGAAGTTAGCAACGCAGCATAGATGCTGCTCGCATTTGCGCGCGGCTCGCGCCGCCAATGTCAGCGCGATCTCTGACTGGAGATAGTCGGCACTGTCGGAGCAGCGGGGTAGGGACTTTGGAACAGATCACCCAACGCCTTGCGCCGGAACAGGGTCCGCCAGCGGCGGCGCTGATGCTCGTCGCGGTCATGCCGCATGTGGCAGCGTTGGCAGAAGGCTGCGAGGTTGGCGCTCTCGTTGTTGGCCGTGTCATAATCGCGGTGCGCGGCCGCCAGCACCACGCGGGTGACCCGAACACGGGCGAGTAGGTCTTCGTTGCGCAGTCGCTGCCGGAGCTGGCGCCCCTGGCCATCGCGCCAGCCCGAGGTCTCGGCATAAGGGCGAGACCCTGGTAGTGCAACCCGTTGTTGAGCGTGACCTCGCGCAGGCTCGCCTTCACCCCCTTCGGCACGGGCCAGTCCGGAACGAGGACCCATTCGGGGAGGCGATTGCGGTGGGCGGGGGAGCGGGGCTTGCGGGCAACCCGGAGCAAGAGGGTCTTGTAGGCCTCAGTGATCCCCTGCTTCATCTCCCCCAGTACCCACTCCCGGGGGCCCCGAAGTGGCTTGTGTAGGAGGGAGAGGATGTAGGGGGTGTACCCTTCTCCCATCTTCATGATCAGCATGTCGCTATAAGCATGTACCAATGTGGTGATGTGGAAATCAGTGTCTATATGCACATGACTTTCCATATTCACTCCGCATCGGAAGCACATTGCAAGCTGATGAATGCAGGTCTTGAAAGCGTTGGCATACCAACGATCGGGGGAAGCTGCGGTTAAAATTGTATTTTACCGACTCATGACTTAGGATATCAGCGCCGAACCCAGATAGAACAATTAGATTATGATATCGTACGGCGTAGTGCAGACAGTTTAGTCAGCAAATTATCTCGGACGGGTAACGATCTACGAAACGCCGAAGGCCTGAAATTGGGGGGCTATGGGTGACAATATGCGCGTTTAAGGTTGTGCCGTCGTTCTAGCAGCAGCGCCCGCAGAATGGCGGCGTCGAACTAGGCGTCCGCGTTGCCAGGGGCACCCCCGCCGAATCGCGTGAACAGCACACGACTCGAGGCGCCGCGGGATGCGTTGCGTAGACCGGCCAGCAGCGTGCCTTCGTAGGCAGCCTCAGGGACGAGGCGAGCCCGGGTCACGTTGGCCGGCGGCGCCGGACGGCCCGTCCTGCGTCAGGCCGTCAAAGCCTCTGCAGCCTGGAGGTCCCAGATTTAGGTGTCCCATTAGGCCAAACCACGACTCGGTAAAATAATCTTCGCCGGAACTTTTGCCGGCGCCGGAGATCGCACGATGAAACTGAAACACAATGGCTCGCTGCTGGACCTGCAAAATGCCGCCCTCGACTGCGGGGTGTTCGGGGATTGGTCATGGCACGACCGCGAGGGACTGCATCGGTTCCGCTCAGATGAAGGCGAAATCCTGCACTGGTGGCCACGCACTGGAACCGTCGTATTCCAAGGCCGGCCGGGTCCACGGGGCGCCATCTCACTCCGGTGCTCATGCGCTAGGATGTCAACGACGATGGCGTGCGGGTCATCCGCGCGCGTGCGGTCACCCGCTGAAGCATTGGAAGCCGGGTGGGGATCTTCCCCAACCCGGCTTTTTTCGTGCCGAAGCAAACTCCACCGCAGCATTCGCCGGCATCGGTGGTGCCTGCGCCGCCGCGCGCCGCCTCACTTGACCGCGTGCCGTATCGCCGCGTAGCTGGGCTCGACGGTTCCCTATGGGGATTAAAAGGGAATGCGGTGAGGGCCCAGGTCCTAATCCGCAGCTGCCCCCGCAACTGTGAGCGGCGAGCCCTGCATCACCGACGTCACTGGGGTCATCCCGGGAAGACGATGGAGGGCGGTGACCCGCGAGCCAGGAGACCGGCCGTCAGCCGTGGTCACATGTGGGCCGCGCCGGACGGGGTGTTCCGGTGCCTCCACGGTGACGTGCCACTGCCGTAAAGGCTCCCTTGTGACCGCCGTCTCCCGTTCCTTGTTCCTCGCGGCTCTCGCCGCGGTCAGCCTCCCTGCATCTGCCTTTGCCCAAGACGAGATCCGTCTCGACGAAATCGAGGTGACGGCGCCGCTTCCCAGCGTGGCTGGGGCCGCCAGCGCCGGCTATCCTGGTGGCACCACCGGCATCGGCGGCGGGCTGCGCCCCGTCGACGCGGCGAGCGCGGGCATCATCAGCGGCGCAGCGATCAACAGCCGCCCGATCACTCGCCCGGGCGAGGTGCTGGAATCCGTGCCGGGCCTGATCGTCACCCAGCATTCCGGCGAGGGCAAAGCCAACCAGTTCTTCCTGCGCGGCTTCAACCTCGACCACGGCACCGACATCGCCATCCACGTCGACGGTATGCCGGTGAACATGCGCACCCACGCCCATGGCCAGGGCTACGCCGACCTCAACTTCCTGATCCCCGAGCTCGTCGGCGCGGTCGAGTTCCACAAGGGGCCGTACTTCGTCCGCGACGGCGACTTCGCCTCGGCGGGGTCGGTGCGGATCGACTATCTCGACAAACTCGACCGCAACATCGCGCTCACCACGCTGGGCAGCTTCGGCTTCAAGCGAGGGCTCTCGGCCGCCTCCGTTCCGCTCGGTGCGGGAAACCTCCTCGTGGCAGGCGAAGCGCAGACCTATGACGGGCCATGGGTCGTGCCCGATGCCCTTCGCAAGCTCAACGGCGTCGCCCGCTACAGCCAGGGCACCGCGACCGACGGATTCGCCGTCACCGGCATGGCCTACTGGGCCAAGTGGAACGCCACCAACCAGATCCCGGAGCGAGCGGTGGCGGAGGGCATCATCGGCCGCTACGGCACGCTGGATCCGACTGATGGCGGCGATACCGGGCGCTTCTCGCTCTCCGGGCGCTGGAGCCAGTCGGATGCCGGCGGCATCACCCGGGCCTCGGCCTACGTGATCCGCTACCAGATGAACCTCTGGAACAACCTCACCTACTTCCTCAACGACCCCGTCAACGGCGACCAGTTCCGCCAGCGCGATGCCCGCGTGCTCGGCGGTGGCGAGATCTCCAGGGTCTTCCAAGGCGACCTGTTCGGGTTGCCGATGGAGAACGAGATTGGTGTCCAGACCCGCACCGACGACATCCGGGTCGGGCTGTTCAACACAACGGCACGGCAAACCCGCTCGACGGTGCTTGACGACCACGTGTTGGAAGCGAGCGCCGCGTTCTACTACGAGAACCGGGTGCGCTGGACCGACTGGCTGCGCACCAGCGTCGGCTTCCGAGCCGACGGCTACTACGCCGATGTCCGCTCCGACACCCCGGCGAATTCGGGCCGCGCTCGCGACAGCATCGTCAACCCGAAGCTCGGGGCGGTGTTCGGGCCGTGGGCGGATACCGAGATCTACCTGAACTACGGCGGCGGTTTCCACTCGAACGACGTCCGCGGCGTCACCGCGACGGTCGATCCGGCAAGCCCGCTGTTCAACATCAGCCGCTCGCCCTTCCTGGTCCCCTCGACGGGCTACGAGGTCGGGATCCGCAATCGCTCCATCGCCGGGCTGGAGACGAGCCTCGCGCTGTTCCGGCTCGACTTCGCTTCCGAGAACCTCTTCCAAGGCGACACCGGCACCACCGAGCCGAGCCGGCCGACCCGCCGTTTCGGCATCGAGTGGAGCAACCATTACGCCCTCACGCCCTGGCTGCGGCTGGAGGGCGACCTGACGATCACCAACGCACGCTTCTCCGACCATGACCCCGTCGGCCAGCGCGTGCCGGAGGCACCGACCACCATCGCCTCGGCGGGCGTCACGTTCGGCGAGGGCCAGGGTTGGTTCGGTAGCTTGCGCTTCCGCTATTTCGGCCCCCGGCCCCTGATCGAGGACAACTCGGTGCGCTCGAAGCCGACCGCCCTGCTCAACGGCCGGATCGGCTACGCCTTCGACAATGGCGTGAGCCTCGCCCTCGACGTGCTCAACCTGACGAACGCCCGGGCCGACCAGATCACCTACTTCTACGAGTCCCGCCTGCCCGGAGAGGCGGCCGCCGTTGCCGACCGACACTTCCACCCGGTCGAGCCGACCGCGGTGCGCCTGACCCTGGCGGGGCGGTTCTGACGGGCATTCCTGGCTGAGACGAGCCCTACCATCCGGAGCGGACCCTTGCTGCCCAACCCCTTCGACGATCAGCCCGCCCGTCTCAGGGTGAAGATCGGGCTCGTCTACGCCGTCCTGATCGCCGCCAACATCGCGGCCTGGGCAGCGGCACTCACGACCTTCGCCAATAAGCCCGTCCTGCTCTCGACCGCCTTCCTCGCCTACAGCTTCGGACTGCGCCACGCCTTCGACGCAGACCACATCGCGGCCATCGACAACGTGGTGCGCAAGCTCATGCAGGAGGGCAAGAAGCCCCACTCGGTCGGCTTCTTCTTCTCCCTCGGCCACTCCACCATCGTCATCCTGGCCTCGGGCCTGATCGCCGTGACGGCTGCGGCGATGAAGGACAGCCTCGACCAGTTCCATGACCTCGGCGGCGTGATCGGCACCGCGGTCTCGGCGACGTTCCTGCTCGTCATCGGCATCGCCAACCTGTTCATCCTGCGCGGCGTCTGGTCCGCGTTCTGCCGCGTGCGCCGAGGCGGGAAGATCGTGGACGAAGACCTGAACACGCTCCTAGCTGGACGAGGGCTGTTGGCGCGCCTGTTCCGCCGGATCTTCGGCGTGGTCTCGCGCTCCTGGCACATGTACCCGATCGGCTTCCTCTTCGGGTTGGGCTTCGATACCGCGACCGAGGTCGCTCTGCTTGGGATTTCGGCGACGCAGGCCACGCAGGGCCTGTCGTTCTGGGCGATCCTGATCTTCCCGGCGCTGTTCACCGCGGGCATGACGCTCCTGGACACGACCGACAGCGTGCTGATGACCGGCGCCTACGGCTGGGCACTCGCGAACCCGGTCCGCAAGCTCTGGTACAACCTGACCATCACGGCGGCCTCGGCGACGGTCGCGCTGTTCATCGGCGGCCTGGAGGCCCTCGGCCTGATCGGCGACAAGCTCGGGCTCACGGGCGGACTGTGGCAAGCGGTGAGCACGCTCAACGACAATCTGGGCGAGGCCGGCTTCGCCGTGGTCGGCATCTTCGTCGTGGCGTGGATCGCCTCGGTCATCATCTACCGCGCCAAAGGGTACGACCGGCTCGAACCCGCTCGGTGAGTGCGCTGTTGCGGGATGGTGCTCCTCCCTCGGCTGCTGAGTCGCGCTCTCAGCGTGGAACAGCCGTGTACTGGCCTCAGGAATATTTCGAAGCGTTGCAGCAAGGCGATTGACCGTGCGCCTCCGCGTCGCTTAGCTGGCCGGGACGGTTCCCCTCGGGGATCAAAAGGGAACGCGGTGAGGGTGATGAGCCCGATGCCGCGGCTGCCCCCGCAACTGTAAGCGGCGAGCCTTCCGCCACCATGTCACTGGGCAGCCTCGCCCGGGAAGACGGTGAGAGGGCAGCGACCCGCGAGCCAGGAGACCTGCCGTCAGTCGTGGTCACACGCGAAACGCGCTGGGCGGGGTGTCCTGGCGGGTGTCGAGGGTCCGCCAATCCTGCGTGGAGGCGGTGACCCGAGGCCTCGTTCGCGGTGACGTGCCACTGCCGTTGCCCGAGGCTCATCTCCCGTGCCCCATTCCCTTCAACGCGCTCGCCTGAGCGTGCTGGCGCTCTCCTGCGCCGGTCCGGCCCTGCTTGCCGCGCCTGCAGCCCATGCCCAGCAGGTCGCCGCCCCCTTCGCGGACGCGCCGCGAGGCGGCGAGGCTGTCATCCCGCTCGCCGAGATCACGGTGTCGGCCACCGGCGTGCCGACGCCGGTCACACAGACCGGGTCGAGCGTCACCGTACTGACCTCCGACCTGCTTCAGGCTCAGCAGGTCCGCACCGCGCCGGACGCTCTCCGGCAAGTCTCGGGCCTCAACGTCGTCCAGACCGGCGGTGCGGGCGGCCAAACCTCGGTGTTCATCCGCGGTACCAACTCCAACCACGTCAAGGTCCTGATCGACGGCATCGACGTCAACGACCCCTCGACGCCGAACCGCTCCTTCGACTTCAGCCAGCTTCAAACCGAGGATCTCTCTCGCCTGGAGGTGCTGCGCGGCCCCCAGAGCGGCCTCTACGGTGCGGACGCCATCGGCGGCGTCATCTCGTTCGTGACGAAGCGCGGCGAGGGTCCGGCCCGGGCCACTGCCTTTGCCGAGGGCGGCTCCTACGGCACCACCAACCAGGGCGGCCGCATCTCCGGCTCCGAGGGCATCTTCGACTACTCGTTCTCCGTGCAGCACCTGCGCCAGGCCGCGCTGCCGGTGACACCGTTCGAGCTCCTGCCGGTCGGCGTGCCGCTGCGCACCGCCTTCACCGACATCAAGACGGTTTCGACCAAGTTCGGCGCGCAGCTCACCGATACCTTCCGCCTGAACTATGTCTTGCGCTTCTCCGATAGCGCCTACCTGGACCAGGCGGACGGCGGCTTTCCCTATCGGCCACTGCCATACCGAAACCTCAACGACCAGCAGCAGTTGCTCATGCGCGGCGAGGCCGAGTGGACGCCGCTACCGGGCTTCCACAACGTGTTCGGCGCCAACTACTCCAAGTTCGACCGCCTGTTCGCCGGCCCACTCGACCCGCTCGCGCCGCCGACGCCCTCGACCTATCTCGGCGAACGCACACGCTTCGACTATCGTGGCGACGTCCAGCTTAGCCCCGGCCACCTGCTGCTCTTCGGTGCCCAGCGCGAGGACGAGCGTTTCCAGGCCACCGGCATCGACAAGTCGAACGGCAACACCGGCGGCTTCGCCGAGCTGCAATCGGCGATCACCGACCGCGCCTTCCTGGTCGCCAACATCCGTCACGACGAGAACGACCAGTTCGGCGGGGCGACCACGTTCCGGATCGCACCGAGCTACATCCTGCCCTATATGGAGACACGCCTGAAGGGCAGCGTCGGCACCGGCTTCAAGCCGCCGACCCTCAGCCAGCTCTACCAGGACTACCCGGGCTTCCGGTTCTTCGGGAATCCGGCCTTGCGGCCCGAGGAGAGCTTCGGCTTCGACGGCGGCTTCGAGCAGCCCCTCGGCGATCGGGTGCTCGTCGGAGCGACCTACTTCGAGACCGACTTCCGCAACCTGATCCAGACCGCGTACTTCCCGACCTTCGGGACCAACGTCAATGTCGGCCGCGCAGTAGCCTACGGGGCGGAGAGCTTCGTCTCTGTCAAGCTGACCGACACCTTGAGCGGCCGGGTCGACTACACCAACACCGTCACCAAGGACGAAATTGCCCACCAGGAATTGCTGCGCCGGCCCCGTCACAAGGTCAGTGCCACCGCGATCTGGAACCCGTTGCCACAGCTCACGCTCACCGGCACCCTGGTGGCGATCGGGTCGTTCGTCGACGGAAACCGCGACTTCTCGGTGCCCCGGCTCAAGAACCCGGGCTTCACCCTGGTCAACCTCTCGGCGAACTACGCCTACTCGGAGAACCTGACGCTGTTTGCCCGCATCGATAACCTGTTCGACCAACGCTACCAGAACCCAACCGGCTTTCTCGGGGCTGGCCTCGCCGTCTACGGCGGCGTGCGCGTATCCTCGTTCTGAGACGGATGAGGATGCGGGCCTTGATCCTTGTCGGGGTCGCAGGCGGTCTGGCGGCGTGCATGGTCGCTTCATTGGCCGCCAGTCCGGTGCCGGCGCGGGAGAACCCTGCCGCGCCGGGCCGGCCGTCGCGGATCGTCTCGCTGAACCTGTGCGCGGACGAGCTCGTGCTGAGGCTGGCCGACCGCGGGCAGGTCGCGGCGGTGACCTACCTCGCCGGCGATCCGCGCGGCTCGACCGTGGCGGCGCAAGCCGCCGGCGTGCCGGTCATCAGGGGGCTCGCGGAGGAGATCGTGGCCTTGAAGCCCGACCTCGTTATCGCTGGAGCCTTCACCACTCGCACCACGGTCGGGCTCCTCAAGCGGATCGGCTTCCCGCCGCTCGAACTCGGCGTACCGGCCAATTTCGACGGCGTACGTGCCCAGATCCGCCAGGTCGCGGCGGCCGTCGGCCATCCGGAGCGCGGGGAAGCGATGGTGGCGGAGCTCGACGCCACCCTCGCGCGCGTCGTGCCGGCCTCCCGGCTTTTGCGCGTCCTGGTCCTGCGCCCGAACGCCTTCACGGTCTCGCCCGGCAGCCTCGGCGACGCGATCATCCGAGCCGCCGGCCTCGTCAACGTCGCCGCGCAGATCGGCCGTGACCGCACCGGCTCGGTGCCGCTCGAGGCCGCTGCCCTGGCCGATGCCGACCTCGTCGTCGTCGACGCCAGTGAGACGGGCACGCCGTCCCTCGCCGACGCCCTGCTGCATCACCCGATCCTCGAGCGGCTGCGCGCGCAGGGGCGCACGATTCCGATCCCCAACCGCCTCTGGACCTGTCCCGGTCCGCAGGTCGCCGAGGTCGTGGCCCGGCTCGCGGCCGCAGCGAGAGCGCGCACCCCGATGAAGACCCCATGAACGCTCCGATGTCCTTCGTGACACGAACGCCGCCGCAGGCCGGCAGCCGACGCCTCGTCGCGGGGTTGGCCCTCCTGGTGGCGATCCTGATCGTTGCCTCTGTCGCGGTCGGCTACGCCGTTCTCGATCTCCCGGCAGCCCTCGGCGACTGGCTCGCAGGCCGCCCCACCCTCCCGGCCCTGGTCCTGATGGAGCTGCGCCTGCCCCGTGCGCTCCTCGGTGCGCTCGTCGGCTTCAGCCTCGGCCTGACCGGGGCGGTGATGCAGGGCTACCTGCGCAATCCGCTCGCCGACCCGGGCATCCTCGGCATTTCGTCGGCTGCCGCGCTCGGGGCGGTGGTGGTGTTCTACGGCGGGCTCGCCGGCAGCCTGTCGCTCGCCCTGCCGCTCGGCGGCATCGCCGGCGCGGCCCTCGCGGCGCTCGGCATCAACCTGCTCGCCGCCCGCGGCACCGGCACGCTCGGGCTGATCCTCGCCGGTGTCGGCCTGTCGAGCCTTGCCGGCGCGCTGACGGCGCTCGCCCTCAACCTCGCGCCCAATCCCTACGCCGCCCTGGAGATCGTGTTCTGGCTGATGGGCTCGTTGGCCGACCGCAGCATGGATCACGTCTGGCTCTGCCTGCCGCTGATGATCCTGGGCTGGATCCTGATGCTCTCGACCGCCCGCGCCCTCGATGCCCTGACGCTCGGCGAGGACACGGCCGCGAGCCTCGGCTTCGACCTCGTCTCGGTCCGCATCCGCATCGTCACTGGGGCGGCTTTGGCGGTGGGCAGCGGCGTCGCGGTGAGCGGAGCAATCGGCTTCGTCGGCCTCGTCGTTCCCCACCTCGTGCGGCCGCTGGTCGGGGCCCGGCCAGGCGCGAGCTTGTGGGCGAGCGGGCTCCTCGGAGCGGTCCTGGTGCTGGGCGCCGACCTTGCCGTGCGCCTGCTGCCGACGCGGCCCGAATTGAAGCTCGGCGTGGTGACGGCGCTGGTCGGCGCACCGTTCCTGATCGCTCTGCTGTTCCGGCGAGGGCGGGTCTGATGCGGCTCGCCGCCGAAGAGCTTCAGGTCCGGCTCCAGGACCGGCCCATCCTCGATGGGGTCTCGGTGTCTGTGGGGGTCGGCGAGTTCGTCGGCCTCGTCGGCCCGAATGGCGCGGGCAAGACCACGCTCCTGCGCACGCTCGCCGGCCTCATGCCGCCGTCCTCCGGCCGCGTCCTCCTCGACGGCCGGTCCCTGACGGACATCTCACCAGACGAGCGGGCGCGCCGCCTCGCCGTCTTGGTCCAGTCCGCCGGGATCGGCTGGCCGATGCGGGTGTCAGAGGTCGTCGCCCTTGGACGTCTGCCGCATCGCCGCGCCTTCGCAGGCCTGAGCGAGGCCGATCACGCCGCGGTCGCGCGGGCGATGGCGCGGGCCGACGTCACCCACCTGCGCGAGCGGACGGAGCCGAGCTTGTCTTCGGGCGAGCGGATGCGGGTGCTGCTCGCCCGCGCGCTCGCGGTCGAGGCCGAGATCCTCCTCGCCGACGAGCCGATCACCGCCCTCGACCCGGCCCACCAGCTCGACGCGATGAGTCTCCTGCGCGGGATCAGCCGCGCCGGGACCGGGATCGTCGCCGTCCTGCACGACCTCACCCTGGCCGCCCGCTTCTGCGACCGGCTCGTGGTGCTGAGCGAAGGCCGAATCGTCGCCGACGCGAGGCCCGCCCTTGCCCTGACCGATCCGCTGCTGAGGGCCGCCTTCGGCATCACGGTCCTGCGCGGCACCGACGCCGACGGCACAGCCTACATCCTGCCCTGGCATCGCTCGGGGCGCCCACGGGAGGACGACCATGACCCAGCCGGCCAAGACTAATCCTAAGCGTGGGACCGCCCCTGACCGCGCCGCCGTCGAGGCGCTGCTGCAGGATTCGTTGCGCGATCCGGGCAGGGCCTGGAGCCTCGGCAGCTTCGGGGCGATCGCGGAGTTCATGCGCGACCCCGACGAGCCCGTCTCCGCGCTGCCCGACGATCGTATCGGGATGGCCACGGCTCGCGGTGCCATCGCCTTGAGGCCTCACCCCGACCTGCGTCCGGTCGCCTACGAGACGGCGGTCGCCTCGGGCTGGAACCACGCCGTGGCGCTCTGCCTGCCTGAAGAGGCCTGCGCCATGAACCGGCGCACCGTGGTGACGGAACTCGGCCCCGATCACGAGGCGGCGCGGCCTGAGGACCGCGACGGCGTGCTGTTCGACCTCGGCCTCGACCTCCTTGCCATCGACGCCTGCGTGCGTAGCCGCGATCCGGACGCCATCGCCTGCCTGCGGGCGGGGGCCGGGCAGCCTCTGTTCGCGCCCGGCAACCCGATCGGGCCGCGCCTCGTCGCCATGAGTCCGCATCGGGTCTTCCTGGCGCGCTTCGGCCGTATCGAGGTCTACGCCCCGATCCCGCCCTCCGGCGGCACCAGCCCGGAGGGACCGCACACCCACGTCCTGCCGAAGCTCCTGCGGAGCGGACGCACTCACGCCGCGACGACCCCGATCCCAGCCGGCCTCGTGCCCTGCGCCGCCCTGCACCCGGCCCATCCCTACAAGGACATGCAGGGGCAGCGCATCGCCTTCGATCCCGAGCGCCTGGCGGCGTTCCAAGTGCTGCTGCAGCTCTGGGGCGATCCGGCGCTGGTCGCCGTCAAGCACGGAGCCGAGGATCACGGCGGCGCGGTATCGAGCCGGCACGCGCAAGGAGCCCGGCGGGTGGCGGAGGCGCAAAGCCGCTGCCTTCGCGGCGAGACCGTCGAGGCCGGCCCCGGCGACGATGAGGACGAGGCCGCCGACATCTACGCCTGACCATGTCCCCGATCGTCGAGGGCGGGCGAATGCCCCGCCAGCGGGTCGTCGGCCTGATCGGTTGTCCTGGGGCGGGCAAGACGACCTACGCGCGTCGGTTCGATCCGCGCGAGGGTTGGGTTCACCTCACCCTCGACGACCTGCGGCAGACGCTCTGGCCGCCAGACCGCCAGATGTACTGGGAGGTCCGGCGCGGTGGCTACGACGGCGAGGCGCAAGCCCTGCTGCACCGGGTGAAGGAGGCGGCGCTGCAAGCCGCCCTCGCGCAGGGCTTCAGCGTGGTGATGGCCGACACCCACCTGACGCGCGAGGTCTTCGCGCGCGAGCTCGCCATCGTCGAGGCGCACGGCCTCGCTGTCGAGTGGAAGCTGTTCGACGTGCCCTGGGAGGTGCTGGTGGCGCGCAACGAGGCGCGGGGCCGGCTCGAACCGGCCCACCGACAGCCGGACGCCGTGCTGCAGCTGACTTACGAGGCATTCCGGGCCCCAGATGCCTGGTGGCGGACGCTGCCCCCGGACCGGATCGAGGTCGTCGCGACCTGAACGACACCCTTGCTTATCGTTTCGTAAGGCGGCGGTTCCGTGCACGAAAACACTGACGTCATCCTCAAGCCGACGCTCCTCTACCGCCTGCGGCTGCTTGCCGGGACGCCACGGCACTACGCTGCGAGCGCGACGACGAAGCAGTTGCTGAAGCTAGGCTTGATCGAGGCGACGGGACGCGTTCATCCCGACACGCAGTTCTGCGAGTACGCCTTGACCGCGGCAGGCCGCCGGTCCCTCGCACGGCGAGAGACCGGTGAACCGTGACAGGCGTTACCGCCGCGGGCGTTCGCCGAGGCCGACAGGGTCCTGCCGCAACGGACGGTTCCGCGATTAGAACCGGGCCGTCACGCTGAGCGTCACGCGCCGCGGCTCGCCGACACCGACCCAAAACGAGTTGTAGGATCGTTCGTAGTAGGTCGTATCGAAGATGTTATCGACGTTCAGGCCTACCCGCAGCTTGTCGGTTCGGTAATAGACCAGGGCATCCGCGAGCACGTAGCCCGGCAGCCGGAACGCCTCATTGCCGCTGTCGCCGAGGCGTGAGCCCACCACCCGGACGCCGCCGCCGATGCCGAAGCCCTTCCAGTCGCCGCCCTGCACCTCGTAGACGCCGAGCAGGCTGCCCGAGTGGCGCGGGATGTTGAGCAGCGGCGAGCCGACCCGCAGCACCTCGTCACGCGTCACCGCCGCGTCGATGAAGGCGTAGCCGCCGATCACCCGGAACTCCGGCGTCACCTGACCGACAAAGCCGAGGTCGAAACCCTGGCTGCGCACCGCCCCGGCGGCGATCTGGAAGAAGAAGTCCGCCGGGTCGGTGGTGAGGACGTTCTCCTTCTCGATGTGGAAGGCGGCGGCCGTGATGCCCAAGCCGTCGAACAGGTCGAGCTTGGCGCCCACTTCGTAGCCGAAGCCGGTCTCGGGCGCGAAGGGACGCGTCGCGCGGTCGAAGCCGGTATTGGGGCGGAAGGACGCTGCGACGTTGCCGTAGAGCGAGAGGAACGACAGCGGCTGATAGACGAGGCCCGCGCGCGGCGACAGGCCGGTGCGGTCCTGCTCGGTGCGGTCCCCGGCGTTCTTGTCCCGGAAGGTCTGGTTGTAGAAGTCGGTACGGTTGCCGAGCAGCAGCTTCCATTCCGGGCTCAGCGCGATCTGGTCCTGGGCGTAGAACGCGGTATTGCCGACATTTTCGCTCGCCCGGTACGAGCGCGTGAAGGGCGGCTTCATCTGGCCGTAGACCGGATTGAATAGGTCGAGCGCGAACGGATCGATGCGAGGCGTCGATCGCAGCAGGTTCTCGGTGCTGTTGTAACGCTCGTGTTCGAGGCCCAGCAGCACGGTATGGGCAATGGGACCGGTGTCGAAGCGCCCGACGAGCTCGGCTTGCCCGATCGCCACGCCCCAGGTGAAGTCGTGCCGGCGGAACTCGCGCAGCAGCGTACGGCCGTCGTCGAGAAGGCCGGTTGCACCGGTCTGCAGGCCGGTCAGGCTGCCGGTGTTGAGGTGGGTGGCGAGGCGCAGATGCCAATCGGCGTTGAAGGCGTGCTCCAGCCGCACCTGCAGGATGCCGGCCTCGGAGACCGAATCGTCTCCCGGCTCTCCGAAGAAGCGCGAGCGCGGCACCACCCCGAGGCGGTTGTTCACCGCCACCGTACCGCGATCGAAGGTCGCGCGGTTCCGCAGGTACTGTGCCTCGACCGTCAGCTTGGTGTCGGGAGTGACCTGCCAGCTCACCACGGGTGCGGCGAGCACCCGGTCGCCGTCGACGTAGTCACGAAAGCTGTCCTGGCGGGCGAGGACCCCGTTGAAGCGGTAGAGCACGCTGCCGTCCCGGGTCAGCGGGCCGCCGGCATCGACGGTGGTGCGGGCGGTGCCGAAGCTGCCGAACAGGGCGCCCATCTCGACGAACGGCAGGGCGACTGGCTGCTTGGTCAGGATGTTGATGGTGCCGCCCGGGTCGCTGCGGCCGTAGAGTGCGCCGCTCGGTCCTTTCAGCACCTCGATCGACTGGACGTTCTGTGTATCGGGCGCGCCGTTGTAGCCGCGAGCGATGTTGAAGCCGTTCTGGAAAATGTCCTGAGTGGCGAAGCCCCGCACCGAGTAGAGGGCGAGGTTCTGGTTGCCGAAATCGTTCTGCTTGGCGATGCCGGGCACGTAGTCGAGGGCGCGCTCGACGCGGGTGGCGGCGGTGTCGCGCAGAACCTCGCGGGGGACGACGTCGACCTGCTGGGGCAGGTCGCGCCTCGGCGTGATGGTCTTGGATCCGCTGTAGAGTTCCTCGACGCGGTAGCTCGGCGTCGCCGTAAAGGTGCCCTCGACCGAGATCGGATCGAGCGGGATGGTGGCGTCGGCGGGTGCCGATGAACTCGCGGGCTGGGCGCGAGATGGAAGGGCGGTCACGACGGGCGAGAGAGCGCAGGCGGCGATGGCACAAAGCCGGAGCGACGAACGAGAGCGGGACGGGATCACGGAGCCTCGGTGAACGGCTGTGGCACGTCACCGCGAACGAAGTCTCGCACGGATGCACGCATCCGCCTCGACACCCGTCGGAACACCCCGTCCGACGCGCTTCGCGTGTGACCACGGCTGACGGCAGGTCTCCTGGCTCGCGGGTCAGTGCCCGCCACCGTCTTCCCGGGTGAGGCACCCAGTGACACAGGTGGTGGAGGGCTCGCCGCTTACAGTTGCGGGGGCAGCTGCGGATTAGGACCTGGGTCCTCACCGCATTCCCTTTTGATCCCCGGGGGGAACCGTCGCTGTCTCTGTTACAGCCACGTTTCCGATCGTCAATGTCAGGCAGCGGCAATCCACTGGTTGTGCCGCTCAAAGCACACAACTTTCCTATGGCGAACCCCCCGCTGGCGAGGGAGACATCGGCTAGAGTCCAAATTCTATCAGCTTGGACGTGCGACAGACCGCAGAGGGAGGGAAGCAAGAGCTCGTGATTACGATAGGAAGGTCCGGATTGCTCGCCGAAGCGGTCGATCAAATTGAGAAACCCACAACTCATACTGTTTCCTGTACCTGATGTGTGGCCGTAGGCTGCTACGGCGAGGGCATCCGGCGGTCTCACGGTTTCCCGGTCTGCGTCCCCTGTCGCTCAACGGCGATGGCCGCACGATCGCCTTCCGGCCTGATCCCGGATGTCCTGATGGCTGCTCCGGACAGTCGATCGGGCCCTGCCTCGTGCAGGCGCCCGCGTACAGGACAGGATCACCCATGTCACACAGCGCCACCATCCCCACCGTGGCCGGCATCGATGTCGGCAAGCACTTCCTCGATCTCGGCTTCTTCCCGGCGGCCAAGCCGGTGCGTCAGGACAATACGGAGACCGGCATCGCCAAGCTGATCTCGACGCTCAAGCAGCGCGGGATCCGCACGGTCGCCCTGGAGGCGATCGGCCCCTACGCCTATCCCCTCATCGCCGCCCTGCGTAAAGCTGAGCTCGATGTCGCCCTGGCCGATCCGCGCCAGGTCAAGGCGTTCCGCTCCGCCGAAGGGCTGATCGCCAAGACAGACCGGCTGGACGCCGCCCTCATCGCCCGCTTTGCTCAGCGCATGAGCGAGCACCTGCGCCCCGCCCCGACCCCCGACCAGATCACCCTCAAGGCTCTCTCGACCCGGCGCCGCCAGCTCACCGAGCTGATCGCCATGGAGAAGACCCGCCTGGCCCAGGCCCTCGACCCGGCCATCGCCGACAGCCACAGGGCGGTGATCAAGGCCCTGACGGCTGCCTGCACCGAGGTCGAGGCCGCTCTCGAGGCACGCATCGCCGCCGAGCCTGGCCTGGCGCGCAAGCGCGCGATCCTGACCTCGATCCCCGGGATCGGTTCGCGCATCGCCAGCGTGGTGATCACCGACATGCCCGAACTCGGCACGCTCGACCGCAAGGCGGCGGCCAGTCTGGCCGGGATGGCGCCTCATCCGACCCAGAGCGGGGCTCACCCGGGCCGCCACGCGATTGCCGGTGGGCGTCCCTGCCTGCGCACGGCCTTCTACATGGCCGGGATGGTGGCGGCGCGCAGCTGTCCGGCCTTCCGCGAGCCGTACCGGGCGATGCGAACGGCGGGTAAGCCGGCCAAGGTGGCGATCGTGGCGTCGGGCCGACGCCTGGTGGTGCTGGCCAACGCCCTGGTGCGCGACGACACGACGTTCGAGGCGAGCAAGTTGCAGCAGGGAGAGGCCGGTCGGGGGGAGGAGAACGCCGCGTCCCCTGCGGGATCCGATCCGTGACGAGCGAGAGGAGCGATGTCTTCATCGCTCCTCTCGCCGAGCTTGGCGTTCGCCGGTGGGAGCGGGTCAAGGCCTTGTCGCGCGAAGCGCGAGGGCGCGCAGCGCCCGCCTTGACGCGCTCGCGCCGGTGAACGATCTGACCCCCATACGGCTAAAACCAAGCGCGGCACTGCCGATTGGCCCTTGACCGGCAATACAGTCGCCGATTGATCGCTTCGCGATGCGGAAACCGGCTTCGCTCAGGCGCCGCGCGGGCTGATGATACGGCGTCCGGAAGGAATCTTCCGGAAACAGTATCACGCCTGTGTGTGTTGGGACTGCCCAAGTGAAGCGCATATGCTTGGGCAGTGCCTTTCCTACCAGCGGTAGCGAAGGCCGCCGTAGACGGCCCGACCAGTGCCGGAGTTGAAAATTTCCGAGGAGGCATCGGCGACGCCTGCGATGGCTACGCTTGAGATGTAGTGCTTGTCGAATAGGTTGCGCGCTTCAAGGTAACCCGACCAGCCTGCGCCCGCGTCGAGGCCGACCCTGAAGTTCAGGAGTGCGTAGGCAGGCACCGTTAAGCTGTTAGCGTTGTCGGCGAAGTAAGCTTGCGGTGACCATTCGACGTTGGGACCGGCGAAGAAGCCGCTCGGATGCCGGTAGAGCAGCTCGGCGCGGAGATAGTGGGTCGGCACGCCGGGCAGGCGGTTGTTGCCGTAGCGCGCGTCACGGTCGAAGAAGAAGTCGTTGTACGTGTAGGCGGCGTTGAACCAGACACGATCGTCACCTGAGACGAGCGACTTGAGGAAGGCGACGCCGAACCCGGCCTCGACGCCCTGATGCACGGTGCGGTTGGCGTTGATGAGTGAGCAGGGACTGAACGGAGAGGTCGTCAGGCACTGCAACTCGTTCCTGACCTCCGAGCGGTAGAGCGACACGTCCCAGGTGAAGTCCGGCCGGATGCCGCGCGTGCCGGCCTCGTAGGTGGTGGCGGTCTGAGCCTTGAGGTTGGAGAACGCGGCCGACGAGAAGGAGTTGGCATCGAAGGTCGGCGCTTCCGCGCTGCCTGAGACGTTGCCGTAGACCTGCCAGCCCGGCTCGACATCCCACAGCACGCCGACCTTCGGGCTGAAGATGTTGTACGTGTTGCGGCCCGACTGGTTGCCGTCGCTCAGGAAGCGATCCTTCCGGTCGCGGGTCGCGTGAAGGAACAGCCCACCGGCGACGAGCGAGACGTTCGGCAGGGCGAAGAACGAGTTCTCCGCGTAGGCTGAAACGTTCTCTGAATAGTCGAGCGAGGAGAAGGTCAGGGCGCCCTTCCTGGCACCCGGCAGGTTTACGAACTGCCGGTAATTGATCGTACCGTTGTCGACGTTCACGCCCATGACCAGGCGGTTGCGGAAGCCGCCGATGATCCGATCATCGGTCACCCGCACGAAGCCGCCGTAATCCGCGACGGTGTAATCGAGATACTGGTAGATCGGATGGTCGACGTGGCGTTGCACGGTGAAGACGCCAAAATCCACCGTCGTCTCGTTGAAGCGCAGCGTCGTCTTGTTGGCGAGACGAACCGAGTCGATGTTGCGCTGCTGATCAAGCTCGATCCAGTACGGGTTCGCGGCGCGCGGGTTCCTGAGCGCGCCCTGCCGCGTGACCTCACCCGGAATACGGGAGTTGATCGTGTTGGCGTTGAGGTAGAAGCGGGTCTCAGCGTCCGGCGAGAACTGGTAGCCGAGGTTCGCGCTGCCGCGGACCGAGTCGCCCTCGCTGTGTTGCCGGAAGCCGTCGAACCGCTCCCCGGACAGGGTGGCAAAGTAGTCCCATGGGCCGGACACTCCGCCGGTGGCAGCCTGCCCTTTCACGTACCCGAAGCTGCCGACATCGACGCGCGCGTCGTATGGGAAGGCGTCCCGGCCGGTCGGGGTGACGAGGTTGATAGCACCGCCGAGCGCGTTGGCGCCGAAGCGCAGAGCATTGGCCCCCTTGAAGACCTCGACGTAGCGGTAGGCGGTCGGGTCGATCTCGAAGAAGTCGACGAGCCCATCGGAGGTATTGATCGGGATGCCGTCCTGGAAGACGTTGATGCCGCGATTGCCGTAGTTTCGCGACAGGCCGGAGCCACGGATCGACAGGCGGGCGTCGGAACCGAACCGCGGCTGCACGATGACGCCCGGCACGAAGTCGAGCACGTCCTTGAGTGTCTGAGCCGGCCGGTTCTTGTAGGCTGTATCGGGCACGATCTCGACGGCGCCGGGCGTGAACTGGATTTCGGCGCGGGCCTGATCGATCGTCGGAACGGTGAGGCTTCCTCCCCTCGGAGTACGCCCGGATTGCCTGGTTGGCGCGACATTGGCACCGGCCACGTCGCCGCCACTTGAGCCGGCGACGGTGATCTCCTCCAGCGCCACCGTCCCCTGAGCTAGGGCTGAGGTCGAGGCGAGCAGGGTGAACGTCAGGGCGAGGGACAGCTCGACCCGTCGATGAGTGTGCATGGCAGAGGTTCGCAATCTGAGAGATCGGGAAGGTGTGCGATCACTCAGGCGAGGGGTGGTGCTCGGGCGCTGGCACGGACACCGGGAGGTGCGCGAGGCGCAGCAATGACCTCGGGCCGCCAGGCTACGGCGACCGCTCGGCGTGGCGGCCAGACGATAGCGACCGCAACAGGAAGAAGCGGACCCGTCGCATCGTGTCCCTGCGCGACGGCGCAGCACGGTAGATGGCTGTGAGTCTGATACGGCTTGAACGGTTCGTCGCCCGTCTCGGCGATTACGGCACAGATGATGTGAGCGGGGCCGCGCGAGGGTGCGGGAGACAGCCCACCAAGGAAGGCTTGGAGCACAAGCGCGTACAGCGCGGCTACAGCGACAGCCGCGCGGCAAACCGGAGAGTTCGATCGGTGCGCACGCATGATCCTCGCGTATGGCCGAGCTTCCGGGTTAGTCAACACGCAAACTTAAGGTTGCGGAGGATTTAAGCGCGTGCGCCCTGTGAGCCCGAGCCAACAGGACGCCTCGCGTGGGCCGTCGAAGCCTGGAATGGGTGGGACCGCTTGCCCACAATTGCGGTCATTGCAGCGTACAGGCTCGTGGGTCCGATTGGGGTCGCAAGCAGCCCCTCAATCGCCGGCGCTGCGATCCTCACCTCAAATAGGGGCGGATGCTCGCAAGATGGTCCGGCTTTGCCGGGCCATCACATCGGATCCCGAACAGGCGGAGTCGCACTTATCGGATGTGGCCGAAGGTCGCTCGTACGTCGTCGACGAACGCAGCCGGGTTCTCCATCGCGGCGAAGTGGCCACCCCTGGTCGGTTCGTTGAAAAAGCGCAGGTCCATAAATCGCCGCTCGGCCCAGAGCCGTGACAGGCGCACCGCTTCGCCGGGAAACATGCTGATGCCAGCAGGTATCGGGATTGGTGCGTTCAACATCCCTTTCGCTCGGTCCTGCGCGTTCTCCCAATAGAACCTAGCCGCACTCGCGCCGGCATTTGGGAGCCAATAGAGCATGATGTCATCGATCATGTGGTCGAGCGGGATCACTCGCTCGGGCGAACCACCGCTATCGGTGACATCGCGAAACAGCGCATAGATCCAGGCCGCGAGGCCCACCGGCGAGTCTGCCAGCGCGAAAGCAATCGACTGCGGCCGCGTATTCTGCAGCTGCATGTAGCCGGAATGCTCGTTCCAGTAGCGCCCTGCATCGGTGAGCATCGCCCGCTCTGCCGCCGTCGCCTCCGCGATTTCCTCGTCGGTGGGATGGAACATGACCATGTTGAGGTGAATGCCTGCGAGTCCCGGGGCGCGCATGTGCGCGAGAGCCGTCACGACGGCCGCTCCCCAGTCGCCGCCCTGCGCCATCCAGCGTTCCCCGTAGCCGAGCCGCCGCATCAGTTCGCTCCAGGCCCGTGCGACGCGCGCGACACCCCAGCCCGGAGTGTTCGGCTGCTCGGAGAAGCCGAAGCCCGGCATCGACGGGATCACGAGGTGGAAAGCGTGTCGCGGGTCACCGCCGTGGGCTGCGGGATCCGACAAGGGCCCGATGACGTCTCGGAATTCTAAGACCGACCCCGGCCAGCCGTGCGCCAGGAGCAGCGGCACTGCGTCGGGTTCCGGCGAACGCACGTGGAGGAAGTGGATGCCAAGCCCGTCGACAGTGGCGTGGCTGCTGCCCCAGCCGTTAAGTAGCGCCTCAGCGGTGCGCCAGTCGTAGCCGCTGCTCCAACGGTCGACGAGCGCACGTACAGCGCCGAGCGGCGGTCCCTGACTCCCGTCCGTGACGGTACCCGCATCGGGCCAGCGGACCCGGGTGAGCCGTTCGGAAAGGTCCGCGAGGGCGGCATCCTCAATTTGGATCGGGAACGGCGTGATGGCGTCTGTCATGGCACAATCCTCATTGGCCCGCAGAGCCGGGAGCGAGGACGGCGGCGCCGCGTCCTCGTTCATGGCCCGTCCCCTGCGAATGGTTGAGGTGTTATGGCCCTCCCTCTCGCTCGCTGTCAGATGGGCGCACCGCGACAGGCTGTTGCCGAACTGGAACGACGATGCAGCTGGATGACCTGCGCGCTTTCGCCCGTATTGCCGATCTGCTGAGCGTGTCGGCTGCGGCGCGCGCGTTGTCCGTGCCGAAATCCAGCATCAGCCGCTCGCTCGCCCGGCTGGAGCGCGATGTCGGAGCCGCGCTGGTCGATCGCTCGACCCGTCACCTGCGCCTGACCGATGCGGGCGTGGCGCTGTACCCGCACGCGTTGCGCATCGCCGTTGACGTGGACGAGGCTGCGGCCGCGCTCGACGGCCTCGCGGGCGTGGCCCGGGGCACCTTGCGGGTCAGCCTACCGTTCACCGTCGCGGTGGCGCTCGTGTCACCCATGCTACCCGCGTTTCTCGCCGCCAACCCGGAGGTGCGGGTCGTGCTCGACGTCGAGAACCGCTTCATCGACATACCCGTGGAGCCCGTCGACCTCGTCATCCGGGTCGGCGCGCTGCCCGACAGTGACCTGATCGCGCGCCGCCTCATAACTTCGGAAACCTGGACCTGCGCCAGCCCCGCCTACTTGGCCGCTAGGGGCACGCCCGCCAGTGTCGCCGACCTCGGAGATCATACGCTGATCGCCTATTCCGACCGTGCGACCACCTGGGGGCCCGGCCCGGCCGGCGGTGCCGTGGGGCGCGCGGAGTTCCTGCCCGCGGTGGTCGTCTCGGACTCCGCGGCGCTGCTGCCGGTGGTTGTGGGCGGTGGCGGCATCGCCCGCCTACCCGACTTTCTCGCCGCCACCCCGGTCGCGGACGGCAGGCTCGTTCGCCTCTGGCCTGGGCACCAAGGCGATTTGATCGACATTCACGCCATCTACCCCAGCCGTCACAGCCTCTCGGCGAAGGTGCGAGT
Organism: Methylobacterium sp. 142-1Y; assembly: GCF_057747795.1. Classification (NCBI taxonomy): domain Bacteria; kingdom Pseudomonadati; phylum Pseudomonadota; class Alphaproteobacteria; order Hyphomicrobiales; family Methylobacteriaceae; genus Methylobacterium; species Methylobacterium sp. 142-1Y. Next base: position 3,293,908 of record NZ_CM173224.1, on the reverse strand, counting down.
TTTCATCGATGCCTTGCTGGCTTGGTTTCCTGACCCCGACCGGCGCTGAACCCTCGACGCATGATCTGATCTTCCGTGCAAGGAACGGGCGTTACCGCAGACGGCCGGGGACTCTCTAAGTTGACATCGCGCGTGAACGGCTGTGCCGAAGCGAGGCAGGCGCGACGCCGCGGGACCGATGGGTCAGCAGTGGCGCCCCTCTTCGCTAAGTTGATCCGGTCTGCCTTTAGATAGGGACATTATTTCTTATGCCACTGCACATCTCATACCAACGGCCGGTGAGGCTGACTCGGCGTGTTGCGCGCGGGTTCCAGTTCTGATTCGGTTCACGGATCAGGAGAGCGTGCCATGACCGGGATCGCCATCACCCGCACGGATCTGAGCGCTGAGGCGTTGCGCGCAGCATCGTCCAAGGCGCCGAGCATTCCGGCGGCGCGTCGCATGCTGGCGCTCGCGCTGGTGCTGGAGGGTGCCGATCGCACCACGGCGGCGCGCTCCTGCGGCATGGACCGCCAGACCCTGCGCGATTGGGTCCACCGCTACAACGCCGAGGGGCTTGAAGGTCTGAGCGACCGCAAGGCGCCAGGCCGGGCCGCCAAGCTGACGCCCGACCAGAAGCAGCAGTTGGCCGCGCTGGTCGAGGCGGGGCCGGACGTCGACACCGATGGCGTGGTGCGCTGGCGCCGGGTCGACCTTCAGGCGCGGATCAAGGATCTGTTCGGGGTCGAGATGCACGAGCGCACCGTTGGCAAGCACCTGGCGGAGCTTGGCTTCGTGCGGCTTTCGGTGCGCCCGCAGCATCCCAAGGCCGACGAGGAGATCCAGGAAGCATTTAAAAAACTTCGCCGCGCGCGTGGCAGAGATCCTGCCCGAACCCGTCCGCGCCAAGCCGCTCGAGATCTGGTTTCAGGACGAGGCGCGCGTCGGCCAGCAGGGCACGCTGACGCGGGTCTGGGCGCGCAAGGGCACGCGCCCGCGGGCGCCCCGCGACCAACGCTACAAGTGGGCGTACGTGTTCGGCGCGGCCTGCCCGGCGCGCGCGACCAGCGCGGCCTTGGTGCTGCCGACGGTCAACACCGCGATGATGTCGCTGCACTTGGCCGAGATCAGCAAGCAGGTGGCCGAGGGCGCACACGCGATCCTGGTGCTGGATGGGGCCGGCTATCACGGCACCGCCAAGACACGCCGACCGCGTGGCCTGGCGGTGCCGGACAACATCACGCTGTTGCATCTGCCGGCGTCCTCGCCGGAGCTGAACCCGATGGAACTGGTCTGGCAATACGTGCGCCAGAACAAGCTCGCCAATCGGGTGTTCCGTGACTACAGGCAGATCGTCGAGGCTTGCTGCGACGCCTGGAACTTCTTCGCCAACAACCCGGACCTCGTGACCTCAATCACAGCGCGCGACTGGGCGAAGGTCAAAGTTTAGGGCCGTTGGTATCAGGGATCTAAGCTCAAAGGCAAATTTGTCAAAGCATCTGCGGCAAGTCACTAATTTTTGAGACTTCGTGCCAATTTTGTGAGCCAGACACTTCGCGAGAAGTTTGCCAATATTGTAGTATAGACAATAAAATTCACAGTAACGGATAGCCAAACAATGCTTGATGTCATGGCCACGCCTCGATCAAATCGTCACCAACCGAATTCTTACGCACCGTGATCGTCACCAGCCCACGCTGACCCGAGGACCACTCGGCCTCGAACACGCACGAACGTACTGCATCAGGCTGCCCCGAATTCGTAAGCCCCGGGGTCATACGATTTCCGTATGATTCGATCAGCTTAGCTGTGAACTGACGGGTGTGCTGGCGCATTTGTTGGGCATGCTGTTTGTCGAAGGAGGCGGCGATGGCTGGCCCGGTGGCCCACCTGAGCGTGTCGGAGTTGGCGGAGCGCTTCACGGCCTGCCGTGACGCGCGCACCGCCCGCCAGACCCAGGCGATCTGGCTTCTGGCCAAGGGCCACAGTTTCGCAGAAGCCGCCGCGGCGACCGCCTTCAGCGAACGCTGGGTGCGCCGTTTGTGCGAGCGCTACAACGCTGAGGGGGTCGAGGCGCTGGGTGATCGGCGCCGCCACAACGGGGCCGCGGCCAGCCTCCTGACGCCAGATGTCCTCGAGCGATTGCGTCAGCGCCTGGCCGAGCCGCCGCCGGACGGGGGCGTGTGGACGAGCCGCACGGTGGCGGACGTCCTGGCCCAGGACCTGGGGCGCGAGCAGGTGGCGGTGCAGCGCGGCTGGGAGGCGCTCAAGGCGCTGGGCTGGTCGCTGCAACGGCCGCGCCCGCGCAACCCGCGCGCGGCCACGCCCGAGGCTGCGCAGGCTTTTAAAAAAAGTTGGCGCAGGCCGTCGATGAGGAGGAGGCCCGTGAGCCGCGCCTGCCGGTCGTCGTCTACGCGATGGACGAGCACCGCCTCGGCCTGAAGCCGGTCACGCGACGGGTCTGGGCGCCGGCGGGAGAGCGGCCGGTGGCGCTGGGCCAGCATCGCTTCAAGTGGCTGCACGTCACCGCCTTCGTGGCGCCGGCCATGGGCGAGACGGTGTGGTACCTCTCCAACGGCCTGTCCAAGCCGTTCTTCGAGCGACTCTTGGCCGACTTCGCGCGCGAGGTCGGAGCCGGCACGCGCTGCCGGGCGGTGGTGATGCTCGACAATGCCGGCTGGCACACGCAGCCCAATCTAAGCGTGCCCGAGGGTGTGCGGCTCGTCTACCTGCCGCCCTATACGCCCGAACTACAGCCGGCCGAGACGTTGTGGCCGCTGGTCGATGAGCCGGTGGTCAATCGGTACATCGCCAACCTGGATGAGTTGGAACGCGTGGTCGAGCAGCGGTGCGCGACCTTAAGCGAGCAGCCCGGCCTCATCAGCTCACGCACAAGCTTCCACTGGCTGCCCAAAACCGCAAAGCCAAAGCCCAAGCTGGCCTAATCAACCGGAAAGCGTATCAAATCGAGCAGCTTGCGTCCTCCGAAGCGTGCGCGGTCCATCGCATTGGCGGCCTCCATCAACTGCCGGCGCACTTCGACCCAGTTGCACGGATCTCGCGCCAGCGCCGATTCCTCCTCGCGCCGGAGGCGAGCCAAGGTCTCGGCGGCGGCTCGCTCCTGCGCCGCCCGGTCGGCGGCGCGCCGAGCTGCGTCGCGTTGCTGTTGCGCTACCGCCTCCGCCGCCTGCCGCTCGGCTTGCACCCGGGCCCCAGCCTGCCGTTCTGCCTCGATCCGCGCGGCCCGCTCGCGCTCGGCCGCTGCCGCATCATCACGCTCACGGTTCTGACGTTGCAGGCCCGCTATTTCTTCTTCTTGCTGCTGGGCTCGCGCCTCCCGAGCCGGACGGTCCCGCTCCCAGGCTTCGGCTTCGGCCAGTCGGACTGCCCGTAGCCGTGCGCCGATCTACGCTCGTGCCGCCGCAACCTGCGCGGCTTCGGCGGGGGCGAGCTTCAGCCCTGCCGCGAATGCATCGACGGCTTTGAGCTTGCCAGCGATGTCGTCGGCAGAGGTTAAGTTCTCGGCTTCGGCGGCCCGGCTCAGAATGCCGGCAAGCCGTGCTGCGCCAGCAGCCTCCTCCTGCTGCGCCTGCCGGATCGCAGCGGCATTCCCCGCCTCCTGTTGCGAGACGATGACGCGCATCCAGCTCTCGTCGGCTTCGACCGGCGAGCCGAACTTCTTGCCGCAAGCCAGCACGCGGTTCTCGAAGGCGCGCCAGACCTCGTAGCGCCCTGCCGCCAGCGGCACCGAAAACGGTGCGGAAGTCGAGGCATCAGACGGCCCGCCGCGCGTCCACGCGTTGACCGTCGCCTCACTGAAGCGGTCGCAAGACAGGGTCTCGAAGGCGCGCGTGTAGTCCGGCTCGCCTGGACGGGGACGAGATCCGTTCTGCCGGCCCATCGGCTCGCCGAACCGGTTCACGTAACCGGTGTAGGTCTTCAGGGTCGCGATGCTCGTCTCGATCGCGGCTTCCCAATCGCGCAGTGTCATATCCTGACGGAAGCCCGGGAGCGTGCGCTTGCAGTCAAGCAAGAAGGCTCGATAGCGGCCGTACTCGGCGTCGCCCCACTGCCCCGACCGCCTTGGCGAGGGTGCGACGACCGTCCTTATCGACGACCAGTCCCTTCGCTTCAATGAGCTGATCGGCCTGCTCGTAGCAGAGCACTTCCATCCCGTCCTCGCCGCGGTCGGCGTACTCGCCGTGGAGGACCTGATGAATCAGGTCCGGACGACCCCATAGGCCGGCCCTCCTGTTTCGCCACAGGCGCTCGAAAAGATCGGTCCGCCACGGGTTGCGACTTGGATTATCGCGGTGGAGGGCGACCCAGTCGCCCCAAACGGGGGAGGCGTGTTCGTGCGCTTCTCGCTCACTTAGTGCCGAAGGCCCAGCGGCAAGCTTGGCCCAACGCGCCTCGATTTCCCGAACCGCATCGGCAAACCGGGCGCGAGCCTCAACTGGATCCTTCGTGCGGAGGCTCAGCTTCTCGATGGAGCGGCCGACGAGCGACCGCAGCGAGACCGGGACGGCCTTCCGGACGTAGTAGATGCCGCTATCGGGGTGCTTCGAGGGACGTGCCATCGGCAGAGGCATATGTACCACCCGAATGTACCAGTCGGGCCGTACGAAACCGTTGCGAGACAGCAACTTACCGGAATGATTGAGCTTTTAGCAAGCCTGGCGGAGAGGGAGGGATTCGAACCCCCGATGGACTTGCGCCCATGCCGCATTTCGAGTGCGGTGCATTCAACCGCTCTGCCACCTCTCCGCGGGCGCCGTCGCCAGCGCAGGCGGGGCATTAGCATGGGTTCTCGCCGGACCACAAGCGGGGATCGGCGAGAAACCGAAATTTGGCCGTCAGGCGACGGAGCGGCTGCCCGCGAGGCTGATGCGGCGCTGGCCGGGGTGGCGGGCCTCGGCGCTGCGCGGCGCGGTGCGGGACTGGGCGAACAGCACCGCCCCGGCATGGCCGGCCACCCGCACCAGGTCGGTTTCGGTGCAGGCAGAGGCGACGCGCAGGCCGAGGGCGTGGAGGTGGCTCTTGCCGTACAGGTACGTCGCGAGGCGGGCGCGGGTCGCCGACGGGATGTCGGCGAGCACCGTCTCCACCACCTCCGTATCGCCGCGATAGAGCGTGCCGAGCACGTCGAGCGAAACCGGGCAGTCGTCGGAGAAGGGCAGGCGGGCCTGCGGGGCGGGCATGGGGACCTCGGGATGATTGGGAGTTGCCCGCAGGGTCGCGCGGCGTGCTTAACAGAAGGTTAAGCACAGGCTGGAAATCCCCAACCTGCAAGTCGTCCCGAGACCTGATGCGCCGGGGCCACTGTCCTGCCGGGCGCCGTGCCCCCCCTGCCGCCGCGCCGATCCGTTGTCGCCGCAATGCAGAGGCGGCAGCGTCGGTCTGAAACCTGCGACATCGCCCCGCGGGAGACTGACGGGCCCTCGAAACCGATGGGACGGAACCCGGATTACTCTCCCGCGTTATCAAGCCCCTGCGCCGCGTGGGGTGTCACGGATGCTTGTGGATCGGGTCGACCCAGTAGACGGCTTCCGGCCGTTCGACCGGCTCGATGTCGGTGATGTTGACCACGACCGCCTCGTTGTCGGAGCGTACCAAGACGCATTCCAGCGCCTCGTCCGGCGACGCGTTGATCTCCTGGTGCGGCACGTAGGGCGGCACGTAGATGAAGTCGCCCGGTCCCGCCTCGGCGACGAATTCGAGCCGTTCGCCCCAGCGCATCCGGGCGCGGCCGCGCACCACGTAGATCACGCTCTCGAGCGCGCCGTGATGGTGCACGCCGGTCTTGGCGTCGGGCTCGATCGCCACGGTGCCGGCCCAGATCTTCTGCGCTCCGACCCGCGCGTGGTTGATCGCCGCCTGACGGAACATGCCGGGAGTCTGCGCGGTATTGGGGTCGAGCTTGTCGCCGGTGATCACCCGGACGCCGTCGTGCTTCCAGCGCGGCCCGTCGTGGGGGTGATCATGGGTATGCGAGTGATCATCGGCGTGGTCATGGGGGTCTACCGACATCGGCGGTCTCCGGTTCGTCCAGTCCTGCTTCGTTCAGGTCTGCATCCTGCGCCACGGGGCGACGGCACGCTAGACCGCTCCGTGTCCCTAGCGTTTGTTTTATAGAACGATCATCCGTCGTGCGCGAGGCAGTGGCGTAGAAAACAGCCGCGGCGCAGCGGTTCTGCTCCGGATGCGCTCGCCGGGAAAAGCTTCTTGTCTTTCAAACTGTTCCATAAAAAGAACATTCTCGTTGACAGCGGCGCCCGTTCGGCCGATCCTTTCCAGGCCTTCAGGGGTCGACGAAACGGACCCCTCGCCGCGGTGATTTGAGGCGATTGCGCCGCGAGACCAAACGCTAAAGCACCCGGGCGCCCGCGCGGCGCCTTTGGGCCAACCCGGAGATCTTCAGCGATGCTGCTGTGCCGCATGCTCTTTGCCGGCCGCCCCGTTCCGGCTTGCCCGATTCCGTGTCGCTGCGGCGGCCGCCGCGCCTGAGACGCGCGCCGTCCGCTGAGGGCCCCGAGACCGGCCCGACTCTTGCTAAGCTTATTCCTGAGACATTCTCGCGGCGCCCCGAGCGGCGGCCGCGGCCGGAGACATACGCCCATGCAGCCTGCCCGCATCGTCGAGGTCGGCGAGACCTCCGCCGGCATCGTCGTTCCCGAGACCGATGGCTTCCGGTTCTTCTCCGCCCATCCGGACTTCCACACCCTGGAAGGTCGGGTCTTCCGCAGCCCGCGCCACGCCACCCGCGCGGCCCAGGACCTGCACGCCCGCAAGCGCAGCCGCCGCCTCGCCGCCTGAGCGAAGCGCGTCACGTCGAACAGGGCAGGGGCCGTCCCGGCAGCGGGGCGGCCCCTGCCTCGTCTCAGCGGTTGCGGGCGAGCAGCAGGATCCAGCCGATCCCGATCGTCAGCACCAGGATGCCGATGGTGGCGAAGGCCGGGGTGCCGTGCTCCATCAGCCGCGGCGCGAGCTGGGTGGCGAAGGCCGCCACCACCAGGCCGACCGCGACCCGGGCGGCGGCGCGCTCGATCCCGCGGGTCAGCTTGTCCATGCCCTTGAGCTCGATCTCCACCGTGACGCGGCCCTGCTTGAGGCGCACCAGCATCAGGTGGATCAGCGTCGGCAGCTCGGAGGCCGCGCCGTAGAGCCCGGTCGCCAGGCCCTGGAACCGGCCCTTCAGGTCCTTGACCGAGAATTGCTGCCGCATGTGGCGGCTGACCGTCGGGCCGGCGGCCGCGAACAGGTCGAAGGCCGGGTCGAGCTGGCGCATCACGCCGTCGGCCGTGACCAGCCCCTTGAACAGGATCGCGAGATCGGTCGGCATCGCCAGATCGTTCTCGCGCGCCATGGTCATGAAGTCGGTCAGCACCAGGCCGAGATTGAGCGTCGCGCCGTTGTGGCGGGTGACGAAGGATTGCGAGGCCGCCTCGAGCTTGGTGAGATCCGGGTTGCTGGCGCCGGTCCAGTCGAGCAGGACCGCCATCAGCCCGTCGGCATCCTCCTGCAGCATCGCGCCGATCAGCATCAGGAGCTGCGAGCGGCGGCGCTGCGACAGCCGTCCAACGATGCCGAAATCGATGAAGGCGATCCGGTTGCCGGGCATCGCCAGCAGGTTGCCCGGATGCGGGTCGGCGTGGAAGAGGCCCTCGATCATCGCCATCTGCAGGAAGGCGTCGACGCCGCGCTGGGCCAGCACCTTGCGGTCGAGCCCGGCTTCCTCCAGGCGCTTGGTGTCCGTCGGCGGGATGCCGTGGATGAATTCCTGCACCAGCACCCGCTCGGAGGTGTATTCCCAATAGACCTTCGGGAACACGACGTCGTCGCGATCGGGGAAGAGCGCCGCCAGCATCTCGCAATTGCGGCCCTCGTTGGCGAGGTCGAGTTCCTCGCGCAGGCCGTTGGCGATGTGGCGCATCTGCTCGGTCGGCCGGTAGCGGGCCATCTCGGGCCACTCGGTCTCGACGATACGCGAGGCATGCGACAGGAGCCGCAAATCCGCCTCGATGATCTTCTGGAGCCCCGGGCGCCGGACCTTGACGATCACCTCCTCGCCGGTCTCGAGCTTGGCGCGATAGACCTGGGCGATCGACGCCGAGGCGATCGGGTTGGTGTCGAATTCCGAAAAGATCTCGGCCGGCGGGGCGCCGAGATCGGCCTCCAGCTGCGGCCGGATCACCTCCCAGGGCAGCGGCGCGACCTTGTCGTGCAGCTTGCCGAGTTCCTCGGTCCATTGCGGCGCCAGCAGGTCGGCACGGCTCGCCAGCACCTGGCCGAGCTTGATGAAGGTGGGCCCCAAGGCCTCGATCGCCCGGCGCAGGCGCTCGGGCTGCGACAGGCGGGTGAGGTCGACGGCGGGGGCGCTGCGCCAGGAGAGCCGCGGGATCGCCCGCAGACCGAGCCGGTCGACGACCTTGTTGACCCCGAAACCGATCAGGATGCCGGCGATTTCCTGGAGGCGCTGGCGGTCCCGCGCCGCGACGATGGCGGTTTTCAGCATCTGCGCGTCGACTCTGCTCGGCTGGCATGGGTGGGGGCGCCGGCGGGGGCGGGCCGGACGAATGGGGCGACGCGGGCGGGAGAGCCGCCCGGGCCGATGATGGGGATGGGCGCGCGCCTCGGCATCCTGGTCCTCCCGAACACGTCCGGCTCTTCACGCGACGCTCGCGGCCGCCTCCATGCGCGGTCAACCGGGCGGGACTGGGGCGGCCGGCGCGGGCTGTCCGGCGGTAGCGCATGACCCGGGTGAGCACAATCACATCGGCGCCCGGAGCCATCGAGGCCTGGGCGCTCCAATGCCGCAACACGCCGCCTCACGCTCCGTCCGCTCCCTTCCACGCGCGAAGGCCGGCCCCGGGGAGCCCCGGGACCGGCCTCGTTCCTCGTCGGACGATGGGATGCCGGATTACATCCGGCCGCCGGCTCCTGCGCCGCCGGACTGGCCGGCCTTGGCACCGCCCTCCTGCATCGACTTGCCATCCATCGACTTGCCACCCATGGACTTGCCGTCCATCGACGTGCCGCCCGGCTGGCCGCCGCGCCGGGTGCTGCCGGTGGTCTCCGGGCCGGTGCCGCGGCCGCCCATCTGGCGGTCGTTCGCCTGCCGCTCGTTTGCTTGGCGCTCGTTCATGCCGCGCTCGGACCCGTTGCGGCCGGGCTGGTTGCCGGCGGCCTGCTCGGGCTTGGTGCCGGTGCGCTCACCCATCTCGCGGCGGTCGTTGCCGTCCTTCTTCGTCTCGCCCCACGACAGGTCGCGGTTGCGCTCGCGGTCCATCCGGCCGTCGCGGCGCTCCTCGCTGCGGCTCAGGCGATCCTCGCGGCGCTCGCTGCGGACGTCCTCACGGCCGCGGACGCTGCCGGTGACGCTGGTCCGCTCGCTGACCGACAGGCGGCGATACTCGGGCGAGCCGACGAGGACGCGCCGGCCGGAGATCACGACGTAGCGGTCGGCGCCGGTGCGCTCGGACACGATCAGGCGACGATATTCCGGCGAGCCGTAGATCACCCGCTGGCCGCGGACCACGACGTACCGGCGCGGTCCGCTCTTCTCGCGGATGACGAGGCGGCGGTACTCGGGCGAGCCGACCCGCACCCGGCGGCCCTCGATCGTCACGAACTCGACCCGGCCGGGACGCACCCGCTGCTCGCGCCGCTCGACCACGACGAGGCGGCGATACTCCGGCGAGCCGTAGATCACCCGCTGACCGGCGATGGTCACATAGCGGCGGCCGCCGACCGTGGTGATCCGGTCCTCGCGCGCCTCGCTGCGGAAGCCGGCCCGGTGCTCGCGATGCTCGATGCGGTCGGCCCGGTCGCCGCGGCGATCCATCCGGCGGTCGCCGTCGCGGCGCTCGTCCATCGCCCGACGGGTGTCGCGGTCGCCTGCGCGGGTGGTCTCGGTACGGTCGCGGGTCCCGTCCTTGCGGTCCGCCGCACCGTCCTTGTTCATTGCGGACTCTTTGGCGGACTCTTTGCTTGCGCCCTGGCGGCTCTGCTCGGCGCGGGCCTGGCCCATCCCGGCCTTGCCGGCGTCACCCTTGCCTGTGTCGCCCTTGCCAGCGTCACCTTTGCCCATCTCGCCGCGGGCCTGCTGGCCGGCGCCCATCTGGCCGCCCTGCGCGCCGCCCGGCCCGGCCTTCGGGCCGGACTGGCTCATCTCGCCGCCACGACCCGCCGCACCGCTCGGGCTGGCACCCGGGCTCCCGGCGGTCTGCGCATAGGCCGAAGTGCTGAGCAGCAGCGCGGCCAGTCCAACTGTCAATCTGTTCATGGTCGGTCGCCTCCCTGCGCGCCGGGATTGGGTGCGGCGGCGCTTTGAAGATGCTTCAAAACGCCGACTTCGAAATATCGTTCCGGACTATTCGTCTGTCGTCTGACGTATCGTGCACTCGAACGGCCGAGCTTGCAAATGAAGACTTGCCGTCACGCTGCGCTGCACCGGGCGGACTGGGTCACGTCCCGGCGCCCCGCTCACGCGCGGGCATCACCGCGCGGAACTGTTTCCGCAGCGCCAACGTTGCTGCGACCGTAGCCGTTTTGTCTCTCGCGCCGACGGCGCGGGAGCGTCGGCACGGCATCGCAACGGGGGTCGAGCGGGCAGGATGGTGGCGGAGCCGATGTCGACGCAGCCCGGACGGGATTGGATGGACCTGTCCAGCCCGCCGCCGCAGGAGAGGACGGACATCCCCGATCCCTCCCGCGCCTCCGCCGCCCGCAGCGGCTTCGTCACGGGGCTGGCCTGGATCCGCACCGGCGCGGCGCGGGCCGGGAGCGCCGCCGCAGGGCATTTCCAGCCGGTCGTCTCGGCGGCCGCCGCGCCGCTGCGCCGGGTGGCGCCCGCCTGGCAGGGCGCGGCCAAGCGCGTCGGGTCCCATCCGTTCGCCTCCCGCGCGGCCGGCGCGGCGCGGCGGGCCGGGGCGCTGCCCTGGGGCCGCGCGCTGCTGCTCGCGGGCTTGGGCGTGGTCGGCCTCGCCGCCCTGTTCCTAGTCTGGTGTGCCGCGACGCTGCCGCCCCTGCGCGGGACGCTGCCGACGCCCCGCACCGTCACGGTGCAGGCGCAGGACGGCACGCCGATCGCCCGCCGCGACGTCGCACGGGGGCGGGCGCTCTCCCTGGCCTCGGTGTCGCCGGCCATGATCCAGGCCTTCCTGGCGGCGCAGGATCCGTGGTTCGAGGACGGGTACCGGCTCGATGCCGGAGGGATCGCCGCCGTGATCCGCCGCTCGTTCCGCGACACGATCAGCGACGGCCCCCGCTCCGGCGGCCCGCGCCTGACCCAGCGCCTGGTCCGCCGCGATCTGATCGGGGCGGTTCCCGGCGAGCCGCGCAGCCTCGCCGACCGGGTGCGGGAGGCGATGCTGGTCCTGTGGCTCTCCGCCCGGGAGAGCGACGCGCAGATCCTGGCCCGCGCCCTCGACCTCGCGCGCTTCGGCCCCGACCTCGTCGGGATCGATGCGGCGGCCCGGACCCTGTTCGGCAAGGAGCCGGCAACGCTCGGCACGGCCGAGGCAGCCTATCTCGCCGGCTCGACCCTCGCCCCCGCCCTGCAGCCCGACCGCGACGTGACGGAGATCCGCGCCCTCGGCCATGCCGTCCTCGACGGCATGGTGATGCGCGGCCGCTTGAGCGCGGCGGAGGCCACGGAGGCCGGGCGGGCGCTCGACGGCCTCAGTCCTGTCGGCACCACGCCGGTGATCCGCAGCGGCTTTCCCGATCTCGTCCTCTCCGGGGCGGCCGACCGCCTCGGCCCCGACGCACCGCGCGAGGCGGTGGTCCGCACCACCCTCGACCGCGACCTCCAGGCGATGGCCGAGAAGGCAGTCGACCGCCGCCTCGACGCCGCCGGTCGCGGCGGCACCCGGGCCGGCCTCCTGGTCCTCGGCCCCGATGGCGGCGTGCAGGCGGTCGTCGCCGGCGGCACCTCCCTCGCGGACACGCCGGCGGCTCGCCGTGCTGCGAGCGCCAGCCTGCGCCATCTCGGGCGCGACGGCCGCCCGGTCTATGACCGGCTCGTCGCCGGGCCGATGCCGGCGGCGGCGCGGCGCACGGCCCTGCTCGCACTGCTCGCCGGCCTCGCCCGCCCGCCGGAAGGAAGCGACGATCCGGCGAGTCGGGACGGTCTGTTCGTCGGCCCGGTCGGTGATCTCCTGGTCGGCACTTATCTGTCGGGGAGCGCGGCCGAGAACGGGGCCGGCGACGGGCCGGAGGCGCTGTTCCAGGATCTCGCCGCCCAGGTGGCGAAGGCCCGCCCGGTGCCCGTCGCCGAGGCGCGCGAGGGCGCCCGGGACAGCGCTCGGGAGACCGGCAGCACGGCCCGGGCCGCCCCCCGCCCGGCCTGGCAGAATCCCGGCGAGCGCCCGGCCGCGAGCCCATCCCTCCGTGGAGTGCCGCGGGTGATCGATACCGGCCGCCTGCGCCTGGATGGGCAATCCGTGCGCCTCGCCGGTGTGGAAGGGCAGGGCGGCGCGCTCGCCCGCGAGTTCCGTCAGTACCTGCGCCGGCGCGAGGTGACATGCCAGGCGGCCGGCGGGGCCGACCTCTACCGCTGCCGGGCCGGCGACCAGGACCTGTCCGAGGTGATTCTGTTCAACGGCGCCGGGCGGGCTGCGCCGGGCGCTCCGCCGGAACTGCAGGCGGCGGAGGCGAACGCGAAGGCGCGCAAGGCGGGGTTGTGGCAGTGAGGGCTACGGCATTTCCAGATCGCGTTGCAGCACGGTACCCAATAGTGGCCTGATACGGAATCCGGACGATCACTTCCGGATTCCGTATCATCAGCCCGCGCGGCGCCTGAGCGAAGCCGCTTTCCGCATCGCGAAGCGATCAACCGGAAAGCGTATGAAACCTGCCGACCATCGGCCTCTCCCACCCTCATCCTCATCCTGAGGTGTTGGTCGATCGAAGATCGACTGACCTCGAAGGAGGGCTCCAGATAGCTCCGCGATCCCTGGAGCCCTCCTTCGAGGCTCACTTCGTTCGAGTGCGATCTTCGATCGCCAGCGCCTCAGGATGAGGTCGTGGGTGGGAGGTGGCGGCCCTTCATGTGAACGGCCCTGTTGTGCACCGTGCGCTGCGCCCCCCGGGATGACGGAAAGGATTGCAAGTCCGTCACGCACGATCCGATGTCGGATCGGACGAAGTACCGCTCACACCCCCAGATACGCCGCCGTCACTTCGGGGTTGCGGGCGATCTCCGCCGCCTGGCCCTGCAGCCGGATGCGGCCGGTCTCCAGCACGTAGGCGTAATCGGCGACGGCGAGCGCCGCGCTGGCATTCTGCTCGACGAGCAGGATGGTGCGCCCCTCTGCCCGCAGGGAGGCGATGATGGAAAAAATCTCGTCGACGATCAGCGGGGCGAGGCCCATCGAGGGTTCGTCGAGAAGGAGCAGGACCGGCTCGGCCATGAGGGCGCGCCCCATCGCCAGCATCTGCTGCTCGCCGCCCGAGAGGTAGCCCGCCTGCTGGCGCAGGCGCTCGGCGAGCCGGGGAAAGCGCGTCTCGACGGCCGCTTGCCGCCGCGCCGCCTCCGGGCCCGGCACGTGGTAGGCGCCCAGCCGCAGGTTCTCGGCCACCGTCATGTTGGCGAAAACCTGGCGGCCCTCCGGCACCTGCACGATGCCGCGCCGGGCGATGCGGTGGGCCGCCTCGCCGGCGATGTCGACGGGAGCGTCGTCGCCGAACATCACCCGGCCGGACCTGGGCTTCATCAGGCCCGACAGGCTGCGCAGGATCGTGGTCTTGCCGGCGCCGTTCGAGCCGATCAGCGACACGATGCTGCCGCGCCGGACCGACAGGCCGATGCCGTGGACCACGTCGGCCCGGCCGTAGCCGAGGCGCAGGCCTTCGACCGCGAGAAGTTCAGCCGTCACTGCACCGCTCCCCGGCTCACGCTGACCTCGTGGCTGCCGGTGCCGAGATAGGCCTCGATCACCGCCGGATGGGCGCGCACCTCGGCCGGCGTGCCGTCGGCGATCCTGCGGCCGAAATTCAGGACCGTCAGGCGGTCGCACAGGCTCATCACCAGGGGCATGTCGTGCTCGACGAGCAGCAGGGTCAGGCCGCGCTCGTCGCGCAGCCGCCGCAGGAGGCCGAGGAGCGCATGGGTCTCGGCCGGGTTCATGCCGGCGGCGGGCTCGTCGAGGAGGACGAGGCGCGGCTCGCAGGCGAGCGCCCGGGCGATCTCGAGCCGGCGCTGGTCGCCGTAGGGAAGGTCGCCGGCGCGGGTGTCGGCGGCGTCCGCGAGGCCGACGAAGGCCAGGAGATCGCGGGCCTTGGCCTTGGCCTGGCGCTCCTCGGCCCGGAAACCGGGACCGCGCAAGACGATGCCCCAGGTCGAGGTGAGCCGGGTGTGCAGGCCGGTCATCACGTTCTCCAGCACCGTCATCTCGGAGAAGATGCGGATGTTCTGGAACGTGCGGGCAAGCCCGAGCGCGGTACGCCGGTAGGGCGCCAGCCCGTCGAGCGGCTGGTCGCCGAGGCGCACGCTGCCGGCACTGGGGGCCAGCACGCCCGAGACGAGGTTGAACAGGGTGGTCTTGCCGGCGCCGTTCGGGCCGATCAGGCCATGGACGGTGCCGGGCTGGACGACGAAGTCGACCGAATCGACCGCGACGAGGCCCTGGAAGCGGCGGGTGAGACCCTGGACGGTAAGCAGTGCCATGGTCGTCAGCCGGTCCGGGCGATGCGCCAGGGCAGGATGCCCCGCGGCATGAACAGGACGGCGAGCACGATGATCAGGCCGTTCACCATCAGGCGGAAATCGGCGAGCGGCCGCAGCACCTCCGGCAGCAGGGTCAGGATGGTCGAGCCGAGCACCGGTGCCAGCGGCGAGCCGATGCCGCCGAGGAGCGCGTAGCTCAGGATCGTCACCGCGGCCTCGAAGCCGTACTCGTTCGGGCCGATGAACGACGAGACATGGGCCGAGAGGCAGCCCGCCACCCCGGCCATGGCCGACGACACGACGAGGGCCACGAGCCGATAGCGCGGCAGGTTCACCCCCATCACGCCGGCCGCGGCCTCGTCCTCGCGCATCGCCTCCATGGCGCGGCCGACGCGGGAGCGCGCCACCAGCGTCAGGCCGATCAGCAGCACCGCCAGGGTGCCGTAGATCGCCGGCACGCCGCCGCGCTCCGGGATGCTGGAGAGGCCGAGCGCGCCGCCGGCATAATCCCAGTTCAGGAATACGATGCGGGTGATCTCGCCGAGCCCAATCGTCGCGATGGCGAGATAGACGCCGGTGAGCCGGAGCGTCGGCCCGCCGACGACCAGCGCCAGCAGGGCCGGTACGGCGGCCGAGGCCAGCATCGACACGGCGAAGGGCGTGCCGAACTTCACCGAGAGAAGGGCGCCGGTATAAGCGCCGACACCCATGAAGGCGGCCTGGCCGAGGGAGAGCTGGCCCACCGCCAGCACCACGTAGACCGACAGGGCCAGGATGCCGTTCACCCCGATCCCATGGATCAGGCTCTGGTAGGTCCAGTAGAAGTCGTCGAGGGCGTCCCACATGGTCTTCAGGCCCGCTTGGCGGCGGCGCGGCCGAACAGGCCGAGCGGACGGAACCACAGGGTGGCGACGAGGAGCGCGAAGGCGATCATGTCCTTGAGGGTCGAGGAGAGGTAGGCGGCGGTGAGCACCTCGGCGAGGCCGAGCAGCAGACCGGCCAGCAGCGCGCCGCGCAGGTCGCCGAGACCGCCGACGATGATGACCGCGAAGCCCCGCAGCATCATGTGCTCGCCCATGAAGGGCTGGATGGCGTTGAAGTTGAGCCCGACGAGCACCCCCGCCGCGCCGCCGATGGCGCCGGACAGGAACGACACCACCCGCAGCATCAGGGCGCCGTTGATGCCCATGAGCGCCGCGGCGTCCGGGTTCTCGGCCACCGCCCGGATGGCGAGCCCGATCCGCGAGCCGCGCACCAAAGCCAGCAGCGCCAGCATTAGGACGATCGCCGCGGCGAGGATCAGGATCTGCGTGGTCCCGACCCGCACGTCGCCGAGGCTGTAGGCGCCGCCCGAAAACACTTCCGCCGGAAAGCGCCGGATCTCGGTGCCGAGCGCCGCCGCCATGCCGGCATAGAGGAACAGCGTGGCCCCCAGCGTCACCATCAGCGAGGCGAGCTCGGGCGCCTTCGCCTTGCGCAGGCGGGTGAGGAGCAGCGTGTCGAGGAGGACCGCGATCAGGCCGGCGACCAGCGCGCCGACCGGCAGCGCCGCCCAGATCGGCAGGCCGAGCGCTTGCGTGCTCCAGAGCGCCGCGAAGGCCCCCAGCGCGAAGTACACCCCGTAGGTGAGGTTGATGACGCCCATCACCCCGAACATCAGCGTGAAGCCGATGGCGAAGAGGGCGTAGGTCGCGCCGAGCACGACGCCGTTGACGAGCTGCTGCTCAAGCATGGGGGCTGAAGAATTTCGGTAGGGCGCCCGGCGCCCGCTGCGGCCCGGCCTCAGGGCCGAACAGGATGATGGGGATGCGACGTGGCCGATAATGTGCGGCGGGTCAATCGGTGGGGGTTGCCGGAGCTATTTCAGAAAAGGGTACCTTCCCCTCCCCAGGCGATCCCGGGCTTGCCCGGTATCGCTGCAAGTTGCGGGGAGGGGTTAGGAGTGGGGGTTGGTGCAGGGGGCACCGATGAGCTTTACGCGGCACCTCCCCCACCCCCGGCCCCTCCCCACAAGGGGGAGGGGAGGTGCATCACGTCCAGACGTCGCTACTGCAACAGCTGGAATTTGCCGCCCTTCATCACCAGCACCACCACGCCGGAGGTATCCGCCGGGTCGCGGGTCTCGGAGAAAGCGAACGGGCCCATCACGCCGGTGTACTTCACCTTGATCAGCGCATCCTTGATTTTTTCCGAATCGGGCGCGCCGGCCGCATCGATCGCCTTGGCGACGATGTGCAGGGTATCGAAGGCCTGGGCCGCGAACTGGTCGGGCAGGTCGCCGCCGTACTTGTCCTTGAAGGCGTTGACGAAGGCCTGGTTGGCGGCGTCCGGCTTGCCGATGAACCACGGGCTGCCGACCAGCGTGCCGTCCGCGGCCTTGCCGGCGATGTCGCCGAGCTTGGGCGAGTTCAGGCCGTTGCCGCCGATGAAGAACACCTTGTCGGGGATGCCGAGCTGGCGCGCCTGCAACTCGATGCCCGAGGCCGCCTCGACCAGCGCCGACAACACGATCGCGTCCGGGTTCAGCGCCTTGATCTTGGTGAGCTGGGCGGAAAAGTCCGAATCCTTCGCGCCGAAGGTCTCGGTCGTCAGGGTCTCGATGCCGAGTTTTTCCAGCGACGCCTTCATCACGTCGTAGGCCGACTTGGTGAAGGCGTCGTCGTTGCCGTACATCACGGCGACGCGCTTGATGCCGAACTTGTCCTTGGCGGTCTTGAGCGTGACCGGGATGACGTCGGATTCCGGCAGCGAGGTGCGGAAGACGTAAGGGCCGATCGCCGTGATGCCGTTGGCGGTGGTCGAGGTGCCGACGATCGGCACCTTGCGCTCGTTGGCGACGGGGCCGGCGGCGAACATCTCGTTCGACAGGGTGGGGCCGAGGATCAGCGGAACCTTGTCACGGCCGATGAGCTTGCGGGCGGCGTTGAGCGCCTGCTCCTTGGCGCCGGCCGAATCCTCGTAGACGAGGGCGAGCGGGCGGCCGCCGAGCACGCCGCCGGCCTTGTTGATGTCGGCGAGCGCGAGGTCGAAGCCGCGCTGGATCGCGATCCCGTAGCGGCTGTTCGGCCCGGTCAGGATCTCGATCGCACCGAGCTTCACCGGCGTCTTGTCCTGCGCCTGCGCGCCGGCCAGGTTTCCTCCCAGCAGGCTGCCGCCCAGCAACGCCGCCGCCAGCAGCACCCTCCTCGACATCGACCGCATCCGGGTTCCTCCTCGCAATCCGCTCTTCTCGTTGGGCCGCGCGGCGGCGCGGGCGGGGGCCCGGACCGTCGCGCTGGACGAGAGAGCGCCTTAAAGCACTGGAGCGCGGCGGTAAATCGTTTCTCCCGGTCGCGCACATACGCGAACGGCCCCGCCGAGGGGCGGGGCCGTCCTGGCATGCTGCGAAAGGATGATGACGAGGGCGCGCAAGCCTTCAGAGTGCGCGGTCGAAGCGCAACTCGCCGGCCTGGCTCTTGATCACCAGCTGCGAGCCGACGATGTCCCATTGGCCCGAGGTGCGCAAAGCGGTGAAGAACTGCATCTCCGAGGCACCGACCGCCTTGTCGCAGTTGCGCTTGGTCAGCGCCAGCGGACCGACCGCCAGGTGCTGCTCCTTGAGCGGGAAGGCGGTCGCCGCAAAGGTGTTGCAGCCGCCGAAGCCGCGGGCGCGGTACTGCTTGTCGATGATGAAGCTCGGCCGCTCGACCCCGGCGAAGGGTTTGCCGTTGAGGCTCACCGCCGTCCAGGTCGAATCGAGCGGGAAGATCTTTTCCTGGGCCTTCATCGGCGGGATGTATTGCGGCGCGTTGGCCTTGTCCCGGTTCTTCTGGCCGTAGCCCAGCATGTTCTGCGCCGAAGCCTGCGTCGCCGACGCCAACAGCGCGACGGCACCGGCGGCCAGCGCAACCTGCATCGCCTTCATCGCATTCCCCATTCGTCTTGTCGTGTTGCGGCGGACCGTAGAGAGGGCACCCCGCGCCCGCAACCCTGGCGGCAGGCGTGGACGCCCCGCATCGGCATCTTGCCGACGACTGTTGCAAATATGCGGCGAGCTTGGCCGTAATATGGCAGGACTCGCGAAAGCTTGTCGGTGTGGCAACGAAAGCGGGGCCTCGCCGTTAGCCAGGATGGCGCGGCGACGGCCGCGGCGTGGATCAGGCACCCAGAGCAAGGGGGACGAGCGTCAGTGAACGGTGCAGACGACATCACGGCGGCGCAGCTGCGCCGGGCACGGGAGCTGCTGGGCTGGTCCGAGGACGATCTGGCCCTGCGCGCCAACGTCGATGCGGAGAGCATCCGCCAGTTCGAGGCCGGCCGCTACCCGCCCTCCGCCGAGCAGCGGGGTGCGATCCGGGGCGCCGTCGTCGCCGCGGGGGTGGAACTAACCGACGGGGCGTATCCGGACGCCCGGCTGCGTGCGGACGATGCACCGGACAAGGGGATCCACCCGAGCGAACTCACCACCGAGAACGATCGCTGAGAGGCTTGAGCACTTGCTGCGATAATTACGGAGAAATTTATTGCTAGAATATTTTATTGCATAAAGAAATATTTAAACGTAGCCTGGCGCACCGATTAGACGCGCCAGGCTACAAACTTGTTATTTTATAAAAACAAGAATATATTTTGACGACCGCGTAAGCTAATGCATGCGACATTGCGATTCGCCTGCCATCGATAAATTTTCAGCGGACTGATTATTATGAATAGCAATTTATTTAATGTATATATCAAGAACTCAAAATTGAATATTATAGTTACCATAGATAATAAGGACATCCAAGCCAAGACCTACGCTCTGTAAATAAATTATATCCATTGATACCAGCCAAAATCTGAATTTAACTAACGGACAAACTTATACGCTAACAAATTTCATGAGAGCGCTAGCGCCTTGATATCGAAGCCGGGATCCGCCGCCTGGTCGGGCATCGGGCTCCGTCCCGCCTGGAGCAGGCGGCGGGCGATCATGTGATCGGCCGGACGGTTGAGCGATTCGACCCCGGCGAGGCGCCCGCCCCGGTAGCAGAACACCGAGACGCCCCCTTGTTCGGGGTCGCCCCGGCGCACGGCGAGGTCGTGCGGCTGGCACAGGCCGGCGATCTGCAGCTTGAGCGGCCCCTGGTCGCTCCAGAACCACGGCACCGCCGTGAAGGCGGCGGGCCGGCCGGTGAGGCGCGTGGCGACGCAGCGGGCGCCGTCGACGGCGTTCTGAACCGATTCGATCCGCACCCGGGCGCCGTCGGCGTGGACTGAGGGGAAGCTGGCGCAGTCGCCGATCGCCGAGATCGCCGGATCCGCGGTCGCCAGCATCGCGTCGACGGCGATCCCGTTCTCGACCCTCAAGGCCGCCGCCTTCGCCAGATCGTCGTTGGGCAGCACGCCGATGCCGACGAGGACGAGATCTGCCGCGACCTCGCGCCCATCCGCCAGCGCCACCGCGCGGACGCGGTCCGGCCCGACCAGCCCGGCAACCGCGCTGCCGAACAGGAAGCGCGTGCCGGACGCGACATGCGAGGCCTCGATCAGCGCCGCCATGGTGGACGAGACCGAGCGGCCGAGGGGACGGTCCAGCCCCTCGATCACCGTGATGGAAATCCCTTTCTGGGCGCAGATCGCCGCGAATTCGAGCCCGATGAACCCGGCTCCCACCACCGCGACCGCGCGAGCCCCGGCGAGCGCCGCCTTGAGGGCATCGGCCTCGGCAAGCGTGCGCAGCTGGTAGACGCCGGCCAGACCGGCGCCGGGCACCGGCAGCGGCCGGTTGCGCGAGCCGGTCGCGAGGACGAGGTGGTCGTAAGCGAGTGCCTCTCCGGAGGCGAGGCGCAGGCGTCGCGCCGCCCGGTCGATCGCGACCGCCCGCTCGCCCGCGCGCACGATCAGGCGGTGCGCGGCGAAATAGGCCTCCGGTCGCAAGGACAGGCCCGGCGCATCGGTCTTGCCGAGCATGTAGGCCTTCGACAGGGGCGGCCGACCGTAGGGCAGGCCCGGCTCCTCGCCGACGAGGGTCACCGGGCCGGCATAGCCGCTCTCCCGCAGGGAGGCCCCGAGCTGAAAGCCGGCCTGACCGGCGCCGACCACCACGATTCCGTTCATCGTCAGGACATACCCTGGAAGCCGCAGCGCCGTCGAGCTTGCGCGCCAGCGTTCCGCTTCATCCTGAACCGTCAGCGGTTCCGGATCCCGGGTTCCGCTTTCGCAGTCCCGGCATGACCCGGAGGGCTTCAATTCGGCCGGCTGATCCGAACAGGTTCCCGGGGTGAGGCGGGAGCCCGAACCGCATCGCCCGGACCGTCCTCAATGCTCCTGGGCCGCCAGCACCGCCTCCGCCCGGATCTCCTCGGTGAGCTGCGCCTTCAGCCGCGAGAATTCGGGGCTGGTCTTCACCGTGTAGTGGCGCGGATGGCCGAGATCGACCGGGACGTCGGCCTTGATCCGCCCGGGGCGGGCCGTCATCACGATCACCCGCGAAGCCATGAAGATCGCCTCCTCGATGTCGTGGGTGACGAAGATCACGGTCTTGCGCTCGCGCTCCCAGATGCCGAGCAGCAATTCCTGCATCAGACCGCGGGTCTGGTTGTCGAGCGCCCCGAACGGCTCGTCGAGGAGCAGGATGGCGGGATCGTTGGCGAGCGCCCGGGCGATGGCGGTGCGCTGCTGCATGCCGCCGGAGAGCTGCTTGGGGTAATGCCCCTCGAAGCCGCGCAAGCCCACCTTGTCGATATAGGACGCGACGATCTCGCGGCGCTGAGGCACCGGCACGCCGCGCTCGCGCAGGCCGAAGCCGATATTCTCGGCCACGGTGAGCCACGGGAACAGGGTGTAGGACTGGAACACCATGCCCCGGTCGGGGCCGGGCCCGCGTACCTCGCGCCCTTCCACCAGGACGCGGCCGGCGCTCGGCCGGTCGAGCCCGGCGATGATGCGCAGCAGCGTCGACTTCCCGCACCCGGACGGGCCCAGGGTGGTGATGAAGTCGTTCTTGGCGACCGTGAGATCGGTGGGCTTGAGGGCCTGGACGGGCTTGGCGCCGCGGATGCCGGGGAAGACCCGCGCCACGCCTTCGACCGCGACCTCGATAGAGTCCCGCATCAGGCGAGCTTCCAGGGAAACAGGAGCCGGTTGGCCGCCTTGAACAGGAAGTCCGAGACGAGGCCGATCAGCCCGATGACGATGATGCCGAAGATGATCTGCCCGGTGGCGAGCAGGGCCTGGCTCTCGATGATCATGTGGCCGATGCCGGACGAGGAGCCGATCAGCTCGGCGACGATGACGTAGGTCCAGGCCCAGCCGAGCACGAGGCGCAGGATCTCGGCGATCTCGGGGGCGGTGGCCGGCAGCAGCACCCGGCGGATGATGCCGGCGTCACCCGCTCCCAGCGTGTAGGCCGCCTCGACGAGATCGCGCCGGACCTGGCCCACCGCGACCGCGATCATCAGGATCAGCTGGAACACCGAGCCGATGAAGATGACGAGCAGCTTCTGCGTCTCGCCGATGCCGGCCCACAGGATCAGGAGCGGCACGAAGGCCGAGGCCGGCAGGTAGCGGGCGAAGGAGACGAAAGGCTCGAAGAACGCCTCGACCGGCTTGTAGGCCCCCATCATCACGCCGAGCGGCACGGCGATCAGGGCGGCGAGCACGAAGCCCCCGAGCACCCGCCACACGGTGATGCCGATGTCGGACATAAAGTCGAATCGGGTGAGCAGCAGCCAGCCGTCCTGGACCATGGTGATCGGATCGGCCAGGAAGGTTTTGGGGACCAGCCCCCCGAGGGTCGCGGCGGCCCAGGCCGCCACGAACAGCACGAAGAAGCTGACACCCAGCAGAACCTTCGCCGGGCCGCCGACCGGTTGCAGCGGGCGCAAGCCGGTCATTGCACGAAGCGCGGGTCGGCGAGGGCGGCGATGTCCGGCTTCTGCCGGATCACGCCGATCTCGAGCAGCAGGTCGGCCGCCTGCTCGGAGAACTTCTGGTGCTCGCCGTTAAAGAACGCCTTGTTGGCGGCCCGGTCCTGCCAGCGCAGGAACTGGGCCGACTTGCCGAAGGCCTCAGCCGTTTGCTTCACGTCGGCGCCCATGATCTCGTAGGACTTTTGCGGGTCCTTGGCGATCATGTCGAGCGCCTCGAAGTAGCTGTCGGCGAGCGCCTTGGCGGCCTTCGGGTTCTGGTCGAGGAATTCTGGTGTGCAGCCGAAGGTGTCCATCACCATCGGGTAGTCGAGGGTGGTGGCGATGATCTTGCCGGCCTGCGGCGCCGCGCGCACCGACGACAGATAGGGCTCGTAGGTCATCGCGGCGTCGTTCTGGCCGGCGATGAAGGCCTGCGCCGCCGGGCCCGGCTCCAGGTTGACGACCTTCACGTCCTTGAGCGACAGGCCGTTGGCCTTGAGGATCCAGGCGAGGCCAAAGTACGGTGCGGTGCCGGGCACCGAGGCCGCCACCGTCTTGCCCTTCAGGTCCTTGATCGAGGACACGTCGTTGCGCACGGCCAGGCCGTCGGCGCCATAGGACTTGTCGAGCTGGAAGATCTGCTTCGTCGGCACGCCGTTGGCGTTCCACACCACCCAGGTCTCGACCGTGGTGGCGGCGCATTGCACGTCGCCGGAGCGGATCGCGAGGTGGCGACTCGCCTGCGGAATCTTCTTGAGCGAAACGTCGAGGCCGTTCTTCTTGAAGATGCCGGCTTCCTTGGCGAGCGTCAGGGGGGCGAAGCCGGTCCAGCCTGACAGGCCGACGGTGACCTTGGTCTCCTGCGCGGCGGCCTGACCGGCCAGCGCGGCCGCGACCACCAAACCTGCGGCAACCGCCTTCATCGCTCTCTCCCGCTCGCCTGCAAAAGCCCACCTGCCAAGCCTCGGGCCTTTCGTACCGTCGCCGGACCTTTGTGTATAGACATAAGAACGGGCAGCCTGCCCGCCGATCCGGCACCTTTCCCTGTTGGAGCGCACTGCACCCGAACGGCCCGGCGCGCGTTGTGGGAGCTGACGCAAGTGTCGCGAGGAGCAGTCGAATGAGCGGAACAACGCGCCCCACCGTGGTGGTGACCGGCGGCAGCGCCGGGGTCGGGCGCGCGGTCGCGGTCGCCTTCGGGCGCCGGGGCTGGAATGTCGGCATCGTGGCCCGGGGCCGGGCGGGCATCGCCGCCGCGGTCGACGAGGTGCGGGCGGTCGGGGGCCGGGCGCTGGGCTACCGGGCCGACGTCGCCGATCCGCGGGCGGTCGACCGGGCGGCGGATGCGTTCGCCGAGGAGTTCGGCGGCATCGACGTCTGGGTCAACAACGCCATGGTGACGGTCTATGCCGAGGTCGCGCAGATGAGCCCGGACGAGTTCCGGCGCGTCACCGAGGTCACCTATCTCGGCCAGGTCCACGGCACGCTGGCGGCCCTGCGCCACATGCAGGCATCGGATCGCGGCACCATCGTGCATGTCGGCTCGGCTTTGGCTTACCGGTCGATCCCGCTGCAATCGGCCTATTGCGCCGCCAAGTCGGCGGTGCGCGGCTTCGTCGACAGCCTGCGCACCGAGTTGCTGCATCACCGCAGCGGTATCCGCCTCACCATGGTGCAGCTACCGGCGGTGAACACGCCGCAATTCGACTGGGCCCGCTCGCGCCTGCCGCGCCGCCTCCAGCCGGTGCCGCCGATCTTCCAGCCCGAGGCGATCGCCGAGGAGATCGTGCGCGCCGCCCACGACGCGCCGCGCGAGCTCTGGATCGGCACCCCGTCGTGGCTCGCGATCCTGGGCGCGCAAGCCGCCCCGGCTTTCAGCGACCATTACCTCGCCCGGCACGGCTATCGGGGCGAGATGACCGACGAGCCGGCCGCGCCCGGGCGGCCCGACAACCTGTACGACCCGGTCGATGCCCACCACGATCACGGCGCCCATGGCCGGTTCGACCGGCAGGCCAAGGGCAGCGTCGTCGCGGCGGATCCGATGTGGCTGCATATCGGGATGATCGCGGCGGCGGGGCTGGTCGGCGGGGCGGCCTTGGCGGTGGCAAGGCGGAGCGGGCGGGGGGAGGTTCGTGTCGCCGAGGGCTGAAAGCCTGTTTGATTAGCTTCTACAAATCTCAAACTCTCCTCGTCATTCCGGGGCCGCGCAGCGGAGCCCGGAATCCAGAACTGCAGGTGTACAAGGACAAAGCGGAACGCGATCCGCCTTTTTCTGAACGATCAGCGGTTCTGGATTCCGGGCTCCGCTGCGCGGCCCCGGAATGACTCGGTGATTTTAAGATCTGTAGAGACCGATCAAACTGGCTCCTACACCACCCGCAACAACACGTGCTTCTTGCGCCCGAAGGACAGCTTCACCACGCCCTCCGGCGTCACGTCGCTCGCGCCGATCACCGCGCGCTCGTCGGTGACGGGCGTATCGTTGATCTTGAGGCCGCCGCTCTTCACCTGCCGGCGCGCTTCGCTGGTCGAGGGCACCAGGCTGGCATGGTCCGGCCCGAAGGCCGAGAGCACGCCGAGCCCGGCTTCGATGACCGCGCGCGATACCTCGACGGTCGGCAGGCTCTGGGCGAGCGCCCCCTCCTCGAAGGTGCGCCGCGCCGTCTCGGCTGCACTCTCCGCCGCCTCGCGGCCGTGCAGCAGGGCGGTCGCCTCGGTGGCGAGCACCTTCTTGGCCTCGTTGATCTCCTGGCCCCCGAGCTCTTCGAGCCGGGCGACCTCGTCGAGCGGCATCAGGGTGAACAGGCGCAGGAAGCGGCCGACATCGGCATCCTCGGTGTTGCGCCAGAACTGCCAGTACTCGTACGGGCTCAGCATGTCCGGGTTGAGCCAGACCGCGCCGGAGGCCGTCTTGCCCATCTTGGCGCCGGACGCTGTCGTCATCAGCGGGCAGGTCAGGGCGTGGAGCTGCGGCGTGCCGAGGCGCCGGCCGAGATCGATGCCGGTGACGATGTTGCCCCACTGGTCCGAGCCGCCCATCTGCAGCGTCACGCCGTAGCGGCGGTTCAGCTCGGCGAAGTCGTAGGCCTGCAGGATCATGTAGTTGAATTCCAGGAACGACAGCTCCTGGTCGCGCTCCAGCCGCAGCCGCACGCTGTCCATCGACAGCATCCGGTTGACCGAAAAGTGCCGGCCGATGTCGCGCAGCATCTCGATGTAGTTGAGCGTCGTCAGCCACTCGGCGTTGTCGGCCATCAGCGCGGCGTTCGGACCGGCGCCGAAATCGAGGAAGCGCGAGAAGGTCTTGCCGATCTCGGTCTTGTTGGCCTCGATCTGGTCCAGCGTCAGGATCTTGCGGGTCTCGTCGCGGCCCGACGGGTCGCCGACGCGCGTCGTGCCGCCGCCCATCAGCGCCACCGGCTTGCCGCCGGTCGCCTGGAGCCAGTGCAGCATCATGATCGAGAGCAGGTGGCCGATATGCAGCGACGGCGCCGTGCAATCGTAGCCGACATAGGCCGTCAGCCGGCCCTCGCGGGCGGCCTCGTCCACGCCCGCGAAATCGGAGCATTGATGGACGTAGCCGCGCTCGATGAGGACGCGGAGGAAGTCGGAACGCGGCGCGAAGTCGGTGGGCGCGGCCATGGTACTCTCGATCGGTCTCGTGATGGGCGGCGGCCGCGACAGCGCGGTGCCGCCATGCTAGCTCCGTCGGAAGCGGAACGGGTCGGTGCATAGCAGTGCCGGCCCCGAAAGGCACGGGGGCGATTCGGGATGACGATGCGGCGCGCGATCGGGCTGATGAGCGGCACCTCCCTCGACGGCGTCGATGTCGCGTCGATCGAGACCGACGGCGAGACGATCCGGGTCGAGCGCAGCCCCAACGGCTATCTCGAGCCGCTCGGCCCCACCGGCTACCGCGCCTATTCCGACGACGACCGGGCGCTGCTGCGCCAGGCTCTCGTCGATTCCGAGGCCGTGACCGAGCGCAGCGAGCGCCCGGGCTGCTTGAGGGAGGCCGAGGATCTGGTGACCCGCCTCCATGCCGAGGCGGTCGAGAATTTCCTCGCCGAGAACGGCCTGACCGCTGCCGACATCGACGTGATCGGCTTCCACGGCCAGACCGTGGTGCATCGGCCCGACCAGAAGATGAGCGTGCAGATCGGCGACGGGCAAGCGCTCAGCCGTCGGCTGGGCATCAAGGTGGTGTCGGATCTGCGCCACGCCGATATCGAGGCGGGCGGGCAGGGGGCGCCGCTGGTGCCGGTTTTCCACCGGGCGCTCGCCCAGGCCTCGGGCTTCACCGACAGCCTCGGCATCCTCAACATCGGCGGGGTGGCCAATGCGACGCTGATCGCCCGCGACGGCCGGATCCTCGCCTTCGATACCGGGCCCGGCAACGCGCTGATCGACGACTGGATGCGCGAGCGCACCGGGCACGCGCTCGACGACAACGGCCGCACCGCCGCCCGCGGGCGGCCCGACGAGCCGCTGCTGGCCTGGCTGCTGATCCACCCGTTCTTCTCGCGCAAGCCGCCGAAGTCGCTCGACCGCAACTGGTTCTCGCACAAGCTCGCCGGCCAGCTCTCGACCGAGGACGGCGCCGCGACGCTCACCGCCTTCACCGCCCGGGCGGTCGCCCGCGCCCTCGACCACGCCGTCGAGGCGCCGACCCGCTGGATCGTCGCCGGCGGCGGCGCCCGCAACGGAGAGCTGCTGCGCCAGCTCAATTACCACCTGCGCGCCGAGATCACGACGGCGGATGCGATCGGCTGGTCCTCCGCCTTCCTGGAGGCCCAGGCCTTCGCCTATCTGGCGGTGCGCTCGGTGGAGGGCCTGCCGATCACCTTCCCGTCGACCACCGGGGTGGGCCAGGCGATCAGCGGCGGCGTTCTGGCGCGGCCGGAGGAGTGACCCCCGCAGCGCCGCTCGGCGCTGAGGCAAGCCCGAATGGGCGCCGGCGTTCATGCGCCGGACGCCCTGCCGGCGGCAGGGCACCAGGGATGCCGGCCGGAAAGGCCGGTGCGGCACCGCAGGGCGTTGCACGCAACCCGCTCCCGCCGCTAAGCGGGCGCGCATGAGCAGCACCTCGACCCTCAGCCTCGCCCCCGCCACGGCGCCCGTCGCCGCCGCGCCCCGGTCCCGCCGCGCCGTGCGGACCTGGCTCTTCGTCATGGCCGCCCTGGTGGTGGCGATGGTGGCGGTCGGCGGCGCGACCCGGCTGACCGGCTCCGGCCTGTCGATCACCGAGTGGAAGCCGGTCACCGGCGCGATCCCGCCGCTCTCAGGGCAAGCCTGGGCCGAGGAATTCGCCAAGTACCAGGCAACGCCGCAATACACGCTGCTCAACCAGGGCATGACCCTGTCCGAGTTCCAGTTCATCTACGGCTGGGAATGGGGCCACCGGCTCCTCGGACGGCTCATCGGCTTCGCGTTCTTCCTGCCGCTCGTGTTCTTCTGGTGGCGCGGCCAGCTCGACCGGCGCCTCGGTCTCAGTCTTCTCGGCCTCGGCGTGCTCGGGGGGCTCCAAGGCGCGGTGGGCTGGATCATGGTGGCGTCGGGCTTGCAGCCGGGCATGACCGCGGTGGCCCCGGTCAAGCTCGCCCTGCACCTGACGCTGGCGAGCGCGATCTATGCCGGCCTGGTCTGGCTCGCCGCCGGGCTCGACCGCAGGCGCGACGCGGTCGTGCCGGCGCGGCTCGCGCGGACGGCCCTCGCCATGATGGGCCTGGTGCTGGTGCAGATCGCGCTCGGCGGCCTCGTCGCGGGCTCCAAGGCGGGGCTGACCTACAACACCTGGCCGCTGATGGATGGCAGCCTCGTCCCCACGGGACTGTTCTCCGGCACGCCCTGGATCGAGAACTTCGTCGACAACGTCACCCTGGTGCAGTTCAACCACCGGCTGACCGCCTACGCGCTCCTGATCCTTGCCGTTCTCCATGCCGTCGACGCGCGGCGCAGGGCGCCCGGCACCGGCGCGGCACGGCGCGCCACGGCCCTCGCCGGCCTCGTCGCCGCGCAGGCGAGCCTCGGCATCGTCACCCTGCTCCTGGTGGTGCCGCTCTGGGCGGGCCTCGCCCATCAGGTCGCCGCCATGCTGGTTCTCGGCATGGCGAGCGCCCATGCCCGGCTCTGCCGGATGCCCAAGGAGGACCGCGCGCCTGCGGCGGCGCTGCGGGCGGCCTGAGTGTCGCGGGAACGTTCGTCCCACGTTCATGCTTGCGCTTTAACCTCGACCGATAGGGAGGCCGTCTCCCGTCGTCGAGGAGCGGAGGCCCGATGCCCGTGCAGGAGCAATCCCTGACCCCGTCCCCAGCCTTGAATGCACGCTTCGCCCCCGACGGCCGGCCCCTGAGCCTCGTCTGGACCTACACGCCGCGCGAGTTGCTGGCCGACGGCGTCGTCCACGTGGTCGGGGTCAGCCTCGGCGTGATCGGTGCCCTGGCGCTGACGATCGGCGCCGTCCTGTCGAAGCTCAGCCCCGCCGAGACGGCGTCGGTCGCGATCTACGCCGCCGGCCTCGTTGCGATGCTCGGCACCTCCGCCGCCTACAACATGTGCCCGGTCGGCCGGCTGAAATGGCGCCTGCGCCGGGCCGACCATGCCACCATCTTCCTGATGATCGCCGGCACCTACACGCCGCTCGTCACCCTCGTCGGCACCGACAGCTTCGCCTTCGGCCTGCTCGCCGGGATCTGGCTCGTGGCGGCGGCGGGCGCGATCGTGAAGCTGACCCTGCCGGGCCGCTTCGACCGGCTGGCCATCGCGCTCTACCTGGCGCTCGGCTGGAGCGGCATCATGGCCTACGAGTCGGTCATCGCCGCCCTGTCGCCCCCGGCCCTGTGGCTGCTCGCCGCCGGCGGCCTGCTCTATTCCCTCGGGGTGATTTTTCACGTCTGGCGGCAATTGCCGTTCCAGAACGCGATCTGGCACGGCTTCGTGCTGGCGGCCGCTGCCTGCCATTACGGCGCGGTGTTCCGTAGCGTGCTCGATGCGGGAATGTGAGGCGCATCGAGCGGGATGGCCCTGCCTCGGCGACGCCGAGATGGGCGTACACCATTCATCCTATCCGGAACCTCAGGACGAGCTCGGGATGGGACGACGCGTACGACACCGTCGAACCAGCGCTCAGAACGGCGTGTAATCCCCGCCATCCGTGATCGTGTCGAGCGCCCGCTCGATCGACGTCACGGCATCCAGCACCATCTGCACCGTGCGCTCGGCCTCGGTGCGCGGCCGGCCAAGGGCGGCGGCGCGGGCGCCGATGTCGTGCAGCTGCTCGGCGATCGTCACCAGGTCGGAGACGACCGACGCGGTGGCGCGGGCGGCGGCATCGGGCGCCGGACGCGGGCGCAGCAGGGGAACGACGTTGCTCATCGGGCCGGACTCTCGCGCAAAGCTCGGGACTCCGCCAGCCGGAGAATCGCAGCCCTCCACACATTCCGCACGGCGCGGCGCGGGAGGCACAGGGGAGGGGCTTTACCGCCGTCGCCGCCCCCGGCGCCTTGACGGGGGGACAGGAGCCGGGCACCCCGGCTGGACTGTCAGATCCAAAACGCCCTCGATTCGACATCCGCGAGTCGGCAGGCCCGAACGTCAGGACCCTCCATGCGCTTCCTTCATGCCGCCGCGGCGTTCACCCTCGCCTGCCTCGCCGCCGCCTGCACCAGCAGCGGCGACCCGCGCGGCACCGGCCTCGCCGAGAGTTTCGACACCAAGAACTACGTGCGCTCGAACGACACCAACGGGACCCAGCGCCGGCCCGACGTGAACCGCGTCTTCACCCAGCCGTCGATCCCGAGCATCTCGAACCGCGGCTTCTGACCCCGTCATCCGGCGGCGAAAGCACCGCAAGATCGCGTCGCGACACGGGATATGACAGTGGCCCGACGCCTGCCGGTCATCGGACTTTCCCAGCCTCAACCTCATCCTGATACCAACGGTCGTTGGAAACGACCTTTGGTTCCGCTCTCGAATTTTCGCCAAGCCTCTGGCTTGAAATCGAAAATTCGAGATGGATCAATGGCCCGATGCGTCAGCATCTTGGGCCATTGGTATGAGGTGTCAGTCGATCAAAGATCGACTGACCTCGAAGGAGGGCTCCAGATGCCACGGCAATTCCTGGAGGCCTCCTTCGAGGCTCAGCGATCTTCGATCGCCCGCACCTCAGGATGAGGTCGCGGGTGGGACGGGCCGGAGCCCGTAGGTGAACGGTCCTGTCGTGCACCGTGACGTTGCAGCCGGCATTCGCTCCAATCAGATAATACTCGAGCGCCGCCGGCCTCCCGTCAGCGCCCGCGGAACAGCGGATGCTCGACCTTGTCGCCCGGATGCAGACCGAGGCGCGCGGCGGTGCCGGCATTGAGCTCGAGCACGCCGAGCACCGGCTCGCCGGAGGTGATGGTGCGGGTCGAGAGCGGCTCGGTATCGGCGGCGATGCGCGCCACCGTGCCGTCGGCGCGGATGAACAGCATGTCGAGCGGCAGGTAGGTGTTCTTCATCCACATCGCGACCGGCTCGGTGCGTTCGAAGTCGAACAGCATGCCGCGGTCTGGCGCCATGGAGCGGCGGAACATCAGCCCCCGGGCGCGCCCGGCATCGTCGCGCATCACCTCGACCTGGAAGGTGTGGCGGCCGTTGCGGGAGGCGATGGTCAGCGGCTCGAACGGACCGTCGGCGAGAACCGCCGAAGGCAGGAGCAGGAGGATGAGGGCGGCGAGGAGCCGGCGGGGGGAGGCCACCAGGGCCGAGGCCGCGAGGGGCCGTGCGAAGCGGAGCGACATGAGGGTGAGCTAGCGCATTCCGCCGCGAAAGGGATGGGGGCTCGGCGACCGGAAACACAGGCGAATCGAAAATGCCGCGCCGCCCGCCTGGCGGCGCACGGCGTGGTGCCAGGCGCTCAGTGCGACGAGGGCGGCCCCGCCCCCACGCTCGCCTCGCTCAGGAGGCGGACCTCGGCGGCCATCAGGCCCTTCGAGCCGTCGCCGTAGCGCACCATGACGTGCTCGCCGGGCTTCAGCTCGGCGATGCCGTAGCGGCGCAGGGTCTCCATGTGGACGAAGATGTCCGGCGTGCCGTCGCCGCGGCTGAGGAAGCCGAAGCCGCGCAGGCGGTTGAACCACTTCACCACCGCGGTCTCCAGGCCGCTGGTCGGCACCACGGTGACGTGGGTGCGCGGCATCGGCAGCTCGGCCGGATGGGTCGCCGTCGACTGGTCGAGGGAGATCACCCGGAAGGCCTGCCAGCCGCGGGGGCGCTGCACCGCCTCGACCACGATCCGCGCGCCCTCGCTGGCGCTCTGGTGGCCGTCGCGGCGCAGGCAGGTGACGTGGAGCAGGACGTCGGCTGCGCCGCTATCCGGCACGATGAAACCGAAGCCCTTCGCCACGTCGAACCACTTGATGCGGCCGCTCACCTCGACGAGTTCGGTCGGGCGTTCCACCGCCGCGTCGAGCACGGGTTTGGTGTCGCGCGCGCCGTCCCCGAACGCACCCGCTGGCCGTTCCCAGGCGTGGCCTGAACCGAACTCGTCCGACATCGTAAGCAACCCACTCGAATCGCGTCGCGCGCTTCACCGGCAGATTAACAAAGTCATGACTCCGGGGAAGCCCAAATCGGCCGAGTTGAGACGGAGAAGGGGTGATGTCCTCGCCGGATTCGCCCGGCCGGCGGGCATTCTGCAATCCGGGGAGGCAAGTTTCCGGAGTCGCGCGCGAGGATTGCGGCACCGACTAAAATCCTACACCCGCTCCTGCGCGTTTTCGTCGCAGGGGCGGACGGGGATGCCGGCCGCGATCCGGCTCGGCTATGAGCACGCCGGCACATGCCGCTTCGGAGACGCCGCGATTCAGACCTCGATTCCCTCCGCTCCGCCCCCTGCCGCCCCGCCCCTTGCCGCCGCGCCGGTCCGGCGCCTCGCCGTCATCGACCTCGCCCGCGGCGTCGCGCTCCTGGCGATGGCGCTCTACCACCTGACCTGGGACCTCGGTTTCCTGCGGCTGACGCCCGAGAATGCCGCCCTGTCGTCGGTCGGAAAGGCGTCGGCGCACGGCATCGCCGGCAGCTTCCTGGTGCTGGTCGGGATCAGCCTCGTTCTGGCAAGGGGCCGGAGAGCCGGGTGGTGGCGCCCCTACCTGGCGCGCCTCGGTCGCATCGCCCTGGCGGCGGTCGCCATCTCGCTCGCCACCTTCTTCCTGTTCCCTGATTCGTGGATCTTCTTCGGCATCCTGCACTGCATCGCCCTGTCGAGCGTGCTGGCCCTGCCGGCGCTCGTGGCGCCGCTGCCGCTGGTCGCGCTCGCCGCTGCTCTCGTCTTCGCCGGCCCGACGCTGGCGGGCCTCACGGGCACACCGGCCGTCCTCGACGCGCCGGGGCTGTACTTCCTCGGGCTCGGCGCCGTCGTGCCGACGACGAACGACTACGTGCCGCTGTTTCCCTGGTTCGGTTTCGTGCTGGCGGGGGTGGGGCTCGGCCGGCTCGCCCTGCCGCGCCTCGCGGCGTCGCGGATCGGAGCCTGGGCGCCGCGCAGCCGGATCGGGCGGCTCGCCACGGGAGCCGGGCGGCACAGCCTCGCGGTCTATCTCGTCCACCAGCCGCTGCTGCTCGGGCTGCTCTACGGGGTCGCGTCGGTGAGCGGGCCGCATCCCCGTGCGGGACAGGCGCAGTTCCTGCGCGAGTACCGGGCCAATTGCGCGGAGGCCGGCGGCGGCACGGCGACCTGCCGGGTGGCGGCGCGCTGCGTGCTGGGGCGCCTGCGCGACGAGGGCCTGTGGCGGGCAGGCGGCGACTTCACGGGCGAGGAGCAGGCCCGGGCGATCGCGGTGTCGCGGACCTGCTTCAGGGAGGCGGGCGGGGGTTGAGCCCCGCCCGATATCGATCAGTCCTTGGCGCGCTCGACGTAGGCGCCGTCCGCCGTCATGACGACGATGCGGGTGCCGGTGCCGATATGCGGCGGCACCAGGGTGCGGATGCCGTTCGAGAGCGTGGCGGGCTTGTAGGACGAGGACGCGGTCTGGCCCTTGGTGACCGGCTCGGTATCCGTCACCTCGAGGGTGACGCGCTGGGGCAGCTCGAGGGCCAGCGGCACGCCGTTATGGGTCGAGAGCATCACCGCCATGCCCTCCTGGAGGTAGGCGGCCTGGTCGCCGATCACGTCCTGCGGCACGGCGATCTGCTCGTAGGATTCCGGGTTCATGAAGTGGAACCCCTCGCCGTCGCTGTACAGGAAGGTGTGCTCCCGGTCCTCGACATAGGCGCGCTCGACCTGCTCGGTGGTGCGGTAGCGCTCCGAGACCTTCACGCCGTCGGTGATCCGGCGCATGTCGAGCTGGGTGACCGGGGTGCCCTTGCCGGGATGGATGTTCTCGGCGGAGAGAATCACGTAGAGCCGGCCGTCCTTGTCGACGACGTTGCCTTTGCGGAGTGAGCTGGCGATGACCTTCGGCACGGGGCGAATCCTGGACTGGAAGCGTTGACAGAGAGCGGCGGCGTCCGCCAAGCCGCGGGCGTCGCGCGCCGCGCCGGCAGAGGATGCCTTCGGCCCGCCCTATCGCATCTCAGGCGCCACCGCCAGTCGCCCGCCACCCGATCGATGTTCGCACCATGACAGCTGCCTCGCCCTGGTGGGCCCCTCACGTCCATGCCGACCGTCGGCCGCGGCTCCTGGCCCGCAACCGCATCGCCGCCGCCCTGCGGGCGTGGTTGTCGGCCCGCGACTTCGTCGAGGTCGAGGCCGCGATCCTCCAGGTCTCGCCCGGCAACGAGGCGCATCTCTCGGCCTTTTCCACCACGGCGATCGGGCCGGACGGGGCGGAACACCCGCTCTATCTCCACACCTCGCCGGAATTCGCCTGCAAGAAGCTGCTGGCGGCGGGCGAGGCGCGGCTGTTCAGTCTCGGCCCGGTCTACCGCAACCGCGAGCGCGGGGCGCTGCACCACCCGGAATTCACCATGCTCGAATGGTACCGGGCGGGCGAGACCTATGACAGCCTGATGCGGGACTGCGCCGCTATCTTGCGCCTCGCCGCCGAGACGGCCGGCACCACGATCTTCACCTGTCGCGGGATCGAGGCCGATCCCTTCGCCGAGCCGGAGCGGCTCACCGTGGCGGAGGCCTTCCGGCGCCATGCCGGCATCGACCTGCTCGCGACGGTGGCGCCGGATGCGGGCACCGACCGGCCGGCGCTCGCCGCGGCTCTGCACGAGGCCGGCATCCGCACCGCACCCGACGACACCTGGGCCGATCTGTTCAGCCGGGTGATGGTCGAGCGGGTCGAGCCGGCCCTCGGCCGCGGCCGGGCGACGATCCTGTGCGAGTACCCGATCCCTGAAGCGGCGCTTGCCCGGCCGAGCCCCGCCGATCCGCGGGTGGCAGAGCGGTTCGAACTCTATGCGTGCGGCGTCGAGCTCGCCAACGCCTTCGGCGAACTGACCGATCCGGCCGAGCAGCGCCGGCGCTTCGCCGCCGAGATGGACGAGAAGGAGCGCGTCTACGGCGAGCGCTACCCCCTCGACGAAGACTTTCTGGCTGCTCTCGGGCAGATGCCGGAGGCGAGCGGCATCGCGCTCGGCTTCGACCGGCTCGTCATGCTGGCGACCGGCGCCCGCCGGATCGAGGACGTGATCTGGACGCCGATGGCCGAGTATTCCCAGTCCGAGGGACCACGGTGAGCGGGGCGATCCGCAACGCGGGCGATCTCGCGGCGCGCGGGCTGGTGCCGGCGCAGCGGCTGCCGGCGCTCGAACGGGTGGCGGCGCGCTACGCGGTGTCGATCACCCCGGAGGTGGCCGAGCTGATCGGGGACCCCGACGACGGCATCGGCCGGCAATTCGTGCCGCGGGCCGAGGAGCTGGTCACGACCCCGGAGGAGCGGGCCGACCCGATCGGCGACGAGACCCATGCGCCGGTTCCGGGCATCGTCCATCGCTATCCCGACCGGGTGCTCCTGAAGCCCCTCCATGTCTGCCCGGTCTATTGCCGCTTCTGCTTCCGCCGCGAGGTGGTGGGGCCGGACGGGCAGGGCAGCCTCACCGAGGCCGAGCTCGACGCCGCCCTCGCCTACATCGCCGCCCGGCCGGAGGTCTGGGAAGTGGTGGTGACCGGGGGCGATCCGCTGGTGCTCTCGCCCCGGCGCCTCGGCCGCATCGCCGCCGCGCTGAAGGACATCCCGCATGTCCGGGTGCTGCGCCTCCATACCCGCGTGCCGGTGGTCGATCCGGCCCGGGTCGATGCGGCATTGATCGCGGCGCTGAAGCGCTTCGAGGGTGCGGTGTTCGTGGCGCTCCACGCCAACCACCCGCGGGAATTCTCCGACAAGGCCCGCGCGGCCATCGCCCGGCTCGTCGATGCCGGGATCCCGATGGTGAGCCAGTCGGTGCTACTCGCTGGCGTCAACGACGATCCCGACACGCTGGCCGCCCTGATGCGGGCCTTCGTCGAGAACCGGATCAAGCCCTATTACCTGCATCACGGCGACCTCGCCCCGGGCACCGGCCACCTGCGCACCACCCTCGATCACGGCCAGGACCTGATGCGCTCCCTTCGCGGCCGGCTGTCCGGGCTGGCGCAGCCGACCTACGTCCTCGACATCCCGGGCGGATACGGCAAGGTGCCGGTCGGACCGGGCTATCTGGCGGGAGGGCCCGTCGGCTGGACCGTCACCGACCCGACGGGCGCGACCCACGTCTACCCGCCCACGATCGAGGAGGACACGCCATGCGCAGGCTCTGGGGACGGCTGAGTTCCGTCAACGTGCAGAAGGCGGTGTGGGGGCTCGAAGAGCTGGGGCTGGCTTACGAGCGCATCGAGGCCGGCGGCGCCTTCGGGCGGGTGCGGGACCCGGACTACGTCGCTCTCAATCCCAACAGCCTCGTGCCGGTCATGGAGGAGGACGGCTTCATCCTCTGGGAATCGAACGCGATCCTGCGCTACCTCGCCCGCGGCCACGGTCTCGGCGGGTTGTGGCCGGAGCATCCCCAGGCGGCGGCCCTCGTCGACCAATGGCTCGACTGGCAGGCGACCCGCTTCACGCCCGCGACCCGGGATGCGTTCTGGCAGACCGTGCGTACCCCGCCGGAGAAGCGCGACCAGGCGGTGATCGACCGCTCGGTCGCGGCCTCCGAGGAATGCGCGGCGATCCTCAACGGGCACCTGATGGGCCGCGCCTACGCGGTCGGCGACCATTTCACCGTGGCCGACATCGCGCTCGGCGCCGCGGCGCATCGCTGGCTCCACCTCGACGTGCCGCGCATCGAGCGGCCGGCCTTGCGGGCCTGGTACGAGCGGATCCGGGCACGGCCCGCCGCCGGCGTGGCGCTGCCGCCCTTGAGCTGAGCCATAGGGCCATGCACCCATGGCGTGGCCGGCCGCCGCCGGATCGGCTACGTCTCGACCCGTCCTTTTCCTCTACGCCCCCGAAGGCCCGATGCCGCTCGACAAGACCCTCCTCGACGCCCTGCAGGCCGTCACCACCGCCACCCTCACCACGGTGCTCCTGAAGAAGGGCATCCGCCGCTGCTGGATGCGCGGGCCGATGCCGCGCTTCGCCGCCGGGCAGCGGGTGGTCGGCCCGGCCTTCACCTTGCGCTTCGTGCCGGCCCGCGAGGATCTGGCGACGCCGGAATCCTGGTCGAGCCCGACCTCGACCCGCGCGGCGATCGAGGCGATGCCCGAGGGCTGCATCGCGGTGGTCGACGCGATGGGGGTTCAGGATGCCGGCATCTTCGGCGACATCCTGTGCGCGCGGATGAAGAAGCGCGGTGTCGCGGCGCTGATCACCGACGGCGTCGTGCGCGACGGCGAGGGCGTCGACGGCACCGGCCTGCCGGTCTGGTGCTCGGGCGTCGCGGCGCCGGCCTCGGTGGCGGGCCTCACCTTCGTCGGCTGGGGCGAGCCGGTCGGCTGCGGCGGCGTCGCGGTCTATCCCGACGACATCGTGGTGGCCGATGGCGACGGTGCGGTGCTGATCCCGGCGGCGCTCGCCGAGGAAGTGGCGCTCGCCGCCGTCGAGCAGGAGCGCCTCGAACTCTGGATCATGCGCGAGGTCGACAAGGGGTTGGCACTGCCGGGCCTCTACCCGCCGAATGCCGAGACCCGCGCCCGCTACGAGGCCGAGACGAACAAGGGCTGATTCACGCCTGGGCCGGGACGATCCCGGTGTTCTTCGTGCTCTCGAAGGTGCTGTGGTTTCTCGCAGCGCCTTCGAACCTGCTCCTGCTCCTGGTCCTCGCCGGGGCAGGGCTCGCGGGTTCACGACTCGCCTTGCGCTGGCGGCGCCTCGGCCTCGGTCTCGCCGCCGCGTCCGGCCTCGTCCTCCTCGTTGGCGGCGTCTCGCCGCTGGCCTCCCTGGTCTTCGGCCCGCTGGAGAACCGCTTCCCGGAGTTCCGCGACGACGGCACGCCGGTCACCGGCATCGTGGTGCTCGGCGGCGCGGTCGAGACCGGGCTGTCGGCCGCCCGCGGCCAGCTCGTCGTCAACGATGCCGGCGAGCGCATGATCGCGCTCGGCGACCTCGCGCGGCGATACCCGTCGGCCACCCTGGTCTTCGCCGGCGGCTCCGGCCGGCTCACCGGCGACGGCGCGATGTCCGAATCGGAGATCGTGCGCCGACACGCCGCGTCGCTCGGCGTGTCGCCGGAGCGGATCACCTACGACGACCGCTCCCGCAACACCCGCGAGAACGCCGCCTTCAGCGCCGAACTGGTCAAGCCGAAGCCCGGCGAGCTTTGGCTCCTCGTCACCTCGGCCTGGCACATGCCGCGGGCGATGGGCTGCTTCCGCCGCGCCGGCTTCACGGTGACGGCCTATCCGGTCGATTACCGCACCGGGCCGGGTGCCGTCGGGCTCCATTCCACGGCCGGCGACGGCCTGTTCGAACTGGACGTCGCGGTGCGCGAATGGCTCGGCCTCGTGGCGTACCGGGCCTCGGGCTACACCGAGTCGGTGTTTCCGGGGCCCTGATCCGCCGAGCGCGGCAACGACAGCCGGTAGACCCCGCGAAAATCGTCCGGATCCGCCACCACCTTGCCCTTGCGCAGGATGGCGATCCGGCCCTGCTTCATCAGGCGCACCGCCTGGCGGCGGACCGGCTGCATCAGCGGGCCCCAGCCGTCCGGGTGGGGCCCGCCCAGCGCCCGGGCCACCTCGGAGGGGCAGACGGTCTTGTCGGCCCCGCGATCGGTGACGAGGCGCACCAGGGTGAGTTCGATCTCGTAATCGTCAGGGATCATCGTAATCCTGCAGGGCCCGGCGGGCGTCGGAGGCGAATTGGCGCTGCCACATCACGGTGAGCACCATCGCCGTGGTGGCAAACAGCACGTAGGCGCTGACGAACCACCCGAGATAGGCCAGCGCGAAGAAGAACGCACGCTGCCCGCGGTTGAAATGGCCGCCCGCCACCACGTTCATGGCCGCCGCCCGCCGCGCCGCCCGCTCGATCCGGACCGGATCGCCGTCGCGCGGCGGCACCGCGCCGATCAGGATCGCGCCATAGTTGAACAGCCGGTAGGCCCAGGCGAACTTGAAGAAGGCGTAGACGAAGATCAGGGCGAGGCCCGCCACCTTGATCTCCCACACCGCCCGGGTCATCGGCGCGCCGAAGGGCAGGGTGGAGAACAGCGTCAGGGCATCGTCGGCGGAGCGCGACAGGGTGAGCGCGCTGCCCAAGGCGATCAGCGCCGTCGAGGCGAAGAAGGCGGTGCCGTTCTGGAGCGAGGCGTTGATGGTGGTGTCGACCACCCGGTTCTCGCGCACGATCTGCTGGTCGGCCCAGGCGTGGCGGTAGCGGTTCATCATGCCGTTGAGGCTGCGCTTGCCGCCCGACAAATGCTCGACCGCGTAGGAATAGCCCCACCATGCCGAGAGGAAGCAGAGCAGGGCCGCGAGGTCGAGGAGCGAGAAACTGCTGCCCAGATCCGGATGCATGCCGGGCCCCGTCAGGCGGTCGGCAGGATCTGCACGCCGCGCGTGCCGGCAGGGCCCGCGGCCTCGCGCTCGCCGACCGTCAGCTCCTCCACCCTGGCGCCGGGCGGGCCCTGTCTGCAGGCCTCGATCACCGCCGCGACGGCATCGACCGGCCCGGCGAGATGCGCTTCCACGCTGCCGTCGTGCCGGTTGCGCACGGTGCCGGAGAGGCCGCGCGCCTCCGCCACGCCCTTGGTCCAGGCCCGGTAGCCGACGCCCTGGACCCGGCCCCGGACGATAATCTCCACGCTGCGGTGTCCGCTCACCAAAGTCCGCTCCCCGCACATGCCGCCGGGCGGGCTCTAGAGCATTTCCAGGTCTTAGGGGAGAGTCTTCACGACGTGGGCCGTCAGGCGCTCGCCGCCACCAGCGGGCGGACCGAGACGTTCGTGCGCGGCGCGGGCGCCCGGAAGCGCACGAGGTCGGCGAGCGGCACGAAGGCGTCCGGCGCGGCGCCGCCGACCCGGGTGCCGAAGCCCAGCGCGAAGGAGAGGGTGAGCTTGCGGTCGGGCGCGATGCCGAAGGCGTCGAGCGCGGCGGCGAACGCCTCGCGGAAGCTGCGCACGCCGCACCAGCTCTTCTCCGAGAGGTGGAGCGGCCATTCCCAATGGCCGTCCGGCCGCCGGGCGTTCAGGGTGTCGCGGTCGATGAAGTAGCCGGTCTCCCGGTGCTCCAGGCCCTCCGCGTGGAGGCGCCAGTCCCGGTTCTCGAACAGCGGGGCGGAATCGGCCGCGTCGTCGTCCAGACGGGTGGTCGCCATGCGGGTCTCCCATGGTTCCGCTGCGACGCCGCGCCGCCTCCCGGACCGGCCCGCCGCATGGAACATTTAAGGAACACTGGGCTGATTTGCACAGGTCGTCAACAGGGATCGACGAAGATTTCTCGACTGCCGGCGCGTTGCCAAACCGCGCTCCGGATGCCACCTGAATCCGGTGATGACGGGGAGACAGATGGAGCGCAGCCGCAAGGGGCAGGATGCGGGTTCGCGGGAGCCGGGCCCCGATCTCGAGGCCCTGCGCCGCCTCGAGGCGTTGCAGCCGGCCTATGAGCGCCTGCGCGCCGACCGGATTCGGGCCGAGAGCGACGTCGAGCGCCTGACCGCGGAACTCGCCGCCGCCCGGGCCCAGGCCCGCGAGGAGCTGGGCACCGACGACGAGGCCGAGATCCGCCGGATGATCGAGGAGGCCCGGGCCGAGAATGCCCGCCGGGTCGAGGCCTTCGCGCAATCCCTGCGCGCGGTCCAGGACCGCCTCGACGCCCTCGATGCGGGCCGCTGAGACGCGCCCGTGACCCCTGCCGAGATCCAGGACGCGCTGACCCGCGCCGACCGCCGGCTCGCCCGCCTGGAGGCGACCCGCGACGGCGACCGGAAGAACCTCGCGGAGCGCACGCGGCTCGTCGCCGCCGGCAAGGGCCGGCTCGCCCAGCGCGACGCGGTCGATACCTACCTGCGCGAGTTGCAGCAGGACGCCAACCGGCGCAGCGTCGCGACCTTCGAGACCCTGCTCACCGCCCTGGTCCAGGAGGTCCTGCCCGGCGAGAAGCCGGTGCGCCTCGACCTCACCACCGAGCGCGGCCTGCCGGCCCTCGATATCGGGGTCGAGCGCCCGGATGGCGGGCGCGAGGACGTGCTGGAGGACAATGGCGGCGCGATGACCAACGTGGTCGGGATGGCGCTGCGCCTGATCGCGGTGGTCAAGGCCGGCGTCGGCCGCTTCCTCGCCCTTGACGAGGCCGATTGCTGGATCGCGCCCGACCGCGTGCCGGCCTTCTACCGGGTGCTCGACGACGGCGCCGCCCGGCTCGGGGTGCAATGCCTGGCGATCTCCCACCACGACGTGGCCGGGTTCGATGCCGGCCTCACCGTCAGCCGCATCGCCGGCCGGCCCGAGACGGGGGTGGCGATCGAGGGGCCGGCGGCGGCCTGCGCCGCCGAGTGGTCTCCCGAGATGCGGGGCTTCCGCTTCATCCGCCTGGTCGACGTCCAGGGGTTTGCCGACGCGACCCTGCCGCTCGCGCCCGGGGTCAACGCGCTCGTCGGGCCGAACAACCACGGCAAGTCGACGGTGATCCGGGCGCTCCGCGCCGTGTTCTACGGCGAGGTGCGCGACAGCCTGGTGCGGGCCGGCGCGAATGCCGCGCGGGTCGAGATCGGCGTCGCCGGGGGGCGGGTGCTGCGCTACGTCCGCCAGCCCAAGCGCACGCCCGTCAACCTGTGGTCGCTGCACGAGGCGGACGGGGCGCTGGTGCAGGAGAGCGGCACCACCTTCGAGACCGGCGGGCGCGACGTGCCGGCATGGGTCGAGCGGCTGTTCGGCATCACCCGGGTCGAGGAACTGGACGTCCACGTCGCGCACCAGAAATTCCCGGTCTTCCTGCTCGGCGAGAAGCCGGCCCGGCGCTCGGCGGTCCTGTCGATCGGCCGCGAGGCCGGGCTGATCCGCGACATGCAGGCGCTCCAGCGCGAGCGCGTCACCGAGGACCAGCGCACGATCCGCGAGGGCGAGCGCGAGATCGCCCGCCTGCGCGAGAGCGTGGCCGCCCTCGACGGGCTCGACGCCCTGGCGGAGATCCTGCGCGGGCTGCACGATCAGGCCGGCGCTCTCGCCGAGGACGCGGCCCGCCTGCGCGATCGCACGGCCCTGACCGAGCGGCTCGCCCGCGCCTCCCGCCTCGCGACCGGCGCCGCCGCCCGCGCCCGCGCCCTGGCCGACCTGCCGGGGCCGGAGGTCGGGGCCGAGTTGGGGCGCCGCCTCGCCGAGGCGCGCAACCGGGCGGCCCTGGGCCGCCGGGTGATCGCCGCCGCCGCCGATCTCGCCGCCGCGCAGGGCAGGGGGGCGGCCTTGGCCGACCTGCCGCCGGACGCGCCGATTCCGCGGGAGACGGCGCAGGCCGCGGCCCATGCCGCCCGCTTGAGCCGCCTGGCCCGCGGCCTCGCCCAGGCGCAGGCGCGGGACGCGACCCTGCGCGACCTGCCGGCGGCACCCTCGCCGGTGCTCAGCCCGGATGCCGCCGCGACCGGCCGGCGCCTCGCCGGGATCCGCGACCGCCTCGCCGAGGCCGAGGCCCGGGCGGCGGCGGCCCGCGACGGCCTCGCCGCGGCGGAGGCCGAGATGGCGGAGGTGCTCGCCTCGACCGGCGGGCGCTGCCCGGCCTGCGGCAATCCGGCCGCGCCGGCTTCCCTTCTCGCCGGCCACCGCCACGGAGAGGCGGCATGATCCTCGGACGCGAGCGGCTCGACGCCGCGCCGGTGCCTTGCGCCGGTCTCCTCGTCATCGGCGATCCGCACGTCTCGTCGCGCCGCCCCGGCCGGCGCAAGGACCCGGACTGGCCGGCGCCGATTCTCGCCAAGCTCGAGCATTGCGTCGCCCTCGCCAACGACCGCGACCTCGCGCCCCTGCTCCTCGGCGACCTGTTCGAGCGGCCGGTGGAGCCGGACGAGAGCCTGAAGTCGCGCCTGATTCGCATCCTCAAGGCGTTCCGGCACCGGCCGCTGGCCAATGTCGGCAACCACGACATCCGCCACACCCGCCTCTCCGACGGCGACAGCCTGGCGATGCTGGCGGTGAGCGACGTCCTCGACGCGGTGCCCGAATCGGGCCCGGCGGCGCATTACCGGCTGGACGGTCGCCTGATCGGGCTCGGCGCCACGCCGTTCGGGCAGGCGATTCCAACGGATGCGCGCGGGCTGTTTCCGGGGGCCGACCATGCCGTCTGGCTCACCCACCACGACATCGCCTTCGGGGCGGGCTATCCCGGGGCGGTGCCGCCGGAGGCGATCCAGGGCTGCGCGCTGGCGCTGAACGGCCACGTCCACAAGCGCCACGCACCCGTGCGGATCGGCGATACGCTGTGGGTCAATCCCGGCAACATCACCCGCGGCTCGGTCGACCTGATCGCCCACGTCCCGGCCGTCTTCGTGCTGTCGGGCGACCTCTCGCTCGCCGAGGAGCGCCTGCCTCACACCGTCGACGTGTTCGACCTCACCGGCCGCCAGGTCGCCGCCGATGCCTCGCCCGAGGCGATCGGCCGGATCGAGAGCGCCTTCGTCTCCCTGCTCCAGGCCGAGACCACCACCGACCTCGCGCGCAGCGACGACGGCGCCTTGATCCGCGAGGAGATCGAGGCGAAGTTTTTTCGCGACGAGACCCCGGAGCCGGTGCGGGCGGCGATCCGTTCGCTGGTCGAGGCGGCGGTGGCGAAGCGGGGTGGTTGACGATCCGGGCAGTGCCCGGGCGCGGGACGCGAAAGGGTACGGCCCCTGATCCGAGCTGGAAGCAGGCTTCGGGGCCGGTCAGCCCGCGGTTGCCCTCGCCTCCATCGCCTGGGCGAAGTCGAGGTTGGTCGGCTCGGGGCGGACGCGGGCGAGCACCGTGGCGGCATCCTCGGGGGAGGCTTCGCGCAGGGCGAAACCGCCGGCCCAGGCCCGGCCGCTGCCGCGGAGGTAGAAGCCGAAATGCAAGGTCTCGGCTTCGGTCGGAACATCGAGCACGATGCGTCGGCTGGTCCAGCCTCGGGTACCTGTGAGCGGCCCGTCCGTCGCGCGCTCCTCCATGTTGTCGAACGCGACGGTCCGGCCGATCGCCGCATCGGCCCGCAGCCATAGGGTAGCGGCACCAGCGACGTCCCGAACCCGAAGGTCGGCGCTGAGGCAGACTCGTCGTCCGCGATAGGGAGCGGCCACGATGCTCTGCATCATCGTGGCGAACCCCTTCTCCATCGCCGCGTAGGCGGGATCGTCCTCGGCGTAGCGGCAGCGGATCAGCGCTGCCCGACCGTCCCCGTAAGGCATCGCGGGATCGATGCCCATGTCGTAGAGGTGCGGCTTCGAGCCGGAGACGATCCAGCCGGCCGGCTGCACCAGGGCGGCTTCCGGCCCCGGTTCCGCGGAAGCGGTGAGGCGTGCGGACAGGATGTTCCAGTTGTCGAGGCCGAACTGGCGGGCGACGATCTCCAGGCACTCGCCGTGGGACAGGGCCGAGCCCC
This sequence comes from Methylobacterium sp. 142-1Y, assembly GCF_057747795.1. Taxonomy (NCBI): domain Bacteria; kingdom Pseudomonadati; phylum Pseudomonadota; class Alphaproteobacteria; order Hyphomicrobiales; family Methylobacteriaceae; genus Methylobacterium; species Methylobacterium sp. 142-1Y. The sequence continues at coordinate 3,249,441 of NZ_CM173224.1, read as the reverse complement.
GCCGGCCCAGTTCTTCGCGAAGGGCTTTCGCCATCGCCTTGGCATCGCGATAGGTGCGCATGATTCAATCCCTGCTCGCGGGCGAACCAGTGGGATCAGTGCCTGCCTTGCTGACCGGTTCGCCCGACGGACGGGAGAAGAACGGACGCGCCTCGCATGGATGCATTCACCGTACCCCGGACGGGGCGCAGGCGGCGGGCTGCATCGGCCCTGCCGCCATGAAACGGCAACTCAGGCCGCAACGTCAAGACGCTCAAAACCCGAACGGATCCGGATACGGCAGCACCCGCCGCCGCACCGGCGTCTCCGGCAGGATCGGGCGCCCGATATCCACCGCCACCAGCCCCTCGACGGCGAGCGCCAGCACCGCCGCGACGCCGTCCTGGGCGTTGATCGCCATGGCGGCGCATTCGACGAGGCGGCCGGTGCCGCATTCGTCGAGGTGGTGCAGGATCCGCACCCGGTCGCCGGCCGAGACGTGGGTGCGGCGGCAGGCCATGATGAGCCGCACCGTCGAGATGCGCGGCTCGGCCCTCAAGGTGGCGGCGCTCTCGATGAGAAAGCGGCGGCCATCCTCCGCCACGACCGGCTCTCCCGCCACGTAGGCCGTGCGGAAGGGATGCCGCCCGAGATCGCCCTCCGCCACCACGTCGACGAGGAGGCCGGGCTCGTCGGTGCGCGCCTGCTCGAAATCGGCGGCGTGCTCCACCGCCGTGTCGCCGAGGATCAGGCGAACCGGGGCGGGGGCGGCGCGCAGGCGCTCCACCGCCGGGTCGAGGGCCGCGATGGCGAGGAAATCCGCCACCAGGGCCGGGCGCGGCACCGCGGGCAGGAGGGCCGCGCCGCTGCGGCGAGGCGCAGTGCTCCGCACGGCGCTGCGGCGCTGGCCCGGGCGGTCGAGCAGGGTCGAGGCATCGAGGAGGGCGGGGGTGCTCATGCGGGGCTCCGGGCCACGGCCGGCGCCGACGCACCGACCTGCCAAAGTTCTAGGCGTCACTCTCTTTAAGAACATTTAGCGAACATACCCACCCCGGGCAACGCGGCGCAATCGTCGCCGTGACGGCGTGGCCGCTCCGGTGGGGGATCGTCTGCACGGGGCACCGAGCGGAGCGAGGGTGCGACAAGAACATCATCCTCCGACGACGCTTCGTCTCGCCTCGATATCGCGAAAACGCTCGCGCATCCCTCCCTGGCGTGATAGAGAACAAATGTGGAACCGGCCGATTTCCCCGCCGTCCGGAGCCGCCGTCAGCAGGTGAGATCGATCGAGATGAGCGCAACCACGGACAAGCAGATCGCGGACATCCTCGCCACCTATGGCGAGCCGCTGGCCGGCAACGTCTGGCGCGTGCAGGGCACCGCCGTGATCTACCACAAGGCCCTGGAGCGGATCGCCGTACAGGCCCGCATCCGTTTCGACGCCCCGGTGATCGTGCGGGCCGAGCGGGACGAGGCGGTGATCCTGGTGACCGGCCACATGCCCGGCCCGAACGGCGACCGCACCGAGTGGTCGATCGGCGAAGCCCTGATCGGCGTGAACTATCGCGTCTCCGGCAAGCAGGCGGCCTACGTCTTCGCCATGGCGGAGAAGCGGGCCAAGGACCGGGTGATCCTCAAGCTCGCCGGCCTGCACGGCCTCCTCTATTCCGAGGACGAGGCCGACGAGTTCAAGGCGAGCCGGCCCGATCTCGTGGCGGCGAACCAGTCGCGCCGGCCCGAGACCGGGCGCGGGCCGCACGCATCCGAGGAATCCGACCGTGAGGCCGAGGCCGCGAACGATGCCGACGTCCAGCGCGAGGATGCGCCGCGCACCGACGCCGCCGCATCGGAAGCCGACCTGACCGCCCGCATCGACCAGGCGCAGTCGATCAACGCGGTGACCGATCTGATGCTCGCCCCCGAGACGCAAGCGGCGCTCGCCGCGATGCCGCCGGGCCTGCGCGACGAGGTCCGCGAGCACGCCAAGGCTCGCCTCGTGGCCCTGGGCTGGCCGGCCCGCAGCAACGCCAAGTCCCGCAAGGCCGCGGTGGCGTGAACGGAAGATCGGGGTCGATCGAAGGGCCGTCCGCTCGCGCGGGCGGCCCTTTTTCTTGCCGAACTTCTTCGCGCCTGACCGGATCGTGACCGTGAACCACGGGCGTTCGCGCTTGCCCTGGCGCGCTCGGCCCGCATGATCGCGCCCCGGCGCGACAAGGCGCCAGGCATGGGAGGACCAGGATGGCGACGAGCGACGACGCGCGGACCGACGACCTCGAACAGCTCGACGGCCTGGTGATCCCGCCCTACTCCCGGCGCGGCTTCGTGATGACGAGCCTGATGACCGGGCTGACGCTCGCCACCACCCGGGTCGAGGCGCAGGCGATCCACACCGACGAGGCCGGCATCGTCGCCGGCGAGGTGCGGATCCCGGTCGGCGACGGGCCGATGCCAGCCTACCGGGCGATGCCGCAGGGGGCCGGGCCGTTTCCGATCGTCCTCGTGGTCGAGGAGATCTTCGGGGTCCACGACTACATCAAGGACATCTGCCGGCGCCTCGCCAAGGCCGGCTACACCGCGGTGGCGCCGGAGCTCTTCGCCCGACAGGGCGATGTCTCGAAGATGACCGACGTGCAGGAGATCGTCCGCGAAGTGGTGTCGAAGACGCCGGACGCGCAGGTGATGGGCGACCTCGACGCCACCGCCGCCTGGGCCGCCGCCGAGGCGAAGGGCGATGCGGGCAAGCTCGGCATCACCGGCTGGTGCCGCGGCGGGCGCACCGTGTGGCTCTACGCCGCCCACAGCGCCAACCTGAAGGCGGGCGTCGCCTGGTACGGCAATTTCGGCGGCACCCGCACGGGCATCCAGCCGAAGACCGCCGCCGACGTGATCCCGGAAATCCGCGCGCCGATCCTCGGCCTCTACGGCGCCGCCGACACCGGCATCCCGGTCGCCGACGTCGAGAAGGCGCGCGAGGCGGCGAAGGCGGCGGGCAAGGAGGTCGAGATCGTGATCTTCCCGGACGCGCCGCACGGCTTCCACGCCGATTACCGGCCGAGCTACCGCAAGGGGCCGGCGGAGGACGGTTGGGGTCGGATGCTCGTATGGTTCCGGAGCCACGGCGTCGCCTGATCGTCTCCCCGTGACGCGGCAAGCCTTGCATTGCCGCAACACCTCGGAAAGGATGAACAGAGGCCTCCGGGAGCTATGCAACCACTGGGCCGCAAGCTCGTTCCCTGCACATGACCGAGTCCAGCGCCGCCGCGAAGACCCAGCCCGTGATCCTGGTCGTCGAGGACGAACCGGAGGAGCGTTTCCTCGCGGCCACGCTGCTGGAGGAAACGGGCTTCCGCGTCATTGAGGCCGAGACCGCCGAGAAGGCGCTCGCCATCCTGCGCGAGCGGGGCGACGAGGTGAACGTCGTCTTCTCGGACGTGCGGACCCCGGGCCAGATCGGCGGCTTCGAGCTGGCGCGGATCATCGGCGTCACCTGGCCGCGGGTCCACGTGCTGCTCACGTCCGGCGATGCCGGCGACCAGCCGAGCGACCTGCGCATGTCGGCCACCTTCATCCCCAAGCCCTGGCGGGCCCTCGACATCCTCACCCTGGTCGAGCAGGCCGCCGGCTACCATACCGGCGGCGCCGCGAGCGACGCCCGCTAACCTTCACCTCACCTCGAAGATACCGTCGACCTCGACGCTCGCATCGGCCGGCAGGCTGGCGACGCCGATCGCCGTGCGGGCGTGGCGCCCGGCCTCGCCGAACAGCTCCGCCATAAGGTCCGAGGCGCCGTTGACGGCCTTCGGCACGTCGGGCCAGCCCTGCTCCACCTGCACGAAGCCGCCGAGGCGGTGGCAGCGCACGACCCGGTCGAGGTCGCCGTCGAGGGCGAGGCTCAGCGAGGCCAGCAGGTTCAGCGCGCAGATCCGTGCCGCCTCCTGCCCGGTCGCGATGTCGGTCACCGGCCCGGTGAACCGCACCTCGCCTTCCCATTCGCAGATCTGGCCCGCGAGCCACAGGGTCGTGCCGATGCGCGAGAACGGCAGGAAGGCGCCGCGCGGTTCGGGGACTCGCGGCAGCGCGAGGCCGAGGGCGGCGAGGCGACGGGCGGGCTCGCCGCGCAGGGTCGGGGGTTGCTTCATCGGGACCTCGCGGGGGATAGGTGAGTTTTCCGTGCCTGTTTGCTCATGGGCGACAACGTACGTTTCTCATCTTTCTCATCTTGCAGCCGCACCGTGAAAATCCCGGATCATACAGTTTTCCGATTGATCGCTTTGCGATGCGGAAAGCGGCTTCGCTCAGGCGCCGCGCGGGCTGGTGATCGGTACATGACACGGGCATCAATCCCGTCGGTAGGGGCCTCTCCCATCCACAACCTCATCCTCAGGTGTTGGCCCATCGAAGATGGGCTGACCGCGAAGGAGGGTTCCAGAAGTCTCCAAGATCCGTGGAGCCCTCCTTCGAGGCTCGACGATCTTCGATCGCCCGCACCTCAGGATGAGGTCGTGGGTGGGACAGGCGGGAGCCGCGGACCTGCCGTCCCGTCGCATCCTGCGTGCCTGAAGAGGAGCCCGCGCTTTCTCTCGCGCGGAGCGATCGAGCCGAACTCGATCAGTAGCGATTTGCCCCCGGAATCGGCGGCGGTACGACGAAGACCCCGCCAGGCGGGGGCGGCGGCACGGTGCCCGGCCCGTAGGGTGGGGCACCGTAACGGTCATACGGCGAGGGGCCGTAGCGGTCGTAACGGTCCGCCTGGGAGCGATCGTCCCGCCAGCGCCCTTCCGCATCCCGGTGGCCGCGATCGTCGCGGTCGCGGCGGCGCGGCATGATCTCGTCGGGATCGCCGCGCTCGACCTCGCGGCGGTCGCGCCGGTCGAGATCCCGGGGACGGTCGTCGTCGCCGAAGCGCGGGCCGGGATCGCGGCGGCCGTCGTCGTACCGGTCGCCGCGCCGGGCGGTCGGGCGGTCGTCGTCCCATTGCGCCGCGGCGGGACAGGCGGAGAAGCCGGCGAGCAGGGCCGCGGCGAGCCAGACTCTCATCGGGAAACAGTCCTTCGAGCAGCGGATCGGCGAATCAGGCGACGGCCTGGTCGTCTCGCGCCGTGTATTCTCGCCACAGCAACACCAACGCCGCCATAACGGCCGGCCCCAGGAACAGGCCGAGGAGCCCGAAGCTCTCGACGCCGCCGAGGATGCCGAGCAGCACCCACAGGAACGGCAGGCGGGTCGCGCCGCCGATCAGGACCGGCCTGACGAAGTGATCGGCCACGAAGGTGACGACGAGGCCGGCCGCCGCCACGACGATCGCCGCAGTCACTCCTCCTTTCGCGGCGGCGAGCAGGGCCGCGAGGCCGAAGGCCACGGGCGCCCCGAACGGGATCATCGCGGCCAGCGCCGTGAAGGCGCCGAGCAGCACCGGATGCGGCACGCCGGCGAAGAAGTAGACCACGCCGAGCAGAAAGCCCTCGCCGAGGCCGACCAGCACCAGCCCGTCCACGGTGCCGTGGACCGAGGCCACCATCTGCGTTGCCACCCGCTCGCCCCGCGGGCCGAACAGGCGGCGGGTCGCCGAAAGCCCCTGCGCGGCCAAAGCGGGACCGTCGCGGAAGAGGAAGAACAGGGCGAGCAGCGTGAAGCCGAACAGCATCGCCCGGTGGACGATCTGGCTGCCGAAGGTGCGCCCGAACCCGACCAGCGACGAGTGGTTGATCGATTGGTCGACGCGCTTCAGGACCTCGGACGAGCCCTGCGGGTGGCTCAGGTTCTCCTGCCACCAGGCCGAGACTTGGGCGGCACCGAAGGGCAGGTGCGAGACGAAATCCGGCACGGGCCAGCCCTGTTCCTCGATCTGGCGCCAGAACGCGACCGCGTCGTGCGCCTCCCGCGCCGCCTGGATGGCGACGACGATCAGCGGCACCAGGATCACCAGGGCGACCGCGAGCGTCAGCACGGCCGGCCACAGCAGATTGTGCTTGCCGGGCCGCTTGATCCGCACCAGCCGCTCGCGCAGGGGCCACAGGGCGATCGCCAGGATCACCGCCCAGACCAGCGCCGGCAGGAAGGGATGCAGCACCCAGAGGCCCAGCGCCCCGAGCGCGATGACGAGCGCCGCACGGGCGAAGGCGGAGGTGCCGGCCGCGGGCGAGGGCGGGGCCGCCGGGGCGGGGCCGGGCCGGGGTCCGGTCGGGGGCTTCACGTGTTCCATGCCGGTTTCATCCTTCCCGCATGTCAAGCGGCCGCGTCGTCCGAGCTGACCTAGGGCAGGGGGCGCCTTGGGGCAGGGGGCGCCTTGGGGCAGGGGGCGCCTCGGGGCAGGGAGCGCGGTTGCCGGCCCGTCCCCCCTCGTGTATGCGGGCCCCTCGACCGGGCCCTGCCCGGCGGACCCTTTTCGGGGAGGCGGTTTCGTGGCCGGGGCGCGGGCGGTGCCCGGAGGTCGCGCCGTTCGAGCCAGACCTCAGCAGGAAGACGGCTGCACGTCCATGTCCGACACCTTCGACCGCGTCGCCACCATCATCGCCGACGTCGCCGACATCCCGCGCGAGAAGATCACGCCGGAGAGCCACGCCATCGACGATCTGGGCATCGACAGCCTGGCCTTCCTCGACATCGCCTTCGAGATCGACAAGTCCTTCGGGATCAAGCTGCCCCTCGAGCAGTGGACCCAGGAGGTCAACGAGGGCAAGGTTCCGGCCGAGCAGTACTTCGTGCTGAAGAACCTCTGCGAGCGCATCGACGGCCTGGTGGCCGAGAAGGCCGCCAAGGTCTGATCCGGGTTTAGGCGGCCGCCGGGATGCGCCTCGAATATTTCGACATGATCGACCGGGTCGTGAGCCTCGACCGCGCCGAGGGGCGCATCGCGGCTTTGGCCACGGTGCCGGACGCGAGCCCGGTCTTCGAGGGGCATTTCCCCGGCCACCCCCTGGTGCCCGGCGTGCTCCTCACCGAGACGATGGCGCAGGCCTCCGGCTACCTGCTTCTCGCCCGTGCGTCGTTCAGCCACATGCCGTTCCTGATGGGCGTCGACAAGGCGCGCTTCCGCTCCTTCGTCGGTCCCGGGGCCGTGCTGGAGGTCGAGGCGAGCCTGGAGCATGACGGCTCGGGCTACGCCGTGACCAAGGCGGCGATCCGCTCCGACGGCAAGCCGATCTGCAACGCCGAATTGCGGTTCCGGAGCATGCCGTTCCCGGATGGTCTCGGCGCGCTCATGCGCGAGCGCACCGCCCGCATCGGCCTCCCCGACGGAGCGGATTCGTGACCAGGCCTGTTGTCGTCACGGGCCTCGGGCTCGTCTCCTGCGCGGGCGAGGGCGTCGAGGCGCATGTCTCGGCCTACCGGGCCGGCGAGGCGCCGCGCACCGAGACCGAGACCTTCGCGCCGTATCCGGTCCATCCGGTCGTGCCTCTGACCCTCGACGGGCAGATCCCCAAGAAATCCGACCAGCGGCAGATGGAGCCGTGGCAGCGGCTCGGCGTCTACGCGGCCGGCCTCGCTCTCGAGGCGGCCGGCGCCAAGGCGGATACGGTGCTCAAAAGCGCCATGCATCTCGTCGTGGCAGCGGGCGGCGGCGAGCGCGACTACGCGGTCGACGGCCAAATCCTCACCGGGCTGCGGGAGGCCGACGATCCCGGCCGCTACCTCAACGAGCGCCTGCTGAACGACCTGCGGCCGACGCTCTTCCTCGCCCAGCTCTCCAACCTGCTCGCCGGCAACATCGCCATCGTGCACGGCGTCACCGGCGCCTCGCGCACCTTCATGGGCGAGGAATCGAGCGGCGTGGATGCCTTGCGCATCGCGCAAAGCCGCATCGCCGCCGGCCAGCTCGACATCGTTCTCGTCGGCGGCTCGTACAATGCCGAGCGGGCCGACGTGCTGCTGATCCACGAGATGGGCGGCTACCTCCGCAAACCCGATTACCGCCCGGTCTTCGAGCGCGGCGACGCGCCGGGCTTCATTCTCGGCTCCGGCGCGGCCTTCCTGGTTCTGGAGGCCGAGGACCACGCCAGGGCCCGCGGCGCCCGGGCGCTGGCCCGGCTCGACGCGGTGGCGAGCGACCGCACCAAGCGCCTTGACGGCAGCGTGGCGGCGAGTCTGAAGGGTCTTTGGGGCCAAGCGGGCGTCACCCAGCCGGACGCCGTGATCTCGGCCGCCACCGGCTGCGCCGGCATCACCGGCGAAGAGCGCGGGGCGCTGAAGGCCCTGGCGCCGCAGGCACCGGTCCGGGCGCTCGGCGACCTGACCGGCCACACGCTGGAGGCCGCCGCGCCCTTCGGCGCCGCTATTGCCGCCGCTCTGGTGGCGGCGGGCGAGGCGCGCGAGGTCGCCGTCACGACGGTCGGCCATCGCCGGGGCGAGGGTGTGCTGCGCCTCACCACCGCAGGGGAAACCGCATGAGCCGCGACCGCGACGCGATGGGCCGCCCCCTGGTGGCGGTCACCGGCCTCGGCATGGTGACCTCGCTGGGCCAGGGCGCCGCCGACAACTGGGCGGCGCTGACCTCCGGGCGCTCCGGCATCCACGCCATCACCCGCTTCCCGACCGAGGGCCTGCGCACCCGCATCGCCGGCACGGTGGACTTCATCGCCGCCGACCCGATGGTGGCGCCGCTCCTCTCGCAGCGTTTCGCCGAGGCCGCCGCCGACGAGGCGGTGGCGCAGGCAGGCCTCTCCGGCGATTTCCCGGGCGCGCTGTTCATGGCGGTGCCGCCGGTCGAGATCGAGTGGCCGCAGCGCCAGGCCCTCGCCGAGGCCGCGGCGACCAACGGCGACGTGACCTACGCGGACCTGTTGCGGGCCGCCGCGAGTCGGCGCTTCGACGACTGGCACGACCTCTTCATCTTCGGCACCGTCGCCGACCGGATCGCCGATCGCTTCGGCACCCGGGGCTCGCCGATCTCGCTCTCGACCGCCTGCTCGTCGGGCGCGACCGCGATCCAGCTCGGCGTCGAGGCGATCCGCCGCGGCGAGGTCGAGGCGGCGCTCTGCATCGGCACCGACGGCTCGGTGAACCCGGAATCGCTGATCCGGTTCTCGCTGCTCTCCGCCCTCTCGACCCAGAACGACCCGCCCGAGGCCGCCTCCAAGCCCTTCGCCAAGAATCGCGACGGCTTCGTGATGGGCGAGGGCGCCGCCGCCCTGGTGCTGGAGAGCGCAGGCCACGCCCGGGCCCGCGGCGCCACAATCCTCGGCTACGTCCTCGGCTGCGGCGAGAAGGGCGATGGCTTCCACCGCACCCGGTCGAGCCCCGACGGCGCCCCGGTCGTCGCGGCGATCCGCGCGGCGCTCGACGATGCCGGCCTGCATCCCGACCGGATCGACACGGTGAACGCCCACGGCACCGGCACGCCGGAGAACGACAAGATGGAGGCGATGGGCTGCCTCGCGGTGTTCGGCGAGCGGATGCGCTCGGTGCCGATCTCCTCCAACAAGTCGATGATCGGCCACACGCTCACCGCCGCCGGCGCCGTCGAGGCCGCGTTCTCGCTCCTTACCATCGCCCATGGCAGGGTGCCGCCGACCCTGAACTACACGATCCCCGATCCGGCGATCCCCCTCGACGTGGTGACGACCGCCCGGGACGTGCCGGTGACGACGGTGCTCTCGAACTCCTTCGGCTTCGGCGGACAGAACACCTGCCTGGTGTTCGGGGCGGAGCCGGCAGGAGCCCCCATTCGATGAGCGCTGCGATCCATAACCGCCGCGTGCTCGTCACCGGTGGCGGGCGGGGCTTAGGGGCCGCGATCGTGCGGGCGCTGATGGCGTCCGGCCACGACGTCGACTTCACCTATCGCGGCTCGCAAGCTGCAGCCGAGGCTTTGGCCCTCGAACTCACCGCCCTCCACCCCGAGCAGCGGGTGCGGCCCCACGGCCTCGACCTCGCGGACAAGGCGGCGCTCGACGATTTCTGCGCCGTGATGGAGGGCGAGGGGATCTTCGGCCTCGTCCACAATGCCGGCCAACCCTGCGACAGCCTCGCCGCCGTGCTCGACCAGGACCGGGCGGAAAGTGCGATGCAGGTCAATTTCTGGTCGCTGACCCGCCTCGCCAAGGCGCTGGTACGGCCGATGACACGGGCCAAGACCGGGCGCATCGTGGCGATCGGCTCGGTGGCGGCGCTCCGGGCCAATCCGGGGAACGCCGCCTACGCCGCGACCAAGGGCGCGCTGATCGCCTATTGCCGCACGCTCGCGATCGAATCCGCGCGCCGCGGCGTCACCGTCAACGTGGTCGCGCCGGGCTTCATCGATACCGACATGATGGCGCCCTACGCCGCCCACCGGTCCGGGATGGAGAAGCAGATCCCCGCCGGGCGCTTCGCCGCACCGGCGGAGGTGGCCGATCTCGTCGCATTCCTGCTGAGCCCCGGGGCGGGCTACATCACCGGCGCGGTGCTGCCGGTGGATGGCGGGCTGACCGCGATGATGGGCATCCATCGCACCTGACGAACCGGATCCATGCGGCACCCTCTCGTGCGCGCCGCCGCGGCGGCGCTCCTCCTCCTCGCACCGGCCTCCGTCCAGGCGCAGGACTTCGGCCGGCTGGAGGTCTTCCGGGTCGAGGGGCTGCCCCCGGGGGACACGCTCAGCATCCGCGAGGCACCGGACGCCGACTCGCCGGCCCTGGGCCAGGCCCCGCCCCGCGGGCGCCTGCGCGGCTTCGGTTGCACCAACGACACCCCGAGCGGCCTGACCTGGTGCCGGGTGAAGCTCGGCCCCATCGTGGGCTGGGCGCGGCGGCGGTATCTGACGCCGGAGTGACGTCGGTTGTCGTTCCCGGCCCGCCGGTTTACCTCCGGCTGACACGAAGGCGCGGGATACCCTCTCCCGTGTGTTCTTCCGTTTACATGTAGCGCGCCTCTCCTCCCCCCGGCGATCCCGGGCTTGCCCGGTATCGCTGCAAGTTGTGGGGAGGAGCCGGAGGTGGGGGTAGTGCCGCGTAGAGCAGCGCGAGGCCTCTCCGGCACCACCCCCACCCCTAGCCCCTCCCCACAGGGGGGAGGGGAAGGCGCTCGTCTGACGAAGGACCCCCATGAAAGCCCTCCAGCTCTTCGGCGACCGCGACCTGCGCCTGACCGAGGTCCCCGACCCGGATGCCCCCGGCCCCGGCGAGGTGCAGATCCGGGTCCGCGCCGTCGGCCTGAACTTCATCGACGTGTGGGGCTTTCGCGGCATGGCCTTCGCCAAGCGCAAACTGCCGCTCACCGTGGGGGCCGAGGCGGCCGGCGAGGTCGCGGCCCTCGGCGAGGGCGTCGAGGGTCTCAAGGTCGGCGACAAGGTCGCGCCCTACGGTGCGCTGACCTGCGGCAAATGCCGCGCCTGCCGCGAGGGCCGCGACAACCTCTGCGAGGATGTCGGCGGCGTGCTCGGCTTCCACGTCGACGGCTTCGCCCGCGACTACGTCAACCTGCCGGCGCGCCTCGTCGTGCGGGTGCCCGACAACGTCAGCTTCACCGACGCCGCCTGCGCGCCGATCGCCTTCGGCACCGTGCAGCACATGCTGTTCGACAACGCCAAGCTCGAACCCGGCGAGACCATCCTGGTCCATGCCGGCGGGTCGGGCATCGGCACCACGGCGATCAAGATGGCGAAAGCGATCGGCTGCACGGTGTTCACCACCGTCGGCGACGACGCCAAGGGCGAGAAGGCCAGGGCCCTCGGCGCCGACCACGTCATCAACTACCGGACCGAGCGCTTCGAGGGCGAGGTGCGCAAGGCCACCAAGCGCAAGGGCGTCGACGTGGTCTTCGAGCATGTCGGGCCGGAGACCTGGAACGGCTCGCTCCTCTGCCTCAAGCGTGGCGGGCGGCTCGTCACCTGCGGGTCGACCTCCGGCGTCTCCACCACCATGAACCTGATGCAGCTGTTCCAGCAGCAATACCGCATCACCGGCTCGTTCGGCTGCCGCATCGCCAATATCCGCGACGCCCTCGACAAGATGGCGGGCGGGATGAATCCGGTGATCGACACCGTGCTGCCGCTCGGCGATTTCGCGCAAGGCCTGGAGCGGCTCGAATCGCGCAAGGTGTTCGGCAAGATCCTGGTGACGCTCTAAAGGCCACGGTTGCACAGGAAGTGCGCGGGGACCGCCCGCGCGCCCTTGCGCAAACGCATCCGGCGCGAGAAGACGCGACGGGCAGGGCGTGACAATCCTGCGCGATCCCGCCGCCTTGCCTGTTCTCTCGCCCGGATTGCTTCGTGAGATCGTCGTGCTGCGCCTGAAGCTGAGGCTCTACCGCGCCCTGTCCCGCCTCGCCGGCCTGCCGATGGTCTTCGTGGTCCGCGCGCTGTTCGCGCTCGCCCGCCTGCTCGGCCCGGTCCGCGCCGCGGCGGCGGGTGCGGCGATCGCCCGGGCGATCGGTCCCCGGCTGCCCTCGCACCGCACGGCTCTCAAGAACCTGCGCCAGTCCTTCCCCGAGAAGAGCGAGGCGGAGATCGCCGCCATCGCGCTCGGCTCCTGGGACAATCTCGGCCGGACCGGCGCCGAATACGCGCATCTCGCCGAGATCTTCGACTACGACCCCGCAGCGACGAAGGCCGGGCGGATCGAGGTCGAGGGCATCGAGCACTTCTTCGGTTTACGCGACGACGGCAAGCCGGGGCTGATCTTCTCGGCCCATCTCGGCAACTGGGAATTGCCGGCGATCTGCGCCGCCCGGTTCGGCCTGGAGGCGAGCGCGGTGTTCCGCCCGCCGAACAGCCCGGCGGCGGCGCAGCTGGTGCAGGAGGTCCGCCGCGCCACCATGGGCGGCCTGACCGCCGCCGGGCCCGGCGCCGCCTTCAAGATGCAGGGCGTGGTCGAGCGCGGCGGCCATCTCGGCATGCTGGTCGACCAGCACTTCACCCGCGGGGTCGTGGTCGATTTCCTCGGGCACCCGGCCCTGGTGAACCCGCTCCTGGCCAAGCTCGCCCGGCACTACGACTGCCCGGTCCACGGGGTGCGGGTGATCCGGCTGCCCGGCGACCGGTTTCGCCTGGAGCTGACTCCGGCGCTGACCCTGCCGCGGGACGCGAGCGGCGCCGTCGACGTGCAGGGGGCGATGCAGGCGATGACCGACGTGATCGCCGGATGGGTGCGCGAGCATCCGGAGCAGTGGCTGTGGATGCACCGGCGCTGGCGCCCGGCGATGCTGCCGAAGGTGCGGGTCCCGGCGCCGGCGGTCCGAGCCTCGAACGCCCAAGCCTCGAACGTCCAAGCCTCGAACGTCCAAGCCTCGAACGTCCAAGCCTCAAGCTAACGTGACTTCTCTCCGCGGTCCGGCCGGGTGTTGATGAGGCATGACGCGCGTAGCCCTCCTCCGCCTGCTCGCCGGCTTCGGTCCGGCCTGGCTCGGCCTCCCCGGGCCGGCCTGCGCCGGTGAGGCGAACCCGCCGCGGGCGGTGGTCGAGCTGTTCACGAGCCAGGGCTGCTCCGCCTGTCCGCCGGCCGACCGGCTGGTGACCGAGCTGGCGCGCGATCCCGGCGTGATCGCCCTGACGCTGCCGGTCACCTACTGGGATTATCTCGGCTGGAAGGACACGCTCGCCAGCACCTCGTTCACCGCGCGCCAGCGCGCCTATGCGAGCATGCGCGGCGACCGGCAGGTCTTCACCCCGCAGGCGGTGGTGAACGGCGCCGCGACGGTGGTCGGCTCCGACCGGGCGGCCCTGGAACGCAGTATCCGCGACCCCGGCACCGCCGCGAGCCTGCCGGTCGCGATCCACAGCGAGGCGGATCCGCACCGCATCGTCATCGATGTCGGTCCGGCGCCGGAGGCCGGCCGCACGGCGGAAGTGTGGCTGCTGCCCGTCACCCGCGCCCGCGAGGTCGCGATCGGGCGGGGTGAGAATCGCGGCCGCACCGTCACCTACCGCAACGTGGTGCGGGGCATGCACCATGTCGGTTCCTGGCACGGCGCCCCGGCTCGTTACGAGGTACCCCGCACCGCCCTCACCGAGGCCGACGCCGATTCCTACGTCGTGGTGCTCCAGGCGGAGAATAACGGGCCGGGGCGCATCCTCGGGGCTGCCAGGGGGCCGGGCTTGTGAGTGCCTGTTTGACTTGCCTGGCGAATTCGATTCCATCCACGACCTCGTCCTGAGGCGTCGGCGATCGCAGATCGACTGATGTCGAAGGGGGCTCCAGGGAACTCGCCGATATCGGGAGCCCTCCTTCGAGACTCCCTGCGGTCGCACCTCAGGATGACGTCGTGAGTTGGATGCGTGACGCCCACAGACGGCGCCGCCAGGAGGAGACGCGCGTGACCGGCCCGACCGACATTCCCGCCTATACGCTCCCGGACCGCAACCGCCGGGTGCTGCTCGCCCGCCGCCCCACGGGCATCCCGCAACCCGACGATTTCGGCCTCGACGCCGTCCCGGTGCCGGAGCCGGGCCCGGGCGAGATCCTGGTGCGCAACCTCTACCTCTCGGTCGATCCGGCCCAGCGCGGCTGGGCCAGCGCCGAGGCCAACTATTCCCAGCCCGTGCCCCTCGGCGGGCCGATGCGGGCGCTGGCGGTGGGCGTCGTGGTCCGCTCGAACAGTCCGGAGGTAGCCGAGGGCGCGTTCCTGTACGGCTGGTTCGGCTGGCAGGATTACGCCGCGGTCCCGGTCTCGGCGATCTTCCGGCGCTGCCGGGAGGCGGTGCCGCTCTCGGCCCATGCCGGGCTTCTCGGCCTCAACGGGCTCACCGCCCATCTCGGGCTGACCGAACTCGGCCGGCCGCGGCCGGGGGAGACGGTGCTGGTCTCGACCGCCGCGGGCGCCGTCGGCAGCCTCGTCGGCCAGATCGCCCGCAACCTCGGCTGCCGTCCCCTCGGTCTCACCGGGGACGATGCCAAGGTCGCCCGCTGCCGCGAGGCCTACGGCTACGAAGCCGCCTGGAACTACCGTACGGAGGAGTGGAGCGCGGCTCTCGCCCGGGAGGCGCCGGAGGGGGTGAACGTCTATTTCGACAATGTCGGCGGGCCGATCCTCGATATGGCCTTGCGGCGGATGGCCGTCGGTGGCCGGATCGTCCAGTGCGGCACCGCCTCGGTGTCGAGCTGGACCGAGACGCCGACCGGCCCCCGCGTCGAGCGCGAGATCCTGACCAGGCGCCTCGTCTGGAGCGGCTTCGTGGTGCTCGACCACAAGGCCCGGTTCGAGGAGGCGGTGGCGCAGCTGGCGGGCTGGTACGCCGAAGGAAAGATCGCCCTCGACGAGGACGTCACCGAGGGCATCGAGGGCGCCCCCGGCGCCATCGCCTCGCTGTATCGCGGCGAGAACCGGGGCAAGCGCCTGATCTACGTCGGATAGCGGGTCAGTCGACCCACTTGCCCCGGCGCATCAGCGGCTCGGACCGGCCGTCCGGCGTGATACCATCCACGTCGACCTCGGCCGAGCCGATCATCCAGTCGATGTGGATCAGGCTGCGGTTGGCACCGCGCTCGGCGAGGTCCTGCTCGCTGAGGCCCGCGCCGCCGTTGAGGAAGCACTTGCTGTAGGCCTGGCCCAAGGCGATGTGGCTCGCGGCGTTCTCGTCGTAGAGGGTGTTGCAGAACAGGAGCCCCGAAGCCGAGATCGGCGAGGAGGCCGGCACCAGGGCGACCTCGCCGAGGCGGCGCGCGCCCTCGTCGGTGTCGATCACCTTGGCCAGCACGTCGGCCCCGGTGCGGGCCCGCGACTCGACGATGCGGCCCTCCTCGAAGCGCACCGCGATCCCGTCGATCAGGGTGCCCTGGTAGGAGAGGGGCTTCGTCGCGCTGACATGGCCCTGCACCCGCATCTTGTGGGGCGTGGTGAAGACTTCCTCGGTCGGGATGTTGGCGTTGCAGACGATGCCGTTCTTCGCCGTGGTGGCGCCGCCGCACCATTCGTGGTCGTCGGCGAGGCCGACGGTCAGATCGGTGCCGGGCCCGCGGAAATGCAGGGCGGCGTAGCGGCGGGCGTTGAGGGAGGCCGTGCGGTCGCTGAGTGCCCGATTGTGCACCTCCCAGGCGCCGACCGGATCCGGCCCGTCGACCCGCGAGGCGGCAAAGATCGCGTCCCACAGCCGGGCGACCGCTTGATCCTCCGGCAGATCCGGGAACACCGTGCGGGCCCAGGCCGGATTCGCCGCCGAGACGATGGTCCAGTTGGTGGCGAAGTTGGCGATCTGCTCGAGCGCCGGCATGTAGGCCTTGGACCGGGCGCGGTTGGCGCGCGCCACCTTGTCCGGGTCCTGGCCGGCAAGGAGCGACGGGTCGTCGCCCGAGATGGCGAGCCGCGCGGCACCGCTGCGATAGGCCTGCGCCATGCCCTCGTAGAGCCAGCCGGCCGCCTTGTCGAAGGCGTCGTCGTGGCCGTTCTCGAAGCGCGCCAGCGTCGCCTGGTCGTCGGAGAGCAGGGTCGTCACCACCGAGGCGCCGGCCTTGTAGGCCTGGACGGTGATGCGGCGGGCCAGCGGCAGCGCCTCCAGGGGCGCCGTCATCACCAGTTCCTGCCCGGGCTGGAGCCCGAGCCCGACCCTCACGGCGACCTCGGCGAGCCGGTCGAGGCGGGCGTCGAAGTCAGGGGTGTTCGTCATGGATGCGGTTACCTCTGGTTCGCACGTGGTCGACGCGGTGAGGCCAAGCGCCATTCGATGTCGGGCGATTCGACGCGCCTTCCGGCATTGTCGATCCTATCCGCGACCTCATCCGGTCGGAGTGTGGGATCTCACCCCACCCGCGTCCAGGCGATGCCGCCCAGATCCTCCCGGAAGGCGAAGCGGGCGAGGTGCTCGGCCACCACGCCCTGCATCCGGGTCAACGCCTCCAGGTCCGGCGCCTCGACCCGCAGGGTCAGGCCCTCCGGGTCGGCCTCCGCCGTGAAGCGGCGGTCCTCCCCGAACGGCACCACGCCGCGCTCCGGCGTGAAGGTCGTGTCGGGGAACTTGTGGCTCCAGTGCTTGCACAGCTGAGTCAGGTAGCGGCTGCCGTTCGCCGTCTCGACGCGGGCTTGCGCCGCCAGGATCACGGGCTCGCTCATGCGGCCGTCTCCGCGTCCCGCAAGGCCGACCAGATCGCCTGCGGCGTCGCCGGCATGTTGATGTGGCGGATGCCGCGGGGGCGCAGGGCATCGACGAGGGCGTTCATCACGGAGGGCAGCGAGCCGGCGCAGCCCGCCTCGCCGCAGCCCTTCACCCCGAGCGGGTTGGTGGTGGCGGGCACCGCGTGGCTCTCGAAGCTCATCGGCGGCGCGTCGGAGGCCCGTGGCAGGCAGTAATCCATGAACGAGCCGGTCACGAGCTGGCCCTGCTCGTCATAGGCCGTGCGCTCCATCAGCGCCTGGCCGATGCCCTGGACCACGCCGCCATGGAGCTGGCCCTCGACCAGCATCGGATTCACCAGCGTGCCGAAATCGTTGACCGTGGTGTAGCGCACCACCGTGGCCACACCGGTCTCGGGGTCCACCTCGACCTCGGCGACGTGGCAGCCGTTGGGGAAGGCCGAGGGCGATTCCTTGTGGGTATGGGCGACGTCGAGGCTTTTCGGCGCCGATGGGTCGGGCAGGCCGGCCCGCACCTTGGCGGCCAGCTCCAGGAGGCCGATGCCCCGATCGGTGCCCGCGATGGTGAAGCGGCCGTCGCGGAACTCGATGTCGGCAGGCCCGGCCTCCAGTACCGAGGCCGCCGCCTCGCGGCCCTTGGTGATGACGAGGTCGCCGGCCTCGACGAGCGCCGTGCCGCTCGCCATCAGCGATTTCGAGCCGCCGGTGCCGCCACCCGCAATGAGCTGGTCGCTGTCGCCCTGGAGCAGGCGGACGCGGTCGAGGGGAATGCCGAGGCGGTCGTGCAGCACCTGGGCGAACGGCGTCAGGTGGCCCTGGCCGTAATCGAGGGTGCCGGTGACGATCGTCACCGTGCCGTCGGCCTCGAAGCGGATGCCGCCCATCTCGTTGGTCGGCGGCGCGGTGATCTCGAGATAGTCGCCGATGCCGATGCCGCGAAGCTTGCCCCTGGCCTCGCTCTCGGCACGTCTCGCGGCGAACCCGTCCCAGTCGGCGGCATTCAGCGCCCGGTCGAGCACGGCCGGGAAGTCGCCGCTGTCGTAGGTGAGGCCGGACGGCGCCTTGTAGGGCATGTCGGCCGGGCGGATGTGGTTGCGGCGGCGCAAGTCCACCCGGTCGAGGTTCATCTCCGCGGCGGCGGTGTCGATCAGGCGCTCGATGAAGTAGTTGCCCTCGGGCCGGCCGGCACCCCGGTAGGCGCCGATCGGCGTGGTGTTGGTGAACAGGCACTCCACCGCCACGTCGTAGACGGGGGTGCGGTATACGCCGACCATGTTGCGGGCGATGTTGACCGTCTGGAACAAGGGCGAGAGCGGGTTGAGATAGGCGCCCATATTGGCGCGGCCCTTGACCCGGAAGGCCAGGAAGTTGCCCTCCGCATCGAGCGCGAGTTCCGCCGTCACCGCGACGTCGCGGCCGTGATGGTCGGAGAGGAAACTCTCGGAGCGCAGGTCGGTCC
Organism: Methylobacterium sp. 142-1Y; assembly: GCF_057747795.1. Taxonomy (NCBI): domain Bacteria; kingdom Pseudomonadati; phylum Pseudomonadota; class Alphaproteobacteria; order Hyphomicrobiales; family Methylobacteriaceae; genus Methylobacterium; species Methylobacterium sp. 142-1Y. The sequence continues at coordinate 3,231,023 of NZ_CM173224.1, read as the reverse complement.
ACTTCACGGGCCGGCCGAGGCGCTTGGCGGCCACCAGCAGCGGCAGGTATTCGGGATAGACCGGCGCCTTCATGCCGAAGGAGCCGCCGACATTGCCGGTGAGCACCCGCACCTTGTCGCGGGGCAGCCTCAACACGCCCTCGGCGAGGGAGTTGCGCAGGCCGAACACGCCCTGCGAGCCGACATGCAGGGTGAAGCGGCCCTCTGCCCGATCGTGGACGCCGATGGCCGAGCGCGGCTCCATCGGGTTGATGACGAGGCGGTTGTTGAGGAGATCGAGGGAGGCGACATGCGCCGCCCGCGCGAAGGCGGCCTCGGTTGCCGTCTGGTCGCCGGTGCGGAAATCCAGCGCCAGGTTGCCGGAGGCGTCGTCGTGGAGGAGGGGGGCGCCCTCGGCGGCGGCTTCGTCGGGCGTGGTCACGACGCCCAAATCCTCGATGTCGAGCACCACGGCCTCCGCCGCGTCGCGGGCCTCGGCCAGGGTCTCGGCCACCACCAGGGCGACAGGCTCGCCGACATAGCGCACCTTGCCGATGCTGAGCGAGGGATGGTCCGGCTTGCGCATCGGCGTGCCGTCCTGATTCTTGAACGGCAGGCCGTTGCCGATCGTCCCGTAGCCGTCGAGGTCGGCGGCGGTGATCACCGCGAGCACGCCCGGCATCGCGAGCGCCGCCTCGGCATCGAGGCCGCGCAAGGACCCGTGGGCGACCGGGCTCCTCACGAACACGCCGTAGGCCTGGCCGTCCAGGGCGAGATCGTCGGTATAGCGGCCCTCGCCCCGCACCAGGACGGGATCCTCGGCCCGCGGCACCGGCTGGCCGATGCCGAATTTCTGCGGAGTGGCGAAGTCGCGGGCGTCGGGACGGGCGTTCATGCCGGGGATTCTCCGGGATTCTCGTCGGCTTGAGCTACCAACTCGGTAGCGTCATGCAAGACGCTAAGCAGGCAGCCCACCCCGGCGCGCAGGGCACGGCTCGCGTGACGGCATGGGTTCGAGCTGGTAGACCAAAGGCCACGATCATGACCGAAGACTCCGCCCTCGCGGCCCTGGCCCCGCTCTTCGAGGAGGTGTTCGGCGAGCCGATCCCGCTCACGCCCGAGCTGACCGCCGAGGACGTCGAGGGCTGGGATTCGACCCGGATGATCGAGCTGATCGTGGCGGTCGAGGCGCAGTTCGGCATCAAGCTCACCACCCGGGAGGTCGATGGCCTCCACAGCGTCGGCGACCTCGCGGCGGTGATCGCCCGCAAGGCGCCACGGTGAGCGCCGACCTCTCCTGGCTGCCGGCGCCGCCGGCGGACTTCGCCGCCCGAATCGGCGAGATCGAGGCTCTTCCCGACGCGGAAGCCTGGGACGCCCTGGCGGCGCTCGCCCGCACCCGCCTCGATCCGGCGCGGACCGGTCGGCTCGACCGGGCCCTGCAGCGGCGTTTCCCGTCCGGCCCCCCGTCCGGATCGACCTGGCGCCTCGCGCTCCTCGGTTCCTCGACGCTCGCCCATCTTGCCGCCGGGATCCGGGTCGGGGCCCTGCGCCGCGACCTTCATCTCTCGGTGCACGAGGGGGCTTATGGCCAGTACCGCCGGGAGATCGACGGCGAGGCCCTGCGCGCCGTCCGGCCCGATGTCGTGCTGCTCGCCCTCGACGCCGCCGACCTCCTCGGACCGAGCGACCCCGATGCCGGGGAGGCGGGCCTCGCCGAGGCGATCGAGCGGCTGACATCCCTCTGGGCCCGGGCTCGGGCGGCGCATGGCTGCGGCGTGATCCAGCAGACGCTGCTGCCGACCGCAGTACCGCTGATGGGCGGCAACGAGCATCGGATGCCGGGTTCGCTCGCCGCCCGCAGCTTGCGCCTCAACGCCGCCCTGCGCGATGCGGCGGCCGAGGAGGGCGTCGACCTTCTCGCCCTCGACGACGCCGTCTCGCGCCACGGCCTCGACGCCTGGCACGATCCGGCCCTTTGGCTGCGGGCCCGCCAGGCGGTGACTCCGGCCGCCGGTCCGCTCTACGGCGACCTCGTCGCCCGGCTCGTCGGCGCCCGGTTCGGCCGCTCGGCCAAGGCCCTGGTGCTCGACCTCGACGACACGCTCTGGGGCGGGACGATCGGCGAGGATGGGCTGTCCGGACTCGTCGTCGGCCAGGGCAGCGCACTCGGAGAATCCTTCCTGGCGCTCCAATCGTATGCCCGCGACCTCGCACGCCGCGGCATCGTGCTCGCCGCCTGCTCGAAGAACGACCCCGAGACGGCCCGGCTTCCCTTCGCCGAGCATCCCGACATGCTGCTGCGTCTCTCCGACTTCGCCGCCTTCGTGGCGAACTGGGACGACAAGGCGACCAACCTCCGGCGCATCGCCGAGGAACTCCGGCTCGGCCTCGAGTCCCTGGTCTTCGTCGACGACAATCCGTTCGAGCGCGCGCTCGTGCGCGAGCACCTGCCGATGGTGGCGGTGCCCGAGGTGCCCGACGAGCCGGCGCTCGTCGCCCGCTGCCTTGCCGATGCCGGCTACTTCGAGGCCGTGGCCCTGACCGACGAGGATCGCGGGCGGGCCCGCGCCTACGCGCAGGACGGCGAGCGCCGATCCGTCGGCAAGACCGACCTCGCCGCGACCCTCGCGGGGCTCGGCATGCGGCTCGTCTGGCGCCCGTTCGACGCGCTCGGGCTTCCGCGCATCGTCCAGCTCGTCAACAAGACCAACCAGTTCAACCTCACCACGCGGCGCCTGCGCGAGGCCGAAGCCGCGGCGCTGATCGAGGATCCCGACGCCGTGACGCTCCAGTTGCGCCTCACCGATCGACTCGGCGACAACGGCGTGATCGCGGTCGTCATCGGCCGGCTCGGCGGCAGCGACCTCGTCGTCGAGACCTGGCTGATGAGCTGCCGGGTGCTCGGGCGGCGGGTCGAGGAAGGGACGCTCGCGGTGCTGGCGGCGCAGGCGGCCCGCCGGGGCGCCCGGCGCCTCGTCGGGCTCTACCGGGCGAGCGGGCGCAACGGAATGGTGGCCGATCTCTACCCGCGACTCGGCTTCACCGCCGACGGGGAGGGGCGCTGGGTGCTCGATCTCGCCGGCTACGCGCCGCCGGCAGATCTGCCGATGGCGGCGGCGGCGGGCTGAGGGCCGTCACCCCACCCCCGGCAGGCACCCTTCCGTCACCCGCCAGTTCCGCGTCTCGACCGCGGTGCCCGCGGGACCTGCCAGGAGCAGGCCGATCGTCGCCTTGGTCTGGCGCTTGCGGGTCCGGGTGGCGGTGTAGATCGTCTGCCAGGCGCCGCGGCAGGCGAGGTCCGCCTCGCGGCGGGCATGAGGCGCAGTATCGACGAAGGTGAGGGCGGCCCGGGTCCCGGAAAAATCCTCGCCTAAGCGGATCTCCGCCGAAACGACGTGGAGGCGGTTTCCCCGCAATCCGGAGACGGGGCGGGAGGCAGCGAGCGTTCCGGGATCGGGCGCGGCGGCGTCGAGGGCGTGGCGGGCGGTCGCGGGGTCCGCGAGGAGCGGCGGGCCGTCGGGTGCCAGAGCGGGGGCCTCGACCAGGCTGTGGCGGAGCGCGTAGGCCCGGCCGCAGACCGCGAGCCAGCCGGCGAGGTCGGCATCGGTCGCCGTGGCATAGGGCGCGAAATGCGGCAGCGTGCCCTGCATCAGTCCCTCGCCGCGCCAGACGACCCGGCCGGGCGGGACCTCGCCCGCCTCGCAGACCCGCAGCAGCGTCACCGGCCCGATCGTCCGGAGCGCCGCGAACAGGCGGCGCACCGCGATGTCCGTCTCTCCGGGCGGTCCCTTGCGGACGAGGATCTTGTCTCCCACCGCGAGATCCGCGAGCAGCCTGTCCTTCAGGTAGTCGACCCGGCGGATCTCTCGCGCGAGGATGTCGGCCGGCTTCACCCGGGGCGCCGTGTCGCCCGTATGGTAGGCGAAGCCGTAACGCCGGCTGTGGCAGAACAGGTAGCCGCCGGCACCGACCCGGACCTCGATGTCCTCCGCACCGCCGTAATGCGAAAACCGCGTCTCGACCGCGTGGGTCAGGTCGGCGATCGGCGCCGAGGAGAGGCGGAACAGCCCGAGGGGATCGATGCCGGCATAGCGCTGGGCGATGCCGAACTCGCAATTGTCGCCGAGGCTCTCGAAGGCGCCGAGCAGGGCGGCCGCGGTGAGCCCCGCCGGGGCCGCGGGTGCCTGACGGAATAGCGAGATCATGAGGCCGCGACCTTGACCGGAAACGCCGCCGGCCCGCCCTCGACCGGCGCCAGCACCTTGCCGGGATTGAGGATTCCCATCGGGTCGAGGGCGCCCTTGAGGCGGCGCATCAGGTCGAGGGCGACCGGGTCCTTGTAGCGGGGCAGCTCGTCGCGCTTGATCAGCCCGACGCCGTGCTCGGCGGCGATCGAGCCGTCCATGGCGTGGACGATGTCGTGGACGATGCGGTTGAAGCGCGGCCACTCGGCGAGGAAGGCCGCCTTCTCGACCCCGACCGGCTGGGTCAGGTTGAAGTGGATGTTGCCGTCGCCGAAATGCCCGAACGCACAGACCCGCACCCCCGGCAACGCCGCCTCGCAGGCGGCCGAGGCCCGCTCCAGGAACTCCGCCACCCGGGAGACCGGTACCGAGACGTCGTGCTTGATCGAGCCGCCCTCGTGCCCCTGCATCTCCGACAGGCTCTCGCGCAGGCGCCACAGGGCGGCGGCTTGCGCCTCGCTCTGCGCCAGGACCGCATCCTCGGCGAGGCCGGATTCGATCAGGCCGCCTAAACGCGCTTCCAGTTCCTCGCCGGCGTCGGGGCCCGGCGAGGACAGTTCGACGAGGGCGTAAGAGTGGTGGTCACCGGCAAGCGGGCGCACGGCGCCGGGCAGGTGGCGCAAGACCACCTCCAGGGGAAAGCGCGGCACGTATTCGAAGGCGGTGAGCCGGGGCCCGAGCCGGTCGCGCAGGGCCCCGAAGGCATCGAGCGCGGCCCGCGCCGAGGCAAGGCCCAGGAAGGCGGTCGCCTTCGAGACGGGCCTGGGGTGCAGCCGCAGCACCGCCGCCGTGATGATGCCGAGCGTCCCTTCCGAGCCGACGAAGAGGTTCTTGAGGTCGTAGCCGGAATTGTCCTTGCGCAAAGCGCGCAAGCCGTTCCAGACCTGTCCGTCCGCCAGCACCACCTCCAAGCCCAGCGTCAGCTCGCGGGCATTGCCGTAGGCGAGCACCGCCGTGCCGCCGGCGTTGGTGGCGAGGTTGCCGCCGATCCGGCACGAGCCCTCGGAGGCGAGCGACAGCGGAAACAGCATGCCCGCCGCATCGGCCGCCTGCTGAACGTTGGCGAGCACGCAGCCGGCCTCGACCGTGATGGTGGCATCCAGCGGATCGACCGCCCGCACCCGATCGAGGCGGGACAGCGAGATCACCACGCCGCCATACGGCACGCCGCCGCCGACGAGCCCGGTATTGCCGCCATGGGCCACCACCGGCACCCGCGCCGCGGCGCAAGTCCCGACCGCGAAGGCGACTTCCTCGGTGTTGCGCGGGCGCACGACCGCCAGCGCCTCCCCGCGATAGAGGCCGCGGGTCTCGGCGAGGTGGGGGGCGATGTCGGTCGCGGCGGTGAGGACGTGCGCGGCCCCGAGGCGGGAGCTGAGCGTATCGATGAGGCTGTGGGTCACGGGGGGCGCCGGGGCGAAGCGTCTGCAGGGGAGGGGGTTGCGGCGGGGCGGGATGGCGCCTTGCCGAACCGCCCTCTAGATAACCGTCGGCCGGCCTTTTTTCCAAGATGCGCGGCCCTTCGCGAAACCTCGCCCGAGACAGCAGGCACATGCTCTCCGTGATCCCGAACCCGCCGCGCACCGCGCTCCCGATCCAAGGCACCGACGACCTGTTTCCCGTGCGCCGGGTGTACTGCGTCGGGCGCAACTTCGCCGCCCATGCCCGCGAGATGGGCGCCGACCCGACCCGCGAGCCGCCGTTCTTCTTCATGAAACCCGCCGATGCGCTCCAGGTGGTGCCCGACGGCGAGACGGTGGAGCATCCCTATCCGCCGAAGACCGCGAACTACCACCACGAGGTCGAGCTGGTGGTGGCGCTCGCCAAGGGCGGCCGCGACATCCCGGTGACCGAAGCCCTCGACCACGTCTACGGCTATGCGGTCGGCCTCGACATGACCCGCCGCGACCTCCAGGACGACGCCAAGGCGCTGCGCCGCTCCTGGGAGCTCGGCAAGGCCTCGGACCTGTCGGGCCCGGTCGGCACCCTGAAGCCGGCCTCCGTCATCGGGCACCCGGACAAGGGCGCGATCACCCTCTCGGTCGACGGCGCTCTGCGCCAGAAGGGCGACCTCTCCGACATGATCTGGTCTGTGGCCGAGCAGATCGCCTATCTCTCGACCTACTTCGTCCTGGAGCCCGGCGACGTGATCTTCGCCGGCACGCCGGAGGGCGTCGGCGCGGTCACCCGCGGCCAGACCATGGTCGGGACGATCGCCGGCGTCGGCGAGATCCGCCTGACCGTCGTCTGAAAGACAGGGAGATTGCGGGATGACGCGCCGACAGGCCCTGCTGATGCGGGGCGCCCACCTCGTCTGGCGCTTCACCCGCGGGATGACCCTCGGGGTGCGCGGGGCGGCGATCGATCCGGAAAACCGGGTCTGCCTCGTGCGCCACACCTACATGGCCGGCTGGCACCTGCCGGGCGGCGGCGTCGAGCCGGGCGAGACCGCGCTCGACGCCATGGCCCGGGAATTCCGCGAGGAGACCGGGATCGTGCTCGATCCCGGCGCCACGCCGGCCTTGCACGGCTTCTACTTCAACAACCGGTCCTCGCAGCGCGACCATGTTGCGCTCTACGTCGCCCGCACCTTCACGCTGCCGGTGCCGAAGCGTCCCGACCGCGAGATCGCCGAGGCCGCCTTCTTCCCCCTCGACGCCCTGCCGCCGGATGCCACCCCGGCGACCCGGGCGAGGCTGATCGAAATCCGCGACGGCACCCCGCCCGCCGCCACCTGGTAGAACCTGCCCGAAGCCGGCTCCGGAACCCCTTGCACTCCCCGGCGGAATGGTGTTTATGCCGCTCATCGGCGCCGCCACGGTGACGCCGACGGAAAACAGCGAGCGGGTGTAGCTCAGGGGTAGAGCACAACCTTGCCAAGGTTGGGGTCGAGGGTTCGAATCCCTTCGCCCGCTCCAGTTTTTCCATGAGGCCGAACGAGTTTGGGCGGGTGTAGCTCAGGGGTAGAGCACAACCTTGCCAAGGTTGGGGTCGAGGGTTCGAATCCCTTCGCCCGCTCCAAGTTCGACAGGCCTGACAGCGTGAGCGGGTGTAGCTCAGGGGTAGAGCACAACCTTGCCAAGGTTGGGGTCGAGGGTTCGAATCCCTTCGCCCGCTCCAGTTGTCCCATGACGATCAAGCCAGACACGGCAGTGCGCACTGAGCAACCTGGCGACGAGCCATTGGAAATCGGTGTGTGCAAAGCCGGCAGTGAGACCGTCACTAATGGGTCGCCGCCGGGTGGCGCCGGTCTCGACCTCGAACGCGTCCACCAAGACTCACATCTCATCGATCTGTGACCCGTTGCCTGATCAACACGACAGGTTGCACGGTGCGGGCGCGACGGTCGGGAGCATGGGCCTTCCCCCCTCCGCGCGGGGCTGTCCGGGGAAGGAAGAGGCGCAGGACATTCCCTCTCCCCGCGGGCCTAGCGGATTCACACTTCTCCTCAGAGAGATAACCCTCTGTAAATATGCGCGCTTCCCCTCCCCCTTGTGGGGAGGGGTCAGGGGTGGGGGTGGTGCAGGAGGCACCATAGCGCTCGATCCGGCACCACCCCCACCCCTAGCCCCTCCCCACAAGGGGGAGGGGAAGCGCGCTACCTTTGAGCGGGAAAACACTCGAACCAAGATGTGTGAACACGCCAGCCCTGCGGGCGGGGAGAGGGCCTGGGGATCGAAGATCCCACCACCGTTCAGGGGACACGGCAAGCGGAGGCGAAAGCCGAAGCGGGGGTGAGGGGGTCTCGACGAGTGAGGCTCCTCCGGAAATACCCCCTGACCCTCGCCCTTCGGGCTCCCTGAGCCCCTTCGGAGCTCAGGCCTCTCCCCGCCAGCGGGGAGAGGGGAACCCCGCGCCTTTTACCTGTCCCCGGACAGCCCTGCCGCAGAGAGGGGGGAAGGGGCTGCGCGCGGCGACCGTCGCGAGTTCGGGCAACTCACTCAAACAGGCCCTTGACAATGGTCAGGCCTGCCGGTCTTCCCGACGAGGCCTCGACCGTACTCTCAAAGCGCCTTCAACAGCGCCTCGGCCCCCGACGCGTCCGCCTTCGACGGCGCGTCCTCGACGTTGAGCACCCGCACCACCCCGTCCTCGACCAGCATGGCGTAGCGCTTGGACCGGATGCCGAGGCCGAAGCCGGTGCCGTCCATGTCGAGGCCGAGCGCCTTGGCGAAGTCGCCGTTGCCGTCGGCCAGGAACTCGATGCCCTCGGCGCCGGCCGCCTTCGACCAGGCGTCGAGCACGAACACGTCGTTGACCGAGGTCACCGCGATCGCGTCGATGCCGCGGGCCAGGATGTCGGCGCGGCGGGTGACGTAGCCCGGCAGGTGGTTGCGGTGGCAGGTCGGGGTGAAGGCGCCCGGCACCGCCACCAGCACCACGCGGCGGCCCTTGAACACGTCGTCGGTGGTCTTCGGCGTCGGGCCCTCGGGGCCCATCACCCGGAAGGTCGCCTGGGGCAGGTGATCGCCGACCTGGATCGTCATCGTGGGTCTCCTGACGGAATGGTTGGGTCGGGGTCTAGCGCGGCGGTCTCGGTGAGTCGAGGCGGGACCCCGCGGGCCTTCCCGCGCGTTCCCGCCCGATTGGACGCCGGACCGGATGGATGCCGGACCAAGCGGACTATGGACAACGCCGGGGCGGAGCGTAGCATGGGCTTCATGCGCAGCAGATTTCCACAGGACCTCCTCTCCCCCGACCCCGCCTCCGGCGGGGCGACGGACCCGCGCGCCGGCGATCGGGAGAGTGCGGCTGGTGCGCCGAGCTACCTCGACGGGCAGCTCCTGGTGGCGATGCCGGGCATGGCCGACGAGCGCTTCTCGCGCTCGGTGATCTATCTGTGTGCGCATTCGGCCGAGGGGGCGATGGGGATCATCGTCAACAAGCCGGCCGCCGACCTCAACATGCCGGACCTCCTGGTCCAGCTCGACATCATCGCCGAGACCGACGCGATCCGCCTGCCGAGCCGCATCGGCCACATGCCGGTTCTGATGGGCGGACCGGTCGAGGCGAGCCGGGGTTTCGTGCTGCACTCGCCCGATTTCCACATCGACCAGTCGACCCTGCTGATCGACGACGGCATCTGCCTCACTGCGACGATCGAGATCCTGCGGGCGATCGCGGCCGGCAACGGGCCGGCGAACGCGGTGCTGGCGCTCGGCTATGCCGGCTGGCAGGCCGGCCAGCTCGAGAGCGAGATCCAGGCGAATGGCTGGCTGCACTGCCCGGCCGATCCGGAGCTGATCTTCAACACCTCTCTCGAGACCAAGTACGACCGGGCGTTGCGCGGCATCGGCATCGAGCCGGCCATGCTCTCGGCCACCGCCGGCCACGCCTGACGGGATGGTGTCGGCCCGGCGGCGCTCGTGCCCTGCCGGGCGGAGTCCGGCGAGCGTGCTACTGGTCCTGCGCGCCGGCCTCGAAGCCCGGGTTCATCCCCTCGACGGCCGGGGCCGGACGCCGGACGCGCGCCGCCGGGCGCGGCGCGTTGCTGGCCGTCGGGGCGGCCGTCGACAGGCCGAGGCGAGTGGCGAGCGAGAGCGCCCGCGCCTCGGAGAAGCGCAGGTGGCAGAATCCGTGCGAGCCCTCGCGGACATAGGCGCGGCAGAACTGCTCCCGGTCGGCCGAGAAGGCGGCCTGCTCGGTCACGATCGGCCGCACGTCCTCCCGTGACGCGCGGCGGGTCATCACCTTGTAATTCTCGCGCACCGCCTTGTCGGCGACGCCGCGCGCCGCGTCGAATTCCTGCGCCCGCGGCAGCAGGGTGGCGGCGCCCGGCCCCCACATCCCCTTCGGCGTCGTGGCGCAGTCCGACGCGGTGAAGACGCAGGCCTCGCCCTCGCCGAGCGGCGTGACCATCACGCTACCCTCCAGGATCTCGAACCGCAGCGGGCAGGCCGGGCCGGAGGAGGCCAGTTGCGTCACGCCGTTGGGCTTGCCCTGGTCGGTGAGCGCCAGCGGCTGCCCGTCGCCGAGGGAGACCTTGCAACTTTCCGTCGGCTGCGAGACCTTCGTGCCGGCCAGCGTCAGGCGGGCCGTGAAGCCGCCGCCCGCCCGCTCCAGGCGCAAGGAGCCGGCATTGCCGTTCTGCTGCAGGTCCTGGCCGAGGATCGCGTCGTCGTTGGGGGTCTTCAGCACCACGGGCTTCGGGGGCGCCGGCGGGGCGGGAGCGGGCCGGGGCGCGGCCTCGGGCAGCGGCGCCTCGCCCGGAGCGCGTCCGCCGGGCACCGGCGCCGGGGGCACCGGCGGACGCGCGGCGCGGCCGATGCCGAACAATTCCTCGAGGAAGGACTGGGCCGAGGCCGGAGCCGGCGCCACCATCAGGACCGCCGCGAGGGGCAGGGCCGCCAGCACGGGCAGGGCCACCGGGCGGGGGGAGGGGCGAACGGGCGTCATCAGGCTCCAGGCGAAAAGGCACGGGGCAAAAGGCACAGGCCGAACGGCATGGGCATCGATGTCCCCCAGGGTCCTGAGACGGAGTCCTAGCATGCGGTCCGTGGCAGGGGCGTGGCAAGCCCGCAACATTGTCGTGGCGGCTTGACCATAGGGCGGAGAGACGACCGCCGACGCAGAGCCGGTCCCGCAGCCCGTTCCCGCGGTCCCATGTGAGCCTCGTGCAACGAGTGGGCCCCACGCAAATCGCGATGCGCGGGCCGGCCCGGCTCGCCTTGCGGCCCCCAAAAGGCCTTCTTATATCCGGCTCGGCGCGGGCAACTCCCCCGCTCGCCGGGTTCCCGGCGAGGCGCGGTCCGGCCCGCCCGGGCTCAAACCATTCGACAAGTACCGCCATGGGCCGAGCTGCTTCGGGGCTCGGCGGTCTGCTTAAAAAACACCAACGAGGGATCCCACCATGGGTAAAGTGATCGGCATCGACCTTGGCACCACCAACAGCTGCGTGGCCGTGATGGAAGGCACGCAGCCCAAGGTCATCGAGAACGCGGAAGGCGCGCGCACCACCCCGTCGATCGTCGCCTTCACGGACGACGGCGAGCGGCTCGTCGGCCAGCCGGCCAAGCGTCAGGCGGTGACGAACCCCGAGCGCACCTTCTTCGCGATCAAGCGCCTCATCGGTCGCACCTACGACGATCCGATGACGCAGAAGGACAAGGGGCTCGTCCCCTACAAGATCGCCCGCTCGAGCGGCGGCGACGCCTGGGTCGAGGCGGACGGCAAGTCCTACTCCCCGTCGCAGATCTCCGCCTTCACGCTGCAGAAGATGAAGGAGACGGCCGAGTCGTATCTCGGCCAGCCGGTCACCCAGGCGGTCATCACCGTCCCGGCCTACTTCAACGACGCCCAGCGCCAGGCGACCAAGGATGCCGGCAAGATCGCCGGCCTCGAGGTGCTGCGCATCATCAACGAGCCGACCGCGGCGGCGCTCGCCTACGGCCTCGACAAGAAGAAGGCCGGCCTTATCGCGGTCTACGACCTCGGCGGCGGCACCTTCGACGTCTCGATCCTGGAGATCGGCGACGGTGTGTTCGAGGTGAAGTCGACCAACGGCGACACGTTCCTCGGCGGCGAGGATTTCGACAACCGCATCGTCGAGTACCTGGCGGCCGAGTTCAAGCGCGAGCAGGGCATCGACCTGACGAAGGACAAGCTCGCTCTCCAGCGCCTCAAGGAGGCCGCCGAGAAGGCGAAGATCGAGCTGTCCTCGGCCACCCAGACCGAGATCAACCTGCCCTACATCACGGCGGATGCGAGCGGCCCGAAGCACCTGGCGCTGAAGCTCAGCCGCGCCAAGTACGAGTCGCTGGTCGACGACCTGGTGCAGCGCACGATCGAGCCGTGCCGCAAGGCGCTCAAGGATGCCGGCGTCTCGGCGGCCGAGATCGACGAGGTGGTGCTCGTCGGCGGCATGACCCGCATGCCGAAGGTCCAGGAGCAGGTGAAGACCTTCTTCGGCAAGGAGCCCCACAAGGGCGTCAACCCGGACGAGGTCGTGGCGATCGGCGCCGCGGTGCAGGCCGGCGTGCTCCAGGGCGACGTCAAGGACGTGCTGCTCCTCGACGTGACCCCGCTCTCGCTCGGCATCGAAACGCTGGGCGGCGTGTTCACCCGGCTCATCGACCGCAACACCACCATTCCGACCAAGAAGTCGCAGGTGTTCTCGACGGCCGAGGACAACCAGAACGCGGTCACCATCCGGGTCTTCCAGGGTGAGCGCGAGATGGCGGCCGACAACAAGCTGCTCGGCCAGTTCGACCTCGTCGGCATCCCGCCCGCCCCGCGCGGCCTGCCGCAGATCGAGGTGACCTTCGACATCGACGCCAACGGCATCGTCAACGTGACGGCCAAGGACAAGGCGACGGGCAAGGAGCACCAGATCCGCATCCAGGCCTCCGGCGGCCTGTCCGACGCCGACATCCAGCGCATGGTGCAGGAGGCGGAGGCCAACGCGGCCGACGACAAGAAGCGCCGTGAGCTGGTCGAGGTGAAGAACCAGGGCGAGAGCCTGATCCACGCCACCGAGAAGTCGGTGACCGAGCACGGCGACAAGGTGCCGGCCTCCGACAAGGCCGCGATCACCACCGCCATCGACGCCCTGCGCCAGTCCCTGGCCGGCGAGGACGTCGAGCAGATCAAGGCCCGCACCACCGACCTGATGCAGGCTTCGATGAAGCTCGGCGAGGCGATGTACGCCGCGAGCCAGGCCGGTCCGGACGCCGCCGCGGGCGCGGCCCCGGGCGCCGAGCCCAAGAAGGACGACGTCATCGACGCCGACTTCCAGGAAGTCGACGACAAGGACCACAAGAAGCGGGCGTAACACGCCTTGAGGTTGCCGCACGGATCTGAGATCCGTGCGGCCCAGTGACTTGTGATGCGACCCGGTCCTCGGCGCCGAAAACGGTGCCGGGGACCGGACGTGTATGGACGATGCCCGACGGGGTACGGCGGGGCCGGGGACAGGAATGTCGAAGCGCGACTATTACGAGGTGCTGGGCGTCGCCCGCACGGCGACCGACGGTGAGATGAAGTCAGCCTTCCGCAAGCTGGCGATGGTCTACCACCCCGACCGCAACCCCGGCGACAAGGAGGCCGAGCTCAAGTTCAAGGAGCTCAACGAGGCCTATCAGTGCCTGTCAGACGGGCAGAAGCGCGCCGCCTACGACCGCTTTGGCCACGCCGCCTTCTCGCAGGGCGGGCAGGGCGGCCCCGGATTCGGCAACGAGTTCGGCGACTTCATGTCGGACATCTTCGACACTTTCTTCGGCGACGCCCGTGGCGGTCCCGGAGGTGGGCGCCCCGGCGGCGGCCAGGGCGGGCGTCCGGGCGGCGGCCGCGAGCGCGGCGCCGACCTGCGCTACAACCTCGAGATCAGCCTCGAGGAGGCCTTCACCGGCAAGACCGAGACGATCAAGATGCCGACCTCGGTCACCTGCGAGGTCTGCGCCGGCTCGGGCGCCAAGGCGGGCTCGAAGCCCAAGACCTGCCCGACCTGCGCCGGCTACGGCCGCGTGCGGGCCGCGCAAGGGTTCTTCGCCATCGAGCGCACCTGCCCGGCCTGCCACGGCCGTGGCGAGATCATCGAGGATCCGTGCCCGGCCTGCTCGGGTGCCGGCCGCGTCACCCGCGAGCGCACGCTGTCGATCAACGTGCCGGCGGGCGTCGACGACGGCTTGCGCATCCGGCTCGCCGGCGAGGGCGAATCGGGTCTGCGCGGAGGACCTGCGGGCGACCTCTACATCTTCCTGTCGATCAAGCCGCACCCGTTCTTCCAGCGCGACGGCGCCGACCTGTTCTGCCGCGTGCCGATCTCGATGGTGACCGCGGCGCTCTCGGGCGAGATCACCGTGCCGGTGATCGACGGCTCGCACACCTCGGTCCGGGTGCCGGCCGGCACCCAGACCAACAAGCAGTTCCGCCTCAAGGGCAGGGGCATGCCGGTCCTGCGCTCGCGCGACGTGGGCGACCTCTACATCCAGGTCTTCGTCGAAACGCCGCAGAACCTCACCAAGCGCCAGCGCGAGCTGCTGCAGGAATTCGACACCCACGGCACGCAGGCCGACAACCACCCGGAGAGCGCCGGCTTCTTCTCCCGGGTGAAGGAATTCTTCGACGGCCTCAGCGGCTCGGGCCGCGCCTGACCCTCACGACGGCGGCTCGGTCCCGGCCTGACGGATTAGGCCGGCGAACCGGGGCAGCCGTTGCGCGTTCTCCCGCGCGAGTGGGATTGCGTGGTTCGCGGGGCGTTCCGGGCGCGTCAGGCTTGACGGCGGCGCGCCTTTGAACGACAGCCGTTCCCCGACCTACTTTTTCGCGTGTTCAAGGGTCTTCGGTCTTGCCTTTGCCTCACCGATCCAGGGCCAAAGCCGTCGCGGTCTCGAGCCCGCTGCCCCACTCGCAGCCGAAGCCCCAGAAGAAGCGCGACATCCTCGAGGACGAAGCGCGGTTCCTGCGCTCCTGGTTCGAGCGGCCCCTGGTCACCGGCGCCGTGACGCCTTCGGGCCGGATGCTCGCCCGCACCATGGCCTCCTACGTCGATCCGCGCCTCACCGGGCCGGTGATCGAGCTCGGTCCCGGCACCGGCCCGGTGACCGACGCTCTGGTGCGCCGCGGCATCGCCCCGGAACGCCTCGTCCTCGTCGAGTACAACCCGGATTTCTGCACGCTGCTGCGCCGGCGCTTCCCGAAGGCCACGGTGCTCCAGGGCGACGCCTACGACATCCGCGCCACTCTGGAGGGGGTGGTCGCCGAGCCGGCCTGCGCCACGATCTCGAGCCTGCCGCTCTTCACCAAGCCGCTGGAGCAGCGCCTCGACCTGCTGACGGCGGCCCACGACCTGATGCATCCGGACGCGCCGTTCGTGCAGTTCACCTACGCGGTGGTGCCGCCGATCCCGGCCAAGTCCACGACCTACACCGCCAGCCGCTCGAACAAGGTGTGGCTGAACCTGCCGCCGGCACGGGTGTGGGTGTATCGCCGGCCCTGAGGGGCACCGGTTCGACGAGTCCGGCCGGCAGCTTTCGGCGGTCCCACCCGTGACCTCATCCTGAGGTGCGACCAACGGGAGCCTCGAAGGAGGGCTCCAGCCTGCGCTGAGGCTTCTGGAGCGCTCCTTCGAGGCCTGCGCTACGCTTCGGCACCTCAGGATGAGGTCGAGAGCGGGATCAGCCGAAGCTTACCTCGACAGGAGCAAGGCGCTCACGCCTTCTCCCACTGGTTCTCGATGATGGTGTAGACCTTGTCGCTGAGGTTGATGTCCATCTCGACGAGCCCGAGCGTGTTCTTCACCCGGCTCAGGGTCTCGGCAAGTTCCAGCACCGGCTCGGGGACCCTGCGCTCCGGCACGGCCGGGCCCTGGAGCTGCAGCACGTCGGCCAGCATCGCCGTGTAGGCGCCCCAGAAATGCTGGTGGCCGATGACGTGGAAGCGCGACAGCGCCTCGATCGCCAGGGTCCAGTGGCCCGGCTTCATCGCCTCGCCCGGGAACGTGCAGGAGAGGTCGCGGGTGAGCGGGTTCTCCAGCCAGGAAAAGGTCTCGAGATCGATCCGGTCGAATCCCTTGCGCAGGGCCGAGACGCTGCCGAGATCGAGCCCGGCCGCGAAGGCGCAAGGGGCCTGCAGGTGGTCGACGCGCCAGCTCTGGGCCGGGTCCTTGCCGATCTCCGCCATCCGGCGCAGGTACAGGATGCGCTTGGCCAACTCCACATACGGGTCGACGACCAGGATCGTCTTCACGTACTCGCCCGACTGGATCACGTCCTCGTAGCGTTTCAGGAGCACGCTACCCTGCAGCAGCAGCGAGTTGCTGTACTTGATGTCGATGATGCAGCGCAGAAGGTCGAAGTGGATGTCGTGGATGCCGAAATACGCCATCGCGAATTCCGGGAAGAGCATGTCGCGGGCGGCGTTGTCCTGGTGGATCGTGTAGTCGAGCGCGAGGACGCGGGCCGGGCGATGCGCGGAGTCACTGCCGTGCCGGTAGAGCAGGATGTTGGTGTCGGCGTCGACGATGTCGTAGCGCCCGGCCTGGTCCAGGCCGGGGCAGCTCTGGCCGTCGAGCTTGAAGCCGCAGACGCCGTGGGCGTGCCAGCCGAACTCCTTCAGCTGCGGGTAATGGACCCAGGCCTCGATCACGGTCTCGCGCGTCCGGTCCATGACCACGCGGACGCGCGGCGTGCGGCGCATGTCGTCGGGGGCGATCCAGAGCTCGAAGCTCGCCGGGCCGACGACGTTGAAGTTGAATCGCATGCTGCTTGCTAGGCTGAAGACGGCGTCGCGGCAAGGTCGCGGCGGAGGGGCCCGGGGAGCGCCAGCCTAGCAGCTTCGGCTCGCCGGATCACCCTCGCGGTGGGCAGCGGCCGGGAAGCCCTTGCGGCCGCAGGCCCGCCCGGTCTTGATGCGGCCATGTCCGACTTGTTCGCCTCCGCGGGCCTCGACCGCGACGCTCCCCGTCCCCTCGCCGACCTGTTGCGGCCGACAACCCTCGCCGAGGTCGTCGGGCAGGAGCACCTGACGGGGGAGGGAGGCGCGCTGACCCGGCTCCTGCGCGGACGCAATCTCGGTTCGCTGATCCTGTGGGGACCGCCCGGCACCGGCAAGACCACGGTGGCGCGGCTGCTCGCCGGCGAGACCGACCTGCATTTCGAGCAGATCTCGGCGATCTTCTCCGGCGTCGCCGAACTCCGGAAGGTGTTCGAGGCGGCCCGGGCCCGGCGGGCGGCGGGACGGGGCACGCTGCTCTTCGTCGACGAGATCCATCGCTTCAACCGGGCGCAGCTCGACGCCTTCCTGCCGGTGGTCGAGGACGGCACGGTCACGCTGGTCGGCGCCACCACCGAGAACCCCTCCTTCGAGCTGAACGCCGCGCTCCTGTCCCGGGCCCGGGTGCTGGTCTTCCGCGCCCTCGACGAGGCGGCGATCGCCAAGCTCCTCGACCGGGCCGAGGCGGTGACCGGCCGGACCCTGCCCCTCGACGGGCAAGCCCGCGCGGTGCTGGTGCGGATGGCCGACGGCGACGGGCGGGCGGCGCTGACCCTGGCCGAGGAGGTGTGGCGCTCGGTGGGACCCGGCGAGACCCTGGATGCCGCCCTGCTGCAGGAGCTGATCCAGCGCCGGGCTCCCGTCTACGACAAGGCGCAGGAGGGCCACTACAACCTCATCTCCGCGCTGCACAAGACGGTCCGCGGCTCGGACCCCGACGCCGCCCTCTACTATCTCTGCCGGATGCTGGATGCCGGCGAGGACCGGCTGTTCATCGCCCGCCGGCTGGTGCGGATGGCGGTGGAGGATATCGGGCTCGCCGATCCCCAGGCCCTGGTGGTGGCGAACGCCGCCAAGGACGCGTTCGACTTTCTCGGCTCGCCGGAGGGCGAGCTGGCGCTGGCGCAAGCCGCGGTCTATCTCGCCACGGCCCCGAAATCGAACGCAGTCTACACCGCCTACAAGGCCGCAACGCGCTTGGCCAAGGAGCACGGCTCGCTGCCGCCGCCCCGCACCATCCTCAACGCGCCGACCAAGCTGATGCGCAGGCTCGGCTACGGCGAGGGCTACCGCTACGACCACGACGAGCCCGACGCCTTCTCGGGCCAGGATTACTGGCCCGAGCGCCTGGGGCGCCAGCGCGTCTACGTGCCGACCGACCGCGGCTTCGAGCGCCGCGTCGCCGAGCGCCTGGAGTGGTGGGATGCGCGGCGCCGGGAGCGCACCGACGACGATTCGTGACGGCCGTGTGAACAACTGGACCGATAGGCGTTGACGCGCCACTCTCCCTTAAGTCAGCCTGCGGGAATGAGACGGAATCTCCTCCTCCCGCACGGTCCAGCCGGATGACGGCGCGGGTTCTCTCGATCGCCAATTGCAAGGGCGGCACCGGCAAGACCACCTCCGCGGTCAATCTCGCGGCCGAGTTCGGCGCCAGGGGGCATCGGGTCCTGGTGGTCGATCTCGATCCGCAGGGCCATGCGGGATTGGGGCTCGGAGTCACGGCCCGGCTCGGCTCGCCCAACGCCCATACGCCGCTCCTGCGGCGCCAGGCCGGCCTCGACGGCGCCGCCCAGGCCACCGACGAGGACAACGTCGCGGTGGTGCCGGCCGACCGGGGCTTCGACGGGCAGCTCGGTACCAATGACATCCGCTGCCTGGCCGACGCCCTCAGCCCCTTGAGCCGCGTCCACGACCTGGTGCTGATCGACGTGCCGCCGGCCTCCGCCGCCCTCACGGTCTGCGCCCTGATGGCGAGCGACGGCGTCGTCGTCCCCACCACCCTCGACCCCCTCGGCCTGGAGGGCGTGCGCCAGTTCGCCCGCTCCTATCACGACACGATGCTGCGCTTCCGCGCTGCGCCCCTCGGGCTCGCCATCGCGCCGATGCGGATCGACCTGCGCACCAATGTCGAGCGGGAGAGCTTGGGCAGCTTGCGCACCGCCTTCGGGCCGGGCCAGATGGTACGCGGCGTGCGCACCGACGTGGCGGTGAGCGAGGCCTTCGCCCGGCGCCAGCCGGTGCGCCGCCACCGCCCCCATGCCCGTGCGACCGAGGATTTTTCGGGCCTCGCCGACGATCTCGTGCAGCGCTTCGGCATCGACTGCGCCGCCGCCTTCGCGGAGCCGTCCTACGGGCGCCAGGAGGGGTTCTCGCGCGGGATCTCCTGGCGATGACGATGGGCGAGGACGGGGATTTTCAAGGATGACGGGCCGGCGATGATTCGCCGGGCGTGACGGAAGGGCTTGCGGGTGCTACGAGCCGCCGCATGACGAAGCCTCCTTCTCGCGGTGGTACCGGGCGGTCGCGGACCGGCCCGGGCGGACCCGCCTCGGGCCGCCCGCCGCGGGCCCGCACCGGACCGCGCAACACCGCGCGCGACGCCGCCGAGCGCGCCGCCGGCCTGGTTGTCTCCAACCGCGCTCCTCCCACGGCTCGCGCCGCCTTCGGCCGCGACATGAGCGACGCTGCGCCCTGGGAGCGCGACGAGGCGCCGGCCCGTGCCCCGGCCGGCAAGTTTCCGGCCAAGCCGAAATCCGATAAGCCGAAATCCGATAAGCCGAAATCCGACACGCCGAGATCCGATCGTCCGCGCACGGGTGCGGCGGAGCGGCCGGCCCGAAGCTTTTCCGAGGGCCGCGCGCCGGCCCGGCCGCGGCGCGATGAGCGCCAGGACGAACGCCGGGCCTCCGGCGAGGCCCCGCAGCGCCGCGCTCCCGCGGACGACAAGGGCCCGGCTGCCAAGCCCCCGACCCGGCGGGCACTCCGCGAGGCGACCGCCGAGGCGCTGGCCACCGGCGTGCAGACCCTGGAGGTGACGCCTGACGAGGCCGGGATGCGGATCGACCGCTTCCTCTCGGCCCGCTTCCCGCAATTGCCCTTCACCCGCATCCAGAGCCTGGTGCGCAAGGGCGAACTGCGCGTGAACGGCAAGCGCGCCAAGGCTGCCGACCGGGTCGAGCCCGGCGCCAGCGTCCGCGTGCCGCCGCTCAGCCTGGAGGCGCGCCCACCCGCCCCGAACTCCCCCCGGGCGGAGGGCGACCTCGCCTTCCTGCGCTCCCTGATCCTCTACGAGGACCAGGACATGATGGTGCTCAACAAGCCCTTCGGCCTTGCCGTGCAGGGCGGCTCGGGCACCACCCGCCACGTCGACGGCCTGCTCGAGGCGATGCGCGACAAGGACGGCCAGAAGCCGCGCCTCGTCCACCGCCTCGACAAGGACACGGCGGGCTGCCTCATCATCGCCAAGACGAGGCTCGCCGCGGCGACGCTCGCCAAGACCTTCCGGTCGCGGGCGGCGCGCAAGATCTACTGGGCGCTCGCCGCCGGCGTGCCGAAGGTGCGCCAGGGCCGGATCTCGACCTATCTCGCCAAGGAGGAGATCGGCGACGCCGATGCCCGCATGCGGGTCGCCAAGCACGGCGACGAGGGGGCGAGCCACGCCCTGACCTACTACGCGCTGGTCGACCAGGCCGGGCAGAAGCTCGCCTGGCTGTCGCTCAAGCCGGTCACCGGCCGCACCCACCAGTTGCGGGCGCATGCGGCCCATATCGGCCACCCGCTCATCGGCGACCCGAAATATTTCGACATCGAGAACTGGGAATTGCCCGGCGGCATCCAGAACCGCCTGCACCTGCTCGCCCGGCGGATCGTGATCCCGCATCCGCGCACCGCCAAGCCGATCGACGTGACGGCGCCGCTCCCGCCCCACATGGTGCAGAGCTGGAACCTGCTCGGCTTCGACGCCGCGCGCTACGACCCGATCGTCGAGGCGCCGGAGAGCTGACGCTACGGCCGTCCAGCCTAGGCCGGACCATCGGGGCAAGCCCTTGGCAGGACGGCGGCGCGCCTTATTCTCAAGGTGGGCCGCGACCACGGCAGAAGCGCGGGCTTGGATTAGCGTCCGCTCGCGTTGCGAACGGACGCCGATCCAGGTCTTCGATTGTGCCGCATTGTCTCCGACGAACCGGTATCCACCTCGTCGGACAATGCTCCAGCGGCTCCGTCCGGGAGTGAGACAAGCCAGATGAGACCCGCCGCGCTCGCCAGCCTCGGCCTGATCGGATTCCTCGCCTTCGCCGGGACGGCGCAGGCCCAGCCCGCCCCCGCCACCCCGGCACCGGCCGCCGCTCCTGCGGCGCCCGTCGCCCGTCCTGACGGCAAGGCCGCGGCGACCCGGCCGGACGGGCGCCAGCAGGACGGACGGAACGCCCCCGCGGAGGGCGGTGCGGCGGCCAAGCCGGCCGCGCCCGAGCGGACCACGCATCGCCGCCGCCGGCCGAGCTACGCCGCCTGCAACCGCGCCTCCCAGCGGCGCAGCCTGCATGGCGGCGCACGGCGCCGCTTCCTGATCCGCTGCCGCCTGGGCTATGAGCGGATCCAACCGGGCCAGCCGGCACGCGCCAGGCCCTGAACGGCGGCGGGCCGCGCCCGGTGCGACAGCGCGGCCCGAACCCCCAAAGATCCTGCCGAGGTCCTGCCAAGATTCTTCAATGATCCTGCAATGATCCTGATCGTCTTCGACGTCGACGGCACCCTCGTCGACAGCCAGCACCTGATCGTGGCGGCGCAACGCGAGGCCTTCGCCTCGGTCGGGCTGCCGGCGCCGACGCGGGAGCGCTCGCTGTCGGTGGTCGGGCTGTCGCTGCCGCAGGCCTTCACCGCCCTCGTCGGCGCCGACGGGCCGGTCGTGGCCCTGTCGGACGCCTACAAGCAGGCCTTCGGCCGGCTGCGGGCCAAGGCCGAGATCCGCGAATCGCTGTTTCCCGGCGCCGCGGACCTCCTCGCCCGGCTCAACCGCGAGCCGGCGGTGCAACTCGGCATCGCCACCGGCAAGTCCCGCCGCGGGGTCGACCATCTCGTTGCCGTCCACGGTTGGGAGGGCTGGTTCTCGACCGTGCAGACCGCCGACGACGCTCCCTCGAAGCCGCATCCGGCGATGCTCGAGCAGGCGATGGCCGAGACCGGCGCCGCGCCGGACCGGACGGTGATGATCGGCGATTCGACCTACGACATGGTGATGGCGCGCGGCGCCAAGGTCGCCGCGCTCGGCGTCGCCTGGGGCTACCACACGCCCGAGGCCTTGCGGGCCGCCGGGGCGCATGCGGTGATGGAGAGCGTCTCCGCGCTCGAAGCCGACCTGTTTCGGCGGATCGCGGCGGCCTGATCGCCGTCTCGCAACCCAAGTCCCGAGGCCCTATCTTTCCGCTCATGAGCAACGACGTGACCAGCGACTGGCTCGGGGACCCGGAGGGCGCGCCCGATCCGGTCCGCGCCGCCCGCCAATCGGCGAAGCCCGCGCTGCCGAAGCGCTTCTACACGGAAGCCGGCATCGCGCCGGCCGAGGACGGCTACCGCCTGGTCCTCGACGGCCGCCCGGCCCGCACCCCCGCCCGCCGCTACCTCGCGGTGCCGCAGGCGGCGCTGGCCAAGGCCCTGGCCGAGGAATGGGGGGCGCAAGAGGAGTTCATCGACCCCGCCCGGATGCCGCTCACCCGCCTCGTCAACTCGGCGCTCGACGGCGTAGCCGAACGGCGCGAGGCGGTGGTCGACGATCTCGCGGCCTATGCGGGGACCGACCTCGTCGTCTACCGGGCCGGGGACCCCGCCCGGCTCGTGGCGGCACAAGCGGCGGCCTGGGACCCGGTGCTCGACTGGGCGCACGAAGCCTTGAACGCGCGGTTCATGCTGAGCGAAGGGGTGATGCACGTTACCCAACCGGCGGAATCGCTGGCCGCCATCCGATGCGCCATCGAGGCGGTGGCGAGCCCGACCGCCCTCGCGGGACTTCATTCGATGACGGCCCTGACCGGCTCGGTTCTGATCGCGCTCGCGGTTCTCCGCGGCCGGCTGACGCCGCAGGCGGGCTGGGCCGCGGCCCATGTCGACGAGACGTTCCAGGCGGAGCTCTGGGGTCGGGATGCGGAGGCCGAGGACCGCCTGGCCCGGCGGCGGACCGAATTCGAAGCCGCGGCGCGGGTCGCGGCGCTCAGCGCGTGATCAGGCCGGGGCGCTGCGCCCCGGCCGCGCGACCTGCTACGATTTCCGACCGATCGCTTCGCGATGCGGAAATCGGCCTCGCTCAGGCGTGTGGAGCAAAGCTCCGCCGTCGCGGGCTGGTGATACGAGGTCCGGAGATAATTTTCCGGACTTCGTATCACTTCTTCAGCGAGCCGGTGGCGATGTCGGCGTTCGGGTCCATCGCCGACGGCACCGACGGGCCGAAGGCCACGAGGCCGCTGGCGTCGATCCCGCGGACATCCACCTCGGCGCCCGGCGCCATGCGGGGCAGGGCGGCGAAGAGCGGCATGCCGGCCGGCACGCTGGCCGAGAAGCCCGGAACGTCGAGGACCGGGATGCCGGCCTGATCCAGGGTGGTGCCCTCGGCGCGCGCGGCGGCGGAGCCGGCCAGAACGAGGCCGGCCGCGATGACGGTCTTGAGAAGCATCTCGGTGTCTCCGGTGCGAGGCAGGTCTTGCTAAGGGTTTCTTGGCTAGACAATGCGCAGACCCCGGCCGCGGTTCTCCAAAAAAGCTTATCCGGCGGCGCGCCAACCCTCCCGCGGTAGCGGCTCCCGGGGAGCCGCGGCCGGCAACTGGTGGAACAGGTGGAAGCCGCTTGTCTCGGCGCCGCGCTCGGCGATCTCGGCCGAGAAGCCGGGCGGCGCCTCGGACGGGGCTTCGATGCTCCCGGCATAGGTCCAGGCCTCGCCGGTGACGAAGGCCGGCACCGGGAAGTCGTTCGGCACCGCGCAGACCAGGTCCGGCTCCTCGCGCCGACGGAAGAGATTGTAGGTCGGCCAGCGCCGTACCGTCCGCGGCCAAGGCCGGCCGAACTCCCCGCGTGTGAGCCCCGGGCCCGCACTGCTCGCAATCATGGTGTGTCTCCCCCCGGGTTCGGCCGGTTGCATCTTGGGGCCGATGCATATCCGCCAGGACCGGAACCGCTGATCACATTCGATAAGATTTGCGACTTTTCTATGCAATACTGCCGATACGGCATAGCCTGGATTGATCCGTGCGGCGGAAGGTGCAGCCGCCTACCCCTTTAGGCCAAGCTGTTGGCCGGCATTTCAAAATTTTGAAGGTGGGGCTCAGTTTTTTCAGTTTTCCTTGGTCCGCGCGGGCCCGCATAGTCGCCCTCGACACGGCGATCCGGGGCAGCCGGCGGCGACGAACCGCCTGCTTCCCGAGCGCCGCGCCTGCGCCGACCCGAGCCGGCATCGTGCCGGCGGCGCGCACCCGAATTCACGAGACCGGACGGGCAACGTCCGGGATGTTCAGGCCGTAGGGGCCGGAGGAGACACCATGGCTGGATCGAGACGTCCGGGACGCAACTTCCTCTTCGTTCCGGGTCCGACCAACATCCCGGATCGGGTCGCGCGCGCGATGATCGTGCCGTCCGAGGACCATCGCTCGTTGTCCTTCCCCGAGCTGACCCTGCCGCTGTTCGAGGAGACCAAGAAGGTCTTCAAGTCCCGCGAGGGCCAGGTCTTTCTCTTCCCGGCGACCGGTACCGGCGCCTGGGAAGCGGCGCTCACCAACACGCTCTCGCCCGGCGACCGGGTGCTGGCCCCGCGCTACGGCCAGTTCAGCACACTGTGGATCGACATGGCCCGCCGGGTCGGCCTCGACGTCGAGGTCCAGGAGGAGGAGTGGGGCACCGGCGCCAACCCCGAGCGGATCGAGGAGGCCCTTCGCGCCGATCGCGAGCACCGGATCAAGGCGGTCCTGGTCGTCCACAACGAGACCACCACCGGCGTCACCTCCGATATCGGCGCGGTGCGCAAGGCTCTCGACGCGGCGAACCACCCGGCGATGCTCTACGTCGACGGCGTCTCGTCGATCGGCAGCATCGACTTCCGGGCCGAGGAGTGGCGGGTCGATTGCGCCATCACCGGCTCGCAGAAGGGGCTGATGCTGCCGGCGGGCCTCGGCCTCGTCTGCGTCAGCAAGCGGGCGCTGGAGGCCGCCAAGACCGCCGAGTGCCGGCGCGTCTTTTTCGACTTCGCCGACCAGGCCAAGGCCAACGCCACCG
The DNA here is from genome assembly GCF_057747795.1 of Methylobacterium sp. 142-1Y. NCBI lineage: Bacteria > Pseudomonadati > Pseudomonadota > Alphaproteobacteria > Hyphomicrobiales > Methylobacteriaceae > Methylobacterium > Methylobacterium sp. 142-1Y. Next base: position 3,206,331 of record NZ_CM173224.1, on the reverse strand, counting down.
GCTACTTCCCCTACACGCCGTCCGTGCCGATGCTCTACGGCCTGCGCGAGGCCCTGCGTTGCGTCGAGGACGAGGGGCTGGAGAACATCTTCGCCCGCCACCGCCGGCTCGCCGACGGCACCCGCGCGGCGGTCAAGGCCTGGGGCCTGACGCTGTGCGCGAAGGAGCCCAAGTGGCATTCCGACACGGTGAGCGCCGTGATGGTGCCGGAGGGGATCAACGGCGCCGAGGTCATCGACATCGCCTATCGCCGCTACAACCTCGCCCTCGGCGCCGGCCTGTCGCAGGTGGCGGGCAAGCTCTTCCGCATCGGCCATATCGGTGACCTCAACGAGCTGATGCTCCTCGGGGCGCTGGCCGGCGTCGAGATGGCGATGCAGGATGCCGGCATCCGCATCACCCCCGGCAGCGGCGTCGCCGCGGCGACGGAGCATTTCCGGAATACGCGGGAAGTGTAGGCACGGGTCTCTCCTCTCCCCGCGGGCGGGGAGAGGCCCGATCACCCCTCGTCGGGTGATCGGGGAGCCCGAAGGGCGAGGGTGAGGGGGTGTCTCCGGACGAGGCTCCTCCGGCACCACCCCCTCACCCTCGCTCCGGCTTCGCCTCCGCTTGTCACGACCCCGGCAAGGGGGTCGTGACCCTCTCCCCGCCCGCGGGGAGAGGAGAAGGGGCGCTCCATTCCCAAAACCGGCTGCCGGGACCCGGCCCGGCATGCCATTGATGCAACGCCCCGCCCGCCCCGAGAGCGGGGATCACGAAAAGTCTGCCGGAGAACGCCGCCCCATGTCCCACCGCATCGTCTTCCTCGACCGCGAGACCCTGGATGCGACCGTGCGGCCCCCGAGCTTCCCGCACGAGTATGTCGAGCACGCCGTGACGGCGCCCGACGAGATCGTGGCGCGGCTGCAAGGCGCCCAGATCGCCATCATCAACAAGGTGCCGATGCGCGAGGAGACCCTGGCCCAGCTGCCGGACCTCAAGCTGATCGCGGTCGCGGCGACCGGCACCGACGTGGTCGACAAGGCCTTCGCCAAGTCCCGCGGCATCACGGTCGTCAACATCCGCAACTACGCCTTCAACACCGTGCCGGAACACGTCATCGGGCTGATCTTCGCCCTGCGGCGGGCGATCGTGCCCTACACCAACTCGGTCCGGCGCGGCGACTGGGGCAAAGCCCGGCACTTCTGCTACTTCGACTACCCGATCCGCGACGTGGCCGGCTCGACGCTCGGCATCGTCGGGTACGGGGCGCTCGGCAAGTCGATCGGCCAGCGGGCCGAGGCCTTGGGCATGCGGGTTCTGGCCTACGACGTGATGCCCCAACCCGGCCTCGTCGATCTCGACACGATCATCCGCGAGAGCGACGTGATCACGCTCCACGCGCCGCTGACGCCGGAGACCCGCAACATGATCGGGCGGGACGAGCTGGCGCGGATGAAGCGCGACGCGATCCTGATCAACACCGCCCGTGGCGGCCTCGTCGACGAGGCGGCGCTTGCCGAGGCCCTGACCGCCGGCACGATCGGCGGCGCCGGGTTCGACGTGCTCACCAGCGAGCCGCCCAGGGACGACAACCCGCTGCTCGCCCTCGACCTGCCGAACCTCATCATCACCCCCCACGTCGCCTGGGCGAGCCGCCAAGCCATGCAGATCCTGGCCGACCAGCTCGTCGACAACATCGAGGCCTTCGTGGCCGGCCGGCCGCAGAACGTGGTGGAGTAGGGCGGGAGGGACGGCTACCCCGCTCTCGCCAACCGAATGGATGCCCCGCGCCGGCTCGGACGCCCGCGGCGGAAAGGATCACGATGAAGAAGCTTCTGTTCCAGTTCGACACCGACCCGATGCCCAGCGTGTTCGACGTGGTGGTGGGCTACGATGGCGGCGCCGACATCATCACCGGCTACCCCAACGTGACGCCTGAGAATGTCGGGGCGCTGGTCGACGGCACGATCTACACCCGCGGCGGCTCGGAGAAGAAATCGACCGCGATCTTCGTCGGTGGCGGCAGCATGGCCGCCGGCGAGGCGGTGTTCAAGGCGGTGCGCAAGCGCTTCTTCGGCCCGTTCCGGGTGTCGTGCATGCTCGACTCCAACGGCTCGAACACCACGGCGGCGGCGGGCGTGGCGCTCGTCGCCAAGGCGGCGGGCTCGCTCGAGGGCAAGCGCGCCCTGGTGCTGGCCGGCACCGGCCCGGTCGGCATGCGCTCGGCGGCGCTCCTCGCCAAGGAAGGCGCGACCGTGACGCTCGCCGGGCGCAACCTCGCCAAGGCGCAGGAGGCCGCCAAGACCATCGAGTCCCGCTTCAAGGTCGCGATCCGGGCGATCGAGACCGCGGATGCCGAATCCCGCGGCGCGGCTCTGGCCGAGGCCGAGGTGGCCTTCGCCGCCGGTGCCATCGGCCTCGAACTCGCCTCCGAGGCGCAGTGGAGCGAGGCGCGAAGCCTCAGCTTCATCGCGGATTACAACGCGCAGCCGCCGCTGGGCTTCGGCGGGATCGAGGCGACCGACAAGGGCAAGGAGCGCCACGGCAAGGTCGTGTTCGGCGCGCTCGGCATCGGCGGCCTGAAGCTCAAGCTGCACCGCGCCTGCGTCGCCAAGCTGTTCGAGAGCAGCGAACTGGTCCTCGACGCGGAAGAGATCTACGCGCTCGCGAAAGAGATGGCGTGATGGCGCAGTCCGACGACACGATCCCAGGCTTCCTCGACGCGCTCGCCAGCGAGCGCCCGACCCCCGGCGGCGGCGGGGCCGCGGCGATCTCCGGCGCCATGGGGGCCGCCCTGGTCTCGATGGTCTGCAATCTCACCATCGGCAAGAAGAAGTATGCCGAGGTCGAGGCCGAGATGATCGCGACCCGCGACCGCGCCGAAGCGCTCCGCGCGCAGCTCACCGGCATGATCGCCGAGGACGTGACGGCGTTCGACGCGGTGATGGGCGCCTACGGCCTGCCGAAGGCGAGCGACGACGAGAAGGCGGCCCGCGCGGCCGCCATCCAGGATGCCCTGCGGCTCGCCACCGACGTGCCCCTCGCCTGCGCCAGGACCTGCCGGGCGGTGATCGACCTGTGCGAGGGCGTCGCCGAGCGCGGCAACCTCAACGTGGTCAGCGATGCCGGCGTCGCCGTGCTGGCGGCCCAGGCCGGCCTGCGCAGCGCCGCCCTCAACGTCTACGTCAACGCCAAGGCGATCGAGGACCGGACCTTCGCGGAAGGCCGTCTCGCCGACCTCGCCCGGGCGCTGGACGGCGCCGATGCCCTGACCGAGCGGGTCTACGGGCTGGTGAAGTCGAAGCTGACCTAAGGGTCGGCGCGCCTGGATCGGTATCCGGGCGATCACTTGAAGCAACGCAACCGCGCTTTTTGAGCCGGGCGCGAGGGACCCCCCTCGCGCCCGGAACGGGAAGCCTTTGCCTGAAACGACAGGAGGACGCCATGGACGTGCATGAGTACCAGGCCAAGGAATTGCTCGCGAGCTTCGGCGTGCCGATCCCGAAGGGCGCCGTGGCCTTCAGCCCCGACCAGGCGGTCTATGCCGCCACCGAGCTCGGCGGCGCCCACTGGGCGGTGAAGGCGCAGATCCATGCCGGCGCCCGCGGCAAGGCCGGCGGCATCCGCCTCTGCCGGACCACCCACGAGGTCCGCGACGCGGCGAACGACCTGCTCGGCCGGCGCCTCGTCACCCACCAGACCGGCCCCGAGGGCAAGCCGGTGCAGCGGGTCTATATCGAGACCGCCGATCCGTTCGAGCGCGAGCTCTATCTCGGCATCGTCCTCGACCGGAAGGTCGAGCGGGTGCGGGTCGTGGCCTCCAAGGCCGGCGGCATGGACATCGAGGAGATCGCCGCGACCGATCCCGACGCGCTGCTGCAAGTGGTGGTGGAGCCGGCCGTCGGCCTCCAGCCCTTCGAGGCGCGGGAACTCGCCTTCCAGCTCGGCTTGACCATCAAGCAGGTCGGCGCCGCCGTGAAGACGATCATGAGCGCCTACCGGGCGTTCCGCGATTGCGACGCGGTCATGCTGGAGATCAACCCGCTGGTCGTGACCCGCGACGACCGGGTGCTGGCGCTCGACGCCAAGATGTCGTTCGACGACAACGCCCTGTTCCGGCGCCGTCAGATCGCCGACATGCACGATCCGTCGCAGAGCGACCCGCGCGAGGCCCAGGCCGCCGAGCACAACCTGAACTACATTGGTCTCGACGGCGAGATCGGCTGCATCGTCAACGGCGCCGGACTCGCCATGGCGACCATGGACATGATCAAGCACGCGGGCGGCGAGCCGGCAAACTTCCTCGATGTCGGCGGCGGCGCCTCGCCGCAGCGGGTCGCCACCGCCTTCCGCCTCGTCCTGTCCGATCCGAACGTACGGGCGATCCTGGTCAACATCTTCGCCGGCATCAACCGCTGCGACTGGATCGCCGAGGGCGTCGTCCAGGCCGCCCGCGAGGTGAAGATCGGCGTGCCGCTGGTGGTGCGGCTCGCCGGCACCAACGTCGAGGCCGGCAAGGCGATCCTGGAGAAGAGCGGCCTCGACCTCATCACCGCCGACACCCTGACGGAGGCCGCCGAGAAGGCGGTGGCCGCCATCCGCACCAAGAACTGAAGAGGGGACGCGCGATGAGCATCCTGATCAACGAGAAGACCCGGATCCTGGTCCAGGGCATCACCGGCGACAAGGGCAGCTTCCACGCCCGCGAGATGGTCGAGTACGGCTCCAAGGTCGTCGCCGGCGTCACCCCGGGCAAGGGCGGGCGCACCGAGCACGGCGTGCCGGTCTTCGACACCGTGCGCCAGGCGGTGCAGGAGACGGGCGCGGAGGCCAGCATCACCTTCGTGGCGCCGCCCTTCGCCGCCGACGCCATCATGGAGGCGGCGGATGCCGGCATCCGGCTGATCTGCTCGATCACCGACGGCATCCCGGCCCAGGACATGATGCGGGTGAAGCGCTACCTGCGCCGCTACCCGAAGGAGCGCCGCCCGATGGTGGTCGGCCCGAACTGCGCCGGCATCATCTCCCCCGGCAAGGCGATGCTCGGCATCATGCCCGGCCACATCTACCTCAAGGGCAATATCGGGGTGATCTCTCGCTCCGGCACCCTCGGCTACGAGGCCGCGGCGCAGATGAAGGCGGTGGGCCTCGGCATCTCGACCTCGGTCGGCATCGGCGGCGACCCGATCAACGGCTCGTCCTTCCTCGATCACCTCGCCCTGTTCGAGGAGGATCCCGATACCGATGCGGTGCTGATGATCGGCGAGATCGGCGGCCCGCAGGAGGCCGAGGCCGCGGCCTGGATCCAGCAGAACATGAAGAAGCCGGTGGTCGGCTTCGTCGCCGGGCTCACGGCGCCCAAGGGCCGCAAGATGGGGCATGCCGGCGCCATCATCTCGGCGGCCGGCGACAGCGCCGGGGAGAAGGCCGAGATCATGCGCTCCTACGGCCTCACCGTGGCCCCGAGCCCGGGCGCCTTCGGGACCACCATGGCGCAGGTGATGTCCGGCCACCGCAAGGCGGCGTGAGCCAGCTCCTCCCTCGGCCCGCGCTTCGGGCCGTGCGCATTCCTCCTCTCCCCGCGGGCGGGGAGAGGGCTGTGTCCCCGTTCAGGGGACACAGCGAGGCGGCAGCCGAGGGTGAGGGGGAGGTGCCGGATGAGCCTCCTCCGGAAATACCCCCTCACCCTCGCCCTTCGGGCTTGCCGCTGACCCGACAAGGGGTCAGCAGCCCTCTCCCCGCCCGGCGGGGAGAGGAGAGACTGGCGCACACCCTCGACCCCCACGGGGAGCCCCCCAGATGATCCACACTCCCGTTCCCGACACGCCGTTCGTCCCGCCGCTGATCACCGGCACCGAGGACCGCGTCGCCCTCGACGTGCTCTTTCGCTCGCTGGTGGATGTCTGCCGGCGCCACCAGCCGGAGCTGGAAGCGGTGCTGCGCGGGCAGGCCGACATCGCCGGGCTGTCGCCGGAACTGACCGCGCGGGCGTTGCAGGTCCAGGGCATCTGGTTCCAGCTGATCGCGATCGCCGAGCAGAACACCGCGATGCGCCGGCGCCGCCATGTCGAGCGCAATGCCGGCCGCGACCGGCTCAAGAATTCCTTCAGCGCCGTGCTGGCCCGGGCCGCCGCCCAGGGCGTGCCGGCCGGGACGGTGCATGAACTCCTCACGTCCCTGCGCGTGCGCCCGACCCTGACGGCGCACCCGACCGAGGCCAAGCGCGTCACGGTGCTGGAAAAGTTCCGGCGCATCTACCTGATCCTGAAGGAACTGGAGATGCCGCGCTGGACCGAGCGCGAGCGCCAGGCCCTGATGGACGACCTGCGCGACGAGGTCGAGCTGGTCTGGATGACTGGCGAGCTGCATCTCGAGAAGCCGACCGTCGACCGGGAGGTGGCCTGGGGCCTGCACTTCTTCGACGAGACCCTGTTCGAGATGCTGCCCGAGACCCTCGGCTCGCTCGAGGAGGCGCTGGCGAGTGCCTATCCGGGCGCCCGGTTCGAGGTCCCGCCCTTCTTCCAGTTCGGATCGTGGATCGGCGGCGACCGCGACGGCAACCCCTTCGTCACCGCCGAGGTGACCCGGCGCACCCTGCGGCGCAACGCGCTCGCGAGCCTGCGGCGCTACCGCGACGGCGTGGCCGGCCTCGCCCGCACCCTGTCGATCAGCGCCCGCGCCCTGCCGGTGCCGGATGCCTTCGCGAGCGCGCTCGCCGGTGCGCTGGCGCTCCAGCCGGACGGCGAGGCGATCGCGCGGCGCAACCCGGGCGAGCCCTACCGCCAGTTCCTGACCTGCCTCAGCCGCCGCCTCGACGCGACGTTTGCCGGGCTGGAGGACTCATCGGCCGCGCCCGAGAACAGCACCCCGACCGGTCCCGGCTACGGCGATGCCGACCTGCTGATCGCCGACCTGCGCGCCCTCGAACAGGGCCTGTCCGAGGCCGGCTGCCCGTCGCTGGCCGCCAACCGGGTGCGGCCGGTGCGCCGGATGGTCGAGATCTTCCGCTTCTCGACCGTGCGGCTCGACATCCGCGAGAACACCACCCGCACCACCCGGGCGCTCCAGGCCCTGTGGCGCGGCACCCATGAGGGCGAGCCGCCGGACGTCGATTCCCCGGACTGGACCGCCTGGCTCGAGGCCGAGCTGGCGCGCCCGCTCGACGGGCTGCCCGATCTCTCCAGCCTGCCCGAGGAGGCGCAGGAGACGCTGTCGACCTTCCGGCTGGTGGCGGAGATGCGCGGCAGCCTCGACCGCGAGGCCTTCGGGTCCTTCGTCCTGTCGATGACCCATTCGGTGCCCGACATCCTGGGCGTCTACCTGCTGGCGAAGACCGCCGGCGTCTTCCTGGATGCTGCCGGCATCGAGGTCTGCCCGCTGCCGATCGTGCCGTTGTTCGAGACCATCGACGACCTGCGCGCCGCCCCCGCCATCATGCGGGCCTTGCTCAAGATCCCGGTCGTGCGCCGCTCCGCCCGCCAGCAGGGCGGGGTGCAGGAGGTGATGATCGGATACTCGGATTCGAACAAGGACGGCGGCTTCGTCGCCTCGAACTGGGAACTGGCCAAGGCGCAACGGCTGCTGACCCAGGTCGGCGAGCAGGCGGGGATCGGCATCGCGTTCTTCCACGGCCGCGGCGGCTCGGTCAGCCGCGGCGGCGCGCCGACGGCCCGGGCCATCGCGGCGCAGCCGCCGGGCTCGATCCGGGGCCGCTTCCGCACCACCGAGCAGGGCGAGGTGGTGTCGTTCAAGTACGCCAACCGCGGCACCGCCGCTTACCAGATGGAGTTGCTCGCCTCCGCGGTGCTGGCCCATGCCCTCGACGGGGCGGCCAACGGGCCTCCGCCGGCGAACCCGGAATTCGACGACGTGATGGAGGCCCTGTCCGGCGCCTCGCGGGCGGCCTACGCGCAGCTCCTGACGCATCCGGACCTCGTGACCTATTTCGGCGCCGCGAGCCCGCTCGACGAGATCGCGCTGCTCAACATCGGCTCGCGCCCGGCCCGCCGCTTCGGCGCCCGGAGCCTGGCCGACCTGCGGGCGATCCCCTGGGTCTTCGCCTGGAGCCAGAACCGCCACGGCATCACCGGCTGGTACGGGGTCGGTAGCGGCTTGAAGAGCCTCCTCGACGTGCGCGGGGATGGCGGCCGGGCGCTGCTGCGGCGGATGTTCGAGCAATCGCCGCTCTTCCGCCTGGTCATGGACGAGGTCGAGAAGACCCTGCTCACGGTCGATCTCGACATCGCCCGCGACTTCGCCGGCCTGTGCCCGGACGAGGGCGCGCGCGAGGCGGTCTTCGCGATGATCGAGGCCGAGTACCGGCTGACCTGCGCCATGGCCCTGGAGGTGAGCGGGGCGCGCAGCCTCGCCGAGCGCTTCCCGCTCTATCGCGGGAGGCTGACCGAGCGGCTGCCGGTGCTCAACCAGGTCAGCCGCGAGCAGGTGGACCTTCTCCGCCGCTTCCGGGCCGAGACCGACGAGGCGCAGCGGGAGACGCTGAAATCGGCGCTGCTCTTGTCGATCAACTGCGTCGCCACCGGGTTCGGGGCGACGGGGTGAGGTCTTGCCGCCCGGTTGCCGGATGAGGCGCCCCTTCTCCTCTCCCCGCGGGCGGGGAGAGGGCCGCTGACCCCTTGTCGGGTCAGCGGCAAGCCCGAAGGGCGAGGGTGAGGGGGTGTCTCCGGAGGAGTTTCACTCGTCGAGACCCCCTCACCCTCGCTCCGGCTTTCGCCTCCGCTTGCCGTGTCTCTTGGACAGAGACACGGCCCTCTCCCCGCCCGCGGGGAGAGGGGGAGAGCCCGCGCCTCTCCTTCCCCCTTCCCCCCGCATAGCCCCACACCCCCCACCTTCCGCCACGTTGCGTCCGTCCGCGACGGACCGCCAAATGATCCCCAGGAGGAAACACGAATGAGCTTCACCCTCGTCCAGCAAGCCACGCCCCGCCTGCACCGCTCTGAACTGGCGGTGCCGGGCTCGAACCCGACCTTCATGGAGAAGTCGGCGAAATCCACCGCCGACGTGATCTTCCTCGACCTCGAGGATGCGGTCGCGCCCGACGACAAGGAGCAGGCGCGCAAGAACATCGTCCAGGCCCTCAACGAGATCGATTGGGGCACGAAGACGATGATGATCCGCATCAACGGCCTCGATACCCATTACATGTACCGGGACGTGGTCGACATCGTCGAGGCCTGCCCGCGCCTCGACATGATCCTGATCCCGAAGGTCGGCGTGCCGCAGGACGTCTACGCCATCGACGTGCTGGTGACGCAGATCGAGCAGGCCAAAAGCCGCGAGAAGAAGCTCGGCTTCGAGGTGCTGATCGAGACGGCTTTGGGCATGGCCAATGTCGAGGCGATCGCCCAGTCCTCGAAGCGCCTGGAAGCGATGTCCTTCGGCGTCGCCGATTACGCCGCCTCGCTGCGCGCCCGCTCGACCGTGATCGGCGGCGTCAACCCGGATTACTCGGTGCTCACCGACAAGGACGAGGCGGGCGGGCGCCAGACCCACTGGCAGGATCCGTGGCTGTTTGCCCAGAACCGCATGCTGGTCGCCTGCCGGGCCTACGGCCTGCGCCCGATCGACGGCCCGTTCGGCGATTTCTCCGATCCGGACGGCTACGTCTCGGCGGCCCGGCGCTGCGCGGCCCTCGGCTTCGAGGGCAAGTGGGCGATCCACCCCTCGCAGATCGACCTCGCCAACGAGGTGTTCACCCCGAGCGAGGCCGAGGTGACCAAGGCCCGCCGCATCCTGGCGGCGATGGAGGAGGCGGCCAAGGCCGGCCGCGGCGCCGTCTCGCTCGACGGGCGGCTCATCGACATCGCGTCGATCCGCATGGCCGAGGCGCTGATCGGCAAGGCCGACGCCATGGCGAAGGCATAACGGGGACCGCGAGAGCCGGCCTGCGGGCCGGCTCTTCCACGACGGAGAGCCGACCGCCCTGCATGGGTGATGGGCCAGGCTTGCTCACCGCGCGGACGCGCCGCACGGATCTCGCACACGCTAGAAACAGTCGACTGGCATACGTTCGACAGATACCGGTTCGCGCGGCCGCTTAGGCGGCCGTTCACGTGTGTCTCGTACAACTCCCGCTGCGCCGATACTGCCGGAATGAACGGCGCGGGCGATCGGGAGTTGTGTGTGAGACACGGAGACGCCTCGCGACCCGGCCCTGGACTGGATCGGCTGCGGTCGCCCGACCGCCCGGCGCTGCTCCCGGTCTTCGACGTTGCTGCATGGCCCGATGGCGCTACTTTTGCACCATCGGACGATGCCCCAGTGGAAGCGTGCAACCGATGAGATCAGAACAGGGCGCCGACCCGACGAAACGCCGGCACGGCGGATGGCTCCTGGCCCTCGCGATCCTGGCCGGCGCCGGCGGCGCCTATGCGTGGCACACCCGCGAGCACGCGGCCGCGGCGAAACCCGCGGCCCGCGCCCCGGCTGCCGTTCCGGTGACCTTGGCGCGTGTCGAGCAAGGCCCGCTCGCCAAGGAGCTCGGCGGGCTGGGCACGGTGCAGGCCTACAACACCGTGCAGGTGCGCAGCCGGGTCGACGGCGAGATCCTGAAGATCGGCTTTCGCGAAGGCCAGGTGGTGAAGAAGGGCGACCTCCTCGCCCAGGTCGATCCGCGGCCCTACCAGGCCGCCCTCGACCAGGCCAAGGCGAAGAAGGCCCAGGACGAGGCCAACGTGAAGAACGCGAAGGCCGACCTAGAGCGCTACACCAAGCTCGGCGACTACGCCTCGCGCCAGCAGACCGAGACGCAAGGCGCCACGGTCAACCAGCTCACCGCCCAGATCGCCGGCGACCAGGCGGCGATCGACAACGCGGCGACGCAACTCTCCTACGCGACGATCCAGGCGCCGATCGACGGCGTCACCGGCTTCCGGCTGATCGACGTCGGCAACATCGTCAACGCCGCGCAACAGACCGCGATCGTCACCATCACCCAGGTCGAGCCGATCTTCGTGGTCTATACCGCGCCCGAGGAGCAGCTCGGCGAGGTGATGCGGGCGCTCGCCGCCGGCCCGGTCCCGGTCGAGGCCTGGAGCACCGACGGCATGACCCGGCTGTCCGAGGGGCGCCTCGACCTCGTCAACAACCAGGTCGACACCGCCACCGGCACGATCCGGCTCAAGGCCTCCTTCGCCAACAAGGATCACGCCCTGTGGCCCGGCGTGTCGGTCTCGACGAAGATGCGGACCGGCACGATCCCCGACGCCGTCACGGTGCCGGACGACGCGGTGCAGCACGGGCCGAAGGGCCTCTACGCCTTCGTGGTCGACGACCAGAGCCACGCCCACATGCAGCCGATCGCCGTCGGCCGCGCCACCGACGGCCGCACCCAGGTGACCAAGGGGCTGACGCCGGGCCAGACGGTCGTCTGGCGCGGCCAGTCGCGGGTGCAGGAGGGGGGGCTGGTCGCCGAGGCGAAGCCCGCGGGTCCCGCGGCCCATTCGGCGGACAACGCCGCCTTGGCTTCGAGCGAGGCGCGCTGACATGCAGCTCGGCACCGGGCAGGGGGAGGCCGCGCGCGGCGGCATCTCCGGCTACTTCATCCGCTTTCCGATCGCGACCTCGCTGATCATGGCCGGGATCCTGTTCATCGGGATCGTGGCCTATCCGCTGCTCGGCGTCGCGCCCCTGCCGCAGGTCGACTTCCCGACGATCCAGGTCACCGCGCAGCTGCCCGGCGGCAGCCCCGAGACCATGGCCTCGACGGTGGCCCAACCGCTGGAACGGCAATTCGCGCAGGTGCCCGGCGTCAGCCAGATGACCTCGACGAGCGCTCTCGGCATCTCGTCGATCACCGTGCAGTTCGACCTCTCCCGCAACATCGACGGGGCGGCGAACGACATCCAGGCGGCGATCAACGCCGCCGGCGGGCAGCTCCCGAAGAACCTGCCGAGCCCGCCGACCTACCGCAAGGTGAACCCGGCCGATTCGCCGATCCTGCTGCTCTCGGTCACCTCCGACACCCTGCCGCTGATCGAGGTCGACGACGCCGCCGACGTGCAGCTGGCGCAGCGCATCAGCCAGGTCTCGGGCGTCGGCCAGGTGCTGATCGGCGGCCAGCAGAAGCCGGCGGTGCGGGTGCAGATCGACCCGGCGAAGCTCGTCGCCAAGGACCTGTCGCTCGAGGACGTCCGCAGCCAGCTCTCGATCACCACGGTCAACAGCCCGAAGGGCAGCTTCGACGGCCAGACCCGCAGCTACACGGTCTATGCCAACGACCAGCTCACCCGGGCCAAGGACTGGAACGACGTCATCATCGCCTACCGCAACGGCGCCCCCTTGCGGGTCCGCGACATCGGCCAGGCGGTGGCGGGGCCGGAGGACGTGAAGCAGGCGGCCTGGGCCAACGGCCAGCGCGGCGTGTTCTTGGTCATCTTCAAGCAGCCCGGCGCCAACGTCATCGACACGGTGGACCGGATCAAGGCCGAATTGCCCCGCATCACCGCCTCGCTGCCGGCCGGCGTGAAGGTGCAGACGCTCAGCGACCGCACCCAGACCATCCGCGCCTCGGTCGAGGACGTGCAGTTCACGCTCCTCATTACCATTGCGCTGGTGGTGATGGTGATCTTCGTGTTCCTGCGTTCGCTCTGGGCGACCATCATCCCGAGCGTGACGGTGCCGCTGGCGCTGCTCGGCGCCTGCGCGCTGATGTGGATGGCGGGCTACACCCTCGACAACCTGTCCTTGATGGCGCTCACCATCGCGGTCGGCTTCGTGGTCGACGACGCGATCGTGGTGCTGGAGAACATCGCCCGCTACGTCGAGGAGGGGATGAAGCCGATGCAGGCGGCGCTCAAGGGCGCCGGCGAGATCGGCTTCACCATCGTGTCGATCTCGGTGTCGCTGATCGCGGTGCTGATCCCGCTGCTGCTCATGGGCGGCATCATCGGCCGGCTGTTCCGCGAATTCGCCGTCGTGCTGTCGATGACGATCGGCGTCTCGGCCTTCGTGTCGCTGTCGCTGACCCCGATGATGGCCTCGCGCTTCCTCAAGGAGCACAAAGCCGAGCATCACGGGCGCCTCTACCGCTGGAGTGAGCGCGTCTTCGACGGGATGCTGTCGGCTTACGAATCCGCCCTCGACGTGGCGCTCCGCCACCATGTCGTGACGTTCCTGACCTTCCTCGGCACGCTGGCGCTCACCGGCTACCTGTTCGTGGTGATCCCGAAGGGCTTCTTCCCGCAGCAGGATACGGGCCTGATCGTCGGCATCACGGAAGGCGGGCAGGACATCTCGTTTGCCGCCATGGAGGACCGGCAGCGGGCGGTCGGCGCGGTGATCCAGGCCGATCCGGATGTCGCGAGCATCGCGATGTCGATCGGCGGCAGCGGCCAGGCGCTCAATTCCGGCCGGATGTTCATCACTCTCAAGCCCCGGGACGATCGCGAGGCCAACGCCTTCCAGATCATCGACCGCTTGCGGCCGAAGCTCGCGAAGCTCAAGGGCGTGAAGGTCTTCCTCCAGGCCTCGCAGGACGTGCGCACCGGCGGTCGCGCCTCGCGCACCCAGTTCGAGTACACGCTGCAGGACCCGAACCTCGACGAGCTCAACACCTGGTCGCCGCGCCTGCTCGACAAGCTGAAGACGCTGCCGGAACTGCGCGACGTCGCCACCGACCAGCAGACCGACGGCACGACGCTGACGCTCACGATCAACCGCGACGCCGCCTCGCGCTACGGCATCACCCCGCAGCTGATCGACGACACGCTCTACGACGCGATCGGCCAGCGCCAGGTGGCGCAGTACTTCACCCAGCTCAACAGCTACCACGTCGTCATGGAGATCCTGCCGGCGCTCCAGGGCAATCCGGACAGCTTGCACAACATCTACGTGAAGTCCCCGACCACCGGCGGGCAAGTGCCGCTCGCCGCCTTCGCGACCTGGACCACGGTACCGGTGCGCCCGCTCTCGATCAGCCACCAGGGCCAGTTTCCGGCGGTGACGATCAGCTTCAACCTGGCGCCGAACGTCGCGCTCGGCCAGGCGACGGCGGCGATCGACAAGGCGGCCCGGGATCTCGGCATTCCGGCGACGCTCGCGACCGGCTTCCAGGGCACCGCGCAGGCCTTCCAGCAATCGCTCTCGACGGTGCCGCTGCTCATCGTCGCCGCCCTGGTGGTGGTCTACCTGATCCTCGGCATCCTCTACGAGAGCTACATCCACCCGCTGACGATCCTCTCGACCCTGCCCTCGGCCGGCGTCGGCGCGCTCGCGATGCTGCTGTGGTTCGGCTACGATTTCAGCCTGATCGCCTTGATCGGCATCATCCTGTTGATCGGCATCGTGAAGAAGAACGGCATCATGCTGGTCGATTTCGCGATCGTCGCCGAGCGCACCGAGGGGATCGGTCCCGAGGAGGCGATCCGCAAGGCGGCCTTGTTGCGCTTCCGCCCTATCCTGATGACCACGATGGCGGCGCTGCTCGGCGGCATTCCGCTGATGTTCGGCACCGGCACCGGCTCGGAGATCCGCCAGCCGCTCGGCTACGCCATGGTCGGCGGCCTCGCGGTGAGCCAGGTGCTGACGCTGTTCACCACGCCGGTGATCTACATCTACCTCGACAAGCTCGCGACGTGGCTGTCCGGCGGCTCGCACGGGCCGGAGGTGAAGGACGACGCGCCGGAGGAGGGGGAGGCGCCGTCGCGGTTGCGGGAGGCGGCGGAATAGGGAGCCGTCTTCCGTGCAGACGGTCACACTCAGCTCGGGCTCTAGAGCTTTTTTCCGACAAAGCGGATGTTGTTTCGTCGAAAAATAAAATCGAGTTATAATTCGATAGCTTTGTTAGATTTCAATAGATTCATATATTAGCTAATGATAAGTCGCATAGACGTCATAATTTTTCAATTTCCATTTTCCATGCTTTTTTCTATATACAAAGACTATAATTTCTCCGTCCCCGAATCTGCGATATTTCTCATTCTCTGTCTTGACCCAGTTATCGCGTGAGTTGTCTCGGACGACGAAGGCTGTGCGGTAATCGGTATCGAAGATTGGATAACTGAACTCTCTCCGTACCGTGCTGGCGGATCCAAGGATTTTCTGTCCCCTGAAGGTCCCGCCTCCCGAATGAGTCGGAGCACTCAGCACGGCGTCCGTGCGTGCCGACCGCTCGGTCTCGCTGCATATCAAAGGGTCTGCGCCCGTCCCTCTTCCGATAATATCTTTGGGGACCGTCATATGATGCGGAGGAGAAAGGTCGCCACGGACCGGGTATTTCATGTAAGTCCGCACAGTTTGGCCAAAAACAGAATAAACAAGCCATTTATCCGATATCGTGCAGGCCGTGAAAAATTTTTTGTCCGTCGATATGATGTGATCGAACAGCGATATTGCTTCTCGATCAGATCTGTCCAAATTTTCCTTCGAAGACGCCGGCACACAACCGAGCACGCCGAATGTAAGAGCGGTTACAATAAAATTGGCTCTGCGCGCACGCCTAAACATCATTCACATCCAAAACGAATCCGCGCCGCTATCCTGGCCGAATACCCGAGGTCGTCGCCCCCGTCGAGGGACGGCGCTCCGCCGAAGCGTGTCGTGCCGGCCGCGGGACGTTCTGCGCCTGTTCCCCGACCGCCGCCCCTCGTGCGGCCTCTCCGGTCCGCACACCCCTCTCCCGCACGGGTCAGGGAGATGCGCGCGACCTTCACCGAACGGATCAGGCGGACGCACCTGACGTTGCCGGTTCACGCTGCCGCGATGAACTCCCGCAAGACCGCGAAGGCGCACTCCGGCTCGTCGCCGAACAGGTTGTGGCCGCTTTCCGCGAAACCTCCGAAGCGCACGTGGTCGGGCGGCAAGGCGGCGACGAGTGTCTCGCTGACGGAGGGCGCCACCGGCGAATCGTACGCACCGCCCATGACCAGGACGGGACCGCGCGGGCGCCGTGGTCGAAGCCCGGGCCGTCATGCAGGAGCGGCAGGGCCGGCTTCTCCCGCATCGTGCCGCCCGCGGGAACGGGCTCGGCATTCCCGACGTCGACGACGAGACGGACGCCGTTGACGGCGACGAATATCGGGCGGCTTTCCTCCTTGCCGGGCGGTGCGGAATTCGGATGTCCGGGCCGCCTCCCGCCGTGGCGGCTGCCCTCAGGCCACCGCGGCCTGCTTCTGCAGGCTCAGCAGCATGTTGGCGATCTGGCGCACCTGCAACTCGCTGTCCTGCAGCTCCTTCTTGCGGGCACCGCCATAGGCGTACTCGTCGTGGTCGATCCCCGGAACCGGCAGGCCGCTTTCCTCGAAGTAGCGTTCGAGGCGGGCCAGGAGCTGTTCCCAGACGCCGAGGCGGGACCAGCGGATGAAGGTCTGGGCCGCCATCCACCACGGGCCGTAATGCGCCGGGACGGCGCGCCAATTGGTATCGTGCCAGTGCCGCCAGAGGATCGCGTCGATGGTCCGCTTGAGATCGTGAGGCTGCGTCTTGCCGCGAGGCCTGCAGCCTTCGAGCAATGGCACGAGTATGGCCCACTGCGCCTCCGTCAACATCCAATTCCCCTCGCTCACGCTTCCGCCGGGAATCATATTACCAAGGGTAATCTGCTTCTTCAATCCGGGTATCCACCGCCGGTTGAACTTTGTTGACTCGCTGCAACAGGGGAAGGGCCCGATATCGTTTGTGTTCGAACATGATCCCAAACGGATTAATCCTACCATTGCTTTAAAGATTAGATATTTCGGTTTGTAAATACTTTTAAATGATACCGGCTGACCGGCCAGCAAAAAATCTGACGAGAAGCCCATAAATCGCGTGCGCTGCGTCGCAGCGTCAGCTGCGAAAACGTTAAAGATTGTAACAATTATGGCAAAATTTATCGTAGTTGTTTCTAATTTATTCAAATGCGGTGATCGACGCTACAAATTGCATAACTGTATTTTCGCGAGACTGTCGCTGCGTCGCACAACCGAAGGGGGCCGCACAGCCCGCCGGCAGTTGGGGCACATGCCCACTGTCAGGGCGGCCCGGGGTTATGCGCAGGTTTCGAGGGAGGACGGGAGCGCCGCTCGTCCAACCCGCATCCGTCACCGTTTCGTTGCGGGCAGGCGAGAAGGCGGAGGCAGCGGCCGTGAAACAGGATATCGGGTGAGTGCTTCGACGGGTCTCCGTTCGGAGGGCGCAGATCGTGCTCCGGGGCGGGCGGTACACCGCTCCCGGGATACGCAGCGCAACGCAAAAAGGCCGCCGAGGCGACCTCTCCTGCCATTCGGTTCGAGCGAGGGGGGAGATGGTGGAGCTTAGCGGGATCGAACCGCTGACCTCCTGCATGCCATGCAGGCGCTCTCCCAGCTGAGCTAAAGCCCCATCCTTCAACCGCGGCACTGGGAATGCCTGCGGGTCTCGTCATCGGCGATCGCTCAGCACGATCGGATCAACCCCGGCACAGCCTGGGAAGATTTGGTGGAGCTTAGCGGGATCGAACCGCTGACCTCCTGCATGCCATGCAGGCGCTCTCCCAGCTGAGCTAAAGCCCCATCCGTCAGCCGCGGCACTGGGAATGCCTGCGGGTCTCGTCATCGGTGATCGCTCAGCGCGATCGGATCAACCCCGGCACAGCCTGGGAAGATTTGGTGGAGCTTAGCGGGATCGAACCGCTGACCTCCTGCATGCCATGCAGGCGCTCTCCCAGCTGAGCTAAAGCCCCACGCTGCAGGACGTATGGGATCCGTCCCGGAACCGACCGTGCCCTCGGGGAGGGCGCCGCCGGTGAGCGGCGGTATATGAGGGTGTGGCGCCGGACACAAGCCCTCGGGGCGGGTCTTCGCGAAGTTTTCGTGACTGCCGCGAATTCCGCAGTGATCTGAGGGGGTTGTGACGGCGGCGGTCCTGCGCCGCCGTCGTCCGCCCTCCGAGAGGATCAGGATTCCTCGTCGTTCTCGATGTCGCCGTCGATCAGGTCGGAGACGTCGTCGCCGCTTTCCTCGTCCTCCTCCAGGAAGGTGTCGTCGTCGCCGCCGGCATCGGCCACGTCGGCATCGTCGTCGTCGACCGAGACGTCGGCGCCGTCCTCGGCGGCCTCGACCTCGTCGAGGGAGACCATCTCGGGGGCGCCGGCCTCCTCCTCGGTCTCCTCCTCGCGCGGGGCGCGGTTGGCGATCGCCGGCGCGGGGACGCGCGATGAGGTGAGGGCGGCGACCTGATAGACGGTGCCGCATTTCGGGCACACGGCAGGGTCCCTGCTGAGGTCGTAGAACTTCGCGCCGCAGCTCATGCACTGGCGCTTCAAGCCGAGTTCCGGTCTGGCCACGGTCGTTTCGTTCCTGTCGATGTCGTTAAGAGTGGGTCCGGTTAGTCGCGCCTGCCAGCCCTGTCAAATACCTGTCGGGCCGGCGGATGACGGCGCGGCGCCCGCATGGTAACGACCCGGCCGTTTTCCCGCGCTTCTTCGCGGTTCTCGAGAATCAGGCCGTCTGCCCGTGTCGCACGATTCCACTCCGTCCCCGATCACCGCCCAGGCCGGGACGGCCCTGCGGGGCCGGCTGCGGCCGCCCGGCGACAAGTCGATCTCGCACCGGGCGATCATCCTCGGCCTGCTCAGCCTCGGCGAGACCCGGATCGAGGGCCTGCTCGAAGGCGACGACGTTCTGCGCACCGCCGCCGCCGCCAGGGCGCTCGGCGCCGGCATCGATCGCGACGGGGAGGGGCGCTGGCGGGTACGCGGCGTCGGGGTCGGCGGCCTGACCGATCCGGCGGGCGTGCTCGATTTCGGCAATGCCGGCACCGGCTCGCGGCTGATGATGGGCGTGGTCGGCGGCCATCCCGTGACCGCGACCTTCGACGGCGACGCCTCCTTGCGCAAGCGGCCGATGCGCCGGATCCTCGATCCGCTGGTGCAGATGGGCGTCACGGTGGTGGAGCAGGCCGAGGGCGGCCGGGTGCCGCTCACCCTGCGCGGTCCCCGCGAGGCGGTGCCGATCACCTATGACAGCCCGGTCGCCTCGGCGCAGGTGAAGTCGGCGGTGCTGCTCGCCGGGCTCAACGCGCCCGGAATCACCACGGTGGTGGAGGCGGCCGCGACCCGCGACCACACCGAGCGGATGCTGCGCCTGTTCGGCGCCACCGTCGAGGTCGAGGCGATCGGCCCCGGCGGCCACGGCCGGCGCATCGCGCTCACCGGCCAGCCGACCCTCACCGCCACCGACGTGGTGGTGCCGGCCGATCCGTCCTCGGCCGCCTTCGCGCTGGTCGCCGGCCTGATCGTCCCGGGCTCCGAGGTGGTGATCGAGGGGGTGATGATGAATCCCCTGCGCACCGGCCTCCTCACCACGCTGCTCGAGATGGGCGGCGACATCGAGCGGCTGAACGAGCGCGAGGAGGGCGGCGAGACCGTCGCCGACCTGCGGGTGCGCCACAGCCGCCTGAAGGGCGTCACGGTGCCGCCCGAGCGGGCGCCGGCGATGATCGACGAATACCCGGTGCTCGCGGTGGCGGCGGCTTGCGCGGAAGGCACCACCCGGATGCAGGGCCTGCACGAATTGCGGGTCAAGGAATCCGATCGCCTCGCCGCGGTGGCGGCGGGCTTGAAGGCCAACGGCGTCTCCCACCTGGTCGAGGGCGACGACCTGATCGTCCACGGCGATGGATCGGCGCCTGCGGGCGGCGGCACGGTCGAGACCCATCTCGACCACCGCATCGCCATGGCGTTCCTCGTGCTTGGCATGGCCGCACACAGGCCGGTGACGGTCGATGACGGCGCGATGATCGCCACGAGCTATCCCGCCTTCCTCTCCGACATGCGGGCGCTCGGCGCCGCCTTCCCGGCATGAACGGGCCGATGGTCATCGCGATCGACGGGCCTGCGGCCTCCGGCAAGGGCACGCTCGCCAAGCGTCTTGCGGCGCATTACCGGCTGCCGCACCTCGATACCGGCCTGCTTTACCGGGCGGTGGCGCTGACGCTCCTCGACGCGAATCGCGACCTCGCGGACGCGAAGGCCGCCGCCGCCGCGGCGCGAGGGCTCGAACCGGCCTTCCTCGCCGATCCGCGCCTGCGCGGTGCCGCCATGGGCGAGGCGGCCTCGATCGTCTCGGCGCAAGCCGCGGTGCGCGCCGCGCTCCTCGACTGGCAGCGCCGCTTCGCCGGCTCGGCCGAAGGCGCCGTGCTCGACGGGCGCGACATCGGCACCGTGGTCTGCCCGGATGCCGCCGTGAAGCTGTTCGTGACCGCTTCCGCCGAGGAGCGCGCCCGCCGCCGCCACCGGGAGCTCGGCGGACGCGGCGAGGCGGTCGCGTACGAGGCGGTGCTCTCCGACATCCTGCGCCGCGACGCCCGCGACGCCGACCGCGACGCGGCGCCCCTGCGGGTGGCCGAGGATGCGGTGGTGCTCGACACCACGGTGCTCGACGCCGACGCCGCCTTCCGGGCCGCCATCGACGTGGTCGACGGGCGGGGCGGCGCGAGAGACTGAGCGCCCTATCGACGCTTCATCCCATTCCCGACCTCAGGATGAGGTCGTGGATGGGATGAAGCGTGACGACGGCATCAGCCGGTCGAGAATCCCGCCCGACACCACGCCGCCACGAATCCGTGGCATGCGTATCCAACGACATGGCGCGCGATCCGGCGCGCCCTCACTTCGGACGTCCGCCTCCCATGATCCGCCTCGACAAGATCGGCAAGCAGAACGGCAACCAGCTCCTCTTCATCGAGGCTTCGGCGGCGTTGCAGCGCGGCGAGAAGGTCGGGCTCGTCGGCCCGAACGGCGCCGGCAAGACCACCCTGTTCCGGATGATCACCGGCGAGGAGCAGCCCGACGAGGGCCAGGTCTCGGCCGATCGCGGCATCACCATCGGGTATTTCAGCCAGGATGTCGGCGAGATGGCCGGCCGCTCGGTCCTGTCCGAGGTGATGGACGGCGCAGGTCCCGTGAGCGAGATCGCCGCGGAACTGCGCGAGATCGAGACCGCGCTCGCCGATCCCGACCGGGCCGACGAGATGGAGGCCCTGGTCGAGCGCTACGGCGAGGTGCAGGGGCGGTTCGAGGAACTCGGCGGCTATGCGCTCGAGGGCCGGGCGCACGAGGTGCTGGCGGGCCTGAGCTTCTCGCCCGAGATGATCGAGGGCGATGTCGGCGCCCTGTCGGGCGGCTGGAAGATGCGCGTGGCCCTCGCCCGCATCCTCCTGATGAACCCCGACGTGATGCTGCTCGACGAGCCGAGCAACCACCTCGACCTCGAGAGCCTGATCTGGCTCGAGGATTTCCTCAAGGGCTTCGACGGCGCCCTGCTGATGACCTCGCACGACCGGGCCTTCATGAACCGGATCGTCGGCAAGATCATCGAGATCGATGCCGGCTCGCTCACCACCTATTCCGGCGACTACGCCTTCTACGAGCAGCAACGCGCGCAGAACGAGGCGCAGCAGCAGGCGCAGTTCGAGCGCCAGCAGGCGATGCTGGCCAAGGAGATCAAGTTCATCGAGCGCTTCAAGGCGCGCGCGTCGCACGCCGCCCAGGTGCAGAGCCGGGTGAAGAAGCTCGACAAGATCGAGCGGGTCGAGCCGCCCCGGCGCCGCCAGAGCGTGGCCTTCGACTTCCCCGCCGCGCCGCGCTCCGGCGACGACGTGATCAGCCTGAAATCCGTGGACAAGCGCTACGGCAGCCGCACGATCTACGAAGGCCTCGATTTCGGGATCCGCCGCAAGGAGCGCTGGTGCGTGATGGGCGTCAACGGCGCCGGCAAGTCGACGCTGCTCAAGCTCGCCACCGGCACCACCGCGCCGGATTCGGGCATCGTGACGATCGGCGCCAGCGTCAAGCTCGGCTACTTCGCCCAGCACGCCATGGACACGCTCGACGGCGAGCGCACGGTGTTCGAGTTTCTGGAGGACTCCTTCCCGCAGGCGGGGCAGGGGTCCTTGCGCACCCTCGCCGGCTGCTTCGGCTTCTCGGGCGACGACGTCGAGAAGCGGTGCCGGGTGCTGTCGGGCGGCGAGAAGGCCCGTCTCGCCATGGCCCGCATGCTCTACGACCCGCCGAACTTCCTCGTCCTCGACGAGCCGACCAACCACCTCGACGTCGGCACCAAGGACATGCTGATCGCCGCGCTCGCCCAGTACGAGGGCACGATGCTGTTCGTCTCGCACGACCGGCACTTCCTCGCCGCCCTGTCGAACCGGGTGCTGGAGCTGACGCCGGACGGCATCCACAAATATGGCGGCGGGTATTCGGAATACGTCGAGAAGACCGGGCGCGAGGCACCGGGCCTGCGGCACTGAGGGGCAGGGACGGCGCGTCTCCCGCAACGGCTCCAAGACCATTCATCCCGGGCCGCGCAGCGCGGCCCGGGATGACCGCGAGGGCTTCAGACGCGTCGGCGCACCCTCGCCACGCTGTCTCCCATCAGCATCGGCGCCACCGCGTCGGCCGGGACCGGCCGGCTGATGAGGTAGCCCTGCACCTCGGTGCAGCCCGCCCCGCGCAGGTGGGCCAGTTGTTCCTCCGTCTCGACGCCCTCGGCGGTGGTGGACATGCCCATGCTGTCGGCGAGCGTCGTCACCGCCCGGACGATGGCCAGCGCGTCGGGTCGCACCGAGAGGTCGGCCACGAAGGCGCGGTCGATCTTGATCTTGTCGAATGGGAAGGCGCGCAGGTAGCCGAGCGACGAGTAGCCGGTGCCGAAATCGTCCATGGCGATGCGCACGCCGATCCCCTTCAGCCGGTGCAGCATGGCGACGGTCGAGGCGTTGTCCTGCAGGAGCACGCCCTCGGTGATCTCCAGTTCGAGCCGGTGCGGGTCGAGACCGGCGTCGCGGAGCGCCGCGATCACCGTGGCGTCGATGTCGCCGCTGCGGAACTGCACCGGCGAGAGGTTGACCGAGACCCGGACGGCGTCCGGCCAGCGCGCCGCCTCGCGGCAGGCCTGGCGCAGGACCCACTCGCCCAAAGGCACGATCATGCCGGTCTCCTCGGCGATCGGCACGAAGGCGGCGGGGCTCACCACGCCGCGGATCGGGTGATGCCAGCGCACCAGGGCCTCGAATCCGGCGATCCGGTTGTCCGACAGGCCGAGGAAGGGCTGGAACGCCAGGGCGAATTGCTGCTCGGCGAGCGCCGCCCGGAGGTCGAGCTCGACGCCGCGCCGGGCCTGGATCGCCACGTCCATGGCGGGCTCGAAGAAGCGATGGACGCCCCGCCCTTCGGCCTTGGCGCGGTAGAGCGCCATGTCGGCGGCCCGCAGGAGCCCTTCCGAATCCCGGGCGTCCGTCGGCGCGAGCGCGATCCCGATGCTGAGGCCCACCGCGACGCGCTTGCCGTCGATCTCGTAGTCGCGCGCGACCGCCTCGATCAGCCGGGCGGCGAGGCGCCCGGCCTTGAAGCGCGAGGTCGGGTGCAGGATCACCGCGAACTCGTCGCCGCCGAGCCGGGCCAGGGTGGCGTGGCCGGCCTCCGCCTCGTCGCAGGTCGCGGCGGTGAGGCGGGTGGTGACCTGGCGCAGCAGCTTGTCGCCGACGGCGTGGCCGAGGGTGTCGTTGACGTTCTTGAAGCGGTCGAGGTCGAGGCAGAGGACCGCCGTGGCGCCGCCCCGCGCCGCAGGGCTCCTGGCCAGCGCCTCGGCCAGTCCCTCGTGCAGCAGCGCGCGGTTGGGCAGGCCGGTCAGGGCGTCGTGGCGGGCCATGTGGACGATCTGCGCCTCGGCCCGCTTGGCGGCCGTGACATCCTCGTGCACCGTCACGAAGCCGCCCTCGGGGGTCGGCGCGTAGGTCACGGCGATGACCCGCCCGTCGACGAGGGTCTGGTCGAGCCGGTAGCGGGCGCGGGTCGCCAGCCGCTCGCGCACCTGGCGCCAGGCCTCCTCCGGGGAGAGACCCGGGAAGTTGCCGGCCTCGGTGCGGCGGTGGATCAGCTCCTCGGCGGTGATGCCCGGATGCACCGTCTCGGCCGACAGGCCGTAGAGGTCGAGGAACTGCCGGTTGACGACGGTCACCCGGTGATCGGCGTCGAACAGGACGAGCCCGTGCGACATGTGGGTGAGCGCGTGGTCGAGGCGGTTCTTCTGCTCGGCCAGCCGCGCATCGGCCCGCGCCCGGTCGGTCGCATCCTCGTGGACCACCAGGGTGCTGCCGTCCGGCAGCGGCACGATGGTGGTCTTGAGCAGGACGCCGCCCGGCAGCTGCCGCTCGCGCTGCAGGCGGACCCGCTGCGCGATGCGCGCCGACGCATAGGCCCAAGCCTCGTCGGGGTTCATCTGCGGGTAGTTGCCGCTGCCGGCGCTGGTGCGGATCATGTGCTCGAGCGGTGTGCCGAGGCGCAGAAGCTCCGGCGGCAGGCCGAAGATCTCGTGAAGCCGCCCGTTCACGGCGATCAGCCGCAGGTCGGCGTCGAACAGGCTGACGCCGATCGGCATGTTCGCCACCACCGCCTCGAAGCGTCGCGTCTGCTCCTCGCAAAGCCGCGCCGCCTCGATTTGCGCCACCGCCGGTCCGGATAGCTCGGCGCAGTTCCCGTGCCAGCCCGCGATCGTCCCGTCCGCTGCGAGACGCGGCGCACCGCCGAACCGGAACCAGCGGATTCGCCCGTCCCGATGCCGGTGCGGCAGGACCAGGTCGCGGAACGGCACCGGCCGCCGCAGCGGCCCGTCATCGACCGGTTCGTCACCGGCGAGCCCCGGCCAGGAACGCCCGACCGGCTCGACTTCCCCGGTCAGCGCCGCGTAGCGCCCGCGCACGTTCGTCAGCCGCAGGTCTGCATCGGTCTCCCAGACCCAGTCGGCGGCGAAGATGTCGAGATCGTCTGGCAGCATCACGCGGTCTTCTTCTGGCCGGCCATGACTCTCACAAATTCGCTGCGATTTCCTTTCGCGGGTTGTAGGACTGGCGGACCCGCTACCTGCGGATCGGCTTGGCCGACGGTGCGGTGACGTGACTCACTCCACCCGCTTCCTTTACCGGAACGAGGCCGCCTCGGCCTCGATCTGGAGCGGAACGCCGTCCCGCTCCAGATCGAGGCGGCGACGGGTGCCCGCCCGGCCCGATAGGGCGGAGAGGACGGCGTCGGGTGCGAGCCCGGCAATCGGGCGGCCATCGACCCGGCGCAGGACGTCTCCCGGCGCGGCGCCATCGACGAGGGAGAAACCGGCCCGCGTCACGACCCGGCCGACGGCGTAACCCTCGTCGTGCCTCACGAGGGTAAGGCCGATCCCGTCGAGGTCGTTCGGATCGGGTCGGCGCTGACGCTCGAACCGGGCCCAGCCGGCGGCGTAGTCGATGGTCAGGCGACCGTCGCCGAGGACGTTGTTGCCGAGCCAGCCGTCGACCTGTCGGCCCGCCGGCTTCTGCCAGGTGTCCCAGAAGATCTCCCCCAGGGCCGCCTCGGCGACGGCTCCGCCGAGGGGGCCGGTCGCAAGCGCGCCGACCTCCGGCAGCACCAGAGGCCCGAGTGCCATCTCGGGGAGGCGCAGGACCGTGCCCTCTTGTTCCAGCCCGAGATCCACCATCGCAATTGCACTGCGTCCGACGGCACCCTGCGCCCGCTCCCAATTTGGATGACGCTCGCGCCACGATGCGGCCGTGCGGCCACGCAGCCAGGTATAGGAGGCGCCGGGATCGAGGACGAGGGTCAGCCGCTCATTGGCGACCGCAGCTTCGGCGGTGACAAGGCCGCTCTCCGGGACGATCGCCACCGGCACCGCGACGCCGCGGGCCGGCAGGCTGCCGGAGAGCCCGAGGGTCAATGTCCCAGCGGCCGGATCGAGGGCGACCGCGAAGGCCCGCAGCACGCCCGCGGGCAGAACCGCCTCAACCGGACGCGGGGCGAAGATCTGCGCCAGCAGATCCTGACCGCCCGGGAGGCGCGGGCCGTCCACCACGGAACTCCCGGCGAGCCGGACCGTGGCGGCGCCGAGGCGGAACGCGAGGTCGCAGCCCTGATCGAGACCCAGATCGCGGAAGAGCGCCCGCGACAGGACCGGGGACGGCATCCCGAGATTGACCCAGGCCAGCGCTCGCCGCTCGCTGCCGTCCGGCCGTAGGAAGACGAGATCGATGAGCCAGCGATGCGAGGCCTGCACTAGCGGCAGCGTCACCGGCCGGACGGGGCCGGGGGGCCAGGTCACGGCTACCCTGCCGGTGGCGATGTCGTCCTTCCGAGCCGGCGGATGGCAGGATGCGGTGCAAGCGGCAAGAAGGGCGGCCAGGAGCTTGGTGAAGGACGGGAAGGAGGTTCGCATGCGCACATCTCCGGTCGCCGCAGCGCCGGCGGCGTGGCTCGAAATGGAGGCGAGATATCGGTCACCCGGCCCGGCTGAGGTCGGGTGTAGCCTCGCCGGATTCCTCGTCGGGTACGAAGTCGAGGAGGTCGCCCGGCCGGCAATCGAGTTCGCGGCACAGGGCCGCCAGGGTGGCGAAGCGGACGCCTTGAACCTTGCCGGACTTGAGCAGCGACAGGTTCGCCTCGGTCATGCCGATGGCGCGGGCGAGGTCCTTGCCGCGCCGCTTGCGCTGCGCCAGCATCACGTCGAGGCGCACAATTATTGGCATCAGACGAAGCCGTCCCGGTCGCGCTCGACCGCAGCGCCGACGCGTAGCAAGGCTTCAAGGACGCCGAGCAGGGCGGCGACGAGGAGGATGTAGGCCGAGCCGGCATGGAACCAGGCCCGGTCTACGCCGTGGCCGACCGCTGCGACCAGGATTTCGCCGAGGGCCGGTGCCAAGGCTGCGGTGACGAGCCAGAGCGCGATCCGGCGCAGGCGATCTGCCTGGAGCGCTGCAAAGGTCGCGCCTTCGCCAAAGCCGCACAACAGCCGGCGCAAGGCTGCCAGAGCGAGGAGAAGGGGCATCTGCCCGAGGACGAACTTCGTCGCATAGGCGAGGCGGGTCGGCCAGGGCAGCGAGCCGAACGGGACCAGCCCGGCGACACCCTCCGGCGCCGCACCGAGATAGGCGGCATCTGGCGCGAGCCACAAGAAGGCACCACTGCAGACGAGCCCGAGGATCAGGACCGCGCCTCCGAACGCCGTCATCAGGACGATGAGAACGGCACAGAGCCGGTCGAGCCAGGTCGAGAGATGGCGGAGCCGTATCCGGGAGGCGGGCTCGTCCTCCGGCAGGGGCGACGGGGCGACGGCGTAGGGCATGGGCGTGCCTCCAGAAGATCCTGGTCGCACGAAAAATAATTTCTGTAAAACGATAATTTTAATCCCAAACGTGATGCTCTACGCGTGCTCCCTAATCAAGTCCCTTCATCAAGTCCCCCTGGGCTTCGCCCGCCGGGTCGGCGGGGCGGTGGTCGGGTCCTCGGGCCAGGGGTGGCGGGGGTACTGGCCGCGCATGTCGGCGCGCACCGCGCCCCAGGAGCCGCGCCAGAAGCCCGGCAGGTCGCGGGTGATCTGGATCGGGCGCTGGGCCGGCGAGAGCAGGTGGAGCACCAGGGGCACGCGGCCGCCGCCGATGGTCGGGTGGCGGGTGAGGCCGAACAGCTCCTGCACCCGCACGGCGAGCGCCGGACCGCCCTCGGCGGCGTAGTCGACCGGGATGCGCGAGCCGGTCGGCACTTCGAGATGGGTCGGCGCCTCGGCGTCGAGGCGGGCGCGCAGGGACCAGGGCAGGAGGTCGTGCAGGGCCTCCGAGAGCCGGTCGGCGCCGATCTCGTCGAGGCGGGTGAGTCCGGTCAGATGCGGTCCGAGCCAGTCGGGCAGGGTCTCGGCGAGGTGGGTATCCGAAAGGTCGGGCCAGGGCTCGCCCTCGGCTTTGCGCAGAAACATCACCCGCTCGCGCCATTGCTGCGCCGCCTTCGACCAGGGCAGGGCGCCGATGCCGAGGCCGGCGAGGCCGCGGGCGAGGATCGCGGCGCTGTCGGCGTCGGTCGGGACCGGCAGGATCCGCTCGGCCAGCGAGACGGCACCGAGGCGGCGCTGGGCCCGGGCGCGCAAGGCCCGCGCTTCCGCGTCGAACTCGACCCGGGTGCGGGCCTCGATCCGGTCGGAAAACAGCGCCTCGATGGCGGGGAGGGCGATCGGCGCCGCGGCCAGGATGCGCGCCGACGAGGCCTTGCCGACGATCTCGGCCACGGCCAGGAAAGGCTCGCGGGCGAGCGCGGCGGCGGGGTCGAGGGCGGCGCCGCGGCCGTTGGCGAGGACGTACTCGCCGGGCTTGCCCCGGGCCCGGGCGATCCGGTCGGGATAGGCCAGCGCCAGCAGCGTGCCGGTATCCGGCGCCTCGGCGGAGCCGGTGGACTCGACCGTCGGCACGGCGAACTGGCCGGCCAACCTCGCCCAGCCGGCGGCGAGGCGGCGCATGTCCTCGGCCCGTCCCGAACGGTCGCGCCGGTAGCGCTCGACCCGGTCGGTGAGGTCCGGCGCGTCGCCGCCGAGGCCGCGCTCCACCAGCACGGCCGCGACGTCGGCGGCGTGCCGCGCCGCGTCCCGCCCGCGCGCGGCGGCGCTCACCACCATGCGGGCGAGGCGCGGCGGCAGCGGGAGGGCGCGCAACGCCCGGCCCGACGCGGTCAGACGGCCGTCGCCGTCGAGGGCATCGAGGCCGCAGAGCAGCGCGCGCGCCTCGGCGAGGGCCGGAGCCGGGGGCGGATCGAGGAAGGGCAGGGTAGTCGGGTCGGCGACCCCCCAGGCGGCGCAGTCGAGCACCAGCCCGGCGAGGTCGGCGGCCAGGATCTCGGGCCGGGTGAAGGGATCGAGCGCACCGGTGGCGGCCTCCGGCCACAGCCGGTAGCACACGCCCGCCTGGGTGCGGCCGGCGCGGCCCCGGCGCTGGTCGATGGAGGCGCGGGAGGCCCGCTGGGTGACGAGGCGGGTGAGACCCAGATCCGGCTCGTAGACCGGCACCCGGGCGAGGCCGGAATCGACCACCACCCGCACCCCCTCGATGGTGAGCGAGGTCTCGGCGATCGAGGTGGCGAGCACCACCTTGCGCCGCCCCGCCGGGCTCGGCCGCACCGCCCGGTCCTGCTCGGCCCGGTCGAGGGCGCCGTAGAGCGGAGCGAGGTCGACATCGGAAAAATCGCTCAGGCGCTCGCTCAGGCGCTCCTCGGTGCGGCGGATCTCGGCCTGGCCGGGCAGGAAGGCGAGGACCGAGCCCGGCTCGGCCCGCAGCGCCCGCATCACCGCATCGGTCACCGCGTCCTCGATCCGGCCCTGCGGGTCGCGATCGATGTGGCGGGTCTCGACCGGGAAGGCCCGGCCCTCGGACAGGATCACCGGGGCGTCGCCCATCAGGGCCGCGACCCGGGCGCCGTCGATCGTCGCCGACATCGCGAGAAGCCGCAGATCCTCCCGCAAGGCCCCTTGCGCGTCGAGCGCCAGGGCCAGGCCGAGATCGGCGTCGAGGGAGCGCTCGTGGAACTCGTCGAACAGCACCGCGGCGATGCCGTCGAGCTCCGGATCGTCCAGGATCATCCGGGCGAAGACGCCCTCGGTGACGACCTCGATCCGGGTGCGGGCCGAGACCTTGGAGCCGAGGCGGACCCGCAGGCCCACCGTCTCGCCGACCGCCTCCCCCAGGGTCGCGGCCATGCGCTCGGCGGCCGCCCGGGCGGCGAGGCGGCGCGGTTCCAGGAGAATGATGCGGCGGTCGCCGCGCCAGGGCGCCTCCAGCAGGGCGAGCGGCACCCGGGTGGTCTTGCCGGCCCCCGGCGGCGCCACCAGCACCGCGTTGGGCCGGCCGGCGGGGTCCGAAAGGAGCGTCGCGAGGTCGCCGAGGACGGCATCGATCGGCAGGGAAGGGACGGAGCGCATGGGCGCCGGGATGGCGGAGCCCGCCGGGCGGCGCAAGCCCGGACCCGATGCGCCCCCGGCCGACCGACTCAGCCCGGCCGCGGGATCGGAGCCGAAAAGTTTCCCGAGGATTTCTCGTGCCGCAGCGGAACCGGGTGCGAGACGAACGCTTGATGCACAGGTTGGCCGAGGGGGCCACCGTTCGGAGAATGCCTCGATGAAGTCCCTGACCCTGGCCCTGGCGGCGAGCGTGCTGCTGGGCGGTCTCGCCCTGACCCCGGCCTCGGCCGCCGTGACCGGCCCCGCCTCGGCCGTGGCCGGGTCGGAATCGACCGTCGAGCACGTCGCCATGCGCCGCCACTACCACTATCGCCACATGAAGCGGCACGACCGCCACATGCGCCGGCACATGCGCCGCAACCACATGCGGGCCGGCGACCCGAACGCCCGCAACCCGTCGCGCCCGGGCTACCAGCAGCAGCTCGGCAACACCACCGGCGGCCCGCGCTATTGAGCCCGATCGCGGGCGTGGCGAACGCGCCCGCGACCCTGCGTCCCTTCGTCTTTCGGGTTACCCGGACATCATGTAGGGACGCAACTTGACGCTTGCGCGCGTGGCCGCGCCGGGCGAGGGGAGCCGGACCGGCCCCCTCGAACCGTGAGAGCCCGTCCGTGACCGCCTCCCTCCCGCCGCGCGGGACCGCCCGCCGATGAGCCTCGCTTCCGTGAAGGCCGACCTCGCCGCCCGCGCGCCCGACCTCACCGTCCTGGAGACCGAGGCGAGTTCCGCCACCGTGGCGCTTGCGGCAGCGGCCCACGGCGTCGAGCCGGCCCGCATCGCCAAGACCCTGTCGCTGCGCCTCGGCGAGCGGGTGGTGCTGCTGGTGGCGCGGGGCGACGCCCGCCTCGACAACCGCAAGGCGAAGGCCGCGTTCGGGGTCAAGCCGCGGATGCTCGGGCCCGACGAGGTCGAGGCGATCACCGGGCACCCCGTCGGCGGGGTCTGCCCGTTCGGCCTCGCCACGCCGCTGCCGGTCTATTGCGACGTCAGCCTGAAGGCTTTCGACGAAGTGGTACCGGCGGCCGGCTCCCCCAACAGCGCCGTGCGGGTCACGCCGGAGCGCATGGCGGCGTTGACCGGGGCCGAATGGATCGACGTCTGCCAGCCGCCGGCCGGGGAGGGCGAGGCCGAGCCGGCACCGGAGGCCTGACGCTGGGTGAGAGCACCTTCGAGCGAAAACACGGACGGCTGTGGACCGGGCGTCATCGACAAGCGGGGCGCCCGTGACCTAGCTGTCACGGAGCCTTCAAGCGGCCGGGCCAGAAGGCCTCTCCCGCCCTCGCCAGAGACCGTCCCTTGATCTTCGTCCATCAGCCGAATGCCTGCGCCAGCACCGGTCAGCCGCTCCTCGAGCGGCGCCTGCTCGAGATGTCCGAGCCGATCCCGCCGGACGCGCTCTGGATCGACCTGATCGAGCCGACCCGCCAGGAGGACCACAAGGTCGAGGCGTTCCTCGGCATCTCGATCCCGACCCGGGAGGAGATGCAGGACATCGAGCCGTCCGAATTGCTCTACGTCGAGAACGGCGCCCGCTACATGACCGGGCGGCTCCTGTGCCGGGTCGATACCGACGACGCGATGCTCACCGGCGTCACCTTCATCCTGCGCGACAACAAGCTCGCCACGGTGCGCTACGACGATCCGCAGGCGTTCCGGATGTTCGTCCACCGGGCGGCGCGGCCGGCTGGGGTGATGCTGGCCGGCGAGGCGATCCTGGCCGGGCTGATCGAGACCATCATCGACCGCGCCGCCGACGTGCTCCAGCTCCAGGGCGAGCGCATCGACCGGCTCTCGCGCCGGATCTTCGCCGAGCATTCCGATCCGAGTGCCCGCAACGCCGAATTGCAGGACACCCTGCGGGCGCTCGGGCGCCACAACGAGCTGCTGTCGCAGCAGCGCGAGAGCCTGGTGTCGGTCGAGCGCATCCTGCTCTCGCTCTCGGCAAGCTACCGGGCCAGCAAGGCCCCGCGCGAGGTCCGCGAGGAAATCCGCTCGACCCTGCGCGACCTCCAGTCGCTCGAGGAGCATGCGAGCTTCCTGTCGGGAAAGATCCAGTTCCTGCTCGACGCCACGCTCGGCCTCGTCAACCTCGAGCAGAACAATATCATCAAGCTGTTCTCGGTCATGGCGGTGGTGTTCATGCCGCCGACCCTGATCGCCTCGATGTACGGCATGAACTTCAAGGTGATGCCGGAACTCGACTGGGGATTCGGCTACCCGATGGCGGTGGTGATGATGGTGGTGGCAGCCATCCTGCCCTACGCCTTCTTCCGCTGGAAACGCTGGCTGTAGGGGGCACAGGGATGTGCGGCCGCTTCTTCGCCACCTCCTCGCCCGACACATTTCGCGAGGCCTACGGCTACGACGACCGGCCGAACTTCCCGGCCCGCCACAACGTGGCGCCGACCCAGCCGGTAGCGGTGGTGACCTCCGAGCACGGGCGGCGGCGCTTCGTTCTGATGCGCTGGGGCTTTCTGCCGGCCTGGGTCAAGGACCCGGACGACTTCCCCCTCGTCATCAACGCCCGGATCGAGACCGCTTCCGAGAAGCCGAGCTTTCGCAATGCCCTGCGCTACCGGCGCTGCATCTTTCTGGCGGACGGCTTCTACGAGTGGCGCCGCGGCGGGCCCCGGGGCCAGGCGCCCTACGCCATCCGCCGCGCCGACGGCCGGCCGATGGCGCTCGCCGGCCTGTGGGAGACCTGGAGCAGCAGCAACGGCTCGGAGATCGACACCGCGGCGATCGTCACCTGCGGTGCCAACGGACTGCTGGCCGGCATCCACGAGCGCATGCCGGCGATCCTGTCGCCGGAGGGGGTGAATGCCTGGCTCGACATGCGGGACGTGGATGCCGGGCGGGCCGCTGCCCTGTGCCGCCCGGCGCCGGAGGAGTGGCTGGACTTGGCTCCCGCGAGCCGGCGGGTGAACGACGTACGCAACGACGGGGCGGAGCTGCTGCGGCTGGACGAGGATGGGCCGGCGCTGCCCGCGCCGGAGCCCAGGAGCGAGGCGCAGGGGTCGTTGTTTTGAGGGGCAAACGTGTTTCAGGCCCCGATCACCCCATCCTCGGCGTCATTCCGGGGCCGCGCAGCGGAGCCCGGAATCCAGACACTCAGTTTTGGAAGAACAGGGCGGAACGCGAACAGCTTATCTGAAGAACCACGTGCGATTCTGGATTCCGGGCTCCGCTTACGCGGCCCCGGAATGACACTGAGGGAATGACGATGGTAGGTTGTTCCTGGATTGCGGAAGGGGATCGGCGCAATCCATGGTTTACCACGTCTATATGATGGCGAGCGCACAGCACGGCACTCTCTACATCGGTGTCACCAACGATCTCGCTCGCCGTGCCCACGAGCACCGCAGCCAGGGTCATGCCAGT
Organism: Methylobacterium sp. 142-1Y; assembly: GCF_057747795.1. Classification (NCBI taxonomy): domain Bacteria; kingdom Pseudomonadati; phylum Pseudomonadota; class Alphaproteobacteria; order Hyphomicrobiales; family Methylobacteriaceae; genus Methylobacterium; species Methylobacterium sp. 142-1Y. The sequence continues at coordinate 3,173,232 of NZ_CM173224.1, read as the reverse complement.
TTCACCGCCAGGTACGGAGTCACGCGTCTGGTCTGGTACGAAGCCTACGAGCGAGTGCAAGAAGCGATCGCGCGCGAGAAGATGCTCAAAAAGTGGCGGCGCGATTGGAAGGTGCGGTTGATCGAGGACTTCAATCCGCTCTTGGGACGATCTGTATCCGACCTTGGCGGACTTCTGATCTGAAGTCTCGCCGACAAGGCTCAGCAATGACCACACCCTCCGGGTCCTTCCGGGGCTGCGCAGCGGAGCCCGGAATCCAGAACCGCGGGTCCGACAGAAAGATCCGGGATGCAGCCCGCTTCGTTCTGCATACTCCGCGGTCCTGGATCCCGGGTTCTCGCGTGCGCCGAGCCCCGGGACGACCCTGTGGGTATGATCGAGGGACTAGAAAATAACCCCCGGACGCCTCACTCCGCCGGCGGCCGCGCGCTCTCCCGGAACGGATGGGCCGGATAGGTCCCGATGATCCGGAACGCGTTCGAGAAATAGGCCAGCTCGTCGAGCGCACGGCGCAAGCCCGGTTCGTCCGGATGGCCGTCGACCTCGGCGTAGAACTGGGTCGCGGTGAACTGGCCCTCGACCATGTAGCTCTCCAGCTTGGTCATGTTGACGCCGTTCGTGGCGAAGCCCCCGAGCGCCTTGTAGAGCGCGGCCGGGATGTTGCGCACCCGGAACATGAAGCTCGTCACCGTCGGGCCCGCATCCACCGGCGGCACCACCGGCTCGCGGGAGAGCACGACGAAGCGGGTGGTGTTGTGGGCCTCGTCCTCGACATCCTCCTCCAGGATGGAGAGGCCGTAGATCTCGCCGGCGAGCCGCGGCGAGAGCGAGGCGCGCGAGCGGTCGCCGGCCTCCGACACCTGGCGGGCGGCGCCGGCTGTGTCGGGCGCGACGACCGCCTTGAGGCCGAGGCGCCGGATGATCTTGCGGCACTGGCCGAGCGCGTGGACGTGGCTGTGCACGGTGCGGATCTCCTCCAGCTTCACGCCCGGCAGGGCCATGAGCTGGAAGTGGATCGGCAGGAACTGCTCGCCGACGATGTGGAGGCCGGACGCGGGCAGCATGTGGTGGATGTCGGCGACGCGGCCGGCGATCGAGTTCTCGATCGGGATCATGCCGAGCGCCGCCGCACCGTCCTGCACCGCCGTCAGCGCGTCCTCGAAGGTGGCGCAGGGCAGTGGCGTCCAGTCCGGATAGGCCTCCTGGATGATGATGTGCGAGTTGGCGCCGGGCTCGCCCTGGTAGGAGATCGTTCGGTTCATCGCGGACGTGCTTTCGGGGGTCAGTTCAGGCGCCGGGCGGCCAGGATGGCCCGGGCGCGTTCGAGATCGTGCGGCGTGTCGACGCCGAGCGGCACGTCGTCGACCACCACGGCGTCGATCCGCATGCCGGCTTCCAGTGCGCGGAGCTGCTCGAGCTTCTCGCGCAGCTCGAGCGGGCTCGGCGGCAGGGACACGAAGCGCTCAAGCGCCCGGCGGCGATAGGCGTAGAGGCCGATATGGTGCAGGAGCGGGCCGTCGCCGTACGGCGCCGTGGCGCGGGTGAAGTAGAGCGCCCGCAGCCGCTTCGGGCCGATCTCGGAGCCGACCAGCTTGACGACGCTGGGCTCCGTCCGCTCCTCGGGCCGGGTGATGACGGCACACAGCGTCGCGATGTCGACCGCACGGTCGGAGAGCGGCACGACCGCGGCGGCGATCGCCGCCGGGTCGATGGTCGGCAGGTCGCCCTGCACGTTCACCACCACGTCGTGGCGCCCCTCCGGGTCGATCACCTCCAGGGCCTCGGCCAGACGATCGGAGCCGGACGGGTGGTCGGGCCGGGTCATCACCGCGAGGCCGCCCACGGCTTCCACCGCCTGCACGATCGCGGCCGTGTCGGTGCAGACCACCACCGGGCCGATGCCGGCCTCGATCGCCCGGCGCCAGACATGCACGATCATCGGCGCGCCGGCGATGTCGGCCAGCGGCTTTTCGGGCAGGCGGGTCGCCGCGAGGCGGGCGGGGATCAGGACGAGCGGATCGGACATGGGGGGATGATTCGGGGCCGTGCGGGATTTGCTCTGTGGATGACGGATTCGTCCGGCAAGCCGCGGCTCTTAGCAGTGCCGGCCGGGCTTGTCATGGCGGGCGGGCGCCCGGGCACCGTGGCACGGTCCACACGCCGGCGCTCTGCGACGAACCGACGATGTTTAGAGCCATTGTCAACGGTGTCGCAGAACGGCTAAGCACCGGCGGACCTTCAGAGCGGCGTGGGGACGGGCCGCTTCTCGAATCGCCCCTGCTCACCGGAGCATCGGAGCTGCCGACACATGGATTCCTTCGAGCTTAACAAGATCGCCGGCGCAGTGCTCGGCGCCCTGCTCCTCGCGATAGGGACGGGGTTCCTGGCCGAGCTGATCTACAAGCCGAAGCCGGCGGGTGATCGCGGCTACGCGCTGCCCGCTGCCGAGGAGAACGCCGGCGCCGCGGCGCCCGCCGCCGCCAAGGAGGAGCCGCTGCCGGTCCGCCTCGCCAGCGCCGACGCCACCAAGGGCCAGGCCGCGGCCAAGAAGTGCATGGCCTGCCACAGCTTCGAGAAGGGCGGCCCGAACAAGGTCGGCCCGGACCTGTACGGCGTCGTCGAGCGGCCGAAGGGCAGCCACGAAGGCTTCAATTACTCCGCCGCCATGAAGGCGAAGGGCGGCAACTGGACCTACGAGGACCTGGACCACTTCATCCACGGGCCGAAGGCTTTCGTGCAGGGCACCATCATGGCCTTCGCCGGCGTGCCCTCGGGCGCCGAGCGGGCCGACATCCTGGCCTATCTGCGCACCCTCTCCGACAAGCCGGTCGATTTCCCGAAGCCCTGAGCGGCGTCGCGATCACCGCATGGGCACGAGGCCGGGCGATAGCCCGGCCTTTTTCGTCTGTGGGCCCGTCGAGAGCCGGGCCTTTTTGCGTGAGGGGCCCCTGCGCCGACGCGCCCGGGTTGGCGGAGCCGCCTCCCGCGACCTAGAACGGGGAGACCTTTTCCACATGGAGGATCGCCCCGCGTGATCGCACGCCCCCTCACTCGCCGCACCGCCCTTGCCTTCCTGAGCCTCGCCGGCCTGCCGGCCGGGGCTCGAGTGTCCCGCGCACAAGCGCAGGGAGCGCTTGCGGCAGGCGGCACCACCGGCGACGGCTGGCGCCACGGCCTGTCGCTCCTCGGCGAGCCGAAATACCCGGCGGGCTTCACGCATTTCGACTACGCGAACCCCGATGCCCCTAAGGGCGGGCTGGTGCGGTTCGGCTCGCAAGGCTCGTTCGACAATTTCAACATGATCGTCGCCGGGGTGAAGGGCGACCTCGAGAGCCAGATCCCGCTGATCTACGACACCTTGCTCGCCCAGGCGCAGGACGAGGCCTCGACCTATTACGGCCTCGTCGCCGACGGCGTGAGGCCGGCCGCGGATCTCGGCAGCGTCGCCTACCGCCTGCGGCCGGAGGCGCGCTGGCACGACGGCAAGCCGATCACGCCGGACGACGTGGTGTTCTCGTTCGACGTGCTGAAGGAGAACAGCCCGCAATACGCCGCCTATTACCACAACGTGACGAAGGCCGAGGCGACCGGCCCGCACGAGGTGACCTTCACCTTCGCGGAGAAGGGCAACCGCGAATTGCCCCAGATCGTCGGCCAGCTGCCGGTGCTGCCCAAGCACTGGTGGCAGGGCAAGGACGCGAGCGGAAAGACCCGCAACCCGACCGAGACGACGCTGGAGATCCCGCTCGGCTCCGGGCCCTACCGGCTCGCCCGCTTCGATGCCGGCCGCACCGCGACCTACGAGCGGGTGCCGGATTACTGGGGCCGCGACTTAGCCGTGAACCGGGGCGCCAACAACTTCGACACCCAGCGCGCCGAGTATTTTCGCGATGCGACGGTGATGATCGAGGCGTTCAAGGCCGACCAGTTCGACTGGCGCACCGAGAACATCGCCCGCAACTGGGCCACCGCGTATGACGGCTTCCCGGCCGTGCGCGAGGGCCGGATCGTCAAGGAGGAATTTCCGCAGGCCGGCATGGGCATTATGCAGGCCTTCACCCTCAACCTGCGGCGCAAGAAGTTTGCCGATGCGCGGGTGCGCCGGGCCTTCAACCTCGCCTTCGACTTCGAGGAGATGAACCGCACCCTGTTCTACGGGCTCTACAAGCGGGTCGATTCGTACTTCTTCGGCACCGAATTGGCCTCGTCCGGCCTGCCGGAGGGGCGCGAGCGGGCGATCCTGGAGAGCGTCAAGGACAAGGTCCCGGCCTCCGTCTTCACCACCCCCTACAAGAACCCGGTCAACGGCAGCCCCGAGGCGGTGCGCGCCAATCTTCGCGAGGCGGTGCGCCTGTTCCAGGAGGCGGGCTACGAGATCCGCGGCAACCAGATGGTCGAGAAGGCGACCGGCCAGCCCTTCACGGTCGAGTTCCTGGGCTACGACAACTCGGCCGAGCGGGTGGTGCTGCCCTATCGCGCGGCGTTGGAGCGCGTCGGCCTCAAGGTGTCGTTGCGGGTGGTCGATCCGGCCCAGTACCAGAACCTCGTCCGCAGCTTCGACTTCGACGCGCTGGCGCTCAACAGCTGGGCCGAATCGCTGTCGCCGGGCAACGAGCAGCGCGATTTCTGGGGCTCGGCCGCCGCCGACCGGCCGGGCTCGCGCAACGTGGCGGGCATCAAGGATCCGGGCATCGACGCGCTCATCGACAAGGTGATCTATGCCGGCGACCGCGAGGATCTGGTGGCGGCGACCCGGGCGCTCGACCGGGTGCTGCTGGCCCACGATTTCGTGGTGCCGCAATGGTCCTCGCCGGTGTCGCGGACCCTGCGCTGGAACCGCTTCGCCCATCCGGCCGTGCTGCCGAAATACGGCGCCTCGGGCTTCCCGACGACCTGGTGGTACGACCCCGCGCTCGCCGCCAAGACCGGGGCGGCGCGGTGATGCGCCGGCGCAGCTTCCTGGCGGCGAGCGGGGCGGCCTTGCTGGCCGCCCGCCTCCCGGCCCGCGCGCAAACGCCCGAGCGCCACGGCCTGTCGAGCTTCGGCGACCTGAAATACCCGGCCGGCTTCCCGCGCTTCGACTACGTCGAGCCGCTCGCGCCGAAGGGCGGCACCTTCTCGGCGCAGCTCTCGACCACCACCGGCAACCAGGCCTTCGAGACCTTCAACACCCTCAACATCTACGTGCTGAAGGGCGATGGCGCCGCCGGCATGGACCTGACCTTCGACAGCCTGATGGTCCGGGCCCTCGACGAGCCGGATGCCGTCTACGGCCTCGTCGCCCGCAGCGTCTCGGTGAGCGACGACGGGTTGGCCTACCGTTTCAGTTTACGCCCGCAGGCGCGCTTCCACGACGGCTCGCGGCTCACCGCTCGCGACGTCGCCTTCTCGATCATGACGCTCAAGGAGAAGGGCCACCCCCAGATCGCCGCGGTGCTCCGCGACGTGGCAGGGGCGAGCCCGGACGGCGACGACGCGGTGGTGGTGCGCTTCGCCCCCGGCCGCAGCCGCGACCTGCCGCTGATCGTCGCCGACCTGCCGATCTTTTCGGAAGCCTATTACCGGGGCCGCGACTTCGAGGCCTCGACCCTGGAGCCGCCGCTCGGCTCCGGCGCCTACCGGGTCGCCCGGTTCGAGGTCGGCCGCTTCATCGCCTTCGAGCGCGTCGCCGATTACTGGGGCGCCGACCTGCCGGTCTCGATCGGCCAGAATAATTTCGGTGAAATCCGCTACGAGTATTTTCGCGATCGCGACGTGGCGTTCGAGGCGTTCAAGGCCGGCACCTTCACCTGGCGCGAGGAATTCACCTCCCGCGTCTGGGCCACCGGCTACGATTTTCCGGCCGCCCAGGAAGGCCGGGTCAAGCGCGAGACGGTGCCGGACCACACGCCGTCCGGCACGCAAGGCTGGTTCCTCAACACCCGCCGGGCTGTCTTCCGCGATTCCCGCATCCGCGAGGCGATCGGGCTCGCCTTCGACTTCGAGTGGTCGAACCAGAACCTGATGTACGGCGCCTACAGGCGCACCGCCTCGTTCTTCGAGAATTCCGACCTGAAGGCGGAGGGCATGCCGTCGCCGGAAGAGCTGGCGCTGCTCGAACCGTTCCGGGGGAAGGTCCCCGACGAGGTGTTCGGCGAGCCCGTCTCGCCGCCGCGCTCGGACGGGTCGGGCCAGGACCGGGCGCTCCTGCGCCGGGCCGACACGCTGCTGCGCCAGGCCGGCTGCACCCGCGATGGCGGGGTAATGAAGCTGCCGGACGGCCAGCCCCTCGCCTTCGAGTTCCTGGATTCCTCGCCGGTCTTCCAGCCGCTGCTGCAATCCTACATCAAGAACCTGAGCCTCATCGGCATCCGGGCGAGCTCGCGCCTCGTCGATGCGGCGCAGTACCAGGCGCGGCTCAAGGATTTCGATTTCGACGTGGTCTCGACCCGGTTCGGCGGCTCGGTCACCCCGGGCGCCGGCTTGCGCGAGGTCTATGGCAGCCGGGCCGCCAAGGTGCCGGGCTCGCAGAACCTCGCCGGCATCGAGAACCCGGCGGCCGACGCGATGCTCGACCGCATCGCCGATGCCGCCTCCCGGGCCGACCTCACCACCGCCTGCCGGGCCCTCGACCGGGTGCTGCGCGCCGGCCGCTACTGGGTGCCGATGTGGTACGGCGCCCAGCACCGCCTCGCGCTCTGGGACATGTACGGCCGCCCGCGCGACCTGCCCAAATACAGCCTCGGCACCCCCGCCCTGTGGTGGCACGATGCCAACAAGGCCCGAAAGATCGGACGGACCTGACCTGATGGCCGCCTACCTCATCCGCCGCCTGCTCCTAATGATCCCGACGATCCTCGGGATCATGCTGATCTCCTTCACGATCGTGCAATTCGCCCCCGGCGGACCGGTCGAGCGGGTGCTGGCCCAGCTCCAGGGCCAGAACACCGCCATGTCCCGGATCACCGGCGGCGGCGGCGACCTCGCCGGGCGCGGCGGCACCTCCCAGGCCGGGGGAGGGGAATCGAATTCCCGCTACCGCGGCGCGCAAGGGCTCGATCCCGCCTTCATCAAGCGCCTGGAGCAGCAATTCGGCTTCGACAAGCCGGCCCCCGAGCGCTTCGTGAAGATGCTGTGGGATTATGCCCGCTTCGACTTCGGAAAAAGCTATTTTCGCGATGTCTCGGTGCTCCAGCTCATCCGCGAGAAGCTGCCGGTCTCGATCAGCTTAGGCCTGTGGATGACGCTGATCTCCTACGCGATCTCGATTCCGCTCGGCATCCGCAAGGCGGTGCGCGACGGCTCGCCCTTCGACGTCTGGACCTCAGGCGTGGTCATCGTCGGCTACGCGATTCCCGGCTTCCTGTTCGCGATCCTGCTGATCGTGCTGTTTGCCGGCGGCTCGTTCTGGCAGATCTTCCCGTTGCGCGGGCTGACCAGCGAGGGCTGGTCTCAGTTCTCGCTCTGGCACAAGGTGACCGACTACCTCTGGCACATCACCCTGCCGATCATCGCCATGGCGATCGGGGCGTTTGCCACCTCGACCCTGCTCACCAAGAACTCGTTCCTCGACGAGATCCGCAAGCAATACGTGCTGACCGCCCGGATGAAGGGCCTGTCCGAGCGCCAGGTGCTCTACGGCCACGTCTTCCGCAATGCGATGCTGATCGTGGTGGCGGGTTTTCCGGGCGCGTTCATCTCGGCGTTCTTCGCCGGATCGCTCTTGATCGAGACCATCTTCAGCCTCGATGGGCTCGGGCTCCTGTCGTTCGAATCGATCGTGAACCGCGATTACCCGGTGGTGTTCGCCAACCTGTACATCTTCTCGCTGCTGGGCCTGGTGGTGAACCTGATCTCCGACCTGACCTATAGCTGGATCGATCCGAGGATCGATTTCGAGGCGCGGGCGGCTTAAGTCGGAGCACGCCCTCTTGAACCCTCCCCCCTCTGCGGGGGAGGGTGCCCGGCGGAGCCGGGCGGGAGAGGGGACGACGTTTCCGGAAAAGACTGAACCGCGCTGACGGGCGCCATACTCGGCCCCGTCGCGCTACCCCTCTCCCGGCCTGCTCCGCAGGCCACCCTCCCCCGCAGAGGGGGGAGGGGTCAGGCGTCGCACCCGTTAAAGGCGGCGCCTCAGCCTTCCGTCGGCTTCGCCTCGGCCTTCGGGCCGCCCTTGGCGACGCCGACCAGCGCCGGGCGCAGGACGCGCTCGCCGATGACGTAGCCCGACTGCACCACCTGCACGACCGTGCCGGAGGTGACGTCGGGGTTGGGCACCTCGAACATCGCCTGGTGCAGGTTGGGGTCGAAGCGCTGCCCGTGCGGCTCGACCCGCTTCACGCCGTGGCGCTCCAGGGTCTTGAGCAGGTCGCGCTCGGTCAGGTCGATCCCGTCGACCAGCGCCTTGAAGGGGCCCTCGGCGCTCGCCCGCGCATCGGCCGGCACGCTCTCCAGCGCGCGGCGGATGTTGTCGGCGGCGTTGAGCATGTCGCGGGCGAAGTTCGTCACCGCGTAGGTGCGGGCATCCGCCACCTCGCGCTCGGTGCGCCGGCGCAGGTTCTCCATGTCGGCCAGCGTGCGCAGGAGCTTGTCCTTGAGGTCGAGCTTCTCGGCCTCGAGGGTGGCGATCGTGTCGGCGGTCGCGGCCTCCGGCGCGGAGGCGGGAGCGCCCTCGGCAGCCGCGGGCTCATAAGCCCGCGCGGCGTTCTCCGTGTCGTTCGGCGTCATCGTCATTCCGAAAAAGGGGTCGGGGAGTGACTCCGATATCAGGTGGGAGGCCGGCGAAATCAAGCTTCGCCGGCGATGGGGGCCGACTGGTTGCGCTCGTCCTTAAGGGCTGCCTTGCCGGCGCCGCGCCGGCCCTGCCCGGAGCGGGGCAGGTCGGCCTCGAACACCGCCATCACGGCCCGGCGGATCGTCGCCTGCCGGTCGGGCTGGGTCACCTTGGTGCCGGTGAGGTCGGTGACGTAGAACACGTCGACCGCCCGCTCGCCGAAGGTCGCGACGTGGGCCGAGGTGATGTTGAGGTTGAGCCGGCCGAGCGCCGAGGTGAGATCGAACAGGAGGCCCGGTCGGTCGAGGCCGGAGATCTCCAGAACCGTCTCGCGGGCCGAGAGCGCGTTGTCGATCGACAGGTCCGGGGCGACCTGGAAGGTGCGCGGCCGGTCCTTGACCGGGTGCTTGTCGGCGACGAGGTCGGCGATGCGGATCTCGCCCTTCAGCGCCCGCTCGATCGCCGTGGCGATGCGGCCGGTCCGGCGCAATTCGTCCTCGTCGCGCTCGAAGGCCCGCGACAGGGTGATGGTGTCGAGCACGAAGCCGTCGGCGGTGGTGAAGATCTGCGCGTCGACGATGTTGCCGCCCGACGCCGCGCAGGCGCCGGTGAGGATCGCGAGCAGCCGCGGATGGTCGGGCGAGTAGACGCAGAGCTCGGTGACGCCCCGCGACGGGTCGGTCTCGAAGGCAGTGGCGACGGTGTTGCCGGCCGCCGCCGCCGCCTTGATGAAATGGGCGTTCTTGAGCTGGCGCCCGGCATCGACCCTGAGCCAGTAATGCGGATAGTGCCGGGTGGCGTAGGCGTCGAACTCCTCCGCCGACCACTCCGTCAGTTGCTCGCGCAGGCGCATCTGGATCAGCCGGACGCGATCGGTGCGCGGGATCTCCGAGCGCCCGCCCGAGAGCACCATCTCGGTCTCGTAGTAGAGGGTGCGCAGGAGCGTCGCCTTCCAGGCGGTCCAGGTGCCGGGGCCGACCGCCTTGATGTCCGCGATGGTGATGACCAGCAGCAGCTTCAGCCGCTCCAGGCTCTGCACCACGCCCGCGAAGGTCTCGATGGTCTTCGGATCCGAGAGGTCGCGGCTCTGCGCCGTCATCGACATCAGCAGGTGGTGCTCGACGAGCCAGGCGACGGTGCTGGTCTCGGCGGCATCCAGCCCGAAGCGCGGGCCGAGCTTGCGGGCCACCGCCGCACCGGCGATCGAATGGTCCTCCTTCCGGCCCTTGGCGATGTCGTGCAGGAACATCGCCACGTAGAGGGCGCGGCGGTTCTGGATCGTGCCGACGATGCGGTGGGCCAGCGGATGCTCGTCCTCCAGCTCCCCGGCCTCGATCTTCGCCAGCACCCCGAGCGAGCGGATCAGGTGCTCGTCCACCGTGAAGTGGTGGTACATGTTGAACTGCATCATCGCGACGATGCGGCCGAAATCCGGCACGAACCGCCCGAGCACCCCGGTCTCGTTCATGTGCCGCAGGACCGTCTCGGGGGCGTTCTGCGAGGTGAGCAGCGCGATGAACAGGCGGTTGGCTTCGGGATCGACCCGCACCATCGGGCCGATCAGGGCCAGCGACCGGGTCGCGAGCCGGCTGGCATCGGGATGGATCGCGAGGTCGTGCCGGTCGGAGAGCCAGAACAGCCGGATCAGGTTGACCGGATCGCGCTCGAAGGCGGCATCGTCGCGCACGTCCAGGCGGCCGGTATGGATGCGGAAATCGTCCGCCTCCAGGTCGGGCGCGCGGAAATGCTGCTTGAAGCGGCGCAGCCAGCGGTCGAGCACCGGCGGGCGCTTGGCGTGGCGCGCCTCCATCTCGGCGCAGACGATGGCGGTGAGGTCGCCGACATCCTTGGCGATCAGGAAATACGCCTTCATGAACCGCTCGACCGCGGCAAGGCCGCCGCGGGCACCGTAATCCAGCCGCTCGGCGATGCGCGGCTGCAGGCCGAAGCCCAGCCGCTCCTCGGAGCGCCCCGTGACGAAGTGCATGTGGCAGCGCACCCGCCATAAAAACTCGTCGCAGCGCTCGAACAGGCGCAATTCATCGGGGGTGAACAGGCCGGCCTCGACGAGGTCGGCCGCCTCCTTGACCCGGAAGGTGTACTTGGCGATCCAGAACAGGGTGTTGAGATCGCGAAGACCCCCCTTGCCGTCCTTGACGTTGGGCTCGACGAGGTAGCGCGAGGCGCCGCTCTTCTGGACGCGGGCGTCGCGCTCCTTGAGCTTCGCCTCGACGAACTCGGCCGCCGTGCCCTGCACCACCTCGCGGTCGAAGCGGGTCTCCAGTTCCTCGAACAGCGCGCGGTCGCCGAACAGGAAGCGCGATTCGAGGAGGGCCGTGCGGATCGTCATGTCGCCGCGGCTCTCGCGCAGGCAATCGGCGACCGAGCGGGTGGCGTGACCGACCTTCAGCTTGAGGTCCCACAGGACGTAGAGCATCGCCTCGACGACGCTCTCGCTCCAGGCGGTCTGCTTGTAGGGCAGCAGGAACAGGAGATCGATGTCGGAGCCCGGCGCCAGCAGGCCGCGGCCGTAGCCGCCGGTCGCCACCACGGCGATCTGCTCGGCGGCGGTCGGGTTGTCGGAGCGGTAGAGGCGCTTGACCACCGCGTCGTAGATCGCCCGGATCACCGCATCCATCTGGGCGCAGATCAGCCCGGCGCAGGCATGGCCGTCGCGCTCGGCCATGAGCCGCCGCTCCGCCTCGGCGCGGCCGGCCTCGATGATGCGGCGCAATTCCGGCACCAGCCGCTCGCGCAGGCGCGTGGGGTCGCTCAGGGACTGGTCGATGCCGGCGAGCAGAGCTTTCAGGGCGGCGTTGGTGTCGGACGGGTCGATGACGGGTTCGGACATGGTAGCCGGGTTCGGGCCTGGAGCGGGGGGCGAGCGCGGCCGGGTCCCGTCGCGTCGATTCCTGTTTCGCATCACGGCAAGCGGAAAGCCAACGCTTCCGCGCCGCGCACAGGCTCCCACAGTACGACGCGTTCGGTCCGAAAGGCTGATCCGCTTCATCGGCCGGATCGTTTGACACTCCGAACGCCGCGCCCTAGCTATGGCGCCGATCCGCCCCGCCTGGAGTGACGGCGCGGTCGACAAGGGGAGAGACGATGCGCATCCATCGCCGCGCGCTCATCGGCGCCGCCCTCGGGACAATCGGCCTCGCCGCCGGTCCGGCCCTCGCGCAAGCCGCCAAGGAACCCGCGAAGGAAGTGCGCCTCGACTGGGCGACCTACAATCCCGTCAGCCTCGTCCTGAAGGACAAGGGCCTGCTCGAAAAGGCGCTCGCGCCCGAGGGCATCACGGTGCGCTGGGTCCAGTCGCTGGGCTCGAACAAGGCGCTCGAATTCCTCAATGCCGGCTCGATCGATTTCGGCTCGACCGCCGGCGCCGCGGCCCTGCTGGCGCGGATCAACGGCAACCCGATCAAGGCGGTCTACGCCTATTCGCGGCCCGAATGGACCGCCCTGGTGACGCGCCCCAACACCGGCATCACGGCGGTGAAGGACCTGAAGGGCCGCCGCGTCGCCGTCACCCGCGGCACCGACCCGCACATCTTCCTGATCCGGTCCTTACGCGGCGCCGGCCTGACCGAGCGCGACGTGAAGCTGGTGCTGCTCCAGCATCCGGACGGCCGCACGGCTTTGGACCGCGGCGACGTCGATGCCTGGGCCGGGCTCGACCCGATCATGGCGGCGGCCGAGATCGAGAACGGCGACGTGCTGTTCCACCGCGATCCCGCCGCCAATACCTGGGGCGTGCTCAACGTCCGCGAGGATTTCGCCAAGCAGAATCCCGACCTGACCCGCAAGGTGCTGGCCGCCTACGAGGAGGCGCGAAAACTCGCTCTCTCGGATCCGAAGGAACTGACCCGCATCCTCGTGGCGGCGACGAAGCTCCCCGAGCCGGTGGTGGCGCGCCAGCTCGAGCGCACCGACCTGTCGCAGCCGGTCATCGGCAAGCGCCAAACCGAGACGATCCTCGATGCCGGCACCGCCCTTCTCGATGCCGGGGTGATCCCGGCCGGTACCGATGTCGGCGCGGCGGTCCAGGCCCTGATCGATCCACGCTTCGGCCCGGCGGCCCCGTAACGGCGATGGAGGCGAGTTCGCTGCCCCTCGCGGCCGCGCCGGCCGGTCCCGCGCGCCGATCCTTTCGCTTGCCCGGCGGCCGGATGCTCACCGGGCTCGTCCTGCCGCTGGTGCTGGCCCTCGGTTGGGAAGCGGCGGTGCGGGCGGGGCTGGCGCAGGGACGGCTGGTGCCGCCGCCGAGCCGGGTGCTGGCCACGCTGTGGGGCCTGGCCGAGAGCGGCGAACTCTGGACCCACGTGCTCGCGAGTCTCACCCGGGTCGCGGCAGGCTTCGGCTTCGGTGCCGTCGCGGGGATCGTGGTCGGGGCACTCACCGGCACCTTGCCGCTCGTCCGGCGCCTGATCGATCCGAGCCTCCAGGCGCTCAGGGCGATCCCCTCGATCGCCTGGGTGCCGCTGTTCATCCTGTGGTTCGGCATCTTCGAGGCCTCGAAGATCACCCTCATCGCGGTCGGCGTGTTCTTCCCGGTCTATCTCGGGGTGGCGGGCGCCATCGCGGGGGTCGACCGCAAGCTCGTCGAGGTCGGCCGGGTTTTTCGGCTCTCGCGTCTCGCGCTGGCGCGGCGGATCCTGCTGCCGGCGGTCCTTCCGGCGACCCTGGTGGCGCTCCGCACGGGTTTGGGGCTCGGCTTCATGTTCGTGGCGGCGGCCGAGCTGCTCGGCGCCTCGGAGGGCCTCGGCTACCTCCTCCTCGACGGCCAGCAGCTCGGCAAGCCGGACCAGATCGTCGCGGCGATCCTGGCCTTCGCCGCCCTCGGCAAGCTGTGCGACGCGGTACTGGTCGGGCTGACGCAGCCGCTCGCCCGCTGGCAAGACACCGCGCGGGACGCGCTCTGATAGGCTGATGACGAGAGACTGTCCGCCGTGATCGACCCGTTCACTCCCACCCACGACCTCATCCTGAGGTGCTGCGCAGCAGCCTCGAAGGAGGGCTCCAGTGCGCGCAGAGACTTCTGGAGCCCTCCTTCGAGGCTCCTGTCAGTCTGCGATCTACGATCGCCAGCACCTCAGGATGAGGTCGCGAATGGGAGAGACGAGGTCCTCGTGATGCCGCCGCCGCAGACCACGCAGGCGCCATGCTGATCCTCGATCGCCTGTCGAAGACCTATGCCGACGGCACGCGGGCGCTCGCCGACCTCTCGCTCGAGGTCCGGGCCGGCGAGATCGTGGCGCTGATCGGCGGCTCGGGCTGCGGCAAGACCACCCTGCTGCGCCTGATCGCCGGGCTCGACCGGGCGAGCGCCGGCCGGATCAGCCTGGACGGCGAGGCGATCACGGCGCCGCATCCGGGGGTCGGCATCGTGTTCCAGGAGCCGCGGCTCCTACCCTGGCTCAACGTCGCCGACAACGTCGCCTTCGGCCTCGCCGACCTGGCGAAGGCCGAGCGCCGGACCCGTGTCGCCCACGCCCTGGAGCGCGTCGGCCTCGCCGAGCATGCCGGGCGCTGGCCCCGCGACCTGTCGGGAGGCCAGCAACAGCGCGTCGCGATCGCCCGCGCCTTCGTCGCCGCCCCGAAGGTGCTGCTCCTCGACGAACCCTTCTCGGCTCTCGATGCCCTGACCCGGGCCGGACTGCATCGCCACCTCCTGGCGCTCTGGGAGGAGAGCCGGCCGACCGTGCTCCTCGTCACCCACGACGTCGCCGAGGCGGTGGCGCTCGCCGACCGGGCCGTGGTGCTGCGCCCGAAGCCCGGCCGGATCGACGACACGATCCCGCTCCCCTTGAGCCGCCCGCGCCAGCCTTCGGCGCCAGGCAGCGAGGCTGCTGCCCGCACGATCCTGGCGAGCCTCGACCGCTCCTTGCGCCCGGAAGGCGAGCCCGACCGCGCGAGGCCGGATGCCGCCGCGATGTGGTGGTGAGATCGCCGCCGCCGATGCCGCCGGTCAGGGCTTCGACGCCGCGCGCGGGCCCGCCGGCCTGATCGGCAGCGCCCGTTCCAGCAGCCCGTCGCCGAACAGGTCGCGAAACCCCAGATGCGGCATGTGGGCGTAGCCGATATGGCAGCGGCACTGGGCGAGCGGGCAGGGGCGCGGCGCCAGGACGGCGTCGAAATCCGGGTCGTAGAGGTTGCCGATCCGGGTCTTGACGCTGTGGCAGCGGCGGACCTCGCCATCGCCGTCGACGCTGATGACGCTCTCGCCGGTGGCGCAGGCCCGGCCGCGGCTGCGGATGCCGGCCCGGTTGATGCCAAACAGCGGGTCGATCGCCTGGAGGAGCGCCAGGTCGTCCTCGGCGTAATGGTTCGGGCCCTCGTCCCGATAGGCATTGATCCAGAGATAGATCTCGGGGCGCAAGGCCGCGCGGAGCGCCGTGATGCTTGGCAAGTGCTCGCGCTTGCCCACCACTCCGACGCTGTAGCTGACGCCGCGCCCGTCGAGGGCGGCGCAGCGGGCAAGGAAGCGGTCGAGGGAGGTCTCGCCCGGGTGGAAGGTGCACCAGAACGCGATGCGCGAAGGCTTGCAGGCATCGAGCCAGCCGGTCGGCCAGGACAGGTTGGTCTGCGCGGCGACCCGGCGCACCTGCGGCATCCGGCTCAACTCGGCCATCGCCCGCCGGTAGGCGGGGCGGATCAGGGCCTCGCCCCAGGGCGTGAACAGGATGCCGAGGCTGCGCTGCCTCTGCCCCGCCACCCACTCGACGAAGCGGGCGAGCTGCGCGGCATCCCGGTGCAGGGTCTCGCGGCTGTCGCGCCTCTTGGCGAAGGGGCAGTAGGGGCAGGCGTAGTTGCAGCTCGCGAGCGGGCCCCGGTACAGGATGTCGAGAGGGGCGCTCACGGCGTTCACCGGAGCGCGAAGGCGCGCATCCGCTCGCGCGTGCCCGCGGCCTGGAGCCAGGGGCCGATCGCATCCGAGCGTTCGAGGCCGGCTTCATTGAGCGCGAGGGTGCCGGCCTCCAGCGTGGCGAGCCCCGCCTCGATCAGGCCCGCCAGCTCCGGCAGGTCGTCGAGGAGCGGGGTGCCGAAGCGTTCGGCATAGGCTCCCACGGAGAGCCCGGAACACTGGAGCAGGTGCATCAGCACGAAGCGGCGGCGCCGGTCCTCGTCGTCGAGCCAGGCGCCGTAATCGGCCCGCCCGTGCCGGCCGGCCTCGCGGGCGACGTAATCGGCGACGATCTCGGCGATGCCGGCCTGTCCCACCGCGTAGGCCGTCGAGTAATGCAGGGCGGCGGTGTAGGAGCGCGCCCCGGCGCCCAGTCCCACCATGCCGTCGCGGGCGCAATCATAGGCGGGGCCCCACACCGCCTCGGGCTCGCGCCGGAACATCCGCATCGAGACCTGGGCATAGCCGGCGGCGCGAAGCCGGTCGCGGGCGGCGCGGTAGATCGCGAGGCGGCGCGCATCCCAGGCCCGGTCGTCCTCCGTGGAGCCGCCGCGCCGGCCGAGCCCGGTCAGCGGCCGAACGTAGAGGGGATAGAGAAAAAGCTCCTCCGGCTCCCAGGCCAGCGCCGCCTCTACCGAGTCGAGGAAGCGCGCGGGCGTCTGCCCGGCGGCGCCGTAGATCAGATCGATGTTGAGCACCGGGATGCCGGCGTCGCGGATCGCCCGGAGCGCTGCCTCGACGGCGTCGCGCGATTGCGGCCGGCCCATCGCCCGGGTCTCGTCGCCGCGAAACGACTCGACCCCGATGCTGATGCGCTCGACCCCGTGCGCCCGCAGCACGGCGAGGCGGTCCGGCGTGGTGGTGCCGGGCGCGGTCTCGACCGAGGTCGGGACCAGGGCCGGCGAGGCGCCGAAGGTGGCCCGCAGGTCGCAAAACAGCCGGTCGAGGTCGGGCGGATCGAGGAAGGTCGGGGTGCCGCCGCCGATCGCCATCCGGGCGACCCGCAGGGGGCCGAGGCTCTCGGCGACGGTCTCGGCCTGGAGCCGCAGGGCATCGAGATAGGGTCCGACACGTCCCTCGCCCCGGGTCAGGGTGAACAGATTGCAGAAGCCGCAGCGCATCGGGCAGAACGGAATGTGGACGTAGAGGAACAGTCCGGTCTTCGGCTCCTCCGCCCACACCTCGCGCAGGGGCACCGGCCGGGTCAGCGGCCGGTAGGCGGTCTTGTGCGGATAGGCATATTGGTAACCGCCATAGACCGGCCCGGCGAGGATCGCCGCCGCGTGGCTCATCGCATGCCCTCCAGGATGAATTCGGCGTAGGGCACGTCCCAGACCGACGGATGGGCGAGGCGGTGCCCGTGATAGCCGTCCTCGCCGAAGGCGGTGCCGTGATCCGCGCAGACGATGCAGAGGGCGGGAGCCCGCCGCCCGAGGGCCGCGAAGAGTGCGCCCAGGGCGCCGTCGGCATGGGCGAGCGCGGCCTCTTGCGTCTCCGGGCTCTCCCGGCTCGCCCCGGGCCGGTAGTGGCGGGTCGGGGCGTGGGTCGCCGAGACGTTGACGAACAGGAACAGGCGCCGCTCCGGGGGCAGGGCCGCGATCCGCTCGACCGCGAGGCCGACCTGCGCGCCGGTCGAGTCGCGCGCCTGCACGCCGAAGCCGGGACGCCAGTGGCTTTCCAAGAACAGGCCCGGCAGCACGCGTCCCAGGGCCGTCCGCTGGTTGAAGAAGCCGACGCCGCCGATGCAGAGCGTGTGGTAGCCGCGCCCGGCAAGCCCCGAGACGATGTCGGGCGCGTCGAACACGGCGGTGTCCGGCCCGGTGGTACGGCTGCCCTCGAAGGCCAGCGCGAACAGGCGCGGATGGGGCCCAGGTGCGGCGGGCGTCGGCAGGAAGCCGGCGAGGATCGCCTGGTGGGCGGCGTAGGTGAAGCTGCCCGGCGCATGGCGGCGCTCCCAGGCCCCGCCGGGCAGGAGGCGCGCGAGGTTCGGCGTCCGGCCCGCCGCGAGCGCGGCCTCCGCCACGTCGTAGCGGAGCGAATCGAGTGTCACGAGCAGGATGTCGTGCGTGCCCACAAGGTCGGCGGCCCGGATCACGCGGCAAGCCCCAGCGAGCGGCGCCCGGCGATCCAGGCGGGCAGGCACGCGACCTGCCAGCCATAGGGGTCGTGCCCCGCGAAGGCGACGCGGCGGATCAGGTCGCCGAAGGCGTTCGCCTCGAAGAAGACGTGACGGCGCAAGCCCACCGTGAGCGCGACGTCGAAGGCGACGTGGAGATTGCCGGGAAGACGAGCGGCGAAGCGGCGGCAATCCGCCAGCATCGCCTCCCAGGCGGCGGGCGGGGCGAGCGCCCGCAACACCTCCGCATCGGCCCGGCGCCCGCCGAGATCGAGGTTGGTGATCGGCCCGCCAGCGAGGCGAAGGACGATGTGGGCCGGCTCGCCCGCCACCACCAGCACCCGCAGGTCGCACGGGCGCCCGCCGATCGCCGCCTTGGGCACCCATCGCTCGACATGCGTGTCCTGCGCCAGGATCGCGTCGACGAGGGCGACGGCTTGCGGCCCGCGCAGGCGCCGCAGCCGGTGGGTGTGGTGCAGCGTGCCGTCGCCGGGCGCGTGCTCGGCGCAGGAGAGCGCCACGATGTCGTTGCCGGCGACCGCGAGCGCGACGATGCCCGCCGCCCCCGAGCTGTAGCGCGGCTTGACGAAGACCCGGGAGAGCCCGCCCGCCCGCATCGCCGCGCGCAAGGCCTCGAAATCGTCCACCGGCGGCAGCGCCCGCGGCACCGGCAGTCCCGCCGCCAGCATGGCGTCGTGGCAGGCGCGCTTGTCGTAGAGCAGGGCGACTGCAGCGGCGTCGTGGGTCGCGACGATTCCGGGCGGCAGGATCCGGCGGGCAAGGCGAATCGCCGCCGACAGCCCATTCTGCACGGCATGGTCGGGGCGCAGCCGCGTGCCCGTATCGCCACCTGATTCTTCCTCGGCGCCGGCGAGGCGCAGGAGCGCCCGGCGGATGCGTGAGGCGCCGCCGGGCGAGTCGAGGCGCAGCAGGCCGCTTCCCTCCGGGAAAAAGCCGGCGAGCCGGTCCGGCGCCTCGGCGAAGCGGGCATAGTCGAGGACGTGGGCGGGCGGCAGCCCGGCCCGCACCAGGGCGGCGTTGAACCCCTCCGCGCGCTCGCCATCCCCTTCCCCGAGGATGACGGAGGGCGCGAGCGGGGAGCCGGCGGGAACCGTCATTCCGAGACGGCGATGCTGCGGTAGATCGTGCCGCCGTATTCCTCCTCCTCCTGCCGGTCGGAGAGATCGACCGCCGGCCCGAGCGTCTCGAGCCGCCCTGTCGTGGCGTCGGTGAGGAAGTGGTGGTGCAGGTCGAGCCGGGACAGGCGCGCGACCGCGGGCGAGGCCAGCAGCGCCTCGGCGCCCCGGTCGGTGAGGTTGCCGAGCGACAGATCGAGGGTGGTGATCCGCTCCAGCAAAGGCGCCTGGGCGAGCGCGACGGCGAGGTCGTCGGCATAGGCGCAGTCGCGTAACGCCAGGGTCTCGAGCTTCGGGAACAGCCGGCCGGCGAAGAGATCGGCGAAGTCGTCCGGCGTGGTGTCGCCGCCGTATTCCTCAGTACCGAGCCAGAGTTCGAGGTGGCGCAGTTCCGGCGCCCCGGCGGCAAGCGCGTCCCGCACCGCCCGGCGCGGCAGCCCGCCCGATTCGAGGATCAGGGCCGTCAGATGCGGCGCCTCGAACCGGCCGAGGGCCAGGTCGGTGCCGCCGCGCACCTGCAGGTGCTCCAGGTTCGGGAAGGCGGGCCAGAGCGCCGACAGGTCGCTCTGGTTGATCCAGGAAATCTCGTTCTCCTCCGAGACGATGTCGCCGAGGAAGAGCGCGCGCAGGTTGGGGACGCGCTCGGCATAGGTCACCAGCGCCTCGACGACCTCCTGGGACGAGCCTTGCGAGTCGTCGCCCTGCCAGTAGCCGATGACGATGGCGTCTGTCGCCTCGATTCCGGGGAGGCCTGCGTAAGCAGCGAGCAGCATCGGGACGCTGTCCTCGGAGTCGTACTCGATGCGGAAGCGCGGTACGGCGCGGGCGACGTCCCACGCCTCGGTCCCGCTCTGGAAGTCCTCGACCGGCTTGCCGAAGAAGGTGGTCAGGTTCTCGTAGGGCATGGTCCCGGCTCCTCGGGCACGATGTCAGGCAAAGGGGCGAGCGAGGTCGGGGGCTCAGGTCTCGACCAGCGGCGCGTAGTCGGCCGGGTCGTCGAAGCCCGCCGTCCAGGCCACGGCCTGGTGGCAGGTGGTCATGGTCGGCGGGACGCGCAGGAAGTAGCGCCGCCCGGTCGAGGGGCAGCCGACCGAGACGCAGACCAGGGGCTCGTCGTTCTCGAGCGTCACGCGCAGGAGCCGGCGCTCGCCGCCCGGGTCGTGGTCGGCATCGAGTTCCTCGGCCGCGGCCGCCGCCATGAAGGCCTCGAAGCCGAAGCGCTCCAGCATCACCCGCCGCCGCTCGGCGTTGCGCTCGGCCAGGATCTCGCCGATCCCGAGTTCGTGCGGCCGGAAGGCGATGCGGGTATCGACCGGCACGCCGCGCCAGCGCAGGCCGACCCCGTCGAGATGGGCCGGGAGCGCCGTGAGGCCCGAGCCGGCGACGTCGATCCACGAGGTGACGCGAAACCCTTCCGGGACGCGGTCGATCCGGCCGCAGCCGGCGATGTCGAGTTGCGCGACCGTTCCGCGCTCGGGCAGGGCGTCGATGAGCGCGCAGTCCCGCAGGTCGAGCCGGCCGCCGCGCAGGGCGAGATCGCCGGGCAGCCGGGCGAGCGCGGTGCAGCCCGCGAGATCGAGGAAGGCCGGCGACAGGCCGGGCGGCAGGCGCTCCAGGGCGAGGCAGTCGCGCAGGTCGACGATGCCGGCGCGCAAATCCGCCGGCAGGGCCGTCAGCCGGTGGCAGCCGCGAGCCGAGAGCCGGTAATCGATCCGCACGCCGTCGGCGATGCGGGCGACCGCCCCGCCGTCGAGCACCAGCTCGCGGCAGCGAAGTGCGCCGCCGATCTCCTCGATCCGGCTCTCGGGCGCCAGGATCCGGTGGCAGACGAGGCCGTCCGGCAGGGTGCGGGCGGCCTCGTTGCGCGGCATGTCGAGCCGGTCGAGCGGGGCGGCGGCCTCCAGCGGGCCAAGGGTCTCGTTCGGGCGCAGCACGCGCCGGGTGGCGGAGGGCGGTCGGCGGCTCACCGGCTTTCAGTCCTGCACGGTCACGATGCGCTCGGGCGTGTATTCGCGCTGCCGCCAGACCCGGTAGATGCCGCGCGCCAGCGTGATCGTGCCGTGCTCGTCGTGGACGACGCGGGCTCGCTCCGCCTGCACGTCGAGGTAGAAGCAGTTCTCGCCGGCGAACAGGGCGGCGGGATCGGCGACCCGGTGGCTGTGGCCGGTGATCTCGCCGTGGGCGAGCACGGTGTGCGGCAGCGGCCGCTCGGCGGCCTCCTGCGGCAGCGCCGGAATTTCCTGGATGAAGATATCACCCTGTCGCCACATGGCGGACTCCGCTGGTTGTCGAGAGCAGCGGCCGGCGATGGCGGCGGCTGTTCCTTATCCGGCTGATGATCGCAGGTGCGCGTTCGGTGAGGAGAAAGCCCCGATCGTCGAGGCCGTCGGAAATATTATTTGCCCGGAACGGTAGCCCGAGGGTCGACTTCCGGTCAACCATCATCGCGCGATGCGCGCAAGCGGCAGGTCATGCGACCGCAGCGCGAATGCCTGTCGGGCCCTCGCCGTCCCGCGCCGAGCTTGCGGCGGGCGGCTGCCGGGCGGACATACGGGAGGCACCGGGCGGGGCGCGCCGCTGCCCGATCGAGGAGAGGTGTGATGCTGTTCGACCCCGACGACCTGCCGCTCGCCGGCATCCGCGTACTCGACCTGTCGCGGGTGCTCGCCGGACCCTGGTGCGCGCAGGTGCTGGGCGATCTCGGCGCCGACGTCATCAAGGTCGAGCATCCCGAGCGCGGCGACGACACCCGCGACTGGGGCCTGAGGACCGGCGCGACCAACACCTCGTATTTCGACAGCGTGAACCGCAACAAGCGCTCGATCGGCGTCGACCTCGCCGACCCGGACGGTCTCGCCCTGGTGCGGGACCTGGCCCGGCAGGCCGACGTGGTGGTGCAGAACTTCAAGACCGGCGGCGCCGACCGGCTCGGCCTCGGCTACGCGGCGCTCGCGGCCGAGAACCCGCGGCTGATCTACTGCTCGGTCTCGGGCTATCCCTCCGACGGGCCGGAAGCCGCGCGGCCGGGCTACGACCTCGTGGTGCAGGGCGAGGCGGGGTTGATGTCGCTCAACGGCGAGGCCGGGCGCCCACCGCTCAAGTTCGGCATCGCGGCGGTCGACCTGTTCACCGGCCAATACGCCGCGCAGGCCGTGCTCGCCGCCCTGTTCCAGCGCGAGCGCACCGGGCGGGGCCGCCTGGTGGAACTCGCCCTGTTCGATTGCGGGCTGGCGATGACCTCGTATTACGGCCTCGAGACGATGGTACGGGGGCACGATGCCGACCGCTTCGGCAACGCGCATCCGTCGATCGTGCCCTACGGCGTGTTCGAGACCGGCGATGGGCCGATCGTGCTGACGGTGGGCAACAATGCGCAGTACCGCCGCTTCTGCGAGCAGGTGCTGGAGCGGCCCGACCTCGTCACCGATCCGCGTTTCGCCACCAATCTCGACCGTTCGAAGAACCGCGCCGTCTTCGTGCCGTTGATGGAGGCGGAGCTGGGCAAGCGGAGCCGGGCCGATCTCCTCGCCCGGCTCGCCGCCGCCGGCATCCCCTGCGGCGAGGTGCTGGGCCTGCACGAGGCGCTGACCTCGGAGCGGGCGCGGCGGGCCGGCCTCCTCCAGCCCCAGGGCGGGGAGGCGATCGCCGAGGCGCATGTCCTGGTGCCGCCCTACCGGCTCGACGGCCGCCGCCTGCCGGTGCGCCGCATGCCGCCGGCCCTCGGCGGCGCGGACGGCGAGATCCGCGAGAGCCTGGCCGCCGGCGAGGGGGGCGAATCGATCGGGGGAGTCCGCTCCCGTGGGCCCTGGCCGGTGACCGGCGCGGGATGCTAAGCCGTTCGCCCATAAACAGGGAGGATACCCGATGGACGCCACCGAACTGCGCTCGCTCCAGGCCCCGATCAAGGACCGCTACCGCGGCGATCCGGAGGCGGCCGTCGTCACCCTGACGGCGCAAGGCTCGCTCGATGACGGCGGCATCGCCTGCAAGGTCGAGACCGGCCGGGCGCTGGCGGTAGCGGGCCTGCATCCGGCGAGCGGCGGATCGGGCGCCGAGCTCTGCTCCGGCGACATGCTCCTCGAAGCGCTGGTGGCCTGCGCCGGCGTGACCCTGAAGGCGGTGGCGACCGCCCTGGAGATCCCGTTGCGCAAGGGGCTGGTCAAGGCCGAGGGCGACCTCGATTTCCGCGGCACGCTCGGCGTCGACAAGGGGGCACCGGTGGGCTTCCGGGCGATCCGGCTCAGCTTCGAGGTCGATTCGGACGCGCCGCAGGAGAAGCTCGATCAGCTCTTGAAGCTCACCGAGCGCTACTGCGTGGTGTTCCAGACCATCAACCAGAAGCCGCAACTGGACGTGGTGATGACGCGGGGGTGAGGGGAGAGCCCGGAGGGGGAGCCGAGCCAGGATGCCCGCTCTCGAGCAGCTCTGTTCCATCCCATCCGCGACCTCATCCTGAGGTGCTGGCGATCGAAGATCGCATTCGAACGGAGTGAGCCTCGAAGGAGGGCTCCGGGGATCTGAGCGATTATTGGAGCCATCCTCCGATGCCAGTCGATTTTCAATCGACTGGCATCGGAGGATGAGGGCGAGGTCTGGACAGAGAGGCTCGATACATCGAACCGCACCCTCAGCGCATCGCCTCGCGCTGCGCCAGTGTCGTCGGTGCGCCCGATTTCTGGATCAGCCCGTCGATCTGGTCGCGCTGGCGGCGGAACTCGGCGAGGAGCCTCCCGTCGAGCTCGCGGCCGCGCGGCACGCGGATCTTCATCGGGTCGACGAAGTGGCCGTTGATGATCACCTCGTAATGCAGGTGCGCGCCGGTCGAGAGGCCGGTGGAACCCACGTAGCCGATGATCTGGCCCTGGCGCGCCTTGGCGCCGGCGCTGACGCCGCGGCCGAATCGCGACATGTGGTTGTAGGTGGTGACGTAGCCGTTGGCGTGCTGGATCTCGACCCGGCGGCCGTAGCCCGAATCCCACTCCGCCTTGATGATCGTGCCGTTGCCGGCGGCGAAGATCGGGGTGCCGATCCGGATCGACCAGTCGACGCCGGTATGCAGCTTGGCGTAGCCGAGCACCGGGTGGCGGCGATAGCCGAAGCCGGAGCTCATGTTGCCGTCGGCGACCGGCTTGCGGATCAGGAACTTCTTGAGCGACCGGCCGGCCTCGTCGAGATAGTCGACGCTGCCGTCGTCGGGCGACTGGAAGCGGTAGATCCGCCGCGATTCGCCGCCGAGATTGAGGGCCGCGAACAGGATGTCGGGCCGCTCCGCCGAGCCGCCGGATTCCTCGTCGTAGGTATAGAACAATTCGATCCCGTCGCCGGTGGCGACGCGGCGCTGAAAATCGACGTCGTAGCCGAAGATCCGCACCAGGTCCTCGACGGTGGAGCGCGGCAGGTCGTGGCGCGCGGCGGTCTCGTACAGGCTGGCGTAGAGGCGCGCGCCGGTGCCGCCGTCCTCGTCGTCCTCGGCCTCCGGCTTCGCCGCCGGCTTCTGCGCGGTGCCCTCCGGCACCGGCGGGGCCACCGACACGAAGGCGCCGCGGTCGTTCATGGCGGCGATCGCCTCGACGCCGGATTCGCCGTAGAGGATCACCCGGGTGAGCTGGCGCGGATCGCCGGCCCGGGGCCCGGGGCCGACCTGGAGCCGCATCTGCTGGCCCTCGCCGACCGCGCCGGAGCGGACGCGGGTGCCCAAAGCCGCCAGGATCGGGCGGATCTGCTCGTCGAGGCCGCCATTGGCCCTCAGCACGCCTTCAAGAGTCTCGCCGCGCTTGATCGCGACGTCGCGATCCTCGACCAGCGGCGCGTCGCGCTCGCGCTCCATCTTGGCGAGGTCCGTGACGTTCTCGCGCATCACCCGGACCTCGATCGACTTGAACGGGCCGGACGCGCCGCCGAAATCGCCGCCGCCGTCGAGGCCCGGCAGCGTCGCCATGCTGCGCAGGGTGCGCGACAGCATCAGCTGGGGGGCGATCGGGAGCGCCGCGCGCCGCCCGGCCTCGGCGGCGAGGCGCCGCTCCTCCTCGATCTGCGCCGCCACGTCCTCGTCCGAGAGGGCAGGGGAACCGGTCGGCACCGCGAGGTCGCCGAGATCGCGCTTGACCACCGATACCTCGGCATCCGGCGCGTCCGCATTCGTCGCGGCCTGCGCCTCCGGGGCGCGGTCGTTGCCCGGATCGGCGAAGAAGCGCATCGGATCGAAGGCTGGAATGTCGGTCGCCGCCATCCCGGCGGTGGCCGAGAGCGCGGTGGCGATCCGCACGAAGGGCCGGACCTTGATGATCTCGCGCTCGCCGGCCCTCAAGGTCACCGGGGCCTTGAAGCTCTGCTTGGCGAGCGCCACCATCGGGTTGCGCACCAACCGGTCGCCCTTGCGGGCGAGGTTGGTGCCGCCCTCGCTGGCGACCGGGCGGGGCGCCACGGTCACGGCCTGCGGCAGCTCCGCGAAGGTGATCTCGCCCTGCAGCGAGACCCAGATCGCGGAGCCGATCAGGCCGGCGCCGGTCATGCCGGTGAGAACGCAGGCCGTGAGCCAGCGGAGATTCACGTCGCGCCGGTCGGAACGGGGCGAGGCGGCGCCCGAGAGGTCGAGCGGCGGTTCGCGGCCCGGATCGGCGGACCGGCCGCGGGGCGCCTGCTGGGATCCGACCGGGTCGAGCCGCGCGCGCTTCACCGTCTCTCCTTCGCTCATCCGTTCCGGCGCCGCCGCGGACGAGCCACGACGGCGGAAGGACGCTTCGGTACGCTTCCGCAGCGCCGCGACCATGCGTGGCCCAGGCAGGGAAATCAACGGCGGGCGGGAGGCGGTCCCCAA
The DNA here is from genome assembly GCF_057747795.1 of Methylobacterium sp. 142-1Y. NCBI lineage: Bacteria > Pseudomonadati > Pseudomonadota > Alphaproteobacteria > Hyphomicrobiales > Methylobacteriaceae > Methylobacterium > Methylobacterium sp. 142-1Y. The sequence continues at coordinate 3,147,507 of NZ_CM173224.1, read as the reverse complement.
CCGGCGTCACGCTCCGATGCGGTCCTTGTGCGAGGCTGTCTCTCCGGTGCCAGCATGTCAGGATTGAGGCGTCGGGATCGGGGCGCGCGGCGCCGTCCCCGGCCCGGCCCGTTTTGCCGCAGATCGTGTCCCATGGCCGCCGCCGCGGCCCGGACCAGTTTCGTTCACGCCCCGGCTTGCGGTACGGTTCCTGCACGACGGTTTCGCCACCCCGCTCCGGGAGTTCTCCATCATGCGTCGTCACGCCGGCCTCGCCGCCGCCCTGCTGCTCCTCTCCTCCCAGGCCGCCCTGGCGCATCCGGGCCACGGCGACGCCGCCGGGCTCGCGCAGGGCTTCGCCCACCCTTTGAGCGGGGCGGACCACCTGCTCGCCATGGTGGCGGTCGGCCTGCTGGCGGCGGCGCGGGGCGGGCGGGCCCTCTGGGCGGTGCCGCTGGCCTTCCTCGGCATGATGGCGGTCGGCGGGGCGCTCGGCGCCGCCGGGATCGCGCTGCCCTTCGTCGAGGCCGGGATCGGCCTGTCGGTGGTCGCCTTCGGCCTCGCGGCGGCGTTCGGCGCCGGCCTGCCGCTGGCGGCGGCGCTCGCCCTCGTCGGGGCCTTCGCGGTGTTCCACGGCCATGCCCACGGCGCCGAGATGCCCGAGAGCGCCTCCGGCCTCGCCTACGGACTCGGCTTCCTCGCCGCGAGCGCGCTGCTGCACCTCGCCGGGATCGGCCTCGGGCTCGCCGCCGGCCGCGTCGCGCAAGGGCGCGCGTTGCCCTTCGCGGGGGCCGCGGTCGCGGTGGCGGGCGTGGCGGTGCTGGCCGGCGGCGTCTGACGGACCGGACGGCCGGGGATCGACGACCGGGGCGACCGCGCGGCGGCCCCGGTCAGCCCGGATTGACCGCGGTCGCGAGCCAGCAGGCCGCGCCGAGGCTCACCGGGCGATCCGCCGGCATCGCCTGCCGCAAGGCCGCCACGGCCCGCTCGCGCAAGGCCGGATCCTCGATCTCGCGCAACAGCCCGGCGATCGGCCCGACGGTGGCGGAGAAGCGCGCGGCTTCCTCCGCGTCGGCCCCGATCGCCACCGGATGGTCGATGGGTGCGACCGCGGCGCTCGCGAAGCCCGCCTCTCCCAAAAGCGCGACCAGCGCGTCCCCGTCCGCGAACCGGAACGGTCCTGGGCTTCCCGGCGGCGACGGAGCCGGCTCGGGCACCACGCTCAGCACCGCGCCGCGCGGCACGCTCACCCAGGGATTCTCGGACAGCGCACGCCAGCACAGGATCGCGAGGCGCCCGCCCGGCCGCAGGGCCCGCCGGATATTGGCAAAAGCCGCGCGCGACTCCTCGAAGAACATCACACCGAACCGTGACAGCGCGACGTCGTGTTCCGGTGCGAAGGGATGTCTCTGGGCGTCGGCCTCGATCCAGGTGATCGCCGCGCCGGTGGCCGGGCGGGAGCGGGCCCGGGCCAGCATCGGCCGGGACACGTCCACCGCCGTCACGGCCCCGCCGGGCCCGGTGCGCGCCGCCGCCAGGAGGGCTGTCTCGCCGCAGCCGCAGCCGATATCGAGCACCCGCTCGCCGGGCGCCAAGCCCGCGCCGTCGAGCAGGGAAACGGTCAGGGGCGAAAAGACCCGGTCGAGCGCCGCCTGCATGTCGGCCCAGCGGGTGCCGACATCGCCGTTCCAGTATTCGGCCTGGGTGATCGGCTCCGGCATCGGCGGAAACCCTCGTCGTCTCACGGCTGTTCCGCCGACGCTACACCCGCGCGAGGGGAGAGGCGAGGCCGGATAGCCGTCAGGCCGTCGATCAGGTCGATTTCCTGGGCCGCCCGCGCCGCCCGGACGGGGCGGGGGCGCCCTCGCCGCCCTCGGCTCCGCGCAGGCGGCGGCGGCCGAGCCCGCTGTTCTTGGCGAGTTCCGAGCGCTGCGAGGCGTAAGTCGCCGCGACCATCGGGTAGTCGCGCGGCAGGCCCCATTTCTCGCGGTATTGCTCGGGCGTGAGGCCGCGGCCGGCGAGGTGGCGCTTGAGCGTCTTGTAGGGCTTGCCGTCCTCGAGGCTGATGATGTGGTCCGGCGTCACCGTCCGGCGGATCGGGATCGGCGGCTCGGGCTTCGGCGGCTCGGGCGGAGGCGGCGCCATCAGCTGGGTCAGGGTGGTGTGGATGGCGCCGATCATCGGCGGCAATTCGTTCGGCGGCACCGCATTGTTGGACACGTAAGCCGTGATGATCGCGGCACACAAATCGACGACGCGGTCACCAGAGCCATTCTCTTCGACGTTCATCGCCCCACCCCGTCTGCATTCGCGATAAAGAATGCATGACAACGGTCAAACGTCAAACAGACTGCGCGGCCATGGAGGTTAATCCTGTGGACGTAACCGTTCTTCATCAGTCAACCGCGATGCACGGCCACTAACTTATGTTTACGGATGAGGCTACGCTCTTCGATGTAGGACGCCGGGACGGAACGACCGGCGGGGCCGCGTCACGCCACGGTCGGGCACGGCCGAAACCGCGCGAAGCGTTGCGCCAGGACCGGCAGGACCGAGAGATTGAGGAGCGTCGAGCTGGCGAGCCCGCCGAGGATGACGATCGCCATCGGCCCCTCGATCTCGCGGCCGGGCTCGCCGGCGCCGAGCGCCAGGGGCAGGAGGCCGAGGCCGGTGACGAGCGAGGTCATCAGGATCGGCACCAGGCGGTCGGCGGCACCCTCGATCGCGGTCGCCCTGCTCCAGGGCCGCCCCTCGACCAGCACGAGATGCTCGTAATGGGCGATCATCATGATGGTGTTGCGCAGCGAGATGCCGAACAGCGTCACGAAGCCGACGATGACGCCGAGGGAGACGAGGCCGCCGGTCGCGGCGACCGCCAGCACTCCGCCGACGATGGCGAAGGGCAGGTTGACGAGGATCAGCATCAGGTTGGCGACGGACCCGGTGACGACGGCCAGCAGCAGCAGGATCCCGAGCCCGGCGAGGCCGGCATAGAGCGCGAGATCGCGCCGGGCCTGGGCTTGCGCTTCGCCTGCGCCGCCGATGCCGACATAGACGCCCGGCGGCAGCGTCAGCTCCCGGTCGATCTTGCGCTTCACCGCCTCGGTGAACGAGGCGATGTCCCGGCCCTCGACGTTGACCGTCACCACCCGCACCCGTTGCGCCCCGTGATGCGCGATGGCGTAGCGCCCCATCGTTTCGTAGACGTCGGCGACCTGCGCCAGGCGGATGGTGCTGCCGCCGGGGGTGCGCAGGGGCAGGTCGCCGAGGCTCGACAACCGCGAGCGGGCGGCAGGAGCGAGGACGACCACGACGTTGAAGACCGCGTTGCCTTCGTAGGACTGGCCGACCGTGTCGCCCTGGAAAGCGGTGCGGGCGAGTTCCAGCACCTCGACCGCGTCGAGGCCCCAGTGGCGCAGGTCGGCGGAGCGCAAGGCGATGGTGATCTGCGGCAGGCCGGCGGGTGAACGGAGCTGGATGTCGGCGGCACCCCGGACCTCGGCGACTTCCCGCGCCACGTCCCGGGCCGCCGCCTCGATCCGGTCGAGATCCGCCCCGTAGATGCTGACCACCACAGGCGCCGTGAAGCCCGACACCACCTCCTCGATGCGCTCGGTGAGGAAGGTCTTGAGCGAGAAGGTCGCGCCGGGAGTGGCCGCCATCAGCGCGTGGATTCCCGCCTCGGCCCGCTCCTGGGCCTCGCCGTCGAGGCCGGGCGCGAGGTCGATGTGGATCTCGCTCTCATGCGTCCCGCCGAGATCGTAGCCGGCTTCGGCCCGGCCGACCTGCTGGGCCACGGCCCGCACCCCGGGGACCGCCTTGAGGCCGGCCGTGACGCGGCCGCCGAGCCGCAGGGTCTCCTGCAGGGAGGTGCCGGGCGCGGTCGCCATGTGGAGGATGAAGTGCCCCTCCTTGAGGTCGGGCAGGAAGGCCCCGCCGAAGGACGGCACCGGGACCGCGCTGCCTGCGACCACGAGCAGGCCCACCAGGCCGACGAGGACGGGGTGCCGCGACAGGCGCTCGAGCAGCCGGACGTAGACCCCTCGCACCGCCCGGGTGACCGGCGGCTCCCGGGCCGGCAGGTCTTTTCGTCCGGCCAGCAGCAGGCGCGCGAGCGCCGGCGTGAGCGTGAGCGCCACGGCCAGCGAGGCCAGCACCGCCAGGATGTAGGCCAGCGCCAGGGGGCCGAACAGGCGGCCGGGCACGCCCGAGAGCGCCAGCACCGGCAGGAAGACCAGCAGCACCGCGAAGGTCGCGTAGGCGACCGAGACCCGGACCTCCAGGATGGCCTCGATCACCACCCGGGCCTCCGGCCGGGGAATCGCGCGGCGCCGGTTCTCCCGCAGGCGGCGCATCGCGTTCTCGACGCCGATCACCGCGTCGTCGACGACCTCGCCGATGGCGATGGCGAGCCCGCCGAGCGTCATGGTGTTGAGGCTCTGGCCGAACGCCCCGAGCACCAGGACGGCGCCGATGAGCGAGAGTGGGATCGCCGTCGCGCTGATCAGCGCGGTGCGCCAGTCGAACAGGAAGACCGCCAGCACGACGACGACGAGGATGCCGCCGAGCGCCAGGGCCTGCAATACGTGGCCGGTGGCCTGCGCGACGAACTCGGCCGGGCGGAAGAGGTCGTTGCGTAAGGTGATCCCGTCCTTCGTGAGGCCGGGCTGCAGCTCGGCGAGCGCCGCCTCGACGCCGGCCGCGACCTCGACGGTGTTGGTGCCGACCTGCGCGCCGATCATCATCAGGACGCCCGGCTTGCCGTCGACGAGCGCGCCGCTGATCGCCGGTTCCGGACCGGCGGCCACGTCGGCGACGTCGCCCAGCACCACGCTCGCGCCGCCCTCGTTGATCAGCACCGTGCGTGCCACCGCCGCCGGGGTCACCGCCTGCCCCTCGGTCTGCAGGGTGATGCGCTGGTTCACCGTGTCGATGAAGCCGGCCCCGCGGATACCCGTCGCCCGGCGGCCGGCGGCGAGCACGTCGTTGAGGCCGAGGCGGAAGCGGATCAGGTCCTGCGGCCGGACCTGGATGCGGATCGAGCGGACGTCGCCGCCATAGACCAGCACCTCGCCCACCCCCGGCGCCGCGAGGAGCCGCAGGCGAACCCGCCAATCCGCCACCGTTCGCAGGTCCATGAGCGAGCGGGTCTCGGAGGTGAGGCCGGCGAGCAGGATCGCGCTCGTCGAGGAGGTCAGGGCCGTCATCGCAGGCGCCGCCACGCCCTGGGGCAGACGGCCGGCGAGCCCGGCCAGGCGCTCGCCGACGAGCTGGCGTGCCCGGTAGATGTCGCTGCCCTGCCGGAAGGTCGCGACCACCACCGAGATCCCCTGGATCGAGTTCGACCGCAGGGTGGCAAGCCCGGGCAGGCCGTTGACGGCGCCCTCGACGGGCTGGGTGACCAGCACCTCGACCTGCTCCGGGTTGAGGCCGGGTGCCTCGGTCTGCACCGTGACGCTGGGCGGGGCGAATTCCGGGAAAACGTCGTACTTGGCCGCGCTCAACGAGAGGAGGCCGTAGGCGACGAGCGCGAGCGCGAGGGCGACGACGATCCCCGGCCGGCGCACGGCGAAGGCCACCAGGGCGGCCTGAAGGCCTGCGGGCTTACCGGCCGGCGGCAGCTCGGTCGGGGTCGGATCGGGGGTGGTCACGCGGGGGCTGCTTTTTAATCGTCGTCGGTGTCGCCGGAGGCCTGGACCTGGCCCCTCAGCTCCTCGCTGAGCACCGCCTGCGGCCCGGTCACCACGATGTCCGCCTCCGGTCCGAGATCGTCGACCACGTAGCGGTCGGCGGAGATCGGCGCGTCGGCTTTGAGCGGATGCCGGGCGAAGGTGTCGGCGCCGACGCCGCGATAGATCCAGGCGCCGCCCTGCCAGTGGATCACCGCGCTTTCCGGCACCGCGATCCCGACGCTCTCCCGCGGCGAGGTGAGGAAGGCCTGCACGCTCATGCCCGGCAGGAGGCCGGCCTCGCCGGCGACGAGGTAATAGTAGCCGACGCCCTGGATGCGCTGGTCGGTCCGGGTCGCCGGCGAGACGAAATGCAGGGTCACCCGCTCGCTCTGGGGCGGCACTTCGGCGGAGGCCGTGGCCGGGGGCGGCTTCATGGCCTCGCCGGAGGGAAGCGTCACCTGCACCAGGAGGTCCGCCCGCTCGATCAACCGGGTGACGAGGGGGGACCGCTCGACGATCGCCCGGCCCAGCACCGGCCCCCATTCCTGCTGCGCGGTGGCGGCGAGGGTCCGCAGCTGCGATTCGGCGGCCGCGACCGCCGCCTCGTCGGTGTGCACGCTGCCCTCGACCGTCTCCAGCTGCGCGCCGGCGACGACCGTGGGGCCGAGGCTGCGCGCCCGGCGCAGGGCGCCGGCGGAGACCTCCGCCCGGGCCCTGGCGGTGCGCAAGGAGGCGACCGCCCCCGCATAGCTGTTGGTCAGATCGGTGATGCGGGCGGGATCGAGGACGCTGCCATAGGCCAGGATCTCGATCCTGTGCGGCTGCGCGGCGAGACGGTCCGTCACGACGCCGATGCGGGCGCGCTCCTCGGCGGTCAGCCGCACGGCGACGCGGCCGCTCTCCGGCAGGAGTCGGGTCCGCCCCTGGCCCGGCGCCGGTCCGGCCATGGCGGCGCAGGCGCACAGCACCAGCCCCGCGGACAGCACTGCCCGCCGCATCGTCACGCCTCCCCCATGCCCGTCCGCCCTCGCGCGGAAAGCCGCTTTTGCAACGCCGCTTCTGCCCGGCTTTGCGCGAGCGGTCCACCCGAGGGGGAGAGCTCTCGACGCGCCCGCGGGCCGGCCGCCGGGGGACGGGGCGGCGACATCCTATTAGGATCGCCTCATCGAGCGGGGCCTGATGGTCCGGGAGACGAGCCGATGGATGCCGCGACGCCGACCGACCTGACGCGCCTTCAGGACAAGGCCGCCGAGGCGGCGCACCTGCTCCGCCTCCTCGCCAACGAGAAGCGGTTGCTCATCCTGTGCCTGCTGATCGCCCGCGGCGAGATGGACGTGACGAGCCTTGCCAAGGAGGTCGCGCTGAGCCAGTCGGCCCTGTCGCAGCACCTCGCCAGGCTCCGCGAGGACGGGCTGGTCGCGTTTCGCCGCGAGAGCCAGACCCTGCATTACCGGCTGGAGGATCCCCGAGCCGCCCGGGTGCTGGCGACCCTCAAGGACATCTTCTGTCCCGGCCTCGGCTGACCGGGCCGTGCCGGGCGGACGTCTCCGTCTTGACGGTACATTAGAATTATCTAATTTAATATCGTCTCGTTCGAGATGACGATGGGCCATCGGCCCCGCGGGCCAGGCGGTGCCCGTCGTTTCGACCCCGCGGCGATTCGGAGCGATCACCATGGACGGCTTCACGCCCCTCTGCGCGACCCTCGGCGGGTTCATGATCGGTGCGTCCGCCTCCCTGTTGCTGGTCCTCAACGGACGCATCGCCGGCATCAGCGGCATTCTCGGCGGGCTCATGGCCGCGCCCTCGCGCGACACCGGCTGGCGGGCCGGCTTCCTCGCGGGTCTCGTCCTGGCACCGCTCGCCTACGGCCTCGTCGCGAGCCTGCCCACGGTGACGGTCGGCGCCTCGTTGCCGCTCCTGGCGCTCGCGGGCCTGCTGGTCGGGTTCGGGGCGCGCCTCGGCTCCGGCTGCACCAGCGGCCACGGCGTCTGCGGCCTCGCCCGCCTGTCACCCCGCTCGATGGTCGCGACCGGCACCTTCATGGCCGTCGCCATCCTGACCGTCCTCGTCACGCGCCACCTCGCCGGGGCGTGAGCCATGGCCCAGACCGTCTCCGCCTTCGCCGTCGGCCTCCTGTTCGGCCTCGGCCTCCTCGTCTCCGGGATGAGCGACCCGGCCAAGGTCCTGGCCTTCCTCGATCTGGCCGGTCACTGGGACCCGAGCCTCGCCCTGGTGATGGCGGGGGCCGTCGCGGTCTCGGCCCTGGGCTTCGCGATCGCGCGACGCTGCGGCCGGCCGGTGCTGGCATCCCGGCTGGAGATCCCGACCCGGCGCGACCTCGACCCGCGCCTCGTCGCCGGTGCGGCGATCTTCGGTCTCGGCTGGGGCCTCGCCGGCCTGTGCCCCGGGCCCGCGCTCACGCTCCTGACGATCGTGCCGGCCCAGGCCGCGACCTTCGTAGCCGCCATGGTCGTCGGCATCCTGCTGGTCCGTCTGGTACCTTCCGCGACAGCGACGCCGTCCGAGCCCGGAACCGACGCGTGATACGACTTCCGGAAGATCGCTTCCTGAAGTCGTATCGCAAGCCCGCGACGGTGAAGCTTCGCCTCACACGCCTGAGCGAAGCCGATTTCCGCATCGCGAAGCGAGTGTCGGAAATCGTATGACGCAGGGCCTGCGGGCGGCCCGCAGGACGAGGGGCGGGCCCGGACGGGTTGCGCTGGATCAAGGCAGGGACCGGCCGTACGCCCAGAGTGGCCGCACCGGCCGCGGGGCGCCGGAGGCGGAGACCGGCCGATGCTGCGGGACGACGTGCGATCCTGGACCGCGCAGCGGGTCGGCGCGTCCACCGGCTCCAAAAACCGCCCCGGCACCTCCTCCGAGACCCGTCCGCCGGAGCTCCGGTTTCCCGGACCCGGCCCGTCCGGATCGCCGGGTCCGGCGCCGATGTTCTGGACCCTCACGCCCGAGGCGTTGGGCGCCCGCCTCGCCTGCGGCCCGGACGGGCTGACGGTCGCGGAGGCGGGGCGACGCCTGGAGCGCCACGGGCCGAACCGCGACGCGGAAGCCCGGGTCGACGGTGCGGCGCGGGCGGTGCTGCGCCGGATGGGCGAGCCGCTCGCCCTCATCCTGACGGCGGCCGGCCTCGTCACCGTCCTCACCGGGGACTGGGCCGGCGGGGCGATCATCATCGCCATCCTGATGCTGTCGATCGGCCTCGACACGATCCAGGAAGGCCAGGCCTTGAGGGCGGCCGAGGCCCTGCGGCGCAGCGTGGCGCTCAAGGCGGAGGTCCGGCGCGACGGCGCCTTCCGCGTCGTCCCGGTCGACGAGGTGGTGCCCGGGGACGTGATCCGCGTCCGGGCGGGGGACATCGTGCCGGCGGACGCCCTGGTGCTGGCGAGCTTCGGCCTCACCGCCGGGCAGGCCGCGCTCACCGGCGAGCCCTATCCGGTCGAGAAGCGGCCGGGGCTGGTCGCGGCGACGAGCCCGGCCGAGGCCGTGAACGCGCTGTTTCGCGGCTCCGTGGCGCAGAGCGGCGAGGCGATCGCCCTCGTGGCCGCGACCGGCCGCGACACGCTGTTCGGTGCCGCCGCCGCCTCCCTGTCGGAGGAGGCGGAGCCGTCGCCGTTCCAGCGCGACCTGCGCGACCTCGGCCTCCTGATCGCCCGCCTGACCCTCGTGCTGGTCGTCGGGGTCATCGCCGTGCGCGTCGCCTTCGGGCGGCCGGTCGTCGAGTCGATGCTCTTCGCCGTGGCGCTGGCGGTCGGCCTGACGCCCGAATTGCTGCCGATGATCACCACCGTGACCCTCGCCCGGGGGGCGCTGCGGATGGCGCGGCGCAAGGTCATCGTGAAGCGCCTCGCCGGCATCCACGATCTCGGCGAGATGACGGTCCTGTGCACCGACAAGACCGGCACCCTGACCTCGGCCGAGATCACCCTGGCGAAGAGCCTCGACCCGGCGGGCGCCACTGCTGCCCGGCCGGCCCGGCTCGGCGCCGTGGCGGCGGCGCTCGGCGGCGACCGCGGGCCGCTCGACGCGGCGCTCACCGACGCCAGCCCGCAGGCGGCGACCGGCTGGCGGCTGGTCGGCCAGCGCCCCTTCGACTACGCGGAGCGGGTCGGATCGGTCCTGGCCGAGGGGCCGGAGGGGCGCCTCCTGATCGTCAAGGGCGCGCCGGAGGCCGTGCTCGCCCGCTGCAAAGCCCGGCGCGACGGCGAGGGGATCGGCGCGCTCGGCGAGCCGGAGCGCGCAGGCATCCTCGCCCGGGTCCACGGGCTCGCGGAGGAGGGCCTGCGCAGCATCGCGGTCGCATCCGGCACGGGCAGCGAGACCGCTCTCGTCTTCGAGGGACTCTGCGCCTTCGCCGACCCGCCGAAACCCGGCGCGGCCGCGGCGCTCGCGGCGCTCGCCGCCGCGGGCGTGCGGGTCAAGATCCTGTCGGGCGACGATCCCGTCATGGTGCGCCGCCTCGCCGGGCTCGTCGGGCTCGCCGCCGACCGGGTGCTGTCGGGGCCGGAGGTGGCGGGCCTGAGCGACGAGGCGCTCGCCGTCCAGGTGCGCGCGGTCGACGTCTACGGGCGGCTCAGCCCCGACCAGAAGGTCCGCATCGTCCGGGCGCTCCAGGCGGGCGGCGAGGTGGTCGGGTTCCTGGGCGACGGGATCAACGACGCGCCCGGCCTGCGGCACGCCGATATCGGCCTGTCGGTCGCGGGCGCCAGCGGCGTCGCGCAGGAGGCTGCCGACATGATCCTGCTCGCCCCGGACCTCGCCGTCGCGGCGGATGGCGTCGCCGAGGGGCGGCGGACCTCGGTCAACATCCTGAAGTACATCCGCATGGGGGCGAGCTCGAACTTCGGCAACATGCTGTCGATGGCGCTCGCGGCGGCGTTCCTGCCGTTCCTGCCGATGCTGCCGATGCAGATCCTGCTCAACAACCTGCTCTACGACCTGTCGGAACTCGGCATCCCGTTCGACCGCGTCGAGCCCGACGGCACGGCGCATCCGCAGGCCTGGGACCGGGGCGCGCTCCTGCGCTTCGCCGCCGTGATGGGCCCGCTGTCGTCGCTGTTCGACGGCCTCACCTTCGGCGTGCTGCTCCTCGGCTTCGGGGTGGGCCCGGAGGTGTTCCGCACCGCCTGGTTCCTGGAATCGATGGCGACGCAGATCCTGGTGATCGTCGTCATCCGCACCCATGGGCGGCCGTGGCGCGACCGGCCGGGCGCGGCGCTCGCGGCCTCCTCGCTGGCAGCCCTGACGGTCGCCCTGGCGCTGCCGTTCACGCCGCTCGCGGGCTGGCTCGGGTTCACGGCGCCGCCTCCGGCGATCCTCGCCGCGGTCGCGGCGATCACGGCGGCCTATCTGGCGGCGGCCGAGGCGGTGAAGCCATGGGCGATGGGACGGTGGGCGATGGGGCGGTCTTGCGCCTCCGCCGATCCCCGCGCCTGACGAGACGGGAGGAGACCGATGCCGGCAGGCCCGCAGATCGAGACCCTGGACTTCCTGACCCACCGGCTCGCGGGGGAAGGGCCCCTCGAGCGGATCGACACCCACGCCTCGGTCGTCCTCATGGCCGGCGACCAGGTGCTGAAGCTGAAACGGGCGGTGCGCTTTCCCTTCCTCGACTTCTCGACCCCCCGGCGCCGGCTCGCCGCGTGCCGGGCCGAGATCGCCGCCAATGCCCGTGCGGCGCGGCTCTATCGCGGCGTGCACCGGATCACCCGCGGCACGGAGGGCGGCCTCGCCCTCGACGGGCCCGGCCCCCTCGTGGACGCCGTGGTGGCGATGCGGCGCTTCCCGCAGGACAACCTGTTCGACCGCATGGTGCAGGACGGGCGCCTCACCCCGGCGCTGGTGACCGACCTCGCCCGGCGCCTCGCCGCGCTCCATGCCGAGGCGCCGGCGTCCAAGGCGGGCGGCGCAGCCGCGATGGCCGATCTCGTCGCGCTCGGCGACCGCAGCCTGCGGGCCTGCGGCCTCGTCCCCGACCGGGAGGTGGATGCGCTGACGGACCTTTTTCGGAGGCGGCTCGCCCGCCACGCCGACCGGCTCGACGCGCGGCGCCGGGAGGGGAAGGTCCGGCGCTGCCACGGCGACCTGACCTTGCGCAACATCTGCCTGTTCGAGGGTGTGCCGACGCCGTTCGATGCCCTCGAATTCGACGAGCGCCTCGCCACGATCGACGTGCTCTACGACCTCGCCTTCGTGGTGATGGACCTGTGGCATCGCGGCCGGCCCGACCTCGCGAACCTGCTGCTCAATCGCTACCTCGACGAGACCGACGACGCGCCGGATGCCGGCCTGATGCCGTTCCTGATGGCCGTGCGCGCGGTGATCCGCGCCCATGTGACCATGAGCCAAGCGACGGCGAGCCAGGCGACCGCGAGCGAAGCGACGGCGAGTGAGACGGCCGCGACGGCTGCCCGCCGCGAGGCGCGGGCCTATCTCGCCCTGGCGCGGGATCTCCTCGCCGAGCGGCCGGCCGGCCTGGTGGCGGTCGGCGGCTTGAGCGGGTCCGGCAAGTCGACGCTCGCGGCGGCCCTGGCGCCCGGGCTCGGTGCGCCCCCGGGCGCCCGGATCGTGAGCAGCGACCGTACCCGCAAGCGCCTGCACGGGGTCGTGCCGCTCACCCGCCTGCCGCCGGGCGCCTACGCGGCCTCGGTCTCCGAGCAGGTCTACGCGACGATGCGGGACGAGGCCGCCCGGGTCCTGGCGGGGGGGACCTCGGTGGTGCTCGACGCGGTGTTCGACCGGCCTGCCGAGCGGGAGGCGGCTGCCGGTTTGGCGGCCTCGTGCGGGGTGACGTTCCGGGGTCTCTGGCTCGAGGCCCCGCTCGCCACCCTGACGGCGCGCGTCGCGGCCCGGCGCAACGACCCGTCCGACGCCACGCCCGCCATCCTGGCCGCCCAGGCCCGGCGCGATTGCGGCACGATCACCTGGCGCCGCCTCGATGCGGGGCTGGCGCCGGAGAGGCTGGCCGGCGACGTGCTGCTTGCCGAAAACCTCGCCGGGGCGGCGGAGCCCGCCGTGCGCGCGGCCCTCGGTCGTGCGTCGGCATGACGGGACGCCGGGGAGCGCAGTCAGGCGACCGACGCCCTACAAGGGTCGGCCGGCGATCACCGCATCCGCCAGAGCGCCCCGATCAGGCCGAGATTGACCAGGGCGAGGGCGAGCAGCCACCACCAGAGCGGGCCCGCGCCGGCCTGGACGAGCAGGACCGCGCCGGCCGGCGGCGCCAGGGCCTGGGCGATCAGCCCGGGCCGTGCCAGGCGGCCGACCAGCAGCGGGTAGCGCTCCGGGCCGAACAGGGCCAGCGGCACCGTCCCCCGGGCGATCGAAGAGATGCCGTTGCCGCCGCCGTAGAGCACCAGCCAGACCCCCAGGCCGGGCACGTCCGCGGCGAGCAGGGCGAGGCCGAGCGCCACGAGGCCGAAGGCCGCGATCAGCGTCCAGAGCGGGTGGTGGCGGCCCTTGAACGCCATCTCGACGATCCGCGCGCCGACCTGGGCCGGCCCGATCAGCGCCCCGTAGGACACCGCCGAGGCGAGCGCGACGCCGCGCGCCTGCAGCAGGGTGACGAGGTGGACCGAGACCAGGGACATGATCGCTCCGCCGAGCACCAGCACCCCGGCGAACAGCCGGAATGCCCGCCGCTCGCGTGCCGAGAGCGGGCCGGCCGCCGCCGCGCGGGTCTCCGCCGTCGCCGGCAGCGCGGGGGTGGACGGGATGAACCCCAGTACCAGCGGCAGCGTGACCAGGAGATGCAGGCCGGCATAGGCCAGGCAGGCGCCCCGCCAGCCGATCTGCGCGACGAGGAGCGCCGAGAGCGGCCAGCAGACGGTGCTGGCGAACCCGCCCCAGAGGGTCAGCGCGGTGATCGCCGGCCGGGCCGCCGCGCCGTAGAGCCGGCCGAGGGTGGCGAAGGCCGGGTCGTACAGGCCGCAGGCCATGCCGAGGCCGAGGAGCAGCCAGCCGGCCAGGAAGACCGGCAGGACCGGCGCGACCGCCAGGGTGGCGAGGCCGGCCGCGAGGAACAGGGCCGCCGCGGCGAGGACCGGCCGGCCGCCACGGCGCTGGATGACCGCGCCGACATGCGGCGATGCGGCAGCGGCGACCAGGAGGCCGAGGGTCAGGCCGCCGACGATCCCGGCGAGCGGCCATCCGGTCCCGTCCGCGACCGGCCCGGCGAGGATCGCCGGCAGGTAGAACGACGAGCCCCAGGCCAGGATCTCGACGATGCCGAGGGCCGAGATGACGGCCAGGCGGCCCGGCGCAGCGCCGGGCTCAGGCCTCACGGGAGGCCGGCGCGAGCGCCGCGTTCCTCTGCGCCGCGCCTCGCTCGTACCAGCCCCGGCTGCGGTTCACGATCCACACCACCGACAGCATCACCGGGACCTCGATCAGCACGCCGACCACCGTGGCGAGGGCCGCGCCCGAGTCGAAGCCGAACAGGCTGATCGCGGCGGCCACCGCCAGCTCGAAGAAGTTCGAGGCCCCGATCAGCGCCGAGGGTCCGGCGACGCAATGCTGCTCCCCGGCCCAGCGGTTGAGCAGGTAGGCGAGCCCCGCATTGAAGTAGACCTGGATCAGGATCGGCACCGCCAGCAGGGCGATGACGAGCGGCTGGGCCAGGATCTGCTCGCCCTGGAAGCCGAACAGCAGCACCAGCGTGGCGAGGAGCGCGGCGAGCGAGACCGGGCCGAGGGCGCGCAGCAGCCGGTCGAGGGCCGCCTGCCCGCCGGAGGCCAGCAGGCTGCGTCGCAGGACCTGCGCCACGATCACCGGCACGACGATGTAGAGCACCACCGAGAGCACCAGCGTGCTCCACGGCACGGTGATCGAGGACAGGCCGAGCAGCAGGCCGACGATGGGGGCGAAGGCCACCACCATGATGCTGTCGTTGAGCGCGACCTGCGACAGGGTGAAATGCGGCTCGCCGCGGGTGAGGTTCGACCAGACGAACACCATCGCGGTGCAGGGCGCGGCGGCCAGGATGATGAGGCCGGCGATGTAGCTGGGGATCTGGTCCGCCGGCAGGTAGGGCTTGAACAGGACGCCCACGAACAGCCAGCCGAGCAGCGCCATCGAGAACGGCTTGACCGCCCAGTTCACCAGGAGGGTGACGCCGATCCCGCGCCAGTGCCGGCCGACCTGGCCCAGCGCAGCGAAGTCGATCTTGAGCAGCATCGGGACGACCATGAGCCAGATCAGCACCGCCACAGGCAGGTTGACCCTGGCGATCTCGGCCGCGCCGACGAGGTGGAAGAACCCCGGCACGACGTGGCCGAGCGCGATGCCGGCGACGATGCAGAGGGCGACCCAGAGGGTCAGGTAGCGTTCGAAGGTGCTCATGGTTCGATGAGGGTCCCGGGCCGGGCTTTCAGAGGGTGATGGGCTTGGTCAGCAGCGTGGCCGAGGCCGGGCACAATCCGGCCGCCTGGCGCGTGTTCCGGATCGTGGCCGGGGCCGATGCACGGTCGCAGGCGGCAAAGCCAAGCCGTTCGAAGAAGGCGCGGGCCTCGGGGGCGCCGGTCAGCGCGTAAGCCTGGCGCGCGCCCCGATCGGAGGCTCGCCGCATCAGCAGCGCCGCCAGGTTGCGCCCATGACCCCGGCCGTGGAGGCGCGGCAGCACGGCCAGCGAGCGCAGCAGCACGTCCGGGCCGTAGAGCTCGAACCCGCCCCAGCCGACGCCGTGACCGTCCAGCGTGGTGTAGCGGAAGAACGTGCGGCCGGATTCGGCCAGGTCGGCCGTCGGCAGGCCCGCCGCCGTCAGAGCCGCCGCCAGGTCCGGGCTGTCGCCCGTGATCGGGAGGTCGCGGAGAAAGGGGGTGCCGTCGTCGCGGGTCGCGGTCGTCTCGGCGAGACCGTCCGGCAGGAGATCCAGCACCACGTCGGACGGGCGGCAGAGCTTCGCACCCTTGTCCGTCACCACGATGGGCCGATTGAGGAGGATCGGGTGTGCCTGGATCGCGGCGTGCAGCGCATCGTCGGACATGGCGGAATCGCCCAGCCCGAGGGCCGCATAGGGCGTCCCCCGCTCGCGCAGGACCGCGCGGACCGGGATGCCCATACGGTCGAGCAGAGCGACGAGATCCGGCGTGGAGGGCGGAGTGCTCAGGTATTCGATCACCGCCGGCTCGATACCGCAGGCCCGCAGGAGCTTGAGGGTGCTGCGCGAGGTGCCGCAACCCGGGTTGTGGTAGAGGGTGACGGTCATGCGCGGGTCTCCTCGCCCTCCGGGCAGCAGGCGGTCAGCGCGGCGACCGCCGGTGTGCAGACCTCCGGCCGGCCCTGGCAGCAATCCTTCATCAGGAAGGCGATCAGGCCGGACAGGGCCGGATAGGCGGCGCTGTAGATGATCGAGCGCCCGTCCCGCCGCGAGGCGACGAGGCCGGCCTGCTCCAGCTCCTTCAGGTGAAACGAGACGGTGGAGGGCGGAGCCGCCACCCCGCCCGCGAGGGTGCCGGCCGCCACGCCCTCGGGGCCGGCCGTCACCAGCTGGCGCAGGAGGCGCAGGCGGGTGTCCTGCGACAGGGCCGCGAAGGCCTGGAGGGCTTGACGCTCGTCCACGTTTCTACAATCCTGGAAATATCGAAACGTGGGGTAGCACCGATGCTGGACGTTGCCAAGATGGACGCGACCTTGCCGACGCCGCCGGCTACCGAGGACATTCCCCTCGGCGCCTTGCTGGCCGCCTGCGACGCCGAGCCGGCCGCGCCCCTGGTCTTCTCGTACGAGGGCCGGACGATCCGCCCCGGCTACCACGTCACCGAGGTGAAGGCCGGGCGGTTCGCCGCCCTCGATTGCGGCGGCAACCCGGAATCCTGGTCGGAGATCTTCGTGCAGCTCTGGGACGTGACCGACGGCGACCGCACGCACATGAAGGCGGGCAAGTTCGCGGCGATCATCCGCAAGGTCTCGGAGCATGTCGGCCTGGATCTCGGCGCGCGCCTGACCTTCGAGGTCAGCGACGGCGTCGCCCCGATGCAGCTCCACGCCGCCGCCCGCCCGCGTCCGGCGGACGGGTCGCTCACCGTCGCCTTGGCGCCCCGCGCGGCGAGCTGCAAGCCGCGCGACCGCTGGCTCGAGGAGCAGAAGGCGGGCGCCTGCTGCAATGCCGGGCAGCCCTGTTGCGGCTGAACCGACGGCGCGGCCGGTGAGGCCGGGTCGATCGCGGCACGCCGAGAGCCCGTTCGCGTCGGCTGACCGCCGTGAAACCCTTGATGTCGTCCCGGGGCCGCGCAGCGGAACCCGGGATCCATAACCGTTGACGATGCAGGATGAAGCGGAACGTCGACCGCCATGTTCTTCGGCGTCAGCGGTTATGGATCCCGGGCTCTCGTCTTCGACGAGACCCGGGATGACGCGGAGGGTGTCAATACTGACGATTTGATAAAGAAATCTCTCACAGCATGATCGGATCCGCGCCCCAATAGGCGACGAAGGTGTGGTCGCGCACGGCGACGACGCCCGGGATACCCTCCGCCGCGGTCACCAGGCCGCGGGCCTCGGCCTCGTTCGTCACCGCGCCCCAGAGATGCACCACCCCGTCGAGCACCGTGACGTTGCCCTCGGCCTTGTCGGTCCAGGGCTGGCGGGCGAGCTCGGCCAGCAGCATGTCGCGGATGCGCCGGTCGGAGAGGGCCTGGTCGGTGCCGGCCGTGGGCGCGGCCGGGACCAGGGTCGCGAGGGCCCGCACGAGGTCGCCGCGGGTCACGATCCCGACGATTCGCTCGCTCCCGTCGGGCCGCGCCTCGACGATCGGCACGCGGCGGATGTGCCGGCGCTCCATCAGCTCGACGATCTCGTGCAGCGGCGTCTCGGGCGCGGCCGTGACCACGGAGCGCGCCATCACGTCCCGGGCCAGCCGGCCGTGGGCGCCCCGGTAGGCGTTCGCCAGCGTCTCGATCGACGCGAAGGCGTCGAGCCAGCGGTTGCGCCGCCGCTCGGTACCGAGTTCCTCGCGGTGGAGCAGGTCGGCCTCGCTCAAGATCCCGACGAGGCGGCCGTCATCGTCCGTCACCGGGACGGCGCCGAACCGCTTCTCGACGAGCAGCCGGACGATCGCCCCCAGCGGCGTCTCGGGCGTCACCGTGACGACGTCGCGGTGCATGATGTCGCGTGCCAGCATGGCATCCCTCCCGTTTGGGTCATGCGGCGATCCTGCGGCCGGCGGCGAGGGCCGGCTTTGATCCTGCTCAAACGTCGGCGGTCCCCGGGCCCCGGGCCCGGCGCTTGATCCAGCGCAAGGCCCGGCGGCCGACTTCGGCGCGTGTCTGAGAGGCAACGCGAGGGAGGCGAGGGCGGTCATGGAGCGGTCACCTGCGGAGAGAGATGCATCCGGGACGATCCCGGCCGGATGGATGCTCGCCCTGCGCGGCGGGCTCGTGGCGCTGCCGCTTCTCGGGCTCGGCGCCGGTTTCGCGGCGCAGGGTCTCGGCCATCCGGAGGCCGCCGCCCTGGCCTGGAGCCTCGCCACCCTGGCGGTGCTCGCCGTGCTGCTGGTCCAGGTGGCGACGAGCCTCGCCCGGGGGGATGTCGGGCTCGACCTCGTCGCGCTCCTGTCGATGGGCGGCGCGCTCGCCCTGTCGCAGCCGCTCGCCGGCGCCGTCATCGCGCTGATGTATGCCGGCGGCCAGTCGCTGGAGGCCTATGCGGCCGGACGGGCGGGCCGGGCGATGACGGCGCTCATCGCGCGTCAGCCGCGTACCGCCCTGCGGGAGGAGACCGGGGCGGAGGGCGTCCGGGTGCACGAGGTGCCGCTCTCGGCGCTGGCCCCGGGCGACCGCATCCTCGTGCGGGCCGGCGACGTCCTGCCGGTGGACGGGCGCGTCGCCGCGGGCCGCGCCGTCCTCGACCTGTCGAGCCTCACCGGCGAGTCGCTGCCCGCGTCCTTCGCGGCAGGAACCGCCGTGCTCAGCGGCAGCCTCAATGTCGGCCAGGCCTTCACGCTCCTGGCCGAGCGGCGGGCGGAGGAGAGCACCTATGCGGGCATCGTGCGCCTCGTCGAGGCGGCGCGGGCCGCCAAGGCGCCGATGGCGCGGCTCGCCGACCGCTACGGCCTCGTCTTCCTCGTCGTCACGCTCGTCCTCGCAGGCGGCGCCTGGGCCGCCGCGGGCGATCCCCTGCGGGCGCTCGCCGTGCTGGTGGTGGCGACGCCCTGCCCGCTGATCCTGGCGGTGCCGGTCGCCCTGGTCTCCGGCCTGTCGCGCGCGGCGCGGCGCGGCATCCTCGTCAAGGGCGGCGGGGCCCTGGAGACCCTGGCCAAGGTGGAGATCCTCGTCGTCGACAAGACCGGCACCCTGACCCACGGCCGAGCGCGCCTGAAATCGGTCGCGGCGCTGCCGCCCTTCGGCGAGGAGGAGGCCCTGCACCTGGCGGCGTCCCTCGACCAGGCCTCGGCCCACCCGATCGCCCGGGCGCTCGTCGAGGCGGCGAAGGCGCGCGGCCTGCGCCTTGCCTCCCCGTCGGCGGTGACCGAGGTCCCGGGCGACGGCGTGATCGGGCTCGTGGAGGGGCGGCGCGTGAGCGCGGGCGGGCCGCGCCTGATGCGCGCGCAGGGAATCGCCTTTCCGTCGCAGCAGACAGGGCCAGACCCGGCGGGGCGGGACGCCGCGGCCACGATCCTGGTGGTTGTCGACGGCCGGCCGGCCGCGATCCTGTCCTTCGCCGATCCGCTGCGCCGCGACGGTGCCGCCGTCCTGGACGCCCTGCGGGAGTGCGGAATCGCCCGGATCGTGCTCGCGACCGGGGACCGGCGCGCCGTGGCGGAAGCGCTCACCGCGGGCCTGCCGATCGACGCGGTGGCGGCCGATCTCGACCCGGCGGACAAGACGCAGGTTGTCGTCGCCGAGCGGCTGCGCGGGGCGGTGATGATGGTGGGCGACGGGATCAACGACGCGCCCGCCCTGGCGGCGGCGGATCTCGGGGTGGCGCTGGGCGCCCGGGGTGCCGCCGCGGCGGCGGAGGCCGCCGACGTGGTCCTGCTCGTCGACAGCCTGGCGCCGCTGCCGGAGGCCATCCGCATCGCCAGGAAGGCCCGTACCATCGCCCTCCAGAGCGTGCTCGCCGGGCTCGGGCTCTCGCTCGCCGGAATGGTCGCGGCCGCCCTCGGCGCGCTCACGCCGGTGCAGGGCGCCCTGGTGCAGGAGGCCATCGACGTCGCCGTCATCCTGAACGCGATGCGGGCCCTGTCGGGGCCCGGCGCCGATCAGGGCGCGGACACGGGCCCGCCGGCGGCGTGACGCCGATGCCCCGGGGCGCCCGGCGCCCATTCGGCGGGCCCGTCTTGAAAGCAGATCCCGGTGGCGGACGCGCGGCTGCGCCTCACTCGACGAAGGTCCAGCCGGATTTGAGGGCGCGCAAATCCTCCGCGTCGAACGGCTCGAGGTCTTCCGTCGCGACCGGCGAGATCGGGATCTCGTCGTCGGGTCGCGGCGGCGCCGGGACGATTGCAGGCCTGAGCGTCTGCCGGATGGCCTTGCGCCGGCGCGCGGTCCGGAGCGCGTCGGTCCTCGTCGGTCGATGCCGCATCATGACGAGCCTCCCCTTCAATGAGCGAGAAACAGCGGGACCGGTGCGTCGAGCAGGAACGCGCGGGTCACGCCGCCGAAGACGAATTCCCGCGTGCGGGAATGCCGGTAGGCTCCCATCACGATCAGGTCGGCCCGCACCCGCTCGGCGTGGCCGCGCAGCGTGTCGGCGGTGCCGCCCACCTGCGGCAGGTCGGTGACCGTGACGGCGACGCCGTGCCGCGCGAGGTGGCGGGCGAAGTCGGCTCCCGGCACGGTCGTGAGCAGGTCGTCGGGATCGCCGACCGTGACGAGCTCGACGGCCTCGGCGGCGCGCAGGAGCGGCAGGGCGTCGTTGGCGGCGCGGGCGGCCTGCAGGCTGCCGTCCCAGGCCACGACGATCCGCCTCCCGGCGAAGGCCGGATGCGTGCGCGGCACCGCGATCACCGGACGGCCGCTCGCCATCAGCGCCGTCTCGATCGTCTCGCGCGACAGGATCTCGCTGCGCGGATCGAGATCGAGAACGGTCAGGTCGTGCAGGCGCGCCTCGGCGGCCAGCCGATGCACCACCTCCGGATAGGGCAGGCGCGGCGTCTCCCAGGTGCAGGTCAGGCCGGCCTGCGCCGCCGCGCCGGCCGCATTCTCCGCGAAGGCGCGGGCCAGGGCGTCGAGGCGGCGGTCGACGGCCGTGACGCCGTCGTCGGAGGGACCGGCGAGCCACGAATCGGTGCCGACGAGGCACCAGGAGGAGGACTGGATCGTCACGTGGGCGCTCGCCGCCTCCGCCAGCGAGAGCCCGTACCCGATCGCCGGGGAGACCGGATGATCCTCGTCCTCCACGATCGTGCCGATGAGGAGGTCGCGGAGACCGGCGAGCGGGGATGAAGCATGCGTCGACATGGATCGCCTCCGGTGGGAGCCGGAGACGAGGCTTCCTCCCTACGAGGCCGGCCGGCTTTGATCCAGCGCAACTGGTACCGGCCTCAAAGCCGCGACATCCGTCCGGCGACGAGGCCGCGCCTCCGTAAATGTCCTTAAGCAGACACACTTACGCGGCCGACCGGAATTTCCGCGTGACCACGATCCGGACATTCTCATCCGCGTCGAAGGGATGAGGAGTGCACCGATGTCGCCGGAGATGGCCCTGCCCCCTGTCTCACGCCCGGTCGTGAGCCCCCGCGCCCGAGCCACGGGCCGCGACGGCGCCGGCCTCTTCGCCGGCTGCCCGGACCTCATCGGCACGCCCTCCGCCTATGCCCGCGAGGAAGAGATCTTCGGCGAGGGCGAGGAGGCGGAGAGCGTCTACCGGGTGGTGCAGGGCGCGGTCCGCACCCACAAGGTGCTGAGCGACGGCCGGCGCCAGATCACCGGCTTCCACCTGCCCGGCGACCTGTTCGGCTTCGACCAGGGCGAGACCCACCGGCACACCGCCGAGGCCCTGTCCGGGACCCGGGTCCTGACCTTCAAGCGGCGGCAGATCGAGCGGGTCGCCGCCGACCGGGCCGAGGTCGCCTGCCAGCTCTGGAGCCTGGCGGCCCGGGCCCTGCGCCACGCCCAGGACCACATGCTGCTGCTCGGGCGGCGCTCGGCGGTCGAGCGCGTCGCCGCCTTCCTGCTCGACGTCGATGCGCGGCTCGGCGGCACCGGAACCTTCGACCTGCCGATGACGCGGCGCGACATCGCCGACTATCTCGGCCTGACCATCGAGACCGTGTCGCGCACGATCTCGCAGCTCGAAGGCGAGGGGGCGCTCCTGCGCACCGGCGGCCGGCAGGTCAGCCTGCGCCGCGGACGGATGCACCGCCTCGTCGAGGATTGAGCAGCCCAGCCGGCCCACCAATGAAGCGAGAGGGGAGGTCGTCATGACGACGTTCGACGAACGCGAGCAGGCCTTCGAGCGCCGGTTCGTGCACGAGGAGGACCGGCGCTTCCAGGAGCGCACCCGGCGCAACCGGCTCCTGGCGCGCTGGGCCGGCGAGCGGATGGCGCTCGATCCCGACGCGGCCTCGCGCTTCACCGACGCCTTCGTGGGGGAGACCGTGCCCCTCGACGACGAGGCGGTCCTGGCGCGCCTCGTGGTGGACCTGGCGGCGGCGGGGGCCGACGAACCGGTCTCCGTGCTGCGCCGGGAGATGCAGCGTTGTGCCGGTCTCGCCCGGGCCGAGAGCCGCGTCGGCCTTGCGCTGGATCAAGGCTCGTCGGCGTGACCCGCCGAAAGTCCCCCGCTGGAGTCTCGCCGTTCCGCCGAGACATGCAGGAGCGCCGTCATGACCGACAAGGATCTGCGCCGCGACGTCCTCGACGAGCTCGACTTCGATCCCAGCCTCGATGCGGCCGAGATCGGCGTCGCCGTCGCGGAGGGCGTCGTCACCCTGACCGGCCATGTCGGCAGCTACGCCGAGCAGGTCGCGGCGGAGCGCGCCGTGCGCCGGGTGAAGGGCGTGCGCGCCATCGCCCAGGAGATCGAGGTCCGCTTCCCACAGGCCAAGAAGGTGATGGACGACCAGATCGCCGCCCGGGCGCTCGCCATCATCGACTGGTCGGTCCACCTGCCGACGGACGCGATCCAGGTCCGCGTCGCCAAGGGCTGGATCACCCTGACCGGATCCGTGCCCTGGCAGTACCAGATGGCGGGGGCGGAAGCCGCGGTGCGCAAGCTGTCCGGCGTCGTCGGGGTGTCGAACCTCATCGAGGTCCGGCCCGAGGTCCGGCCGAGCGCGGTCCGGAGCAAGATCCTGGAGGCCTTCCGGCGCCACGCCCTGCTCGATGCCGATGCGATCACGATCCGGGTCGAGGGCGACCGGGTCACCCTGGAGGGCGCCGTCTCGTCGCTGGCCGAGCGCGACGCCGCCGAGCGGGCCGCCTGGTCGGTCCCGGGCGTGCGCGCGGTCGAGGACCGGACCGTGGCCCTGACGTGAGGAGACGACCATGGCGCATGGAACGCACAGTCCCGGGCATGATCGCGGCCATGCCGCGGCCGGGCCGGGCCCGTCGGCGGAGCTGCACCGCGTGACCCTGACGTTGGCGCGCTGCCCCGAGCATCCCGAGGGCAGCGCGGGGCGCGGCTACGATCTCGTCGCGCCGCTCCGGCCGGACGGGCACCTCGATGCCGGACTCTGGCGCGCGTCCCGCGACCATTGCCGCGTGCGCCGCTTCTGGACCGGCGAGCCCGACCGCCACGGCCGCCTCGTGCACCGGGCCGGCGGGGAGGGCGGGGCGACCTGGCTCATCGACTACGACGACCGCACGACCGACGACGACGAACCCGGCTACCGCCTCGGCACGCATGCCTTCGTGGTCGGCGAGTACGTCTCGATCCGCGACGCCGGCAGCGGCGACTTCCATACCTTCATGGTCGCGTACGTGAGCGAGGTCACGCCGGACCGGGAGCCGTGATCGTCCGGGGTTCGGCAACGAGACTTTCGATTCTTCGCGACTCGTCGTGCCCTGCGGTGATCACGCGGCAGGGGTACGGTCGGTTCCGGACTTGGACTTTCCCGACGGCCTGCGTGATACGGTTTCCTGTACCTGATGTGTGGCCGTAGGCTGCTACGGCGAGGGCATCCGGCGGTCTCACGGTTTCCCGGTCTGCGTCCCCTGTCGCTCAACGGCGATGGCCGCACGATCGCCTTCCGGCCTGATCCCGGATGTCCTGATGGCTGCTCCGGACAGTCGATCGGGCCCTGCCTCGTGCAGGCGTCCGCGTACAGGACAGGATCACCCATGTCACACAGCGCCACCATCCCCACCGTGGCCGGCATCGATGTCGGCAAGCACTTCCTCGATCTCGGCTTCTTCCCGGCGGCCAAGCCGGTGCGTCAGGACAATACGGAGACCGGCATCGCCAAGCTGATCTCGACGCTCAAGCAGCGCGGGATCCGCACGGTCGCCCTGGAGGCGATCGGCCCCTACGCCTATCCCCTCATCGCCGCCCTGCGTAAAGCCGAGCTCGACGTCGCCCTGGCCGATCCGCGCCAGGTCAAGGCGTTCCGCTCCGCCGAAGGGCTGATCGCCAAGACAGACCGGCTGGACGCCGCCCTCATCGCCCGCTTTGCTCAGCGCATGAGCGAGCACCTGCGCCCCGCCCCGACCCCCGACCAGATCACCCTCAAGGCTCTCTCGACCCGGCGCCGCCAGCTCACCGAGCTGATCGCCATGGAGAAGACCCGCCTGGCCCAGGCCCTCGACCCGGCCATCGCCGACAGCCACAGGGCGGTGATCAAGGCCCTGACGGCTGCCTGCACCGAGGTCGAGGCCGCTCTCGAGGCACGCATCGCCGCCGAGCCTGGCCTGGCGCGCAAGCGCGCGATCCTGACCTCGATCCCCGGGATCGGTTCGCGCATCGCCAGCGTGGTGATCACCGACATGCCCGAACTCGGCACGCTCGACCGCAAGGCGGCGGCCAGTCTGGCCGGGATGGCGCCTCATCCGACCCAGAGCGGGGCTCACCCGGGCCGCCACGCGATTGCCGGTGGGCGTCCCTGCCTGCGCACGGCCTTCTACATGGCCGGGATGGTGGCGGCGCGCAGCTGTTCGGCCTTCCGCGAGCCGTACCGGGCGATGCGAACGGCGGGTAAGCCGGCCAAGGTGGCGATCGTGGCGTCGGGCCGACGCCTGGTGGTGCTGGCCAACGCCCTGGTGCGCGACGACACGACGTTCGAGGCGAGCAAGTTGCAGCAGGGAGAGGCCGGTCGGGGGGAGGAGAACGCCGCGTCCCCTGCGGGATCCGATCCGTGACGAGCGAGAGGAGCGATGTCTTCATCGCTCCTCTCGCCGAGCTTGGCGTTCGCCGGTGGGAGCGGGTCAAGGCCTTGTCGCGCGAAGCGCGAGGGCGCGCAGCGCCCGCCTTGACGCGCTCGCGCCGGTGAACGATCTGACCCCCATACGGCTAAAACCAAGCGCGGCACTGCCGATTGGCCCTTGACCGGCAATACAGTCGCCGGATTGATCGCTTCGCGATGCGGAAACCGGCTTCGCTCAGGCGCCGCGCGGGCTGGCGATACCGCTTCCGGAAGGAATCTTCCGGAAGCGGTCTCAGGAGGAGGAGCGCTTGTCGTAGGCGTCGGCGCCGTGGCGCGCGACGCTCTTGGCGATCTGCCGGCGATCGAGTCCTCCCAGCCGCTGAACGAAGCGGGTCTCGTCGGGACGCATGTCCTGCCCGGATGCTCGGGTCTCGACAACCGGACGCCTCCCGGAGCACCTCCGGCGTGGCAGGGCATGCATCCAGACCAAAAAGTTTCTCCGGACAGCCCTGCGCCCGCGGGGAGAGGGCTGTGTCTCCGTTCGGACGACGCAGCAAGCCGGAGGCGCGGCCGGAGCGAGGGCGAGGGCGAGGGGGTCTCGACGCGTGAGGCTCCTGCGGCAGCACCTCCTCACCCCGCCCTCCCGGCTCCCTGAGCCCCTTCGGAGATCAGGCCTCTTCCCGCCCGCGGGGAGGAGAGGGGATTTCCCGCGCCATTCTTTTTTCCCGGACAGCCCTGCCGCAGAGGGGGGAGGGTTCGGGCGCGCATCTCCCGACCATGCGAGACCCCTCACAATTCCGGATTCGTCGGCTCCGTCCGTCGCGCCACCACCGTGTAGCAGAGCCGCTTCTGCCCGAGCAGCGTCTGGCGGTGATAGGTCACCGTCGATTCGCCGAAACCCAGGATCGCCAGGAGTTCCTGCATCGTGGTCGGGGCGATGGTCCACCAGGCATCGAAGCGGATCCGCTGGTCGCTGCGGGGCAGGAGGAAAAGCGGCAGGCCGATGCTGCGCGGCAGGAAGCGCAGGAATTGCAGCGACTTCGGCAGCATCTCGGTCACCACCACGGTCTCGCGGGTGAGCCGCAGGGCGCCGTGGAGGGCCCGGAACGGATCGCGCAGGCGTGCCAGCGCGTTGCCGAGCACCGCGATGTCGACCGGGCCGATCGCCTCCGGCACGCCATAGAGCGAGCCGCCGGCCCGCCGCGCCCGCGAGCCGAGGGCGGCATGCGAGAACCAGAACGCGTTCTCGAACCGCCGCAGATGGTTGCGGATCTCCGGCGCGATCACGGCGCGCTCGAAATCCGGGTAGGGCACCATCTCCCAGCAGGCTCCGCCGGCGAAGTCGTAGGACACCACCTCGGCGCCGCGCACTTCCATGGCGAAGCCGAGGAAGCCGCTGGTGGCGCCGAAATCGAGCACGCGCTTGCCCGCCACCGCGACGTGGCCGAGGGACGCGTCGAGCCCGGCCCGCAAGTCCCAGGCTCCCGCCATGGTGCCGTGCCCGGGCAGGTCGATGGTGTGGTTGAAGGTGCAGGCCGCCGGGTCGTCGACGGCGCGCGACCGCAAGAACGGTCCATCAATGGACGGCCCATCGATCTCAGGGTGAGCGGTCGGGTCCGCCATCGTCATGCGGGCATCGTCTCGTGCGGCGGGGGTTGAGCTGGGTGAGCGGGGCGGTCAGGATCCGCGCGCCCGCGGATAGGCCGGCAGCCCGGGCGGCAGGGCGACCCAGGACAGGCGGCGGGAGACCCAGACGTGGTCGCGCGGCGGGAACCGCTCGGGATCGTCGAGGCTCGCCAGCGTCAGGTCGATCTCGTCGGGCAAGGCGTCGGCCCGGTAGGCGAGCGGCGTGCCGCAGGACGGGCAGAAGCCGCGCGCCGCCCGCGGGCTCGAGCGGAACCAGGCCGGGTCCGCGGTGAAGCGGCAGGCCTCCCGCCTGACGGTCAGCCAGCCGACCATCGGCGCGCCGGTGGCGCCGCGGCAATCCTCGCAGTGGCAGACCGTGAGGTTCCAGGGCTCCCCGTCGGCCTCGAATCGCACGGCGCCGCAGCGACATCCTCCTGAGATCATCGCGTCGCCTCCGTCAGCGGGCCGACCCGCGGCTGCGGGAACGCGGCCGTCGCGAGCCGCGGATACAGCAGCGCCTGGCCGAGGCCGCGGGCGGCCAGGAAGGTCAGCATGGCGAGCCAGAGCCCGGTATTGCCGAGGTCCCGCGTCGCCGCCAGCATCGCGGCATCGACCGCGAGCGCCGCCAGCATCAGATTGCGCATCGCCCGGGTCCAGGTCGCCCCGATATAGATGCCGTCGAACGCGAAGGCGGCCGCCGCCGCGAGCGGCGTCAGGGCGGCGAAGACGAGGTAGTCGCGCGCGAAGGCCCGGACCTCCGGGGCGCTGGTGACCGCATCGATGAACGGCCCGCCGAGGCTGAGGAAGAGCCCCGAGACCGCCAGCGCGAAGCCGAGGCACCAGCCGAGGGAGAGCCGCACCGCGCCCCGGAAGGCGCCCTCGTCGCGGGCGCCGAGCGCCTGGCCGCACAGCACCTCCGCGGCCGTGGCGAAGCCGTCGAGGAAGAAGCTGCCGATCAGGAAGAGGTTCTGGAGGACCGCATTGGCCGCCAGCGTCACGTCGCCGGCCCTGGCGCCGAGCCCGGTGAACAGGGCGAGCGCGGTGATGAGCGCGAGCGTGCGCACCATCACGTCGCCGTTGACCGAGAGCATCCGGGTGAGGCCGGTCCGCTCCAAGATCTCGGGCAGGGGTACCCGCCAGGGCCGCGAGCCGAGGCGGTGCAGCACCAGGAGCCCCAAAGCCGTGCCGGCCACCTCCGCCAGCAAAGTCGCGAGGGCCGCCCCGGCGACGCCGGCCCCGAGGCCGAGGACGAACAGGAGGGTGAGCGCGACGTTGACGGCGTTGATCGCCACCTGGAGGGCGAGGCCGAGATCGGTGCGGCCGCGCCCCAGGGTCGAGCCGAGGATGGCGTAGTTCGCCAGCGTGAAAGGCGCGCACCAGATCCGTATGCCGACATAGCCGGCGAGCGCCGCGTTCACCGCCGGGCTTGCGCCGAACAGCCGGAGCGAGGCCGCCCCGAGCGGGCCTTGCAGCACCACCATGGCGAGGCCGACCGCCAGTGCCACCGCGAGCGCCCGGGCAAGCGTCCGGTCGATCTCGAGGCCGTCGCCGGCCCCGGCCGCCTGCGCGGTGAGGCCGGCGGTGGCCATGCGCAGCGCCCCGAAGGTCCAGAACAGGTAGTCGAAGACCACCGCCCCGAGGGCGAGAGCCCCGAGGAGCGCCGCGTCGCCGAGCCGCCCCACTGCCGCCGTCCCGACGAGCCCGAGGAGCGGCGTCGTGACGTTGGCGAGCGTCATCGGCACGGCGAGCGCGAGTATGCGCCGGTGCGTCACCTCGGGACTCGCGCCGGGGCGTTGCGGGGCGGCGGGATGCATCGCGACTCAGCGGCTGCGGGCGAAGACGCGCGAGAGGAACCACAGCGGCACCACCACGACGGCCCCGGCGATGAACCAGCGGCCGGCATCGTGGAAGGTGTCGAAGCCGAGCGCGATCAGCGAGTGGATCGTCTCGTAGGCCTGGGCGAAGAGCAGGCCGGGCGTCACCCCCATCATCGCCATGCCGGCGCCGACGAGAAGCGACAGGAACACCAGCCGCACCAGCACCGCCCCCGGCGAGCCGCCGAGGAAGCGGTTCAGGTTCGACCGCCGGTCGTCCCGGTAGCCCGGATCGTAGCCGCCGGGGCCCTGGCCGAAGGGTTCCTGGCCGTGCGGTGCCTGCCCGCCGAAGGGGCGGTGAAATCTCTGCTCGCTCATGCGTCCTCGCGACCCTGCCGTTGCGGAATCCGGTATCCGAACGTTGCGGGATTGTCACATCCCTGACGAAACCCGGCGCGGCCCGGCGCATTGCACCGTTTGGCAATCCGGACCTGAGATGGCAACCTTCGCGGAATAACCCAAGATGTCCGCCGTACCATTCGGGCAGGATGGTGACCCGCCCGCAACCCCGAGACGCTCCGCCGCCCCGCGCCGGCGGCGCAGCGCCGCGAGATTGATACCCCCAGCATGATCGACCACGCGATCTTCGACCCGGCGAAAGCCGATCCCGACGCCGAGCGCCTGAACCGGGAGATCATCGCCGCCCAGGCGAAGGCGCCGGACCCCTGGTCCATGCCGGTGGCGGAGGTGCGCGAACGCCGCCGGCGCGGCAGCCTGGCCTATCCGGCGATGCCGCACAGCCCCCGGGCCGAGACGATCACGATTCCCGGGCCCGGCGGGCCGCTGGCGCTCCGGGTGATCCGGCCGCAGCGGAAGGCCCGGGGCGCCTACCTGCACATCCATTCCGGCGGCTGGGTCTGGGGCGGCGCCGACGAGCAGGACCCCTGGCTCGAGCGCATCGCCGAGCGCTGCGGCTTCGTCTGCGTCTCGGTGGAGTACCGGCTGGCGCCGGAATACCCCTATCCGGCCCCGATCGACGATTGTGAGGCGGCGGCGCTCTGGCTCTACCACGAGGGCCGCAAGCTGTTCGGGGTCGAGGCGCTGACCATCGGCGGCGAATCGGTCGGCGCGCATCTGAGCGTGATGACGCTGCTGCGCCTGCGCGACCGCCACCGGCTGCCCAAGGCGTTCCGGGGCGCCAACCTGTTTTCCGGCCTCTACGACCTCGGCGTCACCGCCAGCGCCCGCAACTGGGGCGAGGAGCGCCTGGTCCTCAACTCCACCGACATACGCCGCTTCGCCGACGGCTTCGTGCCCGAGGGCGTCGCCCGGCGCTCGCCCGACGTGTCGCCGCTCTACGCCGACCTCGCCGGCCTGCCGCCGGCCTTGTTCTCGGTCGGCACCCGCGATCCGCTCCTCGACGACACCCTGTTCATGTCGATGCGCTGGGCCGCGGCCAACAACGGCGGCTACACCTCGGTCTATACCGGGGGCTGCCACGTCTTCATCCGCTACGAGCTGGCCATGACCCAGCGGGCCCTGGAGCTGATCGAGCGCTTCCTGATGGCCCTGGCGTAGGGGCGGTGAAACACGGCCATTCGGCCGCGGCCGCCTACGCGCTGCTCGCCTTCGCGACGTTCCTCTGGGCCGGCAACGCGGTGGCGAGCAAGGTCGCGGTGGGCCTCGTCTCGCCGCAGGCCCTCGTGGCGTTGCGCTGGTCGATCGCGCTCACCGCCATCGCGCTCGTCGCCGGGCGCGAAACCTGGGCGCATCGGCGCGCCCTCCTGGCGCATTGGCCGATGATCCTGCTGATGGGGGGCGTCGGCTATACCGGCTTCAACGCCCTGACCTACGAGGCGGGCGCGCTGACGAGCGCCGTCAACCTGTCGCTGATCGAGGGCACCATCCCGGTCCTGGTGCTGCTCCTCAACTTCCTCGTCCGCGGCGTCGCGGTACGGCCCGGCCAGATCGTCGGCTCGGTCGTCACGCTGGCCGGCGTGGTGCTGGTGGCGAGCCACGGCGACCTCGCGCGGCTGCGCGCCCTCGACTTCAATCGCGGCGACCTCCTGGTGCTGCTCGCCTGCCTGTTCTACGCCGGCTACACCGTCGCCCTCCCGTCGCGGCCGGCGGTGCCCGGCCTCGCCTTCTTCGCCGCCATGGCGATCGCCGCCTGGGCGACCTCGATGCCGCTGCTGATCGGCGAGTGGGCGGCCGGCCGGATCCTGTGGCCCGGTGCCGCCGGCTGGTCGCTGATCGCCTTCACGGCGCTCGGGCCATCGCTGGTGGCGCAGCTCGCTTACATGCGCGGGGTCGAGACGATCGGGCCCAACCGCGCCGGCCTGTTCAACAACCTTGTCCCGGTCTTCGGGGCGATCCTGGCGGTCGGGCTGGTGGGCGAATCCTTCGGCCTCGTCGAGGCCGCAGCCCTCGCCCTGGTGCTCGGCGGGATCGCGGTGGCGGAGCTGTCAGGGCGCCGCAAGGCGGCCTGAGCGATCACCCCTTCTGCCCGCCGAGCCCGAGGCGGCGGATCAGCAGGAAGGCCGCCGCCGCCGACATCACGGCGACCAGAATCGCGACCGTCGAGCCGTCCTCCCACTCGGCCAGCGGCAGGCCCTTGGTGTTCATGCCGAACAGGCCGGTGACCAGGGTCGGGGGCAGGAACAGGGCGGTGAGGATCGACAGGGTGTGGAGCTGGCGGTTCGACTGGCGGGCGAGCAGCCCCGACAGCTCCTCCTGCAGCAGCCGGCTGCGCTCGGCCAGCACCACCATGTCGCGATCCAGCGCGTCGAGGCGCTGGGCGATGCGGGCGGCCGCCTCCAGGGTCTCGTCGGCCAAGTCCTCGCCATCGTCCTCCAGGCGGTGGAACACCGCCCGCAGGCCGTTGAGCTGGCGGTGCAGCCGCACGGCGTCGCGGCGGATCGGCCCGAGCTGGCGGGTCTCGTCGCGGATGCGCTCGTCGAGGATGTGGTCCTCGATCCCGTCGAGGCGCTCGGACAAGGTCGCGCCCCGGGCACCGATCGCCGCCGCGACCCGGCCGATCAGCGTTTCCAGAAGCGCCACCGGTCCGGGCAACGCCCTGCCCTCGGCGATCGCCTCGCGCACCGCGTCGGGCCCGACGATCGGGTGCCGGCGCCCGCTGACGAGGTAGTTCGGTCCGAGCACGAAGTGCAGCCGCCCGGCGGCGTCGGGCAGGCGCTCCGGCGCGGCGGATGCCTCCGCGTCGCGAGTCAGGTCGGCGTCGCGGGTGAGGTCGGCGATGACGCCGCCGACCTGGCCGTCCTCGATCGTGACCCGTTGGTGGGGATCGCTGGCGAAGGCCGCCGCCGCGAGGTCCGGCGGGCCGAGGCGCCCCTCCGCCATCAGGGCCGGCACCCGCGCGTCGTTGAGGTTGACGTGGAGCCAGACGAAGCCTTCGCCGAAGCGGCCGAGGGCCGGGATCTCCTCGCCGGGTCCGACCAACCGTCCGTTTCCCGTCGCGTCGAACCGCATCGCCCAGATCAGGCCCGGAAGGGCGGGTTCGTCGCTGAGGAGGGGCGGCATCGGGCGTCCTTGTCGTCCCACCCATCTGAAGGGGAACGACCGGGACGCCGCCGCACCCGGCCACCGTCGCTAGGGGCCGGGCGCGACGGTTCGATGACGGCTCAAGCCTCCATCGCCTCAAGCTCCGCGATCATCCCCTCGATCATCGACAGGCCGATCTGCCAGAAGGCCGGGTCGCGGGCGTCCAACCCGAACGGCGCCAGCAATTCGCCATAGGGCTGGCTGCCGCCGGCCGCGAGCAGCGCGAAGTAGCGCTCGACGAAGGCCTGTTCCGCAACGGAGTCGCCGCTCGCCCGCTGGTAGACGCCGTAGAGCGAGTTCACCAGGCAGTCGCCGAAGGCGTAGGCGTAGACGTAGAACGGCGAGTGGATGAAGTGCGGGATATAGGCCCAGTACGGCTCGTAGCCCTCGTCGAGCCGAATCGCCGGCCCGAGGCTCTCCGCCTGCACCGACATCCACAGGGCGTTGATCGTGTCGGCGGTCAGCTCACCCTCGCGGCGAGCGAGGTGGACCTTGCGCTCGAAGGCGTAGAACGCGATCTGGCGCACCACCGTGTTGATCATGTCCTCGACCTTGGCGGCGAGCATCGCCCGGCGCTGTACCGGCTCGGTGGTCGCTTCCAGCACGCGGCGGAAGGTCAGCATCTCGCCGAACACGCTGGCGGTCTCGGCGAGCGTCAGCGGCGTCGGCGCCATCAGCGCCCCGTTATGGCCAGCCAGCACCTGGTGCACGCCGTGGCCCAATTCGTGGGCGAGCGTCATCACGTCCCGCGGCTTGCCTTGGTAGTTGACGAGCACGAACGGGTGGGCCGAGGGCACGGTCGGGTGCGCGAAGGCGCCCGGCGCCTTGCCGGGCCGCACCGGCGCGTCGATCCAGCCGCCGTCGAAGAAGCGCCGGGCGATCTCGGCCATCTTCGGCGAGAAGGCGCCGTAGGCCGACAGAACGGTCTCGCGCGCCTCGGCCCAGGGAATCGTGCGCTGCTCGACCTTCGGCAGCGGCGCGTTGCGGTCCCAGTAGGCGAGATCGTCACGCCCGAACCACCGCGCCTTCAGCTTGTAGTAGCGGTGCGACAGGCGCGGATAGGCCGCCTGAACGGCGGCGACCAGGGCCTCGACGGTATCACGCTCGACCCGGTTGGCGAGGTGGCGGGCATCCGACACGTCGGTGAAGCCGCGCCAGCGGTCGGAGATCTCCTTGTCCTTGGCGAGCGTGTTGGTGATGAGCGTGAACACCCGCAGGTTCGACCGGAACACGGTGCTTAGCGCGCCGGCCGCGTCCCGGCGCACGGTCTCGTCCGGGTCCTGGAGCTTGTTGAGGGTCGGCTCCAGCGTCAGCTCCTCGCCGCGCAGGGGGAAGCGCAAGGACGCGATGGTCTCGTCGAACAGCCGGTTCCAGGCGGCGCGCCCGGTCACCGACTTCTCGAGGAAGAGCTTCTCGGCCTCGTCGCTCAGCTGGTGCGGCTTCTCGCGGCGGATGTCCTCGAGCCAGGGGCGGTAGCGGGCGAGGGGCGGATGGGCGGCCGCCGCGTCGATCAGGGCATCCTCGACCCGGTTGAGCTCGAGGGTGAAGAACAGGAGGTCGCTCGATGCCGCGGTCAGGCGCTCCTGGGTGTCACCGTAGAACTTGGCGCGGGCCGGATCGGTGGTGTCGCCGGAATAGACGAGGCCGGCATAGGACATCAGCCGGCCGAGCCGGTCCTCGATCGCCTCGTAGGCCGCGACCGCGGTGCCGAGCCGGTCGGAGGCGTCCTCGCCGGCGACGAGGTCCCGGACACGGCCGCGATAGCTCTCGGCGAAGCCCCGGCACTCGGCCTCGGCGCGGTCGAGGTCGGCGGCGAAGGCCGGGTCGTCGAGGCCGGCATAGAGGTCCGACAGGTCCCATTCCGGCAGCGGCCCGAGATCGACGGCGCGGGCCGTGGCCTTCGCGGTGCTCAGGGCGCTGTCCGACGGCGCGGCGGCACTCAGCGGCATGGACGATGTTCCTCTCGGGGAAAAGCGGTGAGGGGGACATATCGGCCCCGAGGGCCCCGCGATCAACCGAGCCGGCCACGATTGCCGCGCAAGGCCTCCCTGTGTCTCCCGACCGGGAACCTCTCGTTGGCGTTAAGAGCGACTTTACGGTTGTGACGCAGCATACGGCTCGAAACGAAACAGCCGCGTGATTCGCGGATGGCTCGCTCGAGGCAGGCCTCCGGACACGGCAAGGCTTTGCGGGCGGCGCTTCACGGCGCCGGTCCCGCCTGAGGAGAACAGATGACCACCACGGTCCTCATCGTCGACGACGATCCCGTGCAGCGCCGGCTGGCGGAGGCCATGGTGCGGCGCCTCGGGTTCGAGGCCGTGGTGGCGGAGAGCGGGGCCGCGGGCCTCGACGCCATCCGGGCCCCCGATTCCAGCATCGACGTGGTGCTCCTCGACCTCGCCATGCCGGGCGGCCTCGACGGGATCGGCGTGCTGGGCGAACTGCGCAAGACCGGCATCGACACGCCGGTGATCGTGCAGACCGCGAACGGCTCGATCGACGCCGTCGTCAACGCGATGCGGGCGGGCGCGGTCGATTTCGTGGTCAAGCCGGCGGGCCCCGAGCGGCTCCAGGTCTCGATCCGCAACGCGCTCCAGGTCGATCAGCTCCAGGACGAGATCCGGCGGATGCGCCGGCGCGCGTCGGGCGCCCTGTCGTTCCGCGACCTCACCTCGAAGAGCCCGGACATGGCCCGGGTGATGCGGCTCGCCGAGCGGGCGGCGAAGTCCAACATCCCTGTGCTGATCGAGGGCGAATCCGGCGTCGGCAAGGAGGTGCTGGCCCGCGCCATCCAGGGCTCGGGCGACCGCCGCGGCAAGCCCTTCGTCACGGTCAATTGCGGGGCGATCCCCGACAACCTGGTCGAATCGACCCTGTTCGGCCACGAGAAGGGCGCCTTCACCGGCGCCACCGAGCGCCATCTCGGCAAGTTCGTCGAGGCCTCGGGCGGCACGCTGTTCCTCGACGAGATCGGGGAGCTGCCCCTCGACGCGCAGGTGAAGCTCCTGCGGGCGCTGCAGGAGGGCGAGGTCGACCCGGTCGGCGGGCGCAAGAGCGTGCGGGTCGACATCCGGCTGGTCTCGGCGACGAACCGCTCGCTCCTCGACCTCGTCAAGCAGGGCCGCTTCCGCGAGGACCTGTATTACCGCCTCAACGTCTTCCCGATGACCCTGCCGCCGCTGCGGGCCCGGCGCGAGGACATCCCGGACCTCGCCCGCTCGTTCTGCGCCCGGTTCGCCGCCGAGGAGGGCAAGCGGGTCCGCGGCATCGCCGCGGAGGCGATGGCGCTGATCACCCGCTACGACTGGCCCGGCAACGTGCGCCAGCTCGAGAACGCGCTGTTCCGTGCCGTGGTGCTCGCCGACGGCGACGAATTGACGATCGCGGAATTCCCGCAGATCGCCGCCCAGGTCCAGGGCTTCGACGTGCGCATCCCCGCGGCCCCGGCCCAACCCGAGCCCGGCACCGTTTCGGCGCCGGTGCGGGAGATCGTCCGCGTCGAGGTGCGCGATCCCCACGCCCTCTCGCTCGTCGCCGAGGAGACCGGCGAGATGAAGACGATGGAGGGGCTGGAAGGTGAGATCATCCGCTACGCCCTGCAATTCTACCGCGGGCGGATGTCGGAAGTCTCGCGCCGCCTCGGCATCGGTCGCTCGACACTCTATCGCAAGTTGAAGGAACTCGGCCTCGACGACGAGAAGGCCGAGGACGCCGCCTGATCTTCGCGCCCGCACGGGCCTTCGTCCGAAGAAAACCGCATTTGACGGGTTTTGGGCGGAGCAGCGTGGTCGCCGATCCCGGTTTTGCACCGCGACCAAGGCCGCGGTGCGCCACGACACGTCGCGAACGCCCACGGTTGCATGTCGTCGGGGTGTGGCTGCCGTGCGATGGCACGGCCTGCGCCGACGTGTTTACTAGTCTAGATTGACCAGCGTGGCCGCTCGTGATGGCCGCGGCTTCGAGGAGAGGACCATGGCTCCCAGGCGCAGGACCGGGCGGAAGGCGGGCGCGGCAGCGACCCTCGCGGTGCTGCTGGCGGCGCAATCCGGCCTGCCGGGAGCGCGGGCCGAGGGCGTCGCCGCGGTGCCGGGGCCGGTCGCGGGCGTGACCGCGACGCCGCCTCCGGCGATCACCACGATCCCGGACGCGGCAAAGCCCAGCCCGGAGGTCCCCAGGTCTGAGATCCCCAGGTCGGAAGTCACGAAGCCGGAGGTCCCGACGCCCTCGGCGGACGGCAAGGCCGGCGATGCGGCAAAGCCCGCTTCCGCCTCGGCCGAACCCACCTCCGTTCCGCCGGAGGCCGCTCCGGTCCAGCCCGCCGCCCTGCCCGGCACGGCGGCGCCGGCACCCGCGGATGCGGGCCCCGCTCCGACGGAGGCCGCGGCGCCCGCCCTGCCCCCGCCCGCCCCCGGCGATCCCGTCGCCGAGGTGGTGGCGGCGCGCCTCGCCGACCCAAATTTCAGCCTGATCCGCCGCCTCAACACGAAGCAGCGCGAGGCGATGCAGGCCTTCTACGCCCTCGGCGCGTTCAAGTCGGTCTGGCTCACCGACACCGGCTGGTCTGACGCCGCCAAGGCGGTGATCGCTCGGCTGCAGGCGGCCGGCGAGGACGGGCTCGATCCTCTCGCCTATCCGATCCCGCTCCTCGATCCGCCCCACGCCACGCCGGCCGACCGGGCCGAAGCCGACCTGAAGCTCTCGGCGGCCGCCGTGCTCTATGCCCGCGACGCCCGCGGCGGGCGCCTCGACCCGGCGCGCCTGTCGCGCTTCATCACCCCCAAGCTCGACTTGGCCAGCGCCGACGCCGTGCTGACCCGCCTGACCCCGGCGGGCGCAAATGCCGGCGCCCTGCTCCAGGCCTACAATCCGGGCCAGCCCGGCTACCTCGCCCTCAAGGCGAAGCTCGCCTCGTTGCGCGCCCAGCAGCCGAACCGTGCCGTGCCGATGGTGCGCCTGCCCAAGGGCCCGGCGCTGAAGACCGGCATGCGCGACGCCCGGGTGCCGCTGATCCGGGCCCGGTTCGGGATCGGTGGTGCGCAGGACGCCACGGCTTACGACGAAGGCGTGGCGACGGCGGTGGCGAGCTTCCAGCGCCAGCGCGGCATGAAGGCCAGCGGCGTCCTCGATCCGGCGACCGTGGCGGCTTTGGCCGGCCCGGCGCCGGACAGGCAGGAAGCCGATCTCCTCGCCAACATGGAGCGCTGGCGCTGGCTGCCGGCCGATCTCGGCCGCACCCACGTCTTCGTCAACATCCCCGAATTCAAGGTGCGGGTCATCCGCGACGGCCGCGTCCTCGACGAGGCCCGCACGATCGTCGGCAAGCCCGATTCGCCGACCCCGATCTTCTCCGGCGAGATGACCTACGCGGTGGTCAACCCGTCCTGGACGGTGCCGCCCTCGATCCTGAAGAGCCAGTTCCTGCCGGGGCTGGCCCGCGACCCCAACTACGCCGCCCGCCTCGGCTACCAGGTGGTCAAGCGCGGCAACGGCATCGCCATCCGGCAGCCGCCGGGCGAGCGCAACGCGCTCGGCTTCATCAAGTTCATGTTCCCCAACGACCACGCGGTCTACCTGCACGACACGCCGAACCGCAGCCTGTTCTCCCGCTCCGAGCGGGCGCTGAGCCACGGCTGCGTGCGCGTCGACGATCCGTTCCGCTTCGCGCAGGTGGTGCTCGGGCCGCGCTGGCCGACCGAGCGGCTGAAAGGCCTGATCGGCAAGGGCGAGCGCACCGTGATGCTGCCGGAAAAAATCCCGGTCCACCTCGCCTACTTCACCCTGGAGGCCGACGCGAACGGAACCCTGCGCAGCCTGCCCGACCTCTACGGCGTCAATGCCCGGGTGAAGGTGGCGCTCGGCCTCTCGAACGAGGCGCTGCCGCCCGAGGCCGGCCACAAGCCGAAGGTCGCCGGCCCGAAGCCCACCACAGTCAAGCCCACCACGGCCCCCGGCGCCGCGCCGCGGCCGAGCCGCGACCTCGCCCAGCAT
This sequence comes from Methylobacterium sp. 142-1Y, assembly GCF_057747795.1. Classification (NCBI taxonomy): domain Bacteria; kingdom Pseudomonadati; phylum Pseudomonadota; class Alphaproteobacteria; order Hyphomicrobiales; family Methylobacteriaceae; genus Methylobacterium; species Methylobacterium sp. 142-1Y. The sequence continues at coordinate 3,109,609 of NZ_CM173224.1, read as the reverse complement.
CAATCGCCCACGCACCGTCCGGCCCCGCGCCGTCCGGTCGCCACCGCGACCGAGGCCGAGGAACCGGCGGCGGTGCAGCCGGCGCCGGACTATTTCGGCGAGACCGGGGCGATCCGGCGTGGGTGGTGGTGACGGAGCGGGCGGGCCCGTGCCCGCCCGCTCCGTCCGTGTAGGATACAGGTTCGTCAGGGGAACTTTCGAGACGAGAAGAACGCGGGTTTCCCGTCTCCCCGCGGGCGGCAGGGCTGTCCGGAGAAGCTAGGAGGCACGGTCCGTTCTCCTGCAGCGCGTGGTCGTGATCGGTGTCGCGGTTTGTCTTGGTACGAGCAGGTCTGTGACCTCGGTCCAGGTTTGAGGCTCGAACAAGCCCTGCCGCCGCAGGTCGACGAAGCGCAAGGATCGGCACCCGCGGGACAGTGGCGGCGCAGCTGGATCCGGCCCGTGCCCATGCCCAGGCGCGAATCACCCTTGCTGGCCAGGGCGACCGCGTGGTCGGCCAGCAGCGTGAAGCCGTCGCCCTCCCGCTTCGGCTTGGGCGGCAGGGGGCGGCGGGTCCGCACGCGCAGGCGCATGTTGGTGTTGGGCCGGGTGGCCGGCCAGGCCGCCGAAGGTCTCGGTGAACACCGCCAGCGGCCGGCGCTGGTTGGCATCCGGGAGGGTCGAGCGGCGCAGCGGCCCGGTGCCGAGTTGGCGATGGGCCGCCGCGTGAGCGTTCCGGGCCACCTCCAGGGTCCGCAGGCTGGCGGCCGGGCTGAGCTGGCGAAGATCGGCGCCAGCAAGCGGTCTCAGGAGGAAAAGCGCTTGTAGTAGGCGTCGGCGCCGTGGCGCGCGACGCCCTCGGCGATCTGCTGGCGATCGAATCCTCCCAGCAGCTGAACGAAGCGGATATCGCTGGCGTGCATGTCCTGCCCGGATGCTCGTGTCTCGACAACCGGACGGCTCCCGGAGCACCTCCGGCGTGGCAGGGCATAGCACCTACCCGAGAATTTTCCCCGGACAGCCCTGCGCAGAGGGGAGAGGGTTCGGACGGTGCGGCCTTCAGTAAGGTCGGCGCTTCACGCCGAGCGCGCCAGCTCCTCTGCATCCCGCCCGACGACGTCGGCCAGGCTCCGAATCCCCTCCGCCTCCATCCGGCGTACCAGCCCGGCCTTGATCTCCTCGACCAGGCCCGGGCCGGCATAGACCAGCGCCGAATAGAGCTGCACCAGGCTCGCGCCGGCCCGGATCTTGGTCCAGGCGGCCTCCGCCGAATCGACCCCGCCGACGCCGATCAGCGGCAGCGCGGCCCCGACCCGCAGGAAGGTTTCGGCGAGCAGGCGGGTCGAGGGCGAGAAGAGCGGTCGGCCGGACAGGCCGCCGGTCTCTCCCTTCGCCGCCGCCGCGAGGCTCGCCGGCCGGGCCACGGTGGTGTTGGAGACGACGAGCGCGTCGACGCCGCGGCGGCGTGCCGTGGCGGTGATCGCGTCGAGGCCGTCGAGGCCGATATCCGGGGCGATCTTGAGGAGGATGGCCGTTCCCGCCCCGGATTCGTCGCGGGCCGCGACCACCCGGGCGAGCAGGTCGTCGAGGAAGGCCTCCCCCTGGAGATCGCGCAGGCCCGGCGTGTTGGGCGAGGAGACGTTGACGGTGACGAAGTCGACGAGCCCCGCGAGCCCCCGCGTGCAGGCGACGTAGTCGGCGATGCGGTCGGCCGCCTCCTTGTTCGCCCCGATATTGACCCCGACGATCCCCGGCCGGCCGCGGCGGGCCTCGAGGCGGGCGCGCACCACCGCCAGCCCCTCGCTGTTGAGGCCGAACCGGTTGATCACCGCCCCGTCCTCCGGCAGCCGGAAGACCCGCGGGCGCGGGTTGCCCGGCTGGGCCCGGGGCACCACGCCGCCGACCTCGACGAAGCCGAATCCGAGCCCGAGCAGCGCGTCCGGCGCCCGCGCACCCTTGTCGAATCCCGCCGCCAGCCCGACCGGGTTGGGGAAGCGGCGCGACATAACGGTTACGCAGAGACGGGGGTCGTCGACTGGCGGGCGCCGCAGGGGAAGGCGCGCGAGAGCCCCCAGGGTCAGGTTGTGGGCGGTCTCGGCATCGAGGGCCTGCAACACGGGGCGAACGAGCGGAAATACGGCCGAGAGCACGATCAACCCCTTATGATATCTGGAAAAACATGCACGCCATCCGGCCCGGCCGGCAGTTTTGCGACGTGCCGGACGGCGGAGAGCGGCAACGGGCCGTAGAGATGCGGAAACAGGGCGCCGCCGCGGGACGGCTCGTAACGCAGGGCTTCCCCCAGCGCCTCCGCGTCGATCGCGATCAGGAGAAGATTGTCCTGTCCCGCGAAGTGCTTGGCGGCCGTCTCGGGGGCCTGCGCGGCGGTCGAGAAGTGGATGAAGCCGTCCGCCAGATCGACCGCCGCGCCGTCGAACCGGCCGGCCGCCTCGGCGTCGCGCCACAGGGCGGCGGGGCATATCTTGTAGATGAGGGTCATGGACGCCGCGAGCCTCCTCGGCGGGGTGGGGGCGAGCGATAGCCGCCCCGGGACGGGCCGGCAACGCCCGTTGCCTTTCGGTGAGGGTTCGGTAGTTTACATTTGTTAGTTCAGTGGTGAACACCGCCCCGCGTCAGGCCAGGTCTCCCATGCTGTCCCACGAGCGAATCTGGTCCGCGATCGATCACCTCGCCGAGCGCAACAACCTGACCGCCTCGGGCCTCGCCAAGCGGGCCGGGCTCGACGCGACGAGCTTCAACCGCTCGAAGCGGGTGAGCCCGGATGGGCGCAAGCGCTGGCCCTCGACGGAATCGGTCGCCAAGATCCTGGCGGCCACCGGTGCCACCCTCGACGATTTCCTGTGCCTGATCGAGCCGCGGAGCGCGGATGCCCGCATCGCGGTGCCGCTGATCGGCAGCGAGGCCGCGGCGGGCCATATCGGCGCCAACGGCCTGCCGGGCAATGGTAGCGTCGTCGAGGAAGTGGTCCTGCCGGGCCTCGGACCGGAACGCTGCTTTGCCATCGAGGTGCGCAACGGCGTCCTCGCCCCCCTCTACCGGGACGGCGACGTCCTGGTGGTCTCCCCCACCGCGGCGATCCGCAAGGGCGACCGGGTGGTGACGTGCCTGGACGGCGGCGACATCCTGGTCGCCGAATTGAAGCGGCGCACCGCCCGGGCCGCCGAACTCGGCGCGCCGGTCCTCGGCGAGCCGGACCGGATCGTCCCGATCTCCGAGATTACCTGGATGGCCCGGGTGATGTGGGTGCGGCACTGACCCGAACTAGTCCGCGGCCGCCCTCTGGTCGCGCCACCGGGTCAGCAGGGCGCGGAGCGCGGCCGGCTTGAGCGGCTTGCTCAGGACCTGGACCCGCTGGGCGCCCGCCGCGTCGCGGACGTCCGGCGAGCGGTCGGCGGTGAGGAGCACCGCCGGGATGTCGGCGGCGAGCGCCGCCCGCAATCCGGCGATCAGGTCGAGGCCGGTGCCCTGGTCGAGGTGGTAATCGGCCACGATCACGTCCGGGCGTAAACGGCCGCCGAGCACCAGGGCCAGGGCTTCGCTGAGCGAGCCGGCGGTGTGCAGGGTGCAGCCCCAGCTGCCGACGAGGACCCGCATCCCGTCGACGATCGCCGGCTCGTTGTCGACTGCCAGCACCGTCAATCCGGCGAGCGGCACGGTGGCCGGGCGCGGCGCCTCGCCCTGCGCCTCGACCACCGGCCGCATGGGGGCGCCCGGCACGGCGACGCAGAAGGCCGAGCCGCGGCCCGGCCGCGAGGCGAGGCTCACCGGATGGTCGAGGAGCCGCGCGGTCCGATCGACGATCGACAGGCCGAGTCCGAGGCCGCGGGCCACCCGCGCGCCCTGGTCGAGGCGCTGGAACTCGCGGAAGACCAGCTTCTGCTGTCCCGCCGGGATGCCGAGCCCGGTATCCAGCACCATCAGCGCTACCCGGTCGCCGCGCCGCCGCGCCCCGACGAGCACGCGCCCTTGCGGCGTGTACTTGATGGCGTTCGAGACCAGGTTGTGCAGGAGCCGGCGCAGCAATTGCCGGTCCGAGCGCAGGGCCAGGGACGACGGCATCACGGTGAGCCTCAAGCCCTTCTCCTGCGCCATCGGGCCGAATTCGCGCTGGACCTGGCGGAAGAGTTCCGAGACCCGCACGATCGACAGCTGGGGTTGGAGCGCCCCGGTATCGAGGCGCGAGATCTCGAGAAGCGCGGTCAGGATCTCCTCGACGGCGTCGAGGGAGGCATCGACGTTCTCGGCCAGCGTCGGGTCGGTGCACCGGTCACGCTCGACGAGCGCGCTGGCATAGAGCCGGGCGGCATTGAGCGGCTGGAGGATGTCGTGGCTGGCCGCCGCCAGGAAGCGGGTCTTCGAGGCGTTGGCCCCCTCGGCCTCGGCCTTGGCGCGGGTCAGCGCGGCGTTGAGGCGGGTCAGCTCCTCGGTGCGCTCGCGCACCCGGGTCTCCAGTTCCTCGTTGAGGCGGGTGCGGGCCTCCTCGGCAGCGACCATGTCGGTCACGTCCGTATAGGTCGCGACCACGCCGCCATTGGGCAGGAGATTGGCGCGGATCTCGATCACCCGGCCGCTCGGATGCAAGCGCAGGCGCTGCGGTCCGGATTCGAGCCGGAAGGCGGCGATGCGCTCCCGTACCAGCGTGTCGGCGTCCCGGGCCCCGTAGGCACCCCGCCCGGCATTGAAGCGGACGATGGCTTCGAGATCGATGCCGGTCTGGATCATGTCGGGCGGCAGGTCGTAGAGGTCGGCGAAGGCCCGGTTCCAGACGATCAGCTTCATGTCGCGGTCGAAGACCGTGATGCCCTGCTTGGCATGATCGAGGCCGTGCTGGAGGATATCGCGGCTGTACTGGAACGCCGCCGAGGCGTCGTCGAGGAGCTTGAGCGCCGCCTTCGGCGAGACGTTGCGGCGGCGCAGGAGCAGCGACAGGGCGAGCCGGGCCGAGGAGGCGCCGATCGCCGAGGCGAGCAAATGCTCGGCGTGGCGCAGTTCCGGCAGGCCCGCCACCGCGTCGTCGCGCAGGGGACCGCGGCCTTGTCCTTGCGCGAAGTCCTCGAAGGCCCGTATCGCCCGTTCCTCGCCGAGGAAGCGGGCCACGGTCGCGCGCAGTTCGCCCAGGGTCACGGCGCTGCGGAACAGCCGGAAGCTCGGCGCGCCCAGGCCGGCCTGATGCCCGAAAGCCTCGGCCTGCAGGCGCTCGATCGCGCTCGGCCCGCGCAGGAGCGAGAAGCCGAGATAGGCCAAGGTGTTGAGGCCGAGGCTCCACAGCGTTCCGTGGACGAGGCGGGGAAAGTCGTCGACGCCCATCAGGGCGGTCGGGCTCAAGAAACCGATGCCGAACGGCCCGTCGGCGATGAGCGAGGCACCCCAGCCGTCCCCGGTGACGAGGCTCGGCAGCAGGAGCGTGTAGAGCCAGACCGCGAAGCCGACCGTGAGCCCCGCGGCGGCGCCCAGGCCCGTGCCGCGGCCCCAGTAGAGCGCGCCGACGAAGGCCGGGCCGATCTGAGCCACCGCCGCGAAGGACAGAAGCCCGATCGAGGCGAGCGCCACCTCGCCGGCGACCCGCGAATAGGCGTAGGCCACCAGCACCACCGCGACGATCGCGATGCGGCGCACCACCAGCACGTAGCCGCCGAGATCCGGGGAAGCGGGTTCGGGGGAGGGGGCCCCCGCCACCAGGTTGCGCCGGCGGAGCGCCACCGGGATGACGAGGTGGTTCGAGATCATGATGGCGACCGCGACCGATTCGACGATCACCATCGCGGTCGCCGCCGACAGGCCGCCGATGAAGGCGACGAGCGCGATGCCGTCGGCCCGCTCGTGCAGGGGCAGCGCCAGCACGGTCATGTCGCGCTGCACCGTGCCCTCCGGGAAGAGGGCGAGGCCGGCGAGCGCCAGCGGCACCACGAACAGGTTGATGAGAACGAGGTAGAGCGGGAAGGTCCAGGCCGCCCGCCCGACATCGGCGACCGCACGGTTCTCCACCACCGCCATGTGGAACTGGCGCGGCAGCAGCAGCACGGCGGCGGCCGAGAGCAGGGTCTGCACGATCAGGGTGGCGGGGCCCGAGGTCTGCCCGGCGAGCGTTCCGAGGCCGTGCACCGCACTCGAGGATGCCGGTAGGTCGCGCAGCATCCAGCCCACCACGAAGCCGCCAACGGTGAGGAAGGCGAGCAGCTTGACGAGGGATTCGAGCGCCACCGCGAGCGTCAGCCCGTCCTGGTGCTCGGTGGCGTCGGCATGACGGGTGCCGAAGGCGACCGCGAAGCCCGCCAGCACCAGGGCCACGAACAGGCCGAGATCCCCCAGCATGCCGGCCGGCGCCCCGACCCCGTCGGTGGCGGTGAGGAAGACCTGGAGCGAGGCCGCCACCGCCCGCAATTGCAAGGCGATATAGGGCACCGCCCCCACCACCGCGATCAGGCAGACCAGGGCGGCGATGCGCTCGCTCTTGCCGTAGCGGGCGGCGATGAAATCGGCGATCGAGGTCGAGTTCTGGGCCTTGGCGATCCGCACCACCCGGGCGACCAGCCGATGCCCGAGGCCAACCACCAGGATCGGGCCGACATAGATGGTGAGGAAGTCGAGACCGGCATGGCTGGCGAGGCCGACCGAGCCGAAGAAGGTCCAGGAGGTGCAGTAGACCGCGAGCGACAGGGCGTAGATCGTCGGCCGCACCCGCGCGTCGCGCATCAGCGTCCGCCCGGCCACGTCGCCCCAATGGGCCACCGCGAACAGGGCGCAAATGTAGACGAGGGCCGCCAGTACCACCGTCCAGCCCGCGATCATCGCAATCCGCCCATCTCCGGCCCGGGGAACCGGGCGTTGCACATGGTCGGGGCTTTAGAGCATGTGGGGGGCGCAATCACGCCCCCGGGTGTCGCGTCAGCCGTGGCAGGTGCAGCCGGCGTGGTCGCAGCCGGCATGGTGGGGATGGCCCTCGGCGCATTCCTCGCAGCAGAAGGCCTTGCCGTCGCGGGACACGGCCTTCGCCGCGGGCACCACGCAGACGCAATCCTCGCAGGCGCACTTGACGGTTTCGGTGGTCGGGCTGGTCATGGTTCCGGTTCCTCGTCGTGGGTGTGGTGGCCGTGCTCGTGCGGCTCGGTGAGGTGGGCGAGCATGTTGCGCAACACGTCGCGCACGTGATCGTCGTCGATCGCGTAGGCGACGTGCCGGCCGTGGCGCACCGCGCGCAGGATGCGGGCGGTGCGCAGCAGGCGCAGGTGATGCGAGGTCAGCGATTGCGAGAGTCCGAGTGCCTCGCCGATCTCGCCGACCGTGCAGGCCCTCTCCAGGCAGGCGAGTACGATGCGCAGGCGGTTCGGCTCGCCGAGGAGCCGGAACACCTCCGCCACATCCGTGACCTGCCCGGGCGACAGGGGCTGCACGCCGACCCACTCCTCAACACATGAGCACATATTCATGTTTTGCTGACGCAAGGAGAGTTGTCAAGTCGCGACTGCTCGTCGAGGGGGCCCGACGGCCCGGCATCGAACCGTCGCCGCACATAGGATTAAAGACCTATTCTCGATCGAGACGGATTCGGGCGGTCCTGCGCCCGAGGTCCCGGACGCGATCGACCCCGCGGTGCCGACGGCACCGCGGGGTCGATGAGCGCAAAACGATGAAGGTCGCGTCGTGCGCGGCGAGATGCCGGTCCTGATCAGGCCGCCGCGCGGCCGCGCATCAGATCCGCGCCGTTGCCGATCACCCGGGTGTAGAGCGAGGAATAGCCGTCGGCAGCCTTGTCCCAGCCGAACTCCCGGGCCATGGCGCTGCGGCGCATCGCGCCGAGGCGGCGCTTCGATGCGAAGGCGTCGAAGGCGCGGCGGATCGCGCCGCTCAGGCCCTTGAGCGAGGATTCACCGAACAGGAAGCCGGTGACGCCGTCCTCGACGGTGTCGGCGAGGCCCCCGGTGCGGTGGACGATCGGCAGGGAGCCGTAGCGCTGGGCGTACATCTGGGCGAGACCGCAGGGCTCGAAGCGCGACGGCATCAGCAGGAAGTCGCTGCCGGCAAACATGCGGTGGGCGTCGGTCTCCTCGAAGCCGACCCGTACCCCGACCGAGCCGGGATGGCGCCGGGCGAGGTCGAGGAAGGCGGCCTCGAAGCGCGGCTCGCCCTGGCCGGTCACCACGAGCTGGCCGCCCTCGGCGACGATCGACTCGGCTGCCGCGAGGGTCAGGTCGACGCCCTTCTGGTGCACGAGGCGCGAGACGATGGCGAAGAGGGGCCCGCGCGAGACGCCGAGGCCGAAGCGGGTGCGGACCGCATCGGCATTCGCGCGCTTGCCCTTCCAGTCGTCCGGCTCGAACCGGGTCGCGAGGAGAGGATCGGTGCGGGGATCCCACGATTCGTCGATGCCGTTGAGGATGCCGGCGAGCCGGCCCTGATGGGCGCGGGTGCGCAGCAGGCCGTCGAGGCCGCAGCCGAATTCCGGGGTGGTGATCTCGTGGGCGTAGGTCTCGCTCACGGTGGTGACGTGCGACGAATAGAACAGGCCTGCCTTGAGGAAGGACAGCTTGCCGTAGAACTCGACCCCGTCGATGTGGAAGGCGCTCTCCGGCACGCCGAGGCGGCCGAGATTCTCCCAGGGGAACAGACCCTGATAGGCGAGGTTGTGGATGGTGAGCACCGTCGGCGTGCGCAAGCCCCGCCAGGCCAGGTAGGCCGGTGCCAGGGCCGTCTGCCAGTCGTTGAGATGCAGGAGGTCGGCACGCCACTCGGGATCGACGCCTTGCGCCAGTTCGGCAGCGGCGAGGCTGAGGCGGCCGAAGCGCAGGTCGTTGTCGGGGAAGTCGACGCCCTGGTCGCCGTAGGGCGAGCCGTCTCGCTCGTAGAGGCCGGAATTGAGGATGACGTAGACGGGCAGGCCGTCGCCGGTCTCGATCAGGCCGAGATCGCAGGGCGGCATCTCGGCGCTGCCGGCGAGATGGGCCACCACGGTGATCTCGGGGTGCCGGTCGACGACCTGGCGATAGCCCGGGATCAGGATGCGAACGTCGTAATGCTGGCGCAGAGCCCGGGGCAGGGAGGCCGCGACCTCGCCGAGGCCGCCGGTCTTGACGAAATCCGCCATTTCCGGCGTGGCGTAGAGGATCCGCGGCTTGAGCGAGCCGCGCAAACCCTCGACGGTTCCCCGCGGGGAGCCGCCAGACGGCAGAGCCGGCGCCTGCGAAGCCGACCGTGCCGACGCCGGAAATGTCATGAAAGAGCCCCCACGCCGCGAGCCGGACGGATCAAGAGCGGACGATACCGCGGCGTACTGCCACGACAACGCGCTACTCCCGCCCAGGTTCCAGTGCACTGCACAATATCATGGCGGCGCCGGGCGGCAAGAAAAATTTACGTAGATCGGAAGAAAGAAATCCCGATTCTCGCCGGTCCGCAAAGCTGTGCCGCGTGGAGCGCAGAGCTTAGGCGGGTAAAGGTCGGATCAGCCGCTGCCCCCCGGAGCGCACCGGACGAGCACCAGCGCCTCGTCTCCCGCGAGTGCGAAATGCCCGTCCTGCGGGCCCTCGCCGCGCCGGCCGCCGGCGCTCGACAGCAGCACCTCCCAGCCCGATCCGGGCGGCACCTCGGTCGTGCAAGCTTCGTGCCCGAAATTGAGCGCGACCCGGATCACCGCGTCGCCGTGCAGGCGCTCGTAGACGAGGACGCTTTCCGAGACCGACACCGCCCGGTAGGCGCCGATGCCGAGGGCCGGATGGTCGCGCCGGAGAGCGATCAGGCGGCGGTGCAGGGTCAGGATCGAGGTCGCGTCGTCGCGCAAGGTCTCGACGTTGCGGGTCCGGGCCTGCGGGTCGAGGGGCAGCCACGGCTCGACGGTGGAGAAGCCGGCCTGCGGCCCGGGCTCCCATTGCATCGGCGTGCGCTCCGGGTCGCGGCCGCGGCCGGGCTCGTTGTGCTCCCAGGGGTCGCGCACGCGCTCGGGGGGAATCGGCACGCGGCCGAGGCCGATCTCGTCGCCGTAATACAGCGTCGGCGTGCCCCTCAGGGTCAGGAGCAGCACCGCCGCCACCCGGGCCTGCGCGTCGCCGACCCGCGCGGCGATGCGCGGCTGGTCGTGGTTGCCGAGCACCCAGTTCGGCCATCCGCCCTCGGGAAGGGCCGCCTCGTACTCGGCGATGAGCCGCGCCACGTCGCCGGCATGCCAGGGCGTCTGGATCAGCTGGAAGTTGAACGGCAGGTGCGCGCCGGAGAGATCGACGCCGTAATAGGCGACCAATCGCTCGAGCGGCAGGTAAATCTCGCCGATCAGCACCCGGGCGTCGTATTCTTCCAGCACCGTTCGCATCTCGGCGATGACTTGCATCACCTCGGGCTGGTCGGCGGAGTGGATCTGGAGCAGGCTGTTGATCTCGGGCTCACCCGGCCGATAGTCCGGATTGACCGGATTGTCGCGAAGCGCCTCGTCCTTCATCAGGTGCCAGATCACGTCGACCCGGAACCCGTCGACGCCGCGGTCGAGCCAGAAGCGCAGCACGTCCATCATCGCGGCGCGCACCTGCGGGTTGCGCCAGTTCAGGTCCGGCTGCTCGCGCAGGAAGGCGTGATAGTAGTATTGCCCGGTCGCGGGATCGAGGGTCCAGGCCGGCCCGCCGAAATTGCTGATCCAGTTGTTCGGCGGACCGCCGTCGGCCGCGGGATCGCGCCAGATGTACCAGTCGCGCTTGGCGCTGCCGCGCGACGCGCGGCTCTCGCGGAACCACGGATGCTCCTGGGAGGTGTGGTTCGGCACGAAATCCATGATCACCCGCAGGCGGCGGCGATGCGCCTCGGCCACCAGGGCGTCGAAATCCGCGAGCGTGCCGAAGAGGGGATCGATGTCGCAGTAATCGGAGACGTCGTAGCCGTAATCGGCCATCGGCGATCGGCAGACCGGCGACAGCCATACCGCATCGACCCCGAGCCAGGCCAGGTAGTCGAGCCGCGCGGTGATTCCCTTGAGGTCGCCGACGCCGTCGCCGTTCGTGTCCTGGAACGAGCGCGGATAGACCTGGTAGACGATTCCCGCCTTCCACCACAGCTCGCCGGCCAGCAGGGTTGCGGGCTTCGGGTCCTCGGTCATACGGGGCTCCTGCGCGTGCGGGGCTTTCGGGAGACGCCGCATTGGGCGCGATCGAGTTTTGTACGGGGGGTTGAGCGGCCGGGCGGCCGCCTTTATAGGGGCGCCCGCGGCGCGGGTTCCCCACGGGGAAGCCGTCCCGCCGCATCCGGTTCCCGCGCGCCCGCGCGCGGAGAACGAGCGTGGCACACCTGCATCACCGGTGGCCGCGACACCATCATGACGTCGCCGGCGTGGCGAGAGGATTGAGCCTCGTCCGTGCCGGGAGGTCCCGCGGCCGATTCGCCGGAAGAGCGACGTCCTGCCGCCGGAAGGTCAGACTCCGGAAGGTCGGACCCTGGCGCAACCCTGCCCTAACGGTTAGCCATTCCCCAAGGGCATTGCTTAATCCTAAGGTCCGGCCTGCGGGCGACCCCGAAAGCGTTCACACTCGCTTCAGGCCGCTCCGCCAAAATCAAGTCTCGTTTCCGTGAGACGTGTCGGGATAGCAACACGGCGTCAGTCATACGCTCAAGCTCGTCCCGGCGTCTCGACATCGCCGTTCCACAGCCACACGATGCTGCCGTGGCCGAAGGTTTGCTGCACGGCACGCGACACGAGATCGCGCTGCAGCAACACGAGACCTGCGGCAGGGAAGGGGGTTTCCAAGGTGCTGAACGAAGTTCATCTGTCCGGTCGCCAGCGCGACGAGGCTTCGCGCGAGGCGCAGGCCGCCGAAGCGACGCGCTCCTGGATGCCGCTCGCCGCGCCCGCCGCGCCGGCGGGCGACGAGGTCACGGTGATGCGCACCGCGATCCTGGCCAAGCTCGCCTATGCCCTGGGCAAGACGCCCGCGACGGCGCGCGACCGCGACTGGTTCGTCGCCACGGCTCTGGCCCTGCGCGACCGGGCGGTCGCCGCCAGTGCCATCTCGGCCGGGATCGTGCCCCCGAAGCGCGTGCATTACCTCTCCCTCGAATTCCTGATCGGCCGCCTGCTCTCCGACGCGATGGGCAATCTCGGCGTTGCCGAGACCGTGCGGGCGGCGCTCGCGGGCCTCGACGTCGATCTCGACGCGGTGGCGGGTGCCGAGCCTGATGCGGCGCTCGGCAATGGCGGCCTCGGACGGCTGGCCGCATGCTTCATGGAGAGCATGGCGAGCCTGGCGATTCCCGCCTACGGCTACGGCATCCGCTACGATCACGGCCTGTTTCGGCAGGTGATCGAGGACGGGGTGCAGCGCGAGGTGCCGGAGACCTGGCTGTCCGAAGGCAACCCCTGGGAGTTCGAGCGGGCGGAGGCCGCCTGCGATGTCGGCTTCGGCGGCGACGTCGCCATGAGCGTCCAGCCCGACGGCACGCTGCGCCGGGTCTGGCGCCCGGCCGAGACCGTGCGCGCCGTGCCCTACGACACCCCGGTGATCGGCCGTGGCGCCAAGCACGTCAACGCCTTGCGCCTGTGGGCCGCCCGCGCGCCGGAGGCGATCGACCTCGCCCGCTTCAATGCCGGCGACCATGTCGGCGCGGTCGCCGAGCGCGCCCGGGCCGAGGCGATCTCGCGGGTGCTCTATCCGAGCGACGGCACGCCGGCCGGCCAGGAACTGCGCCTGCGCCAGGAGTTCTTCTTCACCTCGGCCTCGCTCCAGGACCTGGTGCGCCGTCACGTCGTCGAGCGCGGCGACCTGCGCTCGCTGCCCGACCACGCGGCGATCCAGCTCAACGACACCCACCCGGCCATCGCCGTGCCGGAGCTGATGCGCCTCCTCGTCGACGTGCACGGCATGGCCTGGGAGGATGCCTGGCACGTCACCACCCAGACGCTGGGCTACACCAACCACACCCTGATGCCGGAGGCCCTGGAGACCTGGCCGGTGGAGCTGATGGAGCGGCTGCTGCCGCGCCACATGCAGATCATCTACCTGATCAACTGGATGCACCTCGAGGAGGTGGCGAAGCACGGCAGCTCGCCCGAGCACCTCGCCGAGGTCTCGCTGATCGACGAGAGCCACGGCAAGCGCGTCCGCATGGGCCATCTCGCCTTCCTGGGCGCGCGCCGGGTCAACGGCGTCTCGGCGCTCCACACCGAGCTGATGCGCCAGACGGTGTTCGCGCCGCTCCACGCCCTCGACACCGACAAGATCGTCAACAAGACCAACGGCATCACCTTCCGGCGCTGGCTCCACAACGCCAATCCGGGGCTCACCGCGCTCGCCGTCGAGGCGGTCGGTGCGAAGGTTCTCGACGATCCGCGCCACCTCGAAGGGCTCGCCGCCTTCGCCGACGATGCCGCCTTCCAGGCGCGCTACGCGGCGGTGCGCCGGGAGCGCAAGGAGGCGCTCGCCCGCGTGGTCGAGGAGCGCGCCGGCATCACCCTCGATCCCGACGCCCTGTTCGACGTCCAGATCAAGCGCATCCACGAGTACAAGCGCCAGCTCCTCAACATCCTGGAGACGGTCGCGCTCTACCAGGCGATCAAGGCCGAGCCGCACCGGGACTGGACGCCCCGGGTCAAGCTCTTCGCCGGCAAGGCGGCGCCGAGCTACCATCAGGCCAAGCTGATCATCCGGCTCGCCAGCGACGTCGCCAAGCGCGTCAATGCCGATCCGGACGTGGCCGGGCGGCTGACCGTGGCCTTCGTGCCGAACTACTCGGTGAGCCTCGCCGAATCGATCATCCCGGCCGCCGACCTCTCGGAGCAGATCTCGACCGCCGGCCTGGAGGCCTCGGGCACCGGCAACATGAAGCTGGCGCTCAACGGCGCGCTGACCATCGGCACGCTCGACGGCGCCAATATCGAGATCAAGGACCATGTCGGTCCCGACAACATCTTCATCTTCGGCCTCGACGCCGCCGGCGTCCAGCGCACGCAGAGCCAGCCGGGCTACGCCGGACGGGCCATCGCGGCCTCGCCCCGCCTGCGGGCTGCCCTCGACATAATCGCCGCGGGCGGGTTCTCGCCGGGCGAGCCGGGCCGCTTCCGCCCGCTCGTCGACGAACTGACCCACGGCGACCGCTTCCTGCTCACCGCCGATTTCGACGATTACTGGCGGGCCCAGCGCGAGGTCGATGCGGCGTGGCGCAAGCCCAGGACCTGGTGGAAGTCGGCGATCCTCAACACGGCGCGGACCGCGTGGTTCTCGTCGGACCGGACCATGCGGGAATACGCCGAGGAGATCTGGCGGGTGCGGGTGGGCTGAAGCAGCCTGACCTGAGATGAACGCAAGAAGCCCCGCGGCGGGAGCCGCGGGGCTTCTTTGCGACCGTCCGGGCGAGCCGCAAAACCACGGCCTGCCTCGATCTTGCCCTGCCTGGAGCAAGCGCACAGTGCTGGACACGCGCCCGGCTGGGATAGGGGCATCCATGTGCCCTGCGAAGGCAACTCGGCCCCGGACTGTGTGGCGGCGGACACCGAGAGCCGACGAGGTCCACACGTGATACCGACAGCTCACGATGCACGGCCCCTTGGCGGCAATGTCGGCACAAGCTATGTACGTGATGGCGTACAGAGACCAGCCATGACCCATGTGAGCCTGACCGACTTTCGACAGAGCATCGCCGCCCATTTCGACAGGGTCGAGCGTGACCGGGAAGAGCTTGTCGTCACCCGCCAGGGTCACGAACCGCTGGTGTTGCTGCCACTCGCCGAGTTGGAGAGCCTCCGGGAGACCCTGCACCTGCTGGGCACGCCCGCCAACGCCCGGCGACTGATGCGGTCGATCGAGCAGCTCGACGCAGGTCAAACGATCGAGCGCGCGCTCATCGAACCCGATCAGCCCAAGGGGGCCGCCGGGGGATGAAGTTGACCTTCTCGGACGATGCCTGGAGCGATTATTTGTTCTGGCAGGGTGAGAACACGGCCACGCTGGAACGGATCAATGCTCTCATCAAGGAGATCAAACGCACCCCCTTCACGGGGACGGGCAAGCCCGAGCCTTTGAAGTTCAAGCTCAAGGGTTGGTGGTCGCGCCGGATCTCGGGGGAGCACCGACTCGTCTATCGCGTGAGTGGTTCTAGCTCGACCCATACCCTCGAGATCGCGCAATGTCGATGGCACTACGATGACTAGATCATTGTCCGACGATCCGATGGCCGTTTCGTCGGACGATGATCCAGGAAGCAACGGCGTCACGCCGCCGGAATGTACTGATACGTCCAGGTCTCGCTCAGGGTCTCGTCCCCGCGACGCAGGAACAGCCGCAACTCCACCGGCTCCGCCCCCGTCACCGCCAGGTCGAACTCGGCCCGCCAATGGCCCGGCACGTCGTCCGGTACCGCCTCGGTGCGGGCGAGGGGGAAGGCGCCGCGCGACGCGGTGAGCACCGGTTCCGGCTTCACCCCGGCGGGCAGGCGGCCGAGCGGCTCGCCCAGGAACTCGACCACGAACTTGCGCACGCCCTTCGGCCGGTCGGTGCCGGCCTGGCCGCCATTGCCCTCGCGGGTGGCGACGACGCGGGCGAGGTTGCTCGGATAGGGCTCGTCCGCGACCCAGTGCAGGCGATAGGCGAGATCGTGCGAGGACCCGGCGCGAGCGGGCGTAGCTGGCACCCACATCGCCACGACGTTGTCGTGGATCTCGTCGTCGGTGGCGTTCTCGACCAGCTGGACGCTGCCCTTGCCCCAATCACCCAGGGGCTCGACCCAGAGCGAGGGCCTGCGGTCGTAATAGACGCCGTCCTGGTAGTGGTCGAACAGGCGGTCGCGCTGCATCAGGCCGAAGCCGCGCGGGCGCTCGTCGGAGAAGGCCGAGACCATGGTGCGGGGCGGGTTGCGCAGCGGGCGCCAGATCCGCTCGCCGGTGCCGGTCCACAGCGCGAGGCCGTCGGAATCGTGCACCTCCGGGCGCCAGTCCACGGCGGTGGGCTTGGCGGTCTCGGAGAACCAGTACATCGAGGTCAGCGGTGCCAGGCCGAAGCGGCCGACATCCTTGCGCAGGTGCAGGCTTGCCTCGATGTCCATCACCACCGACTTGGTGCGGCGCATCTTGAAGCGGTAGGCGCCGGCGGCCGAGGGCCCGTCGAGGAGCGCCAGCACCGTGACGGTGTCGGATTCCGCCGCCGGGGTCTCGAACCAGACATGGGTGAAGTCCGGGAATTCCTCCGGCCGGTCCGGCATCACGGTGTCGAGGGCAAGGCCCCTTGCCGAGAGGCCGTATTGGTAGAGTTCGCCGATCGCCCGGAAATACGAGGCGCCGAGGAAGGCGACCCAGTCGTTGCGGCGCCAGTCGAGGGGGCCGCCGCGGCGCTCCTGGAAGCGGAAGCCCGCAAAGCCCGGATTCGGCGGCAGCCGCCGGGCCGGCGAATCCGCCGGCATCTCGAAGGCGGCCGGGTCGTAGATGATCTCCCGCGCCTGATCCCCCTCGACCACGTGCATCCGCACCGGCTTCTGGAAGTAGCGGCCGAGATGGAAGAAGGTGACCGGAAAGGCGCTCGGGCCGTCGGCCCAGAGCGCGTGGTCGGGCTTGAATTTCAGCTTGCCGTGGGCGTCGTAGTCGATCGCCTGAAGCACGTCGCGGTCGGGGATGGCGGGCGCCGCGTAGGGCCGGCCGGCCATCTCCCGCGCCCGCGCCTTGAGGGCGTCGAAGCTGAAGACCTCCGGTTTCCCGAGAGGCAGCTCGGCGCTCAAAACTTGAGGGCCGGAACCGAGCAGGAGCGCGGCGCCGGCAAGCAGCGTGCGGCGGTCGATCATCGGCGGGCCCTTAGCGGATCGGCTCGATGCTGGTGGCCCGTTGCCACAGCTGGACCATGAGGTAGAGGGCCAGCAGGCTGAACAGCCCCATCAGCACGTGGCCGACGGTGTCGCCGAGCTCGAAGATGCCGGCGAGCGCCCAGCCCGCCGCGATCGCCACCGCGAAGACCTCGACGCCGACCAGCACCATGATGCTGAGGATGGTGAGGAGGCTGCGGGGCTTGAGGGATCGTGATGCGGGCACGCGGCCTGACCCTTGGTTGATGTGTGGCGGGGCGACGGGCGAGCGAAGCGCCTATCGTTTCATGGCTCCGGGGACTAGCCTGAACCGCAGGCACCGCGCAACCGCGCGGGACCCGCCTCGCCAACTCGTCACGTCGCCGTAAACCCAGAGTCATCCGAAGCCCCGATGCCCGAGACCCCCGTCTTCTCCCGCGCCGCCTGTGCGGCTCCCCACCACCTCGCGGCCGAGGCCGGACGGGCGATCCTCCAGGAGGGCGGCAACGCCGTCGAGGCGATGCTCGCCATGGCGGCGACCATCGCGGTGGTCTATCCGCACATGAACGGGCTTGGCGGCGACGGCTTCTGGCTGATCCGCGGCCCGAACGGCGTGGTGCGGGCGATCGAGGCCTGCGGCCCGGCCGGCAGCCTCGCGACGATCCGGCGCTACCGCGACAAGGGCTACGAGACGATCCCCGAGCGGGGGCCCGACGCGGCCCTGACGGTGGCCGGCGCGGTCGGCGGCTGGGCGCTCGCCCGCGGGATCGCCCGCGACCTCGGCGGGCGCCTGCCCCTCGACCTGCTGCTCTCAGATGCCGTCCGGCACGCCCGCGAGGGCGTCGCGGTATCCCCCTCCGAGGCGCGCTACGTGCCGAAGGAACTCGACACGCTCCACGACCAGCCGGGCTTCAAGGAAACCTTCCTGATCGACGGCCAGATCCCGAAGGCCGGGACCCTGCGCAAGCTGCCGGCGCTCGCCGCCACCCTCGACCAGCTCGGCCATGCCGGGCTGGAGGATTTTTATCGCGGCGATATCGGCCGCGAGATCGCCGCCGACCTGGAACGGGCCGGCAGCCCGGTCATCCGCACCGACATCGAGCGCTACCGGGCGGTGTCGCGGGCGCCGCTGTTGCTCAAGCTGTCGGGCGGGACGGTCTACAATTGCCCGCCGCCGAGCCAGGGCCTCGCCGCACTCCTGATCCTCGGTCTCTACGAGCGTCTGGGCACCATCCGCCCCGAGACGGCGGCGCATTATCACGGCCTGATCGAGGCGACGAAGCGGGCCTTCCGGATCCGCGACGCGGTGGTGACCGATTACGACCGCCTGCGCCACGACCCCGCGAGTTTCCTGGCGCCGGAGCGGCTGGCGGCGGAGGCCGCGGCGATCCGCATGGACCGGGCCTCGCCTTATCCGGTCCGCCCGGTCGGCGACGGCGACACGGTGTGGATGGGGGCGATCGACCAGAACGGCGTCGCGGTGTCCTACATCCAGTCGGTCTACTGGGAGTTCGGCTCGGGCGTCGTCCTGCCGCGCACCGGCCTCACCTGGCAGAATCGCGGCGTCGCTTTCTCCCTCGATCCGCAGGCGGTCAATCCGCTGGAGCCGGGACGGCGGCCGTTCCACACCCTCAACCCGGCCATGGCCGTGCTGGCCGACGGGCGGGTGCTCTCCTACGGCAGCATGGGTGGCGACGGGCAGCCGCAATTCCAGGCTCAGGTCTTCACCCGCTATGCAACGTATGGGATGGGCGTCGCCGAGGCGGTGGATGCCCCGCGCTTCCTGTTCGGCCGCACCTGGGGCGCCAACTCGATGACCGTGAAGGTCGAGGACCGGTTCGACTCCGCCTGCATCGCGGCCTTGTCGCGGATGGGGCACGAGGTCGAGGAGCTGGGCGGCTCGTACATCGACTCGCTGGGCCATGCCGGCCTCTTGGTGCGCCATCCCGGCAACGGGCGGATCGAGGCGACGCATGATCCGCGGTCGGATGGGGGAGCGGCGGGTTTGTGAGCTACCGAGCCCGACCGGTCACAGCTTCGGCGGACCGTCGTCCTGCCGATGACGCCGGATCAGAACGGGTAGGCGGTGATGAGCCGTCCAACGGAATCCGACGGAAGGACTTGCCACACGGATGTCACGCGCCCGGTCAGACCTGTCGGCGACTCGATCGGCCCTCCGAATAGGAAGCGCACGTCGTAGATGGTGACTTTTGGTGGTTGGGAGACACTGCTCGGCAGTGTCGGATGCGCCAGAAGCGCTGCTGCCAGCAGGTTGGGCTCAAACGGATCAAAACCGCAGTTGATGAAATATCGAGCTTTCGGCCCACCATTCGGATGGGACAATTTCGGAAGGTAACCAGATATCTTGAGGGTATCGATTGCGAATCTAATGGGTGGCACTGGGTGCAAGGTCTGCACGCGTTGCCCCCGGTATCAGCTCCAGCTTCGCCAGCTCGACGGTCGCGAGGACCGGGATCGGATGGCCGTTCTCTGAAAATCTCTGATTCTCGGACTCGACCAGATACGCTGCACCGTCGCCGAGAATCGATAGCACCGTCCCGCACGAACCTTCGCGAATGGTTTCTGCCTTATCGCCTTTCACATTCGTGCGAACCACGACTTGGTCGAGTTCGTGGATGGACGCGGATGCGACCGGAAGCCAGGTATAGGCGAGGTGCATTGTCACGGCGCCGCCCACAGGATTTGAGGACCATCAGGCGTGGGGGTCGTCCGCACGTCGCGTCACGGGCAAGAGGCACGCGCGCCATCATCTGCCAGGATTGTCGAACCCAATCGTCGTCACGGGTTCCCCAAGTGTATCCCCAACATGCGGAGGGCCCGGCACCTCCCGGCGCCAAGCCCTCCGCTCTCCTCCATCAGCCCGCCTCAGCGCGGCGCGCGCTTGGCCAGGATCCGCTGCAACGTCCGCCGGTGCATGTTCAACCGGCGCGCCGTCTCCGAGACGTTGCGGCCGCACAGCTCGTAGACCCGCTGGATGTGCTCCCAGCGCACCCGGTCGGCCGACATCGGGTTCTCGGGCGGGTCGGCCCGCTCGCCGGGCTCGGCCATCAGGGTGCCGTGGATCTCGTCGGCGTCGGCGGGCTTTGCCAGGTAGTCGAAGGCGCCGAGCTTCACCGCGGTGACGGCGGTGGCGATGTTGCCGTAACCGGTGAGGATCACGCCGCGAGCCTCCGGCCGGCGCTCCTTCAGCCGGGCGATCACGTCGAGGCCGTTGCCGTCGCCGAGCCGCATGTCGATGACGGCGAAGGCCGGCGGCTTCGCGTCCACCGCCGAGACACCCTCGGCCACGCTTTCCGCGACATGGACCTGGTAGCCGCGGGCCTCCATGGCCCGGGCGAGGCGGGTCGAGAACGGCTTGTCGTCGTCCACGATCAGCAGGCTGCGGTCGGCATGGTTGAGGAGGGCGTCGCCCTCCGGGATGGTGCCGGCCGGGGCCTCCGGGCTTAACGTTCCGTATTGCGTCATCCGGCGACGCTCCTTGCGAAGTTCAATCAGTCTATTGAGAGAACTATATAGGAACGTCGCGAGCCTGCGTCAGGGGTGCGGCATCCCCCGTACCCGTGTTTCGACCGCCTTTGGCCTCCCTCTCGAAAACGTGACGAGGCCAGGCGATCCGCACCACCGCGCCGGTCGAGGGATCGACCGCGTTGGCGAGGGTCAGCTGCGCGCCGGAGCGCTCGATGAGCGTCTTGGCGATGAAGAGGCCGAGGCCGAGGCCGGTGCCGCCCTCCTGGGCGGCACTGCGGGTGCTGACATAGGGCTCGCCGACCCGCAGCAGCACGTCGGGGGCGAAACCCGGCCCGTCGTCGCGGATCTCCAGCGAGACCCGGTCCGGGCTCCAGCGCGCCTCGATCGCCACGCAGCTTTCCGCGAAGTCGACCGCGTTGTCGACGATATTGGCGAGCCCGAACATCACGCCCGGGTTGCGCCGGCAGGCCGGCTCCGGCCCGTCGCCCTTTGTCGTCACGTCGAGCACGATGCCGAGCGCGCGCTGCGGTGCCACCAGTTCCTCGACGAGGTGGCTCAAGGAAATGGTCTCGATGAAGCCGCCCTGGTCGGCATCGAGGGATGTGAGCTTGGCGAGGATGCCGCGGCAGCGCTCGACCTGGTCGCGCAGCAGCGCCAGGTCCTCGGCGACGCTCGGGGAGGCCGTCGGCCCGAGCTGCCGGTCGAGTTCCTTGGCCACCACCGTGATGGTGGCGAGCGGCGTGCCGAGCTCGTGGGCGGCCGCCGCCGCCAGCCCGTCGAGCTGCGACAGGTGCTGCTCGCGGGCGAGCACCAGCTCGGTGGCGGCCAGCGCCTGGGCGAGCTGGCGCGCCTCCTCGGCGACGCGCCAGGCGTAAACTCCCGTAAAGGCGGTTCCGAGCAGGATCGCGGTCCAGACGCCCGACACGTACAGGAACGGCAGTTCGAGCGTCTCTCCGGCGAACCACGGCAGCGGCCGGTAGACCAGGGCGAGGAGCGTCGAGAGGCCGACCGCCAGGAGCCCGAGCGCCAGGGTCCGGGCCGGGGGCAGGGCGGTGGCGGAGATCAGCACGGGGGCGAGGAACAGCAGGGCGAAGGGATTCTGGAGGCCCCCGGTGAGGAAGAGAAGGGCGGCGAGCTGGATGATGTCGAAGGCGAGCAGCAGCACCGCGGCGTCGTCGCTGAGCCGGTGACTGGCCGGGTAGCGGATCCGCAGGGTGAGGTTGAGCCAGGACGAGGCCGCGATGACGAGGAAGCACCAGCCGAAGGGCAGGGGCAGGCCGAGCCCGAGATGGGCGCCGGCCACCGCCGCGCCCTGGCCCGCCACCGCGAGCCAGCGCAGCCGCACCAGAGTGTCGAGGCGCAGGTGGCGGGCATCGCGCACCAGATCGGTCTGCAAGGTTTCGAACATGCTCGAAACCATAGTGCGCGCCCGCCCGCCGGCCAGGGCGCGGAGCCGGAAACCCTTCGCGCTCCAGTGCGTTGCCTCTAACGGTGGAGGAGCCGGTTCAGGATCGGCGCATGGCGAGTCCGGGCTGCATGCCGCACCGCACAAGGCACACGTGGGAGTTGAGGTAAAAAGGACACGGTTCCACCTTTTGACACCTTGGATTTCCGTAAGTGTTGCCCTTCAATATCGGACCTCTATTGTCCTGGCTCCCAATCGGGACAGGCGTCTCCCGGCGGGCGGTGCGCGCGCCCCTGGGTCAATCGTGGACGGTGGCGTCATGGATCTCTCGTATTTCTGGTATGAAGCCGCGCACTGGATGTTGACGCCTGCCCGAGCGGCCGCCGACGCCACGCAGCTCGTGTTCAAGAATCCCGTCAACCCGATCACCTACACGCCCTACGGCCGGACCGTGTCGGCGGCCTGCGAGATGTTCGAGCGCACGACGCGGCGCTACGGCAAGCCGGCCTTCAACCTGCCCCGCACGGTGGTCGAGGGCATGGTGACGGACGTGACCGAGCGGGTCGTGTGGTCGAAGCCGTTCTGCCAGGTGATCAAGTTCGACCGCGCCCTGAAGCGCCCGACGACCCAGGCCCAGCCGAAGGTGCTGGTGGTGGCGCCGATGTCGGGCCACTACGCGACCCTGCTGCGCGGCACCGTCGAGGCGATGCTGCCCGCCCACGAGGTGATGATCACCGACTGGATCGACGCCCGCATGGTGCCGCTCGAGGCCGGCCGCTTCGACCTCGACGATTACATCGACTACCTGATCGAGATGTTCCAGGCCCTGGGGCCGGACCTGCACGTGATCGCGGTGTGCCAGCCCTCGGTGCCGGTCTTCGCCGCCGTCGCCCGGATGGAGGCCGAGGGCATGCCGGGCGTGCCGACCTCGATGACCCTGATGGGCGGCCCGATCGACACCCGCCGCTCGCCCACCGCCGTGAACTGCCTCGCCGCCGAGCGCGGCTCGGACTGGTTCAAGCGCAACTGCATCACCGTGGTGCCCCCGGGCTATCCCGGCACCTGGCGCGAGGTCTATCCGGGCTTCTTCCAGCTCTCCGGCTTCATGGGCATGAACCTCGACCGTCACCTGACGGCGCATTGGGACATGTTCAAGCACCTGGTGCGCGACGACGGCGACTCGGCCGAGAAGCATCGCGAGTTCTACGACGAGTACCTGTCGGTGATGGACCTGACGGCGGAGTTCTACCTCCAGACCGTCAACACCGTCTTCGTCGAGCACGCCCTGCCGAAGGGCACGATGCGCCACCGCGACAAGCCGGTCGATCCGACCGCGATCCGCCACTGCGCCATCATGGCGGTGGAGGGCGAAAAGGACGACATCTCCGGCGTCGGCCAGACGCTCGCGGCCCTCGACCTGACGCCGAACCTGGACGCGGAGCGCAAGCTCTACCACCTGCAGCAGGGCGTCGGCCATTACGGCGTGTTCAACGGCTCGCGCTTCCGGGCCAATATCGCGCCGCGCATCTCCGCCTTCATGCACGAGATGCAGGGCACGCAGGCCCTCGCCGACTTGCGCGAGGCCTCCTGATCCTCCCCGTCCGGCGCCGCCTCGGCGGCGCCGGCCCTCTGCCATCACCCCTTTCACCATGACGACGTCGCCGATGCGTCGCCTGCGCGCCTGGTTCGCAGGCTTCTTCGGCCTCGCGCGGCGAACCGGGACGCTGACAGGCTCCGGGTCTCCCGGGTACAAGGGTGGCATGCGAGTCGCGCTCCTTCGCCGTTCGGCGCCCGAACCCACCCACGTCACCGTCATCCACGCCGGCACCTGCTACCCGGTCACCGTGCGCCGCCGCGCGGCGGCGCGGCGCATCACCCTGCGGGTGTCGAGCGCCACCGGCGAGATCGTGCTCACGCTGCCGGAGCGCACCGACCTCGCCGCCGCGCAACGCTTCGCCGATTCGCACGGTGCCTGGATCGCCACCCGGGTGGCGAAGCTTCCGGAACGCATCGCCTTCGTACCGGGCGCGACGGTGCCGCTGCGCGGCGTACCCCACCGCATCCTGCATTGGTCGACCACCTCCGGTGCGACCTTGGCCACGACGGAGCCGGACGGCACGCCGGTGATCGCGGTCTCCTGCGGCCTGCCCCACGTGGCGCGCCGGGTGCGGGACTTCCTGGAGGCCGAGGCGCGTCGCGACCTCGGCGAAGCGGTGGCGCGCCATGCCGGGGCGCTCGGCCGGACGCCGAAGCGCCTGACCGTGCGCGACACCCGCAGCCGCTGGGGCTCGTGCTCCGCCGCCGGCCACCTGAATTTTTCCTGGCGCCTCATCATGGCGCCACCGACGGTGCTCGACTATCTGGCCGCGCACGAGGTCGCGCACCTCGCCGAGATGAACCACTCGGACCGGTTCTGGCGCGTCGTGAAAAAACTCTCCCCGGGCTACGACGAGCCCGAGACCTGGCTGAAGCGGCACGGCACGGAGTTGCACCGCTACGGTTGATCGGGCCGAGAGCCTGTTTCGATGGGCCCTGCAAAATCTCAAACCCTCCGGGTCATTCCGGAGCCGCGAAGCGGAGCCCGGAATGACCCGGAGGGTGTTCATTCTGTCGTGATCAAAACAGTTCTGCCGCTCAGCCCTTGGTGCGCACAACCACCACACGCTCCGCCGGCCAGGCCGGGCGCGGATCGACGTGGCCGGGATTGAGGGTGCGGGGCGCGATGCTGTCGCAATTCTCGCGCTGACGCAGGATGACCTCGCCGTTCTCGCCCCGGCGCCGGATGATCCCGCCGTCGCGGCAGAACCCGGCAATCTCGGCCGAGCGCGAGGCCCGGCGCCCGCGCGGGTTGCGGGGCACCGGTGGGTGCTCGATCGTCAGCGTCGCATCCCGATTGAGCGAGCGCTCGACATAGGTGGTCTCGCCGATCGGCAGCGACTGGGCTTCGGCATATCCGGCGGCCAGGACCAGGAAGGCGAGGGAGGTGGCGGCGAGTCTCATGGTCGTCGGTTCTCGGGCGGCTCTCGCGAGCGGGGCGGGGCTGATCCGGGTCGGTCGATCCGATATGAACCGTAAAACCATGCGCAACCACTAACGGCATACGGCCCCGGACGCGGCCCGGCTCGATCATCAAGCTAAGCCGGTTCGGCGGCACGGGTTCCCGATCACGGGAGGGCGCCTCGGCTTGACAGCATCCCGGCCCCGTGGTCGGAACGCCCCCGGG
Organism: Methylobacterium sp. 142-1Y; assembly: GCF_057747795.1. NCBI lineage: Bacteria > Pseudomonadati > Pseudomonadota > Alphaproteobacteria > Hyphomicrobiales > Methylobacteriaceae > Methylobacterium > Methylobacterium sp. 142-1Y. The sequence goes on along the minus strand of NZ_CM173224.1, from coordinate 3,084,761 downwards.
CCGGCGGATGGCCGGGGCAGCGGAGCGGTGAACGGCGTGGGAGACAGATTGCGACGGATCGGACGCCGGGTGCGGGCCGCCGCCCTCGGACTCGGACTCGCTCTCGGACTGCCGGCCGGTGCCGCCCTGGCGCAGGGCGCGGTCAAGCAGACCTTCGACGACTGGCAGCTGCGCTGCGAGACGCCCGCCGGCGCCAAGGCCGAGCAATGCGCCCTGGTGCAGTACGTCGCCGCCGAGGACCGGCCGAACCTGTCCCTGGTGGTGATCGTGCTGAAGACCGCCGACAACCGCGGCACCCTGCTGCGGGTGGTGGCGCCGCTCGGCGTGCTCCTGCCCTCCGGCCTCGGCCTGAAGGTCGACCAGGCGGAGATCGGCCGCACCTCGTTCGTGCGCTGCCTCTCCACCGGCTGCGTCGCCGAGGTGGTGATGGACGACAAGCTCATCAACCAGCTCAAGAGCGGCCAGCAGGCCACCTTCATCGTCTTCCAGACGCCCGAGGAAGGAGTGGGCATTCCACTGTCCCTCAAGGGGTTCAAGGAAGGCTTCGACAGCCTGAAGTGATCGACGATCGGGAGAGGATTGTGACGGCTCGTTGTCTCCGCGGCCTCGCCACCCTGGGCCTCGCCCTGATGGCGGGCGTGCTCGCCGCCCCGGCGCAGGCGCAGAATGCGGCGCCGCCGGACGAGGGCAACCCCTTCGTCAACATCTTCAAGTACGGCGGCACCACCAAGCCGCCCGAGGCGCCGCCCAGCCCCGACGACGTCTACTGCCCGATCATCGACGTGGCCGAGGGCGGTTCCTCGCTGCAGACCATGGCGGGCGGCACGGTGCGGACGCAGATTCGCCTCGGCCAGCTCAGCCGCTCCTGCCAGCCCGGGCCGAACGGCGGCACGATCGTCTCCATCGGCGTGCAGGGCATGGTCCTGCTCGGGCCCGGCGGCGCGCCCGGCCGCTTCAACGCTCCCGTGACCGTCACGGTGAAGAACGGCACCCAGATCATCGCCCGGCGCAGCCGCCAGGGCTCCGCGACGATCCCCGCGGGCCAGGCCAGCGGCAGCTTCACGGTGGTGGAGGACGGGATCTCCGTCCCGGCCAACCTCGCGCGCGACTTCGAGATCGAGGTCGGCCTAGGCAGCTCGCCGAAACCCGGGCGGGCGCCCCGGCGCAAGCCCGCTGCCTCAGCCCCGGCCGACGGTTGACCGCCCGGGTGGCGAACTGGCGCCTCGCCCCCCGCCCGGACGATCCGGATTTTTCCCGCGCCCTGGTCTTCGAGCGGCCGACGGCCGGCCGCTGGCTCGCCCTCGATTATGCCCTCGACCGCTTCGCCGCGCCCGTGCGCCCGCTTCTGCGCTTCCCGCGATCCGACGGCACGCACGAGGATGCGCTGCTGCCCGGCCCGGTGCTCGGGCGCGCTTCCTGGCTCGGGCCGGTGCCGCCCGGCACCGCGGACATCCTGCTCGCCGCCCCAGTGGAAGGGTTCCGGATAGAGGCGGCGCGGCTTCTCTCCCGGACGGCCGTGCTAGCGATCGGAGCCCGCCGCCGGCCGGACAAGCTGCCGGTCGCGCTCTATCAATGGCTGCGCCGCGACGCGCGCCGCCTGCGCAACACCCTGCGCATCGCCGCCTGCGTAAGGCCGCTTGCGCAATACCCGGCCTGGAAGGCCGAGCATGCCCGGCCCTTCGAGCCCGCCTTCGACCGGGTGCCGCCCGGGCTGCCGGGCCTCGGCCTGATCCTGGAGGCGGGGCCGGGGGACGAGGAGGCGGTCCGGCGCACCCTCGCGACCCTGCTGGCGCAGGGCCACCGCGACTGGCGCCTCGCTCTGCACTGGCAGGGCCCGCCGCCCGCCGGCCTCCCCGGCGATCCGCGGATCTCCGCCGACGCCGTGCCGGAGGGAGCGGCGATCGGGTTCCTGCGTCCCGGCGATGCCCTCGCGCCCGATGCGCTCGCCCATCTCGCCGCCGCCTTCGCCGGGCCGGAGCCCGCCGACCTCGCCTATGCCGACAGCGAGGCCGACACGCCCGAGGGCCTGCGCCCGCATCTCAAGCCGGGCTGGAGCCCGGACCTCGCCCTGACCACGCTCTATCCCGGGCGGCCGCTCCTGGTGGCGGCGGGACTCGTCGCGCGCAGCGGCTTGGCGCCGGGGCAGGGCGCGCGCGCGCTCCTCCTCGCCGCGACCCTGGCGGGGCCGGAGCGCGTCCGACGCATCCCCCGCATCCTCTGCCGCACCGCGCCCGAGGCGCCGGATCGCGACGGCCACGCCGCCGACCTGTCGCGGGCCCTGCGCCGAGCCGGCTCGCCCGCGGCGATGGTGCGGACCGGCGACATCCTCGATCTCGACTGGCCGCTGCCCGACCCGCCGCCCCCGGTCTCGATCATCGTCCCGACCCGCGACCGGCCGGAACTGCTGCGCGTCGCCGTGCGGGGCGTACTGCACGACACCGCCTATCCGAATCTCGAACTCGTCATCGTCGATAACGGCTCGACCGATCCGGCGGTCGCCGCCCTCTACGCCGAATGGGACGCCGATCCGCGGGTGCGCCGCCTCGACCGGCCGGGCCCGTTCAACTTCTCCCGCCTCGTCAATGACGGCGCGAGCGCGAGCCGCGGCGCGGTCCTGGTGCTCCTCAACAACGACGTCGAGGTGCTGCACCCGGACTGGCTCTCCGCGATGGTGCGTCAGGCCGTCCGGCCGGAGGTCGGCGCGGTCGGAGCGAAGCTCCTGTTCGGAAACGGCCGGATCCAGCATGCCGGGGTCGTGGTCGGGCTCGGCGGCCGGGCCGGGCACATCCTGCGCAACCGCCCTGCCGACACGCCGGGCCATCTCGGCCGGCTCACCGTCGCGCACGAGGTCGCGGGCGTCACCGCCGCCTGCCTGGCGGTGGCGCGGCACAAGTTCGAGGCGGTCGGCGGGCTCGATGCCGAGGCGTTTCCGGTCGATTTCAACGACATCGACCTCTGCCTGCGGCTTTCCGCCCGGGGCTGGCGATCGGTCTGGACCCCGAGGGCCGTGCTCGCGCACCACGAATCGGTCAGCCGAGGGCCCAGCGTCGGCGCGGCCCGGGCCCGGTTCGAAGCGGAAGGCGATCGTTTCGCCGCGCGCTGGCGCCCGGTGATCCGGGACGACCCGTATTACCACCCGGCCTTCTCGGTCACGACCTTCGGGGAGGAGCTGGAATGAGGCTGCCGCCTCACCCGGCCTTCGACATCCTGCGCTTCGCGGACCGACAGCCCGGGCCCGCCCGGCGCTGGCTCGCCCGGCTTCTTTGGGCGCTGACGCGCCCGGGCGAGGCCTGGGACGTCGCCCGGGCGCTCCTCGCGGGCAAGCGGGTACGGGCCCGCGACCGCGCCGCGATCCTGTGGGGCGCCCGCCACGCCTTCCGGCCGCCGCCGCTCCCGGCGGGCGAGGCCGGGGCGGTGCCGGGCTTACGCGTCGCCACCCCGGCCGAGATCCTGTCGGGCGCCGCCGCCCCGGCCGCCCTCGTCGTGCTGACGGCGCCGGGCCACCGGCTCGTGCCGGGCGCCCTCGACGCCATCGCCGCGGCATTCACGGCCGATCCCGGCCTCGGCGCCCTCTACGGCGACGCCGTGGTGCTCGGAGGCAGGGGCGAGCCGCGGCTGCCGGTCCTGCGGCCGGCCTTCGACCCCGACTACCTGCTCGCCGCCGACCCGATCGGCCCGGTGGTCGCTGTCCGCCGGCCGGTGCTGGACCGGCTCGGGCTCGATCCCGCCTTGCCGGGCGCCGAGGTCGCCGACCTGCTGCTGCGGCTCGCGGCCGAAAACCCGCAGGCGATCCGCCATCTGCCGCGCCTGCTCTCGACCTGGTCGCCCTTCGCGGCCACGCCACCCGAGGGCTGGGCCCGATCGCGCCGGACGCTCGCCGAGCGGCACCTCGCGGGAGCCGGCCACGTCGAGGCGAGGGGCGGGATCCAGGCCCTGCGCCGCGACCTGCCCACGCCGCCGCTCGCCAGCCTCATCATCCCGACCCGCGACCGGGTCGAGCTGCTGCAGGCCTGCATCGAGAGCATCCGGGCCCAGACCGACTGGCCGGCCCTCGAGATCATCGTCTGCGACAACGACAGCCGCCATCCGCGCACGCTCGCCTATTTCCGGCGCCTGGAGGGGGAGGGCGTGCGGGTGCTGCCCTGCCCCGGCCCGTTCAACTTCGCCGCGATGAACAACCGGGCCGCCGACGAGGCGCGCGGCGGGCTCCTGGTCTTCGTCAACAACGACGTGGTGGCCCACCGGCCCGACTGGCTGCGGCGGATGGCCGAGGAGGCCCTGCGACCGGAGATCGGCGCGGTCGGCGCGAAGCTCCTCGACGTGCGCGAGCGCATCCAGCATTGCGGCATCGTGCTCGGCACCGGCGGCCTCGTCACCCACGCCCACCGCCACTTCCCCGGCACGGCGCCGGGCTATCTCGCCTCCTTGCGGGCGACGCACCGGGTCTCGGCGGTGACGGCGGCCTGCCTGGCGGTGGAGGCCGACAAATTCCGGGCGGTCGCCGGGTTCGACGAGACCACCTTCGCGGTCGATTTCAACGACGTCGATCTCTGCCTGCGCCTGGAGGCGGCGGGGTACCGGACCCTGGTGGTGCCGGGCGCCGTGCTCTATCACCACGAGGCGGCGAGCCGGCGCTGGAATCCGGAGGCCCGCAGCCGCCACGAAGCCGAGGTGGCGGCGTTGCGGGCGCGGTGGGGCGCGCGGCTCGATGCCGATCCCTGGTACCATCCCGGCTTCGATCCGCGGGCGGGGACGTATGTGCGGCTCAGGGCGTGGGAGGGGGCAGCTTTGCGCTGAGGCTCTACCCCCGTGAGGTTATACCTGATTTCAGAAAGTCGCGGGATCCCCTCTCCCGCGTGGGAGAGGGGTAGGGGGTGAGGGTGACACGCTGCCGAGTGAAGCACTGACCGTTCCGCTGCCAGCACCACGCTCAGCGCTTTACACTGAAGCGCGCCACCCTCACCCCTAACCCCTCTCCCAGACGGGATAGGGGGATGCGCTCTATTTTGTGATACCTATGGTTTTACGACTACAGCCTTTGAAAAGACGACGGGGCCGCCCCCTCCCGGAAGCGGCCCCGCCCTCAATCCCAATCCGGCGTCAGCCGGCCTTGCGTCACTGCACCAGGCGCGGTCCGCCGGTCTGCACCTTCTCGTTCTCGCCCAGGATGCCGAGGCGGCGGGCCACCTCGGTATAGGCCTCGATCAGGCCGCCGAGATCCTTGCGGAAGCGGTCCTTGTCGAGCTTGTCCTGGCTCTTGATGTCCCAGAGGCGGCAGGAATCCGGAGAGATCTCGTCGGCGACGACGATGCGCATCATGTCGCCTTCCCAGAGCCGGCCGGTCTCCATCTTGAAGTCGACGAGGCGGATGCCGACGCCGAGGAAGAGACCCGACATGAAGTCGTTGACCCGGATGGCCAGCGCCATGATGTCGTCGATCTCCTGCGGCGTCGCCCAGCCGAAGGCGGTGATGTGCTCCTCCGACACCATCGGGTCGTTGAGCTGGTCGTTCTTGTAGTAGAACTCGATGATCGAGCGCGGGAGCTGGGTGCCCTCTTCGAGGCCCAGCCGCGTTGCCAGCGAGCCCGCCGCCACGTTGCGCACCACCACCTCGAGCGGGATGATCTCGACCTCGCGGATCAGCTGCTCGCGCATGTTCAGCCGGCGGATGAAGTGCGTCGGCACGCCGATGTCGTTGAGGTGCTGGAACACGAATTCGGAGATCCGGTTGTTCAGCACGCCCTTGCCGTCGATCACCTCGTGCTTCTTGGCGTTGAAGGCGGTCGCGTCGTCCTTGAAATGCTGGATGAGCGTGCCGGGCTCGGGACCCTCGTAGAGGACCTTCGCCTTGCCCTCGTAGATGCGACGGCGGCGGTTCATAGGCGTGTACCGTGGTTTGAGGAAGTCCATGGGGCCGAGGCTCCTGACGACGTGTGGGACCCGCGGCGCGGCGACCTCTGAGGTAAGGAGGTCGGGCCGGGGGACGCGTCGCTCCGGGCGTCCCGGCGGCCGGGGGCAAATTACCCGAACCGCGAAGGCAGCACAACGCGTTAGCCTGTGCGCCGGGGAGAGCCCGGACGCCGCTGCGATGGATTGCGGTCGTTGGTCGCGCCCATATGCTCATCGAGTGACGAAGTTGCAAGCGTGGCGGGAGGGGGCGGCATGTCGCGGACGGGGGCTTGCGCGCCTCGACGGAGGCCTCCGGCCTGACCTAAGCTCCGGGTACGAGCCGCACGGGAACCGGCGGCCGATCCGGGAGGGATCACGATGGCGGAACGAGCGATGGCGGAACGGGGCGGCGCGGTGGCGGCGCTGGCGGCGCGATTCCGCGAGGGCAAGCCGCTGATCACCGCCTGGTGCGGCATTCCCGAGCCCTCGGTCGCGGGGCTGCTCGCCGCCGAGGCGTTCGACACCGTGACGCTCGACATGCAGCACGGCGCCCACGACTTCGACAGCATCAGCCGAACCGTCGCGCTGGTCGCGGCCCGCGGCAAGCCGACCCTGGCGCGGGTCCCGGTCGGCGGCTTCTCGACCGTGTCGCGCCTGCTCGATGCCGGTATCTCCGGGATCATCGCCCCGATGGTCAACACCGTGGAGGATGCGAAGCGCTTCGCGGCCATGGCCAAGTACCCGCCGCTCGGCGAGCGCAGCTGGGGCCCGGCCCCGGCCCTGATGCTGTCGGGCCTTTCCCCTGAGACCTATCTCAAGGAGGCCAACGGCTTCTGCCAGACGCTGGCGATGATCGAGACCCGGGAGGCGCTCGGCGCCCTCGACGACATCCTCGCGGTGGACGGGATCGACGGCATCTTCATCGGCCCCTCCGACCTCTCGATCGCGCTGTCGAACGGCGCCGGCCTCGACCCCGACGGCGCGGCGGTGCGCGACGCGCTCAAGCACGCCATGGCGCGCACCCGGGCGGCGGGCAAGCGGATCGGCATCTACTCCCTGTCCGGCCCGCGCACCCGCGAGCTGATCGCCGAGGGCTTCGACCTGATCGCGCTCTCGGGCGACGGCGCCCTGCTGCGGGCCGGTGCTGCGGCGGCGCTGAAGGAGGCGCGGGGCTAAACGCGCCGCGCCGCCCGGGCGAAGCCCGCGGCGAGGAAGTGCCCGGCATGGTGCAGGGCGCCGTCGTCGATGCCGTGGCCGATCCCGGCGGAGAGATGCCACTCCGCCGGCACGTCGGCCGCCGCCAGGGCTTCCGCGGAGAGGAACATTGCGTCGACCGGAATCACCTCGTCTTGGTCGCCATGGGCGAGGAGGACCGGCGGCACCGCCCGGACCTGCGGCTTCAGGCTCTCGGGCCCCTGGCCCTCCTCCATCACCAGCATGCCGGACAGGCCGACGACCGCCGCCACCGGGGCGGGCCTGCGCAAGGCGACATGCAGGGCCATCATGCAGCCCTGGCTGAACCCCACCAGCGCCAATTGGTGCGGCCCCAACCCCAGGGCCTCGAGCTCAGCATCGAGGAAGGCATCCAGCGTCGGGCCGGCCCGGTTCACCCCGCGCCAGCGCTCGTGCGGATCGCGGAAGGTGAGGGAGAACCATTGCCGGCCGAAACCCTGGATGCAGGGCTCGGGCGCGTGCGGCGCCACGAAGGCGGCGTCGGGCAGGAGCGGCTGCCATTCCTGGGCGAGGTCGATCAGGTCGTTGCCGTCGGCGCCGAAGCCGTGCAGCAGGACGACGAGATGGCGCGGCTTCGCCCCAGAGCGGGGCATCAGGCGCGGGCCGGTGAGGATCGGCATCGGGTCGGGCTCCATGCGGCTCAGGACGGAAGGGGCGCGCCGTCGCGCGATCTACGAGGGAAGGGGCGCGCCGTCGCGCGCTTTCGCCACCCGGTAATAGGCCCACAGCACCTTGGCGGCGACCCCGCGCCAGGGCCGCCACGCCTCGGCCCGGGCTATGAGGGCCGCAGGGTTCGGCCGGGTCTCCAGGCCGTCGGCGAGGCGCGCCGCTTCCTGAAGGGCGAGATCCCCGGCGGGGAACGCGTCGGGATGGCCGAGGCAGAACAGCAGGTAGACATCCGCCGTCCAGGGCCCGATGCCGTGCACCGCCACCATCAGGCGGTGGGCCTCGTCGGCCGAACGCGTGTGCAGGGTATCGAGGGGCAGGGCGCCACCGATGACGGCCTCCGCCGCCGCCCTCAAGGTGCGGATCTTCGGCGCCGACAGGCCGGCCCCGCGCAACATCTCGTCCGGCGCCTCCGTCAGGGTCTCGGCGGTGAGGTCCGGCAGGCCGGCGGTCAGCCGGCCCCAGATCGCCGAGGCAGCGGCGGTCGAGATCTGCTGTCCCACCACGATGCCGGCGAGCCCCTCGAAGCCGGGCGCGCGCTTGCGCAAGACCGGTTGCGCGCCTTGCGCCACCAGCCGCGCCATCACCGGATCGCGCGCCGCCAGCGCCGCCATCCCCTCGCGCAGGGCGGCCTCGGAATCGAGCAGCGGGCCCGTGACGCCGGCCTCGGGCGGGCTTATGGCGTGAGGATCAGTCTTCGTCCGCATGCCGCCGTGCCGTCTCCCCGCCTGCGCTTCGCCCCGAGCCCGAACGGGCGCCTGCATCTCGGCCACGCCTATTCGGCCCTCCTCAACGCGCAGTTCGCCCGGGCGCTGCACGGTGATCTGCTGCTGCGCATCGAGGACATCGACCCGCTCCGCTGCCGGCCGGAACTGACGAACGGCCTGATCGACGACCTCGCCTGGCTCGGCCTCAGCTTCCCGGACCCGGTCTGGCGCCAGTCGGCCCGGATGTCCACCTACCGCGCCGCCCTCGACGATCTTCGGGCGCGGGGCCTCGTCTATCCCTGCACCTGTACCCGGCGGGAGATCCAGGCGGCGTCGGGCGAGGCCCGCGATCCGGACGGGGCGCCGCTCTATCCCGGCACATGCCGGGGCAGGGCGGTCCCGCAGGAGCCTCATGCCTGGCGCCTCGACAGTGCGCGGGCGCTGGCACTCTGCCCCGGGCCTCACACCTACACCGCCTTCGCGCCGGGCGAGCCCGACGCGATCCGGTTTGCGGATCCGGCCCGCTGGGGCGACGCGGTCCTCGCCCGCAAGGACGTGCCGACGAGCTACCACCTCGCCGTGGTGCTCGACGACGCCGCGCAAGGAATCACCCACGTGGTTCGCGGCCGGGACCTCGAAGCCGCCACCGATCTCCACGTGCTGCTCCAGCGCCTGCTCGGCCTGCCGACCCCGCGCTACCACCATCACGGCCTGATCCGCGACGCGGCGGGGCAGAAGCTGTCGAAGAGCCTGGGCTCCGAGGCGCTGGCGGCGTTGCGCGAGCGCGGGACGCGCCCGGGGGAGGTGCGGGCGCGGCTCGGATTCGCCGGGGAGCCGTGAGGCGGCCCGTTCAATGCGCCTCGATCGGCCCCCCCGACCGCGGCGGCTTCTTCAGGATCGCCACGACCGCGAGGCTGAGCACCAGGCTCACCCCGACGAGCCAGAACCCGTCCGCGTAGGCCATCACATAGGCCTCGCGCCGCACCTGTTGCGCCAGCATTCCGACCGCCGCGGCCTTGGCAGCCAGCGGATCGGCGATGTGGCCGTGCAGCCCCGCCGCCACAGCCGCCAGGCGCTCCTGGGTGCGGGTGGCGTTGACGGTGATCGCCTCGGCCAGAACCGAGAAGTGCATGTGCTCGCGCCGCTCGATCATCGTCGACAGCATGGCGATGCCGATCGAGCCGCCGAGGTTGCGCATCATGTTGGACAGGGCCGAGGCATCCGCCGTGTCGCGCGGCGCCAGGCCGGCGGTCGAGAGCTGCGACAGCGGGATGGTGAAGAGCGGCTGGCCGATCGCCCGCATCAGCTGCGGCAGGATCAGCTGGTCGGCGCCGACATCGTGGGTCAGCCCGACATTGATCCAGCAGCTCGCGATGAAGAACAGGGTCCCGGTGACGACGAGGAGCCGCGCGTCGACCTTCCGCATGATGAGCGGCATCATCGGGAACAGCACGAGCTGCGGCAGGCCCGACCACATCACCACGTGGCCGATCTGCTCGGCGTTGTAGCCCTGAATCTGGGCGCAATAGACCGGGATGATGTAGATCGAGCCGAACGAGACGGCGCCCAGCACCGTCATCAGCATGCAGGCGCCGCCGACCGAGCGGTTGGCCAGCACCCTGAGGTTGATGAAGGGCCGTTCGGCGGTCAGCTCGCGGATGATGAAGCCGGCGATGCCGAGAACCGCCAGAAGGCTCGCCTTGACGATGACGGGCGAGCCGAACCAGTCCTTGCGCTGGCCTTCCTCCAACACGAAGGTCAGGGCCGGCAGGCCGGTCGCCATCAGGCCGATGCCGATCCAGTCGCCCTTCAGCAATTCGCCCCAGCGCGCCGGCACCGATTCGAAGGCGCCGAGCTGGATCGCGGCGGCGAGGGGGCCGAAGATTAGGTTCAGGTAGAAGATGTAGTGCCAGGACAGGTTGTCGGTGAGCCAGCCGCCGACCGTCGGGCCGATCGCCGGCGCGAAGGTGGCGGTGAGCCCGAACAACGCGATGCCGACGGCCTGCTGGCTCTTCGGCAGCCGGGTCCGCACGATCACGATCGCCGTCGGGATCAGCACCCCGCCGGTGAAGCCCTGGCCGGCCCGGAACAGGATCATCTGGCTCAAGTTGGTCGAGAGCGCGCAGGCGAGCGAGAAGCCGGTGAACAGGATGGTGTTGACGGCGAGATAGCGCCGCAGCCCGATCACCGAGGAGAGCCAGCCGGTGAGCGGGATCACGATGATCTCGGCCATCAGGTAGGCGGTCGAGATCCAGCTGCCCTCTTCCGTCGAGGCGCCGAGCGCGCCCTGGATGTCGGCGAGCGAGGCGTTGGTGATCTGGATGTCGAGGATCGCCGTGAAGGCGCCCAGGATCGCGCCGAACACCGCGAGCCAGTCGCGGGGACTGGCCTTCGTCTCCGGATTCATCGCGGCAGCGCCTCGCTGACGAGGGCGGTGGCGGGGCGATGTCCGCCGCCCGGCTCGATCGCGCCATGTGTATGCACCGTCGCCTCGACCGAGAGGCCCGGGCGCAGGCGGGGGAGCAGGGGATCGTCGCCGTCGAGCGCGATGCGCACCGGCACCCGCTGCACCACCTTGGTGAAGTTGCCGGTGGCGTTCTCCGGCGGCAGCAGGGCGAATTGCGCGCCGGTGCCGGGCGAGAAACTCTCGATCCGGCCGCCGAATTCGTGCTCGCCAAGCGCGTCGACCGTGAAGGTGACCGGCTGGCCCTCGATCATGCGGCCGGTCTGCGTCTCCTTGAAGTTCGCCACCAGGTAGATGTCGCGGCCCATCGGCACCACGGTCAGGAGCCCGGTCCCGGCGGAGACGAACTGCCCGACCCGCAGGGAGCGGTCGCCGATCGTGCCGTCGATCGGCGCGGTCACGGTCGTGTAGCTGAGGTTGAGCCGGGCCTGCTCGACCTTGGCCTGGGCGCCCTCCAGGGTGGCGCGGGCGCTCGCTTCCAGCGCCCGAAGGCTCTCGACCTGCTTCGTCGAGGCTTCGAGCGAGGCGACCGCCTTGTCCCGCGCCGCTCGTTTCTGGCGCAGGTCGGCATCGGCCTGCTGCTGGCGCTGCACCGTGCCGGAGCCGGTCTGGAGCAGGTTGCGGTAGCGGTCGTATTCCTTGGTCGAGAAGTCGAGCCCGGCCTCGGTGTTCTCGATCTCGGCCTTCGCCGATTGCACCTGCGCCTGGGCCTGGGTGATCGCCGCGGCGGTGCCGAGGATCTGGGCCCGCGCCTTCTCGACGTCGGCCTCGGCCTGCTTGAGCGCCACCCGGTACTCGCGGTCGTCGAGGCGCGCCAGTACCGTGCCGGCCTTGACCGGCTGGTTGTCGCCGACGAGCACCGCGGCGATGGTGCCGGCGATGCGGGGCGCGACCGTGACCTTGTCGGCCTGGAGATAGGCGTCCTCGGTCGTCTCGAGGAAGCGCCCGGTCGTCCACCAGTGCCAGCCATAGGTGCCGCCGCCGCTCAAACCCGCGAGAAGGACGAGGCCGAGGATCAGCCGGCCCTTGCGCCGCTTGAGCGGCGCCGGGGAGATGGCGTGGGATTGCTGCATGGCGGCTGGCCGATAACGAAACGATACGGTATCGTTGTGATAGGCCGATCATCGGGGTCGAGCAAGGAGACGATCCATGACCCAGGCGGTGCTCGCCGATGCGAGGGACGCGGGGCGGCGCAGCGGCGGGCGCCCGACCCGGGAAGAGGCGGAGCGGCGCGACGCGCGGCTGGTCGCCGTGGCGACGCAGCTGTTCATGGAGCACGGCTTCGACGCGACCTCGATCGACGCGGTGGCGCAGGCGGCGGGGGTGAGCAAGCCGACGCTCTATGCCCGCTACCGCGACAAGCGCGCGCTGTTCGCGGCGGTGCTGGAGGAGCGGATCCGGGACTGGCTGGCGCCGCTCTCGGCGGCGGCGGAGGCGCAAGGAGCGACGGGAGAGGGGCGGGACGCCGCAACGGTCCTGGACGAGCTGAGCCGGACCCTGCTCGCCCGGGCACAGGCCCCGGGCGCGGCGGCGCTCAACCGCTGCATCGTCGCCCAGGCGCTGCATTTCCCCGACCTCGCGCGGCTGGCCTACGAGGAGGGCTGGCTGCGCGGCGTGCGGGCGGTGGCACGCCTCCTTACGGTGCTCGACGAGCAGGGCCAGATCGCGGTCGAGGATCCGGAGATCGCCGCCGACCTCTTCCTCAACCTGGTGCTCGGCAAGACCTCGCGGCAGGCGCTCTACGGCATCGCGATCGATCCGGAGGCGCAGGAGACGCGCCGCCGGGCCGCCTTGGCGTTGTTCCTGGCGGGCGTGCGGCCGCGCCCTACTGGATGAGGCGGGCGACCTTCAGCGCCTGGTCGAACATCGCGTTGAGCGCCGCCGTGATGTCGGCCGGCGCGTTGGCGGTGCGGAAATAGCCCGGCGAGGCGCAGGACTGGAGCGGCGTCGCCAGGGTCGGGCTGAAGCCGTTGACCCGGCCATTCTCCCAGGCGACGCCGCCGCCCTTATCGACGAAGCTGATCTGGTTGTAGGGAATGTAGAGGATCGAGATCGTCGCGCCGGCGGCTTTAAGAGCGTCGCAGTTCTTGGGGTCGATCTGCGACGGCTGCGAGCCGTCCCACCAGGCGTCGCCATAGCCCGGGAACTTCGAGGGATTGCCCGGATAGGCGTATTTGCCGTTGCTCGACGTGAAGAAGTGCTGACCGTTCTGCATCCCGTCGGTGACGAGGAACACGAAGGGCTTGCGGCTCGCGCTGGTGGACCCGTCACCGAAGCCGTTGAGCCCGACGATGCCCTTCATCTGCGGGAAGGCGACCTCGAAATGGGTGCCGCCCGAGCCGGTGCCGGTGGTCGGGTCGCCCGGGGAGTAGAGCTGCGTCGTGCCGGTATCCAGGAGGTTTGTGAAGGCGAGCGGCCAGGAATTCGTGCACTGGGCCATCGTCTTCAGGCTGTTGATGTCGCTGGTGATCGCGGCGAGCGTTGCCAGCTGGTTGACGAACGGGTAGATGCCGATCCGGTACTGGTTCGACACGGCCTGGTTCGAGGCCCGCTGGAGCAGCGAGCAGACGGCGTTGTTCACCGCGTCCGACCGCAGCTGGATCTTGCCCGCCGCCAGGCCCCAGCCGGTATTGCCGGGGAAGTGGCAGGCGAACTGGCATCCCTGCTGGTAGTCGGAATACATGTCGTTGTTGACGCTGGCGAGCTGGGTCATGCCGCTCGAGGTCGCGGGCAGGCCCATCGATCCCGACACGTCGACCATCAGGTAGAAGTCGAGGTAGCTCGGCAGGTCGACGGAGGCGGTCGCGGTATTGGTCACCGTCGTGGTCGGCACGAGGAACAGCTTCGAGAAGCTGTTGCTGATCGTCGCCGTGTACGAGATCGACGCGGTGATCGTCTGGCCGTTGGCCGAGGACGAGACCTGCGGCGTCTGCATCGTCACGGTGGCGAGGGGAACGTTGCCGGCATTGACGTTGAAGGTGTTGACGGCCTGTTTCGCGCCCGCGGCGAGAGCGGCGTTCATCACGCCGCTCTCGCCCGAATGGGCGGCGACGTAGGCCTTGGCGGTCACGATGGCGGCGAGCGCCGCCGCGTCCGCGGCCCGGTCGAGCCGTGCCCGGTCGGTGACGGCGACGCCGTAATCGACCGCGAGCCCGACGAGGCCGACGATCGGGATCAGGCTCAGCCCGAACAGGATGTTGATGCCGCCGTCGCGGGCGCGGACCAGGGACGCCGCTGCCGCGGCGAACCGGGATGCACAGTTCAGAAGCCGGGACATTTCGTGGCGATTCCGTCGTTGCCGTTCGTGTCGAAATTGATGAGCGAGGCGTAGCGCGGCTGGATGTAGGCCGAGCGGGCGATCCGCAGCGAGGGGAGGTAGCTGGCCCCGAAGGTCGGGTTGAACGTGAACACCACGTCGATCACCACCATCGAGGCCGGGCCGAAGAGGGAGCGCGGCAGCGTCTGCGGGGTCGGATCCGCCGTGTTCGAGGCCGCGATCTGCGGCGTGCCGCAGGGCCGGTAGGCCGGCCCGCCCGAAGGCTGCGTCGTGCCCGTGCTCGTCCAGACCACGTCGGCGCGGTAGCAGGCGGACAGATCGCTGCTGTCGCTGCAGGTCGTCGCAATTTGCGTGAACTGGATGCTGGCGTAGTTGATCGTGACGACCTGCCACCATTGCTTGCCCTGTCGCTTGCCCTCGCCCATCACGTAGGGGAACAAGACGAGAGCCGAGTCGAAGCTATAATGCAGGTCGCTCGCATTGACGGTGGCGACGGTCGTAGAGCCATTGCTGGGAGGCGTGGTCTGCGAGATCATCTGGCTGATCGACTGCACCACCAGCTCGACCTTGCGCACCGCGTTGATGTAGGCAATGAGCTGGATGCCCCCGAGCATGATCACCAGGAGCACGGGCAGGATCAGCGCGGCCTCGACCGCGGCGAGCCCGTCATCGGCGGCGCGGAAGCGCCGGAGCCGGAGCCTGACACGGTCGCGCATCAGTATTGCTCGACGCGGAAGGCGGCGGTCGAGATCATCAGATAGGCCGGCTGGCCCTTGTAGGTGGCCTGGGAGGCGATCAGGTTGGTCACGAAGGACGGCAGGAAGGTGACCGGGTAGATCACCTGGAGGTACTGGTACTGCCCCTGCGTGCCGAGCGTGAACTGGCCGCTCCCCGGCGTCAGGTTCGGGATCGCGAGGCCGCTCTGATCGGAATTGACGTAGCTGTAGTAGCTCCCGTTCACGACGTACAGGTTGACGATGAGGTCGTCGCAGGAGATCGACGACGGCAGGATCGCGCACAAAGTCTGGGTGAAGGCGGCGAGCGTCGGTGGTGGATTCGACTTCTGCGAGTTGCCGACGATGATGTCCCGCGCCGCCTTCTCGACCGCGAAGTCCAGCTTCTGATTGTAGTACAGAGTCTGGGCGACGCCCATCGTGAACAGCAGGGCCATGATGAACATCAGGCCGACCAGGGCGAACTCGACGGTCGTCGATCCCTTGTCGTCGCGGAGGAGGCCTAGCATGCGTCGCATGCCGCCAACCTAGGGTCACCGGGTTAAGATCGCGGAAATCTGACCGCCGAGACTCCCGGCACCTTACCGTCAGATGCCCATACCGGCCACTCTCAGGCTTAACCGTGCGTGACCCCGTTCGCCGAAAGGCGCGCCGCCGTGACGCCCGCCCGGCCGCCGCTCACGGAGGCGTCACGGATCCTTGGCGATCGCCTCGATGTCGCGGTCGACGCCGCTCTCGACCTTGAAGTCCTGGGTGTAGACCTTGCCGTCGTGGCGGGCGATGAGCTGGTACTCGCCTTCCGCCAGGGTCACCTGCGGAAAGGCGCCGATCGCCTCGCGGATCGTGTCGCCGCCCGGCGTCAGCACGCTGAAGGCGGTGCCCGCGAAGGCCTCGGTGCCGGGAGCGGCGACGAGCTTCAGGGTTACCGTCGCGGCGCGGTGGTTGAGGGTCGCATCGGTGAGGCGGCCGTTCTCCACCTTCAGGTCGGCGCGCTGGATCGCGTTGGAATCGCCCCAGGTCGAGACGACGTGGTAGGTCCCCTCGGGCAAGCGCACCACCTCGCCGGCCTTGACGCCGTCGCGGACGAGCCGCCCCTCCGGGTTGTTGCCGATCGGCACGAAGACCGCGAAGGCGAGCTGGCCGGCTGCGATCTTCGCCTCGCCGACCGCGCCGGCGAGCCGCAACGCCCCGGCATTGACGGTGAGCTGGTCGCTCGCCGCCCCGGAATTCAGGGTCACGCGCTTCGAGGTGCTGACGAAGCCGTAGGTGACGTTGGCCAGATAGCTACCCGGCGGCAGCCGGAAGGTCGGCTGCGCCTCCTCGGAGCGGGCCAGCACCACGGGCTTGCCGCCCTCCGGCCGGTCCTCGTAGATCCGCCAGGTCAGGCCGCCGCGCAGGGGCTTGGCCTCGCTGGTCAGCACCGCCCGCAAGGACAGGCTGGCCTCGGCGGGCGCCGGCGCCGGGGGCGGCCCCTGGGTCACGCCCTGGGGGGCGATGCCTTGAGGCGCGCCGCCCGCGGGCAGCGACGGGGTCTGTCCCAGGGCAGGGATCTGTCCCAGGGCGGAGCTTGCGACGAGCGCGAGCGCCAGGGCCTCACCGAACCGCCGTCTCGCCCGCGTCATCGTCCCTCGCCAGCAATTCGCTTGCCGCCGCCACCAGGTTGTCGACCGAGAGCGGACGGAACTTGAACTCGACCACGTGCTTGCCGGCCGGCACCTCGACCCCGCGGAAGAGCAGGTTGGTGCGCAGGATCGGGCGGCGGGCACCGTCGACCCGGGCCTGCCAGCCCGGATAGAAGATGTCGTGCAGCACCAGCACGCTGTCGCGGTCGGTCTCGACCTCCACCGTGACGATATTGCGGCGATAGGCCAGGATCGTCGCCGTGCCCTTGGCCGCGGTCACCGGCGCCGCCGGGTCCTTGAGGCCGAACTCGCCCGAGATCTTCGGCACGCTGTCCTTGTCGACGAGCGCGGTGTCGTTGCCCTCGAAGTCGGGCAGTTCGTCCTGGTCGAGCACGCTCTCGGAATCGACCGGGACGAGGCGGGTCGCCAGGTAGGCCCGGGGCTTGGCCGGGTCGAGGCGGTAGATCCACATCTCGCCCGAGCCGTAGAGCAGCTTGGCGCCGGTCAGCTGCGGGAAGTGCTTCGGCAGCCGCTCGGCCGGGCGGTCGAGGACGAGGTATTCGAGGCCAAGCAGGCTCGCGAGCCGCGAGCGGTAGCCGCGAAACAGCCCTGGGAACTGGCGCAGGTTCGGATCGGCGGCGTTCTCGCCGGGGCCCACCGCGCGCTCGTAATCGGCGAGCCGCAGGGGGTTGTAGCCGATCGTATCCTCGAGCCCGAGCACCATCGAGGCGTTCTGCCAGGCGCCGCCGAGGCCCAGGATCTCGACCCGGGGGTGCTCGCCCTTGGCGTGGCGCGCGTCGAGCTCGGCCTTCAGCAGCGTCAGGCCCTGGAGCTGCTCGGGCGGCAATTTCTGGAACACCGCGTAGCGGCCCGCCGGCTCGGCGTTGAGGGAGTTGCCGGCATTGCGCCAGACCAGCTCGGCGCCGAGCAGGGCCACGAGGCAGGCGGCGGCGAGCGCCCGGCGGCGCGGCCCCGCCCGCAGCATGACCACGACGGCGGCGAGCGCGATGCCGGTGCCGATCAGCCCGTCGCGGATGGCATCCGGCAGGTGGTGGCCCCGTGCCGCGTAGCGGTAGGAAACCCACACGATCCCCGCCAGGATGGCGAACGCCGCGCCCGGCAGGGCGAGGCGGGCGGCCCGCGCGAGGCCCGCCGCGCCCGAAGACAGCCGGGGCGCGCCCTCGATGACGTAGCGGTGGACGAGATAGCCGGCGGTGAGCGCGAGCCCGATATTGATGACGAAGGTCGCATCCGCCGGCCGGCGATAGAGGTCGACGCCGGGGAAGTGATCGAAGATCGGCGCGAAGAGCGGGGTGTAGCGCCCGAGCGCATAGAGGATCGCGGCGGCGAGCACGATCACCGGATAGCGGATCTCCCGGGCGGCGAGGCGTCCGCCGGCGATACCGTGCCAGAGGATCAGCACGGCCGGCAGGGTCCCGGCGAACAAGTAGTTCACCGCCCGGTCGGTCCAGGTGTTGCCGTCCATCGATTGCCAGTCCGGACCCCAGTAATCGTAGGTCCAGCGCAGAGAACCGAACACGTCGGCGAAGAGCGCGGTGGCGAAGCTCGATGGCGGCAGCGAGCCCATGATCGCCGCGCCGTAGCCGAAGGACGGCCGGGTCGAGGTCATCAGAAACTGCATGGTGAGGAGCGAGGGCACGGCGAGCAGCGCCCCGCCGACCACGCCCATCACGGCGAGCACCCCGATCCGCGCGCGCAGGTAGGCCAGCGGCGCCGGCGCCGTCAGGATCGCGTGGAACGCGACGCCGATCAGGCTCAGGCCGCAGAGGAAGGCGACCTGGTCGCGCCCCACCGTCATCACGGCGGCCACCACCGCGAAGGCGAGCCCGAAGGCGTAGGAGCGGCGCGCCAGCGCCTCCTCCAGGAGCCACCAGGCGAGCGGCACGAAGCCGTAGGAGATGATCATGCCGGTATGCTGGAGCCGGGCCGACGCCGAGCCGCCGAGCACGAACACCATCGCGGCCGCGACCGCGCCGGCCGGGTGCCAGCCGCGGCGGCGGAACAGCAGCAGGGTCGCGACCGCGCCGGGGATCAGGTGGGCGAACACCACCGCGTCGAACAGCTCCATCGACGGCGACGGATCGAGCCACGCGAAGAACAGCATGGTCGGGGTGAAGAGCAGCGATTGCGGATCCGCGACCGACGGGTGGCCGGCGAAGTGGTAGGGGTTCCAGAGCGGCAACTCGCCGTTGGCGAGCGCGGCGCCGAGATAGCGCAGCATCGGGTAGAAGTGGTTCTTGGAATCCCACGGCACCACGGCGCCGGCGAGCGGCCACACCGCGGCGGCGGCGGCCCAGAACAGCATCACGGCAGCCAAGGCCAGCCAGAAGTCCCGGGGCGTCCAGGCATGGGCCGGTGGGACATAGGCCTGTGGGACATGGGCCGGTGGGACATGGGCCGGTGATGAAAGGGGAACGGGGGAGCGCGTCATGGTGCGGTCGGCGTCCTCGGCACCGGCTCTCCCGGCGCAGGGCTATTCGTCGCGCCCGGCCGTGGCCGTCCGGGGCGGAATGGTGCTTAAAGGGAGCATCGGGGCGCCAGGATGGCAGCCTGTCGTTCCGTTTGCCCGCTATAGCTCAAGCCACTGAAGCCGAGATGAACGCAACCCTCGACCTTCTCCGCACCCGCCGCTCGGTGCCGCCGGTGCAGCTCGCCGGGCCCGGCCCTTCCTCCGAGGAACTGGACACGATCCTCGCCGCCGCCTCGCGCGTGCCCGACCACGGCAAGCTCGCGCCCTGGCGCTTCATCCTGATCGAGGGCGAGGGGCAGGCCCGCATCGGCCAGGTCGTGGCCGAAGCCTACCGGGCCGACCACAGGGAAGCCGACGACAAGCGCCTCGCGCTCGAGGCCGGGCGCCTGGCGCAAGCGCCCCTGGTGATCGCCGTGGTGTCGCGGGCCGGCCCGCACGTGAAGATCCCCGATTGGGAGCAGGTGCTCTCGGCCGGCGCCGTCTGCATGAACCTGATCGTGGCGGCCAACGCGCTCGGGTTCCGCACCGCCTGGCTCACCGAGTGGATGGCCTATGACCGCCGGGTGCTCGATGCGCTCGGCCTCGACCCGGCCGAGCGGCTGGCGGGCTTCGTCCATGTCGGCCGGGCCGGCGAGGTGCCCCCCGACCGGCCGCGGCCGGCGGTGTCCGAGATCGTGACGCGGTACTGACGCGAGCGGGCTGGCGCCGGGCCCCGGTGATGCTCTAGATCTTTGATTTTGCCGCATTTTCTTCGACGAACCGGTATCCACTTCGTCGGAAAATGCTCTAACTGGCGGCGGACGGTCCGGACGGGCCGCCGCTTCCAGAGCATTCGCTTCCAGAGCATTTCGGGGCCGCCGATGCATTACGACGCCGAGACCCGCACCCTGCCGCACAATCCCTTCAAGGCCCTGGTGGCGCCCCGCCCGATCGGCTGGGTCAGCGCGATCGGCGCCTCGGGGGCGCTGAACCTCTCGCCCTACTCGTTCTTCAACGGGATCGGGGACAACCCCGAGATGGTGATGTTCTCCTCCTTCGGCCGCAAGGACGCGCTGACATTCGCGGAGGAGGGGGGCGAGTTCGTGTGCAGCCTCGCCACCTTCGACACCCGCGAGGGCATGAACCAGTCCTCGGCGCCCCTGCCGCGGGGCGAGAGCGAGTTCGACTTCGCCCACCTCGCCACCGCCCCGTCGCGCAAGGTGCGCCCGCCGCGGGTGGCGGAGGCGCCCGCGGCCCTCGAATGCAAATGGCTCCAGACCATCCCGCTGGTGCCCGCCGGCGGGGGCGAGGCGGCCTACTTCATGGTGATCGGCCAGGTGGTGTCGATGTATATCGACGACCGCTTCGTGACGCCGGAGGGCCGGGTCGATACCGGGGCGATGCGGCCGATCATGCGCGGCGGCTACTTCGATTACTTCACGGTCGAATCCGAGAACCGCTTCGAGATGCGCCGGCCGGCAGGCGGCGGCGACGCGCCGAAGCGGTGAGGGCGTGCGCCTCGCGCCGCCGGGGCTATCCGCAACAGGACCCGTGCGGATTTTCCCCTCGTTCCGCGGGCAGCTATCGGATTCACACAGTTCCTCTGAGAACCAACCCTTTGTGAATGTACGCGCTTTCCCCTCCCCCCTTTGGGGAGGGGCTAGGGGTGGGGGTGGTGCCGGATAAAGCTGAGTGGTGCCTCCTGCACCACCCCCACCCCTGACCCCTCCCCACAAGGGGGAGGGGAAGCGCGCTACCTTTGAAGGGGAAAGCACTCAAGCCGAGATGTGTAAATGCGATAGCCGCGGGCGGGGAGAGGAAAGAACCCGCGCTACACCTTTCCACGGACCGTCCTGGCACCCGCGGGAGGCCTCATGCATCAGGTGAGAGTTCCGAGCGCCGTGCTCGCCCCATGCCTCTCATGCCCACGAGCTAGGTCTCTCTCTCCGGGCCGCACGAGAAGCCGACATCGATTCGGGGCCGTGCTACCGTTCTTTGAGCACACGGCGAAGGATTCCCCGATGCAAGTCGCCGACAAAACGACCAGCATCAGCCTTCCATCCGAGCCGCTGCGCGAGAGCGTTGCGGCGGGCGAGCACGCCTCCCTCAGCGACGTCCGGCACGATGCGATGAGCCTGGAACAGCGCCAGCGCGAGGAGGAGCACGCCAAGCGCCTCGAAGCCATTCGCGCTCGCATCCGCCGTTCGCTGGACGATCCGCGGCCCGACCTGACTCCGGAACAAGTCGATGCTTTCTTGGAAGAGCTGTTCGCCGAGGCCGAGAGAGACGGCCGTTTCGCGGTAGGTGGCTCGTCGAAATTGTGAGCCTAGGGGCGGGGGAGGAAGGAACCCGCGCGGGACGCACCGCCCCCACCCCGCCTTCAACCTTCCTTTACCATAATCCCAGCATCCTGCGGCCCAAGAGAGAGCCGGCCCGCGCGTTGCGGCGCCGCTCCACCGGGCCGCCATGTTCCTGTTCAGCAGCACGCCGTCGCAAGGGACTGCCAGCCAAGGGGCCAATGCCCAGGCCACCGCCCGTGCGGCGTCCGGCAACCCGGTGATCGACGCGATCCGCCAGGGCGCCGAGAAGACCGGCGCCGCCTTCGACTACCTGCTCTCGACCGCGCAGCGCGAATCGAGCCTCAACCCGAGCGCCAAGGCGGGCTCGTCCTCGGCGACCGGCCTGTTCCAGTTCATCGAGCAGACCTGGCTCGGGGTGATGAAGCAGGACGGTCCGTCGCTCGGCCTCGGCTCCTACGCGGACGCGATCACCGCCCGGTCGTCGGGCGGCTACACCGTCAGCGACCCGGCCGCCCGGCAGGCGATCCTCGACCTGCGGCGGGACCCGGAGATCGCCTCCGCGATGGCCGGCGCGCTGACCCGGCGCAACGCCGACGCCCTCTCCGAGGCGCTGGGCCGCGAGCCGAACCGGGCCGACCTCTACGCCGCCCATCTCCTCGGGGTGCGCGGGGCGCTGACCCTGATCCGTGCCGCCGAGACCGCCCCCGGGCGCTCCGCCGCCGCCGACCTGCCGGAGGCGGCCTCCGGCAATCGCGGCCTGTTCTACGACCGCGCCGGCCGGGCGCGCAGCGCCTCCGAGCTCTACGCGGTGCTCGGCACCAGCCCCGCCGTCCCGACCGCGACGACCACCACGCTCGCCGCACAGGCCGCAGCGCCCTCGGCCTATGCGCCGGAGGCCGGCAGCGGCCTGCGCTCGCTGTTCCAGACCGATGCCCGCCGCGGCCCGGTCTCCGACAGCGTCGCCCGCCTGTGGGGCAGCCGGAGCACCGGCGCGAGCGCGCCGAGCTATTTCCCGCGCTCGGGCGACGGGCCGGTCCTCGCTGCCGCTTCACCCGCGCCGAGCCCGCCGGCCGCCCCGGCCGGGATAGAGGACGGTCTCCGAGACACCCTTCGGGACACCCCGGCACCCGGCATGCCCCTGCCGCCCGCCCGTCCGCGGGAATTCGGCGGGCGCGGCCGCGCCGCCCTCACGTCCTCGTCGATCCAATCCTGACCGACCGCCCAAAACCCCTCCACGGAGCCGCGCCGATGATCGTCCGCCAGTTCCTGCTCTGGACGCAGCACGTATCCGCCGGAAGGCGGGCCGAGGCGGCCTCGTCCCTCGCCAGAGCCTACCTCTACGCCAAGCTCGACCCGGCCGCGCGCTGGGAGGCCAAGACCGCCATCACGGCGCTTCTCGACGATCCCTCGCCCCTGGTGCGGCGGGCCCTCGCCGAGGCCTGCGCCAACGCCGCCGAGGCGCCCCGGACCCTGGTGGTGGCGCTCGCCCAGGACCAGGCCGAGATCGCCGCACTGGTGCTGGCGCGCTCGCCGGTGCTGTCGGATGCCGATCTCGTCGATTGCGCCGCCGTCGGCGACGAGGCCGGGCGGATCGCCATCGCGGGTCGTCCCCACCTCTCGGCGATGCTGTGCGGGGCGCTCGCGGAGATCGCTGGCGCGCAGGCCCTGCGAGCCCTCGCGGCCAATCCGGGTGCCGAGATCACCCGCGGCAGCCTCCTGCGGATGGTCGAGCGCCACGGCGACGACGCGTCCTTGCGCGAGACGCTGCTCGCCCGGGCCGACCTGCCCGTCGACGTGCGCCAGGCGGTGACCGCCCGCCTCGCCAGTGCGCTGTCGGCCTTCGTGAGCGGCTGCGGCTGGCTTTCGCGGGAGCGCAGCGAGAGGGTGACCCGGGAGGCGCGGGAACGCACGACCCTCGGCCTCGCCGAGGCTTCCGACCGCGCCGACCTGCGCCGCCTCGTCGCGCACTTGCGCGGCGCCGGCCAGCTCACCGCCGGACTGATCCTGCGGGCGCTGCTGTCGGGCCGGATGGCCTTCACCGAAGCGGCGTTGACCGACCTCTCGGGCTTGTCCGCCGAGCGGGTGGCAGGGCTGCTGCACGATCCGCGCGGGAGCGGCATGACGGCACTCTACCGCCGGGCCGGCCTGCCGCCGGCCCTCGAACCCGCCTTCGCGGCGGCGATGTCGGCCTGGCACGAGGAGACGAGCGGCCTCTCCGACAGCGGCGGCGCCGGCCTGTCGCGGCGGATGATCGAGCGCGCGGTTACCGCCTGCGAGCGGCTGCCCTTCGCCGACGCCCACGCCATCGTCGCCCTGCTCAACCGCTTCGACGCCGAGGCGGCCCGCGACGAGGCCCGGGTGCTCGCCCGCGCCCTGGTGAGCGAGGCCGCGACCGACGATGTCGTGCCGGAGACGATCCCCGCCGGCCTGATCGACAGCTACCGCCGGGACCGGCCGCGGCTCGCGGCCTGAGCGCCTGTTCGCGTCGGCTCACCGACGTGAAACCATCGATGTCATCACGGGGCCGCGCAGCGGAACACGGGATCCATCACCACCTCCGTCTCAGGACGAGGCGGAAGGCCGGCCGCCTCGTTTGGCACCGGCAGCGGTGATGGATCCCGGATTTTCGTCTTCGACGAGCACCGGAATGACGTCCGAGGGATGTCGGTCTCTGTACCGGATCGATCGGCGCAGACGCTCGAACGGGCACTGACGCGTCAGCGCCCGCCGGCCCGCCGGTCGGTGCACATCACCGCCGCGGCGAGGTAGCCGGCCAGAGAGACGATCACGGCGTGAGGGTAGATCGGCCGAACGAAATGGGCGGAGACGCTCATCGATTCCTCCCGATTCTGGTGTTGCATCGAGCTTACGATGCCGGACACTGCGCGGACAAGCATGGGTCGCGAAGAATTTTATCCTCGCAATGGCGGATTAAGCTGCCGGGTGGTCTTTCGTGATCCCGGTATGGCGATGGTCTGCCTTGCGCCGCGTGTGGTTTTGCCTGATGGAACGTCGTTTCATCATGCGACGGTCATCCGTCCCGCCGTAGCCGACGCCCGTCACGCCGGGGCGGTCGCGGCATCCGCGCGCCTCCGGGGCGCAAGGGCGGCGAAGAGCACCGCGTCGTCGCCGTGCTCGGCATTCGGCGTCGTCAGCAGGGTGTCGCCGGAGAAGACCGAGTTCGCCCCGGCGAGGAAGCACAGGATCTGCGCCTCCCGCCCGAGCTGTGCGCGGCCGGCCGACAGGCGCAGGACCGAGCCCGGCAGGACGAGCCGCGCCGTCGCCACCATGCGCGCGAGGTCGAGGGGGTCGATGCGGGGCCGGTCGGCGAGCGGCGTGCCTTCCACCGGCACCAGGGCGTTGATCGGCACGCTCTCGGGATGCGGCGTCAGGCCCGCCAGGACCTGGAGCAGGCCGGCCCGGTCCGCCACCGCCTCGCCCATGCCGACGATGCCGCCGCAGCACAGGCCGATGCCGGCCGCCCGCACCGTCGCCAGGGTGTCGAGCCGGTCCTCGTAGCGGCGGGTGGTCACGATCCGTCCGTAGAAGTCCGGGCCGGTATCGAGGTTGTGGTTGTAGGCCGTCAGCCCGGCCGCGGCGAGGCGCGCGGCCTGGTGGGCCTCCAGCATGCCGAGCGTCACGCAGGCCTCCATTCCGAGCGCCCGCACGCCCTCGACCATTGCCACCACCGCGTCGAACTCGGCCCCGTCGCGCACCTGGCGCCAGGCCGCGCCCATGCAGAAGCGCTCGGCCCCCGCTGCCCTGGCCCGGGCGGCCTGCGCCAGCACGACACCCGGATCCATCAGCCGGTCGCGGGCGAGGTCGACGCCACGGTGATGCGCCGATTGGGGACAATAGGCGCAATCCTCCGGGCAGCCGCCGGTCTTCACCGACAGAAGGCTCGCCTTGTGGATCTGGTTCGGGTCGTGGTGGCGCCGGTGCACGGCGTTGGCGCGCCCGACCAGTTCGAGCAGGGGCAGATCGTGCAGGGCCTCGATCTCCGCCACGCTCCAGTCGTGCCGGACGGTCCCGTCCTGGTGGTGCGGGCTCATCGGGCGAAAACCCGGCGCAGGCCCGGCCGGGCGCAGGATCCGGCGGCGACGAGGCCGATCTTGACGAGGTCGCCGAGGAGGAACGGCGCGAGGCCGAGGGCGACGAGACGATCTGCCGGCACGAACAGGGCGAGCCAGGCGAGGCCGAGGACATCGATCGCCGCGAGGCCGGCGAGCATCGCGGCGACCCGGCCGAGGAGCCCGCGCCCGGCGGCGAGGGCGCCGACCAGCCCGGCCGCGACGAGGTAGCCCGCCAGATAGCCGCCGGTCGGTCCCGCCATGTAGGCGAGGCCGAGACCGCGCTCCGGCGTGCCGGAGAAGACCGGCAGGCCGGCGGCGCCCGCCGCCAGGTAGCCGAGGATGCTCGCGACCGCGAGGCGGGGTCCGGCGGCCACGGCGAGGGCCATGACGGCGAGGGTGTGCAGCGTCATCGGCACCGGCCAGAACGGAATCCGGACCTTGGCGGCGATGGTGATCAGCACGACACCCGATAGGACGATGGCGAAGGTCCGGGCCGCGCGCAGGGGCGCGGCGCCGACGACGAGGGATGTCATCGGGCTCTCCATTTTTATAGATAATTATGCCGAGGCGGCGCGCAGAATGAGCCACGATTGCCGTAGCAAGGCAATACGCTCTGAAAATAATAGATAATTTGTCGATTAGCCACCGCGGCGGGTGGTGCCGGGCCCCGGCCGATGCCCGACCCACTGGACGTGCCGTGCGAGGATGGCGGCGGCGGCATCGACGTCGCCGGCCCGCAGGGCGACGAGGATCGCCCGGTGGTCGCGATCGGTCGGCGCCTCCCATTCGGCACGCCAGCCGGCGAACAGGAAGCGGGCGCTGGCGGCCTGGAGGTCGTCGATCGTCCGCAGGAGGCGCGGCATGCCGCAGGGGGCCAGAATGAGGCGGTGGAAGCTCCGGTTGGCCTCCTCCCAGGCCTGGACGTCGCCGCCGGCCCGGTCGCCGGCCCGGGTCGCGTCCTCGGCCCGGTCGAGGATCGCCGGGGTGAGGTGCGGCGCGGCGTGGCGCAGGGCGAGCACCTCGAGGGCGGCGCGCATCTCGGCCACCTCGCGCACCTCCTCCGGGCTGAACCCCGCGACGCGCACGCCCCGCCGCGGCTCGCTCACCACCAGCCCCTGCGCCTCCAGACGGCGGAAGGCTTCCCGCACCGGGACGTGGCTGGCGTCGAACTCCTCCGCTACGGCGTCCTGCGGCAGGCGGGAGCCCGCCGCCAGGGCGCCGGAGATGATGCGCTCGGCGAGCGCCCGGCTGATCCGCAGGGCGATGGGTTCGTCCTTGGCTGTCGTCATGGATTATCGATAATCCATGACCATCGCGCCGTCACGCCGGCATGGCCGACCGGTGCCCCTCATGCGAGGCTCGGCCATCCGCGAATCGGGGAGGATGCGATGGGCAACGGCTGGGACGAGTCCGCCGCCGCATGGATCGCCGATATGGGCGAGGCGGGCGATTTCGGCCGCAAACACGTGCTCGACTCAGCCATGCTTTCCAGGCTGCGGGGAAGGGGCTTCCGCCGCGCCCTCGATGTCGGCTGCGGCGAGGGCCGTTTCTGCCGGCGGATGCAGGATCTCGGGATCGCCCCGGTCGGAATCGATCCGACCGATGCGCTGCTGCACCGGGCCCGGGCCTGCGACCCGGAGGGCGTGTATCTGCCCGGCCGCGCGGAGTCGCTGCCCTTCGCCGACGGGGCCTTCGACCTCGTCGTCAGCTATCTCACGCTGATCGACATCCCGGACATTCGCGCGGCGATCCCCGAGATGGCCCGGGTGCTGGCGCCCGGCGGGACGCTCCTGATCGCCAACCTGAACAGCGTCGCCACGGCTGGCGGCTGGAGGCAGGACGATGACGGCGTTCGGCGTTTCCGGATCGACGATTACCTGGAGGAGCGGGGGGAGTGGGCCGCGTGGCGCGGCATCCGCGTCCGCAACTGGCACCGGCCGCTCTCGCTCTACCTGGGCCTGCTGCTCGGGCAGGGGCTGGTCTTGCGCCACTTCGACGAGCCGGCGCCGCAGGGCGGCGACCCGGCCAAGGCCGCGCGCTACCGGCGGGTACCGTGGTTCGTGACGATGGAATGGGAGAAGCCGGCGGGGTGAGGGGGGCAAGGCGGCTCAAAGCCAAGTTGCACGTTCCGGCTTCTGTCTCCGGAACGATTTGATGGCCGGTGTGCGCCGTCCCATCCGCAACCTCATCCTGAGGTGCGACCGGAGGGAGCCTCGAAGGAGGGCTCCAGGGATCGCGATGACTTCTGGAGCCCTCTTTCGAGGTCAGCCGATTTTCGATCGACTAAATGGAAACCGATCTCACGCAGCTGATTTTACAGCTGAATTTTGAGCACAAACCCCCCTCTCCCCGCCCGCGGGGAGAGGAGAGAACCCGAGCCAGAACGAGAACTGCCTTCGACGGCTGCAACGGGGACAGACAGCCGCAGCTTCGTTTCAGTCGCCAGGGACCGCGAAGCCGGTGACGAACTGGTACGGTTTCTGGAAGATCGCGTCCGGAAACCGTGTCACGAGCCCGCGCGGTGAAGCCGTACGCTTCACACGCCTGAGCGACGCAGATCTCCGC
Source organism: Methylobacterium sp. 142-1Y (assembly GCF_057747795.1). Lineage (NCBI taxonomy): Bacteria > Pseudomonadati > Pseudomonadota > Alphaproteobacteria > Hyphomicrobiales > Methylobacteriaceae > Methylobacterium > Methylobacterium sp. 142-1Y. The sequence goes on along the minus strand of NZ_CM173224.1, from coordinate 3,056,761 downwards.
ATCGCGAACGCGATTGCGCAGCAATCGCCGAGCGATCAATCAGACAGCGTATGATGCGGCCCTCCGCCTCACGCCCCCGGCCAGGCCGGCCGCGCGATTCCGAGGTGATCGCGCAGGGTGGTGCCCTCGTATTCGGTGCGGAACAGACCGCGCTCCTGCAGGATCGGCACCACCTCGGCCACGAAGTCGTCGAGGCCGCCCGGGAAGTAGGGCGGCATCACGTTGAAGCCGTCGGCCGCCTCCCCCTCGAACCATTCCTGCATCCGGTCGGCGATGTCGGTGGCGGTGCCGAGCACGATGTGGTGGCCGCGGCCGGCCGCGACGCGCAAGGCGAGCTGGCGGATCGTCAGGCCCTCGCGGCGGGCGAGCTCCGTCAGCAATTCGGCGCGGCTGCGCAGCTGGTCGGAGACCGGCAGGTCGGGCAGCGGCCCGTCGAGGTCGTAAGCGGACAGGGAATGGCCGATGCGCTCCTCGAGCAGCGGCATCGCGCTCGCGATCGGGGTCCAGCGGTCGAGCTCGCTCAGCTTCTCGCTCGCCTCCTTGAGGCTGCGCCCGACCACCGGCAGGAAGCCCGGCATCACCGCGACCGAGGCGGGATCGCGCCTGAAGCCGGCGACCCGGGCCTTCAGGCTGCGGTAGAAGGCTTGCGCCTCGGCCAGGCTCGCCTGCGCGGTGAACACGATGTCGGCGGCCCGCGCCGCGAGATCCTGGCCGGGCCCCGAGGAGCCGGCCTGGATCAGCACCGGGTGCCCTTGCGGCGAGCGCGGGATGTTGAGCGGGCCCTTCACCGAATAGTATGTGCCGGCGTGGTCGAGCACCCGCACCTTGGCCGGGTCGGCATAGACGCCGCGTTCCTTGTCCTTCGGAAAGGCGTCGTCGGCCCAGCTGTCCCACAGGCCACGCACCACCTCGACGAACTCTTCCGCGATGGCGTAGCGGGCGTCGTGCTCGGGATGGCTCTTGGAAAAGTTGTTGGCCGAGCGCGCGTAGGAGGTGGTCACGATGTTCCAGGCCGCGCGGCCGTGGCTCAGGTGATCGATCGACGCGAAGGCGCGGGCGAGGTGGTAGGGCTCGCCGTAGGTCGTGGAGGCAGTGGCCGCGAGGCCGATCCGCTCGGTCACCATGGCGAGGGCGCCGAGCAGGGTCAGCGGCTCGAACCGGGCGATCATCGAGGGGTGGGCGTCGACGCCGCTGGTCAGGCCGTCGGCGAGGAAGACCATGTCGAACTTCGCGGCCTCGGCCGCCTTCACCACCCGGAGCAGCAGGTCGAGATTCTCGCTGCCCGATTCGGCGTCGGCATGGCGCCAGCCGGAGACGTGGTGGCCGGCGCCCTGGAGGAAGAGACCGAGATGCATGCGGCGGGGGACGGACGATGACTGGGCGGTCATGACGGCGCCTTTCAGGTGATCAGGAACGGCTCTGGCCGAGCAAGGCAAGAAGGCGGGCGAGGTCGGCGTCGTCGTCCATCCGGGCGACGAGGTCCGGGATTCCGGAAAAGATTTCGGCGCCCCCGGTCGCGTCGCGGAATTTTTCGCGCGCATCGGTCAGGCCCGGCAGGCCCTCGATCCGCCGGCTCATATGCCTGCCATCCCTGAGGGTGACGTCGAGGACCACGAACCGGGTCGCGGGGTCGGCCGACAGGCGCGGCGCCGCCTCGTCGTGGCGGCGCGAGACGTGGGCCGCGAGCACCGCGAGGTCCGGCCGCACCGGCCGCTCATCGAAATGACCGATGCCGAGCGCGCCGTCGGTCAGCGCGGCGGCAAAGACGTATTCCGGGCTGAACCGCGCCTCGATACCGGTGGTAGGGCGCGAGACGACGAGGGCCGCGTCGCCGCCGGGCGGGAAGGTGAGGGCGACGCAATCGACCGCCTCCGCCTGCAAGGCATCCGCCTCGCGAAGCGCGAGCGCCCCGACCGCCACCGGGTGCGCCGCCGTGCAGCACGGGAACGCCTTCAGGGTGAGGCCCGGCTTGAGGATCTGCCACGGCTCGCCCCAGCCGGCGAGCAGGCGGTCCGGCGCCGTCGCGCCGAAGCCGAAGGCGTCGAGGAAGCCGATCGGGCTGTCGAGGAAGTCCGGCGCGCCGGACAGGCCGGCTTGCGCGAGGCACGCCGCCGTCAGCCCGGCGCGGGCGGCGAGGCCGGCATGGAGCGGCTTGGCGTCGGTGCCGAATTGCAGCCGCAGTCCCGCCGATTGCGTCGCGGCAAGCCCGAGCGCCACCGCGATCGTGTCGGGGTGTAAGCGCAGCAGATGCGCGACCGCCGCCGCGGCGCCGACGGGCCCGAGGGTCGCGGTGGCGTGGAAGCCGGTCTCGTAGTGGCGCGCGCCGAGCGCGAGGCCGAGCCGAGCCATCGCCTCCAGGCCGACGATGTAGGCGGCGATCAGGTCGCGGGCCGCGACCGGGTGAGTGCCGGCGAGGGCCAGGAGGGCCGGCAGGATCACCACCGTCGGGTGGCCGCGGACGCTGGCATGCACGTCGTCGTAATCGAGAACGTGGCCGCTATGCCCGTTGACGAGGGCGGCGGTGAAGGGGTCGGCGCGCCCGGACCGGCCGATGAGCACCGACGGGCCGATGCCGGCCCTGAGCGTCTCGACCAGGAGCCCGGTCGAGCGGTCGTCGGCGCCGCCGAGCGCGCAGGCGAGGAGGTCGAGGATCGCGAGCCGCGCCGCGACGATGGCCTCTTCCGAGGGCTTCGCGGTGGCGATGGCGACGGCGAAGCCGTGGGTGAGCGAAGTCGTCATCCGGTCAGATCCCTTCGCCGGGCTGTACCGCCTCGCGGTCGCCCAGCCCGCGCACGAATTGCCGGATGCGCGGGTTCTGCGAGCGGTGGAAGATCTGCTCGGGCGGGCCGTCCTCGACGATGCGGCCGTTCTCGGTGAAGACGATCCGGTCGCTGATCTCTTCGGCGAAGCGCATCTCGTGGGTGACGAGGAGACTGGTCATGCCCTCGCGCACCAGCCCGCGGATCACCGCCAGCACCTCGCCGACCGTCTCGGGGTCGAGGGCCGAGGTCACCTCGTCGAACAGCACCAGGTCCGGCCGCATGGCGAGCGCCCGGGCGATGGCGACCCGCTGCTGCTGCCCGCCGGAGAGCTGGCCCGGATAGGCCGCGACCTTGTCGGCGAGGCGCACCCGCTCCAGCAGGGCGCGGGCATGGCGCTCGGCCTCGGCCCGCTTCTCCTTGAGGATGCGGACCGGCGCGATGGTGATGTTGTCGAGCACGGTGAGGTGCGGAAACAGGTTGTATTGCTGGAACACGATGCCGATGCGCTTGCGCAACGCGATGCGTTCGGCCTCGGTCCGAAGCGTATCGACCCGCACGCCGTTGACGGTGATTCTGCCCGAACTCGGCGCGAGCAGCGCGTTGATGCAACGCAGGATCGTCGACTTGCCGGAGCCCGACGGGCCGATGATCGACACCGCCTCGCCGCGGGCGACATTCAGGTCGATGCCCTTCAGCACCTCGTTTTGCCCGAAGCTCAGATGCACGTCCTCGAGGGCGACGAGGGGAGGAGATGGTGCGGTCATGTGTCCGGACTCATCGCGCAAGCCGCCGCTCGAGCCGCTGCGTGAGGCGCGAGACCGGGTAGCAGAACAGGAAGAAGGCGAAGAGCACGGTGACGTAGGTGAGCACCGTGAAGTCGGTGCGGCTCACCGCCGTGCTGGCATCGGTCGCAGCATGCAGCAGTTCGTGGACGCCGACGAGCGAGGCGAGCGCCGTGCCCATGCAGATCGAGGCAGTGAGATTCATCCAGGGCGGCAGGGCGCGACGCAGGCACTGGGGCAGGATGATGAAGCGCAGGGCCTCGATCCGCGAGAAGCCGAGGCCCTTGGCGGCATCCCATTGCGGCGTCGGGATGGATTGCAGGGCGCCGCGGGTGATCTCGGCGGTGTGGGCGCTCGCCGGAATCGCCAGGCCGATCACCGCCTTCACCCAGTCGGGAAACGGGATGTAGTGGCCCAACGCAACGATCTCGAACGGAAAGATGTAGGTGGTGGCAAAGATCAGCACGAGGTGCGGGGCATTGCGAAACACCTGCACGTAGGCGACGGCCGGCGCCCGCACGAGCCGCATCCGGCTGAGCTCCATCGCCCCGAGCGCGACGCCGGCGAGCGTGCCCAACGCCATGGCGAGCACGCTGATGAGGATGTTCATGGCAAAGCCGCGGGCGAGGTAGGGCAGCCATTCGAGGAGGAGCCGCGCCAGCGACGGATCGAGGACGAGCCAGAGCGCGACCGCGGCACAGAACCCGGCGGCCATGACGAGCGGCGCCGACGAGGGCCGCGCGGAAGGAGAGATCGCCGTCACTGCCCGTATCCCGGCACCGCCAGCCGCCGCTCGACCGCGGCGCCGAACCGCGCCACCGCGAGATTGATGGCACTGAAGAACAGGAGCAGCACGATCATCAATTCGACGACGTTGTCGCGCTGGGTCCAGATCATCAGCGAGGCGTAGGTGATCTCGTTGACCGCGACGGCGTAGCCGATGGTCGTGAGCTTCACCAGGTTGACGAGGTTGTTGACGATCGCCGGCAAAGCCGTGCGGACAGCCAGCGGCAGTTCGACCACCCGCAGCACCTCCAGCCGCGAGAAGCCTAACCCCCGGGCGGCCTCGACGGTGGCTGCCGGCACCGCCTCGATCCCGCCGCGCAGGGCCTCGGCATGGAGCGCCGCGACGTGCAGGCTGATGACCGCGACGAGCCAGAAATAGGCGCCGAGCGGGTTGTTCTGCGCGCCACCCAGCGCCTGCGAGATCAGCATGTTGACCACGAGCACCGTGAACATCAGCTGGACCAGCGTCGGGGTGTTGCGGGTGAGCTCGACATAGGCCCGCGCCGGCCCGGCGAGCCAGGGCCGGTTCGAGGTTAGCGCCGCCGCCAGTCCCACGCCGCAAGCGAGGCTGAGCGGGATGGTCAGCGCGACGAGGACGAGCGTCGTCGTCATCCCGTCGAGCCACATCCGCAGCTCGAACGGGCTCGTCAGGAAGTCGAAATTGAGCCCGACCTGGGCCGCCAGGGCGATGAAGTCCCGGACCGCGTCCTGCATCCTGGTATCGCCTTGCCGGTGTCGCCTTGCCCGTTCAGCGCGCCGCCGAGAGCGTCTTCTGCTGCTCTTCGATGAAGGCCGTGTTGAGGAGCCGGTTGGCCTTGGCGATCTCCAGGAGCTTACCGGAGGCGATCAGCTCGCGCAGGGCCTTGTCGAGGGCGGCCGCGGTGTCCTTCTCGCCCTTGCGGATCCACACCACCGAATCGGCCGGCACGATCTCGGTCGGGATCAGGATGCCGTAATTCCTCCACTCGTCGGCCCGGTCCTCGAGCATCAGGCCGAGCGTGGCACCGGTATGGATCGCCACCACGCAGGTGCCGCCCTTCAGCGCCAGCAGCGATTCCGGCTGGCTCGGCAGGCCCTTCACCACCGCGCCGTATTGCTCGATCAAGGGCTGGGTGAAGTTCGAGCCCTGCGACACGCAGACCGGCTTGCCCTTCAGGTCGGCCCAATCCTTGATCCCGCTATCCTTGCGGCCGATCGCGGCGCCGCCGGCGCGGTCGAACACGGTGGGCGGAAAGTCCATGATCTTCGCCCGGTCCTCGGTGACCTGCATGTTGGCGAGGAGCGCATCGACCTTGCCCTGCTGCAGGAACTGCACCCGGTTCGGCGGCGTCACCGTGACGGTCTCGAGCGCCACGCCGAGTTTGTCCGCCAGCGCCCGGGCGAGGTCGATGTTGAAGCCCTTCTGCTCCTGCGTCTTCGGGTCGATAGAGCCGAACGGCGCGCCCGACAGGATGACCCCGACGGTGAACTTCCCCTTGGCCTTGATCCGGTCGAGCGTGGCATCGGCCTGGGCCCCCGAGATACCGGCGAGCAGGGCGGCGAGGAGAGCGGCGGCGCGCAAAGGGGTCGTCTTGCCGGTCGTCTTGCGGATCATGGACGGTCTCGCGGTGTCTCGGCGCCGGGCGGCACCCTGCCGGGCCGCGGCGGCCCGGTCTCGGTCTCTCGCGCGGCATACTCGAATGCCGTCCGGGTTTGTAGGGCCCGGCCTGTTATTCCCTGGCGGGGCGCCTCAGGCCGGCGGCGCGGTCCACACCGCATCGCGCACGGTGATCGCCCGCGGGATCAGGCCGAGCCGGTGGAAGCGGTCGGCGGTGGCCTGCTGGCCGGCGAGGATCGCGTCGCTCAACGGGCGGACGGCGAACTGGGTGCGGTCGGCCGCGACCTTCTGGATCGGGTAGGGGATGCCGGTGATATCGGTGAGCGCCCGCGCCACCTGATCGCGATGCGCTTCCGCCCAGGCGGCGCCCTGTTCCAGCGCCCGCAAGGCCGCGCGCACCACCGCCGGATGAGCCTGCGCGAAGGTTTTGTTGGCCAGGAAGTAGCCGGAGACGTCGAGGGTCTGGCCCGAGGTGGTGAGCACCCGGGTGGCGTCGCGCGCCTGCGCGATGGCGAAGTACGGATCCCAGATCGCCCAGGCGTCGACGCTGCCGCCGGTGAAGGCCGAGCCGGCATCGGCCGGGGAGAGGTAGACCGGCGTGATGTCGGAAAAGCGCAGGCCCGCCTTCTCCAGGGCGGCGACCAGCAGGTTGTGCGAGGAGGTGCCGCGGGCCACCGCCACCTTGCGGCCCTTGAGATCGGCCACCGTGCGGATCGGCGACGCCTCCTTGACGAGGATCGCCTCGCCCTCGCCGGAGGGCGCCGCGGCGGCCGTATAGACGAGGTTGCCGCCCGCGGCCTGGGAGAAGATCGGCGGGGCGTCGCCCGTATAGCCGAAATCGATGCTGCCGGCATTCAGCGCCTCGAGGAGCGGCGGACCGGCCTGGAACTCGAACCAGCGCACCTTCACGCCGCGATCGGCGAGTTGCTTCTCGATCAGCTGCTGCTGGCGGGTGACGACGATCAGGCCGATCTTCTGGTAGCCGATGCGGAACTCGCTCAAGGCGGCCTCGCCGGCGGCCCGGGCCGGCCCCGTCGCGAGGGCGCCGGCCGTCACCAGCCCCGCCAGGACGGAGCGGCGTGTCGGATGCATGGTGAAGACTCCATCAAGGGTAATTCGGCGCCGCGCGGCGATCATCGCAGGCCGCCGGTAGTCTGTGGAATTTCTCATTCCTGTCTGCTGGGGTCAATGAAGCGAAATACCAAAATCTGTTGTGGCGATGGACACGATTTCTTCGACAAATGATCGCCAAGAAAACTTCTTCTAAACGGTCACAGGGCTGTTCGTTGGAAGGAGTCGCGCGGGCTTAAGCCTCCCGCCTCTACGGGGGAGGGGGCCCGGCGGAGCCGGCGGGAGAGGAGCAGCGCGGCGCTGCTCCAGGTGGTGCCCTTCACAAAGGTCGCGACCTCTCCGGAAACGGCGTCCCCTCTCCCGGCTCGCTCCGCTCGCCACCCTCCCGCGCAGGGCAGGGTGATCGCATATGAGTATTGCCTAAAGTAAAAAATTCCTCCAACAAAGGCTTTTTGACAGTAATTTTGGGAATTAAATTCTCCGATTCAAGCCCCTCTGAGAATTGGATTGCCATTCAATTCTTGTTTGTGATTGCCCTGCCCCGCAGAGGGGGAGGGGAAAACCCGCGCATTTTCCTTTCCCCGGACGGCCCAGCCGAAAATCGTGACGGGGAAGCGCGCGCAATGACAGCGGTCGGCAACCAGAAGCGACGTCGCGACGCCTCATCCGAATGACGGATGACGGCGAGATCGATCATCTTTACGCCAGTCGGGAATAAAGGAGCAGAAAAGATCGTAGTCCGCGAAGCCGTTGCTTGAGCCGATACACGATCGCACGCGACCGGCCGGCAACCCGGCCCGATGAGAACAGCGAAAAATCCATCTGGCCCGCGGGCCGCAAGGAGGCCGACATGCGTGTTCTGACCGCTCTGTGCGCCCTCGCCCTCGCCACCGGGCTGTTCTGGGGCACGATGCCGACCCGCCCGCCGACCGGCGAGGCGAGACCCGGGATCGGCATCGACACGCGCGAGATCACCCTGCGCGCGCATCTCCGGGATGCCGATCCCTGCGACGCCTCTTGAGGCGGCGAAACGTCCGACGAATGTCGGCGCTCAGTGATCCTTGGCGGCGGCGGTGACGGCGACGACCGGCTCCGGCATCGCCGACGAATGGTGATGCGCGATCAGCCACTCGCCGTCCTTCAGCACGTAGACGAAGCTGTAGCGCGCCGGCACGACCAGGTGCTCGCCCGGGTTCTTGCCGTCGACCAGGAAGGTGTAGGTGCCGACATCGGTCGCCAGGTTGCAGCCGATCTTGATCGTATGCGTGTTGATGACGCCCTGCGGGTGCTTCTCCAGGAAGTGCACGAAGTAATCCTGGATCATCGCCCGGTCGGTGCGCGGCGTGTTCGACACGGTCGGCAGCAGCACGGCGTCGGGCGCATAATTCGCCGTGACCTTCGCCGGGTCGAGCGTCGCCAGCGACGTGTTCCAGCGGTCGAACAGGCCCTCGATCTGGCGCTCGGTCACCGCGGCGCAATCCATCGCCTTGGCCCGCCCCGGCGAGGCGGCGAGCAGCATCGTCCCTGCGGCCAGGGCCGCGAGAATCGTCGTCTTCATGATTTGGTCGTCCCCGTGCCGCGATCGGCATCGGGACAATACGAACATAATGCCGCGCAATCGACAAGAATGCGCAAGGTTCCGAACGCTCGGACAATTCTTGCGATCTATATCGAAGTATATAGTGCTAACAAGTTTGTGCTTCGCGTCTCATAGAAGTGATTATTTATATCATTGCAGAATACGTGATAGTTAATTAAAGTTTATTTATTGATTTGTTAAGCGATCACTGAGTATTTGAGGCCCAATTCCACAAAAAATTTTTATACTCATCCATCTACGACCTCATCCTGAGGTGTTAGCCGATCGAAGATCGACTGACCTCGAAGGAGGACTCCAGAAGCCTCTGCAATCTCTGGAGCCCTCCTTCGAGGCTCACTTCGTTCGCACCTCAGGATGAGGTCGTGGATGGGACGAAAAGTTCCCGGCTATGCTGCCCCCGCTCGAACGACAAGCTCCAGGGAAGCCGAACGCGCCTCGACAGGCTCTCAGGCGAAGGCGGCGAGCGACCGCGTCGCCGCGATCAGCCATTCGCGGGTCTCCGGGTCCACCAGATCGGCGAGAGTCTCGCGCACCCGGGCATGGTAGGCGTCGAGCCAGGCGGTCTCGTCGGGGGTGAGCAGGTCGGGCACGACGAGCGCGAGGTCGAAGGGGGCGAGCGTCAGGGTCTCGAAGCCGAGCATCGGGCGCTCGGCGCCCGCCATCGCCCGCTCCTCGACCAGGACCAGGTTCTCGATCCGGATGCCGAAGGCGCGGGTCTTGTAGTAGCCCGGCTCGTTCGAGACGATCATCCCGGGCTGAAGCGCCGCCGTGCCGGTCTTGGCGATGCGCTGCGGCCCCTCGTGCACGGACAGGAAGGCGCCGACGCCGTGGCCGGTGCCGTGGTCGAAGTCGAGGCCGGCCTCCCAGAGCGGGCGACGGGCGAAGGCATCGATCTGCGCCCCCGTGGTGCCGCGGGGAAACACCGCGGTCGCGATGGCGATGTGGCCCTTGAGCACCCGGGTGAAGCGGTCGCGCATCTCGGCGCTCGGGGTTCCGACCGCCACCGTGCGGGTGATGTCGGTGGTGCCGTCGCCGTATTGCGCCCCGGAATCGATCAGGAACAATTCACCGGGCTGCACCCGCCGGTCGGTGCCGCGGGTGACGCGGTAATGGACGATGGCGCCGTTCGGCCCGGACCCTGAGATGGTCGGGAAGGCGATCTCGCGTAACGCATTGGTCTCGGCCCGGAACGCTTCGAGCGTCACCGCCGCGTCGATCTCCGACACCCCGCCGCCGGGGGCCTCGCGGGCGAGCCAGGCGAGGAAGCGGGTCACGGCGGCACCGTCGCGGCGATGCGCGGCGCGGGCGCCGTCGATCTCGGCGGCGTTCTTCACCGCCTTCATGGCGGTGATCGGATCGGGACCGACATCGAGCGTGCCGCCCGCCGCGGTGATCCGCCGGCCGAGCGCCACGGCGCCGGTGGCCGCATCGACCCGCACCCGGGCCTTGGCGGTGCCGAGGGCGTCGAGGGCCGCCGGCAGCGCGCCGGGCTCATCCCGCTCGGCGAGGCCGTCGAGGGCGCGCGCCGCCTCGTCCGTCACCTTCTCGGGCTCGAGGAAGAGGCGCGCAACGCCCTCCCGCGGGATCACCGCGTAGCCGAGGGCGATGGGAGTATGCGCGACGTCGCCGCCGCGCAGGTTGAACGCCCAGGCGAGGTTGTGCGGGTCCGAGACGACGAGGGCGTCGAGCCGCGCCTTGGCCAGGGCGTCGCGGACGCGCGCGAGCTTCGCGGAGGCCGCCTCGCCGGCCAGGTTTTCGGGATGAGGCACCACCGGCGCGCGCGGGGCGGCCGGCCTGTCGATCCACACGAGATCGACGAGGTTGAGCGGCGTCGCTTCGACGCGCCCGCCCGCTCCCTTGGCGGCGCGCTCCAGCCGGGAAAGCCCGTCCGGCGTGTGCAGCCAGGGATCGTAGGCAAGCACCCCGCCCGCCGGCAGGTTCGCCTCGATCCAGGCTTCCACACTGGTCTCGGCGAGCGGCACCGGGGTGACGACGCTCGTATCCACCTGCTCCTCGGCCTGCAGGGTGTAGCGCCCGTCCACCACCAGGGCGGCCTTGTCGGCGAGCACGACCGCCGTGCCGGCCGAACCGGTGAAGCCGGTGAGCCAGGCCAGCCGCTCGGCGTTGGGGGGCACGTATTCCGACTGGTGCTCGTCGGCCCGCGGCACGACGAAGCCGGCAAATCCCCGTTGCGCCATCGCGGCCCGGAGCGCGGCGATCCGCGCCGCGCCCTCCCGGTGGCTTTGATCCTCGAAGCTCTGGAAGCGGGCGGTCTTGCTCATGCTCCCAGGCGTACGACGCCGCGGGCAGGGCGGCAACCGCCCAACCCCCTCAATACAGGGGCTGCAGCCGCACGTTCGGCACCGCGAAGGGGCCGACGACCACCCGCCCGCCGGTGAGGCGCACGGTCGGCAGCACCTTGAGCGGCGGCTCGCCGGGCCGGTCCTGGGAATTCGCCCCAGTCCCCTGTCCTTGGCCCGGCGCCGGCTCCTTGCGGCGCCCGCCGAGGAACTGGCCGACGATGTTGCCGATCAGCGCCGCGCCGTCGCCGCCGAGCCGGGCGCCGATCTGCTCGCTGATCAGCGGCGCGATCACCTGTTCCAGGCCGGCGGTGCGCACGTCGAACTGCCCGGTCGGGCGGTGCTGGTCGTCGAGGCCGACGACCCCTTGCGCCCGCAGGCGCCGGCTGCCCTTCTCGGCGGCGAGGCTGGCGATCTCCACCGTGCCGCCGGCCTCGCGCCAGCGCTCGAGCTCCTGCGGGACCGGCCGGGTGCGGAAGCCCGTGGCCCGGGTCACGGTGGCGTCGAGCGCGATGTCGGCGGGCTCGGTCCCGCCGAGAATCGGATCGAGCACGGGCAGGCCCGCCCGCAGCACCCGGGCGCTCAGGTCGACGGCGCCGTCGGCGGCAAAGCGCCCCGGCGTCGGCCGTGCATGCAGTTCCAGGTGATCGACGGTGAAGTCGATCGGCGAGGGGTCGGCGCCGGTGACGGCGCCCTTGAGTCCGTCCGCCACCAGGGAGGCGCGCTGGAAACCGTCGCCCGTGACGTGCAGGCTCGCCTCCAGCTGGGTCCAAGTCACGTCCGCGTCGAGCCCGCCCTGCTGCACCCGGAACGGCCCGGTCGCCTCCAGGATCACGTGGCGCGGCTGATAGACCTGCGCCACGGCCACCAGCGGGCCGGTGGTGAAGCGCACGTCGGAGCGGGCAAAGCTCAAGGAAGCGCAGCGCAGTTCGAATCGGAACGGGAAGCCGGTCAGCGAGCGGTCCTGGCAGGTCCATTGCCGGCCGGCCTGCGCCTCGCGGGCAAACCACCCGTCGATCTCGCCCTCGGCCTTGCCCCGCAACCAGAACCAGCCTGCGCTCCAGGCCAGGCCCAAGAGGACGAGCAGCGCGAACGGTGCGAACAGGCCGAGGCGCAGGCCCGGCCCACGGCCCGGATTCCGGCTCGGCGGCGTCTCGTCGGTCGGCCCAACGGTGGTCGGCCTGTCCATCGGCATGATCCCGGCTCTGCGGCGGCCCGGCACGGGCCACCCGGATTGAACCGCGTCCCCGTAGCTGCTACCGGCCGCGCCCGGCAAGGGATGCAAGTTCGCAGGCACGCTCACGAGGTCGTGCCGGACGGACACTTGCCGAGAGGAAGCAAGGCGATGGGGACGGGCGAACCGTCGGATCTCTGGGTGTTCGGCTACGGCTCGCTGATGTGGCGGCCGGGTTTTCCCTTCGTGGAGAGCCGGCCCGGCCGCCTGCGCGGCTATCACCGCTCGCTCTGTGTGCTGTCGCACGTCCATCGCGGCACGCCGGAGCGGCCGGGCCTGGTGCTCGGGCTCGACCGCGGCGGCTCCTGCCGCGGCATGGTTTTTCGGGTCGCGGGCCCGGAGGCCGCCGCTACGCTGGCTTACTTGCGCGAGCGCGAGCAGGTCACGGCGGTCTACGTCGAGCGGGTGCTCGGCGTCACCCTCGACGACGGGCGCCGAATCGAGGCGGTGACCTACCTCGTCGACCGCCGTCACCCGCAATATGCCGGCCGACTGCCCGAGGCCGAGCTGGTGCGGCTGGTGCGCCAGGGCCTCGGCCGCTCGGGCGCCAACCCGGATTACGTCCGCCACACTCACGACCAGCTCGTCGCCATGGGCATCCCCGACCTGATGCTCGCCCGCCTCGCCGCCGCCTGCGCGGTGCCGAGCCCGTGAAAGCGCGGCCGGGTCGAGCTCGGCCGTGCGCGCGATCATTTCCGGTTCAGGCGCGTTAGGTCGATAGGGACGGAAGATTCCGAACGACGGCCCGAACGGGCGAGCCGGAGCGCCTGCGCATTGATGAATCCCACCTCCCACCTCGCCCTGATCAACCTGTTCGTCGGCGACATCCAGGGCGGGCTCGGCCCTTTTCTCGGCACCTGGCTGGCGCAGGCGGCGCAATGGGGGCCGAGCGAGGTCGGCCTCGTCACCACCATCGTGGGCTTCGCCACCCTCGCCCTGAGCGGGCCGCTCGGTGCCCTCGTCGACCGGCTCGGCCGGCCCCGGCTGCTGATCGCGGCGGCCTGCGCGGCGATCCTCGTCGGCACGCTGCTGCTGCTGCCGGCCCGCTCGTTCATGACCGTGCTCGCCGCGCAGTTCGTCGCCGCCGCGGGCGGCACCCTGGTGGTCCCGGCGGTGACGGCGCTGACGCTCGGGATGGTCGGCAAGCAGGCTTTTCCGAAGCAGCAAGGCCGCAACCAGGCCTGGAACCATGTCGGCATCCTGGGGGCGGCGCTGGCGATCAGCTTCGGCACCCCGCTCATGGGTCCGAGCATCGCCTTCTGGGTGCTCGGCGGTCTCGCGGCCTGCGCCATCATTGCCGCGCTGACGACGCCGAAAAAGGCCTATAACGGCCGCCGCGCCGTGGGCTGGAAGGAGGACGACCCGGACGACACCCCTGAGCGCTCCGGCATCCTCAAGGTCCTGTCCGACCGGCGCCTGCTGATCCTCTCGGCGGCGCTCGCCCTGTTCAACCTCGCCAACGGCTCGATGCTGAGCCTGCTCGGGCAGAAGCTCGTCGCCGCGGGCCAGGACGGCACCGGCTGGACCGCCCGCTACGTCATCGTCGCGCAAGCCGTGATGATCCCGGTGGCGCTCTTTGCCGGGTCGCTGGCCGACCGGCGCGGCCGGCGCCAGCTCCTCCTCGTCGCCTGTGCAGTGCTTCCGGTCCGCGCGCTCCTCTCGGCGTTCCTGTCCGATCCGTACTGGCTCGTCCTGGCGGAGGTGCTCGATGGCGTCGCCTCGGGGGTGATCGGCGTCGCGGTGCCGGTGGTGGTGGCGGACCTGACCTGGGGCACGGGCCGCACCCAGACGGCGCTCGGCACCGTTGCGGCGGTGCAGGGCGTGGGCGGTGCCCTCTCGGGTTGGGTCGGCGGCCTCCTCGCGCTCCATCTCGGCTGGACCTGGGCCTTCCTGGCCCTGGCGGCTCCCGCCGTCCTCGCCCTGGTCCTGGCGCTGTGGCTGGAGGAGACCTGCGCCCCCGGAGGGCAGGACGGCGCCGGGGCCGCCTGCAGCCAGTCGAAGCCGCCTGAAGGGGCCGAGCCGCACCGCGGCGCGGTGGAGGCCTCGGCCGGCCCGTGACTGCGCCGGGGATTGCCCCGGGGTCCCACTGGACAGGCCGGAGGCCGCCGTGATGCTATCGCGGCCGTCAC
>NZ_CM173224.1:2990000-3037500 GCF_057747795.1 Methylobacterium sp. 142-1Y | reverse complement strand
ATCGGTCGCTGAGGAGTACTTAGGCTTGGAGGGTGGTCCCCCCATCTTCAGACAGGATTTCACGTGTCCCGCCTTACTCGTGTCCTGGCATTGGCTTGTCCCGTACGGGGCTGTCACCCATCCTGCCGGCCATTCCAGGCCGTTCCGGTAAGCGTCATGCCAGGCGCTGGCCTGGTCCGCGTTCGCTCGCCACTACTGACGGAGTCTCGTTGATGTCCTTTCCTCCAGGTACTGAGATGTTTCAGTTCCCCGGGTTCGCTTCAAACCCCTATGGATTCAGGATTTGATACCTTCTCGAACCATCGTAGCGCAGACCCAGGATCGCTCCTGGACCTACGATACGGTGGCTGAAGGTGGGTTTCCCCATTCGGAGATCCTCGGATCAAAGCTCGTTCGCAGCTCCCCAAGGCTTATCGCAGCGTACCACGTCCTTCATCGCCTCTCAGCGCCAAGGCATCCACCAGATGCTCTTAAGGCACTTGATCGCTCTCATGATCGGTGTCCGGTGTGGTCGAAAGCCTTTGGCTTCGACCACGACCATCCACGGTCACGATAAAGACCGGCAGCAGGTTCTTTCGAACCCGCTGCCTTATGCTTGCCGAACGCACCCCGGCCGGCCGCTTTCGCAACGGCCAGGGCACATTCCCTCTTCACGATGTCAGATATCCGCAGCCACCCGCGATATGCGTCGATGGTGCGAAGCTCTTTGATCCGGACGACCCTCGACCTCACTGCCGATCGGCAGGGGAGGGTGGTGGAGCTGGACGGGATCGAACCGACGACCTCATGCTTGCAAAGCACGCGCTCTCCCAACTGAGCTACAGCCCCGTGGGCGCTACTCGTTGGCAGAGGTCATCTCCTGATCCTGGTGGGCCTGGGACGACTCGAACGTCCGACCTCACCCTTATCAGGGGTGCGCTCTAACCACCTGAGCTACAGGCCCGTCGCTGGTTCCACCAGCGTGTCCGGATGATGAGAAAGAGAAACGAAGACGGCGCGTCCCGCCATATGGGCTCTGACTGAGCCCTGATTCCAATGACGCCGTACGAGGAGAGGACCGGTCACCCGATCGTCCTGACAAACAGCATCCTTAGAAAGGAGGTGATCCAGCCGCAGGTTCCCCTACGGCTACCTTGTTACGACTTCACCCCAGTCGCTGACCCTACCGTGGTCGCCTGCCCCCTTGCGGTTGGCGCAGCGCCGTCGGGTAAGACCAACTCCCATGGTGTGACGGGCGGTGTGTACAAGGCCCGGGAACGTATTCACCGTGGCGTGCTGATCCACGATTACTAGCGATTCCGCCTTCATGCACCCGAGTTGCAGAGTGCAATCCGAACTGAGACGGCTTTTGGGGATTCGCTCCAGGTCGCCCCTTCGCTGCCCATTGTCACCGCCATTGTAGCACGTGTGTAGCCCATCCCGTAAGGGCCATGAGGACTTGACGTCATCCACACCTTCCTCGCGGCTTATCACCGGCAGTCTCCCCAGAGTGCCCAACCGAATGATGGCAACTAGGGACGTGGGTTGCGCTCGTTGCGGGACTTAACCCAACATCTCACGACACGAGCTGACGACAGCCATGCAGCACCTGTGTGCACGCCTCCGAAGAGGACTGTGGATCTCTCCACATCGCATGCCATGTCAAGGGATGGTAAGGTTCTGCGCGTTGCGTCGAATTAAACCACATGCTCCACCGCTTGTGCGGGCCCCCGTCAATTCCTTTGAGTTTTAATCTTGCGACCGTACTCCCCAGGCGGAATGCTTAATGCGTTAGCGGCGCCACTGACCTGCATGCAGACCAACGGCTAGCATTCATCGTTTACAGCGTGGACTACCAGGGTATCTAATCCTGTTTGCTCCCCACGCTTTCGCGCCTCAGCGTCAGAACCGGACCAGACAGCCGCCTTCGCCACTGGTGTTCTTGCGAATATCTACGAATTTCACCTCTACACTCGCAGTTCCGCTGTCCTCTTCCGGTCTCAAGCCAACCAGTATCGAAGGCCATTCCGTGGTTGAGCCACGGGCTTTCACCCTCGACTAAATCAGCCGCCTACGCGCCCTTTACGCCCAGTGATTCCGAGCAACGCTAGCCCCCTTCGTATTACCGCGGCTGCTGGCACGAAGTTAGCCGGGGCTTATTCCTCCGGTACCGTCATTATCGTCCCGGAGAAAAGAGCTTTACAACCCTAAGGCCGTCATCACTCACGCGGCATGGCTGGATCAGGGTTGCCCCCATTGTCCAATATTCCCCACTGCTGCCTCCCGTAGGAGTCTGGGCCGTGTCTCAGTCCCAGTGTGGCTGATCATCCTCTCAGACCAGCTACTGATCGTCGCCTTGGTGAGCCGTAACCTCACCAACTAGCTAATCAGACGCGGGCCGATCCTTCGGCAGTAAACCTTTCCCCAAAAGGGCGTATCCGGTATTAGCTCAAGTTTCCCTGAGTTATTCCGAACCGAAGGGCACGTTCCCACGCGTTACTCACCCGTCTGCCGCTGACCCCGAAGGGCCCGCTCGACTTGCATGTGTTAAGCCTGCCGCCAGCGTTCGCTCTGAGCCAGGATCAAACTCTCAAGTTGAAGAGCTGATCATAGCTGATCACAACTAAAACGGAGGCTCACGACCGATCGGCGTTTCCACCGGATCGTGTGAGCACCGAAACGTCGGATCAGCATCATCCTACTCATGATCCCACCCGAAGGCAGGATCCGCAGGGACGACGCCGTCCACGCTTCTCTTTCTCGTATGAACTTGTCAAAGAGCGGGTCGGGCCGGGAGCCAGACCTTGTACCCTGGAGAACAGAAAGCCGAGCCGGGTTTCCCTGGCCCTTGCTTCACCGTCTCTGGGGAAGTCCTTCGAGGCAGGCCGTTTGCTCGGCGCCCCGTCGGTGAGCGGCTGTCTAAGGGTAGCCGGCTCGCCTGTCAACACGGCTGCGATCCGAAGAGCACGGCCGAACTGACAGCGGCATATCGACGGCGATTCCGCGCGGTTGAGAAGCGTGCGGGTCGTGTGAACGAGCCTGCGATGCTCTCATATTTTTCCGGCCATGTTCGTGATGGCGGGCAGCGACGCGGACGGTCCGCGGTGCCGGCACAGAATCGAACACGAGGACGGACCATTTGGAGAATGCCGTGGCCGAAGCCGGCGCGTAGCGGGCAGGCCGCATGGGCTCGGGCGATGCATCCCCATTCCTTATCTCGCAATTCGCATAAGCAGCATTATGGAATGGAAGCGTGAGGCTGGGCCTGCCTCGCCCCCGCAACGACGGTGCTGCTCCGGACCTTTGATCTCGCTACATCATTTTCTCCGACGAGCCACAATCCGCTTCGCCGGAGGGTCCTCTATCCCACCCGCTGCCGCGCACCCTGACGAGTGACCCGCCGCAGGATGTGACCGAGCTGCTCGGCCGAGTACGGCTTGTGCACGAGTTCGAAGCCGTGGGCGTCGTCCTTGGCCAGGACGTTGCTGTAGCCGGAGGCGAGCACCACCGGTAGGCGCGGCAGGCGTCGGCGCAACTCGTGAGCGAGTGCGAGGCCGCCCATGCCGGGCATGACCACGTCGGAGAAGACCACGTCGAACCCGGCCCCGTCGGCGCCGATCCGGTCGAGAGCCTCCTCGGCGTTGGTCGCCCAGGTGGTGCGGTAGCCGAGATCCTGGAGGATCTGGGTGCAGAAGCGGCCGACCTCGATGTTGTCCTCGACCACCAGCACGCTCTCGCCGGCGCCGATCGGCGAGGCCGAGGGATCGGTGGCGGTTCCATCGTCGTCGCAGGCCGCCTCCGGCGCCTCCGGCAGGTAGAGGGTGAAGGTGGCGCCGTCGCCGGGACGGCTCGCCACGTCGACGTCGCCGCCCGACTGCTTGGCGAAGCCGAAGACCTGGGAGAGGCCCAGGCCCGTGCCGCGTCCCACCTCCTTGGTGGTGAAGAACGGCTCGAAGATGCGGCCGAGGAGCTCCGGCGGCACGCCCGGCCCGGTATCAGTCAGCGTGATCGCCGCGAAGGCGTTCTGCGAGCCGGCATGGCCCCGGATCGGCGGCATCGGAACGCCGCCGGTCAGGCTCAAGGTAAGCGTGCCCTCGCCCTCCATCGCGTCGCGGGCATTGACCGCCATGTTAATGAGCGCGGTCTCGAACTGGCTGAGATCGGCCCGCACGAAGCACGGTTCGTCCGGCAACGACACCGCCACCCGCACCCGGGCGCCCGTGACCGTGTCGATCATGTCCGCCACGCCGCGCACCTTCTCGCCGACGTCGAACACCGCCGGCGAGAGCGCCTGGCGGCGGGCGAAGGCGAGGAGCTGGCCGGTGAGCTTGGCGGCGCGGTCGACCGTGTCGGAGACCGCGTCGAGGTAGCGGCGTTTGCGCGCCTCCGGCAGTTCCGGCCGGCGCAGGAAGTCGACCGAGGAGCGGATGATGGTGAGCAGGTTGTTGAAGTCGTGGGCGACGCCCCCGGTGAGCTGGCCCACCGCCTCCATCTTCTGCGACTGGCGCAGCGCCTCCTCGGCCTGGGCCAGGGCCGCGGCCTGCGCCTTGATCGCCGTCACGTCGCGCACCGTGGCATAGACGCGCCCGTCCCGCGGCACGGCGTTCCAGGACAGCCAGCGATGCGAGCCGTCGCGGTGCCGGGTGCGGATCTCGAAATGGGCCTGCGCCTCGCCGCGGGCGAGGCCCTCGGCCGTCGCGACCGCGAGCGGCCGGTCGTCCGGATGGACGAGATCGAGGAACGAGCGGCCGACGAGTTCGCTCTCGCTCCAGCCGAGGAGCGCCGTCCAGGCCGGGTTGAGGCTGAGGAGACGGCCCTCGGGGGTGGCGATGCAGAACAGATCGGTGGAGGCCTGCCAGATCTGGTCGCGCTCGGCAGTGCGCTGGGCGACCTGTGCCTCCAGCGAGGCGTTGAGGACCCGGAGCGCCTCCTCCATGCGCTTGCGCTCGGAGATGTCGCTGAAGAAGACCGCGACCTTCGCCAGCGCCGGGTTGCCGACCCGCAGCGCCCGCACGTCGAACCACCGCCCGAACACGTCGGCCTGGTTCTCGAAATGCACCGGCTCGCCGGTCAGGGCCACGCGGCCGTAGGTGTCGAACCAGTGCCGCTCGAGGTCGGGGGCGAACTCGCTCACCCACAGGCCCGCCACGTCGGCCCCGGTCTGGCGGGCGAAGGCGGGGTTGGCCTCGGCGATCCGGTAATCGATCGCCCTTCCCTCGCCGTCGAACTTCATCTCAAGAATGCAGAACCCCACATCGATACTGTCGAGCAGGGTGCGGTAGCGCTCCTCGCTGTCGCGGAGCGCCGCCTGCGAGCGGACCTGCTCGGTGACGTCGTAGCCGCCCACGAAGATGCCGGTGACCGCGCCGGATTCGTCCCGCAGCGGTTGGTACAGTAGGTCGATGGCGCGCTCCGCCGTGTCGCCGGAAAGGCGGATCGGCATGGCGCGGGCCGCGAAGGGCTGCGCGGTGCGGTAGACCGTGTCGAGGAGTTCGTAGAAGCCCTGCCCAGCGAGTTCCGGAAAGACCTCCCGTACGGTGCGGCCGAGGAAGTCGCGCGCGCCGGCGATCGTCACATAGGCGTCGTTGACGTATTCGAAGACGTGGGCGGGCCCGTGCAGGACCGCGACGAAACCGGGCATCTGCTGGAAGATCTGCTCCCGGCGCCGGTGCGCCTCGTGCAGGGACAGGGCGGCCTCGGACAAGGGCGGCCCTTGGGACGGGACCTGTCCCACGATCCCGCTCCCTGTTCCGCCCCTCGTCGACGTGCCGGCCGCCGCGTCCGGACCGGGCGGCGGGGCCGCCATGGGGAGGGGCCGGATGACGACCGGGTGATGGAGCACGGCGGTGACCGCGCCGGAGGCGTCGTGTACCGGGACATGAGTGACGCTCCAGCCGGGCTCCTCCGTGGGACCGGCGACCGTGTCGGGCCGGCCGGTCGCGACGGCCCGCGCGATCGACGACCGGATCGACGCGATCCGGTCCGGCGCGCCGAGGGTCGCGTCCCGCGAGACGTCCTGCAAGACCTCCTGCAAATGCCGCCCGACGAGGTCGTCCGGGCTGCGCCCGATGCGCGCGGCGAGATAGGCCCGGTTGACCGCCATGACGCGGCCCTGCGGGTCGAGGACCAGGCAGGGATGCGGCGAGGCGTCGAAGAGGCTCCGGTAATCCAGGGCCGGCGGAGGGGCCATCATGCGGTCAACGGGCCATCGGTCAATGGAGGGGATCGGCCCGGATCGGCCTCGGATACGGCAGAGATGGCGCGGCGGCACCGTTCGGGCAACCGCGGCCTTTCCTCCTCTCATACGATTTCCGTATGATTCGATCAGCTTAGCTGTGAACTGACGGGTGTGCTGGCGCATTGGTCGGTCATGCTGTTTGTCGAAGGAGGCGGCGATGGCTGGCCCGGTAGCCCACCTGAGCGTGTCGGAGTTGGCGGAGCGCTTCACGGCCTGCCGTGACGCGCGCACCGCCCGCCAGACCCAGGCGATCTGGCTTCTGGCCAAGGGCCACAGTTTCGCAGAAGCCGCCGCGGCGACCGCCTTCAGCGAACGCTGGGTGCGCCGTTTGTGCGAGCGCTACAACGCTGAGGGGGTCGAGGCGCTGGGTGATCGGCGCCGCCACAACGGGGCCGCGGCCAGCCTCCTGACGCCAGATGTCCTCGAGCGATTGCGTCAGCGCCTGGCCGAGCCGCCGCCGGACGGGGGCGTGTGGACGAGCCGCACGGTGGCGGACGTCCTGGCCCAGGACCTGGGGCGCGAGCAGGTGGCGGTGCAGCGCGGCTGGGAGGCGCTCAAGGCGCTGGGCTGGTCGCTGCAACGGCCGCGCCCGCGCAACCCGCGCGCGGCCACGCCCGAGGCTGCGCAGGCTTTTAAAAAAAGTTGGCGCAGGCCGTCGACGAGGAGGAGGCCCGTGAGCCGCGCCTGCCGGTCGTCGTCTACGCGATGGACGAGCACCGCCTCGGCCTGAAGCCGGTCACGCGACGGGTCTGGGCGCCGGCGGGAGAGCGGCCGGTGGCGCTGGGCCAGCATCGCTTCAAGTGGCTGCACGTCACCGCCTTCGTGGCGCCGGCCATGGGCGAGACGGTGTGGTACCTCTCCAACGGCCTGTCCAAGCCGTTCTTCGAGCGACTCTTGGCCGACTTCGCGCGCGAGGTCGGAGCCGGCACGCGCTGCCGGGCGGTGGTGATGCTCGACAATGCCGGCTGGCACACGCAGCCCAATCTAAGCGTGCCCGAGGGTGTGCGGCTCGTCTACCTGCCGCCCTATACGCCCGAACTGCAGCCGGCCGAGACGTTGTGGCCGCTGGTCGATGAGCCGGTGGTCAATCGGTACATCGCCAACCTGGATGAGTTGGAACGCGTGGTCGAGCAGCGGTGCGCGACCTTAAGCGAGCAGCCCGGCCTCATCAGCTCACGCACAAGCTTCCACTGGCTGCCCAAAACCGCAAAGCCAAAGCCCAAGCTGGCCTAATCAACCGGAAAGCGTATCATACGCTTTCCGATTGATCGCTTCGCGATGCGGAACGCGGCTTCGCTCAGGCGCCGCGCGGACTGATGACACGGAATCCGGACGTGATCGTCCGAATTCCGTATCATGCGGCCGTTCCGAGCGAGGCCTTGATCTCGGCGGCTTTTGCGTGTTCGGCATCTCCCGATCCATCCTTTCCCCATTCGCCCCCTCGCCGCACCGGTCCGCATGCTCCTGAAAGGCTCGTCCTCCGCGAAGGTCCTGGTGGTGAGCACGAGCCCTGACGCGGTGAACCACAACGTGCCGATCCGCGACGCCCTCCGGGACGGCTTCGAAGAGGTGCTCGGCGCGGTCGCCGTGCGGGCAAGCCCGCTGGAACTCGCCGGCGAGGCCATCGCGGCGTTTCACCCGAGCCTCGTCGTGGCGCTGGGCAGCGTCGCGGTGGATGCGGCACCCTTGCGCGCCCTGTCGCGCGGCGTCCGTCAGGTGGGGGGGCGCCTCGCCTTCTGGCTCCACGACGACCCCTACGAGTTCGATTACGCGCCCAAGGCCGAGGCTCTGGCCGACCATATCTTCACCAACGACCGCTGGGCCCTGCCCCATTACCGGCATCCTTCCGTCTCGCATCTGCCGCTGGCCGCCTGCCGCCGGACCCATGACCGCCCGGTGCGGCCGATCCCGGAGCGCTCCCTCGACCTGTTCTTCTGCGGCGCCGCCTTTCCCAACCGGATCGCGCTCTTGGAGAGGGCGCAAGGCAGCCTGTCGGGGTACCGGGTCGAGGTGCGCGGCGCAGGGTGGCCGGCCGCCCTGCCCTTCGCCGAGAACATCCGCCTGGCGCCCGCCGCGATGGCCGACCGGGCGAGCGCTTCGCGCCTCACCCTGGCGGTCGGCCGCGACCTCGACATCGCCAACCGGCGCTTCCGGCTGCCGGCCTCGACCCCGGGCCCGCGGGTCTTCGAGGCGGCCCTGGCGGGGGCGCCGCAGCTCTGCTTCGCTGCCGGCCTCGAAATCCTGGATTATTTCGAGGAGGGCCGGGAGATCCTGCTCTTCGACGACGTCCGGGAGATCGCCGACGCCATCGCCCGCTCCCACCGCGAGCCCGCCGCCTTCGCGGCGATGGCGGAGCGCGCCCGCGCCCGCGCGCTCGGCGCCCATACCTACCGCCACCGGGCCGAGACCATCCTGGCGGTGATGGCCGCGTGACCGGACACCCCATGCCCCGCAAGCCTCTCTCGGTGCTCCTGCTCGACACCGAGCCGCGGACCAGCAACGCCTATATCACGCTCGCGGTCGCCGACGCCCTGCGGCGCCATCCTGCCGTCGCCCGGGTGGTGCGGGCGACCCATGCCGACGCGGTCCCGCTGGCGCAGGCTGAGCGGTTCGATCTCGTCCTCGCGTTCGGGGGGGCGAGCCGCCACCACGCGCTGCTGCGCCGCCTCTGCGCGCTCGCCGGCACCAGCGCGCTCTGGACCACCGAGGACCCTTACCTCGGTGCCGCGAATGCCCGGCTCTCGGGCTGCTTCGACCTCGTCTTCACCAACGATCGCGGCTCGCTCCCGCGCTATCGCGCCGGTGCCCGGCACCTGCCGCTGGCGGCCACGACCCTGTTCCAGGATCTCCCCGTCCGGCCGGACGATGCCGAGTACCGCTACGATCTCCTGTTCGTCGGGACGGCCTGGCCGAACCGGGTCGCGACGCTCAATCGGATCGTGTCGGCCTTTCCGCGCGACCTGAGGGTGAAGATCGCGCTGCCGGCCAATGCCTACCTGCCGCAAGCGGTGCCGGTGCGCGACGACCTCATCGTCGACTGGCGCTGCGGCAACGAGGATTTCGCCCGGTTCGCCAATGCCAGCCGGGTGGTGCTGACACTGCCGCGGGTCTTCACCGCGGGCGCCGGCGAGACGCCGTCGGGCACGACGCCGCCGCCGCGGCTGTTCGAGGTCGCGCTGGCCGGCGGGGCGCAGCTCGTGGTCGGCACCGATCCCGAAACCTTCGACTATTACGAGGCGGACCGGGAAATCCGCGCCTGCTCGGAGGACGACGCCGTCGCCGCGGTCGCCGCGATGCTCGCCGATCCGCAGGAGCGCATCGCCATGGCCGAACGGGCGCGGGTGCGGACCCTCGCGGAACACCTCTACGATCACCGGGTCGACGTGATCGTGCGGGCGGTCATGGAGCACGAGACCGTTCCGGCGGCGCCAGTGCCCGCCGCCACCAAACCCCGAATCCTCTTCGTCGCCCATAATCGGGCCGGGCGGCGCCAGGGCGGCGGGGTGGAGTTCTACCAGGAACAGCTGGCCGAGGCGCTCGACGGGTTCGAACCCCTGTTCCTCTATCCCTCCTTCGAGGAGGATTCCTGGGTGTTGCGCCTCGACGAGGGCGAGACATCGGAATCGTTGCCGATCCCTCCGGCCGAGACACTGCTCGCCAGCCCGGAGATCGAGGCCCTGTTCGAACGCATCCTGGTCGGGCGCCGGGTCGACCTCGTCCACGTCCACCACCTGCTCGGCCTGCCCCTGAGCCTGCCGGCGATCGCCCGGGCCCACGGCGTGCCGGTGGTGGCCCAGTTGCACGACTTCTTCCTGATCTGCCACCGCTACACCCTGATGAACCAGCACGGCCGGTTCTGCGACGTGGTGAACCGGGGCGAGGCGCAGTGCGACGGCTGCCTTGCCACCACCGAGGGGCGGCCCGCCGGCGCCAAGGCGCGGCGTGACGGGTTCGTGGCGCGGATGCTCGGCAGCGTCGACGCCTTCGTGACCAGCACGCCCGCCACCGCCGACTACGTCCGGGCCTTCTACCCCGAGGCGAGGGCCCGGGTGGCGGTGATCGAAATGGTCGATGCGGAGCCGGCGGCCCTCCCGTCCCCGGACGCCGCCGAGACGGGCGCGCCCGAGCCGCGCCGCCCGTTGCGTGTCGCGGTGCTCGGCAACGTCGTCGATCACAAGGGCGCCCGGACCCTGCTCGAACTCGTG
Source organism: Methylobacterium sp. 142-1Y (assembly GCF_057747795.1). Taxonomy (NCBI): domain Bacteria; kingdom Pseudomonadati; phylum Pseudomonadota; class Alphaproteobacteria; order Hyphomicrobiales; family Methylobacteriaceae; genus Methylobacterium; species Methylobacterium sp. 142-1Y. The sequence continues at coordinate 3,027,078 of NZ_CM173224.1, read as the reverse complement.
CGCACCACCGAGGGCGAGGGCTTCGTCTTCGAGGTGTTCGGCTACATCGAGACCTACCTCGTCGCGGCCTTCGAGGCGCAGGCCGGCGAGCGGCTGCGCTTGCGCGGCGGCTACACCCGCGAGGAGGTGCCCGCCCTGCTCAGCAACTGCGACGTGTCGCTCCATCTCTCGCTCTGGCCCGAGACCTACATGATCTCGCTGACCGAGGCGTGGCGGGCCGGCCTGATCCCGATCGTCACCGATCTCGGCGCGCCCGGTGAGCGGGTCACGGAGGGCGTCGACGGACTCAAGGTCCAACCCGGCGAATCGGGCGCCGTGCGCCAGGCCCTGCGGCGGCTGAGCCACGATCCAGGCCTCATCGCCACCTTGCGCGCGGGAATCGCCCGGAAGACCTTGCCGAGCGTGGCCGGGCATGCCGCACAGATGGCGGCGCTCTACGGCGACCTGATCGCGGCCCGCCCCGCGCCGCATGCCACGCCGGACGAGCCGGCGGCCCCGTTCACCCTCTCGGCCCTCGAACTCGGCTACCGCCTCAACCATCCCGACTGGACCGATCCGGCGATCGTCTGGGACGGGACGGAGGAGACGAGCGCGATCACCGACGGCCTGCCGCCCGCGGTCGCCGAACGTCCCGAGCGGGTGCTGGCGCCGAACGAGCCGGGCCTGTCCTGGGAGATCGCCGATCTCGTCGTCGACGGCCAGCGGCTGCCCGGCCGGATCGGCGCCTGCGCGGCCTGCGACAGCCTTTCGCTGCGCGGCTGGATCTGGCGACCGGAGGCCGGGCGGCCGGCCCGGACCTGGCTGCGCCTGCGCTCGAGCAGCGTTACCCGCTTCGTCACAGCCCTCCCCGAGCGCCGCCCCGAGCTCGCCGGCCGGTTCGGCAGCGGACGGGCCGAGCAGGCCGGCTTCGCGGCGCAACTGCGCATGGCGGACCTGCCGGGGGGGTGCTACGCGATCGACCTGCTCCAGGTCTTTCCCGACCATGTCGCGGTGGCCCAGGAGATCGCGCACGTCGTCGCGCCCGAGCTGGCGGCGCCGGGGCCGGTCACGCCGTGGCGGGCCGGCCTGCCGGTGCCGGAGGGCGCGGTCCGCAGGGGCGCGGCGCCCGCCCGATTCGCCGGCCACGGGTTGCAGGTGATCGAGGGCGTGCCGGTGGCGCGCCAGGGTGGCCTCACCCGCCTCGCGGTGGCGCTGCCGCCCGGGACGCGGCGCGGACCGGCCTTCCTGGTCCTGGAGGGCGAGGCGGGCACGGCCTGGACCCGCGCCGTGTGGCACGACGAGAACGGAACGGAGCGGATCGGCACCGAAGCGCAGATCCGCAACATCCCGCCCGGACCTTATCGCATCAGCGCCCTGATCGGCGACGAGGCCGGGGCGGACTCACCCAAGGCCGGGGCGGACTCACCCAAGGCCGGGGCGGACTCACCCAAGGCCGGGGCGGACTTACCCAAGGCCGGGGCGGACTTACCCAAGGCCGGGGCGGACCTGCACGAAACCGGCGCCACGCTCTTCGTCGCGCCCACCGCCCGCCCCTGCCTGGTCACGGCGGTGCCGCCGCCCGCCTTGCGCCGGGCCTGGATCACGCGGGTGCGCAGCCGCCCGAGCCTCGACGCCGTCACGCTCGGCGAGGCCTCGGCGCTGCTCGGTACTCCCGTCACGGTCTCGGGCTGGGGCTTCACGCCCGGGCGCGGCCGGCCGCTCGCCTGGATCGCCCGCTGGGGCGAGCGGGGCCAGCGCCGCTTCATGATCGCCGAGAGCTTCGCCCGCCAGGACGTGGCAGCGCATCTGAAGGATGCCGACGCGCTGACCGCCGGCTTCGAGATCCAGGTCCCCCTCGCCGCCTTGCGGGACGGGAGCCTGCGGGTGTTCCAGGTCTACGAGCGCGGCGCGGTCGCCCTGCCGGATTTTCCGCGCCACGTCCTCGGGATGATCCCGGGATGAAGGGGCGGGGAGCCAAGCCCCGCCCCTCCTCTCACCACTTGTAGCTCAGGCTCGCGGTGATGCGGCGCTGCTCGCCGTAGAAGCAGGCGGTGACCGACTGGCAGGACGAGACGAAGCGCTTGTCGGCGAGGTTGGCGGCGTTGATGGCGAAGCGCCAGTTGTCGCGGCTGTAATGGATCACCGCGTCGAACAGGGCGCGTTCCGGCACCGTCAGGGTGTTGTTCACGTCGGCAAACGAGCGGCCGACATAGCGCACGCCCGCACCGAAGCCGAAGCCGGCCCAGTCGCCGGTCGGGATGGTGTAGTCGGCGAAGACCGAGGCCAGGGTCTCGGGGGTGTTGGTCGGCGTCCGGCCGATCACGCCGACATCACCCTTGGTGACTTCGAGGTTGTAGCTCGTGAACGACGCGACGACGTTGAAGTCCTTGGTGATGTTGGCCACCAGCTGCGCCTCGAAGCCGCGCGAGCGGGTCTCGCCGAGCTGGAGCTGGTTGAGGGCGTTGGTCGGGTCCGCCGTCAGGGTGTTGGCCAGCGCCAGGTCGAAGGCGGCGAGCGTCAGGAAGGCGTTCGCGCCCGGGATCTCGTACTTGACGCCGGCCTCGTACTGGTCGCCGGTGGTCGGCTTGAACGGCTGGCTGTAGAAATTGGTGCCGACCTGCGGGTTGAAGAAGGTCGAGTAGCTGATGTACGGCGCCAGGCCGAAATCGAAATTGTAGATCAGCCCGTAGCGCTGCGTATAGGCATTGGCCGATTGCCGCGTCTGCGTGCTGGCGAGCCGGTTGTTGACCTCGTTCGAGGTGAAGTCGCCGCGGCCGGACACGACCAGGGTCAGCTCGGGCGTGAGCTTGATTTGGTCCTGGAAGTAGAGGCCGAGTTGCTGGAACACGTCGTAATTGACGAGGTACGGCGCGACCGGGACGCTCGGGCTGCCGTAATTCGGCGTGATGATATTGAAGTTCGCGACCGTCGGGCCGACGAAGCCGCCGGTGGCCTGGTTGTCGTTGAGCTGGAAGTTCTTGTAGTCGAGGCCCATCAGGAAGGTATGCTTGAACAGGCCGTCGTCGAACCGGGCCACCGCCTGGTTGTCGACGTTGAACAGGCGCGCCCGCGACGAGGCGCGGAAGCGATAGCGGGCGATCTCCGTCTGGTTCACATCGGCGTAGCCGAGCCCGTTCAGGCCGAACAGGCCGCCCAGGAACGCATCGTCGAGGGATTCGCTGAAGGCGTAGCGCAGGTTCTGCCGGAAGGTCCAGGTGTCGTCGAAGACGTGCTCGAACTCGTAGCCGACGCTGGCCTGGGTCCGCCGGTAGGTGTTGTTGAACGGATCCGAGACGTTGTCGTGCCGCGGAATGCGCAGCCCGAGCACGGTCGGCCGCACCGTGCCGTAATAGGGCAGGAACGCGTTGAGCCGGCCGGTATCGTCGTACTGGAAACTCGACAGCAGCGTGAAGGTGGTGGCGCCGTCCGGCTTGTAGGTGAAGGCCGGGGCGATGGTGCCGCGGTTCTCGTCGAGCCCGTCGATCTGCGTGCCGCCCTGCCGGCCGATGCCGGTCAGGCGATAGAACCACTTCCCGTCCTTGTCGGCCGGCCCGCCGAGATCGAAGGCGAGGTACTTCTGGCCGAACGAGCCGCCGCCTGTTTCGATATAGTTCAGGGGCTCGAGCGGCGGCTTCTTGCTGATCATGTTGACGAGGCCGCCGGGGCCGCCCTGACCGAACAAGACCGCGGCCGGCCCGCGCAGCACGTCGATCCGCTCGAGGCCGAACGTGTCGACCTTGTAGGCGGCAAAGCCGTAGTTGAAGAGCTGCAGGCCGTCCCGGTACAGGCCGGTATCGTTCGCCGTGAAGCCGCGGATCAGGAAGAAGTCGACCCGCGGATCGGGCCCGAAGACGTTGCCGAAGACGCCGGCCGAGTAGCTGATCGCGTCGCCGAGCTGCTGCGGCTTGAGGGCGTCGAGCTGCTCGCGGCCGATCACGGTGATCGATTGCGGCGTCTCGATCAGCGGGGTGTCGGTCTTGGTCGAGGTCAGGGTGCGCTTGGCGACGTAGCCCTCGATCGGGCCGCGCGGGTCCTCCTTCGGGCGGGCCGCGGCGACGGCAGCCCCGGCGGGCGTACCGCGTCCTGCGACGTCGATCTGCTCGAGCTGGATCGTGCCGCCGGCCGCGGCGCCCTGGCGGGGCGGCGTCGCCTCCTGCGCCGCCGCATTCTGGGCCGCGGCGGCCAGGCCGAGCAGGGAGACACCGCCGACGAGCGCGGCGACGAGGCGGCGGGAGGAGGTGGAGACGCGGGGATGGGGACGCATGGCGTGACCTTCGGGCAACGGCTCGCCTGCCCCGGGGGCTCAGGGCCACCCAGGCTGACGCCGTTCTTTAGAATGAAACTAACCTGTTGAGATCGTTCGATTTTTTCTATCACGTCCGATCGGCGTGCGAAGGTGGAAGCCCGGATTGCGCGGTGGATGTTAGTGCCCGTGTCATATCCGCAACGACGGGGGGCGGGTGCGGGGCCGGCATCGGGGAAGACGCGGCGCAGGACATCCCCTCTCCCCGCGGGCGGGGAGAGGCCTGAGCTCCGAAGGGGCTCAGGGAGCGGCGAACCGCAGGTTCGCCGCGAGGGTGAGGGGGTGTTTCCAGAGGAGCCACACCCGGAAACACCCCCTCACCCTCGCTCCGGCTCCGCCTCCGCTTGCCGACGACACGACAAGGTGTCATCGGCCCTCTCCCCGCCCGCGGGGAGAGGGGAAACCCGCGCTTTTTCTCTTTCCCCGGATAGCCTTGCACCCGCGGGGAGAGGAGAATCCGCGCCGAGTCTTTCTTCGAGAGAACCAGTCAGGGAGCAGAAATCTGCCGCCTGTCGGCGCTCCATCGCGCCGGATCGGCCCTACCGCGCGGCAAACGTATCCCGGATCGCCTTTGCGTTGCGGCGGACCATCGGGCGGAGCCAGGCACCCGAGGCGACATAGGCGCCGGGCCGGACCGTCCCGAGGGCGGCGGCGAGATCCTCGGCAAGACCGGTCGTCGGCAGGTCCGGCCCGTCCGACGCGTCGGCCTGCCGGTACACCACCGTCGTGTCCTCGCGCCGATAGGCCGGGTGCGGCACCAGCCCGGCCCGGCGGGCGGCGCGGTCGAGGGTCTCGCGGACGAAGCCGTGGACATGGGCGAAGTGAAAACGCTCGTGCGGCGGCTTGCCCGTCGCCGCCATGTTGGGCACCGCGGCGTAGAGCACGCCCCCCGGCGCGAGCCGGCCGGCCAGACGGACCAGGATGTCGACGGGGTCGCGCAGGTGCTCCAGCACGTGATGGACCGTGACGACGTCGAAGCTCTCGCCGGGCGCGAGGTCGTCGAGCCGGTCGAGCACCCGCGCGCCGTGCTCGGCGCGGGCGTAAGCCCCATAGGTGCGGCCGGGCTCGATCCCGGTCGCATCGCAGCCCCGCCCCCGCGCGGCGGCCAGGAACTCGCCCGATCCGGCGCCGAAATCCAGCACCCGGGCGCCCGGCCGTAAGGCGGGGGCCAGCAGGTCCGCCCGGAACACCGCCTCGCGCCGGGAGCGATTCAAGTGATGGCGCGGCGGGCGCCGGCCGAGGGCGAACTGGTAGGCGGCGCGGTAGGCCGAAGCGTAATAGGCGTCGAGCTCGGCGGCGTTCGGCATCGGGTCGGTGCGGATCAGCCCGCAGCCGGTGCAGGCGACGGAGCGCAGGCGCTTCAGCCGCCGGTCGGTCTCGGCCACGACGAGCGTCTCGGTGCCGCCGCAGAGATTGCACGCCATCCCCTCGCCCCGGTACGGGTAGCGGGTAAAGGGTAAGGCGTGGCGGACGAGGTGGAGCGGCGAGGTCATCGGCGGCCTTCGTGTCGGAGGGCCGTCGGCGGAAAACCGGGACCACAGGAGTGGAACGCGCAAGCACCCGGCCTTCATCCCCCAGGGTCAGGCGCCAGGAGCCGAGGCGCGGAGGCTTCGATGTTCGAACTGAGCCAGTTGCGCTGCTTCGTGGCGGTGGCCGAGGAGTTGCATTTCGGCCGCGCCGCCGAGCGGCTGCACCTGACCCAGCCGCCGGTGAGCCGGCAGATCCAGGTGTTGGAGCGCGTCCTCGACGTCGCGCTCCTCAACCGCACCAGCCGCGCCGTGCGCCTGACCCCGGCCGGGCGCCGCTTCCTCACCGAGGCGCGAAGGATCCTGCGCCTGTCGGACGAGGCGGCGGCGACCGCCCGGCGGGTGGCGGCGGGCCAGGCCGGCAGCGTCACCCTGGGCTTCACGGCGGCCGCCGCCTACCGCACCCTGCCCGACCTGGTGCGGGCGGCGCGCACCCGCCTGCCGGAGGCCGACATCCTGTTGAAGGAGATGGTCAGCGCCGCCCAGGCCGAGGCGCTGGGCGCGCACGGCATCGATCTCGGCCTGATGCGCCCACCCCTGCCACCGGCGGCCGACGGGAGGCTACGCATCGCCCGCGAGACCCTGGTGGCGGCGCTCCCCGACGACCACCCCCTGGCGGCGGGCGAGAGCGTGACGGCGCAGGACATCGCCGCCGAGCCGCTGATCGCCTACGCGCCGGACGAGGCGCGCTACTTCCACGACCTCGTCGGCGACTATTTCGCGGAGGCCGATCTGAGCCCCCGGACGGTGCAGCACCTGGCGCAGATCCACACCATCCTGTCGCTGGTGCGCTCGGGCCTCGGCCTCGCCCTGGTGCCGGAATCGGCGGCCTCGCTGCGGGTCGCCGGCGTGACGCTCCGGCCCCTGGTGCCCGCTCCGCGCCGGCCGGTCGAACTCTACCTCGTCTGGCGCCGCGGCAACGACAACCCGCTGATCCTGATCCTGGCCGAGCTCGCCGGCACGCTCGACGGATCGATGCCGGAATTGGATTGAACCATGCCGACATGGTGCTGGAGCGGCATGGTGCGCGGGCATAGACCTCGCGATGAGCGGGGACAGCCCCGACCTAGACATGAGGAACACGCCCCGATGGCCACCGCGCTCTCGCCCGTCGACGTCGCCCAGCGCCTCGGCGCCGGCCTGCTCTCCTTCCCCGTCACCCCCTTCACCGCCGATTTCGCCTTCGACGAGGCGCAGTACCGCAGCAACCTCGACTGGCTGTGCGGCTACGACGTGGCCGGCCTGTTCGCGGCCGGCGGCACCGGCGAGTTCTTCTCCCTCACCCCGGCCGAGGTCGCCCGCGTCGTCGGCGTCGCGGTGGCCGAGACCGCCGGCCGGGTGCCGGTGCTGGCCGGGGCCGGCTACGGCACCGCCATCGCCTGCGAGATGGCGCAGGCGGCCGAGAAGGCCGGTGCCGACGGCCTCCTGCTGCTGCCGCCCTATCTCGTCGGCTCCGAGCAGGACGGCCTCTCGGCCCATATCGAGGCGGTGTGCCGCGCGACCGGCCTCGGCGTCATCGTCTACAACCGCGACAACGCGGTGATCGGCCCCGACGCCCTGGCGCGGCTCTGCGAGCGGCTGCCGAACCTCGTCGGCTACAAGGACGGCATCGGCGACATCGAGCTGATGACCCGGATCTATTCGCGGCTCGGCGACCGGCTGACCTATGTCGGCGGGTTGCCCACCGCCGAGACCTTCGCCCTGCCCTATCTCGAGATGGGCGTGACCACCTATTCCTCGGCGGTGTTCAACTTCGTGCCGGGCTTCGCGCTCGACTTCTACGCCGCGGTGCGCCGGCGCGACCGGGCGGCGGTGGCGAAAGGCCTGCGCGACTTCATCCTGCCGCTGATCGAGATCCGCAACCGCCGCAAGGGCTACGCCGTCTCGATCATCAAGGCCGGCATGCGGGTGGTCGGGCGCGATTCCGGCCCGGTGCGCCACCCCCTCACCGACCTGACCGCCGCCGAGCAGGCGGACCTCGCCGCCCTCGTCGCCCGCATCGATCGGGCGCAGGCGCTCGCGGCCGAGTAGGACTAAAAAGACAGAAACCGGGCGGTGCCATCCTCGACGGGCGGCACCGTCCTTCGTCGCGAAGAACCGGCGCACCCGACGCCGGCAACACCGGGAGGGAGCCGATGCCGGACGAGCCGCGGACGCCTGAGGGGCATGCCACCCCGGAGGCCGCCCTTGCGCCGCGGGGCGATGCGCCGCGCACGATCCGCCTCCACGAGGCCGACAACGTCGCCATCGTGGTCAATGCCTTCGGGCTGCCGGCCGGCACGGCCTTTCCCGACGGCCTCACCTTGCGGGAATTCGTGCCGCAGGGCCACAAGGTGGCGCTCCGGGACATTCCGGAGGGCGGGGAGATCCGCCGCTACGGCGAGGTGATCGGCACCGCCCTCCAGTCCCTGCCCCGCGGGTCCTGGGTCGAGGAATCGCGGGTGCAGACGCCGCTCGCGCCCGCCCTCGACCAATTGCCGCTCGCCACCCGCGTGCCGGCCCCCCTGCCGCCGCTCGACGGCTACACCTTCGAGGGCTATCGCAATCCGGACGGCTCGGTCGGCACCCGCAACATCCTGGCGATCTCGACCAGCGTGCAATGCGTCGCCGGCACCCTCGAAGTGGCGATCCGGCGGATCAAGCAGGAGCTGCTGCCGCGCTTTCCCAATGTCGACGACGTGATCGGGCTGACCCACGCCTATGGCTGCGGCGTCGCCATCAACGCGCCGCAGGCGGTGATCCCGATCCGCACCCTCCAGAGCCTGGCCCGGAACCCGAATTTCGGCGGCGAGGTGATAGTGGTCGGACTCGGCTGCGAGAAGCTGGTCTCCGAGCGGCTGCTGCCGGCCGGGCAAGGCGACGGCGTGGTACGGCTTCAGGACGAGGCTCACCAGGGCTTCGGGATGATGCTCGACAGCATCATGGCGATGGCGGAAGCCCGCCTCGCGATCCTGAACAGGCGCACCCGCGAGACCTGCCCCGCCGCCGACCTCGTGGTCGGGCTGCAATGCGGCGGCAGCGACGCCTTCTCGGGCGTCACCGCCAACCCGGCCCTGGGCTTTGCCGCCGATCTCCTGGTGCGGGCCGGCGCCACGGTACTATTCTCGGAAGTCACCGAGGTGCGCGACGCGATCCACCTCCTCACCCCCCGGGCCGAGACCGAGGCGGTGGCCCGCGCGCTCATCCGCGAGATGGCCTGGTACGACGACTACCTGGCCCAAGGCGGGGCCGACCGCAGCGCCAATCCCTCCCCCGGCAACAAGAAGGGCGGGCTCAACAACATCGTCGAGAAGGCGCTGGGCTCGGTGGCGAAATCCGGCACCAGCGCGATCCGCGGCGTGCTCGCCCCGGGCGAGCGGGTGCGCCAGAAGGGCCTGATCTTCGCCGCGACCCCGGCGAGCGACTTCGTCTGCGGCACGCTGCAGCTTGCCTCCGGCATCACCCTCCAGGTCTTCTCGACCGGCCGCGGCACGCCCTATGGGCTGGCTGAGGCGCCGGTGATCAAGGTCGCGACCCGCACCGAACTCTCGCAGCGCTGGTCCGACCTGATCGACCTCGACGCCGGCAAGATCGCCACCGGCGAGGCGACGATCGAGGAGACCGGCTGGGAGCTGTTTCGCCTGATCCTCGACGTGGCGAGCGGCGCCAAGAAGCCGTGGTCGGATCATTGGGGGCTATACAACGACCTGACGTTGTTCAACCCGGCGCCGATCACTTGAGAGCCTGTTTGAGCTGGTCAACAGTATTTACACCCTCTTCGTCATTATAGCACAGCGGAGCTAGGAACTCAGAACCGCGAATGGTTCAGAACAGAGCGCCTCTCGCTCTGCTTCATTATCTTTCACTTGCGTTTGTAGATCCCATACTATGCTGCAAAATTTTTAAATAACGCAATATTTATAATGTGTGCGCCGACTTATCAAATAATATTTCAAGAATATGGAAATATATACCATCTGCCACTAGTGAATTGCTTGCAATATGATAAATTATAAGTGCATATCGTTACAAAAATTGTCTAAATAACAATATTTTAATAATTTTTTGGCAACAAAAACCTTTTATTGATTGATTTCCCCAAACTATCCATATCTCTAAACAAGCTGAATTTATCGAACGGAATCATTGTCGATATGAAAAATGCTCCATAGCACGCTGCGAACTTGCTTATTTCGACTTTTCTTATAACAGCTCTTGATTTAGTTTCTCTTCGTTCCGCAACTTGATAGTATAAATCTGTCAAATTTGCACCATGAACAGTAAACATCCCACTTTGTGAAGCTATACGATCATCCCTCCAAGGAGAATAAATCGGAACCGGCTTCTTGAAAGGCCATTTTGATTGATGAAAAATTTTAAAATAGTCAAAATCTTTCTCTAGAGAAAGGTCCATAATGCTATCCCGGCCAGTTGATTCCTCCGCCAATCGATACGGGTTCATAACCCAGAGGCAGGGGATTTCTAGAGATTCGGCCTTAAAATTCATTTCTTCCATTAGGTCAGACAAAGATTTTGATTTATCCTTTAATTTATTATACAAATCAATATATTTTTCTAACGCAAACCAAATTCCAACAGAAAGATTTTCCGACCAATCAAGCAACCGCGTAAGAACGCCATAGTGCTGCATCCGAGCGAGAACTTGCCATGAATTTCCTAAATCACTCTTCCAACGAAAATTAAAATCAATAAAAGCTTCTTTCTCTCCGGGAATAATTGATACGATCGATTTTATTTTATTGATGTTTTTACTTAAAGAAAGATCGAGTTGAAATATTTTTTTCCTATTTATATCTTCTGCCTTATCCATGTCATCTTTCTTAATAGATTTGATGGCCTCCGTAATAGAAATTTTGTCGTTGCTGAAGGGGCGACATAACAAGTTATTCTTTTGACACATTGCTGAAAATTCGTCGTATTTAAGGTAAGAAATATATGATTGGTCGCGACTGGCCTGGCCTGCTTCGCTACGGATGCGACTAATATTATCACAATCACGCTTCAAAGCCTTCGCTTCAATTTTTAGCCGCTCGTAATCTGCAATGATATCTGCCGCCTGATTGATCTGCCTAAGTGTAAGATTTAAATAAGCGGGAGAATGTGGATTTATTAATTTTGTTAATTTATAAATAATGATTTCACGATCTTTGTTTTTTATTTCAACACTTTCAGGGTATGATACGAAATGCCTAATCAAAGTCGGATAGAGAAGCCAATTAATATCTTGATGTCCTCTATACCAAGCACTAGATATCGAGCAACGAAGCTCTCGTCGAGCCGTGTCGACATCTTCTAAAAAATCTGCCCACTCGAACTTGCCAGGAGTAATCACAAAATCTCCTATGCTGGTGGGCCTGAATGGATTCGAACCACTGCCCTCCGGATTAGAGATTCCGGCGCTCTACCAACTGAGCTACAGGCCCACATCCCTACGTTATCACATCAAATGCATATGAAAAGGGGCTTTCTAACGGACACCGACGATGAGAACAAATTAAATCAAATCTCGTTTAAGGCAGATATAATAGCATCATGCATAAAGTAAAAATTCTTGCAAGAACATCTTTTACGTGCTGGATATTGATAAAAATCGATAATAACACAATACCTCAAATTTATTATACAATACATTTTATTTATTTGCCGTTAAATCAAAATTCATTATACTTAATTTAGTAATTAGCAATATGATTTAGTAAATTACAATGAGTAAAGTCAATAGAAAATTAGACAAATCGTTGTGATGATAAGGACTTCGCGATGAATTTTTATTATCTCCCTTTATCGCTCATGCCCCGCGGTCGAGGTCGTCTCCCTTACCGGCGACAGCAGATAATCGATCACCCGTCGCCGCCCGGTCCGGATCTCCACCGTCGCGGTCATGCCCGGCGTCAGGGCCACCTCCTTGCCGTCGGCCTTGATGAAGGTCTGGGAGAGCGCCACCGTCACCGGGAAGATCAGGTTCTGGGTCTTCTGCGTGCCCGTCACCGGGTTCACGCCCTGACCGCGCGCCACCGACAAGGCGTCGCTGCCGCCGCCCGCCTCGCGGTCGTCGACCGCGTCGCGCGAGACCCTCACCACCTTGCCCTCGATCGAGCCGTAGCGGGTGAACGGGAAGGCGTCGATCTTCACCACCGCCTCCTGGCCGGGCAGGATGAAGCCGATATCCTTGTTCTGGACCTGGGCCTCGACCTCGATCGGCCCGTCCGTCGGCACCACCACCATCAGGGGCTGGCCGGCGGTGACCACCTGGCCGAGCGTCGTCACGGCGAGCTGCTGCACCGTGCCGGAGATCGGTGCCTTGAGCGTGGTGCGCTCGCGCTTGAGCGTGGCCTTCACCACGTCCTGCACCAGGGCGTCGCGCTTCTGCGCCGCTTCCGTCAGGGCCTGGTACTGGCGCGCCACGGTCTCGCTGGTGAGCTGGGTGATGCGGCGCTGGAGCGAGACGGCGCCGGCCTTGGCCTCGGTCAGCTGTCCGCGGTCATACGCGAGGTCGGCCGCCACCTGCTCGACCTGCTGCACCGCGTCGATCACCGCCGCCCGGGTGCCGGCGGATTTGGCGACCAGGGTCTCGCGCATGTCGGCACGCTCCCTCAACACCGCCTGGAGGCGCATCCGGGCCGCGATGCTGGCGGTGAAGCGCTCCTGCGTCGCGACCTTCTCGGCGAGTTGCGCCTCGAACGCCTCGCGGGTGGTGATGTACTGTCCGATCTCGGCCAGCATCGCGCCCTCCTCGCGGGCCCGCACCGCCGGCGGTATGTCGGCCGGGAAGCCGACCTTGATGGTGGGCAGGTTCTTCTCCACCGCCTCGATCGTGGCGCGGCGCCGGGCGATCTGGGCCTCCAACGCCGCGAGGTCGCCCTGGCGCGAGGACAGGTCGGCCTCGGCCTCGGTCGGCTCCAGGGTCAGGAGCACGTCGCCGGCCTGGACCCGGCTGCCGTTCTCGACCGCGATGGTCTGGACCTTGCCGGTGTCGAAGGGCTGCACGACCTTCGAGCGGCCGGAGGGCTGGATGCGGGCGGTCGCCACCGCGTGGATGTCGATCTGGGCGAAGATGCTCCAGACGAGCGCCGCCCCGAACATCAGGCACATGACCCAGGTGAACACCACCGCGTAGGGAGAGGGCGGGGTGTCGAGGATCTCGAGATGCGCCGGCAGGAATTCCTGGTCGGAGCGATCGTCGGCGAGCCGCCGCACGCGGTCGCTGAGCCCGCGCGGGCTGAAGCGGGCCGGCGGCGGGGGCTGGCGCCGCGGCGTCGGCAGGTTGGCGGCGGGTTGCGGGTTGGCGCTCACGCGGCCTCTCCCTGGGCGTTGCCGTGGTCGGATTGCAGGCGCCAGAGGCGGCCGTAGAGCGAGGCCGGCCGCTCGACGAGTTCACGGTGGGTGCCGTCCTCGACGATGCGCCCCTCCTGCACCGCGATGATGCGGTCGCAGATCCGCACCGCCGCGAGGCGGTGGGCGATGATGATGACGGTCCGCCCGCGCACGATGTGCTTCATGTTCTCCTGGATGATCCGCTCGCTCTCGTAGTCGAGGGCCGAGGTCGCCTCGTCCAGGATCAGGATGCGCGGGTTGGTGGCGAGCGCCCGCGCGATGGCGAGCCGCTGGCGCTGACCGCCCGAGAGATTGGCGCCGCGCTCCTCGATCGGCGTGTCGTAGCCGAGCGGCAGCCGGTTGATGAACTCGTCGGCGCCGGCGAGACGGGCCACCTGCATCACCTGCGCCCGCGACAGGCCGGGATTGGCGAGCGCGATGTTCTCGAACACCGTCTTGTTGAACAGGAGGTTCTCCTGGAGCACGACGCCGATCTGGCGCCGCAGCCAGGCCGGATCGACCTGGGCGATATCGACGCCGTCGACCAGCACCTGGCCCTTCTCCGGCACGTAGAGGCGCTGGAGCAGCTTGGTGAAGGTCGACTTGCCCGATCCCGAGGGCCCGACGATGCCGATGACCTGGCCGGCCGGGATGTCGAGGCTGACGTCCTTCAGGACCTCCGGGGTGCCGGGCTGGTAGCGGAACGACACGCCCCGCACCGTGACCTGGCCCTTGGCCGGCGGCAGGTGGGCCTGGGCGAGCGCCCGGGTCTCCGGCGGGCAGTTGAGCACGTCGGCGAGGCGCTCCAGCGACACCTTGACCTGCTGGAAGTCCTGCCAGAGCTGGGACAGGCGCAGGATCGGGGCGGTCACCTGCCCCATGATCATGTTGAAGGCGATCAGGCTGCCGACGGTCAACTCGCCGTTCATCACCGCGTAGGCGCCGAAGAACAGCACGAGCGCGGTCGTGACCTTGGAGATGTACTGGATCGCGTTCTGGCCGATGCTGGCGATGAGGCCGGCGACGAACGAGGTCTTGACGTAGGCGGCGAGCCGCTCGTCCCACTGGCTCTTGAGCGTGGGTTCGACGGCGAGCGCCTTAATGGTGTGGATGCCGACCACCGACTCGATCAGGAACTGGCTCGACAGGGCCGAGCGGTTGAAGCGCTCGAGCGTCTTGTCGCGCAGGATCGGCCGCAGCAGCACCGCCACCAGGATGTAGCAGGGGATCGACAGGGTGACGATCAGCGCGAGCAGCGGCGAATAGAAGTACAGGATGGCGAGGAAGAGCAGGGTGAAGGGGACGTCGATCGCCGAGGTGAGCGCCTGGCCGGTGAGGAAGTTGCGCACCGTCTCCAGTTCGCGCACGCGGGCGACGGTCTGGCCGGCGGGCCTGGTCTCGAAATAGCCGAGCGGCAGGCGCATCAGGTGGTCGAACAGCCGCGCGCCGAGCTCGACGTCGATCCGGCTCGCCGTATGGGTGAGGATATAGCCGCGCAAGTATTGCAGCACGACGTGGAACAGGCCGAGCACCACGAGGCCGACCGCGACCAGCGTCAGGGTCGAGTAGCCGCGGTGGACCAGCACCTTGTCGATGGTGATCTGGAAGAAGATCGGGGTGATGAGGGCGCAGAGCTGGATGAACAGCGAGGCGACCAGCACCGTGACGAGCGGCTTGCGGTAGCGCCAGACCGAGGGGACGAACCAGGTCAGGCCGAAATTGTGCAGTGCCGTCTGGATGTTGGCACGGCGTGCGACGAGCACGACGGTGCCGGTCCAGCGGGGCAGGAAGGCCTCGGCCTCGACATGCTCGGCCGTGCGGGCGACCGGATCGATGATCCGGAGCTTGCCGTCCTCGAAGCGGCGGCCGAGGACGACGAAATGGCCGTCATCGACCTCGAGGATCGCCGGGAGCGGGATGCTCTCCAGACGGGCGGGCTTCTGTTTCTGCAGCAGGCGGCCCTTGAGGCCGAGCCGCCGCGCCCCACGTACGATGTCGACGCCGCCCATCGGGTTCTGGCCGAGGCCGAGATCGTGGCGGACCTGCGCCGGCTCGCACGGGATCTGATGGAACGAGGCGACGAGGGCGAGGGCGCCGAGACCGGAATCGGGCCGGGCCGCCGGTAGCTCCCCGGGTCCGGGACCCGATTGGCCGGGGCCGGCCTGTGCGGCCGCGTCTTGCACCATGTCCCGTCCCCTCAAGCTCCGCGGCGCGGCCGTGCCGACGCCAGCTTCATGCCGCGCTCCATCCCGGACCGCAACGTATACGAGAATCCGACCGTTCGTGACCAGCTTGGAGTCGCCCGAGGCGGCACAGTTCCGCACGGTTCGCGGGCCGCGATTGTTTCACGCCGGCTGCGTCGGGAAATCTCTTGGCCGGGGCGGGTGATGGTTTCATGACAATCCGGCGGCGGGCCGCGCCGGCAACTTGCCTCTCCCGCAATTGCGGCGATCCGCCGGCCTGTGGGCAAGCCGCGGACGCGACGAACGCGGCGGCCGGCCGCGGACGAAACGTCGCGCAGGCTCAGAAGCGTCGGGCGAGGTCCCATCTCGATATCAGAACGACGCAGCTCGGTGTTTCCGGGATTTTCCGCAATTCCCACCCCGCGCCTGATCGAGAGACGAACCCACAGGTTGCAGGCTGCTCGCCGGCCCACTTCGTGCATGATGCCGTGACGGATCGACCACGAGGACAGCGCGTGCCGGCATCTCCCCACCACGACGACGCATTCGCAAAGATGCCGGCGTGAGCACCGTCATCCTGGGAGGTGCCGGCTTCGTCGGGTTGAACCTCGCCGATGCCCTGCTCGGGCGCGGCCTCGCCGTGCGGGTCCTCGACCGGGCCCCGCCCCCGGTGCCGCTCCTGCGGGCACTCGCCGCACGGCCCGGCCCCCTCTCCCTCGACATCGGCGACGTGACCGACCCGGGCGCCCTCGCCGCGGCGATCCGGCCGGGCACCGACGCGGTGGTGATCGCCGCCGCGGTGACGGCGGATGCCGCCCGCGAGGCTGCCGATCCGGGCTCGATCCTCGCCGTCAATCTCGGCGCGATGGTGCCGATCCTCGAGGCCTGCCGGCGGGCAGGGGTGCGCCGGGTGGTGAACCTGTCCTCGGCGGCAGCGTACGGCGCGGTGCCGGCGGAGGTGCTGTCGGAGGATCTGCCCGTGCAGCCGGAGAGCCTATACGCCGCCACCAAGTTCGCTTCCGAGAAAGTCCTGTCGCGACTCTGCGGCCATTGGGGCCTCGACGGGGTGAGCGTGCGCCTGAGCGCCGTGTTCGGGCCGTTCGAGCGCGACACCGCTTTGCGCGACACCCTGAGCCCGCAGGCGCAGATCTGGGCGGCCGCGCAAGGAGGCACCCCGGCCCTGCTGCCGCGGCCGGGCTGGCGCGACTGGCTCTACGCGCCGGACGCGGCGCAAGCGGTCGCGCGGCTGATCGCGGCGGAGCGGCCGGCCCATCCTCTCTACAACGTGTCGAGCCCCACGATCTGGCCGGTCCTGGCCTGGGGCGAGCGGCTGGCGGCGAATCGCGATCTGGTGCGGCCGGGCTTCGTCTGCCGCCTCGCGGAAGCCGGCGAAACCCCGACGGTGTCGCTCCACGGCGACCGCGACCGGCCGCCGCTCGCCACCGGCCGGTTGCGCGACGAACTCGGCTGGGAGGCGGCGCACGGCCTCGATTCATCTGCCGACGCGTTCCTGGCCTGGCAGACACAAGTCCGGGAGGATCCGCGATGAGGCTCGACGGCAAGGTGGCGGTGGTGACAGGGGGCGGCTCCGGCATCGGTGCCGCGACGGCGCGGATTCTGTCGGAATCCGGCGCCCGGGTGGCGGTGATCGACAGGGACGGCCCGGCGGCAGAAGCCGTCGCGGCCGAGATCGGCGGCCTCGCCCGCGCCTCGGATGTCGGCGATCCTGCGACCGTGGCGGAGGATGCGGCGGCCATCGTCGCGTCCCTCGGCGGCATCGACGTGCTGGTAACGGCGGCGGGGTTCTCGGTCGGCGGCACCGTCGAGACCACCGCGCCCGAAGATTGGGACGCGGTGTTCCGCGCCCATGTCGGCGGGACCTGGCTCTGGGCCAAGGCAGCAATCCCCCTGATGCGGGCACGCGGCGGCGGCTCCATCGTCACGGTCGCCTCGCAGCTGGCGCTCGCCGGCGGGCGCGGCAACAGCGCCTACATCGCCGCCAAGGGCGCGGTGATCAGCCTCTCCCGCACCATGGCGCTCGACTTTGCCGGCGACGGCATCCGGGTCAACGCCGTGGTGCCGGGCGCCATCGAGACGCCGCTCCTCGCCCGCAGCTTCCGGCGCGCCCCCGACCCGGCCGCAGCCCGCGCGGCCTCCGAAGCCCGGCACGCGATGAGACGCCTCGGACAGCCCGAGGAGGTCGCCCGGGCCATCCTCTACCTCGCCAGTCCCGCTTCCTCCTTCACCACCGGCGCCGCCCTGCCGGTGGAGGGCGGCTGGCTCTCCGCCTGAAGGACCCGCATGTCCCTCGACGCTCTTCTGCTCCGCGTCCGCGACGAAATCGCCCGCACGGCCCATCCCCGCGCGCCCTGGCTCACGCCCCGCACCGGCCCGGACGGCCGACCCGCCCACGACGTGATCGTGGTCGGGGCCGGCCAATCCGGCCTCGCCATCGCCTTCGGGCTGATGCGGGCGCAGGTGACCAATATCCTGGTTCTCGATCGGGCTTGTAAGGGCCTCGAAGGCCCCTGGCTCACCTATGCGCGGATGCGGACCTTACGCAGCCCGAAGGATTTTACGGGACCCGATCTCGGCCTGCCGGCGCTCACCTATCAATCCTGGCACGAGGCCCGCTACGGGCAGGCCGCCTGGGAGGCGCTGGACCTGATCCCCCGGGAGGATTGGGCCGCGTATCTCGCCTTCGTGCGCGAGGCGACCGGCGTGCCGGTCGAGAACGGCGTGACCGTCACGCGCATCGCGCCGGCCGATGGCCTCCTGGCGGTGACGGATTCGCACGGCAGCGTGCGCCATGCCCGCAAGGTCGTGCTCGCCACCGGCCAGGAGGGCGCCGGGCGCTGGGCCTTGCCCGAAGCCCTCTGCGACCTTCCCCCGGAGCGCGTCGCCCGCACCGACGACGCGATCGACGTCGCGGGCCTCGCCGGGAAACGCGTCGCGGTGATCGGCGCCGGCGCCTCGGCCTTCGACAACGCCGCCACGGCGCTGGAAGCCGGCGCCGCCGCGGTGACCCTGCTGTGCCGGCGGGCGGAGGCGCAGGTGGTCCAGCCCTATCGCTGGCTGACCTTCGCGGGCTTCCTGCGCCATCTCGGCGATCTCGACGATGCCTGGCGCTGGCGCTTCATGAGCGCAGTGATGGGCCTGCGCGAGGGATTTCCGCAGGCGACCTGGGACCGCTGCGCCCGGCACCCGAATTTCCGCTTCCTCCCCGGCGCCCCCGTCGGCGCGGCGCGGATGGAGGGCGGCGCGGTCGTCCTCGACACGCCGCGGGGGGTGGTGAGCGCCGACCTCGTGATCGCCGCCACCGGCATCGCTGTCGATTACACCGCGCGGCCCGAATTGTTAGCGTTTGCCCACAACATCGCCACCTGGGGCGACCGCTACGCCCCGCCGCCCGAGGAGCGCGACGATCGGCTGGCCGCCTATCCGTATCTCGGCGACGATTACGCCTTCACCGAGCGCGAGCCCGGCCTGACGCCGTGGATCCGCGACATCCACCTGTTCGGCATCGCCTCGACGGTGAGCCACGGCCCCTCCGGCTCGTCGATCAACGCCATGACGACCGCCGTGCCCCGCCTCGTCTCCGGCCTCACCCGCGGGCTGTTCACCGCCGACCTCGACCGGCACTGGGCCGACTTCCGGGCCTACGACGTGCCCCAGGCGGTGCTGCGTTGAGCCTTCACGTTAGCTCTTGCCCCCGGCTCGTCCCTGGTCTCGAATGGCACCCGCTGGAACGGCCCTTGCTAGAAGGCCGACCGATCAGGGATGCAGGGAAGGAAGCGGCGTGACGAAGACCAGCATGCGGACGGCCGGCCTCGCGGCGGCTTTGCTCACGGCCCTCGTCGTGGCGGAGCCTGCCCGGGCCCAGAGCCGGGCCGAGACCCTGCGCTACGTCACGGGAGCCGCGGTCAATACCCTCGACCCGACCATGCCGGGCACCACCCGCGAGGCCTTCGCGATCAGCCTCAGCACGTATGACCGCCTCGTCACCTTCGGCCGCAAGAAGCTCGGCGACAACTGGGTGTTCGACCTTGATTCGGTGCGCGGCGAGCTGGCCGAGCGTTACGAGGTCAGCCCCGACGGCCTGACCCTCACCTTTTACTTGCGCAAGGACGCCAAGTTCCAGGACGGCACACCGGTCACGGCCGACGACGTGAAGTGGTCGCTCGACCGCGCCGTCTCGGCGAAGTCGCTCGCCGCACCGCAGCTCCTCACCGGCTCGCTCACCAGCCCCGACCAGTTCACGGTGGTCGATCCCCACACCTTCAAGGTCACGCTGCCGAAGCCCGACCGGCTGGCGCTGCCGAACCTCGCGACCGTCTACGCCATCGTCATCAATTCCAAGGTCGCCAAGTCGCACGCGACGCCGGAAGACCCCTGGGCGCAAGCCTGGCTCAAGGACCACGCCGTCGGCAGCGGCGCCTACAGCGTCGACGTGTTCAAGCCCGGCGAGCAGGTGGTGCTCAAGCGCAATGCCGACTGGACGGGCGCCGCGCCGGACAAGCCCGCCGGCTTCAAGCGCATCATCGCCCAGACCATCCCCGACCCGGCGACCCGCGCCAACCTCGTCGAGAAGGGCGACGCCGACATCGTCATCGACCTCCAGGCCAACGACGCGCTGGCGCTGAAGGAGCGCGGCAAGCTGAAGGTGATCGCCACGCCGCAATTCAACGCGGTGACGCTGATCTCCTTCAACACCAAGATGCCGCCCTTCGACAAGGTCGAGGTGCGCCAGGCGCTCGCCTACGCCCTGCCCTACGATTCGATGTTCAAGGCCGCCCTGTTCGGCCGCGGCAAGCCGCTCTTCGGCGCGACCTGGGGCGAGGGCGACCCTGCCCCCGTCTTCCCCGTGGCGCAGCCGGTCACCCTCGATCTGCCGAGGGCCAAGGCGCTGCTCGCCAAGGCCGGATTGCCGGACGGGTTCTCGACCACCTTCAGCTTCAATGTCGGCCAGGCCGCCACCGCCGAGCCGATGGCCGCGTTGATCCGCGAATCGCTCGAAAAAATCGGCGTCAAGGTCGAAATCCAGAAGCTGCCCGACGCGCAGATGTCGACGCAGGTGAGCGAGAAGAAGCTGCCGTTCTTCACCGAGGGCATCGTCGCCTGGCTGCCCTCGCCGGATTACTTCTACCGCAACTTCTACACCGGCAACCAGCGCTGGAACTACAGCTCGATCGACGATCCCGAGATCAACGAACTCGCCGCCAAGGCACGGTTCGAGCGTGATCCGGCGAAATACGACGACGACGCCCGCGCCCTGAACCGGCGCCACCTCGCCCTGATGCCGCAGATCCCGATCTGGCAGCCGAACCAGGATGCCGTGATGGCGCAATCGGTCGATGGCTACACCTACCAGTTCCACCGCCAGGTCGATTACCGCGACCTGTCGAGGAAGTAGGATGGCCTCCGCCAGCGGCATCGCCCGGCGCACCGGGCGGCGCTTCCTGTCCTCGCTGCCGGCGCTTCTCGGCGTCCTGGTCTTCACCTTCCTGCTGATGCGGGTGCTGCCCGGCGACCCGGCGGTGTTCTTCGCCTCCGGGCCCAATGCCGGCAAGGCGGAGATCGAGGAGATCCGCCGCCAGATGGGTCTCGACAAGCCGGTGCCCGAGCAGCTCGTGCGCTATCTCGGCGACGTGGCGCAGGGCCAGCTCGGCCGCTCGATGACCACCGGCCAGCCGGTGCTGACGGATCTGCGCCAGCGCCTGCCGGCCTCCCTCGAACTCACCGTCTCGGCGCTCGCCATCGCGCTCCTCCTGGCGATCCCGCTCGGGATCGCGGCGGCGCTCCGGCCGGGCTCGGCGGTGGACCATGCCGTGCGCTTCCTGTGCGCGCTCGGGGTCTGCGTGCCGACCTTCGTGTCCGGGCTGCTCCTGATCTACGTGTTCTACTACCTCCTCGGCGTCGCGCCCGACCCGACCGGCCGCATCGACGTGTTCGCCGCGAGCCCGCCGGACATCACCGGCTTCCTGCTGATCGATTTTCTGCTCGTCGGCGACTGGGAGGGCTGGCGCGCCGCGGCCGGGCAGCTGGTGCTGCCGGCACTGACCATGGCGCTGTTCGTGCTGGCGCCGCTCGCCCGCATCACCCGGGCGGCGATGCTCGGCGTGCTCGGCAGCGACTTCATCCGCACCGCCCGGTCGCTCGGCCTGCCGCGGCGGCGGGTGATCGTCACCTACGCCTTGCGCAACGCGATCCTGCCGGTGCTGACCATCGCGGGCATCGTGTTCTCCACCATGCTCGGGGCCAACGTGCTGGTCGAAAAAGTGTTTTCCTGGCCGGGGGTCGCCTCCTACGCGCTCGACGCGCTGCTCGCCTCGGATTACGCGCCGGTCCAGGGCTTCGTGCTCTTGATGGCGAGCCTGTTCGTCGTCGTGAACCTCACGGTCGACGTGCTCTACGGCCTCGCCGACCCGCGCGTCTCGATCGAGTAGGCCGATGCGAGTCACCCGATGAATGCCGTGTCCCCCACCCTCGCGCCTCCGCCCAGCGCCCTGCGGCATGCCGGCTACGTGCTGCGCGAGAATCCCCTGACCGCGGTCGCGGCGGCAGGTGCGTCGCTGCTCTGCCTCGTCGCGCTCTTCGCCCCCTGGCTCACTCCCTACGATCCGGTCGCCTCCGACGTCTCGGTCGCGCTCCAGCCGCCGAGCGCGGCGCATTGGGCCGGCACCGACCAGCTCGGCCGCGATGTGCTCAGCCGCATCATCGCGGCGACGCGGCTCGATCTCGCCATCGCGCTCTCGGCGGTCGGGCTGTCCTCCGCGCTCGGCGCGGTGATCGGCGGGATGAGCGGCTATGCCGGCGGGCGGCTCGACCGGGTGGTCGGGCGCCTCGTCGACGTGCTGATGGCCTTCCCGCTCTTCGTCCTGGCGATGGCTTTGGTCGCGGCCCTCGGCAACCGGGTCGAGAACATCGTCATCGCCACCGCCATCATCAACCTGCCGTTCTACATCCGCTTCGCCCGGGCCGAGGTGAACGTGCGGCGCGATGCCGGCTACGTCGAGGCGGCGCGGGCCGGCGGCGAGGGCCATCTCGCGGTCGTCCTGCGCTTCCTGCTGCCGAACGTGCTCCCCGCCATGGCGGTGCAGATCTCGCTCAATCTCGGCTGGGCGATCCTCAACGCGGCGGGCCTGTCCTTCATCGGGCTGGGCGTGCGCCCGCCGACGCCGGAATGGGGCATCCTGGTCGCGGAAGGCGCGCGCTTCATCACCACCGGCAAATGGTGGCTCGTCGCCTTCCCGGGCCTCGCCCTGATGCTGGCGGTGCTCTGCTTCAACCTGCTCGGCGACGGCCTGCGGGACATCCTCGATCCCCGGATGCGGACCTGATGCAGCCCCCCCTTCTCTCGATCGAGGACCTGAAGGTCACCTTCGCGACCCGACGCGGCCCGGTCGAGGCGTTGCGCGGCGTCTCTCTCGCGGTCGCAGCCGGCGAAAGCCTCGGCCTCGTCGGCGAATCCGGCTCGGGCAAGTCCGTCACCGCCTTCGCGGCGGCGCGCCTGCTCGACCGCGCCGGCCGGATCGTCGGGGGCCAAGTGCGCTTCCGCGGCCAGGACGTGACCCGGCTCTCGGCCGCGGACCTGCGGGCGGCGCACGGCCAGGCCATCGGCATGATCTTCCAGAACCCGCGGGCGGCGCTGAACCCGATCCGCCCGATCGGCCGCCAGCTCGCCGACGTGCTGGTGGTGGGCGGGCTCTCGACAAGTCAGGCGCGGGAGCGAGCACTGGAGAGCCTGGAGGCGGTGCGCATCCGCGACGCGGCTAAGCGCCTCGACGCCTACCCGCACGAGCTTTCCGGCGGTATGTGCCAGCGGGTGATGATCGCGCTCGCGCTTGCCTGCCGCCCGGCGCTCCTGATCGCCGACGAGCCGACCACCGGCCTCGACGTGACGACCCAGAAGACCGTGATGGACCTCGTCGCCCGGCTGACCGCCGAGCGCGGCATGGCGATGATCCTGATCACCCACGATCTCGGCCTCGCCGCGCAGTATTGCAGCCGCATCGCCGTGATGGAGCAGGGCCGTCTCGTCGAGGAGGGCGAGCCGGGCGCCCTGTTCTCCGCGCCCCGCCACCCCTACACCAAGCGCCTCGTCGCCGCCTCGCCGACCCCGACCTCGACGCTCTCCGACCTCGTGCCGGAGGGCCCTCGCCCGCCAGCCCTGCCGCGCCAGGCGCCCGCCCCCGGCACCCCGCCGCTCCTCGAGGTGCAGGGGCTCGGAAAGGTCTTCGGCGGTGCCATGGCGGTGGAGGACGTGTCGTTCTCGCTCCGTGAGGGCGAGAGCCTCGGCCTCGTCGGCGAATCGGGATCGGGCAAGAGCACCACGTCGCGGATGATCTGCCGGCTGCTCGATGCCAGTGCCGGACGCATCCTGTTCGACGGCGAATCGATCGGCACGATTCCCGCCCGCGACTTCCACCGCTCGGCCCATCGGCGCGCGATCCAGATCGTGTTCCAGGACCCGACCGACAGCCTCAACCCGCGCTTCTCCGCCTTCGACTGCATCGCCCATCCGGTGAAGCGCCTGACCCCTCTCCGCGGCGAGGCGTTGCGCCTTCGGGTGATCGAGAGCGCCGAGCGGGCGGGCCTGCCCGCCGCCCTCCTCGACCGCTTGCCCCACCAGCTCTCCGGCGGCCAGAAGGCCCGCATCGGCATCGCCCGGGCGATCGCCGTGAAGCCGCGGCTCCTCGTCCTCGACGAGCCGACGGCGGCCCTCGACGTCTCGGTCCAGGCGGGGGTCTTGCGCCTCCTCGACGACCTGCGCCGGCAGGACGGCCTCGCCTTCCTGTTCGTGAGCCACGACCTCAACGTGGTGCGGATGATGTGCGAGCGCACCCTGGTGCTCCAGGGCGGGCGGGTGATCGAGGAGGGCGCCAGCCGCGACCTCTTTCGGGCGCCGCGCACCGCCTATACGCGGGAGTTGCTGGCGGCGATCCCGCATTTCCGGCCAGGGCCGACACGGGGGCTCACGGCGGAGCCGGCGGCGTGACGTCGACGCAGCGGAGACGCAGCCATCCCACCCTCCACCGCATCCTGAGGTGTCAGTCGATTGAAGATCGGCCGACCTCGAAGGAGGGCTCAAGAAGTCTCGCGATCCCTGGAGCCCTCCTTCGAGATCAGTCCATCATCAGATGGACTGATACGGCTTCCGGAAGCCGTATCACCCGCCCGCGCGACGCCTGAGCGAAGCCGCTTTCCGCATCGCGAAGCGATCAATCCGGAAACCGTATGACACCCCAGGATGAGGTGGAGTTTCGGATACACGTCTGTCGCAATCCACGGTTCGAAAAATTCAATCACTTGGCTCAGTAGGATTTTCTCCATGCGCGTGATCCGCACCGCCGCCGCCCAGCTCGGGCCGGTCCAGAAAGCCGAGGATCGGGACAGCGTCGTCGCCCGGATGATCGCGCTGATGGACGAGGCGAAGCGCCAGGATGCCGACCTGATCGTCTATCCGGAACTGGCGCTCACCACCTTCTTCCCGCGCTGGTACCACGAGGACCGTTCGGAAGCGGATCACTGGTTCGAGCGCGAGATGCCGGGACCGGCCACCGCCCCGCTCTTCGACCGGGCCCGCGAGCACGGCATGGCGATGTCGTTCGGCTATGCCGAGCTGACCCCCGAGGGCCGGCACTTCAACACCTCGATCCTGGTCGACCGCGACGGCACCATCGTCGGCAGGTACCGCAAGGTCCACCTGCCCGGCCACGACGAGTTCGACCCCGAGCGCAGCCACCAGCACCTCGAGAAGCGCTACTTCGAGCCCGGCGATCTCGGCTTCCCGGTCTGGCGGATGCTCGGCGGCATCCTCGGCATGTGCATCTGCAACGACCGGCGCTGGCCCGAGACCTACCGGGTGATGGGGCTGCAGGGCGTCGAGATGATCGTCCTCGGCTTCAACACCCCGTCGGTCAACGCGCAGCGCGGCACCGAGGGCGTGGAGGAGCGGCTCTTTCACCACCGTCTCTCCGTTCAGGCCGGTGCCTACCAGAACGCGACCTGGGTGGTGGCGGTGGCCAAGGCCGGAGCGGAAGACGGCCATCACCTCACCGGCGGCACGCTGATCTGCGATCCCAACGGGAAGATCGTGGCCGAACTGCCCGGCGAGGCCGACGGGGTCATCGTCGTGCCTTGCGACCTCGACGAGACCCGGTTCGGCAAGGAGACGATCTTCGACTTCGCCCGCCACCGCCGCATCGAGCATTACGGCCGCATCACCGCCCAGACCGGCGCGGTGCCACCCGCGTGATGTCGGAACCGGTTCGATCGAATCCTATGGATTTCGGACCAGCCGCGTCACGCCAGGCTCCGCTGCGCGGCCCTGGACTGATACCAATGGCCCGAGATGCTGATGCATCGGGCCATTGGTCCATCTCGAATTTTCGATTTCAAGCCAGAGGCTTGGCGAAAATTCGAGAGCGGAACCAAAGGTCGTTTCCAACGACCGTTGGTATGACACTGGGGCACGAAGACTGTCGATCGGGTCAAACGGGCTCTCGACCGCTCGCCGAACCCGAACCCGCGATCGCCTCTTTCTGCAACGTCCGCCGCGCCAGCGCGACCGCCTCCCGGATCACGTCGAGGTCACCGACCTCATTCGCCAGGATCAGGACGAGGCGTGTGGTGAGCGCCGCGCTCTCGGCCTCGTCGAGGTCGCGATGGGCGCGGACCAGGATCTCGTAGACGTCGTCGGCCCGGCCGCGGAAGCCGTCATCCGGCCGGAGCGCCATCACGCGGCCTCCCGGATCGTCGCAGCGGAGCGGCCGGCAGCCCGGGCGAGGGCCTGCGCGACGGCCACCGGATCGGGAGTTGCGAAACGCGCCGCCACGTGGGCATCGGGTCGGATCAGGTAGGCGGTGCCGGGCGCGGCGGCGTAGCGGGCGGCGGCCAGGCCGTCCGGGTCGTGGACGGTCTCGGCGCTCGACACGGCAAGGGGCGTGCGACTCACCACGACGAGGCGCAGGTCGAGCCCGGCTAGAGGCGCCAGATCCGGCACATCCTCTCCGGCGAAGAGCAGGAGCGTGAACGGGCCGCCGAGCCGGTCGAGCAGCCAGGCGGGCCGGCCCTCCACATCGATGATCGGCGCATCGGGACAGGCGGTGCCGGGCTCGGGACCGCCGGGAAACGGCCCGGCATCGGGCGTCTGCAACGACAGGCCGGCGAGGCTGCAGGGCCGCGAGAGGCGTCCGGCATTGAGGAGGGCGCGGGCGAAGGGCACCTCGGCGGCCAGTGCCAGCACGCCGTCGCGGAGCGTGCGTTCCGCGCCCGTGCGCGGGGTCATGAAGGCGGTGGTGCGGCTCGAATGCAGGATGTTCTCGTCGGCGGCCCGACCGCGCTCCTCGTCGTAGGTGGCGATCAGCGACTCCGGCGCCCGGCCGGACAGCACCAGGGCGAGCTTCCAGCCCAGGTTGTCGGCATCCTGCACGCCGCCATTGCCGCCGCGCGCCCCGAACGGGCTCACCACGTGGGCGCTGTCGCCGGCGAAGATCACCCTTCCGTGGACGAAGCGCTCCAGCCGCGCGCAGCGAAAGCTGTAGACCGAGCACCATTCGAGGGTAACGGGCGTGTCCGCGCCGACCACCGCCCGCACCCGCGGCATCACCCGGTCGGGTTGCCGCTCCAATTCGGGATCGGCGTCGGGTCCGAGCTGGAAGTCGAGGCGGAAGACGTCGTCGGGCTGGCGGTGCATGAGCGCGCTCTGGCCGGCATGGAAGGTCGGCTCGAACCAGAACAGGCGCTCGGTCGGGAAGCCGGCCTGCATCCGCACATCGGCGATCAGGAAGCGCTCCTCGAAGCACTGGCCCGGGAAGGGCAGGCCCATCCGGGTGCGGGTGGGCGACCGGGCGCCGTCCGCGGCGATCACCCAGGCGGCGTCGACGGCGTAGGCACCGTGCGGAGACTCGACGGTCAGGCATACGCCGTCGTCGGCCTGCGCGAGGTCGGTGACCGTGCTCTTCCAGCGCAAGTCGATCAGTTCCGGGAAGTCGCCGGCCCGGTCCACCAGGAACTCTTCGACGTAGTATTGCTGCAGGTTGACGAAGGCCGGGCGCCGGTGCCCACCCTCCGGCAGGAGGTCGAAGCGGTACAGCTCCCGCGCGCCGTGGAAGACGCGGCCGGTGTTCCAGGTCACGCCCGTATCGACCATGCGGCTCCCGACGCCGAGCCGGTCCCAGACCTCCAGGGTGCGCTTGGCCCAGCAGATCGCCCGGCTGCCGGTCGCGACGGTGTCGTCGTCGTCGAGCACGACGACCGGCACGCCGCGGCTCGCGAGGTCGATGGCGCAGGTGAGGCCGACCGGCCCGGCGCCGATCACCACGACCGGCCGGTGCAGGCCGCGACCAGCGAGTTCCGGTGCCGGTGCCGAGGCGTAGCGGGGTGGGCTCATCGGCGGCCTCTCGGGGTTTCCTCGTTTCGGACGCGCCCGGTTGGTCCGGGCGTCGCGCTCTCGTTCGGGTCCGGCGGAAGGTCAGCCCTCCAGCGCCCGCCACATCTCGATGTCGCGCTCGGCGGTCCAGATCCGCGGCGTGTCGATGCCCTTGGCCTCGTCATAGGCGCGGCTGACGTCGAACGGCATGCAATGCTCGAAGATGACCCAGTGCCCGTATCGGGGCCGCATCTCGCTCATCGCCCGATCGTAGACGGCCTTGAGGTCGTGGCCGGCCGCCACGCCCTCACGGGCGATGGCGTAGAGGTCGCGCAGGAAGGCGCGGGTGCCCTCCAGGCCCTCGCGGATCCGGTCGGGCGTCGTCAGCGCCTCGCCGCGGCCCGGCACCAGGGCGACGGGCCCGAGGGCCTCCAGCCGATCGAGGGTGGCGGGCCAGTCCTGGAAATGCGCGTCGCCGCAATACGGCGTGGCGCCGTACTCGACGAGGTCGCCGGAGAAGAGAACCTTCTCACGCGGCAGCCACGCGATGGTGTCGCCGGCGGTGTGGCCGCGCCCGGCATGGACGATCCGCACCTCGCGCGCGCCGAGCCACAGGGTCATCTCGCCGTGGAAGGTGAGCGTCGGCCAGGTCAGGCCCGGGATCTCCTCGCGCCCGCGGAAGAGCCGCGGGAAGCGCTGGATCTCCGAGTCCATGTCCTGTTGCCCGCGTTCGACGATCATCGCCCGGGCGACGTCGCTGGCGATGACGTTGACCCGGTCCGGATAGCCGGCGACGCCGAGCACCCGGACGGCGTGGTAATGGGTGAGCAGGATGTGCCGGATCGGCTTGTCGGTGACCTCCCGGACTTTGCCCACCAAGTCGCCGGCCATGCGCGGCGTGGCGCGGGCATCGATCACCAGCACCGAATCGTCGCCGACCACGATGCCGGAATTCGGATCGCCCTCGGCGGTCAGCGCGTAGACGCCCGGCGCCAACTCCGAAAAGGTCTCCTGCTTCTCGGCGAGGTCGCCCTGGCTGGCGAAGCCCTTGCTCATGCGGTTGCCTCCCTTGGCAATGATCTTGCCTTGACAATGATCTTGGCTGTCATCTTGCCGGTGCCGGTCGAGCGCGGCATCGTGCGGCGCATCCCCGGGAATGCGCGGTGCTTGTTGCACTTGCAACTTGATGTAAGATGTTGCGATCGCAACCGTCAAGGGGCCGCGCCTCGCACCGATGGACCGCCTGAACCTGCTCAGCTTCTCGCCGTTCCGGCTCAACCGGCTCGCCACCGAGTTCAGCCAGGCGCTCGCCGCCGATTATGCGCGGTTCGGCATCGATATTCCGGAATGGCGGGTGCTCGCGACGCTGGGGCAGCATGACGGGCCGCGCAGCGCGGCCTATGTCGTGCGCTGCACCCGCACGCACAAGTCCCGGATCAGCCGGGCGGTGAGCCACCTGATCGAACTCGGCCTCGTCGAGCGCCAGGAGAGCGGCGACGACCGGCGCGAGATCATGCTGCAGCTCACGGTGCAGGGACGGGCGACCTATGCCGAACTGGTGCCGATCCTGCTCGCCCGGGAGGCCCAACTCCTGTCGGGCTTCAGCGAGGTGCAGAGGCGGGATTTCGAGCGGCTGCTGGGGGTGCTGGAAGCATCGCTCGGGATGGTGGGATGCCAAGAGGAGTGAGGAGCTTGGAGGAGTGAGGAGCTTGCCGCAGAGCACGGCACGTCCACCCCATTCACGACCTCATCCTGAGGTGCGAACGGAATCAGCGTCGAAGGAGGGCTCCAGAGGGCACCGAGACGTCTGAAGCTCTCCAGGTCTTCGATATTGCCGCATTTTCTACGACGAACCGGCATCCACTTCGCCGGAAAATACTCTCATGCCTCAGGATGAGGCTGCGTGAGGGATGACAATAACCAAAACAATAGAACAGGCGCTCGGATCGGCCGAGCCGCCTCAACCCCCGACGACGGCGAGTACCGGCGCGTCCGCCCGCGCCACGTAGGCCGTCAGGATCACGAAGACGAGGACCGTGAGCGCATTCCACGCCAGGTAGAGGCTACGGTCGACCAGGGTGCGGGCGACCAGAGTGCGGGTCTTGGCGGCGGCGGGCATGGTCAGGGCTCCTCGGTGAGGGGCGAGCGGCGCCCGCTTGCGTGGTGTCGCGGAGGCGCGGGCGGCCGTGCGATCCGGTCGCGCCTCGGACACATTCAAGCCCGCCTGCGCTCGACCGTCAATGAACGCGCCTCCCAAAGTACCGATCGACCCGAGAAGAAATTGCTGCGACGGCGCGTGGCGGGGGAACGATCATCCCCGCCCGTCGCCTGCGAGCCGGCGTACCGCCGTGAGGTGGCGCGACGCACGCCGGAACACCGGCGGAGCGGCGCCGTTGACGCTGACGCAGCGACGCGCCCCCGCGTCCTCAAGACGAGCAAGGTCACTCCCCGAATGCAGGCGCCGATCCGCTTCGATCCTTCCCTCGAGAGCGTGCAGCCCGACGAAGAGGAGGTGCAGGCGGAGATGATCCGGGTCTTCGAAACGATCCAGCAGACGACGCTGAAGGATTACGGCCACGCGGTGCGCGGGGTCCACGCCAAGAGCCACGGCCTGCTCACCGGCCGTCTCACCGTGCTGCCGGACCTCCCCGTGCCGCTGGCGCAGGGAATGTTCGCAACGCCCGGCACGTATGACGCGGTGCTGCGGCTTTCGACCAATCCCGGCGACATCCTGGACGACAGCGTGTCGACGCCCCGCGGCCTCGCCCTGAAGGTGATCGGCGTCCCCGGCGAGCGCCTGCCCGGGGCGGAGGGCGACACGCAGGACTTCGTGATGGCGAACGCCCCCGCCTTCACGGCACCGGACGCCAAGGCGTTCCTCAAGAGCCTGAAACCGCTCGCCGCCACCACCGACACGCCGCAGGTTTTCAAGAAGGTGCTTTCCGCAGCGCTCCGCGGCGTCGAGACCGCCCTCGAGGCGGTGGGCGCCAGGAGCGCAACGCTGATCGGCCTCGGCGGCCATCCCGAGACGCATATCCTCGGCGAGACCTTCTACAGCCAGGCCGCCCTGCGCTGGGGCGACTACGTCGCGAAGGTCGCCCTCGCCCCGGCCTCGCCGGCACTCACCGCGCTGACCGGCGCGTCGCTCGACATCGATGGCAAGCCGAACGGCCTGCGCGAGGCGGTCGCAGACTTCTTCTCGGGCCATGAGGGCGTGTGGGAGCTGCGCGTCCAGCTTCTCACCGACCGCGCGACGATGCCGGTCGAGGACGCTTCACAGCCCTGGCCGGAAGATCGGAGCCCCTACCGTCCGGTCGCCCGGATCACCGTTGCGCCGCAGGAGAGCTGGAGCGACGCGAAGGTCCGCGACCTCGACGACGGCCTCGCCTTCAGCCCGTGGCACGGCATCGCGGCGCACCGGCCCCTCGGCTCGGTGATGCGGGCGCGCCGCGCCGTCTATCCGCGCTCGGCCGGATTCCGGGCCAGGCACAACGGCTGCCCGATCCAAGAGCCCTCGATCCAAGAGCCCTCGATCCAAGAGCCCTCGATCCACGGCCCGATCCGCGCTTGAAGGACGTTCTCATGATCTTCCCCTCCCTCACCGCCGCCTACGGAGCCGTGCTGGCGCTGCTCTTCGCCGGGCTCTCCGGCTGGGTGATGGCCCGGCGCCTCTCCGCCAACGTGCTGCACGGCGACGGCGGCGACGCCGTGCTGCTGCACCGCGCCCGCTCGCAAGCAAATTTCGCCGAATACGTGCCGTTCATCCTGATCCTCGTCGGCCTGCTCGAGGCGCATGGGGCGAGCCGGGCCCTGGTCCACGGCCTGCTCCTCGCGCTCCTGGTCGGCCGGGTGCTGCATCCGTTCGGCATGACGGCGCCGGCGAATTCGCCTCGGCAATTCGCCTGCCGGGGCGGCGGCATCCTGGCGACCTTCGCGGTGCTGATCGTGACGGCGCTGGCGCTGCTGCTGCGGCTCGCCTGACCGCACCCGGTCGGCCGCGACGCGGTCGTCGGCACCCTCAGGCGCCGGGGATCACCGGCGCCGGCCCCCCGCCCGATGCGCCGGCGGGCACCTCCACGGCGTCCCGACGACCCGGCTGCCTCCTTGCCCCGGACCAGCGCCGTCCCCTCGCGCGTCCGGAGGCCCCGCCGGATCGGTGCGGCGCTACAGGCTTCCACCGTCACGGCACCGCCCTCGGAGACGACCCTTCCGCGGCACAGGACCGAATCAGGGCAGCCGGTCACGATCCGGCCGGCATAGGGGGTGAAGCCGGTGCGGTCGTCGACCATGTCGTCCGAGAGGGTGACGCACTTGTCGGGGTCCGAGAGGCAGAGATCGGCATCCATCCCGAACGCCACCGGGTCCTTCCCCGTCAGGCTGTGGACGGCCCCCCGGATCGGGCGCCCGCGGGGGATCAACCACCGGCTCGCAAGCGGTCGAGCAGTGCGGAATCGGCGTAACCGTCCGGTACCAGCCCGACGCTCGCCTGATACGCCCGGATCGCCGCGCGGCTTCGCGGACCGATGCGCCCGTCGACGCCGCCGACCGGATGTCCCTGCGCCTCGAGGGCGGCCTGGACTTCCCGCCGCTCGTCGGCCCCGAGCGGCCGGTCGCCCCGGGGCCAAGCCTGCACGAATCCCTGCACGGAGCCCGGCTCCCCGCGCAGCCGGTCGGCGAGATGCGCCACAGCCAGAGCGTAGGAGAAAGCGGCGTTGTAGCCGAGAAGCGCCTGGAAGTTCGGGCGCAGCAGGAAGGCCGGCCCGCGGGCGCCAGCGGGCAGCACCAGGCGGGCCGTGTCGGCGTCGGCCCCGATCGTCCGGCCGGCGGGCGTGACGCCGAAGCCGCGCCATTCCGCCAGCGTCCGAACGGTCGTCTCGTCGGCGAGGCGATAATCGAAGCCCGCCGGCAGCACGACCTCGCCGCCCCAGCCCTCGCCGGGGCGCCAGCCTAAGCTGCGCAGGTCATGCGCCGTCGAGGCGAGGGCGTCCGGCGCCGAGGTCCAGATGTCGGCGCGTCCGTCGCCGTCGAAATCCACGGCGTGGCGCAGATAGGTCGTCGGCATGAACTGGGTGTGGCCCATCGCGCCGGCCCAGGAGCCGGTCAGGTGCTCCGGCGTCGTGCGACCGAGATCGAGGATGCGCAGGGCCGCAACCAGTTCCTCGGTCCAGAGCGCGACCCGCTTGTCCCTGGAGCAGGCCAGGGTGGCGAGGGAGCGCAGGACCGGCCGCACCTTGCGGGGATCGGTCAGGACGCTGCCATAGCCCGATTCGATGCCCCAGATCGCCACGAGCACGTGCCGGTCGACGCCATGGGCCGCCTCGATCGCCGGCAGGCTCCCCTCCGCGGCGAGCTTCACCCGGCCGTCGGCCACCGCCTCGTCGCTCACCGCGGAATCGAGATAGGCCCAGACCGGCTTCTCGAACTCCGCCTGCTTGTGCGTCGCCGCCAGCACCTCCGGATCGGGGGTGAGCCCGGACAATTGCGCTTCGGCCAGGGCCGGCGTCACCCCCTGCTCCTTCGCCCGGGCGACGAGGTCGAGGAGGCAGGCGGCCATCGCCGGATCATTCGCTGCCGGCGGGGTCTGCGCCCATGCGACCGGCGCCGCGAGCAACCACAGGAGCACGATCGGCACCCGCATCGAAGAGCCTCCGTGATGGCGATTCGGGAAGGGAAGCGGCCAAGCCGGGACCTTGTCATGCGAAGTCCGGACGATCCCGTCCGGAAATGGTATCATCGCTCCGGCAGGGCGAACACCGTGAGCTGCCCGCCCGCGGCGGTGTAATGCGACAAAGCCGCATAGCCGCCGACCGCACCCGAGCCTTCGGCCGGATCGGTCAGCCCGGCCGCGAGTCCGATTCCGGCCCAGCCGCCGATGCCGGACAGAACCGCCACGTATTGGCGCCCACCATGCATATAGGTCGTGACGTTGCCGACGATCCCGGACGGTGTCTTGAAACGATAGAGTTCCTTCCCCGTCACGGCATCGACCGCCTTCAGGTAGCCTTCGAGGGTGCCGTAGAACACCACGCCGCCCGCGGTGGCGAGTGCCCCCGACCAGACCGAGAACGACTCCGGGATCGACCATGTGATCCGGCCCGAACGGTTGTCCCACGCGATGAAGGCGCCGGTCCGGTCGGTGCCCGGCGGCGGATGCAGCGTCAGCGTCGCGCCGACATAGGGCTGACCCGGCGTATAGGTTACGTGGAACGGCTCGTAATCCATGCACATGTGGTTGGTCGGCACGTAGAACAGGCCGGTCACGGGCGAGTAGGCGGCAGGCTGCTGGTTCTTGGCGCCGAGGGCCCCGGGGCAGATGCCGGACACGGTCTCGTCCTCTCCGGTCGTGCCCGGCGCGTAACGCTCGTCCACCACCGGGCGGCCGTAAGTCGGGGAGGCGCGGTCGAGTTCGATCCGCTTGGCCCAGTTCACGCTCGGATCGAATTTTTCGGCCACCAGCAACTCGCCGGTCACCCGGTCGAGGGTGTAGCCGAAGCCATTGCGGTCGAAATGGGTCAGCAGACGGCGCTTGCGGCCGTCGATCTCCTGCTCGGTCAGGATCATCTCGTTGACGCCGTCATAATCCCATTGGTCGTGGGGCGTCATCTGGTAGACCCAGCGGGCCATCCCCGTATCCGCGTCGCGGGCGACGATCGCCATCGCCCAGCGGTTGTCGCCCGGGCGCTGGACCGGATTCCAGGTCGAGGGATTGCCGGTGCCGTAATAGACGAGATTCAGCTCCGGATCGTAGGAGAACCAGCCCCAGGCGCATCCACCGCCGGTCTTCCACTGCTCGCCGTCCCAGCTCTTCAGCGAGGAATCCTGTCCGATCGGCCGGCCGAGCTCCGTGGTCTTGTCGGGATCGACGAGCATCTCGGCATCCGGCCCGGTGGCGAAGGCGCGCCACAGGCGCCGCCCCGTCGCCTGGTCGTAGGCGGTGACGTGGCAGCGCGCCCCGTACTCGCCGCCCGACAGGCCGACGATCAGCCTATCTTGCACCGGCAGCACCGCCGCGGTGTTGGTCTCGCCCCTCGCCGGATCGCCGTTCCGCGCCGACCACAGCACCCGCCCCGTCTCGGCATCGAGCGCGACGACGCTCGTATCGGCGAGTTGCAGGAAGACCCGGCCATCCTTGTAGGCGAGCCCGCGATGGACCGTGTCGCAGCACATCACCGCGACTACCGCGGAATCCTGCCGCGGCGCGTAGCGCCACAGGACCTTGCCATCCTGATCGAGGTCGAGGGCATAGACGGTGTTCGGGAACGGCGTGTGCACATACATGATGTGGCCGACCACGAGCGGCGCTCCCTCGTGCCCGCGCAGCACACCGGTCGAGAAGGTCCAAGCCACCTTGAGCCGGCCGACGGTCTCCGGCGTGATCTGGTCGAGCGTCGAATAGCGCGTGTTGGCATAATCGACGGTCGGCAGCGCCACGTCCTCTGCCGCGAGAGCCGGGCCGAGGCCGAGCAGCAGAGCCGCCAGCACCATTGTCCTCATGCGTGTCCCCTCCCCGGCCGCCCCGGTATCGCACCGCCCGTCATAAGCGGACGCGGCGCGACGGGCCATGCGTCCCGGACGGGCCGCGCGGAGGACGACCGGGGCGTCGGTCGCTCGCGGGATGGCCGATGCCCCCCCCTGTCGAAAGCGGGCATCCAGGTCTCTTCGAGGTAACCGCCAGTTTGGGCAACCTCCCGCCCGCCCCGTGGCCGCGGCCGCGATCCTCGGATAGGGCTGTGTTGACAGGCGAGCCGGCTACCCTTAGACAGCCGCTCACCGACGGGGCGCCGACGAACTGGCCGCCGCGAAGGACTTCCCCAGAGACGGTGAAGCAAAGGCCAGGGAAACCCGGCTCGGCTTTCTGTTCTCCAGGGTACAAGGTCTGGCTCCCGGCCCGACCCGCTCTTTGACAAGTGCATACGAGAAAGAGAAGCGTGGACGGCGTCGTCCCTGCGGATCCTGCCTTCGGGTGGGATCACGAGTAGGATGATGCTGGTCTTAACGTTTCGGTGCTCACACGATCAGGCGGAAACGCCGATCGGTCGTGAGCCTCCGTTTATGTTGTGATCAGCTATGATCAGCTCTTCAACTTGAGAGTTTGATCCTGGCTCAGAGCGAACGCTGGCGGCAGGCTTAACACATGCAAGTCGAGCGGGCCCTTCGGGGTCAGCGGCAGACGGGTGAGTAACGCGTGGGAACGTGCCCTTCGGTTCGGAATAACTCAGGGAAACTTGAGCTAATACCGGATACGCCCTTTTGGGGAAAGGCTTGACTGCCGAAG
The DNA here is from genome assembly GCF_057747795.1 of Methylobacterium sp. 142-1Y. Lineage (NCBI taxonomy): Bacteria > Pseudomonadati > Pseudomonadota > Alphaproteobacteria > Hyphomicrobiales > Methylobacteriaceae > Methylobacterium > Methylobacterium sp. 142-1Y. Next base: position 2,991,125 of record NZ_CM173224.1, on the reverse strand, counting down.
GATCGGCCCGCGTCTGATTAGCTTGTTGGTGAGGTTACGGCTCACCAAGGCGACGATCAGTAGCTGGTCTGAGAGGATGATCAGCCACACTGGGACTGAGACACGGCCCAGACTCCTACGGGAGGCAGCAGTGGGGAATATTGGACAATGGGGGCAACCCTGATCCAGCCATGCCGCGTGAGTGATGACGGCCTTAGGGTTGTAAAGCTCTTTTCTCCGGGACGATAATGACGGTACCGGAGGAATAAGCCCCGGCTAACTTCGTGCCAGCAGCCGCGGTAATACGAAGGGGGCTAGCGTTGCTCGGAATCACTGGGCGTAAAGGGCGCGTAGGCGGCTGATTTAGTCGAGGGTGAAAGCCCGTGGCTCAACCACGGAATGGCCTTCGATACTGGTTGGCTTGAGACCGGAAGAGGACAGCGGAACTGCGAGTGTAGAGGTGAAATTCGTAGATATTCGCAAGAACACCAGTGGCGAAGGCGGCTGTCTGGTCCGGTTCTGACGCTGAGGCGCGAAAGCGTGGGGAGCAAACAGGATTAGATACCCTGGTAGTCCACGCTGTAAACGATGAATGCTAGCCGTTGGTCTGCATGCAGGTCAGTGGCGCCGCTAACGCATTAAGCATTCCGCCTGGGGAGTACGGTCGCAAGATTAAAACTCAAAGGAATTGACGGGGGCCCGCACAAGCGGTGGAGCATGTGGTTTAATTCGACGCAACGCGCAGAACCTTACCATCCCTTGACATGGCATGCGATGTGGAGAGATCCACAGTCCTCTTCGGAGGCGTGCACACAGGTGCTGCATGGCTGTCGTCAGCTCGTGTCGTGAGATGTTGGGTTAAGTCCCGCAACGAGCGCAACCCACGTCCCTAGTTGCCATCATTCGGTTGGGCACTCTGGGGAGACTGCCGGTGATAAGCCGCGAGGAAGGTGTGGATGACGTCAAGTCCTCATGGCCCTTACGGGATGGGCTACACACGTGCTACAATGGCGGTGACAATGGGCAGCGAAGGGGCGACCTGGAGCGAATCCCCAAAAGCCGTCTCAGTTCGGATTGCACTCTGCAACTCGGGTGCATGAAGGCGGAATCGCTAGTAATCGTGGATCAGCACGCCACGGTGAATAC
>NZ_CM173224.1:2662500-2985000 GCF_057747795.1 Methylobacterium sp. 142-1Y | reverse complement strand
GGCGCCGGGTGATGGCGAGGCCGAGACCGGTACCCTCGTGTCGCCGGCTGGCGCTACCGTCGCCTTGCTCGAATTCCTGGAACAGAAGCGGCAGGCGCTCCTCGGGAATGCCCGGACCGGTGTCGTGAACGGCGACCGTGAATCCGGCCTCGTCCCAGGCCGCGGTGACGCCGACCCCACCGGCTTCCGTAAACTTCACCGCGTTGCCGGCGAGGTTGATCAGGACTTGGCGCACCCGGTCGGCGTCACCGATCAGCCGGGCCGGTAGAGTCTCGATGTCGGCGGCGATCTCCAGGCCCTTGTCCTGGGCGCGGGGCGCCAGCAACTCGACGACGCTCTCGACCAGGGCCGCCGGGTCGAAGGGCTCGGCCGCGAGGTCGAGGCGGCCGGCCTCGATCTTCGAGAAGTCGAGAATGCCGTCGATGAGCGAGAGAAGCGCCTCGCCGGAGGTCTTCACCGCCTCGGCATAGGTGCGCTGCTCGGGGCTCAGGGAAGTATCGAGCATCAGGTCGGCCATGCCCATGATGCCGTTGAGCGGCGTGCGGAATTCGTGGCTGACGCTGGCGATGAACCGGGACTTCGCCACGCTCGCGGCCTCGGCCCGGCTGCGCGCCTCCTCGAGGAAGCGGGCGGATTCGACCCGCTCGGTGACGTCACGGCCCGCGCGCAGTACCTCGGGCCGCCCGTCGCGCCCGGCGGTCACGGTCTCCACGAAGGCGAACCAGCGAACGGCGCCGCCCCCGGCCGGCAGGATCGCGAGATCGACGAGGCGGGCCCCGTCGGCGCGGTGGCGCATCTCGCCCCGCTCGACCACCTCGGCCTCCCGGGTGGTGCCGAGCAGTCCCTCGGGCGTGGTGTCGAGGAGGGCGGCGAAGCCCTGGTTGGCGAAGGTGATGCGGCCCTCGGCATCGCGCTGGACGACGAGCTCGATCTGCGCCTCGACCAGGCTACGGTAGCGCTGCTCGCTCTCGGAGGTCCGCCAGACGAGATCGTGCAGGCGCTCGACCTCGCCCTCGCTCCGGCTCAGGCGGCTCCATCGCGCCGTCGCCCATGCGAGAACGGCCAGGAATCCGATCGCCGCGCAGAGCCACACCATTCCGCATCCTCCCGGGCCATATCGAGGGCCGAAGATGGCGCGCGGAACTGAAAGATGAGTGGCGAAAGTGGCTTAGCGGGATCTTCGGTCGATCGTGCAAATTCGGCGGTCTGCGGTCACATCCCGTTAACCGCGATACGTCACGCCGCCGCCGGCCGCCGATCCGAGCGGCTGCGGTAGGACAGGGCCTCGGCGAGGTGGAGGCGGCGCACCCGCGCCTCGCCGTCGAGGTCGGCAAGCGTGCGGGCGACGCGCAACACCCGGTGGAAGCCGCGGGCGGAGAGCCGCATGGCGTCGGCCGCGTCGCGGATCAGCGCCACCCCCTCCGGATCGGGCCGGGCCGCCTCCTCGATCAGGGTGGCCGGGCATGAGGCATTGGTGGTGCCGGCGGGCTGGCGGGCCTCGGCGTAGCGCCGCTCCTGCAGGAGGCGCGCCGCGGCGACCCGGGCGGCGGCCTCCGCCGAGCCCTCGTCCGGCGGCGGCAGGATCAGGTCGGCGGCTGTGACCGCCGGCACCTCGATCTGGAGGTCGATGCGGTCGAGGAGCGGGCCGGAGAGCCGGGCCTGGTACTGCGCGACGCAGCGCTCGTTGGGCCCGCGCCGGCAGGCGAAGCCCGGCTCCGTCGCCTGGCCGCAGCGGCACGGATTCATGGCGGCCACCAGTTGGAACCGGGCCGGGTAGGTCACCCGGTGGTTGGCCCGGGCGATCATCACGTTGCCGGTCTCCAGCGGCTGGCGCAGGGAATCGAGCACCTGGCCGTTGAACTCGGGCAACTCGTCGAGGAAGAGCACGCCGCCATGGGCGAGCGACACCTCGCCGGGCCGGGCGCCGATACCGCCGCCGACGAGCGCCGCCATCGAGGCCGAGTGATGCGGCGCCCGGAACGGCCGGCGGTTCGACAGCGCGCCGTCCTTCAGCGTGCCGGCGACCGACTGGATCATCGAGACTTCGAGCAGTTCGCGAGGGCCCAGCGGCGGCAGGATCGAGGGCAGCCGGGCGGCCAGCATCGACTTGCCGGCTCCCGGCGGGCCGTTCATCAACAGATTGTGGGCTCCGGCAGCGGCGATCTCCAGAGCGCGCTTCGCGCCCTCCTGGCCCTTGATCTCGCGCAGGTCCGGTAGCGCGCCGGCGGCGGCGGCCACCGCCGGCACCGGTCGGGCCATGACCTGCGTGCCCTTGAAGTGGTTGGCGAGCTGGATCAGCGAGCGCGGCGCCAGCACGTCCATGTCGCCGGCGGCCCAGGCGGCCTCCGGGCCGCTCGCCGCCGGGCAGATCAGCCCGAGGCCCCTCGCATTGGCGGCCATGGCGGCCGGCAGCACGCCGGCCACCGCCGTGAGGCTGCCGTCGAGCGCCAGTTCGCCGAGGACGCAATAACCGGACAGAGCGTCCGCCGGCAGGGCACCGATGGCACACATCATGCCGAGCGCGATCGGCAGGTCGTAGTGGGAGCCTTCCTTGGGCAGGTCGGCGGGGGCGAGGTTGACGGTGATGCGCTTGGCCGGCAGCGCCAAGCCCGAGGCAATCAAGGCCGAGCGCACCCGCTCGCGGGATTCCGCCACCGCCTTGTCGGGCAGCCCGACCACCGTGAAGGCGACGGCGCCGGGCGTGATCTGCACCTGCACGTCGACGGCGCGCGCCTCGATCCCCTCGAAGGCGACGGTGGCGACGCGGGTGACCATGCGGGACGGCTTTCGGGCTGGCGATCTGCCGCTACGTTAGTTCGCGGGCCGCCCCGGCACAACCCGGAACCGCAAAAGTGCATTCCAGAGACGAAAAAGACCGCCCGACACGAAAAAGCCCGGCACGGGGCCGGGCCATTTCCTCTCGTCCCTCGGACCACCCGCCGTGCCGGCGCCGGTCCTCGGGGAAGGCGCGTTACGCCTGGGCGGCCTGCAGGCCCTTCACGCGGGCGGCGAGGCGCGAGACCTTCCGCGACGCGGTGTTCTTGTGCACGATCCCCTTCTGGGACGCGCGCATGATCTCGGGCTCGGCGCTGCGCAGGGCGGTCATGGCGTCGCCATGATTGCCGGCCTCGATCGCCTCCTCGACCTTACGGATGAAGGTGCGCATGCGGCTGCGGCGCGAGCGGTTGACTGCCGTACGCTTGGCAATCTTGCGGGTCATCTTCTTGGCCGACACGGTGTTGGCCATCGGCGTTCCTCATTCAAAAAAGCGAGGCCCGAGCGATCCCGGCGGGATCGTGGCGTCGCGTGTCAGGGCATGGAAGCACGGGCAACCCGCCGGGCGAAAGCCCGCAGGTCCGCGAGCCGCGGTCTATAGACGCGACCGGGCGGATCGTCAATGGCGGGCGCCGCCGAGGCCGGAACACTCTGGCCGCTCAATGGTTGAGGTTCCCACACAGACACGGGAGATCCCCATGATCCGTTCCGCTTCCCTCCTCGCTGCCGGCCTCCTCGCCGTGGCAGGCGTAGCGATCCCGCACCAGGCCGAGGCCAAGGGCTGCATCAAGGGCGCGATCGTCGGCGGGCTCGCCGGCAAGGCGGTCGGCCACGGCAAGGCCGGCGCCGCGGCCGGCTGCGCGGTGGGCCACCACAACGCCAACAAGAAGGCGAGCCAGGCCCAGGGCCAGTAAGCGCACGGGCGGTGCGCGCGGGGCGGTAGGCCGCTCCCGCACCTCGGGCTTATAAGGGGGCGGCTCCGGCAGCGGGGCCGCCCCTTTCGCATAGGCCCATATGACTGGAGCCCGCATGACGTCCCCCGACGGCGCCCTGGTCCTGTTCTCCGGTGGACAGGATTCCGCCACCTGCCTCGCCTGGGCCCTCGACCGCTTCACCCATGTCGAGACCCTCGGCTTCGATTACGGCCAGCGCCACCGGATCGAGCTGGATTGCAGGGTGACCTTGCGCGCCGAGATGACCCGGATCGTCCCGGCCTTCGCCGGGCGACTGGGCGACGACCACACCCTGTCCCTCGCCGCCCTCGGCGAGGTGTCGGAGACGGCGCTGACCCGCGAGACCGCCATCGCCATGGAGGCGACTGGTCTTCCCAACACCTTCGTGCCGGGCCGCAACCTCGTCTTCCTCACCTTCGCGGCCGCCCTCGCCTATCGCCGGGGCCTGCGCCACATCGTCGGCGGCATGTGCGAGACGGATTTTTCCGGCTATCCCGATTGCCGCGACGACACGATCAAGGCGCTGCAAGTCGCGCTCAATCTCGGCATGGATCGCCGCTTCGTGCTGCACACGCCGTTGATGTGGATCGACAAGGCCGAGACCTGGCGGCTCGCCCGCGATCTCGGCGGCGAGGCGCTGGTCGATCTCATCGTGCGCGAGAGCCACACCTGCTATCTCGGCGAGCGCGGGGCGCTGCACGACTGGGGCCATGGCTGCGGCACCTGCCCGGCCTGTGAATTGCGGGCCGCCGGCTATGCGCGGTTCCGCGCCGAGGATGCGTGAGCGGCGCTTGCGGCCTGCCCTGCGGTTCGCGCAGAGTGCGCCGCAAACACGGGAGGAAAGACGCATGACCGCCTGCATCGTCGGCTGGAGCCACACGCCCTTCGGCAAGCACGACCCCGAGACCGTCGAGAGCCTGATCGTCCGCGTGACCAACGAGGCGCTGGCCCATGCCGGGATCGGCCCGCAGGACGTCGACGAGATCGTGCTCGGCCACTACAATGCCGGCTTCACCCCGCAGGACTTCACCGCCTCCCTGGTGCTCCAGGCCGACGAGGGTTTTCGGTTCAAGCCGGCGACCCGGGTCGAGAATGCCTGCGCCACCGGCTCGGCGGCGGTGCATCAGGGCATCAAGACCATCGAGGCCAAGCGCGCCCGGGTGGTGCTGGTGGTCGGCGTCGAGCAGATGACCCGCACGCCCGGCGCGGAGATCGGCCGCACCCTGCTGAAGGCCTCCTACCTGCCGGAGGACGGGGACAACCCGGCGGGCTTCGCCGGCGTGTTCGGCAACATCGCCGGGGCCTATTTCCAGCGTCACGGCGACCAGTCCGACGCCCTGGCGATGATCGCCGCCAAGAACCACCGGAACGGCGTCCAGAACCCCTACGCGCAGATGCGCAAGGATCTCGGCTTCGAGTTCTGCCGCACCGAATCCGACAAGAACCCCTTCGTCGCCGGTCCGCTCAAGCGCACCGATTGCTCGCTGGTCTCGGACGGCGCCGCGGCGATCGTGCTGGCCGATACCGAGACGGCTTTGCGGATGCGCCGCGCCGTCGCCTTCCGGGCCACGGCGCATGCGCAGGACTTCCTGCCGATGTCGAAGCGCGACGTGCTGAGGTTCGAGGGTGCCGCCACCGCCTGGGCCCGCGCCCTGGGTCAGGCCGGCATCACCCTCGACGACCTGTCGCTGGTCGAGACCCACGATTGCTTCACGGTCGCGGAGCTGATCGAGTACGAGGCGATGGGCCTGACAGGTGAGGGCCGCGGTGCCGACGCGATCCGCGAGGGCTGGACCACCAAGGAGGGCAAGCTTCCGGTCAACCCGTCCGGCGGGCTGAAGGCCAAGGGCCACCCGATCGGTGCCACCGGCGTATCGATGCACGCCCTCTCGGCGATGCAGCTCTGCGGCGAGGCCGGCGGCATGCAGATCCCGGACGCGACGCTCGCCGGCGTGTTCAACATGGGCGGCGTCGCGGTGGCGAACTACGTCAGCGTGCTCGAGCGCATCAAGTAACTCTGGCAAAGGCGCAGGGCCATGACGGCTTTCCTGGTCCTGCTGCTCGCCTACACGATCAGCCAGTTCGACCGCGGCTTCCTGGCGATGGTCGCGCCCGATCTCGGGCCCGATCTCGGCCTCGCCCCCTCCGACCTGGCGCTGCTCTCGGCGGGCTGGTTCCTGGCTTTCGCATTGGGCCAGGTGCCGACCGGAATCCTCCTCGACCGGGTCGGGCCGCGGCGCACCGTGGCGGGCTTCCTGGTGCTGGCGGCCTTCGGGGCGGGGCTCCTCGGCCTGGCGCACGGCCTTGCCGGCGCCGCCGCCGCGATGGCGCTGATCGGCCTCGGCTGCGCGCCGGCCCTGATGGGCGGGCTCTACCTGTTCGGGCGGTCCTACCCGCCCGAGCGCTTCGCCATGCTGTCCTCGGTGATGATCGGGCTCGGCACGTCGGGGGATCTTCTGGGCTCCACGCCCCTGGCGCTGGCGAGCCACGCCTTCGGCTGGCGCACGATCCTGTTCGGGCTCGCCCTCGTCACCCTGGCGGCGGCCGGGCTGGTCCTGTGGCTGATCGCGGATCCGCCGCGGCTCGCCGATCCGCCCAGAACCTCGGTCTGGCGGGGCTTCGCCGAGGTCGCCCGGATGCGGGCCCTGTGGCCGGTCTTCCCCGTCGTGTTCGTCAGCTACGCCGTCGTCATCGCGACGCGCTCGCTCTGGGTCGGGTCGTATCTCGGCAGCGTCCACGGCCTCGATGCGCTCCAGCGCGGCAACGGCACGCTGGCGATGAGCGCGGCCATGGCGGCCGGCGCCATCGGCTACGGGCCGCTGGAGCGGCTGGTGCGCGATCCGAAGCGCACGGCCTTCGCGGGTTGCCTCGTCACCGGTCTCGCCCTCTCGGGGCTCGGCCTGTTCGGCGGCGGCTCGACGGCTTTGGCGGTCGCGCTGCTGGCGCTGACCGGCGCGGCGGGCCTGAGCTACGGCATCCTGATGGCGCATGCCCGCCGGTTCTTCCCCGCCCGCCTGCTCGGGCGCGGCGTCGCCTTCATGAACATCGTCTTCATGGGCGGAGCGGCGGCGATCCAGGGCCTGTCGGCCCTGTTCGTGCTGGAAACCGGCGGGCTTTCCCCCGACGCGCTCTACGGCCGGCTGTTCCTGGCCTACGGGCTGGCGCTGCTGGCGGCGACGGCGGTGTATGCCTTCGCGCCGCGGGAGCCGGTGTTCAGGCGGAGCGGTCCCGCCGATCCGGGTCGAGGGGCGCCTGGCCCTACCCCGCCTCCCCCGGCGTCCGCGCCCGCAGCGCCAGGGCGTGCAGGCCGCGCTTGAACGCGTCGTCGAGGAGCGCATTCACCATGCGGTGGCGCTCGACGCGGCTCTTTCCCTCGAAGGCCGCCGACACCACATCGAGACGGAAGTGAGTTTCCCCCCCTTCGCGCCAGCCGGAATGACCGGCATGCTGGTGTGATTCGTCGACGACGCTCAGCGCCGTCGGCGCCAGGCGCTCCTCCAGCGTCGTCCTGATCCAGTCGCCCAGGCTCATCGCGCACCCGTCCTTAACCTGCTTCGGATCGAGTGACCGGAGCGGGTGCCACCCGTCAAGCCGTCCGGTTCCGCCTGCGGCATCAGGCCCGCAGGCCTTGTGCCCGCCCCGCCGCCTCTCATAATCGCCCCGTCATGGATCTGAACTCGCCCCTGTTCGACCGCATCCGCATCCGGCCCTCGTGCGACGAGCCGAAGAAGGCCGAGGGTCCGGCCTGCGACCGGCCGGGCTGCACCCAGCCCGGGCTGCACAAGGCGCCCAAGGGGCGCAAGCAGGAGGGCCAGTACTGGCGCTTCTGCATGCAGCACGTGCGCGAGTACAACGCCTCGTACAATTACTTCGACGGGATGAACGACGCCGCCGTCCAGGCCTACCAGAAGGACGCGGTGATCGGCCACCGTCCGACCTGGACGATGGGCGTCAATCCCGGGGGCAAGACAGGCGCGAAGCCCGAGGCGCCGCAGCGCGACTGGGACTACGTCGATCCCCTCGGCATCCTGCGCGGCGAGGGCGCCGGGCCGGCCTCGTCGCGCCGCGCCCGGGCGGAACCGCCGCCGCCGCGCTACTCGGCCCCGGTGCGCAAGGCCCTCGACGTGCTCGGCCTCGACGAGAGCGCCGATTCCGCCGCCATCAAGGCGCAGTACAAGGTGCTGGTGAAGCGCTTCCACCCCGACGCCAATGGCGGCGACCGCTCGTTCGAGGACCGGCTGCGCGACATCATCAAGGCTCACGACACCCTGCGGGGCGCCGGCCTGTGCTGATGCCGGCCCCGCTCTCGCGCCGGGCACGGATCTCGCATCCCTGATCCGTCGCCGGAGGGGGTCGAAACTGGGCGCCTGCCCCATATATCCGGGTCAGGCACGTTTGCGCCGGCTCCCCCCGCAGATTAATGACATGCGGCGCCCGCCGGTCACCCCGCGCCGTCGCGACATCCGCAGGACGCCCATCGAGGGCCAGGCCTGCTCCGACGAGGTCCGTATGCTTGCTGAGAACACGCCACCCGCACTGCCGGACACGACCGTCTCGGTGCGCAAGGTCTTCGGGATCGATTCGAACCTCGAGGTGCCGGCCTTCTCGGCCACCGACGAGCATGTGCCGGATCTCGATCCGGACTACCTGTTCGACCGCGAGACCACCCTGGCGATCCTCGCGGGCTTCGCCCGCAACCGCCGGGTGATGATCACGGGTTATCACGGCACCGGCAAGTCCACCCATATCGAGCAGGTCGCCGCGCGGCTGAACTGGCCCTGCGTGCGCATCAACCTCGACAGCCACGTCTCGCGCATCGACCTCGTCGGCAAGGACGCGATCGTGCTGAAGGAGGGCAAGCAGGTCACCGCCTTCCAGGACGGCATCCTGCCCTGGGCGCTGCAGAACAACGTCGCGCTGGTCTTCGACGAGTACGATGCCGGCCGGCCGGACGTGATGTTCGTGATCCAGCGCGTGCTCGAAGTGTCGGGCCGCCTGACGCTGCTCGACCAGAAGCGGGTGATCCGCCCGCATCCCGGCTTCCGGCTGTTTGCCACCGCCAACACGGTCGGCCTTGGCGATACGTCGGGCCTGTATCACGGCACCCAGCAGATCAACCAGGGCCAGATGGACCGCTGGTCGATCGTCACCACGCTCAACTACCTGCCGCACGACCGCGAGGTCGACATCGTGCTGTCCAAGGCGCCGCATTACCGCGGCGAGGGCGGGCGTGACATCGTCAACAAGATGGTGCGCGTCGCCGACCTGACCCGCAACGCCTTCATCAACGGCGACCTGTCGACCGTGATGAGCCCGCGCACGGTGATCACCTGGGCCGAGAACGCCGACATCTTCAACGATATCGGCTTCGCCTTCCGGGTGACCTTCCTAAACAAGTGCGACGAGCTGGAGCGCGCGCTGGTGGCCGAGTTCTACCAGCGCTCCTTCGGCAAGGAGCTGCCCGAGAGCGCGGTGAACGTCGCGCTGAGCTGAACCGGGAGCAACCCCGATGGATGACCCGACCCTCGATCACCGGCGCGACGGCACCGACGCGGTCGAGGGCCGGGCGTCCTACGAGCGGGACTATTTCTCCTGGGTGCAGGAGCAAGTAGCGCTGATCCGGGCGCGCCGCTTCGACGAGGTCGACGCGGAGCACGTAGCCGAGGAGCTGGAGGATTTGGGCAAGAGCCAGCTCTCCCGGCTCCACAGCACCTTGCGCGTCCTCGTGATGCACATGCTCAAGTGGGACCAGCAGCCCGAGCACCGGACGGCAAGCTGGATTTTCTCGATCGCTGAGCAGCGGCGGCGCTATCGTCGGTTGTTGCGCGACAATCCCGGCCTCAAGCCGCACCGGGAAGCGACGCTTGCCGATGCCTATGAGGAAGCCCGACTATGGGCCGCGGATGAGACCCATCTCGAACCCGACGACTTCCCGAAAGCCTGCCCCTACACCTGGGACGATCTTCTGGACCGCCCCTTCGACTTCGACTCGCTGAAGAAGTAGCCGCGCCATGTCCATCTCCAACCGCAAGCCCGGCGAGAAGCGCGAGTCCGTCGCCGAGCCGCTGAAGCGCTCGGTGGCCGGGACGCTGCGGGCCATCGCCCGCAAGGCCGAGATCGAGGTCACCTTCGCGACCGACCGGCCGGCACTCACCGGCGACAAGGCCCGCCTGCCCGAGCCGCCGCGCAAGCTCTCCCCCGGCGACGTGGCGATCCTGCGCGGCCATGCCGATTCGATGGCGTTGCGCCTCGCCTGCCACGACAACGCCGTCCACCGCCGCCTCGCCCCCGAGAACGCCGCCGCCCGCGCGGTCTTCGACGCGGTCGAGCAGGCCCGGGTCGAGGCGATCGGCTCGCGCCGCATGGCGGGCGTGGCCGGCAACCTCACGGCGATGCTGGAGGACCGCTACCACCGCGGCGGCAAGTACGAGGAAATCACCGACCGGGCCGATGCGCCGATGGAGGATGCGGTCGCCCTGATGGTGCGCGAGCGCCTGACCGGCCAGGCCCCGCCCCCGGCGGCGCAGCGCATCGTCGGGCTGTGGCGCGAGTTCATCGAGGACCGGGCCGGGCGCAACCTCGACGGCCTGATGACGGGCAACATCGAGGACCAGCGCGCCTTCGCCCGCTCGGTGCGCGACCTGCTCTCCTCCCTCGACATGGCGGACGAGGCCCCCCTCGATCCCGACGACGAGGAGAACGACGACGAGAACGAGGCCAAATCGGACGAGCAACAGGCCGGCGAGGGCGAGGCCGAGCAGCAGAGCCAGGGCGACCGGGCCGAGATGGAGGTCTCGGACGAGGCCTCCGACGAGATCGAGGAAGGCGCCACCGAGGCCGCCGACGCGCCGTCCGGCGAGTTGCCGGAGGATGCCGAGGACGCCGATTCCGAGGAAGCCTCAGAATCGTGGCGCCCGCCGGGCCCGCGGGCCAACGAGCCGCGCGGCCCGGACTACAAGGTCTTCTCCCAGAAATACGACGAGGTCGTCCACGCCGAGGACCTGTGCGACGCCGACGAGCTGGCGCGTCTGCGCTCCTACCTCGACAAGCAGCTCGCCCATCTCCAGGGCGTGGTGGGGCGGCTCGCAAACCGCCTCCAGCGGCGGCTGCTGGCGCAGCAGAACCGCGCCTGGGAGTTCGACCTGGAGGAAGGTCAGCTCGATCCGGCCCGCCTCGTGCGCGTCGTGATCGACCCGTTCCAGCCCCTGTCCTTCAAGCACGAGAAGGACACGAATTTTCGCGATACGGTCGTCACCCTGCTGCTCGACAATTCGGGCTCGATGCGCGGCCGGCCGATCACCGTGGCGGCGACCTGCGCCGACATCCTGGCCCGCACGCTGGAGCGCTGCGGCGTCAAGGTCGAGATCTTAGGCTTCACCACCCGGGCCTGGAAGGGTGGGCAGTCGCGCGAGGCCTGGCTGCAATCGGGCAAGCCGCCGACCCCGGGGCGCCTCAACGACCTGCGCCACATCGTCTACAAGTCGGCCGACGCGCCGTGGCGCCGGGCGCGCAAGAATCTCGGGCTGATGATGCGCGAGGGCCTGCTCAAGGAGAACATCGACGGCGAGGCCCTGGACTGGGCCCACAAGCGTTTGCTCGGCCGGCCCGAGCAGCGCCGCATCCTGATGGTGATCTCCGACGGCGCCCCGGTCGACGATTCGACCCTCTCGGTCAATCCGGGGAACTACCTGGAGCGCCACCTGCGCTACGTCATCGACGAGATCGAGACCCGCTCGCCGGTGGAACTGCTCGCCATCGGCATCGGCCACGACGTGACCCGCTACTACCGCCGGGCCGTCACCATCATCGACGCCGAAGAGCTGGGTGGGGTGATGACCGAGAAGCTGGCCGAATTGTTCGAGGAGGATGCGGGTCCGGTGCCGATGCGCCGGATGGCGGCGGGCGGGCGGCGGTAGGTCCTCGTCCTCTCCCACTCACGACCTCATCCTGAGGTGTCATACGAAATCCGGAAGATCACTTCCGGATATTCGTATCACCAGCCCGCGCGGCGCGTGAGCGAAGCCGATTTCCGCATCGCGAAGCGATCAGTCGGAAATCGTATCAGTTCGTCACCGGCTTCGCGGTCCCTTGCGGATGAAACATATGGCAGAGTGGACTTGCCGTCGGCGGAGAGATCGGTTCGTCTTTGGTGTGCCAGACCCCGCGTATCAGTTGGATCCGGGCTCCTCTTCAGTCCCCTCGCTTGCGTCACGGGCCGGTCCTCGGGCCAGCCCCGGAGCGCGTCATTTAGATTTGATCTCACGGGAGCCTGCGCCGGCGGCCTGACGGCAAGGAGATCGTGATGGAGGTCCTCTACCCCCGCTGCGCCGCCCTCGATGTTCACAAGGACACCGTCGTCGCAGCCATCCGTCTGGCCGAGAGCAGCGAGGTTCAGCGTGAGGTGCGTACGTTTGCCACCACCACGCCCGCTCTGCTCGACCTCTCCGCCTGGCTCGACGAGCACGCCTGCACCCATGTCGCCATGGAGGCGACCGGCATCTACTGGCGCCCGGTCTGGCAGGTCCTCGACGCCGACAGCCGCACCCTGATCCTGGCCAATGCCGCCCATGTCAAGAACGTGCCCGGCCGCAAGACCGACGTCGCCGACGCGGTTTGGCTCTCCGACCTGCTCGCCCACGGCCTGATCCGCGCCAGCTTCGTGCCCGAGGCCCAGACCCAGGCGATGCGCGACCTGCTGCGCACCCGCAAGCAACTGGTCCGCGAGCAGGCCAGCCACGTCCAGCGCATCCAGAAGACCCTCGAGGAGGCCAACCTCAAGCTCGCCTCGGTGCTCACCGATATCATGGGCCAGTCCGGTCGCGCCGTGCTCGACGCGCTGGTCAAGGGCGAGCGCGATCCGGCTGGGCTGCAGGCGCTGGTCAGCCCACGGGTGAAGGCGGCGCCCGAGGCGATCCGGGCCGCGCTCACGGGCCGGATCGGGGATCACCACCGTTTCCTGCTCGGTGTGCATCTACGCCAGTACGACGGGTTGGGGCGAGCGATCGCGGAGATCGACGCGCAGGTGGAGCGCGACCTCGGCCCTTTCCGGGAAGCGGTGAAGCTGCTGGTGACGATCCCGGGCATCAGTGACCTCACCGCGCAGGTGATCCTCTCCGAGATCGGCCCCGACATGAGCCGCTTCCCGACCGCCGGCCATCTGATCTCCTGGGCCGGGCTGTGCCCGAGGAACGACGAGAGCGCGGGCAAGCGGCGCTCGACGCGGCTGCGCAAGGGCGCGCCCTGGCTCAAGACGGCCTTGGTGCAGGCCGCCTGGGCCGGAGTGCGCAAGAAGGCGAGCTACATCAGGGCGCAGTTCCAGCGCTTGCGCGGCCGGCGCGGCCCCAAGAAGGCGATCTGCGCGGTCGCCGCTTCGATGTTGACCGCGATCTATCACATGCTCAAGGCCGGCACGGCTTACGTCGATCCCGGGCCTGATCACGGCCGCAAGGCGGCCCCGACCATCCGCGCCAAGGCGCTCGTGCGGCAGATCGAGCGCCTTGGATTTGCGTGCGAAATCAAACCCGTAGAGCCAGTTTCTATTTAGTCGATTGCAAATCGACTGACCTCGAAGGAGGGCTCCAGGAATCGCTAAGACTTCTGGAGCCCTCCTTCGAGGCCGCTGAGCGGCACCTCAGGATGAGGTTGCGAATGGGACGAACGCCGTCATCGCCACGCCTCAAACCCAACACGAAAAACCCCCGGACGCCGCAGCGCATCCGGGGGTTTTTCGTGATCGTCCTGGCGAAGGAGGCGCCGGGCGCCTCCACCGCGAAGAAATCAGGCCGCCTCGGCGAGCTTCTTCTCGATCTCGCGCTTCAGCAGGCGGGCGTTCTGCGACAGGTCGGTCTCGCCGGCCTTGATCAGGAACGCGTCGAGGCCGCCGCGATGCTCGACCGAGCGCAGGGCGTTGGCCGAGATGCGCAGGCGCACCGAGCGGCCGAGCGTGTCGGACAGCAGGGTGACGTTGCACAGGTTCGGGAGGAACCGGCGCTTGGTCTTGTGGTTCGAGTGGCTCACGAGGTGGCCGGTGAGCACCCCCTTACCGGTGAGCTCGCAGCGACGCGACATGGTCTATATCCTCAACTGGTCTTCGTTCGGCGAGGGACCACGCAACGCGAGAGCCGGGCGTGCTGCGCACCCCGGCTTGGACCGGACCCCGCGAAGTCCCTGGAAAGCACGCGCCTATAGAGGGAGAGTGCGGGGCTCGTCAAGGTGCGGGGCTGAAGCCGGCCCCCTCGCGAGGCTCCGGCCCCTTGCGCGCGAGACGATCCGTTAACCTTGATCGCGTCACGATAGGGCCAGATTCCCCCCGCTTCATCGGTGGTGGGCGACGGCGTTCGAGATCGGTTTCCCCCATGCGTTCCAAGGCCCTCCTCTCGCTCGCCGTCACGGCGGGGTTCGCCCTCCCGGCCGGCGAGGCGATGTCGGCCCAGGCCGCGCGGGGGCGCGCGCCGAAGGCCGGCGAGACTGCCGTCACGGTCGATTACGGCATCACGCTCGCCGGCGTGCCGATCGGGACCGCGCAGGTCACCGGCGCGATGCAGGGTACGCGCTACACCATGGACGTCAGCGCCCGCCTCACCGGCCTCGTCGGGGCGATCACCGGCGGCTACGGTTCGGGCCGGGCGAGCGGCACGGTGGCGGCCCGCCCGGTGCCGGCGGCCTTCGCGCTCGCCTCCCACAGCGCCAGCGCCTCGATCACCGTGCGCATGGCGCTCGCCCGCGGCAACGTGGTCGCCTCCGACATCGCGCCCCCGCTGGTACCGGACCCCGAGCGGGTGACGGTGAGCGAGGTGCACAAGCGCGGCATCATCGATCCGGTGAGCGCCCTGATGATGCCGGCGCAAGGCCGCGGCGACCTCACCGACCCGCAGAACTGCAACCGCACCATCCCGGTCTTCGACGGCGCGAGCCGGTTCAACGTGGTGCTCACCTACGGCGAGACCCGCAGCGTCCAGAAGCCCGGCTATGCCGGTCCGGTCCTGGTCTGCAACGCCCGCTACCAGCCGATCGCCGGCCATCGGCCGGACCGGCCGGGAGTGAAGTTCATGGAGGACAACACCGAGATGTCGGTGTGGCTCGCCCCCGTCGAGGGCGCGCGGGTCCTGCTGCCCCTGCGCATCGCCGTGCGCACCCAGATCGGCCTCAACATCATCGAGGCGACGCGGTGGTCGCAGAGCGCGGGCCAGGGCGCCCCGGAAGCGACCGTACAGGCGGCGGCGCAGAGCCCGGAGCCGCCGGCGGACAGGCGCTGAGCGGAAGAAGCGTCGGCAGGCCAACGCTTCTTCCGCTTCGATTCTCGTCTCGTCTCGTCGCAGGTTTCTGACGCAAAACCGGAGGCCACTTTTGCTGAACCTGCTCAGAGCCATGCGGCGCGCCGTTCCCAGCCTCCTGCCCAGCCTCGTCCTGCCCGGCTTCCTCCTGCTCGCCCCGCTCCCGGCGCTGGCAGGTGGACCCGACTTCACGAACGGACCCGATTGCGGCGGCGACGCCTATTCCTCGGCGACGATCGGCACCAACCCGCCCGGACCGCTCACGGCCGTCCCGGAAACCCTCTGCGCCGACCTGGCGCAGGGCCGCGCGCCCGATCCCCGCATCGAGGTGATCGTCCCGGGTATCGGCTCGTCCGGCCAGCCGTCCCCTCCGTACGGCGATCCTTATGGCGATCGGGTCGCCCCCGCCCCATATGACGGGAGGCCGCTGCCCGGGCCACGGCCGCCCCGCGGCCGCTTTCCGGAGCGCTGAAGGGGTCGCACGACGGCCCCGGCGCTAAGATCGGGACGGCGCGGCGGCCGCTGCCGGTAACCGCCCCGAGGATGTCTGTCCGACCCGATGACGCGCCGCTCCCTCTCACCGCAGGCCCGCTTGCGCGGCGCCACGGCGGTGCTCGGTCCCACCAATACCGGCAAGACCCACCTCGCCATCGAGCGGATGCTCGGCCACCCGACCGGCATGATCGGCCTGCCGCTGCGGCTGCTCGCCCGCGAGGTCTATCACCGCGTCGTCGAGCGGGTCGGTCCCGAGCGGGTCGCCCTCGTCACCGGCGAGGAGAAGATCAAGCCGAACCGGCCGAGCTACTGGATCTGCACCGCCGAGGCGATGCCGCGGGACAACGCCGTGGACTTCGTCGGCATCGACGAGATCCAGCTCGGCGCCGACCGCGACCGCGGCCACACCTTCACCGACCGCCTGCTGCACCAGCGCGGCCGCGAGGAGACGCTGCTGATCGGCTCGGCCACGATGGAGCCGCTGGTCAAGGCGCTGATCCCGGGCATCCACGTGACCACCCGCCCGCGCCTGTCGCAGCTGAGCTTCGCCGGCAGCCGCAAGCTCTCGCGCCTGCCCCATCGCAGCGCCATCGTGGCGTTCTCGGCGGAGGAGGTCTACGCCATCGCCGAATTGCTGCGGCGCCAGCGCGGCGGCGCCGCGGTGGTGCTCGGCGCCCTCTCGCCCCGCACCCGCAACGCCCAGGTCGAGCTCTACCAGTCCGGCGAGGTCGATTACCTGGTGGCGACGGACGCCGTCGGGATGGGGCTCAACCTCGACGTCGACCACGTCGCCTTCGCGTCGAACCGCAAATACGACGGCACGCGCTTTCGCGACCTCTCCCCCTCCGAGATGGCGCAGATCGCGGGGCGCGCCGGGCGCCACCTGCGCGACGGGACCTTCGGCACCACCGGGCGCTGCCCGCCGATGGAGGCCGAGATGGTCGAGGCCCTGGAGGGCCACGCCTTCGACCCGCTGCGGGTGCTGCAATGGCGCAACCCCGATCTCGATTTCCGCTCGGTCGATGCGCTCCGCCGCAGCCTCGGGGAGCACCCGAGCGAGCGCGGCCTCACCCGGGCGCCGACCGGCGACGACGAGGCCGCCCTCGACCTCCTGGCCAAGGAGGACGACATCCGCGACTACGCGACCTCGAAGAGCGCGGTCGAGCGGCTGTGGCAGGTCTGCGGCGTGCCGGATTATCGAAAATCCGCGATCCAGACCCATGCCGACTTGATCGCCCAGCTGTTTCGGTTCCTGATGCGCGGCATGGCCGGGCGCATCCCGGTCGACTGGTTTTCGCAGCACGTGGCGATGGTCGACCGCACCGACGGCGACATCGACGCCCTGTCGCAGCGCATCGCCCATGTCCGCACGTGGACCTTCGTGGCCAACAGACCCGACTGGCTCGCCGACCCGGAGCATTGGCAGGGCGAGACGCGTCGGGTAGAGGACAGGCTGTCCGACGCCCTGCACGAGCGGCTGGCGAGTCGATTCGTCGATCGGCGCACCAGCGTGCTGATGCGGCGCCTGAGAGAGAATACCATGTTGGAAGCTGAGATCACCGCGGGCGGCGACGTGACGGTCGAGGGACAGCACGTCGGCCACCTGCACGGGTTCCAGTTCGTGCCGGATCCCGGCGCCGAGGGCCAGGAAGCCAAGACCCTGCGCAGCGCCGCCGAGAAGGCGCTGGCGAGCGAGATCGAGGCGCGGGCCGACCGGTTCGCCGCCGCGGCGGACGCGGCGCTCGTGCTCTCGAACGACGGCACGATCCGCTGGACCGGCAACCCGGTCGCCAAGCTGGTGCCCGGCGAGAAGCTCTACGCTCCCGGCCTGCGGCTGCTCGCCGACGAGCAGCTCAGCGGTCCGGCCCGCGAGAAGGTCGAGACCCGGCTGAACGCCTGGCTCAAGGCCCACATCGTGCGCCTGCTGGGACCGGCCCTCGAGCTCGAGACCGCGGCCGATATCACGGGGCTTGCCCGCGGCATCGGCTTCCAGGTCGCGGAGGCGCTCGGCGTGCTGGAGCGCGCCAAGGTCCTCAACGAGATGCGCAGCCTCGACCAGGACGGCCGCGCGGCCCTGCGCAAGCACGGCGTGCGCTTCGGCGCCTACCACATCACCATGCCGGCTTTGCTGAAGCCCGCGCCCCGCACCCTGGCGGCGCAGCTCTGGGCGCTGCAGAATGGCGGCCTCGACCAGCGCGGCCTCGACGAGATCGCGCATCTCGCCGGCTCCGGCCGCACCTCGATGCCGGTCGATCCCGAGATCGCCAAGGGCCTCTACCGTGCCGCCGGCTTCCGGGTCTGCGGCGGCCGGGCGGTGCGCGTCGATATCCTCGAGCGCCTCGCCGACCTGATCCGTCCGGCGATCGCCTACGTGCCCGGCACTACCCCCGGCGAGCCGCCTCCGGGCACCGCCGACAAGGACGGCTTCGTGCCGACCGTCGGCATGACCTCGCTGGTCGGCTGCTCGGGCGAGGATTTCGCCTCGATCCTGAAGTCGCTCGGCTACGTCGTCGACCGCCGGCCCGGCCCGGCCATCACCGTCGCCCTGCGTCCCGCCGCCCCGACGGTGCCGGTGCAGCCCAAGGTGGCGGAGGCCGGCGAGGCCTCTGCCGAGGCGAGCGAGTCCGCGGACGCCGCAGCCGGTGACGAGACCCACGCCGAGACCGTGACGGCGGACTCCGCCTCCGACGAGGCACCGGCCGAGGCGGCCGCGCAGGTCGAGACCTCCCCCGAGGACCAGGCCGCAGAGCCGGTGCAGGCCGAGCATGTCGAGGCCGATTCGACGGGGCCGGTCCAGGAGATCGCGACTCACGATGTCGCGGCCGGGGATGCTGCCGCCGAGGCACCCGTCTCCGAGGAGCCGGCTCCGGTCGAGGCCGCGGCAAGCGACGTCACGCCGGTCGCGCAGGCCGAGGCGGGCGACACCGCCGAAGGTACCGAGCCTGCCGCTTCCGGCGACACCGCGCCCGCGGAGTCCGCCGAAGCGGCGGGTGAGCCGGCGGAGCCGGTCGTCATCGAGGTGTGGCGGATGCACCGTCACCAGCGCAGCCACGCGCCGCGCCACCAGGGCCGCGGCCGGCCGCAGGACGGCCAGCAGCGCGAGGGCGGCCAGCGCGACGGCCGCTCCCGGGGCGGCTTCCCGCGTCCGGAGGGCGGCGAGGGCGCGCCGGCGGAGCAGCGTGCGGCTCATCGTGGCCCTCGCGAGGGCCAGCGCTGGGGCGACCGGCGCCAAGGTGAGGCTCGTGGCGAGCACCGGGGCGAGACTCGTCCCGCCGGCGAAGGCCGGCCCGAGAACCGGTTCGAGGGCCGTGGCGGTGAGAGCCGCCGCGACGGGCGTCCCCCGCGCGGGCCGCATCCGGGCGGTCGCGAGGGCGGTCGTCCCCCGCAGGACCGGCGCGACGGCGCTCCCCGCAACGGCGGCATGCACGAGGCCCGGCCGCCCCGGCGCGAGCGCGCTCCGGATCCGGATTCGCCCTTCGCCAAGCTCCTCGCCCTCAAGGCGCAGATGGAGTCGCGAGACGGCGACAAGCGCTGAGCGATGCGCGCGGACCGGCAGCGCCTCGACAAGTGGCTGTGGTTCGCGCGCTTCGCCAAGACGCGCTCGCTGGCCGCGCGCCTGATCGAGGACGGCTTCGTGCGGGTGAACGGCCAGCGCGCCGACGCCCCCTCGAAGGCGCTGGCGGTCGGAGACGTGGTCACGGTCGCGGCCCAGCACGTCACGGCGGCGGTGCGGGTGCGCGATCTCGGCGAGCGGCGGGGCCCGGCTCCGGAAGCCCGGCTGCTCTATAGCGACCTCTCGGCGGACTCGGCGCCCGACGAGGCGAGCTGATCTCTCCGCGCACCGCAGCGTGATGCGCACGCGAAAGCGTGACGCGAAGGCGACGCTTGCCGGCAACGCGACGCCGCCCCGCAACGGGCGGCTTGCAAGCCCGCCCTCCCGGGTCTAAGGCCCGGCCTACACGCCCGGGCGCCGCGCGAGCGCCCTTCGTTCTCGAGGTTTCACCGGCCCATGACCTACGTCGTCACCGACAACTGCATCAAGTGCAAGTACATGGACTGCGTGGAGGTGTGTCCGGTCGACTGCTTCTACGAAGGCGAGAACATGCTCGTCATCCAGCCGGACGAGTGCATCGATTGCGGCGTGTGCGAGCCCGAATGCCCGGCCGAGGCGATCAAGCCCGATACCGAGCCGGGCCTGGAGAGCTGGCTGAAGCTGAACGCCGACATGGCCAAGAGCTGGCCCAACATCACCCAGAAGAAGGCCGCTCCGGCCGACGCCAAGGACTGGGACGGCAAGTCCGGCAAGTTCGAGGCGCATTTCTCGGCCAATCCCGGCTCGGGCGACTGAGCGGGTCCCCGCGATCCGGCAGGGATGGTTGCCGATCGGTTGCCATCCCTGCCCCGACCGCATGCCGGGTCTGCGATCGACCTGCCAAGCCGGTGAAATCGGGTGCAAGGTGCCTGCGCGATCATGCCGGGCGCCTGAATTTTTTTGATTTTCAAGCCTCTTCGTGCTAGCTTCCTGCTCGCCGTCGCTTTTCGTCCGACGTGCAGCCTCCGTCCACCGAGCGGGAATTTTTCGATGGGACGGGGCCGCATGCGATCAGCCGAGGTGGATCTTATCCGGTCCGCCGCGCGTTCGGACGTTCCTTAGCTATGGTTTGACAGGGACTGACGGACTCTCCTCGGGGCGTCCGGCAGGTGCGTATTTTTCGCCGGGCGCCCTGACCCGGATGAATGATCCGGTCGCGGACATTGCCGCGAACGGTGACCTGGAGGCAACCCCCGCATGACGACCGCCAAGAAGACGACAGCCGCCCGGCAGGGATTCAAGACCGGCGAAGCGGTCGTGTATCCGGCTCACGGCGTCGGCCGCATCACGGCCATCGAGGAGCAGGAGATCGCCGGCTACAAGCTCGAGCTGTTCGTGGTGTCGTTCGAGAAGGACAAGATGGTCCTGCGGGTCCCGACCGCCAAGGCGAACTCCGTCGGCATGCGCAAGCTCGCCGAGCCGGAGCTGGTCAAGAAGGCGCTCGACGTGCTCACCGGCCGCGCCCGGGTGAAGCGGACCATGTGGTCGCGCCGGGCCCAGGAATACGAGGCGAAGATCAATTCCGGCGACCTGATCGCCGTCACCGAGGTGGTGCGCGACCTCTTCCGCTCCGACGCCCAGCCCGAGCAATCCTATTCCGAGCGCCAGCTCTACGAGGCGGCCCTCGACCGGGTGGTGCGCGAGATCGCGGCGGTGAACCGCATCACCGATACCGAGTCGCTCAAGCTCATCGAGCAGAGCCTCGCCAAGTCGCCGCGCCGCGCCAAGGGCGCCGAGGCCGAGGCCGACGGCGAGGATGTGCAGGACGAGGCCGAGGCCGCCTGAGGCGTTCTCCCCTCTGCTAGACGACCGAAAGCCCGGCCCCGTGCCGGGCTTTCGCATGTTCGGGCCCCTGTTTCGAAGCCCCGCCGGGGAAGTTCGGCCGCCAGCCCGCCTCCCGCCGCCTCAGGTCCCCACGCCCGCGAAGCAATCGCACCGCCGAGGATTTTTTCGCGGTGCGGGAACCGCCGGCCCGGTCCCGCCGTTGTCGCAGGCCTTGCGGTGTAACGGGCGCGCTCCAGGCTGCGCCCCGGCCTCATCGCGACACACAGCGCTCACCATAGCGGCGGAGGCGGGGATGGCGGAAATCGCAGGCATACGTCGGCAGTTCGTGCGGGTTGCGATGGATGCCCCCTTCCTCGAACGGGAGGAGGAGCGCGGCCTCGCGGTGCGCTGGAAGGACGAACGCGACGAGCAGGCCCTGCACCGCCTGATCTCCGCTCATATGCGGCTCGTGATCGCCCTGGCCGGCCGCTTCCGCCATTACGGCCTGCCGATGGCGGACCTGGTCCAGGAGGGCCATGTCGGCCTGATGGAGGCCGCCGCCCGCTTCGAGCCCGAGCGGGAGGTGCGCTTCTCGACCTACGCGACCTGGTGGATCCGCGCCTCGATCCAGGACTACATCCTGCGCAACTGGTCGATCGTCCGCGGCGGTACCTCCTCGGCCCAGAAGGCCCTGTTCTTCAATCTCCGCCGCCTGCGCGCCCGGCTGATGCAATCGACCGACGAGCGCGTCGGCGACGAAATCCACCGCCGCATCGCCACCGCCATCGGCGTCTCCCGCGAGGACGTGGCGCTGATGGATGCCCGCCTCTCCGGCCCCGACATGTCGCTCAACGCTCCGGTGGGCGATGACGGCGAGGCGTCGGCCGAGCGGGTCGACTTCCTGGTCGATACCTCCCCCCTACCCGACGAGACCGTCTCCGATGCCGTCGATGGCGAGCGCCGCCTGACCTGGCTGCGCCAGGCGCTCACCGTGCTCTCCGAGCGCGAACTGCGCATCCTGCACGAGCGGCGCCTCGCCGAGGACCAGGCGACCCTCGAGGCCTTGGGCCACCGCCTCGGCATCTCCAAGGAGCGGGTGCGTCAGATCGAGAACCGCGCTCTCGAGAAGCTCCGCCGTGCCCTTGCCGAACGCTTCCCGCAATCGAACGCCACCGGGATGAGCGCTTACGTCTGAGAGCCCATGCGGTTCGCTCGACCGCATCGCCGCCTTCCTCGTCATTCCGGGACCGCGCAGCGGAGCCCGGCATCGAGAACCTCAGGTGTTTTCAGAGGGTGGCGGAGCAGCATCCGCCAGAGCCCGAACCGTCATCGACTCTGACTTCCGGGCTCCGCTGCGCGGCCCCGGAATGACATGGCGCGGGTGGAGAGGCGGGCGTCCCCCTGCGTTTCCACGAGTTCCTCCCGTTCAACCCGCCACTGCGACCATCACCTCAACCCCCTCTTCCACCGCCCAGGCGAACCGCGCCCCGTCCGGCAGGATCCGGGACGCCGCCTGCAACGACAGCCCTGCGCGCACAAGACGCCAATCCGCGCCCTGTGGCGTCAGCCGGACCGAGCGGGGCTCGGCGATCAGGCCCTCGCCGGTCGCCTTCAGGAAGGCTTCCTTGATCGACCAGAATTCCAGGGCCCTGCGCGGCCGCGCACCGGCCGGCAGGCCACGATAATCGGAGAGTTCGGCCGGGTGCAGGAAGACCGGCGCCAGCCCGTCCCAATCTACCGGCCGGACGGCGCCCTCGACATCGACGCCGATCCGGCCGGACATCGACAGCCCGACTGCGACCCAGCCCCCCCCATGGCTCAGATTCAGGTCGAGGCCCGGCATGCCGGGCAGGAACGGCCGGTCGCCGGCATCCCGCGCCAGAACGATGTCCACCGGGTCGCGGCCGAGTCGGGGCCCGAGCAGGTGGCGCAACAACCCATGCGCGGCCGCCCGCTCGTGACGGTCCCGCTCCTGCCGGAAGCGCGCGATGCGTGCGGCCTCGTCCGGGGGCAGCTCAAGGCGCGCCGCCGGCAGGGCCGCCACCGCGTCGGCCGGTGCCGCCACGGCCAGCGCCCCGCCCGCGAACGCCAAAGTCGAGAGGTCCGTCTCCAGGAGTTCCGTCACGTCGCCGTCCTGTCCACTCCCGAGCCAAAGCATGGGCGGAAGGCCCGCGTCACGCCTCCTGCAGGTCGTACAGGGCAGCGAGTTCGGCGTCGTCCAGGGTAACGCCGCGGGGCGCGAGCTGCTCGGCGAGCCGGCGCGACGCGAAGCCGATGAAGCTGCGGGTCTTGGCCGGCAGCAGTCGCGAGGTCGTGACGATGTAGACCGGATGGGGCAGGCTGCGCCATTCGGGCAGGACCTGCTCCAGGCGGCCCGCCTCCACGTCCTCCTCGACGTCGATCGCCTGCAGGAGGCCGATGCCGTGCCCCGACGTGACGAGCCGCCGGGCCATGCCCTGGCTGTTGCTGGAGACCGTGCAGCCGACCGAGGCCGAGACCATCTCGTCGTCTCGCTCCAGCGACCAGGTCCCCGACGACCCGTTGCCCGAGACCGAGGGGGCCACCATGACCGCTTGGTGCCGCACCAGATCGGCCGGGGTCTCGGGCCGCCCGGCCCGGTCGAGATAGTCCGGCGCGGCGAACAAGCCGGTCTCGAGCTGCGCCACCTTGCGGGTGATCATCGAGGTCTCCCGCGGCGCCCCGACCACGAGCGCCAGGTCGTAGCCCTCCTGGGCGAGGTCGACGAGATGGGGCCAGAGGTCGAGATGCACCCGCACCTGGGCGTAGCGGAGCGCGTAGTCCCCCGCGACGGCCGAGAGATGGTGCAGGACCCAAGGGTCGGGCGGCGCCGCGATCTTGAGCAGGCCGCTCGGCCCCTTCGCCTGGGCGATCAGCTCGTCGAAGGTCCGCTGCGCCTCTTCCACCAGGCGGGTCGCCTGCTCGTAATAGGCCTCGCCATGCGGGGTCAGCACGATCTTGCGGGTGGTCCGGTCGAGCAGGCGCAGGCCGATGGAGGTCTCGAACTGGGTGATGCGCCGGGAGAGAGACGAGATCGGCACGTCCAGCGCCGCAGCGGCCTGACTGAAGCTCTTCCGTTTCGCGACCTCGACGAAGAGCGCCATGTCGCGAAGGACTTGCGGGTGGGCCAAGCGGGAACCTCCGGGCGGCGGATGGGAGCGCGCGACTGCGCCTCCCGAGACTGACCCTCTAGATGATAATGTGCAACTCTAGATAAGGAAACTCCGGGTGTTCGCTGCGTCAGCCGGCCTGTGGAAATCACTTTTCCGCGCGCCTTCGCCCTGACGCGCGTTGCGGCGGGGCTTCAGAGCCGGCTTCTCAACCCGAAAATGCACAACCTCAAATACAACCTCTGCCGCGGTCGCGGCGCCGGCCCGGTTGACGTAAGCCGGCCTCGCGGGGCAACACCGCGGCGCCGACGCGCAGGACGAGGCGTCGGCGGACCGGAGCCCCGCATGTCTCACCCCGTCTCGCCGCTCGCGCCCAAGCACCAGCCCGCCCTGCCGCCGATCCCCGGCGTGCGCCTCGCCACGGCGCAGGCCGGCATCCGCTACCGCGGCCGCACCGACGTGCTGCTGGTCCTGCTCGATCCGGGCACCCGGGCCGCCGGCGTCTTCACCCGTTCGAAATGCCCCTCGGCCGCCGTCGACTGGTGCCGCGAGACCCTGCGGGCCGGGCAATCGGCGCGGGCGCTGGTGGTCAACTCCGGCAATGCCAACGCCTTCACCGGGCTCAAGGGCCGCGACTCGGTGCGCCTCACCGCCGAGATCGCCGGCAAGGCGGCGGATTGCGCGCCGGGCGAGGTCTTCATCGCCTCGACCGGCGTGATCGGCGAGCCCCTCGACGCCACCAAGTTCGACGGCGTGCTCGCCGACTGCGCCGGCCGCACCGGGCCGGGTGCCGAACGCTGGACCGAGGCCGCCAGCGCCATCATGACCACCGACACCTTCCCGAAGCTCGCCACCCGCCGGGTGCGCCTCGGCGGTGTCGACGTGACGATCAACGGCATCGCCAAGGGCGCCGGCATGATCGCCCCCGACATGGCGACGATGCTGTCCTTCGTGTTCACCGATGCCGACCTGCCGGCCGAGGTGCTGCAGGCGCTGCTGACCCGCGGCGTCGCCAAGAGCTTCAATTGCTGCACGGTCGACGGCGACACCTCGACCTCCGACACCCTGATGCTGTTCGCCACCGCCAAGGCCGGCAACGCGCCCGTCGGGTCGATCGAGGATCCGTCCCTGGCGGAGTTCGCGCACGCACTCGACGACCTGCTCGTCGAGCTCGCCCAGCTGGTGGCCCGCGACGGCGAGGGCGCGCGCAAGTTCGTCACCATCGAGGTCGGGGGTGCGACCGACGACGCCTCGGCCCACCGGATCGCGATGTCGATCGCCAACTCGCCGCTGGTGAAGACCGCGGTGGCGGGCGAGGACGCGAATTGGGGCCGGGTGGTGATGGCGGTCGGCAAGGCCGGCGAGCCCGCCGACCGCGACCGGCTGGCGATCTGGTTCGGTGACGTGCGCGTCGCCGTCGAGGGTGCCCGCGATCCCGGCTACGACGAGGAGGCGGCCTCCGCGGCGATGCGCGGCGACGAGGTCAGGATCGGGGTCGATCTCGGCTTGGGCGCCGGCGAGGCCCGGGTCTGGACCTGCGATCTCACCAAGGCCTATGTCGAGATCAACGGGGATTACCGCTCGTGAGGGCGGTTCCCGCGCTCCTCCTGGGTGCCCTGCTGATCGGGCCCGCCCTCGCCGACGATGCGGTGCCCGGCCGGATCAGCGTCATCGGCCGCGCGAGCCGTGAGGTGGCGCCGGACTTCGCCACCGTGGAGGTTGCGGTGGAGAGCCGGGGCCCCAACCCTGCGGCGGCCCTCGACCAGAACTCGGCCGCCGCCCGCAAGGTAGTGGAGCTCGCGGGCGAATTCGGCATCACGGGTCCCGATCTCGCCACGGCGGCCGTGTCCTTGCGGCCGGCCAGCAAGACGGTGCGCGATCCCGGTGGACAGGTACGGGACGTGCCCGACGGCTACCAGGCCACCAACTCCGTCTCCGTGCGGGTGCGCGACCTCAAGCGTCTCGGTGCCCTGATGCGCCGCCTGCTCGACGGCGGGGCCGACCGGATCGGCGGCGTCGCTTTCGGGCTGTCGGAGCCCGGCGAGACCGAGAATGCCGTCCGGGCCGAGGCGGTGCGGGATGCGCGGCGCCAGGCCGCGATCCTGGCCGAGGCAGCGGGGACCCGGCTCGGGCGCCTCGAGAGCATCGTCTCGCCGCCGCGGGCCGGTGCGCCGGCACCGATCCTCGCCCGGGCCTATGCCGCCAAGGGCGCACCCGGCGGCCTCGCCGTCCCGGTCGAGCCCGGCACCCTGACGGTCGAGGCCGCCGTCGAGGTCACTTATCAGGTCGTGCCCTGACGGGCGCGACCTCACCTCCCCTCAAGCGAGCCGCCCCTTATGGCAGATCCCCTCAAGCTCCTCCTCGTGGTGGCGGTCGCCCTCGTCGATCCGGACGGGCGCGTGCTCCTGGCCCAGCGCCCGCCCGGCAAGCAGCTCGCCGGCCTGTGGGAGTTTCCGGGCGGCAAGATCGAGCCCGGCGAGCGCCCGGAGGAGACGCTGATCCGCGAACTCGCGGAGGAGCTCGGGATCACCGTGAAGGCGGATTGCCTCGCGCCCCTGAGCTTCGCGAGCCACCCCTACGAGACCTTCCACCTCCTGATGCCGCTCTATGTCTGCCGGCGCTGGGAGGGTTTCGTGCAGTCGCGCGAGGGGCAGGCGCTCAAATGGGTGCGCCCGCGCGACCTCGCGAGCTACCCGATGCCCCCGGCCGACCTGCCGCTGCTGCCGGCGATCGTCGACCTGCTCGGGCCGTGACGATCACTCGGTCAACTCCTCGATCGCGTCGACCTTGCTCGGGTAGAACGCGAGGTGATCCTTGATCGCCGCCACCGCCGGGAACGGCGCCTCGTAGCTCCACACCGCGTTCGCCCGCTCGATCCCGCCGGCCGTGAGCGAGTAGTAGCTCGCATCGCCCTTGTGCGGGCAGTGCGTGCGGTGCTCGGTGCGGTCGAAGAGGTCCATCTCGGCATCGTCGCGCGGGATGTACTGCACCGGCGGCATGCCGCCCTCGCGCAAGGTGAGCGCCCGGGTGGTCTCGGCGACGATCGTGCCGCCGAGCATCACGCGGATGCGGTGGGGATTCGGGGTGATCGTGATCGGATGATCCGTCATGACGGCTCCTTGCGTTCGACGGTGCCGAGGGCGTCGGCCAGCCGGGCCTGGGCGCTGCCCGGCCGCAGCGGCTTCTGCTGGCTCTCGTGCGGCACCCAGCCCGAGAGCCAGATCAGCTCGAAGGTCGCGCGCAGGCGCCCGTCCGCATCGGCGAAGCGCTCGGCGTAGAGATGGGCCGCCCGCATCAGGGTCTCGCGGCTCAGGGCGCCGCGGCGCTCGCGCAGCGCGTTGGTCAGCCCCATGGCACGCAGGTCGCGCATCAGCCCGAAGGGATCGCCATAGCGCACCGTCACGGTCTCGACATCGGCGACCGGGAGGGCGAAGCCGGCGCGCTGGAGCAGGCCGCCGAGGTCGCGCACCTCCGCGAAGGGCGCGACCCGCGGGCTCACCCCCCCCTCGACCTCGCTCTCGGCCTGGGTCAGCACCTGGCGCAGCTCCGTCAGGGTGCGCCCGCCGAGCAGGCACCCGACGAACAACCCGTCGGGCTTCAGCGCCCGGCGGACCTGCACCAGGGCGCCCGGCAGGTCGTTGGCGTGCTGGAGCGCCAGCAGCGACACCGCGAGGTCGAAGCTCCGATCGGCAAAGGGCAAGGCCTCCGGATCGCCGACCGCGACCGCGACGCCGGGGCTGCCCGGTTCGGGGACGGGGGCGAGCCGCGTGACGGCGCCGGCCCGGCCGCTCTGCGCGAGCCACGTCGCCGCCGCCGGAACCGGGGTGGCGAGGTCGAGGGCACAGGGGAACTCCCGCAGCACGGCACCCAGGCGGTCCGACAGGTCGTCCACCGCCCGCGCGACCAGGAAATCGGCGAAGCCGTCACGGCGGGCGCGGGCGAGGCGCGTGCGGATCAGGGCGGAGTCGAACAGGAGCGGCGAGGACATCGCCCGCTAGATGGCGCGGCTGCGGGCCCGGCGCCAGAGCTTCGCGCGATGCGAGGGCCGCCCGATGACGGAAAAGGCGCGGGTTTCTCCTCTCCCCGCCCGCGGGGAGAGGAGAAACCCGCGCCTTTTCTTACCCGCACAGCCCTGCACGTCACGGTAGATACAAAAGACACCGCGACGATCGCGCCTTGCCAAATCGTTCAGCGAATCGGGGTAAGGGTGGGCCCGTGACCCGCGCCCTCCTCCCCCTCCTCGTGTCCCTGGCCCTCGCCTCCCCGGCGCTGGGCGCCCCCGCCTCGCCCGCCGCAGAGAGCAAGGAGGAGACGGTCGAGCAGGCCCTGTGCCGGCTGATCGAGGGGGCCGCCCAGTCGAAGGGCCTGCCGGTCGCCTTCCTCACCCGGCTGATCTGGCGCGAGAGCAGCTTCCGGCCCAGCGCGGTGAGCCGCGCCGGGGCGCAGGGCGTGGCGCAGTTCATGCCCGGCACGGCGCAGGAGCGCGGCCTTGCCGACCCGTTCGACCCCGAACAGGCGATCCCGGCGGCGGCGCGGTTCCTGATCGACCTGCGCGGCCGCTTCGGCAATCTCGGCCTCGCCGCGGCGGCCTATAACGGCGGGCCCGGCCGCGTCTCGGCCTGGCTTGCCGGCACCGGCGGCCTGCCGGCCGAGACCCGCGCCTACGTCGCGGCGATCACCGGGCGCAGCGCCGAGGATTGGGCCGCCGCCGCCAAGGCGGAGCCCCGCACCGACCTGACCGAGCCCGAGGGCACCCGCTGCCTTCAGGTCACGGCCGCCTTGCGCATCCGCGGCCGCACCGACACCTTCTTCGCCGAGACTGCCGCGGCGCTCGCCCCCTGGGGCGTCCAGCTCGCCGGCAACTTCTCGAAGTCGATCGCGCTGGCGAGCTTCGGCCGGGCCCGCGACCGATACGCCGCGATCCTCGGCGACGTGCGCCCGATGATCATCGGCACGCGGCTGCGCCACCGCGGCACGCGGGCCTTCTACCGCATCCGCGTGCCGTCCGAGACCCGCACGAGCGCCGAGGCCCTGTGCAGCCGCATCCGCGGCATCGGCGGCGCCTGCATCGTCCTGAAAACCTGAGGTTGGCATCGAGTCACCCAAATGGGTGATGACACGGGGGGAGCGCCCCTGCTTCGTTCATCAAGCGGCAACAGTCGCGCGATGGGCGAGCAGGGAGGGAAGCCCCATGAAGTTCGGCGATGGCGTGCCCCGGTGGGCGCGGAGGCGGGTCGAGCGGCATCTGGCCCGCCACGGCGACGGCAAGATCGTCCGCTGGATGTCCTTCGCGACGGGAGGCCGGCACATCCAGCCCGCGGCGGGGCTGCCCGAGATCCCCGGAAACATCCTGCCCTTCATCCGCCGGACCCGGGCGGCTGAACCCGGCCAAGCCGCCCCGCCGCTCGACGCGACGGGGTCGTGATTCACACCTGGAGTCTCATTCCGGTCCGGCGCCGGGCGGCGCCGGCCCCTCTCACCCGTGGCTCTGGCCGATCTCGTCCAGCAGGGCGGTAAACCACGGCGTCGACGGATCGAAGGTCTTGCCGCCGCGGATGCGCGGGAACTCGATCGCCCGCAGGCGGCCGCCCTGATCCTCGTCGTGGCCGATGACGCCCGAGACCCCCTTCAGGCCGCACTCCACCGCGAAGTCGACCATGCCCTGGATCAGCCGCAGGTCGTCGGCATTCGGCGCGGCCGAGCGGCAGAAATGGCCGGATTTCAGCACCAGGCTCTTTTCCGCCCCGATCATCGGCGCGAAGCGATCGGCGAACCACTTGCCGACATTGATCGTGTCGATCTTGACGTGACCGAATGGATCCCGGCCCAGCACCTCGCCGCGCGCCTCGATCTCGGCCACGATCTCGTCGAGGCCGGCGCCTTCGCTCAAGAAGACCGTGACGCAATCCTTGGCGTCGAGCCGCGCCCGCAGCCGCTCGGCCTCGCGCGCGATGTCGAAGGGCAGTTCCGGCAGGTAGACCGCATCCACCTCCTTGTGCGCCCGGTCGAGGCCGAATTCCGGGAGGAAGGCGGTGCGGTCCAGCCGGTCGCGATAGGCCTTGGCCGTCGCGGCGGTGAGCCAGCCGCATTTGCGGCCCATGATCTCGTGGACGATCAGCATGCGCGGGTTGGCGCTCTGCTCGTTGACGATGTTCTCGGCGAAGATCGCCCCCTGTTCCGCCGCGCTCCAGGCACCCAGCGTCTGGCGGATCGGCACCACGTCGTTGTCGATGGTCTTCGGCAGGCCGACCACGGTCAGGTGGTAGCCGTTCGCCTCAAGATAGGCCGCGAGATCGGCCGCCGTGGTGTTGGTGTCGTCGCCGCCGATCGTGTGCAGCACCGTGACCCGGTCGCGGGCGAGCTGCTCGGCCGCCACCTTGAGAGGATCCTGCCCCTCCTTGACGAGGCCGCGCTTGACGCAATCCTTGACGTTGGTCAGCTTGATCCGGCTGTTGCCGAGCGGCGATCCGCCGTGGCGGAGGAGCAGGTGGGCCTTCGCCCGCACCTGCGGGGTGACGGCGAGGGAATCGCCAAGGAGCACGCCCTTGTAACCGCTACGATAGCCGATGATCTCGGCCTCGGGCGCGAGATCGGTGTAGCGGGCGATCAGCCCGCCGACCGCCGCCGACAGGCAGGGGGCGAGGCCGCCGGCGGTGAGCATGGCGATCTTCTGCGTGGACATGATGGGCTCCGCGTTGCGAAGTGGGGCCCGCCTCGGGGCCCACATGGCGCCGAAGGGGCCGCAGGTCCGGCCTCCCTCGGATCGTCGTGGCGCCCCGTTCCGCGCCGTCCGGGGACGAAACCGGTCAGTCCTTGTCGAGGCTGAGGTCCGGCGCCTCGGGGTTCTTCATCCCGACGACGTGATAGCCGGCATCGACGTGCAGGATCTCGCCGGTCATGCCGCGGGACATGTCGGAGATCAGGTAGGCGGCGGTCTCGCCGACCTCCTCGATGGTCACGGTGCGCCGCAACGGGGCGTTGTACTCGTTCCACTTCAGGATGTAGCGGAAATCGCCGATGCCGGAGGCGGCGAGCGTCTTGATCGGCCCGGCCGAGATCGCGTTGACGCGGATCTTCTGCGGCCCGAGATCGGCCGCGAGGTAGCGCACCGACGCTTCGAGCGCCGCCTTGGCGACGCCCATCACGTTGTAGTGCGGCATCCACTTCTCGGCGCCGTAATAGGTCAGCGTGAGGAGCGAGCCGCCGTTGCGCATCAGCTTCTCGGCGCGCTGGGCGACGGCCGTGAACGAGTAGCAGGAGATCAGCAGCGACTTCGTAAAGTTCGCCTCGCTGGTCTCGATGTAGCGCCCGGTCAGCTCGTCCTTGTCCGAGAAGGCGATGCAATGGATGACGAAGTCGATGCCGTCGGGAAAATGCCGGCCGGCGGCCTCGAAGACCGCGTCGATCGAGGCCGGATCGGTGACGTCGCAATGGCCGACGACGGCGGCGTTCAGCTCCCGGGCGAGCGGCTCGACGCGCTTCTTCAGGGCCTCGCCCTGGTAGGTGAAGGCCAGCTCGGCGCCGTGCTGGTGGGCGCTCTTGGCGATGCCCCAGGCGATCGAGCGGTTGTTGGCGACGCCGAGCACGAGGCCGCGCTTGCCGGCGAGAAGCCCGGTGCGGGGCTGCCCGCCATCCTGTACTTGTGCCCGGTTCGAGTCAGCCATGAGTCACCCAAAGAACAGCCGCCACGGGGGCCGGCGGCGGACGGTTGGACCCGGCCGTGCATGGCTCCCCAGCGGCTTCCTTAACCGACGCCCGCGGGCGACGGAAGTGCGCCGGCTCCGGTAATGCTGCGTGCTCTTCTTCAGGATCAGCTCGTCGCGGCAGCGGCGCGGCGCTTGCGGGCGAACTCGGTCAGGGCCTCGTCGGCATTCGCCGGCAGGGTGACGGCGACGGTGGCGAGCAGGTCCCCCTTCGTGCCGTCCTTCTTCGGCAGGCCCTTGCCGCGCAGGCGGAAGACCCGGCCGGAACTGGTCATCGGCGGAATCTTCATCTCGACCGCACCGGTCAGGGTCTGGATCCGGATCGGCCCGCCCAGCACCGCATCCTCGAGCGGGACCTCGGCGGTGGTGCGCAGGTCCGAGCCCTCGATCTCGAAGCGGGAATCGGGGGCGAACCGGATGGTCAGCAGCGCATCGCCCGGCTCGGCGCCGTTTGCGCCCGGATAGCCGAGGCCGCGCAGGCGGATCACCTGGCCGTCGACCACGCCCTTGGGCACCACCGCGTCGACCTCGCGGCCGCTCGGGAGGTTGAGCCGCAGCTTGGTCTCGTTGGCGACCTGGTCGAGGGTCACGGTCAGCTCGGCGGCGACGTCCTCGCCCTTCTGCGGCGCGGCGCGCCCGGCACCGCCGGCGGAGCGGAAGGCCTCGCCGAACAGGTGCGAGAAGATGTCCTCGCCGAAGCCGCCGGCCCCACCGCCGCCCGCTCCGCCGCGGGCGCGGGCCATCGACTCGAAGTCGAAGCCGCCGCCACCGCCGCGGCCGGCCCCGCCGGCACCGAAACCCTCGAAGCCGGTGAAGCGGGGCTTGCCGTCGCCGTCGATGGCACCGCGGTCGAACTGCTCGCGCTTCTTGGCGTCACCGAGGATCTCGTAGGCCTGGTTGACCTCGGAGAAGCGGTCCTGCGCCTTGGCGTCGTTCTTGTTGCGATCGGGGTGGTAGGCCTTGGCGAGCTTGCGGAAAGCCTTCTTGATCTCCGCCTCGTCGGCCGAGCGGCTCACGCCGAGTACGTCGTATGGGTTGCGCATGGCGATCCGATGGCGATTCGAGCGGCCCGGCTCCGGTGCGACGCGCCCGGGCGCGGGTCCGCCTGCGTGAATGGGTTGAGCCCTATCTGGCGACCGTGTTGCCGGATTGCAACGCAGGCGGAAGCGGCAAGCGTTGAAGGTACGTCACTTCCGGGGGCAGCGCCACGGTGGGCGATTCGGGAGGAGGATTGGCGGGGGTGTCTCCTCTCCCCGCGGGCGGGGAGAGGGCCGTGTCACGTCCAGGTGATACGGCAAGCGGAGGCGCAGCCGAAGCGAGGGTGAGGGGGTCTCGACGAGTGAGGCTCCTCCGGAAACACCCCCTCACCCTCGCCCTTCGGGCTTGCTGCATTCCCTGAACAGGAATGCAGCCCTCTCCCCGCCAGCGGGGAGAGGAGACACCCCCGCCATTCCCGATGCGACCAGCGCCCCGGCCCCTGCGCGCCCCCTCACCCCGGCTTCGTCGTCGTCTTCAGGCTCTTCAGTTCCCAGGCCCCCCCCGACGGACGGCAGCCGGTGCCGCGCACGAAGCGGTTGCCGCCGGGACCGATCACCGAGGCGAGGAAGCCGCGGCAGATCTCGTCGTTCTTCACGAAGGGCAGCCCGGTCGGGTTGACCATGCCGCGCATGCCCGAATCCGGGTTGTCCCATTTCACCGGCTGGCCGTTGCCCTGGGGATCGAGGGCGACGGAGAGCGCCGCCTTTGCCCGGCGCCAATCCTCACCCGAGAGGTCCGGGCCGAAGCTCTTGGGCGCCGCAGGCTCGATGCTGCCGGTGCTCTCCGGCTCCGGCGGCGCCACCTCCACCTGCGGGGTGAACATGATGAGCGGCTGGCTGCAGCCGCCGATCGCCAGGACGCTGCCCAGGGCGCCCGCCGCGACGACGAGCCCGAGCGTCACCGAACCGACTTTACACGCACCCGAACGCATTACACCTGTTCTCACGACCGGGCGGCCGCCGCGACGCATGGGGATGCGACGCCGGCCCGCCCCCGGCTCCGGTTGTCACACTGGCCATCAAGCCACTTGGGTAAGGACGATGCCGTGAACGAGTTAACGAAAGATGATTTCACCCGGAACCCGGAACCCTGGGTCCTGTTCCGGCAATGGTTTGCCGAGGCGCAAGCCGCCGAGCCGGAGGACCCGAACGCCATGGCGCTCGCCACCACCGACGCCGACGGGCTGCCGGACGTGCGCATCGTGCTGCTGAAGGACGCGGACGAGCGCGGATTCGTGTTCTACACCAACACCCTGTCGATGAAGGGGGTGGAGCTCTCGGACAATCCGCGCGCCGCCCTGGTGCTGCATTGGAAGAGCCTGCGCCGTCAGGTCCGGGCCCGCGGGACCGTGACGAAGGTCGAGGATGCGGAGGCCGACGCCTATTTCGCCACCCGCGCCCGCGACAGCCGCCTCGGCGCCTGGGCGAGCCGCCAGTCGCAACCCCTCGACAGCCGCGAGACCCTGATGCGGGCAGTCGAGGAGGTGGGCGCGCGCTTCCCCGGCGAGACCGTGCCGCGCCCGCCCCACTGGACCGGCTACCGCATCGCCCCGGTCTCGATCGAGTTCTGGCAGGACGGTGCCTACCGCCTGCACGACCGGGTGCGCTTCACCCGCCAGGGCGACGCCTGGGCGGGCCGCCGCCTGTATCCCTGACGCGCAAGGTCCCTGGCGCGCGAGCTTTGCTGCGGCGCGGCGAACCCCGGCCTTCGAGCCCTGGATTTCCGGGGCCCGGAGCCCTACCCTGGGGCTCTTCGCGCCGCGCCACCACCAGCCGGCGCCCCGCACCGGACATCCCTGAGGAACGGCCGTGGCCCAATCGAACGAACGCCGCCGCGTGATGCTGCTCACCGGCGCGAGCCGGGGCATCGGCCATGCCACCGTGAAGCGCTTCTCGGCGGCGGGCTGGCGCGTCATCACCTGCTCGCGCCACCCCTTCCCGGAGAACTGCCCGTGGGAGATGGGGCCGGAGGACCACCTCCAGGTCGACCTCGCCGATCCGGAGGACACGATCCGCGCCGTCAAGGAAGTGGCCGGGCGGCTCGAGGCCGAGGGCGGGCTGCTGCATGCGCTGGTCAACAATGCGGGCATCTCGCCGAAGGGGGCCGGCGGCGCGCGGCTCGGGTCGATCGACACCCCGTTCTCCGACTGGCAGCGGGTGTTCCAGGTCAATTTCTTCGCCCCCATCCTGCTCGCCCGCGGCCTGTGCGACGAGCTGACCCGGGCCCGCGGCTCGATCGTCAACGTGACGTCGATCGCAGGCTCCCGCGTCCATCCCTTCGCGGGGGCGGCCTACGCGACCTCGAAGGCGGCGCTCGCCGGCCTGACCCGCGAGATGGCCTCCGATTACGGGCCGCTGGGCGTGCGGGTGAACGCGATCTCGCCGGGCGAGATCGACACCTCGATCCTGTCGCCGGGCACCGACAAGCTGGTGGCGCAGATCCCGCAGCGGCGCCTCGGCACGCCGGACGAGGTCGCCAAGGCGATCTACTTCCTGTGCACCGAGGCCTCGTCCTACGTGAACGGCGCCGAATTGCACATCAACGGCGGCCAGCATGTCTGAGCGGGCGGCTGTCGCGCTCGCGCTCCTGCTCCTCGCCTCGCCCGCAGCCGCCGAGCCCCGCGTCACGCTCCTCGACCTGCCGTTCCGCGTGACGCAGCTGCGCGATGCCGGCAGCGAGGCGGCGCTCGCCGTCACCACTGCCGGGCTGCCGCAGCTGCCGCGCAAGGCCGGCCCGGTCGCGGTGGCGTGGGGCGAGACCGGGGCCGCCGTCCTGACGCTGACGGGGGACACGATCACCATCGTCCCGCTGTCCCTCGACGCGATCGAAGGCCTGACCGCCGGCGAGACGCCGAAAGGCGCGCTGCCGGGCACCCTCCGGGTGCTGTCGGGGCCGGTCAGCGCCTACCTGTCGGGGCCGAGAAGCGGGCCGGACGGGCGCCCCGGCGCCGCCGGGGTGACTCTGCGCGAGCGCCAGAAGGTGACGATGAGCGCCGATCCCAAGCCGGTACCGGTGGCGACCGCGACGGTGCCGCCGGGGGCGGGCGCGGTGTTCTCGGCCGAGACCCTGCGGCCGGTCGAGATCGACGGGGCGCTCAACCTCCTGGCGCTCAGCGAGCATCCGGAGGGCACCGGGCTGGCGGTGATCGGGCGCCAGGACGGCACCTGGCGGGTGCGGGCCGAGACCCCGCCCGAGCCGGGACCGCTCGCGCTCGCGGCCGACCTGCCCGGCCCGGTGCCCGGCGCCGTGCTGGTGCGCGGCGCGGAGGGCCGGCTCGAACAGTGGAGTCTCGCGGGCGGAACACCGGCCAGGACGGCCAAGAGCGCCGAGGGCAAGGGGTTCTCCGCCCCTGGCGCCACCCTCGGCAGCGAGCTGGTGGTGGCGAGCCGCGACCGCACCGCCCTGGCCTACGTCTCGCTCAAAGGGCTGGCCGAGCGGGCGCGCGTCACCCTGCCGGCGCCGGTCGGGGCCGGCCTCGCGGTCATGGGCAACCGGGTCGTGGTGGCCCTGGCCGACGGGCGGCTCGCCACGGTGCAGGACGGAGATGCGCGGCCGTGAGCGCCGAATCCGACGATCCGGCCTGGCGCCGCCGCTATCCCGTGCGCCCCTTCATCGCCGCGTCCGCGGCCGTGGTGCGCGACGGCCGGGTGCTGCTCGCATCCCGCGGCCAGGCGCCGATGCGCGGCATCTACACCCTGCCGGGTGGCCAGGTGGAGGCGGGGGAGACCCTGGCGGAAGCGGCTCTGCGCGAATTGCACGAGGAGGTCGGGGTGGCGGCCGAGGTGGTCGCCGGGCTGACACCCCTCGAGGTGATCGAGCGCGACGCGGACGGGGCGGTGCTGCACCATTTCGTGATCCATCCCCATGCCGTCCGCTGGCTGTCCGGCGAGCCGACCACCGGGCCGGAAGCCCTGGACCTGCGCTGGGTGACGCCTGCGGAGGCGCACGACCTGCCGACCACCCGGGGCCTGCACGACGTGATCGCCCAGGCCCTCGCGGCAATCGGGGACAAGGCATGAGACGCGCCGTCATCCTGGCCGCCTGCCTCGTCGCGGCTTTGCCGGCTCTCGCGCAGCAAGCCAAGCCGAAAGCGCCGACCAAGCCACCCGAGAAGGAAGCCCCCGCTCCGCCGCCGCCGGCCGACGCGCCGGCCCCCTACGACCGCGACCTCCTGCGCCTGTCGGAGATCATCGGCGCGCTGAGCTTCCTGCGCGAATTGTGCGGAAACCCCGACGCGCCGGAATGGCCCGCCCGGATGAAGGCCCTGCTCGATTCGGAAGGCACCAGCCCGGGCCGGCGCGACCGCCTCGCCGGGGCCTATAACCGGGGCTACGGCGGTTACGCCGTGACCTACCGGGTCTGCACGCCTTCCGCGGTCGAAGCCGCCACCCGCTACATCGCGGAGGGCGAACGCCTGTCGGTGGCGCTCGCCGGGCGGTTCGGCGGTTAACAAACTCCCTGTTGCGGGTCCGCCACGCTGTGGCGTCCGTGTCGAAGAGGGAGGCATTCTCGTGGCGCCGTTAACCTCTTCGCAATTCCTTGCTGGCCCGGCGCCGGCCGAGGGCCTATGAATCGGGACATCACACGAGGCCGCTGCGGATCCGAGACCGCCGTTCTCACCAGAGACCCGATCTCAAGGCTGTCGATGACCGAGTTCGAAACCCACCACGACCCCGCCCTCGATTCCGACCAGGAGGCAAAGCGCGCCGCCCTCAGCTACGTTTCGGAGGCCTTCGCCGAAGGTTGCCTCGACGGGCTCGACGGCGACTGCATGGCCCAGGCGGCCCTGTTCGCGGCGTTCCAGGAACTGGTCCAGACCTACGGCGAGGAGGCCACCGCCCGCTACGCCGAAGGTTTCCCGGAGCGGATTCGCGGCGGCACCTACACGGTGCGGCCTCAAGCCCGGCATTAACGCGTCCCGTCCCACGCGTTCGCGGGGCATGACCTTTCACGATCCCGCCCCCGCCCGCACGGCCCGCCTCTGGCGACCGCGCCGGGTCGTCGTTACTGCCGCGGCGCGGGAGTACGCCCACGGGCGTGCGATCATGGCGCGGGCGGAATCCCTTGGCCTTCCCGTCGAGGCCTTGCCCGGCAACCGCCTCACGGGCCTGCGCCACCCGGACCCGCGCCGGGCCTATATCGAGGCGAAGAACACCCTCGCGGTGGTCGTCGCGCCGCCGACCAAGCTGAAGCTGCAGCCGATCCCGCCGAGCGCCGACTGGCGCGTCGACCTCGCCGAGGGCTGCCCGGCCCATTGCCAGTACTGCTACCTCGCCGGCTCGCTCTCGGGGCCGCCCGTGACCCGGGTCTACGCCAACCTGCCCGAGATCCTGGACAATCTCGCAGGTTATCTCGGCCAGGGCGGCGTCACCTCGGTGAATGCCCAGCGCGCGCACGAGGGCACCTCCTTCGAGGCATCGTGCTACACCGATCCCCTCGGGATCGAGCACCTGACCGGCTCGCTCGCCGCGGCGATCCGGCATTTCGGCGCCTGGGACGCGCCGGTCAGCTTACGCACCACCACCAAGTTCGCCGCGGTCGCGCCGCTCCTCGGTCTGGAGCATCGCCGCCGCACGCGGCTGCGCTTCTCGGTCAACGCCGCGGCCGCCGTCCGCTACGAGGGCGGCACCGCCCCGTTGCGCGAACGCCTCGCCGCGATGGGGGCGGTCGCCCGTGCCGGCTACCCGGTCGGGCTCACGGTCGCGCCGATCCTACCCGTGCCGGACTGGCGCGAGGCCTATGCCGACCTGTTCGCGCAGGCGGCGGAAGCGCTCGACGGTGTCCAGGATCTCGATCTCACCGCGGAACTCATCACCCACCGCTTCACCCCCGGCTCGAAGGCGGTGCTGGAGGGCTGGTACCCGGGTTCCGACCTGCCGATGCGGGAGGACGAGCGCAGCCGCAAGCTCACCAAGTTCGGCTCGGTGAAATACGTGTTGCCGGCCGAGCTGATGCGGGAGATGCGGGCGCGGCTTACGCGGGACCTGGCGGAGCGGCTGCCGGCGGCCAAGCTGCTCTACTGGACCTGAATCGTCACTCCTCCGGCTCGAACACCATCGCCGCCCCGTTCATGCAGTAGCGCAGGCCCGTCGGGGCCGGGCCGTCGTCGAAGACGTGGCCGAGATGGCCCTGGCAGCGGGCGCAATGCACCTCGGTGCGAGTCATGAAAAATGAGCGGTCGGTCTGCGTTTCCACCGCGCCGTCCAGCGGCGCATGGAAGCTCGGCCAGCCGGAGCCGGACTCGTACTTGGTGCTCGATTCGAAAAGCGGCTGGCCGCAGCCGGCGCAGGCGAAGGTGCCGGCGCGCTTTTCGTGGTTGAGCGGGCTGGTGCCAGGCCGTTCGGTGCCGTGCTCGCGCAGCACGCGGTATTGCTCGGGTGTCAGGGTCCGGCGCCACTCCGCTTCGGTGCGGGTCTCGGCGGTGCCGGTCTCGTTGGCGGCCATCGGGGCCTCTCCTCGTCACGTCCGTGATGGGCGAGGCCCCAAGATAATGGCGGACGCCGCATCCCGCGAGATGGTGCGGCGCACGGGCCCTTACGCCGGCGCACCGACGGTATCGGCCATCCGGGCGCGACGGGT
Source organism: Methylobacterium sp. 142-1Y (assembly GCF_057747795.1). NCBI lineage: Bacteria > Pseudomonadati > Pseudomonadota > Alphaproteobacteria > Hyphomicrobiales > Methylobacteriaceae > Methylobacterium > Methylobacterium sp. 142-1Y. The sequence continues at coordinate 2,945,700 of NZ_CM173224.1, read as the reverse complement.
GCCCATCGGCTCCTCCGGCCCGACGGTGGTGTCGCGGGCGGTCTGGTGCTCCAGCTCGGCATTGATCTCGCCGCCGAGCAGTACGATCGTGGACGAGATCCAGATCCAGGTCATGAAGCCGATCGCGGCGCCGAGCGAGCCGTAGGTCTCGTTGTAGCTGCCGAAATGCGCGACGTACCAGGAGAAGCCGATCGAGGCGATGAGCCAGACCACGCCGGCGGTGAGGCTGCCCGGCGTGACCCAGCGCCAGCGCGGCAGGTCGCGGCTCGGGCCGTAGCGGTAGAGCAGCGCCAGAGCGAAGAGCATGACGGCCAGCAGCGCCGGCCAGCGAAGGAGCGCGATGTACCAGGCCGTCGGGCTGATCCGGATCCCGAAATAGCCGATGAAATTCAGCGCCACCGGCAGCACCACGATGCAGCCGAGCGCCACGATGACGAAGACCAGGGCCCCGAAGGTGAAGGTGAGCGAGCGCAGGTTGAGCTGGATGAAGCTGCGCTTCTCCTGCTCCTCGTAGACGATGTTGAGCGCATCGAACATCGCCTTCATGCCGGCATTGGCGCTCCACAGCGAGATCGCGAGCGTGGTGAAGAAGGTGATGCCGAGGGTGGTGCCGCCCTTGGCGGTGATGCGCTTGACCTGGTCGGCGATGATTTCGAGCGCGCCGGAGGGCAGCACGCCCTGGAGCAGCGAGAGGTGATCGTTGATGGTGCTCGGATCGGTGAACAGACCGTAGAGCGACACGAGCGCCGCCACCGCCGGGAAGATCGCCAGCAGGGTGTAGAAGGTCACGCCGGCCGCCACCGACAGGACCCGGTCCTTCTGGAATTCGAGATAGACGCGATAGAGCACGTCCTTCCAGCCCTTGGCCGGGATCTCCGTCGGCGTCTCGGCCTTGCGGCCGCGATCGATTTCGGTGTCGGCGACCCACTGGGCCGGACGGCCGGAATACGACTTGGCGCCGCCGCCGAGATGCCGCGTCGGGTCCGGCGCCGCATCCTGCACGCCGTCCGGCCGCCGCGCCGTGACGAGGCGGACGAGCGCGAGGCCGAGGAAGACGGTCCACAGGGTCGAGGTCACGCCGGACGGGGCGGAACCGGAGCGGGGTTCGGGCGGCATCACGGCACCGGAAGCAGGAGGAACCTGTCGCCCACAAGCGTGGGCGCTCGGGATCACAACGTGGGTTCCCGGGGGTCGTTCCGTGTCAAGGAAAGCGCCGCAAGGTCAAGGGTTTGACCCAGGTCAGGATCACGCCGCCGCGCTGCCGCCCGGCAGGCTTCGGATCAGCTCGGCGAAGCGGTCACCCTGCACCAGCACGTGGGCACGCAGCCGCTCGCCGGCGAGCGCCTCGTCCCCGGCCAGGATCGCCGCGACCGCGCCTTCATGTTCGGCGAGCGACTGCCGCAGGCGGTTGCGGGCGCGCAGCTGGATGCGCCGGAACGGTGCCAGGCGGCGGCTCAAGCCGACGGCCTGCTCGCACAGGAAGCCGTTGCGCGAGGCCCGGTAGATCACCGCGTGGAACACCGCGTTCTCGGCGTAATAGGCTGCCATCTCGCCCGCTTCCGCCGCGGCCCGGCAGGCATCGAGCGCGGCGGTGAGCTCGCGCTGGTGCTCGTCGGTGAGCCGCCGGGCGGCGAGGCGACCGCACGCCGCCTCCAGCTCCGCCATGGTCTCGAACATCTCGATCAGCCGCGCCGGCTCAGGGATGCTCACCACCGCACCGCGCCGCGGCTTGATCTCGATCAGGCCGGTGACGGCCAGTTGCAGCAGGGCCTCGCGGATCGGCGTGCGCGAGACCCCGAACCGGGCGGCGAGTTGGACCTCGTCGAGCCTGTCGCCGGGGCGCAGGACCCCGTCCACGATCTCGTCCTCGATCGTCTGCCGCAGCCGCTGGGCGTGACTCATCTGGGCGTGGCTCATGTGCGATCCCGCCTTCCACCTTCGGAGAGTATGCACTGCGGTTGACAAAATATACAAGATCGGCGTCTTCTGAGTGCAGAATTCGGCAGGGTTCAACCTGACCGCGCGTCACACCGAAACGCACCATCCGGAGCCGATGGGCTCCCCAGAGGAATCGCCATGGCCGTCACCCGCCGCTCCCTCGTCGTCGCAGGTCTCGCCGCCCCCGCCCTGATCGGCCTCGGGCGGGCTGCGCAGGCCGCCACGGTGCTGAAGCTGTCGCACCAGTTCCCGGGCGGGACGATCGACGAAGGCGATTTTCGCGACCGGATGTGCCGCAAGTTCGCCGCCGCCGTGAAGGAGCGCTCGAAGGGGGCGCTGGAGGTTCAGGTCTATCCCGGCTCGTCGCTGATGAAGACGAACGCCCAGTTCAGCGCCATGCGAAAAGGCGCGCTCGACATGAGCCTCTACCCGCTGCCTTACGCGGGCGGCGAGGTGCCGGAGACCAATATCGGGCTGATGCCGGCTTTGGTGACCTCCTATCCGCAGGCGATGGCGTGGAAGACGGCGCCGGTCGGCCGCAAGCTCACCGAGATCCTCCAGGCGAAGAACATCGTGCTGGTCTCCTGGGTCTGGCAGGCCGGCGGCGTGGCGAGCCGCGACCGCGCGCTGGTGCGGCCGGAGGATGCCAAGGGCCTGAAGGTCCGCGGCGGCTCGCGCGAGATGGATCTGATGATGAAGGCGGCGGGCGCCGCGACGCTGAGCCTGCCCTCGAACGAATCCTACGCGGCGATGCAGACCGGCGCCTGCGACGCGGTCATCACCTCGTCCACCAGCCTGATCTCGTTCCGGCTGGAGGAATTGTCGAAATCCCTCACCTCGGGCCGCGGCCGGTCCTACTGGTTCATGCTCGAGCCGATCATGATGTCGAAGGCGATCTTCGACGGCCTGCCCAAGGACCAGCAGGACCTGATCATGGCGGTCGGCGCCGAGCTCGAATCCTTCGGCCAGGAGGGTGCACAGGCCGACGACACCCGGGTCGAGCAGATCTTCGGGAAGGCCGGCGCCAAGGTCGAGAGCCTCGACGAGGCGACGCTGAACCGCTGGCGCGACATCGCTCGCGACTCGGCCTGGAAGGACTATGCCGCCAAGTCGTCCTCCTGCGCCGAGATGCTGAAGCTCGCGGAGGCGGTCGCGTGAGCCACGCCTTCGACGCGGCCTCCGCCGGGCCTGAGCCGGAGCGCGCGGCGGCGCGGCCCCGCCTGCCCGGACCGCTCGCGGCGATCGAGGCCGCGATGGGCGGCCTCAACCGGCTGATCCTGCTGATGGGCGGCGTCGCCCTCGTCGCCGCCTGCCTGGTGCTGAGCTATAGCGTCGTCATCCGCTACGTCCTCAAGGTCCCGACCGAGTGGCAGGACGAGACGGCGGTGTTCCTCATCGTCGGCGCCACCTTCCTGTCGGCGGCCGGCGTCCAGGCCCGGCGCGGCCACGTCGCCATCGAGGCGCTGACCGGCCTCCTGTCGCCGCGGGCGAACCGCCTGCGCCTGCTCTTTGCCGACATCGTCAGCCTCGGCTTCGTCGCCTTCTTCGCCTGGAAGAGCTGGACGCTGCTGCACGAGGCCTGGGTCGACGGCCAGATCTCGCAATCGACCTGGGGCCCACCGCTCTGGATTCCCTATTCGCTGATGGCGGTCGGCATGACGCTGCTCGCCCTGCAATTCCTGCTCCAGATTGCGGAAAGCCTCGCCCGCGGCCCGGAGGCCGCCGGCTTCGCCGACCCGAAGATCGGCCTCGGCGCCGACCTCAAGAGCCCGCCGAAAGGACCCGCCCGATGAGCACCGCGATCATCGGCACGCTCTATGCGGGCGCGACCCTCGGCGCCATGCTCGCCGGCATCCCGATCGCCTTCGCGCTCGGCGCCGTGGCGCTCGTCTTCATGCTGGCCTTCATGCCCGGCGCCTCCCTCGATACGGTGGCGCAGAACGTCTACGAGGAGATGGCCTCGATCACGCTGCTGTCGATCCCGCTCTTCATCCTGAAGGGCGCGGCGATCGGCCGGTCGAAGGCGGGCCAGGACCTCTACTCGGCGATGCATGCCTGGATGCACAAGATCCCGGGGGGCTTGGGCATCGCCAACGTGTTCGCCTGCGCGCTGTTTGCCGCCATGGCGGGATCGAGCCCGGCGACCTGCTCGGCGATCGGCTCGGCCGGCATCCCGGAGATGCGCCGGCGCGGTTATTCCGGGGGGTTCGCCGCCGGCATCATCGCGGCGGGCGGGACCCTCGGCATCCTGCTGCCGCCCTCGATCACCATGATCCTCTACGCGGTGGCGGCCGAGCAGTCGCTCGGGCGGCTCTTCCTCGCCGGCATCGGCCCGGGGCTTCTCCTGGTGCTGCTCTTTGCCGCCTACGCCGCCTGGCGCTTCCGGCGCGAATTCGCCATGGCGCGGGCGGCCTACGTCACCGGTGGCCCCGAGCACCCGATCCTGGCGGAAGACCGCTACTCGATGGCCGAGCGCTTCTCGACCCTGCCGCGGGTGCTGCCCTTCGTGGTTTTGCTCACCGGGGTGATGGTGGCGCTCTACGGCGGCTACGCCACGCCGTCCGAGACGGCGGGCTTAGGGGGCCTCCTGGCGCTGGCGCTCATCGCGGCGATCTACGGCGTCTGGCGGGCCCGGGACGTGAGCCCGATCCTGATCGCGACCTTGCGCGAATCGACCATGCTGATGCTGATCATCGGCATGTCGCTGCTCTACGCCTACGTGATGAGCTACCTCCACATCTCGCAGGCAGCCGCCGCCGCGATCGTGGCGATGCATCTCTCGCCCTGGCTCCTGCTGCTGACGATCCTGCTCCTGGTCGTGGGCCTCGGCTTCTTCCTGCCGCCGGTCTCGATCATCCTGATGACCGCGCCGATCATCCTGCCGCCCTTGCGGGAGGCGGGGTTCGACCTGGTCTGGTTCGGCGTCGTCATGACGATCACCATGGAGATGGGGCTGATCCACCCGCCGGTCGGCCTCAACATCTTCGTCATCAAGAACATCGCCCCGGACATCCCGCTGTCCGACATCATCTGGGGCACCCTGCCCTTCGTGATCCTGATGGGGATCGCGATCCTTCTCCTCTGCCTCGCCCCCGGGATCGCCCTGTGGCTGCCGGATCTGCTCTTGCCCTCGACCAAGTAGAGGCGTCACCATGGCCCGGACGGCCTCCGACCGCGACGCGCGACGCCGCCGCCCTTCCCTCTCCGCTGCCGCAGCGGAGCCCTATCTACCGAAGGCCGGCACCCTCCCCGATCCGCGGGGGCGGTCCGGTCATGAGCAGAGCGACAGTGAGCAAGGCCCCATGGCGGCGATCTCGTTCCTCGGCGACCTTCTCCAGAGCATCTCGGACCGGGGCCGCGGGCTGATCGCCTTCGGCCGCGACGACCCCGCCAAGGCGAGCGTCGCCGAGGTGGTCAAGCTCTGCGAGGACCTGATCTCGCGGCGCGGCGAGGCCTCGGGGGTCGCGCTCGCCCGCATCATCCTCGACCGCTACGAGAGCTTCGCCTGCTCCGACCGTCACGACTTCCTGCGCCGCGTCGCCCTCGAGTTCGGGGCCGACCACGCGGCGGTGGAGAGCGCCATCGCGGCCTACGGAAAGGCGCCGTCCCGCGCCGCCCTCGGGCGCCTGCACGAGGCCGCCGAGCCGCGCTCGCAGGAGCTGATCCGCCGCCTCAACCTCGCCCGCGACGGCACGATCGCCCTGGTGCGGATGCGCGAGGACCTGTTCGGCTTGCGCGACGCCGCACGGAAGGCCGACAAGCCGGACCCCGCGCTGGCGGAAGCGGTCGACAGCCTCGATTCCGATTTCGAGCATCTGTTCGCCTCGTGGTTCAACCGCGGCTTCCTGGTCCTGCGCCGGATCGACTGGACCACGCCGGCCCATATCCTGGAGAAGATCATCCGCTATGAGGCGGTGCACGCGATCTCGGGGTGGGACGACCTGCGCCGGCGGATCGAGCCGCCGGACCGGCGCTGCTTCGCCTTCTTCCACCCCGCGCTCCTCGACGAGCCGCTGATCTTCGTCGAGGTGGCGCTGACCACCGGCATCGCCGCGGCGATCGCCCCGATCCTCGCCCATGAGCGCCAGCACACCGCCACCCGCGAGGCGACGACCGCGATCTTCTACTCGATCTCGAACTGCCAGAAGGGCCTGGCCGGCATCACCTTCGGCAACTTCCTGATCAAGCAGGTGGTGGAGGATCTCTGCCGCGAGATGCCGGCGCTGAAGACCTTCGTGACCCTGTCGCCGGTGCCGACCTTCCGCACCTGGCTCGATCGCGAGCGCCGCTCCGACGCGCCGCAGGGCCTGACCCGCGAGGATGTCGAGACCCTGCGCGCCCTCGACCAGCCCGACTGGCACGCCGACAAGGCCAAGGCCGACGCGGTGAAGAAGGCCCTGCTGCCGGCCGCCGCCTATTACTTCCTGCGCGCGAAGACCGCCCGCGGCAAGCCGGTCGATCCGGTGGCCAGGTTCCATCTCGGCAACGGCGCGAGGCTGGAGCGGCTGAACTTCCTGGGCGACGTCTCGCCCAAGGGCCTGTCGCAGGGCTACGGCCTGATGGTGAACTACCTCTACGACCTCGCGGCGATCGAGAAGAACCACGAGACCTACGCCAATCTCGGCACCGTCTCGGCCTCGCTCACGGTCAACCGCGAATTGCGCCAGAACCTGCCACCGGCCCGCGCGGTGGCGCTGGCGGAGGCGTGAGCAGTTTTCTCCTCTCCCCGCGGGCGGGGAGAGGGCTGTGTCACCGTGCAGGTGACACAGCGAGGCGGCAGCCGAGGGTGAGGGGGAGGTGCCGGATGTGGCTCCTCCGGAAACACCCCCTCACCCTCGCCCTTCGGGCTTGCTGCGCTTCCTGAACGGAAGCACAGCCCTCTCCCCGCCCGCGGGGAGAGGAGAGGTCCGCGTTCTTCGAGGAGACGGCATGGCCGCTCATCTCGCCGACGACTGAAGAGTCTCCCATGTCCAACCACTTCTTCGACATCGTCCGCTCCCGCCTCCCCGCCGATCCGGCGGGCAAAACCTTCCTCGAGACCCCCGAGGGCCTGCGCTGGAGCTACGCGGATCTCGTCGCCGAATCCGGCCGCTACGCCGCGGCGCTCGTCGGCCTCGGCGTCGCGCCCGGCGACCGGGTGGCGGTGCAGGTCGAAAAGAGCCCGGCGGTGATCGCGCTCTATCTCGGCTGCGTGCGGGCCGGCGCGGTCTTCCTGCCGTTGAACACCGGCTACACGCCCTCCGAGATCGCCTACTTCCTCGGCGATGCCGAGCCGGCCCTGTTCGTCTGCGATCCGGGCAAGCGCGATGTCCTCAACGTCGTGGCGGAGCAGGCCGGCGTCGCCCAGGTCGGCACCCTCGACGCCAGGGGCGAAGGCACGATGGCGGCCGAGGCCGCAGGTCAGACCGGCGACTTCGCCGACGTACCCCGCGCCTCGGACGACTTAGCTGCGATCCTCTACACCTCGGGCACCACCGGGCGCTCGAAGGGCGCCATGCTGACCCACGACAACCTGTCGTCGAACGCGCTGACGCTCGTCGACTACTGGCGCTTCACGCCGGACGACGTGCTGATCCACGCGCTGCCGGTGTTCCACACCCACGGCCTGTTCGTCGCCACCAACACGGTGCTGATGTCGGGCGCCGCGATGGTCTTCCTGCCCAAGCTCGACCCGCCGCTGATCCTGTCGCTGATGGAGCGGGCGACGGCGCTGATGGGCGTGCCGACCTTCTACACCCGCCTCCTCAAGGAGCCGGGCCTGACCCGCGAGGCGGCGGCCCGCATGCGCCTGTTCGTGTCCGGCTCGGCGCCCTTGCTCGCCGAGACCCATCGGGAGTGGCAGGAGCGGACCGGCCACGCGATCCTTGAGCGCTACGGCATGACCGAGACCAACATGAGCACCTCGAACCCCTATGACGGCGACCGGGTCGCCGGCACGGTCGGGTTCCCGCTGCCGGGCGTGTCGCTGCGGGTGGTCGATCCGGAGACCGGCCGCGGGCTCGCGGCTGACCAGGTCGGGATGATCGAGGTGCGCGGCCCCAACGTGTTCAAGGGCTACTGGCGCATGCCGGAGAAGACCGCCGCCGAGTTCAAGGCCGACGGCTTCTTCATCACCGGCGACCTCGGCAAGGTCGACGAGCGCGGCTACGTCCACATCGTCGGCCGCGGCAAGGACCTGATCATCACCGGCGGCTTCAACGTCTACCCGAAGGAGGTCGAGACCGAGATCGACGGGCTGCCCGGCGTGCTCGAATCGGCGGTGATCGGGGTGCCGCATCCGGATTTCGGCGAGGGCGTCACCGCCGTGGTGGTGCCGCGCGGCGCGGACGCGCCGAGCGAGGCCGCCATCCTCTCGGCGCTCGAAGGCCGGCTCGCCAAGTTCAAGCTGCCCAAGCGCGTGATCGTTGCCGACGAACTGCCCCGCAACACGATGGGCAAGGTTCAGAAGAACCTGCTGCGCGAGACGCACAAGGGGTTGTACGAGGGCTGAGACCAGCAAGCAAGATTCACTATTATTCCCCCGCTCGCGACCTCATCCTGAGGTGTTAGTCGATCTTCGATCGCTCGGCACCTCAGGATGAGGTTCAGGGTGGGAGGGGCAAGGGAATCAGGCAAACAAGCCTGTGACGGCAAGAGCCGACATCCGGAGATCCGCCATGACCGTCCGCTTCGCCCTGGTCGACGTGTTCCACGACGGCGCCTTCACCGGCAATCCGCTCGCGGTGGTGAGCGGCGGCGATCTCGACACCGCGACGATGCAGGCGATGACCCGCTGGTTCAACCTGTCGGAGACGGCGTTCCTGCTGCCGCCGACCGATCCGGGCGCCGATTACCAGGTCCGCATCTTCACCCTCGCGCACGAATTGCCCTTCGCCGGCCATCCGACGCTCGGCGCCTGCCATGCCTGGCTCGCCCTCGGCGGCCGGCCGCGCCAGGACGGGCGCATCGTCCAGCAATGCGGCGCCGGCCTGGTGCCGATCCGGCAGGACCGGGACCGTCTCGCCTTCGCGGCGCCGAGGCTGCTCCGCGAGGGGCCGGTGGACGAGGCGACGATGCGGGACATCCTGGCGGTGCTGCGCCTCGACCGTGAGCAGATCGTCGAGGCGCGCTGGGCCGATAACGGCCCGGGCTGGGTCGGGGTGATGCTCGCTTCCGCCGAGGAGGTCCTGGCGGTGGAACCGGTCCGCCATCACGAGGGCCGGATCGATATCGGCCTCGTCGGCGCCCATCCTCCCGGGGCGGAGGCCGCCTGGGAGATCCGCACCCTGTTCAGCGACGGCACCGGCGCGCTCGTCGAGGATCCGGTGACCGGCAGCTTCAACGCGGCGGTGGCAGGCTGGCTGCGCGAGACCGGCCGGGCCGCCGGTCCCTACATCGCCGCCCAAGGGACGAAGCTCGGTCGGCGCGGCCGGATCTTCGTCGATTACGACGGCGCCGACTGGATCGGCGGCCGCACCCTCACGGTGGCGGAGGGCACGCTCCCGGGCGCCGCCTGACCGAGCCTCCGGTCAAGCCGCCTTCACGCCGGACAGGAACTGTGCGATCGACTGGGTCAGGGCCGAGGTGTGGCGACCGAGGTCCTGGGCGATGTGCAGCATCGCAGTGGCGGCCTCGCCGGTCGCCCCCACGTCCTTGCGGACGTCGCTGATGTTCCCGGAGACCGACCGCGATCCGGTCGCCGCCTGCTGGACGCTCTGGGCGATCTCGCCGGTCGCCGCGCCCTGCTCGCGCATCGCCTCCATCATGCCGAGCGCGGTGTCGCGCAGCTGCGTGATCGTCGTGCCGATCTCGCCGATCGCCGAGACGGCACTGCCGGTGGCCTGGCGGATCTCCGCCACCTGTGCCCCGATCTCGTCCGTCGCCCGGCCCGTCTGGCCCGCGAGGGCCTTCACCTCCGCGGCGACCACCGCAAAGCCCCTGCCGGCTTCACCGGCACGGGCCGCCTCGATCGTCGCGTTGAGCGCCAGGAGGTTGGTCTGGCTGGCGAGCGAGTTGATCATGCCGACGACCGCGCCGATCTTGTCGGCCGCCTGCGACAAGGCGTGAACTAGGGTGTCGGTCTGGCTCGCCTTCTCGGCGGCGGTCGCCGCGAGGTGCGAGGTATGGGAGGCCTGCTGCGAGAGCTCGCGGATCGTCGCCGCCAGCTCCTCCGTCGCCGCCGCCACGGCGTCGACATGGGTCGAGGTCTCCTCGGCCGATCCCGCCACGTCGGCGGAGCGCCGGTTGTTCCGATCCGCCACCGACGCGACCTCCCCGGCGGAGGCCTGCAAGCGGGACGCGCTCGTCGAGAGGGTGTGGATCACCGTATCGGTGTTGTCGCCGAACGCCTTGATCAACCCGTCGATCAGGGCCGCGCGCCGCTTGCTCTGTTCCGCCGCCTCCACCGCCACATGGATGTCGACCAGGGAGCCGCAGGCACGCACCGGCTTGCCGGCCGGGTCGTGGACGACGCCTCCCGTCGCGCGGAACCAGCGATAGCCGCCATCGCGGCATTTCAGGCGATAGGTGACGTCGTAGGCCCCCTTGTTGGCCACGTTGAGCAGGGCCGCCCCGAAAGCCGCGAAGGTCGGATCGACATCGTCCGGATGGAGCAGGTCGCTCCACGACTGCATCACGTCCGGGAAATCGTCCGTCGACGCATAGCCCAGCAGCCGGCGGAACTCCTGCGACCAGGTCCAGCGGCTCTTTTGATGCGCCGCGTCGCCCTGGTGCAGGATGGCATCCCAGAGACCGACCCCCGCATGGTGCCCGAGAACATGCATCAGTTCGTCGTTGCTGGACTGGCGCTTGAACATGTAATATCTTTCTGGTTCTGAAATTTTTTTCCCATTGAAAGATAAATAAAAACTTAATTTATTGCTATTGTGCGATGCAACCGCGCGCTTTATTGGATCGTCCGGCCGCGTCGACCGGCGCATATCTGAAGTTGTCCAACGTCAAAAAGCTCTCTCTGCGTGCAGCAAGCGCCGCGACTGCCGGCCGGCGGTCAATTCGCATAGGTGAACACGCCGTCGCGCCAGACGTAGAGCACGTAGCCCGGCGCCGTCACGTCGCCCTTCTGGTCGAACCCGACATTGCCGAGCACCAGGTTGAACCGCTCGGAATGGAGCGTCTCGGCGATGGCCTTCGGGTCGGTGGACTTGGCGAAGTTGCCGGCCTCGACCAGCGCCTGGACCGCGGCGTAGCCGTAGAGGGTGAAGCCGGCGGGATCGATCCCCTCGGCCTGAAGCGCCTTCACGGCGGCGGCGGCTTCGGGCTTGCGGCGCAGGTCGGGGTTGAAGGTCATCAGCACACCGTCGCTCGCCGCGCCGGCCAGCGCCCCGAATTCCTTGGTGGCGATGCCGGAGGTGCCGAACCATTGCGGGCGGTAGCCGGCTTCCGCCGCCTTGCGCACAAGCTTGCCCATCTCCTGGTAGTGGCCGCCGTAATAGACCACCTCGATCCCCGCACCCTGCAGGCGCTTGATCAAGGCCGCGTCGTCGGTCTGGCCCGGGACGATCGGCGCGAACAGGGTCTCGTTCTGGCCGATCTTGTTCAGGTTGGCCTTGGTCGATTCGGCGAGGTTCCTCGACAGCGGCGTGTCGTCGTAGAGGATCGCGATCTTCTTGTCGCGGAACCGCTCGGCCAGGATCGTCGCCGAGAGCCGGCCCTGGTCGTCCTCGCGGCCCGAGACCCGGAAGATGGTCGGCAAGCCGCGATCGGTCAGGCGCGCGGCGTTGGAGGCCGGACTGATCATCACGGCGCCGGCCGCCGCGTAGACGTCGGAGGCGGCGAGCGAGGCGCTGGAGCAGACATGGCCGATCACCAGCCGCACGCCGGCGCGCACGAAGCGCTCGGCCACAGCCATCGCCTGGCCGGGCTCGCAGGCATCGTCCTGCACGTCGAGCACGATCGGCTCGCCGGCGATGCCGCCGCGGGCATTGGCGTCCCGGATCGCGGCCTGCACGCCCTGGAGCACCTGCTCGCCGATGCCCGCCACCGCGCCGGTGCGCGGGACCGCGACCCCGATGGTCACGTCGGCGCGGGCGGAGGCCGCCCCGCACAGGAGCGCTCCGATCGCCAGCCACAGGGCGGCGAATGCCCTGGTGCGCGTCATCCCCGGCGCTCCCGCATGGTTCAGAACCACTCCGTCCTCCGGCCTCGATCCTTGCGGCCGCTTAGCACGGCCGTCACCCTTCCGTCCGTACGGACCCGCGAGGGCGCCCGCTCTATCGGGCGCGAGCCCGCAGGGACGCAAGGGGGCCGCGGCGCGTCAGGATGCCCGGCTGAGCATAGCACGGACGCCCCGGCTGGAACGCCCATCCGACCCCGGATATTGACGGAATCATGACCGGCCAAGGTCTGACGGCCGCTTCGGCGTGGCCCAACGGGGGACGAGGACGATGATGCAAGGCGACGGGATCCGGGTCGCGGTGCTCGACGATTACCAGGGGGTGGCCGCGAGGCTCGCCGATTGGGGCAGCCTCGGCCCGGAGGTCGCGGTGGATTTCTTGCCGGAGCCGGTGCCGCGAGCGGAGGCGGCGTCGCGTCTCGCGCCCTACGCCGTGCTGTGCCTGATGCGCGAGCGCATGCCCCTCGATGCCGAACTGATCGCGGCCCTGCCCGGCTTGCGGCTCGTCGTGTTCACCGGCGGGCGGAATCCCTCGGTCGACACCGCGGCCTTGCAGGCCCGCGGCATCACGGTGTGCAACACCCGCAACGGTGAGGGCGGCATCGCCACCGCCGAACTGGCTATCGCACTGATGCTGGCCTGCGCGCGCCACCTCCCGCGGGAATTTGCCAACATGGCGGGGGGGCGCTGGCAGGAGACCCTGGGCGAGGGGCTGGATGGGCGCACGCTCGGGCTCGTCGGCCTCGGCCGCATCGGCGCCCGGGTGGCGGCGGTCGGCCGGGCGCTCGGCATGCGGGTGACGGCCTGGAGCCCGAATCTCACGCCGGAGCGGGCCGAGGCCGGCGGTGCGGCACTGGCGACCCGCGAGGAATTGTTCGCGGAGAGCGACGTCGTCAGCCTGCACATGGTGCTGGCGCCTTCGACCCGCGGCATCGTCGGGCAAGCCGAGATCGCCCGGATGCGCCAGGGCGCGATCCTGATCAACACCTCCCGCGGCCCGCTCGTCGACGAGGCGGCGCTGATCGCGGCCCTGGGCGAGGGCCGCATCCGGGCGGGACTCGACGTGTTCGACCGCGAACCCCTGCCCGTCGATCACCCCTTGCGCGGCGTGCCGAACGCGATTCTGACGCCGCATCTCGGCTACGTCACCGAGAGCACCTTCCGGATGTTCTACGAGGACACCGTCGAGGCCATTGCGGCCTGGCGCCGGGGCGCGCCGGTGCGGGTCGTGACGGTCTGATGCGAAGGGGCGGGCGCCTGACGCCCGCCCCTTCGCCCTTACCTCACGCCGGCATAGACCGAGGCGCCGGCCGAGACCGGGGCGGTGATGGTCGAGAACACGCCGAGCACCTTCTGGACCTCGGTGAAGGGGGCGTTCGAGACGTAGACAAGGTCGCGGTTGCGCATCCGGAAGGCCTGGGAGACGAACAGGCTGTTGGGATCGCGCATGTTGATCCGGTAGACCACCGGCACGAAGTTCGAGGACAGGAGCGGGCTGTTCGGCCGCAGGCGGCGCACCACCGAGGCCGGCTCGAACCGGAACAGGAACACGCCGGCCGGATCGGCCTGCACGTCCGAGAGGCCGCGCGCCTTGGCGAGCGCCTGGGCCAGCGTGATGCCTTCCGCCGCGAACGGGATCTCGGATTGCGTGCCGAGCGCCCCGACCGCCAGGAAGGTCTGGGGGTCGCGCACCAGGGTGAGGGTATCGCCCGGGCGCAAAAAGATGTTCTCGCGCGGGTTGGAGACGACCGCGGTGAGCGGCACCGTCGCGGTGGTCGAGCCGCGCGATAGACGCACGAAGGTCTCGGAGACCGGGGCGCGCACGCCGCCGGCTCCCGCCACCACGTCGAGCAGCCGGTCGCCCTTGGTCGAGAGCGGCACCCGGGCGCCCGCCGTCACCTCGCCGGTCACCGTGACGGCGGTGCTGGTCGGCTGCACCACGGTGACGATCACCTGCGGCTCGATCGCCTTGCCGGCGAGTTCCTGCTCGATCTGGGTCTGCACGTCCTGGACGCGCTTGCCCGCCACCTGGATGCGGCCCGCATACGGCACCGTGATGGCGCCGTCGCGGGTCACGACCTGGGGCGGGATGGTGGCCGATTTCGAGCCGGAGGAGAACCGGTCGACCGACAGGGAGCCGGAGAACAGGCCGCCGGTGCTGGCCTCGTAGATGGTGACCGCCACGGTGTCGCCGACGCCGATCACCGGCTCGACGGAGGGGCGGCGGTCGCCGAAGGAGGCGAGCAGGCTGTCGAGGGGGCGGCCGCGCAGGGCCTCGACCACCGCGGCGTTGACGTCGATGATCTCGTAGCGGGCGAGCAGGCCCTGGTCGGTCGCCACGTCGGCGCCCGACGCGACCGCGCTGGCCGTCGGGCCGGCCGCCGGCAGGAAGTTGGAGCAGCCCGAGACCGCGAGCGCGGTGCAGAGGGCGATCGGGAGTGCGCGCATCGGCGAGAGTGCTCGTCCTTACCTTGAGAGTGGTCCGTAGCCGAGTCGAGCGGCCCTGTCCGTGGCCCTCGTGTCACACTGCCCTCGGGAGCCCTCCCCCGGCGGCGCCTTCCCCGCTAGACACAGGGCCGGGAGACCGGCGCGGGGCCTTTCGTGGTGTGGAAGCACGACAAGGGTTACCAAATTGCGGCGGTCGGGACGGCGCGACACGGATGACAGGGCAGCGATGACCACACAGATCGGCTTCACGCCGCCGGAGGCGGCGCCACAGGGCAGCGAGCCCGTGCGGCGGCGCCACGTCGTCTACCTGCCGGGCTACGACCCTGATTCGACCAAGCGCTACCGGGCGCTGTTCGTCCGGGAGCTCTCCCGCTACGCCAAGCGCTTCGACCTCGGCTCGAAGGCGGTCACCCGGGCCGAGACCCGGCCCGACGGCCTGGTGCAGACCTGGACCGTCACGGCCGGCCAGCCCGGTGGCGAGACCCGCACAACCTACGACGTGCTGCTCTGGGACGACCTCGTGCGGGCGGATTTCCGCAGGCCACTGCTCGTCTCGATGGCGCTCCTCACCGCCGGCATCCTGCACACCTTCGCGACCGGCAAGCTCGTCCGGCTCTACCGGCTGAACTGGAAATACGGCAACATCATCCTCTACCCGTTCGGCATGACGCTGATCCTGGCCGCCCTGGCGGGCCTGCTCGGCACCGGCGTCGCGCATCTCCTCGCCGGCTGGCTGCCGGGTCTCGCCGCAGGCGCCATCGGGCTGATCGCCGCCATCGGCCTCGTGCTCGCCGCCATCCCGCTCCTCGACCGCATCTTCCTGCGCCAGCTCATCAACGACTGGGTGTTCAACTGGCAGCACAGCATCGGCCGGCGCCGGGATTACGAGGCCCGCCTGGAGCTGTTCGCGGACCACGTCTCATGCGTCTACGAGGCGGGCGGGGTGGACGAGGTGCTGATCGTCGGCCATTCCTCCGGCGCGCTCACCGCCGTGGAGGTCGCCGCCCGGGTGCTGGAGCGCGGTGCCCCGGAGGGGCCGCGCCTCTCGCTCCTCACCCTCGGATCCGGGCTGCCCCTCGTGGCGGTCCATCGACGGGCGGAGCAGCCGCGGGCCGACGTGATGCGGCTCGTCGGCAGCGACCGGCTGGTCTGGGTCGATTACCAGGCGCCCCAGGACTGGATGAACTTTCCCGGCTTCAACCCCGCCCGCGACCTCGACGAGAGGCCTGAAGGCGCCGTGCGCAACCCGCTGATCCGCTCGACGAAGTTCCGCGAGATCATCGTGCCGGAAGTGTATCGGCGAATCTCGTTCCGGCCGTTCCGGATGCACTTCCAGTTCCTGATGGCCAACGACCTGCCCGGCGAATACGACTTCTTCGCCCTGACGCTGGGGCCGCAACCCTTACGCGACCGGGTGATGAACCCCCGGATCGTCCCCTTGCGGCCCGAGGCCGCCCCCGAGCCGGTGCCGGTGCACCGGGAGATCTGAGAAGGCCGGCTCCATGTCCATTTCCCTCGTGGTCACCGATGTCGACGGTACCCTCGTCACCGGCGACAAGCGGCTGACGGAGCGCACGATCCGCGCCGTCGAGGCCCTGCGCGCCCGCGGCATCGCCTTCACGGTGGCGTCGAGCCGCCCGCCGATCGGCCTGCGCCCGCTGGTCGATGCCCTCGCGCTCACCCTGCCGATGGGCGCCTTCAACGGCTCGACGGTGGTGCGGCCCGACCTCTCCCCCATCGACGAGACCCTGATCCCGGAGGCGGCGGCGCGAACGGCCGCCGGGCGCTTCGTCCAGGAAGGAATCGACCTCTGGGTCTTCGCGGAGGGGGCGTGGCTCGTGACCGATCCGAACGGCCCCTACACGGATCTGGAGCGCCGCACCCTCCAGGCCGATCCCCGCGTCGTCGTCGACCTCGCGCCGCATCTCGCCCGCGCGGCGAAGCTCGTCGGCGTCTCCCGCGACCACGCCCGGCTTGCCGCCCTCGAACCGCGTCTGGCCGACGAGATCGGCGACGGCGCGGCGGTCCACCGCTCGCAGGCCTACTACCTCGACGTCACCCCGCCGCACGTCGACAAGGGCCACTTCGTGGCGCGCATCGCCGGGGAGCTGGGCATCACGCTCGATCGCGTGGCGGTGCTCGGCGACATGGCGAACGATACCGCGATGTTCGCCCGCGCCGGCCTGTCGATCGCGATGGGCAATGCCAGCGACGCGGTGAAGCGGGCGGCGACGCAGGTGACGGGGACGAACGAGGCGGAAGGGTTTGCGGAGGCGATCGAGCTTTACATCCTCAAGTAGTGTCGAACGCGTGATCGGCTCGTGGGTTCGAGGGCGTGGTTGCAACCTGGAGCTATCTCGGTGCGGCAACGCTCCTCGTGCACGTCTCCGTCATCGGCGATGGACCTCGAATTCCTCGGCATCATGCATGACCGAGCAACTGACGGCGAGCGCCTCGACCGTCGTCTCAACTCCCTCGAAGCCGTGTCCCCGTGCGAGGTGCGCGCATTGGTCCATGGCACTCACAACCGTGCTACCCGGAATGTCGAGCGCGAAGGTCGTTCCGCGCACGAACCATCGTCTGAATTCCGCCATCTTGGAACTGAAGCCGTAACCAGCGCTCCCGGAGACCACTAGAGGGCGATCATCTACACACTCAATGGTATAGTGGAAAGATTGGCGACCACGCCTGACCGTGATGATGGGGCCGGTCCGAAGCGCATAGGCGTCACCGACCTCGTCTGCGAGGTGGCGGCCTGCCTCGTCACATGCGTCGGCGAGGGCCGGTGTAGCTGCGAGGACGAGCACGAGGCACAGGAATTTCATCGTCTGTCGCCTCTCAGCAGAAGCGAACCTGTTTCACTGATCGGACGATGACGCAGGGGAGCCCGCGGGCGACCGAAGCTGGCCGACAGGGCGAGTCCCGCTCCGATGACCAGCATGGTTCGCTTCGGCCGTATCGCCCCTGTCAGCGCAGCCCGACGTGATAATGCACCTGTTTCGCGTTCCCCAGGGGATCGACGATCTCGATGGTGAACTGGTCGTCATCGCCGGCGCCGGGCGGTGCGCTGTAGATGAGCCGCGTCGCCGGGACCTTGCGCTTGTTGCAGGTCGAACGCGGGTTCATCGGGGGAAATGCAGGATATTCGGCCCCCTGCTCGACCATGACACGGCCCTTGCCGGGCGGATCGATCAAATTGACGGTCCAAGGGCCGACCGAGCGGCAGGTCGGGTCGACGGACAGGAACCATCCGATCTTCTGGGTCTGACCCGGCCTGACAACCTTCTCGACGGTCGGCACGGGCTGCGGCCAAGCGAAGGAACGCGTCGGCAGCAAGCCGAGGAGAGCGGCGCCTAAGACGATCTTGAGATCGCGCATGGATCATATCTCGCGTGGGGATCGCGGCCGTAGTCGTTTACAGAACAGAAAAACCTGAAAGGCGTCGTTCGCCTATCGATCTCCGGCTGCGCGAGACATTTGTAGCTCTTGCCCAAACGTGCCGCAACGATAATCCAAGATACGACAGTGGCCCTCGTGTGAAGCGAAGGCGCCCGGGACGCCTTCTGGGAGAACAGGATGCGATGTCTCAGGCCAGAGCCGCATCCACCTCCCGCCCCCGCCCCAAGCCCCGCATCAGCTCGACGAGGTGCGGCCGCACCCGCAGCTGCTCGGCGTGCAGGCGGCGCACGGCTTCCGTGAGGCTGCCGTCATAGCCCAGCGCCTCGTCCGCGAAGGCGATCATCCGGGCATTGGGCCAGGCCTTTTCGCGAAGATCGTGGACCTTGGCGACGACCGCCTGCGCGTCGAGATCGGGATGGGCCTGGCCGAGGAGCATCGTCATCGCGGCGGTGGAGCGGGAGATACCGGCATGGCAGTGGATCAGGAGATGGGTCTTGCGCCGCGCCCGCTCGGCCGCCAGGTCCTCGCCGAAGCGCAGGATCGCCTCGACGTCGCGGCGCTCGGGCAGGATCTGACCGTCGATCGGCTCGATGATGTCGTGGAAGCGCAACGTGGTGCGGTGATGCGCGTCGTAGGCGCCGAAGGCCTCGGGCTCGGGCCAGGCCGGATCGAGGATCGACAGCACGTGGGTGACGCCGCGGGTCGAGTGATGGCCCAGTTCCTCGAGGCCGCAGACCGTGTTCAGGGAGATCGGTTCGGGCTTCACGGCGGGTCGCGCTCCGGCGAGGGGCGGGGCGCCGGTGCGCCGCCGCGGGATCGGGCCGGAATTATCATAGGGTTGGGTCCCGTACGAGAGATTCGCGCAGCGGCATGGCGCGCGAGCCCGGGTGCGCTTTCGCCGGAAGCGCGCTACCTGTGGCGCATCGAGGGCATTGGCGCCGATCGAGGAGAGGCATGAAGCGTCGCGACATCCTGACGGCCGGCATCGGCCTCGCCGGCAGCGCCGCCATCGCGGCCCCGGCCGTGGCGCAAAGCGCGCCCGAGCTGCGCTGGCGGCTGCAATCGGCGTTCCCGCGCAACCTCGACGCGCTCTACGGCGCCGCCGAGCTCTTCTCCCGCCTCGTCGCCGAGGCGACGGACAACCGCTTCCAGATCGAGGTCGCGGCCGCTCAAGCGGGCGACTCCCCCGCGCTCCTCGATTCGGTCGGGGGCGGAACCCTGGAGATGGCCTATTCGGCGGCCTATTACGAGGTCGGCCGCGACCCGACCTACGCGCTCGCCACCGCGATCCCCTTCGGCCTCAATGCCCGCCAGCAGAATGCCTGGATGTATCAGGGCGGGGCGCTCGACCTGTTCAACGAGATCTTCGCCAAGAACAAGCTCTACGCGCTCCCCGGCGGCAATACCGGCACGCAGATGGGCGGCTGGTTCCGGCGCGAGGTGAAGTCGGTCGCCGACCTTCAGGGCCTGCGCTTCCGCATCGCCGGCCTCGGCGCGAACGTGCTCGCCAAGCTCGGCGTCGCGACCCAGACGATGCCGGGTGCCGACCTCTACGCCGCGCTCGAAGGGAAGACCCTCGATGCCGCCGAGTGGATCGGCCCCTACGACGACGAGAAGCTCGGCCTCAACAAGGTGGCGCCGTTCTACTATTATCCGGGCTTCTGGGAGGGCGGCACGATGCTGCACTTCTGGTTCAACGCCCAGAAATGGGCCGAACTGCCCAAGGCCTATCGGGCGATCGTGCAGGCGGTGGCGGCGACCGTCAACGTCGACCTCCAGGCCAAGTACGACGCGCGCAACCCGGCCGCCCTGCGGCGCCTCGTCGGCGGCGGCGCGCAATTACGCCCGTTCCCCCAGGAGGTGATGGAGGCCGCCCTCAAGGCCGCGAACGAGATCTACGCCGATCTCGGCGCCAAGAACCCGGACTTCAAGCGCCTCTACGACGCGCTGAAGACCTTTCGCAATGAGGAATACCTCTGGTTCCAGGTCGCCGAGTATACCTACGACAACTTCATGATCCGGGCGCGGGCGCGGGGTTGATCGATACCGCGCCGAGGCCGGGAGGCGCCTATTCGGCGGCCTCCTCGCCCGGCAAGGTGCCGCGGCCCTCCTCGCGCATCAGCGCGCGCACCACGCTCGGCACCGCCTCCAGGGCACCGGCCAGGGTCTCGTCGGCCACGAACAGGCTCTTGATCTCCGGGCTGGTGATGCAGACGAGGCCTTCCCCGCTTTCCTCGACCCGCAAAGTGAATTGCCGCATCGCTCGACCGCTCCCTCACGCCCGGCTCCGATCGCCCCGCGATGCACGAGGCGGGCCAGCGTACAGGGGACAACGCGGAGCGCGGCCATAAGCTCCACCGGACGCAGGAGGAAGCTGGCAAAAATCCTTTGTTGAAAGAATAGGCAAAAAGAAAAAGGCCACTCTTGCGAGCGGCCCGAAGTCTAGGGAGGAAACGCCCAAGGAGGGCAGCGGGATCGCGACGCCATCGCGTTCCCGCACTGCAATAACATAGGTGTGCGCTGCCGGATGGCAAGGCGCGATTATCGGCAGCGCTGCCGCTTTCGCAGGCAGCGACGGCGCGCCGCGCTGGATCGCGCCCTGCTACGGCCTAGTTCGGGCGCACTGGCGGGGGTGCGGAAATGGCGATTCAGGCGGGGCGGATCCGGGTTCTGAAGGACATGGAGCCGCGGGAGGGCGCCTACGTGCTCTACCTGATGCAGCAGGGCATGCGCAGCCGCGACAACCCGGCCCTCGAAGTCGCCGTCGAGGAGGCCAACCGCCTCGGGCTGCCGGTGGTGGCGGGGTTCGGCCTCCTCGACGGCGGCGCCCATTTCCCCGAGGCCAATGCCCGCCACTACGCCTTCCTGCTCCAGGGCCTCGCCGACGCCAAGGCCGGCCTCGAACGCCGCGGCATCGCCTTCGTGCTGCGTCGCGCGACGCCGGCGAAAGCTGCCCTCGATTTGAGCAAACGAGCCGCGGTGTTGGTGCTCGATCGCGGCTACCTGACGATCCAGAAGGGCTGGTACGCCGAGATCGAAAAGAAATTCGACGGCCGGCTGATCCAGGTCGAGGGCGACGTGGTCGTGCCGGTCGAGGTCGCTTCGACCAAGCACGAATTCGCCGCCCGGACGCTGCGGCCGAAGCTGCACAAGACCTGGGAACCCTATCTGGCGCCGTTGCGGGCGCGGAAGGTCAAGCATCCGGCCGACGACCTGGATTTGAAGAGCGACATCGACGTCTCGGATCCCGATGCGGCGCTCGCCGCGATGACCCTCGACCGCTCCGTGCCGCCGGTGCGCCGCTTCCGCGGCGGCGAGATCGAGGCGTATCGCCGGCTGGAGGCCTACCTGGCCGGGCCCTTCGCCGATTACGGCACCGTGCGCAACCGGCCCGAGGCGGGGGCGGCCTCGCACCTGAGCCCCTACCTGCATTTCGGCCAGATCTCGCCGGTGGCCGCGGCCCTCAAGGTGCAGGCGGCCAAGAAAGGCGGCCCGGAGGACCGGGCGGCGTTCCTGGAGGAGCTGATCGTCCGGCGCGAGCTGGCGATGAACCACGTCCACACCAATCCGGGCTATGAGCGCTACGAGACGGCTTTGCCGGACTGGTCCCGCAAGGCTCTGGCGGAACACGCCGGCGATCCGCGCCCGCACCTCTACGACGAGGAGGCGCTGGCGCAAGGCCGCACCCACGACGAATACTGGAACGCCGCGATGCGCGAGATGCGCGAGACCGGCTACATGCACAACCACCTGCGTATGTACTGGGGCAAGAAGATCCTCGAATGGTCGCCCTCGCCCGAAGAGGCCTTCGCGGTAACGTTACGGCTCAACAACCGCTACTTCCTCGACGGGCGCGACGCGAACTCCTTCACCAATGTCGGCTGGCTGTTCGGCCTGCACGACCGGCCGTGGGGCCGGCGCAAGGTGTTCGGCACCGTGCGCTATCTCGGGCCGAACACGCTCAAGAAATTCGACGCCAAGGCCTACCTGAAGGCGGTCGACGCGTTGTGCGCGGCGGAGGCGTGAAGACAGCACGTGTTCGGGCAAGCCGAGAGGGATTTTCTCGATCCCACACGCGACCTCGGGATGAGGTTGCGAATGGGAGAGGAAGGATCACCCTCGAGCCAGCCCATGGTTGACCGCCCCATGCGCCGGCGCCATCAACCCGCATGACCTCCCCCACCTCCCTCGCGCCCTGGCGCGCCACGATCCTGACCCTGTACCCTGAGATGTTCCCCGGCCATCTCGGGCTGTCGCTCGCCGGCGATGCCCTGGCGCGAGGCGCCTGGAGCCTGGAGGCGCGCAACATCCGCGACCACGGCATCGGCCGGCACCGGGCGGTGGACGACACGCCGGCCGGTGGCGGGGCCGGGATGGTGCTGCGCTGCGACGTGCTCGCCGCCGCGATCGATGCCGCCTCCTCCGCCGACGATCCCCGCCCGCGCCTGCTGATGAGCCCGCGCGGCCGGCCGCTGACGCAAGGACGCGTCCGGGCGCTGAGCGAGGGGCCGGGCGTCATCGTGGTCTGCGGCCGGTTCGAGGGCGTCGACGAGCGGGTGATCGCGGGACGCGCCCTCGAGGAGGTCTCGATCGGCGATTACGTCCTGTCGGGGGGCGAGCCCGCAGCCCTGGTGCTGCTCGATGCCTGCGTGCGCCTCCTGCCCGGCACGATGGGCAAGCACGCCTCCGGCGTGGAGGAGAGCTTCGAGAGCGGCGGCCTCGAATACCCGCACTACACGAGGCCGCGGGACTGGGAGGGACGCGAGATCCCCGAGGTGCTGACCGGCGGCAACCATGCGGCGATCGCCCGCTGGCGGGCGGCGGAATCCGCCCGGCTGACCCGCGAGCGCCGCCCGGACCTCGTCCCGGACCTCCCGGCACCGGGCCGCATACCCTGAGCGGCGGCGGATCGTCGACGCCTGGGGAAACCCCGGAACAGGATGCGGAAAAGACAACACAGGTAAATGTCCGCGGGGACGGTCCTTCCTAGAGGGTCACCATCGCCCGGCGCCGTCCCTTGCCGCTTTCTTCCGGCGACGCATTCCCGGACCGCCCTGCCCCGGACCTTCCGCGCCGCCATGCCCGATTCCGCCCGCTACCTGCTGCACCGGCCCGAGATCCTGGAGTCCCTGCGGCGGGGCGAGGCGGCTCTCGACCGGGTGATGGAAGGCACCGGTCGCCTCTACCCGGCCGGCCGGCTGCTGGTGGCGGCCGACAGCCCGAACACCACGATCTTCCGCCTGCGCAAGGGCTGGGTCGGCCGCCTGCGCACCCTGGAGGACGGGCGCAGCCAGTTCATCCTGATCTTCCTGCCGGGCGACCTGTTCGCGGTCAAAAGCCTGTTCGTCACCCACAGCCCGGACGCGGTGCAGGCCCTGTCCGAGATCCTGGTCGAGCAGGTCGACCACCGCACCCTGCGCGAAGCCTACGAGCGCGACACCGACCTCGCGACCGGCTGCCTATGGCAGGTGATCGAGGAGGAGCGCCGGCTGCACAACTGGGTCGTCGGGCTCGGCCGCGGCAGTGCCGACGAGCGCCTGGCAATGCTGCTGGTCGATTTCCGCGGCCGCCTGATCCGCTCGGGCGTGCTGGCGCCGGGGGCGATGGCCTACGACCTGCCGATGACCCAGGAGCAGATCGGCGACCATCTCGGCATCTCGAACGTGCACGTCAACCGGGTGCTGCGGTCGTTCCGGGAGGACGGCATCGTCACCATGCGGGGGCGCCGGGTGACGATCGGCGACCTCGATGCCCTGGTGCGGATCGCCGGGCCGCTCCTCGACATCTCGGAGCGCGACGCCCCGGAATTCGTCGGGCGGCGGGAGGCGGAAGCCGGACAGGGCGGCGACGATGCCGGTCCCTGAGGACGGGATGGACCGGTTCCATGCCGCCGCGGCCCAAGCCGCCCTGATGCTGGTCGAGAGCCTGATGCTCGTCCTCGTCGAGCGCGGCGCGATCCCGGCGGACGAGCTGATCGAGGCGGTGGAGACCGTGATCGAGACCAAGCGCCGCCTGGTCGAGGACGGGCACGAGCCGCAGACCGCGTCCTACGCCGCCGCCATGCTCGCCACCATCGCCAACAGCCTCGCGGCAGCGGGGCCGGCGACGAAGGGTTGATGCCGCGCCGGCCGATACACCCTGGCGTCGGACCGGGGCTACGGGGTATCGCTGGCCCGACACCCCACCGGAGCCCCGTCCGTGAGCCGCTCGATCCCGCGCCGCCTCGCCCTTCTCGCCCTGCTGGCCCTCGCGCCGGCCCTCGGCCGGCCCGCAGCCGCGCAGGATCGGGCGATCACGCTGGCCTCGACCACCTCCACCGAGCAATCGGGCCTGTTCGGCCACCTGCTGCCGATCTTCCAGCGGGAGACCGGCATCGCGGTGCGGGTCGTCGCCGTCGGCACCGGCCAGGCGCTCGCCATCGGCGCCAAGGGCGACGCCGACGCGCTCCTCGTCCACGACCGGCCCGGCGAGGACAAGTTCGTCACCGAGGGCCACGGCCTCGACCGCCGCGACGTGATGGCAAACGACTTCGTGATCGTCGGGCCGGCCGCCGACCCGGCCGGGATCAAGGGCGGGCGCGACGCGACGGACGCGCTCGCCCGCATCGCCAAGGCGAAGGCCCCCTTCGCCAGCCGCGGCGACGACAGCGGCACCAACCGTACCGAACTGCGCCTGTGGAAGAAGGCCGGCATCGACGCCCGCGGCCTGGGGAGCGGCTACCGAGAGCTCGGCCAGGGCATGGGCCCGACGCTCAACGCGGCGGCCGCGATGGACGCCTACACCCTCACCGACCGGGCGACCTGGGCGAGCTTCAAGAACCGCCAGAACCTGGTGATCCTGGTCCAGGGCGATCCCGCCCTGTTCAACCCCTACGGTTCGATCCTGGTGAACCCGTCGAAGAACCCGCAGATCCATGCGGCCGATGCCAGGATCTGGCACGAGTGGCTCACTTCCGAGCGCGGCCGGGCAGCCATCGCCTCGTTCAAGATCAACGGCGAGCAGCTGTTCTTCCCGACCGGCACGATGCCGAGCCAGTAATCAGGCCCGCGGCAGCGCCGCCACCCGGTTGATCCCGAAGGCGGCGGCGCTCACCACCAGCGTCAGGCTGACGAGGACGAGGCCTAAGCCCAAGGCCAGCGCCAGGTCGCCGCGGCTCGTCTCGAGCGCGATGCTGGTCGTCATGGTGCGGGTGTAGCCGCGGATGTTGCCTCCGACCATCAGAATGGCGCCGACCTCGGCGATCGCCCTTCCGAACGCCGCGAGGAACGCGGTGACGAGGGGAGCCGGCGCCATGGCGAGCAGGATCAGGGCCGCGTGGCCCGTGCCCACCCCGTCGACCCGCAAGGCATCGCCGTATTCGGCCCACAGGGCCTCGCAGGTGCGATGCGAGAGCGCCGCCACGATCGGCAGGGCGAGCGCCCCTTGCGCGATCACCATGGCGCCCGGCGTGAACAGCAGGCCGAGGCTCCCGAGCGGCCCCGAGCGCGAGACCAGCAGGTACAGCACGAGCCCGACCACCACCGGCGGCAGGCCGAGCAGCGCGTTGACGAGGACGAGGAACAGCCCGCGGCCGGGAAACCGGGTCGCGGCGAGCAGCGCCCCCAAAGGCGCGCCGAGGAGGAAGCCGAGGCCGGCCGCCGTGAGGCTGACCCGCAGCGACAGGCCGACGATGGCGACGAGATCGGGATCCGCCCGCAGAATCATCGCGACCGCCAGCCCCAGGGCGCGCGCGAACTCGTCCATGTCACCCCCGTCTTGCATGTCACCCCCGTCTTGCCGTTCCCGTCGTATCCGGCGGGACGGCGGCGGGCCAGGGCACAGCGAAGACGGGCTTGACGCAGCCGCCGGCGCGGCGCATCCCCGGCGGCGGGACACCTCCCCCCACCGGGAGGCGCCCATCTGGAAGGATGGACACCAGCATGACGACGACCCGCCTCCCCGAGGTGCGCCCGCGCGCGCCCTTCTTCTCCTCCGGCCCCTGCGCCAAGCGCCCCGGCTGGACCCCCGAGGCCCTCTCCGACGCGGCGCTCGGCCGCTCGCACCGGGCGAAGCTCGGCAAGGCCAAGCTCAAGCAAGCCATCGACCTCACCCGCACGGTCTTGCAGGTTCCGGCCGACTACCGCATCGGCATCGTGCCGGCCTCCGATACCGGCGCCGTCGAGATGGCGATGTGGTCGCTGCTCGGCGCCCGCCCGGTCGACATGCTGGCCTGGGAATCCTTCGGCGAGACCTGGGTCACCGACGCGATCAAGCAGCTCAAGCTCGACGCCCGGGTCGTCAAGGCGCCCTATGGCCGCCTGCCCGACCTCTCCACCGTCGACACCCGCACCCGCGACGTGGTGTTCACCTGGAACGGCACCACCTCGGGCGTGCGCGTCCCGAACGCCGACTGGATCGCCGCCGACCGCGAGGGCCTGACGATCTGCGACGCCACCTCGGCGGCCTTCGCGCAGGACCTCGACTGGCCAAAGCTCGATGTCGTCACCTTCTCCTGGCAGAAGGTGCTCGGCGGCGAGGCGGCGCACGGCATGCTGATCCTCTCGCCCCGCGCCGTCGCGCGGCTGGAGAGCCACGTCCCGGCCTGGCCGATGCCGAAGATTTTTCGCATGACCAAGGGCGGCAAGCTGATCGAGGGCATCTTCCAGGGCGAGACCATCAACACGCCCTCGATGCTGGCGGTCGAGGACTATATCGACGCGCTCCTGTGGGCGGACAAGCTCGGGGGGCTGCCGGCCCTGCGCGCCCGCGCCGACCGCAATGCCGGCGTCATCGCCGACTGGGTCGCCCGCACGCCCTGGATCGCCAATCTCGCCGAGGACCCGGCGACGGCGTCCAACACCAGCGTCTGCCTGGTGGTGAGCGATCCCGACGTGGTCGGGTGCGGCCCCGGGGCCGTCGCCGCGGTGGCCAAGGGCATCACCACGGCGCTGGAGCGTGAGGGCGTCGCCCTCGACATCGGTTCCTACCGCGATGCGCCTCCCGGCCTGCGGATCTGGTGCGGCGCCACCGTCGAGGCGTCCGACCTCGAAGCCCTGACGCCGTGGCTCGACTGGGCCTTCGCCCAGGAGAAGGCCCGCCTGACGAAGGCGGCCTGACAGCCCATCATCGCCGTATTGGCGCCGGAGCCCTGCGTGAGCGGGAGCCGGCGTCGGCCGGGCGTGATCCACGCAGATCACACATCGCCGAACGAAGCGCGGATTTCCCCTCTCCCCGCGGGCGGGGAGAGGCCTGAGCCCCCCTTGCCGGGGGCGAAGGAAGCGCAGGCGAAAGCCGGAGCGAGGGTGAGGGGGTCTCGACGAGTGAGACTCCTCCGGAAACACCCCTCACCCTCGGCTGACGCCACGCTTCGATGACGACAAGGTCATCGAAGCCCTCTCCCCGCAACGACGTCGGGCTTGCCCGACTTCGTCTCTTGCTTGCAGATCCCGGGCAAGCCCGGGATCTGTCGGGGAGAGGAGAATATGCGCACGACCCTGTGTGACCACGCGAGCCCCCGACCGACCCGCTCCCTTAGCGGGGCGATGGCGCGACCCTATTCGAGGCCGCCATGCCCACCCCCATCAAAAAAGTCCTGATCTCGGACACCCTCTCCCCCGCCGCGATCGCGATCTTCCGCGAGCGCGGCATCCAGGCCGATCTCCGCCCCGAGCTCGGCAAGGACAAGGAAGCCCTCGCCGCGGCCATCGGCGAGTATGACGGCCTCGCCGTCCGCTCGACCACGAAGGTGTCCGCCGCGCTCCTGGAGCGCGCCGGCCGCCTCGCGGTGATCGGCCGGGCCGGCATCGGCGTCGACACGATCGACGTGCCCGCCGCGACCGCCCGCGGCGTGATCGTGATGAACACGCCGCACGGCAACGCCGTGACCACCGCCGAGCACGCCATCGCGCTGATGCTCTCGCTCGCCCGCCAGATCCCGCAGGCCGACGCCTCGACGCAAGCGGGTCGCTGGGAGAAGAACCGTTTCCTCGGCATCGAGCTGACGGCGAAGACCCTCGGGGTCATCGGCTGCGGCAATATCGGGGCGATCGTGGCCGACCGCGGCATCGGCCTCAGGATGCGGGTCATCGCCTACGACCCGTTCCTGACGCCCGAGCGCGCCGTGGCTTTGGGCGTCGAGAAGGTGGAGCTCGACGACCTCCTGCGCCGGGCCGACGTC
This sequence comes from Methylobacterium sp. 142-1Y, assembly GCF_057747795.1. NCBI lineage: Bacteria > Pseudomonadati > Pseudomonadota > Alphaproteobacteria > Hyphomicrobiales > Methylobacteriaceae > Methylobacterium > Methylobacterium sp. 142-1Y. The sequence goes on along the minus strand of NZ_CM173224.1, from coordinate 2,917,648 downwards.
ATCACCCTGCACGTCCCGCTCACCGACAAGACCCGCAACATCCTCTCAGGTGAGGCGCTGGCGCGCACCAAGCCCGGCGTGCGGATCGTCAACTGCGCCCGCGGCGGCCTCGTCGACGAGGTGGCCTTGCGCGCCGCTCTCGAATCCGGCCACGTCGCGGGCGCGGCCTTCGACGTGTTCACCGAGGAGCCGGCCAAGGACAACGTGCTGTTCGGCCATCCGAACATGGTCTGCACGCCGCATCTCGGCGCCTCGACCACCGAGGCGCAGGAGAACGTGGCGCTCCAGGTCGCCGAGCAGATGAGCGACTACCTGCTCCACGGCGCGATCCGCAACGCGGTCAACTTCCCGTCGATCTCCGCCGAGGAGGCGCCGCGCCTGCGGCCCTACGTGACGCTCGCCGAGCAGCTGGGCTCGTTCCTCGGCCAGCTCACCGAGGCGCCGATCCGCGGCATCCGCCTCGTCTACGAGGGCGAGGCGGCGGAGCTGAACACCAAGGCGCTCACCGCGGCCGCGGTGACCGGCGCGCTGCGGCCGTTCCTGGAGGGCGTCAACATGGTCTCGGCGATCGAGGTGGCGCGGGCCCGCGGCATCCAGGTCGAGACCGCGACCCGCACCGCCGTCGAGGGCCCCTACGCGTCGCGCCTCCACCTGACGGTCGAGGCCGAGGACATGCCCCGCGACGCCGCCGGCACGGTGTTCGGCGACGGCCGCCCGCGCTTCGTCGAGATCCGCGGCATCGCGCTGGAGGCCGCGGTGGCGCCGCACATGCTCTACATCCGCAACGCCGACCAGCCCGGCTTCATCGGCCGGTTCGGCACGCTGATGGGCGAGGCCGGCGTCAACGTCGCCACCTTCCATCTCGGCCGCGACCGGCCGGGCGGCGACGCGATCTGCTTTGCCGCCATCGACGAGGCGGTCTCGCCCGACCTCCTGCAGGCGATCGAGGCGATTCCGCAGGTGAAGCGGGCGCGGGCGGTACGGTTCTGAAGGAGCGTGAGGCGGGATTGCCGGATGGCGTCCCGCCTCCTCAGCGGATGGTCTCGACCTCGACCGACGCGACCGACGCGATCTCGCGCCAGCGCCGCTCCGCCGTCAGCGCCGTCGCAGCCTCCCGCCTGGCCAAGGCCAGGCAGTAGCGGTCGCCGAGCGACAGGCCGAGATGCAACGTGATCGGCCTCAACATCCCGGCGGAGACGGACAGGTCCGCATCCGCCGGCACGACGCGAATCGGGAGCGGCCGCAGCATCGCCTCGATGTCGGAACGCGCCGCACCGAGCTTGGCGTAGTGGCTGACGACCTCCGCCCAGTTCACGCGCCCAGTTCACGGCCCCCATGGCGGCGCCATCGATGACGGCCTTGACGCGATCCGCGCCCGGCTCGTCGAGCAGGAGGGCAAGGAGGGCCGAGGCATCCAGAACGAAGACGCTCATTCGGCCCCTGTGTCGCCGGCACGCGCCGCGAGAAAGTCGTCGACCGACGCACCGGCCCGCCCCGCGACCAAGCGGCGGCTCAAGGCTTGGGCCCGAGCGACGGCCTGATCCAGCGTACGCAGCACGATCGCATCGCCGGTATCCTCGACCAAGACTTCCCCCCCCTGCGCGAGGCCGTGCCTCTCGCGCAGGGCAGCGGGAAGGCTGAGGCTCCCATTGGGCAAAACCATCGCCTTCATGACGATCTCCCGATCTCGATCGACACCATAGCACGGATGGGCATGTGCCGGATCATCGTCCTCGGACGCCGGACCGATCCTCTCGCCGGGGTGGTCCGAAGGGCACGCCTTGTCGCGAAACGATGTCCCGCCGATGCCCGGGCGTGGCTGCGCGCCGACACGCTCTCAGGCGCGCGACCGTGCAGGCTCCCCCGCCCCACCTTTCGTGCTAAACCCCGCCCCATGAAGATCGACGGCCGCCACTACCGCACCATCTTCCCCGCGCCCGACGGCGAGGGGATCTGCGTCATCGACCAGACCCGCCTGCCCTTCGCCTTCGAGACGAGGACGCTCACGAGCGAGGCGGAGGCCGCCATCGCGATCCGCACCATGATCGTGCGCGGCGCGCCGCTGATCGGCGCCACCGCCGCCTACGGGCTGGCGCTGGCGATGCGGGAGGACCCGTCCGACCGCAACCTCGACGGGGCGCGAGCGCGGCTCGCCGCCACGCGGCCGACGGCGATCAACCTGGCCTGGGCCCTCGCCCGGGTCGCAGGCCTGCTGCACCCCCTCGCCCCGGCCGAGCGCGAGGCCGCCGCCTTTGCGGAGGCCGCCCGCATCGCCGACGAGGACGTGGCGAGCTGCCGGGCGATCGGCGAGCACGGGGCGGCCTTGATCGCCGACATCGCCCGCACGAAGAGCGGACCGGTCAACGTCCTGACCCACTGCAATGCGGGCTGGCTCGCGACCGTCGATTGGGGCACGGCGCTGGCGCCGATCTACGTCGCGCACGATGCCGGTCTGCCGATCCATGTCTGGGTCGACGAGACCCGCCCGCGCAACCAGGGCGCGGCGCTCACCGCCTACGAGCTCAAAGCCCACGGCGTCCCCCACACGGTGATCGCCGACAATGCCGGCGGGCATCTCATGCAGCATGGGCAGGTCGATCTCTGCATCGTCGGATCGGACCGCACCACCTCGACCGGCGACGTCTGCAACAAGATCGGCACCTACCTGAAGGCGCTCGCCGCCCGCGATTGCGGCGTGCCGTTCTACGCCGCGCTCCCGTTCTCGACGATCGACTGGACGCTCACCGACGGCGTCGCCGGCATCCCGATCGAGGAGCGCGACGCCCGCGAGGTGACCCACCTCACCGGCCGCACCGACGACGGCGCCTTCGCCACCGTGGCGGTGGTCTCGCCCGGCAGCCCCGTGGCGAACCCGGCCTTCGACGTGACCCCGGCTCGGCTCGTCACCGGCATCATCACCGAGCGCGGCGTGGCGGAGGCGACGCCGGAGGGGCTGCTCGGGCTGTATCCGGAGCGGAGGGCGGCGGCGTAGACTGCCTCGTTGCAGAACGAGAGACGACACGTCCACCTCACAGGGTCATCCCGGGGCCGCGTCGCGGAACCCGGGATGACGATGGAGGGTGGAACGACCCTGCGGGTTACGGTCCCCGAGCGGACCGCCGATCACGCCCCCGGCTCGGCGCCAGCCACGCCCCCGAGAATCGGAACACCGGCTCCCCGCGCTGGTTGGTTCCCGTCGCCGTGTGGCCGACGACGCCCCAGCCCGGCCGGGTGCGCGAGGGCCGGGCCTCGGTCAGGGTCACGTCGTAGCGGATCGTGTCGCCGGCATAGACGGGCTTCAACCATTGCAGGTCGCGAAAGCCCGGAGAAGGCCCGCCTTCGACGATCGGCTCGCCGCGCTGCATCGCGAGCGCCCGGCCGCGGTCGCGGCCCGCCACCATCCGCTTCATCCACGCCGCCGCCGTGTGCCAGCCCGAGGCGCACAAGCCGCCGAAATGCGTCTGCGCGGCCGCCGCCTCGTCGACGTGGAACGGCTGCGGGTCGAAGGCGCGGGCGAAGCGCAGGATGTCGTCGCGGGTGAAGTGGTGCGCGCCGAGGTCGAAAGACCGGTTCAGCGGCATGTCCTCCAGGTAGGCGGAGGGCAGCGCCTCACCGTCGGGCAGAGCGGCCGGCGCCGGCCCCTCCGGCGGGCGCGGACGGGGCGGCAGCGGCGGCGTGCCGGCCTTGCCGAACATCGCCCAGAAATCCTGGGTCATCACCGGCTGTCCGGCGCCGTTGGTGATCGTGAGCAGGAAACGCACGAAGCCGCGGTCGGGCTTGCTGCCGGAGGGCCGGCTCTCGGTCACGCTCATCCGCATCGACAGTTCATCACCCGGCCGCACCGGGCGCAGCCAGCGCACCTCCTCGATGCCGGGCGAGCCCATCGAGCTCGATTGCAGGATGAAGCCGTCGGCGACCAGCCGCATGCCGAGCGCGCAGGTATGCCAGCCCGAGGCGATCAGCCCGCCGACGAAGCTCTCTTTCGCCGCCGCCTCGTCGGTGTGGAAGCCCTGCGGATCGAATTCGCGGGCAAAGCCCACGATGTCGTCGCGGCTCACGACCAGCGGCCCGAAATCGAGCGTGACGCCGGGCGTGAGATCCTCGAAGCAATAACGGGGCATGGGGAGCGTCCGGCGGCGTTGCGGGCCGCCGGGCTAGCACGGCGAAGGTCTGACGCAAACGCCTTTAACCGAAGGCCCCCGCGGCCTTGTGCGCGAGGCGGATCGGCTCGGGCAGGCGGAATTTCGGCGCACAGGCCAGCACCAGGGCGACGCTCGACGGGATGTCGGCGAGGTGCCCCGGCGAGATGAAGAGCGGGTGCTTGCCCGTGCGGGTGCGGACCACCGCGCCGATCGTCTCACCCTTGTCGATCAAGGGCTGGTGGGCGCCCTTCTCCTCGGCGAGCGGGGCGTTGCGGCCGCAGAGCCGGGTCTTGCCGACCCCGATCGTCGGACGCTGGAGCCACAGGCCCAGATGGCTGGCGATGCCGATGCGGCGCGGATGCGCCGTTCCCATGCCGTCGAACAGGAACACGTCCGGCTCGGCCTTCAAGCGCCCGAACGCCTCTTCCAGCACCGGGCCCTCGCGAAAGCTCAGCAAGCCCGGCACGTAGGGGAACGGCGTCGGCATCAAGGCCGTCACGGTCTCGACCACCCGGAAATCCGGATAGGTCGCGACCACGATCGCCGCGTGCGACCGGTCGTTCTTCACGCTGACGTCGACGCCGGCGACGAGCCGCACGGCGTCGAGATCGAGGGCTTTGTCGGCCACGATCTCGTCGGCGAGCTCACGCTGGAGCGCCACCGCTCGCGTCGGCGTCAGGTTCCAGTCGTGGCGCCGGACGAGATCCATCGGCTCGTCAGTTGGCGAAGCGGAAATGCAGCACGTCGCCGTCCTGTACCAGGTACTCCTTGCCTTCGAGCCGGAGCTTGCCGGCCTCGCGGGCCCCGGCCTCGCCCTTCAGCGCCGTGTAATCGGCAAAGGCGATGGTCTCGGCGCGGATGAAGCCCTTCTCGAAGTCGGTGTGGATCACCCCGGCGGCTGCAGGCGCGCGGGTGCCCTTGGTGATGGTCCAGGCCCGCGCCTCCTTGGGGCCCACGGTGAAGTAGGTGATGAGGCCGAGCAACTCGTAGCCGGCGCGGATCACCCGGTTCAGGCCCGGCTCGGCGAGGCCGACCGCCTCCAGGTACTCGACCTGTTCGGCCGGCGGCAGCACCGCGATCTCGCTCTCGATCTTGGCCGAGACGACGACCGCCTTGGCGCCCTCCTCCTTCGCGCGGGCGAAGACGGCGGCCGAATGGGCGTTGCCCGAATCGGCCGCGCCTTCCTCGACGTTGCAGACGTAGAGCACGGGCTTGGCCGTCATCAGGCCGAGCTGCGAGAACAGGCGCTCCTCCTCGGCCTTGCGCTGGACGAGGCGGGCCGGCTTGCCGTCGCGCAGGAGCGGGAGGGCGCGCTGGACGAGGTCGAGGGTCTCCTTGGCTTCCTTGTCGGCGCCCTTGGCTTTCTTCTCGAGCGCGGTGAGGCGCTTCTCGAGGCTGTCGAGGTCGGCGAGCATCAGCTCGGTCTCGATCGTCTCGATGTCGGCGATCGGGTCGACCTTGCCCTCGACGTGGGTGACGTCGCCGTCCTCGAAGCAGCGCACGACATGCGCGATGGCGTCGACCTCGCGGATGTTGGCGAGGAACTGGTTGCCGAGGCCCTCCCCCTTCGAGGCGCCGCGGACCAGGCCGGCGATGTCGACGAAGGTCAGGCGGGTCGGGATGATCTCCTTCGAGGAGGCGATCCGGGCGAGGTCGTCGAGCCGGCTATCCGGCACCGCCACCTCGCCCACGTTGGGCTCGATGGTGCAGAACGGATAGTTCGCCGCCTGCGCCGCCGCGGTCTGCGTCAGCGCGTTGAAGAGCGTCGACTTGCCGACGTTCGGCAGGCCGACGATGCCGCATTTGAAGCCCATCAGATCGTTCCGTTCGAATTGCTTGGACCGCCGGCCCGCTTGTCTGGTGCGTCGCCATTGCGGTGTGGAGATGTCGGGGTCAAGCCGGCTTCTCGCCGACGCGCTTCACCTCGTCCCAGCCGCGCCCGGCCATGGCGACGTGGACCTTGTTCTGGAAGCGGGCATCCTCGCCCGCGGCCATGAGCTCGGCCGCGTCCGCCATCGCATCGCACAGGTCCTCGACCCACGGCATCTCGGCCTTGGCGAAGTCGTTGAGCACGTAGGCGTGGACCAGGGCCTTGTCGCCCGGGTGACCGATGCCGAGGCGGGCGCGCCAATACTCGTTGCCGCATTGCGCGGTGATCGAGCGCAGCCCGTTATGGCCGGCATTGCCGCCGCCCTTCTTCACCCGGAGCTTGGCGGGAGCCAGATCGAGCTCGTCGTGGAACACCACCACGCCCTCCAGCGGGATCTTGTAGAAGCGCTGCGCTTCCGCGACCGCCCGGCCGGATTCGTTCATGAAGGTCAGGGGCTTCAGGAGCAGCACGCGCTCACTGCCGATCACCGCCTCGGTGCAGTCGCCCTGGAACTTGCGGCGCCACGGCGCGGCGCGGTGCCGGCGCGCGATCGCGTCGAGCGCCATGAAGCCGATATTGTGCCGGTTGCCCGCGTAGCGGGTCCCGGGATTGCCGAGGCCGACGAACAGCCGCATGGCGACAGACAGCTCCCCGAGAAAGCGAAAAGACGCCCCGGGTCTCGCGACCGGGGCGTCCCATGACAGGATGAGGGCGAACCCGGAGGGCTCAGTCCTCCTTGGCGGCCTCGTCCTTGGCGGCCTCTTCGGCAGCCTCGGCCTCGGCCTCGGCGGCCGACTCGGCGCGGGCGGCCTCGGCCACCGCGGCCTCCTCGGCCTCGACCTCGGCGCCGAGCACCGTCGGCGGCACGACCGTGGCGACGACCTCGTCACCGCCGAGCACGAAGGAGACGCCGGCCGGGGCCGGCAGGTCGGAGACGTGGACGGTGTCGCCGATCGCCTTGCCGGTCAGGTCGACCGTGATGGCATCCGGGATCGACTCGGGGGCGACCTCGACCGTGACGGTGTGGTGGACCACGTTGAGCGTGCCGCCCTCCTGCTTGATGCCGGGGGCCGCGTCCTCGTTGGTGAAGTGCACCGGCACCTCGACCTCGATCGACTGGCCGGCGACGACGCGCAGGAAGTCGACGTGCAGCGGCACGCCGGTGACCGGGTCGAGCTGGAAGTCGCGCGGGATCGCCCGGACCTTGCGGCCGCCGGCGCTGATCTCGAACACGGTGGTCCGGAAACCGCCGGCGTAGATCAGGGTGCGGGTGCGGATGAGGTCGATGGCGATGGCCTGCGGCGGCTGGTTGCCCCCGTAGATGACGGCCGGCACCTGGCCCTGGCGACGAACGGCCCGGGCGGCCCCCTTGCCGACCCGGTCGCGTGCCACGGCCTCAAGCGGCTTCACGGCGCTCATGGCGTGATCCTTAAAACTGGTGTTTGCGGATGGCTCAAACGCCGAAGGCCGCCCCCCTCGAGGACGGCCCTGTGAACCGACGTCGCCACGCCCGTTCCCAAGACGGGAATCCGGCCTCCAAGGGTGTCCGGCGGGCGGGGTGCTGCTAGCAGACGCGGGCCCCGATGGCAAGAACTGGCGAGAAGCGGGGATCGACCGGGAGTCGACGCGACCGCCGGACGGATCCTTAACCGGTCCGGCGCGAGCCTGCCCGCCATCCCTCCTCCCACCCGGAGATTGTCCGTGACGCGCCCGATCCTCTGGGCCCTCGGCGTGCTCGCCGGCGCCGTGCTGACCGGCGGACCCGTGATCGAGCGGGTCGCCCGGATCGGACGCGCCCCGGCCGCCGCGTCCTCCCCGGCGGCGCCGGGCATCCCGCCCGGATCCGACGGCAGCGTGACCCTCGCCCAGGACCTGTCCGGTCATTTCCGGGTCCACCCGGAGGTCGAAGGGCAGGTGCTGCGCATGCTGGTCGATACCGGCGCCACGCTCTGCGTTTTCACCCGCGAGGATGCGGGCCGGATCGGGCTCAACGTCACCGAGCGCGACTTCACCGCGCAGGTCGCCACGGCCAACGGGCCGGTGCCGGCCGCCCGCGTGCGGGTGCGGGAGATGCGGATCGGCGAAATCAGGTTGCGCGACGTCGACGCCCTGGTGCTGCCGAGCGGACGCCTCGACACGAGCCTGCTCGGCATGTCGTTCCTGCGCCGCCTGCGCGGGTTCGAGGTCGCGGGAGGCAAGATGATCCTGCGAGGATGACTGATCCTGCGGGGCTGAGCGTGGGACCGGCCGGCCGGGCCCGGCCGGGCGTCATGGGACCGGGCAGGCCCCGCCGTTGCTGTTGCTCACGACGGTCGGCAGCACGACTTCCGGGTTCGAGGTGACCGCGACGTTGTAGACCTTGCCGTTGCGTACCGGCCAGATCACGGTTTCGGTCTGGGTGCCGAGGTTGAACCGCTTGGCCAGGCCGGCGGCGAAGATCGGCTTGTAGGCCATGGTCAGCTCGACGACGAGGTAGCGGGCGCCGGCCTTCTTGTAGGCGTCGGGCACCGTCGGCACGTCGGTCGGTCCGCTCGGCGCCGGCGCGGCGGCGTTGCCGGCCTCCACCTGGTAGGAGCAGACCCTGGCCCTGCCATTGGCGTCGTAGACGCCGATCGCCTTGGCGGCGATTCGCGCCGAGGCGCCGTCATAGGGGGCCAGCACCGCCCGTCCCGCCCTCACGATGGCGGCGAACTGCCCCGGCGAGACGTCCCCCCCCTCCCGCGCCAGCAGATCGGCCACGGCGCGGGCCGACAGGGTCACCTTGCGGAAGTTGCTGACGTAGCCGGCGAGATCCGTGGCGCCGAAGTAGAGCAGCACGAGGAGCGGCAGCACCATCGCGAACTCGACCGCGGCGACGCCGTCCTGTGCGCGCGAGTAGCGCGCAAAGCCGCGCCCGAAGCGCGCGGCATCGCGCCGGAGGCGCAACCCTGCGCCCGGGCGGCCCGGCTTCCCTCGCGCGATCATTGGAACGGCTCCGTGCGGAAGACCACGGTGCTCTGCAGCACCCGCCTGCCATTCGCCAGGGTGTCGGGGTTGAGGAAGCCGAAGAAGACCGGGAACTCCACCGCCGCCTGCACGATCACGATCTGGTTCGAACCCGGGTTCTGGTAATGCGTGCCGAAATCGGTCCGCCAGTCGCGCCTGGCGCCGTCGACCGGGCTCTGCGGCGTGAGGTCGGAGCCGTCGGCCATCGCCAGCACGTCGACCTTGACGCTGCTGCACGAGAAGATCGTCACCCGGCCGTGGCAGATCGCGTCCTTGAACTTCTGCAAGGCGACCGCCTGCGCGGTGGTGTCGGGCGGCGGGGCCGGATCGCCGGACCGGGCCGCCTGGAACTGCCCGGTATAGAGCTGGCGCGACGCGCTCGAGACCGCATTGTCGAGGACCTGGCCGGCGAAGAAGGCGAGCGCGGTCTCGACGATCGCCGCGACGAGACAGAGGAACGGCATCGCGATCAGCGCGAATTCCACCGCTGTCGCCCCCTCGCGGTCGGACGGGAACCGGGCGACCCGCGCGCCGATCCGGCCGCAGAGCGCGGGGACCCGTCCGGCCGGCTTTCCGACGGCATCGAGCGGGCGGTGACGGGGCATGGCGCGGTTCAGGTCCGGAGGGAGGGGCGGCGACTGGACCGAGGCGAACCGGCGGAATGGCGCCTCGCGGGCAGGATCGATCGCTGACGGTCGCTTGCGGCGGCGGCGCGACGGGAGTGCCGTGAGAGACTTCTATGGGTCGAAGCGTTGCGGATCGGTTGCGCCGATCGTCGAGACTTCAGCGCCCCGCCGCAGCCGCGGCCCCGGCGCCCGCGATCGCCAGCGAGTTGCGCTGGCCGGTCTGGGCGCTCACCTCGGAGAAGTAGCGCTGCGCGTCGCCGAGCTGCACCGCCGGCTGGCAGGCCGGCGTGCAGGAATAGGATTCGCGCTCGAGCCCGCGCTGCACCGTCACCACCGACGGGCTGCCCGCCCGCACGCTGATCGCGGTTTCCGCCAGCATGGTGCCGGCTCCGTCCAGGGCGATGAGGTTGGTGCTGCCGAAGCTCTTGCCGGTCAGGACCACGATTCCGTTCCGCTGCAGCGACACGTCGGCGATGATCGGGTTGCCGACGATCACCGTGGCGGTGCGTTCCGGAAGGCGGATCACCTTGGCGTTGTCGACCGAGACCGTCACCGTCGATCCGTCGTTCGCCCGCGCGGCGGCGGGGGCCAGGAGCACGGCGGCAGAGAGCGCGGCGGACACGACGAGCGCGGACGCCAGGACGCTGGCGGCGGAGGGCAGGCCCGCTGCGCGCGGAAGGCTCGGATCGCGGTGCGGGCTCATCGGCGGATGGTCTTTCGGACGCGTCTCATGACATCCGACAGTCAAGCGCCGGACGGTTGACAAACCGCTAAGCCCGGTGCGGCGACCCGGCGTCATAGCGCCCGAAAAGCCGATGGACCGATCGTTAACCAAGGCGGCGATTTCGGTTCAGCGACACGGGAGCGACGATCGTTTTAACCCAACCTCAACGTGGCCCGCATAGCTTGTCGTCAGTCCCGATCGGCGCCAGTCGATTGTCGACGGACTAACCGAGACCACTGAGGCGGGAACCGAGTTATGATCACCAAGCTGAAGCGTTTCGTCAGCGACGAGTCCGGCGCCACCGCGATCGAGTACGGCCTGATCGCGACCCTGATCGCCCTCGCGGTGATCGTCGCCGCCGGCACGGTCGGCAACAACCTGGGCAACCAGTTCAACAAGATCGCCAACAGCCTCAAGTAAGACAGGCGCTCGATCGCGCGGCGATCGGGCCTTGCTCCGCGCATTGGATTTGACGGCATCTCGTTCGACGGGAGGACCTCCTCCGCATCGGGCGATGCATTTTCGACGGTGTTGTCTGGACGTCATGGGCCGACCCGCATCCGGCGGGTCGGCGCGTCCCAGGAGATGCGAGACGCCGAGACCGCCCCTCCACCGGCGGCCCGGCCCCGCATACCCGCTTTCCTGCCGCGAGCCCGCATGGCCAGCCTCTGCCTCCTCGTCGTGTTCCCGTTCCTGATGGCCTACGCGGCCATGAGCGACATCCTCACGATGACGATTCCCAACCGGGTGAGCGCGGCGCTCGTCGGAGCCTTCACGCTGCTCGCCGTCGCGACCGGGCTCGACTGGGCGCTTATCGCCGCGCATGCCGGGGCCGGCCTCCTGGTTCTGGCGATCGGGTTCGGGCTGTTCTCGGCCGGCGTGATCGGCGGCGGCGATGCCAAGCTGGCGGCGGCGACCGCCCTGTGGCTCGGCTCCGGCCCCCTGCTCGACTACGTGGTGAACGCCTCGATGCTCGGCGGCGTCCTGGCGCTGGCCATCCTGGCGATGCGCCGCCATCCCCTGCCCGGCTTCGCGGCGGCGTGGCCCTTCGCCGTGCACCTGCACGACCGATCGGTCGGCATGCCCTACGGCGTGGCGCTCGCGGCCTCGGCCCTCGTCACCTGCCCCTCGGCCACGCTCTGGCGCCTTGCTCTGCCGGGCTGAACCCCCCCGGCCCCCGGGCGCACGGTCTTCATGCATCCGATCCGGGACAGGAGCGACGGTGCCCCAGGGGGCGGCCGTCGCTCAGCCCTGTCCGGCGACCGGGACGGTCCTCCTGGACCGATCGCGACGAAGCGTTAACCCTAAGCGCGATTAACCTTAATTTGAGGAATGCCTGATGAAGTGCGGACAAGGGACGGCGCCGCGCCGTCCCTTGTCCGTTCACTCGTTGGCGCCTCATGAAGTCATCGCGCTTGCTTCTCATCAGCGTCGCCGTCGTGACCGGCTTCGGTGCCTTCGTCATGATGAGCGGCCGCGAGCCCCCGCCGCCGCCGCCGGCCGTGACCGTCGCCGCGCCGCCCCCGGCGATGGAGATGGCGGAGGTGCTGGTCGCCGCCGCCGAGCTGCCGATGGGGCAGACCATCAAGCCCGCGGACCTGCGCTGGCAATCCTGGCCGAAATCCGCGGCAAGCGACGGCTCCCTCCAGCGCGGTGCGGCACCGACGGCGCTCGAGGACACGGTGGGGTCGATCGTGCGCAGCCCGTTCCTCTCCGGCGAGCCGATCCGGCGCGAGAAGCTGATCAAGGCCAACGGCAGCGGCTTCCTGTCGGCGATCCTGCCCTCCGGCAAGCGCGCCGTCGCGATCTCGATCGATGCCCGCGGCTCGAACACCGCCGGCGGCTTCATCCTGCCGAACGACCGGGTCGACGTGCTGCGCACCGCCCGCGACGAGGATGCCTCCCGCTCCGGCACCGGCGACGTCCAGACCGCCGCGACCATCCTGACCAACATCCGGGTCCTGGCCGTCGGCCAGACCGTGCAGGAGCGCAACGGCGAGCGGGTGGTCACCGGCGATACCGCGACGCTCGAGCTCACCCCGGCCCAGGCCGAGGCGGTCACCCTGGCCCAGAAGGTCGGCCAGCTCTCCCTCACCCTGCGCAGCCTCGCCGATGCCGGGCAGGCCGCCCCGGACGCGCCGGAGCCGCAGGCGGCGGAGAGTGGCGGCCTCACCGTCGTGCGCTACGGCGTCAGCAAGCAGATGCCCCGCCGATGAGCGGATCCCCCTTCGACCGCCGCGCCTCTTCCCGCCCCGCGAGTCCCCGTTCCATGACGAAGCCCGAGCCTCCCGGTGCAGCCCATCGCCCCGCCTCCCGCAGCCTCGTCGCGCGTGCCGCCTGCGCGGGCGCCCTGGCCGTCCTCGCGGCCGGTCCCGCCGCGGCGCTCGACGGCATCGGCCTGCGCGGGACGGGCCAGCGCGGCGGCCTCGCGCCGGCGCCGGTGGTGAATGTCGGCCCCAACGAGGCCGACGTGTCGCGCCGCGTCGACCTCACCATGGGCCGGTCGCTGGTGATCGACCTGCCGCGGGACGCCAAGGAGGTGTTCGTGGCGAACCCCAAGGTGGCGAACGCCGTCGTGCGCTCGACCCGCAAGGTGTTCATCATCGGCATCGAGAACGGCGCCACCTCGATCTTCGTGATGGACGGCGAAGGCCGTCAGATCGCCGCCCTCGACGTCACGGTCGGGCGCGACCTCAACGTGCTGCGCCAGACGCTGGCCGGCAGCATCCCCGGCGCCCGGTTCGACGTGCGTCCGGCGGGCGATTCGGTGCTGCTCACCGGCTCGGTCGGCTCCGCCCAGGAAGCCCAGCAGGCCATCGACATCGCCAACGCCTTCGTCGGCACCGGCGCGGCCGGGGGAGGCGCCCGCGGCGCGGTGATCAACAACCTGACGATCCGCGGCAAGGACCAGGTGATGCTGCGCGTCACCGTGGTCGAGGTCTCGCGCCAGGTGCTCAAGCAGTTCGGCATCAACCTGAATGCCAACTGGAGCAACATGAACTTCGTCAACACGCTGCCGTTCCCGCTCACCGGCGGCGCGTTCCCGCCCAACAACGTCCTGCAGGGCACGGTGAATTCGGGCGGGTTCTCGCTGCAGGCGACCCTGAAGGCCTTCGAGCAGGCCGGGGTGTCGCGGGTGCTGGCCGAGCCGACCCTGACGGCGATCTCCGGCGAGGCCGCGAACTTCACCGCCGGCGGCGAGATCCCGGTCCCGACCAGCCAGAGCTGCACCGCGGCCGTGGCCTCGACCGCCGCGAACTGCTCGGTCGGCATCGACTACAAGCCCTACGGCGTCGCCCTCAACTTCACGCCGGTGGTCCAGTCGGAGAACCGGATCTCGATCCGGGTCGGCACCAACGTCACCGAGCTCGATCCCCAGAACGCGATCCCCGTCTCGAACGGCAACAACACCATCTCGGTGCCGGGCCTGACGGTCCGCAAGTCCGAGACCACCGTCGAGCTGGCCTCCGGCGGCACGATGATGATCGCGGGCCTGATCCAGCAGCGCAACCGCCAGGCGATCAGCGGCCTGCCCGGCATGCTCAACCTGCCGATCCTCGGCGCCCTGTTCCGCTCCCGGGACTACCAGCGCCAGGAGACGGAGCTGATGATCATGGTCACGCCCTACATCGCCAAGCCGATGGACCCGGGCCAGGTGCGCAAGCCCGACGACGGCTTCACCGAGGCGAGCGACGGCCAGGCGGTCCTGCTCGGCCGCTTCAACCGCCTGTACGGCGTGGTCGGCGCCGCCCCCCTCGGGTCGAGCTATCGCGGCCGCGTCGGCTTCATCACCGACTGACGTCAGCCCAGACATCCTCGCCCCGAAATCCGTGCCCGGGACCCCGGCCCTCCGAGGCAGATCACCGCCATGACCCGCATCGCCCTCCGCCTGATCCTGCTGGCCGCCTCGGCCAGCCTCGCCGCCTGCGCCTCCAGAGGCGGGCTGACTACGGGCTCGACCGGCCCGTCGACCGCCGCCGAGCGGCACCCGTTCGTCCTGTCGGACTCGCCCCGCAGCCTCGACGTGTTCGTCACCGGGACCGGACACGTCGACCCGCGCCAGGCCGACGACGTCGACGCCTTCCTCACCGAGTACCGCCGCTACGGCCGCGGCGTCCTGGTCCTGGAGGTGCCGCGGGGCTCGCAGGTGCCCGGTCCGGCGGTCGAGCGCACCCTGGAGAGCGTGCGCGGCCGGGCGCTCGCCCGGGGGGTGGGCGCGCGGGAGATCGTCGTCGCGCCCTATCCGGTCGCCAACGTCGCGGTGAGCGCGCCGTTGCGGCTGAGCTTCCAGCGCATGCAGGCCAAGGTAGCGGGAGCCTGCGGGCTCTGGCCGCAGGATCTCGGCTTCAGCGATCCGGGCTTCAACGCCCGCAACGAGAATTACTGGAATTTCGGCTGCGCCACCCGGTCGAACGTCGCGAGCCAGATCGCCGATCCGATCGACCTCGTGCGCGGCCGCCAGGAGGGCCGGATCGACACGGTGAGCCGGACCCAGAACCTGACCGACCTGCGCACCGGAAAGGATCCGTCAACCACTTGGAAGCAGGATGGTCGCGCGAGCGTGAAGAGCCAGGTGGGACAGTGAGATGACGACGCGCCGGACCAGGGCCGCTCCTGCGACGAGGCGTAACCGCGCCGGGGGATCGTCGTCCTGCGGGCGGAGAGCGTACCATGTCTGAGCCCGGCGATCCCACCGCCAGGGTCATCCCCCCGGTCCCCCGCATCACCGTGCAGGCCTTCTGCGAGAGCGCCGAGGTCGCGGCGGCGATCGAGGCGGCGGCCGGCGACCGGCGGATGCAGAAGGCGCATGCCCGCGTCCAGATGGGCGGCGGCGCCGCCGCCGTCGAGGCCTTCCGCAACGCGCCGACCCCGAACGTCCTCATGGTCGAGATCGGCGCCGGGCGATCCCATCCCCTGTCGGCCCTCGACAGCCTGGCGGAGGTCTGCGACGCCGGCACCAAGGTGGTGGTGATCGGCCACGTCAACGACGTGGTGCTCTACCGCGAGTTCATGCGCCGTGGCGTGAGCGAGTACCTGATCGCGCCGATCGATCCCGTGGCGGTGATCGCGGCGATCTCGGAGCTGTTCAGCGATCCGACCGCCGAGCCCCTCGGCCGGACCATCGCCGTGGTCGGCGCCAAGGGCGGCGTCGGCGCCTCGACGCTCGCCCACAACATCGCCTGGTCGGTGGCCCGCGACTTCGGCACCGCGACGGTGATCGCCGATCTCGACGTCGCCTTCGGCACCGCCGGCCTCAACTTCAACCAGGATCCGCCGCAGGGGGTGGCCGAGGCGGTGTTCGCGCCCGAGCGGGTCGACGCGAACTTCGTCGACCGGCTCCTGTCGAAATGCACCGACAACCTGAGCCTGCTCGCCGCGCCCGCGACCCTCGACCGCCCGACCGACTTCTCGGAGGGCACCTTCGACGGCGTGATCGACGTCCTGCGGGCGAGCGTGCCCTGCATCGTGCTCGACGTGCCGCATGCCTGGTCGGCCTGGTGCCGGCGCATGCTGATCGGCGCCGACGAGATCGTGGTGGTGGCCGCCCCCGACCTCGCGTCCCTGCGCAACGCCCGCAACCTGTTCGAGGTGCTGCGCAGCGCCCGGCCCCACGACCGCGCGCCGCGCCTGCTCCTCAACGGGGTCGGCATGCCCAAGCGGCCCGAGATCGCCGTCACGGAATTCGCCAAGGCCCTCGACGCCCCGGTCGCCGCCGCGGTGCCGTTCGAGCCCGCCCTGTTCGGCACCGCCGCCAATAACGGCCAGATGCTGGCGGAGGTTCAGCCCGGATCCAAGGTGACCGAGATCCTGAGCGAACTCGCCGGCAGCCTGACCGGCCGCGCGGAGGCCCGCCGCGGCCGGGCGAACCCGCTGCAGCCGCTGCTCGCCCGCCTCGCCCGCCGCAAGGCGTCGTGATCCGGCCGGCCTCGTCCCTATCGCGATCCGCGCCGCCCGCAGCGGTGGCCCGGATCCCCCTCAAGCCCGCGTCGCAGGAAGGCCGCTGATCCCATGTTCGGCAGGAGACCCGGAGCGACGGCGCAAAAGGCGCCGGCCCCGCGCCCCGCCGGCCCCGCCCCGGTCCTCCCGGAGGCGGCCGCGCCGGTGTTTCAGGACGGAAAACGGGCCGAACCGGTCCCGACCCCGCCCCGCGAGGTGCAGGCCCCGCCGGAGAATGCCCGCTCGGACGAGTATTACCGCACGAAGAGCATGATCTTCGGCGCCCTGATCGAGGCGATCGACCTCACCCAGCTCGCCCGGCTCGAGCCGGATGCGGCGCGGGAGGAAATCCGCGACATCGTCATCGAGATCATCGGCCTCAAGAACGTCGTGATGTCGATCGCCGAGCAGGAGGAGCTGCTCGACGACATCTGCAACGACGTGCTCGGCTACGGCCCGCTCGAGCCGCTGCTCGCCCGCGACGACATCGCCGACGTGATGGTGAACGGCGCCAACCGGACCTACATCGAGGTCGGCGGCAAGATCCAGCTGACGGGGGTGCGCTTCCGCGACAACCAGCAGCTGATGAACATCTGCCAGCGGATCGTCAGCCAGGTCGGCCGCCGGGTCGACGAATCCTCGCCGATCTGCGACGCGCGCCTGCCGGACGGCTCGCGCGTCAACGTGATCGCGCCGCCGCTCGCCATCGACGGCCCGGCGCTGACCATCCGCAAGTTCAAGAAGGACAAGCTCACCCTCGACCAGCTCACCCGCTTCGGCTCGATCTCGCCCGAGGGCGCCAAGATCCTGCAGATCATCGGGCGGGTGCGCTGCAACGTGGTGGTGTCGGGCGGCACCGGCTCGGGCAAGACCACGCTCCTTAACTGCCTCACCCGCTACATCGACGACGACGAGCGCATCATCACCTGCGAGGACGCGGCCGAGCTGCAGTTGCAGCAGCCGCACGTCGTGCGCCTGGAGACGCGCCCGCCCAACCTCGAGGGACAGGGCCAGGTCACGATGCGCGACCTGATCAAGAACTGCCTGCGCATGCGGCCCGAGCGGATCATCGTCGGCGAGGTGCGCGGACCCGAGGCCTTCGACCTCCTCCAGGCGATGAATACCGGCCATGACGGCTCGATGGGGACGCTGCACGCCAACTCGCCGCGCGAGTGCCTGGGCCGCATCGAGTCGATGATCGCCATGGGCGGCTTCACCCTGCCGGCCAAGACCCTGCGCGAGATGATCGCCGGCTCGATCGACGTCATCGTCCAGGCCGCCCGCCTGCGCGACGGCTCCCGGCGCATCACCCACATCACCGAGGTGATGGGGATGGAGGGCGACGTCATCATCACCCAGGACCTGTTCATCTACGACATCGTCGGCGAGGACGCGACCGGCAAGCTGATCGGCCGCCACCGCTCGACCGGCGTCGGCCGGCCGCGATTCTGGGACCGGGCGCGCTATTACGGCGAGGACCGGGCGCTCGCCGCCGCCCTCGACGCGGCGGAAGTCCGCACGGAGGAGCCGGCATGACGCCGCGCGCGGCCGTGGGGAGGCGCCCGTGATCGACCTCGACGCCGTGATCGCGGCCGGGCTGCTCACGGTGAGCGCGGTGGCGATCGCCTCGGCGGTGGTGGTGCCGCTTCTGCCGAGCGAGGCCCGGGCCAGCAAGCGCCAGCAGGCCCTGGTGGGCCAGCGCCAGGCCGCCGAGCGCGTGCAGGCGGTGAGCCGCCGCGACCAGGTCGCCAAGAGCCTCAAGGAGATCGAGGACAAGGAGAAGAAGGCCCGCGTCAGCCTCGACCTGCGGCTGACCCAGGCGGGCCTCGCGATCGGCAAGAAGCAGTTCTACGTCTTCAGCGCGATCGGCGGCCTTCTGGTCGGGGCCTTCGGCCTCCTGATGAGCGGCGACGCGCTCCTGGCGCTCGGCCTCGCCTTCGCGGCGGGCCTCGGCCTGCCGCGCTGGATCCTCTCCTATCTGCGCAAGCGCCGGATGACGCGCTTCATCCTCGAACTGCCCAACGCCATGGACGTGATCGTGCGCGGCATCCGCTCGGGTCTTCCGGTCGGCGACTGCCTGCGCATCATCGCCCGCGAGGCGCAGGAGCCGGTCAAGAGCGAGTTCCGGGCGATGGTCGAGGCCCAGGCCGTCGGCATGTCGCTGTCGGAGGCGGTGTCGCGCCTCTACGAGCGCATGCCGGTGCCGGAGGCGAACTTCTTCGCCATCGTGGTCGGCATCCAGCAGAAATCCGGCGGCAACCTCTCGGAGGCTTTGGGCAATCTCTCGCGGGTGCTGCGCGACCGGCGCAAGATGGCCGAGAAGGTGAAGGCGATGAGCATGGAGGCCAAGGCCTCGGCGGCGATCATCGCCTCCCTGCCCTTCGTCGTCGCCGGTCTGGCCTACCTCACCAGCCCCGACTACATCTCGCTGCTCTGGACCACCTCGACCGGCCACATCGCTCTTGCCGGCTCCGCCGTGTGGATGATGGTCGGCGTCTTCGTGATGAAGCAGATGATCAGCTTCGACATCTGATTCTCGGACAACTTCCGGAGGCGGTGCGTGCCGTTCCTGTCCCAGCTCATCGACCCGTATGTCGTCGGCGCGATGCTCGCCGCAGTGGCCGCCGCCGCCACGGTCTTCACCCTGGCCCAGCCCTTCCTGGAGCCCGACCGGCTCGCCGGCCGCCTGAAGGGCGTCGGCAAGGAGCGCGACCGCATCCGCCTGCGCGAGCGGGAGCGCCTGAACCAGAAGGCGAGCTTGCGCCACGAGCCCAAGGCCTACATGAAGCGGGTGGTCGAGCGCCTGCATCTCGGCGACTGGCTCGGCACCGAGCACGCCAAGAACAGCCTGATGATGGCGGGCTACCGCGGGCCCCAGGCCGAGATCGGGTTCCTGTTCTTCCGCCTGGTGATCCCGATCGCCTTCTTCGTCCTGGCGGCGTTCTACCTGTTCGTGCTGGAGGTGGTGAACCAGCCGGTGCTGATCCGCTTCGGCATGGTGGTGGTGGCGCTCTATCTCGGCATCAAGGCGCCCGAGCTCTTCCTGCGCAACCAGATCTCGAAGCGCCAGGCGGTGATCCAGCGCAACTGGCCCGACGCCCTCGACCTCCTGCTGATCTGCGTCGAATCCGGCATGGCGATCGAGTCGGCGTTCCGGCGCGTCGGCGTCGAGGTCGCCAACCAGTGCATGACGCTGGCCGAGGAGATGGCGCTGACCACCGCCGAGCTGTCCTACCTCAGCGACCGGCGCATCGCCTACGAGAACCTCGCCAACCGCACCGGCCTCGAATCGGTGAAGAACGTCACCACGGCGCTGATCCAGGCGGAGCGCTACGGCACCCCGGTCGGACAGGCCTTGCGGGTTCTGTCCCAGGAGAGCCGCGACCAGCGGATGAACGAGGCCGAGAAGAAGGCCGCCGCCCTGCCGCCGAAGCTCACCGTGCCGATGATCCTGTTCTTCCTGCCGGTCCTGTTCGTGGTGATCCTCACCCCGGCCATGGTCCAGGTGTTCGGCGTCAAGTAGAGGCGCACCGGACGGCATCGGCGCTCCCTCGGTGGCCCGAGCGCTCTGGCCGGCCGAAGAATTCCGTGTACGACTCCGCGGCGCCGCGAGGAGCATCGGGGACGGGAGCCGGATGACCGAGACCGAGGAACGCAACCGGGCCTGGCAGGCCCGCTACGGCGTGGATGCCGCCGCGCTCGATATCGCCTGGAACGACGTCATCGCAGGGCTCATCGCCCACCGCACCGTGCGGGCGTTCCGGCCCGATCCGCTCCCCGACGGCACCCTGGAGACACTCGTCGCCGCGGCGCAATCGGCGCCGAGCTCGTCGAACCTCCAGACCTGGAGCGTCGTCGCGGTCGAGGATGCAGCCGCCAAGACGCGCCTGGCGCAAGTGGCGCGCGGGCAGCGCCACGTCGCCGAGGCGCCGCTGGTGCTGGTCTGGCTTGCCGACCTGTCGCGCCTCGGCGCGCTCGGCCGCGACCGGGACCGGCCGACCGACGGGCTCGACTATCTCGAGATGCTGATGGTCGGCGTGGTCGATGCGGCGCTCGCCGCCCAGAACGCCACCGTGGCGCTCGAATCCCTCGGCCTCGGCTCGGTCTATATCGGGGCCTTGCGCAACGACCCGGAGGCGGTGGCCGAGCTGCTCGGCCTGCCCCCGAACGTGGTGGCGGTGTTCGGCCTGTGCGTCGGCTGGCCCGATCCGGAGCGGCCGGCCGCCGTGAAGCCGCGCCTGCCGCAAGAGGTGGTACTGCATCGCGGCCGCTACGATTCCGCCCTCGCGACCGGGGCGATCGCGGCCTACGACGCGGCGATGGCGGCGTTCCAGGCCGGGCAGCGGATGCCGGAGGTCGGCTGGAGCGCCGCCGCCCTGGAGCGGGTGGCCGGGCCCGGCTCGCTCAGCGGCCGCGACCGGTTGCGCGGAATCCTGGAGCGCCGCGGCTTCGGGCTGAAATAGCGCGTCGTCCGCCAGGACGAACGATTTTTCGTTGATCGCCGGCATCGTTCTTTATACAGAACGATGCCGAGGCATCGTGAGACCGGGAGAGCGACGTGGCGGACGAGAACAGGCGGGCGGAGACGATCGCCGCCGCGAACGGGATCGGGACGGACACGGCCTTCGGCGCGGTGACCCCGCCGCTCTACCTCTCGACGACCTACACCTTCGCGGAATTCGAGAAGGCGCGGGCCTACGACTACGCCCGCCTCGGCAACCCGACCCGCGACCAGCTCGCCGACACCCTGGCGAAGCTGGAAGGCGGGGCCCGCGCGGTGGTGGTGTCGAGCGGCATGGCGGCCCTCGACCTCGCCTTGTCGCCCTTGCGCCCCGGCGACCTCCTGGTGGCGCCGCACGATTGTTACGGCGGCACCCACCGGCTGCTGTCGATGCGCGCGGCCCGCGGCCATTACCGGGTCGCCTTCGTCGACCAGACCGACGAGGCCGCGCTGACGGCCGCCCTCGCCGAGGGGCCTAAGATCGTGCTGACCGAGACGCCCAGCAATCCGCTGATGCGGATCACCGACCTGCGCCGCGTCGCCGCCCTGGCGAAGGCGGCGGGCGCGCTCTTCGTCGTCGACAACACCTTCCTGTCGCCGGCCCTGCAACGGCCGCTGGCGCTCGGGGCCGACCTCGTCGTCCACTCGACGACGAAGTTCCTCAACGGCCATTCCGACGTGATCGGCGGCGCGGTGATCGCCGCCGACGCCGCCCTCGGCGACGAGCTCGCGGCTTTCGCCAACACCGTCGGGGTGACCGGCTCGCCCTTCGACGCCTACCTGACCTTGCGCGGCGTGCGCACGCTGTTTCCCCGCATCGAGCGCCAGAGCCGCAACGCCGCCGCGGTCGCTGCCTTCCTCGACGGGCATCCGGCGGTGGCCCGGGTCTATTATCCGGGGCTCGCGGGCCATCCCGGCCACGCTGTCGCCCGCAGCCAGCAGAGCGGCTTCGGGGCAATGCTGAGCGCCGAGCTCGCCGGCGGCCGCGAGGCGGTGCGCCGGCTCGTCGGGGGCTTGCGGGTCTTCAGCCTGGCCGAGTCGCTCGGCGGGGTCGAGAGCCTGATCGCCCATCCGGTGACCATGACCCACGCCGCCATGGACCCGGAGGCGCGGGAGCGGGCCGGCGTCGGCGACGGGCTGGTGCGGCTCTCGGTCGGGCTGGAGGCGGAGGAGGATCTGCTGGCGGACCTCGCCCAGGCGTTCGACGCGGTCGCCCGCGGCTGACGACGGGCGCTGCGGGGTGCGCTAGATCCGACGGGACCGGTCCCGACACCCCGAGCGAGCGATGACGACAGCGACGATGCGCCTCGGCGCCTTCTTCTACGCCACCGGCCACCACGTCGCCGGCTGGCGCCACCCGTCGAGCGAGGCCGATGGCGGGCTCGTGCTCGACCGCTACGTGGGATGGGCCAAGCGCGCCGAGGCCGCGAAGTTCGACCTGATCTTCCTGGAGGACGGCACCGGCATCCGCGACGCCGACCTGCGTTCCAGCGAGCGCACCGCCCGCTCTGCGCATTTCGAGCCGGTCACCCTGCTCTCGGCGCTGGCCGCGGTCACGGGCCGCATCGGCCTCGTCGCCACCACCTCGACGAGCTTCAACGAGCCCTACAACGTCGCCCGCCGCTTCGCCTCCCTCGATCACTTGAGCGGCGGCCGCGCCGGCTGGAACCTCGTCACCTCGGCCACCGACCTGGAAGCGGCGAATTTCGGCAACGACACGATCTCCCGCCACGCCGACCGCTACGAGCGGGCGGAGGAGTTCGTCGACGTGGTTCTCGGGTTGTGGAACACCTGGGACGACGACGCGGTCGTGATCGACAAGGCGTCGGGCCAGTTCTCGAAGCCCGACGGGTTCCGGCCCCTCGACCACAAGGGCAAGCATTTCGAGGTCCGGGGTCCGCTCAACATCCCGCGCACGCCGCAGGGCCAGCCGGTGCTGGTCCAGGCGGGCTCGTCGGGCCCCGGCAAGGACCTGGCGGCGCGCACCGCCGAGATCGTGTTCACGGCCAACCAGACCCTCGACGAGGCGGTGGAGTTCTCCCGCGACCTGAAGGGGCGGATGGCCCGCTTCGGCCGCTCGCCCGACGACCTCAAGGTGATGCCGGGGCTGTTTCCGGTGGTCGGCCGCTCCGAGGCGGAGGCGCGGGACAAGTTCGAGGAGTTGCAGGCGCTGATCGATCCCGTCGTGGGCCTGGCGCTCTTGAGCCGCATGGTCGGCCACGACCTCTCGGGCTTCGACCCCGACGAAGCGGTGCCGGACCTGCCCGCGACGGAGGGGCTGAAGTCGCGCCAGCAGCTGATGTTCGACCTCGCCCGGCGGGAGGGCCTGAGCCTGCGCCGGCTCTATCTGCGGATCGCCGGCGCCCGGGGCCACTCGCAGATCGTCGGCACGCCGGCGCAGATCGTCGACGAGATGGAGGCGCGGTTCCGGGCCGGGGGCGCCGACGGCTTCAACATCATGCCGCCGACCCTGCCGGGCGGTCTCGACGACTTCATCGAACTCGTTCTGCCCGAGCTTCGCCGCCGCGGGTTGTTCCGCACTGAGTATGAGGGCCGGACCCTGCGCTCGCATCTCGGCTCGCGCCCGCCCCTGGGTCATGGACCGGGTCGTCCAGCCCAGCACTGAACCCTCCCCCCTGCACAGGGCCGTCCGGGGACAATTCTTTTTAGAATCAAGCGCGCGTTTCCCTCTCCCGAGTGGGAAAGGAGAAATGCGTGACCTTTACAGTTCTCGGACAGCCTCGCCTCTGCGGGAAAGGGTTGACGGCGCGGGTCCCCGGATCGACTGAGAGACGGAAGACACGTCTCGACTACCTCCGGACCGACACCCCCTGGTAAAGTCCGGCAACCTGTGCAGGATATCCCGGGACGACGGTCGTGGCATGCGAGCGGCGGCGGCGGTTAATCCCAGATATCTGTGAGTCCATCGAGGGTTATACCTCCGCGGACAATATTGGTAAAACTTGCATAGGCATAGTAGACATGCTCGAACCGAATCAGGTCGTCCGCACGTTCCAGGAACAGAATCCGATCCAGATGCAACCGGACGAGATCGAGACCATCCTGGCGACGATCCGGGCAATGCCCGAAGAAGGGATCATGATCGAGTGGGGCTCCGGCGCCTCGACGATCCGCTGGCTGCAAGAGATGCACGGCAGGCAGAGGCTTATCTCGATCGAACACAATGCGCTATGGTTCAACAAAGTCAAGAACGTCATTGACACAGATCCAGATCTTGCCCAGCGCCTGACTTACCACATGTGCGCATCGAACGGATTTTTCGATCACGGCTACGGAATGCCAAGCGAGGAGAATCCCCTCGGCTTGGATGAATACTTCAACCCCGATCCGACGATCTACGACGCCGACGTCTTTCTCATCGACGGCGTCGCCCGGGGCACCTGTGCGCAGATGGTCTTGATGAAGGCATCGAAAGCCAACCCGGTGATCTATCTCCACGATTGGTACACGCGACGGGGCTGGTACTCCTGGTCGGTCGGGTTGTTTCGTCAGCACAAGCGGGCCGGCGACACGCTCTGCCGTCTCTGGCGTTGACGCGACGCCGATCCGCAGCCTGCCCGCGCCACAACCGGCTCGCAATGTACGGCAACCTGTGCTGCATATTAGTCCGTCATCACCGGCGCGCACCGTCGCCGGCCCGCGCCGGGGACGCGGTCTCGTCTTGCCATCGTCCGGAGAGATGCCCGAAGCGGCCCGGCCGCGCCTGACGCCGGCCGCGCTCGCGCGCCGTGCCGCCGCCCTCGCGCGCGGCGAGCGGCTCACGGTCGTCGGCCTGACGCGCGACGGCGTAGGGGAAGCGCTGGCGGCCGGCGAGGTCGATCGCGCCGCGCTCCTCGTCGCCGTCGATGACCCGCGCAGCAGCGCCGCGGTGATCGACGGCCTGCTCGACGACCTCGCCGAACTGGCGCTGGCCCGCTGGCCGGAGTGGCGCGACGCCGTGGCGCCGGATGTCTCTGTCCCCTGGCTCAAGGCGGCGGCGGCGGTGGCGGCCTCCGGGCGCCCGCCCCGGTTCCGCAGGATGGCACGGGCACTCGAATGCGGGCAGTTGCTGCGGGCGGTCGATCCCGGCGGCGTGATCCTGGTGGCGGAGGCCGATCCGGTCTCGCCGGCGCGGGCGCGGGCGGTGATCGAGGCGCTGGAATGGTGCGCCGGGCACGGCGCGGCCTGCCTCTTCGCCCTGCCGGCCGAGCCGCCCGACACACCGCCCTATGACCGCATCCTCTACGGTGCCGTCGCGATCGGCCGCGCCGCGGCACCGGTGGCGGAGCGCTTCATCGCGCCGCGCTCGCGGGCCCACCACGCCAGCGCGGCCGAGCGGCGGATCGAGGCGGCGCTGGCGGCCGACCCGGAGCTCGCCGGCCTGTTTTCCGGCAATGAACTCGTCGCCGTGGCGGGCGACGGCCGGCAGCCGCGGGTCGACCTGGTCTGCCGCCGGCACCGCATCGTCGTCGAGATCGACGGGCCGGAGCATCAGGCCAGTCCGAAATTCGGCCAGGATCGCCACCGCGACTACGAGCTGACGGTCGCCGGCTACCTCGTGCTGCGCCTCACCAACGACGAGGTCGCGGCCGACCTGCAGCGCGCGGTCGAGAAGGTCCGCGCCGTGGTGCGGCTGCGCCGCCTCCCTTCAGGAGACACGACCCGATGAGCGAGACGCCGACGCCGGCTCAGGCGCTGATCCTCTGGCGCCTGCTCGGCCGGCAGGGCACCGCCCTGAACAGCGAGATCAAACCGGAGAAAGCCCCGCGCGATGCCTTGCGGAAGGCCGGGCTGCTGGCGGTGGAGAAGGAGGGACGCTCCTCGCGGCTCACCGTGACCGACAAGGGCTGGAACTGGGCCGGCGAGCATCTGCGCGATCCCCTGCCCCCGACCATGCGGGTGCTCCAGGACTGGCTCACGCGCCTGCACCACCACCTCGACGCGACGGGCGCGACGCTCGCCGAGTTCGTCGGTCCTGCCCCCGAGCGGGGGCCGCCGGAGCCGAAGCCGCCGCGAGCCCGGAAGAACGCCACGCCGAAGCCCAGGACGGCTCCGAAAATCAAGGTCGTCCCACCCGATCCGGCCCGGCTCCGCGCCCGGATCGAACAGGCCTATCTCGCCTGCACCGGCGGCCGGCGGGCCGCGCCGGTGCGCCTCAGCGCCCTGCGGGCGGAACTCGCCGATCTCGACCGCGCCGCCGTCGATGCCGGGCTGGCGGCGATCCTGAGCGGCGATCCGAGCATCCGGCTGACCCGCATCAGCGACCCGAAGGCCCTCGACGCCGCCGAGCGCGACGCCGCTTTCAATCCTGCCGGCGAGCCCTTCCACGAGATCTGGATCCACGCATGAGCGACGCCCTCGACGCCCTGCGCCGTGTCAACTTCGACTGGGTGCGCACCCTCGACAGCGTCTGGCTCGATGCCGAGCCGACCGGCGCGCCGAACGAGGCGCTGATCTTAGGACTCGTCGATGCGCTCCACGCGCAGGAGCCGGGCAGCCGCCCGCGCGGCCGGGTGCTGGTCGGCGAGCCGGGCATCGGCAAGACCCACCTCGTCGGTCAGATCCGCCGCGAGGTCTGGCACTCCGGCGGCTGGTTCGTGCTGCTCGACGTGCTCGGGCTGACCGATTTCTGGCGCAGCGCCGCGCTCAGCTACCTCACCGCCCTGATGCAGCCGATGCCGGACGGACGGCGCCAGTCCGACGCTGTGCTGGCCGGGGTCGCCCGCCGCTTCAAGGTCGAGGGGCAGGTCGAGCAGGCCTTCAACACCCCCAACATCGACACCCGAAAGATCGTCGACCTGCTGGTCCGGGCGCTGATGCACGTCGATACGGTGCGGGCGCTCAAGCACCAGGACGTCTTCCGGGCCTTGTGCCTGCTGCGCTCGCAGGACCTCGCCGCCGTCGGCCTCGCCCATGCCTGGCTCCAGGGCTACGACGCCGACCCGGCCGCCCGCGCCGGCCTCGGCTTCACCATGCCGCCGCCCCCACCTGTCGAGCTCGTGCGCGGCATGGCCTGGATCATGGGCCTGAGCGGCCCGACCCTCGTCGCCGTGGACCAGATCGACGGCGTGGTCGATGCGAGCCGCCTGACCCTCGACGACGATTTCGAGCCCGGCCCCGGCCTCGCCGAGATGCTGGCCGCCGGCCTGATGGAGCTGCATGACGGCGCTGGTCGCGGCATGACGCTGATCACCTGCCTGACGGATTCGTGGCGGCGGCTGGAGGAGCGTGGGCTGAAATCCGCCTTCGACCGGTTCGAGCCGCCGGTGGTGCTGACGGGCATGAACAAGCCGGCCGCCGCAGCGGCGCTGATCCGCGGCCGTCTCGCGCCGGCCTACGCCGAGGCCGGTTTCACGCCGCCCTTCCCGACCTGGCCGTTCGGCGAAGCTGCGATCGCCGCCGCGTCCCGCGTCGCGATGCGGCCGCGCACGCTGCTGATGCGCTGCGACGCCTTCCGCCGCGACTGCCTGGCGAATGGCAGCGTCACGGTCTGCAACGATCTCATCGAACCCAACAACAACAGTGGCAAGAAAGGCGGCTCGGGTCCCTTCGACCTCGAAGACGCTCGCCGCAAGGCCGACATCTCCGACATCCTCGACGACGAGGATGCCGGGCTCGGCGAATTGCTGCGCGCTGCCTTCGATCTCTACGCCCTGGAGGACGACCCGCACGACGCGATCGACGTGGTGAGCAAGGGCGAGCCGGAGCAGAAGCTGCCGCCCCTGCACGGACGGCTCACCTTCCTTCACCGGGACGAGAACGACCGCGAGCGCCACGTCTGCTACCGCGCCCTGCTCCAGCCGCACCCGATCGCCTTCCAGGCGCGGTTGCGCGCCGCGCTCACCGCCTCGGGCATCTCGTCGAAGATCCCGGGCCGGGAGTTGCTGCTGGTGCGCCGCGGCCCGGTGCCGGCGGGCACCAAGACCGGCACCCTGGTCAGCCGGTTCGTCGCCGCGGGTGGCACGCTGATCGACCCGTCCGACGACGACCTGCGCACCTTCGTGGCCCTGCGCTCCCTACGCGACGAGGCCTTGCGGGACGGGCGGTTCGACCTGTTCGAGAGCTGGATGCGCGAGACGCTGCCGGTGCGCGGAACCGCGTTCTTCCGCAGGATCGGCCTGCCCGGCGACGGCACGGAGGCGCAAGGCGGGCGGGGGCGGCGTGGCGGCGAATCTCTCCCGCCGCTGCCGCCCCGCCAGCCCGGACGGACCATCGATCCATCGGACTCAGGCCCCGAACCGGAGACGAGGCAGGCCGGCGCCGAGCCCGGTACACCCCCGCGGCTTCCCCGGGAGCCGGCATCGCCCCAGCGCGCCGAGCCCGAGCCACGACGCGCCGAGCCGGCCCAGGCCTTCGAGACGGTGACGCGGGCCGCAGAGGCACCTTCACCCCAAGAGCCCGCCCTCGAGGAGCCCGCCCTCGAGGAGCCCGCCCTCGAGGAGCCCGCCCTCGAGGAGCCCGCCCCCCGGCGCACTGCCCCGCCATCGGAGCCCATCCCCGACGCCATCCCGGTCGGCCACCGCATCACCCCCGATGCGCCGCCCGTCGCCCTGCCGCTGAGACTCCTGCCGCGCCACACCGCGATCATCGCCGGGTCCGGCTCGGGCAAGACCGTGCTGCTGCGGCGCCTGGTCGAGGAGGCGGCGCTCGCCGGCGTTCCGGCGATCGTGGTCGATCCCAACAACGACCTGTCGCGCCTCGGCGATGCCTGGCCGGAGCGGCCCGAAAAGTTCACGCCGGAGGACGACCGCAAGGCCGCCTCTTACGCCGATCGGGTCGAGGTGGTGGTGTGGACGCCGGGCATCCATGCCGGCAACCCGCTCTTCCTGTCGGCGATGCCGGACCTCGCCGCGAGCGACGACCGCGACGAGCGCGCCCAGGCGATCGAGATGGCGGCCGAGACCCTGGGGCCGCTCGCCGGTGCCACCAGAAACCTCCAGCGCGGCGTCCTCGCCGATGCCCTGCGGGCCTTCGCGAGCCGCGGCGGCGGCACGCTCGGCGCCTTTACCGAGCTGCTCGCCGATTTGCCGGACGGCACCAGCCAGATCGGCCGAGCGACGAACCTCGCCGCCGACATGGCGGACCAGCTGCGCGCGGCCGTCGCCACCAACCCGCTGCTGCGGATCGAGGGCGCGGTGCTCGATCCGGCCCGGCTGTTCTTCGGCCCGACCCGCAACAGAACCCGGATCTCGGTCGTCAACCTGTCGGGCCTCGCCTCGGAGGCGGCGCGGGAGGATTTCGTCAACCGGCTCCAGATGGCGTTGTTCGGCTGGATCAAGAAGAACCCCTCGCCCAGCGGCCTGCTCTACGTGGTCGACGAGGCCCAGACCTTCCTGCCCTCGGGGCGCACGCCGCCGAGCCTCGGCAGCGGGATCAAGCTGGTGGCGCAGGGGCGCAAATACGGGCTGGGGATGATCGTGGCGACGCAGGTGCCGCGGGGCATCCACAACCAGGTCGTCTCGAACTGCACGACGCAGTTCTTCGGCCGCCAGAGCGCCCCCGCGACCATCGCGGCCGCCCAGGAGATCATGGCGGCGAGCGGCGGGGCGGCCCCCGATATCGGCCGGCTCGGGGCGGGCGAGTTCTACTTTGCCACCGAGGGCTCGGGGCGGCCGGCGAAGCTCCGCACGCCGCTCTGCCTCAGCCACCACCCGGCCAACCCGCCGACGCCCGAGCAGGTGATCGCCCGGGCCAGGGCGTCCGCCGCCGGGATGGAGGACAAGCGCGGTGGGTGAGCCGGCACGGGCGATCTCATCCCGGGCCGGCCCGGCCTAACCGTGATGCCATTTCATCCGGCTTGAGCCGGCCATGCGAATCCCATAGCTACAACAAGAATGTGTTTTTCTGAATGACGGGTGCATGGACGCTGCCGATCTTACGTCATGTTCCGATGTTTTCCTGCGCACGATCGAGGATTACGGCCTCGCGGGAGGGTGGCATTGGACGTTCACGTCGGGTGAGCAGCGTTGGTCGCCGGGTTTCTTCCGGCTCCTCGGCCTCGATCCTTCCGTCGTCACCGCCCGCTACGATCTGTTCGTCGAGCTCCTGCATCCCGACGACCGGGTGCAGCTGGCAAGCCCGTCGGAGGTCGTTCAGGGCCATGTCTCGCCGCGCGCGACCGTCCGGCTGATCAGGCCAGGCGGCGAGTTGCGCGTCCTGTCGGTCCTGTCGGAACTGCGCGTCTCGGCGGAGGGGCGGCCTTTATCCTTGAGCGGGGTCGTCCTCGACGTCACCGATCGCGAGCGGCTGCGTCAGGCGCAGGCCGCCGAGCAGCGCCGCCGCCAGGCGCTCTACCTGACCTCCTACACGGCGACCTATTCCCTCGGCCTCGACCTCGTGCATCATTTCCCTGCCGAAGTCGCGCAGGTGCACGGGTTGTCCCTGGAGGAGATTCAGGTCGATCCGTTCCTGATGCTGGTGCCGGAGGAGCGCGCGGCCTTTCGGAACCGGGGCTGGGAGATGCACGATCGCCACATGCGCTTCCAGGGAATGCCGCGCGAGCGCCTGGCCAGCGGCGAGGTGGTCAAGTTCCGCCTCGTCGGCGTGCCGGTGTGGAGTGCGGCGGGCGAGTATCGCGGCTGGACCGGCATGAAGTATCCGGTCCACGAATCCGGCGCGCCAGCGGGCCGCGCCGACACCCCCGAGGATCCCGCCCTGCGGCGCGCCCTCGAACAGGCCGTGCGAGGCCATCACCTGCGGGCGGCCCGCGGGCTGCTCGACTGGTCGATGGCGACGCTCGCGGCGGCCGGCGGCCTGTCGCTCTCGACGGTGCGGCGCCTTGAGGACAACCTCGAAGGCCAGGGCGCCCGCTCGCGCTACAAGGCCGTGACCGCGCTTCGCCAGGCCGGAATCCGCTTCATCGCGATGGATGACGGCGCGATCGCGGTGGCCAGGGTCTGATGACGAAAGTCCGGACGGAGAACGTGGCGACGGCCTTGACATCGCGGCCATGGTGTCGGCTTTAAAAATGATGAAAATTCGCCACTGAACGCTGTGCGCATGGACGCTGCCGACCTCACCTCATGTTCCGACATCTTCCTGCGCACGATCGAAGACTACGGCCTCGTGGGAGGCTGGCGCTGGACGTTCGCGTCGGATGAGCAGCGGTGGTCGCCGAGCTTCTTCCGGCTCCTCGGCCTGGACCCGTCCATCGCCACCGCCAGCTACGACCTCTTCGTCGAACTTCTGCATCCCGACGACCGGGTGCAGCTGGCAAGCCCGTCTGAGGCGGTTCAGGGCCACGTCTCGCCGCGCGCGACCGTTCGGCTGATCCGGCCCTCCGGCGAGCTGCGCATTCTGTCGGTCCTGTCGGAACTGCGCGTCTCGCCGGAGGGCCGGCCTTTATCCTTGAGCGGGGTCGCCCTCGACGTCACCGACCGCGAGCAGTTGCGTCAGGCGCAGGCCGCCGAGCAGCGGCGCGGCCGGGCGCTCTACCGGACGACCTACGCGACGGCCTATGCGGTGGGGGTGGATCGGACGCACGATTTCCCGCCCGAGATGGCGCAGGTGCATGGCCTGTCCCTGCAGGAGATCAGCCTGGACCCCTTCGTCATGGTCGTGCCCGAGGAACGCACGGCGTTCCGCGAGCGCGCCATGGCCGTCCACACTCCGCAAGTGCGTTTTGTGGGCAAGGCGCGCGAGCGCCTCGCCAACGGCGAGGTCTGGCAGTTCCGCATCATCGGTGTGCCGGTCTGGGACGAGGCGGGGCGCTACAACGGTCGGGCCGGCATGAAGTACCCGATCCATCTCTCGGCGGCGACGATCCGGACGGCCGACATTCCCGCGAGCCGACGGGTCCGGCGCGCCCTCGACCAGACCGTGCGGGCGGATCACCTGCGGGCGGCGAGAGGCCTGCTCGACTGGTCGCGGGGGACACTCGCCCAGGCGAGCGGCCTGTCGCTCTCGACGGTGCGGCGCCTCGAGGAGGATGCCGAGGGTCAGGGCGCCCGCTCGCGCCACAAGGCCATGGATGCCCTGCGCCGGGCCGGGATCCGCTTCATCGCGATGGATGACGGCACCCTGGCGGTGGCGAAGACCTGAGACGAAAGGCGCGGGCGGGAGCGACCCGCCCGCGCCGTGGCAAGGATTCGGCGGGCCCGGGCTCAGCGGGCTCGGTTGGCCGGGCTCGTCGCCGCGGCGTTGCCGCCGCTGT
Source organism: Methylobacterium sp. 142-1Y (assembly GCF_057747795.1). Taxonomy (NCBI): domain Bacteria; kingdom Pseudomonadati; phylum Pseudomonadota; class Alphaproteobacteria; order Hyphomicrobiales; family Methylobacteriaceae; genus Methylobacterium; species Methylobacterium sp. 142-1Y. The sequence goes on along the minus strand of NZ_CM173224.1, from coordinate 2,885,711 downwards.
GGCTCGGCAGGTCGTCGGTGCGGGTGGCGGCGCCGGGCGCCATCGGCGTCACGGTGCCGGTGGTGGCGGGCATCTCGCGGCCCGGCATACCCTTCTCGGCGTTGCTCTTCACGCTGCCCGGATTGTTCATGTTGTTCTCGGCCGAGCCGGGCACGCCGGTCTGGGCCAGGGCGGCGCCCGTGAGGGCGAAGGTGGCGGCGAGGGCGAGGATCGTCGTGCGCATGGGGTGTTTTCCGTCTCCGAGGTATCGTGAGGCCCCAACGCGCAGCCGACCGGCCAAGATCCCGATTTTCCACAAGCGGCCCGACTTGCCATCGCGGAGGCATGTTCCTAATTTGTTCTCATCGAGACGACGGATGAGAACGGAGGACAGGCCATGCAGCAGACGCCCGAACGCGACGACGACCCGGCCGAGACCACGCGCATCGAGCAGGCGGCCTGGGTCGCCGCGATGATCGAGGCGGAGCGCGAGCGCGCCCTCGATGCCTGGCTCGCCCGCGAGGCGGGATTCTGAGGAGCCGACTTCCGAAAGCGCCACGTTGCGCATTTCGGCGACAAGTGGCGCCCTGAATTTCCTCAGACTTGGGCCTTGCGTCTCGTCTCCGGCACAGTATCGTTTGCCTACGAACGAGTTTGCATTCCGGTCGCCGAAGTCGCGCCGGGATGGGCCGGAGGTTCGCGCCATGTCGACCCGCGACGAGACGTTTCGTCCCCTGTCCCGCCGCACCGTCCTGGGTGGCCTCGCAGCCGCTCCGCTCGGGCTCGCGGCGTCCCGGGCGGTCGCGCAACAAGGAACAGGGCCGATCCGGATCGGCGAGCTGAACTCCTATGGCCGCATGGCCGCCTTCGCGGTGCCCTACCGCAATGCCATGCAGCTCGCGCAGGACGCCGTCAACAAGGCCGGCGGCATCAAGGCCCTCGGCGGCCGCCCGATCGAGATCGTCTTTCGCGACGACGGCTCGACCCCGGGCGACGCGACCCGGGTCGCCGAGGAATTGCTGACCCGCGAGAACGTCGCCTTCCTGTGCGGCACCTTCCTGTCCAATGTCGGCTTGGCGGTCGCGGATTTCGCCAACCAGCGCAAGGCGCTCTTCCTCGCCACCGAGCCCCTGACCGACGCGCTCACCATGGGCAGCGGCAACCGCTACACCTTCCGGGTGCGGCCCAACACCTACATGCAGACCCGCATGCTGGTGGACGCGGTGAAGGGCAGCGGCGTCAAGCGCTGGGCGATCGTGGCGCCGAACTACGAGTACGGCCAGTCGGCCGCCGCCAACTTCAAGAAGCTGATGGCCGCCGCGGTGCCGGGCTTCGAGGTGGTGGGCGAGCAGTTCCCGGCCTTGGGCAAGGTCGATGCCGGCGCCACCGTCGGCGCCCTGTCGCAGATGAAGGCCGACGGTCTGTTCAACGTGCTGTTCGGCGCCGACCTCACCGCCTTCGTGCGCGAGGGCAACACCCGCGGGCTGTTCGAGAAGCGCAAGGTCGCGAGCCTGCTCACCGGCGAGCCGGAATACATGATCCCGCTCGGCGACGAGACGCCGGAAGGCTGGATCACCACGGGCTATCCGTGGGAGACCATCGACACCAACGGCCACAAGGAATTCGTCGCCGCCTACCGGGCCCGGTTCAACGACACCCCGCGCCTCGGCTCGCTGCTCGGCTACGTCGTCGTCGGCATGATCCGCGACATGCTGGAGAAAGCCGGCTCGACCGAGACCGAGGCGATGATTTCGGCGCTGGAAGGCCTGACCTCCCAGACCATCGCCGGCCCGGTGACGATGCGGGCGCTCGACCACCAGTCGACGTTGGGGGCCTGGATCGGCGAGACGGCGCTCAATGGCCGCCAGGGCACGATGAAGAACGTCCGCTACGCCGACGGGGCGAACTACATGTTCCCCGAGGCCGAGGTGAAGGCGGCCCGCAAGGCCTGACCCGTCGAAGAGCCGGAGCACAAGGCCCCATGGACCCGTCCTTCCTCGTCCTCCAGGCCCTGTCCGGTCTCGCCAGCGCCTCGTCGCTGTTCGTGATCGCCTCCGGGCTGACGATCGTGTTCGGCGTCACCCGGATCGTGAACTTCGCCCACGGCTCGTTCTACATGCTGGGGGCCTACATCGCGGTCACGATCGTGCCGCGGCTCCTCGACCTGTCGTATTCACCGGCCGCGTTCTTCCTCGGGGTGCTGCTCTCGGCCCTCCTCGTCGGGCTGATCGGCGTCGCGATCGAGGTGCTGCTGCTCCGCCGCATCTACCGGGTGCCGGAACTCTTCCAGCTTCTCGCCACCTTCGGCGTCGTGCTGATCGTCGAGGACCTGGTTCTGAAGGTCTGGGGCCCGGTCGACATCGCCGGCCCCCGCGCGCCCTCGCTCCGCCACGGCGTCGAGATCTTAGGGCAACGCTTCCCCGCCTACGAGCTGGTGCTGATCGCGGTCGGTCCCCTGGTGCTGGGGCTCCTCTGGCTCCTCATGCACCGCACCCGCTTCGGGGTGCTGATCCGGGCGGCGACGCAGGACCGCGAGATGGTCGGCGCGCTCGGCGTCAACCAGGCCCGGCTCTTCACCCTGACGCTGTTCCTCGGGGCCAGCCTCGCGGGGCTCGGCGGCGCGCTCCAGATCCCGCGCATCCCCGCCAACGCCCATATGGACCTCTCGGTCATCACCGATGCCTTCGTGGTCACGGTGATCGGCGGGATGGGCTCGGTGCCGGGCGCCTTCGTGGCGGCGCTCATCATCGGCCAGCTCCAGGCCTTCGGCATCCTGATCTTTCCGAAGGTGACGCTGGTCCTCGTCTTCGCCCTGATGGCGGTGGTGCTGGTGGTCAAGCCCTGGGGACTGTTCGGCCGGCCGGAAGCCGCCTCGGGCCGGGTGATGCCGCCGGAGGGAATTCCCGCCTTACGCCGCTTCCGCCCGGCCGAAACCGCGCTGGCATGCCTCGCCATCCTCGCCCTGCTGGCGGTGCCGCTCGTCGGCGACGCCTACAAGGTCAAGGTCGCGACCGAGATCCTGATCTTCGCGCTCGCCGCCTTCTCGCTGCAATTCCTGGTCGGGGTCGGCGGGCTCGTCTCGTTCGGGCACGCGGCCTACTTTGGGCTCGGCGCCTACGCGGCGGGGCTCCTCGTCACCGGGCCGTTCAAGGCGCCGATGGAGCTGGCCCTCGTTGCGGCGCCGCTTGCCGCCGGCATCGGCGCGGCCCTGTTCGGCTTCTTCATCGTGCAGCTGTCGGGCATCTACCTCGCCATGCTGACGCTCGCCTTCGGGCAGATCGTCTACGCGGTCTGCTTCCAGTGGGTCGAGGTGACGGGGGGCGACAACGGCGTCGTCGGCGTCTGGCCGTCCTCCTGGGCTTCGGGCCGCAATACCTACTTCTACCTCGTCGCAGCCCTGTCGCTCACCGCGATCGTGCTCTTGCGACGGGTGATCTACGCGCCCTTCGGCTACACCTTGCGGGCGGCGCGCGATTCCGCCACCCGGGCCGAGGCGATCGGCCTCGACGTGCGCACCCATCGCTGGCTCGCCTTCACGCTCGCGGGCGCCGCGGCCGGGCTCGCCGGAGGGCTCTACGCCTTCATGAAGGGCTCGATCGACCCGACGCTGACCGGCATCCCGCTCTCGATCGACTTCCTGGTGATGGTGCTGGTCGGCGGCATCCAGACCGTGATGGGCCCGCTCGTCGGCGCCGCCTTCTTCCACGCCCTCAAGGACGCGGTGATGCCGCTGACCGAGTTCTGGCGGCTTCTCCTGGGGATCGCCATCATCGCGACCGTGCTCGCCTTCCCGCGCGGGCTCGCCGGTGCGGCGGAAGCCCTGCGCGGCCGCAAGATCGCCCCCAAACCGGTGGAGGCCTCGGCATGACGCTCCTCGTCGTCGCGGGCCTGACCAAGCGCTTCGGCGGCGTCGCCGCCGCCAAGGACGTGTCGTTCACCCTGGCGGCCGGCGAGATGCTGGCGATCATCGGGCCGAACGGCGCCGGCAAGTCCACCACCTTCAACATGGTGGGCGGGCAGCTCAGGCCCGATTCCGGCTCCATCACCCTCGACGGCGCCTCGATCGCCGGCCTGCCGGCCCGCGCGATCTGGAAGGCGGGGGTCGGGCGCACCTTCCAGGTCGCCCAGACCTTCGTGTCGATGACGGTGGCCGAGAACGTCCAGATGGCGCTCCTGTCGCATCACGGCCGCTCGCGCGGCCTGTTCCGGGACGCCGGCGCCCTCTACCGCGACGAGGCGTTGTCCCTGCTCGCCGGGGTCGGGATGCGGACGGACGCCGAGCGCCCGGTCTCGGAACTGGCCTATGGCGACGTGAAGCGGGTCGAACTGGCGGTGGCCCTCGCCTCCCGGCCCAAGCTGCTGCTGATGGACGAGCCCACTGCCGGCATGGCGCCGCGGGAGCGCTCGGGGCTGATGGCGCTCACCGCCGAGGTGGCGCGGACGCGCGGCATCGGCGTTCTCTACACCGAGCACGACATGGAGGCGGTCTTCGCCCATGCCGACCGGGTGCTGGTGCTGGTGCGCGGCGAGATCATCGCCGCCGGCACGCCGGAGGAGATCCGGGCGAACCCGCGGGTCAAGCAGGTCTATCTCGGCGAGGCCGGCACCGAGGCGGCGATGCGCGCGCGCCGGAAGGCGGTGGCATGAACGCTCTTCTCGACGTCTCGGGCCTGACGGCGTCGTACGGCCGGGCCCAGGTGCTGTTCGGCGTGACCCTGCGCCTGCGCCCCGGCGAGGTCGTGGCACTGATGGGCCGCAACGGCGCCGGCAAGTCGACGACGCTCAAGGCCATCATGGGGGTGCTGCCGCCGACCGGCGGCACGGTGTGGTTCGAGGGCCGGGCGGTCACCGGTTGGGAGCCGTTTCGCGTCGCCCGCCTCGGCCTCGGCTACGTGCCGGAGGAGCGTCGCATCTTCACCGACCTCACGGTTATGGAGAACCTGGAGGTCGGCCGGAAGGTGCCGGCGGACGGCCGCGCGGCCTGGACGCCCGAAAAACTGTTCTCGATCTTCCCCAACCTCGCCGAGATGCGGGGCCGCCGCGCCGCCGCGATGTCGGGCGGCGAGCAGCAGATGCTCACCATCGCCCGGACCCTGATGGGCAATCCTCACGCGGTGCTGCTCGACGAGCCCTCGGAGGGTCTGGCGCCGGTCATCGTCGAGCAGATGGCCGACGCCGTGCTCCGGATGAAGCGCGAGGGCATCGCGGTCCTGCTCTCGGAACAGAATTTGAGCTTTGCCGGCGCGGTCTCGGACCGGGCCTACGTGATCGAGAAGGGCGCGATCCATTTCGAGGGGACGATGGCGGCGTTGGAGGCGGATGAGGCGGTGCGGGAAGCGTACCTGACGGTGTGAGGGGTTTTCCGGAGATGGCGCGGGATCCCCTCTCCCACGTCCAGTAGACTAACCCGTTATAAATGCGGGCGCTTTCCCCTCCCCCTTGTGGGGAGGGGCTATGGGGATCGAAGATCCCGCGTGGGGGTGGTGCCGCGTAGAGCGCAGCGCTTTATCCGGCACCACCCCCACCTCCAGCTCCTCCCCACAAGGGGGAGGAGAGGCGCGCTACTTTCAAAGGGTAGTGCATCGACACAGCGCCGGCCCACGCCGGCCACCCAACGAAACCGTTCGTAGGCGAATGATCGAGGTGTGACGTGAGACGCGTGGCAGGCATCGATGTCGGCGGCACCTTCACCGACCTTCTCCTGACGGAGGCGGACAAGTCCGGCGTGCGCGTGCGCCTCGCCAAGGTGCCGACGACGATCCGCAACCAGGCCGAGGGCGTGCTGGCGGCCATTCACGCCGCCGAGGTGGCGCCGAGCACCCTCGACCTCGTCATCCACGGCACCACCGCGACCACCAACGCGGTGCTGGAGCGCAAGACCGCCAAGGTCGGCCTCATCACCACGGAAGGCTTTCGCGATGTCCTCGAGCTCGGGCGCCGCACCCGGCCCAAGCCCTACGGATTGTTCGGCACCTTCGAGCCGCTGATCCCGCGCGAGTGGCGCCGCGAGGTGCCGGAGCGGATCATGGCGGACGGCGCGGTCCGTACCCCCCTCGACGAAGCGGCGGTGGCCGAGGCCGTGCGCGCCCTGCTGGCAGAGGGCTGCGAGGCCCTGGTGATCCACTTCCTGCACGCCTACGCGAATCCGGACCACGAGCTGCGCGCCGGCGCCATCGCCCGGGAGATCTGGCCGAACGCCTACATCACGCTGGGCCACGCGCTGCTGTCGGAGTTCCGCGAATACGAGCGCGGCACCACCGCCTCGGTCAACGCCGCGGTGCAGCCGATCCTCGACCGCTACATCCGCCGGCTCCAGGACGACCTGCGCGCCCAGGGCTTTTCCCGCGACCTGCTGGTGATGAACGGCAATGGCGGCACCGTGCCGGCGGGGCTCGTCGTCGAGGCGGCGGCCAAGACCGTGATGTCGGGCCCGGCCTCCGGGGTGATGGCGGCGGCGGCCACCCTCGCCCAGTCGGGGCTCACGAACGCCATCACCTACGACATGGGCGGGACCTCGACCGACGTGGCGCTGATCGCCGGCGGCGTCCCGGAGGTTTCGGCCGAACTCACCATCGATTACGGCCTGCCGATCCACCTGCCGATGGTCGACGTGCACACCGTCGGGGCCGGCGGCGGCTCGATCGCCTCCGTCAACCGGGCCGGGATGCTGCAGGTCGGCCCCGAGAGCGCCGGCTCCGAGCCGGGCCCGATCGGCTACGGCCGCGGCGGCACCCGGCCGACCATCACCGACGCCAACCTGGTCCTCGGCCGCCTCGATCCGGCCCGGCTCACCGCCGTGCGGGCGGGAGTCTCGATCGAGACGATCCGCGAGGCCTTCGCCCGCGACCTCGCCGGGCCCCTCGGGATGAGCGTCGAGGAAGCGGCGGAGGCGGTGATCCGCCTGGGCAACGTCCATATGAGCGGCGCCATCCGCATGGTGTCCCTGTCGCGCGGCTACGACCCGCGCGACTTCGTGCTCTTCGCCTTCGGCGGCGCCGGTCCGCTCCACGCCGTGGCGCTCGCCCGGGAACTCGGCATCCCGGAAGTGCTGGTGCCGGCCCGGCCCGGCCTCACCAACGCGCTCGGCTGCCTCGTCGCCGACTTACGCCAGGACCGGGTCCGCACCCTCAACCGGCCCCTCGACGGGCTCGACATGGCGGATCTTCGCGCAGTCCTCGAGGAGCAGGCGGCGGAGGCCCTCGCGATGGTGGCCGAGGAGCAGGCCGAGATAGAGGAGACCACGGTCACCTACGGGGCCGACATGCAGTTCCGCGGCCAGACCCACCTGATCCGCGTCGCCCTGCCCTCCCCGGAGATCGACCGCGCGACGCTCCAGGAGTTGTTCGAGGCGGCGTATTTCCGCCGCTTCCAGGTCCGGCTGCCGGAGATCCGGGCGGTTCTGGTCAACCTCGTCACCTCGGTGATCGGACGGCGAAAGCCCTTCCCGCTCGCGGCATTGATCGACGAGGCGGGTCGTACCGATCTGGCGGGTGCCCGCCTGGGCACCCGCCCGGTCTATGCCGGCGGCGCCTGGCACGAGGCCGCGATCTACACCCGCGAGGCCCTGCCGCTCGGCGCCGAGATCGTCGGGCCGGCCGTCATCCAGCAGATCGACGCCACGACCGTGATCGAGCCCGGCGCCACGGCGCGGGTCGATGCCATCGGCAATGTGAGGATCCGGGTATGAGCAGTCTCGATGCCCTCACCCTGGCGGTGATCCAGGCCGGGTTGCAGCAGGTCTGCAACGAGATGGACATCGCCTTCTCGCGCTCGGCCTTCTCCCCGGTGATCGCCGAGGCCGACGACCGCTCGGACGGGATCTACGACCGCGACACCGGCGCGCTGATCTCGCAGGGCGAGTACGGGTTGCCGGTCTTCGTCGGCACGATGCAGTATTCGACCGGGGAGCTGATCCGGCTGATCCGCGAGGGCCGGGTCGGAGCGCCGGAGCCCGGCGACATCTACATCGTCAACGATCCCTATCTCGGCGGCACGCACCTGATGGACGTGCGGTTCGTCAAGCCGGTCTTCGTCGAAGAAAAACTGTTCTGCTGGCTCCAGAATACCGGCCACTGGCCCGATATCGGCGGCATGGTGCCGGGCGGCTTCTCGGCCCATGCGACGGAGGTCGAGCAGGAGGGATTGCGCCTGCCGCCGGTCAAGCTGTTCAAGCGCGGCACGATGGACCAGGAGATCTTTTCCATCATCGCCTCCAACATCCGCGTCGCCGACCAGCGCATCGGCGACATCAAGGCGCAAGCGGCAGCCCTGATGGTCGGCGAGAGCCGGCTCACCGACCTGCTCAAGAAATACGGCCCCGACACGCTCGACGCGGCGATCAAGGAGATCCGCGCCCGCTCGGCCGAGCGGATGCGGGCCGAGATCCGCCAGATCCCGGACGGGACCTACACGTCCGAGGCCTTCGTCGATTCCGACGGCGTGGTGAACGAGCCCCTGCGCATCGCCCTCAACCTGACCAAGGCCGGCGACGGCCTCACCTTCGACTTCTCGGGCTCGTCACCGCCCTGCCGCGGCCCGATGAACTCGGTGGTGGCGACGACCTATTCGTCGGTCTACCTCGCGGTGAAGCACGTCTTCCCGGACGTGCCGATCAATGCCGGCACCTTCGAGCCGCTGACGATCCATCGGCCGGAGGGCACCTTCCTCGATGCGCGCTACCCGCGGCCCGTCTCGGGCTGCGCCGCGGAAGTCAGCCAGCGTATCGCCGAGGCCGTGTTCCTGGCCCTCGTCCAGGCCATTCCCGGCAAGGTGACGGCGGCGCCGGCCGGCACCTCGGGCAATTTCGCGCTCGGCGGCTTCGATCCGGCGAAGAACGCGCCTTACGTGATGTACCAGATCACCGGCGGCGGCTATGGCGGCAACGCCGCCCATGACGGGCTGTCGAACGGCTGCTCGACCATCGGCATCTCGAAGACCGCCCCGGTCGAGGTGATGGAGCAATACTACCCCGTCCTCTTCCGCCGCTTCGCGCTGCGCGAGGGTTCCGGCGGAGCCGGCGCCCATCGGGGCGGCTTCGGCGTGCATTACGAGGTGGAATTGCTGCGCGGCGAGGCCCGGGCCTCCTTCGTGATGGATCACGGCCGCTTCGGCCCGCCGGGGGTGCTCGGCGGCGGGGACGGGGCGCCGAACGTGGTGCGGATCCACCGCGACGGGGAGACGATCGTCCCGCTCCACCTGTCGAAGGACCAGAACATCGCCATCAAGGCCGGCGACCGGGTCGAGGTGATGACCCCGGGCGGCGGCGGCTACGGCAATCCTGAGACCCGCGACCCCGCCCTCGTCGCCCGCGACCTGCGCCGGGGCTATTACCGTGACGACGCGGCGAACGACCCGAGGGAGAGCCGATCATGAGCGCCGACAGCCTCTCCACGGAAGCCCGCTCCAAGAAATTCGGCGCGCAGGAGGCCGACGGCATCGTGCGCTGCGATGCCTGCCCGGTCCTGTGCCGGATCCGGCCCGGCCGCTCCGGCGCCTGCTCGCGCTACGCCAACGAGGACGGCCACCTCGTGCGCACCGACCCGGTCGTGCTGCTGCACGACGCGGCGGAATCCGGCCGGAAGCTGGTGCCGTTCGGGGCGGCGGAATGGGACGGGCGGGTGCTCGATCCTTCGCGCACCTTCGTCACCGGCATCGGCGCCGGCACCACCTATCCGGACTACAAGCCCGCTCCCTTCATCGTGGCGAGCGAGCACGCGGGCGTCGAGACCGTCACGGTCGTGACCGAGGGCATCTTCAGCTATTGCGGCGTGAAGGTGAAGATCGACACCGACCGCCATCTCGGCCCTGAGCGCGCCGCCATCCGGGTCAACGGCGAGGAGGTCGGCCACGTCACCACCGCCGAATACGGCTCGCAGATGCTGTCGGTCGGCGGCGTGCGCCACCTCACCGGCGGCTCGAAGAAGGAGGGCACCGTCACCTGCGACACGCTGCTCCGCCTGTGCGCGGGCGAGCCCGTGACGATGACGATCGAGAACGGCCACGAGGTCGTGGTCCAGGCCGGTCACGCGCCGATCGTCGACGGGGTGCCGGAACAGCGCATGCGCGTCGGCTGCGGCTCGGCGACGGTCGGCATCTTCGCGAAGCAATGGCTGGGACACGCCGACGAGGTGATCGTCGTCGACGACCACATCACCGGCGTGCTCACCGAGCACCAGGCCGGCAAGGTGCTGGGCATGCGCCCGGCCGGCATCCGGGTGAAGGGCCGGCGCTCGACGCCGGGACGCTACTTCCAGGTCGCCAATCCCGGCATCGGCTGGGGCGGCACCGACATCGCCGACCCCCTCGGCATCATCCAGGCGATCGATCCCGCCACCGCCTGGCCGGGCCTGCGCCTCCTCATGACCTCGACCACTGGGGAACACGCCCTCTGGCTCGTCCTCGACGACGACCTGAAGCCCGTGCCGGCCGAGATGCCGGCCCCGGTGCAGGCCGTGGTCGACCGCATCGGCGAGAATTGCGAGCCCTCGCTCTGCACCGTGCTGTTCATGGCCGGGGCCGGCGGTTCCCTGCGGGCCGGGGTCACCGAGAACCCGGTGCTGCTCACCCGCTCGGTCGCCGCCGGCGAGACCCGGGTGACGATGGGCGGCGCGCCGGTCACGGTCTGGCCCGGCGGCGGCATCACGGTGATGGCCGACGTGACCCGGCTGCCGAAGAACGCCTTCGGCTCCGTGCCGACCCCGGCGATCGTGGCTCCGATCGAATTCACCCTGCCGCGCGATCTCTATGCCCGCTTGGGGGGGCACGACGGCGACGTGGTGGCGATGACGGACGTCCTGCGCGAGGTCGGGCCGGCCGCCCGGATCGACGGCTGGAATCCCGATCATCCCTGGCCCGCCGGGGCGGTCGCATGAGCGCGCCTCGCGCGAGCGCCGCGCCCTTGCCCGCATCCTTGCCCGCATCCTTGCCCGATCCGGAGATCGACCCCGAGGCGATCCGCACCTACAGGGTCGAGGATCAGATCGGCTACCTGATCCGCCGGGCGCATCAGCGCGCCTCGGCGATCTTCGAGACGGTGATGCGGGACTTTTCCGTCACGCCGGTGCAGTACGCCGTGATGTGCAAGCTGCACGATCTCGGAGCGACCTCGCAGAACCAGGTCGGGCGCCTCGTCGGCGTCGATCCGGCGACGATGTTCGGCGTCGCCCGCCGCCTCACCACCCGCGGCCTGGTGCGGCCGACCTCCGACGAATCCGATGCCCGGCTGGTGCTGCTGACCCTGACCGCGGAGGGGATCGGGGTGATCGAGGCGATGAAGAGCCGCGGCGCCGAGGTGACGGCCCGCACGCTCGCGCCCCTCTCCGCCACGGAGGCCGCCGAGCTGACCCGCCTGCTTGCCCGGCTCGGCTGAGCGATGGACGGCCCGGCGCACCAGGTCCTGGCGGATGGGCGGCTGCACCTCCAGCACGGCCCGATCGATCTGGTGCTGCGCGCCTACGGGGTGGACGCCGCGGTCGCCGAGGCGCACCATGCGGCCATCGCCCGCTTCGCGACGGTCCTGGGCGAGCTGGTCGGCGAATTGCCGGAATTGCGCAAAGGCATGAGCGAGCACCCCCGGGTCGAGGGTCGAATCGCCCGCCGGATGGTCGCCGCGTGCCGGCCGCACAAGGCGTTCGTCACGCCCATGGCCGCGGTGGCCGGCGCGGTGGCCGACGAGATCCTGGCGGCGATGTGCAAGGCCGCTCCCCTCGACAAGGCCTTCGTCAACGATGGCGGCGACATCGCGCTGCACCTCACCGAGGGCGAGACCCTGGCGGTGGGCGTGGCGGCGGATTTCTCCCGCGGCCCGGTGCCGGCGATGAACGGCCGGGTCACCTTGCGCTACGAAGACGGCATCGGCGGCATCGCCACCTCCGGGCGGCAGGGCCGTTCCTTCTCCCTCGGGCTCGCCGATTCGGTGACGGTGCTCGCCCGCGACGCCGCCGGCGCCGACGCCGCCGCGACGCTGATCGCCAACGCGGTCGACCTGCCCGGTCATCCGGGTGTCCGGCGCGTCCCCGCCACCGATCTCGACCCGGATTCCGATCTGGGCTCCCGCCTCGTCACCGTTGCGGTGCCGGCGCTCTCGGGACGAGAGATCGACGACGCCCTCGCGGCCGGCCTGCAGCGAGCGTCATCGATGCGCGCCGCCGGCCTGATCCGCTCCGCCGCCCTGATGCTCCAGGGCCGCTCCGTCATTCTCGAGGACAGAAGGGAGATCCGCCCATGATCGAGGTCCGCAAGATCGTCGTCACCGTCGAGGAGGTCTGCCACGACGGCGGCCCCGCCCTCGCCCACCCCATCCTCAAGGGCGCCGTCGCCTGCCTGGTGAAGAACCCCTTCGCCGGGCGCTACGAGCCCGAGATCACCCCGATGATGGAGGCGTTGAAGCCGCTCGGCGTCGAATGCGCCCGCAAGCTCCTCGACGCGCTCGGCGGCGATCCCGGCCGGATCGAGGCCTACGGCAAGGGCTCGCTGGTGGGAGCGTCCGGCGAGCTGGAGCACGGGGCTTTGTGGCATGTGCCCGGCGGCTACGCGATGCGCGAATTGCTGGGCCAGGCGCTCGCCATCGTCCCGTCGATGACCAAGGTCGGGCCGATGGGCGCCTCCCTCGACGTGCCGATCCACCACAAGGACGCGGCCTATGTCCGCTCGCATTTCGACGGCGTCACCGTGGCGGTGGCGGACGGTCCGCGCGCCGACGAGATCCTGTTCGCGCTGGCGATGACCACCGGCGGGCGCCCGCATGCCCGGGTCGGCGGGCTGACGAAGGACGCGATCGGGAAGTGGGACGGGCAGCGTTGAACGGACGAGCCGCGCGGGGGCGTCAGGCCGCCCCGCGCTCCACGGCCTCCGGCCACGGCCCGGAACTCGCCTCGACGCGGTTGCGGCCGTTGCGCTTGCAGCGGTAGAGCGCGGCGTCGGCCCGGGCGACGAGGCTGTCGGTACTCTCGCCGGGGATCAGCGTCGCGACACCGAAGGAGCAGGTACGGGAGCCGACCTCCGGCAGGGACGTCGCCTCGACGCGCAGGCGCAGTCGCTCGGCGATCACCGAGGCCGCCGCGAGGTCGGCGTCCGGGCAGAGCAGCATGAACTCCTCGCCGCCCCAGCGGCCGAGGATGTCGGCGGGCCGCACCGCGTCGCGCAGGAGCGCCGCGAAGGCGACCAGCACCTGATCGCCGACCTTGTGGCCGTGCCGGTCGTTGACCGACTTGAAGTTGTCGACGTCGCCGAGGACCAGCGACAAAGGCGCGCCGCTCGAGGCCGCCCGCTCCGCCGCCTCGGCCAGGGCCTCGTCGAGCTTGCGCCGGTTGAACAGGCCGGTCAGCAGGTCGGTATGGGCCAGGGCCTCGAGATCGCGGGTGCGCTCGGCGATCCGGTCCTGCAGCGTCGCGTTCATCTCGCGCAGGTCGCGCATCAGGGCGGCGTTCTCCTCGAAGGAGCGCCGCAGCCGGTCGCGCATGGTGTTGAGCGCGTTGGCGAGCGCATGCAGCTCGTTGCGCCCGCCGGCCTCGATCGTGAGCGGCGGCGCCGCCAGGGTGTCGGCGTCGATCCGGGCGAGGTAGGAGCGGATCTGGTCGAGCGGCCGGCCCACCATGGTGCGGATGACCAGATAGAAGATGAACCACAACATCAGCGACTTGATCGCCGAGTTGATCAGGATCACGTAGAGCGTGTTCTTGACCTGGTCGATCGCGATGCTGTCGTCGGAATGGACGGTCCAGGATCCGATCGGATAGAGGCGGCCGTTCTCGTCGGTATGCACGACCGGGAAGGTGCGGCTGAACGGGGTGCCGAAGCTGCGTGTCGCCGGCATCTCGTCGTTGCGGCCGATATGCCGGATCTTGCCGGCTTCGTCGGTGAAGGTGCCGGTGGCCTGGACCCGCCGGCCGGCCTCGTCGCGGACCTCGACGCCCACCACCGCCGGGATCTCCTTCATGCCCGCCAGGATGCCCCGCAGCACCTCGGCGTTGTAGCGCCACATCGCGTCCTCGATACCGGGGCTGAAGGTGCGCTGGAGCGCCGCCACGTCGTCCTGCAGGCGCTGGCTCGCCGCCCGGTAGGCCACGAGCATCTGCACGGCCGTGAGGCCGACGGCCACCACGATGTAGCAGCCGAAGATCATCCGCATCAGACGGCCGGCGAGCGCCGGGTCCCGGGCCGGCGGGCCGGCGGGCCGGCGGCGAAGATCCTGCGGATCGAGCGAAGGATCGCCATGCCCTAGGCGAGGCTCCGGGCGAGGCGAACCCGCAGGACGGATACGGACAGGACGGTCGTGCATAGCCGCAGACGGCAGCGTCCCGTTCCCATGTCTGTCTCCGCCCTGTCCGACGCACGCAAGTCTGTTAGACTCGGGGCCGACATTCAAGATCCGGTTAAGCGCCGAGGCTGCCGCATCATAGCTATAAATTCCTAAATCCCACCCATACGAACGGACTCCTCCGCTGCGGCAGGCCGAGCGTGCGGGCCGGAACGGCCCGCCTCGACGCAAAGCGACCGGAACGGACGTGCGCAACTTACTGCGTTCCATTCCTGCGAACGCGTCGCCGGCTCAAGCGAATTCTACCGCTCCGGTTCGATTGAGCGTGCATCGTGGGCGGAAAGGCACGCTTGCGTCCCGGCCGAGCCGCCGCGCCTTCTCGCCGCCTGGAATCCGGAAGCCGCGGCACGACCGGCGCCGGGCGACGGGTGCGAATCGATCCGACGTCTCGAGAAGCTCATCCCGGCACCGCCTCGTCCGGCAGGACCGCCCTCTCCTGCCGCGGCCCCAGGCAGGCGACCTTCGCCGCCAATCCGAGGGAGGCCATGAACGATCGGGGCAACGTCGCCCATGCAAAAGGCCGCAGCGCGCTCCAGGATCGAAGCCTGGAGCGCGCTGCGGCCCGTCATCTTTTCGGTCGATCTTCTCCGAGGGCGCCGCCGACCCGTCATCCAGGCCGCGGCGCCCCCTCGTTCGGCCGTTCGAGGCTCAGTAGTTCGAGCCGGCGCGGCGGCGGGCCATGAAGGCGTCGAACTGCTCGCGGTCGCGGGCGCGCTTCAGCTCGTCCACGAACTCGGTGAAGGCCCGGCTCTCCTCCTCGAGGCGGCGGCGCTCCTCTTCGAGGCGCTCGATCTCCTTGCGGCGATACTCCTCGAAGGCCCAGTTGCCGCTGTCGTGGCGGGCCGCACTGAAGCCGGAGAAGCCCGAGAACCCGTTGCGGAAGGAGCGCTCGGCGAAGGACTTCATCTCGTTGAGAGCCGGATAACCCATGAGCTTCCACACCACGTAGGCCGCGGCCAACGGCCACGCATAGATGAAACCGATGACGATCGCGCCGATCTCGAGCGAGCGGCGCGGGAAGGGGCCATTGCGGCAGCCGCGGCCGCTCGACCAGGGGGCAGAGGAATACGACACGTCACGATCTCCCGCAGGATGTGAATGTGAACGACATTTACATGCGGGGTCGCCGCGGCGGTTTCAAGGAGGAGCACGCAGCTAAAAATCGGGACGGTGCGGCGGGCGGGGTCCGTGGCCGTGGCGCCCGGGACCGTTGCCGGCAAAGTCGTTTAGCCGACAGCGCAACAAGAAATGACTTTTGTACAAGCAAGAAACAAAATGTGCCGTCGCGACAACAGACGCCCGCAATTTAAATTGTGACGAGATTATGAATATGCGCGAAGCGTAGCGATTTCTTAAGCGTGCGGCACGGGCGGGGGAGCCGGACGGCCGGCCGCCTGGGGGATCTCGCGCCATGCTCTTCAGATACAGCGTCTCGCTCATCGCGCTCGCCGCGGCCGCGCTCTCGGCCGAGGGCGCCAGTGCCCAGACCGCCACCATCGCGCCGACCGGCGCCAACGTGCTGAACCTGCTCAGCCCGTTCCTGAGCCTGAACGCCACGGCGACCGGCCGGGCGACGCTGCAAGCGAACCTCGACCGGGCCGTCTTCACCAACAACACCGCGACCTTGCGGCAGCAGCAGCTCGCGATCAGCGACAAGAACCTGCTCGGCTCGGCCACCAACACCCTGTCGTCGGCGGGCCTCGGCACCTACGGCGCCGGCGCCAACCTGGCCGGCGGCCTGCCGGCCCAGACCGTCGTCAACGGCATCGTGCCGCAGCAGCCGGTCGGCGGCCTCGGCCCGGTGCTCGGCCCGATCTACGTCGCCGGCACCGCCGCGGGGACGAACGGCCCCCTCGGCAGCGTGGTGAACCTGCTCGCGCGCGCCTACGGCTTCACCGGCAACGATCTCGGCGTCGCCAAGAACTACTTCGCCAACGGTGCGGCCACCAACCCGAGCACGACGCCGCCGAACTACGTGCCGGTCCCGGCCGTCGCGCCGGCCGGCTACAGCGTGCCGACCTTCAACGGCCTGCCCAATACCCGCGACAGCGTCTACGACTTGGCCTACGGCGTGACCAACACGCAAGCAGGCCAGGACGTCTACGGCTCGTCGCGCCCGATCCAGGTCGCGCAGGGCCGCTACAATATCTTCGACCCGACGGCGCTGAACGGCATCAGTACCAACCCGTCCTTCCCGAGCGGCCACACCACCTACGCCTTCACCGACGGCATCCTGCTGGCGATGACCACGCCGCAGGCCTACCAGTCCATGCTGATGCGGGCCTCCGAATACGGCGAGAGCCGCATCGTGCTCGGGGTGCACTACCCGCTCGACATCATCGGCGGCCGGGCGCTGGCGACCTACGACCTGGCGCAAGGTCTCACCAACCCGCTCTACATCAACAACGCCGCGACCACCGGCACCGCCATCGACCTGCCGAGCCTGTACAACCAGGCTTCGAGCCAGATGCAGATCTATCTCGCGGCCCAGTGCGGCGCCTCGGTGGCGGCCTGCGCGGGGGTCGCCGCGAACAACCCCTACCTGCCGTCGGCGGCGAACCAGGCCCTCTACCAGCAGCGCCAGAGCTTCGGCCTGCCGACCCTGAGCTTCGCTCAAGGACCGCGCGAAACGGCCCCCGCGGGCGGGCCCGATGCCTCGATCCTGCTCGCCCCGATCTACGGCGGCAGCTCCGCGGCGGCCCAGCGGATCGCCCCGAATGGCGGGCTCTCCGGCACGCTGGCCACGGACACGATCAACCAGATCGTCGTCAACACTGAGTCGCCCGCGCTCACCGCCCTCTACGGCACGCCGCTCAGCTACTGGAGCCGCGTCGACCTGTATTCGGCCGCCGGCTATTTCGGCAACGTCATCGGCACCCTGCAGATGACCGCCACCGACCGGCTGACCACCGACGTCGCCATCGGGAATACCGGCGCACTCTTCGCCAACGGCTCCATCACCGGCCAGGTCACGGTCGGCGCCGGCGGCCTGCTCGGCGGCACCGGCACGGTCGGTGGGATCGTGGCGCAATCCGGCGCCACGGTCGCCCCCGGCAACTCCATCGGCACCCTGTCGGTCGCCGGCAACGCCGCCTTCGCACCCGGCTCCACGCTCCAGGTCGAGGCCAATGCGAGCGGCCAGTCCGACCGCCTCGCCGTCACCGGCGCCGCAACCCTCCAGGGCGGCACCGTCCAGGTGCTGGCGCAAAACGGCAGCTACAACCCCCGCACCGGCTACACCATCCTGTCGGCCAACGGCGGCGTCACCGGCACCTTCGCGGGTGTCTCCTCCAACCTCGCCTTCCTCACCCCGACGCTCCGCTACCAGCCGGCGGAAGTCGACCTCACTCTCACCCGCAACGACGTCGCCTTCGCCACCATCGCCCAGTCCCGCAACCAGGCGGCGGTCGCCAACGCCGTCCAGGGTGCCGGGTCGGGCGCGGGCCTCTACAACCGGACCGTCGGCCTCACCACGCCGGAGGCCGTCACCGCCTTCCAGGCGCTCACCGGCGACATCCATGCCAGCTCGGTCTCGGCCGCATACGAGACCGCCTTCTTCGTCCGCGAGGCGATCCTCGACCGGCTGCGCTGGTCGGGCGAGGCCAACCGCGACTACGGCAGCCTGCCCGCCACCTACACCGCCGACCTGCCCGGCCGCGCCGCCCCGGTCGCCCCGGTGCCGGTGCGGGTGCTCGATCCCCGCGTGTTCGGCCTGTGGGGCCAGGGCTTCGGCAGCTTCGGCCAGGCCCGCAGCGATGGCAACGCCGTCACCCTCGACCGCGACACCGCCGGCTTCGTGCTCGGCGCCGATCTGCGGCTGGAGAGCGGCATCACGCTCGGTGTGGCCGGCGGCTACACCCGCACCACCCTCGACGCGCCCGGCCAGACGGCGAGCGGGACGATCGAGAGCGGGTTCGGCGGCGTCTATGGCGGCACCGAGGCCGGCCCCTTCGCCCTGCGGCTCGGCGCGGTGTATGCCGACAACAGCCTGCGCCTGCGCCGCAGCGTGGTCTTCCCCGGTGTCTCGGAGACCGAGAGCGCCCGCTACGGCGGTTCGACGGTGCAGGGCTTCGGCGAGATCGGCTACCGGATCGCGCTTGGAGCAGGCGTGCTCGGCAAGGCCTCGCCGGGCTCGTATCTCGAGCCGTTCGTGGGCGGGGCCTATGTCGGCATCGATCGCGACCGGTTCGCCGAGACGGGTGGCGTCGCGGCCCTGAGCGGCGCCTCGCGGTTGTCGGAGATCCCGACGCTGACGGCGGGCGTGCGCGGGCAGACGGAGGTCGATCTGGGCTTCGGCGCCCCGGTGTCGCTGCACGGGCTGGTGGGCTACCGGCGCGCCTTCGGGGACGTGATCCCGACGGCGTTGCTGGCCTTCGGGACGGGCCCGAGCTTCGTGACGGCGGGGATCCCGATCACCCGGGACGCGCTGGTGGCCTCGGCGGGGATGGATCTGCGGGTGTCGCGGGCGGCGACGATCGGGGTGTCGTATACCGGCCAGGTGGGTTCGCGGGCCGAGGACCACGCGGTGAAGGGGACCTTCACCTACCGGTTCTGAGCCTCGGCACAGGTGGGAAAGGGGGCGTGGCGCGAGCCGCGTCCTTTCATCGTGAATGGGCGCTCGCGGTGTCGCCCCCACCGGGGAGGCGGGACCGGCAACGAACCTGGGCCGACGAAGCGGATGGTGCTTTTTTCCAGAACGAGCCGGACGGGCCCCTGGCCGACCGCATCACCCCGCCTCATCGTCCCGGCGGCGCCATCCCCTTCTCCTCCAGGATCGGCGCGGCATCGGGGCCGGCAAGGTCGCGCAGGAGCGCCGATGCGGCCTCAGCCTGTTCGGCCCCCGCCGGGATCTTGCCCGCATAGGTCGTGACGTTCTGCACCTCCGCCGGAAGCGGGCCGACGAGGCGTGTGCCGGCGACGGCCAGCAGCTCGCTCGTCTGCTGCAGCGCGAGGTCGGCCTCACCCGAGACGAGGCGCGACGCCGCGAGGCCGCCGCGCACCAGCACGAGCTTGTCCTTCATCCGGTCCGCGATGCCGAGGCGCTCGAAGAGCCCCGCGAGGTAGATCCCGCTCGATCCGCCGGAGGCCGGATCCACCATGGCGACGGCCCGCGCCCGCAGCAGCGCCTCGCGGAAAGCCGCCGGGGTGGCGATGTCCGGCAGCGGCGCCCCGTCCCGGACCGCGACACCGATCCCGACCTTGGCGAGCGGCACCGGCGGCGCGCCGGCGAGGCGGGCCTCGCGGATCAAGTCGGAGAGGACATCCAGCGTCAGAATGACGAGGTCGGCCCGGGCGCCGCCGCGGATCGCCTGCGCGATCGCTCCGGCAGTGTCGTTGCGCATCGTGACCTTGTGGCCGGTGCGCTGCTCGAAACGCGGCACCAGAACCGCCGCGACGGGCTTGTACGCCCCCGTGGTCAGCAGCGTGATCTCCGCCGCCTGCGCTGGCGCGCCGAGGGCGAGGATGAGGGAGGCTCCGCCGCCCGCGCGGCGCAGGCCTCGGATCAAGGTCGTCAGTCGGCGCATGTCGGGCTCCCGGGACGGAGGCCGCGTGCCCGGCCCTCCCCCACCGTTAGCCGATGCCTACGCGCTTCAGCGAGCGAAATCCGAGAAGCCGCCCGTCGCCGCACCCGAGGCCGCGAGCGCCGCCCGGCTCGCCGGCGCCGTCAGGGCGGCGAGTTCGTCGGCATAGGCGTAGCCCGGGGCCTCGCCCGGGAAGCCGCCCGCGGTGGCGGGGTGCAGGTAGAGCTCGGTCAGCCCGTCCGGCAGGTGGCGCAGCAGGCCCTCGACCCTGGCCGGATTCATGGCGCCCGACCAGGCGAGGCCGAGCACGCCGTCGGGGGTGAGCAGACCGGCGCGCCGGGCCCGGGAACGCAGCAGGGCCGCCCAGGGCGCCGTGTCGAGGGCGAGGCCCGGATCGGCGCCGGGCTCGGCGCGGCGCAAGGCCTCGCGCGATTCCCGCGGCACCCGGATCGCCCGCATCCCGTAATCGCGTCCGATCGCCAAAACCATTCCGGCGATGATCGGGTGGATGTGGAAGTGCTTGTGCGCGTTGACGTGGTCGAGGGGCAGCCCGGTCGCGCGAAACGCCTCGAACTGCGCCCGGATCTCGGCGGCGAGCTGGTGGCGGGCGCTCCGTTTCAGCGCCAGATCGAGCCCGAGCCGCCCCTGGTCGGCCCGTATCAGCCCGGCGGCGTCCACGAGATCGGGCAGGTCGGCAGCCGGCAGGGTCGGCCAGGCCTCGACCATCACGAGGTGCAGGCCCACCCGCAGCGACGGCATCGCGCGGGCACGCGCCACCGCATCCGCGGCGCCGGGCGCCGACACCATCAGGCTCGCGGCGGTGAGGATGCCGTCGCGGTGGGCCCGCTCCACCGCCTCGTTCACCTGGGTCGAGAGGCCGAAATCGTCGGAGGTGACGACGAGGCGCTTGGCGGGCTTGGGCATGGGCTCGGTCTCTCGACGTGAAAGAGCCTCCCCGTCCGGCGGGACGGGGAGGCTCGCACCCGCCATCAGGCGGGACGGTCGGTTGCGGGGCTTACGCCGCCTTCTTGGACACGCCCTGGCGCTCGCGCAGGAAGTGCCAGAACTCGACGCCCTCGCGCAGGCGGCGCTTCATCATGTCGGGCGAGCGCACCATCTCGCTGACGATCGAGGCGATCTTCGGGGCGCGGAAGTAGAACTTCTTGTAGAACTCCTCCACCGAGTTGAAGATCTCGGTGTGGGACAGGTGGGGATAGTGCAGCGGCGCGATCTGCACGCCGTTCTCGTCGACGAGCTCGGCGTTGTCCTTGTCGAGCCAGCCGTTCTCCACCGCCTGCTTGTACAGGAAGGTGCCCGGATAGGGTGCTGCGAGCGAGACCTGGATGGTGTGCGGGTTGATCCGCTTGGCGAAGGCGATCGTCTCCTGGATCGTCTCCTTGGTCTCGCCCGGCAGGCCGAGGATGAAGGTGCCGTGGATCGCGATGCCGAGGTCGTGGCAATCCTGGGTGAACTTCTCCGCGACCTCGACCCGCATGCCCTTCTTGATGTTGTGCAGGATCTGCTGGTTGCCCGACTCGTAGCCGACCAGCAGCAGGCGCAGGCCGTTCTCCTTCAGGACCTTCAGGGTCTCGCGCGGCACGTTGGCCTTGGCGTTGCACGACCAGGTCACGCCGAGCTTGCCGAGCTCGCGGGCGATCTCTTCCGCGCGCGGAAGATTGTCCGTGAAGGTGTCGTCGTCGAAGAAGAACTCCTTGGTCTGCGGGAATTCCTTCAGGCAGTACTTGATCTCCTCGATCACGTGAGCGACCGAGCGGGTGCGGTAGGTGTGGCCGCCGACCGTCTGCGGCCACAGGCAGAAGGTGCAGCGCGACTTGCAGCCCCGGCCCGAATAGAACGAGATGTAGGGGTGCTTGAGATAGCCGATGAAGTACTTCTCCATCTGCAGGTCGCGCTTGTAGACCGAGGTCACGAACGGCAGCTGGTCCATGTCGGTCATGATCTCGCGGTCCGGATTGTGGACCACGACACCGTCGGCGTTGCGGTAGGAGAGACCCTTGATCTCCGCCATCGGCACGCCCTCGGCGACCTCCTTGACGGTGAAGTCGAACTCGTTGCGGGCGCAGAAATCGACCGAAGGGGCCTGGGCCATCGAGCCGGCGGCATCGACCGCGACCTTGGCGCCGATCAGGCCGGCGATCAGCTTCGGGTTCTTGGCCTTCAGCGCCTCGATCGTCTTCACGTCCGACTTGAAGGACGGCACCGAGGTGTGCAGCACCACGAGGTCGAAGTCGTTGGCCTGGGCCACGATCTCCGGCAGCTTGATGTCGTGCGGCGGCGCGTCGATCAGCTTGGAGTTCGGCACGAGCGCGGCGGGCTGGGCGAGCCAGGTCGGGTACCAGAACGACTTGATCTCGCGCTTGGCCTGGTAGCGCGAGCCGGCGCCGCCGTCGAAGCCGTCGAAGGTGGGGGCCTGGAGGAAGAGGGTCCGCATCATCGGGAAGGTGTCTCAACAGAGGGGAGCCGCATCGGCGGCCGGAGAGGCCGCCGGGCGGCCCGATGAGATGTCTTTTAAGTCGAGGGAGCGCCGGACTCGCGGGCGAGGCCGGAATCCGGGATCAGCGTGCCATCCGCAACGACCCGATAATCATGACCTTTCCAAGTCACGGCGCCGGACATGAAGCACCAGGCGAAGCCGGCGAAGGACAGGAGGTCGCGGATCGGCAGCAGCCAGTAGGGGTGCGGCTCGAGGCCGAAGGCCCGCTCGACCCGCATGCACAGCACGATCCGGCAGGCGAGCGCCAGGGCGGCGGCGGCGAGCGTGTAGGGACCCGAATCGGGCAGCAAAGCCGCGATCAGCGCCAGCGGGAAGGCGTGGGTGACGAGCGTGCCGGCATATCCCACCGGATCGACGTTGCGGATCGTGCGGTTCCAGCGGGTCTCGTGCCGCCACAGGCCAGCGAGCGAGGTATCGACGCAAGTGTGCCCGATGGTGAAGTTCGGGATCGCCACGATCCCGCCCTGGGCCCGGAGCGCCGCCCCGAGGGTGTAGTCGTCGGCCAGATCGTTGCGGATCGCCTCGAAGCCGCCGATTCGGGCGAGCACCTCGGTGCGGAAGGCGATGGTGGAGCCGAAGCAGGGATCGGCGAGACCAAGCCCCGTCCCCATCAGGACGTTGGGCAGGAACTGGGTGTCGATGGCGAGCGCCGAGAGATGCGCGAAGGCGCCGCGATTGGCCGGCACGCCGTGATAGAGGCAGGTGACGCCCGACACGCCCGGCTGGGCCAGTTCGGCGACGATGCGCTCGAGATAGTCCGGCGCCACCACCATGTCGCTGTCGGCCAGCACCACCACCTCGTGGGCGATGAGCCCCGCCATGTTGATGAGGTTCGAGACCTTGCGGTTCGAGCCGTGCTGGCGGGCATCGATGACGAGGTCGATGCGTAAGGAGGGGTGCTCGGCCTGGAGCCGGTGCACCACGGCGATCGCCGGATCGGCGGCGTTCTGCACCCCGAAGATCACCTGCACGGCGCCCGCATAGGCCTGGGCGCAGAAGGTGGTGAGGTTGGCGTGCAGGTTCGGCTCGTCGCCGCAGAGCGGCTTGAGCAGGGTCACGGAGGGGCGGGCCGAGCCGGCGGGCAGGCGCGGCACCGGGCGCCGGGCGAGGCGCCCAGCGAGCCACGCGGTGGTCAGGCCGTACACGCACCCGGCGAGCGCCAGGACGATCAGGGGGGCGGAGATCCAGGTCCATTCCATGGCGAGGGGCGATCCCTGGGAGGAGTTGGCGGCGCGGGGGGCGCGGCGGGCAATGTTGTTGAGGGTGCGATCGAAGGGTTGACGGCCGGTATTCGTCGGTCGTCAACTTTCCGAAGCAGTCTGGCCGATGCGGCTTGGGCGAAGCTGGTCGGACGGGGCTAGGTGGCCGAGGCTACTTGGCCGAGGCTACTTGGCCTTGGGCGCCGGGGCGGCGAGCATCGTCTCGGTCGATTTCTTCAGGTGGGCCAGCAGGGCGTCGGCTCGCCCCTCCTGCAGCGGCTCGGTGAAGCCGGTGCGCAGGGTGCCCGCCTCGCTCACCGTGCCCTGAAGGAAGACGTCGGTGATCTTGTTGTCGGCGTTCAGCACGTAATCGACCGGGGAGGTGTCGCCGCTGCCGTCGGTCACCGTGACGTGGACGATGCGGCCCTTGCCGCGCGGCTCGCTCTTCGGGTCGATGGCGAAGGTGCTGCCACTGGCGGCCCCGAGCCGGGTGGCGTAGGTCGCCGCCAGGTAGGGCTCGAAGGCGGCGACCAGCGCCTGCTGCTTGTCGGCCGGGATCTCCTTCCAGCGGGTGCCGACGCCGAGGCGCAGCATCTCCGGCAGGTCGAAATTCTCCTTCATCGGGCCGGCCAGGGTCTCGGCGCGGGCGCGCACGTCGGCGGCCTTCAGCGCCGCCTCGAGGGCATCGGTCATGCGCCGCACGGTGGCGACCGCCGGATCGCCCTCCCCGGCCGCAGGCGCGGCGGGAGCGGCGGCATTCTGGGCCAGGGCCGGCAGCGCCGGCATCAGGAGGCCTGCGATCACCAGGTTGCGCAGGGTCTCGCGTCGGGTCTGCACCAGGTTACTCTCCTTTGCCGTCGACGGGCGCCGCGGCGTAGCCGTAGGCGGCCACATGGGCCTGCCGCGGACGAAGCCATGTCCGCAGGGCCGCGCCGATCCCGGCCGCGGGGGAGCGGCCCTGATCGGCTTCGTTTTCCATGGCGTGCCAGAGCATCAGGCTCGGCAGCCCGACCGCGAGGTCGGCCAGCCGCTTGATCAGCGACAGGGCCAAAGCCGCCTCGGCCGGAATGCCGAACACCGCGCAGAGCGCGATCAGGCCGCCTTCCTGGGCGCCGAGCGCGCCGGGTACCGCGAAGGCGGCGCCGCGCACGGCCTGCGCCAGGCTCTCGATCACGATCGCCTCGAGGAAGCCGACCTCGTAGCCCATGAAGCGCAGCGCGATCCAGACCTCGAAGGTGCCGATCACCCAGCCGAACAGATGCGTGCCGATGGCGGCGACGATGCGGCCGCGGGCGGCGTAGAGGCCGCGCAGGCGCTCGAACAGCACGTCGACCGCGCCGAAGATCCGCCACTCGCGGCCGCCCGCGAAGCGGTTGATGGCGGCCTGGAGCAGGCTCTGGCCGAAGCGGCGCTGCACCAGGTAGAAGGCGACGAGGGCCGGTGCCGCCACCACGAGGCCCAGGCCCACGTAATGCACGATCGGCCCGTCGCCCCCGAGCGCCACCAGGATGCCGAGACCGGCCACGGTGAACAGGAATTGCGTGAGCGCCTGGATCATCAGGTCGACGAGGGTGCTGGCGCCCGACAGGGATCCGGGCACCCGGTGCAGGGTCAGGAGCCTGGCGCCGATCAGGTCGCCGCCGACCTGCGCGACGGGCAGCAGGGTGTTCACCCCCTCGCGCACGAAGCGCACGCTGACGCAGGCGCGCAGCAGCGGCCTCTCGCCGCGGGGAAACACGATCCACCAGCCGAGGCCCGCCCAGGCGACGGCCACGACGCGCGCCACCACGACCAGCACGGCGCCCCAGCCGGACGCCCACAGGGCCGCCGCGACCGCCTCCGGTCCCGAGGAGACGAACAGGCCGATCACGGTGCAGAGGCCGGCGATCAGGCCCAGTGTCGTCAGTCGCTTCATGACCCTCTTTCTGTCGCAGCGGCGGCGGCCTCGAGGGGGCGCGCCATTCCGGCAACGGAGTCGAAACAAAGCAGCGCCGTTGCACCCCGGCACGTTGCAGCTTTGATGGGCGCTGTCTATCACCGCCCGGACACAGTGCCGGCGAAACCGGCACTCACTACCGGCGCGGCTTTTCGGCACAAGCAAGGCCGCCCCAGCATCGCCGCAAGCTCACTTTACGGCGCATCGTTCTCCCCGCCCCAGCTCCGGCTGGCGGGGGCCGGATACGCGAAAGAAGGCCGCTCGTGACGGCCGCCAGGGGACGAACAGCATGGATCGGGAGACGACCTTCGAGGCCGAGCGCGGCGCGCTCGACGACACGACCGCGCACGACCTGACGGCCCTCGGGGGCGAGGCGCCCGGCCGCGCCCCGTCGCCGCAATCGCCCGTCATGGCCTGGAACGAGTGGGACCCGCTGGAGGAGGTGATCGTCGGCTCGCTCGACGGCGCCACGATCCCGACCCACCACCTGACGGTGATCTTCAACCTGCCGCGGGCCGCCCAGCCGTTCTACCGGCTCGCCTCCGGCTGGAAGTATCCCGGCTTCATGAAGAAGCTGGCTCAACAGGAGCTGGACGGCTTCATCAAGATCCTGGCCGGCGAGGGCGTGAAGATCCGCCGTCCCGATTCCGTGGATTTCTCGAAGAAGTTCCGTGCGCCGCGCTGGTCGTCGCGCGGCTTCTGCGTCGCCTGCCCGCGCGATCCGTACCTGGTGATCGGCGACGAGATCATCGAGAGCCCGATGTGCTGGCGCTCGCGCTACTTCGAGGGCGACGCCTACCGCTCGCTGTTCAAGGAGTATTTCCGGGCCGGCGCGCGCTGGACCTCGGCGCCGCGGCCCCAGCTCACCGACGAGCTGTACAATTACGACTACCGGGTGCCGAACCTGAAGGCCGGCGAACCGATGCAGTTCACGGTCAACGAGTTCGAGCCGGTCTTCGACGCGGCCGACTTCGTGCGCTGCGGCCGCGACCTGTTCGTCACCCGCTCCAACGTGACCAACCTGATGGGCATCGAGTGGCTGCGCCGCCATCTCGGCCCGGGCTTCCGGATCCACGAGATCGAGAGCCGCTGCCCGCAGCCGATGCACATCGATTCGTCGTTCATGCCGCTCGCCCCCGGCAAGGTGCTGGTCAATCCCGACTACATCGACGTCGAGAAGCTGCCGGCGGTGCTCAAGAAGTGGGACGTGCTGATCGCGCCCCGCCCCGACCCCGTCGAGGGCTTCATGAGCAAGATCTCGATGTGCTCGCCCTGGACCTCGATCAACGTGCTGGCCATCGACGAGAAGAAGATCGTGGTCGATGCGAGCCAGCCGACGCTGATCAAGGCGCTCAAGGACTGGGGCTTCGACCCGATCCCGACGCCGTTCCTGTCCTACGGCCCGTTCGGCGGCTCGTTCCACTGCGCCACGCTGGACGTGCGCCGGCGTGGGCCGCTGAAGTCCTATTTCTAGGCGGCGTTCGGCGTCGTCGATACCTCTTCCCCTCGTCGCCTACGGCGGGGCGGTTCGGGAGCAGGAATGGCGCGGGCTTTCTCCTCTCCCCGCGGGCGGGGAGAGGGCTGTGTCCCCCTTGCCGGGGACACAGCAAGCCCGCAGGGCGAGGGTGAGGGGGTCTCGACGAGTGAGGCTCCTCCGGAAGCACCCCCTCACCCTCGCTCCGGCTCCGCCTCCGCTTGCCGCGTCTCTTGAACAGAGACACGGCCCTCTCCCCGCCCGCGGGGAGAGGGGAAAGCCCGCGTCTCGTTCTTGTGCCGGGGCGTTCCTCGAATCCTCTGTTTTCCCGACGAAACTCGTCATCGCGACGGTGTTTCTGCCGTAGCGGGAGGCCGAGCGCCTCCGACGCCCCCTGCCCCATTCGCACTTTCCTCACCATCCATCGGCCATGCTGAGGGCCGGCGCGTGACGCGGCACAGGGCCGTCCGCCACCCGAAAGCCGTCGCCCGATGAGGATCCTGGTACTCGGCGGCTACGGCCTGATCGGCGCCGCGGTACTCGCGCGGCTGCTCGAGGCCGGTCACGAGATGGTCGCCCTCGGGCGCGACGTCACGGCGGCGCGACGGCGTTTCCCGGAAGCGACCTGGATCGCCCGCGACATCGCGGCGTTGAGCGAGCCGGCCGCCTGGCACCCGGTGATCGCCGGCTGCGACGCGGTGGTGAACTGCGCCGGCGTGCTTCAGGATGGACCCGGCGACGACGTGCGCGCCGTACAGGACATCGCCATGCGGGCGCTGTTCCGGGCCTGCGCCGAGGCCGGGATCGCCAAGATCGTGCAGATCTCCGCCGTCGGTGCCTCCGCCGACGCGCGGACCGCCTTCATGCGCACCAAGGACGCGGCCGATGCCGCGCTGGCGCAACTCGACCTCGACTGGACGATCCTGCGTCCGGGCCTGGTGCTGGCCCCCACCGCCTATGGCGGCACCGCCCTCCTTCGGGCGCTCGCCTCGATGCCGCTGGTCATGGCCCTGGTCGGCGGCGCCGGGCCGATCCAGACCGTGCATGTCGACGACGTCGCCGAGGCCGTGCGCCTCGCCGTCGAGGGGCGGGTGCGGCCGCGAGCGGCCTACGACCTCGTCGAGGACGAGGCCCACTGCCTGGCCGAGGTCGTCGCCGCGTTCAGGGCCTGGCTCGGCCATCCCCCGGCCCGGCTCGTGGCGGTCCCGCGATTCCTCGTCCGGCCGGCGGTCGCCTTCTGCGACGGGCTCGGGCGGCTCGGCTGGCGCTCGCCGCTGCGCAGGACCGCCCTCGTGCAGGTCACCGAGGGCGTCACCGGCGATCCCGGCCCCTGGCGGCGCGCCGGCGGCCCGGCACCGACGGGCTTGCGCGCCAGCCTGCGCCGCCTGCCCTCCACCGTCCAGGAGCGCTGGTTCGGCCGGCTCTGGCTCCTGAAGCCGGCCGTCATCGGCGGTCTCGCGTTGTTCTGGCTGGTCTCGGGCCTCGTCGGCCTCGTGCGGTTCGATGCCGCGGCGACGATCCTGACCGATCGGGGCGTCGGACCGGCCGCCGCCGGTGCCGCGGTCGCGGCCGGCATCGTCCTCGATCTGGTCCTCGGAGCCGCGATGCTGGTACGGCGTCTGATGCCGCTCGCCGCTTCGGGGATGATCGGCGGCACGCTGGCCTATTGGGCGGCCGGGACGTGGCTCGCCCCCGATCTCTGGGTCGATCCCCTTGGCGTTTACGTGAAGACGCTACCCGCCGCGCTCCTGGCGCTGGTCGCCCTTGCGCTCGCCGCGGAGCGCTGAGCGATGCCGTGGATCGACCTCTTGCGCTGGCTGCACGTGATCGGCGCGACGGTCTTGTTCGGCACCGGGGCCGGCATCGCCTTCTTCATGCTGGTGGCGCACCGGACCCGCGATCCCCGTCTCGTCGCGCATGTCGCCGGCACGGTGGTGATCGCCGACGCCCTGTTCACGGCGACCGCCGCGGTGATGCAGCCTGTGACCGGACTGGCGCTTGCCCGTCTCGCCGGCTGGCCGCTGAACCAGGGCTGGCTCCTGGCCTCGATCGGGCTCTACGTCGTCGTCGGCCTGTTCTGGCTGCCGGTGGTGGCGATCCAGCTGCGGATGCGCGACCTGGCACGGGCGGCGACCGCCGAGGGGCGGACGCTGCCGACGACCTACGACCGGCTGTTCCGGGTCTGGTTCGCCTGCGGCTGGCCGGCCTTCGCGGCGATGCTGGCGATCCTCTGGCTCATGACCGCCAAGCCATCTTTCTGTTAAGCCACCCCACCCCGCCCCGCTCAGCGCCCGGCGGTCGGCCCCTTGTCGGTCCAGTCCGGCGGCAGGCCGAAGGAATCGCCGATGATGCCATCGACGCCGGGCGCCCGGCCGAAGGCCTGGCAGTCGGGATCGCGGGGCATCTCGCCCAGCATCGTCACGCGGATGCGCTCGTAGGTCGGGATGGTGAGCTCGGACTCGAACGGGTCCTCGCCGGTGGCGAGATACGAGCCGAAATCCTGGCCGAAATCGCCGGCGAGGTCGTAGATGTCGGCGACCGGGGAGAACCGGGCCTGGTTGGTGAAGGAGTTGGCGCCTCCGGCCCACACCATCGCGGCGCGCTGCTGGCGGCGGGCATCCAGGGCCTCGGCCTCGATCGTGAGGTCGCCGAGCCCGATCGGCAGGCGCGGCACCGGCACCTTGCCGATCGTGTCGGCGAAGCCGACGCCGACCTGCGCGGCGATGGTGATCGCCGCCGAGGCGCCGACCGCGACGCCGGAGGCCGGCACGTTGGTGAGGCTCGCCCGGGTGATGGTCGAGCGCACGGTCAGGTCGGCGGGGCCGGACGAGACCACGTCGTAGCGCAGGGACAGCTCGTAGCACATCGCCCGGTCCGCCGCGTTGGCGACGACCCGGCGCTCCTGCTCGGTCACGTCGGGGCCGGACACCGCCGCCGAGAAGGTGGTGGGGATGATGCGCACCGTGCGCACCCGGGCCATCGCGGCCTTGTCGAGGAAGATCCGCGACTTCGTCGCGGTGGCCTCGCTCGAGGTCAGGTGGTCGTAGCGCGTGAGCAGGCCGGTCTGGGTCAGCACCGGCGTGGCGCAGCCCGCGAGAAGGGCCAGGGTCGCCACGGCCGCGACGCGGCGGGCGGCCCGCGTGGTCAAGGCAGCCTCGATTGTCGTCCGCATTCGGTCGCTTTCCCGGATCACGCGAAGCCGGTCGACCGGAAACCCCGATGGGATTCCCGGAGGCCGGCTCCAGGCGGCGCAAGGCCGGGCCCGTCCGGGCTCGCCGCGCCGTTATGCCGTGAAGCCTAGCCGTCGCCGCGAGGAGGGGGAAGCCGAGCGTGGCGGCGACCGTCGCTTCGGCCCCGGCTGTAACGCTTCGGCCACATTGTTTCCGAAGGTCAGGTCCCCATGGGAATCCATCAGGCGAGGGCCGCCATGCTGCAGCTCTGCCCGCCATCCACCGGCAGGCACACGCCGGTGATGAAGCGGGCCTCGTCGGAGGCGAGGAAGACCGCCGCATGGGCGATGTCCCAGGCCTCGCCGAGACGGCCGAGCGGCACCCGGCGGTCGCGGCCGGATTCCGGGGTGCCGGCGCCCCGGCATTCGTCGGCGAGCGTCGTGTCGAGGAGGCCCGGCAGGATCGCGTTGGCGCGGATGCCGTCGCGGGCATATTGCATCGCCACCGACACGGTCGCCTGGTTCACCGCCGCCTTGGCGGCCGCGTAGGCGAAGGCCGGCGTGCCGGTCCAGCGCCGGGAGGCGACCGACGAGATGTTGACCACCGCCCCCGACCGGCGGGCCCGCATGCCCGGCAGCACCGCCTTGCAGGTGCGCCAGACCCCGCCGACATTGACCTCGATCGCCCGGCGCCAGGTCTCCTCGTCGAGGTCCTCCGGGCCGCCGGCCTCCGGCAGGCCGACATTGTTGTGCAGGATGTCGATGCGGCCGAACCGCGTCTCGCCGGCGGCCACCGCCCGCGCCACCGCGTCGTAATCGGTAACGTCGGCGCACAAGGCCTCGGCCTCGTTGCCCTCCTCGGCGATGATCTGGGCCGTCTCCTCGGCGGCGGCGAGCCCGCGGTCGACGCAGATCACCCGGGCGCCCTCCCGGGCGAAGGCGACCGCCACCGCCTTGCCGTTGCCCCAGCCGGTGCCGGCGGAGCCCGCCCCGAACACGATCGCGATCTTGTGCAGCAGGCGTGTCGACATGGCCCGACCTCCGTCCCTCGACGGAGAGTCGCGAAAAAGGCCCGTCCCGCGCAACGGGCGGCAGAGCAGGGCGGCCAGAAGCCGCCCGCATGGATGGGCGAGTTCTAAGCCCGGACGGGCGCAGGCCCCCTGGCGAGGCGCCAGGCCGCGACGGCGACCGCCAGCGCGAGGCAGAGCTGGGCCGTGCTCCCCTCGCCCAGATGGGCGTGGCCGAGATCGAGCCGCACGGCGAAGCGCACGGCCCATCCGGCCGCCCAGTAGCCGAGACAGAAGGTCAGGGCGGCAAGCAGGAGCGCGACGAAGTCGTTCATGAGCGAGATCCCCCGCGGGCGAGGATGCGACCGCCGGGTCCCGCGGGCCGGCGGCGCGACCATCAGACCCGGGCAAGCTTGCCCGAAGCCTGTCTGCCCGGAAGGCTCAGCAAGAGCCGCGCCAGACCGCCGGTGTCTCGTCGCGCGCCGTCCTCACTCCGGCCGCGTCGCCTGCATCGACGGGCGCTCGCTGACGCGCGCGTACCATTCCGCCGCCGCCGGGGCGCGCTCGCGCCAGCCGAGATCGGGCAGGCGCAGGTCGAGATAGCCGAGGCAGCAGCCATACGTGATGGTGGCGATGTCGACCCGCTCGCCGAAGCCGGGCGCCGCCGCCTCGATCCGCGCCAGCGCGTCGACGATCTTTTCACGCTGCCCGGCGACCCAGGCCGGCGACCGCTCGGTCTCCTGGCGCACCCGGGTCTCGTAGACGCAGAGCAGCGCCGCATCGAGCAGGCCGTCGCCGGTCGATTGGGCGGCGAGCGCCGTCCAGCGCGCCGGGCCGGGCGCCGGGAAGAACCCGCCCGAACCCAGATGGTCGAGGTACTCGCAGATCACCCGGCTGTCGGCGAGCGCCGTGCCGTCGTCGAGGAGCAGGGTCGGCACCTGCCCGAGGGGGTTCTGTGCCCGGATGGTCGCGTCGCGGTTGATCGGGTGGGCGGCCGCCGGCAGCAGTTCGAGCTTATCGAACAGCCCGAGCTCGTGGGCGACGACCAGCACCTTGCGGACGAAGGGAGACGTCTTGGCGTAGAAGAGCTTCATGGGGTTCCTCCTGTTGTTTTGGTTACCGATCATCCATTCCGCGACCTCACCCTGAGGTACGGGCGATTCGAGGATCGCCGAGCCTCGAAGGAGGGCTCCAGGGATCGAAGCCGCATCTGGAGCCCTCCTTTCGAGGTTGGTCGATCTTCGATCGCGTGCGATCTGCGATCGCCAACATCTCAGGATGCGGTTCTGGATGGGACGAGGGTGCCGCTCGCATCACAGGCCGTCGTCACCGATCCATGGTACCTGCTCACTGCCCCCGCCCGGACGCCGTCGGCTTCGCGGCAGGCTTCGCGACGGCCGGCGCGGCGCCCGGCGCCGCGGGCTTCGGGGGCGCCGGCGGGCGCGGGGTCTCGACGCTGAGGCGGCGCACCGGCCAGCCGTCGCTCCAGCGCTCCATGTCGATGAAGCGCGGGTTGCTCTTCAGGCTGGTGGCATTCTGGCCCGAGAAGGCGGCGGCCGCCGCCATGTCGAAGGTCTTCCAGAAGGCGAGGTAGTCGAGGCTGTCGGTGCCGGCGGCGTTGATCTGCCCGACGAGCACGGTCTGCTCGCCGGTGAGCGTCATGTCGGCCGACCACTTGAATGGAGCCGGCTTCTGCTTCGGGTCGGCGGTCGGCAGCTTCAGCTGCGCCACATCGTAGGCCGGGTTGCCGCCGGCGGGAGCCGCCAGGGTGGCGGAGAGAGCCGGGAAGCCGTGATCGTCGGAGAGTGCGCGGACCATCAGCTTGTGGTCGGTCGGCACGGCGGTGGCCTCCCGCATCACGCGCCTTGCGGCGATGTCGGCGGCGCGGGCGTCCCGATCGCCGATCACCGTGACGATCAGCGTCGCGGGGTCGATGTCGTTGAGGTCGTGGAGGGCGATGCCGCGGGCCTTGTCGTCCCGGGCGATGCCGCCCGGCACGGCGCCGAAGATCAGCCGCGGCACCGGCAGGCCGTTCGCCTTGGCGCGGGCCGCGAGGTTGGCCGCCAGCGGCACGCCGGCGAGGTGGCCGATCAGCGCCACGCGGCTCGTGTCGGGCTTCACCTCCTGGTCGCCGGCGAGCTCGGCGAGCGCCTCCTTGACCAGGGTCGCCGCATTGCCGCTCGCATCGACCGGCCGGGTGCGGCCCACTTCCTGGAAGCGCGGGAACAGCACGAGGTAGCCGGAGCGTGCCAGGTGCTCGATCCAGGCCCCGTAGGCCTGCGGGTTCACCGCCCCCCAGGCATGCAGCAGCACCGCCACCGGCCGCCCCTCGGCCGGGGCCGGGCCGTTGCCGTAATAGGCGAAGGTCACCGCGCCGGCCCGGCCGAGCACCCGCTTCACCACGCTCGCGGCGAGGTAGGCCTGGCCTCCCGGCCCCTCCTTCGGCTGGGCGGGCGGCGTGGCGGCGCTCACACCGGACGCGCCACTGACGACCGCGAGGGCGAGGGCGAGCGGAAGGACGAGGTGGAGGCGGGAGAGCGGAGGCATGAGGCTGGGGGGCTGGCGGCTCGGGAGGCGCACCCCACACTGTTTCGCGCCCGCACTCAAGGCGTGATCGCGCGCGAGGCCGACCGTTCTGAGGCTTGTCGCTTCCGCGGTACAGTCACGCTCGCGATTCGGAGAGCAGAAGCGGGGTTCCGGGTCGTTTCGCGGCAAGTTCTAGTTGCCGTCCCCCGGCTCGTTCCCAAGCACCGTGTGAAGCCGGCCGATCAGGGTATCGAGTTCCCGCGGTACCGGCTCGTCGGTGACATCGGTATACATCGCCCGCAAGTCCTGCCCGAGCTTGGCGAGCAGCAGCGCATCGGCCAGGGACGACGCAGTCGAGTGCGACTGTCCGTAGATCGCAGCGTGATTGCTCGGGATCAACTTCATGGCACGATGACGGGAACGGGGTTCCCGGCTCCAGCGAGGACAAGGGCGAGGTCGGGGACGAGAATCGGCACACGAGCGGTGATGATGGTCGGTCGATGACTTGTGGTCGATGGCTCGCGGTCGATCCGGGGCGGCGGAAGGTCGGCTCGCCATGAACAACGCGCTTCCGAGAGGGCAGTTGCGCGCGATTTTCGAGCAACCCGCCCGGCCGAACGCGATCCCGTGCGCGGGAGCACGCGGCCGCGACGGATTTCGTCGCAGGCCGCGTCGTTTAAGCCTCATCAACCATGACGATGGCCGTCCGGACGCCGCCCTACATCGGCGGCGTCAGCCCGTCCTTGCCGACCGAGATGCTGCGCGCTTCGAGCTTATCCCCGTCACGGACTGCCGAGGCGAAGACCTTGGCGCCCGGCACCAGCACCGCCCGGTCGGCCGGCTCCAGCATCACGACCGGCGTGCCCGGCGGCACGGCGACCGCGAGGCTCTGGCCCTTGTACGACACCGTGAGGGTGCGGCCGTTGCCGATCACGGAGCCGCCCGCCACCGTGCCGTTGGTCATGCTGGTCTCGACCTCGGGCGTCTTGACCGTGCCGTTGGTCATGCTCGTCTCGGCCGGGCCGGCGCCGTCGGGCAGCCGATCCCAGGGATAATGCCCCTCCCCGGCGCCGCGCATCGCCTCGGGGAAGATCAGCACTTCGAGGGCGACCGGCGGGTCGCCGGGCTTTTCGCCGGGCTTGGCGGCGGTGCCGATGAAGCTGCCGTCCTTGACCTGGTCGAGACTCGCGGGCGCCAGCTGCCCCACCCGCGTGCCGGAGCCGAGGCGGACGGTCTCGACCGTGCCCGTACGGGTGCGGATGGTGACCGCGTCCGCCTCGACGCGCTCGATCGTGCCGCGCAGGCGCTCGACCTGCGGCGCGGCGAGGGCGGCGCCGAGGGAACCGCCTGCGGCCAGCATCAGGCCGGCGGCCGCGATCGTCCTGAGAAAGGGCATGGTGACACTCCGAAAACCAGGGCTCGAGGGTCCGAGCCCCGCCCGTTATGGTTCGCCCCGCCGCGCCGGACATTCGTCTCGCGCAGACGTGAACCAGGGCCCGGACCTATCCGACGACCAGGCTGCAATGCGGCTCGATGACCGGGTTGGCGCGCGACCAATCGGTGGCGTTGCGGCCGGCATCCCAGGTAAAGTCGTACACCCCGAGATCGACGAAGCGCTGATGGATTCGCGCGTCGTATTTCTCGCTGACGGTGCGGGTGAGCCTCTGGATATCCCTGTTGCGCAGCCTCTGCGTATTTCCCGCTTCGTTATAATATTGGATGTAGCAGAATTTCCGCAGCAGGATCATGCGGGTATGGAGAAAGGTTCTCACGCATAGCTCGTAATCGTCGGCCGCGGCCAGATCCGGATTGTGCCCGCCGATGCTGTGATAGAAATCCTTGCGCCAGGCCCTGATGTGGTTCGGGGCCGAGACGATGTGCCGGATCGTCTTGGCATTGATCCTCGGCGCCTCGTGGACGATGTAATCCCGGCCGTTGTAGTTTTCGACCCGGTCCCGCCCGTAGAAGAAGGCCCAATCCGGGCCGTAGGTCGCGTTGCGCCCGTCCTCGAAGACCTCGGCCCAGTCCGTGTAGAGAAAACCGGCTTCGGGATGCTGGAGAAACGCCCCCACGACCGCATCCAGGCCGAACGAGGTCAATTCGTCGTCGTGGTCGAGTTCGAGGAGGATGTCGCCGCCGGCGAGCCGGCAGGCCGTCTGCTTCACGTCTCCGATGCGGCCCGAGGGGCGGTGCGGGCGATAGACGCGAATCCGGTGGTCCTGTGCCGCCAGGGCGTTCAGTTCGGAGAACGTCGCGCCGTCATCGTCCGAATCGTCGACGATGATCCACTCCCAATCGACGTAGGTCTGGGACCGCAGCGAATGGAACGGGCGCAGGATCCGGTGGCCCGACCGATAGGCCGGCGTGAAGACGCTCACCAGCGGGCGTGAGCGGCGAAACGTCGTCGCGTTGTCCAGGAAACAGTAGAAGATCTGCCGCCCGACCTCGTCGGCATCGACAGGGCCCGCGAAATTGATCCAGCGTTTGCGCACCTCGTAGGGGGCGTGCATCAGATTCTGGAATTTCGCCTCCTCGCCGAAGGTCGCGATCACATGCGGCCTTTTCGCGATGAGGATGCGTTCGAGATCATGGTCGTCCGGATAGAACGAGCAGTTCAATTGCCGCGTTTCGACGTCGATATCGGGACCGGGACTTTTGATCTCGAATTCGCTGCGGCCGATGACGACGATTTCCGGAAGACTCACGACAGGCCTCGCGAAGGGTACAGGATAGGATCCGATGTCTGCGGGCGCAGGTAGCACGATCCAAGCCGGGCGCAGGCCTGCTCAATCCGAGTGTGATGCACGGATCGCCGGATTTCCATGCTGATCTTCCGGGACCGGCTCGGTACTTGTACGTCACCGGATGGGAGCGGCGGCCGCCGCGCAAGAATCCTCCCCCTCTGCGGTGGAGGGCTCGGCGTCGCGCCCGTCGCCCCCGCATCCAGGCAGCCTGCTGCGTCGTGTCCTGCGCCCAACGGCAGCGGACCCCCTACTCCTCCTCCGCCTCCTCAGGCTCCAGCGTCGCCTTGACGGTGTCGAGCACCCGCCGGGCGAGGTCGGAATCCGGGTCCTCGCGGGTCAGCGCATCCTCCAGCATGGCGAGGAAGCCGCCGAGCTGGTGGCGGTAATGGTCGGAATCGATCCCCCGCAGGATGCCGGCGACGAAGCGCACCGCCATCTGCAATGCCACCTGCTTGGCGGCGACGTCGGATTGCGCCTCAGAGAGACGGGCGATCATCTCGCCATGGCGGGCCGAGAGCGTCGTCAGGCCGTTGATCTTGTCGTCCGGGCTCATCGCAGGCTCTCCCGAGAACAGGAAGGGGGCCCTTCCCGTCGGAAAGGCCCCCGTCGTCGTGGCGGTGCCCGGGGAGCCTGTCACGGGCTCCCGGGTGTCCAAAAGCTCTCCCTCCGGCTGTCATCCGAGGGGAGAGGACCAATCCTTACGCCGCGAGCTGGCGCAGGACGTAAGGCAGGATGCCGCCGTTGCGGAAGTACTCGAGCTCGTCGAGCGTATCGATGCGGCAGGTCAGCGGGACCTCCTTCACCGAGCCATCGGCCGACGTGATCTTGGCGGTGAGCGTCTGGCGCGGCTTCAGCTCGCCGGCCAGGCCCTCGATCGTCACGGTCTCGTCGCCCTTGAGGCCGAGCGAGGCCCAGGAGGCGTCGCCCTGGAACACCAGCGGCACCACGCCCATGCCGACGAGGTTCGAGCGGTGGATGCGCTCGAAGCTCTCGGCGATCACGGCGCGGACGCCGAGCAGCTTGGTGCCCTTCGCCGCCCAGTCGCGCGAGGAGCCGGTGCCGTATTCCTTGCCGGCGAACACCACCAGCGGGGTGCCCTCCTGCTCGTAGCGCATCGCGGCGTCGTAGATGAACATCCGCTCGCCCGACGGCTGGTACAGGGTGTAGCCGCCCTCGACCACGGTGCCGGACTCGTCGCGCACCATCTGGTTCTTGATGCGGATGTTGGCGAAGGTGCCCCGCATCATGACTTCGTGGTTGCCGCGGCGGGTGCCGTACTGGTTGAAGTCCTGCACCCGGACCTGATGCTCCTGCAGGTAGTGACCCGCCGGAGACGCCGCCCGGATGTTGCCGGCCGGCGAGATGTGGTCGGTGGTGATCGAGTCGAGGAACAGGCCGAGGATGCGGGCATTGACCACGTCCTCCACGGGCTTGGGGGTCTTCTCCATGCCGACGAAGTAGGGTGGGTTCTGGACGTAGGTCGAGCCGCCGTTCCACGCGAAGGTCTCGGCCTCGGTGACCTCGACATTCTTCCAGTTCTGGTCACCGCCGAACACGTCGGCGTAGCGCGACTTGAACAGGGTCGAGGTGATGTTGGCCTCGATGAACTCCTGGACCTCGGCCGTCGAGGGCCAGATGTCCTTCAGGTAGACCGGCTTGCCGTCCGAGCCGGTGCCGAGGGGCTCGGTGGTGATGTCGATCTGCATCGAGCCGGCCAGCGCGTAGGCGACGACGAGCGGCGGCGAGGCGAGGTAGTTCGCCCGCACGTCGGGGTTCACCCGGCCCTCGAAGTTGCGGTTGCCCGAGAGCACCGCGGCGGCCACGACGTCGTTGTCGTTGATCGACTTCGAGATCGCCGCCGGCAGCGGGCCGGAATTGCCGATGCAGGTGGTGCAACCGAAGCCGACGAGGTTGAAGCCGAGCGCGTCGAGGCTCGATTGCAGGCCGGCCTTCTCCAGGTACTCGGCGACGACCTGCGAGCCGGGGGCGAGCGAGGTCTTCACCCAGGGCTTCGAGCGCAGGCCCTTGGCCACCGCGTTGCGGGCGAGCAGGCCTGCACCGATCATCACGCTCGGGTTCGAGGTGTTGGTGCAGCTCGTGATCGCGGCGATCACCACGTCGCCATGGCCGATGTCGAAGTTCGCGCCCTCGACCGGATAGCGCTTGGCGATGTCGGATGCCTTCTTGAACTCGGTCTCCATCGACTGGGCGAAGCCGGGCTTGGCGCCGTCGAGCAGCACCCGGTCCTGGGGACGCTTCGGGCCGGCGAGCGAGGGCTTCACGTCGCCCATGTCGAGGGCGAGCGTGTCGGTGAAGACCGGGTCCGGGGTGGTCGCGTCGCGCCACATCCCTTGCGCCTTGGCATAGGCCTCGACCAGCGCGATACGGTCGTCGGCGCGGCCGGTGACCTTGAGGAAGTCGATGGTCTTCTGGTCGACCGGGAAGAAGCCGCAGGTCGCGCCGTATTCCGGCGCCATGTTGGAGATCGTGGCGCGGTCGGCGACCGACATGTCGTCGAGGCCGGGGCCGTAGAACTCCACGAACTTGCCGACCACGCCCTTCTTGCGCAGCATCTGGGTGACGGTGAGCACGAGGTCGGTGGCGGTGGTACCCTCGGGCAGCTTGCCCGACAGCTTGAAGCCGACGACTTCGGGGATCAGCATCGACAGCGGCTGGCCGAGCATCGCGGCCTCGGCCTCGATGCCGCCGACGCCCCAGCCCAGCACCGCGAGGCCGTTGACCATCGTGGTGTGCGAATCGGTGCCGACGAGCGAATCCGGGTAGGCGACCTCATGGCCCTCGAAGGGCTTGGTCCACACCGTCTGCGACAGGTATTCGAGGTTGACCTGGTGGCAGATGCCGGTGCC
This sequence comes from Methylobacterium sp. 142-1Y, assembly GCF_057747795.1. Classification (NCBI taxonomy): domain Bacteria; kingdom Pseudomonadati; phylum Pseudomonadota; class Alphaproteobacteria; order Hyphomicrobiales; family Methylobacteriaceae; genus Methylobacterium; species Methylobacterium sp. 142-1Y. The sequence goes on along the minus strand of NZ_CM173224.1, from coordinate 2,846,456 downwards.
CGGGGGCACGACGGAGAAATTGTCGAAGGCCGACTGGCCCCACTTGAGGAAGGTGTAGCGCTCGCCGTTGCGCTCGTATTCGAGCGCGACGTTGTCGGCCAGCGCCTTCGGGGTGCCGAACTCGTCGACGATGACCGAGTGGTCGATGACGAGATCGACCGGGACGAGCGGGTTGATCTTCTGCGGGTCGCCGCCGAGCGCCACCATGGCGTCGCGCATCGCCGCCAGATCGACCACCGCCGGCACGCCGGTGAAGTCCTGCATCAGCACGCGAGCGGGGCGGAAGGCGATCTCGACCTCGGTCTTGCCGCGGTTCTCGAGCCAGCCGACCACGGCCTCGATGTCGGCCTTCTTGACCGAGCGGTCGTCCTCGTAGCGCAGCAGGTTCTCGAGCAGCACCTTCATCGAGAAGGGCAGGCGGCTCGCATCCGGCAGGCCGTTCTTCTCGGCCTGGGGGATCGCGTAGATCGTGTAGGTCTTCTGCCCAGCCTGGAGGGTCTGGCGGGCCTTGAAGCTGTCGATGGATGCCACGGCGTGGTCCTCGCGAGGGGTTGTCGAACACGGCACAGGCAGGGCCTGCGCCACACGTAAGTGTTCGGCCGGATGCGCTGCGGGGTCGGTCCTGCTCGACGCAAGGAACGCGCCCGTCTGCCGCCCGCCCTCGCCTTGCCGGCCGAGAATCGAACGGTGCGCGCGCCGCCCCGGGGGTGCCCGGACTGGGATGCGCGAAGGACGGTTTGGACGCCTCTGAAGGTCGCGCGGCGCAGCCGGGGATGCGTATAGAACACTTCGAAACTGGCCGCTACGGGTCTGTCGGCCGCGCAATCGGTCATTCTCGCCGGGGCAGGCATCGCGTAAACGCGGAAACCGCCCTCCCCGCTTCACCCCCTCGCTGGAGCCCCCTGCCCTTGCGCCTCATCGCCGAGGACCTCGCCTGCCGGCGCTCCGGCCGCCGCATCTTTGCCGGGCTCTCCTTCACCCTGGGGGCCGGCGAGGCGCTGACCGTCACCGGCCGCAACGGGGCCGGCAAATCGTCGCTGCTCGCCATCCTCGCCGGGCGGCTGCGGCCCGAGGCCGGACGGCTCAGGGCCGAGGAGGTCGGGGAGCGCACCATTCCCGAATGCCTCCACGTCGTCGGCCACCGCGACGGGCTCAAAGGCGCACTCACCGCCGAGGAGAACCTCGCCTTCGCCCGCGCCCTTCTGGGCGACGCCGATCTCAGGCCTCGCGATGCGCTCGCCCGGCTCGGCCTCGCCCATGCCGCGGGGCTGCCGGTGGGCTACCTCTCGGCCGGCCAGAGGCGGCGGGTGGCGCTCGCCCGGCTCCTCGTCTGCCGCCGGCCGCTCTGGCTCCTCGACGAACCCACCGCCGCCCTCGACGTCGCCTCGCAAGCCGCGCTCGCCGGGCTGATGCGCGCGCACCTGGCGCAGGGCGGCCTCGTCATCGCCGCCACCCACCAGGCGCTCGGTCTGGACAACGCCCGGGACCTGTCCGTGGAAGCCTTCCGCACCGGGCGCGCCGACATCGCCGCCGATCCTTTCGCGGAGGTGGTCTGATGGGTCGCGCCTTCCTGGCGGTGGTCGCCCGCGACCTGCGGCTCGCCGGCCGCATCGGCGGCTCGGGGGCCCTGTCCCTGGTGTTCTTCCTGATGATCGTCGCCCTGGTGCCGTTCGGCCTCGGGCCCGACCTGAACCTGCTCGCCCGGATCGGCCCCGGCATCCTGTGGATCGCCGCGGTGCTGGCGACGCTGATCGGCCTCGACCGGCTGTTCCAGGCCGACGAGGAGGACGGGTCCCTCGACCTCCTCACCGGCGCGCCAGCCCCGCTCGAACTGCTGGTGCTCGCCAAGGTCACGGCGCACTGGCTCACCACCGGCCTGCCGCTGGCGCTCGCCACGCCCTTGTTCGGGCTGTTGGTCGCCTTGAGTCCCACCGGCATGGCGGCGACCAGCCTGACGCTGCTGGTCGGCACCCCGGCGCTGACCTTCATCGGCGCCGTCGGCGCGGCCCTCACCGCCTCGATCCGCCGCGGCGGCCTGATCCTCGCCGTGGTGGTGCTGCCCCTGATGGTGCCGACCCTGATCTTCGGCGTCTCGGCGGCGGATGCGGCGCTGGCTGGGACCGTGCCGTTCGCGACGCCGCTGGCGATCCTGGGGGCGTTGAGCCTCGTCGCCGGGGTGGTCGGGACACTGGCGGCGGCGGCGGCGTTGCGGTGGGGGGAGTAGGGCTCAGGCGGCCTTCAGCTTCCGGGCCGCCTCGGCCAGAGCATCGTGCATGCGCGTCTGCCAGCCGGGACCCGTCGCCTTGAATGTCTCCAGAACGTCCGGATCGATCCGCAGCGAGATCGGTATACGCTTGGCGTCCGCCTTCGGCCGTCCAGCGCGGCTCGTGAACGCAGCGGCCATCTCGGGGGGCATGTTCCCGGTTCCCGGACGCGCGCGAGCCAACTCCTCGTCCGTCAGTGGTGGGTTGTCGGATACCTCATCCCAATCCTCCTGAGAGTACAAAGGGTTCGGGACGTATCCGGGCGCATGTTCAGTGGATGGCATAGAGAGCCCTCTCGCTTTTGTTGGCGGGACGGACGCTGACGATGTCGATCGCCTCCGATCCAAGTGGGGACACGATCGCGACGACAACGACTTCATCGTACCAAGAGCCGATCAGCTTGAACCGGGCTCGACCGGTCTTGCTCGGTTCAGCATCAAGGGTGACGAATCGCTCGAAGCTGAACGCCTCCTCGAAAGCCGCCAAGTCGAAGCCATGCTTCTTAAGGTTCGCCTGCCGTTTCGGTTCACCCCACATGAACCTCATGGCCCTCGACCTCAGGATATAAGTATATACAGAAATACCAGAATGGCAACGCGGCGCAACGATCCACCACGCGAAGCTCCGGCCGCAGCGACCCTATCGGACATTCCATGACGATCGTCCGTTCCTCGCCGTGATGGTGCTCCCGCACCGTCCGGAACCCGAGGCTGCCATAGAAGCCCACTGCGGCCAGAGACGATTGCAGAGTCAGCATCGGGATGCCTGCGGCCACGGCCGCCCGCTCGATCTCGGTCATCAGTGCTCGGCCGATGCCGCGTCCCTGCGCGTCCGGAGCCACGAAGATGGCGCGAACGATACCGCCATCGCGACTCGCCGTGCCGAGGATGCGGCCCCCTTCCACCACCACGAAGACCTGCCGCGTCGCGATCTGCGCTGCGATCCCGTCCGGTGATAAGCCCCGGGCGACGCGGGCGATGGTCGCCGGACCGTAATCGCGCGCATTGCTCTCGTGCAACGCAGAGAGGACGACGCGGCTTATTTCTGCCGCATCGTCCGTCATGCCCAAGCGTATCGCGCAGACCATCGCCACCCCTCCCCGGCGCCGCGCGCCGGGGAGGGCGACAGACAAGAACCTAAGCAGACTTGCGTTGGCAGGCCAACGCAAGTCTGCTTAGGTTCTTGTCTGTCGCAGATTTTTGGCGCCGAACCGGTAACCACTTCGGCGAAATCTGCTTAGAACACCGCCTGGCCCAGCAGCACCGCCGCGATCACGATCACCACCGCGATCACCAGGAACAGGCCGAACAGCAGCCGCGCGATGCCGCGCGCGCCCGACGCCACGTTGGTGAAGCCGAGCGCACCGGCCACCAGCGAGATCACGAAGAAGATGATCGCCCATTTCAACATGGCGGGAGCACTCCGGTCGCCGAAAAAAGTCGCGTGGGTAACCGCCACCGCCACGCTTCGTTCCGGGGTCCCCACAGCCCTCTGCGCCGTTCGTCCGCATTGCCCGAGCGGGCGCCCGCGCGCTACACCGGCGCCATGGCGATGGGTCTCCTCACCCGGCTGGCGCAGCCCGGCCACTTCATGCGCTGGTCTCGGGCTCTCCTGCCCTGGGTCGCCGGCCTCGCGGTCGTGCTGCTGGCCGTCGGCCAGTACCTGACCTGGTTCGTGGCCCCGCCCGACTACCAGCAGGGCGAGACGGTGCGGATCATGTACATCCACGTGCCGGCGGCCTGGATGGCGGTGTTCTTCTACGGCGCCATGGCGGTCTCGGCGCTCGGCACCCTGATCTGGCGCCATCCGCTCGCCGACGTGGCGCAGCGTGCCGCGGCGCCGATCGGCGCGGCCTTCACGCTGATCTGCCTCGTCACCGGCTCGCTCTGGGGCAAGCCGATGTGGGGCACCTACTGGGTCTGGGATGCGCGCCTGACCTCGATGCTGGTGCTGTTCCTGATCTATTGCGGGCTTCTCGCCCTGTGGCGCACGATCGAGGACCCGAACCGGGCCGCGCGGGCGGTCGCGATCCTGACGCTCGTCGGCGCCATCAACCTGCCGATCATCAAGTTCTCGGTGAACTGGTGGTCGACCCTGCACCAGCCGGCCTCGATCCTGCGGATGGGCGGGCCGACCATCTACGCCTCGATGCTCTATCCCCTGCTGGTGATGATCGCCGCCGCCTCGGTGCTCGGCATCGCGCTCCACCTCCAGGCGATGCGAACCGAGATCCTGCGCCGCCGCGTGCGCACGCTCACCATCCTCGAAGCCGAGCGGCTCGATGCCGCGCTGATGGCACCGCAGGCGGCCTGACCATGAACCTCGGCATGGACCTCGGACCGCACGCCGCCTTCATCCTCGGCGCCTACGGCTTCACCGCCCTGGTGGTGGCCGGCCTCGTCGCCCACGCGATCCTCGACCGGCGGGCGCAGGAGCGGGCGCTCGCCCGGCTCGCACAGGAGCCGCAGAGGCACGACGCACAGGGGAGCCGCCGGTGAGCGACGCCCCCGTGCAGCCGGTCCAAGAGGGCGCGATCGAGGAGGCCGAGGAGGCGCCGCGGCGCTCCCGGCTGCTGTTCCTGCTGCCGCTCCTGGCCTTCGCCGCGCTCGCCGGCATCTTCCTCGGCAAGCTGCTCACCACCGGTTACGACCCTTCGGCCGTGCCCTCGGCCCTGATCGGCCGCCAGGTTCCGGACTTCACCCTGCCGCCGGTCGCGGGGCTGACCCGGGACGGCGCCGCGGTGCCGGGCCTGACCGCCGCCGATCTCAAGGGCAAGGTGACGGTGCTGAACGTCTGGTCGTCGTGGTGCGCGCCCTGCCAGATCGAGCACCCGATGCTGGTCCGCCTCGCCCGCGACGGCGTGAACCTCGTCGGCATCGACTACAAGGACCAGCCCGAGAACGGCCGCCGCTACCTCGGCCGCCACGGCAATCCGTTCCGGGCCGTCGGCGCCGACGAGGCCGGCCGGGTCGGCATCGATCTCGGGGTCTACGGCGTGCCGGAGACCTTCGTGATCGGGCCGGACGGGCGGATCCGCGAGAAGCTGGTCGGGATCATCACGCCGGAGAACTACGACGCGTTCCTGGCGCGGGTGAGGGCGATGAAGTAGGAGCGCGCTCGCGCCCTTGAGCCGAGCCCGTGCAGGAAAACCAAGGACGCTGCGGCTCCTCGGATTTTCATGCGGTTTGCATGAAGCTTGTTGAAAGCCTCCCCGTCATTCCGGGGCCGCGTAGCGGAGCCCGGAATCCAGAACCGCGGATGGAAGAGAATCGAGCGGAATGCTGATCGCTCGTTCCTCGACGACCTGAGTGTCTGGATTCCGGGTTCCGCTTTCGCGGCCCCGGAATGACGAGGAGGGTGTGAACACGGTCGGGGCAATAAGCAGCCCCTCGCAGGCCGATCACTTCGGCAGTGCGTAGATATTGACCTCCAGCGCGTCGTCGGAAGGACTGGTGAGCGGGGTCAGGTATTCCTCGACAAAAGCGTCCTGGACCAGGATGCCCTTGGCATCGAGATAGGCCGTCACCGTCTCGTAGGTCTGGTCGATCCCCTCGTAGGGCCCCTTGTGGGTGAAGCGCAGGGCCTTGCCGCTCGGGGTCGAGCCGAAGCGCAGGTCGTCGGGCAGGCCGGCGGGACGCGGGTTCGGGGCGGCTTCCACCGGCACCATCACCTCGTACTGGAAGCCGTCGTCGTCGGTGCGGGTGAAGACCGAGAGCGGCTTTCCGGTCGCCTTGATGCCGGCCGCGGCCAAGGCCGCCTCGACCTTGGCGATCGCGTCCTTGAGGCTCGAGACCGCCTGGTCCCATTTCCCAGTGCCGGACAGGATCGCGGCGGGCTTGGCCGGCAGCGTCACCTCGTCCACGTCGGACGGATCGCCCGGGTTGGCGACGAGCGGCGCGCGTCCCGCCGTCGGCGGCACCGGGGTCGCGGGCGGCAGCGCCTTCTCGGGCGCGGGCGGGGTCGGTGCCTGGTTGGTCCCGGGGCCGGGGCCCGGCGCCGTGGTGGTCGGCAGCGGCGTCGATTGCGCCGGCGACGGCGTGGAGGCCGGGGGCGCGGCGGGCGAGGGAGCCGGCGCAGGAGCGGGCGCTGGGGCCGGCGCTTGAGCCAGTACCGAGGCCCCGCAGGCCAGGGAGGCCGCGAGGCCGATCGCGATCGTCGGGAGACGGGTCTTCATCACGGGCGCAGCCTTCCGGGCTTCAAGCGTGGGCCGGCATCGCCGGACGGATCGAACGCGTCAAGCGCAAAGCCGTTGCGGGCCAATCGCGGATGCGTGAGGAGGCGGGTCTCCTGCCGGCTCGCCAGCGAGCCGGTGTCGGCTCGCCAGCGGGCCGGTGTCGGCTCGCCAGCGGGCCGGTGTCGGCTCGCCTGTGCACCGGTTCTGGTCCATACCCTCCCGGCTCCCCATCTGAGCGGTGCCGTTCCGGAGTCTCCTGCCCGTGTCCCCCCTCGCCCATCGCCGCTTCCTGAAGATGAACGGGCTCGGCAACGAGATCGTGGTGCTGGACCTGCGCGGGAGCGACGTGCGGGTGCAGCCGGAGGAGGCCCGCGCCATCGCGGCCGATCCAGCCTCGCGCTTCGACCAGATGATGGTGCTGCACGACCCCGTGACCCCGGGCACCGACGCCTATGTGCGGATCTACAACACCGACGGCTCGGAGGCCGGCGCCTGCGGCAACGGCACCCGCTGCGTCGCCTGGGCGATGCTGGACGATTCCCTCATGGCCCGCCCGACGCTCGGCGAGAACCTGATGCTCGAAACCCGCCCCGGCCTTCTCGAGGTGGTGCGCGTGTCCCCGGTGGACTTCACCGTCGACATGGGGGCGCCGCGCCTGAAGTGGGACGAGATTCCGCTCGCCGAGCCGTTCCCGGATACCCGCCGCATCGAATTGCAGATCGGGCCGATCGACGATCCGGTGCTGCACTCGCCGGGCGCGGTCAGCATGGGCAACCCGCACGCGGTATTCTTCGTCGAGCGCGATCCCGATAGCTACGACCTCGCCCGGATCGGCCCGCTGCTCGAATGCCACCCGATCTTCCCGGACCGGGCCAACATCTCGCTGGCGCAGGTGATCGACCGCGGCCACATCCGCCTGCGGGTCTGGGAGCGCGGCGCCGGCCTCACGCGCGCCTGCGGCACCGCCGCCTGCGCCTCTCTCGTCGCGGCCGCGCGCCTGCGCCTGACCGATCGCGAGGCCACCGTGACCCTGCCGGGCGGCTCCTTACGCATCGCTTGGGGTCAGGACGACCACGTCCGCATGACCGGCCCGACCGAATTGGAGCACGAGGGCACCTTCGCCCCGGCCCTGTTCGGGGCGGCGTGATGTCCGTCGAGGTCCTGAGCTTCGGCTGCCGCCTCAACGCCGCCGAATCGGAGGCGATGCGCCGGCAGGCGGAAGCCGCGGGCCGCAGCGGCCTCCTCCTCGTCAATACCTGCGCGGTCACGGTCGAAGCCGGCCGGCAGGCCCGCAAGGCGATCCGTGCCGCGATTCGGGCGAATCCGGCGGCGCGGGTGGTGGTGACCGGCTGCGGCGCGCAGGTCGAGACCGAGGCCTATGCCGCCATGCCGGAAGTGGCCGAGATCCTCGGCAACCGCCGCAAGCTCGACGCAGGCATCTGGACCGATCCCTCGCCCGAGCGGGTGCGGATCGACGACGTGATGGCGCAGAGGCCCGATCCGCTCCCCGACGCGACGCCGATGCGGGCGCGCACCCGCGCCTTCCTGCCGGTGCAGAACGGCTGCGACCACCGCTGCACCTTCTGCGTCATCCCGTTCGGCCGCGGTAATTCGCGCTCGGTGCCGGCGGCGAGTGTCGTGGCTCAGGTCCGCTCCCTGGTGGAGGCCGGCACCCGCGAGGTCGTGCTGACCGGCGTCGACCTGACGGCCTACGGCCGCGACCTCGGCGAGTTCACCCTCGGCGCCCTGGTGCGGGCGATCCTGCGCGAGGTGCCGGAGCTCGATCGGCTCCGCCTGTCCTCGATCGATTCCGTCGAGGCCGATCCGGAGCTGGTGGCGGCCTTCGGCGAGGAAGCGCGGCTGATGCCGCATCTCCACCTCTCGCTCCAGGCCGGCGACGACCTGATCCTCAAGCGCATGAAGCGCCGCCACGGACGGGACGACGCGATCCGGTTCTGCGCCGAGATCCACGCTTTGCGCCCCGACGCGGTGTTCGGCGCCGATCTGATCGCGGGTTTTCCGACCGAGACCGAGGCGCAGTTCGCCCGCTCCCTCGCTCTCGTCGAGGAATGCGGCCTCGCCCAGCTCCACGTCTTTCCCTACTCGGCCCGCCCCGGCACGCCGGCGGCACGGATGCCTCAGGTCGCGCCCGCCGAGATCCGCGAGCGCGCCACCCGCCTGCGCGAGGCCGGCGCCACCGCCTTCGTCCGCCGCCTCGACCGCGAGGTCGGCGAGACCCGACGGATCCTGGCCGAGCGCGGCGGCATCGGGCGGACGGAAGGATTCTTGCCGGTGCGGCTGCCGGAGGGGATGGAGGCGGGAGCGCTCGTCGACCTGTCGATTGCCGGTCATGACGGGCGGATGCTCCACACGGCCTGATCCCGGCGGCGGCAAGGCAAGTCCAGAACGTAAAAGCGCGGGTTCTCTCCTCTCCCCGCGGGGCTACGGCCGTCACGGAAGTGATTAGAGCATTTCCCGACGAAGTGGATGCCGGGTCGTCGCAGAAAATGCGGCAAAATCAAAAACCTAGAGAGCTTCGCGATGGCAACGCGATCGTGAAGTGCTCTAGGTGTGAGTGATACGGAATCCGGAAGTCATCTTCCGGATTCCGTATCACAACGGAATGTTGTCGTGCTTTTTCCAGGGCTGCTCGCTCTCCTTGGTGCGCAGCATGGCGAGCGCCCGGGCGACGCGGCGGCGCGTCGAGTGGGGCATGATCACCTCGTCGATGTAGCCGCGCTCGGCGGCGACGAAGGGCGACATGAAGCGCTCCTCGTATTCGGCCGTGCGGGCCGCGATCTTCTCCGGATCGCCGAGATCCTGGCGGAAGATGATCTCGACCGCGCCCTTGGCGCCCATCACGGCGATCTGGGCGGTCGGCCAGGCGTAGTTCACGTCGCCGCCGACATGCTTGGAGGCCATCACGTCGTAGGCGCCGCCGAAGGCCTTGCGGGTGATGACGGTGACGAGCGGCACCGTCGCCTGGCTGAAGGCGAAGAGCAGCTTGGCACCGTGCTTGATGAGCCCGCCATATTCCTGTGCCGTGCCCGGCAGGAAGCCCGGCACGTCGACGAAGGTGACGATCGGGATCGAGAAGGCGTCGCAGAAGCGCACGAAGCGGGCGGCCTTGCGCGAGGCGTCCGAGTCGAGCACGCCGGCCAGCACCATCGGTTGGTTGGCGACGATTCCGACGGTGCGGCCCTCGATCCGGGCAAAGCCCGTGATGATGTTGCGCGCATACGCCGACTGGATCTCGAAGAAGTCCCCCTCGTCGACCACCCGCCGGATCAGCTCGCCCATGTCGTAGGGCTTGTTCGGGTTGTCGGGGATCAGCGTGTCGAGGCTGCGGTCGAGGCGGGCGGGATCGTCGAAGCTCTCCAGCTCCGGCACGCCGGCCTGGTTGTTGGCCGGCAGGAAGTCCATCAGGCGCCGGATCTGCAGCAGCGCCTCGACGTCGTTCTCGTAGGAACCGTCGGCGATCGACGACTTCGAGGTGTGGACCTTGGCGCCGCCGAGCTCTTCCGCCGTCACCACCTCGTTGGTCACGGTCTTCACCACGTCGGGCCCGGTCACGAACATGTAGCTCGTGTCGCGCACCATGAAGATGAAGTCGGTCATCGCCGGCGAGTAGACGTCGCCGCCCGCGCACGGTCCCATGATCACAGAAATCTGCGGGATCACGCCGGACGCGGTGACGTTGCGCTTGAACACCTCGCCGTAGCCGCCGAGCGCAGCCACACCCTCCTGGATGCGGGCGCCGCCGGCATCGAAGATGCCGATGATCGGCGCGCGCATCTTGAGCGCCATGTCCTGGACCTTGATGATCTTCTGGGCATGCGCCTCGGAGAGCGACCCGCCGAAGACCGTGAAGTCCTTCGAGAACACGAAGACGGCGCGGCCGTTGATGGTGCCCCAGCCGGTGATGACGCCGTCGCCCGGGATCTTCTGCTTCTCCATCCCGAAATCGATCGAGCGGTGCTGCACGAACATGTCGAATTCCTCGAACGACCCGGAGTCGAGGAGGAGTTCGATGCGCTCGCGCGCCGTGAGCTTACCGCGCTTGTGCTGCGCCGCCACCCGGCTCTCGCCGCCACCGACCCGGGCCTGCGCACGCCGCTGGTCGAGCCGTTCGAGGATGTCCTTCATGCTGTCGCCCATTCCTGAAGAAGAGTCGCGCACCCGCCGGGAGGCTTGACCGTGATGCGGCCTTAGCATGCGCCGGGGCAGGGCGAAAACTCGGTCTTTTTGGGCGAGGCACAGGTCTCGGCGGCGCCGGCGCCGGCCCGGAACGCAAAGGGCCGCGCCCTCCCCTCGCGGGGGTGGCGCGGCCCTCAATGCGACGGCGGGTGGATGGGATCAGAGGCCCTGGCCCGGCTCCTCCTCACGGGCGAGCCGCAGCAGGCTCTGGCCGTAATTGGTCTTGGCGAAGAGCTGGCCGCGGGCCACCACCTGCTCGCGGGTGATGAAGCCCTGGAGATAGGCGATCTCCTCCAGGCAGGCGACCTGCATGCCCTGGCGGTGCTGGATGACGCGGACGAACTCGCCGGCTTCCAGCAGGTTGTCGTGGGTCCCGGTATCGAGCCAGGCATAGCCGCGCGACATGCACTCGACGTGGAGCTGGCCGCGATCGAGATAGGCCTGGTTGACGTCGGTGATCTCCAATTCGCCGCGGGGCGAGGGCTTCACCGCGGCGGCGATGTCGAGCACCTGGTTGTCGTAGAAGTAGAGGCCTGTCACCGCCCAGGGCGATTCCGGGTTCTTCGGCTTCTCGACGAGCTTGGTGGCGCGCCCCTGCTTGTCGAGGGTGACGACGCCGTAGGCCTCGGGCTGGTCGACGTGGTAGGCGAAGACCGTCGCGCCGGTCTCGCGCGCCTTGGCCTTGGCTAGGAGCTGGCGCATGCCGGCGCCGAAGAACAGGTTGTCGCCGAGCACCAGCGCGACCGAATCGTCGCCGACGAATTCGCGGCCGATGATGAAGGCCTGGGCCAGCCCTTCCGGCTTCGGCTGCAGCGCGTAGGAGATGTTGATCCCGAACTGCTCGCCGGTGCCGAACAGGCGCTTGTAATTGTCGATGTGCTCCGGCGACGAGATCAGCAGGATGTCGCGGATGCCGGCCAGCATCAGCACCGAGACCGGATAGTAGATCATCGGCTTGTCGTAGACCGGCAGCAGCTGCTTGTTGATCGCCAGCGTCGCCGGATGCAGCCGCGTGCCGGATCCGCCGGCGAGCACGATGCCCTTCATGATCGAAAACTCCTCAGGCTTGTTTCGCAGCGGGACCGATCAGCTGGTCCAGGATGTCGTCGAGGGCCGCCTGCCACGGGCGCGGCACGAGGCCGAACGTGGCGGTCAGCGTCTCGGTCGAGAGTTCGGAATTGGCCGGCCGGGTGACCGGGGTCTTGAAGGCCGTGCTCGGGATCGGCTCAACCGGCACCGCACGCGCACCCCGCGCCGCCGCACCCGCCATGATGGCCTTGGCGAAGTCGTACCAGGTCGTCGCCCCGGCATTGACGCAGTGATAGGTGCCGGCGGGCGCCGCCTCGTCCTCGATGAGCCGGAGCGCGATCGCGACGAGGGCCGCCGCGAGGTCGCCGGCCGAGGTCGGGCAGCCGCGCTGGTCGTCGACCACCGTCAGCTTGTCGCGCTCGGCCGAAAGCCGCAGCATCGTCTTGACGAAGTTCGCCCGGTGCGGGCTCACCACCCAGGCCGTGCGGACCACCGCGTGGCGCGGGTTGCCGGTGCGCACCGCCATCTCGCCGGCGGCCTTGCTGGCGCCGTAGACGCTGACCGGGTGCACCGGCGCATCGGCGGCGTAGGCCCCCGTGCCGGTCCCGTCGAAGACGTAATCGGTCGAGACGTGGATGAGCGGGATGCCGGCCTTCGCCGTCTCCGCCGCCAGGTAGGCAGCGCTCAGCGCGTTGAGCCGCCAGGCCGCCGCCACGTCGCTCTCGGCCTTGTCGACCGCCGTGTACGCGGCGGTGTTGATCACCGCCGCGTAAGGCCGCTCGGCAACGGCGCGGGCGACCGCGGCCTCGTCGGTGATGTCCAGCGCCTCCCGGGTCGGAGCGTGAATCACCACGCCCTCCCCGAAGGATTGCCGCTGCAACTCGGTGCCGACCTGCCCGCCGCCGCCGAGGACCAAGATCTCCCGCCGCGCCATCGCCTTACTCCGCGCTCAGGCCGAGGCGCTCGCCGGAATAGCGGCCCTCGCGGATCGGGCGCCACCACGACTCGTTGTCGAGGTACCAGCGCACGGTGTCCTCGAGCGCCTGCTCGAACGTGCGGCTCGGCTTGTAGCCGACCTCGGCCTCGGCCTTGCTCGGGTCGATGGCGTAGCGCCGGTCGTGGCCCGGGCGATCGGTGACGAACTTGATGAGGCGCTCGTGCGGGCCGGCCTCGGGACGGAGACGGTCGAAGATCGCGCAGAGCGTCTTGACCACGTCGAGGTTGTTGCGCACCGAGCGGCCGCCGAGCAGGTAGGTCTCGCCGACCCGGCCCTTCTCCAGCACGGCGACGAGGCCGCGGGCATGGTCCTCGACGTGGATCCAGTCGCGCTCGTTCTGGCCGTCGCCGTAGACGGGGAGGTTCTTGCCCTCCAGCGCGTTGAGGATCATCAGCGGGATCAGCTTCTCGGGGAAGTGCCGCGGGCCGTAATTGTTCGAGCAGTTGGTCACCAGCACCGGCAGGCCGTAGGTCTCGTGCCAGGCCCGGGCCAGGTGGTCGGAGGCCGCCTTCGAGGCCGAGTAGGGCGAGCGCGGGTCGTAGCGGCTGTCCTCGGTGAAGAAGCCGCCCGGGGGTAGCGAGCCGTAGACCTCGTCGGTCGAGACGTGGAGGAAGCGGAAGGCGTCGCGCTCAGGCCCCTCGAGGGTGTTGTAGTAGGCGCGGGCCGCCTCCAGCATCACCTGGGTGCCGACGACGTTGGTGCGGATGAAGGCACCCGGCCCGGTGATCGAGCGGTCGACGTGGCTCTCGGCGGCGAGGTGCATCACCGCCTCGGGGCGGAACTCGGAGAAGAGCGCACCGACCTTCTCGTGATCGCAGATATCGGCCTCGGCGAAGCGGTGCCGGTTGTCGCCCTTGAGCGGCATCAGCGAGATCGGGTTCGCCGCGTAGGTGAGCGCGTCGAGGGTCAGGACCTCGTGGCCGAGTTCCTGGACGAGGTGCAGGACCAGGGCCGAGCCGATGAAGCCGCAGCCGCCCGTGACGAGGATGCGCATGGGGTGGGTGATCTCCGAAAAGGTGGGTGCCCGTCAGGGCGTCAGAACAGCGGGGGCAGGTCGGCGAAGCGGGGCGCGATCGTGTCCTTGGCCGAGAGCTGGGCCTCGGCCTCGCTCACCGGCCAGTCGATGCCGAGGTCCGGATCGTTCCACAGCACGGCGCCGTCATGCTCGGGGCTGTAGACGCCGCCGGCGACCTTGTAGGCCACCATCGTGTCCGGCTCGAGGGTGCAGAAACCGTGGCCGAAGCCGATCGGCACGTAGAGCTGGTGGCCGTTCTCGGCGTCGAGGCGGGCGGCGACGTGCCGGCCGTAGGTGGGCGAATCCCGGCGCAGGTCGACCGCAACGTCGAGGATCGCCCCGGAGAGGACGCGGATCAGCTTGGCCTGGGCGAAGGGATGGCGCTGGAAATGCAGGCCGCGGACGGTGCCCTGCTGCGCCGAGAAGGACTGGTTGTCCTGGATGAAGCGGTCCTCGATGCCGCCGGCGGCCAGGAGGTCGGCCCGGTAGGTCTCCGAGAACCAGCCGCGGGCATCGCCGTGCCGCTTCGGGATCACCAGCTTCACCGCCGGGATCGCCTGATCGATGACCTGCATCCTGCCCACCTTCCGATAACGCGCGCCTGATCGATGCGGGGCTCTTGCCCGGCAAACATGGCACAACGGCGTCGCCCGGACCTGCCGCAGGCCGCATGCCTGCAGCCTCTACTTCGCAGGCGCGAGATGAGCAAGATCGGCCGCAGACCGGAGACGGCGAAGGGCAATAGAGCATTTTCCGACGAAGTGGAGACCGGTTCGTCGCAGAAAATGCGGCAGAATCAAAGGCCTGGAGCATCGTCTGATTGCAGCGCGATCGGACGATGCTCCAGGCGTGCGTACAGCCCCGCGCAACCGGGAAGGCCGCGTGGATCGGCACGCCGCGGAATTTCTGGACGGATGGGCAAACCTTCGGGACGATGTCCCGACAGGTCGGCCTATACGCTCAGGCGAGATGGCGCGAAACCTCGTCGGCCGCGGCCGGGTCTGCCTCGCAGGCCCGGCCGGCTTGTGCAGCCTCACATGGCCGAGAGGGACGCCGCGATCGCCTCCAGGGCGGCCTCGGCCGCCGCCCCGTCGGGGCCGCCCGCCTGGGCCATGTCGCGGCGTCCGCCACCGCCCTTGCCGCCGAGCCGCTCCGCACCCGCCCGTACCAGGGCGACGGCGTCGAACCGGCCGGTCAGGTCCTCGGTCACGCCGACGACCAGGCCGGCCTTGCCGTCCGGCGCCACCCCGACGATCGCCACGATTCCGGAGCCGAGCCGCTTCTTGCCCTCGTCGGCGAGGCTCTTGAGGTCGCGCATCTCGACCCCCTGCACGACCCGGGCCATCAGCTTGGTGCCGGCGACCTCGCGCACGCCGTCGTCGCTGCCGCCGGCCGCGCCCCCGCCCATCGCGAGCTTGCGGCGGGCATCGGAGAGTTCCCGCTCCATCCGGCGGCGCTCGTCGAGCAGGCTCGCCAGGCGCTCGGGCGCCTCGGCCACCGGCGCCTTGAGCAGGGCGGCGATCGCCGCGAGCTGACGGCTCTCGCCGGCCAGATGCCGGCGGGCGGCGTCGCCCGTCATCGCCTCGATCCGGCGCACGCCGGCCCCGACCGCGCTCTCGGCCAGCACCGTCACGAGACCGATATCGCCGGTGCGCCCGACATGGGTGCCGCCGCAGAGCTCCACCGAGAAGGTCTTGGCGCGGCCGTCGGCGGCCGTGTCGCGGCCCATCGAGACGACCCGCACCTCCTCGCCGTACTTCTCGCCGAACAGCGCCCGGGCGCCCGACGCGATGGCGTCGTCGACCGCCATCAGCTTCGTCACCACCGGCTCGTTCTGGAGCAGCACCCGGTTGGCGATCTCCTCGACCCGGGCCAGCTCCTCGGTCTCGATCGGCTTCGGATGGCTGATGTCGAAGCGCAGGCGCTCGGGGGCGACCAGCGAGCCCTTCTGGGCGACGTGGTCGCCGAGCACCTGGCGCAGGGCCTCGTGCAGCAGGTGGGTGGCCGAATGGTTGGCGCGGATCGCCGAGCGGCGCCCGTGATCGACCTTCAGCTCGACCGGCTGGCCGAGGGTCAGGCTCCCCTCCTCCACGGCGACGTGGTGGACGAAGAGATCGCCGAGCTTCTTCTCGGTCGCGGTGACGCGCACCCGAAGGCCCTGGCCGGTGACGATGCCGGTATCGCCGACCTGGCCGCCGGATTCGCCGTAGAACGGCGTCTGGGTGACGACGAGGAGACCCTCCTCGCCGGCCCGGATCGCCTCGACCTCGACGCCGCCGCGCACCAAGGCGGTGACGACCGCCTCGGCCTCCTCGGTGTCGTAGCCGAGGAACTCGGTGGCGCCGGTGCGCTCGCGCAAGCCGTACCACAGGGTCTCGGTGGCGGCCTCGCCCGAACCCGACCAGGCGGCCCGCGCGGCGGCGCGCTGGCGCTGCATCGCGGCCGTGAAGCCGTCCGTGTCGACCGTGATGCCGCGGGACTTGAGCGCGTCCTGGGTCAGGTCGAGGGGGAAGCCGTAGGTGTCGTAGAGGGTGAAGGCGGTCTCACCCGACAGGCTGCCGCCCTCCGAGAGGTCGCGGGTCTCGGCGTCGAGGATCGACAGGCCGCGCTCCAGGGTGCGGCGGAAGCGGGTTTCCTCCAGGCGCAGGGTCTCTGCGATCAGGCTCTCGGCGCGGACGAGCTCGGGATAGGCCTGGCCCATCTCGCGCACCAGGGTCGGGACCAGCCGATACATCATCGGGTCGCGGGAGCCGAGGAGCTGGGCGTGGCGCATGGCGCGGCGCATGATCCGGCGCAGCACGTAGCCGCGGCCCTCGTTGCTCGGCAGGACGCCGTCGGCGACGAGGAAGGACGAGGCGCGCAGGTGATCGGCGATCACCCGGTAGGACGCCGTCTGCTTGCCCTCGGGCGCCCGGCCGACCTGATGCGCCACGGCGTCGATCAGGCTGCGGAACAGGTCGGTGTCGTAGTTGCTCTTGACGCCCTGGAGGATCGCCGCCATGCGCTCGAGGCCCATGCCGGTATCGATCGAGGGCCGCGGCAGGCCGACCCGGTTGCCCGGCTCGATCTGCTCGTACTGCATGAACACGAGGTTCCAGAATTCGAGGAACCGGTCGCCGTCCTCCTCCGGGCTGCCGGGCGGGCCGCCCCACAGCTCCGGGCCCTGGTCGATGAAGATCTCCGAGCACGGGCCGCAGGGGCCGGTATCGCCCATCTGCCAGAAATTGTCGGAGGTGCCGATGCGGATGATGCGGTCGTCGGAGAAGCCGGCGATCTTGCGCCACAGGGTGGCGGCATCCTCGTCGTCGGCGTAGACCGTGACAAGCAGCTTCTCGGGCGAAAGCCCGAATTCCTTGGTGACGAGATTCCAGGCGAGCTCGATCGCCAGCGGCTTGAAATAGTCGCCGAACGAGAAGTTGCCCAGCATCTCGAAGAAGGTGTGGTGGCGCGCGGTGTACCCGACATTGTCGAGATCGTTGTGCTTGCCGCCGGCGCGCACGCATTTCTGGGCCGTGACGGCGCGCTGGTAGGGCCGCTTCTCGACGCCGGTGAAGACGTTCTTGAACTGCACCATGCCGGCGTTGGTGAACATCAACGTCGGGTCGTTGCGCGGCACCAGCGGCGAGGACGGCACCACCTCGTGGCCGTGCTTGGCGAAGTAGTCCAGGAAGGTGGACCGGATCTCGTTGACGCCACTCATGGGAAGAATCGTCTCTGCGGAAGGCGGGCCGGGCGGGCGCGGATATCGGGGCGCACCGGCGGGCGGCCCGCGGATGCATCCGCGTGTCTTTAGTCACGCGCTTCCCCCGTGTCGAGGCGGGCCCGCGCCGCTATCTGAGCCGGGGCAAGTATCTGAAGCCCGGGGACGCGCGGCCGCCGGCCCGCCCGGCAGGAGCCACGCCATCATGACCGACGAGATCCGCCTCCTCGCCCTCTCGGCCGCCCTCGGCTTCGTCCACATCATGGCGGCGTCCGTCGCCGGGCTCCAGCAGCGCGGCGGCCTGACCTGGGCGGCGGGCAACCGCGACAACGAGGGTGAGGTCACCGGCGCCGCCGCCCGGCTGAAGCGGGCCTCGGCCAACTTCTTCGAGACCTTCCCGCTCTTCGTCGCCCTGGTTCTGGCCGCCGCGGTCTCGGGCCGTCAGGGCGGCGCGGTGGCGTGGGGAGCGGAGCTCTATTTCTGGGCCCGCCTCCTCTACCTGCCGATCTACGGCTTCGGCATTCCGTGGATCCGCACGCCGGTCTGGGGCGTGGCGATCGTCGGGATCGGGTTCGTGTTCGCCGGGCTGTTCGGCTGGGCCGGGCCGGGGGCACCGTAACGTGAGCAGGCCTTCCGGCAGCCGGATGTGGCGCGGGTATCCCCCCTCCCCGCGGGCGGGGAGAGGCTTTCGTCCCCCTTGCAGGGGACGAAAGGAGCCCGCAGGGCGAGGGTGAGGGGGTGTTTCCGGAGGAGCCTCACTCGTCGAGGCCCCCTCACCCTCGCTCCGGCTTCGCCTGCGCTTGCTCCATCGACGACAAGGTCGATGGAGCCCTCTCCCCGCCCGCGGGGAGAGGGGGGATACCCGCGCTTTTTCGGTCCTTTACAGCCCCGTAAAACGGAAGGGGCCACCGCGCTCATCGCGCGGCGGCCCCCGATATCGTCGGTGCCGATCCGTTAAGATCAGGCCGACCCCTCGTCGAGATCGTCCGCCGTCGGGGTGGCGTTCTCCAGGATCTTGTCGGCGACCAGCCCCGAATTCTGCCGGATCGAGGCCTCGATCTTGTTGGCGATGTCGGGGTTGTCGCGCAGGAAGCCCTTCGAGTTCTCGCGGCCCTGGCCGAGGCGCTGGCTGTCGTAGGAGAACCAGGCGCCCGACTTCTCGACGATGCCGGCCTTGACGCCGAGGTCGATCAGCTCGCCGACCTTCGACACGCCCTCGCCGAACATGATGTCGAACTCGACCTGCTTGAACGGCGGCGCCACCTTGTTCTTGACCACCTTGACCCGGACGCTGTTGCCGATCGGCTGGTCGCGGTCCTTGAGGGTCGAGATGCGGCGGATGTCGAGGCGGACCGAGGCGTAGAACTTCAGCGCGTTGCCGCCCGTCGTGGTCTCGGGGCTGCCATACATCACGCCGATCTTCATCCGGATCTGGTTGATGAAGATGACCATGCAGTTCGAGCGCGAGATCGAGCCGGTGAGCTTGCGCAGGGCCTGGCTCATCAGGCGGGCCTGGAGGCCCGGCTGCTGGTCGCCCATCTCGCCCTCGATCTCGGCCCGCGGGGTCAGCGCCGCCACCGAATCGACCACCAGGATGTCGATGGCGCCGGAGCGCACCAGGGTGTCGGTGATCTCCAGCGCCTGCTCGCCGGTATCGGGCTGGGAGATCAGGAGGTCGTCGAGATTGACGCCGAGCTTGCGGGCATAGACCGGATCGAGGGCGTGCTCGGCATCCACGAAGGCGCAGACGCCGCCCTTCTTCTGGGCCTCGGCGATGGTGTGGAGGGCGAGCGTGGTCTTGCCGGAGGATTCAGGCCCGTAGATCTCGATCACGCGGCCGCGCGGCAGGCCGCCGACGCCGAGCGCGATGTCGAGGCCGAGCGACCCGGTCGAGACGACCTCGACCTCCTGCACCTTGTCGCCCTTGCCGAGCCGCATGATCGAGCCCTTGCCGAAGGCGCGCTCGATCTGGGCGAGGGCGGCGTCGATCGCCTTCGACTTGTCTTTGTCCATGGTCGGAAATTCCACCACTCGAGTCTGGGGCTGAGCCATGTCGGCGGGGTCCTTATGGCAGGAGGGGCGCTAAGTCTCAATCGCGCGGCTGGGTCTTTCGTACTTGTTTTGTTCTCTGTCGGCAAGGGCGGGAGGGGCATTCACCGGGGGATTTTCGGGGGATCAGGGGCCGTCGAGGGCCCGGAGGAGGTTGGCGTTCGACCAGGACGGCCAACCGGTCCCGGCGAAGTCGCGATCGTGGCTCCAGATGTCGGCATCCAGCAGCCAGGCGCAGGCGAGGACGTGGGCGTCGGCCGTCGAGCCGTTGCGGGAGGCGACGGCGTCGGAGAGGAATGCGGCCGCCCGCTCGATGTGGTCGGCGTAACGCGCGGCATCGATAACATCGACTCCGCCGAGGATCATCTCCGCGCGCACTCGTGCAATCGCTGGGAGATCCGGAAGGCCGCCCAGCACGCGCCGGACTTCCTCCGCCACACGGGCGGAGGTCGCCACGAGCCTCCGGCCATTCAGAGTACCGAAGATTGATATGGAGCGACGCCCCAAGGCAGCACTCAGAACGATGTTGGTGTCGACGACCAACACCCTGGAAGGGTGCCGCCGAGGCATGCCCGCGGCGGCTGGCTCCTCCGTCACTCGGCGCCGCGCTCGGCGAGCAGCCGATCGATGGCCGCATTCTCTTCCGGCGTATACTTTTCCGCATCTGCCCGAATATCGGCAATGACCTTGCGCATGTATTCCTCGGGCACGCTGTGGATCGGCAACAGGATGCCGACGGTCGCGGTACCGTTCTTGATCGGCATCGCGTGCGGCAGCGCCTGGATCGCGCCGGCCGACATCTTCTGGAGCTCGCGCATGCTGATCGCGGTCTTCATGGCCACCTCCTGGTTACATACATGGATGTAAGTCCGGCGGGCGGCGGCCACAAGGACGCGATCGGCCTCCCCTCACCCCGCCATCGTGGTCTTCACCGTCTCGACGAGCTGCTTCAGGCTGAACGGCTTGGGCAGGAAGTTGAATTCCTCGCCGTCGGGCAGGTTCTTGCGGAAAGCGTCCTCGGCATAGCCCGAGACGAAGATCACCTTCAGGTTCGGATGGGCCTTGCGGAGTTCGCGCAGCAGGGTCGGGCCGTCCATCTCGGGCATCACCACGTCGGAGACGACGAGATCGACCGGCACCTCGCGCTCCTGCATGATCTGCAGGGCTTCCAGGCCCGAAGCGGCTTCCAGCACGGTGTAGCCGCGGGCGGTGAGCGCCCGGCCGTTGACGGCGCGGACCGGATCCTCGTCCTCGACCAGCAGGATCGTGCCTTGGCCGGTGAGGTCGCGGGCCGGCGGCTTCGGCGGTTCCGCCGCAGACGCGGGCGCTGCCGCTGCGGCCGGAGCGGTGCCGGACGCGGGCGAGGCGATCTCGGGCAGAGCCTCGGGAGCCTCGACCTCCGGTGCCGGCACGTGACGCGGCAGGTAGATGGCGAAGACCGTGCCCTGGCCGACGGTCGAGCGCACGTCGATATAGCCGCCGGACTGCTTGACGATGCCGAACACCGTCGAGAGACCGAGGCCCGTGCCCTTGTTGACCTCCTTGGTGGTGAAGAACGGCTCGAAGATTTTTTCCATCACCTCCGGGGTCATGCCGGTGCCGGTGTCGCTCACCTCGATCAAGACGTGGTCGGTGCCCGGCAGGCCGTTGAGGCGCAACGCCCCCACCGCTTCCGCAATCATGTTGGCGGTGCGGATCAGCAGGCGCCCGCCCTCCGGCATCGCGTCGCGGGCATTGACCGCGAGGTTCACGATCACCTGCTCGAACTGGTTGACGTCGGCCTTGACCGGCCAGAGGTCGCGGCCGTGCTTGAGGTCGAGCTCGACCCTCTCGCCGAGCAGGCGCTTCAAGAGCAGGGTGAGGTCGGACAAAGCCTCGCCGAGATGGATCACCTCCGGCCGCAGGGTCTGGCGGCGCGAGAAGGCCAGCAGCTGCCGCACCAGGCTCGCGGCCCGGTTGGCGTTCTGCTTGATCTGCATGATGTCCTGGAAGGCCGGGTCGGTCGGCCGGTGGCTCGCGAGCAGGAGGTCCGAGTAGCCGATGATCGCCTGGAGCACGTTGTTGAAGTCGTGCGCGATGCCGCCGGCGAGCTGGCCGACCATCTCCATCTTCTGGGCCTGGTTGACCTGCTGCTGGAGCTGGTGCTGGGCCGTGGTGTCGAGGGCGTAGAGGATCACCGCGCCCTCGGCGCCGCCGGCCGTACCGGCGGGGCTGAGCCAGATCCGGGCCGAGCGGTTGACCGGCGCCGAGACCCCGATCTCGACCGGCGGCACGTCGCCCCGGCCTTCCGCAGCGGCGCGCGCCGCCGCCTCGATGACGTGGCGGTCGCGCTCGACCACGAAGTCGCGCACCGGCGGACCGACCTCGCTGCCGTCGCCGGTGCGCGGCAGGGTGCCGAACAGCCGCGCGAAGGAGGCGTTGGCGCGAACGAGCCGCCCGTCGGCGGCGAGCGTCGCCACCGCGACCGGGCTGGTGTTGAAGAAGCGGTCGAAGCGGAGTTCTGCCGCCTGCTGCGGATCGTCGGTCTCGCCGCCGGCGGAACGGTTGAGTACGAGGGTGCGCGAATCGCCCGGCCTTCCGTCCTGGCCGTAGGCGACCCGGTGGTAGAGCCGGGCCGAGAGCGGGTGGCCGTTGCGCCGGCGCAGGTCCAGGTCGAACCGGTCGGTGCGGACCTCGCCGGGCTCGCCCTTGCCGCCGACGAGGACGGGCCCGAGATCGTCGGGCAGGATCTCGGACAGGCGCAAGCCGCCCGAGCCGACCTGGGCCAGGTCGTGGCCGAGCCAGGCCGCGAGCGTCGCGTTCATGTAGACGACCGAGCCCTTGGGATCGACCGCCATGAAGCCCGCAGGGGCATGGTCGAGGTAGTCGATCGCGTGCTGGAGTTCCTGGAAGACGTTCTCCTGGCGCTCGCGCTCGTGGGTGATGTCGGCGACGCTCCACAGGGAGACCGGCCGGCGCGGCAGCGGCAGCGGCCGCACGCCGATGCGGAACCAGGCGAAGTCGCGCTCCGCCGTGCCGCCGGGCGGCGGCGCCATGCGGATCTCCTCCGACAGGGAGCGGCCCTCGCGCGCGGCCTGGGCGAGGCGGTAGACCGCCTCCGACACCTCCGGCGAGCCGACGAAGACCCGCTCGACGGGGCGCAGGTTGGTGAAGGTGTCGCTGCCGGCGAGCTTCAGGTAGGCGGCGTTGGCGTAGATCGGCCGGCCGCCCTCTTCCATCGCGATCATGCCGTCGGGGGCTGCATCGACCACCGCCTTGGTGACGTCGTTGCGGGTGCCCTGGCCGGTGAGCTGGATCGCCCCGATGGCGAAGGCGAACAGGCAGAACACCCCCGCCATGGCGAGCAGCGCCAGGAGGCCGAGGATGATCGGCTGCGCCTGCTCGTTGGCGACGAAGCTCAGGCCCACCGCCGCGCCGACGAGGAGGCCGGCCAGCAGCAGGAGCAGGCTGACCCGGCCGGGCCGCTCGGAGCGGTCGAGGGCGGATTCCGCCGCGGATGAGCTCAACTCCGGCATGTCGCCTCGACACTCCCCAGGGGCCGGCGCCGCGTCCGGATCCCGATTCTCTTGCCCATAACGGGCCGTCTCGTCCGTTCCCTAGCAGGCACGGCGTTTCCGTGGAATGAATTCCCGGTTCGTTCCGGCACGCTAAAGCGCCTTCGCTCAGGCGCCGCGCGGGCTTGACGCGGCCCGGGCGGAATCGTCCGGGCCGCGGATCAGTGCCGCCGCCGCAGGCGCAGCACGTAGCCGATCACCTCGGCGACCGCGCGGTAATGCTCGGGCGGCACCGCCTCGTCGATGTCGACGGTGGCGTGGAGCGCGCGCGCCAGCGGCGGGTTCTCGACCACCGGCACGCCGTGCTCGCGCCCTACCTCGCGGATGCGGAAGGCGAGCGCATCGACGCCCTTGGCGACGCAGACGGGTGCCGCCATCCCGGCCTCGTAGCGGAGCGCCACCGCGTAGTGGGTCGGGTTGGTGACGATCACGCTGGCCCCCGGCACCGCCGCCATCATGCGCTTCTTGACCCGCTGCATGCGGATCTGGCGCAGGCGCCCCTTCACCTCCGGGTTGCCGTCCTGCTCCTTCATCTCCTCCTTCATCTCCTGCTTCGACATGCGAAGCTTGGCCCGCCAGCGGAAGCGCTGGTAGAAGGCGTCGCCGAGGGTGACGACGACGTAGGAGGCCAGCACCGCGCCCATCAGCCGCAGGCAGAGCGCGAGGGTGCCCTGGAGCACGCCCTGCGGCTCGATCCGGGCGAAGGCCTCGAGCCGGTCGCGGTCGCCCCACAGGACCATACCGGCGGCGATGCCGACGAGGAGGATCTTGACGACCCCCTTGCCGAACTGGAACCACGCCTCGGGGCCGAGCAGCCGCTTGAGGCCGGCCATCGGCGAGACCCGGCTGAATTTCGGCGCGAGCGTCTCGGTGGTCCAGACCAGGGGGTGCTGGAACAGGCCGCCGACGAGGCCCGCCGCCGCCACCGCCCCCATCGGCACGGCGAGCGCGAGGAGCCCGGCGAGGAGCGCACGGCGGCCGAAGGCGAGGTAGCCGGCCGGATCGGAGGGCACCTCGTGCAGATGTGCGAGGAGACCGCGCAGGTCGGCGAGCAGGCCGCGGGCGAGGGGCGCGGCGCCGATCATCAACACCAGCGTGAAGGCGCCGAGCATCAGGAAGGTGTTGACCTCCTGGCTCGTCGCGACGTCGCCCCGCTTGATCGCGTCGTCGAGGCGTCGCTGGGTCGGGTCTTCGGTGCGGTCTTCCTGGTCGGCCTGTTCCGACATCCGCTCACGCCCTCCCGAGATCGGCCAGGAAGCGGCCGAGATCGTCGACGAACACCCCCATGATCACCCCGATCGTCGCCAGGAAGACCAGCATGCCGATCAGGATCGCCGCCGGGGTGGCGACGAAGAACACCTGCATCTGCGGCATCAGGCGCGAGAGCACGCCGAGGCCGAGGTTGAACAGGATGCCGAAGGCGATGAACGGCGCCGAGATCTGCACCGCCAGGGTGAAGCCGCGGGCCACCGCCTGCACCGCGAAGGCGGCGGCATCGCCCGTCGCCGGCATGCCGACCGGCGGCATCAGGGCGTAGGAATCGCGGATGCCGGCGAGCGCCAGGTGGTGCAGGTCGGAGGCGAGCACGAGGGTGAGGCCGAGCAGGCTCAAGAAGCTGCCGAGCGTCGCCTGCTGATTGCCGAGGGACGGGTCGACCGTCATCGCGTAGGAGAGGCCGAGCTGCTGGGCGATGATCGTCCCGGCGGTTTGGAGCGCGGCGATGACCGCCCGCACGCTCAGGCCCAGCACCAGCCCGACCGCGATCTCGCCGAACAGCACGCCGACGAGCGCCGTGCCGGCGCCGCCGGGCTCCGGGCCGGTGCCCCCGGGAAGCAGCGGGCGGGCGACCGGAAACAGCACCAGGGAGAGCAGCAGCGCGAAGGCGAGGCGCAGGCGCGGCGTCACCATCGCCTCGCCGACGCCCGGCATCAGCATCACCAGCGTGCCGACCCGCGCGAAGGTGAGGAGGTAGGCCGAGGCGAGGCCGGGAAGGAGGAGGTTCACGTCCGGGGCGACTCGGGGTGGATGGGGATTGTCGAACTCGGCTCGGCGCATCGAGCGGCCCGTCCCAACCACGACCTCATCCCGAGGTGCGACTGGAAGGAGCCTCGAAGGAGTGCTCCAGGGATCGCAGCGGCATCTGGAGCCCTCCTTCGAGGCCTCCGCTTCGCTTCGGCACCTCAGGATGAGGTCGCGGGTAGGATGAAACAGGCTTCCGTGATTCGCCGCCCGCAAGTCAAATCCGTGCTCGACCCGCTCATCCGGATTCCCCCGCTCAACCCCCGGAGGCGATCCGGGCGGCGATGCGGGTCATGTAGCCGGCCAGCGCATCGCCCATGAAGGGCAGCATCAGCAGCATCGCGGCGAAGACCGCGACGATCTTGGGCACGTAGATCAGGGTCTGTTCCTGGATCTGGGTCAGGGCCTGGAACAGCGACACGACGAGGCCCACGACGAGGGCGACGACCATCAGCGGGCCGGCGACCTTCAGGAAGGTGAGGATGCCGTCGCGGGCGACGTCGAGAATGGCGAGACCGGTCATCGGGCGCCAACGCTTCCTTAAATCTGCATCCGCATGATGTCCTCGTAGGCCGAGATCACCCGGTCGCGCACCGCCACCAGGGTCTGGAGCGCGGTCTCGCTCTCGGCCACGGCGGTCACCACGTCGACGACGTTGGCCTTGCCGGCGGCGACCGCCATGGCCTGGCCGTCGGCGCGCTTGCCGGCTTCCGAAACCCCGTCGAGGGCCGACGACAGGAGCTGGGTGAAGCCGCCCTCCCCCGTGCCGGCTCCCCCGGCGATGCCGGAGGTGGGCGTGCGGCCCATGTTCTGGATGGCGGCGTAGGCGCCGGCCGCGAAAGCGTTGGTGGTCATGGTCAGGCCTTGAGGATGTCGATGGTGCGGGACACCATGCGGTTGGTGAGCGTGACCATGTTGAGGTTCGCCTCGTAGGAGCGCTGGGCCTCGCGCATGTCGACGGTCTCGACGAGGACGTTGACGTTGGGCATCCGCACGCTGCCGTTGGCGTCGGCGGCGGGGTTGCCCGGATCCTGCTTGGAGCGGAACGGGCTCTGGTCCTTGCGCACGCGGCCGAGATCGACCACCGAGGCGTCGAGCTCGCGGTCGACGTGGTTGGTGAAGGTCGGGATCTTGCGCCGGTAGGGCTCGGCGGTGGCGCTGGTCGGCGCCGAATCCGCGTTGGCGATGTTCTCCGAGATCACCCGCATCCGGCCCGACTGGACCTTGAGCCCGGAGGCCGCGATGCCGATCGCCTTGCTGAAATCCATGGGAACCCACCTCGGGTCGGTGTGACGAAGTTTCGGGGAGACGACCGTCGCGGCAGGAGCCGGCGCGGCGGCGGGTTCGGTAGGACTTATTTGCCGACCGCGATGCGCAGGGTCTGCAGGCTCTTGCGGTAGAGGAGGCTCGCCAGCTGGTAGTCGCCCTGGTTGTCGGCGGCCTTCAGCATCTCGTCCTCGAGGCTCACGGCGTTGCCGCTCGGCATCATCTCGAAGCGCGTGCCCGCCCGCTCCTCCGGCGGGGAGGCCTGGCCGGTCCCGGCGAGATGCACGAGGCTGGTGCGCTCCAGGCCGACCCCCGGCAAGCCGGCGGCTGCCAGGGCGCCGTCCGGGCGGAAGCGCGGCGCCTTGAGGTCGTGGGCCTTGAAGCCCGGCGTGTCGGCATTGGCGACGTTCTCGGCCAGGACCTTCTGGCGCGTCTGCTGCCACTGCATCCGGTTGCGCAACATCGCGACGAGGGGGAGATCGGTGACCGACACGGGCGGGCCTTCCGGTTTTGACCGGCACAATCTGCCTAGCGCATGGTTAAAACCTGGTTAAGACGACACCTGTCGTCGCGTCCCGCGCGGCTCGTCCGCAACGCCTCTCAAAGCTGTTAACGATATGTAAACGTCCCCTGCGCAGGCCCGGCACAGCCGTGCTAGAAGGCTCCCCATCGTCGGCGTGCCCCGCGTGCGCCTCATCTGAGAGACCATGCTTTGCTCTCCTCGATCCTCGGGACGGACGGTTCGCCCTTGCTCTCCTACCTGATCGTCTTCCTGATCATGGTCGTGCTCCTCAGCCTGTTCGCCCTCGGGGCGAAACGGTTCGCCCGGGGCCGCCTCACCCTGGGGGGCAACGGCGGGACCGGCCGCAGCCGGCAGCCGCGGCTCGGCATCGTCGACATCTACGAGCTGGACCGGCAGCGCCAGCTGATCCTGTTGCGGCGCGACAACACCGAGCACCTGCTGCTGGTCGGCGGACCGAACGACGTGGTGGTCGAGCGCAACATCGTGCGGACCGGCAGCACCCGGGTGACGGCGGAGCTGGCCGACCGGTCGGAGCCCGAGAGCGAGGCCCCGCTCCCCCTGCCCGCGGGCACCGAGCCGGCGCCCCTGCCGCCGCCCTTCCCCGAGCCGGAGCCCGAACGGGTCGCGGCCGCCTTCGCGCCGATCCCCCGGCAGGATGCCCCGGCCCCGGATCTGCCGCCCGAGCCGGCGCGGCCGTCCTCGCGCTTCAACGCCTCGCGCCGGGTCGAGCCGCCGAGCCTGCGCGCCGCCCGCCAGACGCCGCCTCCCCTGGAGATGCCGTCGGCTCCAGAGGCGCCTCCTTTCGCGGCTCCCGCCTTCACCGCGCCGGTGCCGCCGGTGGTGCCGGCTCCGCCGCCGATGCCGGAACCGGTCCCGACCCCCGAGCCGGTTCCCGCCCCGGCCGGCACCCGCGGGGCCGAGCCGCGGACCGTGGATGCAGCGATCCTCAACGACATGGCCCGCCAGCTCGAGGAGGCCCTGCGGCGGCCTTCCTCGGCGGTGGCACCGGCTCGCCCGGCCGCCCCGGTGACGGCGAGCCCGCCGCCGGAGCCCGAGCCGGCCCCACCGGAGCCGGCGCCCCCGCCGCCCCCGCCGCCGGAGCCCGAACCGGTCCCACCGCCCCCGCCGGAGCCGGAACCCATCCCCGAGCCGCCTCCGCCCCCGCCGCCGGAGCCCGAGCCGGCCTCGTCCCCCCCGCCGGAGCCGGAACCCATCCCCGAGCCGCCCCCGGCTCCTCCGCCCCCGCCGCCGGAAGAGCCGGCCCCGGCCGCGAAGCCGGCCTCGGTCCAGAACCCGTTCTCGGTCGAGGAGATCGAGGCCGAGTTCGCCCGGCTCCTCGGCCGGCCGCTCGACAAGCGCTGATCCTCTCGCCGATCCTGGCGCCGATCCCCGGGCGTCCGGGGCTGTTGCATCGGAACCGCGCCCGCCCGCCCTCGACAGGGTGCGGCGGGCGCGGCGCTTGCGGGCCGTGCCCGTGAAGGCCAGGGTGCGCCGCCATGGCGCCCCGCACTCCCCGCTCCCTCCTCCCGATTCTCTGCCGAGCGACGGTGGCCCTGCTGGTCCTGTCGGGCGGGACGGCGATGGCGCAGAGCCTCACCGTCGATCTCGGCCCGAGCGGCGGCGTCACCGAACGGGCCCTGCAGCTCGTCGCCCTCATCACCGTGCTGGCGCTCGCGCCCTCGGTGCTGGTGATGGCGACCTCGTTCACCCGCATCGTGGTGGTGCTGTCGATCCTGCGCTCGGCGCTCGGCACCCAGACGGCGCCGCCGAACGCCGTGATCGTCAGCCTGTCGCTGTTCCTCACCGCCTTCGTGATGGCGCCGACGGCGCGGGAGGCCTACCGCACCGGGATCGAGCCGCTGCTCGCGGGCCAGATCCAGCAGACGCAGGCCTTCGAGCGGGCGAGCCAGCCGTTCAAGGCCTTCATGCTGCGCAGCGTGCGCGAGAAGGACCTGAAGCTGTTCCTCGACCTCGCCCGGGCCCAGACTCCGGCGACACCGGAGGCGGTCGGCCTCGAGATCCTGACCCCCGCCTTCATGATCTCGGAATTGCGCCGCGCCTTCGAGATCGGCTTCCTGCTGTTCATCCCGTTCCTGATCATCGACCTCGTGGTCGCGTCGATCCTGATGTCGGTCGGCATGATGATGCTGCCGCCCGCCACCGTGGCGCTGCCGTTCAAGCTGATCTTCTTCGTGCTGGTCGACGGCTGGACCCTGGTGGCCGGGTCCCTGGTGCAGAGCTACGGCGGCTGATCCGCCCCCCTGCCCGCGCCTTCAGGCCGGGAGCCGCGCGGGACGAGGCGCAGGGCCTCCCCGGCGAGGTGGGCCGGCACGCCGCGGCGCATCAGACGGTCGCGCCTTGCCCGACGCGCGAGGCCGGCGGCCTGTGTCTCCGCCGCGTCGAGGAACGGCTGCATCCAGGCCTCGAACCAGGCGCTCTGCACCGCGAGGCCGAGGAGCACGACTTCGCAGGCGAGGTTCCGGCAGGCCGCGGCGACCCGGCCCATCTGCTCGTCCAGGGACAGGACGGGAGCCAGGGACGGACCGCCGGGGGGTGTCCTGCTCATCGGCCTCCGGCTCGCCCGCTGCGGGCCGCCCGTGCGATCACCGGAGTGCAACCTCCGGCAGGATGCCGACGGCCTCGATCACGTGCGGGGCCGGAACGGCGCCCGGCGAGGCCTGAAGCACGGCGCCGGGATGCGAAGCCTCGGGCGGCGGGGTCTCGGGCGGCGGGATCTCGGCGGCATTGTACGGCCGGTTGTAGCAGCGGCAGAACGCGCGCCAGAACGCCGCGCGCTCCTCGGGGGCGAACCGGCTCAGGCACGCATCGAGGGCGTCCTGCCCGGCACGGGCGAGGTGCAGGCGCGCCTCGTCGTCGAGACGGTCGGGAGAACCCGGCGCCGCGAGGTCGATCGGGCGCAGGTCCGGGTCGAGTGGTATCGGAGACGGCGGCACGTGATCGTGGGATGGTGCGATCGCATCGGGCACGGCTCGGCTCCCTGACGGGTCTTTACGCCAGGTCTAACGCCCAAGTGTCCCGCTTCGATCCAGGCCGGATGTCGGTGCTTCAAGACGGCTCCGTCAGGGCTCCGGCGGCCCCCGCCAGGGCTCGCGCAGACCCCGTCAAGGCTCGGGCAGACCCCGTCAAGGCTCGGGAAAGAACGGCGGCGGAATGTTGTAGATCGGCAGGTCGGCGTTGCGCGGCAGCCAGGCGTGGAAGACCGCGCCGTCGGTCTCGCCGTAGGAGACCGGCTGCACCGGCGAGCCGCGGAAGCGCACGAGGCCGGGCCGGTGCGGCCCGCGGACGGATCGGGGAGCCGGCACGTCTCCCGGGCGGACTCGGCCGGACGCGGCGGGCGCCGGGCGAAAGGCGTCGGGCTCGCCTCCCGCCATCGCGGGGGCGACGAGCGCTACATTCGCGGCGAGCACCGAAATCGTCAGGCCAGCGGTCAGGGCGGGGCGCAGCATGCGGGTGGTCTCCGGAGACCGCCGCAGCCTAAGGCCTCGAATCCCACCAGGGGCTTAACCGCGGCTGGCGATCGCCACACCGGCCACCGCCACCACCATGCCGAGGAGTTGGACCGGGCCCAAGGTCTCGCCGAACAGCCCGAAGGCCATCGCGGCCGAGACCGGCGGCACGAGGTAGAACAGGGCCGCCACGCCCGCCACCGCACCGCGGCGGATCAGCCCGAGCAGGATCAGGATGCCGCCGACCGACAGGCCGAACACCGCCCAGGCGAGACCGAGGAGAAGCGGGACCGAGAGGTCGAACTCCCCTCGCTCGGTCAGGAGTGCCAGCGGCAGGGTGAGCAGCACGGCGCCGATGAACTGCGCGGCGGCGTTGGTGCGCAGGTCGACGGCGGCAGCCGTGCGCTTCTGCCACAGGGTGCCGAGGGTGATGGCGATGGTCCCGCAGAAGCACACGGCCAGCGCCTCCGGCGGGATGCCGCCGGCCGCCCCGGTCGCCCCGAGTTTCGGCGCCAGCACCAGCCCGGCGCCGACGAGGCCGACCATGATGCCGAGCCAGCGCAAGCCCGAGACCCGCTCGCCGAGGAGCGGCCCGGCCACCGCCGCGGTGAGCAACGGCTGCAGGCTCGCCACCAGGGCGGCGATGCCGGCGGGCAGCCCGCGATGCACCGCCCAGAACACCGCGTCGAGGTAGAGGCCCTGGATCAGGATCCCGGCCACCATCGCGTCGCGCCAGCCGCGCCAGCCCCGGGGCCACCGGGCGCCGACCGCGAGGGCGAGGCCCGTCAGCACGATGGCGGTGAGGCCGAAGCGCACGGCGAGGAAAGTCAACGGCTCGGCATGCGGCGCGACGAGGCGCGCCACCACGAAGCCCGTGGCCCAGATCAGCACGAACAGGCCGGGCGCCAGGCGGGCGGGCCAGGAAGCGTCGGACAGAGGCAGGAGGCGGCTCATGATGCCTGCGCAACGAGCACGAGCGCGGCCGTTCCGCAACCGGCGCCGCGAGAATAGCCCCCCGCCCGTGCCGGGCATGGCTGTCCGAATAAGCTTTTGAGACGAGAACGGCGCGGGTTTCCCCTTTCCCCGGACGACCCTGCGTGCCCGGAAGGACGCGCAGGCCGCAATTCTGCCCTCTCGCCTTTCCAGGACCGGCGCCCACGCTCTACCTGAGACGACGATTCCGCCGGAACGACCACCCCGAGAGCCCGCGCGCCGTGATCCGTCCCCGCACCGCCCTGGAGATCGCCGCCCTCGCGGCCCAGCGCTTCGTCGCCCATGACGGCTGGGCGATCGCCAGCCACATCGCGCTCTCGCTCCTGACCTCGCTGTTCCCGTTCCTGATCCTGCTCACGGCGCTGGCCGGTGTGTTCGGCACCAAGTCCCTCGCCGACGAAGCCGGCAACCTCTTGTTCGAGATCTGGCCGAGCGAGGTGGCGGGACCGATCGCCAACGAGGTCCACCGGGTGCTGACCGAGCAGCGCGGCGGTCTCCTCACCCTCGGCGCGGTGCTGGCGCTCTACTTTTCGTCGAGCGGGGTCGAGAGCCTGCGGGTCGGGCTCAACCGGGCCTACGGGTTGCGGGAGATGCGGCCGTGGTGGCTCACGCGGCTGGAATCGATCGGCTACGTGATCTGCGCCGCCTTCGCGATGCTGGCCTTCACCTTCCTGGTGGTGCTGGGCCCCCTGGTCTGGCGCGGTCTCTTGCTGGTGGCGCCGGGGCTGGAGCCGCTCGGCCTTACCGTCGCGGTCGGCCGGGTCGGCGTGACGGTGCTGCTCGTCGCCAGCGTGCTGGTGATCGCCCACAAGTTCATCGCCGCCGGGCGCCGACCGGTGGCCATGGTGCTGCCCGGCATCGCCGTGACCCTGTGCCTGTGGGTGCTCGCCGGCCTCGGCTTCGGGATGTACCTCGACCGGTTCTCGAGCGCCTACGTGTCGACCTACGGGGGCCTCGCCACCGCGATGGTGTTCCTGGTCTTCGTCTACTGGCTCGCCGCGATGTTCCTGTTCGGCGGCGAGATCAACGGCACGGTGATCGCCGCCCGCCGCCGCCGGCTCCAGGCCCGGGCCCAGAGCCGGCGGGACACCGTGAAGCTGATGTAGGGGCCTTCCGCTCAAGAGGGTGGCCGGGGGCATCCCGGCCGGCGCAGGGTCATTCCTGGCCCACGCCCAACGTCTTCCCCG
Source organism: Methylobacterium sp. 142-1Y (assembly GCF_057747795.1). Lineage (NCBI taxonomy): Bacteria > Pseudomonadati > Pseudomonadota > Alphaproteobacteria > Hyphomicrobiales > Methylobacteriaceae > Methylobacterium > Methylobacterium sp. 142-1Y. The sequence continues at coordinate 2,814,022 of NZ_CM173224.1, read as the reverse complement.
GTAGAGTGGCCGACACACGCTTTCACCGCGTGATTGTGTCCCGCAAGTTACTGAGGCGGCCGGCGCGATGGCGTATGCTGGTGCTTCGCTTGCGACGCGTCACAGCCGGGACATCGTCGGAGCGGGTGATCGTCGAACGACCAGGGCGGCCAAGATGATGGGGCATATGGGACGATCTTTCATCGCGCTTGCCTCGCAGGCGATGCGTCGGACCTTCGTCCCGTCACTGCCACGAGACTTGCCGCCGGTCGAAACGCTCGCCCCTCGCGGACCGATCGACGAGAGCCAGGACCATCGGATCTGCGGCCCGATCGACCAACTCGGCGGCGTCGTTCAGCTCATTCGCTGCCCCGACGATCATCTGAGCGGCATCTCGATCCGCTTCGGGATCCATTGCCGCCCCCAGGCGATCCCGATCGTCGTCGAACTCTTCGAGGTCGACGAGCATCATGTCGGCCCGGCCGCATGGCCGGAGATCGCGACGGAGGCCCTGGCAAGCTGCACGATCGAGCCGGGCGAACTGATCGACAACGCGTACCACCACGTCTACTTCCCGAATTTCCCGAACTCGAAGGGCGCCCTGTTCGCCCTCAGGCTCACCTCGCCGGCGATCGGCGCGCACGAGTCGCCGACGGCGTTCGTCTCGCGCGGCGAGGAGCGGATCGCGGGCCATGGCGGGCTTCACACCCGCGACGGCCTGTTCGTGTCCCACGGCCTGCAGGCGAGACTGATCTTCAGCTCGCCCGAGACCGTGGCGAGTTCGCCGCCCGGATTGCTGTACAGCCCGCTCACCTCCTGCAACATGAACTGCACGCACTGCATCTCGCGGCATTCCCGCAAGCGTGCAGTCCGCATGTCGTCGGCAATCAAGGACGAGATCAAGGGCCTCGTCGCGGCGGGCAAGATCACCTGGATGTTCACCGATTACAGCGGCGACCTCCTGTTCGCCGACCACAAGAAGCCCGGCGAACTGGATTACGTGACGGGCCTCGGCATCGCCGTCCATATCGACACGAACGGCGCCTACCTGACGGATGAGCGCATCGCCAAGATCATGGCGTCCAAGGTCGACGCGGTCAGCATCTCGATCGATGCCGCGACCGACGAGACCTACCGGACCATCCGGATCGGCGCGCCCCACCTCGACACCATCTTCGATGCCGCCGCGCGGCTGGTCGAGGCGCGGGCGCGGCACGGCCGGGACCGGAACCTGGTCATCGGCCTGGGATTCACGCTGATGCGGTCGAACATCCACGAATTGCCGCGTTTCGTGGAGCGGGCCGCGCAGGCCGGCGTCGATACCATCGGCTGCCGCCATCTCGAGGTCTACCACGCCCCGATGCTGGCCGAGTCCCTCGTCCACGAGCCGGAGCGCTTCAACGCCATGCGCCGCGACGCCGTGGCCCTGGCAGAGACCCTCGGCGTGCAGCTCAATATCGGCGAGGAATTCCACGACCGTCCCGGCACCGGAAGCCCGCAGCCCTGCCTCCTGCCATGGGAAACCGCGACCGTCCTGGCGAACGGGGACGTCATGGCCTGCTGCGTGCCGGGCGCGAAGATCGGCAACCTGACGGAGGATACCCTGGAGGGGATCTGGACCGGGGAGCGCTATCGCCGCCTGCGCCAACGCATCAACTCGAGCGACCCGCCCGAGCTCTGCCGTTCCTGCCAGTTCCGGAACGCGGTGAACCGCTACGGCGCGCATAACAGCCTCAACCGGGACGGCATCCCGACCGCGACCTTCGATGACGATCTCTGAGCGGATCGGTGGGGAGAGGCCCTCACCGTCCGCGAAGCCCGGCGCCCGGCCCGGTCAGCTCCAGGCGTGGAACGGCGGGTTGACTCCGTTGAGTGCATGGTTGCCGACGATCGCCACCTTCCAGCGCACCGGGTCGTGAAGGGTGTGGGTGCGGGCGTTGCGCCAGTGCCGGTCGAGGTTGTGCTCGGCGAGCGTCGAGCGGGTGCCGGACAGTTCGAACAGCGTGTTGGACGCGGCGAGCGCGACCTCGGTGGTCAGCACCTTCGATTCCGCCACCGCGAGCTGGGCCGCCGCCACGCTGTCGGGCGTCGGCTCCGCGACCGCCGCGTCGATGGCGAGGCCGGCCCGGTCGAGCAGGGCTTCCGCCGCGTGCTGGCGGATCGTCAGGTCGCCGACGGCGCGGATCGTGTAGGGGTCGTCGGAGGCCCGCTCCTGGCCGCTGTCGATCCAGGGCCGCGCCTTCTCGCGCACGAAGGCGATGGTATCGTCGAGGGCGGCGCGCCCGATTCCCGCATCGATCGCCGCCTGGATGATCTGGAAGATCGCGCCGTCGACCCGCGGAGCGGTGTAGCCGCGCCAGGCCGGCACCAGGCGGCTCTTTTCAACCCGCACGTCGTCGATGAGCACGGTGCCGCTGGCGGTGCCGCGCTGGCCGAAGCTCGACCAGTCGTCGATGACGGTCAGCCCCGGCGCGTCGCGATCGGCGATGGCGTACCAGGGCCGGCCCTCGTCATCGATGGCCACGATCGGCACGAGATGGGCGAGCAGCGCCCCCGTCGCGTAGAATTTTCGGCCCCGGACAACGACGTGGTCGCCGTGATCGGTGAAGCGCGTCTCGAACTCGGCGGCGCGCTTCGTGCCCTTCTCCGAGAAGGCGTTGCCGAAGCGGGTGCCGGCGAGCACCGCGGCGAAGAGGTCGGCCTGCTGCTCCGGATCGGACACGGTGCGAATCGCCGCGACGATGCCGAGGTGGTTCTGGGCGATCTGCGCGATCGATGGATCGGCCGCCGCCACGATGGCGATCACCTGGGCGAGGGTCCGGTACGACACCTCGGGCCCGCCATGGCTGCGCGGCACGTTGATCGACCATAGCCCGCTCTGCGAGAAGGCGTCGAGTTCCGCCAGCGGACGGGCGCCGGTGCGGTCGCGCTCCGAGGCGCCCTCCCGGAACCGGGCGGCGAGGGCGTGGGCGATCCGGATCGCCTCCGCGTCGTCGCGGATGACGTGCGCGGGCTCGGCCGGGCGGGCGGGGCCGGGCGCGCCCCGCGGCGCAGGCTCGGCGATGTGGCTCGGATTGACGGCGATGTTCATGGGCTGGCTCCGCAATCGGTGGACAGGATTGGCGGTAGGCGGGGGCGTCCCCTTCCCCGGCGCGCGGGGCAAAAGGTCCGACGCTCGCGCAGGCGGGATTGCCGGCTCGTCAGACATGAATCGGACAAGGATGATCGCGATCAATGGCTTCGACTTGATCGTGCCGCAGAAGAATTGCCGACGGATGCCGCTTCGTCAAACGAAGCGTTCCGCTTAATTTCTCTGATTTCTAAAAATTCGTTTTCGCCGATCGGCGATCGGGCAAACGCATTTTTTCGGCGCGGGAGCGTCGGCTGCGATCGACGGCGTTGGTTCGAAGTCCGATCGGCTTGCCCGAGACCTAATCGATGCGCCGCCAGCGTGAGCCGCTCACCGCGGCCCGGGCCGCTGATAGGACATGCCTACCCGCCGCCACCCCGTCGGCCGCGGGGGCCGGCGGGGGCCGGCGTGTTGTCCTGGTTTTCATCGAGGAGCTTGCGCCAGCGGGTCAGGCGCTCGGGGTTGATCGCGCCGTCGGCGATGGCGGCCTGCACGGCGCAGCCGGGTTCGTGCGCGTGCGTGCAGTCGCGGAACCGGCACGAGGGGGCAAGTTCGGTGATCTCGGCGAACAGCGTTGCGATCCCGTCCTCGGCGCCGCTGACGTGCAGCGTTCGCATCCCCGGCGTGTCGATCACCCAGCCGCCCCCCGCGATGGCGTGCAAGGACCGAGAGGTCGTGGTGTGGCGTCCCTTGGCATCGTGTTCGCGAATCGCCCCGGTTTCCTGGGGAAGCGCCTGCCCGGGACCCGCGAGCGTGTTCACCAGGGTCGATTTGCCGACACCGGACGAGCCGACCAGCGCGAGGGTCTGCCCCACCCCGCACCACGGGGCCAGCGTGTGTGCCGCCTCCGGGCGCCGGGGATTGACAGTCACGACGTCGAGCCCGCGCTGCAACTCGGCGGCCTGACGGCGGTAGGCGTCGCCATCGGCCGCCATGTCGGCTTTGGTGAGCAGGATCACCGGATTGGTGCCGCCCTGGTTGGCCAGAGCCAGATAGCGCTCGAGGCGGGCCTGGTTGAAATCGGCGTTGCAGGAGGTGACGATGAACAGCGTGTCGACATTGGCTGCGGCGGGCTGCAGCGCCCGGCTGCCTTCGACGCGCCGCTCCAGGACCGTCCTCCGGTTCAGGCGGCGATGGAGCATCCGGGTTCGAGGATGAACCAGGACCCAGTCGCCGACGGCGAAGTCACCGGTGTTCGTATGGACGGGAAGCGTCAGCTCGACCGGTCCCTCCACCGACAGGGCGCTCAGCCGTGAGCGGTGAACCATGGCAATCCGCATGGGAGCGAGATCGGTCTCGTGCGGCTCACGCTGCTCCTCGAAGAAGGTGAGCCAGCCCAGGCTCGCCAGCGGCGTAAGGGGGAGGAGGTGGGAAAGATCGGTCACCCGTCTGCCATGACATGACCCCGGTCTCGTGACCAGCAGCTCGCAAGCTCGACCAGCGATGCGGGAAGGGGCAGGCGCACCTGCCCCTCGGAACACATGTCCTCACGCCGCCAGGGCGTACTCGTCCGGCTCCGGCGCCGCCATGAACTGGGCCCGGGCGAGGTCGGCGAAGCGGCCGCCCTCGGCCACCAGGTCCTCGAACGTGCCGCTCTCGACGATCCGTCCCTCGTGGAAGACCAGGATGCGGTCGGCGTCCCGGATGGTCGACAGGCGGTGGGCGATCACGAAGGTGGTGCGTCCCTCCATCACTGCTTCCAGCGCGCCCTGGAGCTTGCGCTCGGTGGCGGCGTCGAGGGCACTGGTCGCCTCGTCGAGGATCAGGACCGGCGGGTTCTTCAGGAGCGCCCGGGCGATCGAGAGCCGCTGGCGCTCGCCGCCCGACAGCGAGCGGCCGCGCTCGCCGATGACCGTGTCGAGCCCGTCGGGCTGGCGCGCCATGAATTCCGAGGCCTGGGCCCGCTCGAGCGCGTCGAGCATCTCGGCGTCGGTGGCGTCGGGCCGGCCGACCTGCAGGTTCTCGCGGATCGAGCGGGCGAACAGCATCGGCTCCTGGAATACCACGCCGATGTTGTGGCGCAGCGACGAGAGGCCGATGTCGCGAAGATCCTCGCCGTCGATGCGGATCGTGCCGGCATCCGGGTCGAAGGCGCGGTGGAGGAGGCCGAGCGTCGTCGACTTGCCCGAGCCGGTGGTACCGACGAGCGCCACGGTCTCGCCGGCCCGCGCCGTGAACGACACCCCGTCCAGCGCCGGGCGGCGGCCGTCATAGGAGAAGCGCACGTCCTCGAACGACACGTCGCCGGAGAGCCGCGCCACTGACCTAGCGCCGGGCCGGTCGTGGACGGCGGGCACGGTGTCGAGGATGTCGAAGAATTCCTGCATCTTGGGCGCCTGCAGGAAGAGGCTGTTGACGAAGGCGACGACCTGGTCGAGCCGGGCGACCAGCATGGTGGCGAGGCTCATGAACGAGACCACGTCGCCGACGGTGGCCAGGCCGTGGCCGTGCAGCACGATGCCGGTGACGAAGATCGCCGTCATGGTCAGGGTCGCCGAGGCGCGGGTGGCGACGGAGGCGAGCGCCCACCAGGACAGGACCGGGATCTGCGCGGCGAGCAGGTCGCGGATGATGCCGTGCATCGCCTCCTTCTCGGCCTTGGCGCGGGTGAAGGACTGGATCACCGCGACGTTGCCGAGCGCGTCCGAGGCATGGGCCGCGAGGCCCGAATGGTAGGCCTCGACCTGGCCTTGCAGCGTCTCGGTGCGGCGTAGGACGAAGGTGGTGAGCGCGGTGAACACCACCATCAGGGCGACCAGGATCGAGCCGAGCTGCCAGTTGAGGAACAGCGTCATCGGCAGGAGCACGACGAGGGAGACGAGCGCCGCGCAATGATCGCGGAAGAAGCCGAGCCAGGTCGCCGCCATGCCGCTCGTGCCCTCCAGCATCGCCTTCAGCACCCGGCCCGAGTGGTTGGCCGAGTGGAAGGCGAGCGGCAGGTCGAGGACGTGCTCGAAGTAGTTCGCCATCGCCGACAGCCGGCTGCGATGGGTGAGCCGGTCGGCATGGAGCGCGATCAGGACCCCGGCGCCGATCGAGAAAAGCCCGAAGCCCACCCAGGCGCCGACGAGGAGAAGCAGGCTCGACGTGCCGGCGCCGCCGGCCGGCAGGTGGGTGAGTCGGTCGATGATGCGGCCGAACAGCACCGGCTCGGCGAAGGCCGCCACTGCCAGCGCGATGTTGGCGGCGGCCAGAAGCGCCCCGAGGCGCAGATCGGACCCGAGCTGGCCCATGACCCGAACGTAGAGCCTGATCAACCGCATCGACGGTGAACCCTGATGAGATGCCCTTGTGTGCGGACCGGGCCCTCGCCCACCGCCTGCCCCGCGCGCGGCCTGTTGTGGCGGCCGTTCGATCGCATGGTCATGTGTATGACTGTGTCTCGCTGAACGGCGCATGACGGCGCGGGCGCCGGGTTCGGCATTTTTACCGTTCGTTGAGCCTGTTCGCCGTAATCTCCGGGCCAGGACACACGCGACGGTCGGGACCGCGCCCTGCGACCGGGGCCGCGCGACGACGCATGAAGGGGCCGAGTTCAGATGGATATCGCAACCGGCGCCGGCCTCGTCGGCGGCATCGCGGTCGTGTTCGTGCTCATCATGATCGATGGCGGCAACTTCGCCGCCTATTTCGACAAGCACGCGGTGATCGTGATCTTCGGCGGCGCCACCGCCGCCACCATGCTGCGCTTCCCGTTCTCGGTCATCGTCCACGGCGTGCCGATGGGCCTGCGCTACGCCTTCAACATGCGGGCGATCCGGCCGCGCGAGCTGATCGACGAGATCACCAAGATCGCCGACGTGGTGAAGCGCTCGGGCCCGATGGCGATCGAGAACCTCGAGATCTCGGACCCGTTCCTGGCGCAGGGCGTGCGCTACATCGCCGACGGCTACGACCGCGAGTTCATCCGCGACACGATGGAGCGCGACCGCGACAACTTCCTGATGCATCTCGACGAGGGCTCGAAGGTCTACCGCGCCTTCGGCGACTGCGCCCCGGCCTGGGGCATGATCGGCACGATTCTCGGCATGGTGACGATGTTCGCCAACATGTCCGATCCCTCGAAGCTCGGCCCCGCCATGGCGACCGCCTTGCTCGCCACCCTCTACGGCGCGCTCATCGCCAACATGATCACCCTGCCGATCGCCGACAAGCTGCACGTCAAGCTCGAGGAGGAGGACGTGTCGCGCACCCTCATCATCGACGGGGTGCTGCTGATCCGCGACTCGAAGAGCGCCTCGCTGGTGCGCGAGATGCTGATCGCCTACCTGCCGCACAATCACCGCGACGAGATGGCCGCCGAGGCGGCCTGACGCATCGTGACGAGACGGCCGCCCGAGGCGGCCCGACGCCTGCGCGCCCTTCGAGGAGACCTGAGCGGTGGCTAGAAAGAAGCGCGGGGCCCATGGCGGCCACGGCTGGTTCGTGACCTTCGCGGACCTGATGGCGCTGTTGATGAGCTTCTTCGTCATGATCGCCGCCTACTCGACGCAGGACCAGAAGAAGCTCCAGGCGGTGGCCGGCTCGATGCGCGACGCCTTCGGCAACAACCGCGAGTCGCGCTTCAACGGCATCATCGAGAAGGCCGGCCTGCCCGGCGCGACCAAGCCGCGCGACACCCGCGACATCGCCCCCGAGCAGGCGACCGACAAGCCCGAGCCGCCCAGCCCCGACGAGGTGCTGGCCAATGGGACCCAACGCAACTCCTACAAGGACGGGTTCGGCCTGGCGGTGACGTCCCTGCGCCAGGCGTTGCAGGACCTGCCGGAGATCGCCGAACTGTCGAAGAGCATCGTGATCGAGGTGACGGCACGGGGCCTCGACATCTCGCTGGTCGACCAGGACAACCGCTCGATGTTCCCGGAAGGCTCGACCCGGCCGAACGACCGCACCCGCCAGGTGCTGGAGCGGATCGTGCCCACCCTGCGCCGGCTGCCCAACCGCATCGCGGTGACCGGCTACACCGCCGCCGACCGCCCCGGCCGCCGCCCCGCCGCCCCGCCCTGGGAGCTGTCGGCCGGCCGTGCCGTCAGCGTGCGCGAGATCCTGGCCGGCAACGGCCTGCCGGGCGACCGCTTCGCTTCCGTGTCAGGCAAGGCCGATACCGAGCCGCTGTTCCCGGATAATCCGTACCTGCCGGCCAACCGCCGGGTGACGGTGACGCTTCTCAACGAGGCGCCGCCGACGCCGCGGGGGGTGGGATTTCCGTAAGGTCGAGCCTCGTGTGGGGTCCTTCAGTCAGGCCCGGAGGCAAGGGGAAGACGTTGTCAAGGAGCGACGAAACCCGCACGACATAAGCCGTGAGAACTTGGGCCCTATCGCTGAAGCATGATAACCCGAGCCACGATCTGACCTGAAGCGGACATGGCTCGAAGCAGGCGGTGCCGCCTCGCCGCAGGCCCGACGACAAGGCCTGTCCACCGCGCCAAGGCCGCCCGAGAGTCCGCCGCATGCATCTTCCGACTGCGTCCTCCTTCGGCTCGTCCGAGGCGACCGAGCCCGGGGAGTGGGCCCGGCGGGCCGTTCGGGATTTCTGCTGGGCCGCGGCGATCATCCTGCCCTGCGCGCTGTTCTCCGCCTTGTTGACCCGGCTGCTGGGCCCGCTGTCGCTGTTCTGGCCGGCGAATGCCGTCCTGCTCGGCATGCTGCTGCGCAATCCCGGACGCGCCACCGGAGCGGGGTGGCTGGGGGCCTTCGTCGCCTACCTGGCGGCGGATCTGCTCGCCGGCACCGGCTGGCTCGCGAATCTGTGGCTCAACGGCGCCAACATGGCCGGCGTGGCGGCGGGCTACCGGGCGGCGGCACGCTGCTTGCCGGTCGGCGCGCGCCGGCTCGACCAGCCGCGCACCATGCTGTCGCTGCTGATCGTCTGCCTCGCCAGCGCCGGGGCCGAGGCGGCCATCGGCGGCGCGGCCGGCCCGGTGCTGTTCGGGCGGCCTCTGCTGCCCAGCCTGCTCGACTGGTTCCACGGCCAGGTCGCCATCGACATCCTCCTGCTGCCGCTCTTCCTCACCGCGCCGCAACCTGGGTCAGCGCGGCGCCTGCTGGCGGAGTTGTGGCCGTCGCGCCGGTGGCACTTCCCCGACATCCTGCCGGTCGTCGCCCTCGTTGCGTCCCTGGCCCTCGCCATTCTGCTCGGCGGACCGGGCGTCCTGGCCCTGCCGGTTCCGGCGCTGATCTGGTGCGCGCTGCGCTACCCGGTGTTTCCGACGATGGTGCTGACGGCGCTCCTGAGCACCGCCCAGCTCTTCGCCATCGCCCTGGGGCTGCTGCGGCTGCCGGACATCAACCTGCTCTACATCAACGCCATGCTGTCGGCGCGCCTCGGCATCGCCCTGGTGGCGCTCGGGCCGATGGCGGTGGCCATCGTCAACGCGGCGCGCAACGACCTGCTGCGCCGGCTCGACCACGTCGCCCGCTACGACCACCTGACCGGGGTTCTGCAGCGTGGGGCCTTCCTCGAACGCGCCGGCGCGCTGCTGGCCGAGCTGCCCGCAGCGGGCCGGCCGGCGGCGGTGCTGATGATCGACATCGACCATTTCAAGCAGATCAACGACCGGTTCGGCCACGCCCAGGGCGACCGGGTGCTGGTCGCGGTGGCTGCATTGCTGCGAGCGGGCTTGCGCGAAGACGCGGCCTTGGGACGGCTCGGCGGCGAGGAATTCGCCATTCTCCTGCCCGGCAGCGGCGCGGCGGAGGCCTGGATGACCGCCGAGCACCTGCGGCTGCGGGTGGCGGCCTTGTCCCTCCCGGGCGAGGACCATGCGGGCGGAACGCACCTGCCGCTTGCAGGGCTGAGCGCCAGCTTCGGCGTCGCGACCTGCGAGGCCGGCCTGCCGCAGGCCCTGGATGCGCTGCTCGCGCAGGCCGATGCCGCGCTCTACGCCGCCAAGGCGGCCGGGCGGAACCGGGTGGAGAGCGCCGCGGTGGCCCGCACGCGAGGGGAGAGCGACCGGGCATCGCCCCATCTCCCCTGACTGCCATCCGGGCGGGCTGAGGGCGATTACTTCGCCACCAGCAAGGCCCAGTACACCTTGTACTTCGACCCCGGCGCATAGGCCGTCGCGATCCCCATCCGGGTCGCCGTCGGATCGAGCATCACCGCGTTGTGGGACGGGCTCTCGCGCCACCCCGAGAACGCCTCGGCCAGGGTGTGATAGCCGGCCGAGAGGTTGGCGGCCGGCTCCGGATAGCCCATCCGGGCCGCCACGGTCTTGACGATATCCGCTTGGCTCGGGCGGCCGGCGGCGGCCATCGCGGCGGTCTCGGTCTCGGCGAGGCGCTGGAGGCCGGGATCGAGGGCGAGCGGAGGCAATCCCTTGTTGCTGCGATAGGCGGCGATCATCGCCTGGGCCGCGCCGGCATCGATCTGCGCCCCCGTCGCCGCCATCGGCCAGTACAGGCTCGGTCCCGCCGCCCCGGTCGAGACCCGCGTCGCCTCGCTCGCCGAGCAGGCGGCGAGGGAAAGCGGCAGGGCCAGCAAGGCGATACGCTTCAGCGCGGCGGGAAGGAGGATCACGGCACGGTCTCGGGGGTTTTGCGACGCTCGGCCTCGGGCTCGGGACGGGCCTCGTTCCGGGATTCGGGGCGCAGCGCGGCAGGGGTCGTCATGCGGGCGATCTGCCCCATGGCGTCCTGCATCGCGTCCAGCCCCTGAACCGTGACGATGCTCGCACCGGGTCCGAGATTGGGGATCAGACCCTCCTCCGACAAGGTCTTGAACACCGCGAAGTTGAGGTCGCTCTGCACTTTCGCCTGCGAGCCGACGTCGGTGATCATCGCGATCAGCTCGAATTCGAGGAAGGGATCGCCGATCTTGCGGAACACCACACGGGGCGGCGGCTCCTTCAGCACCTCCGCATGGGCCTTGGCGCAACCGGCGATCAGCTCGGCGGCGTGGACCGGGTCCTGGTTGCGCAGGACGCTGACCGTAATGGTGACCCGGCCGGTGCGGTCGCCGCGCACCCGGTTCTTCACCACGCCGGAGATCAGGTTCGAGTTCGGCACGATCACCGCCGAGCGGTCGAAGGTCTGGATCTCGGTCGAGCGCACGCTGATGCGGCGGACATAGCCTTCGTTGTCCCCGATCACCACCAGGTCGCCGACCCGGATCGGCCGCTCCCAGAGCAGCAGCAGGCCGGAGACGAAGTTGTTGACGATCGATTGCAGGCCGAAACCGATACCGACCGACAGGGCACCGGCGACGATGGTGAGCTTTTCGAGGCTCAGGCCCAGATACGAGAAGGCGAGCGCCAGGGTGAGCAGGAAGCCGACATAGCCGCTCACCGTCGAGATCGAGTTGCGCAGGCCCGGATCGAGATCGGTCGCCGGCAGGTAGGTATTCTCGAGCCAGCGCTGGATCGCCTTGGTGATGACGAGACCGAGCGTGAACAGCCCGAGCGCGAGGGCGATGGTCGAGAGCGAGATCGTCACCCCGCCCACCGTGAAGCCGAAGAACGCGGCCTGGGCCCAGGAGAAGATGTCGGTCGAATCGACGCCCCAGGAGGCCAGCAGCAGCACGCCCGCGGCGGTGAGCAGCAGCACCCGGACGAAGCCCGAGATCAGCACCGCGATCTGGTTGAGCGAGCGCTTGCGCAGGCCGGTATTGGCCTGGAGCGCCGTGGCGATGCGGGAATCGTCCTGGAGGGCCGAGCTGACCACCGCGTCGACGCTCGAGATCGCCAGGTAGAGGATCGCCGCGGCGATCGCGGTCCACATCAGCTGGTCGATGAGGAACGACGACAGGGCGATGTAGCCGACCAGCGCCGAGACGCCGATCGCCGCCACCACGATCCAGCCGAGGATGCGCAAGGGGCCGCCGATGCCGGTCGTCGATTCGGCCGCGATGTAGGGGCCGAGGCAGGCCTCGTCGGTCTCCTCGGCCCGCGCGGCGAACCGGCGCAGGCCCTCGGCCAGCACCACGGCGACCACCGCGGCGAAGACGCCCTTGGTGACGATGGTGATCGGCAGGCTGAGCGAGATGCCCTCGTTCAGGCCCTCGATGGTGCGCCCGACCGCGATCACCGAGGCGATGGCGATGATCAGGCGGTTCAGCCGCTCGGCGGTGGCGTCGGTCATCGCGACGAGGCGCCAGGCCGGGCGGTCGGGCGAGAGGAGCGCATCGGCCATCGCCTCGACCACCGCCACGAAGGCGAGCGAGGCGACGATCCGGTGGGCGGCCGGCAGCAGGCGCAGGGGCAGCAGCTCGGTGACGTCGAGGGTGTAGCCGACGAGGAAGCTGCCGAGCACCGCCGGCACCGCGCCGACGAGGAAGACCCGCCAGGCCGCCATCACCCGGGCGTAGCGGGTCGGCTGCGCGGTCTTGGACGAGCGGTGGCCGACCCGCGGGGCGATGTGCCGGCGCCCGACATACAGCGCCACCGAGACGCCGATCGCCAGCGCGAGCAGGAACAGGTTGAGCGCCGTGCCCCGGCGCTGGACCTGGACGACCGAATCGTCGAGGGAGGATTTCAGCGCCCGGAAGTCGCGGGCGTAGTCGCTGGTGGCCCGCATCCACAGGTTCGGGCTCACCAGGCCGTCGGTGCGCTCGAACAGGGCGCGGGTGAAGGCGGCGCGGCGGCGGTTGCTGATCTGGTCGGTGATCTGCTCGCTCTGCACCAGGAGCGAGCGGGCGAGCCGCAGGGTGTCGTCGATCTCGGCGACGCCGGCCTCGCGCTGGGCCCGCTCCTGCGCCACGTCGGCACCCTCGGGCTCCTTGGGCTTGGGCCCGAGCTGGTTCAGCCGCTCCTTGGCCGCATCCAGCCGGGGCCCGAGATGGTCGACGACCTGGCGCAGACGATCGGCCACCGGCGGGATGCCCTCGCGCAGGAGGGCGAGGTCGTCCTTGTTCAGCTCCCGGTGGGTCAGGGCCTGCTCGCGCTGGTCGAGGTCCGCCTTCTCGGCGTCGAGCTGGGCGCGGATCTGCTTGATCTGCTCGGAGATCGGGGTCTGCGGCGGAGGTTTGGGCGCTTCCGCAGGTGCGGCGGGTGCGGCGGCGGGCTGGCCGGCGGCGGGTTTCGCATCCGCCTTGGCAGCCGGCGCCGGTGCCGGGGCCTGCGCGACCGTCGCCCGCTCGGGCTTCGCCGCATCGGGCTTCGCGACGTGTCCCTGCGCCGCCGCGAGCCCGGGGCTCAGCAGCACGGCCGCCAGGGCGATCGTCCATCGGCGAAGCTGTCTCATGCGCAATCCTTCTCACCCGCGTGTCGGGCTCGTCTCCCGGCGGCCCGGTCTGGTCGGTCATCCGGTCGGCCATGGCGGGACGCCCGGCGCGTCGGCCGGCGATCCTCGCGATGGGGTCGGTTCGAGCCTTCTACCTAGGTCATCCGCCCGGACGGGGAAACCGGACGAGGGACGACGAGGCCGGTGGCGGCATCGCGGATCAATGGGGCGAAAATCCGGGCCGGGCGGACCCTCGCGCGGCGGGAGGCCGGCCGGCGGATGCCGCGCGGGCAGCGAATTCGTGTGAGGCGTGACGAGACGCCCCGCCGCGAAACCTTCACAACCCTGTCATGCTGCTATTAGACTAAGCCTCAATGGACACGGCCTTTTCGTCTCGCTGCGGGAGGATGTCGGTGATCGCCCCTCATCAGCAGCCCGGACGGCGCCCGGATCGCATTCCGGCCGCGCCCCCCGGCGTCCGCGCCCCGAGCGGCCGCGGCGGGCATCCGCCTTGTCCTCCGACTCTTCCCCCCACTCTCCCCGACCGGCTCGGAGGATAGGCGATGGTCCCCATCTCCTCTCCTGGCGAGCGACGCGAGGACCGGCACCGTGCCGGCCCCCCTCGCTGCGGTCGGCCCGTCGCCAGGGCAGGATGATGCTGGACCTTCAAACCCTCGTGCTCAACGCGGATTACCGGCCGCTCTCGTACAATCCGCTCTCGCTGTGGTCGTGGAAGGACGCGTTCACGGCCCTGTTCCTCGACCGCGTCACCCTGGTGGCGAGCTACGACGTCGAAGCGCGTTCGCCCAGCCGGTCCCTGCAGGTGCCGAGCGTGGTGGCGCTCAAGAGCTACGTCGCCATGGCGCGCAGCCCCGCCTTCACGCGCTACAACATCTACCTGCGCGACACGTTCTCGTGCCAGTATTGCGGCCTGCGCCTGCCGTCGGGCGGCCTGACCTTCGACCACGTGGTGCCGCGCTCCCGCGGCGGCCAGTCGAGCTGGGAGAACGTGGTCGCGGCCTGCAGCCCGTGCAACCTGCGCAAGGCCAACCGCACTCCCGAGGAGGCCGAGATGCCCCTCCTCAACGAGCCGCGCCGGCCGAGCCGCCACGAGCTGCACCGCCGCCAGCCGGAATTCGACCACCGCCAGTACCACCACACATGGATCGACTACCTGTACTGGGACAGCGAGCTGGAGACCTGAGCGGGCGGCGGGCCGGCCTGGACCGGTCGCAAGGAGGAGCGGAACCATGCCTGTCGCGGCGGTCGCGCGCGCATCCCGGATGTCGGGACTAGAGTTCCGCGCCTTTCAGGCGGAGCGGCCGGATGACGAGCGCTGGGAACTGATCGAGGGGGTTCCGGTCATGATGACGCCGCCCCTCATGGAGCACAACGTCATCGCGACGAACCTCCAGACCCTGCTCAACGCCGCGCTGCGGGACCACGACGAGAGCCTCTACGCCGTCCAGCGGCCGGGCATCGAGTTCCCCTGGCCCCGCTCCATCCTGGTAGAGATGGAGCGGAACGGCGCCTATAAACCAGAGCCCGATGTCGCGGTGGTCGCCTACGACGACGTGGTCGGGGGCAAGCGCTTCACCGACGCGGCGACCCTGCTCGCCGAGGTGGTCTCCAGCACCGACGAGGACCTGACGCCGGTCAGCGGCGCGCGCTGGATCGACGTGAAGGTCCGGCTCTATCGCGAGCATGGCCCCTGCCGGGCCATCCTCGTCGTGGAGCAGGAGCGCGTGCACGTGACGCTGCATGCCCGCGAGGCCGGCGGCTGGACCTGCCGGGTGCTGACCGGCCTCGGCGACGATCTCGCGATTCCGTCGATGGGTCTCGCCTGCAAGGTGGGGGACCTCTACCGGGACACGCGCTGGCAGCCACGCCGCACTCGCCCGCATCGAACCTGACCGGTTGACCGCGCGACACCCTGGAGGGACCGGCGCGGATTGCGCTACACGCTGGACGCTTGTCCCGTCGAGGCCGCGCCGTCGCGCGGCCCGCCAGCGCCGAAAGCCGCATGCCGCACACGACCGTGACCGACGCCCCCGCGCCCACCGCGCCCACTGCGCCCACCCGCCGCCGCCGTGACTGGCCCGGGCTGTTCCTGCGCGCCGTGCTCTCGCTGTTCCTGGGCCTGCCGCTCGGCGGCGTGCTCTTCGCCCTGACGGGGCTCGGGATCGCCCTCGTCAACGGCGACCCGATCCTGCAGCATCCCTGGCTGCTCGCCTTCCGCACCCTGGCGGCGGCCGTCTCCTACGTGTTCCTGGGCGGCTTCGCCTGGACGCCGGAGGGCGGCTACGAGAGCATGCACGCCTGGTACGCCGCCGGCGTGGTGCTGGCCTTCGTCCTGATGAGCCGGCCGTGGCGGCGCTGGACCCGGCGCAGGCAGCCGGAGCCCTGGCCGCGGCGGGCCTGAGGCGCGATTCGCATCTGCGCGATATCGCCGCGGGCGCGGACCGGAACGCGGCACGACGGAACACCGGTCGGGCGGGGAAATTACTCCCCCCGAGCATCCGAGGCGGCAGCGCCGGGATGCGTGCCCTCCCGGGAGCCTCATCCATGCACCGTCGCGACGTCCTGGTCAGCCTGCTCACCGCCACCGCGTCCCTCGCGGTCACCCGCACCGCCGTGGCGCAACCGATACCGGCCGGCGCCATGCCGACGCCCGTCTACCTGGCGATGGCCACCAAGGGCGGCCTCTTTCTCGAGAGCACCGCACGCGACGCCTTCGCCAAGACCGACAATCCGCGGGTCAAGAAGTTCGCGCGGGCGGAGGTGACCGAGCAGGTCACGCTCGCCAACAAGATCGATCGGGTGACCGGCGGCACGATCGCGGTGCCGGTCGGCGGCGGCCAGCCCGGTCCGGGTGGGCTCGTCGGCGGCCTGGTGGCGGCGCCGCTCGCGGTCGCGGGTGGGGTAGCTGGCGCTGCGGCCGGCACCGTCGGCGGTGTGCTCGGGGTTCCCGGAGGTGCGTCTCCCAGCGGCATGACCTCGGACGAGCAGAAGGCGCAGATCCAGGCGCAGCTCTCCGGAATGCAGGGCGGTCCGCAAAACGACGCCGCCTTCGTCAACGCCTCGCTCCAGGGCCACCGGGAGGCGATGGCAGTCCACGGCACCTACGCGCAGAGCGGCGAGGATCTGGCCCTGCGCCGCATCGCCCAAGGGGCCCTGCCGCTGATCCGGCTGCACATCTCGCAGCTCTCCCAGATGCAACGGATGATGGGCGGAGGCGAGGGCTGAGCGGCCGGATGCCGCCCCGTCACGTAACGAAAAAAGAAAAGCCCCCGATCCGGGCGGGATCGGGGGCTCCGCTCTGAGGGCAGCGGGAAGAGATGCGCTCCCCGCGACCAAACCGTTACCGGGTTTGCTGGATGGCCGAGACCACCCATTCGCCGCCGCGCTGGCGCATGAAGGTCCAGACCTCCGTCGCCTCGGAGGGGTTGGTCTCGACGACCTGCCCGTTGGCCCGGCTGATCAGCGCGTCGCGCAAGGTGTAGCGCATCGCCACGGTGGCGTAGTCGACCGGACCCTCGCGCCAAGCCTCGGCGAGGTCGCCCTGCTGCAGTTTCACGTCGGCAATCTTGTTGACCACGCCGCGGGCGGCGTTGGCCCTGATCTCCTCGCCGAAATACCCGAACATCTCCGGCGTGGTGAGGCGGCGCAGGGTGGCGGCATCCTCGGCGCCGTAGGCGAGCTGGACCTGGGTCAGCGTGCGCTCGAAGGCGTCGAAATCCTGCGGGCCGATGCCGACCTCGTCGCGCTGGGGCGGGCGACCTTGCGCGGCAGCCCCACCACCGGCATTCGCGCCGAGACCGGCACCGAGGCCACCAAGGCCTCCGCCGAGACCACCGCCCAGCCCGCCACCGAGCGGGCCGCCGGGGCCGGCAGCCGGGCCGCTGCGGTGATAGGCGCCCGCCATGGCCGGTTCTTCCCGACGACGGCGCAGGAAGCGCATCACCAGCATCACCACGCCGACCAGCAGGCCGACCTGGAGCAGCAGGCCGAGGAACGAGGCGATGCCGCCAAGGCCGCCGAAGAAGCCGCCGCCGATCAGGGCGCCGAGCAGACCCGCACCGAGCAGGCCGGCGAAGAAGCCGCCGCCGAAGCGCCGCTGCGGCGCCGCAGGCGCGCCCATCGACGAGCCGGGCTGGGTCATCGAGCGCTGCATCGGTGCTGCGGCGCCCGGAGCGGTCGTCGTCGGAGCCGGCGCCGAAAAGGTCTTGCTGCCGCGCGAGCCCATGGAGCCGCCGCCGCCGGGACGCGCCTCGCCGGGCGTCGCCGCCACGGCCATCAGGGCCGCCAGGCCGAGAGCCAGAGCCGTCCGGCGGCCGCGGGAGAAGGGGGTCATCATCGGTTCGTGTCGCCTCGTGCCATCACCAGTGAGGGGCGGCCCGCCCCTTAAGCCCGCATATGGGGGTGCGGGTGGCGCAGTAGAAGGGAGGCATCGCGCCGAATGCCTTCCGGATTCTCACTACACCCGATGAAGAGTCGCCGATCGGCGCCAGATCTGCCAAGCGATAAATTTTTGAGTTGACCGGGATTATCGTGCGGCGGCACTTCGTTGCGACCGCGGGGTCGCGGCAGCCGGGAAAGTGAGGCGCACCACCGTGCCCTCGCCGGGGCTGCTGCGCAGGGCGACGGCGCCGTTCTGGCGCTTGACCAGGGCGTTGAGGATGGCGAGCCCCGTGCCGCGGCCGGGCTCGCGGGTGGTGAAGAACGGCTCGAGCGCCCGGGCCAGCACCTCCGGCGGCATGCCGGCCCCGGTATCCGCCAGGGTGAGCGCGACGTGGCGCCCCGCCGCCCCGTCGGCGGCCACGCCCTCGCCGCCGTGGTTGCAGGTCTGAATCGTGACGCACCCGCCCGCCGGCATCGCCTCGGCGGCGTTGCGCAGCAGGATCTGCAGGATCAGCTCGGTCTGGATCGGATCGACGCAGGCGATCCACAGATCGCCGGCAAGATCGAGGTCGAGGGCGATCCCCTCCCCCAGGACGCCCAGCGCCCGCTCCCGGTAGTCGCGCAGCAGGCCGTTGAGGTCGACCGGCCGCGGCTCGGGCCGGTGCCTGCGCGAGAACGCGAGGAGGTGGCGGGTGAGCGACGACGCGCGCTCGGCGGCGTCGGTCGAACGGCTGAGCGCGCGCTGGACGAAGGCGTCCGGATGCTCGCCGAGGCGCCGGCGCAGGCCGTCGACGTAGCCGACCAGGATCTGCAGCAGGTTGTTGAACTCGTGCGCGACGCCGTTGGTAAGTTGGCCCAAAGCCTCGCGCCGCTCCGCCAGGCTGAGCGCCGCCTCGAGGTCGCGGCAGCGGGAGGTCTCGACGACCTGGACGAGGCTGCACGGCTCCGCCCCCGCCACCGGCGAGAGATGGAGGAGCGCCCAGAGCGTCGCGCCGTCGTGCCGGCGCAGCAGCACCTCGGCGCTCGCCGGCCCGTCGGCGGCAAGCAGCGCGCGCAACGCCACCTCGGCCTCCGGCTCGGCACCGAGGCCGGCGAGGCCGGCGGGCGCTTCCCCGAAGAGGGCGAGGGCGGCCGGGTTGGCGAAGCACACCGCGCCCGAGGGGCCGGGCGCGACCAGCAGGGACGGCAGGGGGGCGGCCGAGAGGACGGCGCGCAGGAGCCCGGCCTCCCCCGGCGCCTCAGCGGCCGGCACTGGCGCGGGGACATCCGTCACGGGCGGACCTCCGTGATGCGCGGGAAGGAAGCCCCCCTCGCGGCGGCCGCGGCATCGCCGCGGTCTCGGGGCCCATTCTAGAGCAAGTCCGGGCTGCGGGGAAACGGCGAGGCCCGGCGCCGGCCGGCTTAAGCCCGCTCATTCGTCGTCGACCAGCACCGTGGGCCCGAAGATCGCCTCGAAGCGCCCCCGCAGCACCGCATCGACCTCCGGCATCGTCACCGGCCGGCCGAGATCGACCAGGCTGGTGACGCCGTGCTCGCGCACGCCGCACGGCACGATGCCGGAGAAATGCGACAGGTCCGGCTCGACGTTGAGGCTGATGCCGTGGAAGGTCGTCCAGCGCCGCACCCGGATGCCGATCGCCGCGATCTTGTCCTCGACGCCCGGCCCCTTCTCCGGCCGGCGCACCCAGACCCCGACCCGGTCCTCCCGGCGCTCGCCCCGCACCGTGAAGGCGTCGAGGGTCGCGATCAGCCAGGCCTCGAGGGCGGCCACGTAGGCGCGCAGGTCCGGCCGACGCCGGTTGAGGTCGAGCATCACGTAGGCGACCCGCTGGCCGGGGCCGTGATAGGTGTATTGCCCTCCCCTCCCCGTGCGGTGGACCGGGAAGCGCTCCGGCGCCACCAGGTCGGCCTCCCTGGCGGAGGTGCCGGCGGTGTAGAGCGGCGGGTGCTCGACGAGCCAGACGCGCTCCAGGGCGCGGCCCTCTGAGATCGCGGCGGCCCGCGCCTCCA
Organism: Methylobacterium sp. 142-1Y; assembly: GCF_057747795.1. Classification (NCBI taxonomy): domain Bacteria; kingdom Pseudomonadati; phylum Pseudomonadota; class Alphaproteobacteria; order Hyphomicrobiales; family Methylobacteriaceae; genus Methylobacterium; species Methylobacterium sp. 142-1Y. Next base: position 2,794,344 of record NZ_CM173224.1, on the reverse strand, counting down.
TCGCGCCTTCCGCTTCGCGGTAGTCGAGGAGCGCGTCGCGAACGACCCACTCGACGGGGGGGCTGCCGGGGGCGGGCAGGAGGCTGCCGGGAGCGGTTCCGAGCCGGTCGTTTACCAAGGCTTCACCATAAGAGCAGATTGTTGTCGCATCGTCTCGTGGTCAGGGTGGGTGCGTCCGTTGGCGGTACTCGACATTCTCAAGGTGGACCTCGCGGTCGTGCTCGGGCAGACCCGGATGCCGATCCACATGCTGCTGCGCATGGGCCGCGGCGCGGTCATCGAACTCGACTCGACCGACTCCGATATGGTCGAGATCCTCGCCAACAACCACCCGATCGCCCGCGGGCAGATCGTGGTCACCGGCAACCGCATCTCCGTGGAGGTCACGGAGCTGATCCGCAAGGCCGAGGTGGTGCAGGAGCCCGGCATCCGCATCGGCGACGGCAGCGCCGGCCTGCTCGGCGCCCTGTCGGACGCCCTCTAGGCGAGAATGTTCGCCGGATCGATATCGGGGCGCTTGCGTCCCCGGGAGGGGACTGGTATTCGCAGCCTCGCTTCGGACGGGTCTCACCCCCGCCCCGCCGGCTCCGGCGAGAACAAGCGCTCCGCGGCCGTGGCGGAATTGGTAGACGCGCTAGCTTGAGGTGCTAGTTGGGCAACCAGTGGAGGTTCGAGTCCTCTCGGCCGCACCATTCATCCCGCGGGGTCCATGACCGCAGCGGGTTGGAATGGAAACCGGGTTCGGTGTGAGCATCTCGATCCTCGTCGAGAGTGTGAGCCGGGCGAGGTTGCCGACGAAGAGGGCCGCTCTGCTGCCCTGATGGTCATTGATGTAGGTTTTTCAGATTGGCTGGACCGGTTTTCGATGTCCGGCATTCTCCGCGGCCGTGGCGGAATTGGTAGACGCGCTAGCTTGAGGTGCTAGTTGGGTAACCAGTGGAGGTTCGAGTCCTCTCGGCCGCACCATCCTGCCGATGCGCAGGAAGGCCGGACCCGCTCATGAGGCAGGGTTCTCTCTCCGGAAGCCGAGCGCTCCGGAAACCGATCACCGGCTCTCTCACTGAGCGATCGACGCGCGGTCCGTCCGGCCGATGCAGGATATGCGTTCGGTCTGGTCGCCGGGCGGGACACCGTCAGGACGGCACTGCGGCGGCCCCGGACGTCTCCGCACGGCGCGCCTGCGGCGCCCCGTCCGCGAAGACCGGACATTCCGCCGATGCCCGCAACCCCCCTCGTACAGGTTTATCCGGAGGAAGAACCCTCGAGGGATCGAGCGCGGCACGTCCTCCGATGGGCGCGCGGCGGGGTACGCCGCAGCCGTGTGAGAAGTCCGCCGAGATCGGGCTTATCTCCCATCCACGACCTCATCTCGAGGCGCCTGCTCGGCAGGCCTCGGAGGCGCCTGCGCATTTTGTCCGACGACGCGGATAGCCCGGTTCGCCGCAGAACGTGATGCAAAATCGAATAGCCGGAGCAGCGGCGCGGTTCACCGACCTGTCGGTGGTCTACTGTGGAACGTAGGGGAATCGCACACCTCTCCCCGTCCCCGAACAGCCCTGCCCGCCGCGGGACGATCTGGCTGCGCGCGCATCCCCTCTCGTCCGTTGCGGCGTCGATGCACCCTGCCTCAGTTGTAGAAGCGCGGCACGATGAAACGGATACCCAGAAGACCGGCCATCAACAGCGTTCCGCACACCATGAGCACGTACAGGATCGACGCATCCGCACCGTAACCCGGATAGAACGACGACCGGCAGACCTTGACGATATGCATCAAGGGATTCCACTGCACGTATTCGTAGATGACGGCAGGCATCGATTCGGTCACAAAGACGACGCCGCTAGTAAAATACATGATAAGCATTGGAACGATGACGCCGATCTGCCACGGCGGAAATATTTGCGATATAAAAACATTCAAAAACCCCAATGACAGAGCAAAGCATAACGCAAGCAGCATGGCTTCACAAAATGCAAACGCATCATGCGGAAGGACCTGCGCACCGCAACATGCCGCGATGAAGAATACCAAGAAAATACTGAGGCTGCTGGTACAGATTTCGACGAGAGCGCGCGACATGACGACGTCGAAGAATTTGACTTGCGGAAAATAAATGAGCTGCTTGTTCTGGAGGGGACCCTCCATCATCTTTCGGGCCGTATAGTTCATGATGATATACGGCGACAACCCGGAGACGGCAAACAGCACGATGCTGTCGCCGATCGGCGTCGGCATGTGCCGGACGGCGTAGAAGCCGGTGATGACGAGGACGTGGGCGCAGGGCCATCCGACGGCGATGCAGTAACCCCACATCGTGCCGCCGAAGCGGGTGCGGATGTCGCGCAGCATGAGTGCGCCGAGCACGTCCAGCTGGACCTCGAGCGCCGACTTCGCCTGGTACGCCATCCACCGCTCCCGCTCGGTCGACGACGCAAGGGAGCGCCCCCGACCCGGTTCATGCATCGGCAGCGCCCTTACGCCGACAATGCGGCAACCGGGTGACCGGTCAGGCCTCGTCCGGACCAGGCAAGGCCCTCGCCTCGCCGTGGTAGGAGCGGTTCGGGCGCATGTCGACGGCCGAGGCCATGCGGTTCGACATGTTGAAGAAGCTCGCCACCGCGGAGATGTCCCACAGGTCGCGCTCGGAGAAGCCGGCATCGCGCAGGGCCTCGCGGTCCTCCTCCTCGATGGTCCAGGGCGCCTCGGTGAGCGCCACCGCGAAGTCGAGCATGGCGCGATGGCGGGGCGAGAGGTCGGCGGCGCGGTAGTTCATCGCCATCATCTCGCCCAGCACCGGATCGCCCGAGAGGCTGCGGACGGCGGCACCATGCGCGGTGAGGCAGTAATAGCAGCGGTTCACGCTCGACACCGCCACGGCGATCATCTCGCGCTCCAGCTTCGACAGGCCGGAGGGCGCCAGCATCAGGTCGTTGTAGAGGGCGGCGAAAGCCTCGAGCTTGGCGGTGTCGTGGGCATAGGCCAGCAGCACGTTCGGCACGAAGCCGATCTTCTCGCGGCATTTGTCGAAATAGGCCCGCATCTCCGGCGACAGGTCGGGCGAGGGCGGGAGGTCGAGGGCCATCACCCGCTCCTCGGTCTCCTGCGGGACCGGCCGCTCGCCGGTCTCGGGCTTCCGTCCCGCCTTCGTCCTGCCGCCGCTCATGCCCCTGCCCTCCCGATCATCGTGCCTCAGCTATAGGCAGTTTGCCTCCGCAGAGCGAGGCCGGGCTTGCGGGGCTCCCGACGCTGTGCCACCGCTCCGCTCGCCCTCGGCAGAGGACGAGCAGAAGAGGAAGGCCGAACGTGGAACCCTCGACCGCGACCGCGACCCCCGAAGCGAAGGCCAGCCGAACCGACCTGATCGCCGCCGCGGCGGCATTGGCGGAGGACCGGGGGGGACCCGGCGGCTTCGTCCGCGACCTCTTCGGGCGCGTCGCGCCGGAGGACCTGACCGCCTATCCGCCCGAGGCCCTGGCCGACCTGGCGCTCGCCGCCCGCGCCCATCTCGCCGCGGCGCGGCCCGCCCGCACGATCAGCGCGGTGCGCCTCTCCGATAGCGAGGTGGAGCGGGACGGGCGCCGGCGCGACCTCACGGTCTTGGAGGCGGTCAACGCCAACCGGCCGTTCCTGCTCGATTCGACGCTCGCTGAGCTCGTCGCCCGCGGCTACCAGCCCCGCCTCGTCGCCCACCCGATCCTCGGCGTCGAGCGCGACGCGGACGGCGCCCTGGTGCGGGTCGTCGGCGAGACCACCGCACAGGAGAGCGGACCCGACGCCGAGGGCCTCGCCCGCGAGAGCTTCATCCACGTCCACCTCGACCGCATCGACGACGAAGCCGCCCGCGCGACGCTCGCCGCGAGCCTCGCCCGGATCTATGCCGACGTCGCCGTGACGGCGGCCGACCATACGGCGATGGTAGAGCGGCTCGCCGAGGCGGCGGCGGGGCTCGCCGAGGCGCCGGCGCCGCTGGCGCGCGAGGAAGTGTCGGAGGCCCGCGCCTTCCTCGACTGGCTGCGCGACGGGCATTTCGTGCTGCTGGGCCTGCGCGAGTACCGCGACCGGGACGGCGCCGACCATGCCGGCGTGACCGGCAGCGGGCTCGGCCTCCTGCGCGATCCCGCCATCGAGGTCCTGCGCCGCGGCGACGCCATGGTGGCGGTGACGCCGGAGATCCGCGCCTTCCTGGAGGGGCCGGAAGCGCTCCTCGTCACCAAGGCGAGCCTGCGCTCGCGGGTGCGTCGGCAGGCCCATCTCGACATGGTGGGGATCAAGCTGTTCGCGAGCGACGGGCAGCTCTCGGGCGAGTTGCGCCTCGTCGGCCTGTTCACCGGCAGCGCCTATGCGAGCCGGGCCGAGGAAGTGCCGTATCTCCGCCGCAAGGTCGCCCGGGTGGTCGCCAAGGCCGGCCTCGACCCGACGAGCCATGCCGGGCGCTCCCTCCTCCACGTCCTCGAGACCTATCCGCGCGACGACCTGTTCCAGATCGAGCCGGGCCTCCTCCTGCGCTTCGCGCTGGCCATCGTGTCGCTCGCCGACCGGCCGCGGGTGCGGGTGCTGGCAAGGCCCGACAAGTTCGGCCGCTTCGTCTCGCTGCTCGCCTACCTGCCGAAGGACCGCACCGACGCCCGGCTCCAGGCCCGGATCGGCGCCTACCTCGCGGAGGCCTTGGGCGGCCGGGTCTCGACCATCGCGCCGGATTACCCGGAAGGTCCGCTCGCGCGCCTCCACGTCATCGTGGCCACACCCGGCGCGCCGCCGGAGGAGATCGATGCCGGCGCGCTCGAGGCCGGCATCGCCGATCTCGCCCGCACCTGGGCCGATTCCCTGCGCGAGTCATTGAGCCAGAGCCGCGGCGGCGATGCCCGCGGCCTCGCCGCCGTCTATGCCGACGCCTTCCCGGCCGGCTATCGCGAGATGTATTCGGGCGCCCAGGCGCTCCCCGACATCGCCATCCTGGAGCGGATCTCGGAAGGCCAACCCCGGGCGGTCGACCTCTTCCGCCGCCCCGGCGACCCCGACACCCGGATCGGCCTGAAGGTCTTTTCCCGCGGCACCGCCCTGCCGCTCTCCGAGCGGGTGCCGGTCCTGGAGAATCTCGGCTTCCGGGTCATCGACGAGCGCTCCTACCGCCTCAAGCCGGAGGGTGCCGGCGCCCGGGTCTTCCTGCACGACATGGTGCTGGAGCGCGCCGGCGGCGGCCCGGTCGACGTGGCCGCCGTGGAAGGACCGGTCGAGGCGGCTTTGCTCGCGCTCGCCCGCGATCTCGCCGAATCCGACGCCTATAACCGCCTGGTGCTGGAAGCCGGACTCGGCTGGCGCGACGTGGCGCTCGTGCGGGCGCTCGGCCGCTACCTGCGCCAGTTGCGCATCCGCTACGGCCAGGACTATCTGGCGGCGACGCTGTCGCGCCATCCGGCCCTCGCCCGGCGCCTGGTGGCGCTGTTCTACGCCCGCTTCGACCCCCGCCTCGACGGCGACCGCGCCGCGCAGCAGGACGCCGTGCGGGCCGAGATCGAGGCGGATCTGGCGAACGTAACCAGCCTCGACGAGGACCGGATCCTGCGCCGCTTCGTCAACCTGGTCGAGGCGGCGCAGCGCACGAACTTCTTCCAGATCGGCCGCAACGGCCTTCCCCCCGAGACCATCGCGTTCAAGTTCCGCTGCGCGAAGGTCGACGGGATGCCGCTGCCCCGGCCGCTCTTCGAAATCTTCGTCTACAGCCCCCGCGTCGAGGGCGTGCACCTGCGCTTCGGCTACATCGCCCGCGGGGGCCTGCGCTGGTCGGATCGGCCGGAGGACTTTCGGACCGAGGTCTTGGGCCTCGTCAAGGCGCAGCAGGTCAAGAACGCCGTGATCGTGCCGGTCGGCGCCAAGGGCGGCTTCTTCCCCAAGCGCCTGCCCCCGACGAACGACCGCCAGGCCTGGATGCAGGAGGGCACCGAGAGCTACCGGATCTTCATCCGCACGCTGCTCTCGCTCACCGACAACATCGTCGACGGCCGGATCGTGCCGCCTCCCGCCACCGTGCGACACGACGAGGACGACGCCTACCTGGTGGTCGCCGCCGACAAGGGCACCGCCACCTTCTCGGACATCGCCAACGCCCTGTCGCTGGAGGCGCATCACTGGCTCGGCGACGCCTTCGCGTCGGGCGGCAGCCAGGGCTACGACCACAAGCAGATGGGCATCACCGCCCGCGGCGCCTGGGAGGCGGTGAAGCGCCACTTCCGCGAGGTCGATATCGACATCCAGGCCGAGCCGGTCACGGTCGTGGGCGTCGGCGACATGTCGGGCGACGTGTTCGGCAACGGCATGCTGCTGTCGCGCTGCCTGAAGCTGGTGGCCGCCTTCGACCACCGCGACATCTTCCTCGATCCCGATCCCGATCCGGCCGTCGCTTACGCCGAGCGCAAGCGCCTGTTCGATCTGCCCCGCTCGTCCTGGGCCGATTACGACCGGCAAAAAATCTCGGCCGGCGGCGGGGTGTTCTCGCGCCAGGCCAAGACCGTGCCGCTTTCGCCGCAGGTGCGGGCCCGCCTCGGGCTCGACCGGGCGGAGGCAACGCCGGCCGAGGTGATGCAGGCGATCCTGCGCGCGCCCGTCGATCTCCTGTGGTTCGGCGGCATCGGCACCTATGTCCGCGCGGCTGCCGAGAGCGACGACGAGGCCGGCGACCGGGCGAACGACGCGATCCGCATCACCGGCGCCGAATTACGCGCCCGGGTCGTCGGCGAGGGCGCGAATCTGGGTCTCACCCAGCGCGGCCGGATCGAGGCGGCGCGGCGCGGGGTGCGCCTCAACACCGACGCGATCGACAACTCGGCCGGCGTCAACACCTCGGACGTCGAGGTCAACATCAAGATCGCCCTCGCCACGCCCGAGCGCGACGGGCGGCTCAGCCCGGAAAGCCGCAACGCGCTCCTCTCCGGCATGACCGAGGCGGTGGCCGATCTGGTGTTGCGCAACAACCAGCTCCAGACGCTGGCCCTGTCGCTCGCCCAGCGCTCCGCCACGACCGAGACGGGCTTCGCCGCCCGGCTGATGCAGGGGCTGGAGGCCGACGGGCGCCTCGACCGCAACGTCGAGTTCCTGCCCTCCGATGCGGTGCTCGCCGAGCGGGCGCAGGGCGGCGAAGGCCTGACCCGGCCGGAACTGGCGGTGCTGCTCGCCTACGCCAAGCTGTCGCTGAAGGACGCGCTCCTCGACTCCGCGGTGCCGGACGATCCGTATCTCGCCCGGGAGCTGGAGCGGTCCTTCCCGCCGGTTCTGGTCGCCCGCTATCCCGACGCGGTCGAGAGCCACCGCCTGCGCCGGGAGATCATCGCCACGAGTCTCGCCAACGCCATCGTCAACCGCGGCGGGCCGACGCTCGTCAGCCGGCTGTCCGACGAGACCGGCGCCGAGGCCGCCGCCATCGCGGCCGCCTTCGCGGTGACCCGCGACGCCTTCGGGCTGATGGAGCTCAACAAGGCGGTGGACGGGCTCGACGGCGCGATCTCCGGCGACCAGCAGCTCGCGCTCTACGCCGAATTGCAGGACCTGCTGCGCCAGCGCATGGTCTGGTTCATCCGCAACGGCGAGGCGGCGCCGGGCGGCATCGAGGCGGCGGTGGCGCGTTACCGCGACGGCATCGCGGCGGTCTCCGCGGCCTTGCCGGGCGCCCTGCCGCCTGCCGCCGCCGAGGCCCTGGCCCGGCGTATCCGGACCCTGGTCGATCACGGCGTGCCCGACGCCCTGGCCTCCCGCCTCGCCGCGTTGGGCGAGCTGGGTGCGGCGCCGGACATCGTCCAGGTCGCCGAGGCGACCGGGCGCCCGCCGGCGGCGATCGCCGCGACGCATTTCGCGCTGGCCGACCTCTTCCGCCTCAATGCCCTCGCGGCCGCCGCCCGGGCGGTACCGGTGGCCGACACCTTCGACCGCATCGCCCTGGAACGCGCGATCTCCGGCATCGCCGGCGCCCACCGGGCGCTGACCGCCGAGGCCGCCGCCTTCGACGCGCAAGGCGCCGCCGCGGTCGAGGCCTGGGGCCAGGCCCGCGGCGCCTCGCTCGCCCGCATCCGCACCGCGGTCGCGGCCATCGCCGCCTCGGGCCTCACGGTCTCGAAGGTCTCGGTGGCGGCGAGCCTGCTCGGGGATTTGGCGCAGAAGGACTTGGCGCAGCGATGAGCGCGCCGGAATTCGGGGCGGACTTCCGGGCCCGCTTCGCGGACCTGGTCGCCTGGCGCCGCGACGTGCGGCGCTTCCGTCCCGATCCGGTACCGGAGGAGGCGTTGCGGGAGAGCCTGGCGCTCGCCTGCCTCAGCCCCTCGGTCGGCAACAGCCAGCCCTGGCGCTTCGTCCGGGTCTCGAACCCTGAGCGGCGCGCAGCGGTCGCGGCGAGCTTCACCCGCTGCAACGACGCGGCGGCGGCCTCCTACGACGACGCCCGGGCCAGCGCCTATCGCAGCCTCAAGCTCGCGGGCCTGCGCGAGGCGCCGGTGCATCTCGCGGTGTTCTGCGACGAGGCCACGGGGGCCGGCCACGGCCTCGGCCGGGCCACCATGCCGGAGATGCTGCGCTACTCCGCCGTCACGGCGGTCCACACCTTCTGGCTCGCGGCGCGCAGCCACGGCCTCGGCGTCGGCTGGGTCTCGATCCTGTGCCCCGAGGAGGTCGCCGCCGTCCTCGACGTGGCGCCGTCCTGGCGGCTCATCGCCTATCTGTGCGTCGGCTACCCGGTGGAGGAGCATGCCGACCCGGAACTGGTGCGGCACGGCTGGCAGGAGCGGCAGGAGGCGGGAACGATGACGGAGCGCTGAGCGCGGCGCAGACCCGGATTGCGCGGGCCGCACTTCCATACATACCAGTAGGTACAATAAAAGGATCGAGGCTGCTCGGGCAGCCGCGGAGACCTTCCCATGCCCCTGGTCACCCTGACACTGAAGCGCGAACGCCCTGCACCGGAGCGCCGCGACATCGCGGATGCGGTTCACGCCGCCCTCGTCGAGAGCATCGGCATCCCGCCCGACGACCGGTTCCAGGTCGTGTCGCACCAATTCGACGATGTGATCTACGATCCAGGTTACCTGGGTATCGCCCGCAGCGACGACCTGGTGATGATCCAGGTCCATCTCTCGACCGGGCGCAGCGTCGCGCAGAAGAAGGCGTTGTTCGAGGCCATCGCGAAAAGTCTCGGCGGGGTCGGGATCCGGCCGGAGGACGTGTTCGTGACCCTGGTCGAGATCGCCCGGGAGAACTGGTCGTTCGGCCACGGCATCGCCCAGTACGCCGATGCCGCGCCGCCGCATCTCGCGGGCAGGGCCTGAGGGCTGGCCGAGCGGGGAGCGTCGCGGCATACCGCGTCCGACGGCGTCAGGCTGTTCGATGACGAGACTGGCGCGGGTCTCTCCCTCTGACAGTTCCGCCCGCCGGCAGGAGACACGACGTGGCACGGCCCGGATCATCGAAGCGCGAGGCGATCGTCGCGGCGGCGAAGGCGCTGCTCTGGGAGCGCGGCTACGAGGCGACGAGCCCGCGGGACGTGCTGGCGCTGAGCGGTGCCGGCCAGGGCAGCCTCTACCATCACTTTCCCGGCAAGCGGGAGGTGGCGGCCGCGGCGCTCGCCGAGATGGCCGAGGAGGAGATCGCGGTGATCGACGCGCTGTTTTCGCCCGGGACCCCGCCCCTCGACCGCGTGCGCGCCTATCTCACCCGCGAGCGGCAGGCCTTGCGCGGCTGCCGCCTGGCGCGGCTCGCCAACGAATCCGCCATGGAGGAGCCGGCCTTGCGCGCGCCGGTCGCGGCCTATGTCGGGCATATCCAGGCGCAGCTGCGCGCGAGCCTGGAGGAGGCGGATGCGGCGGGCGGCCTCGCCGCGGGAATCGCGCCCGCCGCGCTCGCGGCCATGCTGATCGCGGTGGTCGAGGGCGGCTACGTGCTCGCCCGGGTGCACTGGGACGAGGCGGCGATGCGCGCGGCGATCGACGGCGCCGTGCAGGTGCTCGACGCCGTCACCCGCCCTCGGGCGTGACCTCGCTCAGGTGTGAACTTGGGCCGCCGCCAGGATGCCGACGCCGACCGCAATGACTCCGATGCCGAGGATCATCAGCGGCGTCACCGGCTCGCCGAACAGGATCGCGCCGCCGAGCGCGGCGCCGACCATGCCCACCCCGGCCCAGATCGCGTAGACGATGCCGATCGGCAGCATGTCCATGCTGCTCGACATCAGCCACAGGGCGGTGCCGTAGCCCAGCGCCACGAGGAGCGTCGGGCCCGGGCGGGTGAGGCCGTCGGCCGCCTTGAGGGCGAGCGTCGCGGTGATCTCGGCGCCGATCGCCACCGCGAGGATCAGGAACGGGTTCATGCGCGCGCCGTCCGCGGGAGGACGGGCGCGGGACCCTGGGCCGGATCCGGCGCCACGAACATCTCGAGGTCGTCGGCGAATTGCTCGGCGATCTCGGGCGCGTTCTCCAGGCAGACCTTGAGGTAATCGGTGAAGGACGGCGGGGGAGCGAAACCCTCGGCGAGGAGCCGGGCGTTCGAGAAGGTCAGGTCGAGGGAGCAGAAGGCGTAATAGGCCCGCACCGCCCGCAGCATCGCCTGCTTCAGGGCTCCGTCGAGGCCGAACGTCCCGGAAAAGCGCCGGCGCAGCAGCGCCCGGTCGGCGACGAGATCGAAGCGCGTGAAGTCGTCGCGCGGGCCGCCCTCGGGGTCTGCCGCCGCGAAGGCGCGCATCAGGTCGTCCCAGCGCGCCCGACCGCCCTCGCCGGCCGAGATATGGTAGAGGTCATGCGCGAGTTGCGGCTTGCGCAAAAGGCCGAGCAGGCTGTCGGCGGCCCAGTCGACCGGGATGATGTCGACGGCGCTCTCGGGCGCGCAGGGCACCAGCCGCAGGCGGTCGGCGGCGCGGATCACCCACAGGATGCTCGAGCTCGGCGCCGCTCCCAGGGTCGAATGGCCGACGACGATCGAGGGGCGGGCGACCACGATCGGCAGGTCGGAGAAGCTGCCGGCGAGCGACGTCTCGGCCGCCGCCTTCGAGACCGTGTAGGCGACGAGGTGGCGGGCCTGGGGCGAGGGATAGGCCGCCTCCTCGACGAGGGAGGGCGCCTCGGCGCCGCAGATCATCGCGGTGCTGACGTGCAGGAAACGGACGAGGCGCGGCATGGCGCGGGCGCGGCGGGCCAGCGCCAGGGTGCCGTCGTGGTTGGTGCGGCTGACCCGCTCCTCGCCCCACCACGAGGTATCGGCGGCCAGGTGCAGAACGTGGGTGATCGAATCGAGCCGCGGGTCGGCATCGAGGTCGGCGCGGGTGAAGTCGCCCGGCACCACCTCGACGAGGCGCGCGAGGCGCTGGGCGGTGAACGGGTCGGTGAAGCGCGACAGCCGCGCGGCGATCCGCTGCCGGCCCTGCTCGACGCTGGTGCAGCGCACGAGGCAGACCCACTCGGCACCGTCGCGCCGGCTCAAGGCCTGATGAAGGACGGCGCCACCCAGGAAACCGGTTGCGCCCGTCAGTAATATCCGTGCCACGCTGGACCTCCCCGTGCCCTGGAGAGATGCCACAGACGATCAGGCAATAAATCCACCCTGGCGGCATCATCCTCTCATTCACGCAGTATGTTGCGCCAGAGCAACCGTCTATTTCTCGTTTTGGTTAGTCCATCTGAGCAAAAACGATCCAAGAAACACAATAGAAACTATAGATATAAGCCAAACGGCCTATGTCATAGCATGCAAGATCGTTCGTCCGCCGCGGATCACGGCGGCGCGCGACTCAGACATCTTTCGGAAACAATCGCAGCGCGGGCTCAGCCGCGGCTCAGCAGATGAGCGAGCAAAGCCCGCAGCTGGGCGGGCTTGAGCGGCTTGTGCACCAGTTCGCAGCGCGCCGCCCGCACCCGGGCCTCGACCTCGGAGGAATGGTCGGCGGTGGTGATGACCGCCGGGATGTCGTGGCCGTGGACGGAGCGCAGCCATTCCACGGTGTCGAGGCCGCAGGCGCCGCCGTCGAGGTGGAAATCGGCGACGACCACGTCCGGGCTCCAGGTCGTCCCGAGCAGCCGCACCAGGCTCAGGTGGTCGCGGGCCGCGAAGGCGTTGGCGTCCCAGCCGTGGAAGAGCCGCGCCAGCGCCTCCAACGCCGCCTTGTCGTTCTCGATCAGCGCGATGCGGGCGCCGGTGAGGCTCGTCGGCGGCACCAGCGAGGGGGCGGGCCGGGGGGGCTCGGCCGCGCAGGGCGTGAGGTGCAGGCTGAAGCGCGAACCGTGGCCGACCCGGGATTCGAGGCTCAAGGGATGCCCCAGCGCCTGGGCCGAGCGCCGGACGATCGACAGGCCGAGGCCGAGCGCGATCTCGCCGTCGACGCTCTCGCGCCCGCCGCGATGGAACTCCTCGAAGATCAGCTCCCGCTCGTCCTCCGGGATGCCGGAGCCGGAATCGACCACGTCGATCCGGATCTCGGGCCCGCGCCGGCGGGCCGCCACCAGCACGCCGCCGGCGGCGGTGTAGCGGATCGCGTTCGAGACCAGGTTCTGCAGGATGCGCTGGAGCAGCACGAGGTCGCTCGACACCCAGTACCGGCCGCCGCGCACCGACAGGCGCAGGCCCTTGCGGGCGGCGAGCGGCCCGAAGCTCGCCTCGATGCTCTCCAGCACGTCGGCGACCCGCACCGGGCGCACCACCGGCTGGATCAGCCCGGCATCGAGCTTCGAGATGTCGAGGAGCGTCTTGATCAGGTCTTCGATCGTCTGCAACCCGCGCTCGACCTGGCCGACGACGATGCGGGGCTCCGGCCCCATCCGCATCTCGGCCAGCGCCGAGATCGACAGCCGGGCGGCGTTGAGGGGCTGGAGCAGGTCGTGGCTCGCGGCGGCGAGGAAGCGGGTCTTCGAGCGGTTGGCCCGCTCCGCCTCCTCCTTGGCAGCGGTGAGCGCCTGGTTCGAGCGCTCGAGGCTGCGCATCAGCGCCGTCAGTTCCTCGGTGCGGGAGCGGACCTGGCCCTCGAGGGTGATGGCGGTCTGGAACAGGGAATAGGCGCTGCCGCGCTGGTCCATCGTGCGCTCGACCTGGGACATCAGGGCGGCGTTGATGCGCTCCAGCTTGGCGATGCGGCGGTGGAGGGCCGCGACGTCCTCGGTCATGACGCCCGACTTGCCCCCGGTTCGTCCCTGCTCACGGGCCGGCGGGCCGGCCGATGGCGATGCCCGTGAAGGTCTGGTTCAGGTGCATCGAGCGGTATTGCTCGCCATAGGTCTCGAAGCCGACGACGTTGTAGTGCCGGTACAGCTCGGCGATGCTGTGGCGGGCCTGGTGGATCTCGGCGTCGAGGCGGCGCAGCACGCATTCGAAGCCGATCACCAGATCGACGCCGCCGAGCCGCGCGTCGAGCCGGGCCAGCTCCTCCCGGGTCGCCTCGACCAGGTCCTTCTGGCGCGCCAGAGTCAGCACCACGCCGCTCTCGATGGCGCAGTGGAAGCTCAGCGACTGGTCCGGGTTGAGGTGGCGGATCGAGCGGCAGAAATAGTCGCCGCCGACCCGCACCACCAGCGGATGGGCGGCGAAGCTCGTCGGGGTCAGCGCGTCGGGATCGAGGCCGAGCGCATTGGCGTACTCGACCGCCGCCGGCTCGGCGTTGAGCTCGCGCACGGTGCGCTGCTCCTGGTCGGTCTCGGTGACGACGAACTTGACGCCGGTCGGCTCGAAATTGTCGTTCTTGAAGATCTCGACCGGGAAATCGGACTCGATCAGCAGCAGGATCGCGGCCCGGCGATGCACCTGCCCGTCATGGATCAGCGCCGTCTCGGAGAAGGTCAGCTCGTCCCCGGCCGAGCCGCCGACGAGGGGCACCCCGTCGAGCCCGTAGCCGATCGCGGCGATCACCGTCTCCTCGGCATTGGCGAGGCCGTCGATGAGCGAGATCGCGAAACGCTGCCCGCCGCGGCCGATCTTCTCCATGGCGCAGCGCAAGCCGCGGATCGAGGCCGCGGCCCGCTCGGCGTCGAGGTTGTCGACCGCCTCCAGCACCGTCGAGGCGATGCGGAAGCCCTCGTGCGGGAAGGCGATGGCCACGAGGCCGCGGTCGAGCCCGGCCATCGGGCTGATCTCGCCCGAGGAGGTACAGCCGGCGACCCGCACCCCCGGAAAGGCGCGGGCGAGCGCGGCGTTCAGCGCCTCGACTCCGTAGACCGGCGAGAAGAAGATGACGAGATGGGCGATGCGGGCGACGTCGAGGGAGGCGGCGAGCGCCGCCACGGCGGCCTCGGCCCCGGCCGCCTCGGTCCAGGCAGTCTGGATCCCGCAGCGATGCGAGCGCGTGCGCGTGCCTTGCGCCGAGTGTCCCCGCACCGAAATCTCCCTCCCGACACGCCGATTTCCGTAGCGGCATTGGCCTGCATTATGCGGCGGCGGCGAGCGACTGGCAACGGCTCCCGGACGCCCCCCCCCCCGCAACGGGGCCCGGATCGGGGAAAACGGGTGCGCAGGCGCGGCCGGTGCGGCGGCCGCGCCTGCGCTGGGGGGCGGACGGGCGATCGCCCCCGCGATCAGCGGCCGCGCCGCCCCACGCGACGCCGCCGCCAGATGCCACGCTCCGCTCCCACCCACTCCGCGGTTGAGGAGGTCCTTCGTCCGCCGAGGTCACACGACGATAGGACCGGCTTGGCGCCAGCCACCATTGGACCAATGTGCAGGGCCGGGCCGGTCGCCGCGGCTCCATACCAAAGCATGGTGGCTGCTGAGGGAGCCGCATGGTAATTTTTACCTCGACTTAAGGGTGCGGCGGTTTTGCTGTGCCCGATCTACCAGCGTGCGCCGCGCGGCCCTTGCGCCGCGGCTGCGTGCCTGCGAGAGGATGATCCGCTGCGATGGTGGGATTGACCAGTTCGGCCCCCGGGGTGTCTCTTCCACGGCCGGACGGGGCGCCGACGCCCGTCGCCGAGGGGTCGGACATGCACCTGATCATCGTGGACGATCATCCGCTGTTCCGCGATGCCCTGAGCAGCGCGGTGCGCCTCGCCTTCCCGGCCGCCGAGGTCGAGGAGGCGGACGGCATCGAGAGCGCCTGCGCGGCCCTGTCCCGCGGCCGCTCGATCGACCTGACCCTGCTCGACCTCACCATGCAGGGCGTCAACGGCTTCGACGGGCTGATCGCCATCCGCACCCGCTTCCCGCGCATCCCGGTGCTGGTGGTCTCGGGGCTCGACGATCCACGCATCGTGCGCGAGGCGCTCGCCCACGGCGCCGCCGGCTTCGTGCCGAAGGCCGCCGGCAAGCCGGTGCTGATCCGCGCCATCACCGACGTGCTCAACGGCGCGGTCTTCGTGCCCGAGGGCGTGTCGGGCCCGGCCGAGGCCCCCGGCCGCAAGGCCGGCAAGGCGCCGATCGCCGAGCGCATCGCCGAGCTGACCCCGCAGCAGGTCCGGGTGCTGCTGATGATCCGCCAGGGCAAGCTCAACAAGCAGATCGCCCACGAGCTCGGCGTCGGTGATTCGACCGTGAAGGCGCACGTCTCGGAGATCCTGCGCAAGCTCGGGGTCATCAGCCGGACCCAGATCGTGATCGAGACCGCGAATTTGGATTACGATCACATCCTGGCGGGTTTGCCGTCGAGCTGAGCGGGTCCCGTTCGAGGCGGAGTGCTCTTCGGCAGCGCCGTGTCCGGTCACGGGGCGCCGGCTCGATTGCTTGACGTCATCCCGCCCGCACTCTCATCCCGAGATTGCGGTCGGGCCAAGGGCAACCGCGAGACGATCGGCCGGCCGGCAGGGCTGGCATCGAGCGTGTCTCCCGGCGGCGGCGCGCAGGTCCGCCGCAGAGAAGACGCCCGATGTCCACCCCCTTCGACGGCCCTGGCGCGCGCCCGAGACCAATTCAGGACGCCGATGCGGCGTGTCAGTTCATGACCAACCGGCGCCGCGCCGCCGCTCCTTCAGGCCTGCGACGAAAGTCTAATTTCCGAGCGGCACCCTCGACCCGTCGCCGCATTGGCAGCTCTCGACGTTTCCTTTACCCGAAAGTCGAAGGAAGCCGCCGAAGCAAGTCGTGAGCCCGGCGGCGGAGCCGGGAGGAAACCCTCATGACTGCCGTCCGGAAGCACGGACCCTGGGCCCTCGTGGGCGCGCTCGGGGCCGCCGCCCTCGCCGTGGTGGCGACGCAGCGCGGCGAGAGCATCAACGCCCTCTGGATCGTCGTCGCGGCGGTCTCGGTCTACCTGATCGCCTACCGCTACTACTCGCTCTACATCGCCGACCGCATCATGCGGCTCGACCCGACCCGCCAGACCCCGGCGGTCCGCCACAATGACGGGCTCGATTACGTCCCGACCGACAAATACGTGCTGTTCGGCCACCATTTCGCGGCGATCGCGGGCGCCGGCCCGCTCGTCGGCCCGGTGCTCGCCGCGCAGATGGGCTACCTGCCGGGCCTGCTCTGGATCCTCGCCGGCGTCGTGCTCGCCGGCGCCGTGCAGGACTTCATGGTGCTGTTCGTCTCGATGCGCCGCGACGGCCGCTCGCTCGGCGAGCTGATCCGCGCCGAGCTCGGCACGATTCCCGGCATCGTCGCCTTGTTCGGCGCCTTCCTGATCATGGTCATCATCCTGGCGGTGCTGGCGCTCATCGTCGTCAAGGCGCTGGCCGAGAGCCCCTGGGGCACCTTCACGGTGATGGCGACGATCCCGATCGCGCTGCTGATGGGCGTCTATTCGCGCTGGATCCGCCCGGGCCGCATCGGCGAGGTCTCGATCCTCGGCTTCGTGCTGCTGATGGCGGCGATCCTCTACGGCCAGACCGTCGCCGCCGACCCGACGCTCGCGGCCATGTTCACCTTCACCGGCACGCAGCTCTGCTGGATGCTGATCGGCTACGGCTTCGTCGCCTCGATCCTGCCGGTCTGGCTGCTGCTCGCGCCGCGCGACTACCTCTCGACCTTCCTCAAGATCGGCACCATCGTCGGCCTGGCGCTCGGCATCCTGGTGCTGGCGCCCCATCTCCAGATGCCCGCGGTGACGAAGTTCGTCGACGGCACCGGCCCGGTCTGGTCGGGCTCGCTGTTCCCGTTCCTGTTCATCACCATCGCCTGCGGCGCGGTCTCAGGGTTCCACAGCCTGATCTCGTCGGGCACGACGCCGAAGCTGATCGACAACGAGGTCAATGCCCGCTTCATCGGCTATGGCGGCATGCTGATGGAGTCCTTCGTCGCCGTGATGGCGCTCGTCGCCGCCACCGTCATCGATCCGGGCGTGTACTTCACCATGAACTCGCCCGGCGCCGTGATCGGCACCACGCCCGAGAGCGCCTCGGCGGCGGTCACCGCCATGGGCTTCCCGATCTCACCTGAGACCATCAAGCAGACCGCCGCGGATGTCGGCGAGCACAGCGTGATCTCGCGGGCCGGCGGCGCGCCGACGCTCGCGGTCGGCATGGCCCACATCATCTCGAACGTCGTCGGCGGCAAGGCGATGATGGCGTTCTGGTACCACTTCGCCATCCTGTTCGAGGCCCTGTTCATCCTCACGGCGGTCGATGCGGGGACCCGGGCCGGACGCTTCATGCTCCAGGACCTGATCGGCGTCGCGGTGCCGGCCTTCAAGGACACCTCGTCCTGGGGGCCGAGCATCGTGGCGACGGGTCTGTGCGTCGCGGCCTGGGGCTTCTTCCTGTACCAGGGCGTCACCGATCCGCTGGGCGGCGTGAACACCCTGTGGCCGCTCTTCGGCATCTCGAACCAGATGCTGGCGGCGATCGCGCTGACGCTCTGCACCGTGGTGATCTTCAAGATGAAGCGGGAGCGCTACGCCCTCGTCACCATCGTGCCGACGCTCTGGCTCGTCGCCTGCACGCTCACCGCCGGCCTCCAGAAGGTCTTCTCCGCCGATCCGCGGGTCGGCTTCCTGGCCCATGCCGAGCGCTACGCGACCGCGCTCGCCGAGGGCAAGGTGCTGGCCCCGGCCAAGACCGCCGACCAGATGCGCCAGATCGTCCTCAACGACCGCATCGACGCGGTGCTGGCGCTGGTCTTCGTCGGCGTCGTGGTGGCGATCATCGCCTTCGGCGTGCAGGCCTGCCTCAAGGCCTACCGGGCCGACCGGTGGACCGCCGTCGAGGCGGATCCGCGGATCGTGCCGGCGGCGGCGGAGTAAAGCCGATGGATGCCGAGACCTTGCGGGAGCGCTGGGCGACCCTGACGCGCTGCGTCTGCGACGGCGCGCGGCTGATGGTCGGCCAGGGCAACTACGACACCTACGTCGCCCATATCCGCAAGACCCACCCCGACCAGCAGCCGATGACCCCGACCGAGTTCTTCCGCGAGCGGCAGAACGCCCGGTTCGGCGTCGGCGGCCGCGGCGGCTTCCGCTGCTGCTGAATCTGCTTGCCCGCGCAAGGGTCTTAACCTTGCGCGGGCAAAACAACACGCAATGCCGGATCCGGTTCCGGCCAAGACGAATTTCGTTCACGAGTCTTTCAGGATACACCCGTAACGCTTGCGGCGGGATGATGGCGACACTCTCGCAAGTCGCCGCTGCCCCGACACGATCGGGTAAAGCCCGCCTTAACTAGGGCTGATCCGGCAGCATGGCCGCGGCGCGCAATCGGCACGGCTTGGCCGGACGGGGCGGTGCTACAGATGAGGCCCCTCATCGACACCCGCCGTGACACCCGTGGCCTCCCTGACGCTCCCCATCGCCGCCCCGTCCGCCCGCCCGGCCCTGCCGGCCCTGCTCGGCGACCAGCCGCTGCGCGGCATCGTGCTGGTGGTGGTCTCCACCGTCTTCCTGTCCAGCTCCGATGCCACCGCCAAGTACCTCACCGGGCAGCTCTCCGGGATCGAGGTGGCGTGGCTGCGCTATGTCGGGTTCCTGGCGGTGATGCTGGCCGCCGCCCTGGTGCGGGCGCAGATGAAGCGCGGCGCCTCGCCGTTCCGCAGCGCCCGGCCGGGCCTGCAGGTGGTGCGCGGCATCGCCCTCGTCGCCTCGTCGCTGCTGTTCCTCGCGGGCCTGCGCGTCCTGCCGGTGGCCGAGACCACGGCGATCGCCTTCGTGTCGCCGATCTTCGTCACCGCCCTGTCGATCCCGGTGCTCGGCGAGAAGGTCGGCGCCCGGCGCTGGGCCGCCGCCTTCGTCGGCCTGCTGGGCGTCCTCATCATCGTGCGGCCGGGCACCGGCGCGTTCCAGACCGCGGCCCTGCTCCCGATCGTCTCGGCCCTGTTCTGGGCCGGCGCGCTCGTCGTCACCCGCAAGATCAACGGCTACGACGCGCCCCAGACCACCATGACCTGGTCGGCCATCGTCGGCTTCCTGATCCTGTCGGTCCTCGTGCCCTTCGTCTGGGAGACCCCGAACCTCAACCAGGTCGCGATCGGCGCCGCCATCGGCTTCATCTCGACCGCCGGGCACTGGATCGTCACCATCGCCTACCGGCACGCCCCGGCCTCGACCCTGGTGCCGTTCTCCTACAGCCAGATCATCTGGGCCGGCCTCCTCGGCTTCCTGTTCTTCGGCACCGTGCCGGACGCCGTGATGGGGCTCGGCGTCCTGGTGATCTGCGGCAGCGGCCTCTACACCGCCCATCGCGAGCGCATGCGCCGCGTCCCGGCCCCGACCGGGGTGCTGCCGGCGGGCGGGGTGCGCTGAGGGGTCTGCTCCCATCGTGCGCTCGGACCCTTCATCGTGACAGCGGGCGGCCGACGCAAGTCGACCGTCCGTTTTCGTTTTGGAATAAGTCTCGGGCAGGGGCGACATGGTCCTGCCTTGACCCAGGGGCAAAACGGCAGGATCATGTCCTCAAGAGCCCGTTTTGCTTGCCTCGACGGCATCGACACCCTCCTCGTCATTCCGGGGCCGCGCAGCGGAGCCCGGAATCCAGACACTCAGGTGCTTCAGGAGAAGACAGAACGATCTCCGCTCGATTCTGAATCATTCGTGTTTCTGGATTCCGGGCTCCGCTTCGCGGCCCCGGAATGACGCGGAGGGTGTCAAGACTGTCGAGGAAGTCGAAGAGACTCGGAGACGATCGCTGTATCTTTGAAGGGAGGACGCCATGCCCAGGTTTGTCGTGTTGCTCGCGACAGGGCTCAGTGCCGCCATTCTCTACAACGTCGCCCGGGCCGTGCTCGAAGGCACCTTGGATCCAGTCGTCGTTCCGCTCGTTGCCGGATTGGTGGCGTGGTCATCCATCATCGTCGCGATCACGCTGCCCCTCGCGGAGCGGCGTCTTTCGGTCGGTACGCGGCTGGACTGGAAAATCAGCGCCCAGATCAGCTTGGTCCTGGCCCTTCTCGACGGTGCGCGGCTCTGGCGCCTGCCGGGCGGATATCACCCGTTCATCCTCGCCGCCGTCCTGGCCATTCCCGTCATGGCGCTGACCACCATCACCTCTGCTGCCCTGTTCACCCGTGCGGAGCGCGACGCCTGGAGGAAGCGAGCACGCCGACAGGCCTCGGCAGCGTCGGACGATCCGCCTGCCTGATCCACCCCACCCTTCCAACGCGCCCCCAACCCCCGTAAGGACACGCCTCCCCGTCGCCCCGGAATCGCGGAGTCGTCATGTCCAGCATCACCCAGCGCATCGCCACCGAACTCGGCGCGCAGGAATGGCAGGTCAAGGCGGCGGTGGACCTGCTCGACGGCGGCTCGACGGTGCCGTTCATCGCCCGCTACCGCAAGGAAGTGACGGGCACCCTCGACGATGCGCAGCTGCGCAATCTGGAGGAGCGCCTGCGCTACCTGCGCGAGCTGGAGGCCCGCCGCGCCGCGATCCTCGAGAGCGTGGGGTCGCAAGGCAAGCTCGACGATGCCTTGCGGGGGCAGTTCCTCGCCGCCGACACCAAGGCCCGGCTCGAGGACCTCTACCTGCCGTTCAAGCCGAAGCGCCGGACCAAGGCGCAGATCGCCCGCGAGGCGGGCCTCGCACCGCTCGCCGAGGCTTTGCTCTCGCGCCCCGATCAGGTGCCGCTTCAGGCAGCCTCCGCCTTCGTCGACGAAGCCAAGGGCGTGGCGACCCCGGAGGCGGCGCTGGAGGGCGCCCGCGCCATCCTGGTCGAGCGGTTCTCCGAGAATGCCGAGTTGCTCGGGCACCTGCGCGAGGCGTTCTGGACCCGCGGCAAGCTCGTGTCCAAGGTCCGCGAGGGCAAGGCGCAGGAAGGCGCCAAGTTCTCCGACTATTTCGACTTCTCCGAGCCCCTGACCCGCCTCCCCTCCCACCGGGTGCTGGCGCTGTTCCGGGCTGAGAAGGAAGAGGTGCTGGACCTGCGCCTCGACGAGGCACCCGAGGGCGTCGACGCGCAGAGCCTCTACGATGGCCGCATCGCCCTCTCCGCCGGCATCCAGGATCGCGGCCGGCCCGGCGACCGCTGGCTGATGGAGGCGGTGCGCTGGGCCTGGCGCACCAAGCTCAGGCTCTCGATCGAGCTCGACCTGCGCGCGCGCCTCTGGGACGCGGCGGAAACGGAAGGCGTCCGGGTCTTTGCCGGCAACCTGCGCGACCTGCTGCTCGCCGCGCCCGCCGGCGCGCGCCCGACGCTGGGCCTCGATCCCGGCTACCGCACCGGCGTGAAGGTCGCGGTGGTGGATGCCACCGGCAAGGTGGTGGCGACCGACACGATCTACCCGCACGAGCCTCGCCGCGACTGGACCGGCTCGCTGATGACGCTGGCCAGGCTCTGCCGAGCCCATGGAGTGGAACTCGTCGCCATCGGCAACGGCACCGCCTCGCGGGAGACCGACAAGCTCGCCGCCGAGCTGATCGCCAAGCAGCCGGACTTGAAGCTCACCAAGGTGATGGTGTCGGAGGCCGGCGCCTCGGTCTACTCGGCCTCCGCCTATGCCAGCGCGGAACTGCCGGGGCTCGACGTGTCCTTGCGCGGCGCGGTCTCGATCGCCCGGCGTCTCCAGGATCCGCTGGCGGAACTGGTGAAGATCGAGCCGAAGGCGATCGGCGTCGGCCAGTACCAGCACGATCTGGCGGAAGGAAAGCTGTCGCGCTCGCTGGACGCGGTGGTGGAGGATTGCGTGAACGGCGTCGGGGTCGACGTGAACACCGCGTCGGGCCCGCTGCTCGCCCGGGTCTCGGGTCTCAGCGAGCGGGTGGCGCAGAACATCGTCAGCCACCGCGACAGCAACGGGCCGTTCCGCAGCCGCTCGGGGCTGAAGAAGGTCGCGGGGCTGGGCCCCAAGGCGTTCGAATTGTCGGCGGGCTTCCTGCGGATCCAGAACGGCGACGACCCGCTCGACGCCTCCGGCGTGCATCCGGAGGCCTATCCGGTGGTACGCCGCATCCTCCAGGCGACGAAGAGCGACATCAAGGCGGTGATCGGCAACGGCGCGGTGCTCAAGGGCCTGAATCCAAGGACTTTCACCGACGAGACCTTCGGGCTGCCGACCGTCACCGACATCATCGCCGAGCTGGAAAAGCCCGGCCGCGACCCACGCCCGACCTTCAGGACCGCGACCTTCCAGGAGGGCGTCGAAAAGATCGGCGACCTCAAGCCCGGCATGGTGCTGGAGGGTGTGGTGACCAACGTCGCGGCCTTCGGCGCCTTCGTGGATATCGGCGTCCACCAGGACGGGCTCGTCCACATCTCGGCCCTGTCCAAGACCTTCGTGAAGGACCCCCGCGCGGTGGTGAAGCCCGGCGACGTGGTGCGGGCCAAGGTGCTGGAGGTGGATGTGCCGCGCAAGCGCATCTCGCTGACCTTGCGCCTCGACGACGAGGTCGGCGCCCGCCCGGCCCGGGAGCCGGGCGGCCAGCACCGCGACGCGCCCCGCCGCGACGCCCCGCGTCCGCAACCCCGCCGCGAGGAGCCGGCGGGGGGCGGGGCGCTGGCGGATGCGTTGCGCAAGGCGGGGCTCGATCGCGGGTCGCGGCGCTGACCGCCGGGAGGCCGGCGGGCGCCCGGATGCAGGAAGGCTTCCCGTAACCGTATCGAGGCAATGGCTGGAACGGAACAGCAGAGCTTCGAGTTGGGGGCCGCTGATCCGGGAGCCCTCCTTGAGACGACCCGTCCTCGCCCTGCTCGGGCTGCTGCTCGCGGCCTGCCCGCACCCGATCCTGGCGCAGGACGTCCAGGACGACCCCGCGGCGTCCGTCGTCGAGGGGAGCGAGGCCCCGACCGGGCCCGGCGAGCGATCCGCCATCCCCAAGACCCTGCGCGCCTCCGGGTCGAGGGCCGGCGGGCCTGCCAACGACCTCAATCCCGGCGGCCGCCCCGAGGAGCCGGCCCCTCCCAAGGGCGACCTCGGCGGGGTCGTCGCCGGCAAGGCGCTGTTCCACGGCAATTACTGCGGCAAGGGGCAACGCGGCGAGGGCCTGGCCCCGATCGACGACCTCGACGCCGCCTGCATGCGCCACGACGCCTGCTACGATGCGGCGGGGTACAGCTCGTGCGCCTGCGATGCGGCGCTGAAGCGCGAGGCGTCGGTGGTCGCGGACAGCGGGAGCGCCTCGCTGGAGGTGCGTCGCAGGGCCCTCAGCGTGATCGAGGCCACCGGGGCGATGGAGTGCCGCGCGCCCTGAATGCCGGCCGGTGCACATATCCTTGCGGAATGCATCCCGACCGACCGTCCACCGCCCTCGGACGGCTCGCCAAGCCGCCCGGGTGACGCCATCATGGTGATGTCATCATGAGCCCGCCTGCCACCCGCCCGTCCGTCGCGACGGGCCGCTCGATCCGACCGGCTTCCCCCTTGCACGCAACTCCCTCATCGCAGGTCCGCGTCGAGACGACGGCCCCTCCGCTCCCTCCGGCGCCGCGGGCGGCGCGCTGGATCCCGCACGCGATCCTGGCCGCGGGCCTGATCGCGACGGCGTTCAGCACAGCCCTGATCTGGCGGGCGGCGGAGGTCCGCGACCACCTGACCTTCCTGCACGCCACCGACATCGAATTGCGCACGGTCGAGGACCAGTTCCGGACCTACACCGCGCTCCTGCGCGGCGGAGCCGGCCTGTTCGCCGCCAACGACGACACCGTCACGCTGGCGCAGTTCCGGGCCTACGTGCAGCGGATCGAGTTCCAGACCCTGTATCCGGGCTTCCTCGGCATCGGCTTCACGCCGGCCATTCCGGCCGCGGAGCGCGAGCGTTTCGCCGCGAAGGCGGAGGCCCTGGGCGTGCCGGGCTTTCGCGTGCGCCCGCCGAGCGACTATCCCACGCTCAGCCCGATCCTGTTCGCCGAGCCGCCGAACCCGCGCAACCAGGCCGCCATCGGCTACGACGTGATGTCCGATCCGGTCCGGCGCGACATGGTCGAGCGCGCCCGCGACACCGGCCTGCCGGCGGCCTCGGCGCGGATCCAGCTCGTGCAGGAGATCGACGCGAACAAGCAGGCCGGCTTCCTGGTCGCCATGCCGGTCTATGCCGGCGGCACCGTGCCCGCCGAGCTCGACGAGCGGCGGCGGCGCTACCTGGGCTTCGTCTTCGGGGCCTTCCGAGCCGACGACCTGTTCAACAGCATCGTGGCGGCCGAGGCCGAGGAGGATGCCGCCTTCGCCATCTACGACGGGCCACCGGGCGCGGCGACGCTGCTGCACCGCTCCAGGCAGAATCCCGGTACGGTGGCCGGCCGGCTGACCCGCGAGGCGACGATCGAATTGGGTGGCCGCACCTGGACCGTGGTGTTCGAGCAGCGCGTCTCCCCGCGGCGCGCCTCGGCGCTGCCGGAGATCGCCCTCATCTGCGGCGGCGGCCTCCTCGCCACAGCGCTGCTGGGCTTCGCCGCGTTCCGGCAGCGCCGCACGCAGGACGAGATTCGCCGCCTCAACGCCTCGCTGGAAGCCCGGGTCGAGGATCGGACGCGGGACCTGCGCGAGGCGGCCGAGAGCCTGAGGCAGGCCGGCGAGGACCGCGCGCGCATGGAAGAAGTCTTGCGCCAGTCGCAGAAGATGGAGGCGGTGGGCCAGCTCACCGGCGGGCTCGCCCACGACTTCAACAACCTGCTCGCCGGCATCTCCGGCGCGCTGGAGCTGATCGAGACCCGCATCGGCCAGGGCCGCTCCAAGGACGTCGCGAAGTACATCGCCGCCGCGCAAGGCGCCTCGAAGCGGGCCGCGGCGCTGACCCACCGCCTCCTCGCCTTCTCGCGCCGCCAGACCCTGGCGCCCAAGGCCGTCGACGTGAACCGGCTGGTGGACGGGATGCTCGACCTGATCCAGCGCACCGTCGGCCCCGGCATCGACCTGCGGCACCGGGGGGCGGACGACCTCTGGCCCGCGCTCGTCGATCCCTCGCAGCTCGAGAATTCGCTCCTGAACCTCTGCATCAACGCCAGGGATGCGATGCCGGAAGGCGGCCGGATCGTCATCGAGACGGAGAACCGCTGGATCGACCGTCGGCAGGCCGAGGCGCAGGACATGCCGGAGGGGCAGTACCTGTCGCTCTGCGTGACCGATACCGGCACCGGCATGCCGCCGGAGATCGTCGCCAGGGCCTTCGACCCGTTCTTCACGACGAAGCCGATGGGTGCGGGCACGGGCTTAGGCCTGTCGATGATCTACGGCTTCGCCAAGCAGTCCGGCGGGCAGGTGCGGATCACCTCCGAGGTCGGCGCCGGCACGACCGTGTGCCTCTACCTGCCGCGGCACCGGGGCGAGGCCGACCGGGACGGGCCCGATCCCGGGAAGCGCCCCCTGCCCCAAGCCGAGGCGGGCGAGACCGTGCTGATCGTCGATGACGAGCCGACCGTGCGCATGCTCGTGGCCGACGTGCTGAACGACCTCGGCTATACCGCGATCGAGGCCGCGGACGGTGCGGGGGGCTTAAGGGTGCTCCAGTCGGACGCGCGGGTGGACCTGCTGGTGACGGATGTCGGCCTGCCCGGCGGCATGAACGGGCGCCAGATGGCCGATGCCGCCCGGGTCGACCGGCCTGACCTGAAGGTCCTGTTCATCACCGGCTTCGCGGAGGCCGCCCTGTTCGGCGACGGCCGGCTCGAATCCGGCATGGCCGTCCTGACCAAGCCCTTCGCGGTCGATGCCCTGGCGGCGCGCATCCGCCAGATGATCGCACCCTGACCACCCGGCGAGGCGCCGTTCGGCCTCGCCGCGCCGGATCATGATCCCGGCGGCTTACTTCCCCGCCGCCTCGCTCGCCGTGGTGAAGGTCCCCTCGAAGCGGCCGCGCTGGGTATCGGCCGCGCAGGCGACGGTGGAGCGGCCAGGACCCGCCTGCGGGAAGCGGCAGGAGCCGACGGTCATCAGGGTGTCGCGGGTGATGCCGCCATCCTGGCCCTTCACCGTGAGGATCACGGCGCTCACCGGCTGGAGCGCGTCGACGCCGACCTCCTCCTGGCGGTCCTGCGGCATGCCGGTGCCGCTGAAGCTGACCGTCGTGCCGTCGCTCGAGGTGAAGTCGAACGAGGTGCGCCGGCCCTGGACCATGTTGACGATGCTCTCGCCGCAGGTCGGGCTGACGTCCTTGCCGGCAATGACCAGCTTCTCGCAGGCGCCCTTGAGCACGTTGCGGGTCATGGGCTGCGCGTGGACCTCGGCGGTGCAGGACAGGCCGAGGAGCACGAGGATGGTGAGAAGGCGTGTGAGCATGTCGGGAATGTAGGAAGCCCCGGCCGCAATCCCACCATGGATTTTAGTGGAGAGCGGCCGCGATCGCGTCGGCCGCCCGCTCGCCCTCCGCGAAGGCGCCGCCCGCGGTGCCCCATTGCTCCCGCGACAGGGCCTCGCCGGCAAACCAGATCCGCTCGGCCACCGCGTCCTTCAGGAGGTCGCGGGCGCCCGTATGGCCCGGCGGCACGACCGCCCAGGAACCGCGCGACCAGGGATCGTGGCGCCACTCGGTCACCGCCGGCACGGCAAGGTCGCGCAAAAAGCCACGCCCGACCTGCTCGGCCAGGGTCTCGCGCACCAGCCGGCGCGCGCCGTCGGCCCCGGCGCGGGCCGCGTCGAGGCGGGCGGCCAGCGCCACGTCGAGCTCGAAATAATGGAACGGCGTCCCGTCGACCCGCGTCAGCAGGCCCGGCGGCTGGAGCCGGCCGCCGATCAGGCTCGCCAGCCGGTCGCGGCCGCGGAACGGCGAGGACGGCCAGTGCAGCACCACGTGCTCGTAGATGCCGGTGCGGAATCCGTCGATCGCCGCGCGCACCGGGCCCGGCAGGTCGGGGGCGAAGCGCAAGGCCGGGGCCGGCTCCTGCAACACCATCATCGGGGCGGTGATCAGCGCCGCCCGCGCCCGCAGGGTCCCGCGCGCCCCGAGATCGAGCCGCACCCCCTCCCCGGCCCAGTCGAGGGCCGTGACCGGGGTCGAGAGCGCCACCGGCAACCCGGCTGCGAGGCGGGCGAGATAGGCGCCGTAGCCGCCGGCGATGAAGAAGTTGTCGCCGTATTCCATGCTCGGGAAGTCGTGCAGGCTGATCTCGGTCAGCGGCCGGCCCGAGACGAGGCCGTGCACCAGAGACACCCGCTTGCCCCAGGGCCCGAGGCCCGGCGGCAGGGCCTCGGCGGCGGGCCGGTCCTCGGGCCCCAAGCGCGCGCCGTCGGTCATCGCCCGGTCGGCGACGGACCAGGCGCGACCGAAGGCGAGTTCCTCCGCCGGACGGCCCGGACGACGCCCGATCCAGAGATGGCTCTCCTGTGCGGCCCGCCGCAGCGGCTCGCCCCGTTCGAAACCGAGGGCCACCAGGGGGTTGATCGGCCCGGCATGGAGCCAGTGGGCGCCGAGATCGACCGGATGACCGCGCAACGGCGTGGTGACGGTGCGGCCGCCGAGCCGCGGGCGGGCCTCCAGCACGGCGACCGTCAGGCCGCGGGCGAGGAGCCGGCGCGCCGCGCCGATCCCGGCGGCCCCGGCGCCGATCACCGCGACGTCCGGCTCGGCGGGCAGGGCCGCCAGGGGCGGGACGGAAGTGGGGCTCAGATGCTCGTGGGCTGCGCGCGGCATGCGGGTCGTCACCCCTTGTTCGCTTCGATTCCGGCCGCCGCCGCGATCCCGTCGAGCCAGCGGGTCAGCCGCCCGAGGCTCGTCGCCGGGACGGGGCAGCCGGCCTGGCTGCGGATGTAGAGCGCGAGGCTGGAACGGCCCTCCCCGCGGCCGACGATCTCGACCGTGATCGTATCGGGGCAGCGCAATAGAGCGGTGCGGGCGACGTAGCGGTCCTGCTCGCCCCACCGGTCGGTGAAGACGAGCGCGGTGCGCGGCTGGCGCTCGGCCACCGCCCGGACGATCTCGCGCAGGCGCGCGCCCGCCACGAAAAAGTCCGGCGGCACCGCGTCGGCCCTGGCGAGCGGGCAGATATCGGCCGCGCAGGCCAGCGCATCGCTCCGGGACGGCACGCGGCGCAAAGACGCGAAATCGACCGGGCCGAGATCGGGCGGGCCGAACAGGGCGATCCAGACCTCCTCGATGCCGCCGGGCTCCTCGCCGCGGGCGACCGCCACCGCCACCGCGGCCAGGGCCGCGGCGATGAGGGCGAGCAGGAAGAGCGCGGCGATACGCCCGGTCACGGTTCAGCCTCTCGCAGGCCCGGACGCGAGGCGCCAGACCCGGTAGGGCGTGTCCGGCACCGGGACCGGCTCCAGCCCGGGCGGGGCGATCTCGCCGCGCCCGAGACGATCCGCCACGCTCAGGCCCTCGCCCGGCTTCGCGGGGAGTGAGCAGGCCACGATGTAGTCCGCCCCCATCCGCGCGGCGACCGTGGCCAGGGCGTACTCGTCCCGGAACGCCTCGATCGAGGCGGCCAGCCCCGGCAGCGCCCGGTGGTAGGGGGCCGCCACCACGGAATGGTGGCTGTGCAGGAGCAGGCTCGGCCCGAGATCGATCTCGGCGAGGACCAGGCCCGGCGGCAGGGCGTCGAGGGCGGCAATCGCCCGGCGGTCGCTGCAGCTGCGCCAGGCGGCGTGCTCGGTCTCGAAGGCCTTGCCGTTGCCCGCCAGCACCTGCGGCGCCGTGGCGAGGAGGAGCCAGACCTTGCCGCACAGGGACAGGCTGAGCGCCAGGGCGGCGATGCGGCGGCGCGTCGTCGCCTCGGGGGCGCGCAGGAGCGCGACGGCGCGGTCGAGGACCGGCCCGGCCACCAGGGGCACGAAGGCACCGGCGACGTAGAGTCCGCGGAACTGCGCGGCGCCCAGGGCCGCGCCGAGCCAGAGCATTCCGGCAGTCCCGGCCATCAGGCGGCGTCGGGCGGGGTCCCGCCCATGCCAGGCCCACAGGCTCGCCGTCACGGCGCCGATCAGCACCGGTAGGTGGCCGGCGAGGGCCGCGTCGGGCGCGATCCGGGCGAGCTGCCAGACCGGGAGCATCTCGCGCACCTTCACCAGCCAGTCCTGACGCACGAGATCGGGCATGCCGGTGAACGGCCCGGCGGCACAGGCCGGGAACAGGACGAGGAAACCCCCGACCGCGACGGCGCCGCCGGCAGCGAGCAGCCCGAGCCGCACGCCCCGGCCGCCGGGTCCCGGCCCGTCCGGCACGAGAGTCGCCGCCGCCGCGGTGACGGCCGCCGCCGCCCCGAGCCAGAGCCAGGGTGGCGAGAGCGCGTCGCAGGCGGTCGCGGTCCAGAGGGACGGGGCGGTCTGGGCGAGGAAGAGGACAGGGGCGAGAAGGCCGAGGGCGAGGCCGAAGCCGCGGAAGGGCGGCAGGGCGGCGCGCCCGTCGCGCAGCCACGCGCCGGCGAGGACGAGGCCGGCACCGGCGATGAAGGGCAGCGCCTCGAGCCCGACCGCGAGCGAGAATGCCGCGAGCGCGCCGGCGAACGCCCCGTCCCGCATCGTCGGGGCCTGCCGGGCAAGCAGCAGGACGAGGGGCAGGATCGCGCAGATCTGGACGTTGTGGTGGTCGATCCGCCCCGGGGCGAACAGGCTGGTGACGAAGACGGCCTGCGTCCCGGCAAAGATCGCGAAGGCCGCCGCGCGCCAGCCGAAGGCGGCCCGCACGCCCCGGTAGAGGATCGTGGCGTAGAGGAGCAGCAGCAGCAGCGGCCACGACGCCGCGGCGATCCCCTCCGCCCGGACCGGACCGGCGACGGCGCGGGCCAGGAGGACCAGGCCGGCGATCGGCGCATCGACGAAGCGCGACCAGTGCATCGGTGGCGCGCCGGCATGGCGGTGCTGGACGAGGTCGAACCAGGACTGGCCGGCGAGGAAATCGCGCACCTCCACGAGCCGCATCGCGTCGTCGGTGTCCGGCAGGCGCAGGTCGCGCAAGGCGGCGACGAGGTCGGACCAGGAGGCCACGCCGACGAACCCGGCCAGCACGATGAGCCAGACGACCCACGGGCGCTCGAAGGGTGAACGCTGCACCGCCTCCGATCCGGACCGGGCCTGCGGGAGCGGAGCGGCGACCATGGCGGGATCCTGCGGGCCGAAAGGCGGGGCACCGACCGCTTCGCACGATCGCCCTTACCCCCCGGTTAGCGCGGGCGGTTGAGCGGTTCTTTACCATCCGGACGGTAAAGCTCGGGCAAGAGAGTCACGTCCTTGGAGCCCCGTCCTTCAAGCGGACACGGCCGTGACCGCCCCGGAGTAGCCCGAGCGATGAGCCTTCACACCGAGACGCTGGTGATCGGCGGGGGACCGGCGGGCCTGACCACCGGCTACATGCTGGCCAAGGCCGGCCGCGACGTCGTGGTGCTGGAGCGCGACGCGACCCAGGTCGGCGGCATCAGCCGCACGGTGGAATACAAGGGCTTCCTGTTCGACATCGGCGGCCACCGCTTCTTCTCGAAGGCGAAGGAGGTGGTCGATCTCTGGAACGAGATCCTGCCCGACGACTTCATCGAGCGGCCGCGGCTGTCGCGGATCTACTACAAGGGCAAGACCTACGCCTACCCGCTCAAGGCCTTCGAGGCTCTGCGCAACCTCGGGATCGTCGAGAGCGGCCTTTGCGTCGCCTCCTATCTCTGGGCCCGGGCCCGGCCGATCAAGGACCCGAAGAGCTTCCACGAGTGGGTCCGCAACCAGTTCGGCGAGCGGCTGTTCTCGATCTTCTTCAAGACCTACACCGAGAAGGTGTGGGGGATGTCCTGCGACGACATCTCGGCCGACTGGGCGGCGCAGCGCATCAAGGGGCTCGACCTCGGCGCCGCGATCCGCGACGGGCTCAAGCGCTCCCTCGGCCTGCACCGGCCGGCCGCCGGCGACGGCCCGGTGATCAAGACCCTGATCGAATCGTTCCGCTATCCCCGCCGCGGCCCCGGCATGATGTGGGACGCGGCCGCCACCGCGATACAGCGCAACGGCGGCCGGGTCCTGCTCGACCGGCGGGTCGACGGCCTGTCCTACGACTCTGCCACGAAGCTCTGGACGGTGAGCGCCCGGCGCGGGGATGGCAGCCGCGAGACCTTCACGGCCCGCAACGTCGTCTCCTCGGCGCCGATCCGCGAGCTCGTCGGCGCCATCCGCCCGGCGCCGCTCAGCACCTTCCAGGCCCGCTCCTTGCGCTACCGCGACTTCGTCACCGTGGCGCTGATCGCGCGGGCCAAGGACAGCTTTCCCGATAACTGGATCTACGTCCATGATCCGGCGGTGAAGGTCGGTCGGGTGCAGAACTTCCGCTCCTGGTCGCCCGAGATGGTGCCGGACGAGGCCTATGCCTGCCTCGGCCTCGAATATTTCTGCTTCGAGGGCGACGGGCTGTGGAACGCGCCCGATTCCGAGCTGATCGCGCTGGCCCGCCGCGAGATCGGCCTGATCGGCCTCGTCGATCCGGCCAGCGTGGTCGATGCCTGCGTGGTGCGCCAGCCCAAGGCCTATCCGGTCTACGACGACGCCTACCGCGCCCATGTCGCGACGATCCGCCGGGATCTGGAAGGCAGCTACCCGACCCTCCACCTCGTCGGCCGCAACGGCATGCACAAGTACAACAACCAGGACCACGCCATGATGACCGCGATGCTGACGGCGCGGAACATCCTGCTGGGCGAGCGGCGCTACGACGTGTGGAACGTCAACGAGGATGCCGAATACGCCGAGGCCGGGCTGTCGGGGGCCCAGGAGGCCCTGGGCAGCGAGCGGATGGTGCCGCGCAAGGTGGCGTGACCCCTCCGGGTGCGGGCGAGCGCCGCCATGCGGGACGAACGGAGCCGAACTGCACCCGTTCCGGGGCCCGCGGCGGCGTCGGTGCTTCACAGGACCCCGCCCCTCGACTATGGAGCCGGCACGAGCCCCCGCACACTCGCCCCGATGAAGACCCGCGGAAGGACCCCACGACCATGACCGGCTTCGACCATGTCGGCCTGACCCGACCCGCCTCGCAGCTCGTGACCGTGTTCGGGGGGTCGGGCTTCCTCGGCCGCCACGTGGTGCGGGCGCTGGCCAAGCGCGGCTACCGGATCCGGGTGGCGGTGCGCCGGCCCGATCTCGCCCAGTTCCTCCAGCCCCTCGGCCGCGTCGGCCAGATCGTCGGCGTGCAGGCCAATCTCCGCAACCCGGCCTCGATCGCCCGGGCGGTGGAGCATGCCGACATCGTGGTCAACCTCGTCGGCATCCTCCAGGAGAGCGGCAGCCAGAGCTTCCAGCGCCTCCAGGCCGACGGCGCCGCCGAGGTCGCCCGGGCCGCCGCCGCGGTGGGCGCCCCGCTGGTCCACGTCTCGGCGCTCGGCGCCGACGCGAACTCGGCCTCGGCTTACGCCCGCTCGAAGGCGATCGGCGAGGCCGGCGTGTTCGAGGCGCGGCCGGACGCGATCGTCTTCCGCCCGTCGATCGTGTTCGGGCCGGGCGACAGCTTCTTCAACCGCTTCGCCGCGCTCGCCCGCATGCTGCCGGTGCTGCCGCTCGCCGGGGCCGGCGCGCGGATGCAGCCGGTCTTCGCCGGCGACGTCGCCGAGGCGATCGCCCGGGCGGTCGAGGGCCAGATCCAGGGCGGCCGGGTCTACGAGCTCGGCGGGCCGGAGATCCTGACCCTGCAGCAGCTCGTCGAGTACACGCTGAAGGTGACGATGCGCCACCGCGTGGTGATGCCGCTTCCGGCTCCCGCCGCCCGGCTCCAGGCGCGGGCGATGGAACTCGTCGATACCCTGACGCTGGGCCTGCTGCCCGACACCCTGAAGCTCACCCGCGACCAGGTCACCCTGCTCCAGAACGACAACGTCGTGTCGGAGGCCGCGAAGGCGGAAGGCCGCACGATCGAGGGCATCGGCATCGCCCCCACCGCGATCGAGGCGGTGGTGCCGGGCTATCTCTGGCGCTTCCGCAAGGCCGGCCAGTTCGCCACCGGCCGCGGCACCCCCGACATGGCCGCGACCCCAGACCTGATCGCCGCCGACCCGATGGGTCCCGGCTCGCAGCACCATCCGGGCAACGCCAGCGGCCCGGCGGTCGGCCAGCTCGCGGCGGGCGCGGGGCCGGCGCCGGGGGTGCGCTGGGGCAAGCGGCAGTAAGGGCTGCACAGGTCCGGATATGGAAAAAG
The DNA here is from genome assembly GCF_057747795.1 of Methylobacterium sp. 142-1Y. Lineage (NCBI taxonomy): Bacteria > Pseudomonadati > Pseudomonadota > Alphaproteobacteria > Hyphomicrobiales > Methylobacteriaceae > Methylobacterium > Methylobacterium sp. 142-1Y. The sequence goes on along the minus strand of NZ_CM173224.1, from coordinate 2,761,020 downwards.
GGCGGTCCCGCAGGACCGCCCTTTCTCGTGACATTCGCAACCGTTCCGAGCCCGGTCGGTGGAGGAGGCGGGACGAGGAGCCCCGCCTCCATACGTCCTCAGATCGACCGCACGGCCCCGCCATCGACCCGGATCATGCTGCCGGTGACGTAGGACGCCCGCTCGGAGGCGAGGAAGCAGGCCACGTCGGCGAATTCCTGCACACGGCCGTAGCGCTTGGCGGGAATCGCCACGCGGGAGGCCTCGGCGATCTCGTCGCGCGACTTGCCCTGCGCCTTGGCGTTGGCGGCGTCGAGCTCACCGGTACGATCGGTCTCGATCCGGCCGGGCAGGATCATGTTGACGGTGACGCCGTCCGCCGCGACCTCGGAGGCGAGCGTCTTGGCCCAGCCGGCGATCGAGGCGCGCAGCGCATTCGACATCACCAGGTTCGGGATCGGCTGCTCGACGCCGCTCGACGCGACGACCAGGATGCGGCCGAACCCGGCCTGACGCATGCCCGGGAGGACGAGGCCGGCGAGGCGGAAGACCGGGGTCACCATCGCCTCGAATTGCGGCGTCCAGGCCTCGGGCTGCACGGTGAGCGCGGTGCCGGCCGGCGGACCGCCGGTATTGGCGACCAGGATGTCGACCCCGCCGAGATGCTCCTGCGCGGCGGCGTAGATCGCCTCGACGTTCTCCTTCAGGCTGCCGACGAAGGCGTGGGCGCGGCCCTGGCCGCGGGCGTTGATCGCTGCCACCGCCGCGTCCAGGCGCTCGGCGGTGCGGGCGGTGAGCAGCACGTCCGCGCCCTCGGCCGCCAGGGCCTCGGCGATGCCGAGGCCGAGGCCGCGGCTGGACGACAGGACGAGGGCGCGCTTGCCCTTGAGACCGAGATCCATGGTGATTCCTCCGGTGATGGTCGAGCTTGACCGATGGCGCCAGGAACTAACACGAGCGCTTGTTTACTCCCACCCACACCCTCATCCTGAGGTGCGAGGCGATCGACGATCGCTGAGCCTCGAAGGAGGGCTCCAGAAATCTCTGCGATCCCTGGAGCCCTCCTTCGAGGTCGGTCGATCTTCGATCGACAGACACCTCAGGATGAGGTCATGGGTGGGATAGACAGGTCTATGCCGTCAGACCGTCTCGCCGGCGAGACGCTTGAGCCAGCCTTCCGCTTGCGCCCGCACGTTGTCCGGTGCGGTGCCGCCATAGCTGGTGCGGCTCGCCACCGAGTTCTCGACGCCGAGCACCGCGAAGACGGCATCCGTGATGCGCGGCTCCGCCGCCTGCATCACGGCGAGCGGCAGCGCCTCCAGGCCGATGCCGCGGGACGAGGCCTCGCCGACGAGGCGGCCCGTCACGTGGTGGGCATCGCGGAAGGGAAGGCCGAGCTCGCGCACCAGCCAGTCGGCGAGGTCGGTGGCAGTGGCGTAGCCGGAGCCGGCGGCCGCCTTCAGGACCTCCGGCACCGGCTCCAGGTCGCGCACCATGCCGGCCATGGCGGCCAAGCACAGCGAGAGGGTCTGGAGCGCGTCGAAGGTGCCTTCCTTGTCCTCCTGCATGTCCTTCGAATAGGCGAGCGGCAGGCCCTTCATGACGATGAGCAGACCCGACAGGGCGCCGATGATCCGGCCGGACTTGGCCCGGACCAGCTCGGCGGCGTCGGGGTTGCGCTTCTGCGGCATGATCGAGGAACCGGTGGTGAACCGGTCCGACAGCTTGACGAAGCCGAACTGGGCCGAGGTCCAGACCACGATCTCTTCCGCGAACCGCGACAGGTGCACCGCCGCGATCGCCGCCGCCGACAGCGCCTCCAGGGCGAAGTCGCGGTCGGCCACCGAATCGAGCGAGTTCGCCGTCGGCCGGTCGAAGCCGAGGTTTTTCGCCGTGGCGTGGCGGTCGATCGGGAACGAGGTGCCGGCCAGCGCCGCGGCGCCGAGCGGACATTCGTTGAGGCGGGCGCGGGCGTCGCGGAACCGGCCGCGGTCGCGGTTCAGCATCTCGACGTAAGCCAGGAGATGGTGCCCGAAGGTGACCGGCTGGGCCGATTGCAGGTGGGTGAAGCCCGGCATCACCGTGCCGGCATGCGTGAGCGCCAGCTCGGCCATCGCCTGCTGCAGGTCGGCGGCCTGGCCGTCGAGGGCGTCGAGGGTGTCGCGCACCCACAAGCGCATGTCGGTGGCGACCTGGTCGTTGCGCGAGCGCGCGGTGTGGAGCCGGCCGGCCGAGGGGCCGACGATCTCGCGCAACCGGCTCTCCACGCTCATGTGGATGTCCTCGAGCTCGCGGCGGAACTCGAACGATCCGGCCTCGATCTCGGACTGGACGGTCTTGAGCCCGGCCTCGATCTTCGCCACATCCTCGGCCGGCAGGATCCCCGCCTTGCCCAGCATCGCGACATGGGCCAGCGAGCCCCGGATGTCCTGGGGGGCGAGGCGCTTGTCGAAGCCGATGGAGGCGTTGATCTCCTCCATGATCTCGGCGGGGCCGCTCGCGAAGCGCCCGCCCCACATCCGGTTGCTCATGTCCTCACCTCGTCTCGCATCACCGCGAAAAACCCGCCTCGCCCTCGTCGCGGGGGGGCTCGCCGCCATCCTCGGCCTCGGGGCTGCCCTATACGGGCTTGGCGACCGGAGCAACGGCGGGGCCTGCCCCCTGGCGAAAGCCACCGCCGCCCGGGTGGCGCCCTTCGCCCGCGGCGAGGTGGCGGCGCTCCAGGTCGATGCCACGCCGAAGCCCGCGCCCGCCATCACCTTCACCGGACCGGACGGGCAGCCGCGGACGCTTGCCGACCTCAAGGGCCGCACGGTCCTGCTGAACCTGTGGGCGACCTGGTGCGCGCCGTGCAAGGCGGAGATGCCGGCCCTCGACCGGCTCCAGGGCGCGCTGGGGGACAAGGATTTCGAGGTGGTGGCGCTCAATCTCGACACCCGCAACCCCGACCGGCCGCCGCGCTGGATGCAGGAGAACGGAATCGCGCGGCTGGCCTATTACTCCGACCCGGCCGGGCGGGCGCTGCCGGCGCTCCAGCAGGGCGGCGACGTGGTCGGCCTGCCGACCACCTTCCTGATCGACCCGTCCGGCTGCGAGATCGGCGTGATGAAGGGCCCGGCGGAATGGGCGAGCGAGGACGCGATGAGGCTGGTGCGGGCGGCGCTCGGGCGGGGGTGATGGATCGCGCGACGGCGAGACCCCGGTAGGCCCGACGACACCGAATCCTCCTGCACCGGCTGAAACACGCGCTCCAGGCTTATGTCGCTCGGCAAGCAGGTCGGGGTGTTCGGCGGCGTCCGGCTCGCGGTGCGGACCGGGCTGGCGCAAAAGCCCGCGGGCGCCACCTGGCGCCACGTCTACGGCGAGGCGTTTCTCTGCGGTGTCGGCTTCATCATGAGCCTGTTCATCGGCGGCCTCGCCCTCGCGACCACGCCCGAATTCGACACCGGGATGACGCTCGGAGTGATCGTGGGTTCGGTGCTCTCGACGCCGGCCGGCGCGCTGGTGCTGTCGCGCGGGGCCGCGGCAGGAGGTGGGACCGGACGTGCCGTAAGAGCCGCGTCGCGCCGATCGAATTCAAACCCTCCGCGTCATCCTCGGGCTCGACGACGTCGAGAACCCGGGATCCATAACTGCTGACGGTGGAGGATCAGGCGGAACGCAGTCCGACATCGTCCGAAGCCAGCGGCCATGGATTCGGGCTCCGCTGGGCGGCCCCGGGATGACATCGAGGGCTTCGATCCGGTCAGCCAGCAAACGGGCGCCGAGGTCACGGGTCGAGGGAGGGAAGCGGCGCGCAATCGCGCCGGCCGCTCGCCAGGCAATCCTCGCGCGCCGCCTCCCGGCGCAGCGTGTCGGCGAGCCAGACGCCGCCGGCCACCAGGACGATCAGGAACAGGATGGCGGCGAGCGCACGCCGTCGACCGGATTGGCCCGGGTCGCGCATCTGGGGCATCGGATCGTCCGGCGAGCCGGGAAACGCCCGCGGCGCACCCGTCCGGTCCGCAGGGACGTCGATCGACGGGCCTGCCCATTCCCCGCCCCGGCAGCGGATGGCCGCATTGCGCGACCATCCGGACGGGAGGAGGCGGGTCGCCCGGGTTCGAAAAGAGCGCCTTACTTCAGGTGCTGGGCGAGGTACTTGTTCATCTCGAACATCGTCGCCTTGTCCTTGCCGAAGACCTTCTTCAGCTTGTCGTCGGCGAGGATCTCGCGCTTGTTCTCGGGGTTCTGGAGCGAGTGCGTGCGGATGTAGTCCCACACCTTGCTCACCACCTCGCCACGCGGGATCGGGCTGTCGCCGACGATGGCCGCGAGCTCAGGGGTCGGCTGCAGCGGCTTCTGCAGGGCGTTCGGCTTGTCGCCGGATTTCGGGGCGGCGACCTTCTTGCCCTTGGCGGCGTCCTTGGGAGCGTCCTTGCCCTCAGCCTTGGCGTCGTCCTTGGCGGCGGCGGCCTTGGGGGCGGCCTTGGCGGCCTTCGGGGCGGCGGCCTCGGGCTCGGCTTTCGTCTCGGCCTTCTTGGTGGTCTTGATCGCCATCGGTCTCCTCCGGTCTGCAACCCGTCTCCCAGGGTCGAACAGTGGACATGCCTGGGCACATAGCGTCAACAACTAAGCCGTGGGCGGCGCGTTCCAAGAGGAAATCGCCGTCGGGCCGGCGTCATCCACATCGGATGCGCGTTTAGCCTGACGAAGGCGAGCGTGGCTCACCCTGCCGCCGCCGTCCAGGTGGTCCGGCCCTCGAGCGGATAGGCCGGATCGGTGTAGCCCGGGGTCGAGGGGTGGCCCGCCGGCACCAGGCCGTCGACCAGGGCCTCGTCCTCCGGGGTGAAGCGGTAGGCGAGCGCGCCCGCGTAAGCACGCCACTGGTCGAGGGTGCGCGGGCCCGCGATCACCGCCGTGACGGCGCGGTTGTTGAGCACCCAGGCCACCGCGAAGTCGATCACCGAAGCGCCCTTGGCCGCCGCGTGCGCTTTCAGCTCCTCGGCGATGCGCAGGCTCTCGGGCCGCCACTCGGTCTGCATCATCCTCGTGTCGCCGCGCCCGGCGCGGGTGCCCTCGGGCGGCGCTTCGCCGGGGCGGTACTTCGCCGTCAGCACGCCGCGGGCGAGCGGCGAATAGGGCACGACGCCGAGGCCGTAATGGGCGCAGGCCGGCAGGTGCTCGACCTCCGGCATCCGGTTGAGGGCGTTGTAGTACGGCTGGCTCGCCGCCGGCCGGTCGATGCCGTGCTCGTCGCACAGGCGGCAGATCTCGGCCACCCGCCAGGCGCGGTGGTTGGAGACCCCGAAATAGCGCACCTTGCCGGCCCGGATCAGGTCGGCCATCGCCCGCACGGTCTCTGCGAGCGGCGTCTCGTGGTCCTCCTTGTGGAGGTAGTAGAGGTCGATCCGGTCGGTGTTCAGGCGCTTGAGGCTGGCCTCGCAGGCCTGCAAGATGTGGGCGCGGGACAGGCCGCGCTCGTTCGGCCCCTTGCCCGTCGCGTTGGCCACCTTGGTGGCGAGCACCCAGGCGTCGCGGTCGCGCGCGATGGCCCGGCCGACCACCTCCTCGGAGCGCCCTTCGGTATAGGCGTTCGCCGTGTCGATGAAGTTGATCCCCTGCTCGCGGGCCTGCGCGACGATGCGCTCGGCCTCGTCGTCGGGGGTCGGCCCGCCGAACATCATCGTGCCGAGGCAGAGGGGCGAGACCTTCAGGCCGGACCGGCCGAGCGTGCGATAGTCCACGGGCGTTTCTCCCCTCGGCAGATTTCGCAGAAGTGGCCGCCGGTTTTGCGATCAAAATCTGCGACAAGCAAAAACCCAAGCGGGCGACGCCTCGGCTTGCCAACGCAAGCCCGCTTGGCGAGACGGTGGAAAATGGCGTTTGCGTGGCCGTGGCGGCCTCGCCGCACCCGTCCGCCTCGATGGTGTGGATGCTGGGGTTTTCCCTCTCTTCACCCCGTTCGGCAAGGTCGCGTTAAGCACGGAATCGCGAAGATCGTGCCCATGATCATCGCCGCTCTCTCCCTCGCCCTCTGCGCCGCCGGCGCCCTCGTTCTCGGCCTCGGGGCCATCGTCACGGTCGAGCCGCCGCGGGACCACCCGCACGGCGCCGGCCTGCTCTAGAGCGCTTCACGATCGCGCTGCAATCGCGAAGCTCTCCAAGTAATTGATTTCGGAACATTTTCTGCGGTGGGCCGGTATCCGCTTCGTCGGAAAATGCTCTCGAAATCCGGCCGTGCGGCGGCCCGCAGGACCGGATAGGCTTCGCGCGATGCAGGCCGTTCCAGGCGCGCTGCCGCGCTTCCTCCTCGTCTACGCCGCGCTCTATGCCGGTTACGGCCTCACGACGCCGTTCCTGCCCGCACTCCTTGCCGAGCGCGGACTCACCCCCACCGAGGTCGGGCTGGTGCTCGCCGCCGGCACCGGCATCCGCCTCGTGGCCGGTCCCCTGGCGGGCCGCATCGCCGACCGGCTCGCCGCCGGACGCGGCGTGCTCGCGGCCTGCGCCGCGCTCTCGGGCGCGAGCGCCCTCCTCTACCTCGCCGGCCACGGATTGGCCGGGCTGCTGCTCGCCGGCCTCGCCCACGCGGCCACGACGGCGCCGCTCGCCCCGCTCGCGGACGCCCTGGCCCTGCCGGCGTCGAGGGCGTCCCGCTTCGCCTACGGAACCGTGCGGGGCGCGGGCTCGGCCGCCTTCATCGCCGGCACCCTGGCGGCCGGGCAGGTCACGGCGCTGATCGGCCTCGCGGCTCTGCCGGTGGCGGGCGCCGCCGCCTTCGCGGGCCTGAGCTGCGCGACGCTGCGCCTGCCGGCCGCCGCGACCGCCGCCGGGGTGCCGGTCACGGCCGGGGCCGGGCTGCTCCTGCGCTCGCCCGGTTTTCTGCGCCTCGTCGCGGTGGCGGCCCTGGTGATCGGCAGCCACGCGGTGCACGACGCCTTCGCGGTGATCCGCTGGCGCGCGGCGGGCTTGAGCCCGGCGACCGCGAGCCTGCTCTGGGCCGAGGCGGTGGCGGCGGAGGTGCTGGTCTTCCTCGTCGTCGGCCCGCCGCTCCTCGCCCGCCTCGGCCCCGCCGGCGCCCTGGCGCTGGCGGCTTGCGCCGGGGCCTTACGCTGGTCGGTGGCGGCGCTCACCGTCGCGGTGCCGGCCCTCGTCGGCATCCAGGCCCTGCACGGGCTGACCTTCGCGCTCCTGCACCTCGCGGCGATGCAGATCCTCGGCCGGACCGTGCCGCCGGCCCTCGCGGCGACGGCCCAGACCCTCTACGGCACCCTCGGCCTCGGCCTTGCCACCACCCTGGCGACGCTGGCCGCCGGCCCGCTCTACGGCGGCCTCGGGGCGGGGGCGTTCTGGGTCATGGCGGGAGCCTGCGCGGCGGCCGTGCCGCTGGTGCGAGGCTTGGCGACAGAAGACTTGCCGACAAAAGACTTGCCGGCGGGGAACTCGCCGATGGTGAACTTGGCGGTCGAGGACTCGGCGGACCGGTCCGCCGGGGAACGGGAGGCCCCGCGGTAGCGCCGCGCCGCCTTGCGCCGAGAGCGGGAATCGGCCCCCACTGCGCCGGCGGCTTCCCTGAGGACGACGGCATGATGATTCCACCGGGCCTGATCCCGTTCACCTTCGACCTGTTCGTGCCGACCTACCCGCCGCTGCGCTCCGGCCGCTGGGCCGTGCATCACGGGGGGAACCTGCTCTGCCAGGGCTACTGGAGCCCGCCGCGGCTGGTGCCGCACGTCGCGGCACTGGTGCGCGGCGACGACACCTGGATGTCGACGACGCCGATCGAGCTGGAGAGCCAGGAGATCGGCGTCCGCCTGGCGTCCGGGCACGTCGTCGTCTTCGGCCTGGGGATGGGCTGGTCGGCGGTGGCGAGCGCCCTCAAGCCGGAGGTGACCGCGGTGACGGTGGTGGAGATCGACCCCGAGGTGCTGGCGCTGCACCGGGAACTGGACCTCGCCGCCCAGCTGCCTCCGGCGGCGCGGGAGAAGATCCGCATCGTCGAGGGCGACGCCTATACCTGGCGGCCGGACCGGCCCGTGGACCTGCTGATGCCGGATATCTGGCTGCCGCTGATCTCCGACGGCCGGGTGGAGGAGGTGCGCCGCATGCAGGACAACGTGCAGGCAAAGAGCCTCTATTTCTGGGGCCAGGAACTCGAGATCGCCCGCCACGCCGCGGCGGCCGGGCTCAGCCTCGACGATGCGGGCATCCGCGCCACCATCGCCGCCCTCGCCCTGCCGCTGATCGGCCCCGCGCTCCCCGGTTACGCCGGCAAGCTGCGCCAGGCGACGGCACGCCACCTGCGCGGGCGCTGGCTGCCAGGCACGACACCGCCCGATCTCACGGATGTCCTGGCATCGGCATCGGCGGCCTGAGCGCCGGTCAAGCCGGCCGCACCAGTATGCCGGTACCATTGTAATGGTATGGGGAGACGTGCCTTAAGCGCCGGTCACCGGAGACCGCACGATGACGCCGTCGACCAAGGCACGTCCGGACGAGACCGATCCGGACCGGACGACCCCCGGGCGCGACGAGGCCCCCGCCCTGGCGGCCGGCATCCAGGCCCATCTCGGCGCGAGCCTGCGCGCCGCCTACGCCGATGCCGCGCTCCCTCCTTCCGCGCAGATGGAGGCACTGGTCGCGCGCCTCGTCGCAGCGCTCGCCGGCCTCGACGCCGCACCGGCGGAGGCCTTTCGCCGCGACCTGCTGGGGGAGGTGCCGCGGCTGCGTCGCCGGGCCCTGACCCTGTGCAACAACCACGCCCGCGCCGACGACCTGGTGCAGGAGACCCTGCTCAAGGCCTGGGCGGCGCAGGACCGGTTCGTGCCGGGCACCTACCTCTCGGCCTGGCTCTACACCATCCTGCGCAACAGCTTCTATTCCGAGCACCAGAAGCGCGTACGCGAGGTCGGCGATCCCGACGGGCTGTTCGCCGCGAGCCTGGTCGCCCTGCCGGCGCAGCACGGTACCCTCGAGCTGCGCGACGTGCAGGCCGCCCTCGACCGTCTGGTGCCGGACCAGCGCGAGGCCCTGCTGCTCTCCGCCGTGCACGACCTCTCCTACGAGGACATCGCGACGGCGATGGAATGCCGGGTCGGGACCGTGAAGAGCCGGATCAACCGCGCCCGGGCGCGGCTCGCCGAGCTTTTGGGCTGACGGACCGGTCGCTCTCTCTTTGCCGCCCTCCCCTCGCGGGGATTTGATCAGCCCTTAGCGGTTGCAGCCGACGCAGATGCCGCTGTCGATCCGGTCGTCGACGCGCTCCTCGCGGGTGCGGTCGTCGATCCGGCGCTCCAGGCGCGTGTCGACCGAGCCGGGATCCGGCACGGTCTGGCCGACCGAACTGGTATGCGGCGCCGTGATCGTGGAGCGCGGCCCGCCCCCAGTTCCGGTCTGGTCGGGGAGGTCTTTCGCTTGCGACAGGGAGCCGGCGGAGACGAGCGCGCCGACGAGGAGCGCGCGGGTGAGGATCGGCGATGCGGGCATGATGGGCTCCTGTCGCAGGAGAACCTGACTCCATGGGGCCGCCGCGCGGCCGCCCGCCCATTCCAACGCGGCAGGGACGCGGGCGTTGCGCCGCCCTTCTCGACTCAGGAGCGCCGAATCAGGAGCGCCGCCGGGAGACCGGCTCCTCACGCGTATCGGGATGATGACCGAACACACCGACGACAACCAGGACGGCAACGAGCCCCAGGGCGATCAGGAACACCTGCATCTCAACTCCTTCGCGCGGGACGGATCGCGACCGGACCCCGCGCGCTCCCTTTCAAGATCCGCGCCACCTTCTGCCGGGTGGCGATAACCGCCGTTCCGTGACGACGGGACGACAGCGTGCGCAGTTTGCATGCAGACCGGTCCGAATGCCAAGACGGAATGCCGGGACGGGGCGGCGGGCCGTCCTGCCGGGCCGTCCGCCGATCGGGGGTGTCGCCCGTCGGCCCGACCCTGCGTCGACGACGGGGCCGCCCGGGCGGGAACGCCGGCACGGTCCTGCCGTTGCCCGGGCCCGATCGCATCCTGCCGATCGCATCCCGAAAAGCGGACACCACCTCATGCCGATTCGCACCTCCCTCCTCGCCCTCGCTCTTGCGCTCGCGGCCGGCACCGCCGCGGCGCAGGGCATCAACAACGGCACCGGCGTCGCCCCGCCCTCCAGCGGCAATACCGGCTCGGGCATGGCGAGCCAGCCGCCGGGCACCGGCATCGGCGGCAACAACCCGGGCAGCATGGGCTCGACGGGCTCGCAGGGGTCGAGCGGCGGCAACATGGGCCCCGGTCCGAGCGTGCGGCGCGACGGCCCGACCGGCAGCGGCGCCCCCGGCACCGGCCCCGGCGCGCAGAAGAACGGCACGGTGCGCTGACGCGGAGTGCATCCCGCGCATTTGCCAGCGCGGGCGGGCGCCCCTACCAGACGACGACCAGCCTCGTAGACCCGGCTCGTGAGGGATCCGCCATGCGCATCACCGCCATCCGCGACATCGTCGCGCCGATCAAGTCGGACATCGCCAACGCCTGGATCGACTTCTCGACCATGACGGCGAGCGTGGTCGCGGTGGTGACCGACCGGGTGGTCGACGGTCGCCCGGTCGTCGGCTTCGGCTTCAACTCCAACGGTCGCTACGCGCCGCAGGGGCTGTTGCGCGAGCGCTTCATCCCGCGCCTCCTGGCCGCCGGCCCGGACGATCTCCTGGGCGAGGACGGTCTGATCGACCCGCACCGGGCTTGGGGCGCGATGATGAGGAACGAGAAGCCCGGCGGCCACGGCGAGCGCTCGGTGGCGGTCGGCGTCCTCGACATGGCCCTGTGGGACGCGCTGGCCAAGGCGAAGGGCGTGCCGCTCTGGCGGCTGCTGGCCGACCGCTACCGCGGCGGCGACGCCGATCCGACGGCCTGGGTCTACGCGGCGGGCGGCTACTACTACCCGGGCAAGGGCCTCGACGCCCTTCAGGACGAGATGCGCTCCTATCTCGACCGCGGCTACAGCACCGTGAAGATGAAGGTCGGGCTGGTGCCGCTCGACGAGGATGTCGCCCGGATCGAGGCGGTGCTGGACGTGCTCGGCGGCGACGGCTCGCGCCTCTGCGTCGATGTCAACGGCCGCTTCACCCTGGAGGAGGCGATCCGCTTCGGCCGGGCGGTCGCGCCCTACGGCCTGCGCTGGTACGAGGAGCCGGTCGATCCCCTCGACTACCTGGCCCATGCCGCGCTCGCCACGACCTATGACGGGGCGCTCGCCACCGGCGAGAATCTGTTCTCGCACCAGGATGCCCGCAACCTGATCCGCCACGGCGGCTTGAGGCCCGACCGGGACATCCTGCAATTCGATCCCGCCCTGTCCTACGGGCTGGTCGAGTACCTGCGCACCCTCGACGTGCTGCGCGCCCATGGCTGGTCGCCGCGCCGCTGCGTGCCCCACGGGGGGCATCAATTCGCCCTCAACATCGCGGTGGGCCTCGGGCTCGGCGGCAACGAGAGCTACCCGGACGTCTTCGCCCCGTTCGGGGGCTTTGCCGATGCGGTGCCGGTGGCGGACAGCCGCGTCGCGATGCCGGACCTGCCCGGCATCGGCTTCGAGGCGAAATCCGCGCTCTACGCGGTGATGCGGGTGCTGGAGCAGGGGTGAGGCGGTGACCGGAGGGCGCGCGGACGGCCAAGGGGACGGCCAAGGGCAAGCAGTCCTGCCGAGAGCGCTCTCCTGCTTTCAGAGTCTGCCCGGCTGATCGATGCACTCCATCCCACCCGCAACCTCATCCTGAGGTGTTGGTCGATTGGAAATCGACTGACCTCGAAGGAGGGCTCCAGCAATCGCAGCGCCATCTGGAGCCCTCCTTCGAGGCTCAGCGATCTGAGTCGCGGGCGAGACAGAAAACCTCTTCGCGCCCCGCTTCTCGCGCGTCAAACACACTCTCATACGCTTTCCGATTGATCGCTTTGCGATGCGGAAAGCGGCTTTACTCAGGCGCCGCGCGGGCTGATCATACGAAATCCGGAAGTGATCTTCCGGATTTCGTATGATCAGCGATCCAGATTTTTGGATTTCCGGGCTTCGGAGCGGTCAAAAGCGGCCCGGTTCACGGTCTTGCCGCAGGGACCATAGATGATCGCCTCGGCCCAATGCCTGGTCCGACACGATGAAGCGGCGCCTCGGGCGTCGTGCCCGGGCGTCGCTCCACCGGTCCCATGATCCTCGGCCCGCCGGCCCCGGTCAGGCCGCCCGCACGCTGGCCAGGAAGCCGTCGACCTCCTGGCGCAGGCGGGCGCACTGGTCCGACAGGTCGTCGGAGACCTGCGCCACCTCGCAGGCCGCGCGGCCCGCCGTGCCGGCGGCGTCGGCGACCTCGGCGATGTCGCGGGTCATCGCGGAGGTGCCGTCGGTCGCCTCGGCCATCTGGCGCACGATCTCGTGGGTCATCGCGCCCTGCTCCTCGATCGCCGAGGCGATGCCGGTGGTGACCTGGCTCATCGCCTCGATCTGCACGGTGACGCCGGCGATCGCCTCCCCGGCGCCCTGGCTGGTGGACTGGATCGCCGCGACGTGGCGGCCGATCTCGTCGGTGGCTCGTGCCGTCTGGCCGGCGAGTTCCTTCACCTCCGCCGCGACCACCGCGAAGCCGCGTCCGGCCGCGCCCGCGCGGGCCGCCTCGATGGTCGCGTTGAGCGCGAGCAGGTTGGTCTGACTGGCGATCTGAGAGACGAGGCCGACGACGTCGCCGATGCGGGCGGCCGCCGCGGACAGGTCCGCCATCGTCCCGCCGGCGGCCTGGGCCTGGGCCACCGCCTCGGCCGACATGCCGGCGGCCTGCACGACCTGCCGGCCGATCTCCGCCACGGTCGCGCCCAACTCCTCCGCTGCCGCCGCGACGGCGCCGACATTGCCGCTGGTCTGCCGGGCGGTGGACGCGACGCTGACCGAGCGGGACGCGGTTCCGTCGACCGCCTGCGTCACGGCACCGGAGGCCCCGCTCAGACCCTCGGCCGCGCCCGAGACCCGCGCCACGATGCCGCCGACCGAGACCTCGAACCGGTCGGCGAGGTCGCGCAGCAAGCTGCGGCGGGCCTGCTCCTCGCGCAGGCGGGCCGCCTCGGTGGTCTGGAGCTGCTGGGCCGCCTCTTCCAGCGACACGTCGCGGATCATCACCACCGCCCGGGCGATGTCGCCGATCTCGTCGCGGCGCCGGTGTCCGGGCACCTCGTGGAGGGCCTGGCGGGCGGCGAGCGCCTTGATGGCCGAGGTGAGCGCCGCGAGGGGACGCACGATCGCCCGCGACATCAGGAGGCCGAGCACCGCCGTGCCGGCGAGCACGGCAAGCCCGATCATCACGAGGAGGCGGGACAGCTCGTCCACCGCCCGGAGCGCCTCGGCCTCGGACTGCTCCGCCAGCATGGTCCATTGCGCGCCGAGGACCGGCACGGTGGCGCCGACCGCCATGTGGCGGCCGTCGGCCGCCGCGTAGGAGAACGGCGCCTTCGCGACGAGGTTGTCCGGGGCGATGCCGAGGGCGCTCGCCGGCGCGCCGGCCGCGATGCCGGCCGAGAGCGGCGGCTTGCCGCGCAGGAGCCCGTCGGCACCGACCACCAGGGCCTGGCCGGTCTCGCCGAGGCCGGCGCGCTGCGCCAGGGTCGCGTCGAACAGGGCGGGCGACATCCGCATCACGATGTAGCCGGCCCGCTCCACCGCCTGCGCGGTGCCCATGGCGACGTTGGCACGCCGGCTCATCGCCTTGCCGATGAAGGCCGCGGGCGTGCCGCCGACCGGATAGGCGGAGAAGTCGGCAAACGACACCGCGTCGGGCCCGGCCCCCTTCATCTGCTCGAACAGCCGGGCGAGGCCGGTGTCGCGCAGGGCCGGGTCGGTGACCGAGGCGGCGAAGTCGTCGCCCTTCGTCGCCGTGTAGACGATGCGTCCGTTCGGATCGAGGAACAGCAGGTCGGCGTGACCGGGCTGGCTCAGGAGCTTGCGGGCCACCTCCTGCACCTTGACGTGCCGGCGGCCATACATGGTGTTGGTCGTGGTGCCGTCGAAGGCGAGCCGCGCCTCGGGGCTCGGCGGGGCCCGGAAGGCCGCCAGGATCCCGGCATAGTCCGGCTTGCCCGGATCGAGGTTCTCGATCAGGTCGGTGAAGTTCGAGGCCACCTGCGGGTGACCGGCGGCGGCGGTGAAATCGGTCCTGGCCTGATCGGCGACCAGGGCGATGCCGTGGCCGGTCGCCGTCGCGGACAGCGCGAGCCGGTCCTGGACGGCCGAGACGAGGCTGTTCTTGGCCGAATACCAACTCAGGCCGCCCATCACCGTCGCGCTGACGAGCGCGAGGCCGACGATGGTCGAGGGCAGCCTGACGGCCAGCTTGGACAGGGAGAACATGCGGTGATCCAGCTCGCGACGCACTGCTTGCCTTGAGGGCTTGGCACTGGGCCTGTAGGGGGTGGGGCGGATGCCCCCGGGCAGACACGAAACCAGAGGCGAAATAATTTTTTGTAAAAAGCTGACCCCACGGCAGTTATGCCGAATACTTAACCCCGCTACCGACCGAAGACGCTGAGCCGTCAGCGCAATCACCTCGGGCAGGGGCCGGTCACGGCTGATCGAACGGAATCGGTCGCGACGACGAGAACGGCGTGCGATCACGATGTCAGTGGGTGCTGCTCCAGGTCTTTGATTTAGAAGCATTTTCCCGTGACGAACGGGGATTCGTTCCATGGGCAGGCTCCGGACTCGGCGGCCCGTGCGGCCACGTCGGATTCCGGTCAATCCGGACCGGTCGTCGCATCGCCCCGCGGGAACGCCCCGAGCGACACGCGGGCCACCTCGCGCAACGCCTCGCGGTCGGCGCCCGAGGAGGCCAGCACCCCCATCCCCGAGGCGACCGTCGACAGGAAGCGGGCGAGCGCCGCCGGGTCGGCGTCGTCCGCCAGGTCGCCCGTGGTTAGGTCGCCCGTGGTCAGGTCGCCCTCGGCCTTCGCCCGCACGAAGCGCTCACGCAGTTCGGCCTCGGTCTGGGCGCGGCGGGCGGCGAGCTCGAACGGGATGTTCTCGGAACCGGCGCCGCAGGCCAGCCCCCCCTGGACCAGCAGGCAGCCGGGCGGGTTCGCCGGATCGGTGTGGCTCTCGGCGATGCTCGACAGGAAGCGCTCGGCCACGTCGCGGGCGGTCGCGCCGGCCAGCACGTAGCGCATGTGCGCGGAGCGGCGCTCGGCGTAGCGGTCGAGGGCGGCCTTCAGGAGGCCCTCCTTGCTGCCGAAGGCGGCGTAGAGGCTCGGCGGCTTGATGCCCATCGCCTTGGTCAGCATCGCCAGCGTCGCCCCGTCATAGCCGTGGCGCCAGAACACCTCCATCGCCTCGTCGAGGGCCTTCTCCGTGCAGAAGGCCCGGGGCCGCCCCATCGTCATCGTCCGCCGGCTCCACTTTTTGTATCGATTGATAGATAAGTCGCTTGACGGCCGGCGTCCATGCCGACATGTGTAACGCACCTTACAGATGTCGGAGCCGGTCGTGAATCCCGAGCCTGCTGTCGTCCCCTCCCGTCCCCCGCTCCTCGTCGCGGCCGGCCTCGCCCTCGCGCTGCTCGCCGGGGCCTCCACTCCTTACCTGCCGCTGCCGCGCTTGTCCTCAGGGCAGGCCGCCGCCGCGACGCCGCCGGCCGAGCCGGCGGTGCCGGTGCCGGTCGCCACGGTCGAGCCCCGCGACGTGGTTTTGTTCGACGAATTCTCGGGCCGGCTCGAAGCGGTCGAGCGGATCGACGTGCGGGCCCGGGTCGGCGGCGCCGTGCAGGCGACGCATTTCTCGGAGGGAGAGCTCGTGAAGGCCGGCGACCTCCTGGTGACGATCGACCCCGCGCCCTATGCCGCGGAGGTGCAGCGCCTGGAGGCGCAGGTGGCCGGCGCCGAGGCGCGCCTGGCCCTGACGGCGAGCGACTACGAGCGCGGGCAGCGCCTCTCCGACCAGCGCATCGTCACCGCGCGCGACCTCGACGTGCGGGCGAACGCCTTCAAGGAAGCCAAGGCCAATCTCGACGCCGCCAGGGCGACCCTGGCGGCGGCGCGCCTCAACCTCGACTACACGCAGGTGCGGGCCGCGGTCGGCGGCCGGGTCGGGCGCCGGGAGATCACCCCCGGCAACCTCGTGGCGACGGGGGCGGGAGCGGCGGTGCTGACGACCCTCGTCTCGGTCGATCCGATCTATGCGAGTTTCGACGCCGACGAGGCGGTGGTGCTGAAGGCGCTCGGCTCGATCGCCGAGCCCTCCGGCCGGCGAGGCCGGCTCGACCGTATCCCGGTCGAGATGGCGACCGCCGACGGCGAGCGCGCGACCGGGCACCTCCAGTTCATCGACAACAAGGTCGATGGCCGCAGCGGCACGGTGCGGGTGCGCGCAACGATCGCCAATGCCGACGGGCACCTCATTCCCGGCCAGTTCGCCCGCCTGCGCCTCGGCCAGGCGGCCCCCGAGCGGCTGCTCCTCGTCGACGAGCGGGCGGTCGGCACCGACCAGGACAAGCGCTTCGTGCTGGTGGTCGGGGCCGACAGCCGGGCCGAGTTCCGCGCCGTCACCCTCGGCCGGACGGTCGAGGGCCTGCGGGTCGTCACCTCCGGCCTGTCGGGGGGCGAGCGAATCGTCGTCAACGGCTTGCAGCGGATACGCCCGGGCAGCCTCGTCAGCCCGTCGCCGGTGGCGATGGGCGCGCGGCCGATGCAGGAGCCGGGGACGGGGAAGCTGGCGCAACGGTGAGGGTTATCTCAGAGCCTGTTTGAATTGCGAGAGCAGCATCGCAGGTGTTTGCTATCCCACCCTCGACCTCATCCTGAGGTGTCAGTTCATCGCAGATGGACTGACCTCGAAGGAGGGCTCCAGAAGCCGCCGAAATCCCTGGAGCCCTCCTTCGAGGCTCAGCGATCTTCGATCGCCCGCACCTCATGATGAGGTGGAGGGTAGGATGGAAAATCCCCTCGCGATTGTGTCGTCGCAAGTCAAACAGGCTCTCAGAGACGTCTCGAGCCCTCCTTCGAGGTCGGTCGATCTTTGATCGTGTGCGATCTACGATCACCGACACCTCAGGATGAGGTCGCGGGTCGGATGGAATACGCCAAGCAATCAAACAGGCTGTCAGTCTGATCTGAAGCCCTCAAGCATCACGAAACAGATCCCAGTTCTCCTCTCCCGGCGATGCCGGGCAAGCCCGGCATCGCCGGGCGAGGGGATCCCGCGACCTCATACTCTCTCGTCCGTGAAACGGCTTCCGCACCGCGGCTGCCGCGATCCCTCTCGCCCCCGGAGGGCGGCATGAATCTCTCCAAGTTCTTCATCGACCGCCCGATCTTCGCGGGCGTGCTCTCGGTGCTCATCGTCATCGGCGGGCTGCTGTCGCTGTTCGCGATGCCGATCTCCGAATACCCGGACGTGGTGCCGCCCTCCGTCGTGGTGCGCGCGACCTTCCCGGGCGCCAACCCCAAGGTCATCGCCGAGACCGTGGCGACGCCGATCGAGGAGCAGATCAACGGCGTCGAGGGCATGCTCTACATGGCGAGCCAGGCGACGACGGACGGCATCATGACGCTGACCGTCACGTTCCGCCTCGGCACCGACCCCGACAAGGCGCAGCAGCTGGTCCAGAACCGGGTCTCGCAGGCCGAGCCGCGCCTGCCGGCGATCGTGCGCCAGCTCGGCATCGTCACGGTGAAGTCCTCGCCCGACCTGACAATGGTGGTCCACCTCGTCTCGCCGAACGGCCGATACGACATGACGTATCTGCGCAACTACGCGGTCTTGAACATCAAGGATCGCCTCGCCCGCCTCGACGGCGTCGGCCAGGTTCAGCTGTTCGGCTCGGGCGACTACGCGATGCGGATCTGGCTCGACCCGCAAAAAGTGGCCGAGCACGGCCTGTCGGCCGGCGATGTGGTGCGCGAGATCCAGGCCCAGAACGTCGAGGCGGCGGCCGGCACCATCGGCGCCTCGCCGGCGATCCCAAGCCTCGACCTGCAGCTCTCGCTCAATGCCGAGGGGCGGCTGACCAGCGAGGAGCAGTTCGGCGACATCGTGGTCAAGACCGGCGAGAACGGCGAGATCACGCGCCTGCGCGACATCGCCCGGATCGAGCTCGGCGCGGCGGATTATGCGCTCCGCTCGCTCCTCGACAACAAGTCCGCGGTGGCGCTTCCGATCTCGCAATCGCCCGGCTCGAACGCGATCCAGATCTCCGACGCGGTCCGCCGCACCATGGCGGAGATCAAGCAGACCATGCCGGAGGGGGTCGACTACCAGATCGTCTACGACCCGACGCAGTTCGTGCGCGCCTCGATCGAGGCGGTGATCCACACCCTGCTCGAGGCGGTGGCCCTCGTCGTGCTGGTGGTGATCCTGTTCCTGCAGACCTGGCGGGCCTCGATCATCCCGCTTCTCGCCGTGCCGGTCTCGATCGTCGGCACCTTCGCGGTGATGCACGCCTTCGGCTTCTCGATCAACGCGCTCAGCCTGTTCGGCCTCGTGCTCGCCATCGGCATCGTCGTCGACGATGCGATCGTCGTGGTGGAGAACGTCGAGCGCAACATCGAGGCCGGTTTGTCGCCCCGCGACGCCTCCTACCAGGCGATGCGGGAGGTGTCGGGCCCGATCATCGCCATCGCGCTGGTATTGGTGGCGGTGTTCGTGCCGCTCGCCTTCATCAGCGGGCTGACGGGCCAGTTCTACAAGCAATTCGCGCTGACCATCGCGATCTCGACCGTGATCTCGGCGATCAACTCGCTGACCCTGTCTCCCGCCCTCTCGGCCCTGCTGCTCAAGGATCACCACGCGCCGAAGGACCGGCCGACCCGCATCCTCGACACCCTGCTCGGCTGGTTCTTCCGCCGGTTCAACCGCGCCTTCGGCCGGGCCTCGGACGGCTACGGGCGCGGGGTCGGCGGCGTCATCTCGCGCAAGAGCGCGATGATGGCGATCTACCTCGTCCTCGTCGGGGTGACGGCGCTGCTGTTTCGCCAGATCCCCGGCGGCTTCGTGCCGGGCCAGGACAAGCAGTACCTCGTCGGCTTCGCGCAACTGCCCGACGGCGCCACCCTCGACCGGACCGAGGAGGTGATCCGCAAGATGAGCGAGATCGCCCTCAAGGAACCCGGCGTCGAGAGCGCGGTCGCCTTCCCGGGGCTGTCGATCAACGGCTTCACCAACTCGTCGAATTCGGGAATCGTCTTCTCGACCCTGCAAGCCTTCGAGGAGCGGAAGGGTCCCGGCTTGAGCGGCGCCGCCATCGCGCAATCGTTGAACAAGAAATACGCCGCGATCCCGGAAGCCTTCATCGCCATGTTCCCGCCGCCGCCGGTCAACGGGCTCGGCACCATCGGCGGCTTCAAGCTGCAGATCGAGGACCGGGCCGGCCTCGGCTACGAGGCGCTGAACGAGGCGACGAAGGCCTTCCTCGCCAAGGCCGCGCAGGCGCCGGAACTCGCCGGCCTGTTCTCCAGCTTCCAGATGAACGTGCCGCAGCTCTTCGCCGACATCGACCGGACCAAGGCGCGCCAGCTGAAAGTGCCGGTCACCGACGTGTTCGACACGCTGCAGATCTATCTCGGATCGCTCTACGTCAACGACTTCAACCGGTTCGGCCGCACCTACTCGGTCCGGGTCCAGGCCGATGCGCCGTTCCGCGCCCGCTCCGACGATGTCGGCCTGCTCAAAGTGCGGGCCGGCTCGGGCGAGATGGTGCCGCTCTCGACGCTGCTGCGCGTTCGCCAGACCGCGGGGCCCGAGCGGGCGATGCGCTACAACGGCTTCCTGTCCGCCGACATCAATGCCGGCGCCGCTCCCGGCTTCTCGTCGGGCCAGGCGCAGGCGGCCGCCGCGCGGATCGCCGCCGAGACCCTGCCGCGGGGCTTTGCCTTCGAGTGGACCGACCTCACCTATCAGGAATTCATCGCCGGCAATTCGGGCGTCTGGGTCTTCCCGCTCGCCCTGCTCCTGGTCTTCCTGGTGCTCGCCGCGCAGTACGAGAGCCTGGCCCTGCCGCTCGCGATCCTGCTCATCGTGCCGATGGGGCTGCTCGCGGCGATGACCGGCGTCTGGCTGTCTTCGGGCGACAACAACGTCTTCACCCAGATCGGCCTCATCGTGCTGGTCGGCCTGTCGGCCAAGAACGCGATCCTGATCGTCGAATTCGCCCGGGAACTCGAATTTTCCGGCCGGACTCCCGTGCAGGCGGCGATCGAGGCGAGCCGGCTGCGCCTGCGGCCGATCCTGATGACCTCGATGGCCTTCATCATGGGCGTGCTGCCGCTGGTCACCGCGACCGGCGCCGGCTCGGAGATGCGCCGCGCCATGGGTGTCGCGGTGTTCTCCGGCATGATCGGGGTGACGGCCTTCGGCCTGTTCCTGACCCCGGTCTTCTACGTGCTGCTGCGGCGCTTGAGCGGCAACCGGCCGCTCAGGCAGCATGGCGGGCACGGGACGGTGGCGCAGGAGCCCGCCATGGAGGCGGCGTGAGGCGCCTGCCTGATTGGGTCGGAGACGGCTATGCGCATGAACCCTCCCCCCTCTGCGGGGGAGGGTGGACCCTGCGTCAGCAGGGGCCGGGAGAGGGGCAGCGCGACGCTACTCCAGGATGCGCCCTTCAGAACGGTTCAGCCATTTCCGGAAGCGGCGTCCCCTCTCCCGGCCTGCTCCGCAGAGGGGGGAGGGTTCATGCGCACAGCCGCTCAAGCAGACTCCAAGAAAAACGGCGCGGGCCTCAAGGCCCGCGCCGCTCGTTCACTCAAACCAGTCTCGAAAAGGCTCAGGCCGCGGCCGAGACCTCGGTCGGGACGGTCGAGATGGTCTTCAGGATCTGCGAGGCGATCTGGTAGGGGTCGCCCATCGAGTTCGGGCGGCGATCCTCGAGGTAGCCCTTGTAGCCGTTGTTGACGAAGCTGTGGGGCACGCGGATCGAGGCGCCGCGATCGGCCACGCCCCAGCTGAAGGTGTGGATCGAGGCGGTCTCGTGCTTGCCGGTCAGCCGCATGTGGTTGTCCGGGCCGTAGACGGCGATGTGGTCCTCACGGGCATCGCCGAAGGCCGCCATCAGCTTCTCGAAATACGCCTTGCCGCCGACTTCCCGCATGTAGGCGGTCGAGAAGTTGGCGTGCATGCCCGAGCCGTTCCAGTCGGTGTCGCCGAGCGGCTTGCAATGGTACTCGATGTCGATCTCGTACTTCTCGCAAAGGCGCTGCATCAGGTAGCGCGCCATCCACATCTCGTCGGCGGCCCGCTTGGAGCCCTTGCCGAAGATCTGGAACTCCCACTGGCCCTTCGCCACCTCGGCGTTGATGCCCTCGTGGTTGATGCCGGCGGACAGGCAGAGGTCGAGATGCTCCTCGACGATCTGACGGGCGACCGAGCCGACGTTGGAATAGCCGACACCGGTATAGTACGGGCCCTGCGGCGCCGGGTAGCCGGTCTCGGGGAAGCCGAGCGGGCGGCCGTTCTTGTAGAAGAAGTATTCCTGCTCGAAGCCGAACCAGGCGCCTTCGTCGTCCAAGATGGTGGCGCGCTTGTTCGACGGGTGCGGGGTGACGCCGTCCGGCATCATGACCTCGCACAGGACCAGAACGCCGTTGGTGCGGGCCGGGTCGGGGAAGTGGCGGACGGGCTTCAGCACGCAGTCGGAGGAGCTGCCCTCGGCCTGCTGGGTCGAGCTGCCGTCGAAGCCCCAGAGCGGGAGCTGCTCGAGGGTCGGGAAGCTGTCGAAGGCCTTGATCTGGGTCTTGCCGCGAAGGTTCGGGGTCGGGGTGTAACCATCGAGCCAAATATACTCGAGCTTGTATTTGGTCATCTCGCGTCTCTCTATCAGGTTCCGATGGAGCCCGTGATTTCTCGTGGCGCCCATCACCCGCCAGCGGCATCCCCGTGCTAGCAGGTCCCGTGCCAACCCTCCTGCGGGGGCGGAACGATCGTCGGGACGAGGCGTTTTCGACGGCTCGGGCCGGAGAGGGCGCCCTTACGACACCCGCCGTCGTCGATCACGCGCCGCACTGCCCGGTTGCGCGCCACGGCGCCAGGACGCCCAAGCACGCGCCACACCCGCCAAGTCGAGCGACGGCGCAAGCGCAGGCATGCACGAATTGTAGCCAACCACTGATTTTTCCGTGGTCAAACCGCGCATTCCCCGGGCACACTTCGTTACGATCTCAGAGGCCGCGGCGGCGACGCGACGGCCCTCACGGGAGACCCCTCGATGAGCAACACCGGACCGCGCATCACCGCCAAGATCTACGCCTTCCCGGCCGGCGGCCGCAGCCGCGGCGGCCGCAACGACTGGACGGCCCCCGGGGCGGCGGCGCGGGAGCGCGGGCCGGAGATCATGCCGGCGAGCGGCGGCTACCACGACGAGGCGATCCGCGAGGAGCGCGCGCGCAAGCCCTGACCGGGGCTGAGCCCCTACTCCCCGAAGATCGACCAGCCGAGGCGCTTCGTCAGCCGCTCCAGGGCGATGCGCCCGAGATGGGAATTGCCGGCAGCATCCAGCCCCGGCGCCCAGACGGCGATCGAGGCACGCCCCGGCGCCACCGCCAGGATGCCGCCGCCGACGCCGCTCTTGCCCGGCAGGCCGACCCGGTAGGCGAACTCGCCCGAGCCGTCGTAATGGCCGCAGGTCAGCATGACGGCGTTGATGCGCTTGGCCCGCTCGGCCTGCACCACCGACAGGCCGGTGCTGGGATCGCGCCCGGAATGGGCGAGGAACCGGCCCGCCACCGCGAGCTGCCGGCAGGTCATGCTGATGGCGCAGTGGTGGAAATAGACGCCGAGCGTGTACTCGACCGGATTGTCGATCACCCCGAACGACTTCATGTAGTTGGCGAGCGCCACGTTGCGGAATCCCGTGCGCTGCTCGGAGGCCGCCACCGCCTCGTCGATGGTGATGCTCGCATCCTGCGCGAGGTACTGCATGAAGCGCAGGATCTCGCCCAAGGCCTCGCGCGGCTGGTGGCCCGACAGGATCAGGTCGGTGACGGCGATGGCGCCGGCATTGATGAACGGGTTGCGGGGGATGCCGCGCTCGTATTCGAGCTGCACGACCGAGTTGAACGGGCTGCCCGACGGCTCGCGCCCGACCCGCCGCCACAGCTTGTCGCCGACCATGCCGAGCGCCAGCGTCAGGGTGAAGACCTTCGAGATGCTCTGGATCGAGAACGGCACGTCGCAATCGCCCGCCGCCGCGACCGTTCCGTCGGCGCCGATCACCGCGAGGCCGAAATGGCCGGGATCGACCCGGGCGAGTTCCGGGATGTAGCGCGCCACCTCGCCGCGATCGGTCCGCTGGCGCATCTCGTCGACGATCTCGCTGACGACGGTTTCGAGGTTCGGCACGGATCGGCAATCCCGGACTTGAAGACGAAGCGCGGCCTTAAGCCTGCAAGTTCGAGGCCTCAAGCCGGCGACGAAAAGTTCCGCGCCTGACGTGAGAGATTTCGCGCGATTGATTGGCACCACCGCGAATTGTCGCGCGTTGACGCTGCGACCGCCAAGGACGCGGCCGGAATGCGGGAGCGGCAGGATTGAGCCCGGACGGGACCATCGCGATCATCGGGGCGGGCATTGCCGGTGCCGCGGCGGCGCGCCGGTTGCACGGGGCGGGCCGACGGGTCGTCGTGCTCGACAAGGGCCGTGCGCCCGGCGGCCGGATGGCGACGCGACGCGGCCCGGACGGTCTGCGCTTCGATCACGGCGCACAGTATTTCACCGCCCGCGACCCGCGCTTCATCGCCCGGGTGGAGGACTGGACGACGCGAGGCGTCGCGGCCCCCTGGGGCGGACCGGACCGGCATGTCGGCACCCCCGGCATGGCCGCGCCGGTACGCGACCTCCTCGACGGCCTCGACGTGCAATGCGGCCGCGCCGTCGGCCGCCTGGCGCGGGACGTGCGCGCCTGGCGCCTGGCGGAGGCCGACGGCACCGCGCTCGCGGACGGCGCGGCGTTCTCGGCCGTGCTCCTGACCTGCCCGTCGCCCCAGACCCTCGCACTTCTCGAAAGCGCGGGCCGAGCTCTCCCTGGCGTGGCGGAGGTGGCCTACGCGCCGTGCTGGACCCTGATGCTGGCCCATGACGGCCCTCCCCTGCCCGGCGGGCCGGTCCGGGAGGACCGGGATTCCAGTGCCACGATCGCCTGGATCGCCGAGAACGGCGGCAAGCCGGGGCGCGCCGGCGACGGGACGATCGTCGCGCATGCCTCACCGGCTTGGTCGCGGGTCCATCTCGAATGCGCGGCGGACGATGTCGCCGAGCGGCTGGTCGGGGCCCTCCGGGATATCGTCCCGCTCGGCGGGATCCGCCACTGCGCCGCCCATCGCTGGCGCTACGCCGCGGTCGAGCGGGCGGTCGGCGAACCCTGCCTGTTCGCGCCGGGGACCGGCCTCGGCTTTGCCGGCGACGGCTGCCTCGGGCCCCGGGTGGAATTCGCCTATCTGAGCGGCCTGGCGCTGGCCGAGCGCGTGCTCGCGGAGGCGGCATGACGACCCGGACGGCCTCCCAGGCTCCAGCCCGAATCCAGGCCCGAACCCCGGCCGAGGTGCGGGAGCGCACCGCCCGGCCGGCGCGACCGGGGCAGTCTCCACCAAGAGTAGCGTCCCGCCACACCGGGACCATCGTTCCGCCCAAAGGCGGTGCGACACCCCGTCCAACCGGGATGACGTCGTCCCGAAAGCCGGCGCCGCCGACCCTCTTAGGTCGGAGCCCTCCGGCCGCATTCCCAGCCACAGGGAGCCCATGAACCGGGACCGGGGGGCGCGTAGCCTCCGCGGTTCTCCTCGAAACCTTTCATGTCGGGTGAGTATGATGTCTGATGCGTCCCTTTTCCTCCATATCGCGCTGTCGCTGAGCTTCGTGGGCCTCGTCGGCCTCGGGATCGGCAAGGCTCTCGACGCCTGGGTGCGGCTGGCACCGAACGGCGCCGACGACGACGGCGCGCTGGCGGAGTAGGGCCCGACCGGCTACGCTTCCGCCCTTCGAGGCAGGAGGACGCCGCTTGCAAGCGCTGATGGACAGGGCCGGCCGCATCGCCGCCCGGCTGACGGCCCGGCGGGAGACCGTCGCGGTGGCCGAATCCTCCGCCGGCGGCCTCGTCTCCGCGGCTCTGCTCGCGGTGCCGGGCGCCTCGGCCTATTTTCTCGGCGGCGCGGTGGTCTACACCGCCCAGGCGCGCGAGGCCCTGATCGGTCTCGACGCGGCCGGGATGGCGGGCCTGCGCAGCGCCAGCGAACCTTATGCCGAGCGCGTGGCCGCCCTCGTGAGCGAGCGCCACGGCGCAGTCTGGGGCCTGTGCGAGACCGGTGCCGCGGGGCCGGGCGGCAACCGCTACGGCGATGCCGCCGGCCATACCTGCCTCGCCGTCGCCGGCCCGGTCGCCCGCCGCCACACCCTGGAGACCGGCGCCAGCGACCGCGCCGCCAACATGGAGGCTTTCGCGGCCGCCATGCTCGACGCCTTCTTGGATGCCCTGACGGAGGCGGACCGGGCCCCGTAAGGGTCCCGCGCTCCCCGTGTCAGCTCGGCCGGTCCATCTTGCAGGTGGTCGGCAGCAGCGTGTCCTTGGTCTCGACCCGGCCGACCATCTTCCAGCCCCAGCCGGTCCCCTCCTCGTCGAAGCGCATCCCGGGCTCCATCGGGCCGAAGGAGTGGACGAACATCGTCTGGAAATACTGGTGGTCGTCGGGGCGCACGAAGCCGTCGCTGCCGACATGCGGCTTGAGGTGGGCCTGTTCGAGCCTCGGCGCCACCTTGCGCGCCTCGGACGAGCCGGCCTCCTGCATCGCGGTCAGGAGCGCGTTCATCGCGTTGAAGGCGCGCGGGTAGGTCGAGCCGATGCCGGTGCGGGCCCGGAACGCCGCCTCGAACTCCTGCGCGGCGGCATCGCCCTCATTGGCGGCGCCCTGCGAGACTTCGAACACCCGGTGTGCGAGCCCGGTCTGGCGCACCACCGTCGGGCCGCCGGTGCCCCCGGCATAGTAGGTGTAGAAGCCCGCCTGGAGCCCGGCTTCCGCCGCGGCCTTCAGCAGCAGGTTGATGTCCTGGGCCCAGTTGCCGGTGATGACCGCATCCGCCCCCGAGGCGCGGATCTTGGTGATGTAGGGCGCGAAGTCGTTGACCTTCTGCAACGGCGTCACCTCGTCGCCGACGATCTCGATATCGGGCCGCTTGGCCTTCAGCATGGCGCGGGCCTGCTGGCGCACCGACTGTCCGAACGAGTAATCCTGGTTGATCAGATACACCTTCTTGATCTCGGGCCGCGCCTTCATAAAGTTCGTTAGCGCCTCCATCTTGATGTCCGAATTGGCATCGAAGCGGAAGTGCCAGTAGTTGCATTTCTCGTTGGTCAGCGATGGATCGACGGCCGAGTAGTTGATGTAGATGACCTGGCGGCTCGGGTTGCGCTCGTTGTGCTTGGCGACGAAATCGGTGAGCGCGGCGGCCGCCGAGGAACCGTTGCCCTGCACCAGCACCCGGGCGCCGGCGTCGATGCCCTTCTGGGCGGCGATCAGAGTCTCCTGCGGGTTGACCTTGTTGTCGTAGGCCAGCACCTCGAAGCGGAACTGCTTCTGGCGCGCGTTCAGCACCTCCGCCATGTACTGGAAGTGGCGCAGACCCGCCTCGCCGGTCGGCGCGCCGCCGCCCGAGAGCGGATCGATGAAGGCGATCTTCACGACCTCCTGCTTGGCCGCCTCTTGTGCGGCGGCCGGGCCGGAGAGCATCAGGATCGCGGACGGGCCGCACAGGGACACGGCGATGACGGCGCCACGCAGCGCCTCGCGGATGGACGTCATGCTTCCTCTCCTCTCGGCCGCGATCGTCTCTGGCTGGAGGCCGGCGTCGCGTTGCCGGATGGGAGAGTCCGGCGGAGGCGAGAGACTCGTCAAGGAGAAACTGCGGCGGCTCGCCCCTGTCCGCGTTTCACATGTGAGCAGCACTCACGATCGAAGTAAACGAGCCCCGATGATCTTGGGCTCACGCCCAAGCTGGAATCGTTATAATGATGTTTCGCCTGCGACCTGCGGCGGAATCGTTGACACCCTCGTCGTTCGGGCCATAAGCGTCGGCATGACGAGGAATATCGGCCGGCGATCTTGCGGCAGCGATCGGTCGGCCCGGTGCGCGGCACGGGAATACGAATCATGAGTCGACCCGGCGCCGCGCTCGTACACGTTCCCCTGCTGCCTGAGGCGGGGCCGTGCCGGTGAGAAACGCCCTGTTCCAGCTCCACTGGTTCCTCGGCCTGACCGCCGGCCTCGTGCTGATGCTGGTCGGGGTGACCGGGGGCATCCTCAGCGTCGAGGACGAGGTCACGGGCCTCATGAGCCCCGGCATCGTCACCGTTTCGGCCCGGGAAGCCCCGCGGCTGACACCGGACGCGCTGATCGCCCGCCTCAAGGACGAGGCGCCGGGGCGGCGCGTCACGCTGATGGTCCTGAACGGCGCGCCCGACCGGGCGGCGCGGGTGCGCCTTGCCGACGGTCCCGGGCGCGGCACCGAGACCTATGTCGATCCTTACGACGGGCGGGTCCTCGGGCCGGCGCGGGGCGAGGAGTTCTTCGACACCGTGCGGCGGCTGCATCGCTGGCTGCTGCTTCCCGGCAACGGCGACGGCTGGGGCCGCACCCTCACCGGCGCCTCGGCACTGGCGTTGGTCTATCTCGCGCTGTCGGGCCTCTACTTGCGCTGGCCGAAGGGCCGACGCGACTGGCGGATCTGGCTGAAGCCGGCGCTCAACCGCCGCGGCCGGGCTTTGTACTGGTCGCTACACGCGGTCGTCGGCACCTGGATGCTGGTGCTCTACCTGATGATGGCGCTGACCGGCCTGTGGTGGTCATATGGCTGGTACCGCGACGGGGCGACCTACTTGCTCACCGGCCGCCCGCCCGCGACGGCGCAGGCTCGGGGCATGACGAAGAAGGACGGCGCGCCGGTCCCCCTCGATCCCGCCTTCACGGCCTTCGCGGCGGCGGCCGGCCCCTACGCCACCGCCTCCCTCGCCCCGGCCCGCGAAGGCGAGACGATCCGCATCCGGGCGGTGGCAGCCGACGCCTCCCATTTCCAGGCCCGCGACGAGTGGCGCTTCCACACCGACGGCAGCCTCGTCTCCCGCGACCTCTACGCCGAGCGGGCCTTGGGCGCGCGGCTCACCGGCAGCATGCTCGCCCTGCACGAGGGAAAATTCTTCGGCCCGGTCGGCTGGATCGCCTTCATGCTGGCGGCGCTCGCGATGCCGCTCTTCGGGGTGACGGGGCTCCTGCTCTATCTCGGCCGGCGACGCAGCCGGCGACGCCATGCGGCCGCGGCGGTCCAGACGGCCTGAGTCTCGCTGGCGCGAGTTGCCTTTCGGCCCCGTCAGGCAGTAAGCGCACGGGCAGCAGGGCCGCCCGACCGGCGAGAGGATGCCGCATGATCCGCAACGACGTCTCCATCACGCCCGAGCTCGTGCGCCAGCACGGCCTGACCGAGGACGAGTACCAGCGCTTCGTCGGGCTGATCGGGCGCGAGCCGACCATCACCGAACTCGGCATCGTCTCGGCGATGTGGAACGAGCATTGCTCGTACAAGTCCTCGCGCCTCCACCTGAAGACGCTGCCGACCAAGGCGCCGTGGGTGATCCAGGGCCCGGGCGAGAATGCCGGCGTCATCGACATCGGCGACGGGCTCGCCTGCGTGTTCAAGATGGAGAGCCACAACCACCCGAGCTTCATCGAGCCCTATCAGGGCGCGGGCACCGGGGTCGGCGGCATCCTGCGCGACGTCTTCACCATGGGCGCCCGGCCGATCGCAGCGTTGAACGCGCTGCGCTTCGGCTCGCCGGACCATCCGCGCACGCCCCACCTCGTCTCGGGCGTGGTCGCGGGCATCGGCGGCTACGGCAATTCCTTCGGCGTGCCGACGGTCGGCGGGGCGGTGGGCTTCCACACCCGCTACGACGGCAACATCCTGGTCAACGCCATGGCGGTCGGCCTCGCCAGGACCGACGCGATCTTCTACGCCGCCGCCACGGGCGTCGGTAACCCGATCGTCTATCTCGGCTCGAAGACCGGCCGCGACGGCATCCACGGCGCCACCATGGCGTCGGCGGCCTTCGACGCCTCCTCGGAGGAGAAGCGCCCGACCGTGCAGGTCGGCGACCCCTTCGCGGAGAAGCTCCTGCTCGAGGCCTGTCTCGAGCTGATGGCATCCGGCGCCGTGATCGCGATCCAGGACATGGGTGCGGCGGGCCTGACCTGCTCGGCGGTCGAGATGGGCGCCAAGGGCAATCTCGGGGTGGAGCTGAACCTCGACGCGGTGCCGACCCGCGAGCCGGGCATGACCGCCTACGAGATGATGCTGTCGGAGAGCCAGGAGCGCATGCTCATGGTGCTCAAGCCCGGCATGGAGGCGGAGGCGCAGGCCATCTTCGTGAAGTGGGGCCTCGACTTCGCGATCATCGGCCACACCACCGACACGCTCCGCTTCGTCATCAAGCACGGCGGCGAGACCGTCGCCGACCTGCCGATCAAGGAGCTCGGCGACGAGGCGCCGCTCTACGACCGGCCGCACCGCCAGAACGCCCACCAGCCGGAGATCAAGGCGGAGGACGTGGCGGCGCCGATGCGCAACGTCGATGCGCTCACGAGGCTCGTCGGCTCGCCGGACCTGTGCTCGAAGCGCTGGGTCTACGAGCAGTACGACCACTTCATCCTCGGCAACACCGTCGAGAAGCCCGGCGGCGACGCCGCGGTGGTGCGGGTCGAGGACGGGCCGAAGGGCCTGGCGCTCACCACCGACGTAACCCCGCGCTACTGCGAGGCCGACCCCGTCGAGGGCGGCAAGCAGGCGGTGGCGGAGGCCTGGCGCAACATCACCGCGGTCGGCGGCCGCCCGCTCGCCATCACCGACAACCTCAACTTCGGCAACCCGGAGAAGCCGGAGGTGATGGGCCAGTTCGTCGGCTGCATCCAGGGCATCGGCGAGGCCTGCCGCGCCCTCGACTTCCCGGTCGTGTCCGGCAACGTCTCGCTCTACAACGAGACCGAGGGCGTGGGCATCCTGCCGACCCCGTCGATCGGCGGCGTCGGGGTGGTCGACAATGTCGAGAAGATCGCCACGGTGGCGTTCAAGCGCGACGGCGACGCCCTGGTGCTGATCGGCGCCACCAAGGGCTGGCTCGGCCAGTCGGCGTATCTCGCCACGATCTGCGGCCGCGAGGAAGGCGCGCCGCCCCCGGTCGACCTCGCCGCCGAGAAGCGCAACGGCGATTTCGTGCGCGGGCTCATCACCTCGGGGATCGTCGACACCGTCCACGACCTCTCCGACGGCGGCCTCGCGGTGGCGGTGGCCGAGATGGCGCTCGCCGGCAACATCGGCGCGGTGCTCCCCGAATGCCCGCTGCCGGTGGCCTGCCACGCCTACCTGTTCGGCGAGGACCAGGGCCGCTACCTCCTGGCGGTGGAGCCCGACGCGGTCGCCGACCTGCTCTACAGCGCCAGCGCTCAAGGCATCGACGCGGCGGTGATCGGCGTCACCGGCGCCGATTCGCTGACCCTGCCGGGCGACGAGATCGTCGACCTCGAGACCTTGCGCAAGGCGCATGAGGGCTGGCTGCCGGGCTTCATGGCGGGTCCCGCGGCCGATGCGGCCTGAGGGTTCGTTCGAGCGCTTCGTCCAACCTGTCCCACCCACGACCTCATCCTGAGGTGTCAGTCCATCGAAGATGGACTGACCTCGAAGGAGGGCTCCAGAAGTCTCCGAGCTAACTGGAGCCCTCCTTCGAGGCTCAGCGATCTTCGATCGCCCACACCTCAGGATGAGGTTGCGGGCAGGAATGAACGGGTTCACACGCTCCTGATATCTTCGAAGCAACCCGATTCCGAGTAGGAGACGACCCCGATGCCGATGGATGCCCGCGAGATCGAGACGATGATCAAGGAGGCCCTGCCCGACGCGACGGT
Source organism: Methylobacterium sp. 142-1Y (assembly GCF_057747795.1). Classification (NCBI taxonomy): domain Bacteria; kingdom Pseudomonadati; phylum Pseudomonadota; class Alphaproteobacteria; order Hyphomicrobiales; family Methylobacteriaceae; genus Methylobacterium; species Methylobacterium sp. 142-1Y. Next base: position 2,730,135 of record NZ_CM173224.1, on the reverse strand, counting down.
CGAGATCCGCGACCTCGCCGGCGACGGCGACCACTACGCCGCCACCGTCGTGTCGGCGGCGTTCAAGGGCAAGTCGCGGGTGCAGCAGCACCAGATGGTCTATGGCGCGCTGCAGGGGCGCATGGGCGGCGTGCTGCACGCCCTTGCCCTGACCACGGGCGTGCCGCAGGATTGATACCTCAAGGATCGATGCCCTCGGAGAGCCGCCGCATGGACGAGATCCGCACGGATCGGCCGAGCCTCTACGACGAGGACGTCGTCGCCTGGGCGGAGCAGCAGGCGGCGGCTCTGCGCGCCCTCGGGGCGCGCCCGGACCTCTCGAACACCCTCGACTGGGACAACATCATCGAGGAGGTCGAGTCGGTGGGGCTGTCGGAGATCAGGGCTTTCGAGGGCACCCTGCGGGTGATGCTGGTTCACGTCCTCAAGTACCTGTCGGCTCCGAGTGCGCAGTCGACGCGCCCGTGGCGGGCCGAGATCGTCGCATCCCACGCGACGGCGAGGCGCCGCTACACGCGATCGATGCGGCAGCGGATCGACTGGGACGGCCTCTGGCGCGACGCGAAGACGGTGGCCGCCGGCGATCTGGCGGTGTGGGGCGACAAACTGGCGGTCGGCCTGCCCGACCGCAGCCCGTTCACGCCCGAGGAACTCGTGGCCGAGGACTTCACCCTCGATTGGGCGCTCCTGCGCCTCGCCTCCATCTTGCAAAACCCGAACGACCATCACTAGCTAGAGCCCACACAGGGGTAGAACCATGACCGACGTCACCAGCCGCATCGAGACCGAGATCAAGTCCCAGGACGTGGTCGTGTTCATGAAGGGCACGCCGCAATTCCCGATGTGCGGCTTCTCGGGCCAGGTGGCCCAGATCCTCAATTACCTCGGCGTGCCGTTCAAGGGCGTGAACGTGCTCGAGGACATGGAGATCCGCGAGGGCATCAAGGCCTTCTCGCAGTGGCCGACCATCCCGCAGGTCTACGTCAAGGGCGAGTTCGTCGGCGGCTGCGACATCACCCGCGAGATGTTCCAGTCCGGCGAGCTGCAGCAGCTGCTCACCGAGAAGGGCATCGCCACCAGCACCGCCGCGGCCTGATCTCAAGGCCCACGGACGGACGAGGAAGGGCGCGCAAGCGCCCTTTTTCGTTGGGCCTGCGGCGAACCCGGCGAGCCGCCGATGCGTCTACCTCGCAGGTGACGGCTTTCGGGACGGCGACATGCGGGACGTGATCATCGTGGGCGGCGGTCCGGCGGGGCTGTCGGCGGCGCTCATCCTCGGGCGCTGCCGGCGCCGGGTGCTGCTGATCGATGCGGGCCATCCGCGCAACGCGGTGACGCCGCGCATGCACGGCTTCCTCGGCCGCGACGGCCGCGCGCCGGGTGACCTCCGTGACGAGGGACGGCGCGAACTCGCCGGCTACGACACGGTCGAGATCTGGGACGGGCGCGCCGTCGACGCGGTGCGGGCGCCGAACGGCTTCCGGGTGGTGATGGAGGACCAGCGCCGGGCCGATGCCCGCCGGATCATCCTCGCCACCGGCCTGCGCACCGACCTGCCGGCCATCGAGGGGTTTTCGGAGTTCTGGGGCCACGGCGTCCACCACTGCCCCTATTGCGACGGCTACGAGAACCGCGACCGGCCGCTCGCGGTCTACGGCCCGGGCGAGACGGCCAAGGGAGCGGGCATGGGTCTCGCCCTCGAACTCACCGCCTGGAGCCGCGATCTGACGCTGCTCACCGACGGCCCCTGCGGCCTCGACGAACCGGAGCGGGACCGCCTCGCCCGGAACGGTATCCGGATCGAGGAGCGCGCGGTCGCCCGGCTCGAGGGCGAGGACGGGCGGTTCTCGACGGTGCGCCTGCGCGACGGCACGGCGCTCGAATGCGCCGCCCTGTTCTTCACCACCGGCCCGTGCATCCCCTCCCCGCTCGTCGCGCGGCTCGGCTGCGACCTGTCGCGCAAGGGCACGGTGCCGACCGGCGACTACGAGGAGACGAACGTGCCGGGTCTCTACGTGGCGGGCGATGCGTCACGGCGGGTCCAGCTCGCCATCGTGGCGGCCGCCGAGGGGGCAATGGCGGCGTTTGCCATCAACACCGAGTTGCTGCGCGAGGACACACGCTGATTCGGCCGCCGATTCGGCCGTCGCGCGCGGATCAGCATAGGCCAGGACAAAATTCTTCCGATTCGCGCCGTGCCGCCTCAGCGCCAATAACGCGGCAGCAGCAAGCGCTTGACGGTCCGGGCGGCGCCCCTCGCGGACCCGGATGAGCCGACAATCCTCCTGTCAAGACTTTATCGTACGGTGAAGGTTTGTTAGCCTTTATTGGACGATCACGGGAGGGCACCCATGATAGCGTTGGCGCAGGCATGGCGGGCCGGATTCACCCGGCGCACGCAGCGCACGATCCTGGCCCGCGAGGCCACGATTCGACAGGCTGAGTCCGAACCGCCCGAGTACCACGAGCTCACCGTGCGGGACCTGATCCGCATGGCCCAGTCCGCCCGTGCTGCGACCGAACCGCGGGGCTGACGCCGGCGCGGCCTCGGTCCTGCGAATGCCGAACGGTGGTTTGCAGCTCCGTGTCGGATGACCGAGGCGGGGCGAGGATCACCTCCTCCCGTGTGGGTAGGGGCTCCCGCTCCCCGTCGCTTCCTCCATCGTGTCCTGAGCGGCGCGGCATGGACCGGCGGAACCGGCACGCATCGATGCGGGTTGGGGAGCGGAACGATCCGGCAGGACTGTATTCGAGAGCCGCCCCGGTTCGCGTCGGCGGTCATTGACGACCGCACCGAACCCGGCCCGGAGGTAAGCACTCGAACAAGGTTTCGTGCCTGGCGTCTCACGGGCGTTTCGGTTTTGACCGGCTCCCGGAATCCGCCGCCGCGCGTCTTCGCTGCAATGCACGCAAGATTGTCATGCGCCGCATCATACCCGGGGTGCGTTGGCGCACCCTGACCCCATGCGCGTGCTGCTAGAACACTGGGCACTGTCGCCGTGTGGTGCCACCGTCTTTGGGTGGTAGGCCGAAACTTTTTCTTGCACGGTGACGCGCGGTACGGAACTGTACAAGTTCTTCACCGTTACTGGTTCTCTAGCGTGAGTATGCGTACCCCCCGCCAACCACGGGCCGCGCGCCCGGGGGACCACCATGCCCGATTTCGAGTCACGAAACCTCGACGACGCCGAGAGCCTCGCCCGCCTCGCCGAGCTTCTTCATCCCACCAAGATCGCCCGGGCCGAGGCCAAGGCCCGCGGGCGCCGTCGCGCCGCGGCCGGCTTCCTGCCCGAGCAGGGCCCCGCCCAGAGCGGGCAACCGGTCTCGGTGCTGCAGGACGCCTGATTCACGACCGCCCGAGCTTGCCGTCTACCAAGCCTGCGGGGTGATCACGCCCTTGCTGGTCACGACGACCCAGGATCGGCCGCGGCGCTCGATCGCCTCGACCCGACCGGCACCCGGCAGCGTGTCGCCCGGGCCGACCTCCACGAGCCGGCGGTTGCGGTTCTCGATCATCGCCATCCCGTCATAGACGTCACGCAGCACCCAGCCCTCGATGGCGGCGGGCTTGGCGGCGCTGGCCGGCTTGTCGGGCAGGCTGCCGGTCAGGACCGGTTCCGCCGCGGCGACGTGCTTCGTCGGGGCGGGCACGGGAGCGGCGGCAACCGGCGCGGCCGAGACGGGAGCTTGCGCGGTGGGACCTGGTACGACGGAGCCCTGGCGCTTCTCCAGCTTCTCGACGAGCGCCGCGAGGCGGCCGGCCTGCTCGCGGTCGGCATGGTCCTGGCGCTCGGCCATGGCGGTCAGGCGCTCGGCCAGGGCCGCGACCTTGCCGGCGAGGTCGCCGTCCTGGCGCTGCAGCCGCTCCAGGCGCTCGGAGATCTGGCCGAGACGGGCACCGGCCTCGGCGCGGCCCTTGTCGGCGGAATCGTGGGCCTGGATCGTGCGGTCGCGCAGGAGCGACAGGTCGGTGGCGAGCCGCGCGGATTCGGCGGTGCCGGCCTCGATCTGGCTGCCGAGCCGCGTCCACGCGGCCTGCGGGATGCCGGCCCCGCCACCCTGGACAGCCCCCATCAGTGCCACCGTGGCGCCGCCCGCCAGCGCACCGACGCATCCGGCGCAGAGAAACCCCGCAAGCGTCGTCGTCGTCAGCTTCGGCCACCCGGACAAGCCCGCGAAACGGCTCTTGCCCGTCGCGATCTTGCCCGTTGCGATCTTCGCCGTCTCGACCTTGGCCGAGTTGGGTGCCACGTCGTCCGGGGCAGCCGCCGCACCGGCCGGAGCCGGCGCGCCGGCAACGTCGTCCTGATCCACCATGACCCGAGCTTCCCAGAAATCCAGGAAGGATTGGGTAACCATGTTTGCTTAACCATTGGTTACCGCGCTCGGGCGGCACGTGGGGCGGCCCGGGCCGCGCTGGCCCGGGCCGCCTCTACCGCTTACGCCAGCACCGGCAGCACCCGCTCGATTTCGGCCCGGTGCGGCTCGAGGAAGGCCGGGAGCTTCAAGGCCTCGCCCAAGGCCTCCGCCGGCTCGTCGGCGGAAAAGCCGGGCGCGTCGGTGGCGATCTCGAACAGCACGCCGCCCGGCTCGCGGAAATAGACCGAGCGGAAGTAGTTGCGGTCGCGCTGCTCCGTCACCTGCAGGCCCAGCGCCTCCGCCCGCTCCGCCATCTCCGCTTGGCCTGCGTCGTCGGCGGCCCGGAAGGCGATGTGGTGGACCGAGCCGCCGCCGGAGCGCCCGGGCAGGAAGTCGCCGACCTCCCGAAGGGTAACGTGACCGCCGAGCCCGGCCGTACCGGCGTAGCGGGTGAGCGATCCCTCCCGTCCCGTCTCGGCCCAGCCGAACACCTCGGTCAGCACCCGGGCGGTGGGCGCAGCCTGGCGCAGCATCAGGGTCACGCCGTGGAAGCCCCGCACCGCGTGCTCGGCCGGCACCTCGGACCCGGCCCAGGCCGGCTCGGCCTCCGCGCCGGCGACGCCGACGAGCGCGAGCCGCATCCCGTCGGGATCGCGGAACGGCAGCACCGTCTCGCCGAAGACCTTGGCCGGCGCCTCGAAGGCGATGCCGGCCGCAACCAGCCGATGCGTCCAGTAGCCGATCGAGCCGGCGGGAACCCGGAACGCCGTCTCCTCGGTCTGCCCGATCCCGACCCGGCCGGGGGCGACGTGCTCCCAGGGGAAGAAGGTCAGGATCGTGCCGGGCGCGCCGTCCGCGTCACCGTAATACAGGTGGTAGGTGCCGGGATCGTCGAAGTTCACGGTCTTCTTGACGAGCCGCAGCCCGAGGACGCGGGTATAGAAATCGACGTTCCGGCGGGCCGGCCCCGAGATGGCGGTGACGTGGTGCAAGCCGGCAGAGACGATTCCGGCGGAGGCGGTGGTCATGGTCATGGTCATGGTCGGGAACTCCCGGTGGGCGGGCCGGCGGGGAAAGCCGCCGGGGTCGCCGCGATGGAGACAATCTAGGACTTGCCCCGGCGGCCAGAAATAGAAACAATCGAAACCCATCGTTTCCGGACACGGACCATGCCGCTGCCCGATTTCGAGGCCTGGGCGATCTTCGCCCGGGTGGCGCAGACCGCCTCGTTCTCCCGCGCCGCGACCGAGCTCGGCCTGTCGAAGGCCACCGTGTCGAAGGCGGTGAGCCGGCTCGAACGGCGCCTGGGTGCCTCCCTCCTGCACCGCACGTCGCGGCGCCTCGCGCTGACGGAAGCCGGGCGCCTCGCCCTCGACGGTGCCGCCCGCATCCTGGCGGCCGGCGAGGCGGCGGAGGCCGAGGCCCTGGCGCAATCGGCGACGCCGCGGGGGCTGGTTCGCTTCGCCGCCCCGATGTCGTTCGGCCTCGCCCACGTGGCGCCGCTCCTGCCCGACTTCCTCGCCGCGCATCCGGAGGTCGCCGTCGACCTGCACTTGAGCGACGCGCAGGTCGACCTCGTCGGCGACGGCTTCGACCTGGGCCTGCGCATCGCGGCGCTCGCCGATTCGAGCCTGCGCCTGCGCCGCCTCTGCGCCGTCGGCCGCTCGCTGGTGGCGGCTCCCGCCTATCTCGACCGCGCCGGGCGGCCGGAGCACCCGCGCGACCTCGGCAGCCACGCCTGCCTCGGCTACGCCTACCTGCCGAACCCGGAGCGCTGGCATTTTCACGATGCGACCGGCGCCGAAGTCGCCGTGACGCCCACCGGGCGCCTCAGGGCGAACAACGCCGACGCCTTGACGCCGGCGCTCAAGGCGGGTCTCGGCCTCGCGGTGCAGCCGGATTTCCTGGTCTGGGACGACCTGCGCGCCGGGCGGCTGGAGCGGGTGATGCCGGACTGGTCGCCGCCGCCGGTCGGGCTCAACCTCCTGATGCCGCCGGGCGCCGCCCGGCCGGCCCGGGTCACCGCCCTGGTGGCGTTCCTGGAGCGCCGGCTCGCGGCGGCGCCTTGGGCGACGGCGAATGGGAGACTGGAATCCTGGGGATCGGAGCCTCGGGCCGTCCCCGCAGGCAATAAAATCGACGCGACGTAACAATGCGGCTTTACAACGGCGCCGGAATGGCCGAGGGGGCGCATACGACCTTCGTCGTAGACCGGAGAGCGGGCGCACGACGCGCGCCCGCTCTCCGGTCTGTTAGACTAGGTCGTTGAAATCACCGCATTTTTTGCATCCCGCTTGGGTTCCCCCACGGGCCAAAAGGTGCTCTAAGCTCGGTGCGGGGGCCGAGAGGAAAGAATGCGATGAAGTTCCGCGTCGAGGTCGATTGCACCCCGGTCGAGGCACGCCAGTTCGTGGGTCTTCCCAACGTCGAGCCGCTGCAAGCGGCGGTGATGGCCGAGGTCGAGCGGCGCATGATGGCCGAGATGGACCGCTTCTCGCCCGACGCGATCATGCGCAGCTGGTTCACCGTTTTTCCCCAGGGAGCGGACCAGATGCAGAATATGTTCCTCAAGATGTTCCAGCAGGGCTTCGGTGCGTCCCCGCCGCCGCCGGCCAAGTCCGAGTCTTGATCCGGGCCGTGCCAAGATCCGAGCCTTGCCAAGCCCTGATCCAAGTCGGAACGTCCACTCCTCACCGGCTCGGAGCCGGTTCCGGGCTTCCGCACTGCAGCAAGACGAAGTGTGCGGATGCTCAGAACGCCGATCGCCGCCGGATGAGCTAAACCCTTGCAATATCAGTCGGGTTGCGAAAGCATAGCGGTGGCACGAACAATGCTGACGCCTGTGGCAGCTCGACTCGCCGATCGAGTATGACCTAAGGGAGGACAACGTGGAACGCAGTCGCGATCTCGACCCGGTCGAGACCCAGGAGTGGCTCGATTCGCTCGACGGCGTGCTGGAGGTCGAGGGCCCGGACCGGGCACACTTCCTCATCGAGCAGGTCATCGAGGGGGCCCGCAAGAAGGGCGCGCCGGTCCCCTACTCGGCGAACACCGCCTATGTGAACACGATCCCGGCCGACAAGCAGCCCCCCCATCCGGGTGACCGCGCGATCGAACACCGGATCCGCTCGGCGATCCGCTGGAATGCGATCGCGATCATCCTGCGCAACAACAAGGACTCGTCGGAGCTGGGCGGCCACATCGCCAGCTTCCAGTCCGCCGCGACCCTGTACGACACCGGCTTCATGCATTTCTGGCACGGCGCCGAGGGCGACCGTGGTGGCGACCTGATTTACGTCCAGGGCCATTCCTCGCCGGGCATCTATGCCCGCGCCTACCTGGAAGGCCGCCTGACCGAGGAGCAACTGCTGAGCTTCCGCCAGGAAGTCGGCGGCAAGGGTCTCTCGTCCTATCCGCATCCCTGGCTGATGCCGGATTTCTGGCAGTTCCCGACCGTCTCGATGGGCCTCGGGCCCCTGATGGCGATCTACCAGGCCCGCTACCTGCGCTACCTGCACCATCGCGGGCTCGCCAATACCGACGGCCGCAAGGTCTGGGCGTTCATGGGCGACGGCGAGATGGACGAGCCGGAGTCGCTCGGCGCGATCTCGCTCGCCTCGCGCGAGAAGCTCGACAACCTGGTCTTCGTCATCAACTGCAACCTGCAGCGCCTCGACGGCCCGGTGCGCGGCAACGGCAAGATCGTCCAGGAGCTGGAGGCCAACTTCCGCGGTGCCGGCTGGAACGTCATCAAGGTGCTGTGGGGCTCGGGCTGGGACCAGCTGCTCGCCCGCGACACCACCGGCATGCTGGCGCGCCTGATGGAGGAATGCGTCGACGGCGAGTACCAGGACTTCAAGTCGAAGAACGGCGCCTATATCCGCGAGCACTTCTTCGGCAAGTACCCGGAGACCGCCGCCCTGGTGAAGGACTGGAGCGACGAGGACATCTGGCGGCTCACCCGCGGCGGCCACGATCCGAGCAAGGTGTTCGCGGCCTATTCCGCGGCCGTGAAGCACAAGGGCCAGCCGACCCTCATCCTCGCCAAGACCGTCAAGGGCTACGGCATGGGCGAGGCCGGTGAGGCGCAGAACATCACCCATCAGCAGAAGAAGATGGGCGAGGCGGTGCTCAAGCAGTTCCGCGACCGTTTCGGCATCGACCTCAACGACGACCAGATCGCCGAGATCCCGTTCATCCGCTTCCCCGAGGGGTCGCCGGAGCACACCTACCTGATGGAGCGCCGCAAGGCGCTCGGCGGCCCGCTGCCGGCCCGCCGCGGCAAGTCTCAGGCCCTGCAGATCCCGCCGCTGGAGGCCTTCTCGGCCCAGCTGAAGGAGACCGCGGGCCGCGAGATCTCCACCACCATGGCGTTCGTGCGGGTGCTCAACACCCTGCTTCGCGACAAGAACATCGGCAACCGCATCGTGCCGATCGTGCCCGACGAGAGCCGGACCTTCGGCATGGAGGGCATGTTCCGGCAGTTCGGCATCTTCAGCCAGGTCGGCCAGCTCTACCGGCCGGAAGACGCCAACCAGCTGATGTACTACCGCGAGGACGAGAAGGGCCAGATGCTCCAGGAGGGCATCAATGAGGCCGGCGCGATGTCGTCCTGGATCGCGGCCGCGACCTCGTACTCGCATTCCGACGCGCCGACGATCCCGTTCTACATCTACTACTCGATGTTCGGGTTCCAGCGCATCGGCGACCTCGCCTGGGCCGCCGGCGACATGCGCGCCCGCGGCTTCATGATCGGCGGCACCGCCGGCCGCACGACGCTGAACGGCGAGGGCCTCCAGCACGAGGACGGCCACAGCCACCTGATCTCGGCCACCATCCCGAACTGCGTCTCCTACGACCCGACCTTCTCCTACGAGGTGGCGGTGATCGTGCAGGACGGCCTGCGCCGGATGTATGCCGAGCAGGAGGACCTGTTCTACTACATCACGGTGATGAACGAGAACTACGAGCATCCCGGCATGCCCGAAGGGGCCGAGGCCGGGATCCTCAAGGGGATGTACCTGTTCCGCGAAGGCAAGGCGGGTGCTGCGAACCGGGTGCAGCTGATGGGCTCGGGCACGATCCTGCGCGAGGTCATCGCCGGGGCCGAGCTCCTGGAGCAGGATTTCGGCATCGCCGCCGACATCTGGTCCTGCCCGAGCTTCACCGAGCTGCGCCGCGAGGCGATGGCGGTGGAGCGCTGGAACATGCTCCACCCGACCGAGCCGCAGAAGACGAGCTACGTCGAGACCTGCCTGTCGAGCCGTCAGGGCCCGGTCATCGCGGCGACCGACTACATGCGCCTCTTCGCCGACCAGATCCGCCCCTACGTGCCGGGCCGCTACAAGGTGCTCGGCACCGACGGCTTCGGCCGCTCGGATTACCGGGTGCGCCTGCGCGAGTTCTTCGAGGTCAACCGCTACTGGGTCGTCGTCGCGGCGCTCAAGAGCCTGGCCGAGGAGGGCGCCGTGCCGGCGGCCAAGGTCGCCGAGGCGATCGCCAAGTACGGGCTGAACCCGGAGAAGCCGGCCCCCTGGACGGTGTGATTGGTCAAGACGTGCGAGGTCCCCTCTCCCGGATGTCCGTTCGGTTTCACACGTCTCCTCTGAGAGCTAACCCCCTGTAAATTCGTGCGCCTTCCCCTCCCCCCTGTGGGGAGGGGTCAGGGGTGGGGGTGGTTCCGCGTAAAGCTATGCGGTGCCTCCTGCACCACCCCCACCTCCAACTCCTCCCCACAGGGGGGAGGAGAGGTGCGCGCCTTCCAGGGGAAGAGAGCAATCAGACCGAGTTGTGGAGATGCGATAGCGGATGCCCTGGCGAGGGCTGCCTCGCGCGTCGGGAATTCCATCTTCGTAAAGACGTATTAAGCAAATCAATCGGGAGAGTGCGCAGTGTCGATCGAAGTCAAGATCCCGGATATCGGTGATTTCAAGAACATCCCGATCATCGAGATCCTGGTGAAGGAAGGCGACACCATCGGGGCCGAGGACCCGATCGTGTCGCTCGAATCCGACAAGGCGACGATGGAGGTGCCCTCCCCGTCGGCCGGCGTGATCGAGAAGATCCTGGTCAAGGTCGGCGACACGGTGAGCGAGGGCAGCCCGGTCCTGCTCCTGAAGGGCGAGTCCGAGGAGAAGGCGCCGGCCGCCGCCGCTGCCGCGACCCCGAGCGCCGGCGCGGCCCCGTCCGCCGACACCGCCGCCCTGATGCCCAAGCAGGAGCCGGATCCGGCCAAGCCCGCCGCTCCCCCGGTCGCCGCCCCGGCTTCCTCGGCCCCGGATTTCTCGAACGTCCATGCCAGCCCCGCCGTGCGGCGGCTCGCCCGTGAGCTCGGCGTCGATCTCAATGGCATCAAGGGCTCCGGCGAGAAGGGACGGATCACCAAGGAGGACGTGAAGGGCTCGCTGGTCCGCTCCGCCGCCCCCGCCGCGGCTCCCGCCGGCGCGGTGGCCACCGGCAGCATGGGCATCCCGGAGATCCCGGCGGTCGACTTCTCGAAGTTCGGCCCGACCGAGGTGAAGCCGCTGCCGCGGATCAAGAAGATCTCCGGCCCGCACCTGCACCGCGCCTGGCTCAACGTGCCGCTCGTCACCCATTCGGACGAGTCGGACATCACCGAGACCGACGCCTACCGCAAGGAACTCGACACCGCCGGCAAGGACAAGGGCTACCGCGTCACCCTGCTGTCGTTCCTGATCAAGGCCGCGGTCTCGGCGTTGCGCCAGCACCCGGAGTTCAACTCGTCGCTGAACCCCGAGAAGGACGCGCTGATCCTCAAGAAGTACTACAACATCGGCGTCGCCGTCGACACGCCGGACGGCCTCGTCGTCCCGGTGGTCAAGGATGCCGACCGCAAGGGCATCGTCGAGATCAGCCAGGAACTCGGCGCGCTGTCGAAGAAGGCCCGCGACGGCAAGCTCGGCAGCGGCGACATGCAGGGCGCCACCTTCACGATCTCGTCGCTCGGCGGCATCGGCGGCACCGGCTTCACGCCGCTCGTCAACGCCCCCGAGGTCGCGATCCTGGGCGTGGTGCGCTCCAAGATGGCCCCGGTGTGGAACGGCTCCGAGTTCAAGCCGCGGCTGATGCTGCCGCTCTCGGTCTCCTACGACCACCGCGTGATCGACGGTGCGCTGGCCGCGCGCTTCACCCGCCACCTCGCCCACGTCCTCGAGGACGTCCGGCGCCTCGTCGTCTGACGAACCCCGCAGCGAGGTGATCCGATGAGCAACGAAGTCCGTCTGCCGGATATCGGCGACTTCAAGAACGTCCCGGTGATCGAGGTGCTGGTCAAGGCCGGCGACACGATCGCGGTCGACGACACCATTGTCGTCCTGGAATCCGACAAGGCGACCATGGACGTCCCCTCCTCCGTGGCCGGCACGGTCAAGGAGGTGAAGATCAAACCGGGTGACGCGGTCACGCAGGGCGATCTTCTCCTGGTGCTGGAGGGCGCCGGTGCCGGCGCCGCACCGGCCAAGCCCGCGGTCGCCGAGAAGGCGGCCCCGGCGGCCTCCGTCGGCGGCTCGCCGCTCGCGGCGGGTACGGGCCAGGCGGGCTACGGCTCGCCCGCCACCGCCGGCGGGCAGGGAGCCTCCGCGGCCCCCGCCCCGAAGGGCGCGGCCCCGGTCTCCGGCGAGGCGATGCGGGCCGAGGTGCTGGTGCTCGGCGCCGGTCCCGGCGGCTACACGGCGGCGTTCCGCGCCGCCGATCTCGGCAAGAAGGTTATCTTGGTCGAGCGCTGGCCGAGCCTCGGCGGGGTCTGCCTCAATGTCGGCTGCATCCCCTCGAAGGCGCTGCTCCACGCCGCCAAGGTGATCGACGAGAGCCAGGCGATGGCCTCGCACGGCATCAGCTTCGCCGCACCGCAGATCGACATCGATCAGTTGCGCAGCTGGAAGGAAGGCGTGGTCAAGCGCCTGACCGGCGGCCTCGGGGGTCTGGCCAAGCAGCGCAAGGTGACGGTGGTGACCGGCACCGCCCGCTTCGTCAGCCCGCACCAGATCGCGGTCGAGCACGAGGGCAAGACGACGATCATCGGCTTCGACAACGCGGTGATCGCCGCCGGGTCCGAGCCGATCAAGATGCCGTTCATCCCGCATGACGACCCGCGGGTGATCGACTCGACCGGGGCGCTCGAACTCGACGGGGTGCCGAAGCGGCTCCTGGTGATCGGCGGCGGCATCATCGGCCTCGAGATGGCGACGGTCTACCACGCGCTCGGGTCCAAGGTGACCATCGTCGAGCTGATGGACCAGATCATCCCGGGCGCCGACAAGGACATCGTCACCCCGCTCTTCAAGCGGATCTCGAAGCAGTACGAGGCGATCTACCTGAAGTCCAAGGTCACCGCCGTCGAGGCGCTGCCCGAAGGCCTCAAGGTCACGTTCGAGGGCGGCTCGGCCCCGGCCACCGACACCTTCGACAAGATCCTGGTCTCGGTCGGCCGCCGTCCCAACGGCAAGCTGATCGGCGCCGAGGCCGCCGGCGTCGCGGTGGACGAGCGGGGCTTCATCCCGGTCGACAAGCAGATGCGGACCACCGCGCCGCACATCTTCGCCATCGGCGACGTGGTCGGCCAGCCGATGCTCGCCCACAAGGCGGTGCACGAGGGCAAGGTCGCGGCGGAAGCCGCTGCCGGCAAGAACTCGTTCTTCGACGCCAAGGTGATCCCGTCGGTGGCCTATACCGATCCGGAAGTGGCCTGGGTCGGCCTGTCCGAGACCGAGGCCAAGGCCAAGGGCATCAAGGTCGGCAAGGGCGTGTTCCCCTGGGCGGCGAGCGGCCGCTCGCTGTCGCTCGGGCGCGACGAGGGCCTGACCAAGGTGCTGTTCGACGAGGAATCGAACCGCATCGTCGGCTGCGGCATCGTCGGCCCGTCCGCCGGCGACCTGATCGCAGAAGCCGCGCTCGCCATCGAGATGGGGGCGGATGCCGAGGATATCGGGATGACCATCCACCCGCACCCGACCCTGTCGGAGACGGTCGGCATGGCGGCCGAGGCCTTCGAGGGCACGATCACCGACCTCTACATGCCGAAGAAGAAGGCGCATTGAGGGGATGGGCGGGGCGGAGATCGCCTCGCCCCGCTTCCAGGCTTTCTCACCGAGGATGCGCATGTCCCCCTCTCCCCGCGGGCGGGGAGAGGGTCGAGCCCCCCTTGTCGGGGGCGAGACGAGGCGGCAGCCGATGGTGAGGGGGTCTCGACGAACGAGACTCTTCCGGAAACACCCCCTCACCCTCGCAGCGAAACTGCGGTTCGCAGCTCACTTCATCGACGACAAGGTCGATGAAGTCCTCTCCCCGCCCGCGGGGAGAGGAGATAACCCGCGCCTCATTCGACATCGTTTGCGTCAGACCGGCTAGGTTCACGTCATCAGCCGTGCGGCCCGGACTTTCCCACCATTGCGCGGCGGGATCAGACCCCAACCTTGAGCGTTGCCATCCCGATCGGCGCCCCCGAATGGCGCCGGCCGGGAGACGGCTCCGCGCGCGCCGCCATCCCACCCATACCGAGGAGGAACCCCCATGGACGAGCAACTCGAGAAGGCCGCCCTCGACTATCACCGCTTCCCGACCCCCGGAAAGATCGCGGTGCTGCCGACCAAGGACATGAGCACGCAGCGCGACCTCGCGCTCGCCTACTCGCCGGGCGTCGCCGCCGCCTGCCTCGCCATCGAGAAGGACCCGGCCCAGGCCGCCGAACTCACCTCCCGCGGCAACCTCGTGGCGGTGATCTCGAACGGCACCGCGGTGCTGGGGCTGGGCAATATCGGCGCGCTCGCCGGCAAGCCGGTGATGGAGGGCAAGGGCTGCCTGTTCCGCAAGTTCGCCGGCATCGACGTGTTCGACATCGAGATCGACGAGACCGATCCGGACAAGCTCGTCGACATCATCGCGAGCCTGGAGCCGACCTTCGGGGGCATCAACCTCGAGGACATCAAGGCGCCCGAGTGCTTCGAGATCGAGACCCGCCTGCGTGAGCGGATGAAGATCCCGGTCTTCCACGACGACCAGCACGGCACCGCGATCATCGCCGCCGCGGCAATCCTCAACGGCCTCGAAGTGGTCGGCAAGCGCATCGAGGACGTCCGCGTCGTCTGCTCGGGCGCGGGCGCCGCGGCCATCGCCTGCCTCAACCTGCTGGTGAGTCTGGGCCTCGACAAGGCCAAGGTGCTGGTCACCGACAGCCGCGGCGTGATCTACCAGGGCCGCAACAACCTCGACGCCCAGAAGGCGCAATACGCGCAAGTCACCGAGGCCCGGACGCTGGCAGATGCCGTGCCGGGTGCCGACATCTTCCTCGGCCTCTCGGCGGCCGGCGCGCTGACGCCCGAGATGGTCGAGGGCATGGCCGACAAGCCCCTGATCCTGGCGCTCGCCAATCCCGAGCCGGAGATCCGGCCGGAAGCCGCCAAGGCGGTGCGCCCCGACGCGATCATCGCCACCGGCCGCTCGGATTATCCGAACCAGGTCAACAACGTCCTGTGTTTCCCGTTCATCTTCCGCGGCGCGCTCGATGTCGGCGCGACCACGATCAACGAGGAGATGAAGCTCGCGGCGGTGAAGGCCATCGCCGAGCTGGCGCGTGCCGAGCAGTCCGACGTGGTGACGGCGGCCTACGGCACGCAGGACATCGCATTCGGGCCCGATTACCTGATCCCGCGCCCGTTCGACCCGCGCCTCATCACCAAGGTGGCGCCCGCCGTGGCGCTCGCCGCCACCGAGAGCGGCGTCGCCACGAAGCCGATGCTCGACGTCGAGGCCTATCGCCGCTCGCTGGAGCGCCTCGTCTACACCTCCGGCACGGTGATGCAGCCGGTCTTCGCCGCGGCCACCGAGGCGAGCCGGACCCGCATCGCCTATGCCGAGGGCGAGGACGACCGCATCTTGCGCGCGGCGCAAGTGGTGGTCGACGAGGGGCTGGCCCGGCCGGTCCTGGTGGGACGCCGCGAGGTCATCGCCGACAAGATGAAGGCCTTGGGGCTTCGCATCGAGGTCGGCCGCGACGTCGACGTGCAGGATCTCGACGACGAGGTTTTTCAGGCCGAGGCCGCGCAGGGCTACTACGCCAAGCGCAAGCGCAACGGCCTGTCGCGCGAGGTCGCCCTGGCTGAGGCGCGCCGCAACCCGACGCTGGTGGGCGCGATGCTGCTCTCCCTCGGCAAGGTCGACGGTCTTCTCTGCGGCGGTACCGGTTCCTACCACAGCCACCTGCGCCACGTGCGCGAGGTGATCGGGATGGCAGCCGGCGTGAAGGCGCTCGCCGCCATGAGCCTGCTGCAACTGCCGCGGCACACGCTCTTCATATGCGATCCCTACATCCATCTCGATCCGGGCGCGGAAGAGCTGGCCGACATGACGCTGCTCGCCGCCGCCGAGATGCGCCGCTTCGGCCAGACCCCGCGGGTGGCGCTGGTCTCGCATTCGAGCTTCGGCACCGCCCGCAATCCGTCCGCCGAGAAGATGCGGAACGCCGTCGCGCTCATCACCGAGCGGGCGCCGGACCTCGAGGTCGAGGGCGAGATGCAGGCCGACGCCGCGCTCAGCCGGCCGCTGATGGAGCGGGTGTTTCCGGAGTCGCGCCTCACCGGGGAGGCCAACCTCCTGGTGATGCCGAACCTGGATGCGGCCAACATCACCCTCAACGCCCTGAAGGTGGTGGCGGGTCAGGGCATCAGCGTCGGGCCGATCCTGCTGGGTGCGGCCGCCCCGGTCCACATCCTCACCCACACCACCACCGTGCGCGGCATCGTCAACATGACGGCGCTGACCGCCGTGGCGGCGGCCGCGCGGGCGGGCTGACCCGAAATCCGGCCGCCGGGCGACCCGGCGGCCGGCCTCGGGATACAAAGGCGCGAGCACAGAACGCGCAGCGCCGCTCCCGGTTCCCCAGAGGCGCCATTTTTCCAATCTTTTCTCACCAGATCAGACCGAGTATTCGTTTGGCCTTCCGGTCCCATCGAAGGTCATCGAGCAAGAAATTTTAACGACCCTAGGGAAGGATGCCCTCCTGTTTCGAGGGGAGCATCATGAGCCTGGCCCGCAAGTTCGTCGGTCTGTGTATCGTCAGCCTGGTATCGAGCGCATTGCTCGCAGGATCGGTCGTGCTGTACCGGCAAGCGGACGGTCAGGTCAAAACGGCGAACGAGAACCGCCTCGCCTCGATGCTGCTGGCCGACGAATTGCGACAGGCCTCCGACGACCTGACGCGGCTGGGGCGGACCTATATCGCCACCGGCAAGGCCGCCTACAAGCAGCAATACAAGGACATCATCGACATCCGTGCCGGCCGCAAGGCCCGTCCGGTCGATTACCATCGCATCTACTGGGATTACGTCGCCGCCGGCGACGCCAAGCCGCGCCCGGACGGCGAGACCGTCTCGGTCGACACGCTGATGGACCGCCTCGGCGTGACGGCGGCGGAGAAGGAGAAGCTGGCCGAGTCGGTCCGCAACTCCAACGACCTCGTCAAGGTGGCGAACGCCGCGATGAAGCTCGCCGAGAGCGGCGAGCCGGGGTCGCGGGACGAGGCGATCCGGCTCGTCCACACCGACGAGTACCACGTCGCCAAAGCCAGGATCATGAAGCCGATCGACGACTTCTATGGTCTGCTGGATGCGCGCACCAAGCAGGCGGTCGATGACGGCGAGTCGCGGGCGTCGCTGGCCTTCGCGCTGGTCCTCGGCCTGCTCGCCGTGACGATCGCCTCGGTCGTGTCCATGGCCTGGTTCGCCTATGGCGCGCTGGTGCGCGGCTACGCCTCGGTCGGCGGTGCGATGCGCCGGATCGCCGCCGGCGACTACGCCGCCGAGGTGCCGGGGACCGCGCGACGCGACGAGGTCGGCGACATGGCCCGCAGCCTGGAGGCCTTCAAGACCAACCTCGCCGCCGAGCTGGAGGCCCGCCACGCCCGGGAGAGCGAGGAGCGCCGGGTCGTCCGCCGGGCGCAGACGGCGGCCCTCGCGCAGGAATTCGAGGAGGCGGTGGGCGGCATCGTCCAGACCGTCGCCGCCTCGGCGACCGAGCTGAGGGCCACCGCACAGGACATGTCGCAACTCGCCGGCGGCACCGCCCAGCGCTCCGCCACCGTGACTCAGGCGGCGCAGGATGCGTCATCCAACGTCGCCACCGTGGCGGCGGCCGCCGAGGAGCTGAGCGCGTCGGTCGGCGAGATCGCCCGCCAGGTCTCCGATTCGGCCGCCCTCGCAAAGGAGAGCGTGACGGAAGCCTCGAAGACCGCCGAGCTGGTGCAGACCCTGAGCCAGGCCGCCACCCGGGTGGGCGACGTGGTGGCGATGATCAACGGCATCGCCGGCCAGACCAACCTCTTGGCCCTCAACGCCACGATCGAGGCGGCGCGGGCCGGCGAGGCGGGACGGGGTTTCGCGGTCGTCGCCGCCGAGGTGAAGGAGCTCGCCAACCAGACCGCCAAGGCCACCGAGGAGATCGCCAGCCAGATCGGCGGCATCCAGGGCGCGACCCGTCAGGCCGTCGATGCGATCGGCGGGATCGCGTCGCGGATCGGCGATCTCAGCGGCATCTCGACCGCGATCGCCGCCTCGATTGAGGAGCAGGGCGCCGCGACCCGGGAGATCGTCCGCACCATCAGCCAGGCGGCGACCGGCACCGGCGCAGTCACGGCGACGATCACCGGCGTGGCCGATGCCGCGGGCGAGGCCGGCCAGGCGGCCGGGCGGGTCCTGAGCGTCGCCTCCTCGGTCTCGCAGGAGGCGGAGCACCTCAACACCGAGGTGACGCGGTTCCTGGACCGGCTCCGGGCGGCGTGAGACGGTTCACGCAACGCCGCAAGTTCGAGGCGGAACTCACACCGGGACGCGCTCCGGAGGATTCTTCCGGACCGCGTCTCGTTCGATCGTCGGGATCACGTCACGATCCCGGCCCGAAACACTCCCGCAGCCGCCGCATCGCCTCCTCCGCCCGCGACACCGGCGCGAACAGGTGATCGTGGTGAAAGGCCGAGACGGCGTTGACGGCGATGCCGCTCTCCGCAAGGCACGCCGTCACGGCGGCGAGGAAGCCGACGGCGTCGAGGGCGGACGGGACCGTCAGCGTGATCCAGCGGCACGGGAAGGCGCCGGGCAGGCCCGCCCGCACGGCCTCCGCCTCGGGCAGGATCAGGGTCGTGCCCGCCGCCTCGCGAAAACTCATCACCGGGGCGAGACCCACCGGCACCCCGGCATCGTCGACCGTGGCGAAGACGTAGATCCCGGGCTGCAACTCCGGCCGCATCCCGGACAGGAGACGGCCGAGATCGGTCTCAGCCCTCATACGGCCAGCGGCTCCAGCACCCGCCGCAACGCCTCCGGCAGCGGCACGGGGCGCTGCGTCGCCCGGTCGACATAGACGTGGACGAAGTACCCTTGCGCCGCGGCGTCCTCGTCGTCGTTGCGAAACAGCCCGACCTCGTAGCGCACGCTCGAATTGCCGCGATGCGCCACCCGAATCCCGGCGGTGACCCGATCGGGAAACGCCATCGACCGGAAGTAGCGGCATCCGGTTTCGACCACGAGGCCGATCACCGGGCTTTTCGCAATCTCGAGGGCTCCGTCGGCGATCAGCACGCTGTTCACCGCCGTGTCGAAGAAGGCGTAATAGACCACGTTGTTGACGTGGCCGTAGACGTCGTTGTCGGCCCAGCGGGTGGTGATCGGCACGAAGCGCCGGTAGGCGGCGCGGGTCTCGGGGGGCGTGCGGCCGCTCAAGGTCTGTCTCGCGAAAGGATCGTCGGGGCCGGGAGCCTAGGCCGGCCCGGCTCCGGCGATCAAGCCGCGGTCACGCCCCGCGAGGAGCCGTCATGCCCCGCAAGGAGCCGTCATGCCCCGCAAGGAGCCGTCATGCCCCGCAAGGAGCCGTCATGCCCCGCAAGGAGCCGTCATGCCCCGAAGGTGTCCGGATCGGGCCCCATCCGCCCCGCCGGATCGTCGAGGGAAGCGAGGCGGGCGAGATCGTCGGCATCGAGGGCAAAATCCCCGATCTCCCGGTTCTCGCGGATGCGGGACGGCGTCGCCGATTTCGGGATCGCGACGGTGCCGCTCTGGAGGTGCCAGCGCAGGACGATCTGGGCCGGGCTGCGGCCATGCTTCTCGGCGATGGCCCGGATGGCGGGATCGTCGAGCACGCCGCCGCGGCCGAGCGGCGCCCAGGCCTCGGTGACGATGCCGGCCTCGGCGTGGAAGGCGCGCAACGCCGATTGCTGGAAGCGCGGATGCAGCTCGACCTGGTTGACCGAGGGCGTCGAGCCGGTGGCGTCGATCACGCGCGTGAGGTGCTCGACCGTGAAGTTGCAGACCCCGATCGAGCGGGCGCGGCCATCCTCGCGCAGGCGCATCAGGGCGCGCCAGGTGTCGACGTACGCGCCGCGCTGCGGCACCGGCCAGTGGACGAGGTAGAGATCGACATGATCGAGGCCGAGGCGGCCCAAGGATTCGTCGCAGGCGCGCAGGGTCTCGTCGAAACCATGGCGGTCGTTCCAGACCTTGGTGGCGACGAAGATCTCGTCCCGCTTCAGGCCGGAGGCGGCGATGGCGCGGCCGATCCCGGCCTCGTTGCCGTACATCGCCGCGGTGTCGATCGAGCGGTAGCCCGCCTCGAAGGCGGCGCTGACGATCGCCGGGGCCTCCTCGTCGGAGAGCCGCCACACGCCGAAGCCGAGCTGGGGGATGCGCTTCCCGTCATTGAGGGTCAGGACGGCGTCGGACATGGGCGGGGACCTCTCAGTCGGCCTGACGGATGGGCGAACCCCTGATCTGGGTCGGGCCCCGCCGATGTCGAGCGGTCGAAAGCGCCATCCGATCGCGTTGCCATCGGATGGCGTTCCAAGTCACTGATTTCTCGTCCGACGAACCGGCCTGCGCTTCGTTTGACGAGGCTCCCGGCTACTTCACCAGCGGGCAGCCGCCCTCGGCCATCGGCCGGAAGGCCTGGTCACCCGGCACGGTGGAGATCAGCTTGTAGTAATCGTACGGGCCCTTGCTGTCGGCCGGTGCCTTCACTTCGAACAGGAACAGGTCGTGCACGGCGCGGCCGTCCTGGCGGACCGTCACGGCGCCGAAGAGCGGGTCGTCGATCGGCTTCTCGCGCATCGCCGCCACCACCTTCTCGCCCTCGATGGTGCCGGTGTCGCGCACCGCCCGCAGGTAGGCCAGCGTCGAGGAATAGACGCCGGCATGGTTCTCGGTCGGCATGCGGCCGTTCATCCGCTCCCCGAAGCGCTTGGCGAAGGCGCGGGTGCCGTCGGTGCGGTCCCAGTAGAAGGCGCTGGCGAGCTGGAGCCCCTGCGCCGCCTTGAGGCCGAGCGCGTGGATGTCGGAGAGCTGCACGAACAATGCGGCGAGCCGCATCTCGGGCATCACCCCGAACTCCGCCGCCTGCTTGACGGCGTTGATCATGTCGGCGCCGGTATCGGCGAGCGCCAGGACCTGCGCGCCCGAGCCTTGCGCCGAGAGCAGCGGCGAGGCGAAGTCGCCGGCATTGAGCGGGTGCTTGCTCGATCCCTTCACGGTGCCGCCGGCGGCCTTCAGGGCCACGGTGGCGTCACGCTCGAGCGCGTGGCCGAGCGCGTAATCGACGGTGACGAAATACCAGGATTTCAGGCCGCGGCCGGCGATGGCGCGGGCGGTGGCCGAGCCTTGAGCCCAGGTATCCGAGACCCACTGCACGGTCGTCGGCGCGCAGGCCTTGCCGGTGAGGTCGGAGGTGAGTGCGCTCGAGGCCAGGGCGACCCGGTGACGCTCGCGCATCAGGTTGGAGACCGCCAGCGCGACCGCCGAGTTCGGAAGGTCGACGATGGTCGAGACGCCCTCCTGGTCGAGCCAGCGCCGGGCGGTGGCGAGCCCGATATCGGGCTTGTTCTGGTGGTCGGCCGAGACGACCTCGACCTTGAGCTCGCCGGCCTCCTTGGCGAAATCCTCGAGGGCGAGCTGGGCCGCGATCACCGAGCCGGT
Organism: Methylobacterium sp. 142-1Y; assembly: GCF_057747795.1. NCBI lineage: Bacteria > Pseudomonadati > Pseudomonadota > Alphaproteobacteria > Hyphomicrobiales > Methylobacteriaceae > Methylobacterium > Methylobacterium sp. 142-1Y. The sequence continues at coordinate 2,708,809 of NZ_CM173224.1, read as the reverse complement.
GCCCGCCTGGTCGGCGAAGGGCCCGCTCATGTCGCTGAGCACCCCGATCTTGATCGGCGCCTTGGTGTCCTGCGCGAGCGCGGGGGCACTCAAGGCCAGCGACAGGGCGAGGCCGGCGGCGCCGGCGACCGTTGAGCGGAACGACATCGAGGGGACCTCCCAGGGTATTTTTGTCAGAGCTTGTTCGCGGCCCGGACCGGCCGAGTCGCGCCCTGTATGTCAGGGGTGCGGGGCGGCGTCGATGCGGGAGCGCGCGGTGTGGTTGAGAAAGGTGGGGGTGCGAGGGGGCGCCTCTGCCGCGGTGGCGGGCAGTGCGAAACCCCGCGGCGGTGACGAGCGCGGGGTTCCCCTCTCCCCGCGGGCGGGGAGAGGGCTGTGTTCCCGTTCAGGGAACACAGCGAGCGGAGGCGAAAGCCGGAGCGAGGGTGAGGGGGTGTTTCCGAAGGAGCCACATCCGTTGACACCCCCTCACCCTCGCGGCGAACCTGCGGTTCGCTGCTCCCTGAGCCCCTTCGGAGCTCAGGCCTCTCCCCGCCCGCGGGGAGAGGGGGAACCCGCGCCATCCCTTTTCACAAGAACACTCACTCCACGGGCCGGGCACATCCCCTCAGGTATACATCGCCTTCAGGTCCAGGGTGCTCTCCCGCCCGATGGCATCGTAATTCTGTTCGAGCCACGCCTTGGCGGCCTCGCGGCCGGCATCGCGCAGATGGAGCAGGAACGGCCATTGCGCGCGCAGCCGCGAGGAGGCCGAGGCGTCGTCGAGGGCGCCGCCGCTGCCGTCGATACGGTGGAGAAGCACCGGCTTGTAGGCGTTCGAGCGCCCGAGGACGCCGTCCTCGATCAACCCGTCGATGAAGTCGATCGCCCGCAATTCCCGCATCAGGTTGCCGTTGAAGGTGATCTCGTTGAGGCGGTCGCGGATCTCGGCCGGGCTGCGGGGGGTCTCGCGGCGCTCGACCGGGTTGATCTGGACGAGAAGGATGTCGGGGGATCGAGAGCCCTGATAGAGGGGGTAGAGCGGCGGGTTGCCGAGATAGCCGCCGTCCCAGTGCGGCACGCCGTCGATCTCCACCGCCTGGAACACCGTCGGCAGGCAGGCCGAGGCCATCAGGTGGTCGATCGTGAGGTCCGGCCGCTCGAACACCGCCATCTTGCCGGTCCAGACGTTGGTGGCGGAGATGTACAGGTCGGCCGGCCCGTCGCGGCGTAACGCCTCGAAATCGACCGTGTCGGCGAGCGCCCGCTTCAGCGGATTGATGTTGAGGGGGTTCGACGTGTAGGGGCTGGCGACGGCGTTCCAGAACGCCCCGACCGGGGTCGCCTTCCAGAAGCTCAGCACCCCGTCGACGAAGGTCTGCTGCGCCCGCGGCAGGTCGGCATCGAGGCTGACCTCGCGCCAGAACGCCTCCAGGCGCTCGCGCGCGCCGTCGGGGCCGCCGCGCAGCCAGCCATCGACCATCACGACGGCGTTCATCGCGCCGGCGCTCGCTCCGGTCATCGCCTCGAAGGCGAGGCGGCCATCCTCGATCAGGGCGTCGAGCACGCCCCAGGTGAAGGCGCCGTGGGCACCGCCGCCCTGGAGCGCCAGGGCGATGGCCTTCTCGGCCCGGGGGCCGGCAAGGCCGCGGCCGAGAGGACCGGAGGAGGCATGCGGGCCGGGGGCCGCGTGGCCAAGGATCTCGGGAGACGCGTCGGGGATCGTCGCCCCGCCGGACTCAGCTTGCTGGGGTAGGATCATGTCGGTCATGCCGGGGATGTGGTGTGCTGCACTGCAAAAGCAAATGGTGCGCCGCAACGTCGCGCCGGCCGGCACAGCGTCATGCGCTTGACGCCGGCACGCGTCACCATCAGCTAAGACAACGGTGCCGGGTGGGGGTTCCCGGGAAGCGGTTTGGCAAGGATGTCGCGGCATTCCGAGCCGCATCCCGCGACCGGCCTGCCCGAGGCCGTCGGTCGGACCCGCGTTTCCGGGCGTGAACGAAGCGATTTCCACCGCGCCCGGAAATGCTCTAGACGGTTGTCACGCCGCGACTGAAGCGCCCCCGAGACTCTAGCGAACGACCCCCGAAGGTATCCGATGGAAGCCATGGAAGCCCTCGCCGCGACCGCCCCGGCGGACGCCGCTCCCGAGATCGCCGGCCCGAGCCCCCGGCACCGCACCGTCGGCGTCCGGATCGGCGAGGGCGAGGGCGCGGTGGTGATGGGCGGCGGCGCCCCCATCGTCGTGCAGTCGATGACCAACACCGACACCGCCGACATCGACGCCACGGTGGCGCAGGTGGCCGCCCTGGCCCGAGCCGGCTCCGAGGTCGTGCGCATCACCGTCGACCGCGACGAGGCGGCCTCCGCCGTGCCGAAGATCCGCGAGCGCCTGGACCGCATCGGCGTCCCCGTGCCGCTGGTCGGCGACTTCCACTATATCGGCCACAAGCTCCTGACCGACCATCCGGCCTGCGCCGAGGCGCTGGCCAAGTACCGGATCAACCCGGGCAATGTCGGCTTCAAGGAGAAGAAGGACCTCCAGTTCGGCACCATCGTCGAGCAGGCGGCCCGCTACGGCAAGGCGGTGCGGATCGGCGCCAACTGGGGCTCCCTCGACGAGGCGCTCCTCACCCACATGATGGACGAGAACGCCAATTCGGCGCGTCCCCGCGACGCCCGCGCGGTGATGCGCGAGGCGATGGTGCAATCCGCCCTGCTCTCCGCCGACCGGGCGGTGGAGATCGGCCTGCCGAAGGAGCGCATCGTGCTCTCGGCCAAGGTCTCGGCGGTGCAGGACCTGATCGCGGTCTACCGCGAGGTGGCGCGCCGCTCCGACTACGCCATCCATCTCGGCCTGACCGAGGCCGGCATGGGCACGAAGGGCATCGTGGCGGCCTCCGCGGCGATCGGCGTGCTGCTCCAGGAGGGCATCGGCGACACGATCCGCTACTCGCTCACCCCGGAGCCCGGCGGCGACCGCACCGTCGAGGTGAAGGTGGCGCAGGAACTGCTCCAGACGATGGGCTTCCGCACCTTCGTGCCGCTGGTCGCCGCCTGCCCGGGCTGCGGCCGCACCACCTCGACGGTGTTCCAGGAGCTCGCCCGCGACATCCAGAACTGGATCACCACCTCGATGCCCGAGTGGCGCAAGACCTATCCGGGGGTCGAGGGGCTGAACGTCGCCGTGATGGGCTGCATCGTCAACGGCCCGGGCGAGTCGAAGCATGCCGATATCGGCATCTCGCTGCCCGGCACCGGCGAGACCCCGACCGCCCCGGTCTTCATCGACGGCAAGAAGGCGATGACCCTGCGCGGCGCGACGCTGGCCAAGGATTTCGAGGGCATCGTGATCGACTACATCGAGCGGCGCTTCGGCCAAGGTACCAGGGAAGGATTGGGTCGCCGCAGCGCCGCCGAGTGAGGCGATCGACCGCCCGGGCCGGCTGACGAAGGGGCAGGCGCGGCGCCTTGCGCCCCTCCGGGCCCGTGCTACAATCTTGCCACATTCGGGCCCGGCGGACGCGCCGGGCCGGTTTAGGATTCGAGCCCGCCACCCTGCTCATCAGCGCGCTTGGCGGCAATCCCGGCCGCCCGCGGGCGCATCCCCGATCAGACATGACACAGTCAGCCGCACCCACGGACGGCCCCGCCGCGCCGCCCGACAGCCTCACCCCGCAGAGCGGCGGCCCGCCGACCAAGGCCGGCAGCGTCGACGAGGCCGAGGGCCACGGCCACGCCAAGGCGAGCTTCTGGACCCTGTTTCTCGGCTCGGTCGGCGTCGTCTACGGCGATATCGGCACGAGCCCGCTCTACGCGTTCCGCGAGGCGCTCACGCCCGGCCGGGCCGACGGCGTGCTCACCGGCGAGGAGGTCCTCGGCACCGTCTCGCTGCTGCTCTGGGCGCTCGTCCTCATCGTCACCATCAAGTACGTCCTGCTGCTCCTGCAGATGGACAACAAGGGCGAGGGCGGCATCCTCTCGCTGATGGCGCTCGCCCGCAAGGCGCTGGGCGGCTCGCACATCGTGTTCATGCTGGGCCTGTTCGGCGCCGCCCTGTTCTACGGCGACGCGATCATCACCCCGGCGATCTCGGTCCTGTCGGCGGTGGAGGGCCTGAAGCTCGTCACCCCCGCCCTCGACCATTACGTGCTGCCGATCACCATCGCGATCATCCTGCCGCTGTTCCTGGTCCAGAGCCGGGGCACCGCCCGGATGGCGACGTTCTTCGGCCCGATCATGCTGGTGTGGTTCTCGGTGCTGATGCTGGCAGCGCTGCCGCACATCGCCCGCACGCCGCAGGTGCTGTGGGCGCTCAATCCCTGGCACGCGGTGCATTACCTGCTCGGCCACGGCACCGGCGCGCTGGTGGCGCTCGGCGCGGTGTTCCTGGCGGTGACCGGGGCCGAGGCCCTGTTCGCCGATCTCGGCCATTTCGGCCGCCGGCCGATCCAGACCGCCTGGATCGTCCTCGTCGGGCCGGCGCTCGCGGTCAACTATCTCGGCCAGGCCGCCCTGGTGCTGGCCAACCCCGACACGACCGATCCGTTCTACCAGCTCGTCCCCGAATGGGGCCTGCTGCCGATGGTGCTGCTCGCCACCGCCGCCACCGTCATCGCCAGCCAGGCGGTGATCACCGGTGCCTTCTCGCTCTCGCGCCAGGCGGTGCAGCTGGGGCTGCTGCCGCGGCTCGAGATCCGCCACACCTCCGAGTCGCATTCGGGCCAGATCTACCTGCCGCAGATCAACACCCTGCTGATGATCGGCGTGGTGATCCTGGTGGTGCTGTTCCGCTCCTCCTCGGCGCTCGCCTCGGCCTACGGCATCGCCGTCACCGGCACGATGCTGATCACGGCCGGCCTCGCCTTCCTGGTGCTGTGGCGGGTGTGGAAATGGTCGCCGCTGGCTGCCGGCGCCGTGATGGTGCCGTTCATCGCCGTCGAATTGCTGTTCCTGGCCTCGAACCTGCTCAAGGTGTTCGAGGGCGGCTACATGCCCCTGCTGCTCGCCGGCTGCCTCGTGCTGCTGATGTGGACCTGGGTGCGCGGCGTCACCATCCTTTTCAACAAGACCCGCAAGACCGACGTGCCGCTGACCGAGCTCGTCGCGATGCTGGAGAAGAGCCCGCCGCACCACGTCCGCGGCACGGCGGTGTTCCTCACCAGCGATCCCGAGACCGCGCCGGCGGCCCTCCTGCACAACCTGAAGCACAACAAGGTGCTGCACGAGAAGAACGTCGTGCTCACCGTCAAGACCATCGACCTGCCGCGCCTCAACGACGCCGACCGGGTCCGGATCGAGCCGATGGGCCCGCATTTCTGGAAGGTCGTGATGAAGTTCGGCTACATGGAATCGCCGAACATCCCGAAGGGCCTGGCGCTCCTGCGCAAGCAGGGCTTCAAGTTCGACATCATGGCGACGTCGTTCTTCCTGTCGCGGCGCTCGATCCGCCCGGCGGCGCAGTCCGGCATGCCGCTGTGGCAGGACCGGGTGTTCATCACGCTCGCCCGCAACGCCAACGACGCGACGGACTTCTTCCAGATCCCGACCGGGCGCGTGGTCGAGGTCGGAACCCAGGTGACGGTGTAGCCGGGCATGGGCGCGCTCGACGGCAAACGGATCCTCCTCGTCATCGGGGGCGGCATCGCGGCCTACAAGTCGCTGGACCTGATCCGGCGCCTTCGCGAGCGCGGCGCGGCGGTGCGCTGCGTGCTCACCAAGGGCGCGCAGGAATTCGTCACGCCGCTCGCCGCCGCGTCCCTGTCCGGCCAGCGCGCCCATACCGACCTGTTCGACCGGGCCGACGAGGCCGATATCGGTCACATCAAGCTCGCCCGCGACGCAGACGCGGTGGTGGTGGCACCCGCCACCGCCAACACGCTGGCCCGCATGGCCGGCGGGCACGCGCCGGACCTCGCCTCGACGGTGCTGCTCGCCACGACCCTGCCGATCCTGATCGCACCGGCGATGAACGTGCGGATGTGGCTGCACCCGGCGACGCAGCGCAACCTCGCCCTGCTCGAGGGCGACGGCGTCCGGATAGTGGGGCCCAATACGGGGCGGATGGCCGAGGCCGAGACCGGTCCCGGCCGGATGGCCGAGCCGGACGAGATCGCCGACGCGGTGGCAGCCCTGCTGGCGGGGCCGCAGGAGGCCAGGCCTCAGAAGTCGACCCCCCTTTCGGGCCGCCACCTCCTCGTCACCTCCGGGCCGACCCACGAGCCGATCGATCCGGTGCGCTACCTCGCCAACCGCTCCTCGGGCAAGCAGGGCCATGCCATCGCCGCCGCCGCCGCCGAAGCCGGCGCCCGGGTGACCCTGGTCTCGGGTCCCGTGACCCTGCCCGATCCCCCGGGCGTCACGGTCGTGCGGATCGAGACCGCCCGCGAGATGCTGGCGGCGGTGGAGGCGGCGTTGCCCGCCGACATCGCGGTCTTTGCCGCCGCCGTCGCCGATTGGCGCCCGGCCGCCTTCGGGGACGAGAAGATCAAGAAGGGATCGGACGGCCCCCCTCCCCTCGCGCTCACCGAGAATCCCGACATCCTGGCGACCATCGCGCAGCGGCGCGAGGGGCGCCCGCCGCTGGTGGTGGGATTCGCCGCCGAGACCACCGACGTGATCGCCCATGCCCGGGCCAAGATCGCCCGCAAGGGCTGCGACCTCATCGTCGCCAACGACGTCTCGGCCGCGACCGGCGTGATGGGGGGCGACCGCAACAGCGTCCACCTGATCGGCCGCGACGGCGGCCTCGAGACCTGGCCGGTCCTGGCCAAGGACGAGGTGGCGCGCCGCCTCGTCGCGCGTCTCGCTGCCCTCGCGCCCTCTCCCTGAGGCAAGATATCGCCGGGAGCGATGGTTGGCGCGGGCGTGTCCGGCATTATCTCACCGCCTTCCCCGCCGGGAGGCCGCCTTGCCCACCATCCTCGTCGTCACGCTGATCTGCGCCTCCTCCCTGGCGGCGAAGGACTGCACCCGCGCCACAGCCCAGGACGTGATCACTCAGCCGGCTCATTCGCCACAGGAATGCATGCTGCTCGGCTCCGCCATGGCGGCTGGATCGGGCCGCGGCACCGAGGCCGGGACCTACGTGAAGACGTTGTGCGAGCAGCGGCGCTAGGGCATTCGGTCGCCTCCGCCCCGCTGGCACGCCCCTTGCCCCATCGCTACCGAGATCCGGTCGGCGATCGTCGTCCGGGTTCGGTCACCAGGGGGAGAGCCCATGAAGCGCGAAGATCTTACGGAAAAGCTGCTCGACATCAAGCGCGAGAAGGGCTGGACCTGGAAGCACATCCAGGACGAGATCGGCGGGATCTCGCCGATCCTGATCACCGCCGCCTGCCTCGGCCAGATGAAGCTGCCCAAAGCGCAGGCCGCCAAGGCCGCTGCGCTGTTCGGCCTCTCGGCGGCCGAGGAGCGGATGCTGAACGAGGCCCCCTATCGCGGCTCGATTCCCCAGATGCCGCCGACCGACCCGCTGATCTACCGCTTCTACGAATTGGTGATGGTCTACGGCACCACCTGGAAGGAGCTGATCCAGGAGGAATTCGGCGACGGCATCATGTCGGCCATCGACTTCAACATGACGATGGAGCGCGAGCCCAACAACAAGGGCGATCGGGTGAAGCTGCAGATGTCGGGTAAATTCCTGCCTTACAAGTATTACGGCAACGAGGAAGGCGTGGCCGAATACGGTTTCAAAGAAGAATGATCGACGCTCTGCCGGGATGGCGATAGCGCGCGGAAGGCATGTATCCGAGCATAGCCCACATCCCGGCAAGCATTTTTTTATTTTATATTTTATTTAATTATAGTTAAAATTTATAAACATGTATATAGACATCTGTCTTTCGTTTTATATCACAGAATTTATTATTCGTTCTCTCTCGCCAACGCGCGATGACTTTTTTACGCCACATTCCGCGATTGGCCCTTTACGTTGACAGCGCCCTTCGAATTCAATAAAAATCAGAAACGATCCCAATATTAAAAAAAACAATACAAGAGAGTTATTTATACTCTCAAACGGGGACATACGATGCGCAGTGAAATTTCTGCAGCACTTGTTTTGGAGACGCTCATTGCGGGCATTCTTCAAAGCGGCACCGGCTACGCCACGGATGGATCTTTCACAGCTCAGCTCGGCGACGTTGTCGACCAAGATAGCACTCTCATAAAAGCGCCTGAAGACATTTTACGCGCCATTGTTGCGCCGGACAGAAACTTGATACTCGATTTCGGCTGCGGCACCGGCGGATCCAGACGCTGGATCGAAAATCTTGGATATCTGTGGCGCGGCGTAAATTATCTGGAGGGCATGGCCGATCAGGTCAGAGACCAAGCCCTATCCGATGGGCGCATTGATTTTTATGACGGCCTCACTCTGCCCTACGAGAGAGAATCATTCGATGTTGTCTACTCATTTCAAGTCTTCGAGCATATCCAGGACATTGGAAAAACTTTCGGAGAGATCGAAAGGGTTTTGAAGCCGGGCGGAGCCTTGGTCGGTGCCGTCAGCTACCTTGAGCAGATCCATGATTATTCGACGTTCAATTTCACTCCGTACGGGCTGAAATTGGCCTGCCAGCGCGCCGGGTTGCGGCTCGAGAAGATCTATCCAAGTTACGACGTTTTTACCTGGATGGCGAGACGACTCCTCGTCGTGACGAGCGGCAGCGATGAAAATTCACTATCCGAAACGCTCAGAAGAGACAATAATATCGACCGCCTGTTCAAAGATTTCTCAGATCGAATGGGGCTTTCGGTCCGAGACGCCAACCTGTTTCGTCTTATGTTTTCCGCTCATATGACCTTCCACATCAGGAAGCCCGATCCACGTCAGGGCAGCGGCGCGCTGTAACCGCCCGTCCCGGGCCCCCACTCCATAGACTCTCCCGGGATGCCGGTTGACGCTCCCGGCAACCGGCGAGGTGTGCCTCTCATGGCCGTGGCAGCAGGCGCTGCATCGAGAAGGATACAGCGCCACCCGGCACAATCATCGGCCGTGGAACGACGAACGACGTCAGTTCGTGCTTCGGGCGAGGCTCTTAAATTCGTCGCCATGCTCTCTCATATGATCGACGAGCGACCTGCACATGTTATCCCGATAAAATTCGATGCGAGAAGCCCGGTCGAGCTCGACGAGAGTCAGAATATCGGAAATTTGCAATTTCGAATAAAACATATTCGATATCTTCGCCTGTCCGCTCATCGGAGCCTCCAGCGGCACCGTGCCGTCGGTGTGCTCGACGGGGATACCGGCATAGGGTTCGGCACTGACGACGGCATACGATTCGTCGAGACAGGGAACCTCCCGGTTGAACGAGGCCATCTTCATCCAAGGCTTGTCGACGCGGAAATGCAGGGCCTTCTGCAAGAAATGCCGGCCATACACCCACAGGTACGCTTCGGTGTCCAACTCGCAGTGATCGAAGCCGAGCAATGTACCGGACCGAAGCTTGATCCGAGATCCATTCTCGAAGATACCATACTCCATGCTCCGCAGAGAGGTTTGATAAACCTTTCGATTCGGAGCCTGATCGACAACGTTATCAATAAACAGGTATTTTTTGATATCGCGACCGCGCTGTATCTTTGCGCTCAGCAGGTCCAGTCTCTGCAACATCTCACCTGTCAAGCGTCGAACGATCGGCAGAATGAAGTGCGATGGATCGGATTCGATATAGATGCTGTCGCTCGTCAGAGCGTTCGACACGATGAACTCATTCAGCACATCACGGAACGAGACGAAGTTGATTCCGAATTCTCCACAGAGCGACCGATGCAGGAGCTCGATCGGATTCCCCGTCGTGAAGAACGGTTGGGCGCAGAAGCCAACGTAGACGTAGGTAACGCCGGCGGGCAAAGATCCATAGAACATCCTGGCAACCTGCCACAGGTAGCTCGGACAGCGTCCGCTGGCGAATTGCCACTGCTCGTTGACGAGGGAGTCGAAGAATACATAATCGTAGCTCTGAAAATCAACTCCTTCCATCAATCTGAACAATGCCAAAAAAGTTCCGGACGAGGCGCCGAGCGATAGATTGGTGACGTTCTCGGGTCCGAAGAACTCGTTGATGGCGTTCTTGAACCCTCCCTCCAACAAGCAATTCGACGTTCCGACGATCAGCGCCTTCATAGGGGATTTTCCGTCTCGTCTCGGTTCGTTGAGGCGCCACGGCCGGATCCGCGCGTCACTCTCTCGATCGCTTTGGATCGATGACCCGATCCAGGCCACCCGATCTTTGCGATGAGCGATCCAGCTTCACCACCATGCCGCGGTCGGCATATCCTCAGCCGATGCTCAGCTGTTCCAGCCCGGGCCGCGTCCGAGATCCCATCCACCCATCGGCGATCGACCCGACATCGAGCGCGACTCCTCCCGATTTCTTGATCCGGTCGCAGTAGAACTTCCCGAGCAGGCCTGCCGCCACGATGTAGAGCCTCCCGTCCAGGGGTCGGGACAGCGCATCCATGATCTGCGGGTAGCGCTCCGGCCAGTGGCTTCCCGCCACGGCTTCCTCGCTGAGGAGATGGCTGTGGCCCTTCTCGCCGGGCACGTGGTGATAGTCGACGGCCTTGTAACCCAGGACGGACTTCAACCGCTCCGGCAGGCCCGGATGACAGGAGATCAGGCCGATTTCCTTCTGGGACTGCATGATCTTGTAGAGCAGCTTCGTGTTGTGCAGCTCGACATGGATCATCTGCGTGCAGGTCGCGGCGTCGGGGCGGCGCTCGATCCGAAGCAGGTTGGTCAGCGACGAGATGCCGGTCACGCTCAGGATCGTATATTCGTGGCGTATCCAGTTCGGGTAGGGCATGCCGGCGACGTCGGCGTCGCGGATGACGTCCGTGATCCTGAAGGCTTCGCCGAGGAAGGGATGTTGCGTGGGATCGACCGTGTCGGCGAACCACACCCGGGCACGGTCGAGCCGATTCTGCACATAGAGATGCGCGTACTCGGCCTCGTCCTCGTTGCCGAGGAACGCGAACGCCCCTTCGCCGTCACCGGCGCGGACGAGGCTGAAGCCCGACCGGCTCTCGAGGGCCGCCGTGATCCGCTCCGCCAGCGTCCCGACCGAAATATGGGTCGGCGAGCGCTCGATCCGCTCGGCCATCCCGAGGGCCTGTATCCTGGGAAAGGCGGCGACGTAGCGCCCGAAGTCGTGAACGATGCGGATCTGCCGTTCCCACTCCGCGCGGTCTGGCCTTCCCTGGAGCGGGATGCGGTCGAGGCACGCCGATGCCTCGCCATGCGCCCCGAGGGCATGGAGGACCCGCGCCGCCATGAGGTTGGTTCGATCCTCGTGCGGATGATGGGCCAGGATCTGCCGCAGCACCTGCGCACATTCGATGTGGCTGCCCTCGTGCAGGAAGAGCACGGCCTTCTCGTATCTGGACGCGATGTCGGACGGAGCGATGGTGGCCATACGGTCGAAGAGCGCCAGCGCCTCCGCACGCAGGCCGGCGTCGCGCGCCAGGATCCCGATCTGCACGACCCGGGCGGCCGCGATCTCGTCGGCAGAGGCGAAGTTGGTGTAGAGGACCCGGCGCGCCACCTCGGCGAGCGCGGCCCTGTCGTGACGGGCTGCCTCTGCATCGCGCCAGAACTGAAACGTCATGAAAGCCGCCTGCCTCGCCTCGTAAGATGCTCGATGCTCACGCCCGGCTGTGGCCGGATCTCGGTCCGCGCGCGAGCAGCCGTGCGGCAACCGAATAGCCCAGACGCGCTCGCGCGAACAATGACGAATTGCAAAACCCCGGCGCCGACGGACGGCCGCACGGGGCCGACACTCTCCAGAATGCCACCATCGCGAGAGTAGCCTGCCGGGGATAGGGCTGCAATCTGCACCGGCCGCCGTCGCCCCGCTTCACCTTGCCATCCCACCCCCGATCGGATAAAGGCCCGCCCATCCCACACGCGGAGCCGGCCTCATGCCTGAATGAGGCGTTTCCGGTGGCCGGCCCTTTGGCACGTCAGCCTCTGGCGCCGGTCGCTTCCTCCGCGGCGGTGACAACCGGAGAGAACAAAGACCATGGCCCTTCCCGACTTCACCATGCGCCAGCTGCTCGAGGCCGGCTCGCACTTCGGCCACCAGGCGCACCGCTGGAACCCGAAGATGCAGTCGTACATCTTCGGCACCCGCAACAACATCCACATCATCGACCTCGCCCAGACCGTGCCGGCGCTCGCCCAGGCGCTGCAGGCGGTGAGCGACACCGTCGCCAAGGGCGGCCGGGTGCTGTTCGTCGGCACCAAGCGCCAGGCGGCCGACACCATCGCGGACGCGGCCAAGCGCTCGGCCCAGTACTACGTGAACTCGCGCTGGCTCGGCGGCACGCTGACCAACTGGAAGACCATCTCGGGCTCGATCCAGCGCCTGCGCAAGGTCGACGAGACCCTCTCCGGCGGCGGCCAGGGCCTCACCAAGAAGGAGCGCCTGATGCTGTCCCGCGAGAAGGACAAGCTCGAGAAGGCGCTCGGCGGCATCAAGGATATGGGCGGCGTGCCCGACCTGCTGTTCGTGATCGACACCAACAAGGAGCAGCTGGCGATCAAGGAGGCGAACCGCCTCAAGATCCCGGTGGCGGCCATCGTCGACACCAACTGCAACCCGGACGGCATCACCTACGTGGTCCCGGCCAACGACGATGCCGGCCGCGCCATCGCGCTCTACTGCGACCTCGTCGCCCGCGCGGCGATCGACGGCATCTCGCGCGGCCAGGGCGCGCTCGGCATCGACCTCGGCGAGTCCGAGGAGCCGATGGCCGAGGAGCTGCCGGCGCTCGCCAACGAGCCCGAGGTGGTCCCGGTCGACGTCACCGAGCCGTATGTCGGCGAGCCCTTCGAGCTGCTGGCCGCCCCCCGCGGCGCGCCGGACGACCTGACCAAGCTCACGGGCGTCGGCCCGCAGCTGGTGCAGAAGCTCAACGACGCCGGCATCTACCACTACTGGCAGATCGCCGCGATGTCCGCCGACGACATCGCCAAGGTCGACGGCGAGCTGAAGCTCAACGGCCGCTTCGAGCGCGACGGCTGGGTGAACCAGGCCCGCGGCTTCGTCGAGGCCGCCGCGGCCGCCTAACGCCGGCACGGATCGCATGCGGGGCGCGTTGTCCCGCGGACCTGACATTTCAAAGCCCGGCGCCGCCACGGCGCCGGGTTCCCTTTATCCGCCGACCGGCGCCGCCGATGAGTGGCGCCGGGGCGCCAATCGAGAGGATCCCACGATGGCCAACATCACGGCAGCGATGGTCAAGGAGCTGCGCGAGAAGACCGGCGCGGGCATGATGGACTGCAAGTCGGCCCTCAACGAGACCGCCGGCGACCTCGAGGCGGCCGTGGACTGGCTGCGCAAGAAGGGCCTCGCCAAGGCGGCCAAGAAGGCCGGCCGCGTCGCCGCCGAGGGCCTGGTCGCGGTCGAGTCCGCCGGCCACCACGCCGCGGTGCTCGAGGTGAACTCCGAGACCGACTTCGTTGCCCGCAACGACGGCTTCCAGGCCTTCGTCCGCGAGGCCGCCAAGCTGGCGCTCACCGCCGGCGACAACATCGAGACCCTCGAGGCCGCCAAGTTCCCGGGCGCCGAGACCACGGTGAAGGACAAGCTGCAGGAGCTGATCGCCACCATCGGCGAGAACATGACGCTTCGCCGCGTCGCCAAGCTCTCGGTCGAGAAGGGCGTGATCGCGTCCTACGTCCACGGCCAGGTCTCCGAGGGTCTCGGCAAGATCGGCGTGCTCGTGGCCCTCGAATCGGCCGGCGACGTGACCGTCCTCAGCCAGCTCGGCCGCCAGATCGCCATGCACGTCGCGGCGACCAACCCGGTCGCGCTCGACGCCTCGGGCGTCGATGCCGCCACGGTCGAGCGCGAGAGCAACATCCTGCGCGAGAAGAACGCCGGCAAGCCGGACCACGTGCTGGCCAAGATCGTCGAGAGCGGCCTGAAGAGCTACTACAAGGAGGTCACCCTCCTCGATCAGCCCTTCGTCCACGACTCGTCGAAGACCGTCTCGCAGGTGCTCAAGGAGTCCGAGGGCAAGGCCGGCGGCCCGGTGAAGCTCACCGGCTTCGTCCGCTATGCGCTCGGCGAGGGCATCGAGAAGGAAGAGGCCCCGGACTTCGCCGCCGAGGTCGCGGCGGCCGCCAAGGGCTGATCGCCTCAAGGGCGGATCGCCCGACTCGCGCGTAACGTGAAGGTCGAGAGAGGGGGACCCGCCCGGCGGGTCCCCCTTTTTCGTGCCCGCGTCCCAGCGCCCGGCCCCTGCCGATTCCGGCGGGCCGGCGCCTCGACGGGCCGGGAACGACAGGCTAGAACCCGGCCGACTCGTAACGACACCTGACGCCGACAGCCGTCCCCGCGGGCGGCCAGAGGAGCGCCCATGCCCGAACTTCCGTCGTCGGACCAGCCTCTGCCCGAGCAAGGCTCGACCCGCTTCCGCCGCGTGCTGGTGAAGCTCTCCGGCGAGGCGCTGGCCGCGCCCGACGGCTACTGGCTGCACCCGCCGACCCTCGCCTCGCTCGCCGACGATATTGTCCAGGCGGTGGAGAAGGGCTTCCAGATCGCGCTCGTGGTCGGCGGCGGCAACGTGATCCGCGGCGCCCGGGTCTCGGCGGCGGGCTGGATCGACCGGGCCACCGGCGACTCGCTCGGCATGATGGCGACGGTGATGAACTCGCTGGCGCTGGAAACGGCGCTGAACGCCGCCGGCGTCACCGCCCGCACCATGTCGGCGGTGTCGATGCCGACGATCTGCGAGACCTATGCCCGCCAGCCCGCCCTGCACCACCTCGACAAGGGCCAGGTCGTGGTGCTGGCCGGCGGTACCGGCAACCCGTACTTCACCACCGACACCGCCGCGGTGCTGCGCGCCGCCGAGCTGAAATGCGACGCGGTGCTGAAGGCGACGCAGGTCGACGGGGTCTATTCCGCCGATCCGAAGACCAACCCGGACGCCGTGCGCTACGAGCGCCTGAGCCACGACGAGGCGATCGCCCGCGATCTCAAGGTGATGGACACCGCCGCCTTCGCGCTCGCCCGCGACGGCGGCCTGCCGCTGATCGTCGGCTCGGTCCACGCGCCGAGCTCGGTGACGGCGATCCTCACCGGTGCGGCACGCTCCACTCTGGTGGCACCGTAAGGCGCCGATCCCAGTAACGGTGGCGCCGCAAGGCGCCGAACCCGGACGATCGCCGCTCGTAACGATTTGCGGCAGGTCGGGTTTTGGTTCATTGAAGCCGGATCAGGGCGGCCCCGGCACGGGCGCGCCCTCACTCCCATTCTCCTCCAGACGCCTCGGGACGCGCAGGAATGGCCACACCCTCCTTCGACCTCAACGACATCAAGCGGCGCATGCAGGGCGCGATCAATTCCCTGAAGCACGATCTCGGCTCGCTGCGCACCGGCCGCGCCACGCCCTCGCTCCTCGACCCGATCCAGGTCGACGCCTACGGCGCCGCGATGTCGATGGCGCAGGTCGCCACCATCAGCGTGCCGGAGCCGCGCCTCCTCAGCGTCTCGGTCTGGGACCGCGGCATGGTGGCGGCGGTCGAGAAGGCGATCCGCGAATCCGACCTCGGCCTCAACCCGATGACCGAAGGCCAGACCATCCGCCTGCGCATCCCCGAGATGAACGAGCAGCGCCGCAAGGAGATGGTCAAGGTCGCGCACAAATACGCCGAGGAGGCCCGCGTGGCGGTCCGCCACGTCCGCCGCGACGGCCTCGATCTCCTGAAGAAGCTCGAGAAGGACGGCGCGATCAGCCAGGACGACGAGAAGCGCCAGGCCGACCAGGTGCAGAAGGCGACCGACCAGCACATCGCCGAGGTCGACCAGACCCTGGCCTCCAAGGAGAAGGAGATCATGCAGGTCTGAGATCCAGGCCGGCATGACGGACAAGAGCGCGTGGGGAGCGCGGAGCCGCAGGGCGGCTCCGCCGGGGTCGGGGCCAGCATGGCAGGCGACAGCGAGACGGTGACCCTGCTGGGGGCAGGCCAGGGCCAGGATTCCTTGGACCAGGGCCGTTCGGCGCCCTGCCCCACTCCGGCCGGCGGCATCGCCCCGCCCGGGGCGATGCCGCGCCACGTCGCCATCATCATGGACGGCAACGGCCGCTGGGCCGCGCGCCGCGGGCTGCCGCGGGTCGAGGGCCACCGCCGCGGGGTCGAGGCGGTGCGCCGCGCCGTGCGCTCGGCGATCGACCTCAGAATCCCCTACCTCACGATCTACAGCTTCTCCTCGGAGAACTGGCGACGGCCCGCCGCCGAGGTGGCGGACCTGATGGGCCTGCTCAAGTTGTTCGTGCGCCGCGACCTCGCCGACCTGCACGCCAACGGCGTGCGGGTGCGGATCATCGGCGAGCGCGACGGCCTGCCGGGCGACATCGCCGGCCTCCTGCGCGAGGCCGAGGAGCGCACCGCCCGCAACACCAAGCTGACCCTGGTGGTGGCGTTCAACTATGGCGGGCGCCAGGAGATCCTGCGCGCCGTGCAGACGCTTGCCCGGGCGGTCGCCGAGGGACGCCTCTCACCCGACGCGATCGACGCCGCGGCGCTGACGGGCGCCCTCGACACCGACGGTATTCCCGATCCCGACCTCGTCATCCGCACCTCCGGCGAGCAGCGGGTCTCGAACTTCCTGACCTGGCAGACCGCCTATTCCGAATTCGTGTTCGTGCCGGATTTCTGGCCGGACTTCGACCACGCCACCTTCCTCGCCGCGATCGGCGAGTTCCAGAGCCGCGACCGCCGCTTCGGCGGCCTCAGCGCCCGGGCGGGGTGATGGCGGACGATCGTCTGAAAGCCCCCGGGACGGGCCGCCCGGCCTGGCCCGCGACGGAACTCGGCGCCCGCACGGTCTCCGGTATCGTCCTCGGTCTCCTGGTGCTCGGCGCGACGCTGAACGGCGGCTGGATCTTCGCGGTGGTCTGGTTCCTCGCCGGTCTCGCGGTGGTGGGCGAGTGGCTCGCCATCACCCGCACCGCGCCGCACCGGCCGCTGCTCGCCATCGCCGGGCTCGTGCTCCTCGGCGTGGTGGCGGGGTCACGGCTTCCGGTATCCACGGCCTGGCTCGCGGCTGCGACCGTTCTCGGCCTCGTTCTCCTCGCGCTCCTCGCCCGGCCGGCCTCGGGGCGGATCTGGGCACCCGCGAGCCTCGCCTGCGCCCTCGTCGTCGCCCTGGTGCCGGTGCTCCTGCGCGACGATCCCCGGATCGGGCTCGCCGGGCCGCTCTGGCTGTTCGGCGTGGTCTGGACGACCGACATCGCCGCCTACTTCACCGGCCGGTCGCTCGGCGGGCCGAAGCTGTGGCCCGCGGTGAGCCCGAAGAAGACCTGGTCGGGCTTCTGCGGCGGGCTCGTCGGCGCGACGATCGTCGGCGGCGCGGTGGCGGCCGGCGCGCGCCATCTCGGCGCCACCGAGGCCCTGTCGCTGCCGCTGGCCTGCGCGTTGTCGGCACTCGCCTCGGTGATGAGCCAGGGCGGCGACCTCGCCGAATCGGCCCTCAAGCGCGCCTACGGCGCCAAGGATTCCGGCCGCCTGATCCCGGGCCATGGCGGCGTGATGGACCGCCTCGACGGCTTCTTCGCCGTGGCCCTCCTCGCCGGCCTCCTGCTCGTCGGCCTCACTCTCACGGGACAGCCATGACCCTCACCGTTTCCGTCCTGGGGGCCACCGGCTCGATCGGGCGCTCCACCGCCGACCTGCTCGACCAGCACCGCGACCGGTTCCGGGTCGGCGCCGTGGCGGGCGGCCGCGACGCGCAGGCGCTGGCCCGCGTCGCCCGCGAGCTGAACGCCGAATTCGCCGCGATCGCCGATCCCGACGGCTTGCCGGCTTTGCGCGACGCGCTCGGCGGCTCCGGCATCGCCTGCGGCGCCGGCCCCTCGGCGGTGATCGAGGCGGCAACGCGCGAGGCCGACCTCGTGGTGGCTGCGGTGAGCGGGGCGGCGGGCCTCGCGCCCACCTGCGCGGCGATCCGCCAGGGCCGCACCGTGGCGCTCGCCAACAAGGAGAGCCTGGTCTGCGCCGGCGACGCCTTCATGCGCGACGCCAAGACATACGGCGCCCGCCTCCTGCCGATGGATTCCGAGCACAACGCGCTTGAGCAGTCGATCGGCACCGGCCGGATCGACGACATCACCCGGATGACCATCACCGCCTCAGGGGGACCGTTCCGGACCGCGACCCGCGAGCGGATCGCGGCTGCGAGCGCGGCGGATGCCGCCGCCCACCCGACCTGGTCGATGGGCATGAAGATCAACATCGACTCGGCCACCCTGATGAACAAGGGGCTGGAGCTGATCGAGGCCCATCACCTGTTCGGCATCGAGGCCGAGCGGCTCGACGCGGTGGTGCATCCGCAATCGATCGTCCACGCCCTCGTGACCTGGCGCGACGGCGCGGTGACGGCCGGGCTCTACGTCCCCGACATGCGAGTCCCGATCTCGCATTGCCTGGGCCTGGGCGACCGCCTGTCGATCGCCCGCGGCAAACCCCTCGACCTCGCGGCGGTCGGCAGCCTCACCTTCGAGCGCCCGGACGAGGAGCGCTTCCCCTGCCTGCGCATCGCCAAGGCCGCGCTCGCGGCGGGCGGCGCCCAGCCGACGGTGATGAACGCGGCGAACGAGATCGCGGTCGCGGCCTTCATCGCCGAAAAAATCCGCTTCTACGACATCGCCGCCCTGGTCGAGCGGGCCTGCGAGCATTTCGCATCGCGCTTTCCGTCGGCGCCGGCCGATGTCGAGGAGGCGCTCGCCATCGACGCCGAGGTGCGGCTTTGGAGCGAGGCGGCCCTCGCCGCGTGAGCGCCACCAAGGCAATCCATTCACAGGCCTTCCGTCAAGGTAACGCACGATCGTTTCGTGCTCTGTTCCCGTGCCCCCGGACTCTGTATGGTGCGGGATCGGCAAGGCGGCCGCGAAGCGGGCCAGGGAGGGCCCGCCGCGCCGCATCGAGGTGACCATGGATCTGCTCAACGTCGTCGGCGGTGCGACGACGAACCTGCTCGGCTACATCGTGCCGTTCCTGTTCGTCCTCACCGTCGTGGTGTTCATCCACGAGATGGGCCATTTCCTGGTCGGGCGGTGGTGCGGCGTCGGGGTGACCAGCTTCTCGATCGGCTTCGGGCCCGAGCTCGTCGGCTTCAACGACCGCCGCGGCACCCGCTGGAAGATCTCGGCGATCCCGCTCGGCGGCTACGTCAAGTTCGTCGGCGACATGAACGGTGCCAGCGTGCCGGATCCGGACGCGATGGCGCGGATGAACCCGGCCGACCACGCGATCAGCTTCCACGCCCAGAACGTCTGGAAGCGGGTCGCCATCGTGGCGGCGGGGCCGATCGCGAACTTCCTCCTCGCCATCGCGGTCTTCGCCGGCGCCGTCTACGCCACCGGCCGCTACGAGGTGGCGCCCCGGGTCTCGGCGGTGCAGGCGGGCAGCGCGGCCGAGCGCGCCGGCTTCCAGCCCGGCGACGTGGTGCTGACGATCAACGGCAGCGTCGTGCACAACTTCGCCGACATGCAGCGCACCGTCTCGGGCGCCGCCGGCGACCCGCTCGACTTCACCGTGGAGCGCGGCGGCGTCACGACGCCGCTCACAGCGACCCCGGACGTCTACGAGGACAAGACCCCGTTCGGGACCCAGCGCATCGGGCGTCTCGGCATCCAGGGGCCGCGCGACGCCGCCGACGTCAAGCTCGTGCGCTACGGCGCGCTCGATTCGCTGAAGATCGGCGTCACCGAGACCTACTTCGTCGTCGACCGCACCTTCAACTACATCGGCAAGCTGATCACCGGCCGCGAATCGGCCGACCAGCTCTCGGGCCCGATGGGCATCGCCCGGGTCTCGGGGCAGGCCGCCAAGGTCGGCGGCATCGGGGCGCTCGTCGGGCTGATCGCGGTCCTGTCGGTGTCGATCGGCCTCATCAACCTCTTCCCGGTGCCGATGCTCGATGGCGGCCACCTGATGTTCTACGCCGTCGAGATCGTGCGCGGCCGCCCCCTGAGCGAGCGGGCGCAGGAGATCGGCTTTCGCATCGGCCTCGCCCTCGTGCTGATGCTGATGCTGTTCGCGACCTGGAACGACATCCTGCATATCGGCGCCGCCTTCAACCGCGGCACCTGACGCGCGGGAAAACCCTGTTCCGGCAAAGAGGGCCGCCCGCTCGCGCGGGCGGCCCTTTTTCGTGGGGACCGTTCTCCCGGAGATCGTTCCAATTTTCATAAAATGCGTGCCATTCCGGGGCTTTGACGCCCGCGGTGCGTTCATCGCGCGCTGACTCTGGCGGCCGAAAGCGTGGCCGTCGCCCGTGACAGGAAGGCAACGTCTGGGCAAAATCCCTGTAGGTCGGGAGCGTGGCGTTTGCTTCGCCGGGGATTCCCGATAGAAGCGGGGCTAGGACCAGGGGCCTTCGCCTTTGTGAGAGGGTGATCGTCTGCGGGTGTAAATCCGCGCCGACAAAAAATGAGACGGGCCATTTATGATGTCGATGACGGGTAAGCGCCGGCGTGCGTCGGCGAAGGGCGCCATTGTCATGGCCGCCACCATCGCCGCCAGCGGCAGCGCCTTCGCGCAGCAGATTGTCGTTCAGGGCAATTCCCGGATCGACCCGGAGACGGTCCGCTCCTACGTGGTCGGCGTGTCGCCCGAGGAGGGCCGGCGCAACCTGATCGCCAGCGGAATGTTCTCCGACGTGCGCGTGTCGCATAGCGGTGGCCGCATCGTCGTGTCGGTGCGCGAGAACAACACGATCAACCGCGTCTTCTTCGAGGGCAACAAGAAGGTCGAGAAGGGGACGCTCGAGGGCGTCGTCGAGTCGAAGGCGCGCGGGCCCTACAGCCAGGCGCAGGTCAACTCCGATCTCGACCGGATCCGCGAAGTCTACCGCCGGGCCGGCCGCGGCCTCGCCAAGGTGTCGGTCCGCACCGTCGATCTGCCGAACGGCCGCGTCGACGTGGTCTACACCATCGACGAGGGCGACAAGACCGGCGTCAAGGCGATCAACTTCGTCGGCAACCACGTCTATTCGGACGGTCGGCTGAAGGACCTGATGACGCTGTCGGAGATGAACCTCCTCAGCTTTGTCAAGACTTCCGACGTCTACGATCCGGACCGGCTCGCCAACGACCTCGACCTGATCCGGCGCTACTACCTGAAGAACGGCTACGCCGACTTCCGGATCGCCTCGGCCGATTCGCGCTTCGACGACGCCGCCGGCGGCTGGATCATCACGATCACGGTCGAGGAAGGCCAGCAGTACCGCGTCGGCGCGGTCTCGGTCGATTCGCGCATCCCGGGCGTCGACGGCACCGTCCTGCGCGACGAGCTGCGCACCGGCGTGGGCGACGTCTACAACGCCGAGGACGTCGAGAAGACCCTGACCGGCGTCACCACCACGGTGGCGCGCAACGGCCATCCCTTCGCCCAGGTCCGCCCGACCGGCGAGCGCGACCGCGCCACCGGCACCGTCGCCCTCGGCTACATCGTCGAGGACGGCCCGAAGGTCTACATCGAGCGCATCAACGTCCGCGGCAACACCCGCACCCGTGACTACGTCGTGCGGCGCGAGCTCGACCTCACCGAGGGCGACGCCTACAACCGCGTGCTGATCGACCGCGCCGAGCGGCGCCTGAACGGCCTCGGCTTCTTCAAGAAGGTGCGGTTCTCCAACGAGCCGGGCTCGGCGCCCGACCGCGTCGTCGTGAACATCGATGTCGAGGATCAACCGACCGGTTCGTTCTCGGTCGCCGGCGGCTACTCGACGGCGGACGGGATCATCGGCGAGGTCTCGGTCTCGGAGTCGAACTTCCTCGGCCGCGGCCAGTATGTCCGCCTCGCCGGCACCGCCGGCCAGTACACCCGCGGCGTCGACTTCTCGTTCACCGAGCCGTACTTCCTCGGCTACCGCCTGGCGGCCGGCTTCGACGTCTTCAACAAGTACAGCGACCAGACCCGCTACTCGCGCTACGTGACCGACGTGGTCGGCGGCCAGCTCCGCCTCGGCCTGCCGATCACCGAGGAGTTCGGCATCACGCTGCGCTACTCGATCTACAACACCGACCTGAAGATCCCGAACACCCTGAAGCGGCCGTACAACGACTGCTCGGTGCCGATCCCGGGCTACACCGCCACCTACGACCCGGGCACGATCCTCAACGGCCAGAATGTCGGCGGGCTGGCGAGGTACCCGAACTGCGCCTATGACGGCGAGGCCTCGATCGCGCTGAAGGAGGCGGTCGGCTCGACGCTGACCTCGCTCGCCGGCGTGACCCTCGCCTACTCGACCCTCGATAACCTGCAGCTGCCGCGCAACGGCTTCTACGGCGAGGTGAAGCCCGAATATGCCGGCATCGGCGGCGACTCGAAGTTCTTCCGCGTCACCGGCGAGGCCCGGTACTACAAGGAGCTGTACGAGGACGTCGTCGGCTTCGTGAAGTTCCAGGGCGGTCACGTCCTGCCGACCGAGGGCAACGCGCTCCGCGTCACCGACCAGTTCTTCCTCGGCCCGTCGCTGGTGCGCGGCTTCGCGCCGAACGGCATCGGCCCGCGCGACGTCGGCTCGGCCGATGCCCGCTCGAATGCGATCGGCGGCACGACCTATGTCGGCGCCTCGGTCGAGGTGCAGTTCCCGATCTGGGGCCTGCCCCGCGATCTCGGCCTGAAGGGCGCGCTCTTCGCCGATGCCGGTACGCTGTTCGGCTACAAGGGCCGCCGCACCTTCGACGTCAACGGCGACGGCTTCATCAACGGCTTCAGCCCGACCGGCGGCTGCAACTTCAACGCGCTCAATATCGGCGTCGAACCGGAATGCGTGAACGTCCGCGACAAGCAGACGATCCGCTCGTCGGTCGGTGCGTCGATCCTGTGGAACTCGCCCCTCGGCCCGATCCGCTTCGACTACGCCTATGCCCTCTCGAAGGACGAGGGCCAGAAGGTCTTCGGCGCCGACGGCACCTATTACGGCCGGGTCGGCAAGGACCAGACGCAGGCGTTCCGCTTCTCGGGCGGCTCGCGCTTCTAACTCCCATCCGGCGGGCGCCGACGGCGCCCGCCTCTCGATCGACGGCCGCGGAGCAGATCGCTCCGCGGCTGTTTTCGTTTGTGCCCTCCGTCGCGACCGGGTAGTCCGGGCGCCCTCCCCTCGACGGGAGGATCTAGCGGCCCGGCGCGATCCGGCCCGCGGGGCCTTGGAGCACCATCCGATCGCGACGATCGGATGGTGCTCCAAGTCTTTGATTTTGACACATTTTCTTCGACGAACCGGTATCCACTTCGTCGGAAAATGCTCTTGGCGGATGCAGGCGATGTCGGAACCGGTCTTCTTCCCCCTCGCGGGGCCCGTCTCGCTGCACGAGATCGCGGCGCTCTCCGGCGCGCCCCTGCCGCCGGGCGCCGACGGCGAGGCGGTGATCCGCGCGGCGAGCCCCCTCGAGAGCGCCGGCCCCGACGACCTCGCCTATATGGACAACGCCAAATACGCCGGGGCCCTGGCGGCGACGCGGGCCCGCGCCTGCCTGGTCACCCCGCGCTTCGCCGCCCGGGTGCCCGAGGGCACGGTGGCGCTGGTGACGCCGCAGGCCTATCGGAGCTTCGCGACGGTGCTCGCCCGCCTGTTCCCGAGCGCGGCGCGTCCGACCTCCCTGTTCGGGGCCACCGGCGTGTCGCCCGGCTCCTTCGTCCACCCGACCGCCCGGCTCGAACCCGGCGTGGTGGTCGATCCCGGCGTGGTGATCGGGCCCCAGGCCGAGATCGGTGCCGAGACGGTGCTGGCGGCGGGCTGCGTCGTCGGGCCGAACGTGCGGATCGGTCGGTCTTGCGCCATCGGCCCCAACGCCTCGGTGCTGCATGCCTTCTTAGGGAATCGGGTGATCGTGCATGGCGGCGCCCGCATCGGTCAGGACGGGTTCGGCTTCGCCATGGGGCCGGGCGGCCACCTCAAGGTGCCGCAGGTCGGCCGCGTCATCATCCAGGACGACGTCGAGATCGGCGCCAACACCACCATCGACCGGGGCGCCAGCCGCGACACGGTGGTGGGCGAGGGCACCAAGATCGACAATCTGGTGCAGATCGCCCACAACGTCGTCATCGGCCGCCACTGCGTGATCGTCGCCCAGGTCGGCATCTCGGGCTCGACGACGCTCGAGGATTACGTCGTGCTCGGCGGCCAGGTCGGGGTGGTCGGCCACCTGCGCATCGGCATGGGCGCGCAGATCGCCGGGTCGAGCAACGTCAACAAGGACGTGCCGGCGGGCTCCCGCTGGGGCGGCACGCCGGCCAAGCCCGTGCGCGAGTGGTTCCGCGAGATGACGACGCTCAAGAACCTGGCGGCGCGCAGCCGCGACGAGGCGGGCGAGGGCTGAGGCCCCGGGGCGGGGCATCCATCGGCGGAGATACCGTCGCCCCGCTCCCGCCGCAAATCGCTTGCATCCGCGGCGCTTCTCGCCAAAGACGGCGCACCGGACGTCCGGAGCGTATCCGGGGCAGCCATGAGGGAGCCTGACACCATGACCGAGATGCCTGCCGAGCTGGGTACGGCCGACATCCTGCGGGTGATGGAGCTCCTGCCCCACCGCTACCCGTTCCTGATGATCGACAAGATCGTGCAGATCGACCGCGACGAGAGCTGCATCGGCATCAAGAACGTCACGATCAACGAGCCGCATTTCACCGGCCACTTCCCGGCCGCCCCGGTCTTCCCGGGCGTGCTGCTGATCGAGGGCATGGCCCAGACCGCCGGCGCGATCTGCTGCGCGCACAAGCTCAAGGGCGACGCCAAGCCGAGCAAGGTCTTCTTCATGACCATCGACAAGGCGAAGTTCCGCAAGCCGGTCATGCCGGGCGACGTGGTCGAGTACCACATGCGCAAGACCAGCAACCGCCGCTTCATGTGGTGGTTCAAGGGCGAGGCCAAGGTGAACGGCGTGCTGGTGGCCGAGGCCGAGATCGGCGCGATGCTGGTGACCGAATGAGCGAGGCATCCGAGACCCGCATCCACCCGAGCGCGGTGGTCGAGGACGGCGCGGTGATCGGCGCCGGCGTCGAGATCGGCCCGTTCTGCCATGTCGGGCCGCAGGCCCGGCTCGGCGACGGCGTGAAGCTCGTGAGCCACGTCGTCGTGGCCGGCCGGACCACGGTCGGCTCGCGCACCCGGATCTACCCCTTCGCGTCGATCGGACACCCGCCGCAGGACCTGAAGTTCCGCGGCGAGGACTCGACCCTGACGATCGGCGCCGATTGCCAGATCCGCGAGGGCGTGACGATGAATCCCGGCACCGCCGGCGGTGGCCTCGCCACCGTGGTGGGCGATGGCTGCGCCTTCCTCGCCAACAGCCATGTCGGCCACGATTGCCGGGTCGGCAGCCACGTCGTGTTCTCCAACAACGTGATGCTGGCCGGCCATTGCCAGGTCGGCGACTACGCGATCCTCGGCGGCGGCGCCGCGGTGATCCAGTTCGCCCGGGTCGGCGCGCATTCCTTCGTCGGCGGCCTGTCGGGGCTGGAGAACGACCTGATTCCCTACGGCATGGCGGTGGGCAACCGCGCCCATCTCTCGGGGCTCAACATCATCGGGCTGCAGCGCCGCGGCTTCTCCCGCGAGGAGATCCACGCGCTGCGCAAGGCCTACCGCCTGCTGTTCGCCCTCGAAGGAACCCTGATGGAGAGGGTCGAGGACGTGGCGGCGGAATTCGACCAGCACCCGATCGTGCAGGAGATCCTGGCCTTCATCCGCGAGGGCGGCAAGCGCTCGGTCTGCACCCCGCGCGAGGCCCCGGGTCCTGCTTGATGGGCGCCGCGTGAGGAGCGCCGCGTGATGGCCGCCGCGGCGGCGAAGGCCGTACCGGCTGCGCGGCCGGCGCGCCCGGTCGCGATCGTGGCCGGGGCCGGCAGGCTGCCGCTCCTCATCGCGGCCGCGCTCGAGGGGGCCGGGCGCTCCTGCCGCGTGCTGGCGATCCGGGGCTTCGCCGATCCGGCGACCCGGCGGCGGGCCGATGCCACGGTCGATCTCCTCGACGTGCGCGGCGCCCTCGACACCCTGTGCGCCTGGGCGCCCGCCGGGGTGACCCTCGCCGGGGCCGTGGCGCGGCCGAGCCCGGCCGCCCTCCTCAACACGCTGGCCGCCTATCGCAACCGCGAGGCGCTTCGCTCGCTGGCCTCGGGCGGCGACGACCACCTGCTGCGCGGCGTGCTGGCGCTCCTCGAAGAACACGGATTGCAGGTGCTCGGCGTGCGCGACCTCGCGCCGGGGCTGATGGCGCCGCGGGGCCGCTTCGGCACCCTCGGGCCCGACGCGGCATCGGAGGCCTCGGTCGAGGCCGGCCGGGCCTTGCTCGCCAGCCTGTCGCCGCACGATGTGGGACAAGCCGCCGTGGTGGCGAGCCGGCGGGTGCTGGCGGTCGAGGGGCCGGAGGGCACCGACCGGATGCTCGCCCGCGCCCGGGCGCTCGCCCGCCGCCCCCTCGGCCTCGGGCGTCCGCCCGCCGGGATGGTGCTGGTGAAGCGCGCGAAGGACGGCCAGGACCTCCGGGTCGACCTGCCGGCGATCGGCCCGCGCACCGTGCGCCGCGCGGCGGAGGCCGGCTGCCTCGGCATCGCGGTCGGGGCCGGCGACACCCTGGTGCTCGACCGGGCGGAGACGGTGGCGCTCGCCGACCGCCTCGGCCTCTTCCTCCTCGGCTTGCCTCCCGCTTCCTCGCCTCCCGATTTCTTGCCTCCCGATTTCTTGCCTCCCGCTTCCTGGCCGCCCGACCCGGAGCCCTCCCGTTGAGCGAGCGTCCTCTCACGATCTGGCTGGTGGCGGGCGAGGAATCCGGCGACCAGCTCGGTGCCAAGCTGATCCGCTCGCTGCGCGGCCTCTCGGACCGGCCGTTCACCCTCGCGGGCGTCGGCGGCGACGCGATGGCGGCGGAGGGGATGGAATCGCTGTTCCCGCTCGAGGACGTGGCGGTGATCGGCTACCTCGCGGTCGCCGCCCGCATCCGCCTCCTGATGCGGCGCATCCGCCAGACCGTGCGGGCCTGCGTGGCGGCCCGTCCCGACGTGCTCGTGATCATCGACAGCCCGGGCTTCACCCATGCGGTGGCGAGCCGGGTGCGGCGGCAGCTGCCGGGTCTCCCCGTGGTCGATTACGTCAGCCCGAGCGTCTGGGCCTGGCGCCCGTGGCGGGCGAAGACCATGCGCGGCTACATCGACCATGTGCTCGCCCTGCTGCCGTTCGAGCCCGACGCCCATCGCCGCCTCGATGGTCCGGCCTGCACCTATGTCGGTCATCCCCTGATCGAGCGCTTGAGCGAGTTGCGCCCGGGCCCCGCCGAGCAGGCGGCCCGGCAGGGCCCCTCCCCGGTCCTCGCGGTGCTGCCGGGCTCGCGCCGCACCGAGATCGAGCGGCTGATGCCGATCTTCGGGGCGGCCCTCGCCAAGCTCCGGGCGCAGGGCCACGCCGTCACGGTCGAGCTGCCGGCCGTCGCCCGCCACCGCGCCCTGATCGAGCGCCTTGCCGCCGCCTGGCCGGTGACCCCGCGCCTGATCGACGGCGAGGCCGCCAAGCTCACGACCTTCCGCCACGCCCGGGCGGCACTCGCGGCGTCGGGCACCGTGACCCTCGAACTCGCCTTGTCCGGCGTGCCGATGGTGGTGGCCTACCAGGTGCCGAAGATCGAGGAGGTGATCGTCCGCCGCCTGATCCAGGTGCCGACGATCGTGCTGCCGAACCTGATCCTGGGCGAGAACGCGATCCCCGAACTGATCCAGTCGGATTGCACGCCGGATCGCCTGGCGGCGGCCCTCGGCCCGCTCCTGCCCGACGGCCCGGCCCGGGCGGCGCAGGAGGCCGCGCTCGCCCGCCTCGACGCCACGATGCGGCTGCCCGACGGCGACGACCCGAGCCGCAGCGCCGCCCGGATCGTGCTGACGGCCGCAGGCAGACGCTCTCTCAGCGGCTCCTGAGATACTCAAGCATCGTCCCGGCATCCGAGACCGTGAGGCCGACGCCCGGCGGATCGTCGCGAAAGCCGGGCTCGATGAACATCTTCCGGATCGTGCCGGCCTCGACATGCATGGAGTATCGCCAGCTGCGCATCCCCATACCCTGGCGGCCGCGCTTGACCAGCATCCCCATCTGGCGCGTAAAGTCGGCATTGCCGTCGGGCAGCATGAACACCTTCTCGATGCCCTTGAACTTCGCCCACTGGAACATCACGAAGGCGTCGTTGACCGACAGGCAGATCACCTGGTCGATGCCGAGTGCGGCGAAATCGTCGGCATGCTGCTCGTAGCCGGGCAGGTGGTCGTCCGAGCAGGCCGGCGTGAAGGCACCGGGCAGCGCGAACAGCACGATGTTGCGGCCGCCGAACACGTCGGCCGAGGTGAGATCCTTCCACTCGAACGGATTGGGGCCGCCGAGGGCGTCGTTCCGGATGCGGGTGTGGAAGGTCACGTCCGGGACGGTAGCGGGCTGCATCGGAACCTCGCAGGCATCGAGAATCGCGGGCAAGCGAAACGGGCACCGCGAAATTAGCCCCGGGGCAGGCCGGCCGTCACGGCAAAAATTGGTCCTCCGGGCCGGGCGGGTCCATCTCTACGCTGCGGTGCTGTGATGACTTGCGACAAGACGAGAGGAGCATCGGACCAGATCGGCATCAATGCGGGCCCCGCGCGTCGATCGCGCCTCCAGAACGTCGATCGTTCCATGAGGCCGCCGCGACAAAGTCGCACTCCTGAAAATCGTGCACTATCCTTTGGCGCCGATTGATATCCGCCGGTGACGCCTATCTCATCGTCGATGATGGAGGCCTGACCGCGTGTCGCGTGGCTCAGCCGGCGGCAAGGGGGCCTTCTGATGGCGGACATATCGGAGAAGCCGGATCTCGGCGGCCTCGGGCCCGCCGTCACGTCCCGCGGTCCGCGCGCCGTCACCGACACCCACTCGGACATCTTCTTCGCCGCCGTCGAGACGACGCGGATGCCGATGATCGTCACCGATCCGCACCAGCCGGACAACCCGATCGTCTTCGCCAACCAGGCGTTCCTGCGCATGACCGGCTACACGCCGGAGGAACTGGTCGGCACCAATTGCCGCTTCCTGCAAGGACCCGAGACCGACCGCGAGACGGTGGCGGAGGTGCGCCGCGCCATCGCCGAGCGCAAGGAACTGGCGACCGAGATCCTGAACTACCGCAAGGACGGCTCGACCTTCTGGAACGCGCTGTTCATCTCGCCGGTCTACGACAAGAAGGGCGAGCTGGTCTATTTCTTCGGCTCTCAGCTCGACGTGTCGAGGCGCCGCGACGCCGAACTCGCCCTCCACCAGGCCCAGAAGATGGAGGCCTTAGGGCAACTCACCGGCGGCATCGCCCACGATTTCAACAACCTGCTCCAGGTCATCGGCGGCTATACCGACGTGGTACTGGCGCTCGCCGAGCATCCGCGGATCGACGCGACCCGGCTGCTCGGCGCCGGCCAGGCGATCCGCGCCGCGACCGACCGGGCGGCGCGGCTCACCCACCAGCTCCTCGCCTTCGCCCGCAAGCAGCGCCTCGACGGACGCGCGCTCAACCTCAACACCCTCGTGCGCGGCATGAACGAGATCACCGGGCGCACGCTCGGCGACCACGTCGTGATGCAGACCGATCTGGCGCCGGACCTGTGGAACTGCCGCATCGACCCGACCCAGACCGAGGTGGCGCTGCTCAACGTGCTGCTCAACGCCCGCGACGCGATGCCGGGCGGCGGCACCGTGACGATCAAGACCGAGAACCTGACCATCGACGACGAGATGGCCCTGCTGCTGATGGTGCGGCCGGGCGCCTACGCGGTGGTGCAGGTGCGGGATACCGGGCTGGGGATGCCGCCGGAGATTTTGGCGCGGGTGATGGAGCCGTTCTTCACCACCAAGGAGGAGGGGCGCGGCACGGGCTTAGGCCTCGCCATGGTGTACGGCTTCGCCAGGCAATCCGGCGGCACGGTGCGGATCACCTCGGAGGTCGGCCAGGGTACCATCGTGCGCCTGCTCTTCCCGGCCACCGACCAGGCCGTCGCCGCCGAGCGCCGCCCCGCGCCGCGGGCCACCGACCGGAGCGGCACCGAGACGATCCTGGTGGTCGACGACCGCCCGGACGTCGCCGAGACCGCCCGGGTGATCCTCGACGATTTCGGCTACACGGTGCTGGTCGCCCACGGTGCGCAGGAGGCTCTGGACCTGCTCGATTCCGCCGGCAAGGTCGACCTGCTGTTCTCCGACCTGATCATGCCCGGCGGCATGAACGGCGTGCTGCTCGCCCGTGCCGCCCGCGAGCGCCAGCCGCGGATCAAGGTGCTGCTCACCACCGGCTACGCCGAGGCCTCGGTCGAGCGCACGGATGCCGGCGGCAGCGAGTTCGAGATCCTCAACAAGCCCTATCGCCGGATGGAGCTGGCGCGCCGGGTGCGGCTGACGCTGGATGGACCGACGGGGGTGGGGTAGGCCCGATTCTCGCCGGGCCTCCCTCCGTTCAGAGCGTCTTGGTGAAGTACACCCCGATCCCGCCCCGGAACGGCTCCTCGCGCTCGATGGCGAAGCCCGCCCGCCGGTAGAAATCGACGTTGCCGGCGAAGGCCTGGTTCGTTCCAAGCTTGATCGCCGTGTGGCCGAGGTCGCGCGCGACGGCCTCGGCCCGCCGCAACATCGCCCGGCCGAGCCCCTGGCCGTGATGCTCCGGGGAGACCGCCAGATTCTCGACCCAGAGATGGTCGGCCCGCGGGATTGTCTCGACCAGGGCGACGAGCACGCCGTTCCGCTCCAGCAGGTCGAAGCGGTTCACGCGAACCGCCTGCGCGTAATCGGCCGTCATCGGTACGGGCTCCCGGCCGATCACCGGCACCCATTTCGCGTAGGCCGCCCGCACCAGGGCCTGGATCGCCGGGACATCCGCCTTCGTCGCGGGACGAAAGGCCCCGATATCGGGCACGTCCGGCCCTGGGTCCCTGCATTCCACGATGGCCGTCACCTCGACCTCTACCAGCGCATCCGGCCGCGCAAGGCCCGCAACGACGAGGACGGTGACGGCGGCTGGCCTGTCGGAGGCCCAGCGCGCCCGGCGCATCTGCCCGAGTTCGGCGAGGTCGGCGGCGCGGGTCAGGAAGAACGTCGCCTTAGCGACGTGCGGCAATCCCAAACTGGCCGCGGCGAGCAGCGCCTCGACGTTGTCCATCGCCTGCCCGAGCTGCCCGGCGAAGTCCTCGCGGATCCGCCCGTCCGGGGCGACGCCGAACTGGCCGGAGACGAAGAGGAGGCGGCCGGCCGGCACCTCGCAGGCATGGATGTAGATCGTGCGGAACGGCTTCGGCACGGTCCAGACGGTCGGCGGGTCGATGGTCTTCACGGTAGGGTGCCCTGCTTGCGCCCCGGCCCCGAGCGATCGGGCTCCACCGCACGGGGCAGGTGACGCCCCGCCGCGCTCACGGCCGCGAGGCTCGGGAGGACGCGATCCGGTGTGGGTGCAAGCGAGCGGCGCGAAGGCTGCTCAAGCTGGCGAGGAGCTACGCGCCCCCGTCCCGCCGACCGCGTCGAACGCGGCGTCGGCCTCGGACGGTCATCGTCGGGCGGAGCATGCTCATGCGACGACGCTAGGGGCAGCCTCTCCCGAGGGCAATCGGAAAGTGACGGCGCGCCCGGGGCGAGGCTCAGAAATTGTAGCCGACGCGCAGCCGCATCTGGTGACGGTCGAATCCCGACAGGTCGAGCGGTCCCGGCTCGCCGGACGCCCGCCCGGCGACCTGGACGTTCCAGGTGAACGAGGCCCAGGCCTGCGGCGACAGGGTCGTGTAGAGCGTGGGCCCGAGATAGAGCGCCTGCCCGGCGAGCCGGTCGAGGGCCAAGCCGTCATAGGTCCGGGCATAGCGCGTCTCGGCCCCGACGAAGAGGCCCGGCCGGACCTGATAGGCCAGGGCGGCGGCGGCCTCGATGCCCGATCCGAGCGCGCGCTGGTCCGGGGCGGTCGGGCGCGTGGTCGAGAAGGCGAAGCCGAGATTGACCGCCGCGACCAGCTTTCCGGGGATCAGCTCGCGGTCGGCCAGCAGCGCGACATCTGTCCCGAAACTGCGCGCCGGCACGCCCGAGCCGCCATCGACGGTGCCGTAGGCCGGCACGATGCTCAGCGTCAGGCCGAACGGGGCGGCGCGGCGGTCGAGCAGGCGCAGGCGGGTTTCGAGGAAGCCGCCGTTGACGCCGCCGGTGGTCCGGTCGCCGATGTCGTAGGCGTTGAAGGTGACGCCCGGCGCGAGACGGAAGTCGCCGGTCAGCGGCATCTTCAGGGCGAGGCCGCTGTCGACGGCGAGAAAGCGGCCGAGGCGCTTGCCGAGCCGCCCGTTCGTCTCCCACTCCAGTTCCACCTCTCCGGGCACGCCGAGGTCGCTGCCCTCGGTGAAGCCGAACAGGTGCTCGCTGTCGAGGTCGCTGGGGGTCAGGTTCTCGGCGGCGGTCGGGAGGGACTGGGCCACGGCGGGCGAATCTCCCTGCCCGATCGCCAGGCAGGCCAGGACGAACCCGGCCGTGCGGGAGGAAAACGGGGAATGGGCATAGCGCATCGCAACGGCTCATCATTATAGCTATTGCTATAATCAATAGGCACGGCCATTCCGATCGTCAACGGTTTCGGAGGGATCGGGAATGGAGGTACCGCGCGACACCGGAGCCCCGCCCCTGCGCGATGCCGGGCGGCAGGTTCTGGTCAAAACTAGAGATCCGCCCAGCCCCCTGCGACACGAAAAACCGTCCGACCGAATGTCGCGCTCCGCCGCGCACAGTCACGCGATTCGGTCAGGAACCTGCACCCCGATCATATGTTATCGCATCACTCACCGCTTCACACCGCAGATCATGGCAGATACGGATATGACCGACAAGAAGCAGCAGTCTCAGTCACACAATACTGACGACAACGGTCGCCATAACCACAAGAACCCGGACGCGCCGAACCAGGGCACCGTGCAGCATTCGGATGACGGCCGCCTGAAGGAAAACCGCGACAAGGGCATCCACCGCGGCGACAAGGAGTAGGCTTCGGGACCGACCGGAGCAGGAGGGCCGCCGAGAGGGGGCCCTTTTCTTTGACCCTGGCAGTGGCGACACCCTCGACGTCATCCCGGGTTCTCGTCTTCGACAAGCCCCGGGATGACGTCGAGCATTGTCGAGTCAACCGATCAAGCTGGCCGAGCCGGCCGCCCGTCGCGCCAAGGGCGCAAAGCGTCGGGGATGCGGAAGTCCCGCGGCCCCGCGAAATCGCGGGCGGCGCCGCGGGCGGCGGCGAGGCCGCCGGGATAGCCGCTGCGGTTATGGTACTCGTAGGTCCCAGGCGGCGGCAGGCGCTTGTCGGCGGTCAGGCCCTGGACGCAGACGATGTCGGCGAGCGTCACCCCCGCCACTGCCGCGGTGGCGAGCGCCAGGGTGCCGGCGCGGGGATTGTCGCCCTCGAAGCCGGTCGCCAGGGTGGCCAGATCGAGGGCATCGCCCGCGACCCGGCCCCAGATCCACGGCGTCGGATCGTGGCTCATCAGGATCGCCGCCCCGGTCGCGACCTCGCGGGCGCCGTAGGCCTGGATCAAGGCCTCGCGGCCATCGAGACCCAGCGCCCGGCACAGGGCCCGGGGCGCCAGGAGCTCGGCGAGCCCGAGCCCGATCGAGAACCAGCCGAGGCCGCGGGCCAGGGCATCGTGGGCCGAGCGGGAGCGGGGATCGACGGTGCGGTTCATGCGCGAACGATCCATGGCTGTCTCGCGGGTGCTTGGGTAGGTCATGGCTGGATCATCACCTTGATGCAGCCGTCCTGCTTGTCCCGGAACGTCCGGTACATCTCCGGCCCCTGCTCCAGCCCCACCGTGTGGGTGATGACGAAGGACGGGTCGATCTGCCCCTCCTCGATCCGCCGCAGGAGGTCGTCGCTCCAGCGGTTGACGTGGGTCTGGCCCATCCGGAAGGTCAGGCCCTTGTTCATCGCCGCGCCGAACGGCACCTTGTCGATCAGGCCGCCATAGACGCCCGGAATCGACAGCACCCCGGCCGGGCGGCAGGCCATGATCATCTGGCGCAGCACGTGCGGCCGGTCGCTCTCCAGCATCACCGCCTGCTTGGCACGGTCGTAGATCGCGTCGAGCGAGCTCGTGGCGTGGGCCTCCATCCCGACCGAGTCGATGCACTTCTCCGGCCCCTTGCCGTTCGTCATGTCGTTGAGCCTGGCGACGACGTTCGATTCCTCATCGAGGTCGATCGTCTCGGCGCCGCCGGCACGGGCCATGGTCAGGCGCTCCGGCACCCGGTCGATGGCGATGACGCGCTTGGCCCCGAGCAGGATCGCCGAGCGGATCGCCATCTGGCCGACCGGGCCGCAGCCCCAGATCGCCACCGTGTCGTCGGGCTGGATGTCGCACTGCACCGCCGCCTGCCAGCCGGTCGGGAAGATGTCGGAGAGAAACAGGAGCTTCTCGTCCGGGATGCCGCCCGGCACCTTGATGTGGGTCGCGTCGGCGAAGGGCACCCGCAGGTACTCGGCCTGGCCGCCGGCATAGCCGCCGGTGAGGTGGGTGTAGCCGAACAGACCCGCGGTGGTGTGGCCGAAGGCGGCCTCGGCGAGCTTGGCGTTGCGGTTCGTGCGCTCGCAGACCGAGAAGTTGCCGCGCCTGCACTGCTCGCACTGGCCGCAGATGATGGTGAACGGCACCACGATCCGGTCGCCGACCTTGAGAGTCTTGTTGTCCCGGCCGACCTCGACCACCTCGCCCATGGTCTCGTGGCCCATGATGTCGCCCGACTTCATGCCCGGCATGAAGTGGTCGTAGAGGTGCAGGTCGGAGCCGCAGATGGCGCAGGAGGTCACCTTGATGATCGCGTCGCGCCCGTCCTCGATCGTCGGATCGGGAACCGTGTCGCAGCGGATATCCGCAGTGCCGTGCCAGACGAGGGCTTTCATCGCTGATCGTCTCCGAGGCGCGTGCCGCGGAAGCGCCGGGATTGGCGGTCCGTGCGCACGGGCCGCCCCGGCCCAGGTACTAATACCCCCTACCGGTAAGCGGCGATGCCCGGACAACCGATCAACGTTGCGGCTGTTCCTTGAAACCTCACGCGACCTTTGTGAGCGGGGCTCGCGCCTTCAGCGCGGCTCGACAATGCGGGCTCGCGCCTTCAGCGCGGCCTGGGCGCCGCACCGCCGCGGCGCAGTTCCAGGGTGACCCAGCCCTCGATCAGCCGGCGGCGGCGCAGGCGGAACCCTTGCGCCGCATAGGCCGAGAGCACGCCCGGCACGTCGCGGGGGATGAGGCCGGAGAGGACGAGGGTGCCGTCCGTCGCCACCGCGCGGGCGAGGCTGGGGGCGAGGCCCCGCAGCGGCCGGGCCAGGATGTTGGCGAAGACGAGGTCGTAGCCGCGGGCGACGCGGGCGAGCGGGTGGCGCAGGCCCGGCGCCTCGTAGAAGGCCATCAGGTTGGCGAGCCCGTTGAAGCTCGCATTGGTGCGGGCGGTCGCCACCGCCTCCGGGTCGAGGTCGCCGGCGATGACCTTGGTGTGCAGCAGGCGCGCGGCGGCGAGCCCCAGGATGCCGGTGCCGGTGCCGACATCGAGGACGCGGTGGGGCCGGCGGCGCTTCACCTCGTCGACGAGGGCGAGCAGGCAGCCGAGCGTGGTGCCGTGGTGACCGGTGCCGAAGGCGAGCGCCGCCTCGATCTCGATCGGCAGGTCGTTCGGCTGCACCCGGCCGCGGTCGTGCGCGCCGTGGACCAGGATGCGCCCGGCCCGCACGGGCTTCAGCCCTTCGAGGGAGGCGCGGACCCAGTCCTGCTGGTCGATCGCCGCGAAGGTGGCCTCGTCGGCGGCATCGCCGAGGATCGGGCGGATCAGCTCGCGCACCGCCTCCTCGTCCGGCTCCTCGGAGAAATAGGCCTCGAGGTGCCATGTCTTGCCGTCCTCGGCCTCGAAGGCCGCGACCGCGGTCTCGGTCGGGTCGAAAACCTCGCCGATCAGGTCGGTCATGGCGCGGGCCGCGCGCTCGTTCGTGTCGAGTCGCAGCACGTGGGTCGGGCGGTGGGGCGGCAGGCCTTCGAGCATGTCGCGCCAATAGCATCCGCGCCGCCCGCCGTCACCGCCCCGTCACGCCGGCGCGGCATCTCTCTCGCCGCGCCACGCCTCGTTCGCTGCACGAGTCGCACCGGTCGGTCCGGTGTGGCATCGGCGCATCAGCGAGGTGCCGTGAGGGAAACCTTGCCGATCCCTGCGGAACCGGCGCAGCCGGTCGGCGTTCATAGCGGCGCCGGTCGCCAGAAGCCGGCCGTTGAAGGATCGACCAATGCGTGCCCGAGTTCGCGAGCAGGTTCGGCCGGATGGATCCGGTGCCGATCCGGCTCAGACTCCCGTGCGGGAACCTCCCGCCTCGCGGGACACCACCACTTCGTCGCGGGACACCGCGATCTGGCGCCGCGCGGCGCCGCTCACCGCCGAGGATACGGCCCTGCCGGGCCGCATGCTCATGCTGCTCAGCCGGCTCCACCGGAGCGAGCTGCAGTTGCAGGCCGAGGCCGAGAAGACCGGCGCCGCCGGCGCGCAGGGCGCATGAACCGGCCTCCGGTCCCGGCTCCCATGGCTTCGGGTGATCGCCACACGATCTCCCGAGGCGATCGATACGCGCGCCGTCGAATGCTTTACGCGCCCAGGCGCGAGCCCAGTCGTGCATCCGGCACGTAGCCGCGGTTCCAGGTCGGGCTGATCACCACCTCGTTGAGGCAGACGTGGCGGGGGCGCGTCGCCACGAACAGGATCAGCGCCGCCATGTCGTCGGGCTGGAGCATGCGGGCCCGGTCCTCGGGCGTCACCGGCACCGGGCGCTTGTCGAGGATCGGGGTCGCGACCTCGGCCGGGCACAGGACCGTCGAGCGGATGCCGTTGACGCATTCCTCCATGTTGATGCTGTGGCTCATCGCCACCACTGCGTGCTTGGCCGCCGTGTAGGCCGGCCCGCTCACCGGGCTGACGAAGCGCCCGGCCCAGGAGGCGGTGTGTATCAGGACGCCGTCGCCTTGGGCCCGCATCAGCGGCAGCACCGCCAGCGAGGCGTAGAAGGCGCTCGACAGGTTGGCCTCGATCACCGCTTGCGCGCCCTCCGGCGACAGGGCGTCCCAGCGCCGCTCGCGCACGTTGCTGCCGGCATTGCTCACCAGCACGTCGAGCCGGCCGAACCGCGCCGCGATGCTGTCGACGATCGCCGTGATGCGGGCCGCATCCGTGACGTCGCCGGGCTCCACCACCGTCTCGCCGCCCGACGCGGCGATGCGCTCGGCGAGGGCCTGCAGCGGCTCCTCCCGGCGCCCGGTGAGCACCACCCGGGCCCCCGCCCCCGCGAGGGCCAGGGCCGCCGCCTCGCCGATGCCGCTGCCCGCGCCCGTCACCCAGGCGATCTTCCCGGCCAGATCCTGTGCCATGGTTTCGTGTCCTCCCGTGCGGCGGCTCCTTCCCCGGATTCGGGTGAGCCGTCCGCCGCGCCTGTCTGCCAAGCGACGACGGCGCCGCGCAAGAGCGGGGTCGGACGATCGGATCCCGGCAGCCGCCCGATCGGTGGAGGGTGGCTCGCCACGGCGGGGTGTCCCGCCTCCGCCTCTCAAGTCGAACAGGCCCTCGCGGGCCCGTCGAACGCATGGAAGCGGCGCAAGCCCGGCTTTCACACCGATCCCGCGCCGCGTCCGGCCTGCGCCTTCCAGTTCCGTCAGTGCAGATAGCCCAAGAAGAACAGGATCAGGATGATCGGAATCGGAATTCCGATCAACCAGAGCAATCCACCTTTCATCATTGCCGCCTCCATGACTGCACGGATACTCACATGCAGTAACAACGGAGCTTGGCGTGATCGGGTTCCACCCGAAACGTGAGGGTCCGCGAGGGCCAAACCAGCGTCGCGGCCGAGGCCGCAGGCCGCCTGTGCCTCTCGACAGGGCTACAACCGCACCATTAAGCTCGCCGGACCGTCGAGGATGGTGGCATCGGGATCGCAACCGGGAACCACTGCCGGCGGATGGGGCGTCCTCATGGCCGAGATCAAAGTCGTTGCAGGCAGTTGCGGCAAGGGACGCGGCCAGTACGAGGCGGGCGTCTTCACGACGCCGGACGGAGCCGAGCGCGGCGTCGATGCGGTCGTGACCATCGAGTCGCACGGCGGCATAGCCGGAGAGCGCAACTGGGGCGAGCAGGTTCTGACCGGCCTCAAGGGCGGCCTCGGCCTGGCCTCCAACCTCGACCTGACCGGGGCGACCGGTCTGGCGGCCTCGGCCCTGGCGGCGGTCGAGGCCGACGAGAGTCGGCCCAAGGCCCTGGTCGAGATCGCATTCACTGACGGCGGCTTCATCGTCGCCCTGGCGGACGCACGGCTGGCCGCCTTGGTAACGCATGATCGCGAGGTGCTACAGGTCGGCTTCGCGCGGGCGGCGAGCCGCGTCGCGGCCCTCCCCGCCTCGGCCATGCCGGCCGGCGGAACCCTGCAAGCGGCGAGCGACGCGGTGCAGGCCACTGCCGAGGCGGCGGCGAGCGGCCTGACCTCCGCTTTCGGCTTCGTCCGCCGGTCAGTGGGCCTGGAACGGGGGTGAGCACGGCTCACGCCGCCCGCCCGGCCTCCTCGCGCGCCACCGCGACGCTGACCCGATCGCGCCCATGCGCCTTGGCGTCGTAGAGCGCCGCGTCCGCCCGGGCGATCGTCGCCTGGATGTCGGGGTCGCGTATCGACACCGTCGCCACCCCGATGCTGACCGTGACCGCGATGGTGCGGCCGCCATGGGCGATCTCGGCGTGGCGCACCGCGCCGCAGAGGCGTTCGGCGATGTGCTCCGCCTCGGCGCCGCCGAGGCCGACGAGCAGCACCACGAATTCCTCGCCGCCGAAGCGGGCCACGGTATCGGAGATGCGCAACGCCTCCACCAGCAGGGCGCCGACACGGCGGATCACCGCGTCGCCGGCATCGTGGCCGTGCCGGTCGTTGACGCCCTTGAAGTGGTCGACGTCGACGACCAGCACGGCGACCCCGTAGCCGTCCCTGGCCTGCGCGAAGGCCATCTCCGCCGGCTTGGCGAAGCCGCGCCGGTTGAGGAGCCCGGTCAGAATATCGGTGCCGGCGACCTGGCGCAGATCCTCGATCTGGCGCCGGTAGAAGGCGGCGACGCGGGTCGAGCGGAGCGTCACGTCGCTGAGCTCGCGCTCGACGGTGCCGATCCGCCGCAGCAGCGAGCGCAGGGCCGCCGAGAGGGCGGCGAATTCCCGCGCCCCGTCGAGGCGCGGCAGGGTCGTGGCGTCGGCGTCGCGGCCGATCCGGTCCAAAGCCGCGGTCAACTGCCGGAGCGGGGCCGCGGCGCGGCGCCCGAGCGACCAGGCGAGCGCGATGCCCAGCACGGCGACGGCGGCGCCGAGGCCGAGCAGCGCCTGGACGGAACGTTGCACCGGCGCGACGGCCTCCGCCTCGGCTCTGGTCGCCACCACGATCCAGCCGAGGCCGGGATCGCCGCCGGCGATCCCGCTCCGCGCTCCCGTCGCCGCCGAGGCGAAGCCCGCCAGCCGCGTCTCCCCGGCGATCTCCGCCGCGAAGGTGCCCCTCCCTTCTTCGGCCATGGTGCCGAGCCGCTTCGGCCCGAACGGCATCACGCCGAGGCGCGGCCCCAGGATCACGCGCCCGTTCCGGTCGAGCACCCACAGGTCGGTGCCGGGCAGTCCCTCGTCGAGGAGCCGGCGGCGGACCCGGATCGCCCAGTCCCAGCTCAGGTGACCGCCGAGCACTCCGATGACGGCACCGCCGGCATCGCGCACCGGAGCGGCCAGGTCGACGAGGCGCAGGGGCTCGGGCTCGGTGCGTGTCAGGAGCCGGCTCAGCAACACGGCCTCGTGCACGTCGCCGACATTGGGCCGGGTCAGCCCGGTCTCGAACCAGGTCCGCCCGGTCATCGCCATCCCTTCGAGCATCCCCTCCGTACCGGCCCGCACGCGGCCATCCGGCGCGACGAAGCCGAGCCAGGCGTAATCCGGGGCGGTGGTCCGCATGGCGGTGAGAACGCCGCGGGTGGCCGCGGGGTCGGTGGCCCAGCGCTCGCGCAAGGGCGCGAGGCCGGCGACGACCTGGATCTCACGGAAGCGCTCGCGCAAGGTGGTGTCGAGGTTCTCCGCCATGCCGGCGGCGAGGCGGGCGAGACGGTCCTCGGCCAGCCGGAGGGCGCTCCGCCGCTCGAGCCAGATCGCCCCGCCCACCGTCGCCCCGACCAGGGCGAGGCAGAGCAAGCCGACCAGCGCGGCGAGCTGGTGCTCGAAGCGGAGGCGATTCCTGAACGACACGATGGACCTCCGCGACCCGGGGGCCCGTTCTCGCCCGTCTGACGAAACGAACGGTTCAGCCGATCGCTCGCATTCGAACGATCGTGCCGACCGACGGCGGAGATCCTGCCCGGGGATCCTACGAGAGATCCTGTGTGTCCTGGCCCGGATGGCGCCCCCGGCTGTGGAGGCGGCGCTCCTGCGCCCCGCGCTCGGCTGCATCGGTGAGCTGGGTGATGAGGGCGCCGGCCGCGCCGAGGGGAATCAGCAGGAAGACCGTGCCGCCATCCGGCCCGCTCACCTCGGCCGCCAGGGTGTCGCCGCCGTCGATCGTGCTGACGGCGGTGACACTGGTGATCGAGAGGACCCGGGGTCGTGCGTCGTCGGTCATGCCTGCCACTCCTGCGGCACAGATGCCACGAAAGCGGCCCTGGATAACTGCTAACACGTTACACTCTAGAGGAATTCTATCCGCCGTGCAGACACAATCGCCCTAGGCCGACCGGCCGAGGCCGGTCGGTACCGAACCGAGGCCACCCGGGGCCGTCGCCTGCCTCCTCAGGGCGCCGGGCAGGTGAGGCCGGCTCCCTCGGCGCGGGGGACCTGCGGATAGGCGCAGACCGGCCGCGACCAGAACACCGCGCCGCCGGCATCGCGCTTCGTGGCGACGAGCTCGCGCGGCGCCTCGCCGGCCTCGACCCAGCGCTCCAGCGCCGTCAGCGGATCGATGCCGGTGTCGGAGATGCCCGGCCCCTCGGTGCCGATGCCGCAATGGTCCATGCCCGGCACCATGAACAGGCGCGCGGTGTCCCTGAGCCGGTCGAGGCCGCCCGCCCCCTTTCCATCGAACCCTTGGGCCAAGGCCTCGTAGAAGGCGACGCTCATGAACGGCGTGACCAGCGGATCGCCCCAGCCGTGATAGATCAGGAGCTTGCCGCCCGCGTCGCGGAACGCCGACAGGTCGGAGACCGGCCGGACGGCCCCGGCGGCGGGATCGTAGGTGGCGGCGTTGTAGACCTGCGCCTGCGGCGCCATCCGGGCCGGATCGGCGGAGAAATCGAAATCCGTCACGCGATAGGCCGGCCCGGGCGAGGGCCAGAACGCCATGTAGCGCAGGAAATCGGCGGAGAAGAGCGGCAGGATCGCCGGCGCGTTGCCCAAGCCCGTGAGCCAGCGCGGCCAATGCGCCTCGGAACCCAGCGGGATGCCGCCCGGATAGAGTTGCCGGCCGGCCGCATCCGTCGGGCCGGCATACCATTTCTCCAAGACCCCGAGTTCGGCCTCGTTCAGGCACTTGTCCGTTGTTTTGCCGGTGCACCGCAGGGACGCCGGCTCGAAGCTGCATTGCCGCGGATCGGCGACGAGGCCCCCGGCCTCCTTCGCCCCGCAGGCGGCCGCCACCGCCTCCGCCACCAGCCTGGCCCGCGGCGTGGTCAGGATCGGCT
The DNA here is from genome assembly GCF_057747795.1 of Methylobacterium sp. 142-1Y. Classification (NCBI taxonomy): domain Bacteria; kingdom Pseudomonadati; phylum Pseudomonadota; class Alphaproteobacteria; order Hyphomicrobiales; family Methylobacteriaceae; genus Methylobacterium; species Methylobacterium sp. 142-1Y. Next base: position 2,667,096 of record NZ_CM173224.1, on the reverse strand, counting down.
TGCCGTCGGCGCCGGTATTCGCCTTCGTCACAAAGGCGAAGCTGGTGGCGACGAGACCGGTATAGTCGAGGGCCGGCGCCCCGCTGATGATCCCATCGAAATCCTTCGGGTATTTCAGCGCCTCCATCGCGGCCATGCGGCCGCCGGTGGAGCAGCCGGCGAAGTACGACTTCGCCTGCGGCCGGTCGTAGAAGGCCCGCACCAGCACCTTGCTGACCCGGGCGGTCTCGGTCACCGCGCGCTGGCCCCAATCCATCCGGGCGACGAGGTCGCCGGCGGCCCAGCGCCCGTCGGCCGAGCCGGTGCCCCAATGGCCCCCATCCATCGTCGAGGCGGCGTAGCCCCGGCGCAGGCCGTAATTCATCGCGTTGGTGAAGCCCGGCGCATCCGACAGCAGGGTGCCGCAGAAGCCGCCGCAGCCGGTGCCGTAATACTTGCCGTTCCAGTTCTGCAGCGGCAGCCGCACCTCGAAGCTGATCGCCGGCCGCACCGTGCCGAGCACCCGGCAATAGGCCGGCAGGTCCCCGGCGGCCGGCACCTCGGCGGCCGAGTGGAGGTTCACCGCCTCGATCCTGAGGTTGGCGAGCGCGCCGCATTCCCCGGCGAGGGCCGGTGCCGACAACAGGCCGACCGCCACCCCGACCGCGATCCCCACCTTGCGCCCCATCGTCCCCTCCCCGGCTTTTCGGAGAGCTTAACCGCAACCCCTTGCGCCGTCGCCAGCGGAATGCGCTAAACCGGCCGGAACGAGAGATCAGGGCAGGAAACGCGATGGCGGGCAGCACGGCCGGCGGGGCTTTCGAGGATTTCGGCACCTACGACTTCATCGTGGTCGGGGCGGGCTCGGCGGGCTGCGTGCTCGCCAACCGCCTCTCGGCCGATCCGCACCGGCGCGTGCTGGTGCTGGAGGCGGGCGGGCGCGACAACTGGATCTGGTTCCACATCCCGGCCGGCTACCTCTTCGCCATCGGCAACAAGCGGGCGGACTGGCTGTTCACCACCCAGGCCGAGGCCGGCCTGAACGGGCGCGCCCTCGCCTATCCCCGCGGCAAGGTCATCGGCGGCTCCTCGGCCATCAACGCGATGATCTACATGCGCGGCCAGGCCGCCGATTACGACGGCTGGCGCCAGCTCGGCCTCGACGGCTGGGGCTGGGACGACGTGCTGCCGTACTTCCTCAAGCACGAGGACCATATCGCGCCGCCGAACGGCTTCCACCGCTCCGGCGGCGAGTGGCGGGTCGAACCGCCGCGGATCCGCTGGGCGATCCTCGACGCGATCCGGGACGCCGCGGAGGCCGCCGGCATCCCGAAGATCCCGGACTTCAATACCGGCGACAACGAGGGCTCGTCCTACTTCCAGGTCAACCAGCGCCGCGGCCGGCGCTGGAGCGCGGCCCGCGGCTTCCTGAAGCCGGCCTTGAGCCGCCCGAACCTGCGGCTCGAGACCGGCGTGCATGTCGAGCGGGTGCTGATCGAGGACGGCCGCGCCGTCGGCGTGGTGTTCGAGCGCAGCGGGCAGCGCTACCTCGCCCGGGCGAACGGCGAGGTGGTACTCTCGGCCGGCGCCGTCGCGACGCCGAAACTTCTCGAACTCTCCGGCATCGGCGACGGGGCGCGGCTCCGGAGCCTCGGCATCGACGTCGCCCATCACGCACCGGGCGTCGGCGAGAATCTGCAGGATCACCTGCAGATCCGGCCGGTCTACAAGGTGACGGGCGTGCCCACCCTCAACCTCACCTATGCCAACCTCGTCAAGCGCGGCTGGATGGGCGTCGAATACGCGCTGTTCCGCACCGGGCCGCTGACCATGGCGCCGAGCCAGGTCGGGGTGTTCACCCGCTCATCGCCCGATTACGCCACCGCCAACCTCGAATACCATTTCCAGCCGCTCTCCCTCGACAAGTGGGGCGAGGGCTTGCACCCGTTCGGTGCCTTCACGGCGAGCGTGTGCAACCTGCGTCCGTCGAGCCGCGGCAGCGTCCACGCCGCGAGCCCCGACCCGCTCAGCCCCCCGGAGATCCGCCCGAACTACCTCTCGACCGAGGAGGACCGGCGCGTGGCGGTCGATTCGCTGAAGCTGACCCGCCGCATCGTCGCCCAGGCGCCGCTCGCCTGCTACCGGCCGGAGGAGCACCTGCCGGGGCCGGGCCTCACCAGCGACGCCGACCTGCTCAAGGCCGCGGGCGACCTCGGCACCACGATCTTCCATCCCGTCGGCACCGCCCGGATGGGGGCCGACCACGATGCGGGCGCGGTGCTCGATGCGCGCCTGCGGGTGCGGGGGATCCGGGCCTTACGGGTCGCCGACGCCTCGGCGATGCCGCGCATCACCTCGGGCAACACCAACTCGCCGACGATCATGCTGGCCGAGAAGGGCGCGGCGATGATCCTGGAGGATGCCCGGTGAATTACTCCGCCGCCATCAGCACCGGGGCGCGGTTGCCCGCGGACAGGTAGATCAGGCAGGAGCAGCGCAGGAGCGAGGCGAAGTTGCGCACCTCGCCGTGCCGTTCCAGCACCTCGTCGTGGAGCTTGGTGGCGAATTTCGCGACGCTGAGGCCCTCCTGGCGGGCGATCTCCTCCAGGATGGTCCAGAACGCGGTCTCGAGGCGCAGGGAGGTGCAGTGCCCGCCGATCCGCAGCGAGCGCGTCTCGTAGGCGTAGCGCTCCGGCGTCTGCTCGGCGAAGATCCGGCACATGGGGGCTCCTCCTGTCTCGTGTTGCGGCAAGGATATTGAAGCGGGAGGCGGCTCGGCAAGCGGCCGATGCGTCGCGGGCGAGAGAATCGCGGTGCAATCATCGTCCCGCGTGACGATCGACGTCCACGTCTCGTCTTTCCTCAACGTCATGGTGCAGCCTTGGCGTTGGCTCCGCGTTCTCATCCTCAATGATCCGAGGAGGACGCACGATGGCACGGGAGAGCGTGGCGGACGGACTGATGCGGACAAAACCGATCGACCGCCTGCGACAGGATGCGGAGGGCGGCGGCCACGGCCTCGAACGGACGCTGGGTCCCTGGAGCCTCGTCGGTCTCGGCATCGGAGCAATCATCGGCGCCGGCCTGTTCTCGCTCACCGGCATCGCAGCGGCGGAGAATGCCGGGCCGGCGGTAGTGATCTCGTTCGCCATCGCGGCGGTCGGCTGCGCGCTCGCCGGCATGTGCTACAGCGAGCTCGCCAGCATGATCCCGGTCTCGGGCAGCGCCTACACCTACGCCTACGCCACGATGGGCGAGTTCGTCGCCTGGATCATCGGGTGGGACCTCGTCCTCGAATACGCGGTCGGCGCCGCCACGGTGTCGGTGAGCTGGTCGAAATACGTCGCCACCCTGCTGCAGGATTGGGGCATCACGCTGCCGCCCCGCCTCCTGCACTCGCCGTTCGAGACGGTGCAGCTTGCCGACGGCGCGACCGTCCACGGCCTCGTCAACCTGCCCGCCGTCCTGATCCTGTGCCTGATCTCGCTGCTGCTGATGCGCGGCGTGCGTGAATCGACCCGGGTCAACAGCGTGATCGTGGTGGTGAAGGTCGCGGTCGTGCTGGCCGTGGTCGGGGTCGGCCTGTTCTACGTCAAGGCGCAGAACTACGTCCCGTTCATTCCCGAGAACACCGGCACCTTCGGCGAGTACGGCTGGAGCGGGATCATGCGGGCGGCCGGCGTGGTGTTCTTCGCCTATATCGGCTTCGACGCGGTCTCGACCGCGGCGCAGGAGGTGAAGAACCCGCAACGCACGATGATGATCGGCATCCTCGGTTCGCTGGCGATCTGCACCGTGCTCTACATCGCCTTCGCGGCGGTGCTGACCGGCCTCGTTCCCTACGCCTCGATGAAGGGCGACGCCGCCCCGGTCGCCACCGCCATCAAGCAGACGCCGTTCCCCTGGCTCCAGACCCTGGTGACGCTCGGCGTCATCGCGGGCTTCACCACCGTGATGCTGGTGCTGCTCTACGGCCAGTCGCGGGTGTTCTTCTCGATGGCGAACGACCGGCTGCTGCCGAAATTCTTCGCCGCGATCCACCCGACCTGGCGCACGCCGTACCGCTCGAACCTGTTCTTCATGGTGTTCGCGGCTTTGCTGGGCGGGCTGACCCCGATCAGCACGCTGGGCCACATGACCAGCATCGGCACGTTGCTCGCCTTCATCATCGTCTGCGCCGGCGTCGTCATCATGCGGCGTACGCATCCGGACGAGCCGCGGGGCTACCGCGTCCCGCTGGTGCCGCTGGTGCCGGCGGCCGGCATCCTGGTCTGCCTCGGCATGATGCTCTCCCTCGACGGCGAGACCTGGCTGCGCCTGGTCGTCTGGCTCGGGATCGGGCTCGTGATCTATTTCGGCTACGGCCGACGCCACAGCCGGGTCGGCCGCGAGGCGGCGCGCTGAGGGATAAGTCCCCTCCCCTGGCGACGCTCGCCGGGATTGGGCTAAGGCAGTCCGGTCCCGCGCGGCGCGCGCGCCAGGAGGCTTTTCGTCATGGAGATCCACAGGAGCGGATCCCGTCCGTCGCAGACGGGCTCCGCGGAATATTTCACCGGCCGGGTGCGGATCGACCCGATCCTCAGCCCGCCCGATCCCGCCCGGGTCGCGGGTGCCCAC
>NZ_CM173224.1:2507500-2660000 GCF_057747795.1 Methylobacterium sp. 142-1Y | reverse complement strand
GCCCCGTTACATTTTCGGCGCAGGACCCCTTGGCTAGACCAGTGAGCTGTTACGCTTTCTTTAAAGGATGGCTGCTTCTAAGCCAACCTCCTGGTTGTTTTGGGAGTCCCACATCCTTTCCCACTTAGCCACGAATTGGGGGCCTTAGCTGTCGGTCAGGGTTGTTGCCCTCTTCACGACGGACGTTAGCACCCGCCGTGTGTCTCCCGAACAGTACTCGTGCGTATTCGGAGTTTGGTTGAGTGCGGTACCGCTGTGGGCGGCCCTAGCCCATCCAGTGCTCTACCCCGCACGGTATTCATTCGAGGCGCTACCTAAATAGCTTTCGCGGAGAACCAGCTATGTCCAGGTTTGATTGGCCTTTCACCCCTAACCACACGTCATCCAAGACCTTTTCAACGGGCACTGGTTCGGACCTCCAGTGCGTGTTACCGCACCTTCATCCTGCGCATGGCTAGATCACCTGGTTTCGGGTCTAGAGCCACGAACTGAACGCCCTGTTCAGACTCGCTTTCGCTGCGCCTTCGCCTACCGGCTTAAGCTCGCTCGTAACTCTAAGTCGCTGACCCATTATACAAAAGGTACGCAGTCACCCAGAACGAATCTTGGGCTCCCACTGTTTGTAAGCATCCGGTTTCAGGAACTGTTTCACTCCCCTCGTCGGGGTGCTTTTCACCTTTCCCTCACGGTACTGGTTCGCTATCGGTCGCTGAGGAGTACTTAGGCTTGGAGGGTGGTCCCCCCATCTTCAGACAGGATTTCACGTGTCCCGCCTTACTCGTGTCCTGGCATTGGCTTGTCCCGTACGGGGCTGTCACCCATCCTGCCGGCCATTCCAGGCCGTTCCGGTAAGCGTCATGCCAGGCGCTGGCCTGGTCCGCGTTCGCTCGCCACTACTGACGGAGTCTCGTTGATGTCCTTTCCTCCGGGTACTGAGATGTTTCAGTTCCCCGGGTTCGCTTCAAACCCCTATGAATTCAGGATTTGATACCTTCGCAAACCATCGTAGCGTGAGAGCAGGTCGCCCTGCTTCCACGATACGGTGGCTGAAGGTGGGTTTCCCCATTCGGAGATCCTCGGATCAAAGCTCGTTCGCAGCTCCCCAAGGCTTATCGCAGCGTACCACGTCCTTCATCGCCTCTCAGCGCCAAGGCATCCACCAGATGCTCTTAAGGCACTTGATCGCTCTCATGATCGGTGTCCGGTGGTGACCGACAGCCGTAGCTGTCGTCACCGCCATCCACGGTCACGATAAAGACCGGCAGCCACCGCTTTCGCAGCGACTGCCTTATGCTTGCCGAACGCACCCGAGCCGGCCGCTTTCGCAACGGCCCGGGCACATTCCCTCTTCACGATGTCAGATATCCGCAGCCACCCGCGATTGCGTCGATGGTTGCGAAGCTCTTTGATCCGGACGACCCTCGACCTCACTGCCGATTGGCAGGGGAGGGTGGTGGAGCTGGACGGGATCGAACCGACGACCTCATGCTTGCAAAGCACGCGCTCTCCCAACTGAGCTACAGCCCCGTGGGACGCCGCTCACTGGCAGGGCATCGTCACCTGATCCTGGTGGGCCTGGGACGACTCGAACGTCCGACCTCACCCTTATCAGGGGTGCGCTCTAACCACCTGAGCTACAGGCCCGTCGCTTGGCGTACCGCCCAGCGTGTCCGGATGATGAGAAAGAGAAACGAAGACGGCGCGTCCCGCCAATTGGGTCCTGACTGGACCCTTGATCCAACGACGCCGTGAGAGTGAGCGAACTCACATCAGACAGCATCCTTAGAAAGGAGGTGATCCAGCCGCAGGTTCCCCTACGGCTACCTTGTTACGACTTCACCCCAGTCGCTGACCCTACCGTGGTCGCCTGCCCCCTTGCGGTTGGCGCAGCGCCGTCGGGTAAGACCAACTCCCATGGTGTGACGGGCGGTGTGTACAAGGCCCGGGAACGTATTCACCGTGGCGTGCTGATCCACGATTACTAGCGATTCCGCCTTCATGCACCCGAGTTGCAGAGTGCAATCCGAACTGAGACGGCTTTTGGGGATTCGCTCCAGGTCGCCCCTTCGCTGCCCATTGTCACCGCCATTGTAGCACGTGTGTAGCCCATCCCGTAAGGGCCATGAGGACTTGACGTCATCCACACCTTCCTCGCGGCTTATCACCGGCAGTCTCCCCAGAGTGCCCAACTCAATGATGGCAACTAGGGACGTGGGTTGCGCTCGTTGCGGGACTTAACCCAACATCTCACGACACGAGCTGACGACAGCCATGCAGCACCTGTGTGCACGCCTCCGAAGAGGACAACGGATCTCTCCGCCTAACATGCCATGTCAAGGGATGGTAAGGTTCTGCGCGTTGCGTCGAATTAAACCACATGCTCCACCGCTTGTGCGGGCCCCCGTCAATTCCTTTGAGTTTTAATCTTGCGACCGTACTCCCCAGGCGGAATGCTTAATGCGTTAGCGGCGCCACTGACCTGCATGCAGACCAACGGCTAGCATTCATCGTTTACAGCGTGGACTACCAGGGTATCTAATCCTGTTTGCTCCCCACGCTTTCGCGCCTCAGCGTCAGAACCGGACCAGACAGCCGCCTTCGCCACTGGTGTTCTTGCGAATATCTACGAATTTCACCTCTACACTCGCAGTTCCGCTGTCCTCTTCCGGTCTCAAGCCAACCAGTATCGAAGGCCATTCCGTGGTTGAGCCACGGGCTTTCACCCTCGACTAAATCAGCCGCCTACGCGCCCTTTACGCCCAGTGATTCCGAGCAACGCTAGCCCCCTTCGTATTACCGCGGCTGCTGGCACGAAGTTAGCCGGGGCTTATTCCTCCGGTACCGTCATTATCGTCCCGGAGAAAAGAGCTTTACAACCCTAAGGCCGTCATCACTCACGCGGCATGGCTGGATCAGGGTTGCCCCCATTGTCCAATATTCCCCACTGCTGCCTCCCGTAGGAGTCTGGGCCGTGTCTCAGTCCCAGTGTGGCTGATCATCCTCTCAGACCAGCTACTGATCGTCGCCTTGGTGAGCCGTAACCTCACCAACTAGCTAATCAGACGCGGGCCGATCCTTCGGCAGTAAACCTTTCCCCATAAGGGCGTATCCGGTATTAGCTCAAGTTTCCCTGAGTTATTCCGAACCGAAGGGCACGTTCCCACGCGTTACTCACCCGTCTGCCGCTGACCCCGAAGGGCCCGCTCGACTTGCATGTGTTAAGCCTGCCGCCAGCGTTCGCTCTGAGCCAGGATCAAACTCTCAAGTTGAAGAGCTGATCATAGCTGATCACAACATAAACGGAGGCTCACGACCGACCGGCGTTTCCACCAATCGTGTGAGCACCGAAACGTCAGACCAGCATCATCCTACTCACGACCGGTTCCGAAGGAACCGACCCGCAGGGACGACGCCGTCCACGCTTCTCTTTCTCGTATGAACTTGTCAAAGAGCGGGTCGGGCCGGGAGCCAGACCTCGTACCCCGGAGAACAGAAAGCCGAGCCGGGTTTCCCTGGCCCTTGCTTCACCGTCTCTGGGGAAGTCCTTCGCGGCGGCCAGTTCGTCGGCGCCCCGTCGGTGAGCGGCTGTCTAAGGGTAGCCGGCTCGCCTGTCAATCGCGTCCCGGAACCATCGTGAGCCGCTCCAGGTCGTATGGGAATCCGCTCGGCGGCGGTCGCCGTGACGAAGGCGGCACGGGCAACGCTGCGGCCCACGCTTGTCGCGGCGAGCAAGGGTGGGACCTGAGCTCCTCTCCCGGCGATCCGGCAGAGCCGCGGGTGGGTTCAGGCGCGGGTCAGCTTGGACACCACGGCGAGCAGCTGCTCGGGCTTGAACGGCTTGGTGATCCAGCCCGTCGCGCCGGCGGCTTTGGCCTGCTGCTTGATGCCGTCATCCGATTCCGTGCTCAGGAACAGGATCGGCACACCGGTCAGGGCAGGCATCGTCCGGAGGTTCTTGATCATGTCCAGGCCGTTCATCACCGGCATGTTGAGGTCGGTGATGACGAGGTTGAGCGCGTTGGACTTGGCCTTGGCGATGCCCTCGGCGCCGTCCCCGGCCTCGATGACGGTGTGCCCGGCCGGTCCGAGGACCACCTTGATCATCTGCCGGATGCTGGCGGAATCGTCGACGGCGAGAACGTTGGCCATGGGGAAGGAACTCCGAAAAGGGTGTCGGGGAAGATCGGCGATGCGACGTCGCTCAGGCGGCGCGGGCGAAGGGGGGCTGCGTGGCCAGGCCGGCCCGCCCGAAGGCGCCCTGTACGATGTCGGGCATGTCGACGAGGGTGAGGCGCTTGGCTTGCCGCTCCGCGGTGCCGGCCGCCGAGACGACGAGCTGCACGAAGGCGATATCGGCCCGCTCGATATCGGCGCAATCGAGGACCAGATCATTGGTCGATGCGAGGGCAGCGGCGATCTCGCCGTGAAGGGAGCGAATTGCCCTCAAGGTGCAATCGCCCGACATTCTGATGCACACGGTGTCTGACATGACGGCGCCGTTGTCCCGAGGAGGCGTCCGAGCCGCGCCTCGCCGCAAGATTAAGCGGGCTCCGCGTAAAACTTTCTTGAATCGATTCGTCCGGTCCAAGCTACAACGCTAACGCTTCCGCAATCATGGCGCCCGTACCGTCGCGACGACCCGAGGCTCGACGTCGCGAGCGCGGAGCCCATGCCCGGTCCCATGGAGCCAGGACGATGATTTCCGAGGTGGCACAGGTGACGTGGGAGCGCTCCCGTTCACGGTGGCTGCGGCCCCGCAACGCCGCGTCGGCCCTCGTCCCGGCCGCGGCGGCCGCCCCACGCGCCGAACCGGCCGCATCGTCTGATCCCGAGACCTCTGCCTCTCCCGACACGTCCGCCGCCATCGACCTGCTGCAATCCTGGCTCGGCCTCACCACCCTGCAGCGGCGGGCGCTGGAAGCGCTGGTCGGCGAGCTCGACCGCTCCTCCACGCACGTGGAGGAGAGCGTCCAGGGCCTGACCCGCCGCTTCGAGAACATCGCGGCGTCGACCCGCGAGCAGGCCGAGATCGTGCAGGGACTCGGGGCCTCGATCCAGTCGGTCGAGATCGACGGGCACTCGGTCCTCCTCGCGGACGTCGCCTCCGGGCTCGGGGAGACCCTTGCCGCGCTGATGGACAAGGTGGGCGGGCTCTCCCGCCAGGGCGGCGCGACGGCCCGTGCCCTCGACACGGTGCTCTCCGAGATCGACGCGGTCGAGGGCAGCGTCGCGCGGATCGAGGCGATCAACCGCCAGACCAACCTCCTCGCCCTCAACGCCAAGATCGAGGCGGCGCGGGCGGGCGAGGCCGGCCGCGCCTTCGCGGTGGTGGCCGACGAGGTCCGCCTGCTGGCGCAATCGATCAATACGCTCTCGGGCACGATCAAGGACCAGATCGGCTCCATCGCCACGGGTTTACGCGACAGCCACGGCCTGTTGCAGGACATCGCGACGGTCGACGTCTCGGACGAGAGCCGCAGCGCCGAGGCGCGGGTCCACACCGTGATGCAGACCCTCGTCGCCCAGAACTCGCGCTTCGCCGGCATCCTGCAGCAGACCGCCGAGACGACGCAGTCCATCACCACCGACGTGTCGGGCGCCATCGTGGCGTTGCAGTTCCAGGACCTGACGAAGCAGCGCCTCCAGAACAGCCAGACGGTGCTCCAAGGGCTTGCCCTCGAACTCGGCCGCATGGCCGAGGCGACGGCGGCGCAAGGAATCGACCCCTCAGGCGTCGCGCCCGATCAGGCCTGGGCCGAGGCAATGATCGCCTCCTGCACCCTCGGCCAGGTCCGGGACCGCCTGCGGCGCCAGATCCTGGACCAGGAGACGGGTCGGGAAACGGGTCACGCACCGGTTGTCGAGGCCGCAGCGCCCTCGGCCGGGGCGACGGCCGTGGACGAATTCGACGGCATCGACCTGTTCTGACCGACGCTCTGCCGCTTGTCGGATGACGGGGCGTCGCTTGCGCCGTCATCGGTCCATCACGCCGGTGCCGTCCCCATCGCGGCAGGCCCCGATACCTTCGAGACCGCACTGCGGTCTTTTTTCATTTACCAAGATTCATTCGATTTATTCCATTCGCGGGAACCCGCTTCCGTGACGTAGAAGCAATTTCGTCATTGCTAACTGAAAATTAGCCTCCACTGGGCAACTCTTGGTTACTGCGAAAGGCCGCATTTCCCAGGATTCAGCTCCGATGTCGCGAACCCCGTCGCCCGCAACCATCGCGGCCGTCGAACGGAGCGTGATCGACGGGCCGGGCGAGGCGGCGTGGCGCATTCGTCTTCGCGATTACCGCGCGATCCAAGGGTCGATGCAGACATGACTACCCTCAACCCGGTCGACGTGTTCCGCATGGAGGCCGACGAGCTTCTGGCCTGCCTCGAGACGACCTTGCTCGATCTCGGCGAGAAGCCGCAGGACAGGACGCTGATCGACACGGCGTTCCGCGCGCTCCACACCATCAAGGGCTCGGGGGCGATGTTCGGCTTCGAGCGTGTGGCGGCGTTCACCCACGATTTCGAGACCGCGTTCGACCTCGTGCGCCAGGGCCGCGTACCGGCGAGCGTCGATCTCGTGAACGTCGCCCTGTCGGCCAAGGACTATATCCGCCTCCTGATCGAGGACCCCGAGGGGGCCGAGCCGGTCTTCGGCCAGGCCATCCTCGACGAGCTCGGCGGACTCGTCGGGCGCGCGACCGGCCGGACCGAGGCCGCGCCGGCTCCTCTCCCCGAGGCTGCGCCGGTCGCCGACGGGGCCGGCTGGCGCGTCGCGATCGCCTTCGCGCCGGACGTCCTGCGCAACGGCACCAACCCGCTCGCCCTCCTCGACGACCTGCGCGACCTCGGCGCCTCCGCGATCGTGCCGCGGCTCGACACCGTGCCGGACCTCGCCGCGCTCGATCCGGAAGCGCTGTCGATCGGCTGGGAGGTCACGCTGCCGGCCGGCGTGACCCGCGAGGCGATCGAGGACGTCTTTCTGTTCGTCCAGGACGAGATGACCCTCACGGTGACGCCGCTCGGCGGAGAGGCCGAGGTGCCGGCACCGATCCCTGCGGACCCCGTCGCGGCGGATCCGATGCCGACGCCCCCCACGATCCCGGCGGCACTCCCGGCCGGGCGGCCCGCCTCCCCTCCCCCGCCGGCTCCCGAGCCGCGAGCCGGCGCGCGGGCGCGCGAAGAGCGCGCCACCAGCACGGTGCGGGTCGAGGCGGGCCGCCTCGACGAGCTGATGGACCGGGTCGGCGAGCTCGTCATCGCCCAGGCGCGGCTGAGCCAGCTTGCCGGCCTGCACGCCGATTCCGGGATCAAGACCGTCGCCGAGGAGATCGAGCGCCTCTCGGCGCGCCTGCGCGACACCACGATGAGCATCCGCATGGTGCCGATCGGGGCGTTGTTCGGCCGCTTCCGGCGCCTCGTCCACGACCTGTCGCGGGATCTCGGCAAGCCGGTCGACTTCGTCACCGAGGGCGAGGACACCGAGCTCGACAAGACGGTGATCGAGCGCCTGGCCGATCCGCTGGTCCACCTGATCCGCAACGCCATCGACCACGGCATCGAGGACCCGGCCCGGCGCGCAGGCAGCCCCAAGGGCGCCACCGGCCGCATCACCCTGTCGGCCGAGCATGCCGGGGCCCAGGTGCGGATCAGCGTGCGCGACGACGGCGCCGGGCTCGACGCCGCCCGCATCCGCGCCAAGGCCGAGGAGAAGGGGCTCGTCGCCCCCGGCGTGGCGTTGAGCGACCAGCAGGTCTACCAGTTCCTGTTCGCCCCCGGCTTCTCGACCGCCGCCACGATCTCGGCCCTGTCGGGCCGCGGCGTCGGCATGGACGTGGTCAAGAAGACCATCGAGTCGTTGCGCGGCACGATCGACATCACGACCGAGCCGGGCGCCGGCACCACGGTCTCCTTGCGGCTGCCGCTGACCCTCGCGATCATCGAGGGCCTGCTGATCCGGGTCGGCGAGGGCCGCTACGTCGTGCCGCTCGCCGCGGTCGAGGAATGCGTCGAGCTGCCGATGGGCGACCGGGCGAGCCGGGGCCGCGACTTCCTCGACATCCGCGGCACGCTGGTGCCGTTCCTGCGGCTGCGGTCGATGTTCGGGGCTGAGGGCGAGCCCGACCCGTACCAGAAGGTGATCATCGTCTCGGTCGGCGAGACCCGGGTCGGGCTGCTCGTCGACCAGATCATCGGCAACCACCAGACGGTGATCAAGTCGCTCTCGAAGCTCCACGCCGACGTGGCGACCTTCTCGGGCGCCACGATCCTCGGCGACGGCACCGCCGCCCTCATCATCGACGTCGCGCGGCTCGTGTCGGGCGGGCACGCGGAGATGCCGCGCGAATACCAGGACGTAGCGTGATGACCGGCACAATGGACGAAATCCGGCCGACGGCCGGCTTGCAGGCGGTGAATTTGCAGGCGGCCAACTTGCAGGTGGTGAAGGTGCGCATCGGCTCCGAGACCTTCGCGCTCGATGCCGGCATGGTGCGGGAGATCATCGACCCGATCCCGACGACCCGGGTGGCCGGGGCGCGCTCGCATCTCGACCGGGTCGTGAACGTGCGCGGCAACGTCGTGCCGCTCGCCGACATCCGCGAGCGCTTCGGCATGAAGCCGGAAGCGGCGACGGCGGATACCCGCTTCGTGGTGATCGAGGTCGAGATCGCGGGTGATCCCGTCATCCTGGCCCTCGTCGCCGACAAGGTCTTCGAGGTGACCGAGGTCGAGACCGGCACCGCGCAACCGATCCCGAAGGTCGGCACCTCGTGGCGGCCGGAATACATCAAGTCGATCGTCAAGTGCGGGAGCGATTTCGTCATCCTGCCCGACGTCGAGCGCATCCTGAACTAAGTCAGAGTTAGTCCGGAGTCATTTCATGCGTTTCACGATCAAGGCGAAACTCGCCGGCGGCTTCGCCGTGGTCCTGGTCCTGGCCGGCGTCGCCGGCGGGGTCGGGTACCAGAAGCTGACGGCGGCCGACGATGCGATGAAGTTCGTCGTCAGCCGCTCCGAAGTCCAGACGCACGTGCTCGACGCGAAGGCCAACGCCATCCGCGGGATCTCGAACACGCGCGCGGCCGTCATTAGTGCGGACGACGCCCAGATGGCCGATTTCAGCAAGCGCGCGGCGGACAACCGGGCCGATGCCCTCGCCGCCCTGGCGAAGGCGAAGACCTACATCAACTCCGAGGAGGGCAAGCGGCTCTTCGAGGACCTGTCCGACAAGTACGACAAGCAGCGGGCGCTGGGCACCAAGGTGGTGGAGCTCACCCGGCTCAACTCGAATGCCCGGACATGGTCGGAGATCAACACGACCGGGCGTCCCGCCACGGCCGCCTTGCGCGCCGAACTGGACGCGTTCGTCAACGGCCGGTCGGGCGAGGCGGGCGGCGACGAACTCGTGCGCGCCGCGGCGGCCTTCCAGATCCGCATGGAGCGGGCCTGGGGCCAGATGCAGTCGGCGACCGGCGCCACGAGCCTCGAGGCGTTGGAGCAGCGCGTGACCGCCACCAAGCAGGTGCGCGACGAGGTCTCGCGCGCCATGGACGACCTGCTGCGCGTGGGTGCCGCGCGTGGCTTGCCCGTCGAGGCGATCCGGCAGAAGTACAACGCCTGGACCGCCTCGTTCCAGAAGGCGCTCGCGACCGTCGAGACCGGGGCGAGCGTCCGGGCCGCGGACCTCGCCTCAGGCGAGTACGCCGTGTCGAGCACGACCGCGATCCGCGCCTTCGACGCCCTGGTCGAATTCCAGGGCAAGCGCATGACCGATGCGGTGGCGCGGGCCAAGGCGGAATCGAGCGAGGGCCAGACGATGCTGCTCGCCGTGCTGGCGGGTGCGCTGCTCCTCGGCCTCGCCATCGCGACCTGGCTCGCCGTCACGATTTCCCGTGGCCTGAGCCGCGCGGTGTCGCTCGCCGACGCGGTATCGATGGGCGATCTCAGCCAGACGGTCACGGTGACCTCCCGCGACGAGATCGGCGACCTGGTCATTGCCATGAACCGCATGACCGCCAACCTGAACGCGACCGCCGGCCTCGCCGACGCGATCGCCGGCGGCGACCTGACCGTCGAGGCAAAGCCCCTGTCCGACAAGGACCGGATGGGTCTCGCCCTCCAGACCATGCTGGCGCGCCTGCGCGCCGTCGTGGCGGACGCCTCCGCGGCGGCGAGCAACGTCTCGGCGGGGAGCCAGGAACTGTCGGCCTCGGCCGAGCAGCTCTCCCAGGGCTCGACCGAGCAGGCCGCCTCCACCGAGGAAGCCTCCGCCTCGATGGAGGAGATGGCCGCCAACGTGAAGCAGAACGCCGAGAATGCCGGCCAGACCGAGGCCATCGCCCGCCAGTCGGCGCGTGATGCCGAGGCCAGCGGCGTCGCGGTGGGTCGCGCCGTCGAGGCGATGCAGACCATCGCCCAGAAGATCACCATCGTGCAGGAAATCGCCCGCCAGACCGACCTGCTGGCGCTGAACGCCGCCGTCGAGGCGGCGCGGGCCGGCGAGCACGGGCGCGGCTTTGCCGTGGTGGCGAGCGAGGTGCGGAAGCTCGCCGAGCGTAGCCAGGCGGCGGCGGCCGAGATCGGCACGCTGTCGATCGACACGGTCAAGGCGGCGCAAGCGGCCGGCGACATGCTGGGCCGGCTGGTTCCGGACATCAAGAAGACGGCGGCTTTGGTCGAGGAAATCTCGGCGGCGTGCCGGGAGCAGGATGTCGGGTCGGGCCAGATCAACCAGGCGATCCAGCAGCTCGACAAGGTGACGCAGCAGAACGCATCCGCCTCCGAGCAGGTCTCGGCGACCTCCGAGGAGCTGGCGGCGCAGGCCGAGACCTTGCAGGCCACGATCGCCTATTTCCGGATCGGCGAGGATGCGGCCCCGGCGGCCCATGCGCGGCCGGTCGACGGGGCGGTGTCGCAGTTGCGGGCCACCGCGGCGCGGATGGCGGCCTCCTCGGCGGCGGTCAAGTCGCCCCGTATGGCGGCCAAGCGCGGGCCCGCAGCTCGCCCGGCGGCCCGGCCCACGGCCGGCGGGGGCGGCTTCGCCTTCGACATGAGCCAAGGCAACCTGGGCGAGGGCGACGAGCGCGACGCCGACTTCACCCGCGTCGCCTGACGCGGACATCCCCGATCCCGCGCGAGATCGACGCTCGCGTGGATTTCCTCAACTCCGATAGACTCGCGAAAAGAGCGCACACCGATGCGGTTCACGATCAAAGCGAAGCTCGGGATCGCCTTCGGGGCGATCCTCCTCCTCCTCGGGGGCGCCGGCACCCTGGCGGTATCGAGCCTGAGCCAGTCCAACGACCGGATGCAGGCCTTCGCGGCCCGGCCGTTCTCCCAGGTCCAGCGGGTGCTGCGCATCGAGGCGATGTCCTTCGATGCCGCCCGCATGTTCGCCCGCTCGATGCTCGAGCCGACGACCCCCGCCCGCGAGAAGCTGTTCGCCGATTTCAAGGCGAACGACGCCAAGCTCCAGGGCATTCTGAGGGACTACACCGACCTCGTGCCGGTGGAGGAGCGCGCCCGGGTCCAGCCCTTGCGCGATAACTGGGCCAAGCTGACCGACGCCGTGACCAAGGGCATGGAATTCGCGGTCCAGAACGGCAACAACACCGCCAACACCATCGCGACCGGCGAGCAGCTCGCGGCGTATACCGCGGTGATGGGGCGCCTCGACGACATCAAGGCGCGGCCCGACCTCTCGGCCGAGGACCGCACCCTGATCGGCGCCGTCGAAGCCAAGATGTTCCGCCTGCGCGGCGAGATCTACCGCGAGATCGTGATCACCGACGACGCCCTGCTCGCCAAGATCGCCGGAGAGTTCGGCGACACCCAGAAGGCCCTGTGGCGCGACCTCGCCACGCTCGGCGAGGCCGGACGGACTGCGGGCTACGCCGAGGCCGTCGGCGCCCTCTCCGCCGCCGTGAAGGCCTGGGAACCCTCGGCCGAGAAGGTCTTCGCCTTCGGGCTCGGCAATACCGACGCCAAGGCCCTGCGCTTCTACGTCGGTCCGTTCACGGATGCCCGCCGGGCGGTCCTCGAAGAGGTGGGCAAGCTGCGCGGCTACGAGGAGAGCGTGGCCAACGGCTTCGTGCGCGATACGCAATCGGCCTACGAGACGACCCGCACGATCCTGGTCGGTGTCGTGATCGGCGCAGTGCTCCTCGGCCTCGCCATGGCGTTGTGGCTGGCGCTCTCGATCTCCCGCGGCCTGTCCAAGGCGGTCTCCGCCGCCCAGAACGTCGCGGCCGGCGACCTGACCAAGGACGTGGTCCCGACCGGACGCGACGAGGTGACGGACCTGCTGCGGGCGATCCAGGCGATGAACCTGAAGCTGCGCGAGGTCGTCGGACAGGTGGTGTCGGCGGCGAGCAACGTCTCGGCGGGCTCGCAGGAGCTGTCGGCCTCGGCCGAGCAGCTCTCCCAGGGCTCGACCGAGCAGGCCGCCTCCACCGAGGAAGCCTCCGCCTCGATGGAGGAGATGGCCGCCAACGTGAAGCAGAACGCCGAGAATGCCGGCCAGACCGAGGCCATCGCCCGCCAGTCGGCGCGCGATGCCGAGGCCAGCGGCGTCGCGGTGGGTCGCGCCGTCGAGGCGATGCAGACCATCGCCCAGAAGATCACCATCGTGCAGGAAATCGCCCGCCAGACCGACCTGCTGGCGCTGAACGCCGCCGTCGAGGCGGCGAGAGCCGGCGAGCACGGGCGCGGCTTTGCCGTGGTGGCGAGCGAGGTGCGGAAGCTCGCCGAGCGCAGCCAGGCGGCGGCGGCCGAGATCGGCACGCTGTCGATCGACACGGTCAAGGCGGCGCAACAGGCCGGCGACATGCTGGGGCGGCTGGTGCCGGACATCAAGAAGACGGCGGCGTTGGTCGAGGAGATCTCGGCGGCCTGCCGGGAGCAGGATGTCGGGTCGGGCCAGATCAACCAGGCGATCCAGCAGCTCGACAAGGTGACGCAGCAGAACGCGTCCGCCTCCGAGCAGGTCTCGGCGACCTCCGAGGAGCTGGCGGCGCAGGCCGAGACCTTGCAGGCCACGATCGCCTATTTCCGGATCGGCGAGGACGCGGCCCCGGCGGCCCATGCGCGGCCGGTCGACGGGGCGGTGTCGCAGTTGCGGGCCACCGCGGCGCGGATGGCGGCCCCCTCGGCGGTGGTCAAGTCGCCCCGTATGGCGGCCAAGCGCGGGCCCGCATCTCGCCCGGCGGCCCGGCCCACGGCCGGCGCGAACGGCTTCGCCTTCGACATGACCGGGGCCGAGGACATTCGCGACCAGGACTTCAAGCGCGCCTAACGGTAACGATCATCGGCCGGCGAGTTGCCATCGGCTCGCCGGCTTCCGAAGCTCTCTCGCCAATCTGAACCCATTCTGTGAAAGAGTGCCATGTCTCTCTTCGTGGGAATCAAGAAATCCTCGAGAACGCGGGTCGCCGTGGAGGAAATCAATCGGCTGAGTCAGGCGATCGCAGACGGCAACCTGTCTGCCCGGGCCAATCCGGACGTGGCGACCGGACGTGCCAGGGACGTCCTGGCCGCCGTCAACCGGCTGCTCGAAAACGCGACGCGTCCGGCGATCTCGCTCGGCGAGAGCATCGGCCGCATGTCGTCGGAGCACGAGACGGGCGACATCGACGTCACCCTGCCGGTCGACCGGTTCAACGGTGACGTCGCCGTGATGGCGCAGAAGATCAACGGGATGGTGGCCGGCCACATTGCCGTGAAGAAGAAGGCCATGGCCTGCGTCAGGGCGCTGGGCGAAGGCGACTTCGACGCCCCTCTCGACCAATTCCCCGGCAAGAAGGCCTTCATCAACGACACGATCGAGACGCTGCGGGGCAACCTCAAGCGGCTGATCGCGGAAATGAACCGCATGTCGGCCGAGCACGACAAGGGCGACATCGACGTGTTCGTGTCGGCCGATCGGTTCAGCGGCGACTTCGCCGTGATGGCCCAGGGCATCAACGAGATGGTGGCCGGCCACATCGCCGTGAAGAAGAAGGCGATGGCCTGCGTCAAGGCATTCGGCGAAGGCGACTTCGACGCTCCCCTCGAACAATTCCCCGGCAAGAAGGCCTTCATCAACGATACGATCGAGGCGCTCAGGACCAATCTCCGCTCGATCATCGCCGAGATCCAGAACCTGACCGCCGCATCCACCGCCGGAAGGCTCGGCGAACGCGGCAACGCCACCCGGCATGTCGGGGATTTCGCCAAGGTCGTGCTCGGCATCAACGGGATGCTCGATGCGATCATCCTGCCGATCATGGAGGGCAACCGCGTGCTGAGCCTCGTCAGCGCGGGCGACCTGACACAGCGCGTCGACATCGCCTGCGAAGGCGATCACCAGCGCATGAAGGACGCGGTCAACACGCTGGTCGACAGCCTGACGGCCTTCGCCGTCAGCGTCGCGGATGCCGCGAGCCGGGTCGCCGCCGGCAGCCAGGAACTGTCGGCCTCGGCCGAGCAGCTCTCCCAGGGCTCGACCGAGCAGGCCGCCTCCAC
Source organism: Methylobacterium sp. 142-1Y (assembly GCF_057747795.1). Lineage (NCBI taxonomy): Bacteria > Pseudomonadati > Pseudomonadota > Alphaproteobacteria > Hyphomicrobiales > Methylobacteriaceae > Methylobacterium > Methylobacterium sp. 142-1Y. The sequence continues at coordinate 2,645,499 of NZ_CM173224.1, read as the reverse complement.
CGAAGAGGCCTCCGCCTCGATGGAGGAGATGGCCGCCAACGTGAAGCAGAACGCCGAGAATGCCGGCCAGACCGAGGCCATCGCCCGCCAGTCGGCGCGCGATGCCGAGGCCAGCGGCGTCGCGGTGGGTCGCGCCGTCGAGGCGATGCAGACCATCGCCCAGAAGATCACCATCGTGCAGGAAATCGCCCGCCAGACCGACCTGCTGGCGCTGAACGCCGCCGTCGAGGCGGCGAGAGCCGGCGAGCACGGACGGGGCTTTGCCGTGGTGGCGAGCGAGGTGCGGAAGCTCGCCGAGCGCAGCCAGGCGGCGGCGGCCGAGATCGGCACGCTGTCGATCGACACGGTCAAGGCGGCGCAACAGGCCGGCGACATGCTGGGGCGGCTGGTTCCGGACATCAAGAAGACGGCGGCGTTGGTGGAGGAGATTTCGGCGGCCTGCCGCGAGCAGGATGTCGGGTCGGGCCAGATCAACCAGGCGATCCAGCAGCTCGACAAGGTGACGCAGCAGAACGCGTCCGCCTCCGAGCAGGTCTCGGCGACCTCCGAGGAGCTGGCGGCGCAGGCCGAGACGCTGCAGGAGACGATCGCCTATTTCCGGATCGGCGAGGACGCGGCCCCGGCGGTCCATGGGCGGCCGGTCGACGGGGCGGTGTCGCAGTTGCGGGCCGCGGCACACCGGATGGCGGCCCCCTCGGCCGTCGTGCGATCGCCGAAGGCGCCGGCCAAGATGTCGGGGAAGATGCCCGCCAAGGCTCCGTCCAAGCCGGGTGCGCCCGCCCGCCCGGCCCGGAAGGCCATGGGCGGGGGCGGCTTTGCCTTCGACATGAGTGAGGGCGACGAGCACGACGCCGACTTCACCCGTCTCCCCTGACCGGGACGGGGGCTTGCGGGCGGGGCGCCGGCAAGCCCCGCCCACGAGGCTCCCGCGATCGTAAGTCCCGTGCCTCTCACCAAGCTCCCGAACGTCCGCCCTCCCCCGTCACGGGGGCCTGAGGCACGGCCGTCGGGAGCTTCGTGAGGTGCAACCGAGAGCCCCGGCACCGCCGGGCGCCCATCGATCACCCGTCGGACGTTTTTCGCGGTTCAGATCACGCCCCCGGGGCGGGATGCAGGCAAGCCGGAGTGCCAGGATGTCGAGTGTGTGGCAGTATCTGACCCTCGGTCTCGGGCGTGAGACCTTCGGGATCGACATCGAGAACGTCCAGGAGATCCTGGATTACCGCGTGCCCGCGTCCCTGCCGCAGGCGCCGGCCTTCCTCGTCGGAATGATCGACGTGCGCGGCCAGAGCTATCCGGTGGTCGACCTGCGCACCAAGCTCGGCCTGCCGCCGGAGGCGCCGACGCCCGCGACCCGGATCATCCTGCTCAACGTGCCGATGGAGGACCGGATCCTGCGGGTCGGCTTCGTCGCCGACCGGGTCTTCGAGGTGGCGGAGCTCGACCGCGCCGAGATGGAGGCCGCCCCCGAGGTCGGCGGGCGCTGGCGCTCGAGCTACATCGCCGGCATCGGCCGGCGCGGCGACGCCTTCGTGGTCGTGTTCGACCTCGCCCGGCTGATGGCGGGCGACGAGCCGGCCCTCGCCGGCCGGGCCCTGGCGGCCTGAGGACCGGCGCCCGCATGTCCTTCCAGCCCGCGTCTCTCCCTCTCACGTCGCAGCAGCTGAGCGAGCGGCATTTCCGGTCGATCGCCGAGGTCATCGAGGCACGCGTCGGCATCCAGCTGCCGTCCTCGAAGCGCACGATGGTCGAGGGGCGCCTGCGCAAGCGCGTGCGGGCGCTCCAGCTCGACAGCCTCGACGCCTATGCCCGCCACCTCTTCGACGAGGGGCGGCTCGCCGACGAGTTCGTGCACCTCGTCGACTGCGTGACCACCAACAAGACCGACTTCTTCCGCGAGCCGGCGCATTTCGACACCTTGCGCGACACGCTGGTGCCGCGGCTCTGCGCGCTGCCGGCCCATCGCGGCGACCGGCCGCTCCTGAAGATCTGGAGCTCGGCCGCCTCCACGGGGGCCGAGGCCTACACGCTCGCGATGGTCCTCCAGGAGATGATCGCGGCGGGCAACCGCTTCGACTACGCAATCCTCGGCACCGACATCTCGACGGAGGTCCTGCGCTCGGCCGCCGACGGAATCTATTCCGAGGAGATGCTCGCCGCCGTGCCGCCCGCCTTCCGGCGCCGCTACGTCATGGCGGCCCGCGACCCGGCCCGCCAGATCGGCCGGATCGTGCCCGAATTACGCCGCCGGGTGCGCTTCCGCCGCCTCAACCTGATGGACGAGCGCTATTGCGTAGACCGCGACGTCGACGTCGTCTTCTGCCGCAACGTGCTGATCTACTTCGACCGTCCGACGCAGCGGGCGGTGCTCGAACGGCTTTCCGGCCACCTTCGCCCGGGCGGCTACCTGGTCGTCGGCCATTCCGAATCCATGTCCGTCGCCGGCGTCCCGGGCCTGACCCAGGTGACGTCCACGGTCTTCCGCCGCTGAGGGAACGCCCATGCCCGCGACCGCCCCGATCCGCGTCCTCGTCGTCGACGATTCGGCCTCCGTCCGGCAGACGCTCTGCCAGATCCTCGCCACGGCCTCCGACATCGCGGTGGTGGGCACCGCCGCCGATCCGTTCGTGGCGGCACGCCGCATCCAGGAGGAGGTGCCCGACGTCATCATCCTCGACCTCGAGATGCCGCGCATGGACGGCCTCACCTTCCTGCGCAAGATCATGGCGCAGCGGCCGATCCCGGTGATCGTCTGCTCGACGCTGACGGAAGCCGGCTCGCGGATGCTGTTCGAGGTGCTGGAGGCGGGCGCCGTCGACGTGCTGCCCAAGCCCCGGGTCGATACGCGCCAGTTCCTGGTCGAATCCTCCGTGCGGGTCTGCGACGCCGTGCGGGCCGCCGCCCGCTCGCGCCTGCGCCCGCGGCGCGACGCCCGCCGGACCGTCGAGGCCAAGCTGTCGGCGGACGCGATCCTGCCGCCGCCGGTCCCGACCCGCCGGGTGACGGGCACCGAGCCGATCGTCTGCATCGGCGCCTCGACCGGCGGCACCGAGGCCCTGCGCGACGTGCTGGAATTGCTGCCGGCCTTGTCGCCCGGCATCGTGATCGTGCAGCACATGCCCGAGCACTTCACAGCCGCCTTCGCCCGCCGGCTCGACGGGCTCTGCGCCATCGCCGTCAAGGAGGCGGAGACCGGGGATGCGGTGCTGCCGGGCCGCGCCCTGATCGCGCCGGGCGGGCGGCACCTGCTGATCCAGCGGACCGGCGCGACCTACTCGGTCGCGGTCAAGGACGGTCCCCTCGTCTCGCGCCACCGCCCCTCCGTCGACGTGATGTTCCGGTCCGCGGCGCAGGCCGCCGGCGCCAACGCGCTGGGCATCCTGATGACCGGCATGGGCGACGACGGGGCGAACGGCCTCCTGGAGATGCGCCGCGCCGGTGCCCAGACGATCGCCCAGGACGAGGAGAGCTGCGTCGTGTTCGGGATGCCCAAGGAGGCGATCGAGCGGGGGGCTGCGGCCAAGGTGGTGCCTCTCGACCGCATCCACCTGGAGATCCAGCGATTCCACGCGGCGCAGCCCCTGAGCCGGAGCGCCTGAAGCGAGGTCGCGGGGGAGCGCGCCGTCTGGTACCGGATGCGACGACGCATCACTGGAGCCCCCCCCCGCGATGGCCCGCATCCCCTACGCCGACACCACCCGGCCCGAGACGGCCCCCCTCGCCGATCGGATCGTCGCCGAGCGGGGCGAGATCCTGCATCTCTACGCGATGCTGCTGCACAGCCCACCGGTCGCCGAGGGCTGGCTCGCCTTCCTGACCGCGATCCGCCAGCGCTGCGAGTTGCCCGGCGACATCCGCGAACTGGTAATCGTGCAGGTCGCGCATCTGAACGGGGCCCGCTACGAGGCCGAGCAGCACGTGCCGATCGCGCTCCGCGAAGGCGTGACTCAAGCCCAGCTCGACGCCCTGCCCGATTGGGAACCCACCGCCGTGTTCGGCGAGCGCGAGCGCACGGTCCTGGCCTATTGCGACGCGATGACCCGCACCATCCATGTCGATCCGGCGGTCTTCTCGGCGCTGCGCGACCATTTCGACCCGCGGGCGATCGTCGAGCTCACCGCCACGATCGGCGCCTACAACATGGTGTCGCGGTTCCTCGAGGCGATCGGGATCGACTCCGCCGACGACAAGGGAGTGGTTCGGTGAGCCGCCGCATCGCCGTGATGGGCCTCGGCCGGATGGGCTGGCCGATCGCCCGCAACCTCGCCCGCAAGGGGGACGGCACCGAGACGTTTCTCGCGGTCGATGCCGATCCGGCCCGGATCGCCGGCCTGTCGGAGCCGGGCATCACCGTCACGACCGACCGGGACGCGGTCGCGGGCGCCGAGGTGCTGATCCTGTGCCTGCCCGACGGCGACGTGGTCGAGGGCGTGCTGTTCGGCCCGGACGGTCTCGTCAGCCGCCTCGCGCCGGGAGCGATCGTAGTCGATCTCAGCACCATCGCGCATGGGCAGGCGGTGGCGATCGGCCGGGCGCTGGAATCGCGAGGCTTCCCGTTCCTCGACGCGCCGGTCTCCGGCGCGCCGGCCGGGGCCGAGGCCGCGACGCTCACGGTGATGTGCGGCGGTAGCCCTGAGACCTTCGCGGCGATGAAGCCGCTGCTCGAGCGCATCGGCACCCAGGTGCTGCATATGGGTCCACTCGGCAGCGGCCAGCTCACCAAGACGATCAACAACGTGATCTACGACATCAACATCGCGGCGCTTGCCGAGGTGCTGCCGATGGCGGTGGCGATGGGCCTCGACCCGCAGCAATTGGCCGGCGTGGTGACGACCGGCACGAGCCGCAGCTACGCCTCGCAATACTTCGTGCCGCGGATCCTCAAGGGCGAGTTCGACGAGGGCTATCCGCTCGCCAAGGCGTACAAGGACCTCGTCAGCGCCGCCGAGGTCTCGGTCGGGCGCGGCTTTCCGCTCCCGGTGACGGCAGCGGCGACCGCAACCTACCAGATGGCGCTGCTCGCCGGCCACGGCGCCCGCGACAAGGGCGCGATGGTGCTGCCCTTCGAGGCGATGCTCGGCGTCAAGGTGCGAGCGCCCTCGGGGTGACGGTCCCGCGGACGGCCCAGAGCCGTTCTGAGCGCGTCTTCCCGATTTGATCCTTGCAAACGAAGGAACGTCCCACCCTCGCACCTCATCCTGAGGTGTTGGCGATCGCAGATCGCACGCGATCGCAGAGCGACTGACCTCGAAGGAGGCCTCCAGAGATCACCGAGACCTCTGGAGCCCTCCTTCGAGGCTCGCTGCCGCTCGCACCTCAGGATGAGGTGAGGGAATAGGATGCGCCGCCTTGTCCCAGGGCTTTGACTGACGATAAACTCAAACAAGCTCTCAGGTCGGCGACAGGACGTGGATCGCCCGGGAGACGATGTGGTCCTTGGTCTTCGCCCCATAAGCGGCCATGTGGGGCGCGGCCGCGTGCGCCATCAGGGCGTCGAGGCTGGCCCATTTCTCGATCACCACGAAGGTGTCCGGCCCGAACGGCGTCTGGAACGGACCGACGCCGTCGGTGTCGATCGCCGCGCCGTACTCGATGCAGCCCTCCTCGGCATGGACGGCGGGCACGTTGGCCCGGAAGGCTTCGAGCACCGTGTCGCGCTGGCCGGGCTTGGTCCGGATGATGGCGAGGACGTGGATCATGGGGTTTCCTCCTTGAGTGTCGTTGAGTGCGGTCACGCCGCCTCCCGCCCCGGCCGGACGGCCAGCCGCGACAGGCTCACCACGCTGGCGACGCCCGCGAAGGCGGCACCGAGCCCGAGCGCCAGGGCCGGGCCGTGCGCCGCCGCGATCGCGAAGCAGGCTGCCACCAGGGCCGCCCCGGTGGTCTGGCCGAGGAGCCGCGAGGTCGCCACGATGCCGCTCGCGCCGCCGGCCCGGGCCTGCGGCGCGCTCGTCATGATGGCGCGCAGGTTCGGCGCCTGGAAGAAGCCGAAGCCCGCCCCGCACAACGCCATCCGCCAGGTGAGGCTCAGGACGCTCGGCTCGGCCGGAAGCGCCGCCAGCGAGGCCATGCCGAGCGCCAGGATCGCCAGCCCGATGCCGCCGAGCAGGCCCGGCGGGTAGCGGTCCGAGAGGCGTCCGGCGATCGGCGCCATCACGGCGACGACCAGCGGCCAGGGCGTCATCAGGAAGCCGGTCTCGACCTGCGAGCGCCCGAGATCGTGCTGGAACAGGAACGGCAGCGACACGAAGGCGAGGCCTTGCGCGGCAAAGGAGCAGACCGAGGTCGCCGCCGAGAGCGTGAAGAGCGGGCGCCGGAACAGGTCGACGGCGAGCATCGGGGCCGGGTGGTCGGCCTGGCGGCGCAGCAGCAGGGTGCCGCAGGCGAGCGCGCCGCCGAACTCCGCCAGCACCCGCCAGAGCGGCCCGGCATGGGCCGCCTCGCCGAGGCCGAGGACGAACAGCGCGAAGGTGGCGGCGTTGAGGAGCGCGCCGATCCGGTCGAAGGCGTGGCCGGCTTGGGCTGTCTCCGGAAGGGCGCGGCGGGCGAGCGCCAGGGCCGCGAGGCCGATCGGCAGGTTGACGGCGAAGAGCCACGGCCAGGGCGCCGCCACCAGGATCAGCGAGGCCATCGTCGGCCCGAGGGCGAAGCCGACGCCGACCACGAAGGCGTTGAGGCCGAGGCCCCGCCCGAGCTCGTGCGTCGGGTAGATGAAGCGGATCAGCGCGACGTTGACCGCCATCAGGGCGCTCGCCCCGACGCCCTGGAGCACGCGGGCGGCGACGAGCGCCGGCAGCGACCAGGCCAGCGCACAGACGAGCGAAGCCAGGGTGAACAGCGCGAGCCCCGCGAGATAGACCCGCCTCTGCCCGACGATCTCGCCCAAAGCCGCGATCGGCAGCAGCGTCGCCACCACGGCGAGCTGGTAGGCGTTCACGATCCAGACCGAATCCGCCGGATCGACGCCGAGATCGGCCGCGATGGTCGGGAGCGCGGTGTTGGCGATGGCGGTGTCGAGCGTGGCGAGAGCCACGCCGGCGAGCACCGCCGCCATCGCCTGCCGGCGTTGCGCCGGCGGCAGGCCTTCGCGGGCGGGCTTGGTCATGTCGGGGGCGGGAGGGGGCGGGGCAAGCTGTGACACCAGCCCTGGATGGGTCCCGGCGGCGGCGTTGGCAAGCGGTTCGGGGCGCAGATCAGCGTTGTCGATCGTCGGCTGCCTGTCTCGGATGATCCAGGACTGTTCGGGGACAGGAATGGCGCAGGTTTCCCCCTCCCCCCTCTGCGGGGGAGGGTGCCCCACGGAGTGGGGCGGGAGAGGGGAACCACTCTTCCGAATGAGGCGGAACCGTTCTGGAGGGCGCTACCTGGATCAGCGTCGCGCTGCCCCTCTCCCGGCCTGCTCCGCAGGCCACCCTCCCCCGCAGAGGGGGGAGGGGAAAACCTGTGTCCCTTCTTCCTCCCACACAGCCTCCCAGGGAGCAGGCAGCACCGCCGTCCGCATGCCTGAGCATCGGGCAGGGCTTGCCCGCTATCCCGGCACCGAGAGGCTTGCATTCGGCATAAAAATCTCGCCACTATCACCTTCATGAGATTTTTCGATCACCTCGGCGGGTACGGTCAGCCGTGAGCGGCCCGCCCGACGGCGCCTCCGTCGCCCAGCGGATCGCCCGCAGCTTCCCGGCCTTGAGCCAGTCGCATCGTGAGGTGGCGCGCTACGTGCTCGATCATCCGCTGAAGGCCGCGACCCTGCCGGTCGCCGAGCTGGCGGAGCTGGTCGGGGTGTCGATCGCCACCGCCAACCGCTTCGCCCGGGCGCTCGGCTACGAGGGCTATGCCCAGTTCCGCGCCGCCCTGGTGCTGGGCTTCGAGGGCGCGCTGGCGCCGGTGGAGAAGCTGCGCGGCGACCTGGAGCAGCCGGCCGACCCGGCCAGCGTCTTCGACGCGACCTTCGCGGCGATCGGGCGCAACCTGGAGGCGACGCGATCGAGCCTCGATGCCGGGGCCTGCGCGCGGGCGGTGGCGGCGATCCAGGCGGCGCGGCGGGTCTACATCGTCGGCTTCGGCAGCTCGTCCTGGCCGGCGGGCCTGCTCGCCCGCAACCTCGACCTCACCCGCCAGGACGTCCACCTGCTCGCCACGGTCGAGGGCCCGGCCTTCGCGGCGCGGGCCATGCGGCGGCTGACCGCGGACGACCTCGTGATCGTGCTCGCCACGCCGCGCTACTTCACCGACACGGTGCGGCTGGCGACGCAAGGCCGGGAGAGTGGCGCGACCGTGCTGGCGCTGACCGACGGGCCGCACTCGCCGATCGCCGCCCAGGCCACGATCACGCTGTGCGTGCGGACCGACAGCCGCTACTTCGCCGCCTCGGACGCCAGCCTCGCCGCCCTGGTCGAGGCCCTGTCGAGCGCCGTGGCGCATGCCTCGGGCAGCCTCGTCGCCGCGGCGACCCGGCTCACGGAATCGGTCCTGCCCTGGCTCGACGGCGATTATGCCGCCTGGCCGATCCGCGGCAGCGCCGTCCCCTCCCCCGACCCGGATCCCGAGCCATGACCGATCCCCGCCCCGTCCTCGTCATCCATGGCGGCGCCGGCACGATCGCGCGGCCGGAAGCCGGCAGCGACGGCGAAGCGCCCTATGAAGCGCCCTATCACGCGGCGCTCACCGAGATCCTGGCCGCCGGCGAACGCTGCCTGCGCGAGGGCGGCAGCGCGCTCGATGCGGTCGCCATCGCGGTCGACCTCCTGGAGGAATGCCCGCTGTTCAATGCCGGGCATGGTGCGGTCTTCACCAGCGCCGGCACCCACGAGCTCGACGCCGCGATCATGGACGGCGCCACCTTGCGCGCAGGTGCAGTCGCGGGCCTCGCGCGGGTGCGCCGGCCGGGCCGGGCGGCGCGGGCCGTGATGGAGGACGCCACCCACGTGCTGCTCGCCGGCGCAGGTGCCGAGGAATTCTGCCGCGCCCACGGCCTCGAGATGGTCGAGCCGACTTTCTTCTCCACCGAGGCGCGCCGCCGGCAGCTCGAGGCCGCGCAGGCCGGCGGGCGGGTCAGCCTCGACCACGACGAACAGGCGCCCCTCGACGAACGCCGGAAATTCGGCACCGTCGGCGCCGTGGCGCTCGACCGTCACGGCCACCTCGCGGCACTCACCTCGACCGGCGGCATGACCAACAAGCGGCCGGGCCGCATCGGCGATTCGCCGCTGATCGGCGCCGGCACCTATGCGGACGACCGCAGCGCGGCGGTGTCCTGCACCGGGACCGGCGAGGTCTTCATCCGGGCGGCGGCGGCCTACGACGTCTGCGCCCGCATGGCCTATGGCGGGCTCGATCTCGACGCCGCGGCGCAAGCGACGGTCCGCGACGGGCTGACGCCGCTCGGCGGCCAGGGCGGCCTCATCGCGGTCGATGCGCGGGGCCGGGTCGCCATGCCGTTCAACACCGCGGGGATGTATCGCGGCCTCGTCCGGGCCGGCGACATGCCCACGACCGCCATCTTCTGAGTGCCGACCGTGCCCCCCTCCCCTGCCCCCGTCCCGTCGCTGATCCTGCCCGACCGGCGCATCCTGTCGGTCTCGGACCTGACCGTGCGCTTCGCCACCTCCGAGCGCACCGTCGAGGCGGTGCGCGACCTGTCGTTCCACGTCGAGGCCGGGGAGACCCTGGCGATCGTCGGTGAATCGGGCTCGGGCAAGTCCGTCACCTCGCTGGCGCTGATGCGCCTCGTCGAGCATGGCGGCGGCACGATCGCCACCGGGCGGATGCTGTTCCGGCGCCGCTCCGGCGCGATCCTCGACCTCGCCACCGCCTCGAACGCCGAGATGCGGGAGATGCGGGGCGCCGAGATCGCGATGATCTTCCAGGAGCCGATGACCTCGCTCAACCCGGTCTTCACCGCCGGCGAGCAGATCGCGGAATCGATCCGGGTGCACCAGGGCAAGGGCCATGCCGCGGCCCGGGCCGAGGCCCTGCGGATGCTCGACCTCGTGCGCATCCCGGAGGCCCGCAACGTCCTGACGCGGTTTCCCCACCAGCTCTCCGGCGGCATGCGCCAGCGGGTGATGATCGCGATGGCGCTCGCGTGCCGGCCGCAGCTCCTGATCGCCGACGAGCCGACGACGGCGCTCGACGTCACCATCCAGGCCCAGATCCTCGAGCTGATCCGCAGCCTCCAGGACGAGATGAAGATGGGCGTCGTCTTCATCACCCACGACATGGGCGTGGTGGCCGAGATCGCCGACCGCGTGCTGGTGATGTTCCGCGGCGACAAGGTCGAGGAGGGCCAGGCCCCCGCCGTCTTCGCCGAGCCGCGCCACGCCTACACCAAGGCGCTGCTCGCCGCCGTGCCGCGGCTCGGCGCCATGGCGGGCAGCGACCTGCCGCGCAAGTTCGACCTGCTGCGGCCCGAGGCGCCCGAGCCCGCGCCCGCCGCCGAGGCGCCGCAGGATACCCGCCGGCCCGGCCCGCCGATCCTGCGGGTGCGCGACCTCGTCACCCGGTTCGACATCCGCGGCGGCCTCCTCAACCGGGTGCGCCGGCGCGTCCACGCGGTCGAGCGGATCAGCTTCGATCTCCAGGCCGGCGAGACCCTGGCCCTCGTCGGCGAATCCGGCTGCGGCAAGTCGACGACCGGCCGCTCGCTGCTGCGCCTCGTCGAGAGCCAGAGCGGGCTGATCGAGTTCTCGGGCGAGAACATCCGCGACCTCGCCCCCAACAAGCTCCAGGCCCTGCGAAAGAACATCCAGTTCATCTTCCAGGACCCCTACGCCTCCCTCGATCCGCGGCTCACCGTCGGCTTCTCGATCATGGAGCCGCTGCTCGTGCACGGCACGCCCCGGCGCGAGGCCGAGGCGCGGGTGGCCTGGCTGCTGGAGCGGGTCGGCCTGACCCCGGCGCAAGGCGCGCGCTACCCGCATGAATTCTCCGGCGGCCAGCGCCAGCGCATCGCCATCGCGCGGGCGCTGGCGCTCAACCCGAAGGTGATCGTCGCCGACGAGGCGGTCTCGGCCCTCGACGTCTCGATCCAGGCCCAGATCGTCAACCTGATGCTCGACTTGCAGCGCGAGCTCGGCCTGTCCTACCTGTTCATCTCGCACGACATGGCGGTGGTGGAGCGGGTGAGCCACCGGGTCGCCGTGATGTTCCTCGGCCAGATCGTCGAGATCGGGCCGCGCCGGGCGATCTTCGAGAACCCGCAGCATCCCTACACGAAGAAGCTCATGGCCGCGGTGCCGGTCGCCGATCCGGCGCGGCGCCACGCCAAGGCCCGCGGCCTCCTCACCGGCGAGATCCCGAGCCCGGTCCGGGCGCTCGGCGACGAGCCGGAGGTGGCGCCGCTGGTCGAGGTCGGTCCGGGCCACTGGACCGCCCGCCATACGGTCGGCGGCCTCGCGGCGTGAGACCGCGCGAGGTGAGCGACAGATTCCATCCCATCCGCAACCTCATCCTGAGGTGTTAGTCGATCGAAGATCGACTGACCTCGAAGGAGGGATCCAGAATTCTCAGTGATCTCTGGAGCCCTCCTTCGAGGCTCCTTTCAGTCGCACCTCAGGATGAGGTCGCGGCTGGGACGGAATTTTCCAGTCGCATCAAACAACATCCGAGACCTCAAGGAAGACGCCACCAATGACCCGAGACACCCCCATGCTCCGCCACGCTCTCCTCGCCACCGGCCTGCTCTGCGGCCTCATCGCCCCGGCCTTGGCCGCCGGCGACCCGGTCCTCGTCATCGGCGTGCAGCCCGAGACGCTCGACCCCTACAACACCAACACCACGCTCACGACTGCGGTCACCAAGTCGTTCTACGAAGGCCTGTTCGAGTTCGACAAGGACCTGAAGGTCAGGAACGTCCTGGCCGAGAGCTACGAGGTCACGCCCGACGGCCTCGTCTACACGTTCAAGCTGCGCGAGGGCGTGAAATTCCACGATGGTACGGCGTTCGACGCCAATGCCGTGAAGGCGAACCTCGAGCGGGTGCTGAACCCCGAGAATCGCCTGGCCCGCTTCAACCAGTTCAACCGGGTCAAGACCATCGAGGTGGTCTCGCCCTATAGCGTCCGCATCACCCTCAAGGAGCCCTTCGGCCCCTTCATCAACTCGCTGGCGCATGCCTCCGCGGCGATGATCTCGCCGGCCGCGCTCCAGAAATGGGGCAAGGACATCGCCTTCCATCCCGTCGGCACCGGCCCGTTCACCTTCGTCGAGTGGAAGCAGACCGATTCGGTCAAGGGCGCCAAGTTCGCCGGTTACTGGCAGGCCGGCCTGCCGAAGGTCGACAGCATCACCTGGAAGCCGGTGCCGGAGAACGGCACCCGCGCGGCGATGCTCCAGACCGGCGAGGCCGATTTCGTCTCCCCGCTCCCCTATGAGCAGGCCAAGACGCTGTCTGAGAACAAGAAGCTGAAGGTCATCGCGCAGGATTCGATCATCGAGCGCTATGTCAGCATGAACATGCTGCAAAAGCCGTTCGACGACCTGCGCGTGCGCCAGGCGATCAACTATGCGATCAACAAGGAGGCGCTGGCCAAGGTGGCCTTCAACGGCTACGCGACGCCCGCCAAGGGGATCGTGCCGGCCGGCGTGCTCTATGCCCACCCGATGAGCGCCTGGCCCTACGACCCGGCCAAGGCGCGCCAGCTCCTGAAGGAGGCCGGCTACGCCAACGGCTTCGAGACCACCCTGTGGAGCGCCTACACCACCAGCACGGCGCAGAAGGCGATCCAGTTCGTCCAGCAGCAGCTCGCCCAGGTCGGCATCAAGGTGCAGACCCAGGCGCTCGAGCCCGGCCAGCGCGTCGAGTGGGTGCAGACCGCCCCCGATCCGAAGACCGCCCGCGTGCGGATGTACTATGCCGGCTGGTCGTCCTCGACCGGCGAGGCCGACTGGGCCCTGCGCCCGCTCTTCTCGACGGAAGCCTGGCCGCCGAAGCTCAACAACACCGCCTATTACAGCAACCCCGAGGTCGATGCCCTGATCGCCAAGGCGCTCGTCACGACGAGCGATAGCGAGAAGGCCGATCTCTACGCCAAGGCGCAGGAACTGATCTACAAGGATGCGCCCTGGGCGCCCCTCGTCATCGAGCAGAACGTGTACGCCACCTCCGCCCGCCTGTCCGGCGTGTACGTGATGCCGGACGGCAACATCGACAGCCGCGAGGCCGCGATCGCGCCGTAAGGCCATTCGGGGCGCCGCCGCGCGGCGCCCTCCCCTTCCCTTCCCATCCCCGGCGCCATGCTGACCTTCTTCCTCAAACGGCTCCTCGGCCTCCTGCCGACGCTCGCGATCGTCGCGGTGCTGGTCTTCCTGTTCGTCCACATGCTGCCGGGCGATCCGGCGCGGCTCGCCGCCGGCCAGGATGCCGACCAGCAGACCGTGGAACTGGTACGCGCCGAACTCGGCCTCGACCGCCCGCTGCCGGTGCAGTTCGGCCGCTACTTCCTGAACATGGCGCACGGCGATTTCGGCACCTCGATCCGCACGCGGCGGCCGGTTGCGACCGAGATCGGCGAGCGCTTCATGCCGACCCTGCTGCTCACGTTGACCAGCATGGCCTGGGCGGTCGCCTTCGGGCTCGTCATCGGCATCGTCTCGGCGGTCTACCGCAACGAATGGCCGGACCGGCTCGGGATGACGCTCGCCGTCTCCGGCATCTCGTTCCCGGCCTTCGCGCTGGGGATGCTGTTGATGCAGATCTTCTCCGTCGGCCTCGGCTGGCTGCCGACCGTCGGCGCCGGCTCGTGGCAGCATTACATCCTGCCCTCGCTCACCCTCGGGGCGGCGGTGGCCGCCGTGATGGCGCGCTTCACCCGCGCCTCCTTCGTCGAGGTCTTGGGCGAAGACTTCGTCCGCACCGCCCGCGCCAAGGGCCTCAAGGAGCGGGTCGTCATCGCCAAGCACTGCCTGCGCAACGCCTTGATCCCCGTCGTCACCATGATGGGCCTGCAATTCGGCTTCCTGCTCGGCGGCTCGATCGTCGTCGAGGCGGTGTTCAACTGGCCGGGCGTCGGCCGCCTCCTCGTCGATTCGGTCAACCAGCGCGACTATCCGGTGATCCAGGCCCTGGTGCTGATGTTCTCGCTCGAATTCATCCTGATCAACCTCGTCGTCGACCTGCTCTACGGGCTGATCAACCCGACCATCCGCTACAAGTGAGCCGGCCGTGACCGATACCGCACTCACCGCCACGAAGGCCGTCGCCGCCGTGCCCACCGGCGTGCGCACCCCCTGGTCCGAGTTCTGGCGCAAGTTCCGCCGCCAGCCCGTCGCCGTCGTGGCCCTGGCCTTCGTGGTCCTGCTCGTCGTCGTGGCGATCCTGGCGCCGTGGATCGCCCCCTACGACGCGGAAAACTTCTTCGACTACGACCGGATCAACGAGGGGCCGTCCTTCGCACACTGGCTCGGGGTCGATCCCCTCGGGCGCGACATCCTGAGCCGCATCCTGCTCGGCGGGCGGATCTCGCTCGCCACCGGATTCCTGTCGGTGGCGATCGGCGGGCTCATCGGCACGGTGCTGGGGCTGCTCGCCGGCTATTACGAGGGCTGGTGGGACCGCCTCGTGATGCGCCTGTCCGACGTGCTGTTCGCCTTCCCGGGCATCCTGCTCGCGCTCGGCGTCGTCGCGATCCTCGGCAGCAGCCTCGTCAACGTCGTGGTGGCGGTCTCGGTCTTCAGCGTGCCGGCCTTCGCGCGGCTCGTTCGCGGCAACACCCTGGTGTTGAAGCGCGCGACCTATATCGAGGCCGCCCGCAGCATCGGCGCCTCGGACCGCACGATCCTCCTGCGCCACATCCTGCCCGGCACGGTCTCGTCGATCGTCGTCTACTTCACGATGCGGCTCGGCACCTCGATCATCACCGCGGCGAGCCTGTCCTTCCTCGGGATGGGGGCGCAGCCGCCGACGCCGGAATGGGGCGCGATGCTGAACGATGCCCGCGCCGACATGGTCTCCTCGCCCCACGTCGCGATCTTCCCGAGCCTGGCGATCTTCCTCACCGTGCTCGCCTTCAACCTCCTCGGCGACGGGTTGCGCGACGCCCTCGACCCCAAGCTCGACCGCGCATGACCGACACTCCCCCGCGCATCGGCGCCCTGCCGAGCGGCCCGCGCGACGCGATCACCGACGTTGCCGGCGTCACCGTCGGCCATTGCACGCTCGCCGAGGGTGCGATCCAGACCGGCGTGACGGTCATCCGCCCGCATGCCGGCGACCTCTACCACGACCGGGTCCCGGCGGCGGCGGCGGTGCTGAACGGCTTCGGCAAGTCGATCGGCCTGATGCAACTGGAAGAACTCGGGCTGATCGAGACGCCGATCGCGCTCACCAACACCTTCGGGGTGCCGGCGGTGGCGGCCGCCCAGATCCGGGCGGCGCTCGCGGTCAATCCCGGCATCGGCCGCGAATTGCCGACCGTGAACCCGCTCGTCTTCGAGTGCAACGACGGCACCCTCAACGACATGGCCCGGATGGTCGTGGGCGAGGCGCATTACCGCCAGGCGCACGATTCCGCCGACGTGACGGTGGCCGAGGGCGCGGTCGGTGCCGGACGCGGCATGTCGTGCTTCGGGGTGAAGGGCGGCATCGGCACCGCCTCGCGGCAGGTCGAGGCGGGCAGGCGGGCCGTGACGGTCGGCACGCTGGTGCTGGCGAATTTCGGCCGGCCCGCGCAGCTGCGGATCGGTGGCCGGGCAGTCGGGCCGGTCCTCGCGGAGCGGCTGGAGGATCCCGGGACGGTCGCCAAGCCGGAGAAGGGCTCGATCATCCTGACGATCGCCACCGACGCGCCCCTCGACGCGCGCCAGCTCCGGCGCCTGGCGCTCCGGGCGGGCGCGGGCCTTGCCCGCACCGGCTCGGTCTTCGGCCACGGCAGCGGCGACATCGCGCTCGCCTTCTCGACCGCCTATACGCTGCCGCAGGATCCCGGCACCCCGATGCCGGCGGTGGCGATGCTGCACGATGCCCATCTCGACCCGCTCTTCGAGGCGGTCGCCGACGGGATCGAGCAGGCGATCGTCAACGCCCTGTGGCGCGCCGAGACGGTGACCGGCCGCAACGGCCAGACCCGCCCGGCCCTGACCGAGGTGCTGCCCGAATTGCTGTCCGACCCCGCCGCCCTCCCCTCTCAGGAAGCGCCATGAAGGTCCTGATCTCGACCGACATCGAGGGTGTGGCCGGAATCGTCCATCCGGACCAGACCCGCAGGGGCGCCCCCGGTTACGAGCAGGCCCGCCTCTGGATGGTGCAGGAGGCGAACGCGGCCATCGCCGGTGCCTTCGCGGCCGGAGCCGAGGAGGTCTTCGTCAACGATTCGCACGGCGATTTCCGCAACATGCCGGCGGACCTCCTCGATCCCCGCGCGCGAGCGATCCAGGGCAAGCCGCGCCCGCTGGGCATGATGGCGGGAGTGGATCTCGGGATCGATGCGGTCGGCCTGATCGGCTACCATTCCCGCGCCCACGGCCGGGGCATCCTCGCCCACACCATCAACGGCTTCGCCTTCGCGGCGATCGCCCTCGACGGACAGGAACTGGGTGAGGCCGGGATCTACGGGGCGCTCGCCGGCGAGTTCGGCGTGCCGGTCGCGATGGCGAGCGGCGACGACGTGTTCATCGCCGAGAACCGGGCGCTGTTTCCCCAGACCGTCTTCGTCGAGACCAAGCGGGCGACCGGCTGCCACAGCGGCATCAGCCTGTCGCCGGAGGCGTCCTGTGCGGCGATCCGGGCCGGTGTGACGATGGCCTTGGGCCGCCCCCTGCCGCCGCCGTTCCGAATCCCCGGCCCGCTCGCGGTGACGGTGCGGGCCCAGACCCCGGCACTGGCCGATCTGTTCGGCCAATGGCCGGGACTCCAACGCCGCGACGGCAGCGCCGTGAGCTTCGAGGCCGGTAGTGTCGCGGAGGCGGTGCGGGTGATCAATGGGCTGTCGGCGATGTCGAGCTTTCTGCGCTGAACGTCCGTTCGACCTCATCGACAGTCTTCACATCCTCCTCGTCATTCCGTGGCCGCGACAGCGGAGCCCGGAATGACGCGGTGGGCTTGAGCTTCGTCGAGACCCTGCCCCGCGCCCCCCGCGCTTGAGCCCACCCCGCCCCGCCGGCTATCCCGGCCCACAGGCGGGCAGAACCGATCCGCCGGAGGGTGGACGATGCTCAGACAAGCCCTGCTCGCCGGCGCGATGATCGCCGGCGCCACCGCCGCACCGGCCGAGCCGACGCCCCGCCGCGACGAGTTCTACTGGCTCGGCGAGATCAACAAGGCGAGCGCCGTCATCAACACCGAGCAGCACCTGCTCGACGCCGGCCTCGCGCCGCGGATCGCCAAGGGCCTCGACGCCGTGCTGAAGGCCGGCGACCAGCCCGGCGCCAAGCGTCCGACGCTCGTCATCACCTTCGAACCGCTGCTGATCGAGGCGGCGGGCGTCGAGGCGACCCTGCTCCATGCCGGCCGGTCGAGCCAGGACATGCTCTCGACCGTGCGGGCGGCGATCATCCGCGACGAGATGCTGCGGCTGGCCGACGCCCTGCGCCGGACCACCGCCACGATGGTGCGGCTGGCGCGCACCCACCGGGACACGGTGGTGCCGAACTACACCAACGGCGTTGCCGCCCAGGCCAACAGCTACGGCCACTATCTCCTCGGCCACGTCGCCGGGCTCGCCCGCGACGCCGAGCGGCTGCGGCAGGCCTTCACGCGGCTCGACCGCTCGCCGATGGGCACCACGGTGCTGAACGGGACGAGCTGGCCGCTCGACCGCGCCCGGATGGCGGCCTATCTCGGCTTCCCGGCGCTGGTCGACAACGCCTACGACGCAGCCCAGATCTCGGCGACCGAGATCCCCGTGGAGGTGGGCGCGGTGGCGACCGCGATCGCGCTCCATTGCGGCGCCTTCGTCGAGGACGTGATGACCCAGTACGCGCAGGCGCGTCCCTGGATCCTGCTGCGCGAGGGCGACGGCAATACCTACGTCTCCTCGGCGATGCCCCAGAAGCGCAATCCGGGCCTCCTCAACGACACCCGCGCCGAGGCTTCACGCGTCGTGTCGCTCGGGATCGGGCGGGCGATCCAGGCCCACAACATCCCGCCGGGGATGAGCGACGCCAAATCCGTCCGCGACAACGCCGCGGTGCTCGCGGGCGCGACCCGGATGCTCGACCTCTGGGACCGCGCGCTGAACGCCCTCGTCATCAGCCCCGAGCGGGCGCTCGAGGAGCTCAACAGCGACTGGACCGCCTCGCAGGAACTGGCGGACGTGCTGATGCGCCGCTACGGCCTGCCCTTCCGCGTCGGGCACCATTTCGCGTCGGAGATCGTCGACTATGCCCGCGCCCACGACGCCCATCCGAGCGATTTCCCCTATGCCGAGGCGCAGGCGCTCTACGAGCGCACCTTGCGGGAGATGAATCAGCCCGCCGCGCCCCTGCCGATGAGCGAGGCGGAGTTCCGCCAGACCCTCGACCCCGTGGCGATCGTGCGCGACCGCGCGACGAGCGGCGGGCCGCAACCGGCCGAGATGACCCGGATGCTCGATGCCGCCGACCGCACGGTGGCCGAGGAAGCGGCGTGGGTCACGGCCGAGCGCGGGCGGATCGACCGCGCCCTCACGTCGCTCGACGCGGATTTCGGCAAGCTCCTGGCGCAGGCGCCGCGCTGAGACGCATCGCCGGTCACGAGACCGCGCGCGGCCTCGTCAGCTCCGTCCCCTCCCCTTGACGACAGGCCGTGTCCAACTCGACAGTGGGCGAAGCGAGGACACCGCAGGGTGCGCCTCGCGACGAACGCCCACAAGGGCGACGGAAAAACACAACGGGAGGAGGCGGACATGCGAGTGCGCGGGATGACCGGAACGCGCCGTGCGGCCTTGATGCGTCGCAAGGTCTTGGCGGCGGCCCTCGTGGCGATGGGCCTGACCGGCGGGGCGGCCCAGGCGCAGGCCCTCAAGCAATACGATTCGAGCGGCAAGGCGTTCTGGAAGAACCCGCCGCCGGACTGGTTCCTCGGCGACGAGACCTCGGCGCAGAAGGGCCTGGCGCCGCCCGCCAACCCGGCGCTGCCGGCCTCGGACGAGGAACTGGCGGAGAACCTGAAGGCGGTGAAGCTGCCGGCGGGCTTCACGATCAGCGTCTATGCCAGCGGCGTGCCCGAGGCGCGGCAGATGGCGCTCAGTGACAAGGGTACCTTGTTCGTCGGCTCGTTCGGCGCGACCAACGTCTATGCCATCGTCGACCAGGGCGGCAAGAAGGTCGTCAAGACGATCCTCAAGGGCCTCAACATGCCCACCGGCCTCGCGTTTCGCGATGGCGCGCTCTACGTCGTTGCGATCGACAAGATCTATCGCTACGATAACATCGAGGCCAATCTCGACAAGCCGCCGGAGCCGGTCGTCGTCTACGACGACATGCCGTCCTACGTGGCGCATGGCTGGAAATACCTGACCTTCGACAAGGATGGCTGGGTCTACGTGCCGTTCGGCCCGCCCTTCAACATCGGCAACCCGCCGAGCAGCGTGTCGCAGGTGCGCCGCGTCGACCTGAAGACCGGGGCTGCGGAGATCGTGGCGCTCGGCGTGCGCAACAGCGTCGGCGGCGACATCGACCCGCGCACCGGCCGCTACTGGTTCACCGAGAATGCCCGCGACTGGATGAGCGACGACATCCCGAGCGACAAGCTCAACATGATCTCGAAGGTCGTCGAGCATTTCGGCTATCCGTATTGCCACCAGGGCGACATGCCGGATCCGAAATTCGCCCAGGGCCGCACCTGCGCCGAGTTCACCCCGCCGGTGGCCAAGCTCGGGGCTCACGTCGCGCCGCTCGGCATGAAGTTCTATACCGGCTCGTCCTTCCCGGCCGAGTACAAGAACAACATCTTCATCGCCGAGCACGGCTCCTGGAACCGCCACAAGTACCAGGGCGGCCGCATCGAGCGGGTGGTGGTCGATCCGGACGGCAAGAACGCCAAGATGGAGACCTTCGCCTCGGGCTGGCTCAAGGGCGACCGCGACTATACCGGCCGGCCGGCCGACATCCTGGTGGCGCCGGACGGGTCGCTGCTGGTCGCCGACGACTGGGCCGGTGCGATCTATCGCATCGCCTACACCAAGTGAGCCGCGCGAAACCCCGCGCCTGCCCGCCGGCCCGGAGGTTCTCCGGGCCGGCCCGCGCCGCGCTCGCCGCTCTGGGCCTGATCGCCTCGGCCGCGGTTCAGGCCGCCGAGGCGCCCGAGGTGGCGCAGGCCTGCCTCGCCTGCCACGGCGAGACCCTGGCCGAGGGCGCGCCGCCGATCGCCGGGCATTCCAGCAACTACATCCAGTTGCAGCTGGTGTTCTTCCGCGCCGGCCGGCGCAAGAACGAGATCATGCAGGGCGTGGCGGAGGGGCTGTCGGACAACGACATCCGGGCGCTCGGCAAGTACTTCGCCTCCCTCCCCTTCCCGGACACCAAGCCGCCCGCGGACACGCAACCCGACCTCACCAAGGCCGGCGCGGCGGCGTCCCTCCAGCACCGCTGCGCCGCCTGCCACGGCGACGCCTATCTCGGCATCCAGGCCGCGCCCCGCATCGCCCGCCTGCCGGAAGGCTATCTCGCCAAGGCGCTCGGCGATTACCGGGCCAATACCCGCCCGAGCTCGGGCGGGGCGGCGATGACCGAGGTGGCGGGCTCCCTGTCGGATGCCGACATCAAGGCGCTGGCGCATTACCTGGCGGTCCTGCCGTGAAGCCTCGACCGGCACCGCCCGGTGTATGGACGCTGCCGAGTGCGGTGTATAGACATCGGTACCGACAGGAGGCGCCATGCTCAGCATCCGTGATCGCGAGATCCGGGCCCTCGCAGAGGCCGTGATGAGAACGCGCGGGGCCCCGACCCTCACTGCGGCGATCAAGCTCGCTCTGCACAACGAGATCCGCCGCGCCGAGGAGGAAATCCCGCTGCGCGAGCGGGTCGCGGCGCTCCGCGCGCGGGCCCTCGCCAAGGCGGATCGCCCCAGGCTGCCGGCCCTCACCGACGATGAGCGCGACCAGCTCTGGGAGCGCTGATGTTCATCGAGACCTCGGCCGTTGTCGCGATCCTCGCAGGCGAAGCGGAGGCGGCTGTCTTCCTGGACCTCATCGACGGGGCCGAGCGACGGGAGACCGGTGCGCATGTCCGGCTCGAGGCCACGATCAACCTCGCCCGCATCCTCGGGTTGAGCATCCTCGATGCCCAGGATCTGTACGACGGGTTCATTCGGGCCGCCCGGATAGCGATCGTACCGGTCGACGACGAGGTCGCACGCCGGGCCGTGGAAGCCTTCGCGGTCTACGGCAAGGGGCAGGGTCATCCGGCTCGGCTGAACTTCGCCGATTGCCTCTCCTATGCCTGCGCGCACCGGAGCCGCCTGCCGATCCTGTTCAAGGGACGAGATTTCTCCCAAACCGACCTCGCCCTGGCCGTCTCTGGGTAAGAACGCCCCTCCGCGCCCTCGGCGGGAGGCGTCTCAGGATCGCGACGCGGCCTCCTCCCGCATGAACCGCGCGAAGCGCGGATCGCTCAAGTAAGCGACGTTGACCCGCATCATCGGCGGGCCGGCCGGTCCCTCGGGACAGAAGATCCCGCCGGGCGCGATCAGGATGCTGCGCGCGGCGGCCTGGCGCGACAGGGCGTCGAGGTCGGTCGTCTGCGGCAGCCCGCACCAGAGATAATACCCGCCCCGCGGCTCGCCGAAGACCGGAAGCCTCAAGCCCTGCAGGACCGCCCTCCCCTGCAAGGACGCCGCCTCGATCCGCCCGCCGAGGCGGCGCAGGTGGCGGCGGTAGCGCCCGCTCTCGATCAGGTCGTGGATGATCCGCTCGACGAAGCCCGAGCTGTTGACGCTCGTCACCATCTTGAGATCGCGCAGGGCCTCGACGATATCGGGCCGCGCAGCAATGTAGCCGCAGCGCAGGCTGGCCGAGAGGGTCTTGGCGAAGGTGCCGACATAGATCACGCGCTCCAGCTGGTCGAGGGCGGCGAGCCGGGCCTGCGCCGCCGGCAGCACGTCGGCGAAGGGGTCGCTCTCGACGATGCGCAGATCGTGGGCAGCGGCGCGCTGGAGCAGCCGGTGGGCGACCGGCAGGGTGAGCGAGCAGCCGGTCGGGTTGTGGGCGAGCGACTGGGTAAAGAACAGCCGCGCGCCGCTCGCGCGGGCCAGGGCGTCGAGATGGGCGACGTCCGGCCCGTCCGGATTGCGCCGCACCCCGAGGATGCGCGCCTTGGCGAGGCGCAGCTTGCCGAAGAGCGGGTAGTAGCCCGGGCTGTCGACCAGCACCGGCTCTCCCGGCGCCACGAACTGGCGGATGATCAGGTCGAGGGCGTGGTTGGCTCCGGCGGTGAGGAGCACGCCCCCTGGCCCAACCTGGATCGACCGCTCGGCGAGGCGCAGCGCGAGGCTGCGGCGCAGGGGCAGGTAACCGTCCGGGCTGCCGTAGCTCTCGCTCGCCGCGCCCAGGGACGGGCGCAGGTGCCGGCCGATTTCCGAACTCTCCATCCAGGCCGGCGGCGGCCGGCCGTCGCCGACGCGCACGTCGTAATGCCGGTCCAGCTGCTCGCGCAGCAGCCAGACGCTGTCGACCGCCGCGACCGGGACGGGCCCCGGCGGGGTGGCGGGGGCCGGCCTTCGGCTCGACACGTAGAAACCCGAGCCCGGCCGGCTCTCGACCCGGCCCGAGGCGACGAGGCGCTCATAGGCCTCGACCACGGTGTTCTTCGACACCGCGAAGCCGGCCGCCGCCGCCCGGATCGACGGCAGGCGTTCGCCGGTGCGCAGGAGCCCGCGATCGATCCGTTCGCTCAGTCCGGCGACCACCTGCTCGACCCGGGTCCGTGGTTCGGGAGTCCCGACTGTATCCATGCCGCGAAGGGTACGGTCCCTCCCGGAAAGGCGCAAAGCGTTCCTTGTGGGTGGGGCACGGACGGGTACGGTGCCGACAACGAACAGGGTCTTACACGCCCGGACGAGGGAGGAACGCCACGGTGCCCGCGGATGCGGCCGCCCTCGTCCGGCGCGCGCGAGCCCGACCGACGCGGCAGCAGGCACCATGCAAGATACTTCCCGGGCGAACCGCACCTCGCGCATCGCCGGCTTCCACAAGAAGAGTCCGCACGAGCGCCTCGACCTCGTCGCCGCCTTCGCCGACCTCTCCCCGGGCGAGGTCGCGCACCTCGCCGAGTTCGGCAACCTCAGCCCCGACCTCGCCGACCGGCTGATCGAGAACGTGGTCGGCACGATGACTATCCCGCTCGGCATCGCCACCAACATGCGGATCGACGGCGAGGACGTGCTGATCCCGATGGCGACCGAGGAATCCTCGGTGGTGGCCGCGGTCTGCAACGCGGCCCGCCAGGTCTACCAGGACGGCTTCACCACCTCGGTCTCCGGCAACCTGATGATCGCCCAGGTGCAGGTCGTCGGGGTGAGCGATCCCCACGCGGCGCGCCTGCGCATCCTGGAGCAGCGCGACGCGTTGCGGGCCTTGTGCGATGCCTGCGACCCGGTGCTGGTGCGCCTCGGCGGGGGTCTTCGCGATGTCGAGGTGCGGGTGCTCGACAGCCTGGGCGGCCCGATGGTGGTGACGCATCTCATCGTCGATACCCGCGACGCCATGGGGGCGAACGCCGTCAACACCATGGCGGAGGCGGTGGCCCCCCACATCGCCGGCTGGAGCGGCGGCCGGGTCTACTTGCGCATCCTCTCGAACCTCGCCGACCGGCGCCTCGCCCGGGCGCATGCGGTCTGGCGCACCGACGCCATCGGCGGGCCGGAGGTGCGGGACGGGATCGTCAGCGCCTACCACCTCGCCGAGGCCGATCCCTACCGCGCCGCGACCCACAACAAGGGGATCATGAACGGCATCGACGCCGTGGTGCTCGCCACCGGTAACGACACGCGGGCGATCGAGGCAGGCGCCCATGCCTACGCCGCGCGCTCGGGCCGCTACACCAGCCTCACCCGCTACGAGGTCACGGCGTCCGGCGACCTCAGCGCCTCGATCGAGCTGCCGCTGGCGGTCGGCCTCGTCGGCGGCGCGACCAAGCTCCATCCGACCGCGCAGGCCTGTTTGAAAATTCTCGGGGCGACGACGGCGGAGCGGCTGGCCCGGATCATCGCGGCGGTGGGGCTCGCCCAGAACTTCTCCGCCCTCAAGGCGCTCGCCACCACCGGCATCCAGAAGGGCCACATGGCGCTCCATGCCCAGAACATCGCCATGATGGCCGGGGCGCTCGGCGAGGAGATCGAGGCGGTGGCCCGCGTGCTGGTCGAGCGGCGCCTGGTGCGGCTCGACGTGGCGCAGGAGGTTCTGGGGGAGATGCGGCGGGGGTAAGGAACCACCGGGCTGTCTCTCACGAGATCATCCCATCCATAACCTCATCCTGAGGTATCAGTCGATCGAAGATCGACCGACCTCGAAGGAGGGCTCCAGATAACACAGAGATTCCTGGAGCCCTCCTTCGAGGCTCACTCCGTTCGCACCTCAGGATGAGGTCGTATATGGGTGAATCCGTTCAAAAATATTTTTAAATCAACCGAACGATGGCCGAACCAACGGCCAATCAATACTCTCCCGGGAGGACAACCATGCCGACATTCACCCGCCTCGCCACCCGCCTGCTCGCCGGCGGCGCCTTCATCCTCGCCGCCGGCACCGCCCATGCCGAGGTGACGCGCCTGAAGCTCGGGGTGCTCACCGATCTCAGCGGATTCGCCGCCGATTCCACCGGCGAGGGCTCGGTGGTCGCGGCCCGCCTCGCGGTCGAGGATTTTCGCAAGGAGCAGCCGGGGATCACCGTCGAGGTGATCCAGTCCGACCACCAGAACAAGCCGGATATCGGCTCGGCCACCGCCCGGCGCTGGATCGCCGAGGGGCAGGTCGACGCCATCCTCGACGTGCCGTTCTCCTCGGTGGCGCTCGCCGTGCAGGAGGTGGTGCGCGATTCGAAGGCCGCCTTCATCGCGTCGGGCCCCGGCACCTCGGACCTGACCGGCCCGAAATGCTCGGCCAACACCGTGCACTGGACCTACGACACCTGGGCGCTGGCCCACGGCACCGCGCTGGCCCTGGTGCGTGCCGGCAAGACGAAGTGGTTCTTCCTCACCGCCGATTACGCCTTCGGCCACGCGCTCGAGTCCGACGCGGCGCGCGTGGTGAAGCAGGAGGGCGGCCAGGTGGTGGGCACCGTGCGCCACCCGACGGCAGCCGCCGACTTCTCGTCGTTCCTGCTTCAGGCGCAAGCCAGCCGCGCCCAGGTGATCGCGCTCGCCAACGCGGTCGGCGACACGGTCAACTCGGTCAAGCAGGCGGCCGAGTTCGGCATCACCGGCGGCGGCCAGGACCTGGCGGCCCTGCTGATGCAGCTCTCCGATGTCCACGCGATCGGCCTCAAGGACGCGCAGGGGCTCTACCTGACGGAAGGCTTCTACTGGGACACCAATGACGGCACCCGCGCCTTTGCCGACCGCTTCGCCGCCCAGATGAAGGGCCGGCGCCCCACCGCCAACCAGGCCGGCGTCTATGCCGGGGCGCTGGCCTACCTGCGCGCCGCGACGCTCGCCGGCAGCACCGACGGGCGGACCGTCGTCGCCCGGATGACGGCAGGGCCGACGAACGATCCGCTCTTCGGCGAAGGCACGGTGCGCGAGGACGGACGGCACGTCCACCCGATGTACCTGTTCCAGGTCAAGAGCCCGGCCGAATCGAAGGGGCCGTTCGATTATTACAAGCTCGTCCAGACCATCCCCGCCGCCGAGGCGTTCCGGCCCCTGGCGGATGGGCGGTGCCCGCTGGTGAAGGCGCCGTGAGCCCCCTCCCCTCCCGGGTGCGGATCGTCGAGGTCGGTCCCCGCGACGGGCTCCAGAACGAGCCCGTCACCGTACCGACTGCCGTCAAGGTGGAGCTGATCGAGCGGCTGCTCGCCGCCGGCCTGGCCCATATCGAGGTCGGCAGCTTCGTCTCGGCCCGATGGGTGCCGCAGATGGCCGACACCGCCGCGATCCTGGCCAGGCTGCCGCCGAATCCTGCCGGGCGCTACGCCGTGCTGGTGCCGAATCTCAAGGGGTTCGAGGCGGCACGGGAAGCGGGCGCCGGCGAGGTCGCGGTGTTCGCCTCCGCCTCCGAGGCGTTTTCGCGGGCCAACATCAATTGCTCGATCGCCGAGAGCCTGGAGCGCTTCCGGCCGGTGGCGCAGGCCGCCCGCGCCGCCGGGATTCCGCTGCGGGGCTACGTCTCCTGCGTGCTCGGCTGTCCCTACGAGGGTGTGGTGACGCCGCAGGCCGTGGCGGATGTGGCCCGTCGCCTCGTCGAGATGGGCTGCTACGAGGTCTCGCTGGGCGACACGATCGGGGCCGGGACACCGGAGACGGCCCGGGCCTGCGTCGCGGCGGTGGCGGAGACGATCCCGCGCGAGCGCATCGCGCTGCATCTCCACGACACGCGAGGGCTGGCGCTCGCCAATCTCCGCGCCTGCCTCGAACTCGGCGTGTCGGTGATCGATGCCGCCGTGGCGGGCCTCGGCGGCTGCCCCTACGCGAAGGGCGCCCCCGGCAACGTCGCCACCGAGGCGGTGGTGGCGGAATGCGACCGGCTCGGCCTCGCGACCGGGATCGATCCCGGTCGCCTCTCCGAGGCCGGCCGCTTCATCACCGGGGCGCTCGGGCGCGCCCCGGCCTGAGGGTCAGCGCAGCCGCTCGGCCGCCCAGGCGATGTGGTCGTCCATGAAGGTCGAGATGAAGAAGTAGGAGTGGTCGTAGCCCTCGCGCATGTTGAGGGTCAGCCCGATCCCGGCCTTCTTGCACGCCTCCTCCAGCAGCCAGGGACGCAGGCCCTCGTCGAGGAAGGAATCGGCGGTGCCCTGGTCGACCAGGAATTCCGGGAATCGGCGGCCGTCCTCGATCAGAGCGGTGGCGTCGTGGCGGCGCCACGCGGCCTCGTCCGCGCCGAGATACTTGGTCAGCGCCGGCTTCGACCAGCCGGCGGTCGAGGGCTGGACGATCGGCGCGAAGGCGCTGCACGAGCGGAAGCGCTCCGGATGGTTGAGCGCGATGGTGAGCGCACCGTGGCCGCCCATCGAATGCCCGAAGATGCCTTGGCGTTCCATGTCCACGGGGAATTCGCGGGCGACGAGGGCCGGCAGCTCCTCGGTGACGTAGGACCACATGCGATAGTTGCGGTCGTACGGCGCCTGGGTGGCGTCGACGTAGAAGCCGGCACCGCAGCCGAACTGCCAGTTGTCGGGCTCGTCCGGCACATCGGGTCCGCGCGGGCTGGTATCGGGGGCGACGATCGCGATGCCGTGCTTGGCGGCGGCGCGGCGGTACTCGCCCTTGTCCATCACGTTGGCATGGGTGCAGGTCAGGCCCGACAGGTACCACAGCACCGGCACCTTCCCGGTTTCCGCCTGCGGCGGCAGGTAGACCGCGAAGGTCATCGGGCAGCGCGTCGTCT
This sequence comes from Methylobacterium sp. 142-1Y, assembly GCF_057747795.1. Taxonomy (NCBI): domain Bacteria; kingdom Pseudomonadati; phylum Pseudomonadota; class Alphaproteobacteria; order Hyphomicrobiales; family Methylobacteriaceae; genus Methylobacterium; species Methylobacterium sp. 142-1Y. The sequence goes on along the minus strand of NZ_CM173224.1, from coordinate 2,618,047 downwards.
CGGCCTCGTGCCGGTAGACGCCCTGGATGCCGCCATGCGAGCGGGCCTTCGAGATGGTGTCCATGTCGCCGTGATCCCTGGGTTTCGTATCCGTCCCCGGCGGTACGCGTCGCGCACCGCCGGGTTCAACCAGTCCTTTAGAACACCACGACCGAGCGGATCGACTTGCCCTCGTGCATCAGGTCGAAGCCGTGGTTGATGTCCTCCAGCGGCATGGTGTGGGTGATCAGGTCGTCGATGTTGATCTTGCCCTCCATGTACCAGTCGACGATCTTCGGCACGTCGGTGCGGCCGCGGGCGCCGCCGAAGGCCGAGCCCTTCCAGACGCGGCCGGTGACGAGCTGGAACGGGCGGGTCGAGATCTCGCGGCCGGCCTCGGCCACGCCGATGACGATCGATTCGCCCCAGCCGCGGTGGCAGCACTCGAGCGCCTGGCGCATCACGTTGACGTTGCCGGTGCAGTCGAACGAGAAGTCGGCGCCGCCGCCCGTCACGTCGAGGATCGCCTGCACGACCTTGTCGGTGCCGACCTCGTTCGGGTTGATGAAGTGGGTCATGCCGAACTTCTCGGCCATCGCCCGCTTGTCGGGGTTGATGTCGACGCCGATGATCTTGTCGGCGCCGACCATGCGGGCGCCCTGGATCACGTTGAGGCCGATGCCACCGAGGCCGAACACCACCACGTTGGCGCCCGGCCACACCTTGGCGGTGTAGATCACCGCGCCGAGGCCGGTGGTGACGCCGCAGCCGATGTAGCAGATCTTGTCGAAGGGGGCGTCCTCGCGCACCTTGGCGAGCGCGATCTCCGGCAGCACGGTGAAGTTCGAGAAGGTCGAGCAGCCCATGTAGTGATACACGGTGTTGGCGCCCGGGCTGCCGCCGGTGGAGTCGCAGCGGAACCGGCTGGTGCCGTCCGGCATCACGCCCTGGCCTTGGGTCGAGCGGATCGCCGTGCAGAGGTTGGTGCGCTGCGACAGGCAGGACTTACAGTTGCGGCATTCCGGCGTGTAGAGCGGGATGACGTGGTCGCCGACCTTCAGGGTCGTCACGCCGGCCCCGACCTCGCGCACGATGCCGGCGCCCTCGTGGCCGAGGATCGCCGGGAACTTGCCCTCGGAATCGAGGCCCGACAGGGTGTAGGCGTCGGTGTGGCAGATACCGGTGGCCATCACCTCGACCAGGACCTCGCCGGGCTTGGGGCCTTCGAGGTCGATGGTCTCGATGGTGAGGGGCTTCTTGGCTTCCCAGGCAACGGCGGCGCGCGTCTTCATGGTGTCTCCGATCGGATCGATGTCGTGTGAGAGCGCGGCGCCCCGCAAGGGCTGCGGCTCGGGCCGCCCGCTGGATGGCCCGCTCTGTGCTGCGATTTGATGAAGGCCGCAACGGTGCGGCACAACAAACTTTAGTCCGAGACGGCAGTCGATCCGGGGTGCGGCACCGGTGGTGACAGTCGTTGGTCACGGACTGTCACATCGATGCTTCATGTTATAGTATTACAGATCGTTGGTGGCGATGGGATGGTCGTGGGACCGACTGGGCGGGTGATCGTCTGCGCAAGGGGTGCCCTCCCCTCTCGCGAGGGCGTCGAGGCCGGGACTATCGAACGAGTCCCCCATCATCGCCACGGAATCGGCCTCGACAGGGCCAGTCGCGAGCGCTTCCCGATCGTTAGTCGGACGCTGAAACGACGCAAGATATCCCAACCACGACCTCATCCTGAGGTGCGACCGTCAGGGAGCCTCGAAGGAGGGCTCCAGATATCTCAGGTCTACCTGGAGCCCTCCTTCGAGGTCAGTCGATCTTCGATCGACTGACACCTCAGGATGAGGTGTCGGGTGGGAGAAGCGGGCGGGGTACGGGAACGGTCCCATCTTATGCTGCCAAGCTTTAGAGCGAAAAGCATGGCAGCTCCGCTGTGCCGGCCCCGCCCTGGTCCAGTCCGGACCCCTCACCCCCGCCCCTGCCGATAGGTCGCCAGCAATTCCGGCAACCGCTCGGCGAGGTAGTCGGCGAAGCCCGGCTCCGCCTTCTCCTCCAGCGTCACCCGCATGCCGTCGGAGCTGCGCTCGATCCGGGCGAACTTCACGCCCTTGGCGTCCTTCACGGTCTCGGCCCGGGGCTTGGCCTTGCGGGGCGCCGGCGCGGCGAGCGCGGAGAGGATCACGGCGAAGCGCTCGTCCGAGGTCTTGCCCGCGAGGTCGGACGAGGCGAGCGCGGCCTCGATCCGCTCCGGCGGCGCCGCCTTGATCCGGTCGGCGAGAGTGAGCCAGCGCGGGCGGCCGATCTTCGGTGCCGGGCCGATGGCGGCGAGCACGGGTGCGGGGATCGCCTCGGCGACCGCCAGATAGTTCGCCAGATCCGGCCGATGCGCGCCCATGGCCTTCAGGATCACCTCGCGGGCGATCCCCGCCTGCTCCATGTTGCGGGCGAAATGCGCCCGCTCGATGTAGCTCAGATCCTCGCGGGCGAGGTTCTCGGACCCCTGCGCGACCACCAGCTCGGCATCGCTGAGATCGCGCAGGACGGCGCGCACCGGCTTGGCCAGCGCCTTCGCCGCCCGCGTCCGGCGCCGCCCATAGGCGATCTCGTAATGGCCGTCCTTCCGGGGATGGCGCCGGACCAGGATCGGCGTATGCTGGCCCTCCTCGCGGATCTGTGCGACGAAGGCGTCGAAGGCGGCATCCGTCGCATCGGGCACCCGGTCGGCGATGGCCGAGGGCAGGCAGAGGGCGGGGTCGAGCTCGATCACCGCGCCCTCAGTTTCCGCCGGGCCGGGCCGGGACGCCGCCCACATCGCCGCCATCGAGCGTGCCGGGGTCGGGCGCTTCTCCGGGGTGGGCGGGGGTGGCGTAGCACCTGCTACAGGGGTGTAAGCCGTTGGAATTCCAGGCGAGGGCTGTGGCTGGGCATCCGCCTGGACCGGCGTGCCCATGATGGCGCTGAGACGCTTCTTCTGGTTCATGCGCGGCTCCCACTCATGCCCGGCCCCGACTCATGCCCGCCCCCAGGCGCGGGCGATCAGCCCTTCGATCTCGCCGTTGACGGCATCGAGCGCGTCGAGCGCCCGGCGATAGGTCGATCCCGTGACCTCGTCGCGGCGCAACGGCGTCTCGTAGACGGTCTGTCCGCGCAGGCCGGAATTCGAGACGGCGGCCGATTGCAGCATCGCCTTGGTCAGGACGCGCTCGCCGAACAGGCCGCGCAGCATCGCCACCACCTCGGTCTGCGGCGTGTCCTGCGGCTCGAAGCGGGTGACGAGGTAGCGGAACCAGTCATGGGTCGGGACCGCGCCCTGCTCGCGCACCGGCTCCATGATCTCGTCCATCATGGTGAGGAACTGGCGCATGCTCGACACGTCGAGCATCTGCGGATGGATGGTGATGAGGAGCGCGGTCGCCGCGCACAAAGCCGCGATGGTGAGGTAGCCGAGCCGCGGCGGGCAATCGATCACCACGACGTCGTAATCGTCCGCCACCTCGTTCAGGGCCAGCCCCATCCGGGCGAAGAACGGCGGCTCGGGATCGTTGGCTTTCCGCCGCGCCGACTGCATCGGCGCCTCGAACTCGAAGACCTCGAGCTCCAGGTCGGCCGCCACCAGGTCGAGGCCGGTGAAGTAGGTGTGGCGGATCACCTCGGCGAGCGGGCGCCGCTGCTCGCCGTAGCGGATCGCGTCGTAGATGGTGGGGTAGGGCTCGCGCTCGTTCTCGGGCCGGACGCCGAGCAGCGTCGACAGGCTGGCCTGCGGATCGAGATCGATGGCGAGCACCCGGTAGCCGCGCAGCACCAGGGACTGGGCGAGATGGGCCGAGGTCGTGGTCTTGCCCGAGCCGCCCTTGAAGTTGACGCAGGCGATGACCTGAAGGTGCTCGCCCTTGGCCGGATCCCGGTGCGGCCGGTAGCGGCGACCGACCCGGTCGATCTCGTCGAGATGGGCGCGCAGGGCGTGGATATCCGCCAGGGTGTAGAGGCGGCGGCCGCCCGGCGCGACCTCGGGCGGGGAGGCCAGGATGTCGGGGGAGAGCTGCCGGATCCGGCTGTCGGTCACGCCGAGGATGCGGGCGACCTCGCCGGATGTGAAGCGGCGCAGGGTCTTGGCCTCCGAGGGCGAGAACACCACGGAGGCGATCTCGCGCAGCTTGGCGCCCAGGATCCGGGCGTCGTGGCCCGCGATCTGGTTGGGACTAATCTCCCCGGGCCCGCTCGGCGGGACGTGCTGGTTCATCGACCCTGACTCGCTCACGGTGAAAGGACGAAATCGACCATAACACCGCAAGCGACGAAAGAGGATCGCATCGGGATGGCGGCACGCACGGCGCGCAAGCCTCGCACAAGCTTGCGAGCCCTGCGGACGCGCCGTGCGGCGATCGTCCGGGGAGAGGAGACGTCCCGTGCCCGTCTCGTCCCGGACGCCCCTGCATGCGGCGGCGAGGAGCACGGTGCGGTAAAGCAGGGCAATCGGCCCCGATGGCTAGAAGAAGGACGCTCCGGGCGAAGTCGCACTCGGGCAGGGGAGGGGAGCTGTATCCGTCCTCGCCATGAACCTCCCGCGCCGTTCGATCGGCCGCGATCGACTTGCTCGCACAACATCAGTGCGTCGACTTGTAATAGATCTAAATCATTTCCGATGACGTCATGGAATTTGCTGTTGCAATCGGGCGAACGTCATGAAATCTGAGCCCACTCAACGTCAGGCACTCAGATTGGATCGATAACAATCTAGGGCCTCATCATTCCGGACCCGAGCACAGCATCATGCGCCAGATGCAGGTTGGACATATGCGCGGTTCTTGTGCGGCGATCATGGTCGCCGGCCTGTGGCTCGTGGATCCCGGCGGCGCCCGCGCGGAGGAGGCCGCTCGCGGGGGCGACATCCCGCTCGAGGAGATCACGGTCGCAGGAACCACAGTCGCCGGAACGGCGACGCCGCGCGGCATCGTCCCGGCCTATGCCGGCGGCCAGGTGGCGCAAGGCGGACGGCTCGGCATCCTCGGCAACACCGAGACGAAGAAGTCGCCCTTCAGCGTCACCAGCTACACCGAGAAATTCATCCGCGACCGGCAGGCCACGACCGCGTCCGAGGCGCTGGCCCTCGACCCCTCGGTGCGCGCCACCCAGACGACGGGCGCCCCGTTCGACTCGTTCTATATCCGCGGATTCCCCGCCAACGAGGGCACCAGCGGCGAGTTCGCCTTCGACGGGATCTACGGCGTCGCCCCGAGTTTCCGGGTCTTCACCGATTATGCCGAGCGCATCGAGGTGCTGAAGGGCCCCTCGGCGGCGATCTCCGGCGTCGCCCCCAATGGCGGCGTCGGCGGCGTCATCAACATCGTGCCCAAGCGCGCCGGCGAGGACCTGACCCGCTTCACCCTGGATTACGGCTCGGTCGCCCGCGGCGGCGGCCAGTTCGACGTCGCCCGGCGCTACGGCCAGAACCGGGAATGGGGCGCGCGCGTCGTCGGCAGCCTGCGGGGCGGCGACACGCCGTTCGACCGCCAGAGCGAGACCACCGGGGTCGGGGCGCTCGCCCTCGACTACCAGGGCGACCGGTTCCGGGCCTGGCTCTACCTGCTGGCCCAGACCGACCGCTTCGACGCGCCGTTGCGCCCGTTCCTGCTCCGGGCGGGTGTCCCGGTGCCGAAGGCGCCGAACGGCCGCCTGAACCTGACCCAGCCCTGGGAATACTCGAACATCGACGACCGCGGCGGCCTCCTGCGGACGGAATACGACCTGACCGACCAGATCACCCTGTTCGGCGATGTCGGCGGCGCGCAGACCGAGGTCGAGCGCTACTTCGCCTCGGCCCCGACCATCACCAACCTGCGCGGCGACACCACCACCACCCCGCAATTCTACGATCTCGGGGTCAACCGCCTCACCGTCGACGGGGGCCTGCGGGCCAGGTTCGACACCGGCTTCGTGCGCCACGCCTTCGTGGTGCAGGCCTCCCGCTACGCCGAGGACACCGCCCGCCGGCTGCCCCCCGGCAACGGCACCTACCTGTCGAACATCTACGATCCGATCCTCGCCCGGACCATCGCCCCGACGGTGATCGATTCGCGGCCGCGCCTGTCCGACAGCACTCTGACGGGCGTGTCGGTGGCCGACACGCTCTCGGTCTTCGACGAGCGCATCCTCCTGACGCTCGGCGTGCGCCGGCAGGGGATCGAGGCGCACAACTACGTGTCGAATGTCGGCACGCTCGCCTCGTCCTACGACAAGAGCGCGACGAGCCCGCTGGTCGGTATCGTCGTGCGGCCCTGGGACAACGTCTCGTTCTTCGGCAACTACATCGAGGGCCTGAGCCGCGGCGACGTGGCGCCGACCACGGCGACCAATTCCGGCGAGATCCTGGCGCCCTACGTGGCGCATCAGGTCGAGGCCGGCGTCAAGGTGGATGCGGGCACGATCGGGGGATCGTTCAGCGCCTTCCAGATCACCCGGCCGATCGGCGAGCTCAGCCCCCAGCGCGTCTTCGCGCAGACCGGCGAGCAGCGGGTCAGCGGGCTGGAATTCAGCGTCTACGGCGAGATCACCCCGCAGGCCCGGCTCCTCGGCGGCCTGACGCTGCTCGACGGGGTGCTCACCAGGACCGCGCTCGCGGCCAATGTCGGCAACGTACCGATCGGGGTGCCGCGGGTGCAGCTCAACCTCGGCGCCGAGTGGGATCTGCCGGGCGTGCCGGGCCTCACCCTGACCGGCGCCGTCATCTATACCGGTCGCCAGTTCGTCGATACCGGGAACACCCAGGCGCTGCCGGACTGGGCGCGCCTCGATCTCGGCCTGCGCTACGCGACGGTGATCGAGGGCCGCAAGACGACCTTCCGGGCCAACGTGCTCAACGTCACCGGGACCAATTACTGGGCCGGCGTGGCCTCGTTCGGCACGTTCTTCCAGGGCGCCCCGCGCACTTACCTCCTGTCGATGTCGGTCGACCTGTGAGCGGGCCGATGGGGACACTCATGACGGAAGCCCGCGCACCGGCCTTGCCGCCGCTTCTCGATCCGCGGATCGCCCGGGTGATCCGGACGATGCCGGACCGGCTGCACGCCCTGGTCGCCCGGTACGGCTCGCCGCTCAACATCGTCTGGCCGCATGCCGTTGCCGACAACGTCGCGCGGATGCGGGAGGTTCTTGCCGACGAGGGCGTCGCGTCCGAGATCTTCTACGGCGCCAAGGTGAACAAGTCGCGGGCGCTGGTGCGCGCCGCCGTGGCGGCGGGGACCGGCATCGATGTCTCGAGCCTCGCCGAATGCGAGGATGCGCTGCGGGAAGGCGCCGACCCGGCGCGCCTTTGCGCGACCGGCCCGGCGAAGACGATCCCCTTCCTGCGTCGGCTCGTCGCGACGGGCGCCCTCGTCGCGGTGGATTCTCTCGAAGAACTCGACGACCTCGGGGGTTGCACGCCGGAGGGCGGGCGGGCGCGGGTGCTCCTGCGCTACCGGCCCGATTCGGCGGCGAACTCGCGGTTCGGCATGGGCCGCGCGGCGATGCGCGAGGCGATGCGCCGGCTTGCCCGGGAGGGCGCTCCCTTCGCCTTCGAGGGGTTCCACCTGCACCTCTCCGGCTACGACATCCCGAGCCGCGTCGCCGCGATGGCCGAGGTCGCCGACCTCGTCGACGAGGCCGTGGCCTTGCGGCTTCCGGTCCGGCTGATCGACATCGGCGGCGGCCTGCCGGTCCGCTACGTCGATCCCGACACCTACGCGCAGGCGCTGGCCCGCCAGGGGCCCGAGCATTACCAGACCGGCCGGGTTCCGGCGGAGTTCTACCCCTATGGCAGCCCGCTCACCGCGCCCGAGTGGATCGCCGGCTTCCTGCGGGCGCCCTGCCGCGGCGGGACGGTCGCCGGCTATCTCCGGTCGGTGGGTGTGCGGCTTGCGATCGAGCCAGGCCGCAGCCTCGTCGACCAGGCGGCGATCAGCCTGTTTCGCGTCACCCGGACGAAACCACTCGGGGAGGGGAGGGGGGTGGTCTTCGTCGAGGGCAGCAGCTTCAGCGCCTGCGAGACCTGGTTCGCCTCCGAGTTCCTGGTCGATCCGATCCTGCTGCCCGCCGAGGGACGACAGGAGACGGGGCCCGGGATGCGCGCCTTCATCGCCGGGCATAGCTGCCTCGACGGCGACGTGATCACCCATCGCCTGCTCGAGTTCGGCACCATGCCCCGGCCGGGCGACCTGCTGCTCTACGCCAACACGGCCGGCTACCAGATGGACCTTCTGGAGAACGAGTTCCACCGGCACCCGATGCCCGCGCGGCTGGTCGCCACGCCCTGTTCCGATGCCGAGTTCGCCTTCGCTCGGGACTAGAGCAATGCCCGATCATGTTACGACACGGGAGGCTGCGTCAGTGCAGGATCGACGGTCGCGCGCATGAACCCTCCCCCCTCTGCGGGCTATCGCATTCACACATCTCGGTCCGATCGTTCTCCCCATGGAAAGTAGCGCGCCTCTCCTCCCCTTTGTGGGGAGGAGTTGGAGGTGGGGGTGGCGCAGAAGGCACCGCACAGCTCTACGCGGCACCACCCCCACCCCTAGCCCCTCCCCACAAGGGGGAGGGGAAAGCGCACACGTTTACAATGGGTTAGCTCTGGGAGGAGAAGTGTGAATCCAATAGCCTCTGCGGGGGAGGGTGGCGAACGAAGTGAGCGCAGCGGGACTAAGTCCCGCCGAGAGGGGCAGCGCGACGCTGATCCAGGTGGCGCGTGTTCCCATGGTCGCGACCTCTCCGGAAGCGGCGTCCCCTCTCCCGGCCCGCTCCGCAGGCCACCCTCCCTCGCAGAGGGGGGAGGGGTCTTGCGTGGCGGCCCTCACCCCTACACCGCGCAACTTCGTGCATCGTAGCACCGCCATCGACTTCCATTTCATATCTTAGATTTTTTACAAATTATCCCTGACGGCCGCGTCGTTATTTAGAATATATATCATCTATATATAACTGTATTGACAGTCTAACACGCAATCTGCTTAATCTATTCACGTCACAGATCATTTCGCAAAACCGGCAAACATTTTTGCAAAATCTGCTGAGTGAGGTCGCCCCCATGATCGTCGACAAGGTTACCGATCTGATCGGCAATACCCCGATGCTGCGGGTCCCGGTGCCCCATCGCGAGACCCGGCTCCTCCTCAAGATGGAGAAGATGAATCCGGGCGGGAGCACCAAGGACCGGATGGCGCACAGCATGGTGCTCGCCGCCATCAAGGCCGGGCGGCTGGCGCCCGGCGGGGTCGTGGTGGAATCCTCCTCCGGCAATACCGGCATCGGGCTGGCCATCGCCGCGGTCGAATTCGGCCTGCGCTTCATCGCGGTGGTCGATCACCACGCCGCCCCGGACAAGATCGCGGTGATGCGGGCGCTCGGCGCCGAGATCCGCTTCGTCGAGGGCAATTATCGCGAGGACGAGGTCGCGGTCGTCGAGCGCCAGCGGATGGCGGCGCGGATCGCCGCCGAGATCCCCGGCGCGGTCTTCATGAACCAGTCGGACAACACCGCGAATGCCGGCGGCTACAGCGCCTTCGTGCGCGAGGCGATCGAGCAGGCGGAAGGCCGGATCGACGCCTATGTCGGCTGCGTCGGCACCGGCGGCTCGATGACGGGGATCGGGCACGGCCTCAAGGCGCATCATGCCGACACGGTCATCGTCGCGGTCGAGCCGGACGGCTCGATCGTGTTCGGCGGCCCAGGCCATCCCTATTACCAGTCGGGAACCGGCACGCCGGAGGGCGACACCGTCGGCCTCGTGCTCGATTACGGCTGCATCGACCTCGGCCTGCGGGTCACCGATTCCGAAGCCTTCGAGACCGCGCGCCATTTCGCCCGCCGCACCGGTCTTCTCGTCGGCGGCTCCACCGGCGGCACCCTGTACAAGGCGCTCGAACTCGTCGCCGAGGGGCGCATCTCCGGCAACGTCCTGATCTCCGTCGCCGATGGCGGCGAAAAGTACCTCCAGACCATCTTCAACGATGCCTGGATGGAGGCGAAGGGCCTGCGGGATCCGGCAATCGCGGAACGGCTCGACGACTGGCTCGGCCGCCGCGCCGCCGAGAGCCCCCGGGCCGCGCTGCCCCGCCTCGCGGTGGCCTGATGCGGATCCTCGACGTCACGGTCTGCGGCGGCGGACGGACCGGGCATCTCCACGCCGTGCTGCTGAGCCGGCAGCCGGGGGTGCGGGTGTCCTGGCTCACGGGCAACCCCGAGGTGGTCGGGGGTGCGGCGGGCGGCATCGTCGCGCGGATGCCCGACGGATCGACCCTGCGGGGCGAGCCGGCGCGGGTGGGCACCGATCCGGCCGAGGCCTTGCGCCACGCCGACGTGGTGGTGATCACCGTCCCGGCCCATGCCCGGGCGGCCACCTTGCGGACGATCGCCCCGCACCTGCCCCGCGACAAGCCGGTCTTCGTCGGGGCGATTCCCGGCTTCTGCGGCTTCGACTGGCTCGCCGAGGCGGCGCTCGCGGGCCGGCCGAACGCGGTGATCTGGGGCATGAAGGACGTGCCCCACATCGCCTGCGATCTCGTGCCCGGCCGCAGCATCCGGATGGCCGGCGCCAAGGAGCGCCTGCACGTCGCGCTCCACCGCCGCGAGAGCCCGGAATCCCGCGACGCGCTTGCCGGCCACCTCGCCCGGATGTTCGCCGCACCGGTCACGATGCTGCGCGACTACCTCGAGATCACCCTGACGCCGGGCAACCCGATCATGCACAGCGCGGTGATCTACGGCCTCGTCGGCCCTTACGGCCAGTGGCGCGACCGGCCGCTGCCCGAGGGCTTCTGCTGGTGGAGCGATTGCCCCGAGCTCGGGGCCTATTTCCTCGAACGCAGCGACGAGGAGAACCAGCGCCTGCGGCGCGGCGCCGAGGCGCGGCTCGGCATCGACCTGTCCTCGGTCAAGCCGCTCAAGACCGAGATCGTCGAGGCCTATGGCGACCAGATCGCCGACGCGCACACGATGCTCACGGTGCTTCGCACCAACCGCGCCTATGCGGGCATCGAGGCGCCCCTCGTCCACGACGCCCGGCTCGGCGGTCCCACCATCGACCGGGCGAGCCGGGCCTTCACCGAGGACGTGGTCCACGGGCTCGGCCTCCTGGTCTGGATGGGCCGGCGCCTCGACGTGCCGACGCCGACCCTCGACGAGATCCACCGTTGGGCGCTCGCCCATATGGGCCGCGCCGACGACGCGCCGTCCCACAGTTCCCTGTCCCATCTGCCCCAGGACTGGCCGGGAGCCGTATGATGACCGCCTCGCCCGCCCCTACCTATCAGGATGCCGGTTTCGACGGTGATGCCGCCCTGCTGGCAGCCTCGCGCCGCAACGCCATCCGCCGCCTCGTGCGCTGCCTGTTCGCGGAAGGCCTCCTCGATGCGGACCGCCTCGTCGTCTCCGGCCAAGAGGCCCGGCTGCCGCTGGCGCAACCCGGCAGCCACCTGCATTTCGCCCGGATCGCCATCGCGCCGGCCCGCACGATCGTGGTCCGCGGGCCGATCACCGGGGTCGATGCGGACGGGCGCACGACGCCCGTCGAGGAGCCGGACACGCTGCTCGACCTCGTCGTCGGGCTGTTCGACACCGCGCCGAGCCCGGAAGGGCTGGCCGGGCTGAAGGCCGACATCGCCGACAGCATCCGCAACGATGCCGCCGCCCGCCGCCGCCGGGAGGCCTGGAACCGCGACCTCGCGCGGCGCATCCGTGCTGCCGGCGAGACCGACCTGCCGGGCTACCTGCGCCGCCATGCCGGCGTGCGGGAGACCGCGATCCTCCTCGACCAGTGGGGTTCGCTCGAGGGCCACCCGTTCTATCCCACCTGGAAGACGCGGCCGGGGCTCACCGAGGCCGAGGTCGCCGCCCTGTCGCCGGAATTCGCCGCCCGCGTGCCGGTCCGGGTCGCGGCGCTCCGGGCCGACATGGCCCATGTCGAGACGATGCCGCACGTGGAGGACGTCCACGGCTGGTTCGCCGAGGCGTTTCCGTGGATCTGGCAGTCGTGGCGCGCGGGCCTCGCGGCGCGCGGGCTCGACCCCCTGGACTGGCTGCCGCTGCCGATCCATGCCTGGCACCTCGAGGCCTTCGTGCGCGAGCACTTCGCCGGTGAAGTCGCGGAGGGCGCCCTGGTCCTCGACGGGCCGGAGATCGAGACGGCGCCGAGCATGTCGTTCCGCACGATGATGCCCGAGGGACCGCCGGACGCCCCCTTCATCAAGCTGCCGATCGCGCTGTGGATGACGAGCGAGCAGCGCAGCCTCCAGGCGAAGTCGATCCATATGGGGCCGCGCAACTCGGCGGTCATCGCCGCGATCCTGGAGCGCGAGCAGGGCTTTCACGGGCGGCTGGCGATCTACCCGGAGGAGGTCGCCTATCATTACCGCCACGCTTTGCGCCGCGACGATGCGCCCGGCAAGAACCTCTCGGTGGTGTTCCGGGCCGTCACCCCGGCCTTCGCGGCCTGCGAGGGCCAATTGCACGTGCCGGTCGCGGCCCTGTTCACGGCGCTCCCGGAGAGCGGCCGGCCCTTCGTGACCGCGCTCGTCGGGGCGGGCGACCCCGAAGACTTCTTCCGGGATTATGCCCGCGCGGTCGTATCCCCAGTGGTGGCGATCTACCTCCTCTACGGGATCGGCCTGGAGGCGCACCAGCAGAACACCAGCGTGGTGTTCGACGCCGAGGGACGGGCGCTGCGCATCCTGGTGCGCGATTTCGGCGACGGGCGCAGCTTCGCGCCGCTGCTCGAAGCGCGGGGGCTGACGCTCCGGCCCTACACCTATCCGGGCATCCTGCCGACGGTCTTTACCGACGACATCGCGCCGGTCCGCGCGCTGGTGCTCAACGCCTGCTTCGTCTGCCACCTGCACGAGCTGGCGCTGGCGCTCACCGCCGCCTACGACATCCCGGACGACCGGCTCTGGGGCATCCTCGCCGAGGAGACGGACGGCGCCTTCGAGGCGATAGCCGAGCGGGTCGAGCCGGGATTCTGGGCCGCGGAACGGGAGGCCTTCCTGCGCGCGCCGTGGACCGCCCGCTCGCTCCTGCGCATGCACCTGTCGCGCTACACCGATTACCGGCTCCAGCACGGGCTGCCCAACCCGCTCGACCCGGCGACGCGCGGCCTGTGAGATTCTGTTCAACCGGCGATCACGGCATCGCATGGAATTTTTCTGTCCCACCCGCGACCTCATCCTGAGGTGCGACTGAAAGGAGCCTCGAAGGAGGCCTCCAGACGTCTCGGTGATGTCTGGAGCCCTCCTTCGAGGTCAGTCGATCTTCGATCGACCAACACCTCAGGATGAGGTCGTGGATGGGACGAATGACATTGATTGGTCGACCAGGCTCCGACATGGCAGGCACCCCCGGCACCCTCCGCCTGCTCTTCGCCATCCAGCTCGTCACGATGACGGCGATGGAGATGAGCGGGCCGTTCTGGCCGCTGCGCCTGAAGGCGATCAGCACCTCGGACCTCGTCTTCAGCGTGGCGGCCACCGGCACCTACATCGCCCCGATGCTCGGCATCGCGCTCACCGGCAGCCTCTGGGGCCGGGTCGGGGACCGCTACGGCCACAAGCCGATGATGCTGCGCGCGCTCGCCGGCCTCGCCCTGACCCAGCTCGGCCTCGCTCTCGCGGGCGATCCATGGACGATCGTCGGCTTACGCTTCATGCAGGGCGCCTGCGCCGGGTTCTCGGCCCCGGCCCAGGCCTACGGGGTCGGCCTCGTCACGGCGGAGCGTCGCGGCCGGCTGTTCGCCTTCCTGCAGGTCTCGACCAATGTCGGGTCGCTCGGCGGCGCCGTCCTCGGCGGCGTCATCCTCGACCATGCGAGCTTCTTCTGGATCAACGCCGCCGCGTCGGCGCTCTGCGTGGCCTGCGGCCTCTGCGTGGCGGCGCTCCTGCCGGCGACGCGCCCAACCCCGAAACACCCGGCCGGGGCGGCGGCGCCGGCAGCCTCCGTCTGGCGCAACCCGGTGATCCTCGGCCTCCTGCTGGCCCATGGCGGCCTGCTGGCGAGCCGGCTCCTGCCGCAGATGCCGTTCTCGCTCTACGTGCGGGGCACCTTCGGGGTCGAGAACTGGGTGATCGGCCTCTGCTACGGGCTGATGGCGACGGGCTTCGTCGCCTCCGCCGCCCTCTGGGCGCGGCTATTCGAGGGCCGGACGCGGCAGGCGACACTCGGCGGCATCGCCCTCGTGGCCATCGCCTGCGCGGGCGTCGCGCTCGTCGCGGGCACCACCCCCAGCATCGTGGTCTTCGCGGCGAGCTATGGCGCCTGGGGCGCGCTTCTCGGCGCCACGACCCCGGTCCTGACCGGCCTCATCTCGCGCGAGGCGGCGGCGCACCGGCAGGGCCACATCCTCGGCGTGGTGCAGAGCACGACCCAGGCCTCCTCGATGGCGGGCGTGGCGTTGGGCGGCCTCGTCAGCCAGGCGGCGGGGTCGGCTGCGATCTTCCCCGCCGTCGCGGCCCTGTACCTGGTCTCCTGCGGGCTCCTGCTCCGGGTGCGCCAGACGCAAGACAGCCGGTCCCCAGCGACCCTGAGCCCATCACCATGAAGGAATCCCTCCTCATGACCGGTCCCGATTGCCTCCTCCTGCCCGTGCGGCTGCTGCGCCCGACGGAGGAGACGATTCCCGCGCGGGTGCGCGAGGTCGTCGCGATGATCCTGGCCGAGCAGGCCTGGACGCAACCGATCTGCATCGAGGAGAGCGTGCACGCGCTCCTCGACGGCCATCACCGGCTCGCCGCCGCGCGGGAACTCGGCCTCGCCCGGGTCCCGGTCCAGGTCTTCGACTATGACGAGGTCGAGCTACTCTCCTGGCGGCCGGAAGTCGCGCCGACCCGGGCCGAGGTCCTGGCCCGCGCGATGAGCGGCAGGCTCTACCCGCACAAGACGACCCGCCACGTCTTCCCGCCGCGCCCGGCCCGGCCGGTTCCCCTCGCGTCCCTCACCGACAGGATCGGATCGCGCGAGCGCGCCTCCCGCGCCGGCCTGACGATGCGCGCCCTCACCCGGGCGTCCAACGCCGGCCCCGCCCTGGTGCCCTATCGCCGTCACACATCGCGGTCCGAGTGATGTCCCCGTTCGAAGGCAGCGCGCCTCTCCTCCCCCCGGCGATCCCGGGCTTGCCCGGAATCGCTGCAAGTTGTGGGGAGGAGCTGGAGGTGGGGGTGGTGCAGGAGGCACCGCAGCGCTTTATCCGGCACCACCCCCACCCCTAACCCCTCCCCACAAGGGGGAGGGGAAAGCGCCATATCCACTAAAGGGTTGGAGTTTGAAGGCGTTGTGTGAATTGGCAAGCTCCAGCGCTCGGTCGTCCTCCAGCGCTCGGTCGTCAGCACGGATGAGCGCGACGATCACCCGGCGCCGCCTCCTCCAGGGAGCCGCCGCCTGCCTCGCGCTGCCCTCCGCCGCGCGGGCGCAAGCCCCGTCCGAGACCCTGACCGACGTGCTCGGCCGTCGAATCGCCGTCGCGCGCCCGGTGCGCCGCATGATCCTCGGCGAGGGCCGGCAGATCTTCGTGGTCGGCGCCCTCGACCGAAAGAACCCCTTCGGCCGGGTCGTCGGCTGGCGCAACGACCTCATCACCTCCGATCCCGACACCTGGCGGCTGTACCGGCGCCTCTACCCGGCAGCCGCCGACATCCCGCTCTTCAACGGCATGCGCGACGGCACCTTCGACGTGGAGCGCGCCATCGCGCTCCAGCCCGACGTGATCCTGCTCAACCTCGAGGCCAGGATCGCGAGCGAGGAGGGCCGGCTGGTGGAGCGGCTGTCCGGCCTCGGCATCCCGGTCGCCTACGTCGATTTCCGCGAGAAGCCCTTCGTCAACACGACGCCCTCGATCCGCCTGCTCGGACGGCTGATGGGCCGGGAGGAAGTGGCCGAGGCGCTGATCGCGTTCCGGGACGCCGAGATCGCCCGGGTCACCGACCGGCTGGCCCGGGCCGGGGACGTGAAGCGCCCCCTGGTGATGCTCGACCGCATCCCGGGCTATTCCGACGAATGCTGCCTGTCCTTCGGGGCGGAGAATTTCGGCCGCATGGTCGAGATGGCGGGCGGCCGCAACCTCGGCAGCGGCGTGATACCGGGCACCTTCGGCATCCTCAACCCGGAAGCGGTGCTGGCCGCCGATCCGGACGTGGTGATCGCCACCGGCGGCAACTTCGAGGCGTTCCAGCCGGGCGGGGCCTGGGTTGGGCTCGGCCCCGGTGCCGACCTGGCGGAGGCCCGCCGCAAGCTCGCGGCCCTGATGACCCGTCCCGCCTTCAAGGGCACGAAGGCGGTGCGCACCGGGCAAGTCCACGCGATCTGGCACCAATTCTACAACAATCCCTACCAGTTCGTGGCGATCCAGCGGATCGCGAAGTGGCTCCATCCCGAGCTGTTCGCCGATCTCGACCCGGAGGCGACCTTCCGCACCCTGCACGAGCGCTTCCTGCCGGTGCCCTACGAGCCCGGCTACTGGGTCAGCCTGGAGCGCGCGCCGTGAGAGGTGCCGATTCCGCCGCATCCTACCGGGCCCTCGTCCGGCGCCGCCTCGTCGTGCTGGCGGGCCTCACCGCCCTCGTCCTCGCCTGCTTCCTCGCCGACCTGACGATCGGGCCGACGCGCTACGGGATCGCCCAGGTGATCGAGGCGGTGGCGAGGCCCGCCCACGTGACGCCGGCGCTACGCGTCGTGGTCTGGGAGCTGCGCATGCCGGTCGCCCTGATGGCGGTGGTGACGGGGGCGGCGCTGGCGATCGCCGGGGCGCAGATGCAGACGATCCTCGCCAACCCCCTCGCCAGCCCCTTCACCCTCGGGATCTCGGCCGCGGCAGGCTTCGGCGCCGCGCTCGCCCTGGTGACCGGTGTCTCCCTCGTTCCGTTCGCGCCCGATTACGGCGTGCCGCTCAACGCCTTCGTGGTCGCGATGGGGGCCGCCCTGCTGATCCACGCGCTCAGCCGGATGCGGGGCGCCACGACCGAGACGGTGATCCTGCTCGGCATCGCGCTGGTGTTCACCTTCAACGCGCTCACCGCCCTGCTCCAGTTCTTCGCCTCCGACCAGGCGCTGAGCGCGGTGGTGTTCTGGACGATGGGGAGTCTCGCCCGCACCACCTGGCACAAGCTCGCGCTCACGAGCGCGGCGCTCGCCGTGACGCTGCCGTTCTTCCTGCGCCGGGCCTGGTCGCTCACGGTGCTGCGGCTCGGCGACGACAAGGCGGCGAGCTACGGCATCGACGTGCGGCGCCTGCGGCTCGAGACGATGCTGCTGGTCTCGCTCCTCGCGGCGGTGCCGGTCGCCTTCGTGGGCACGATCGGCTTCGTCGGGCTGGTCGGCCCGCACATCGCCCGCATGGTCATCGGCGAGGACCAGCGCTTCTTCCTGCCGGCCTCGGCGCTCGCCGGGGCGGCGATTCTCTCCGCCGCCTCGGTCGCCAGCAAGTCGATCATCCCAGGCGCGCTGGTGCCGATCGGCATCGTCACCGCGCTGGTCGGCGTGCCGTTCTTCTTCAGCCTGATCCTGTCGAGCCGGAGGCGGGCCTGGTGATCACCCTCGCGCTCGATGCCGTCGGCGTGCGCTACGGCGCGCGGACGGTCCTGGACCATGTCACCGTCCCGGCGATGCGGGGCGGGGAGGTGGTGGCGGTGATCGGCCCCAACGGGGCCGGCAAGTCGACCCTGTTGCGGCGCATCGCCGGCCTCGTCGGCGGCCCCGGCCAAGTGCACATGGAGACCGGGACGCCGCGGCCGGCCCGCGCCTGCTACCTGCCGCAGGACACGACCGCCACTGCGGTTCTGACGGTGTTCGAATCGATCCTGCTCGCGGTGAAGCGCGATGCATCCTGGCGGGTCGAGGACGAGGCCCTGGCGAAGGTCGAGGCGCTGCTGCACCTCCTCGACATCGAGGCGCTGGCGTTTCGCAATCTCGGGGAATTGTCGGGCGGCCAGCGCCAGCTGGTCTCGATCGCCCAGACCCTCGGCCGGGAGCCCGACGTGATGCTCCTCGACGAGCCGACGAGCGCCCTCGACCTGCGCCATCAGCAGCAGGTCGCCGCGATCACCCGCCGGATCACGGCGGAGCGCGGCATCGTCACCCTGGTGACGATCCACGATCTCAACCAGGCCCTGCGGATCGCCGACCGGGTGCTGGTGCTGGCGGCGGGGGGCCTTGCGGCCTTCGGGCCGCCGCGGGAGGTCGTCACGCCCGGGTTGATCGCCGAGGTGTATGGGGTGCGGGTTCGGGTCGAGGAGTTCGGGACTGGGAGGCCGTACGTCATCGTCGAGGATGAGGCGTGACAGCGACGACGTGCGATCCATTCACGTGACGGGTCAGCGTATCCGCTCTTCTCCCGATTGGCAGGGCTGTCGGGAGACCGGAAGGGCGCGGGCTTCTCCTCTCCCCGCGGGCGGGGAGAGGGCCGTGTCACCGTTCAGGGGACACGGCAAGCGGAGGCGCAGCCGGAGCGAGGGTGAGGGGGTCTCTCCGGATGAGACTCCTCCGGTACCTCCCCCTCACCCTCGCCCTGCGGGCTCCCTTCGCCCCGACAAGGGGGCTCAGGCCTCTCCCCGCCCGCGGGGAGAGGGGATTTCCCGCGCTTTACCGGTATCGAATCAGATCACGCCGGAGTCAGATCACCCCTTGGCCGCCGTCACCACCACCTCGATCATCGCACCACCGCCGAGATCCGCGACCCCCACCGTCGCCCGGGCCGGCAGGTCGTCGCCGAAGAAGCGGGTCCAGGCGGCATCCATCTCCTTCTTGTGCGACAGGTCGGTCACGAAGATCGTGGCGGCGACGATGCGCGAGGCATCGGTTCCGGCCTCCTTCAGGTAGCCGGCGATCTTGCCTAAGATGTTCTCGGTCTGGGCGCCCATCGAGACCGAGGTGTCATCCGCGATGGTGCCGCCGATGAAGACGAGGCCGTTCACCTCGACGGCGCGGTGCATGATCGGGGTGCGGATCGAACGGGTGATGGTCATGGAATTCTCCTGGAAGGTCAGGACCGGAAACGCTCGATGCCGAGCGCGCCGATCCGGGTCTGGGTGCCGCCCTCGACGATGAGCTCGGCCATGACGGCGCCCGCGCCCGGCCCGAGCTGGAAGCCGTGCAGCGAGAAGCCGAACTGGTGAAACAGGCCTGGATGCCGGGCGCTCGGCCCGAGGACCGGCAGGTCGTCCTTGGTCTTGGCCTCGATGCCCGCCCAGGCGCGCAGGATCTGGGCCTCGCGCATCACCGGAAACAGCTCGAACACCGTGCGGGCGCTCTCGGCGAGGCGGCGCCAGTTCAGCACCGTCGTACCCCTGTCCTGGTCCGGCACCGCGAGGTGGCCGCCGCCGATCAGCACCGTGCCGTTGGCAAATTGCTTGAACGACAGCTTGCGGCCGCGCAGGATCACCACCGGATCGATGAAGTGCGGCACGCGCGAGGTGATCATCAGCATCGGCGCCACGGTCTCGACCGGGACCGGCTCGCCCAAGGATTCCGCGATGCGCCCGGCCCAGGCCCCGGCGGCGTTGACGAGGACAGGCGCCGCGTAGGTGTCGGCCCCGACATCGACCCGCCACAGCCCGTCCTCACGGCGCACGTTTTTCGCCGGCTCGCCCTCGCGCACGATGGCGCCGAGCCGTTCCGCCTTGCGCCGGAACGCCGCCACCGTGCGGGCGGGTTGCGCCGCGCCGTCGCGGCGCGAGACGATTCCGCCCGGGCAGGTCTCGGCCACCGCCGGCACGAGGCGGCGCAGTTCCGCCCCGTCGATCAATTCCTCGTGGGTGAAGCCGTGCCCGTGCAGCTCCGCGACCCGCTCGGTACAGGCCGCGAGTTCCGCATCGTCCTCGGCGACCAGCACCTGGCCGTGGCTCTCGAAGCCGCAATCGTCGTCGACGAGGTCGCCGATCCGCTCCCACAGGTCCATCGCGCGGATCGAGAGCGGAATCTCGGCGACGTGGCGGGCGAGCTGGCGCACCCCGCCGGCATTGACGCCCGAGGCGTGGCGGCCGGCATAATCCTTCTCGATCAGCACGGGCTTCAGCCCGGCCCGGCAGAGATGCAAGGCGGTCGAGCAGCCGTGGATCCCGCCCCCGACCACGATGGCATCCGTGAGCACCGTCATCCGCGCACCACCGCCTCGGTCTCGGCCTTCGATTTCGGCAGTGCGGCGAGCTCGGACAGCGCGATCGGCTTCACGGGAGCGCGCAGGCGGTAATAGCCGATCTCCTGCGGCGTCTTCCCCCGCGCCTCGGCCATCAGCTCGGTGACGGTGAGGCCGCAGAGCCGGCCCTGGCACGGGCCCATGCCGGTGCGGCGATAGGCCTTGAGCTGGTTCGGCCCCGTCGCCCCGATGGCGACCGCCTCGCGGATGTCGCGGGCGGTTATCTCCTCGCAGCGGCAGACGACCGTGTCGTCCGTCGGGATGCGGAACTGCTTCCCGGGCCGGAACAGCAGGTCGAGGAACGGCCGGCCGCGCTCGGCCCGCGCCAGGTCGGCCAGCACGCTCTCCCGCGAGGCGAGCTTGGCCCGGGATGCGGGCGCCAGGGCCTCGACGGCCGCGAGCGCGGCGAGGCGGCCGCGCAGGGCCGCGGCCTCGGCCCCGCCGATCCCGGCCCCGTCGCCCGCCACCGCGATGCCCGCG
Source organism: Methylobacterium sp. 142-1Y (assembly GCF_057747795.1). Classification (NCBI taxonomy): domain Bacteria; kingdom Pseudomonadati; phylum Pseudomonadota; class Alphaproteobacteria; order Hyphomicrobiales; family Methylobacteriaceae; genus Methylobacterium; species Methylobacterium sp. 142-1Y. The sequence continues at coordinate 2,597,445 of NZ_CM173224.1, read as the reverse complement.
ACCGAGGTCGCGCCGTCGCGCCCCAGCACCGGCAGCCAGGCGAGCTGGACGTCGTCCCAGGCATGCTCGACGCCTGCCGCCATCGCCAGGTTGACGTTCGGCACCACGCCCTGGTGCAGCAGCAGCAGCGAGGCCGGCAGGGTCTCCTCCCGCGCGCCCACCCTATAGGTGACGCGCGACAGCTTTCCCTCGCCGTGGGCCGCGAGATCGGTGACGCCGGAGACGACACCCACCTTCGCCCGCACCTGGCGCATCAGCGCCAGGCCCTTGCGGAAATACGGCGAGGTCGCGAAGGCGAGCGCGTGGGGCAGGGCGCCGACGATGTTCTTCCGGTCGGTGGTGTCGAGGATGCGGTCGATCCGGCCGCCGAGGCGCAGGATCTGCGCCGAGAGCAGCCAGAGCAGCGGGCCCTGGCCGGCGATCACCGTCGGCTCGTCCGGCACCAGGCCGGAGGATTTGAGCAGCGTCTGGGCGGCGCCGGCGGTCATCACGCCCGGCAGGGTCCAGCCGGGAATCGGGAACGGGCGCTCCAACGCCCCGGTCGCCAGGATTACGCGGCGCGCCGTCACGAAGGCCGAGCCGCCGCCGACCGAGACGCCGATCTCCAGCGCCGTGTCGAGGCTCCACACCGTGGCGCGGTGGATCACCTCGGCCTGGCTCTCGCGCAAGGACCGGACCAGCGCCTCGCCGCTCCAGAAATCGGGTCCGAGCTGGCCGCGGTCGGCGAGCGGGGTCGAGGTGATGGCGCGCCAGACCTGGCCGCCGGGCCCGGCATTCTCGTCGAGGAGCAGGACCGACAGGCCGGCCCCGGCGGCGGTGGCGGCCGCGGCGAGGCCCGCCGGGCCGGCGCCGATCACCACGACGTCGTAGGCGTCCTTCAGGGGTGCGTTGCTCACCGGCCGATCTCCCGCTTGCCCTTCTGGATCTCGATTTCCATCCCGTCCGCCACCGGCACGAGACAGCCCTGGCGGTTGCCGACACCGTCGATGGTGACGAGGCAATCGAAGCACACGCCCATCATGCAGTAGGGCAGCCGCGGCGCCCCGCTGACCGCGGTGAGCCGGCGCACGTCGCGGCCGGAGGCGAGGAGCGCCGCCGAGACGGTGTCGCCCGCCCGCGCCTCGACGGGGGTGCCCTCGACGAGGATGCGGACGATGGGTCTGGTGTCGTGGTCGGATCGCTTGAACATGGGCGTCTCCGGGCCTGGGGGCCCTTGTTTCAGTGTTAGATCCTGTTCGAGGAGGCTTCAGCCCGTCCCACCAGCGACCTCATCCTGAGGTGCGACCGGAGGGAGCCTCGAAGGAGGGCTCCAGCTGTCTCGCGCTCCCTGGAGCCCTCCTTCGAGGCTGCTACGCAGCACCTCAGGATGAGGTTTAGGGTGGGAGGGATCGTCGAAGGCGGGGTCCTCAATAATACCCGCTCCCCGTCCGGCTCTCCTGCGCCGCGAAGCGCTTCGCCGTGAAGGCGCCGACCAGGTCCGGCTCCAGGCCCCCCTCCGCCACCATGCGGGCGATCTCGAAGGCGTGGTTGGCAGCCAGCGTCACGCCGGAATGGCAGCAGGTCACGAAGGCGCCCGGATGGGTCTCGGACTGGTCGTAGATCGGAAAGCCGTCCCGCGGCATCACCCGGATGCCGGACCAGGTCCGCACCACGTTGAGCCGGGCGAGATGCGGGAAGGTGCGCTGCGCCCGGTCGGCCATCACCGCATTGATGCCCTGGCGCATCGAGCGGTCGTCGAGGATGTCCTCCTTGCTGTCGCCGATCATCACCGTGCCCTCGTCGGTCTGGCGCAGGGTCGCCAGGGTGTGGGGCAGGAACGGCGCGGTGCGCTCGGTGACGAGGATCTGGCCCCGGGTCGGGCCCATCGGCGCCGAGAGGCCGACCATCGGGGCGAGGTCCTGGTTGGCGTTGCCGGCGGCGAGCACGACCTTGGCGGCGCGCACCTCGCCGGCCGGCGTCGTCAGCCGGAACTCCCCGCCCTCGCGGTCGATGCGTGAGACCGGCCGCTCGGGCAGGTAATCGACGCCGAAGGCCTTCATGCCGGCATGCAGCGCCCGGTAGGTGCGCAGCGAATTCACGTGGCCGTCGAGGGGGCAGAAGCTGCCGCCGGACACCTCCGGCCCGAGGCCCGGCAGGGCCCGCCCGGCTTCCACCGCCGAGACCATCTCCATCCGGTAGCCGTCGGCGCCGAGCTGGTTGTGCATCCGGGCGACGAGGTCGGAGCGGCGGCCATACTCGGCCTCGCCGAGGGTCAGGTGGAAGCCGCCATTCTGCTGCAGGCACACGTCGAGCCCGGTCTGCTCGCGGAGCGCCGCGGCGAGGTTGGCCCAGCTCTGGGCCCCGCGCACGGTCCAGTCGGTATAGGCCGGCATGCCGAGCCCCTTGCTCTGAACCCAGACGAGGGCGAAGTTCGCCCGCGAGGCGCGCTTGGCGACGTCGCCCTCGTCGAGGACGGCCACCCTCTGCCCGAGCCGGCCGAGGCCCCAGGCGATGGCCGAGCCGAGCAGGCCGCCGCCGATCACGGCGACGTCGTAATCCCTGGACATGGTGAACTCCTGTACGCGGCTGGCTCAGTGGCTTCCCTTGCCCGCGAGCACGCGGTCGAGGCCGTAGAGGCGATCGAGGACGACGAGGAACGCCATGGTCACGGCGATGACGCAAGCCGAGACCGAGGTGACCAGCGGGTCGATGTTGTCCTGGATGTAGAGGAACATGCGCACCGGCAGCGTCTCGGTGCCGGGCGCGGCGAGAAAGACCGTCATGGTCAGGTCGTCGAAGGACTGGATGAAGGCGAGCGCCCAGCCGCTCACGACGCCCGGCAGGATCAGCGGCAGGGTGACCCGGCGAAACAGCGTGAATCCACCGGCCCCGAGCGAGACCGCCGCCCGCTCCAGCGCCGGATCGAGCCCGGCCGCCGCCGCCAAGGTCAGCCGGAAGGCGAAGGGAAACACCACGACGATGTGGGCGGCGAGCAGCGCCAGGAAGGTGCCGCCGAGACCGAGCGCCGTGAAGAAGCGCAGGAAGGCGACGCCGAGCACCACGTGCGGGATCATCAGGGGCGACAGGAACAGGGCCTGGAGCGCGCCCCGTCCCGGCACCGGGTAGCGGGTGAGTGCGAGCGCCGCCGGCACCGCGACGAGGACGGCCACGAGCGACGACAGCGCGCCGAGCCCGAGGCTGACCCAGAAGGCGTGGACGAATTCGGGGTAATCGGCGATCGCCCTGAACCAGCGCAAGGAAAAGCCGTTCGTCGGCAGCGAGAGGAAGCCCTCCGGCGTGAAGGCGACGAGGCAGACGACGACGATCGGCGCCAGCATGAAGGTGACGAACAGGCCGTGGAAGGCGAGCGCCAGGGGGCCGTTGCGGCTCATCGAAACACCTCCGCATAGCGCCGCTCGACCAGCGCATTGGCGCCGACGACGATCAGGACGAGGCCGAGCAGCAGCAGCACCGCCACCGCGGCGCCGAGCGGCCAGTTCAGCGTGTTGAGGAACTCGTCATAGGCCAGCGTCGCCGCGACCTTGAGCCGGCGCCCGCCGATGATCGCCGGCGTGGCGAAGGCGCTGGCCGAGAGCGAGAACACGATGATGGCGCCCGACAGCACGCCCGGCATGACCTGCGGCAGGACGATGCGGCGCAGGATCGTGACGGGGCCCGCGCCGAGCGACATCGCCGCGTGCTCGACCTGAGGATCGAGGCGCTGGAGCGCCGCCCAGACCGACAGCACCATGAACGGCATCATCACGTGGACGAGGGCGATCACCACCCCGGTCTCGGTGAACAGGAAGGGGAGGGGAGAGCGGATCACGCCGAGCGACATCAGGAGCTTGTTGGCGAGCCCGTTGGAGCCGCCGAACAGGAGCGCCCAGCCGAGCGTGCGCGCCACCACCGAGATGAGGAGCGGCCCGAGGATCAGGAGCAGAAAGATCCCGCGCCAGCGCCCGCTCATCCGGTTGAGGATGTAGGCCTCCGGCGCGCCCAAGAGCGCGGTGACGCATGTGGTGACGAGCGCGATGCGGAGCGTGCGCCCGAACATCTCGGCATAGTACGGATCGGTCGCGATCTCCTGCCAGTTCTTCAGCACCAGAACCGGCTCGATGCCCTTGTACTGGCCCCAATCATGGAACGAGAGCAGCACCGTCATCGCCAGCGGCACCAGGACGACGCCGGTAAACAGCATCAGGGCCGGCAGGATCAGCCAGAACGGCGCGCGGCTGGCCCGGGGCTCAGGCGCCGTCGCCGGGGCGGCGGCCGGCAGCGAGGTGGTCGCGGCGGCGCTCACGCGGCGGCTCCGGCGCCGAGGCTCATGTCCCGGATGCTCATGTCTTCCGGACGCCAGGCGAGGCGCACCGCCTCGCCCTCGCCGGGCTGGGGGAGACCATCGTTGGGGCGCACCACGATCGCCGGGCCGCATTCGGTCTCGCACTGGAACAGCCAGTGATTGCCCTGGAAGATGCGGGCGGCGATCCGGGCCGGCAGGCCTTGCTCCGCAAATCCGATCCGCTCGGGGCGGACGCTGACCGTCACCGGGCCGCGCAGACCCGCGGGGGCCTGGGCGCTCCAGCCGCCGGCGACGATCCGGGCGGGGGCTGCGCCCTCGACGCGGGCGGCAAAGTCGTTGGTCTTGCCGAGGAACTGCGCGACGAAGGCGGAGGCCGGGCGCTCGTAGGTGTCCTGCGGCGTGCCGATCTGCTCGATGCGGCCCTTGCTCATCACCACGATCCGGTCGGAGAGCGACAGGGCCTCGCCCTGGTCGTGGGTGACGAGGATGGTGGTGGTGCCGAGGTTGCGCTGGATCTGGCGCAGCTCGATCTGCATCTCCTCGCGCAGCTTGGCATCGAGATTCGACAGCGGCTCGTCGAGGAGCAGAACGCTCGGGCGGATGACCAGGGCGCGGGCGAGCGCCACCCGCTGCTGCTGGCCGCCGGACATCCGGCGCGGATGGCGGTCCTCGTAGCCGGCGAGCCCCACCATCGCGAGGGCGGCGCGGACCCGCTCGGTGCGCTCGGCCTTCGAGACCCGCTGCATCTCGAGGCCGAAGGCGACGTTCTCGGCGGCGTTCATGTGCGGGAAGAGCGCGTAGCTCTGGAAGACTATGCCGAGGCCGCGCTTCGACGGGTGGACGCTCGTCAGGTCGCGGCCCTCGAGCCGGATCGTGCCGCGGGAGGGCTGGAGGAAGCCGGCGATCATCTGGAGCGTCGTGGTCTTGCCGCAGCCCGAGGGGCCCAGGAACGACACGAACTCGCCGGGCGCGACCGCGAGGGAAAAATCCTCGACCGCGACATGGGGGCCGAAGGCCTTGGCGACGTGCTCGAGTTCGAGCAGCGGGGCGGAGCGGGGGAGGGGGGTCATGGGGAGGATCCGGGGCTGTCCGGGAGAAGGAATGGCGCGGGCCTACTCCTCTCCCCGCGGGCGGGGAGAGGGCCGTGTTCCCGTTCAGGGAACGCGGCTAGCGGAGGCGAAGCCGGAGCGAGGGTGAGGGGGTCTCGACGAGTGAGGCTCTTACCGGAAACACCCCCTCACCCTCGCCCTGCGGGCTCCTTGAGCACCCGACAAGGGGTGCTCAAGCCTCTCCCCGCCCGCGGGGAGAGGGGGAAACCCGCGTCCTATGCGGACATGCGCGAGTCTCTGAAAACTGCCGAAGGACGCGGTTTTCTCACCGCTCCACCTCCCGGTTCCACCGCTTGGTCCACTCCTCGCGCTTCTCGTTCACCACGCTCCAGTCCGGGGTGTAGAGAGCGGCGGCCCGCGCGCCGACGGGGGCCATCTTGATCATCTCCGGCGGCACCTCGACCGATTTCAGGACCGGGCCGTAGCCGTATTCCTTCAGCATCGTCAGCTGCACCTTGGGATCGAGCAGCGCCTTGATGAAGGCGTTGGCCAGCGGCGACACCTTCGGCTTCGCCACCGGGCAGGCGGCGGTGAGGAGCGCGACCGCGCCCTCCTTCGGGTAGACGAAATCGACCGGGAAGCCGGTATTGGCGAGCCCCTGCACCCGGCCGGTGCCCCAGACCGCGATCACCGCCTGGCCGGACTGGAACAGCTCGGTCATCTTGCCGGGCGACGGCTCGTAGGCGAGCACGTTCGGGTTGATCTCGGACTTGAAGATCTTGAACGCAGAATCGACGTTCTTCTCGCTGCCGCCGTTCATCTTCGCCAGCATCACCAGGACGTTGAGCCCGTAGGTGTTGTTGATCGGCGGGATGACGAGGGTCTGGCGGTACTTGGGGTCCTTGAGGTCGTTCCAGGAGGTCGGCGGCGCCCAGCCCCGCTCCGAAAAGACCTTGGTGTTGTACATCAGGCCCGTGGCGACGAGGCCGGTCGCCACCGCCCGGTCGTCCTTGAAGCGGGCGAGGTCGTAGAGGTCGGCCGGCAGGTCGCCGACCTTATCGCAGAATCCGAGCTGGATCGCCTGGTACATCGGGCCGTCATCGACGATGGCGACATCGATCTGCTGGTTGCCCTTCTGCGCCTGGAGCTTGGCGAGCGTGTCGGTGGAATTGCCGGCGACGTACTCGACCTTGACGTTGTTGGCCTTCTCGAAGGCCGGGATCACCTCGGTGCGGATCGTCTTCTCGAACGAGCCGCCATAGCCGGCGACGTAGAGCGTCGGCTGCTGCGCCAGGGCGGGCGCGAGGGAGGTGGCCAGGGCCGTGAGGCCGAGGGCGGTCAGGAGGCCGAGCTGCTTCACCAAGGACCTGTCTCCTCTCGCGGTCGCGATACGGCGCTGCACAAGAATGTGCCATGGCGCGCCGATGGGCAAAAAGGTGCCGGGCCCGTCGGGAATCGTCCAATGCGAAATGGCGCCCTCTTCATGTCGAAATGTTATGGTTCGCATCGGGACGGGGGAGGGCGCGTTTGGCACGGATCAACCTGCGGCAGGTCGAGGCCTTCCGCGCCACGATGCTGACCGGCAGCGTCACCGAGGCCGCCGCCCTGATGGGGGTGACGCAGCCGGCGGTGAGCCGGCTGCTGCGCGACCTCCAGGCGCTGCTCAACATGCCCCTGTTCGAGAAGCGCGGCACCGGCCTGGTCCCGACGGCAGCCGCGACCGCGCTCTATACGGAGGTCGAGCGCTCCTTCGTCGGGCTGGAGCGGATCGGCGCGGCGGCGGAAGAAATCCGCTCCCGGCGCACCGGGTTCCTGCGGGTCGCGGCCCTGCCGGCGCTCGCCAACGGCTACCTGCCGCGGCTCGCCGGGCACTTCCTCAAGGACCGGCCGAACCTGAACCTGTCGCTGTTCGGGGTGATCTCTCCGATCGTAGTCGACTGGGTGACCAACAACCAGTGCGATGTCGGCTTTGCCGAGGTGCCGATCGCCCATGACGGCGTGCCGAGCCGGCGCCTGCCGGCGGTGGCCCGGGTCGCGGTGCTGCCGGAGGGCCATCGGCTGGCGGAGAAGGCCGAGCTCGGGCCGCGGGACTTCGAGGGCGAGACCTTCGTGTCGCTCACCGCCGGCTCGACCGGGCGCCACCTCGTCGACCAGGCCTTCCACCGCGACGGCGTGCGTCGAAGCTTACGCATCGAGACCGCCCTGTCGGAGATCCTGTGCGGGCTGGTCTCGTCGGGGATCGGGGTGTCGATCTCCGATCCGTTCACCGCCCGGGAATTCGAGGGCCGCGGGGTGGTGGTGCGGCCCTTCGTGCCGCGCATCGAGTTCGAGTTCGCGGCGGTGTTTCCGCCCCAGCGCAGCCCGTCCCCGGTCGCCCTCGACCTCGTCGAGGCGGTGCGGCAGTCGATGACGGCGCCGCCGTATGCGGGGTGAGGGGGGCTGTCCGGCGCACAGGAAGGCGCGGGACATCTCCTCTCCCCGCGGGCGGGGAGAGGGCTGCGTCACCGTCCAGGGGACGCAGCAAGCGCAGGCGTAGCCGGAGCGAGGGTGAGGGGGTCTCGACGCGTGAGACTCCTCCGGAGACACCCCCTCACCCTCGCCCTTCGGGCTTGCCGCTGACCCGACGAGGGGTCAGCGGCCCTCTCCCCGCCCGCGGGGAGAGGGGGAAACCCGCGCCATCCTTTCCTCGGACAGACCTCCAGATGTGCGGCCCGCCGTCACGACCGCGCCAGCCGATGCTCCACCGCATCCCGAAGATGGTACCACCCGCTCACCACCGGCAGGAACCACGGCCGGCCGTCGTAGAACGGCACCGGCACGGGGGCGAAGCTCGGGGAATCGAAGGCGCTCGGGCGGTTCTGGCGGCCCAAGAGCTTCAGCGCCGCCTGATGGCCGAGATAGGTCATCAGCGCCACGCCGTTGCCGTTGCAGCCGACCGCGAAGTCGATGCCGTCCTGGCGGCCGAGATGGGCGAGCTTGTCGGCGGTCATGCCGACCTTGCCGCTCCAGCAATGCGTCACCCGGGTCTCGGCGAGTTGCGGCCACACCGCCCGCATCAGGGCGTGGAGCTTCGGCGCCGCCTCGCGTTCCGGGACCGTGAACATCCCCGGCCGGCTGCCGAACAAGAGGCGGGTGCCGTCCGGCGAGGGCCGGGCATAGATCAGCTCGCGGCGCGAATCGGTGATCATCCGCCGGCCCGGGTTGATCGCGTCCATCAGCGCCCGCGGCAGCGGCTCGGTGGCGATCTGGTAGCTGCGCACCGGCACCACGCGCTTGCGCAGGTACGGGCTCGCCCGGTCGCTGTAGCCGTTGGTGCCGTAGAGGACGTGCCGGGCCCGGATCCGGCCGCGCCCGGTCTCGACGGCGAAACGCCCGCCCTCGAGAGGCTCGACCGCCAGCACGGGGGCGTGCGAGCGCAAGGTGGCGCCGTGGCGCCGGGCGAGGGCGCGCAGGGCCCGGTGATACTTGCCCGGATGCAGGCCGCCGTAATCGTCGATGACGATGCCGCCGTGGTAGAAATCGGTCCGGGTCACCTCGTGCTGGCGGCTCCGCGGAATCTCGTGGACGGTGACGCCGGTATGGCGCGCCAGCAACTCGCCGTTGCGGCGGAGCCGGTCGTAGTGGCGCGGCACGTAGGCGGCGAAGTAGCGGCCGACGACGCCGAGATCGGCGTCGAGCGCCTCCTCGCGGATCAGCGTCTTCAGGTGCTCGTAGGAGGAGAGAGAGTCTTCCAGGAGCCGCGCCATGCGGGCGGCATCGACGCCCTTGATCGCGCCGCCGATCACCAGCTTCTGCCCGCTCGACACCATGCCGCCGGAGCGGGTCGAGGCCCCGGCCCCCAGCTCCTCCGCATCGACCACCGTGACGGCGACGCCGCTGCGGGCGAGTTCCGCCGCCGCCGAGAGGCCGCAATAGCCCGAACCGACGACCAGCACGTCGGTCTCCTCCGGCAGCGGGTCGCGGACGGTCTCAGGCGGAGCGGCGTCCCACCAGTACGGATCGGTGGTGAAGCCCTCGGCGAGGAGGGCGGCCGGATCAGGCATGGAGGGCCTCGGAGCGGAGGGAGGAGAGGAAACTTTGCGTGCGGGCGTGACGGGGCGCGCCGAAGAGGGCATCCGGGGAGCCCTCCTCGACGATGGCGCCCTCGGCCATGAAGACGACGCGGTCGGCGACCTCGCGGGCGAATCCCATCTCGTGGGTCACCACCACCATGGTGGTGCCGTCGCGGGCGAGCCCGCGCATCACGTCGAGCACGTCGACGATCGTCTCGGGGTCGAGGGCGGAGGTCGGCTCGTCGAACAGGATCGCCTTCGGCCGCATGGCGAGCGCCCGCACGATCGCGACCCGCTGCTGCTGGCCGCCCGAGAGCGCGCCCGGATAATCCTCCGCCTTGTGGGCGAGGCCGACCCGGGCGAGCAGGGCCCGCGCCTGCGCCTCGGCCTCCGCCCGCGACAGCTTGAGCCGGCGCATCGGCGCGAGCGTCATGTTGCGGAGCACCGTGAGGTGCGGGAACAGGGCGTAGTCCTGGAAGACCATGCCGATCTCGGTGCGCAGGCGCTGCCAGGCGCCCTCGTCGCCGAGAGCGACCGGCCGGCCGGCGACGCGGAGGCTGCCGCCATCGGGCCGCACCAGCCCGTTGATGCAGCGGATGAGCGTGCTCTTGCCCGATCCGCTCGGGCCGATCAGCACCACGACGCTGCCCGCCTCGACGTCGAGGTCGATGCCGCGCAGGGCCCGGAACGCCCCGAACTGCTTCGTCAGCCCATGCAGGGAGATCAGCGGTTCGGGGGTCATGCGGCCAGCTCCCGCACCGCCCGCTTGAGCGCGTCGCGCGCCGCCTGGAGCTGCGTGCGCCGGGCGACGAGGGCGGCGCGGCGCGTCTCCAGCCGTCGTTGCGCCGCCTCGACCGCGCGGGCGACCGCCTCCGGTGCCGGACCGCCCGGGAGGGTGCGGGCGGCGACGCTCGCCGCCGGATCGAGGCTCCCCCGCACCGCCTCGCCGGAGAGCCCGAGGGGCCGGCCGATCTGGGCCTGGGCCGCCTCGTCGACCATGGCGGGCGTGATGCCGTCGGCGGAGAGGCCCGCATCCATCGCCGCCCGCACCACCGCGCCGACGACGTGGTGCGCCTCGCGGAAGGACAGGCCGGCCTCGCGCACCATCAGATCGGCGAGGTCGGTGGCGGAGGCGAAATCCTCGGTGACGCGCCGGCGCATCAGGGCGGCGTTGGGCCGGGCGGTGGCGATGACGAGGTCGAACAGGGACAGGCAGCGCAGGGTTTCCTCGCCGGCCTCCCACACCCCGCGCATCGTCTCGCGGTTGCCGTCGATGGTGTTGGTGAAGTGCGTGCCCTTCACGGCGCTCGCCGCCGCCACGTAGAGGCCGAGCATCTGGCCGGCCTTGCCCTTCAGGTGCTCCAGCACCACCGGGTTCTTCTTCTGCGGCATGATGCTGGAGGTGCCGGTGACCCGGTCGGGAAACTCGATGGTCTGGAACTCGTGCGAGACCAGCACGTGGTAATCCTGCGCCACCCGGCTCCAGCCGATCGCGACCTGCGACAGGCCGGCCAGGATCTCGAGGCCGAAATCGCGGGTCGCGACGGCATCGAGGGTGTTCTCGACGAGCCCGTCGAAGCCGAGGCTCGCGGCAAGGCGATCCCGGTCGATCGCGAAGGCGGTGCCGGCGAGCGCGCCCGCCCCGAGCGGGCTGAGATTGGTGCGGGCCCAGGCATCCGACAGGCGGCCGAAATCCCGCGCCAGCGCCTGGGCGATTCCCGCGAGGTAGAAGCCGTAGGTGACGGGCTGGGCCGGCTGGAGATGGGTGTAGCCGGGCATCACCACGTCGCGGAACCGGTAGGCGCCGTCGAGGGCATGTTCCTCGACCGAGAGCAGCGCCTGGCCGGCATCGAGCAGGAGGTCGCGGGCCCGCATCCGGTCGAGGGCGGAGGTCAGGTCGTTGCGGCTGCGGGCGATGTGCATCCGCCCGCCGGCATCCTGGCCGATCAGCCGGATCAGCTGCGCCTCGTAGTTGAAGTACGAATCCTCGCGCTCGGGATCGAGGGGCACGGCGCCGGGGCCCTCCTCCTCCATCCGCAGCAGGCCCGCCGCCAGCGCCCGGGCCGAGGCCGGGGCGATCAACCCGCACCCCGCCAGCATCAGCACGTGGGCCTGGTTGAGGTCGGTCATCGCCGCGAACACGGCGTGGAAGTCGCGTGCCAGGCGCGGCGCGTAGATGTGCTCGCACACTTCCTTGGCGACCGGCTCGGTGAGCCGGCGGCTGACCTTCGATTCCATGGCTGAGACCTTTTTGTTAGATCTTAGGGCCGGGCCGGCCGCGGCCGGTCGCGCCGGGGTTCAGGGAAGCTGCGGGGCGGGTGCCGTCGCGGCGGAGGCTGCGGGGACGGGACGGGCTTGCATCCGGCCGAGGCGCCGTTCGAGCCAGCGGCCGAACCAGGACAGCCCGGAGCAGATCACGAAATAGGTGACGAGCACGGCGCCGTAGACGAGGAAGGCCGGGTTCCAGCCCTCCATCATCGTGGTGCGCTCGACGATGATCTGGCCGACCTTGAAGAACTCGCCGACGCCGACGAGGGCGCCGAGCGAGGTCGCCTGGATCAGGAGCGTGAGCAGCCCGACGAAGGGCGGCAGGATGGCCCGCAACGCCTGCGGGCCGGTGATGAAGCCGTAGACCTCCCAGGTCTTGAGCCCGAGCGCCGCCGCGCTCTGCCATTGGTGGCGCGGCACGGCGTTGAGGCCGCCGCGCACGATCTCGGCGCCGTTGGCGCTGCCCCAGAGCGACAGGCCGACCGTCACCGCCCAGAACGGCGTCAGGTCGAGGCCGGCGAGGGGCGCGACGAAGAACACCAGGAAGATGTTCACGATCAGCGGGATGTCGCGAAACAGCTCGACCCAGATCCGCACCAGGATGCGCAAGGCCCGGAACCGCAAAGTCGCCAGGATGCCGAGGAGCCCGGACAGGAGCGTCACGAAGAGGAGCGTAGTGAGCGAGAGCGCCAGGGTCAGCCCGAGGCCCTGGAGGATGAAGGGCAGGTTCCGGACGAGGAGATCCATCGATTGCGCCCCTTCAGTGCCGGAACGGCGCGTTGAGCCGCCATTCGAGCCGGCTCGCGAGGAACGACAGGGCGAGGACCAGCGCGAGGTAGATCACGCAGATCGCCGCGAACATCTCGAGGGTGCGGAAATCCATCGAGATCCGGTCGATCGCGACAAAAGTGAGTTCGGCGAGCCCGATCGCCTGGAGGTAGGACGAGTTCTTCAGGAGCGAGATCGCGGTGTTGAGCATCGCCGGCAGCGCCACCCGGATCGCCAGTGGCGCGGCGACGAGGTGGAAGAAGCGCCAGGGCGTGAGCCCGAGCGCGTACGACGCCTCGCGCAGGCCCTTGCCCACGGTGGCAAGCCCGCCGCGCAGGTTCTCGATCTGGTAGGCGCCCGCCCAGAGCGTCAGGCACAGCACGCCCGACCAGAACAGCGACAGCTTCACGCCGATGCCGGGCAGGCCGTAGAAGATGAAGAACAGCTGCGCCAGCATCGGCGTGTTGCGGATGAACTCGACATAGCCCGCCACGACCCGGCCGAGGACCGGCACCTCGAGCACCCGCACCGCCGCGCCGAGGAGGCCGACGATGACGGAGAGCACGATCGCGATCAGGCTGACCTGCACCGTGAGCCACAGGCCGCGCATGAGCGCCGGCCCCTGCGCCATCAGGTAGGCGAGATCGAACTCCATGCCGGCCTCTCTTCGTGGTCGGGGGGTGGCGGATCGGTCGGTCGTCTACGAGAGCCAACCCGCTGTAGACGCTGTAGCTTTCTCTTCTTCCCTCGTGCCAGGGCAGCCCGGGAAGGGTGTGGCGCGGGTTTCCCCCTCCCCCCTCTGCGGGGGAGGGTGCCCCACGGAGTGGGGCGGGAGAGGGGACGCCGGTTCCGGAGAGGTCGCGACCGTGATGACGGACGCCACCTGGAGCATCGTCGCGCTGCCCCTCTCCCACCCGGCTCCGCCGGGCACCCTCCCCCGCAGAGGGGGGAGGGGAAAACCTGCGCCTTTGCCTATCCCCGGACAGCCTCTGCGCAGAGGAGGCTCAGGCCCTCAGCGCGCCGTCGGCTTCGGCTTCGTGAAGGCCTCGGCGTAGAACGGGCGCAGGTCGGCCGGCACCCATTTGTCGACCCACTTCGCGTAGAGACCGTCCGCCTTCATCCGGGCGAGCGCCGCATCGACATAGGCGAGCCATTCGGGATCGTTCTTGCGCAGGCCCGCGGCGGCATCCGTCACCGCGAAGGATTCTCCGACGAGGCGCAAGGACGGGTCCTTGGCGGCGACAACCACCAGGGTCGCGGCATCGTGCGTATAGGCGTCGCCGCGGCCCTGCTTGAGTGACTGGAGGGCGTCCGAGGCGGTGTTGAGCCTCAAGGTCTCGACCTTGGGCATGTTGTCCTCGAACCACTTCGCCTGGGTCGAGCCCTTGAGCATGATCACGGTCTTGCCGGCGACGTCGTCGAGCTTCCTGATCGGGCTGTCCTTCGCGACCAGCATGTCCGAGCCGCCCCAGCGGTAGGGCTTCGAGAACTCGATCACCCGGGCCCGCTCCGCCGTGACCCCGAGGGTGGCGATGAGGATGTCGACCTTCTTGCCCATCAGCTGCGGGATGCGGTTCTCGGCGGTGACGCAGGTCAGCTCGATCTTGTCCGGGGAGCCGAAGGCCCAGGCGGCGATCTGGATCGCCATGTCGGTCTCGATGCCGGCGAAGTTGCCCGATTCGTCCTTGTAGCCGTAGGGCGGCTGATCGCAGCGCACCCCGGCCCGCAGCACGCCCGCGGCCTGGATCGCCTTCGGCAGCGGCGGCAGCGCCTGGGCGGCCGCCGCGGACAGGCCGGCGGCGAGAGTGACGGCCGCAAGGGCGGTGCGGGCGAGGTGCCGGAGCAGGGTCATCGGGGTCCTCTCTGGTCGAATGGATTCGTGTCGGTCGGTGCGTCCATGGCGCCCGCGCCGGAGCCGGTCAGGACCGCGACGGCGTGACGGCCGGCGAGCGCGCCCTCGGCGCCAAGCACGGACAGGGCCGCGACGCCGGCGGCGGCGGAGAGCTCGGCGTGGAGACCGGCCCGGCCAAGGCGCATTTGCGCGGCCCGCGCGGCCGCGTCGTCGACGACGACCGCCGTGCCGCGGCTCTCCCGCAGGGCGTGGAGCGCCTGGAAGGTCACGGTGTCGCCGCCGATCGACAGCTGCGCCGTCCGGCCCGGAAACGACTCGCGATAATCGGCCCCGGCGAGGACGCGGGCGAGGCGCGGGAACGGCTCGACGGCGACGAGCCGCGGCATCCCGCGCCCGAGTTCCTGGAATCCGAGCAGCAGCCCCGACAAGAGGTCGCCCCGGGCGCACGGCACCACGACGAGGTCGGGCAAACCGTCGGCGGCGATCTCGGCCGCGAGCGCCTTGTAGCCGGCGATCCCGAACGGGTTGGTGCCCAAAGCCGGCCGCCGGTAGTTGGTGGCGGCGAAGGCCCCCTCGGCGGCGAGCCGCCCGACATGCTCCCAGCGCGCCGCAGTGTCGGCGACCTCGACCAGCCGGGCGCCGGTGGCACGGATCGCCCGGCGGGCGCCGTCGGGCATGGAGGGGGTCGTGGCGATCTCGGCCGCCAGTCCCGCCCGCGCCGCATAGGCCGCCAGCGACACGCCGGCATTGCCGCTCGAGGCCGCCGCCACCAGCGTGGCGCCGCGCTCGCGCGCCCGGGCGAGCAGCGGGGCGCTCATCCGGTCCTTGTGCGAGCCGGTCGGGTTGCACCATTCGAGCTTCAGGGACAGCCGGCCTAGCCCCGCCTCGGCGGCAAGGTCCGGCGCCTCGACCTGCGGTGTTCCACCCTCGCCGAGCGAGATGCCGCCGGTCGGGGGCAACACGATCCGGCCCTGTGCTGCACCGCGAAAGACGAGGCGCAGGTTCGACGCGTGCTCCTCGGCCGCGCAACGCGGGCACCCCGCGTCGTGGTCTCCGAGGGGGAGCGCGAAGTCGCAGCGCAGGCAGGAGAGCCCGCTCGGGGACTGGATCTGTACGGCGATCTGCTCGGACATGGCGAGCAGTGTGTGGGGCTTCCCCTATCTGGTCAAATGCTGGTTTTTGCGCATGCTATTCACGGCTGATATGGGGTGATGCATGAATCTGAGGCAGGTCGAGGCTTTCCGCGTCGTGATGCTGCGCGGATCGATGACGGCGGCGGCACAGGCCCTACGCACCTCGCAGCCGAGCGTCAGCCGGCTGATCGCGGAGCTCGAATCGGCGACCGGCCTCACCCTGTTCGAGCGTCTGGCCGGGCGCCTGCGCCCGACCGACGAGGGATTGTCGTTCTACCGCGAGGTCGAGCGCAGCTTCCTGGGGCTGGAGAACCTGGCCCAGGTCGCGCGCGACATCCGGGTGTTCGGCAGCGGGCGCCTGCGGGTCGCCGCGATGCCCGTGATGGCGCTCGGCTTCATCCCGCGCTGCATCCGGCGCTATCGCGAGCACTTCCCGACTGTCGCGATCTCGCTCCAGATGGGCAGCGACGGCACGGTGATGCGCTGGATGTCGGCCTCCTATTGCGACATCGGCTTCATGGCGAACGTCGTCGAGACGCCGTTCATCGAGTCTCGCCCGCTCTACGCGATTCCGGGCCTGTGCGCCCTGCCGCCCGGCCACCGGCTGGCGGAACGGGCCGTCATCGTGCCGGAGGACCTGGAGGGGGAATCCTTCGTCTCCCTGTCCCTGGAGGACGGGGCGCGGACCCGGGTCGACCGTGCCTTCGAGGCCGCCGGCATCCGCCGCCAGCTGATGCTGGAGACGCCGTTCGGGGCGACCATCTGCGCCCTGGTCGAGCAGGGGCTCGGCGTCGGCATCGTGAACCCGATCGCGGCCGACGATTACCGCCGCAGCGGCATCGCCTTCCGGCCGTTCCGGCCCGAGATCCCGTTCCACGGCCACGCCCTGTTCCCGAGCCGCCACCTCAACAACCCGCTCATCGACGGCTTCCTCGCGGTCGTGCGCGAGGAGCTGGCGGGCTACGAGACGACGGCGACGGGGGTCATGGGATGAGCGGCACGTCGAAGCCTGTTCGCTCGGCTTTGTGAGCTTTTCCCATCTTCGACCTCATCCTGAGATACTGGAGATCGGAGATCGCAGACTGAAAGGAGCCTCGAAGGATGGCTCCAGACATCTTCACGATCCCTGGAACCCTCCTTCGAGGTCAGTCGATTTTCAATCGACTATACGGAATCCGGACGATCACGTCCGGATTCCGGATCATCAGCCCGCGCGGCGCCTGAGCGAAGCCGCTTTCCGCATCGCGAAGCGATCAATCGGAAAGCGTATGATACCTCAGGATGAGGTCGTGTGTGGGAGCGGGCGCCTGAGGCCATCAAACAGACTCCCAATGTCGGTGCGCCGAGATCCTGCAGCCACAGCGAGGTGGGCGCGAGATCGAACACTTGCATCGCGAGGTCGCCACCCGGTTGCGCGGTCGGAATCATCGAAACGGCAGGCGTGAAGGGTCGGTCCAGCCTTGCGGCCCGACCTGATATCGCATTGTAGCTTTGTTGAAACGTATAGCCGTCAGGTCTGTGCCGAGCGTCCAGGGTGGTGCGGGCGTCAACTCCGCGCGAAGCGGTCGAGGGAGAAGGGCCGGAGGTCGACCCGGCTGCGCCCCTCGGTCATCACCTCGGCCGCGGCGGCGCCGATGCCGGCCGAGTGCTTGAAGCCGTGGCCGGAGCACGCCGACACCACCAGGATTCGGGCGTTGCCCGGATGCCGGTCGATGATGAAGCCCCGGTCGGGGGTGACGGTGTAGAGGCAGGCGGCGGCCCGGACGACCTGCGGCGTCGCCCCCGCGAGGCGCCCGGCAATGTGGTGCCGGTACATCCCGGCCGATTCCTCCGGATGGACGGTCCGGTCGGCGGCGTCGGCGGTCGTGCCGTCCGCATATTGCTCGGTCGCGACCTTGACGCTGGTCTCGCCGGCTTGCGGCGGGAAGCCGTAGAAGTAATCGGTGTCCGTCGTACCGTGCATCCAGATATAGACCGGCGCGTCGGGACCATAGGCCTTGGTCTCGTCGAGGGCATACCAGTGCAGGGTCTGGCGTTTCACGTCGAGCAGGCGGTCGAACGGCGCCCCGAGGAGCGGGGCGGTCCAGGCGCCCGCCGACACCACCACCTCACCGGCGAGGAAGGTGCCGGCCGAGGTCTCGACCCGCACGCCGTCGCCGTCTCGAGCGATCGACAGCACTTCGATTCCGGTGCGGATCGTGGCGCCGAGGTCGGCGGCCCGCTTGAGCTGCGCGGCGATGCAGGCCTCGGGCCGGACGTAGCCGCCGCCGGGCTCGTAATAGGCGATCTCGCCGCCGTCGAGGCCGAGGAATTGCGGGAAGCGGCGGGCCACCTCGCGCCCGTCCAGCACCTCGTGCGGGATGCCGAAGTCGCGGGCGGCCGCGATGGAGTTGCGCACGAAATCCGGCTTGCCGTGATGCGAGTTGGTGCCGCTGCCGGGCGCCATCACCAGGGCGCCGCAGGCGTGAAGCAGGCTCTCGCCGGTCTCGGCCTCCAGTTCGCGCCAGATCCGGTGCGCGTCGAGGACGAAGGGCACGTAATCGCGCCCCTCGCCGATCGCCTGCCGGGTGATGCGCGTCTCGCCGTGGCTCGAACCCATGGTGTGCGGGGGCGCGAACCGGTCGAGGCCGATCACCGAGGCGCCGCGCCTGGCGAGCTGGTAGAGCGCCGCGCTGCCCATGGCCCCGAGGCCGATCACCAGGAAATCCGCCCGCTCGCTCATCGTCACGCCCTGCCCCGCTCGCTTCGTTCGACCGGAGGCTGCCCGAAACGGGGGAAGCGGGGCAAGGCATCCGCCCGCAGGGCAGGGGCTCGCCAGGAAGGCCCCTCCCGAGTCACACCCCGAGCGGGCCGGTATAGCGCTCGAGCGCGCCCCACGCCTCCGCGCCGAACCGGCCCTTCCACTCGGCATAGTAGCCCGCCCGCTCCAGGGCGGCCCGGAAGGGCGCATGATCCGGCCTGGTGACGACGAGGCCCCTGGCGCGCAGCCGCGCCTCGGCTTGCGTGTTCATCTGGACGAAGGCCTGCCGCTGGCGCTCGACCGCCGTGTCGAAGTGGCGGCCGATCAGGGCGCGGGCCTCGTTCGGCAGGGCATCCCAGGTCCGGCCATGGGCGAGGATCCACAGCCCGTCCCAGGAATGGCCGGTGCGCGAGAGGTACTTCTGGACCTCGTAGACCCGCGTCGCCTCGATCTGCGGCAGCGAGTTCTCCATCCCGTCGGCCACCCGGGTCTGCAGGGCGGCATAGGTCTCGGCGAGGTTGATGGTGGTCGGCGCGGCGCCGAGCGCCCGGAACAGGGAGGTCAGGAGCGGGCTCGGCGGCACCCGGATCTTGAGGCCCTGGAGATCGGCCACCGCCTCGACCGGCCGTGCGCCGGTGATGACGTCGCGAAACCCGTTGTCGACGACGCGGAAGGCCTTGAGGCCGAACTTCGCCAGGGCGTCCCGGATGCGCTCGCTCAGCGGCCCGCCGTCGAGGGCGGTCCAGAGCGGCACGTAGCCCGAGAAGGCGTAAGCCAGGCCCGGAATGCCGGCGAGGGGCACCAGGGTCTGGAGCGAACTCGCCGAGGTGAGGGTGAAGGCGATGGCGCCCGAGCGTAGCTGCGACTGCATGCTGAGTTCGCTGCCGAGCTGGCTGTCGGGATAGAGCGTGATGTCGATCCGGCCCTGGCTCTCGGCCCGGATCGCGTCGAGCGCCTCGACGAGGCAGGTAGTGGCCGGATGCGCCTGCGGCATCGGCGAGCCCATGCTCAGCCGCAGCGCGTCGGCCCGGGCCCGGCGGAAGGGGAGGGGGCTCAGGACCAGGCCCGCTCCCAGACCCTGCACGATCGTCCTGCGCGTCGGCATCCCGTCTCACCCCGTCGCCGGTGTACCCCCGGCCGTCGCGACGATATCCGGAGGGGCCTAGCTCTCACAACGTGCCGGGGGTTAGGCCGATCGGCCGATGAGGCGCGGTCTGGGGATAAGCTTTGACCGAGGCGGCGCGGGAACCCTCCTCTCCCCGCCCGCGGGGAGAGGCGGAAACCCGCGCCTCTTCGTTTTCCCGAACAGTTCCGCCGCGAGAGGGAAGAAGAGGCGCCCCACCCCCGATTGACCCCGGTGAACCCCGCCGCTCCCAAGACCAACCCACCGATTCGAAGCTATTGCCGACGATTCTCCCGAATCCCGCATGGAACTCTTCACGAATCGACCGGTGGAGCCGCGTCGGGATGCCAGATCACCATGCCAGGGGACTCGCAGCGGCCCCACGCCCGATTCGTCTGTGAATCGAATTTAACATCCACCGCCGAATCTCGACTCCGCGTTGCGGCGCAGGCCCGACTCGTGACACGACTCGTAACGTTACGAGTCGTGGAGTCGAGAGCGATGGCCGATACCCCGTCTCAGCGCGTCAAGAAGCTCCGCGAAGCCCGCAAGGCCTCCGGGGAGACGGAGACGAACGTCTGGGTGCCGGCGCAGGTGCAGCAGGCGATCGACGCGGCGGTGCGTGAGGGCAAGTTCCCGAACCGGCGCCTCGCGATCATCCACGCGCTCGAGCAGGTTTTCGTGGGACAACAGATGTAGACGCAGCAAAGCAAAAAAGCGCCGAGGTGGGGACCTCGGCGCTTTTTGGGATCTCATAACGGGGGCTGGGGAAGCCGCCGCTTGAAGACCGGATTGGCATCCTCCTTCTAGCGGTTCCCGACCTTCTCGTCAATGACGCCCTCTCGGGCGAACGGTCCCGCTTTGCCTCCGTCCAAGGAGGTGTGGAGTGGAGATGGTTCAGACCGGGGGCCGGCCGCTGACGCGCGCCGCCCTCGCAGGGAAGAGACGCGCCCTCGAGGACGGGCGTACGGTCACGCGCAAGGAACTGTCGGCGTCCGCCCGCGAGGCGGCGAAGGCGCTCGGCCTTCGTCCGTCGCTGCGGCTGGTCCTGTCCGAGCTCGTCGCCACCTGGGGCGAGCAGGAATGGTCGCGCCTGATCGTATGGCCGTCGAACGAGTACCTGGTGTCGCGCACCGGGCTGTCGGAGCGTGCGGTGCGCTATGCGCTCCGCGACCTCGTCGGCCTGGAGATCATCGCGCCGAAGGATTCCGCCAACGGCAAGCGCTACGCGATCCGGTCCCGCGACGGGACGATCCTCGACGCCTTCGGCTTCGACCTGACGCCGCTCCATGCGCGCCGGGGCGACTGGGCGCTGGCGATCCAGGCGCGGGCCGAGGCGCGGGAGCGCCGCCGCCGGGCCTTCGATCTCGTGACGATGCACCGGCGCGCCGTGGCGGAAGCCCTGCAGGCCTTCGCGACCCGCTATCCCGACGCCACGATCGCCGACCTCGCCGAGGCGCAAGGGAGCCTCGACGCGACCACGCCCGACCGGCGCGGCGCGGGCGATCCGGAACTGGTTCTGGAGGCCTGGGGAGAACTGCGCCGGATGGTCGAGGATCGCTTCTACGCAGCCGGCTGTGACGGCAACACGTGCCCTCACGTAGAAACAGAGAAAGGATCTCCTACCGAGGCTTGGAGCAAGGACTCGTCGGGGAAGGCGGATGCGCCTCGCCCGGTCGAGCGGCCGGTGGCGGGTCTGTCGCCGGCGCTGGTGGTCGAGGCCTGCCCGGTGGTCCGCGACCTGGTGGGCGACGATCTCCGCGAGGAACACGAGATCCTCGATGCCGGCCGGGTGCTGAGGGCGACGATCGGGGCGCATGCGAGCGCCTGGGCCGAGGCCTGCGCTGCCGTGGGCCCGTACGAGGCGGCGATCCTGGTGCTGGTCGTGGCACAGCTGCACGACGACGATGTCGGGTCGGGCCGGAACCGGATTCGCAATCCGGGCGGCTATTTCCGGCGCCTCGTGCGTCTGGCCGGGGAGGGGCGCTACCAGCTCGGGACCGAGCTTCTCGCCATGCGCCGGCGGCGGATGACGTGACGATCGGTGCCGTGCCCGACACCCTCGTGCGGATGAGCGGCAGTCATGCCGAATCCATCATCGTTCGGGGTCCGGGATGGGAAAACCTGTGCCGGACAGGCAGAACCCATTCGATCTGTGAGGACAGCATCGTCAGCGAATGTCTCCATCCCATTCGCGACCTCATCCTGAGGTGTGAGCGAAGCGAGCCTCAAAGGAGGGTTCCAGCGAGCGCAGAGACTTCTGGAACCCTCCTTCGAGGTCGATCGATTTACGATCGACTAATACCTTAGGATGAGGTCGTGGGTGGGATTGAGGATTTGGATCGATGGCACCGTCGATCTCGGACGTGCCTGGGATCGAAACGATGCATCAGCATCTTGGACCTTTGATATCAACCCGGGCTCCGTTGCTGGCCGCCATCGAGCGCCAGTTCCTCGCGCAAGTAAGGCGCGGTGCGGCTCTCCGGCGTCGCGGCGACCGCCTCCGGTCGGCCGGCGGCCACGACCAGGCCGCCCAGCGTGCCGGCGCCGGGGCCCATGTCGATGACGTGGTCCGCGGCGGCCACCACCCGCATGTCGTGCTCGACCATGACGACGGTGTTGCCCGCATCGACCAGGCCGGCGAGCTGGACGAGCAGGCGGTCCACGTCGGTCGGGTGCAGGCCCGTCGTCGGCTCGTCGAGGACGTAGAGCGTGCCGCCGCGCTGGCCGCGCTGCAATTCCGTGGCGAGCTTGATCCGCTGGGCCTCGCCGCCGGAGAGTTCGGTGGCGGGCTGGCCCAGGCGCAGGTAGCCGAGGCCGAGGTCGCGCAGGAGCACAAGCGGCCGCAGGACCGTGGGCTCCTCGGCGAAGGCCGCGCAGGCGCGCTCGACCGTGAGCCCGAGCACGTCGGCGATGCTCATGCCGTTCCAGGTCACCTCCAGCGTCTCCGGCGCGTAGCGGGCGCCGTGGCAGGTCGGGCAGGGGGCGTAGACGCTCGGCATGAACAGCAATTCGACGCTGACGAAGCCCTCGCCCTCGCAGACCGGGCAGCGGCCCTTGGCGACGTTGAAGGAGAAGCGGCCGGCATCGTAGCGGCGCCGCCGCGCCTCCGGGGTGGCGGCGAACAGCTTGCGGACGGCGTCGAACAGGCCGGTATAGGTCGCGAGGTTCGAGCGCGGCGTGCGCCCGATCGGCTTCTGGTCGACCTTCACCAGGCGCCGGATCGCCTCCATCCCGGCGGCGATGCGCCCTTGCGTCGGCGCCGGGGCATCGTCGAGCGGGTCCTCGGGCTCGACGTCGGATTCGACCGGGCGGCCGAGATGGTCGCCGACGAGATCGAGCAGCGCCTGGCTGACGAGGCTCGACTTGCCGGAGCCCGAGATGCCGGTCACGGCGGTAAGGCAGCCGAGCGGGAAGGCGGCGGAGACCCCGCGCAGGGTGTTGCGCGTGACGCCCTCCAGGCGCAGCCACCCCGTCGGTTCCCGCCGGGGCCGGGCGGGCGGTTCGGCGAGGCCGAACAGGTGCAGGCGCGTGCGCGAGTCCTCGACCTCCCGCAGACCCTCGGGCGGCCCGCTGTAGAGAATCGTGCCGCCATGCTCGCCAGCGGCAGGACCAACATCGACGAGCCAGTCGGCCCGGCGCATCGTGCCGATGTCGTGCTCGACGACGAAGAGCGAGTTGCCCGATTCGAGAAGCCCGGCCAGGGCCTCGTGCATGGCGTCGCCGTCGGCGGGATGGAGGCCCGCGGTCGGCTCGTCGAGCACGTAGACCACGCCGAAGAGCTGCGAGCGCAGCTGGGTGGCCAGCCGCAGGCGCTGCAGCTCGCCCGAGGACAGGGTCGTGGTGACGCGGTCGAGGGAGAGATAGCCGAGGCCGAGATTCCTGAGCGTCCCGATCCGGTCGACGAGGTCGGCGGCCAGGCGCTGGGCGGCGAGGCGCTTCTCGATCGAGAGATTCGGCGTCGCCCGCGTATCGGGCGCGGCCGCATGGGCCGATCCGCCGGCGGCGACGCGCGCGGCCCGGTCCCGCCGGCCCGCCTCGCGGTCGAGAACGTCCGAATCCGTGCCGTCCTCGGGAAGACTGTCCTCGGCGGCCGGCCGAAGAGCCTCGGCGAGGTCGCAGAGCGGCATCCGCGAGAGGTCGCCGATATCGAGCCCGGCGAAGGTGACGGAGAGCGCTTCGGGTTTGAGCCGCTTGCCGTGGCAGGCCGGGCAATCCTCGCTCACGAGGTAGCTCGCGGCACGCCGGCGCATCAGCGCGCTCTGTGAATTGGTGAAGGCGTGCATCACGTGGCGGCGGGCGCTGGTGAAGGTACCCGTGTAGCTCGGCTCCAGGCCGCGCTTGCGGGCAAGGCGCGTCTGCTCCGGCGTCAGCCCGGCATAGACCGGCTCCTGCGGCTGCTCGTCGGTGAACAGGATCCAGTCCCGGAGCGCCCGCGGCAGGTCCCGCCACGGCGTATCGACGTCGACGCCGCGGCTCACCAGGATGTCGCGCAGGTTCTGCCCGCCCCAGGCCTGCGGCCAGGCCGCGACGGCGCGCTCGCGGATCGTCAGCGACGGGTCGGGCACCATCGAGGCCTCGGTGGCGCTATAGACCCGGCCGAGGCCGCCGCAGGACGGGCAGGCGCCCTGCGGCGTGTTGGGGGAAAAATCCTCCGCGAACAGCATCGGCTGGCCCGGCGGGTAGGTGCCGGCGCGCGAATACATCATCCGCACCAGGCTCGACAGGGTGGTGACGCTGCCGACCGAGGAGCGCGCGCTTGGGCTTCCGCGCTGCTGCTGGAGGGCGACCGCCGGGGGCAGCCCCTCGATGGCATCGACGTCCGGCACGCCGACCTGGTCGATCATCCGGCGGGCATAGGGCGCGACCGATTCGAAGTAGCGGCGCTGCGCCTCCGCGTAGAGGGTGCCGAAGGCGAGCGACGACTTGCCGGAGCCGGAGACGCCGGTGAACACCACGAGGGCGTCGCGGGGCATCTCCACGTCCACGTCGCGCAGGTTGTGCTCCCGCGCGCCCCGCACCGTGACGAAACCGGCCCGCCCCGCCCCCGACCGGGCGATCCTCGCGCGGGTCCTGGTCATGTCCGTGGGCTTTGCCTGATCCATGGGATGCTTTCTCGCGGGATGCGGGCGGCCCGGCCGGTGGGAGGAATGTGACGGGCAAAAGCCCGGCCTGCCGGCGAACGGCCTTCCGGGCGGTGCTTACCCGCATCGGTGCGTGGTCCGGAAGCCGAACCGGACGGTGACCCCTCCCGGTAGGGATCGGCGGACCCTGCATGAGTAAGGTGGGTGAGTAACCGCCGGAGACAATCAAAAAAGGATCGATTGATCTTTCAATTCCGCACCTGGAGAACCGTTCGCATCTTGATTCGGATGGGACGCTGTAATTGCAAAAAAGCGACGTTTTTTTCCTGATTTGCACCGTCGTGTCGGTTTTGCTGTGCCGCACAGCGCAAGCCGCCTCGAAAGACGGCAGCGGACGAGTGTCGGCTTTCGCACTCGACTTCCCTGCCCGCGGCGCGCTCGCCCCTCAGCCACCCGCCCGCGGGGTCTTCCACGGCACGTATCGGACGGTCGCGACGTGGAGCCCGAAGAACCCGATCGTCGCCTGGCGGGCGATCCGCATCTCCCGGGGCGTGCCCGTGACGATGTCGTAGCTCAGGGTGCAGGATTGGCCGGACCGGTCGAGCCGGGTCTCCGACCATAGCAGGGCGATCTCGATCGTGCCGGGGACGTGGGTGACCTCGTAGCCGCCGATCCGGAGGACGGGCCGGGAATCGCTCGACCAGGTCGTGGTCTCGCCGGGCTCCTCCAGTTCCACGTCGCCATGCCCGGCGGCGTGGCCGCGGGATTTCGTGCCGGGACGCTGCAGGCCGAGATTCAGGGTGAGGCGGCGGGCTTTGCGCACGGGAACGAGGGCGATCAGGCGGCGCGCATCCTCGTCCGGGAAGGTCGGTTCCTCGGCCACCAGCCGGTCGAGGATCGCGTTGGCCTCCAGGCGATCGGCAAGGGAGAGGGGACGAGGACTCGCTTCAGACATCGTGGCGGCCGCTCCGACGGGCAGGAGGTTCGTCAAGGAGCCGATGACGCGAGACGCGCGCAAGGCCCACCAGGAGCACCATCCGATCGCGTTGCGATCGGATGGTGCTTCTGGTTTTTGATCGTGCCGCATTTTCTGCGACGAACCGGTATCCCCTTCGTCGGAAAATGCTCTGGCGGGGGGCGTCACGCCCCGAGGATCTTCCAGACCCCTTGCGCCGCGGCGCAGACCCGGTCCCCGACCCGCAGGTGCCCCTGCATGAACAGGATCGAGCGGGTGGCCCGCACCACCCGGCACTCGGCGACCAGGAACTCGCCGACCTGGACGGGTTCGAGGAATTGCAGGTCGAGGTTGATCGTCGCCTGTCGGCGCCCGCCCTGCGCGTCGGCCGCGACGCGGCCCAGCGCCATGTCGAGGAGCGTCGCCATCACGCCGCCATGGACCACGCCGTTGCGGTTGCGGTGCTTCTCCGCGATCAGCAGCCCGTAGAGCGGACCGGCCTCGCTCTCCCGCTGCCAGACCGGGCCGATCAGGTCGATGAACTCGGACATCGCGACGACCTCCCAGCCCGAAGCGGCCGGATCGAACGGCGTTGTCATGCGGATGAACTCCTGGGTGGCTCGGGCCGATACCGCGATCGTCGGCGATCGTGGAACCGCGATCCCGGGTGAGCGATCTTGGCACCACGATCTTGGCACCACGATCTTGGCACCACGATCTTGGCACCACGATCTTGGGACGAAGGGGACCGACGATGAAAGTGCTCCTGACGCATACGCCGCACAGCCGCGAGCACTATTACGGCCCGCGGGCGCTCGCCGCCCTCGACGGCCTCGCCGAGGTCGTCCTGCACGAGGGCGACGACCCGCTCGACGCCGCCGCCCTCGTGGCGGCCGCGCACGGCGTTGATCTCGTCATCGCCGACCGGGCCACCGCCGGCCCGGCCGGGATTTTTTCCGACTTGCCGCAGCTCCGGGCGTTCCTGCGCTGCGCGGTCGACATCCGCACCATCGACGTGGCGGCGGCGAGCCGGGCCGGCGTGCTGGTGACCCATGCCGCCCCGGGCTTCGTCGCGGCGGTCACCGAACTGGCGCTCGGCTTCATGGTCGACCTGTCGCGCGGCATCTCGCGGGCGGTGCTGGATTACCGGGCCGGACGGATGCCGGAGGTGCGGATGGGGCGCCAGCTCGCGGGCAGCCGGCTGGGCATCGTCGGCTACGGGGCGATCGGCCGGAACCTCGCGGCTCTGGCCGTCCCGCTCGGCCTGGAGGTGCTGGTCGCCGATCCCCACGTCACGGTCGGCGATCCGCGGGTCCGGCAGGTCGGGTTCGAGACGCTGATGACCGATGCGGATTTCGTCGTGTGCCTGGCGGTCGCCACGGCGGAGACCGAGAACCTGATCGACGCGGCCGCCCTCGGGCGGATGCGGCGCGACGCGGTGTTCATCAACCTGTCCCGCGGCAACCTCGTCGACGAGGCGGCGCTCGCCGCGGCGCTCACCGAGGGCCGGATCGCCGGCGCGGCGATGGATGTCGGGCGCGCGCCCGACCAGATGCCCTCGCCCGACCTCGCCCGGCTGCCGAACGTCGTCGCCACCCCGCATATCGGCGGGCTCACGCCGCCGGCGATCGAGGCGCAGGCCTTCGACACGGTGGCGCAGGTCCGGGCCATCCTGGCCGGCGAGGTGCCGCGGGGCGCCGTGAACGCGGAGAGCTGGTCGCGGCGCGGGCGTTGAGCGCCGCGATTCCGGATCGACACCTCTCGAAAGATCCGCCGCCTGCCGTCGCGGAGGCTTCGTTGACACGCCTCCCCCCGGCCGTAGAACCGACCGCAACGACCAAACCGGGAGGACGACCACTATGGCCAAGGGGCTGCGCAAGGGACTGACCAGCTACGGGGATGCGGGCTTCTCGCTGTTCCTGCGCAAGGCCTTCATCAAGGCGGCGGGCTATTCCGACGACGCCCTCGACCGGCCGATCGTCGGCATCACCAACACCGCCTCCGACTACAATCCCTGCCACGGCAACGCCGCGCAGCTGATTGAGGCGGCCAAGCGCGGGGTGATGCTGGCCGGCGCGATGCCGATGGTGTTCCCGACGATCTCGATCCACGAGAGCTTCGCCCACCCGACCTCGATGTACCTGCGCAACCTGATGGCGATGGACACCGAGGAGATGATCCGGGCCCAGCCGATGGATGCGGTGATCGTCATCGGCGGCTGCGACAAGACCCTGCCGGCGCAGGTGATGGCGGCGGCCTCCGTCGACCTGCCGACCGTGGTGATTCCGGTCGGCCCGATGGTGGTCGGCCATCACCGCGGCGAGGTTCTGGGCGCCTGCACCGATTGCCGCCGCCTCTGGGGCGCGCACCGGGCCGGCGAGATCGACGAGCCGGAGATCGAGATCGTCAACGGGCGCCTCGCGCCGTCGGTCGGCACCTGCATGGTGATGGGCACCGCCTCGACCATGGCCTGCATGATCGAGGCGATGGGGCTGGCGCTCCCGATGTCAGGCACGATTCCGGCCCCTCACGCCGAGCGGATCCGCCTCGCCGAGGCGAGTGGGGCCGTCGCCGCCACGATGGCGAAGACCGGCGGCCCGCGCCCGAGCCAGATCATGACCAGGGCCGCGATCCGCAACGCGCAGGTGGTCATGCAGGCGATCGGCGGCTCGACCAACGGGGTGATCCACCTCACCGCCATGGCGAACCGCGCCGGCATCGACCTCGACCTCGCGAGCCTCGACGCGATCGGCCGCGAGGTGCCGGTGCTGGTCGACCTCAAGCCGTCCGGCGACCATTACATGGAGCATTTCCACCATGCCGGCGGCGTGCCGAAGCTCTTGCGCGAACTCGGCGACCTGATCGACCTCGACGCCCCGACCATCACCGGCGCCACCTTGCGCGACGTGGTGGCGGCGGCCGAGGAGGTGCCGGGCCAGACCGTGATCCGCTCGCCCACGTCACCGATCAAGCCGGTCGGCGCGATGGCGGTGCTCACCGGCAACCTCGCCCCGCGCGGTGCGCTGATCAAGCATTCGGCGGCGACGCCGCGCCTGCTCCAGCACGAGGGGCGGGCCGTGGTGTTCGAGTCGATTCCCGACATGGCGGCGCGGATCGACGATCCCGATCTCGACGTGTCGGCCGACGACGTGCTGGTCCTGCGCAATGCCGGGCCGAAGGGCGCGCCGGGCATGCCGGAGGCGGGCTACCTGCCGATTCCGAAGAAGCTGGCGCGGGCCGGCGTCAAGGACATGGTGCGGATCTCGGATGCCCGGATGAGCGGCACGGCGTTCGGCACCATCGTGCTGCACGTCACGCCCGAATCGGCGGTGGGCGGGCCCCTCGCCTTGGTGCGCACCGGCGACCGCATCCGGCTCGACGTCGAGGGACGGCGCATCGACCTCCTGGTGGACGAGGCCGAACTCGCGGCCCGGGCCGCCGCCCTCGACGCGCCGACGCGGCCCGACTGGGCGGCGCGGGGCTATGCCCGCCTGTTCCACGACACCGTCACCCAGGCCGATGAAGGCTGCGACTTCGACTTCATGCGGCGGGAGGGGTGAGGGGGTAGAGCGCAGTGGCACAGTCATCCAGCGCGCCATGAACGATAAAAGGCGAGGCGCTGGTTTCCCCTCTCCCCGCGGGCGGGGAGAGGCCTGAGCTCCGAAGGGGCTCAGGGAGCAGCGAACCGCAGGTTCGCCGCGAGGGTGAGGGGGAGGCGCCGGATTTGGCTCCTCCGGAAACACCCCCTCACCCTCGCTCCGGCTTCGCCTCCGCTTGCTGCGTCTCCTGAACGGAGACACAGCCCTCTCCCCGCCCGCGGGGAGAGGCGGAATCCCGCGCCATTTTCTTTCCCGAACTGCCCTGCGGATAGGGCGGAAAGCCGCCGCTCACACCGCCCGCCGCAGCGCGTCGCCCAGCATCGACGCCATGGTGTCGATGTGCTCGGCTTCCGCGATCAGCGGCGGCGACAGGGCGATGATGTCGCCGGTGACGCGAATGAGCAGGCCCTTCTCGAAGCAATCGGTGAAGACGTCGTAGGCCCGGGCCCCCGGCGCCCCGTCCCGGGACTTCAGCTCGATGCCGGCGATGAGGCCGATGGTGCGGATGTCGATCACGTTCGGGCAGTCGCGAAGCGCGTGCATGGCCGCGTGCCACTGCGCCTGGACCTGCTTCGTGCGGGTGAGGAGGCCTTCCTCCTCGTAGATCTCCAGGGTGGCGAGGCCGGCCGCGCAGGCGACCGGATGGCCCGAATAGGTGTAGCCGTGGAAGAGCTCGATCGCGCCCTCCGGCCCGTGCATCAGCGCGTCGTGGACGGCCCGGGTGGCGAAGACCGCGCCCATCGGGATCGTGCCGTTGGTCAGCCCCTTGGCGGTGGTGACGAGGTCCGGGGTGACCCCGAAATAATCGGTGGCGAAGGGCGCGCCGAGGCGGCCGAATCCGGTGATGACCTCGTCGAAGATCAGCAGGATGCCGTGCTTCGTCGCGATCTCGCGCAGGCGCTCCAGGTAGCCCTTCGGCGGCACCAGCACGCCGGTGGAGCCCGCCACCGGCTCGACGATCACCGCGGCGATGGTCTCGGCGCCGTGCAGCGCCACCAGCCGCTCGAGGTCGTCGGCGAGGTCGGCGCCGTGCTCGGGCTGGCCCTGCACGAAGGCGTTGCGGGCGAGGTCGTGGGTGTGGCGCAGGTGGTCGACGCCCGGGAGGAGCGGGAACATCCGGCGGTTGTTGACGAGCCCCCCGACCGAGATGCCGCCGAAGCCGACGCCGTGATAGCCGCGCTCGCGCCCGATCACCCGCGTCCGGGTGCCCTGGCCGATGGCGCGCTGGTAGGCGAGCGCGATCTTGAGCGCGGTATCGACCGATTCCGAGCCCGAGCCGGTGAAGAACACCCGGTCGAGCGTGCCGGCCGGCGCGATGGCGGCGAGACGCTCGGCGAACTCGAAGGCGATCGGGTGGCCCATCTGGAACGAGGGCGCGTAGTCGAGGGTCGAGAGCTGGCGCTCGACGGCCTCGGCGATGCGCCGGCGGCCGTGCCCGGCATTGACGCACCACAGGCCGGCGGTGCCGTCGAGGACGGTGCGCCCGTCATCCGCCGTGTAGTGCATGCCCTCGGCCGCCACGAGCAGGCGCGGCGCCGCCTTGAACTGGCGGTTGGCCGTGAACGGCATCCAGTAGGCGTCGAGGCTCGGGCGGTTGAGGCGCGGCGGATGGGCGTTCATGGCGGGGGGCTCCGGCGGGGTCGTCTGGGGCGGTTTCGCCCCCAGACAAGACCGTTCCGGCACGGGCAACAAGTCCTTTTCTGGGTCGGCGCAACCCTTTGACGGACCATGCTGCGTGGTTAAGGTGTTGCCCGATCCGCAACAGCCTCAACAGGGGAGCCGGGGTGACCAACGACGAGGTGGGCGCGCGCCTGCGCCATGTGCGCCTCCTGCACGGCCTGTCGCAGCGGGCGCTGGCGAAGCGCGCCGGGGTGGTGAACTCGACGATCTCGCTGATCGAATCGGGCCAGACCAACCCGTCGGTCGGCGCCCTCAAGCGCATCCTCGACGCGGTGCCGATCGGGCTCGCCGAGTTCTTCTCCCTGACGCCGGAGCGGACCGAGAAGGCGTTCTATGCCAGCGAGGAGCTGGTTGAGATCGGCAAGGGGCGGATCTCCTACCGCCAGGTCGGCGACACCCTGTTCGGCCGCGCCCTGCAACTTCTCAAGGAGCGCTACGAGCCCGGCGCGGATACCGGCCGCGTGCCGCTGGTCCATGACGGCGAGGAGGGCGGCATCGTGCTCTCGGGGCGGCTGGAGGTGACGGTGGACGACGAGCGCCGGGTGCTCGGGCCGGGCGATGCCTATTACTTCTCCAGCCGCCGGCCGCACCGCTTCCGCTGCATCGGCCCGAATCCCTGCGAGGTGGTGAGCGCCTGCACGCCGCCGACCTTCTGACCGGCTTGAAAATCCCGAATCGTATACAATATACGTTCGACTGAACCAGCGAGGATGCGAGCATGGCCGTGACGGCGCGCCGGACGACCGGCCTGTCCTCCCCCGAGGGCCTGCGGCACCGCACCGTCTCGGCGGCGGTGGCCGAGGCCCTGCGCCAGCGCATCCTCTCGGGCACCCTGGCGCCGGGCTTCCAGCTGCGCCAGGACGCCCTGGCGGAGGAGTTCGGCATCAGCCGGATCCCGATCCGCGAGGCGCTGCTGCAACTCGAAGCCGGCGGCCTCGTCAAGATCGTGCCGCATCGCGGCGCGGTGGTCTCGGGGCTCTCG
Organism: Methylobacterium sp. 142-1Y; assembly: GCF_057747795.1. Taxonomy (NCBI): domain Bacteria; kingdom Pseudomonadati; phylum Pseudomonadota; class Alphaproteobacteria; order Hyphomicrobiales; family Methylobacteriaceae; genus Methylobacterium; species Methylobacterium sp. 142-1Y. The sequence continues at coordinate 2,565,878 of NZ_CM173224.1, read as the reverse complement.
GTCGAGGAGATCGAGGACGTGTTTCAGCTCCGCGTCTCCCTGGAGCCGCAATTGCTGATCCTCTCGGCCCGTCATCTGACCCAGGAGGATTTTTTGGAGCTGCGCGCCTTGCGCGACGAGTACAGCGCGGCGCTTGCGGCCGGTGAGGTCGCGCATTGGGGCGAGCTGAACCGGCGCTTCCATCTCGGCCTCCTGCGCCATGCCGGCCGGCCGCGCTCGCTCTCGATCGTCGCCGGCCTGCTCCAGGATTGCGACCGCCCGACCCGCCTGCAACTCTCCGTCACCGGCGACGTCGCCCGCGCCGACATGGAGCACACCACGATCCTCGACCTGTGCGAGGCGGGGGAGATCGTCGCGGCGGCGAACCTGCTGCGGATCCATGTCGAGCATGCGGGCCGCTCGCTGGTCGAGATTTATCGGAAGTCGGCGGTTGCGGGTTGAATGCTTGCTTCAGCAAAAATATTGCACGACGTAAAATAGACACGACGGACAATCCCATTCCCCAGCCTCATCCTGAGGTGTCAGTCGATCGAAGATCGACTGACACCTCAGGATGAGGTCGCGGGTGGGAATGCCGATGCCGTCACCTGTCCCGGAATGCTTGTCCTGCGTCAGAACACATGCCGCAGTCCCCAATACAAGCCACCCGCCAGGGTGATCGCCGCCGGCAGGGTCAGGATCCAGGCGAGCGCCAGGTTGCGCACCGTCGTCATCTGCAGGCCGGTGCCGTTGGCCCACATCGTGCCGGCGACGCCGCTCGACAGGATGTGGGTGGTCGAGACCGGCAGGCCGTAGGCTTCGGCGAGCCCGATCGTGCCGGCGGCGACCGCCTCGGCCGAGGCGCCCTGCGCGTAGGTCAGATGCTGCTTGCCGATGCGCTCGCCGACCGTGACGACGATCCGCTTCCAGCCCACCATCGTGCCGAGGCCGAGCGCCAGGGCGACCACGACCTTGACCCAGGTCGGGATGTACCGGGTGCCGTCGTCGAGGGTGTGCCGATAGGCCGTCAGGGTCGCCTTCTCGGTGTCACGGAGCGGCGAGTGCTCGCCGGTGAGGAGCCGCACCGCGTCGCTCGCGAGATACATGTCGGCGCGCAGGTTCGGCGTCGCCTCCGCCGGCACGTGGCGGATGGCGCCGTAATTCTTCACTTGCCCGGCGATGTCGTCCGCGAGGCCGGCGAGCGCCGCGAAGGCGTCCGGCGCGGCGAGCGCCTTGGCCGGTGATTCCGCCTTCAAGGCCTCGCCGACCTTGGCCCGGGCTCGCGCCGCGTCCGGGATCGGGGCCCCGCCGGCATGGTCGCGAAACACCCGGCTCGCGCTCTCCGAGCCCTGCACGAAGGCTTGTGTGCTCGAATCCGGCATGGTGCGGTTGAGCGCGTAGGCCGTGGGGGCGGCGCCGATCAGGATCAGCATGATCAGCCCCATGCCCTTCTGGCCGTCATTGCCGCCATGCGCGAAGGACACGCCGGTGCAGGTGAGGATCAGCAGGCCGCGGATCCAAAGGGGCGGCGGCGCCTCGCCCTCCGGTGCGCGGTAGAGGTCGGGCCGGCGCACCAGGCGCTTGAGCACGAGGAGCAGCCCGGCGGCGCAGACGAAGCCGATGAGAGGGCTGAACAGCAACGATTCGAGCACGCTCGCCGCCTGTCCCCAGGCGACGCCGGAGGCCGCATGGCCCGGCGCCATCAGCTGGTTGGCGAGGCCGACGCCGATCACCGAGCCGATCAGCGCGTGCGACGAGGAATTCGGCAGGCCGAGGGCCCAGGTGCCGAGGTTCCACACGATCGCGGCGAGCAGGAGGGCGAAGATCATCGCGTAGCCGGCCCCCGAGCCGACCTGGAGGATCAGCTCGACCGGCAGCAGGGTCACGACGCTGTAGGCGACCGCACCCGTCGAGGCCATGACGCCCAGGAAGTTGAAGGCGCCGGACCAGATCACCGCGACGAGAGGCGGCATCGAGTGGGTGTAGATCACCGTCGCCACCGCGTTGGCGGTATCGTGAAACCCGTTCACGAACTCGAAGGCGAGCGCGATCAGGAGGGCGAGGCCGAGGAGCGCGAAGGCCCCCAGCGCGAGCGGCGGCTGGCCGGCCCGCTGCATGTCGGCGAGGAGGTTGGTGCCGCCATAGGCGAGGCCGGCGGCCAGCACGGCCAGGAAGCCGATCGTCGCCGCCGGGTGGACGCGATGGTCGAACCGGCGGCCGGGCCGGGCGTGACCATGCGCCGCGCCGGCGCGGTCGGGGGCGAGGGCGGCGTCGGACATGGCGGACCCGTGGGCAGACTCGTGGCGGCGATCCGCCAAGGATAGGGCGCCCGGATGGCAAGTCGATGACGCGGCAAGGGCTGACAGGGCCTTCGCGAACCCGCCCCGGCTGTCGAAAACCACGCGTAAATGCTTAAGGGGCTTGCGTTCTGCGAGACGCAACCCCAAATTCGTACGAACACCGCTGCCCCTGCGACGCGTGTGCGCGGGTCGACAGGGGCGCGGATCTCATGGGTGGAGCATCCGGTGACGGACCTGCCCGCAACGAACCGGCCCGGTGCCCTTCTGGTCGAGGGTGGCGGAAGGCCAGCGAGTCAGTACCCGATGAACCAGCTCGTGCGCATGTCGCATATCGTGACCGCAGACGCCGTCGAGGAGCCCTCTCCGAGCCTCCGGGTTCCGTTCGCCCAATCGGGCGCCTTCGTGTGCAAGTTCATCATCGGCGAACCGAACGACCGTGCGGTCTGCTGCGGGGCGCCGGTGCAGGACGGCAAGAGCTGGTGCGCCTTCCACCGCCGGATCGTCTTCGAGCCGACCCGGCCGGGGCGGCTGCGATAGCAGAGGCCGGCCGGGACCGCTACCCCGTCCCGCGCCATTTTTCCCCACATCGCTCTCAGGCCGCCCGGCCGTAGATCGGGAAGGCCTCCCGCCGGCCGCGCAGGGGCTGGCGGCTGACCTCGCGCCAGGCCTCGCCGGAGGCCCAAGCCCCGCCGGAGACCTGAGCCGCATCGAGCGCCGCCTGCGACACCAGGGTGGTGGTCCCGAAGGTCTTGGTCGCCTGTTCGAGCCGGGCCGCGACGTTGACCGCGTCGCCGAGCACGGTGAATTCGAGCCGGTCGTCGTCGCCGACCACGCCGACGAACACCTCGCCGCAATGCACCCCGATGCCGATTCGCACCGGTGCTTCGCCCGATTCGGCGTTCCACGCCGCCACCCCTTCCTCCAGCCGCTCCGCGAAGGCGAGTCCTTGAGCGGCGGCCTCCGCCCGCGCCTCTGGCACGCCGAACACCACGAGCGCACCGTCGCCCATGAACTTGTCGATCACGCCCCCGGTCTCCCGGGCGGCCTGGGCGACGCAGCGGCGGAACCCCGTGACCAGGATCGCCACCGTCTCGGGATCGGCCCGCTCGGCGATCGTGGTGGAGCCGCGCATGTCGACGAAGGCGATGGCCGCGTGGCGACGCTCGCCGAGCCGCAGGCCGCCGCCCTGCGCCATGCTGCCGCCGCGCTCCAGGAGCGGCGCCAACTCGGCGGGCAGGAAGCGCGACAGGGCCGCCCGCCGCGCCGTCTCGCGCAGGGCCAGCACCGCGAGCAGCGCCATGATGCCGACCGACACCACGCTGCCGATGCCCACCATCGCCTCGATTCCGTGGGCGTGCCGCTGGTAGCCCAGCAGCACCTCGTCCTCCTGGGCGCGCATCGCCTCGATGATCCGGCGGATCTCGTCCATCTCGGTCTTGCCCTCGCCCGCCCGCACCAGGGCCAGCGCCCCGTCGCGGTCGCCGGCCCGGTCGAGGGCGAGCGTCCGGTCGAGTTCGACGAACTTGCGGGCGATGGCGGGGCGCAGCGCCTTCAGGCGAGCCTCCTGGGGGGCCGAGCCGCGCAGCTCGGCGTCCAGCACCGGCAGCTCCGCGGCGATCCGGGCCTGGCCGGCGGTGTAGGGCACCAGGAAGGAGGAATCACCGGTCAGGAGGTAGCCGCGCTGCCCGGTCTCGCTGTCGAGGAGGTCGGCCAGCACCTGCATCAGGGTCCGGTCGACCGACAGCGTGTGGGTGATGCGGTGCTGGACGGTGCTCTGCCAGGCCAGCAGCAGCCCGTTGGCGGAGCCCACCAGCAGCAGCAGGGCGGCCCCCGCGGTGGTCAGCCCGGCCCGGCTGCGCACGGGGCCGAGCCGCGCGCGGAGCGGCCGGCGGGGCGCGGGGCTTTGCGTCGGGTCTGGGGTCATCGGTGATCCGTCCGGCGCCGGGCGCGGGACGGGCCCTCGGCTTTCCCAGGCGATATGGGAGAGTTTTCGCCGCCGGCCATCGACCGGGCGGCTTACTTCCGCTCCGATGCAGGAGTCTTCGGGGTTTATGGATTTCTCTTAGGGAAGGTCCGATGATCAGACCGGTGCGGGCCGCCCCCTCTCCCCGCGGGCGGCGAGCGGATTCACACTTCTCCTCCGAGAGCTAACCCTCTGGAAATATGGGCGCTTTCCCCTCCCCCTTGTGGGGAGGGGTTAGGGGTGGGGGTGGTGCCGCGTAAAGCGCGCGGTCTATCCGGTACCACCCCCACCCCCATACCCCTCCCCGCAAGGGGGAGGGGAGGCGCGCTACCTTCGAGAGGGAGAACGCTCGAACCGAGATGTGTGAATGCGATAGCCGCCCGCGGGGAGAGGGGAATACCCGCGCTATTGTCGTCTCCGAAAATTGCTCCGGACAGCCCCGCACCTCACGATTGCCCCGCCGCCCGGCGCCGGGCCGGCGCGGTTTCCTCCTCCCGCGCGTCCGGCTGCGTCACCTCAGGCTCCCCCAACGGCGCCACGATGGTGCAGACCACGCCCTCCCGCGGGAAGCTCAGGCTCACGGTGCCGTCGAGCTCGCGGGCGAGGCTGCGCTCGATCAGGCGGGAGCCGAAGCCGGTGCGGGTCGGGGGGACGACCGGCGGCCCGCCGCTTTCCTGCCAGCGCAAGGCGAGACGCCCCTCCGCGACGCTCCACGACAGGGCGACCTGGCCCGCCGGCACCGAGAGGGCGCCGTACTTGACCGCGTTGGTGGCGAGCTCGTGCAGCGCCATGGCGATCGACAGGGCGATGCGGGGCGGCAGGCGCAAGGCGGGGCCGCCGACGACGAAGCGCTCCCCCGGCCCGTCGAGGGGCGCGAGCGCATCCTTCACCACCTCGGCCAGCTCCGCCCCCTCCCAGCTCTCGCGGGTGAGCACGTCGTGGACGCGGGCGAGCGCGATCAGCCGCGCCTCGAAGGCCGTCCTGGCACCGGCGGCGGCCGGCCCGTCGAGGCCGCGCAGGCTCTGCATCGCGATCGACTGCACGGTGGCCAGCGTGTTCTTCACCCGGTGGTTCAGCTCGTGCACCAGGAGGCGCAGGTGCTCCTCGGCCCGCTTGCGCTCGGTCACCTCCTGATGGATGCCGATCACCCGGCGCGCTCGGCCGCCGGCATCGCGCTGCACGATCGCCTGGGCGCTGACCCAGCGCAGCTGAGCACGGTCCGGGCGGATCCGGAACTCGGTGCGGTAGTCGGAATCCCCGGCCAGCAGGGCGGCGAGCGCCGCCTCGATCCGGGCCCGGTCCTCCGGGTGCACGGTGCGGGTCCAGGCCTCGTGCGAGAGCGGGGCTGCCCCGAAGATCTCCGCCGAGCGGGCCGAGAGGCGGTGCTGCCCGGAGGCGAGGTCGATCTCCCAGGTGCCGAGCCGGCCGGCGGCGAGCGCCAGACGCAGGCGCTCCTCGCCCTCGCGGAGCGCCGTCTCGGCGTCCTTGGCCTCGGTGATGTCGACGTTGCAGCCGGTATAGCCGAGGAAGCGGCCGTGATCGTCGAGGCGGGCCACCCCCTCGCACAGGAGCCAGCGCGTCGCCCCGTGCCGGTCGATCACCCGGGTCGCGCAGCGGAAGGGCGTGCGCGCCGCGAATGCGGTCTCGAACGCCGCCGCGAAGCCCGGCAGGTCGTCCGGGTGGACGATCTCGCGCCAGCGTCCCCCGGTCAGCGTCCCGGTCGCGCGGCCGAACAGGTAATCGTAGTGGAGGTTGGCGAAGACGATCTCGCCCGCCTCGTCGGTCATCCAGATCAGGGCCGGGGCCGAATCGGCCATGTGGCGGAACCGCGCCTCGCTCTCGCGCAAGGCCGCGAGGCTGCGGCTCTGCTGCTCGAGCGCCTGGTCGCGCTCGGCGATGCGCCGGCGCAGGCTCTGCGAGGCGTCGGCCAGCACGTCGGCGAGCTGGCGGATCTCGCGGATCGGCGTCGAGACCCGCGGCACCGGCTGGCCGACGGCGAGCGCGCCGCCGGCCTGGGCGAGCTGGCGCAGCGGCTCGGCGACCCGCGCCCACAGCTTCACCGCCAGGACGGAGGACACCGCCAGCGCCAGGAGCCCGAACCCCCCGAAGGCCAGGACCCAGTGGCGCAGCGGCGCCTCGACCTGCTGCTTGGGGATGCTGGCGCCGACGGTCCAGCCCGCCGCCTTCGCGGTGGTCTCGACGTAGAGGACCGGCCGCTTGCGGCGGTCGACCCCCTCCCAGATGTCGGGGGCGCCGGACGGGGAGCCGCGCAAGGAGGCCTGCATCGGCTGGCCGGCGAGGCTGTCCTGATCCTCCGAGCGGGCGAGCAGCAGGCCCTTGCGGTCGATGATCGCGGTGGTCCAGCCCGGCGCGAGATCCTGGACCAGGATCTGGTGCAGCCGCGCCACCGGCACCGTGAGGCTGAGCACGTAGGCCGGCACGCCTGCGACCATCACCGGCACCGCCACGTCGTAGGTCGGCGCCCGCCCGGGCGCGCCCGCCCGGACGTCGCCGACCACCGGGCGCTTCGTCGCCAGCACGGCGGCATCCTCGGGATGCGGGTCCTGCGGCAGCGGCGCGCCGTGGGGCAGGGCGGTGTTGACGAGCTGGGTGCCGTCCGGCCGGCGCAGCGAGAGGCGGAAGCCCGTCGCCTCCGTCACCGCCTGGGCCTGGGTCTCGAAGCCGGCGAGTCCGTGATGGCCGAATCCCTCCTGCCGCAGCCGCGGCGAGGCCGCGAGGGTCTGGAGCACGGAGACGAGCCCGGCCATGTCCCGGTCGACGCTGAGCGCGATGCCGCGCACGCTCTCGCGGGCATCCTGCTGGAAGCGCACCCGCTCCAGGGAGGCGTAGCGACCGAGCAGCACGGCGGTGAACAGCAGGCCGGGCCCGATCAGCGCGATCGCCAGGGCGACGAGGTAGACCTGCGTCGACAGCCCGTCCCGCCGCAGGGCGTTCAGCCGGCGGCGGATCATGGCGTGGTCCTCATGACGACCGTCCCTGGACCCTGTCTTGCCTTGTGCCCTGTCCTGGCGGCGCGCCGGCGGCGCGGCTCGGTCAAGGCGTCAGGCCCTGTCGATGTGGCCGAGGTCGCGGCCCGGCTCGATCCGGTCGCGCACCCGCTGCTTGAGGGTCTTGATGTCGGGAAATCCCCCGTCGCGCTTGCGCTCCCAGATCAGGGCGTCGCCGCAGGTGATCGCGAAGGCGCCGCCGGTCCCGGGGATCAGCGCCACCTCGCCGATCGCGTCGCGGAAGGTCGAGAGCAGCTCCTGCGCCATCCAGCCGGCCCGCAGCAGCCAGTTGCACTGGGTGCAGTAGGTGATGGCGATGCGGGGCTTCTCGGCCTCTGGACGGGGGGCGGTGTCGCTCATCGTGAGGGAGACTCCGCCTCCGATCCCCCCGCTTGTCAACCCGCGCGGATTGGTCGCCGCGGCTCCCGCCTCACGCGAGCTGGCGCAGCACCAGGAGGCTCACGCCGACGCCGACGATGCCGGCCGCCACCGATCCTCCCACATAGGCGAGCGCCGCCGCGTGCGCGCCGCGCTCCCAGAGCAGGAAGGCCTCGAGCGAGAATGTCGAGAAGGTGGTGAAGCCGCCGAGGATCCCGGTGGTGAGGAAGAGCCGCAGGGCCTGCGGTCCTCCGCCCCTTGCGGCGAACCAGCCGGTGAGCACGCCCATCATGATCGAGCCGAGGATGTTGATCACCATCGTGCCGAACGGGAAGCTGCTGCCCGCCCGCGCGGCCCAGAGATTGACGCCGTGGCGCAGGGCCCCGCCGAGGCCGGCGCCGAGAAAGACCACCAGGTAGCTCACCGCCGTCAAGTCTCCTGCCAAGTCTTCTGCGACGTCTCCGTCGATCCCGCGAGGCTTCTGCCACGGTCCGCCGATCGGGGCGAGGCCGCCGGCGCAACCGTGGCCTGCGCGCCGCACCGGGTTCCATTCGGTGCGAACGGGCAACACTCCGTCACGTGCCTGTCACCGAACCGCCCCATCCCTGCCGCAAAGTGAGCCTGGGGGCGAATCGTGACCATTCTTTCCATCCGCGCCGCGCTCACGGCGGGCGGCCTGATCGCCGGCGCGGGGCTCGCGCAGGCCCAGTCGGTCCAGGTGCGGGTGCCGAACCTCCAGCCCGTCGACGGGCCGGTCTCGACCGATGTCGGCGGCACCACGGTCGTCAACCAGGGCCTCCAGGGCGTGGCCCGGCTGCCGGCCACCACCCGGGACTTCCTCGGCGATTCCCTCGGCTCGTTCTCCTCGCTCGCCGTCGACCTCTCGACTTGGCGGCGCAACGGCGACACCTATACGGGCACGCTCTACACGCTGCCCGACCGCGGCTACAACAACCCCGACGGCGGGCTGTTCAGCGACTATGCCGGCCGGCTCAACCGCTTCAACTTGAGCTTCACGCCCTATGCCGGCACTGCGGCCCTGCCGCAGGCCACCACCTCGCAGCGCCAGGTCACCCTGACGCCGGATGGCGGCATCGTGCTCACCGATGCCAGGGGCCAGCGTTTCAGCGGCCTCGATCCGGGCGCCGGCACCACCACGCAGCTCGGCACCGTGCTGCCCTCCGCCGCCACCGGCCCGAGCGCCGGGCGCATCAGCCTCGACGCCGAGGGCCTGGCGCGCCGCCTCGACGGCTCGTTCTACGTCAGCGACGAGTACGGCCCGAACATCTACTATTTCAGCCGCGAGGGCCGCCTCCAGGGCCTGATCGGCATCCCGGCGGCGCTCCAGCCGGTGACGAACGGCCAGCTCAACTTCAATTCGCTCAATCCCCCGGATACCGGCCGGCGCAACAACCAGGGCCTCGAGGCGCTGGCACTGACGCCGGACGGGCGCGGCCTCGTCGCTATCCTCCAGAGCGCGACGCTGCAGGATTCGGGGCCTAACCAGCAGCAGCGGACCAATACCCGCATCCTCTACTACGACGTCTCCGGCACCCCGACCCCGGGAGCCCCGAGCCGCGAATACGTGCTGCAGCTGCCGGCCTACCAGCAGAACGGCAATGGCGGCGCCCCGAACCGTACCGCGGCCCAGAGCGAGATGCTGGCGCTCAACGACACCCAGTTCCTGGTGCTGTCGCGCGATTCGAACGGGCTCGGCACCGGCAACACCACGCCGATCGTCTACAAGAGCGTGCTCTTCGTCGACACCGCGGGCGCGACCAACATCGCCGGCACCGCCTATGACGGCACGACGCCGATCGCCCCGAACGGCACCTTGCGGGCCGGGCTGACCCCGGTGCAGAGCCGGGAGGTCGTCGACCTGCTCAACTCGGTGCAGCTCAACCGCTTCGGGATGAACCTGAATACCAACCCGGCGAGCCAGACCACCCTGCCGGAGAAGATCGAGGCGATGGGCCTGGTGCCGGTCTTGAGCGAGCGGGCGCCCAACGACTATTTCCTGCTCGTCGGCAACGACAACGACTTCCTGACCCGCCAGGGCGTCATCAACGGCCAGCCCTACGATGCCGGCATCAACAACGACAACATCCTGCTCGCCTACCGGCTGACCCTGCCGACCTACGTCGATCCGCTCTCGCTCGCCGTGATGAAGGCGACGGCGCCGACGGTGCTCCAGGGCCTCGGGGCCGGCGCGATCGGCGTCGCGGCCTCGGCGACGCGGGGCGTGCAGGACCACCTCTCGGCGCTCCGCCGCAGCGCCGGACTTCCCGGCCAGGGCGCCTGGGGCACCTCCGGCCCGGCGCTCTGGGTCGGGGGCGACTTCGTCTTCGCCGACCAGCCGCGCAACGGCGGCCTGTCCCTCGACCGCACCATCGCGCAAGGCTCGGCGGGCTTCGACCTGCCGCTCACCGGCCCGTGGCGGGCCGGCCTCGCGGTCGGCGGGGGCGGCGGCTCGCTGTCGCGGCCGCAAGGGTTCCGCCAGGACCAGAGCGCCTTCACGGTCGCGGCCTATGGCGGCTATTACGGCCCGACCTTCTATGCGCAGGGCATCGTCGGCGGCGCCCCGATCATCGACCTCTCGGGCATCCGCCGCCCGGCCGCGTACGGGCTGACGGCCGACTCCAAGACCTCCGCCACCGCGCTGTCGCTCGACGGCGAGGCCGGCCTGATCCTCGACCGCGACGCTTTCCGGCTGATGCCCTTCGCGGGCCTGAGCCACCTCTCGGCCCGGGTCGGCGGCTTCACCGAGACGGGGGCGGCGGGCAACAACGTCGCCTATGGCGGCCTCACGGTGCTCCAGACCACCGCCCGCTTCGGCGCGGAACTCGCCTATACGGGCTTCGGCGGCATCGTCCCCTCGGTGCGGGTGGCCTACAATCTCGGCCTCGGGCCGCAGCAGAAAGCCGGCCTGTTCCGCCTCGCCAGCGTCCAGAACCCGATGGCCGTCGCGACCGCGGCGATCCCGTTCCTGACATCCGACTACGTCACCGCCGGGGTCGGCCTCCAGGGCAGCCTGACCGAGAACCTCGGCTGGCGGGTGGATTACCAGGCGGCGATCGGCACCCGGGCCGGGGTGGCGCATGGGGTGACGGCGGGGCTGCGGTATCAGTTCTGAGGGGTGGGGACCTCAGAGCCTGTTTGAGCGGATTTGACAGCCAAAATCTGACGGTGAGCATGAGATGTCCTACCCATCCACCTCATCCTGAGGTGTCAGTCGATCGAAGATCGACTGACCTCGAAGGAGGGCTCCAGGGATCGCGGAGGCTTCTGGAGCCCTCCTTCGAGGCTCCTTTCAGTCGCACCTCAGGATGAGGTGCTGGGTAGGATATCCCCCCAATAATCTCATGTATTTTTCAGAAATTACTGCTCAAACAGACTCTGAAAGAATACTTGAGTTGCAAGAACAGCATCGCAAGGTAATTTTCCATCCTATCCGCGACCTCATCCTGAGGTGCGACCGCAGGGAGCCTCGAAGGAGGGCTCCCTGCGGTCGCACCTCAGGATGAGGTTGTGGATGGGATTGGAGTATGTCGATCAGTCAAACAGGCTCCCACTCTCTCGATAATATTCATGCTAATATCAAAGGTCGTCTTCAACGACCGTTGGAATCACGCGCGAAGAAGCGGCGATGCACACTGACTGTATCGCAAAGCCGCGCCTATCCTCCGAACCGATCCCGCCACGCGGCTTGCGCCCCCGCCACCGGCAAGGCGCTCGCGTGGTACACCCCCAACGCCACCGCCCGCGCCAGCACCCGCGCCGCGGCATCGCCCAGCCGCGCCAGATCCCCGACCGGATCGGCGAGCGGCACGGCGCCCGTGGCGGCGGCAAAGACCAGGTCGCCGTCCAGCGGCGTGTGAGCGGGCACGATCGCCCGGGCGAGCCCGTCCTGCGCCGTCACGGCGAGGCGGCGCGCCTCGGCCTTGGTCAGGCGGGCATCGGTCGCCACCACCGCGATCGTCGTGTTGGCGCCGGGCATCGGCTTCATCGGCCAGGCGAAGGCGTCGGCCGGGATGGTCGGCGCGGGGCCCAATCCCCCGAACTCGTCGCCCTCCTCGAACGGGCCGGCCCAGAAATGCGGCCCGTCCCCGACCGTGACCCGCCCCAGCGCGTTCACCGCGACGAGCGCCGCGACGCGGGCGCCCGTGCCCTCGACCACGGCCGAGGCGCTGCCCAAGCCCCCCTTGAGGTTGGCGGTGCGCGCCCCGAGCCCGGCCCCGACCGAGCCCATCGCCACCGGATCGGTGCCGGCGGAAGCGGCCGCCGCGAAGCCGAGGTCGCGATAGGGCGGGTAGCGGCCCCACGCCTTGTCGCCGCCGTTGAGGAGGTCGAACAGGATCGCCGCCGGCACGATCGGCACCCGCGCCGGGCCGACCGCGAAGCCGCGGCCGGTCTCGGCGAGCCAGGCGGTGACGCCGGAGGCGGCATCCAACCCGAAGACCGAACCGCCGGACAGGACGAGCGCATCGACCCCCGGCACCGTGCGCTCGGGATCGAGGAGGTCGGTCTCCCGCGTACCGGGCCCGCCGCCGCGGATGTCGACCGCCGCCACCGTGGGTGTGTCGAAGACGATCGCGGTGACGCCGGACAGCGCTCGCGCATCCTCGGCGTGACCGACGCGGAGGCCGGCGATGTCGGTGAGGCTGCCGCTCACCGCGGCTCGGCCCGGCGCATCAGGTCGGCGACCGCCGCTTCTTCCGCGGCCGAGAGGGCCTTCGGCGCCGTGGCCTTGCGCCGCCGGCCCGCGGCCCACAGGGCGAGGCCGCCGAGGCCGACCACCAGAACGGGCGTCAGCCAGAGAAAGGCGGTGTGCCAGGCCAGGACCGGGCGCAGCAGCACGAACTCCCCGTAGCGGTGGACCACGTAATCGACCACCGCGTCGTTGCTGTCGCCCTGGCGCAGGCGCTCGCGCACGATCAGCCGCAGGTCGCGGGCGAGCGGCGCGTCGGAATCGTCGATCGACTGGTTCTGGCAGACCAGGCAGCGCAGGCCGGCCGAGATCGACCGGGCCCGCGACTCCAGGCCTGGATCCTTCATCACCTCGTCGGGCTGCACCGCGCCGGCGGCGACGGGAGCGAGCAGCGCCAGGGCGAGGAGAGCGGAGCGGACAGCGCGCATCGGGGCCTACTCCGCCGGGACCGAGTGGGGCGGCACCGGGCCGGCGGCGTTGCGGATCGCCGGCTTCAGGGCCGGGGCGCCGACGCGGAAGCGCCGGTCGGTCAGGGAGAGGCCGCCGCCGAGCGCCATCACCACGGCGCCGAGCCAGATCAGCAGCACCAGCGGCTTGTAGTACAGGCGGATGCCGACGCTGCCGTCGGCCGCGGTCTCGCCGACGCTGGCATAGACCTGGCTCACCCCGCGGGTCAGCAGGCCCGCCTCGCTCACCGACATGTTGCGCGAGGCGTAGAACCGCTTGCCCGGCTCGATCACGCCGACCGGCACGCCGTCGTCCCGGATGGTCAGGTGGGCGACGGTCTCGGTGTAGTTCGGCCCGGTGCGGGGCAGGACGCCCTCCAGCACCGCGACGTAGGGGCCGGCGCGCAGCTCCCCGCCGCGCTGCACGGTGGCGAGCGATTCGACGCTCCAGGCTTGCGCTGCGATGCCGATCACCGTCACGCCGACGCCGGCATGCGCCAGCGCCGTGCCCCAGGCCGAGCGCGGCAGGCCGGCGGCGCGGCGCAGGGACAGGCCAAAGGTCTTGCCCCTGGCCCGGGTGACGATCTCGAGGGCGGCGCCGATCACCAGATAGGCGCCGAGCCCGATGCCCAGCGGCGCCCCGACCGGCCCGCCCCAGGTCACCGCGACGGCGCCCAGCGCGATGACGAGGGCCAGCGCGAAGCCGGCGAACAGCCGCTGGCTCGCCGCCGCAAGGTCGCCGCGCTTCCAGGCCAGCGTCTGGCCGAACGGCACGACGAGGAGCAGCGGCACCGCCAGCGGCACGAAGGTCAGGTTGAAGAACGGCGCCCCGACCGAGATTTTCTCTCCCGTCAGCGATTCGAGCGCCAGGGGATAGAGCGTGCCGACGAGCACCGTGGCGCAGGCCGCCGACAGGAACAGGTTGTTCATCACCAGCGCGCCCTCGCGGGAGATCGGCGCGAACAGGCCGCCCTGGCGCAGGGTCGGCGCCCGCCAGGCATAGAGTGCCAGCGAGCCGCCGATGAACAGCACCAGGATGCCGAGGATGAAGGTGCCCCGGGTCGGATCGGTGGCGAAGGTGTGGACCGAGGTGAGCACGCCGGAGCGCACCAGGAAGGTGCCGAGCAGCGACAGGGAGAAGGTCAGGATGGCGAGCAAGACCGTCCAGACCTTGAGCGCGTCGCGCTTCTCCATCACGACGGTGGAATGGACGAGCGCCGTGCCGGCGAGCCACGGCATCAGCGAGGCGTTCTCGACCGGGTCCCAGAACCACCAGCCGCCCCAGCCGAGCTCGTAATAGGCCCAGTACGACCCCATGGCGATGCCGACGGTGAGGAAGCACCAGGCCGCGAGCGTCCAGGGCCGCACGGCGCGCGCCCAGGCGGCGTCGATCCGGCCCTCGATCAAGGCCGCGATGGCGAAGGCGAAGGTGATCGAGAAGCCGACATAGCCGAGATAGAGCAGCGGCGGATGGATCGCGAGGCCGGGATCCTGGAGCAGCGGGTTGAGGTCGCGCCCCTCCATCGGGGCCGGGTTGAGCCGGGCGAAGGGGTTCGAGGTGACCAGGATGAAGAGCAGGAACACCGCGGTGATCGCGGCCTGCACCCCGAGGGTGTTGGCGCGAAGAACCGGCGGAACGGAATTCCGGGCGAGCGCCACCACGGCGCCGAACAGCGCCAGGATCAGCACCCAGAGCAGCATCGAGCCCTCGTGATTCCCCCAGACGCCGGAGATCTTGTAGATCAGCGGCTTCATCGAGTGGGAATTCTCGACGACGTTCTGGACCGAGAAGTCCGAGGTGACGTGGGCGTAGGTCAGCGCCCCGAACGCGAAGGCGATGCACGCGAAGGTGGCGAGCGCGGCCGGCACCGTGACGCTGCGCAGGACCGGGTCGCCGGTGCGGCTCGCCCAGACCGGCATCACCATCTGCGTCAGCGACAGGGCGAGCGCCAGGGCGAGGGCGTAGTGACCAACCTCGATCAGCAACGGGGCGACCTTTCGGTAAGCGTTTCAGTCATCGGAACGGGAGATCGGTCGACGGCTCTCCCGTCTCGGCATCCTGCCGCGGCGGATCGCGGGCGTCATCGTAATCCGCTTCGTCTCCCGCGCCGCCAAGACCTTCCGCCGCACGGGGACCGCGCTATTTGACGGCGGTGCGCGAGACGGGCTCGGCTTGCGGTTGCGCGGACGCGCCCTGGGCGGAAGAACTTGCCCCCGGCTTGCCGGCGCCTTCCTGCCAGCGCCCTTGCGCCTTGAGGGCGTCGGCGACCTCGCGGGGCATGTAGGTCTCGTCGTGCTTGGCCAGCACCGTGTCGGCGCGGAACGTCCCGTCGGCCTGGAGCACGCCCTCGGTCACCACGCCCTGGCCTTCGCGGAACAGGTCGGGCAGCAGGCCGCGGTAGCGCACCGGCACGGTCGATCCGGTATCGGTGACGGAAAATTCCACGTGCCCGTCGGCCTCGCGCTTGAGCGAGCCGGCCTCGACCAGCCCGCCGAGGCGGAAGCGGGTGCCGGGCGCGACCTTCTGGCTCGCCACCTCGGTCGGCGAGCGGAAGAACACGATCGTGTCGCGCATCGCCGAGAGGACGAGCCCGGCCGCCACCGCCAGCACGGCGCCGCAGACGAGGATGAGGACGGAACGGCGGCGCCGGCGCGTCATGAGGGGCGTCTCCCGGGGGCCGGCCTGGAGACGCCGGCTCTGTCGATGGTCATGTCATAGCAGAGCTTGCCCGGCGAGGCCGAGACGGGCGCGCGCTGGAACCCTCCCCCCTTTGCGGGGGAGGGTGGCCCCTGCGTCAGCAGGGGTCGGGAGAGGGGAACCACGTTTCCGGACAGGTCGTGCGCTTGATGAAGGGCGCCCCCTGGATCAGCGTCGCGCCGCCCCTCTCCCGGCCTGCTCCGCAGGCCACCCTCCCCCGCAGAGGGGGGAGGGGTCAGGAGCGTCGCGATTCTCACGGCACCGCCTTCGCTGCACCCAAACCCAGCTCCCGCGCCACGTCGTCCAGAGCGGCCAGCTTGCCGGGGTCGCCCCCGAGCGCGGTCCGCGCCTGGGAGAGGGTCGCCTCCGCCTTCGGGCGATCACCGAGCACCACGTAGGAGCGCACTAGCCGGCCCCATTCCTCCGGCGATCCACCCTTCTCGGCCAGCCGCTGGGCCAGCCCCTCGACCATGCCGCGGATCATCCCGCGCTGCTCCTCGCTCATGCCGGGATTCCCGCCGGGATTCCCGGCCGCGGCGGCGGGCGGCACGGCTTTGCCGTCGAGGCGGGCGAGGCTGTCGCGCACCATCGGCAGCCAGGGCGCCTCGGGGGGCGCGGCGGCGGCGAGCGCGGCGTAGCGGGCACGGGCCGTCTCGCGGTCGCCGTCCTGCTCGGCGGCCCGGGCGAGGTAGAATTGCGGCTTGACCGCCTTGGGATCCTGCTTGAGCGCCCGCTCGAAGGCGTCGCGGGCCTTGGCCGAGACGACCCCGTCGCCCGCCGCCACCAGGGCCTCGCCGTAATCGGCCAGGCGCCCGGCGTCGTCGCCGAGGATGCGCAGGGCATTCTCGTAGGCCTTGATGGCGTCCTCGGTGCGGCCGAGGCGCAGGTAGACCGGGGCGATCACCGTCCAGCCGCGGCCGTCCTCCGGCGCCTTGGCGAGGTGGGCCTCGATCTGCGCCAGGGCCGCCGCGAGGTCGTTGCCGGCCGATTGGGCATGGGCCAGGCGCTCGGCCTGGGGCTGGGCCGGCAGGTCCGGCGAGCCGTAGATGCCGTAGACGAGGAGGGCGACGAGCGGCACCGTCGAGAGGGCGAAGGCGGAGGCCGCCCGGCGCCGGCGCAGGGCCGGCTCGCCCACCGCGCCCGGGTTCCGGCCGGGCTCGCGGCTCGCCCGCAGCAGGCGGCGCGCGGCCTCGGCCCGGGCCGCCTCGGCTTCCGGAGCGGCGAGGAGCCCGCGGGCGGCGTCGCGGTCGATCTCGCGCAACTGGTCGCGGTAGAATCCGGTCTCGGTGGCGATGCGCGCCTCGCCTTCGGGGAGGCCCGCGAGGGCCGGGCGGCGCGACATGGGCCAGAGCAGGGCGAGCACCGCCAGGCCGGTCATGAGCGCGAAGATGAACCAGATCGCCGTCATGCCCCCTCTGTATCCCCCGGGCCCGGGAGACACGATTCTGGCCCGTGGCGACAAGGTGTCACACATTTCTACCGGTGCTCGGATCACGTTTTGTGAACCGCGAATTCGCAAGAAAAAATACTTACAAAATCTATTTAATAGCGAACACGAAAAACAAATTTATCAAATAAGCAAAAATTCAATTACATAACAAAATATTATTATATATCTACTATATGGTAAGGCCTATGCGGAAATGCATAATCCTATAAAAATGTTGCTGTAGAAATTGATACGGGTATTTTCCTTGGGTCACTTGAAACAAATAGGTGATTAGATATTGACTCTATCGAAGCTGATCGCCGCGGCATCGATTATTACTTTGACCGCCAAGGCAGATTGATGTACGAAGGGGCAATATCACTGCCGGCAATCGATGTCGGTCGTAACGATATCGCAAGCTTGTTCAGTGGTACGCCCGTTTATAGCGATGGCTATGGCTTTGTGCCCGGTCGCGGAGATGGAGGCAGTCTGCCTTTCAGTAGCGACATATACAAGAACGTAGCTGGAAATACGGTTTCGGGTTTTTCAGGATTCTTTGGAGGAATATGAGGAAAAATCGGAACAATGATGTTCAGTTGGATGGGCGCGGCTATCACGTCGTACGATCCTTCTCAGTATAGACCTGCTGATCCGAATTTTGGTTATGGATCGTTCGCGCCTGTAACAGCGCCGTGGACTAGCTCTTTCATGCCGATAGACAATGGATATGGTATATCAGAACATGGTGCTTACCCTCAGATGTACTATCCTTATGACAATAACTGGAGTGGCGGGCCGGGATGATTGAAAAAAACTAAAAATTGATGAGTGTGGCTTGCCTAGAGCATTTTCCGACGAAGTGGATACCGGTTCGTCGCAGAAAATGCGGCAAAATCAAAGACCTAGAGAGCTTCGCGATTGCAGCGCGATCGTGAAGTGCTCTAGGTAGGTCGCACTCGTTACAGATCTATCCCTAGTATCGGTAATTCGATTCAGCGGCGCGATATGAATATGATTTTAGTGAGGATATTTGTTGTTTCAATAGTAATTCTAGTTTCATACATGGTTTCATTTGTGTTTGCTATTCTGATAATTAGATCAAATTTTTTGCCATATTGTTCAGTAAATATGTGCGTAAACTTTCGCTTAATTTATCTAGGGTCAATAGTAAATTTGGTCGGCTGCTGCGTAGCGACTATAATCGCTTTGCGGGGGAAAAAATGTAGTTACATAAGAGATGGATATTATAAGAATTTAAAATTGATGCCTATTATTTTATCCATCATATTAATAAGCTCTTATCTTTGCGTTGCTGATTATTATCAAATGATTCAAAAATATAAAATGCAATTAGATGCAGATTTCATCTTATTTTTATTTAGTATTATATTTTTGATGCCCCTCGCAGAAGAAGCGCTTTTTCGAGTCGGGCTATGGGAATTAATCTCTTGCAAATATAATGTAGAAATTGTCGCCATATCTACTTGTGTCGTTTGGGTTATGTCGCATTATACCGGAGCGAATTCACTCCCGATCGCGATCATTCCCTTAGGTCTGACCTTGACATATCTCAGGTACGCCAATCAGGCATTTTTTACATTGCTTCTTGTCCACGCTTGGAACAATGCCTTAGTGGCACTATTAGTATATAGATAGTATTTAATTTATTATTCATATAATTAACAAGATTTTATATTGCGATAGATTAAAAAATCGAAATCTCGACCGCACAAAGTGTTGTTTCCATAAACATATCATGGGATCGCCACCGGCCAGAACAGGCTGATCAGCAGCGTGCCGACGACGATCACCATGATCGAGAGCGGCAGGCCGAGGCGGGCGTAATCGCCGAAGCGGTAGCCGCCCGGGCCCATCACCAGGGTGTTGCACTGGTGGCCGATCGGGGTGAGGAAGTCGCAGGCCGCGCCGACCGACACCGCCATCAGGAACGGGTCGGGATTGAGCCCAAGCTTCTGGGCGAGGCTCGCGCCGATCGGGCCCATCACCAGCACCGTCGCGGCGTTGTTGAGGAACGGCGTCACCGCCATGGCGGCGATCAGCAGGAGCCCGATCGCCAGCATCGGCGGCACGGTCTGCATCGCGTGCGACAGCGCCCCGGCGATGAGGTCGGTGCCGCCGGTGGTCCGTACCGCGTCGCTCACCGGGATGAGCGCACCGAGCAGCACGATCACCGGCCACTCGATCGTCTCGTAGGCCTCGTGCATGGTCATGACGCGCAGGACCAGGAGCAGCACCGCGGCGCCGAAGAACGCCATCGCCACCGGCACGAGGTGGAGCGCGACCAGCGCCATCGCGCCGGCCAGCACCGCGATCGGGATGTAGCTGCGGCGGCTGTGGCCGAGCGCCAGTTTGCGCTCGGCGAGCGGCAACAGGCCGAATTCGGTGAGCACCTCGGCCAGCCTTTCGGCTTCGGCGCGCAAAACCACCACGTCGCCGGCCCGCAGGCGCACGCTGCCGATGCGCCGGGTGATCGCCGCGCCCGAGCGGCTGACCGCCAGGAGCGCGGTGCCGTAGCGCGCCCCGAGATCCGCCTCCGTCGCCGTCGTGCCGGCGAGCGCCGAGCCGTCGGGGATCACCGCCTCGATCACCGTCATCTCGCCGCCGGCCGGCTGGGTCCCGACCAGGGTGAGCTTGGCCCGCGCCACCAGGCGCTCCAGGTCCTCCGGCTCGCCGTCGAGGAGCAGGATGTCGTTGGCCTGCAGCCGCCAGTCCGGCCCCGGCACGTAGCGGCGGAACCGCTCGCGGATGACGGTCGCCACCGTCACGTCGCCGTCGCCGAGCGCCTCCAGCTCGCCCACCGTGGCCCCGACGAGGGGCGATTCCGCCGGCAGGCCGGCCTCGGTGGTATACGCCTCGATCCGGAAGGCGGCGGCGAGCGACCCGGCCGGGCGCCGGTCCCTGGGGAGCAGCCGGTAGCCCACCGACAGGAAGGCGAGGCCCGCCACCGCCAGCCCGAGGCCGACGGGGGTGAAGTCGAACATTCCGAAGGGCTGGCCGACGATGTCGGCCCGCACCTTGGCAACGATGATGTTGTTCGACGAGCCCACCAGCGTGACGAGGCCGCCGATCAGCGAGGCGAAGGACATCGGCATCAGGAGCAGCGAGGCCGACGTGCCGGTCTTGCGCCCGAGCTGGAGCGCCACCGGCATGAAGATGGCGAGCGCCCCGATATTCTTGGTGACGATCGACAGCCCCATCACCGCGCCGGCGAGCGCCGGCACCTGCTGGCGGGGTTTTCGCAAGTAAGGCAGCAGCGGGCGCATCGCGCTCTCGACCACGCCCGAGCGGGAGATTGCGGCGGAGATCACCAGCGCGCTCACCACGATGATCACCACGTCGTCGGCGAATCCGTCGAACGCCTTCGAGGCCGGCACCAGCCCCAGAGCCACCCCGGCGACCAGGGAGAGGAGCGCCACGAGGTCGTAGGGCAGCCGCCCCCAGACGAAGAGCAGGACGGTGACCCCGATGAGGCCGAAGGCGAGGCCCTGGTCGAGGGTCATGCGCGGGCGCTGCGGGCGAGGGGGCGGGTGCATGTCATGCCGGGCGGGTGATCCTGATGCCGGGTATCGAGCCTCCCTAGATTGGGTGGGGCGGGGATCTGCCCAGGGTGAAAGGTGGGAGAGTTTTTTTATGAGGGTCGAGAACGAGAATGGCGCGGGGTTCCCCCTTCCCCGCAGAAGGGGGGGAACCCCGCGCCACTCATTGTCCCGGACAGCCCTGCGGCCCGCGCGAAGTCGGAAACCCGCTCACTCCTCCGGCACCAGCCGCCCGGCGACGGTCAGGCACAGGCAGACCGCGCCCAGGGCGAACTGCCAGCGGCGGATGTCGCCGCCGATCGAATCCACCACCGCCTGGCCGATCAGCACCACCCCGACGAGGGGCGGCACCACCGTGAGGACGAGGCGCAAGGGCCCGCGCCAGCCCCGGCCCGCGGTGCCGCCCGTCGCCATGGTCGCCTCAGCGCTTGGTGTTGGCGGCCGTCTGACCGAACATGATCTTCTTGGCCTCTTCCGACATCGTCGGCTGCTGGTTGATGGCCGCCGCCTTGTCGTAGGCCGCCTTCGTGCCCGGGCGCTCGGCGATCGCCTGGAACCAGCGCTTCAGGTTCGGGGTGTCGTCGAGGTTCTGGCGCTGGCGCTCGTGGGGCACGATCCACGGATAGATCGCCATGTCGGCGATGCTGTAATCCTCGCCCGCCACGAAGGGGCGATCGGCCAGGCGCCGGTCGAGCACGCCGTAGAGCCGGTTGGTCTCGTTGACGTAGCGGTTGATGGCGTAGGGCACCTCTTCGGGCGCGTATTGCGTGAAGTGGTGGTTCTGCCCGGCCATCGGCCCGAGGCCGCCCATCTGCCAGAACAGCCATTGCAGCACCTCGGCCCGGCCGTGCACGTCGGCGGGGATGAAGCGGCCGGTCTTCTCGGCGAGGTAGAGCAGGATCGCGCCCGATTCGAACAGCGAGACCGGAGCGCCGCCGCCCTTGGGCTCGTGGTCGACCATCGCCGGGATGCGGTTGTTCGGCGCGATCTTGAGGAATTCGGGCTGAAACTGCTCGCCCTTACTGATGTTGACCGGCTTGATGGTGTAGGGGAGGCCGGCCTCCTCCAGGAACATCGTCACCTTGTGACCGTTCGGGGTCGTCCA
This sequence comes from Methylobacterium sp. 142-1Y, assembly GCF_057747795.1. Classification (NCBI taxonomy): domain Bacteria; kingdom Pseudomonadati; phylum Pseudomonadota; class Alphaproteobacteria; order Hyphomicrobiales; family Methylobacteriaceae; genus Methylobacterium; species Methylobacterium sp. 142-1Y. The sequence goes on along the minus strand of NZ_CM173224.1, from coordinate 2,544,307 downwards.
GTAATAGAGGTCGATCATCCGCCGCTCCGGGGCTCGCCGTGAAGGCTGGCGCGGAGGTGGTGCGCGACCCCCCAGCGGTCAAGCCGCGCCGGGCGCAGGTGAGGCAAGCCGCCCGAGCGCGGCGTCTGGCACAGGCTCCGATGATCGGCCTCGCCGGTCAGACCTCGCCCGGCTGCGGCCCGTCGTAGCCCTCGATCACGATCAGGTCGATCTCGGCGCCGCCCTCCTGCTTGGCGCGGGCGTCCTGGTATTCGGGCGAGTTCCAGCAGGCGAGCGCCTGGTCGTAGCTCGGGAACTCGATCACCACGTTGCGGGCGCGGCTCGATCCGAGCACCGCCTCGAAGGCGCCGCCGCGCACCAGGAAGCGCCCGCCGAACTTCGCGAAAGCGGCGCCGTTGGCAGCCACATAGTTCTTGTAGGCCTCCGGCTTCGAGACATCGACGCGGCCGACCCAGTATCCCTTCGCCATCCGGCTCCTCCCGTTGTTGTCGCGTCAGTTCTAGAGCGCCGCCGCCATCTCGTCGACGATGCGGCGGGCCACGTCGCGCGGATCGGCGGCCCCGGTGATCGGACGACCGACGACGACATGGTCGACGCCCGAGCGCATCGCCTCGGCCGGGGTCACGACCCGCTTCTGGTCGCCGATCTCGGCGCCGGCCGGGCGGATGCCGGGCGTGACGATCAGCCGGTCGGGCCCGATCACCGCCCGCACCTGCGCGGCCTCCGCCGCCGAGCAGACGAGGCCGTCGATGCCGATCGCCTTGGCGGCGGCGGCCCGGGCGGCGACGAGGTCGGCGACGGGGAGCGCGTAGCCGGCCTCGCGCGCATCCGCATCGTCGTAGGAGGTGAGCACCGTGACGCCCAAGATCTTCAGGCCGGTCCCGGCCTTGTCGCGTCCGGCCGCCGCCGCCCGCATGGTCTGGGGATAGGCATGCACGGTGAGGAAGGTGGCGCCGATCCCGGCCAGCGACTGCACCCCCTCCTCGACGGTGTTGCCGATGTCGTGGAGCTTGAGGTCGAGGAAGATCTTGTGGCCGCCCCGGACCAGCCGCTCCGCGAGGGGCAGGCCGCCGGCATAGCCGAGGCGGTAGCCGATCTTGTAGAAGCTCGCGGCGTCGCCGATCCGCTCGATCAGGCGCTCGGCCTCGTCGGGGCTCGCCATGTCGAGGGCGACGATCAGGCGGTCGCGGGGGCTGATGGGCTCGGGCACGGGACCTCCGTCACGAAAGAATGTCGTACGCACCCCATCACGGGAGCGCGCCCGGGAATCAAGCCCGCTCCGCCAGCCGCGCCACCTCCGTCCGCAACACCGGCAGCAGCTCCGCCTCGAACCACGGATGCTTCTTCAGCCACGGCGTGTTGCGCCAGGACGGGTGCGGCAGCGGCAGCAGCCGGGGGCGCCGATCTTCCGAAAAGATCTCGCGCCAGCGCGCGACCGTCTCGGTGAGGCCGCCGGGCCGGCGGCCGAGATGCCAGGCCTGCGCGTATTGCCCGATCAAGAGGATCAGCTCGAGGTCCGGCAGCCCGGCGAGCAGCGGTGCGCGCCAGGTCTCGGCGCATTCGCGCCGCGGCGGCAGGTCGCCGCCCTTGGCATCGTGGCCGGGAAAGCAGGCGCCCATCGGCACGATCGCCACCAGGTCGGGGTCGTAGAAGGCCGGCTCGTCGAGGCCGAGCCAGGCGCGCAGGCGCGTGCCCGACGGGTCCTGGAACGGCCGCCCGCTCTGGAAGGCCCGGTTGCCCGGGGCCTGGCTGGCGATGCAGATCCGGGCCCGCGACGTGCCCTGCACGATCGGCCTCGGCTCGACCGGGAGCGGTGGGCCGTGGAACGGCGCGTCGCGGCACAGCCGGCAGTTCCGCACCTGCTCGGCGGTCTCGGCGAAATCCGGCTTCGCGGATGAAAAAAGGGTGCAGCTTGCGCCGCACCCTGAAGTCGTCTCGGGTCCAAAACTGGAAGTCATGCCTTTCATATAGGGCGGAGGTTAAGGGTGTGGTGCGCGATCACACGCCGCGCAAAGCCGCAAGGCGCGATCACACACCACGAAGCGCCGTGAGGTCGAGGGGCAGCGAGCGCAGGCGCTGGCCGGTGGCGGCGAAGACCGCGTTCGAGATCGCGGGCGCCAGCACCGGCACGCCGGGCTCGCCGATGCCGGTGGGCGCGGCGGCCGATGGCACGATGTGGACCTCGACCTTCGGCATCTCGCTCATCCGGGTCGGCTCGTAGGCGTCGAAGTTGGTCTCCTGCACCTCGCCGTCCTTGAAGGTGATCCTGTTGCGCAGGACCGCCGAGAGCGCGAAGCCGACCGCGCCCTCGACCTGGGCCCGGATGATGTCCGGGTTCACCGCCACGCCGACATCGACCGCCGCAACGATGCGGTTCACCTTCACCTTGCCGGCCTCCGCCGTCACGTCGGCCACCATCGCCACGTAGGAGCCGAACGACTCGTGGGCGGCGACGCCGTAGCCGCGTCCCGGCTTCGTCTCGCGGGCGCTCCAGCCCGCCTTCTCGGCCGCGAGCGTCAGGGCGGCGGAGAGCCGCGGCGCCTGTTTGAGCAGGCCGAGGCGGTAGGCGACCGGGTCCTGGCCGGCGGCGTGGGCGAGTTCGTCGATGAACACCTCCATCGCCTGCGCGGTGTGGGAGTGCCCGACCGAGCGCCACCACAGGACCGGCACGCCCTCGCGGGCATTGTGGACCTCGAACCGGTAGGCCGGCAGCGCATAGGGGGTGTCCGCCGCGCCCTCGACCGTGGTGGCGTCGACCCCGTCCTTCACCATCATCGCCTCGAGCGGCGTTCCGATGATGATCGACTTGCCGACGATGCGGTGCTCCCACCCGGTGACCGCCCCCTTGGCATCGAGGCCGGCGCGGATGCGGTGATAGGCGGCCGGGCGGTAATAGCCGCCGGTGATGTCGTCCTCGCGGGTCCAGACGAGGTGGATCGGGGCTTTCTCGCCGGTGGCCTTCAGGATCGCGGCGGCTTCGGCGATGTAGTCGGCCGAGGCCGTGGCGCGCCGGCCGAACGAGCCGCCGGCCCAGAGCGTGGTGATGCGGATCTTGTCGGCGGTGGTGCCGAGGATGCCGGCGGCCACCGCCTGCTCGATGGTCTGGAACTGCGAGCCGGCATGGATGTCGTAGGAGCCGTCCGCCGCCCGCTCGATCGTGGCGTTGAGCGGCTCCATCGGGGCGTGGGCCAGGTAGGGAAAGCTGAACTCCGCCTCCAGCACCTTGGCCGCGCCCTTGATCGCGCCCGCGGCGTCCCCGCGCTTCGAGGCGACGAGGCCGGGCTTGTCGGCCAGCGCCTTGTACGCGGCAGCTTGCGATTGCGTCGATTGGCGTTCGGCGCCGGCATCGTCCCAGGTCAGTTTCAGGGCCTTGCGGCCCTGCATCGCCGACCAGGTGTCGCGCGCCACCACCGCGACGCCGCTCGGGATCGTGACGATCTGCACCACGCCCGGCACCGCCTTGGCGGCCGTGTCGTCGACGTTTCTGAGCGTCGCGCCGAAGCGGGGGGCACGGGCGACGAGCGCCGTGAGCTGGCCCGGCCGGCGGATGTCGAGGGCGTAGCGCGCGCTGCCGTCGGTCTTGGCGTTCGAATCGAGCCGCGGCAGCTTCGTGCCGATCAGCCGGAAGGCGGACGGGTCCTTGAGCGTCGGGTTCTCGGGGATCGGCTGGACGGCGGCCTTGGCAGCCAGCGCCCCGAACCGGCTCTCCCTGCCGCTCGCATGGCGCAGCACGCCCTTCTCGACCGTGATCTCGCCGGCCGGCACCTTCCACTCCTCGGCGGCCGCGGCGACCAGCATGGCGCGGGCGGCCGCCCCCGCCTTGCGCAGCTGGATCCAGGAATTGGCCACCGCGGTCGAGCCGCCGGTACCCTGGATCGGCCCGAAGGCGAGGTTGTTGTAGAGGCTGGCATCGGCCGGCGCGAAGGTGGCGCGCATCTGAGCCCAGTCGGCGTCGAGCTCCTCGGCCACGATGGTGGCGAGCCCCGTCGTGTTGCCCTGGCCCATGTCGAGGTGCTTGATCACCACCGTCACGGTGTCGTCGGCGGCGATGCGCACGAAGGCGTTCGGCTTCGCCGGGGCCTTCGACAGGTCGGGACCGCCCGCGGCCCGGGCGCCCTTGGTCGAAACGTCGGGGTCGAGGGTGAGCCCGATCACCAGGGCGGCGGCGGTGCCGCCCAGGACGGCGCGGCGGGAGGGGACGGCGCTCGCGCGCGGCGTGAGGCGAGAATTCAGCATGGCGGCGTCCCGGTCAGGCGAGGGAGCGGGCGGCGTCGTGGATCGCCGCGCGGATGCGCTGGTAGGTGCCGCAGCGGCAGACGTTGCCGTCCATGGCGGCGTCGATGTCGGCGTCGCTCGGCTTCCTGTTCTCGGTGAGCAGGCCGATCGCCGACATCATCTGGCCCGACTGGCAATAGCCGCACTGCACCACGTCGAGGCTGCGCCAGGCGGTCCGGACCGCCTCGGCGACCGGGCCGGAAATCCCCTCGATCGTGGTGATCTTGGCCTCGCCGACATCGCCCAGCCGCGTCTGGCACGAGCGCACCGGCTGGCCGTCGAGATGCACCGTGCAGGCGCCGCATTGCGCGATGCCGCAGCCGTACTTGGTGCCGGTGAGGTTGAGGTGGTCGCGGATCGCCCAGAGCAGCGGCATCTCGGGATCGGCCTCGACCTCGTAGGTCCGGCCGTTGAGGGTGAGCTTCGTCATCGTGCGCTTCCGACGAGAGGCTGGAATGGTTCCAGCCCTGCGTGTGTGCGGCCGCTCCTGCACCCTCGGCAAGCGGAGCCGATGTGCGCCAGCGCACCCGTCCGCCCATGCCGTCGCGGCAGGGCGGGACGGCCCGATGCGTCGCATTCGTGGGGTTCCGGCAGGAGGACCTTAACGAATTTCCACGAACCTCTCCGGGACTGGCCGCCGGTCACTTGCGGCGAGGGAGCGGCACGACCCGATCGCGATGTCCGAAGTCACGGCGGAAATGGTTCAGCGCGGGCGCGGCCCGACGGCGGAGGAGGCGGCCCGGCGGCGCAAGGTCGCCCGGGACGTCCGCTCCGCGCGTGAGCGGCTGACCTCCTCGATCGGGCTCGAGCGCGCCTTCGATTACGAATTGCTGCGCGTGTACGCCCAGTACCGGATCGGCGCCTTCCTGCCGCTGGTGGTGCTGGTGTGCTGTATCGCCGCGGCCTCGGTATTCTGGGCCCCCGCGCTCCTGAGCGGCGTCTGGTGCGCCGGCGTGCTGTTGGCGATCGCCGGCAACACCGCCCTGTCACGCTCCTTCCTGAGGCAGGACCCGGCCTCCCTGTCGCTGCCGACCTCGCGCCGGCGGGTGATCGTCGGCGAGGCGCTTCAGAGCGTCGCCTGGGCGCTCCTCGTCCTGATGCTGTTCCAGGTCGAGGCGTCGAACGCCCGCACCTTCGTGATGTTCGTCCTCGTGATCGTGGCCGCCGTGACCACGATGCTCGCCGCGACGGTCCCGCTCGCCGCCTATGCGGGCCTCCTGCCGCTCAGCGCCGCCACCGCGGCGCTCCTGGTCCTGTCGCGCGGGGCGGAATCGGTCCTGCTCGTCGGCATGGCGGTCTGCGCGCAGCTATTCTTCCTGTTCCTGTCGAACCACCTCCACGCCTCGACGGTCTCGGCCCTGCAGTCGCGGGCCGAGAAGGACGCGATCTTCGGCGAGCTGGAACAGGCCAAGGCCAATTCCGACGAGGCGCGCCGGCGCGCCGAGGAGGCCAACCTGGCCAAGTCCCGCTTCCTCGCCACCATGAGCCACGAGCTGCGCACGCCGCTCAATGCCATCCTGGGCTTCTCGGAGGTGATGAAGAACGAGGTGTTCGGCCCCCATTCCGCGGCCTCCTACCGGGAATACTCGACCGACATCCACGATAGCGGCCTGCACCTGCTCAACCTGATCAACGAGATCCTCGACCTCTCGCGCATCGAGGCCGGGCGCTACGAGCTGAACGAGGAGGCGTTGCAACTCGCCTACGTGGTCGAGGAGAGCCGCCACATGATGGCGTTGCGCGCGCGTGCCAAGAACCAGACCTTCCGCGAGCTGATCGACCCGACCCTGCCGCGGCTCTGGGCCGACGAGCGGGCGTTGCGCCAGATCGTGCTCAACGTGCTGTCGAACGCGGTCAAGTTCACGCCGCCGGGGGGCGAGATCACCATCAAGGTCGGCTGGACCTCGTCGGGGGGCCAGTATGTCAGCGTGAAGGATACCGGCCCGGGCATCCCCGAGGAGGAGATTCCGACGGTGATGTCCTCCTTCGGTCGCGGCTCGCTCGCGATCAAGACCGCCGAGCAGGGCTCAGGCCTGGGTCTCCCGATCGTCAAGGGCCTCGTCGACCTGCATGGCGGCGGCTTCCAGCTGAAGTCGCGCCCGCGCGAGGGCACCGAGGTGATCGTCACCTTCCCGGCGACCCGGGTGATGGATGCGCTGCCGGCCCTGGCCGAGCAGGTGCCGGTCCGGCCGGTCCGGGCGGCGTAAGGGCTCGGCAAGGCCGAACGACGGTCCCCCGCGGCGCGTGGGCCGTCAGGCCAGCGGGATATCCAGCACGAAATGCGCCCCGGGCCCGTCCGATGCAATGCTGAGGCGGCCGTCGAGCTGGCGGATCAGGCTGGCGATGATCTTGAGGCCGAGCGAGCGCTGGCGCATCGACACGTCGAAGCCCGGCGGAAGGCCGATGCCGTCGTCGCGGACCGTGAGCCGCAGGCCGTCGGCCCTGACCGCGAGGATCACCCGCACCGGCCCGGTCCCCTGCGGGTAGGCATGCTTGACCGCGTTGGTCACCAGTTCGTTGACCACGAGGCCGATCGGGATCGCCTGGTCGGCGCTGATCACCTTCGGGTCGGCCTCGCAGGTCAGCGCGTGGCCGTGCGCCTCCTCCTGGAGCTTCGCCACCAATTCGCGCAGGAAATCCGCCAGTTCGACCATGCCGAGCTGGTGGATGCCGCGCCAGAGGTGGTCGTGGACCTCCGCCACCGTGGCGATGCGCGCGCCGGCATCCTCCAGCGCGTAGCGCACCTCGTCGGATTGCGCGTCGCGGGCCTGGAGCCGCAGCAGGCCCGCCACCACGCCGAGGCTGTTCTTGACCCGGTGGCTCATCTCCCGGGTGAGCTGGACCTGGTGGTCGAGGGCGTCGCGCAGGCGCGCGTCGCCCTGGTGGCGCTCGACCGCGATGCCGATCAGCCCGGCGAAGCCCGCGAGGAATTCCTGGTCGGCCCGGTCGAAGCCGTGGCCCTCAGTCCCCCAGGCCTCGAGCACGCCGTAGGCGCGCCGGCTCTCGTCGCCGAGCGCGATCGGCACGTTGACCGCGTGGCACAAGCCCGCGGGTGCGAGCGCCTCAGGCAGATGGAAGCGCGTGCCGTGGTGCTCGGCCCCGGGCTGGATCCCGTTGGCGAGCAGGCCGGCGCCGGTGCGGAAGGCGTAGGACGCGGGCGTGGCCTCGTCGGCGGCGGTGAAGCCGGTCCCGACGCGATCGTCGCCGAGGCCGGTGCAGGCCCGGATCACGAAGGCGTGGTCGCCGGCACGGTATTCCAGCACCTGGCAGCAGGCGGCGCCCAGGGCCTCGACGCAGAGCTCGCTCGCCCGCGCCAGCAGCGCATCGAGGTCGCGGGTCTGCAGGGCCATGCGGGCGAAGGCGCCCATCAGCGCCTGCTGCCTCAGCCGGTAGGGCAGCTCCGCCCGGCCCCCGGCCTCGTGCGCCTCACGGCTCGACCCGTCACTCGCCATCCACCGGACTCTCGCAACACGGGGTCTCGTCCCCCAGGGTGCCTTTTCCCCCGAGGCACGTCGGATCGCCGGACTCTTACGCCATCCTGTCCCGAGCACAAGCCGAGCCGGCGGGCGCCGGAGGCTTGCCCAAAAGAAGGAGGCCCGTGCCCAAAGGCGGATCCTCCCCTCCGTCGTCAGAGCAGGCGGCGGCGTCGCTCGACGAGGCGCAGGATCATCGGGGTCAGGATCAGCTGCATCGCGAGGTCGAGCTTGCCGCCGGGGATCACCACCGAGTTCGCCCGCGACATGAAGCTGCCGGCGATCATCGAGATCAGGTAGGGGAAGTCGATGCCCTTCGGGTCGCGGAAGCGGATCACCACCATCGATTCGTCGGCGGTCGGGATCCAGCGGGCGACGAACGGGTTCGAGGTGTCGACCGTCGGGATGCGCTGGAAGTTGATGTCCGTGTTGGTGAATTGCGGGCAGATGGTGGTGACGTAGTCGGGCATCCGGCGCAGGATCACGTCGGTCACCGCCTCGATCGAGTAGCCGCGGGCCGCCTTGTCGCGGTGGAGCTTCTGGATCCATTCCAGGTTGATCACCGGTACCACGCCGATCCGGAGGTCGGCCTGCCCGGCGATGTCGACCCGCTCGTTGACGAGCGCCCCGTGCAGGCCCTCGTAGAACAGCAGGTCGGAGCCCTCGGCAAAGTCCTCCCAGGGCGTGAAGGTGCCGGGCTCGGCCCGGAAGCGGGCCGCATCCTCGGCATCGTGCACGTAGTGCCGGGTGCGGCCGCGCCCCGAGGCGGCGTATTCGCGAAACACCGCCTCGAGTTCGGCGAGAAGGTTCGCCCGCTCGCCGAAATGGCTCAGGGTCGGCTCGCGGGCTTCCGCCGCACGCATCGCGGCCCGATCGAAGGCGTGGAAGGCGTCGCCCTCGATGAACACCGCCTCGACGCCCTCGCGGCGGAAGATCTGCTCGAAGGTGTTGCGCACCGAGGTGGTGCCGGAGCCCGACGACCCGGTGACCGACACGATGGGATGGAGCGCCGACACGCCCGGTCAGCCCCGCAGCAGGCCGCGGGGGGCGAAGAGCGGCGAGCCGCCGGCGTCGCGGTCCGCCTCGAGGCCGCGGACGAGATCCGCCACCTCCCTGGCCGGCCCGATGGCCAGCGAGGTGCGCCGGTCGAGGTCGTCGGCGGGAAGGTCGAGGATCGCCCGCCCGCGCTTGTCCGTGGCGGCGCCACCGGCCGCCTCGATCGCGAGGGCGACCGGTGCCGCCTCGTGGACGAGCCGGATCCCGGTGCCTGCGCGGGGATCCCCGGTGACGACGTGCAGGCCGCCGCGGGTCAGCACCCGCTGGGCGCCCGCCGCGAGGGAGCGGCAGGCCGGTGCGGCTTTCCGGGCACACGCGGCGCCCCGCGGTTTTTCGCCGAGGATTGCGGGCTCCCGGGACAGGCGCAGCACCGAGGGCGGCCGGAAGCTGCCGCTCTGCGGATCGAAGATCCGCGTCGTGGTCGTCGTGCCGTCGGTCAGGGTCAGGAGGGTGCGGGGGCCGTAGGTCACGAAGCCCGCCGCGGCTTGCATCCGGCCCGGCGCCAGGAAGGCCGCCTCCGGGTCGGCCCCGGCGGGGCGTAGTGAGAAGATCGTGCCGGCCGGCAGGCCGCCGTCGAGGCCGTCGGCCCCTTCCATCGGACAGAGGGCGAGGACGAACTCGGCGCCCCTCACGCGGAATTCCGGCCGGTCGCCGTCGGGCCAGGCGATCGCCGCGACCTCGGCCCCGCGCAAGGACTCGGTGAAGATCCGCCGGGCGGCCCCCGTCGGGTCCCCCGGGATGGCGGCGATCTCGCCGGCGGTCGCGGCGGCGGCTCCGGCGAGGGCGGCCAGGATCGACCCGGCCGCCGGCTGGCGCCGCGGCGGGGTCGCGTCGATGCGGGCGCTCAGAAGCATGTGCGATCCCCGAGAATGCCCCACCCGGACCGGCCCATGGTCTCTACCGGACAGCTTAGGCGGCGGGGGGCCGTCCCGTCATCCTGTCCCGAAGTACGGGATGCGCCCGCGCCTCCGGCGATGTCGGATCGGGAACTTTCCCCTATTACGGCCTCACGATCACGGCCGGCGGCCGAGGACCGGATGGCGCAGGACCGGATTCGCAACCTCTCCCTCAAGCAGCTCCACGCCGTCGCGGCGATCGCGCGGCTCGGCACCATGACCCGGGCGGCCCAGGAGCTGAACGTGACCCCGGCGGCCCTCACGGCGCGGATCAAGGGGCTCGAGGACGAGATCGGCCTGCTCCTGTTCGACCGCACCCATGCCGGCCTGAAACCCACCGATGCCGGCCGCGAGCTGCTCTGGGCCATCGACAGCATCGGCACCGTGCTGGAGACCTGTACCGAGCGGCTCAGGACCCTGCGCGGCGGCCATGGCGGCCGGGTCTCCCTCGGCGTGGTCTCGACCGCGAAGTACTTCGCGCCCCGGATCGTCGGCGGTTTCGCGCGGGCCCATCCGGGCGTCGAGATCGACCTCGTGGTCGGCAACCGGGGCGCCACCGTCGAGGCCTTGCGCGACTACCGGGTCGACCTCGCCCTGATGGGCCGCCCGCCGCGGGACTTCGCCATCGCGGCAGAGAGCTTCGGCCCCCATCCGCTGGTGGTGATCGCCGCCCCCGACCACCGCTTCGCCGGGCGGCGCGGACTGACCCGGGAGGAACTCGCCGAGGAGCCGTTCCTGGTGCGGGAATACGGTTCGGGCACGCGCACGGTGTTCGAGGAGTTCATGACCGGCCTCTTGATCCGGCGCGCCCGCATCGGCATCGACAGCGGCTCGAACGAGACCATCAAGCAGACCGTGATGGCGGGCCTCGGCATCGCGCTGATCTCGGGCCACACCGTGGCGTCCGAGGTCGCGGATGGCCGCCTTGTGCTCCTCGACGTCGAGGGCCTGCCGATTCGCCGCGACTGGTTCTCGGTGCGCCGGGCCGACAAGGTGCTGAGCCCCGCCGGCCAGGCGTTCTGGGATTTCCTGGTGGGGGAGGGGGCGGCCTGGCTGCCGGACCTGCCGCACCCGGCGGGCTGACGAGGGGTTCAGGCCGCCGCGTCCTCGCGCGGTGCGGCCTGCGCCTCCACCGGCACCTCCCGGGGGAGGGACGGCACCCGGGCCCAGGGCTCGATCCGAACCGGGATGTCGCGCAGGCGCGCCGAGGCGTCGCTGCGGACCGTCGCGATCTCGTCCCAGCCCGACAGGAAGGCGGCCACGCAGGCCGGATCGAAGTGGCGGCCGCTCTCCGCCTCGATACAGGCCCGCGCCTCGTCGAGGGGCATCGCCGCCTTGTAGGGGCGCTCCGTGGTCAGCGCGTCGAACACGTCGGCGACGGCGACGATCCGGGCCGCGAGCGGGATCGCCTCGCCGGAGAGGCCCCGGGGATAGCCGCCGCCGTCCCAGCGCTCGTGGTGGGATTCGGCGATCTCCGCCGCGAGCCCGATCAGCGCGCAGTTGCTGCCGCCCAGGATGCGCTTGCCGATCGCCGGATGGGTGCGGATCAGGGCGAATTCCTCCGCGTCGAGGCGGCCGGGCTTGAGCAGCACGCCGTCGGGGATCGCCACCTTGCCGACGTCGTGGAGCGGGGCCGCCAAGTAGACGCGGCGGCACAGGTCGTCGTCGAGCCCCAGGGCCTCGGCCATGATCTGGCTGTAGCGGGCGACGCGCCAGGTGTGGTCGCCGGTGTCGTTGTCCCGGTATTCCACCGCCAGCGAGAGGCGGAAGATGATCTCGGCCTCGCGCTCGCGCAAGGTGCGCACCGCCTTCTCGACCTCGCCGGCGAGCCACGAGGCCTGCTCGTCGAGGCGGCGCACCGCGGTGGCCAGCCGCACCAGGTTGCGCAGCCGGACCCGGAGTTCGACACGGCCGATGCGCTTGTCCAGGAAGTCGGTGGCGCCCGCATCCAGCGCGGCGAGGCGCACCGCGTCGCTCACCTCGCTGGTGATCATCACGATCGGCACCTGGGCGTAATGCTCGATGCCCCGCAATTCGCGAATGACGGTCAGGCCGTCCATCTCGGGCATGTTGTAATCGACCAGCACGAGATCGAAGGCGCACATCCGCGCCTCGTCGAGCGCCAGGAGCGGATTCCGGAAGATGGACGTGACAGCCTGCTGGTCCTGCTCCAGCAGCCGCTGCATCTGGGCCAGCACCGCCTGGCTGTCGTCGATGACGAGTACGTCCATCTGCCCATCTCCCGCGGCGTACGACATTCGGCCAGGGCCGGGTCCCGCGGCATGGGGAGCCGGTGGGCTCCCCGGCTTCGAAAACCAGGATTCGGTCTCTTTCCGAGGGTGAGAATGGGCTTTTTGAACTTAAGCGTGAGTAAACGGGCGGGCTGGAATCTCGGATACGGAGTCGGATCCGTGCCGCGGCCGCGGCCTGGGCCTGCCGGCCGGGTTTCGAGGCTTGGGGAGCCGGGCAGATCGGCGCAGTTCCGTCGCGTCAGACTGCAATCTTGTGACGAGGCGGTCGCCGCCGTCAGTCCTGACATCGGGAATACACCAGGATCAATGAACAGGATTGTCGTTATGCTTGACGGTGGCGACGAGCGTCGTCCCGCCTGAAACGTGGCGGGCTCCGCATCCCGGTGCACGGGATGCGGTTGGATCCGACCTGGTCCGGTTGCAAGGGCCGCGTGCCGCGAAACAGGCAGCCGTCGGGCAAGTCCCGTCCGTCCGCCCGAGCTCGGTCACTCGACCGGTCGGCGGCATGGACTCGACATGCGCGTTGGAGCGGCGCCCGATCGCGGTACCATCGGGCGCTGTTCCAAGTCTTTGATTGTGCCGCATTTTCGACGACGAAGCGGCATCCGCTTCGTCGGAAAGCGCTCTAGAAGAAGAAGCGCGGGCCGTAGACCCTGCGATAGGGCCGGTAATAGGGACGATAGTACCGGCGGTAATACGGACGATAATACGGGCGGTAGTAGTAGCGGCGATAGGGCCGGTAGCCGTAATACCGGCGATACGGCCGGTATCGGTAGACGCGGCGATAATAATAGGCCTTGTCGGCCAGGGGGGCGGCGGCGCTGGCTTCGGCCGCGAGGGCGCCGGCGCTCGGCAGGGCGGCGGCGGAACTGCGGCTGGTGCCGAGCCCGATTCCTGCGACGAGCAGGGTCAGGACCAGGCCGATCCATCGAAGAGCACGCATGATGTCTGTCTCCCTCGGGCGGCGCGGCGCGCGGCGCCCCGGCTGTCAGGTGGCAACGAGGCTCGTCCCCGCCGGTGACGGACCGGCGGGACGCCCGCCGGACGACCGAGGGGCGCTGTCGGATCACCTAGACGCGCAAGGCCTCGCTTCAATCGATGCGGGCGAAAAACTTGCGCGAAAAACTTGCGCTCGACTTGAAACTGTTCCCGGCTCGAGGCGCCCCCGCAGGTCTCGCCATTGCGCGCGGCCCGCGCCTGCGGCCCCGGGCTCGCTTGCCCCAAGCCCCGCGCTCCGCGTAACCGTCGAGGCCGCCATCGGAGACCCCATCCCGCCATGCCGTTCCGGCCCCTCACCGCCCTGCGCGCCTTCTTGCCCGAGCGCTGGGCTCGCCGTCACCCGGTGGTGCCGGTCGTACGCCTGAGCGGCGCCATCGGGGCGGTCTCGCCCCTGCGGGCCGGCCTGTCGCTCGGCGCCTGCGCCCCGGCCCTGGAGCGGGCCTTCGGCATGAAGGGCATCCGGGCGGTGGCGCTGGTCGTCAACTCGCCGGGCGGCTCGGCGGCGCAGTCGCACCTGATCTTCCGCCGCATCCGGGCGCTGTCGGTCGAGGCCGGGGTGCCGGTCCTCGCCTTCGTGGAGGATGTCGCGGCGTCGGGCGGCTACATGATCGCCTGCGCGGCCGACGAGATCTTCTGCGATCCGTCCTCCCTCGTCGGCTCGATCGGGGTTGTCTCGGCCGGGTTCGGCTTCACCGGGCTGATCGAGCGCCTGGGCATCGAGCGCCGGGTTCACACCGCCGGCAAGGCCAAGGCGATGCTCGACCCGTTCCGGCCCGAGAACCCGGACGACGTCGCCCGCCTCAAGACCATCCAGGCCGACGTGCAGGCGATGTTCACCGAGCTCGTGACGAGCCGCCGGCCCGGCCTCAAGGGCGATCCCGACGACTTGTTTTCCGGCGCGGTCTGGACCGGCCGCCAGGGCATGGCGCTCGGCCTCGTCGACGGCCATGGCGACGTCCGCTCGGTCCTGCGGGAGCGCTTCGGCGACAATGTGAAGCTGCCGGTGATCGAGCAGGTCCGCGGCGGCCTCCTCGCCCGGCTGCTGCGCCGGCGCGAGCCGGGGGCGGTCGGCCTCGCGGCGATCGAGGGGGCGCTCGCCGCCCTCGACGAGCGCGCGGCCTTTTCGCGGTACGGATTATAGGCCCTTACGGCGCCGCCTGGTCGCGCAGGCTCGCGGGCAGCTGCGTCAGGCACAGGATCTGGTCCTGGCGCTCGTAGGTCTCGCGCTCGCGGATCGCCCGCTCGACCTCCTCGGTGCCGGCGCTGGAATAGCGCAGGCCGAACGGGACCGAGCCGTCCTTCGGGTAGGTCGTGAGCTTGCGCCTCGTCTCGGCCCGGCAATAGGCGGCCCAGTCCTGCGACAGGCCGAGCCGGCGGGCGTAGTCCGCCACCGCGACCCCGACCCGCCTCTGCGCCTCGCGCTCGCTCCGGGCCAGCGCCCGGTCGTCGAGGCCGTTGATGAGCCCGCTGACCACGAAGCCGAGGGCGACCGCGATCGACATCAGGACGAACAGGCTGCGCATTCCGAGAGCCTGCTCCCTGGTAGCGGCGCGAGACCCCCTAGGTGTCGCGGGGGCCCGCTTTCGGCAAGGCGGGTTGGGCCGCCTGCCGGGGGAATCGGGCGTCCGAAGCGGGGCGCTGAGCCATCCCACACCGAACCTCATCCTGAGAGCCTGTTTGAGCGGGATCGTCTTCTATAAAGCCGGAAAGGGCAGGGCATATCCTGCCCACGACCTCATCCTGAGGTGTCAGTTCATCGGAGATGGACTGACCTCGAAGGAGGGCTCCAGTGATCGCTGAGATTTCTGGAGGGCTCCTTCGAGGTCAGTCGATCTCCGATCGACTAACACCTCAGGATGAGGTGGGAGGGTAGGATATCCTTGATTATCCGGCTTTTAGCGATAGAAAAACCACTCAAGCAGGCTCTGAGGTGTGAGCGAAGCGAGCCTCGAAGGAGGGCTCCAGTGATCTCGGAGACTTCTGGAGCCCTCCTTCGAGGTCAGTCGATTTTCAATCGACTGACGCCTCAGGATGAGGTCGTGGGTGGGAGAGATCGAACGATCGCTCAGTACGACGGACCGTAGGAATAATACGTCGCCCCATACGGCGACGGGTAGGTCGCCCCGACCGGCTGCCACCCATCGTCGCCCCACGGATCGTAGGCGCGTCCGCGCGAGACGCGGGAGGTCCGCGTAAAGCCGTCCTCGTCGAGGCGCTCCCGGCGCGCCCTCGCCTCCCGGCGGGGTAAGGCCCGTCCGGCGATGGCGGTCTCGTCGCCGCCGATCACCACCCGGGTGTTGCCCATGCCCTCCGCCTTGACGAGGGCGTAGAGCGTCGCGGCCTTGGCCGGCGCCAGGCGCACGCAGCCGTGGGAGGCCGGGGTGCCGAGGCGGCTGGTATGGCCGCTGCCGTGGATGGCGTGGCCGCGGCCGGTGAAGAAGATCGCATGCGGCATCGGCGCGTCGTCCCACTCGCGCGAGCGGTAATCGGCCACCATGCGCGAGGGCGAGAAGGCACCCCGCGGCGTGCTGTAGCCGGTCATGCCGGTGGAGACCGGCCAGTCGTACAGCGTCTGCCCGTCCCGGGTCACGGTCATCCGCTGGGTGGTCTTGTCGACCCGGATCAGGATCCCGGCCCGCGCCTCACCGGTCCCGGCCACGCAGAGGGTGACGAGGAGGATTGCTGCGGCGCGCATCGTGGGGAGCCTTTCATCCGGCAGGGCGTGACGGCGTTATGCCACGCTTGGGCACCGGAATGACGTGCGCGCCGCGCGCGGGTTCCCGGGTTTTACTGCGCAGAAACCTTTATGTGCCCGCCACCTCCGGCTCCCAGCCGATCGCCCGGCGCAGGAAGGCGGCGCCCAAAGCCGCGAAGGCGGCGGTCTCGGCGCTGGTCTTGCCGTGGGAATGGCCGCCGGCCTCGGGCTCGTAGAAGCGGGCGGGATAGCCGAGCGCCTGGAGCTTCGCCGCCATCTTGCGGGCATGGCCCGGATGCACCCGGTCGTCGCGCCGGGTCGTGGCGATCAGGATCGGCGGGTAGGGCTTGCCGGCCTCGGCGACGTGGTAGGCCGAGATCTTCTGAAGGAACCCCCAGTCCGCCGGATCGTCCGGGTCGCCGTATTCGGCGATCCAGCTCGCCCCGGCCAGCAGCTTGGTGTAGCGCCGCATGTCGATCAGCGGCACGGTGCAGAACAGCGCGCCGAAGCGCTCCGGATAGCGCGTCAGCATGTTGGCGATGAGGAGCCCGCCATTCGAGCCGCCCTCGGCGGCGATGCGGTGAGGCCGGGTCACGCCACGGCGCACGAGGTCGGCGGCGACCGCCGCGAAATCGTCGTGGGTGAGCGCCTTGCCCTCGCGCCGGCCGGCCTCGTGCCAGCGGGTGCCGAACTCGCCGCCGCCGCGGATATTGGCCACCACCCGGGTGCCGCCCTTGGCGAGCCAGAGCCGGCCGAGCACCGCCGAGTAGCCGGCGAGGTTCGTGACCTGGAAGCCGCCATAGCCGGAGAGATGCACCGGCGCCTCGCCGGTCTCCCCCGGAGGGCCGGCCTGGACGTAGGGGATGCGCTCGCCGTCGCTCGACACCGCCTCGTGCCGGGTCACCACCATTCCGTCGGCCTCGAACAGGGCGGGGGCCTGCTTGAGGAGAGTGGGCGCGGCGAGGTCGGGCCGGGTGGTCAGCAGGGTCGAGGGCGTGACGGGGTCGTTGGCGGCCACCATCAGGTCGCCGTTCGATTCCTCCTCCTCGCCGTCCATCGACCAGACGCTGACGACGCCGAGTTCCGGCAGGCCGGCGACGCGGCTCTCCGCCCACCCGCTCTGCGACGGGCTGAAGACCGGAAACACCGCCTTCAGGTCGTCGAGAATCGAGAGCACCAGATGCCCGCCGGTCCAGAAGAAGCCCTGCAACGCCCGGCGCGGGCCGGGGGTGAACAGAACCTGGAAGCCACGGTCCCCGGCCAGGAAGGCATCGAGGCCGATGCCGAGCACGCTGTCGGCGGGATGGGTCGTGCCGCCCACCTCCCACGGGGTGCGGGTCCGGATCGCCAGAAACCCCCGGTGCCAGTGGGCATCGGCATCGGTCGGGATGTCGAGGCGGGTCTTCGGGCCGGAGCGGTCGCCGAGGCTGACCGTGCCGTCGAAGAAGCCGGTGCGCTCGGCAAAGACCAGGCGCTCGGGGCTGGCCTCCCGGTCCGGATAGCCGTAGGCGACCATGCTGGTCGGACCGGCGGAGAAGATCACCGGGGCGTCGAGCGGATCGGTGCCGCGCCGCCACAGCCGCACGGTGCGGGCATAGCCCGACGGCGTCGCGTGCTCGGGGCCGCCCAGCGGAGAGGCCAGCAGCAGCGTGTCGGGATCGAGCCAGACCGGGATGCTTTTCGCCTCCGGCAGCGTGAAGCCGCCCTCGACGAAGCGGCGGGTCGTCAGATCGAACTCGCGCACCAGTGTCGCGTCGCCGCCGCCGCGGGAGAGCTGGATCAGCGCCCGCGCGTGGCCGGGCGGCAGGCTCGCGGCGCCGCTCCACACCCAGTCCTCGCCCTCGTCGCGGGCGAGCGCGTCGAGGTCGAGGAGCACGTCCCAGGCCGGCTCAGGCGTGCGGTACTCGGCTTCCGTGGTGCGCCGCCACAGGCCGCGGGGATGCCCGGCATCCTGCCACAGGTTGTAGAGGAGGCCGCCGCGCCGGGTGACGCCCGGGATCTTGTCCGGCCGGTCGAGGGCGGCCTTCAGCCCGTCGCGGTCGGCGGCGTAGCGGCCATCGGCATAGGCCGCCAGCGTGTCGGCGTTCTGCGCCTCGACCCAGGCGAGCGCCCGCTCCCCGTCGATCTCCTCGAGCCACAGATGCGGATCGTCGTCGGGCGCCCCGAGGGTCGGGCGGGGATCGGGGGTCGGCGCGTTGGGGGGCAGGGACATGCCGGGCTCGTCGGTTCTTCGGTTGCGCGAGGATGTAGCCTGGCCGGGGCCCGGGTCCAGGGTGATGCCGTGAGGGAACACCGCGCCCGGGAGCGCTTCACCGTCATACGGTTGCAACAGCCCGCCTGTTTGAGGGGAGGACAGGGCGCGGGTCGGCACCGGCCCGGGAGGATCCGCATGACCGGTACCGGCATCGCCGCCATCATCTGCCTCGCCCTCACGCTGATCAACCTCGCGAGCCTCGCGATCGCGCTGCGCCGCCTCGGCCACAGGGACTTGGGCCGGCCGGATCCGGCCTCCGCCGGGCTGGAGGAGGCTCCGGTCACGGTGGTGCGGCCGGTCTGCGGCCTCGAGACCTACAGCGAGGAGACCCTGGGCTCGGGCTTTCGCCTCGCCTATTCGCGCTACGAGCTGATCTTCTGCGTCGCCCGCGCCACCGACCCGATCGTGCCGCTCGTCGAGCGCCTGATCGCGATGCATCCGGGCGTGCCGGCACGGCTGATCGTCGGCGACGAGCGGGTGAGCGACAACCCGAAGCTCAACAACTGCATCCGCGGCTGGGAGGCGGCGCGCCACGACTGGGTCATCCTGGCCGATTCGAACGTCTTGATGCCGCCGGATTACATCCAGCGCCTGCGCGCCGCCTGGCGGCCGAAGACCGGACTCGTCTGCTCGACCCCGGTCGGCACCCGGCCCGGCAGCTTCTGGGCCGAAGTCGAGTGCACCTTCCTCAACACCCTGCAGGCGCGCTGGCAATATGTCGGCGAGGCGCTCGGCCTCGGCTTCGCGCAAGGCAAGAGCATGCTCTGGTACCGCCCGCTGCTCGACGCGCAGGGCGGCATCCGGGCGCTCGGTGCCGAGATCGCCGAGGACGCCGCCGCCACCAAGCTGGTGCGGGCGATGGGCCGGCAGGTCCATCTCGTCGCCTCGCCCTTCGCCCAGCCGCTCGGGCCCCGCCGCGCCGCCGAGGTGTGGTCGCGCCAGCTGCGCTGGGCGCGCCTGCGCCGGGTCACCTTCCCGTTGTTCTTCGCCCCCGAGATCGGCACCGGCGCGGTGATCCCGATGCTGGCCGCCTATCCGGCGGCGGGCGGCGACCTCGCGGGCCTGGCGGCGATGATCGGAACCGCCATCGTGTGGTACGGCGCCGAGTGGCGGCTCGCCGCGCGCAACGGCTGGCCGCGCTCCTGGCGCTGGCCGCTCGCCTGCCTCGCCCGCGACCTCCTGTTCATCCCGATCTGGCTCGCCGCCTGGGTCGCCCGCGACATCGTCTGGCGCGGCAACGCCATGGACATCCGCACCAAGCCCGCACGCCTCGGCGCCGACGCCCCGGCGGCGGTTCCATGACCGCTTGACGGCGGGCACGGACGGGATCACCCTCACTCGTAGCTCTCCCGCTTTCGCCGGGAGGGCTGAGACCGATGGAGGGAGGCATGACGCCACCCATGACACGGGCCGCGACGATCGCCCCGGCACCCGTTCGGGTCGAGGCGTAGCGGCATCTCGACGAATGACGGGATGGAGGCGGCCCCATGGGGCGGTGAAGCCACTCCTCCGCGAGTGCGCCTTCCGGTGACCGATGAGCCCCGATTTCGGCCGCTTCCGTTCTGCTCCAGCTGGCTAATACCGAACTGTTCAGCGGCGCTCGGCAAAAGCCCTAGCGTTGACTGGGGATGTTTTTATTCCAGTCCGCGCATTTCAGGACTTGTATGAGCGGATTTCTCTCCCGAGAAACGAGAGCGAATACGAGATATCCTGCCTTTCACCTCGTCCTGAGGTGTCGGCGATCGGAGATCGCACACGATCGAAGATCGACTGACCTCGCAGGAGGGCTCCAGAAGCCTCCATGATCCCTGGAGCCCTCCTTCGAGGCTCCCGTCTGTCGCACCTCAGATCGAGATGAGCGGGTGGGAGGATCCCATTCATCGCAAGGGTTTGCGGGAAAATCCTGCGCAACCCGGCTCTCAGGGTCAGGTCACGGATGGGATGGATCGTCGAGAGCCTCCAGAACGCCGCCCTCACATCCCCGGCGCCGTCCAGATCCGGGTCAGCCGCGCCAGGCGCACCAGGGCGGTCTGGAAGCGCTCGGGCGTCTCCCCGACCCGCGCATGGATCCCGAGTGCGCTCAGGCTGACGACGCGGGCCTCGACCTCGCCGATCGTCGCCGCCTCGACCCGGATCACGGCGCCCGGGACGAGCGCCGCCGCCTCCACCGGCGCCAGCAGCAGGCCGCCGCGGCTGAGGTTCAGGATCTCGGTGCGGTGGCTCCGGCCGCCATGGCGCAGCCGCGCCGACAGGGTCACGGGAAAGCGCCGGTCGCGCCGCCGCTCGCTGCCGAGCTGCGTCTCGGCGGCGATGGCCGTCGCCGAGGAAGCCGAACCGATCTGTGGCGTGAGGGACGTGAGGTTCATGCCCGTTTTGATCGCAGAGATAGGTTAAGTCCCGTTTAATGAATTGATGATTAACTATCATCTGACAATTTTTCGTTCTTTCCTCGAGACCGCTCACACCATGACGAAGGCTCCCGATGCAGGCATGCACCCGGTGGTTGTCTGTGCGCGGAGGGCGGCGCACGGCGCGGGGACAGACGATCGTCTTGGATATGCGGGGCGTTGCGGCGTGACACTCGGGGGCAGGAAACTCGCGGGCAGGAAACTCGCGGGCAGGACGGCCGTGGCGAGCACGGTTCGGGGCATCGCACCGTGAGCGGGGCGCGGTCCGGCTGGCGCTCCGCCCTGGCGCGGTTGTTCGGGTGCGGGGCGGCGGGGCGGCGGCTCGCCGGGTGCCCGGACCTCGTCGCCGAGATCGACGGCGCGGGCCGGCTCGTCTCCGCCTCCCCGGCGAGCCGGGCGCTGACGGGCCGCGCGCCCGAGACGCTCGCGGGCCTCGCCCTGGCGGAACTGGTCCATCCCGAAGACCGGGCCGGTGTGGCGGCCCTGCTCGCCGGCGGCGGCGCCCTGGTACACCGCCTGTCCCATGCCGACGGGCGCTGGATCTGGGTCGAGACCCGGCTGTCGGCGCAAGGACCGCCCTACATCGCGTCGATCCGCGACGCGGCCGCGCGCCACGAGGCGGAAGCCTCGCTCCGCGCGAGCCGGGCGCATTACCGGGCGCTCGCCGATACGCTGCCCCAGCTCGTCTGGATGGAGCGCACCGATACCGGCGAGACGGTCTATGCCAACCCGGCCTTCGAGCGCTATTTCGGCGCGATCGGCCAGGGGCGGGCTGCGCGGCAGGAGCGCTACCACCCGGACGACCGGCCGCGGATCGAGGCGGCCCTCCAGGGGGTTCCGGCCGAGGGCGGCAGCGGCGAGGCACAGGGGCGCCTGCGCGACCGCGACGGCGCCTATCGCTGGCACCAGCTCTCGTTCCAGCCCCTGCGCAAGGACGATGCGCTCCTCGGCTGGCTCGGCTCGGCCCTCGACATCGACGAGATCCTGGCCGCCCGCAAGGCGCTGGAGGAGACCGGCGACCTCCTGCGCCTCGCCCAGGAGGCCGCGGGGGCGGGCTTGTTCGACCTCGACCTCGTCACCCGCGAGGTGACGCTGGCGCCGGAGAGCGCGCGGCTGCACGGCCTGCCCGGCGACCGCCCGGCGGTGATCGCGCTCGGCGCCTGGCTGCGGCGGCTCACGCCGGGAGACCGCAAGCCGGCGCTCGCGGCGCTCCGCGGGGCGATCGTCGGCGGCGGCACCTTCGACGTCGCGTTCCGGGTCCGGCTGCCCGATGGCGGCCAGCGCTGGATCCAGGCGATCGGCCGGCTCTGCCACGACCGGGACGGCCGGGCCCTGCGGGTGACCGGCCTCAACCTCGACATCTCGGCCCGCAAGGATGCCGAGGCCGGGCTCGTCGCCGCCAAGGCGGCCGCCGAGGCCGCGAAGGCCGCCGCCGAGCGGGCGAACGCCGCCAAGACCGATTTCCTCTCGGCGATGAGCCACGAGATCCGCACGCCGTTGAACGCGGTCATCGGCTTCACCGGCCTGCTGGCGCAGGCCGACGGCCTGGAGCCGGAGCTGCGGCGCTATGCGGGGCTTGCCCGCGCCTCGGCCGGGGGGCTGCTCACGCTCGTCAACGACATCCTCGATTTCTCCTCCGTCGAGGCCGGGGCGGTCGCCTTGCGCGGCGAGCCCTTCGCGATCGAGGCCCTGGCGGAGGGCTGCCTCGGCGTGGTCGGGGCAGCGGCGGCCGAGAAGACGCTCGACGTGACGAGCGCCATCGATGCGAGCCTGCCGCGCCGCCTCGTCGGCGACGAGGCGCGCCTGCGCCAGATCCTCCTCAACCTCCTCAACAACGCGGTGAAGTTCACCCCCCGCGGCAGCGTCGCCCTGTCCTTGCGCCACGAGGGCAGCGGCCGGGCCGGCGAGCGGATCCGCTTCTCCGTCGCCGATACCGGCATCGGCATCCCGGCCGACAAGCAGAGCCGGCTGTTCGAGCGCTTCTCGCAGGTCGACAGCTCGATCCGCCGCGATTATGGCGGCACCGGCCTCGGGCTCGCCATCAGCCGCCGCCTCGTCGAGGCGATGGGCGGCGAGATCGGGGTGATCTCGCAGGCCGGCCGCGGCGCCACCTTCTGGTTCACCCTGACCCTGCCCCGCGCCGAGGACCAGGCGCCGCCGGAGGCGCGCGCCGCCGCCCAGCCGAGCCGCCCCGGCCGCATCCTCCTCGTCGAGGATATCGAGGTGAACCGGGAACTGGCCTGCCTGATGCTGCGCAAGGCCGGCCACAGCGTCGACGTCGCCACCGACGGGTTCCAGGCGGTGCGGGCGGTCGAGGCCGGGGCCTACGACCTCGTGCTGATGGACGTGCAGATGCCGGGCCTCGACGGCACCATGGCGACCCGGCTGATCCGCTGCCTGCCCGGTCAGGCCGGGCGGGTGCCGGTGATCGCCATGACCGCCAACGTCCTGCCCGACCAGGTCCAGTCGTTTCGCGCGGCCGGGATGGACGACCATCTCGGCAAGCCCTTCGCGCCGGCCGAGCTCACCGCGCTCCTCGCCCGCTGGCTCGATCGCGCGCCGCCCGCCGAGGACGAGCCGGCCCTGCTCGACCAGGCGCTCTATGACGGCGTGTGCGCCTTCCTGCCGCCGGAGGCGGTGCGCCGCCTGCTGGGCCACCTCGCCGAGCAGGTCACCGGGGCGCTCGCCGGGGAGGGGACGGAAGCCGCCGGCCGGGGGCGGCTGCGCTTCGAGGCCCACGGCCTCGTCTCGGCGGCGGGCATGCTCGGCTTCGCCGCCCTGTCCCGGGCCTGCGCCGAACTCGAGGCCTGCACCGAGGACGAGGTCGCGCGCGATCCCTCCGCCTTCCCGATGACGCTCGCTCGGGCTCGGGCCCGGTGCACCGCGGCGGCCTTCGAGACCCGTCGCCTGATCGCCGGGCTGGAGGAGGCTCCCCCTGCACCGGCCAGCCTCGGCCGGACGGCTTAAGGCGGGGGATGGGTGGGGGTATCCGGCGCAGATTCCCGGGCCGCAAGCATTCGACCCGGCCCCGACCGACTCCCCTTCACACGATGCGAACTTGCCCAAGTCGAGCGCTCTCCCCTCTCCCGTGTGGGAGAGGGGCCGGGGGTGAGGGTGACACGTTTCAGCAATAGAGCGCCGAGCGTCGTGCTGGCAGCGGAGCGGTTCAGCCTGCCCGCGGCACCGTCTCCACCCTCACCCCTACCCCTCTCCCACTCGGGAGAGGGGATCCCGCGACTTCTCCGGTGGGGCGGCATGCCGGCGGAAGCCGCATCCGCCCCCGGACCCGCCTATCCCGGCGCGCTTGTGGACACGGGTCGCCGGCGGGCTTGACGGGCCCTCCGGCAAGTCTGTTCCAGCGAAAATCGTCCTGAAGGACGTAAGACTTAATCGCACGGGATGCCGCCCGTTCCGGCAAGGTCCGCTTAAGGATGCGGGCCCGATCCTGCCCGTGTTGCTGGGTCAGGTAGCGTATCGACATGCACCGCAATCTCGCCCGCGTCGTTCACCGGCGCGGCCCGTTTCCGCGCGTCCTCTCCGGATGCTGTCTCGTCCTGGCGGTGTCCGGCCGGCCGGCGTTCGCGGCCGACTGGTATACCGGCACCGAGCCGGCGAGCCCGCAGGAGGCCTGGATCGTCTCTGTCGACACCTCGGCGACCGTGAGTTCTCAAGGCTCGCAATTCGCCGGTGCCACCGCGACCGCGGCGCCGTCCGGCACTCTCCTCGCCAGCGGCCTGCGCCTGCGGGCGGACACGACGATCGGCTCGTACCGGGCCGGAACCGGGCTCGGCCAGCAGGCGGAGGTCGCGGCGATGCTCGGCTACGGCTGGGTCTGGCCGGAGGCGGTGTTGTCGGCCTTCGTCGGCCTCAACGTGCGCCGCAACGAGGTGCCGGGGCTCGAGGCGAGCGTGCGCAACGCCGGCGGCCTCAAGGCCGCCCTCGACCTCTATGCCCGGCCGACCCCCGGCACGATGGTGCACGCCACCGGCACCTATTCCAGCACCTTCAACGCCTATTACGGCCGCCTGCGCGGCGGCGTCGCGGTGATGGGCGGGTTCCTCGGGCCCGAGGTCGCGCTGCTGGGCGACGATTACTACCGGCAATGGCGGATCGGCGCCCATTGGAGCGGGTTCCAGTTCGGCGCGCTCCAGTTCGGCGTCGCCGCCGGCTACCTGCACGACCAGACCCGCAAGGGCGGCCTCTACACCACGGTCGACATGCGGGCGGGTTTTTGAGATGGCCGCCTTGCGCTGGATCGCCTGGGGGCTCTCGGCCCTCCTCACAATCGGGTTCCTCGTCCAGCCGGTCGGCCCGGAGGCGCAGACCTGGCTTTGCGCCGCATCGTGCGCCGGCATGGCCGCCCTGTGGCTGCTGGCGCCGCGGCGCGGCCTGCCCCGCCTCGCCTTCCTGGCGCTCGGCAGCCTGGTGGTGATCCGCTACGTCTACTGGCGCCTCACCGGCACGCTGCCGTCCCTCGACGATCCCGTCGGCCTCGGTTTCGGCCTGCTGCTGCTCGCCGCCGAGCTCTACTGCGTGCTGATCCTGGCGGTCAGCCTGGTGGTCAATGCCGATCCCCTGGTGCGCGCCCCCGTCGCGCTGCCGCCCGCCGCGGACCTGCCCGCCGTCGACGTGCTGATCCCGAGCTACAACGAGCCGACCGAACTGCTGGCCGTGACCCTCGCGGCGGCGCTCAACCTCGATTATCCGGCCGGCAAGCTCACGATCTGGCTCCTCGACGACGGCGGCACCGACCAGAAATGCGCCGATCCGGACCCCGCCAAGGCCAAGGCCGCCCAGGACCGGCGGGCCGAGCTGCAGGCGCTCTGCCGTGAACTCGGCGCCCGCTACCTGACGCGCGCGCGCAACGAGCACGCCAAGGCCGGCAACCTCAACAACGGGCTCTCCGCCTCGCGCGCCGAGATCGTGCTGGTGCTGGACGCCGACCACGCACCGTTCCGCTCGTTCCTCGCCGAGACGGTCGGGCTGTTCGCGCAGGACCCGAATCTCTTTCTGGTCCAGACCCCGCACGTCTTCCTCAATCCCGACCCGATCGAGCGCAACTTGCGCACCTTCGCCCGCATGCCGTCCGAGAACGAGATGTTCTACGGCGTGACCCAGACCGGGCTCGACAAGTGGAACGGCTCGTTCTTCTGCGGCTCGGCGGCGCTCCTGCGCCGTCGCGCCCTCGACGCCGTCGGGGGCTTCTCCGGCATCACCATCACGGAGGATTGCGAGACCGCCCTCGACCTGCACGGCAAGGGCTGGACCAGCGCTTATGTCGGCCAGCCGCTGATCGCCGGACTCCAGCCCGAGAGCCTGGCCGATTTCATCGTCCAGCGCGGCCGCTGGTGCCAGGGCATGATCCAGATCCTGATGCTCAAGAACCCGCTGACCAAGCGGGGTTTGCGTCCGATCCAGAAGCTCGCCTACCTGTCGAGCATGACGTTCTGGTTCTTCCCGCTGCCGCGGCTGATCTTCATGCTCGCGCCGCTCCTGCACATCTTCTTCGACGTCAAGATCTTCGTCTCGTCGGTGGACGAGGCCCTGGCCTATACGGCGACCTACATCGTCGCCAACCTGATGATTCAGAACTACCTGTACGGCCACGTGCGCTGGCCGTTCGTCTCGGAACTCTACGAGTACGTCCAGGGCGTGTTCCTCGTCCGCTCGATCGCCTCGGTGATCCTGTCGCCCCGGCGCCCGAGCTTCTCGGTCACCGCCAAGGGCGCCGGCCTCGACCGCGACCACCTCTCCGCCCTGGCCTGGCCGTTCTTCGCGATCTTCGCAGCCCTCGCGGCCGGCTGCGGCATGGCGGCGTGGCGCTACCTCTACGAGCCCGGCGTCACCGGCCTGATGCTGGTCGTCGGGCTGTGGTGCGGGTTCAACCTGGTGATCGCCGGCGTCGGCCTCGGCGTCGTCGCCGAGCGGCGCCAGGACGAGCGCGTCCCGAGCCTGCCGGTCGGCCGGCCGGCCCTGGCGGCGATCGGGGATGGGCAAGGATCCGTTCGGATTCCCGTGACGATCGAGCGGATGAGCGCCGAGGCCGCGACCCTGCGCCGGACCGACGGCGCGCCCTGGCCGGCGATGGCGGAGGGCGGCCTCCTGCACGCCGCGGCGGGACCGGCCTTGCGCTTCACCCTCCGGGCTGCACTGGCGCCGGACCTGCGGGTCGTCGCCTTCGCGCCCCTCGCGCCTGCGCAGTACCACACCGTGGCGGGGCTGATGTACGGCGATGCCGGCGCCCTGCGCGCCTTTCTCGCGAGCCGCCGGCGCCACCGCGACCTCGTCACCGGCAGCTTGCGCTTCCTCGCCTGGGGCATCGCCGAGCCGGCGCGGGCCCTGTCCTATGTCGGCAGGTCGCGACGCTCGGTCCTGCCGGCGCCCGCGCCGGAGACGACGGCTCTCGCGATCGACAACCTGCCCGGGATCCTGCCTGGGATCTTGCCCGGGATCCTGGCCGGGATTCCGGAGGCCGCCGCGCTGCCGCTTCGGCCCGCCGCCGAGCCGGCCCCGCAGGTGATCCTCGCCGACGAGATCGCCCGCGAGCGGCCGAGCGTCGCCCAGACTCCCGCCATGCCTGCCCCCGCCATGCCTGCCCCCGCGATGCCTGGCCCCGCCGCCGCCTTGCCCGTGCCGGTCGCCGCCGCGCCTCCGGTGGAAGTCCCCTCGAAGGCCCTCCTGAAGGCCGCCCTGGAAGCACTTCCGGACGCTCCCGTCGAAACGACCTCGGACGTGTCCTCGGAGCCCCCCATGGTCGTCCTGCGCGCGCCGACTCCCGCTCCGGTGCCGGTCCGGGTCGAGGCGCCGGTCAATCCCCCGGTCGCCCCCGTATCCGCGGCTCCGGTCGACGAGGCGGTCTGGCGGATGGCGATCTGCGACCTCCTCGCCGCCGCGCCCGCCTCCGGCGAGGCCTCGGCTCCCGGCGCGCTCGACCCGACGGAATGGGCCGAGAGCATCCGGGCGCTCGCCGGCACCGGAGCCGCCCCGGTCCCGATCGCGCCGCCGCGCCGCATGAATCCCCTCGACCTCGCCACGACTGCCGGTCTCCGCGACATCCTCGCGGCCCCGCGCGACGCGGCCTCCCGCAGCGCTGCCTGAGGAGATCGTTCGGATGCGCCGCCTCCTCGTCGCCACCGTCGCCGTCCTGTGCGGCACGCCCGCCTCGGCCCAGACCTTCTCGGGCTTCGGCCCGACGCCCACCATGGTGCTGCCGGGCACGGTTCCGCCGGTTCCGGCAGCCCCCGCCCCGAAGGGCCCGGCCCTGCGCCGCCTCCCCGCCGTCGCAGGCCCTTTGCGGCTCTGGGGCGAGACCGGCACCGTCACCTGGCCGCTCTTCGTCACCGCCGCGGAGGCGCGGGCGGGCGGGCGGTTCCAGCTCGGCTACCTCTCGGCGATCTCCGTCCTTCCCGAGGCCTCGACCCTGCGCGTCGTCCTCAACGGTGCCGAGATCGGCCACACCGCGATCGACGGCGTCCGGGGCCTGCGGCTCGAGACCATGACGATCCCGCCCGGCGCCCTGCGCGCCGGCTTCAACGCCGTGACGATCGCGGTCGACCAGCGCCACCGCGTCGATTGCTCGGTGCCGGCGACCTACGAGCTGTGGACCCAGATCGACCCCGACACGACGGGCCTCGTGGCGTCGGGGGACGGCATCGGCGACCTCGCCGATCTCGCCGCCACCCGGCCGGGGCCGGACGGCGCCGTGCCGATCCGCCTGATCCAGACCGGCGAGCGCCTGTCGGAGCGCCGGGTGGAAGGCCTCCTCGCCGGGGCCCAGGCCCTGGCGCTGGCCGGCCGGTTCACCCAGCCCGCCGTCTCCTTCGCGCCGGCGCCCGAATCCGGCGACGGAATCGCCCTGGCGGTGGCGCCTGCGGCCGAGCTCGCCCGCAGCCTCGACATCGCCTCCCTCGGCCCCGTCACCGGTCCGCGCCTCGCGCTCCTGCCGGGCCGGCCCGATCGTCGCCCGGTCGTCGTCGTCACCGGACCCGGCGAGGCCGACGTGACGGCGGCCCTGGCCCAACTCGGCGAACTCGCCGCGGCACCGCCACGGGGCACGCCGCAGGGCCTCGACGCCTTACGCCACGCGAACGGCCGGCCGATCACCGGGGGCGAGAGCCTGGCGCTCGCCGATCTCGGCCTCGATGACGTGGTGGTCGGCGGGCGGACCGCCCAGCTCACCCTCGATCTCGCCCTGCCGCACGATCTGCTGGCCGCCGACTACGCCAAGATCGCCCTCGACCTCGACGCCACCTATCCGGCCGGCCTCGCGCCCGGCGCGCAGGTCAGCGTGGCGATTAACGGCGAGGCGGCGGGCAGCGTCCCCCTCGGCAAGGCCGGCGGCGAGACGTTGCACCGGCGCCGGGTCTTCCTGCCCCTGCGCCTGCTGCGCCCGGGGTCCAACCGGATCACCCTGCTGGCCGAACTGCCCCGGGCCGACGACCGCGCCTGCGCCGGCCCGGGCGGCCCCCGCCTGACCTTGCGCGCCAGCACCCGGCTCACCATCCCCGACCTCGCCCGGATCGCCCGCCAGCCGGAGCTTGCGGCCACGGCAGCGGCCGGCTTCCCGTACCGGGCGGGAAGCGAGGGCCGCGCCCCGACCTTGTCCGTGCCCGCCCCCGACCGCGACACCATGGCGGCCGCCGCCACCCTGGCGACGCGCCTCGGCGTGGCGGCGGGCCGGCCGATCCCCTTCGCCTTCGCGGCCGGGCGCAGCGGCGTGGTCGGGCCGACCGTGATGGTGGCGGCCCTGCGCAGCCTCGACGCGCCGCTCCTGACGGCCGCCGGCCTCGACCCGCAGGTCCTGCGCGACGCATGGATGCGACGGGACGATGGAGCCCCGAATCCCGCGCCGGAGGCGAGCCCGATCGTGCGCCGCCAACTCCTGCGCCGCGGCGGCATCCCGGGCTGCCGCGCGACGGCGACCGCGGCGCTCGGTCTGCCCGAGGCCGCCCTCGTCCTCGCCCAAGGGGTGACCGGGCCGGCGCCGGACGACGTGCTGACCCTCGTCACCGCCCCGAGCCCGGCCGCCTTGAGCGAGGCGACCGCCTGCCTCGTCCAGCCCCTGGTCTGGAGCCGGCCCCGCGGCGGCGTCGCCCTGCTGGCGCCGGACGGCGCGGTCGCGGTGCAGGGTCCCGGGAGCCCCCGCTACGTCGCCACCGCCCCGGCCTCGTTCGGCAACCTGCGCCGCATCGCCGCCGGCTGGCTCTCCCTCAACCGCGAGGTCTACGCCCTGATGGCGCTCGCCTGCGCCGGGCTGCTGGCCGCCTCGACCCACCAGCTGGTGCGCAACCTCGGCAGGAAGACGTCATGAGGACCGTCGCGATCCTCCTCGCGCTCATGGCCCTCTGCACCGGCGCCGCGGCCCAGGCCCCGCCGCTCGCCGACCATGACGGCTGGCGCGCCTACAAGGCCCACTTCGTCACCGAAGCCGGCCGGGTGGTCGATACCGGCAACGGCGGCATCAGCCACAGCGAGGGCCAGGGCTACGGCATGCTGCTCGCCGCTCTCGCGGGCGACCGCGCCACCTTCGAGCGGATCTGGACCTGGACCCGCGCCAACCTGATGGTGCGCGACGACCAGCTCCTCGCCTGGCGCTGGGAGCCCGACCGGCGCCCGGCCGTCGCCGACATGAACGACGCCGCCGACGGCGACCTCCTGGTCGCCTGGGCGCTCGCCGAGGCGGTGACGCTCTGGAACGATCCCTCGCACCGGGTCGCCGGCCGGCGCATCGCGGTCGAGCTCGGCCGCAAGCTGATCCTGCCGCGGGCCGCCCACGGGCCGCTGCTCCTGCCCGGCGTGGCCGGGTTCTCCGCCGAGGACCGTCCCGACGGCCCGGTGGTCAACCTGTCCTACTGGATCTTCCCGGCCTTCGACCGGATGCCGCTCCTGGCGCCTGAATTCGACTGGGCTGGGCTCGACCGCAGCGGCCGCCGGCTGCTCCGGGCCGCCCGGTTCGGGCCCGCCCGCCTGCCGAGCGAGTGGGTCTCCCTGGCGGAAGCCGCGCCGAGGCCCGCCGACGGCTTCGCGCCCGACTTCGCCTACAACGCTCTGCGCATCCCGCTCTACCTCGCCATGGCGGGCGCGACGGATGCCGAGCTCTACGCGCCCTTCCTCGCCCTCTGGCCGCGGCCGGATGCCGGCAACCTCCCCCTCGTCGACACGGGAAGCGGCAAGGTCACCGCCCGCCTCTCCGAGGCCGGCTACGGCGCCGTGCCGGCGCTCGCCGCCTGCGCCGCCCGCGGCACGCCGTTCCCGCCCTCGCTGACCCGGGTGCGGGCCGAGACCGAGCATTACTACCCGGCGACCCTGCAGCTCCTGGCGCTGGCCGCCCTCAAGACGAGGTATCCCGCATGCGCCCCGCGCTGATCCTCGCCCTCGCCCTCGGTGTCGCCGGGGCGACGCCCGCCACCGCCGCCGAGTCCCGGCCCGACGAGACGGCACTCCGCTATTACGCGTCCCAACGCCAGCCCGAGCGGGTCGCCGCCGAAACGGCTCGCCTGTCGCGCCGCTTCCCGGGCTGGACGCCGCCTGCCGACCTCTGGACCGCCGAGCCGGGCGCCGAGGACGAGGAGGCCTTCTGGGACCTCCTCAAGGACGGCCGCCTCGATGCCCTGAAGAAGGCGCTCACCGAGCGCGCCCGCACCGAGCCGGGCTGGACGCCCTCCGGAGCGCTCGTCGGCGCCATCGCCCGCCGCCTTTTGCGCGACGAGGTGCGGGCGCTCGTCAAGGCCGGGCGCTGGAGCGACCTCGCGGGCCTCGCCGACCGGCGGCGCCCGGAGATCGAATCGGGCGAGGCGGAGGTGGTCTGGAGCGCGGCCGAAGCGCTCGCCCGCGCCGACCGGGTGCCGGAGGCGATCGCATTGTTTACCCGGGCGCTCTCCGCTCCCGGTGCGGGCGCCGACGAGCGCCGGGCCGGCCTGCTGCGGGCGCTGCCGCTGCTGCCGATGGCCGAGATCGACCGGCTCGGCGCCAAAATCCCCGCCGACGACCTCGCGCCGATCCGCATCGACCTGATCCGTGCCCGTCTCTCGGCGGTGTTGCACGACGAGGCCGGCCAAGCCGTGAACCCTGCCGATCTCGCCGCCTTCCAGGCCTATGCCGAGGCGGCGCCCGATCCCGACCAGCCGGCTTTGGTGGCCTGGTACGCCTTCAAGCGCAGCGACTTGGCCGAGGCCCTGTCCTGGTTCAAGCGCGCCATCGCCCGGGGCGGCGACGCGATGGTGGCGCACGGCCTCGCCCATACCCTGCTGCGCCTCGGCCTGCGCCGGGAGGCGGAGGACGTGGCCTATGCCTGGCGCGAGCCGCTGGTGAACAACGCGCTCCTGTTCATCGACATCCTGGAGCGCGACCTGACCCGGGCGACCCCCCCGGCGATCGAGCCCGAGCGCCTGCGCCGCTACGCCGAAGTCACCGCCGCCACCGCCTCGGGCGAGGGCGCGCAGGCGCTCGCCTGGTACGCCTATAACACCTGCCAGTTCGACGCGGCCCTGGCCTGGTTCCGCCGCGCCGTGGCGTGGTACCCGAAGGAAGCGACCGTCTACGGCTACGCCCTGGCGCTTCAGCGGGCGGGCCAGCAGCGCGCCTTCGTCGACCTCGTCAACCGCTACGACGGGCTGTTTCCGCGGGTCGTCGGCCTCCTCTTCTCGCCCCGCTCCGACCGGCCCTCCCCCTGCGACGCGCCTGCGCCGCGCCCGGCGGAGACGGCGCCGCGCAGCGCCTATCTCGACCTCGCGCCCCGCGCCGAGAGGCCCGAGCCGCGCGGCCGCGTGCCCCAGCCCGACACCCTTGAGGCGCCGTCCGCCCCGGTCGTGCGCCGCAGCGATTTCCCGGTCGCGGTAGCGCCCGAGAACGAGCTGCGCGCCGCCCCCACCGGCAGCCCGTTCTCCGCCGTCGCCGTCGCGCCGTCCCGTCCCGCCGGCCGCCTGCCGACCACTGCGCGGCGCGTCCCGGGCGTCGGGCCGATGCCCTACGAGCGCTACGGCTTCTCGCTCCTGCCGGCCTGGACCGGCGAGACCGGCCCCAGCATCCCGAGCGCGGCCGAGCGTCCCGCCCCCCTCGGCAGCCTGTGGTCGGCGATGCAGGCGGTCCCGGCCGATCCGCCCGTCCTGCGCGACGTCGCCACCACCGGAGCCCTCCTTCCCCGCAACCGGAAGCCCCTGCCGTGATCCGCCCGCTCGCCCTCGCCGCCGTCACTGTCGCCCTGGGAGCCTGCACCGCGCAGGAGCGCGCCGCCGCGCCGCGTTTTTCCAGCCTCGACACCGCCTTTCCGGCCGCCTCGGTCCAGCGCCGGGCCACCCCGGTCGTCGTCCTGCCGGCCTGGATCGGGCGGCCCGTGGCGCTGCGCGAGCGCGACGGCGCCGGCGGGTTCGAGCAGGCGATCGCCTTCAGCGCCCCCTCGCATCGGGGCGGGCGCGACGACCTGGTGCTGGTCTCGTCTCCCAAGGAGGGCGCGCTCGACGCCGTCCTCGGCGGCAAACCGACCGAGGCCGGCATCCGCGCCGAACTGACCAGCGCGTTCCCCGGCCTGGCGATGCAGGTCGTCACCCGCCCCTCGGCCAACGCCTACGGCCCCTACGGCCTCGCCATCGGCCGCAACGGCGCGGCCCGCTGCCTCTATGCCTGGCAGTGGATCGCGGAGGCGCCGGTTCTCGCCGGCGGCGCGCCGGCGCCCCTGTCCTTGCGCCTGCGCCTGTGCCGGGACGGCGTGACCTTCGAGGCGATGGCTGCCGCCGTCACCGAGCTTCGCCTGGTGCCGCGCTTTTCCGGGGAGCCCGTGGCGGTGCCGGCCCGCGCCGCGCGCCGCCCGGCACGCCCGCACAAGGAAGCCGTCCACCGAGCCCGCCCGGCACCGGTCGCCGACGCGCCGGCCCCCGAGCCCGCACCGTCCGGGATGCGGTATCTCGGCGACGCGGCCGAGGGCGGCTCGGCCGCGATCGGCTTGGGGACCGCCGCAATGCGCGGCGTCCTCGCGGGGGCGGTCGAGACCCCGTCCCCGGCCCTCGCGAGCCTGCCCCCCGGCGCCGCGATCCTGCCGCCCGAAGCCACGCGCGGCCCGGCCCCGCGCCCGTGATCGACCCTGCCCTGATTGTGCCCGAGCGGAGTACCCGATGAGCCTGCGCCTTCTCGTGGTCGAGGACGATCCCGGCTTCCAGGACCTGGTCCGCGCCCTGTGCGAGCGCCGGGGCGACAGCGTCGACGTGGCCTCGGACGGTTTCCTCGGCCTGCGGCTCCTGAGCGAGCGCCGCCACGACGTGGTGATGATCGACTACCACCTGCCGGAAATGGACGGTTACGCCCTGGCGCGGCTGATGCGCGAGGTTTCCCGCCCGGAGGACAAGGTGCGGCTGATCGGCGTGACCGCCGACCGGCACGGCCTGGCCTCCCGGCGCGGCGCCGATGCCCGGTTCGACGCCATCCTGGTCAAGCCCCTCGACCCGGAGGCGCTCTACGCCGCCCTCGACCGGCTGACCCGCCCGGAGGAGGCGCCTCTCCCCGAGACCGGTGCCGATGCGGTGTGGCGCCGCTTCGGTTTGACTGGCCGGCCCCGCGCCCTGATCTGCCCGGCGCCCGGCCCCGCCGAGGCCGCAGCCTTCGCCCAGGCCTTCGTGCCGGTGACCCGCGCGACCGATGCCGACCTGATCCTCCTGAGCGGCGAGGCCGGGCTCCCGGGCTTGCGCGCCGCCCGGGCCGGGACATCGACCCGTCCGGTGCCGAGCGTCGACCTCACCGGGCGCCTGACGGGGGCCTGCGACGTGACCTTCCGGGTGGCTGAGCCGGCCTCCTGGGCCGCGGTGGCGGAGGCCTGCACCGGCTTTTCCGCCCGTCGCGCCGGGCTTACCCCCGCAGAAGCGCCGGCCGACCCCGCCGGCCATCTCCTGGCCCTGCTCCACGCCTCCGCACGCGACCTGCCGCTGGCGGGTGGGGAAGGAGGGCTGGCCTACGAGACCGGTCTGTCGCCTGCTGCCCTGATGGCTGCGGTGCTGACCCTCACCGAGGCGGGGGCGCTTGCCTGCCTGGCCTCCGGCAGCGGGGTAAGCGTGCGCCTGACCGAGGCCGGCAGCCGCGCGGCGACCGCCGGCCCCCTCAGCGATACACCCCGCCGCCCGTCCGAGCCCGCCCGCCCGCCGGTGCTCGACGCCCGCAAGACCGCCGAACTCACGCGGCTGATCGGCGAGGCGGAACTGCGCCGCCTGCGCGACCGGCTGATGGGCCAGCTCGCCACGGCCTTCGCGCCGCAGGCCGACCTCGCCGTCCTGGCGCACGAGGCCCACGTCATCGTGGCGATGGCCGGAAGCCTCGGCTTCGACGACCTGGCCGCCGCCTGCCGCGCGCTCGAAACCGCCATCACGGCCGGGACCGGCCTGCCCGACGCCGTGACCGAGGCCCGCCGGGCCGTCGCCCTGGCCCGCAGCCATTGCGCGGCCGCCTGAATTCAGCAGGGGAGGGGGATTTCTGTCGCGAGAGCTTCACAAACGGGTTGACGGGGGAAAATCCGGGGCCTATACGACCACCCATCGGCGCCGGCCGCTCCCGCGGACCGGCCGCTGAGCCATCTTCGAGACAGTCCGGGCCGGCGAGCCTGACCTTGGTCAGGCGCTGGTCCCGTTGTTGCCGATGATACCCCGGTTTCGATCGGGTCGCTCTTTGACAAGTGCATACGAGAAAGAGAAGCGTGGACGGCGTCGTCCCTGCGGATCCTGCCTTCGGGTGGGATCACGAGTAGGATGATGCTGGTCTTAACGTTTCGGTGCTCACACGATCAGGCGGAAACGCCGATCGGTCGTGAGCCTCCGTTACTATTGTGATCAGCTTTGATCAGCTCTTCAACTTGAGAGTTTGATCCTGGCTCAGAGCGAACGCTGGCGGCAGGCTTAACACATGCAAGTCGAGCGGGCCCTTCGGGGTCAGCGGCAGACGGGTGAGTAACGCGTGGGAACGTGCCCTTCGGTTCGGAATAACTCAGGGAAACTTGAGCTAATACCGGATACGCCCTTTTGGGGAAAGGCTTGACTGCCGAAGGATCGGCCCGCGTCTGATTAGCTAGTTGGTGAGGTTATGGCTCACCAAGGCGACGATCAGTAGCTGGTCTGAGAGGATGATCAGCCACACTGGGACTGAGACACGGCCCAGACTCCTACGGGAGGCAGCAGTGGGGAATATTGGACAATGGGGGCAACCCTGATCCAGCCATGCCGCGTGAGTGATGACGGCCTTAGGGTTGTAAAGCTCTTTTCTCCGGGACGATAATGACGGTACCGGAGGAATAAGCCCCGGCTAACTTCGTGCCAGCAGCCGCGGTAATACGAAGGGGGCTAGCGTTGCTCGGAATCACTGGGCGTAAAGGGCGCGTAGGCGGCTGATTTAGTCGAGGGTGAAAGCCCGTGGCTCAACCACGGAATGGCCTTCGATACTGGTTGGCTTGAGACCGGAAGAGGACAGCGGAACTGCGAGTGTAGAGGTGAAATTCGTAGATATTCGCAAGAACACCAGTGGCGAAGGCGGCTGTCTGGTCCGGTTCTGACGCTGAGGCGCGAAAGCGTGGGGAGCAAACAGGATTAGATACCCTGGTAGTCCACGCTGTAAACGATGAATGCTAGCCGTTGGTCTGCATGCAGGTCAGTGGCGCCGCTAACGCATTAAGCATTCCGCCTGGGGAGTACGGTCGCAAGATTAAAACTCAAAGGAATTGAC
The DNA here is from genome assembly GCF_057747795.1 of Methylobacterium sp. 142-1Y. Lineage (NCBI taxonomy): Bacteria > Pseudomonadati > Pseudomonadota > Alphaproteobacteria > Hyphomicrobiales > Methylobacteriaceae > Methylobacterium > Methylobacterium sp. 142-1Y. The sequence goes on along the minus strand of NZ_CM173224.1, from coordinate 2,508,309 downwards.
GGGGGCCCGCACAAGCGGTGGAGCATGTGGTTTAATTCGACGCAACGCGCAGAACCTTACCATCCCTTGACATGGCATGCGAACCCGAGAGATCGGGTGTCCTCTTCGGAGGCGTGCACACAGGTGCTGCATGGCTGTCGTCAGCTCGTGTCGTGAGATGTTGGGTTAAGTCCCGCAACGAGCGCAACCCACGTCCCTAGTTGCCATCATTAGGTTGGGCACTCTGGGGAGACTGCCGGTGATAAGCCGCGAGGAAGGTGTGGATGACGTCAAGTCCTCATGGCCCTTACGGGATGGGCTACACACGTGCTACAATGGCGGTGACAATGGGCAGCGAAGGGGCGACCTGGAGCGAATCCCCAAAAGCCGTCTCAGTTCGGATTGCACTCTGCAACTCGGGTGCATGAAGGCGGAATCGCTAGTAATCGTGGATCAGCACGCCACGGTGAATACGTTCCCGGGCCTTGTACACACCGCCCGTCACACCATGGGAGTTGGTCTTACCCGACGGCGCTGCGCCAACCGCAAGGAGGCAGGCGACCACGGTAGGGTCAGCGACTGGGGTGAAGTCGTAACAAGGTAGCCGTAGGGGAACCTGCGGCTGGATCACCTCCTTTCTAAGGATGCTGTTTGTTAGGACGATCGGGTGACCGGTCCTCTCCTCGTACGGCGTCGTTGGATCAAGGGTCCAGTCAGGACCCAATTGGCGGGACGCGCCGTCTTCGTTTCTCTTTCTCATCATCCGGACACGCTGGGCGGTAAGCCAAGCGACGGGCCTGTAGCTCAGGTGGTTAGAGCGCACCCCTGAT
>NZ_CM173224.1:1967500-2502500 GCF_057747795.1 Methylobacterium sp. 142-1Y | reverse complement strand
GCCGAGGCCAGGACCGTCGAGAGTTCCCCCGGGTTGGCGACGGTCAGGCTCGTCGCGACCGCCGCCCAGAGCCGGGCCCGCACCAGGCGGACGTAGAGCACCGCGCCCAGGGGCGCGAGGGCGAGGTAGCCCAGGACGACGAACCAGTGGACCACGCCGAGACCGGCCTGCTGTCCGGCCAGGGCCAGGAGACCGACTCCGAGACCGAGCGCGAGCAGGACGCCGGCAAGGGACAGCACGTAAACGATGTAGGGCCGGTAGAAGGCGCGGGCCCGCAGGGTCGAGGCGAGGCGCGCGTTGCCGAGGCGGACCGCGCCCGCGAAGGCGCGCGCCTCGCGGGCGCGGTAATAGGGGATCAGCAGGAACGTCGCCGGGATGCAGGCCAGGGCGGCGACGAACAGGGCGGTCGCGAGGCGGCCGATCGTCGTGCCGGCATAGGCCGGGTTGAGGATCGTTTCGCCCGCCTTGCCGCCCGGCTTCGGCACCAGCAGGTCCGTCGGCGGCGAGAAATCGGACGCGACCACGAGCGCGAGGCCGAGCCCGATCAGCGGTCCGAGCCCCACGAGGTAGAACAATAGCCACGGCCCCAGCAGCTTGCGCCCGCGCGCCTCCGAGTTCAGCCGGCTCGTGCCGATCAGGGTGTGGTCGATGCGGTAGCGCTCCTGGCTCGCCCGCATGAACGGGAAGGCGAGCCCGAAGGTCAGAGAGACGAGAAGCCACCAGCCCGCCGCCCGGGCCGCGTAGACGGAGGCCGAGCCGTCCTGGCCGAGCCGGATGCCGCGCCACAGCGTGCGCATCGCCCGGTAGCGGCGCCCGCGATAGAGGGCGTATTGCCCGAGCACGAACAGGGTGACGAAGGAGATCACCACCGAGAACGGCGCCAGCCGAGGGAACGCCAGGGAGATCGCGAACAGGCCGAGATAGACCGGCACTAGGAGCACGAGCGCCACCAGGAAACCGAGAAACAGTTCCTTGCCGGTGCCGGTATACTCGGCCGGCGACCCGTCGATGGCGGTGCGGCTCCAGAAGAACCGCCGCAGGTCGGTCATGTACCAGAACCGGTAGACGCCGAAGGTCACGAGCGAGAGCAGGAAGCCCTTGAGGGCCAGCCAGGTCAGGCCGTCGAGCCGCGTGTCGAAGGTCACGGGCGCGCCCTGCTGCGCGGGGCCGGGTGTCGCGGAGGTCATCGGGTCGTCCTCTGTCTGGGCGCGCGAACCCGGATTCGTCACCCTCGGTTCGCGAACCGGCTCGTCTCCTGGCGTGCCGCGCAGCTTACGCAGGGAGATGTCGGGGGACCAGCGGAGGTTGTCGGCCACCCCGGATTATTCACGGCGTCGTCGCATGTCCGGGCGCCCATACCGTCCCGGACGCCCATGCCCTGTCGGGCATGCGCCGCCTCGCGCCCCGATCACGCCCCGGCCTGCACGTGCGCCTCGCCCTTCTTCTGCGGCCGGATCCGGTACCAGCCGACATAGAGCGCCGGCAGGAAGAACAGGGTCAGGAAGGTCGCCGCGATGATGCCGCCGATCATCGCGTAGGCCATCGGCCCCCAGAAGACCTCGCGGGCGATCGGGATCATGCCGAGGCTCGCGGCCGCGGCGGTGAGCAGGATCGGGCGCATGCGGTGGCAGGTCGCCTCCACCACCGCGTCCCAGGGATTCATGCCCTCGGCCTCGAACTCGTCGATCTGGGTCACCAGGATCACGGCGTTGCGGATGATGATGCCGATCAGCGCCAGGATGCCGAGGATCGCCACGAAGCCCATCGGGGCGCCCGACGGCAGAAGGGCCGCGACGACGCCGATGAGGCCGAGCGGCGCCACGCTCGAGACGAGGAAGAGCTTCTGGACGCTCTGGAGCTGCACCATCAGGAAGAAGGCCATCACCAGCAGCATCACCGGCACCACCGCGGCGATCGGGCCCTGGCCCTTCGCGGCCTCCTCCACGGCGCCGCCGGTCGCGACGTCGTAGCCGTCCGGCAGCTCGGAGCGGAACTGCGCGATGGCGGGGGCCAGCGCGTCGACGACCGTCGGCGGCTGGGTCGTGTCGGTGATCGAGGCGCGCACCGTGATGGTCGGCATCCGGTCCCGGCGCCAGACGATCGGCTGTTCGAGGTCGTAATGGATCTTGGCGAAGGCGAGCAGCGGCACGGTGGCGCCGCCGGCGGTCGGCACCTGCAGGCTCTGGAGCGTGTCGACGGAGCGGCGCTCCGGCCCCTGCGCCCGGCCGACCACGTCGACGAGGTAGATCGCGTCGCGGACCTGGGTGATCGTGGTGCCGCCGACCACGCCGTTGAGGATGCCGGCGATGTCCTGCGAGGTCACGCCGAGCTGGCGCGCCTTGTCCTGCAGGATCTCGACCCGCAAGACCTTGCCGGGCTCGTTCCAGTCGAAGGTCGGCAGGCCGACATGCGGGTTCTGCGCCACCAGGTTGGCGAGTTTCAGCGCCTGCGCCCGCACCACCTGCAGGTCGGGGCCGCTGATGCGGTACTGGATCGGCCGACCGACCGGGGGGCCGAGGTCGAGGGGATGGATGAACACGTCGGTGCCGACGAAGTCGCGCCGGGCGAGCGCGTTGAGCCGCGCCATGGTGCGGTCGCGGGCCTCCAGCGACACGGTCTCGATCACGATCTGGCCGAAGAACGCGTTGGAGAGCTGCTGGTCGAGGGGCAGGTAGAAGCGGATCGCGCCCTGGCCGACATAGGAGCTCCAGCGCTTGATCTCGGGGTCGCCCTTCAGGGCCAGCTCGAACCGGTCCATCTGCGCCTTGGTCTCACTGATGCTGGCGTTCTGCGGCAGGGTCATGTCGACCAGCACCTCGGGCCGGTCGGAGGCCGGGAAGAATTGCTGCTGGACGTGGCCCATGCCGACGATGGCGGCACCCAGCAGGCCGACGCAGGAAGCGACCGTCACCCAGCGGAAGCGCATCGCCGGCAGCAGCAGGGCCCGGAAGCCGTTGAGCAGGCGGCTCGGCTTCTCGTGGTGGCCCTTCATGGTCTTCGGCAGGATCTTGACGCCGATGAGGGGGGCGAACAGCACCGCCACCACCCAGGAGACGAGGAGCGAGGCCGCGATCACCACGAACAGCGAGTAGGTGTACTCGCCCGCCGCCGAGCCGTTGAAGCCGATCGGCAGGAAGCCCGCCACGGTGACGAGCGTGCCGGTGAGCATCGGGAAGGCGGTGGAGGTATAGGCGAAGGTCGCGGCCTTGTGCAGGCTGTCGCCGGCTTCCAGCCGCGCCACCATCATCTCGACGGTGATCATCGCGTCGTCGACGAGGAGGCCGAGGGCAATGATGAGGGCGCCGAGCGAGATGCGTTGCAGCGTGACCCCCATCACCTCCATGATGACGAACACGATGGCGAGCACCAGCGGGATCGAGAACGACACCACGAGGCCGGCCCGCATCCCGAGGCTCAGGAACGAGACCACGAGCACGATCACCACCGCCTCGACGAGGGCCTTGGTGAAGCCGCCGACCGCCTCCTCGACGATCCTGGGCTGGTCCGAGACGAGGTGGATGCCGACGCCGACGGGGAGTTCCGCCTCGACCTGGCGCATGCGGGACTTCAGGGCCTCGCCAAATTCGAGCAGGTTGCCGCTCTGCTGCATGGCGATGGCGAGGCCGATCGCAGGCCGGCCGTTGTAGCGGAAGAGCGCCTCGGGCGGGTCGGTGTAGCCGCGCTCGATCTCGGCGACGTCCGAGAGGCGGAAGAAGCGGTCGTTGACCCGCAGGTTGATCGCCTTCAGGCTGTTCTCGTCGGTGAACTGGCCGCCGACCCGGACCGAGACCCGCTCCGGCCCGGCCTGGATCACGCCCGAGGGCGCCACCGCGTTCTGGGCCTGCAACGTCTTGATCAGCGACTGCACGTCGACGCCGAGGCCGGCGAGCTTGCGGGTCGAGAAGCCGAGATAGATCACCTCGTTCTGGGCGCCGATGATCTGGGTCTTGCCGATGCTCGGCACCTTGATGATCCGGGTGCGGACCGTCTCGACGTAGTCGCGCAGCTGGCGCATCGAGAGCCCGTCCGCCGTGAAGGCGTAGACGTTGCCGTAGACGTCGCCGAACTCGTCGTTGAAGAACGGGCCCTGCATGCCCTGCGGGAAGGTGCCCTTGATGTCGCCGAGGCGCTTGCGGACCTGGTAGAACAGCCACGGGATCGTCTGCGGCGGGGTGGTGTCGCGCAGGTTCACGAACACCGTCGCCTGGCCGGGCGTGGTGTAGCTCCTTGTGTAGTCGACCGCGCCAATCTGCTGCAGCTCCTTCTCGATCCGGTCGGTGACCTGGTCGAGGGTGTCGCTGATCGTGGCGCCGGGCCACACCGCCTGCACCACCATGGTCTTGATCGCGAAGGCCGGGTCCTCCTCGCGGCCGAGCTTGCGGTACGACATCGCGCCGGCGACGATCGCCACCACCATCAGGAACCAGACGAAGGAGCGGTGCGACAGCGCCCATTCGGAGAGGTTGAACGACTTCATCGGGGCGCGGCCTCGCGCTGAAAGGGAGTCAGAGCATTTTCCGACGAAGGGGATACCGGTTCGTCGCAGAAAATGCGGCTCAATCAAAGACCGGGAGCGGTGTCCGATCGCGGCGCGATCGGGCGCTGCTCTGGAAGGCGGGCCGCGTCGGGCCGCGCGCGAAAAGATCAGGGAGCGGTCAGAGACCGGAGTCGGCGAGGCGCACCGCCTGTCCGTCCTTCAGGCTGTGGACGCCCGCCACCACCACGGTCTCGCCGGCCTTCAGGCCGTCGCTCAGGGTCACCGCATCGTCGGCGCGGGGCGCGGTGTCGGCGGGCGGGACCACCGCGACGTCGCGGCGGGCGACCGATTTGCCGTCCGGTGCGACGACCCAGACGCTGGTGCGGCTCTCCTCCCGCAGGAGGGCGGTGGCCGGCAGGGTGATGCGGGGCGGTGTGGCGCGCGCCAAAGCCACCGTGATGGTGGTGCCCAGCCGGAACGCTTCCGGCGGATCGGTGAGGGTCATGCGCACCCGGCGGGTGCGGGTCGCCGGGTCGGCGAGCGGCCCGATCTCGCGCACCCGGCCCTTGGCGGTGATGGTCGGGGCGGCCTGGAGCGTCACGGTGAACTCGGTGCCGGCCTTGATGCCGGCCATCAGCCCGTCCGGGATGTCGACCACCGCCTCGCGGATGTCGGGGCGAGCGAGCGTCACCACGGCCTGGCCGGCGCTCACCACCTGCCCGACCTCGGCGCTCCAGGCGGTCACCACCCCGTCGACATCGGCCTTCAGGGTGGCGTAGCCGAGCTCGTCGGTCGCCTTCTGGAGGGCGGCCCTGGCCTGGGCGAGGCGCGCCGCGGCGGTGTCGCGGGTGGCGACCGCCGAATCGAGGGCGGCCTGGGTGACGTTGCCGCCGTCGAACAGGGTGCGCTGGCGCCCCTCGACGGCATTGGCGTTGGCGAGCTGCGCCTCCGCGTCGGTGACGTCGGCCCGGGCCCGGGTGACGGCGAATTGCAGCACGGTGGGATCGAGGGCGGCGAGCCGGGCGCCCCTGGGCACGAGGTCGCCGACATAGACGTCGCGGGCGACCATCCGGCCCGGCACCCGGAACCCGGCTTGCGTCTGGTAGCGCGGCTCGACCGTGCCGGCGAAGGGGCCGAAGGTCTCGGCGGTGCGGACCTCGACGCGGGTGGTGAGCACCGGGCGCACCGGCGGCGGTGCCTCGGCCTTCTTCTCCTGGCAGGCGGCGAGAAGGACGAGGATGGCGAGGGCGGGGACGTGTTTCACCGTCCGTCCTCCCCGACCACCGCGACCGTCTGGCCGGGGCGCAGGAGCTGGATCCCGGCCGTCACCACCCGCTCGCCCGGCTCGATGCCGTCCGACAGGACGATGGCCGAGCCGGCGTAGCGGTCGATGGTCACGGTCTTCGGTGCGACGGTGCCGCTGCCCGGATCGAGCACCCAGACCGCCGGCCGGTCCTGCCAGCGAAACAGCGCGCTCCAGGGCAGGCTGACCGCCTGCCGGGCGCGGAAGCGGCCGAGGCCCGCCACGGTGGACCCGAGCGACATCTCGGGCGGGACCTTGGAGAGTCCGATCTTCACCCGCACGCCGCCGGACGACGGATCGACCGCCGGCGAGATCTCCCGCACCGTGCCGGTGGTGCGTATCCGCGGGTCGGACAGGAGGATGATGTCGATCGTCTTGCCCTCCGGCGGCTCGGCGAGCAGTGTCTCGGAGACGATGAACACCGCGTCGCGCGGCCCGTCCTGGGCCAGGGTGAACACCGTCTGGCCCGACTGCACCACCTGGCCGGCCTCGGCGTTGCGCGCCGTGATCATGCCGGCGACCCCGGTCTTCAGCTCGGTATAGGAGAATTGCTCGCGGGCATTGCCCAGAGCCGCCTTGGCGGATTCCACCGAGGCCTGGGTGGTGCGCAGGGTCTGCTCGGCCTGGTCGTAGGCGGTGCGGGTGGTATAGCCGCTGCGCATCAGCGATTGCTGCCGCTCGAAGCTCACCTTCGCCTGGGTCAGCAGGGCCTCGGCCGAGGCGAGCGCCGCCTGCGCGGTGTCGACGTTGACCTGCTGCTCCTGCGGCTCGAGCCGCGCCAGCACCTGGTCGGCGGTGACGTGCTCGCCGACCTCGACCAGGCGCTCCTGGATCTTGCCGCTGACCCGGAAGGCGATGTTGCTCGAGAACTTGGCCTGGATGTCGCCGGTCAGCACGACCTCGGCCGAGACCGGGGCGAGCGCCGCGGTGACGACCCGGACCTGGGCGGGCGCGCCGGGAGGCGGCGCGGGCTTCGTCTCAGGCGCCGCAGGCCGCGCATCGTCCTTGGTCGTGTCCTTGGCCGTGGGGGTGGGCGCATCGGCGCGGGCTTGGCCCGCGAGGATTTGCCCCGCGAGGAGCAGGGCGGCCGTCACGGCCGAGCGGTGGAGGCCCCGGAGGATCGGGCTGGGTGTCATGGTCGTCGAGCGCACCGGTTCGGCGTGGGACGGGAAGCCCCGAAGGACAGCACGGGCGGAGGGCGGATGTGAAGGAGCGGCCGCGAGGGGGCGGATGCGGCCGCTCCTTCCAGATGTGGCGTGCCGCCCGGTCGGGAAGCGCCGCCGCATCTGTGACGAGGCCCCGGCGCCAGGCCGGGGCGAACGCGAAAGGGATGACCGGCTCAGAGCCCGCTCTGTTCGACCCGGCAGGCCGTGCAGGGCGCCGCCACCGGATCGATCCGGGTCCAGGCGATGAGCCCGGCCCAGCCGGCGATGGCGACGAGCAGCAGGGCTGCCGCCGGCACCGCCCCGCGCCGGGGCAGCAGCGGATGCGCGCGGGAGGCCGCGGGAGCGTGGAGGTCGAGACCGTTCGGCAGGCGGGTGAAACCGGGCCGGGCCGGGAGGGTTGGAGGGGACCGGCTGATCCGGGATGGGCACATCACCGTGCGGGCCATGGCGCACTCCTTGAAGGCGACACCCATCTCGTACTAATAACTGACCAGGCAGTCAATAAGGGCACGAGATGGCAGTGGCGGGACAGCGCCGGCGGCGCAAGGAGGAGCGGCCCGGCGAGATCGTGCAGGCGGCGTTCGAGGAATTCGCCCGCAGCGGCTTCGCGGCGACCAAGCTCGACGACGTGGCGGCCCGCGCCGGCATCACCAAGGGCACGATCTACCTGTACTTCCCGAGCAAGGAGGACCTGTTCCTCGCCACCATGCACGAGATGAGCCGCCCGTCGCGGGAGCATCTGGCGGCGCTCACCGCGGCGCCGGAGGGCTCCGCCATGGCGATCCTGCGCACCCATTTCGCCTTCGAATACGCCCAGATGGTCGAGGACCGGCGCACCCGCGAAATCATCCGGATGCTGCTCGCCGAGGTCAGCCGCTTCCCCGACCTCGTCGAGCGCTGGCGCGCCGAGGTGATCGGCCCGGAGGTGGAGGCCTTGCGCCGGGTCGTCCGCTACGGGATCGCGCGGGGCGAGTTCCGCGCCTCCGCCGCCGAGGAATTCCCCCACCTGCTCTTCGCCCCGGTCATCATGGCCTGCACCTGGCGGCTGATGTTCGGCGACGACCACGCCCTGGACGGCGCGGCCTACCTGGCCGGGCACCTGGACCTGCTGGAGCGGGGATTGGTGCGGGGGGAGGGGGACTTGGCTCCAAACCCTCCCCCCTCTGCGGGGGAGGGTGGCGAGCGGAGCGAGCCGGGAGAGGGGACGACGCTTCCGGAGAAGTCGCGACCAATCTGAAGGACGCCACTTTCTTCGCCGTCGCGCTGCCCCTCTCCCGGCCCCTGCTGACGCAGGGTCCACCCTCCCCCGCAGAGGGGGGAGGGTTCGACCCGCGCGAGCCGTCCGGTCGGGAAGCCCGTTCCCGCCGCCCCGCTCCCGCCGCAATGCGGCGGGACCAGTGCGCCACCGGGGGCGCGACGCGCTTCACCGTCGCTTCACCACGAGGGGCGGGCGTCGCCGAAGGACATCGTCATGCTGCGCCCGTCCCGTCTGCTCGCCGGTCTCCTGGCCGGTCTTCTGCCTGCGGCTCTCGCCGCGGCGACGCCGGCGCTCGCCCATCCCCATGTCTGGATCACCACCCGGGCCGAACTCGATTACGGGCCGGACGGGGCATTACGGGCGGTGCGGCACGCCTGGACCTTCGACCCGACCTATTCCGCCTTCGCGATCCAGGGCCTCGGCCAGTCGCCGGCCGGGCCGATCAACCCGGCGGCGCTGGCGGCGCTCGCCCGCGACAATGCCGAGAACCTAGCCGAGCAGGGTTATTTCACGCTGCTGAAGGTCAACGGCCGCAAGCAAGATCTCGGCACCGCGACCGATCCGGCGATGACCTTCGCGGACGGGCAGCTCACCCTGCGCTTCACCGTGCCGCTCAAGGCGCCTCTGGCCGGCACCGCCTCGCTCGAGGTCTACGACCCGACCTACTTCGTCGCCTTCAGCCTCGCCGAGGGCGACGACGTCGCGACGCTCAAGGGCGCCCCAGCCGGCTGCCGCGCCACCGCCCACCGGCCGAAGACGGCCGCGCCGGCACCCGCCGCCACCGGCATGTCGGAGGCGTTCTTCGAGGCGATGACCGCCGCCTCGACCTACGGGGTGCAATTCGCCAACCGGATCGTCGTCGCATGCTGACCGCGCTCAGCCTCAATCCCCCGTCCCGCACCCTCCAGCGCTTAGGGCTTGCCGCCCTCGCGGTGCTGGCGGCCGCCGCACTGCTGGCGGCCCTGCTCGGCATTCTGGCGCCGGGCTTCCGGGCTCCGCCGCGCTCGCCCTTCGGCATCGGCTTTCGCGAGGCGGCGCCCACCGGCGCCACCAGCCTCGGGGCCTGGCTGCTCGCCATGCAGGCGGGTTTCTCCCGGGCGCTCCAGGCGGCGGTGTCGGCGGTGAAGGCCGGGCGCGACGGCACCCTGACCCTCGTCGGCCTCGGCTTCGCCTACGGTGTGCTGCACGCCGCCGGGCCCGGCCACGGCAAGGCGGTGATCGCCGGCTACCTCATGGCCGGCGAACGGGCGTTGCGTCGCGGCTTCGCCCTGAGCCTGCTCGCCGCCCTGCTGCAGGCGGTCGTCGCCCTGGCGCTGGTCGGCGGCGGCGCGGTCCTGCTGCGGATGACCGCGTCCGGCCTCAACCAGGCCGGAACGATGATCGAGACCGCGAGCTTCGCCTGCGTGGCCTTGCTCGGGGCGGCGGTGACCTGGCGCAAGGCCGGGCAGCTCGCCCGGCTCCTCAACCGCGAGGCCGGACCGGCCTGCGGATCCGATTGCGGCCATGCGGGTCTTGCCGACGGAGCCAAGGTGGAGCGCCTGACGACCTGGCGCGAGCAGGCCGGCGTGGTCTTCGCCGCCGGCACGCGGCCTTGCGCCGGCGCGGTGCTGGTGCTGGTCTTCGCCCTCTCGCAAGGCATCCTGTGGGCCGGCATCGCCGCCACCCTGGCGATGGCGCTCGGCACCGCGATCACCACCGGCGTGCTGGCGGCGCTCGCGGTCTTCGCCAAGGCGCTGGCCCTGCGGCTCGCCGGCGGCCGCGGCCAGGGCGGGGCGATCGCGGTCGGCGTCCTCGAATTGTGGGCCGCCGCCTTCGTGCTGGTGCTGGGCGCCGGGCTGCTCTCCGGCTGGGCCGCGAGCGCCTTCTAGGTCGAAAGCCTTCTAGGCCACCGCCGCGACCCGCGCGCGGCGCCGCCGCGGGCTCGCCGCCACCGCCACGGAGGCGAAGCTGATCTCCTGGCGCTCGCGGGCCACGAAGGCGCCGGGCATCTCGGCCTGCATCTGCACCTCCAGCTCGCGCAGCAGCGCGTCGGTGTGCTGCGGATAGAGATGCACGATGGCGAGCCGCCCGACATTGCCGGCGCGGCACAGTTCCACGCCCTTCTGCCAGGTCGAGTGGCCCCAGCCGCGACAGGCCGGGTACTCGCCCTGCGTGAACATCCCGTCGTAGACAACGAGATCGGCGCCGCGCACGAAATCGAGCAGGGCCGGGTCGGGCCAGGGCTCGGAATGTTCGAGGTCGCTGATGTAGCAGGCGGTGCGGCCGCCATGGCGGAAGCGGTAGCCGGTGGCGCCCTGGGGATGCTCGAGCGGGATGGTGTCGACCACCGCGCCGTCCGGGAAGGTCAGGCTCTCGCCGGCCTTGAACCCGTGATGCACGAAGCGGGCGGGGAACATGTCGAGGGTGATCGGGAAGAGCGGCGGCGAGAACAGCCGGTCGAGGGGCTCGGCCGCGCTCGCCCCGTCGAGGTTGCCGCACCAGGTGTGGATCTCGCAGGCCGGGTTCAGCACCGCCGGCTTCATGAACGGCAGGCCGCCGACATGGTCGAGGTGGAGGTGGCTCAGCAGCAGGTCGATCCGCTGGGGCAGCCGGTCGCGATGATGGACGCCGAAGGCGTTGATGCCGGTGCCGGCATCGATCACGAACAGCCGCTCGCCGCAGCGAACTTCCACGCAGGGGGTATGCCCGCCGAATTCCACGAATTCCGGACCGGAGGCGCAGGTCGACCCCCTGACGCCCCAGAACCGGAACGTCAGGCCGGCTTCCATGAGAGGACCCCTCGTTGTCATGCCGGCGACCGTGATGGGGTGAGTGGGGGTTGGATGTGCGATGACGCACATGGCGGATGCTCCGGCCGGTCGGTCCGGCAAGACACTAGGTTGGGCTGTGCACGAGAGATGTGCCTCACGAACGATGAGCGCAAGACGAAGGTTCCCCCGGACGGCCTAATCTGTCGTTAAGCCGTGTGCTCGCGCACCGGGCCTGTGGACGATGGGGCATCTTGCCCGAGCGCGGCCGTCGCGGGAAGTCCCGCCTCGGGATCATCGGCGGGAGGCGATCCGGCGCCGGTCTGCACCACGGTGTTGCGCTCGGCCCGCAGCACGAGGTCGAAGGGGATGCCCGATTCCGGCCGGCACTCGTCCGGCAGGCAGACCACGAGGCCGCGCCCGGCCCGGGCCGCCCGCAGCCGCGCGATCCCTGCCATGATCTCGGGCGCGCCGCGATCGTCGAGGGCGAGGCCGACCACCAGGATGTCGGGCCGACGCACCAGGCAGCGGGCGAGGTCGATCGCCAGGCGTTCCGACGGCGTGAAGCCGTCGCGGCCCGAGAGCCCGCTGTCGGCCGCCCGCGGATCGACCTGGGTGGCGAGGCCGAAGCGGTAGACGCTCCGTTCCAGGCCGCGCTCGCGCAGCACCGTCTGCATCAGGCTGCGCACCCGCGCGCCGGCCCCGGCCTCGGCGCCGGCGATCCGGCCGAACAGCAGGTTCTCCTCCAGGCTCGCCGCGGCGGTGACCTTGCCGGGATCGTAGAACTCCACCGAGCCCTGGAGCGAGGCCGGCAGCAGGGCCGCGAAGGTGCGCCGCGCCGCGACGAGGCGCGCCTCCATCGCCTCGTCGATCAGGCCGAAGCGGTGCCGGGTCTCGCTGTAGCGCAGGCACAGGCCGATCAGCCGGGCGCGGTCGCGCTGGCCGGCCGGGCCGCGGCGCCAGCCGGAGGCCTCCGGCTGGCGCGCCACCAGATCCTCGAAGAAGCCGCGCTCCCGGGCCGGGAAGAGCGAGAAGGCGTCGAAGAGCGGGTGGTCGTCGGGCAGGTCGGAGAAGATCTCGACGGTGGCCCGGGCGATGGAAAGCCCCATCTCGGTCATCGGCCGGGTCAGGCCTTCCGCCTCCAGCACCGCCCGGGTGAAGGGATGGCCGGCGAGCCGCGCCTCCGAGAAGGCCGAGCCGACGGGCGCCCCGAACAGGATGTTCTCGCCCACCGTCGCCTGGCGGTTGTAGCGGGCGGGATCGAACGGCTCGATCAGGTGGGCGGCCTGGTCCGCCGTGAGCGCGGCGCGAAGCGCATCCCGGGTCTCGACGATGGCGGCGGCGGTGGCGGCATCGAGCCGGCGCGGCAGCACGCTGGCGAGCCCGCGGCCATAGACCAGCCGGTCGAGTCCGGTGACCGACAGGGCCTCGACCAGCCGCTCCTCCAGTTCGCGGGACTGCGGAGCGCTCGCCTCCGGGCTCGATCCGTCGGCGAAGGCGGGGTCGCCGTAGAGCAGGTTCTGCAGCAGCGTACCGCTCATCAGCACCGGCTCTGCCCCCGCATAGGCGATGCGCCGGGCCCGCTCCGCCGGATCGACCGAGCGCAGGTCGGTGCCCGCGTAGGAGACCGCCCCGGCGGTGGGTTCGAGCTGGCCGGCGATCAGGGCCGCCAGCACCCGGCTGCCGCTCCCGCGGTCGCCGAGGATCGCGACGTGGCCCGGCATCGGCACGGTGAGGTCGAGGCCGATCAGCCGCTCGCCCGAGGCCGGATCGTAGGCCGCGACGCGCGACAGCACGATCGGACCGCCGTCGGGCAGCGATTCGGACTGGCTGCGCAGGCGGCGCGGCGCCCGGGCGCGGGCCTCGAGCGAGGCGGTGGCGCGGGCGATCTCCCGGAAGGCCGGCAGGGCGGCGCGGCGGCGCCGGTTCTGGCGCAAGAAGGCGGCGACGGCGCTCGACGCGACGGCGAGCGCACCGAGCACCGCCGACAGGCCGCCGGCACTCACCGGGGCGGTGGGCGTCGGGCCCTGCCAGAGCGCGGCGGCGAGGACGATCGTCGGCACCAGCACGGCGATCGCCAGAGCCGGGGCGCGGGCGCGGGAGAGCTCGTCCTCGGTCTCGGTCAGCGCCCGGCGGGCCCGCTCGGCGACGTGGCCGAGGCGGGCATGCTCGAATTCGGTCGTGCCGTGGGCCCGCACCGCCGGCAGGCGCCGCACCAGGTCGGTCAGGCCGCGCTCCAGGGCGGCGCCCTCCAGCCGGCGCTGGTCGTCCCGGCGCTCGGTGCGGGCGATGAGGAGCTGGCGCGCCAGCGCCGCCGCCACCAGGCTGATGCCCGCCACCGCGACGAGGCGCGGCGCCACCGCGGCGGCGACCGCGAGCGTCACCAGCACGGCGCCCGCCGCCAGCGCCGGGACCAGGATGCCGACGGCGAGCAACCCGTCGGCGGCGCGGATCGCCGCCCCGACCTGGCCGGCGAGAGCCCGGGCATCGTCGCGGGAGGCCGGGCCTGAGCGCAGGATCGCCTCCTCGGCCAGTTCCCGCAGGCGGCGCACCGCCTCTCCTTGCGCCTTCACGCAGAGCCGGGCCACGCCCCAGCCGAGGAGCGCGAGGCTGAGCGCCACGCCGATCAGGCAGCCGAGCGCCCACAGGGTCAGGGCGCTGTCCGGCAGCGGCCAGCCGGACATCAGCACCAAACCGTGCCCCTGGCCGCCGCTGAGCCGCTCGGGCAGCGGCACCACGAGGTGGAGGAAATGCAGCGGCCCCCGTCCCGGCTCGGCGAGCGCCAGCAGCTCGTCGACGAGGTCGCGGAGCGCCAGCAGCCCGAGCCCGACCAGCGGGCCGCCGAGCCCGAGGGCGACGGCGACGGCGACGGCGTGCCGGCGCTTGGCGGCGCGCCAGGCGAAGACGATCGGATCGCGGTCCATCAGAGCGGGCGACGGAACCGGGGGGAGGGAGCGCCAGAGAGTGGGGCGCCGGTGGGCCGCGCCGGTCCGGTGCGCGGGGGCAGGCCCGAGGGCCGTCTCGCGATGGTGACCATGGGCCTCCTCGATGTTGCGCGAGGTATGGGCCGCGCGGGCCGGAGCGGTCAAGCCGGGTGGGTGGACGTCGACACCCGTTCGTTCATCCGTCGAGGAGCGCTGTCGTCCAGCACAGACGTGCGCAACCGCACCCGGTCTCGTCCCGCGCGGGATTATCGTTTGGATTTTGCGGGGGTGCGTGGTCGCACATCGCGAAAATTATTCTTGCGTCATTCTCATCTTCATCGAATGACGGCAGATATTTCGCCCGCAAAGACAATCTCTCGAAAGGCAATGACGTCATGAAGACGATCGCGATCACGACCGTTCTGGCCGTCTTCGCCGTGCCGGCCGCCGCATGGGCCGAAGGCGGCGAAGGCAGCCGGCAGGCCGCCGGCGGCGGGTTCATGAGCAGCTACGTCACCGGCCCCTATCACGATCCCCGCTCGCAGTTCTCGCAGCGGGCCGGCACCGGCGAGATCCAGCGCGAGATCCTGGGCGAGATCCTGGGCCAGCCGATGGTTGCCGAGCGCGGCCGCTGGGCCGTCGGGCGGTAACCGGTCTCTCCTCCTCCCCTTCGCGGCATGGCTGTCCGGGGAGGTGATACCAACGGTCGTTGGAAACGACCTTTGGTTCCGCTCTCGAATTTTCGCCAAGCCTCTGGTTTGAAATCGAAAATTCGAGATGGATCAATGGCCCGATGCGTCAGCATCTTGGGCCATTGGTATGACTGCGCTCGATCCGAGAAGCTCTCGATCCAGGAAGCTTTTGTCATCCTTCACCACAAGGACCCCTCGTGGACAGCAGCATCATCCAGGGCATTTCCACCTTCCGCGGCAGCGTCTTCCCCGGGCAGCAGCGGATGTACGAGCGCCTCGTGCGCGACGGGCAGCAGCCCAAGGCGCTCATCATCGCCTGCGCCGATTCCCGGGTCTCGCCCGAGCACATCACCCAGGCGGGCCCCGGCGAGCTGTTCGTCTGCCGCAACGCCGGCAACATCGTGCCGCCCTTCGCCGAGATGAATGGCGGCGTCTCCTCGGCGATCGAGTACGCGGTGGTGGCGCTCGGCGTGCGCGACATCGTGGTCTGCGGCCACTCGGATTGCGGCGCCATGAAGGGGCTGATGCAGCCCGGGGCGCTGAAGGACATGCCGAACGTCGCCGCCTGGCTGCGCCACAGCCACGCCGCCGACCGGATCGTCTGCGAGGCCTATCCGGACGACATCGACCCGACGGACCGCCTGCGGGCGCTGGCCCTCGAGAACGTGGTGGTGCAGCTCACGCATCTGCGCACCCATCCGAGCGTGGCATCGGCTTTGGCCAGGGGGCGGCTCTCCCTGCACGGCTGGTTCTTCGAGATCGGGACCGGCACCCTCCACGCCTATGACGGGAGCCGCTTCGTGGCGCTCTCCGACGACGCCGCCCTGCCGGTGGCGGAGGTCTCGGTGCCTCGATTCGCGGCCGCCGATCTGTCGGTGCGGGCGGCGGCGGAGTGAGGCGGTTTTGCCGCCGACTTGTTCCGGTGGAACGGAGCAGGTCGACCCTTGCCGAGGCGATTCCCGGGCTTGCCCGGGATCGCTCCAGAGTGTCGGCGGAGCGCATTCGGTCACGATCGGGTGACAATCTTCGGGCGGCCCCGCATCCACGGCATGGATGACGGGACAGCCCCCGCCGATTCGCGCTTCCGACGAACGACGGTGACGCTAGATAAGGCGCCATGCGTACCGCCCGGATCGTCCCCCTCGTCGTCGCGACGGCCCTGTTCATGGAGAACACGGACTCGACCGTGCTCGCGACGTCGCTGCCGGCGATCGCCGCGGATATGGGCGAGGACCCGATCGCCCTGAAGCTGGCGCTCACCTCCTACCTGGTCAGCCTGGCGATCTTCATCCCCATCAGCGGCTGGGCCGCCGACCGCTACGGCGCCCGCACGGTGTTCCGCTGGGCGCTCGCGGTGTTCATGGCCGGCTCGCTCGCCTGCGCGGCCTCGAACTCGCTCGGCTGGTTCGTCGCCGCCCGCTTCCTCCAGGGGATGGGCGGGGCGATGATGGTGCCGGTCGGGCGCCTCGTGCTCCTGCGCAGCGTGCCGAAGGGCGAGCTGGTCCAGGCGCTCGCCACCCTCACCATCCCGGCGCTGGTCGGCCCGGTGATCGGCCCGCCGCTCGGCGGCTTCATCACCACGGCCCTGCACTGGCGCTGGATCTTCTTCATCAACCTGCCGATCGGGCTCGCCGGCATCCTGCTCGCCACCCGGTACTTCCAGGACATCAAGGAGGAGGCGCGCCCGCCCCTCGACCTCGTCGGCTTCGTCCTCTCGGGCACCGGGCTCGCGAGCCTGATGCTGGGACTGGCCTCCAGCGGGCGCCACCTCCTGCCGGAAGCGGTGTCCTGGGCCTGCACCGGCGCCGGCATCGTGCTGTGCGGGCTCTATCTCGCCCATAGCCGCCGGGTCGAGCATCCGGTGATCCGCCTCGATCTCCTGGCGTACCCGACCTTCCGGGCGGCGGTGCTCGGCGGCAGCCTGTTCCGCATCGGCACCGGCGCGATCCCGTTCCTGCTGCCCCTGATGCTCCAGCTCGGCTTCGGGCTCGATCCGCTGCATTCGGGCCTCATCACCTTCGCGGCCGCCGCCGGCGCGCTGTTCATGAAGACCATCGCCGCCCGCATCCTGCGCGCCTTCGGCTTCCGGGCGGTGCTGACCCTCAACGCGGTGGTCGCGGCGGCTTTGCTCGCGGTCAACGGCCTGTTTACCGCCAGCACGCCGCATGCCCTCATCGTCGCGGTGCTGCTGATCGGCGGCTGCTTCCGCTCGCTGCAATTCACCGCCGTCAATGCCATCGCGTATGCCGACGTCGATCCGCGCGACATGAGCGCGGCGACGAGCCTCGCCAGCGTGGCGCAGCAGCTCTCCTTGAGCATCGGGGTCGCCTTCGGGGCCTTCGCGCTCCAGTCGGCGGCCGAATGGCACGGCCGCACCGAGATCCGGGCGGAGGATTTCTGGCCCGCCTTCCTGGCGGTCTCGATCCTCTCCGGGCTCTCCACCTTCTCGTTCCGCCGCCTCGCCCCGGAGGCCGGCGCCGAGGTCTCGGGCCACCGCATCGTGCAGGTGAAACCCGCCGCCGACGCGACCTGAGCTTTCCTGAAGGAACTTTAAGCCCACGCTTCAGCCGGCATTCAGCGTGACGGTGCGATACCTCGGGACATCGGGCACGGCCAAGCCGCAAAGTCGGCTCCGGTGCTCGCGACGTCTTCCCTCACTCTCGAAATCATGGGGATTTGCCATGAAGCGCATCGCATCCGTCTGCGTGGCCGCGGCGACCTTGGCGAGCGTGACCCTGGCCGGCGCCGCCCCGGCCGAGGCGCGCTGGCGGGCCGGACCGGCCTTCGCCCTCGGCGCGGTCGGCGGCCTCGCCCTCGGCAGCGCGATCGCCGCCGGTGCGCGCCCGGCCTACGGCTACGGCTATGCCCCCGGCCCGGCCTACGGCTACACGCCGGTCTATGGCGGGCCCGCCTACGGCTACGCCCCGGCCTATGGCCCGGATTGCTACACCGTCCGCCGCCGGATGGTCGACGAGTTCGGCGACGTCTATATCCGCCGCGTGCGCGTCTGCGACTGATCTCGCGTCTGCGACTGAGCCGGACGGCCGGAGGTGACAGTGAGCCTGCTCGCCCGCCACATCCCGGCCTTTCCCTCCTCCGCCCTCGCGGATCTCGCCGCCGAGCCGCCCTGGTCGCTCACGGCGGCAGCGGGCGACATCGTCCGCCGGCTCCTCGCCGGCCTGTCCGACGACTTTGCGGTCGCCGACGAGATGGCGGTTCATCGCAGCGCCCGGATCGAATCCGGTGCTGTGCTCAAGGCCCCGCTCATCGTCGGGCCGCGTTGCTTCATCGGCCACGGCGCCACCCTGCGGGGCGGCGCCTGGCTGGAAGAGGCCTGCACGATCGGGCCCGGCACGGAGCTGAAGGCCTCGTTCCTGTTCGCCGGCACGGCGCTCGCGCATTTCAACTTCGTCGGCGAGAGCGTGATCGGCCGGGGCGTCAACCTCGAGGCCGGGGCCGTCATCGCCAATCACCGCAACGAATGGCCCGGCGCCACGGTGGCGTTCCGGCATGACGGCGCGACGATCGACACCGAGGTCTCCAAGTTCGGCGCCCTCGTCGGGGACGGGGCACGGCTCGGCGCCAATGCCGTGGTGGCGCCCGGCGCCATCCTTGGCCCCGGCACGGTCGTGCCGCGTCTCGGGCTGGTCGATCACGGCGTTCCGCCGGACCTCAGATGAATTCGTGAACCGGGACCGGCTCGCCGATGCCTCGTAAGCGGCGCAGCTCGCCCCGGGCCGAAACCCCGTTCTCGGCGAGGTGGCGGGCGGATTCCGCGTGGCGCAGGACGGCGTCGGTGGCGAAGATGCCGCCGCTGCTCGCCAGCTGCTGCACCCGCGCCGCCACGTTCACGGTCTGCCCGAAGTAATCCTGGCGGTCGTTCAGACTCACCGCCAGGCAGGGCCCCTCGTGCAGCCCGATCTTGAGCACGAGATCGTCGGCCCCGCGCTCCCGGTTCAGCTCGCGCATCGCCGCCCGCATCCGGAGCGCCGCCGCCACCGCCCGGTGCGGGCTCGGGAAGGTCGCCATCACGGCGTCGCCGATCGTCTTCACCACCGCCCCGCCCTCGGCGGCGACGATCTCGTGCAGGATCCGGAAATGCGCCCGCACCAGGTCGTAGGCGACGAGGTCGCCGACCCGGGCATAGAGCTCGGTCGAGCCCTTCAGGTCGGTGAACAGGAAGGTCAGGCTCAGGATCTTGAGCCGCTGGTCGATGTCGAGCGTGTCGGTGCGGTAGAGATCGCGGAAGGTCTGGTTGCTGAGGAGCCGCTTGGCGGTGAGGAAGGACCGTCGCCCGCCGAGCAGTTCTTCGAAATCCGGCCCGACCCGGAAGATCGTCGGCAGCACCCGCCCGGAGCTGCGGTTGTCGAGGGAGAGCCGTAACGGACCGGGGCGAAACGTGCCGCTGCCGGCGCTCGCCCGCGCGCTGTCGAACACCAGGGCGAGATCCTGGCGCTCCTGCGTCGGCTCGCCCTCGACGGTGAGGCTGTGGGCGGCGTGGGTGACGGGATCGAGCACGATCAGCGGCTCGGGCCCGAGCTGCAGCGCCAGGATCATCCGCTCGCCGGCTTTCAGCTCGACCGATTCGACGGTCGCCCGCTCCGCGAGGCCTGCGAAGGCCTCGGGCTCCGGGAAGGCGACGCCGGAGCCGAAGAAGACCTGGCGCTGGTAATCCCAGAACCCGAGCCCGTCGGGATCGTGCGCGGCGATGCGCCGGACCCGCGGGCTCACCGTGAAGGTCACCTCGACCGTGTCGTCGAGGACCGGCTCGCTGTCGAGGGCGCAGAAGGCGCAGTGATAGCCCTCCGACCTCACGCCGCGCAGGCTCGCCGGTGCCTCGATCACGCCGCCGCAACTCGGACACAGCACGTTCCAGGCCAGTTCGAGGAGGCCGAGCCGCGCCCCGTGCAGGAGCGCGGCGATCACCGGCTCGTCGTCGAGCCCGGCTTGCGCTGCGAGGTGCACGGCGTTGATCCGCGCCAGGTCCTCGTCGGACCCGTGCCGCAGCAGCCGCTCCACCGCCCGGGCAGCCTCCGGCTCCGCCGTGCGATGGAGCGCGGCGAGGAGGGCGTCGCTCTCGTCCATGGCGGAAGCTTAGACTCAGGTGGGAGGGCTGGCAACGACACGGCGCGGCCTCCCTTGGCGCTTCGATATCACGAGCGCTGCCCAGCGGTGCAGATGTCGTTGCGATCTGCGCCGAGCCGATCGTCGAGCATGAACGGCGCGATCGTCTGCCTTTGCTTTTCTGTAAGTCGGATAAATTCTGTTATTTCTTCTTCGTTCTGAGAGAAGCACGAAGCGACGATGTCCTGATCAATATGTTGACTGAGGGGATTTTAGATATTATCATTCTGCATCAAGGTGTTCGTTCGCCCTCGATTCCATTCGCTGTGCGGTCGATCAAGTCGTGGGGCATTTGAGTCTCGGTTCTCGCTGGGATGATAGAAAATACGAATAACTTGCTGCATCGGGCAGGGTGTTTGTTGGTCGCGATAACGTAAGAAAGAGCTAGGAATGACAAGTGAAATTGTTCCAAATTCCTTCGATGAATTGATGTCGGTGCTTTATGAAATTCCGCTTGATCGTCACGAGCGGCATCGGTCCGATTTCGTGTATCGAGGCGTCGACGTGGCGACCTGGAATCTGGAAACAAGCCTACAGCGGTTGGGAAAGCAATATCCACAGGTCGAAGGGCCGCTTCTTCGCAATTTCGTTAAATATTCAATTGATCGTGAGTTGTCCAAGCAGTCGCTTCTTTATCGTCTCGCATTCGCGCAGCATCACGGTCTCCCGACCCGCGTTCTAGACTGGAGTACAGCCCCAAAGATCGCTCTCCATTTTGCGGTGGGTGATGAAAGCAAGTACAATAAAGACGGCGCGATATGGGCAGTCGATGTTGTTTTTATGAAAAGCAAACTGCCTATGATTCTTCGAAATTATCTTGATGAGCATGCGGCATATGTTTTTTCGGTCGACATGATTCCCGGCCTCGATTCATTGGATAAACTTGATGAGTTTAGCAAGGATGAGAATTTTGCGCTTTTCTTCGAGCCGCCATCGTTGGACGGCCGCATCGTCAATCAGGCTGCGATCTTGTCGGTCATGCCAAGTCCCACAAGTTCCATCGAAGAATACATCAGATCTTTTCAGGATTCTTTCAAGAAGATCATCATACGAAAAGAACTCAAATGGGAGATCCGGGACAAGCTGGACCAAGACCAGATCAACGAGAGAATGCTGTTTCCAGGGGAAGACGGCACGGCCCGGTGGCTGAAGCGGTATTATGGGCCAGGCCCCCGTGACGACGCTCCAGCGTTCACGCACCCCATGACGTCAACGGGCCCTTGAAGCCCACCGAAGTAGAAAGAAGCGATTCATGCACGATGGCGATACCGAGAAGTGAGTTAATCCCGGGCCGCAGGGCGGGCCGGGGGTTCATCGCGTGAATCCGAGCCATCGATGCTCGGTGGGAGGCGATCGGCCGGCGCTCTCGATTGGTAATTTCCGGCTGGCAACTCGTGGTCGGGTCATGGATGGTCCGCGACGTAGGGACAGATGAACCAGAATATCTTTCCGAAGCGTCGTGTCGTACTGAATCGCCCTTCCTGGATCGATGGCGTGTCGTACGAGGTCCAGGGGAAATTTCCGGACCTTGATCATGCCCGTTCGGCGGCCTTCGCCAGCGCCTCCCCATCCAGCCGGAAGAACACCTTGTCGGGCTTTTGCGCCGCCCCGAGCCCTTCGTAGAACGCGAGCAGCGCCGGCTGCCCGGCATCCGCCGTCCAATCCACCCGCTTCAGCCCCCGCGCCACGGCCTCCTGCGCCACCGCCCGCACCAGGGCGCGGCCGTGGCCGGCGCCGCGGTGGCGGGCGCCGACGAACAGCTCCTTGAGGAACAGGCCGCCCGCGAGGCCCGGGCCGGGATAGATCGCCGAGAAGGCGGCAAAGCCCGCGAGATCGGCGCCGTCTTCCGCGACCAGGAACTCGGTGCCGGCAGGGCGCCCGGCGAGCGCCGCCTCGACCTCGGCGAGCGGCGGGCACGACCCGCCGTAATGGTCCTGCATCTCGGCAAAGAGCCGCGCCAGGGCCGGATGGTCGCTCGGCGCGAGCGGCCGGATCACAGGGCGCCCCGGCGCAGGTCGGTGAGTACGGCGGCGAGGTGGGAGAGGAAGCGCGCCGCCGCCGCACCGTCCACCGCCCGGTGGTCCCAGGACAGGCTGAGCGGCAGGATCAGCCGCGGCTGGAAGGCGGTGCCGTCCCAGACCGGCTCGATGCGCGAGCGCGCCGCGCCCAGGATCGCCACCTCGGGCGCGTTGATGATCGGCGTGAAGCCGTCGCCGCCGATGCCGCCGAGCGAGGAGACCGAGAAGCCGCCGCCCTGCATGGACGCGGGCGGCAGGGTGCCGGCGCGGGCCTGCTCGGCCAGTTCCCCCATCTCCTGGGCGATCTCGACGAGGCCTTTGCGGTCGCAGTCGCGCAAGACCGGCACCAGGAGGCCCCGCGGCGTGTCGACCGCGAAGCCGACATGCACGTAGTCCTTCAGGATCAGACCGTCGCCGTCGAGCGCCGCGTTGAAGCGCGGGTAGGCCCGGAGCGCGGCGGCGGCGGCCTTGATCAGGATCGCCACCATGGTGACCTTGTGCGCCCCAGGCCGGCCGGCGCCGTTCAGCTCGCGGCGTAAGGCCTCGGTCTCGGTGACGTCGGCATGGTCGAAATTGGTGACGTGCGGGATCGTCAGCCAGTTGCGGGTGAGCGCCTGGCCGGAGATCTGCTGGATGCGCGACAGCGAATCCCGCCGCACCGGGCCGAACTTGCCGTGATCGACCTGCGGCCAGGCCGGCAGGCCGGCGCCGATTCCGGACGGGGCGGGCGGGGGAGCGGCGGCCGGACCCGCGGCGGGGGAGGGGGGCGCCATCTGGCCGCGGACGAAGGCCAGCACGTCCTCGCGCAGGATGCGCCCCTGCGGGCCGGTGCCCGGGATGCCCGCGAGATCGACGCCGAGCTCGCGGGCATAGGCGCGCACGGAGGGCGTGGCGTGGGTGTCGGCCGTGGCGGATATCTCGGACGCGGACGCCGCCGCCGGCGGAGCGGTTTCGGGAGCGGGGGCCGCCTGGGGCGCCGGCGCGGCGGCCTCGCCGGAGGTGTCGACCGTCAGGATCGGCATTCCTTTCGAGACCCGCGTGCCCGGCGCCACCAGGATCTCGGCCACCACGCCCGCCACCGGCGAGGGGACCTCCATGGTGGCCTTGTCGGATTCGATGCTGATCAAGAGGTCGTCGACGGCGATCCGGTCCCCCGGCTTCACCAGGATTTCGACCACCGGAACGTCCTTGAAGTCGCCGATGTCGGGCAGGGCGACCGGCAGGCTGGCACTCACGAGGCTCTCCCGAGACGTGTCTCGTTGTCCCGTCGCGCGTCCGGCTCGAAGGCGGCGCGGCGTCCGGAGCGCCACGCCTAGCCGATTTCATGATCGAGGGGAAACCGCCGCGCTTGCCCCTCGACGCGCTCCGTCTCAGCGAGCCTGGCGGGTCCGCTCGGGCAGGCTCGGGCGCAGGGACGGCGCGGCGGCCGGGCGCAGGCGCGGCGAGGCCGGGCCGTGGGCCGGGCGGTGCTGGTCGGGGGTGGCGGTGCGCGCGCCCGGCTCGCCGCCGAGGATCGAGGCGACGAGGTCGCGGGCGGTAGCCGCATCCATGGCGCGGAACAGCTCGGTGAGGCCGAACACCGCCTCGACCGAGCGGGCGATCGAGGGATCGAGGCGCAGGAAGATGAACACCGCCTCCTCTTCCGCCAGATCGGCCGCCCGCAGGGCGAGAGCCAGGAGGTCGCGCCGCTCCGGCTCGGTGGCGCGGAAGCTCACCCCCGGCATGCCGAGCGCTTCGCCGAGCGCCACCTCGAACCCCTCCGGCTCGCCGCGGGCCGCGAAGGCGGTGAGCGCGGCGCCGGCGGCGCGCATGCCGGCCCGGCCTTGGGGACGCAGGGCCGCGCGGGCGGCGACGGCGTCGCGGATCGCCGCCCGGCGCTCCGGGCCCGCCTGCAGGTAGAGCGGCGCGAGGTCGCCCGGCGGCAGGTCGGCGCGGGCGACCAGGAGGGCGGCCAGCTCCGGCCTCCCGCGCGCCCGCTCCACCAGCCGCTCCAGGGCGGCCCCGGCCAGCGGCGCCGTCCCGTTGCGGGCGAGCGCCAGGTCGACATCCGGTTCGTCGCGCTGGCTGAGGTCGTCGACGAGCGCCCGGCCGAGGTCGTGCCGCAGGGCGATCACCGCGTCGAGCTCCGGCCCGTTGCCGGCGGCGTCGAGCAGAGCCGTCGACAGGACCGGGGCGAGCGCCAGCACCGCGTCGCGGGCGCCGCCGCCATGGGCGGCGAGCAGCGTCAGCACGCTCTGGGGCGTGTCGGCGAGCGGCGCGAGCTTCTGTGCGACGATCTCGGCGGTGGCGGAATCGACCGTCGGGATCAGCCCGCAAGCGAGGGACTCGAAGGCCCGGATCGTCGCGACGTCCCGCACGGGGGCGGCGCGAAACAGGTCCGTCTGCACCCGCAGCAGGACCGGTTTCATGTCGAGACTCCGGTCTCGCGCGAGATCGAGGAGGCCGGAGAGGTCCGGCGGAGCGTCGGCGGCGGAGCGGGCCATGGGCGATCGGGTACGCAGGACATGAAAGCGAGCCCGAGAATGCGAGGGACTGCGTAAAGCGACGCTTAAGGCTGCGGGCAGCCGTCGGCCCCCCGCCTGGGGACAACGGGGATAGCTCGCATGCGCGGTCACCGATGGTTTACGCCGCCGGCCGGCCGGCGCCTCGGCGGTCGCTCGCTGGAAACAGTCCATTAACCATGTGCGTGGTTTCGTCCGCGCATGAGGTCGCGATGGGCGGCGGTCCCGGAGGGACGTGCCGGAGGGCCTTGGGCGTCAAGGGCCTTGGGCGGAGAGGGACATGGGCGGAGGCGGGAGAGCACACATGGTCGGCCACCAGCGGCGTCCCTCGGCGGACGTCATCCCGTTCCCGGTCGCGAGCCTGCGCTCCGTCGCAGGCAGCCCGGCCGATTCCCCTTCCGTGGACGTGGTCCGCGGCACGATCCTTCTGTTCACGGGAGTGCGCTATGAGAGGCTGCCCGATCCCGCCGAGCCCGGCCGCCCCGCGCCCGAGCGGCGCTGCCGGCGCTAGATCCCGGCGCCGCCCCATGCCGCACCGCGCTCTGCCGCTCGCCCGCGTCCTTCTCGTCGTGCCGCTGGTGGCGGCCTGTGCCCAGCAGGGCGATTTCGGCCGCCCGGCGCCGACCGCCTGGAACAGCCTGATCGATGCCGCCGGCACCATCGCGGCGCATGAGCGCGGCGAGCCGGCCTCGCTGTTTCCCTTCACGGAGGACGAGCGCGCACTTCGCGACCGCGCCTGGCGCTTCCTGATGCCGGCCCGGGAGCGCAGCGCGTTCGATGCCGCCCTCGACAACCTCACCCGTGCCCGGGTGCTGCCCGCGAGCTGGCGCCTCTCCGACCCGGCCGCCTATTACGAGGCGATCACCGGCGTGCCGTTCCGCTCGGCGATCTCGCGCTACCGGCGTCTCTCCGACGATCTGGTGGCCGATGGGCGCCTGATCCCGGCCTTCGCCGAGACGGCGGCGCGGGTGGTGCGGGCCGACCTGACGCGGCTCCAGAGCCTGCCCTTCATCACCACCCTCGACGACCGCGACGTGCGCAGCGCCGCGATGCGGGTGGCGGAGAACCGCTGCCTCATCGCCTGGGTGCGGCTGGAGACCGGGGCGCGCTCCGCCTCCTACCGCTACGCCCTCGAGCACCTGCTGGTGGCCGCTCCCGAGGAGGAGGCGATCGCGACCGAGCGCTCCCTCGCCTTCCTGGACTCGCGCCGGCACCTGCTCGATCCGCTGCTGCCGCCGGATGCCGAGATGCGCTGCGGCCTCGTGCCGCCCGAGCCCGGCCCGGTGGTGCTGGTGCGCAAGGGATGATACGGCGTCCGGAGGATTCCTTCCGGACGCCGTATCACCAGCCTGCGCGGTGAAGCCGTAGGCTTCACACGCCTGAGCGAAGCCGGTTTCCGCATCGCGAAGCGATCAATCGGAAACCATATGAGAGGTGCAGGCTGATCGCGACGCCCGCACGGGCGTCTCTACCTACTCGTCCGGCCCGTCGATGGTGCAGGAGACCGAGCGGGCGGCCTCGTTGGCCTGGGCCTGCTGGCTCGGCAGGGCGGCCAGCACCCGCACGCTGACGAAGCCCTGTCGGTTCGGCGCGATGATGCGCACGTCGCGGTTGCGCTCGTCCTCGTCGGCGCTGGCGAGCGCCTCGTCGAACTGGCGCTTGGTCATGATCACGAGCTCGACCGTGCCGCGCAAGGCGGCCTGGTCGGTGATGGCGTAGTAGGCGCCGCTGCGCCCGTGCAGGGCGATCGTCTCGAGCAGGGGGCCGGTCTCGGCGGTGATCCGCACCGGACCGTCGTCGAGGTCGTAGGCGCAGACGCCGACCGCCACCGCCGGATCCGGCAGTGGCAGCCACCCTTCCGCCGGCTCGGCGGGACCGCCGACTTCGGCGGCGTGGACCAGCACCGAGGTGTCGTTGGACAGCGTCGCCCGCGAGCGCGCCACGGCGTCGCCGGCGGCGAGATAGGGGATCGCCAGCACCGTCGCGACGTGGACGAGGCCGGCGAGCACGAGGCCGCACAGGGTGGCGAGGACGAAGCGGCCGAGGGGCGTCACGGGCAATCCTCCCGGGTGATCGAGGGCACGCCCTCGCGCTCGAGCACGCCGGTGCTCGCCGCCACCGGCGTGTCGTAGAGGCGCAGCACCAGCCGGATCGAGCCGTTGCCCTCCGGCATCGGCAGCCAGTTGCCGGGCTGCACGGTCGGGCTCACGATCACCGAGAAGCGGCCGTCGCGGTCGCGCAGCACCTCCGTGGAGGTGAAGCCGGTGCGCGGCGGCGGACCCGCCGGGGGCCTGGTCGCCTGCGCGTCGGCGGGCTTCGGATGGCGGCTGCGTTCCACCGTCAGGGTCCAGGCCCGTGCCGGCGGCGTGGCGCCGGCGATGCGGTAGCGGCAGGACGGATCGAGCCGCTGCCCGGCATCGTCGGTGAGCGCGGTCAGCAGCAGGCCCTCGCCCAGCGCCAGCGGGATCTCGCCGGTGCGGGCATGGATCGCCCGCACGTAGGGGTCGGCGTCGCGCGAGCCGATCTTCGGCCAGGCGGTCCAGGCGTTGAGGGTGACGCCCCCGAAGGGAGGGCGCCCCCGTGTCGCCCAGTTGGCGCTGGCGAGGCCCAGCACCGCGCCGAGCACGAGGGCATAGAGCACCAGCCCGACGGTCCCGACCCGGCGCAGGCGGAGCGCCCTCCGCAGGAGCCGGGGCGGGAGGTGAAGGCCGGGGGACGGGGCGCGCCCGGAGGCCGGAAGGGCGGCTTTCTCGATCAGCATCGTGGGCCCGTGTCTAGCTCAGGTCGGGCCGGGGCCGAACGGGTTTTTTCCGAACCTCTGCGTTCCCCGACGGGGAGCGCGGGGCAATGCCCGGGCTCCCGCGCCCCGGCCAGGGTGCGGTGCCGAGATTCCGGCTCGGGCCGACCTCGATGCGGCCATCGGGACGGCGTGCGAAACGGCGCCGCATCTGGACGCACCCTTCCAGCCTCCGCTAGAGCAGGGAGGGCGACCAGATGGGGCACCGACGCCCGCGAATGGCCGATCTGAAGGAGACTGTGACCGCTCCGAGAGTGAGAGCAGGGCAGGTCGGATTCTCTGCAGCACCGAGTTTGTACGGATCACTGAAGGGATACCAGGTCATGGATGCGGCGGATTTTTTGTTTCCCAGGGACCTGGAAGTCACGCCGATCCAATATCCCAATATTCTGTTCATTGGATCGTGCCTGTCAGAGGCGTATGTCATCCGTCTCAGGGATTTATATAAAGAAAGTAAAATAGATTACATTCTTTTCAACAACGCGGCTGAACTTCCTGAGAAGGACGACGATGAGATCGGTCACTTCGACCTGCAATACATTCAGTTGCCGCTGCGATCCGTCCTCACCGACGCGGCGCTCCGGCAGGTCGATGCCGAACTCTCACGATCGCCTGTCGACTGGATCGCGCTCGGCAAGGCGAACATCGATCGGATGCTCGAAAATGCCATAAAATACAATCTACAGACCGGCATTTTGACATTGTTGTCGAATTTCGTTGTGCCACAACGACATATATCGGCAAGTCTCTACGACGAAAATGGCGATAGCGATCTTTGTTTTGTTGTATCTGAATTGAATAAATATCTATCCGAAACGGCGCGATGCTATGCCAACATGTTCGTGGCGGATATCGAATCGATCGCCGCCTCGGTCGGCAAGCGGTACTTCCTCGATGACGCGATCGTGTTCTCGACCCATGGTTCGGTGATCTACCCGGACTGGTCCGGGCACGAGCACATGCCCTACTGGACGGCGCCGGATCCGGGCCGCATCGAGCCGATTCCCGATCTCGGCACGACCTACGAGAACAGGACCGAGGAATTCTTCCGGACAGTGTTTCGCCAGATCGAGGCCATGTATCGATCCTTCAAGCAGATCGATATGGTCAAGGTCGTCATCTTCGACCTCGACAACACCCTGTGGCGCGGTCAACTGGTCGAGCATTATCAACCCGGAGAGAAGTGGCCCTACTCGGACGGGTGGCCGCTCGGACTCTGGGAGGCGGTGCATCATCTGCGACGGCGCGGCATCATGACGGCGATCGCCTCGAAGAACGACCAGCACCTGGTCGAGCAGAAATGGGACGACGCCGTTCAGCCGCCCCTCGTGAAGTTCTCCGACTTCGTGGCGGCCGGCATCAACTGGGAGCCGAAGGCGGAGAACATCCGGGCGATCCTCCAGAAACTGTCGCTGACGCCGGCGAGCGCGGTGTTCGTCGACGACAATCCGGTCGAGCGCGAATCCGTGAAGGCGGCGCTGCCCGGCATCCGCACGATCGGGTCCGATCCCTTCGTCATCCGCCGCATCCTGCTGTGGTCGCCCGAAACGCAGATCGCCAAGCGGAGCAGCGAATCGCAGCGCCGCGAGCAGATGCTCAGGCAGCAATTCGCCCGCGAGGAGGAGAAGGCCAGCATGTCGCGGGAGGATTTCCTCTCGGGACTGGGCTCGACCCTCTCGATCTGGGAGGTCGCGGATCACGGGCATCGGACATTTTCTCGCATCTTCGAGCTCGTCAACAAGACGAACCAGTTCAATACGACCGGCATCCGTTGGGGGCTGGAGGATTATCGGGCCTACTTCGAGAGCGGCGGCACGATCCACGCCTTCAGCGTCAAGGACAGATTCACCGAATACGGAACGGTCGGGGTCGTCTTCACCCGGGAGAGCCGAATCCAGCAATTCGTCATGAGTTGCCGCGTGCTGGGAATGGAGATCGAGACGGCAGTCATGGCTCACATCGTCGCGGTCCTGCGTCGCGACCGGGGCGCCTCCACCATCGAGGGGCAGATCGTCGAGACCAACTCCAACACGCCGTGCCGCGACGTGTTCAAGCGCTGCCAGTTCGTGGAAGCGGGGAGCCAGAGGCTGCACTACGTCCTGGCGCCCGGCACGGCCCCGCGCGTCAGCCCGCATGTCCGCATCGAGGTCACCGACGGGTGACAAACCGGCGAGGTCCGGGCGCGGTCCCGGACCCGTCCGTCGCGATCACGGGATGTCGGCGAGGGCTGCCTGCACCATCTCCCTGACGCGGTCGGGATCGATCCGCCACTGCTTGTCGTGCTGGTTGGCCTCGGAGCCGATCTCGCGCCCGATCGCACAGCCGTATCTCAGGGGAAGAACACTAGCCAGACGGCGCATCGACCACTGAACGTAGCCGTCGACGAGCATCTCGCAGAAGATCGTGCCGTCGCGACAGAAGATCACGTTCGACAGGCCGGCGCCGTGCGATCCGAGCACGATCTCGGCCTCGGCGAAGGCACGGATCTGCTCCGCGATCGGCATGCCGGTCAGAGTCAGGATTTCGAAGCCGAACTCCTCGGCGAGGGCGATGATCTCCGCCTCGTTCACCATCCTGCGGGCGCCCGAGTCACGGCGGCTGATGTAGATCCTGCGGCGGGCCGCCGGATCGGGGTTCACATGGGCGGTGATCCGGCTGGCGACGGCGAGCCGGCTCGGATGCGGCCAATGGCCTGAATCGACCAGCCGCATGTAGCTGATGGTCAGCTTTTCGCATCGGACCGTCTGCTCGCCCTTGAGCTGCACGCGGACATGATCGGTGTCCACCATGTCCAATGTCGCAGACTGCCAGTGATGATACAGTTCCGGCAGGATCAGAGCTGAATCGCCGCTCGTCGCAGGCGTCTCGATCGACGGCAGAATGTCGACCATCCAATGTGCGTAGTTGCGATTGCCGGGATACCCCGAGAAATGATGCGAGCCTTTGCTGATGATGCCGGTAGGCTCGGTGCATTCGAAGCTGGCGGTTCCGTCACCGGCCCACCGCAGCTTGATCTTGTCGAGCGAGGCGAGAAGATATGTCTCTTCGAGGACGTGATCGCCGACGGTCACGATGCCCTCTTCACCGTGAATGACGGCGCCGTGAAGCTCGTAGACCTTCTGGTCGCGGAACTCCATGGTGCGGGGGGTCCAGCCGTCGGGGGGATATTCGACGACCGGAAAATCCGGCTTCGTCGTCTGCCCGTAACGGATCGGAGTCACCGGCACGCTGACATCGGGGATATCGCCGATGATCCGCGCGTCCGGACTGATCGCTGCGAGCTCCGCGCACGTGACGTGCTTGAACGATCGTCGCCTCGGGGCACTGACGAGTCGCCAGTCCTTCGAGTAGATCGACGATGGCTGCGTCCCGTCGTGGTCGACGGTCAGAGCGGGAACGAGACCGTGTTGATGGGGCGGGATCTCGGCGGTCGCCGAGACATGCTGCCAGGCATCCCGCTTGTTCAGATCGACGGGTGTACCGGATACCGTACGGTAGCCATACAACGAAAGGTCGATCGATTTTCCGGCGAAGCCCTGCGGAATATAGATCGATGCTGAGACGGTATACGACTTTTGCGTGTCGATATTATCGCACGTGATGGTGTGTGCGAAATGGACGGCGCCGGATGTATTCGCCGGAAGTCGATGGACGAGAACGCCCTCCTCACGCATGATCATGGGGGGCTCTGACGGATGCGAACCGCCCCCGGTCGCGAGCGTCACGGCGCGTTTCAGCGTTTTGAGAAGAGCGTGCATGTCGCCACTTGAATCGTTTCGAGCCGGGGCGTCTCGGGAGCCCGGCGACACCCGGACGTAGCCGCCTGGCCCGAGACTGTGAATAGGCTTGCCACAGCGTTCCGTGCCGCTTGTCGACTGCATCGAACTGTTGCCGCCGGCGGGGTGGGCTTGCCGGATGCGAAGCCGCGAGGACGCGATCCCGATCCTCGGTGGGGCATCGCCGTCAGCTCGATGGATGGCGGCCGTCGCAGCTCAGGCACCGACGAACAGCGACGCCTCGAATCCGTGAAGGATGCTCTCGGCCTTGATGATCGTGCGGCCTTCGTAGAAGCGCGCGCAGAGCGCATCGTCCATCTCGATCCCGCGATATTCGTCGATGATGGCGTAGTAGTTCCGCTCCAGGATCGTCGAGGACGGATCCAGGTTGGTGATGCAGATATTGCCCGTCGGGCGCACGTCGACAGCGGTCACGCGCAGGTCGGGGCGGTATTTTTCCAGGATCGGCAGCAGCTTCCAGACATCGCCGGTCCACCATCCCGCCAGATCCCGGTTCGCGCGTCCTTCCGGGTTGTGGGTGCGCTCGGTCATCTCGGCATTGGCGGGCAGGCAATCGTCCAGCATGATCAGACTGTTGCGATGTGCCGCCTTCTCGCTGTTGATGAAATCGCGCAGCAGGTATTCGAACTGGTGCAGCCCATCCAAGAAAATTACATCGATCGGCGCATTGATGATCTTGCTCGGTTCGTAATCACGAAAAAATTCGTCGCTCGTCATCTGGTAGAGATGAAGATTCGTCTTTTTCCCGATGACGTTGCCGCCGAGCTGGAAGGCCGGATCGACGCCGATGCTCGGGCAGTCGATCCGCGACAGTGTCGTGCCGTCCCGGACGCCGACTTCGAGATAGCCCCTCGCATTCTTGGCGCGCGTGACCCTGGCGATGAAATCGAAGTATGGGGGGCCGGAATGCCAGTGGGTGAAGGCCATCGTCGTCTGTTCCGGATCCGTCGCGGGTGGTTTTTCGTGATGCGGGTTGCCGCGGCACCCGACACGCGCAGGCCGGCCTGATCGAGACGGGCCACCACGGTCGGGCGCGCCCGTGCGGGTCCTGCCGCTCTAGAGCACTTCACGATCGCGCTGCAATCGCGAAGCTCTCCAAGTCTTTGTCTTGTCGCATTTTCTGCGACGAACGGTTTCCACGTCGTCGGAAAATGCACTAGTTCGAGGAACTGCCGGGCGAGCCGGTCCGGTCGATCACGTTGAACGCCGCCCGTCCCGGTGGGGGGCTCTCGACCGAGCGGAACAGGCTCCCCAGTCCCCCCAGCACCTCGAAGGAGCGGCGCGACAGGGCGCCGGCCGGCGCGCCGGGCGGCGGCGTGGTCGGGGCGGGACCTTGCGCGGTGCGGGCGCCGGCCTTGTCGGAGTCGAAGCCGGGCAGGGGCTTGATCTCGATGCCCTGGTGGGCCGGGGCCATCACCTCGTGGAAGGTGATCGCCGGCAGCGAGCCGCCGGTCAGGTTCTTGGTCGAGGAATGGTCGTCGTTGCCGTACCAGACCGCGGTCACGAGGTTGCCGGTATAGCCGACGAACCAGGCGTCGCGGTAGGCGTTGGTGGTGCCGGACTTGCCGGCGGTGCGCACGCCCTCGATCGCCGCCTTGCGGCCGGTGCCCTCGTCGACGACCTTGTTGAGCATGTAGTTCATGTCGGCGACGACCCGGGTCGAGAGCAGCTGCTCGGGGGGCGCCTCGCTGGTGTCGTGGCGGTAGATCACCTCGCCGGCGCCGGTGCGGATCTCGGTCGCCGCGTAGGGCTTGGCCCGCTTGCCGCCATTGGCGAAGACCGAGTAGCCGGCGGCCTGGTCGATCACCGTCACCTCGGCCGAGCCGATCGGCAGCGACACCGAATCGACCAGGTTCGAGGTGATGCCCATCTTGTGGGCGAGCTCGATGATCTTGGCCCGGCCGAGCTTGGCGGCGCGGGCGTCGTGGGTCTCGCCGAGCTGCTTGCCCATGGCGATCGAGAACTGCACCGGGATGGTGTTGATCGATTTCGCCACCGCGACCCAGAGCGGCACCGTGCCGGCGAACGAGCGGCCGTAATTCGCCGGGCACCAGTTGCCGATGCAGACCGGCCGGTCGACGACCTTGCTGTCGGGCCGCCACTGGCCGGTGGCCAGGCCTGCGGCGTAGACGTAGGGCTTGAACGACGAGCCGGGCTGGCGCAAAGCGTCGGTGGCGCGGTTGAACTGGCTCTGGCCGTAATCGGCCCCGCCGACCATCGCCCGTACGGCGCCATCCGGATCCATGGTGACCAGGGCGGCCTGCTCGACGTCGAAGGCGTCGCCGAACTGGCGCAGGACGTTCTCCACCGCCTGGTCGGCCCGCTTCTGGATCGCGAGGTCGAGCGGGGTCTTCACGACCAGCACCCGCTCCTTCTTCAGCTTGCCCTCGTCGACGAGCTTCTTGATCTCGTTGAAGGCCCAGTCGAGGTAGTAGTCGGCGCTGATGTCGCGCGAGCGGGTCACCGGGGTCGCCGGGTTGCGCAGGGCCGACTGGATCTGGCCCTCCGTCAGGTAGCCGGCCTCGACCATGTTGTGCAGCACGTCCGCCGCCCGGGCGCGGGCCGCCGGCAGGTTGACGTGGGGCGCGTATTTCGTCGGCGCCTTGAACAGGCCGGCCAGCATGGCGGCTTCCGGCAGGGTGATGTCCTTGAGGTTCTTGCCGAAATAGTAATCCGCCGCGGCCGCCGCCCCGAAGGTGCCGCCGCCCATATAGGCCCGGTCGAGGTAGAGCTTCAGGATCTCGTTCTTGGTCAGGTGGCATTCGAGCCAGAGGGCCAGGAACGCCTCGTTGACCTTGCGCTCGAGCGAGCGCTCGTTCGACAGGAACAGGTTCTTGGCGAGCTGCTGGGTCAGCGAGGAGCCGCCCTGGACGTGGCCGCCGCCGCGCGCGTTCACGGTGACGGCGCGGAGCGTCCCGATCGGGTCGATGCCCCAATGCTCGTAGAAGCGCCGGTCCTCGGTCGAGATCAGCGCCTTGATGAGAATGTCGGGAAATTCGTCGATGCGCAGCGAATCGTCGTGCTTGATGCCGCGCCGCCCGACCTCGGTGCCGTAGCGGTCGAGGAAGGTCACGGCCAGGTCCGG
This sequence comes from Methylobacterium sp. 142-1Y, assembly GCF_057747795.1. Lineage (NCBI taxonomy): Bacteria > Pseudomonadati > Pseudomonadota > Alphaproteobacteria > Hyphomicrobiales > Methylobacteriaceae > Methylobacterium > Methylobacterium sp. 142-1Y. The sequence goes on along the minus strand of NZ_CM173224.1, from coordinate 2,468,611 downwards.
CGCCTTGAGCCAGTTCTCGCTGGTCGTGTTGAAGGCCGATTGGGCGAGCGTCAGCATCACCACGCCGCCGGCGAGCCCGAGCGTGACCGCCTCGCTCGTGAGGTCGAGGGCGAGGCGCTTGACGCCGGTGACCCGGAAGCGCCGCTGGATCTTCTCGGCGTAGCGGCCATAGGCCTCGCCGAACGCGCGCCCGCCCTTGTAGAGGCCGTCGTTCATCCAGGCGTCGAAGCCGAGCATCCCGTGGGACAGGCGGGTCCGGAGCTGGGTCAGCCGGTTGGTGGGCCGGTTCTCGGGCACTGTGACGGGTCCTCGGGCAGCGCGGATTCGAGGTCTAGCAAGCCTCGCATCCTAGCGCGAGACGGTAAGCCGTTCGCAGGCTTCCAAGGCCCATATGGGGCGCTGGCACGCCGACACGACGTCGCAGGTTTGCGTAGGTCCCCTCCGTCCCGCTTGCCCCCGCGGCCAGGGCGCGGCAGAGGAGGGCACCTTCCGTTCCCGATATCCCCGTCCGCGCCGTCGATCCGGCGCCTCGAAGGCCTTAGAACAGCCGTGGCCAAAGCCCGCCTCACCCCCCCGCGCCCGCCCGCCTCCCTCAAGGCCGCGACCCCGTTCTGGCGCGAGAAGACCCTGGAGGGATTGAGCCCGGAGGAGTGGGAGAGCCTGTGCGACGGCTGCGGCCGGTGCTGCCTGCTCAAGCTCGAGGACGAGGATTCGGGCGAGATCCACTACACCGATATCGGCTGCACGCTCCTCGATGCCGGTACCTGCCGCTGCCGCGACTATCCAAGGCGCCAGCGCAAGGTGCCAGATTGCGTCCGGCTGACGCCCGAGGCGGTGCGCTCCCTGCCGTGGCTGCCGCCGACCTGCGGCTACCGCCTGGTACGGGACGGGCGCGACCTGCCCTGGTGGCATCCGCTGGTCTCCGGCACGCGCCGCACCGTCCACGAGGCCGGCATCTCGGTCCGCGGCAAGGTCAGCGGCACCGAGGAGGAGTTCGAGACCGAGGAACTGCCGGACCGCATCGTCGACTGGCCGGGTCAGGACCCCGGGAGCGAGGATCCGCGGGGCCGGGTGCCGCAGGACGGCGCCTGACCGGAGCCGAGAGCCGGGTCGACGGCAAGGCCGCCCGGGCCGCGCGAGGACCGGTTTTCGCCCGCTCTGGCACGAGGCTTGCGAGGGCCTGTTGGACGCTCATGGGCGTTTCCTCCCTGACTTGAGGCCCCGCTGCGCTCAGGCCGCGGGGCCTCCTTTCCTCGACGGCCGTTGCCATCGGGCGCGGGCCGCCCGATAAACCGGGCGACCGGAGAAACCCCCGACATGGCCCTTACCGTCGCGGTCCAGATGGACCCGATCCAGGCGATCCGCATCGCCGGCGACACCACCTTCGCCCTGCTGCTGGAGGCGCAGAGCCGCGGCCACACGCTGCTGCACTACACCCCCGACCGGCTCTCGATGCGCGACGGGCGCGTCACCGCCCGGGTCGAGCCCCTGCGGGTGCAGGATGTCGAGGGCGATCACGCCCATCTCGGCGCCCAGGAGCGGATCGATCTGGCGACGGTCGACGTGGTGCTGATGCGCCAGGACCCGCCCTTCGACCTCGCCTACATCACGGCGACGCACCTGCTCGAGCGCATCCATCCCCAGACGCTGGTGGTGAACAACCCGTTCGAGGTGCGCAACGCCCCCGAGAAGCTGTTCGTCACCGCCTATCCGGAGCTGATGCCCCCGACCCTGATCACCCGCGACAAGCAGGAGATCGAGGCGTTTCGCGCCGAGCACGGCGCCGTGGTGATGAAGCCGCTGCACGGGCACGGCGGCGCGGCCGTGCTGCGGGTGCTGCCCGAGGACCCGAATTTCGGCTCGATGTTCGACCTGTTCTCGGTCACCTTCCGCGAACCCTGGGTGGTGCAGCGCTTCCTGCCGCGGATCACCGAGGGCGACAAGCGCATCATCCTGGTCGACGGCGAGCCGCTGGGCGCCGTCAACCGGGTGCCGGCGGCCAACGACATCCGCTCCAACATGGTGCGGGGCGGCAAAGGGGGCGCGACGGCGCTGACCCCGCGCGAGCAGGAGATCTGCGCGGCGATCGGCCCGGAGCTGCGCCGCCGCGGCCTGATCCTGGTCGGCATCGACGTGATCGACGGCAACCTGACCGAGATCAACGTCACCTCGCCGACCGGCATCCGGGCGATCAAGCGCCTCGGCGGCCCCGACCTCGCGGTTCCCGTCTGGGACGCGATCGAGGCCAAGGTGACGAAGCCGCAGAGCGCGTAGCGTGAACGGGGGAGGGCGCCCTCAGCCCGCATCCTCCCCCAGCGTGTCCTCGATGTAGAGCCGGTCGAGCAGCACCTTGGCGACCGCCATGAGCGGCAGCGCCAGGGCGACGCCCCACAGGCCGAACAGCACGCCGAGCAGGATCTGGCCGGCGAACAACGTGGCGGGCGGGATGTCGAGGGCCCGCTTCTGCACGAAGGGCGTCAGCACGTAGCTCTCCAGCGTCTGCACCAGCAGGTAGACGCACAAGCCCGCGATCACCCCCTTCAGCCCCGAGGCGAGGGAGGCCAGCACGATGATGATGCCGGCGACGAGCGCCCCGATGGTCGGGATGAAGCAGAGCAGGCCCGCCTGGAGCCCGAGCACCAGGGCTCCGTCGATGCCGACCAGCGTCAGCCCGAGCCAGACGCAGACGAAGATCGCCGCCATGACGACGAGCTGGCCGAACAGCCAGTGGCGCAGCGTGATGCCGATGTCGTCGGCGACCGAGGCCGCATGGGTGCGGTGGCGCGAGGGCACGAAGCGCAGGAGCCCGTCGCGGTAGGTCCGCGGATCGGCCGCCACGAACAGGCCGAGCACCACGACGATGAACACGTTGCCGATGGCGCCGAAGACCGCCAGCGCCACCGTCGAGGCCTGGCCGAGCACGCTGCCCGCGCCCGAGAGCAGCGTGCCGGGGCTCGGCAGGCCGCCGGCCGTCGGCGTGGTCCGCCGCCCGTCCTGCGCGTCGCCGGCTCCTTGCGCGGCCGCGTCCTTCAGCTTGCCGAAATCGAGGAAGCGGGTGTCGATCCCGCGGGCGTCGAGCCAGGATTTCACCGTGCCGGATTGCTGCTGCAGCGTCTGGCCGAGGCGCTGGGCCTGCCCCGCCACGGTGGCGCCGCCGAGCCCGACCATGCCGAGCACCAGGAGCGCGAGCAGCACGCTCACGATCGCCAGCCGCGCCCCGTGCCCGAGCGGGACGATGCGGCCGAGATAATGCGTGAGCCCGTCGAGGAAGACCGCGCAGAGGATGCCGGAGAAGATCAGGAGCAGCGTGTCGGCCGAGTGCCAGGCCAGCAGCAGCAGGGCCGTGAACGACACCACCCCGATGCCGGCGAGCACGAGGGAGCGGGCGCTCGCCCCGCCGAGGCGGGCGGCGCCCTGCGGAGCGATGTCCTGTGAGGGGATAACGGGCATGTCCGACGCTTCTCTCCGCCGGCGGCGCTCGAAGGGCCGCCGTGCAGGACAGATAGCCGCGCGCGGCCGTTCGGCGACCGGTAATCTCCCGCCTTTACCCCTCCTCGCGCCGGCGCCGCACGCTGGCGAGCACGGCGGGATGCGCGTCGGTCTTCCAGCCCGTCGTCGATTCCGGCGGCGGGGGCGCCAGGATCGGCTTGGGGAGAGCCAGCACCGGCTCGGGCCGCCGGGGTGCCCAGTCCTGGACCTCGACGATCTCGATGACCGGTTCGGGCCGCGGGCGGACCTTGCGGCGCGCCGGTTGCGCCGGGCGGCGGCCGAAGACGCGCAGCAGCACCCAGCCGATGAGGCCGGCCCAGGCGAGGAGCACCCCCCCGGGCGTCGGCCGCTCGGAGAGGAGGAGGGTGACGAGCCCGATGAGGGCGCAGGCCATCGCGAGGCTGCGCGCGCTCAGCGGGTCGAAGGGGAGTGGATCGGGCTGTCTGTGATCGCGGAGCATGACCGTGATCCTGCCGCAGGCCGGTCAGCGATTCCTCTGTGCGATCGGTCGAATTCTCCGCAATCCCCGATTCACACCCTCACCAGCGCGCCGCCGCCGCCGCATCGTGCTCCGTCGCCTCGACCCAGCCGCCCAGGGTGCCGTCGATGTGGTGCTCGCGCTTCCAGAACGGGGCGCGGGTCTTGAGGTAGTCCATCAGGAAGCTCGCGGCCTCGAAGGCGGCGGTGCGATGCGCCGAGGCCGCGAGCACCAGCACGATGCCCTCGCCCGGGCGGACGAGGCCGTGGCGGTGGATCGCCAGCGCCCCTTGCAGCGGCCAGCGCTCCGCGGCTTCGGCGAGCACGCGGCCGATCTCGGCCTCGGCCATGCCGGGATAATGTTCGAGCTCCAGGGCGGCGAGCCGGCCGTCCTCGTCGCGGCACAGGCCGGTGAAGGTCACGATGGCACCCGCCCGCCCAGCCAGTTCCGCCGTGAGGGCGGCGATCTCCGCCGCGACGTCGAAGGGCTCGGGCTGGATCGAGAGGCGAAGGGTCATGGCGGGTCCGGGCTGTCGGTCTGGCCGCTTTCTAGCACGAAGGCCCGGTGCGGGGATCCGGGGCTGGCGGCGGCGGCGGAACGGCGGCAATGTCGCGGGCTTGAACGACCGGCCCCGCGGCCGGCCGGATGGAGGAACGCCCCATGACCCCCGACCTCCTCCTCCCCTTCCACGACACCGAGCCCACCTTCGCGGCCCGGCCGGTCTGGTGCGGCCGCGGCAGCGCGGTGATCGGGCGGGCGAGCCTTGGGGCGCAGGCCTGGCTCGGCGACGAAGCGGTGATCCGCGCCGACGGGCACGACGTGGTGGTGGGCGACCGGTTCTGGCTCGGCGCCCGCTCGACCCTGCACATCGCCGCCGAGATGTACCCGTGCATCGTCGGCGACCGGGTCACGGTCGGGCGCGACGCGGTGGTGCATGCCTGCACGGTCGGCGACGAGTGCGTGATCGAGGACGGTTGCGTGGTCCTCGACGGCTCGCTGATCGAGGATCGCGTGCTGCTGGAGGCCGGCAGCACCGTGTTTCCGCGCAGCACCCTGCCGTCGGGCTTCGTCTATGCCGGCAGCCCGGCCCGGCCCCTGCGCCGCCTCGAACCGGGCGAACTGGCCGAGCGTGCCGAGCGCCTGCGCGAGGCGGCGGCGAGCGAGCCGGCCGTGGGCCCCGGCGACGCGTTCGCGCCCGATCCCTCGGTCTTCGTCGCCCGCACCGCCCGGCTGCACGGCCGGGTCGCCCTGGCGCCGGGGGCGAGCGTGTTCTTCTCCTGCATCCTCGATGCCGCGGTCGGGCCGATCGTGATCGGGGCGAACGTGAACGTGCAGGACAATTGCGCGATCCACACCCGGGCCGACGGCCTGGTGATCGAGCGCGACACCACGCTCGGCCACAACGTGACCGTGGGCGACGGCCGCATCGGCCCGAACTGCCTCATCGGCATGGGCGCCCGCCTGGGCCCCGGCACGGTGGTGGAGGCCGACGTGCTGCTCGCCGCCGGCAGCGCCACCGATCCCGGCCAGGTGCTCGAAGCGGGCTGGCTCTGGGGCGGGCGCCCGGCCCGGGCCCTGTCGCGCCTCGACGGGGAGCGGCGGGCGATGATGGCGCGGATTGTGGCGGGGTATGCGGCGTATGGGCGGGCTTATCGGAGGTTGCAGGCCGGGGCCGAGGGAGGGGAGCAGACGGGAGCGGGCCGCTGAGGGTCGGTCGGTCGCTTCCGGCAGGGGCGAGCGGAGTCGGAAGATCTAAGCAGACTTGCGTTGGCAGGCCAACGCTTCGTCCGCTTAGATCCTTGTTTTGTCGCAGATTTTTTCCGCAAAACCGGCGGCCGCTTTTGCGAAATCTGCTTAGGCCGCCAAGCCCCGCTTTGCCGTCATGACCGCGTAGCAGGTCCGATTGCGACCGGTCGCCTTAGCCTCGTAGAGGGCGGCGTCGGCCATGCCGAACAGGTCGGCCGGTGTGCCGCTCTCGCGCGGCAGGCCGAAGGCCAGGCCGATGCTCACCGTGATCCGGCCGACGCTCTCGCCGGCGGCCTCGACGACCAGCCCGGCGACCGCCTCGTGGACGCGCTCGGCGACGTGAGCCGCGCCCTCGGCGTCGGTGCCCGGCAGCAGGACAGCGAATTCCTCGCCGCCGATGCGGGCGACGAGGTCGCCCGGCCGGCGCGCGACCGACGCCAGCGCCCGTGCGAGCATCTGGAGCACCCGGTCGCCGATGGCGTGGCCGTAAAGGTCGTTGTAGCGCTTGAAGTGGTCGGCATCGACCACCATCAGGGTGACGGGGTCGCAGCGGCGGCAGGCCTCGGCGAAGGCCCGTCCGAACGCGTCATCGAAGGCGCGCCGGTTGGGCAGGCCGGTGAGCGCGTCGGTACGCGAGATCTGCGCCAGCTCCGCCTCGACGGCGGCGCGCCGGCGTAGCTCCCGTCCAGCCAGCAGCGCCAACCCGATCGCCACCCCGCACAGGGCGAGCACGAGAAGGCCGATCACCAGGGCCTTCCGGCGCCATTCGGCCTCGATCTCGTCCGTCGAGAGCGCCACCGTCAGGTAGAGCGGCGTGTCGCCGACCTTCGTGAAGGTGTAGAGGCGCTCGATGGAATCGCTCGGGGTGACGCCGACGAAGCTGCCCCGTTCCTCGCGCAGGAAGCGCTGAACGTTGGGCGAGTCGGCGAAGTTCGGGGCGACAACGGGGTTGGGGACGGGATGGCGCACGATGCGGGTGCCGTCCTTGTGGAACAGGCCGATCGTGCCGTTCGGCCCGAGCTTGATGTGCTGAAACAGGCGGTCGAAATAGGACAGGGACAGACTGCCGAGGACCACGCCGCCGAACGACCCGTCGGGCTTGTCGATCCGCCGGCTGAGCACGACGATCGGCTTTCCCGTGAGGTTCGAGACCAGCGGCTCACTGAAGTGCAGCCCGAGCGCGGGATCGGCCCTGTGCGCCTGGAAGTAGGCGCGCTGGGCATTGTTGAGGCGCCGCGCCGGCCAGTTGGCCGCGTCGTAGGCCGCGTCGCCGTTCTCGTCCAGCACCAGCATGACGCCGAGATCCTTGGCGTTGACGGCGCGGTCGAACAGGATGCGCTGGCGATACTCGGGGGCGATCTGCTCGAGCTCGGGCAGCGTGAGGTTCTCGATCACGCCCCTGAGCGCCAGGTCGATGATCTCGACGTTGCGATCGACGTCGCGCTCGATGACCTGGAGCAGGTTCTGCGCGGTCTGCTCGGCCTTGTCCCAGGCGTCCCGGCGCAGATCGAGCAGCATGGCCGAGCAGACCGCGACCATGCCGAGGGGGGCCAGGATCCCGAGCCCGATCCACGCCCGGGTCGAGCGCAGCCAGCCGGGCCTGCGGATGAAGCGCGTCGGTCTCATGCGTCACTGGGAAACGAGGGGCAAACGCCGTGGCGAGCACGGGCGAGGCGGCCACGAGAACGAGGTTCGAGACGGATCTTGACGATATCCGGGATCGCGAAGGGACGGTGCTCGCCGCGATGGCCCGGAGCATGGTCCGGCGAAGTGGATGCCGGTTCGTCCTAGAAAGTTCCGTGAAACCAGAGATTTAGAGCGTCGCCCGGTTGCAGCGCGATCGGGCGACGCTCTAAGTGCACCTCACAAAACTCCCGTGGCACCGATGCTGCCACAGCGAGCGACGACGGCGATCGGGAGTTTTGTGAGAGACACTAAGCCGCACGCACGGTGGCGAGGAATCGGCCCACCTCGGACGTCAGGTGCTCGGAGTGTCGCGACAGCTCCGAGGACGCCGCCAGCACCTGGGCGGCCGCCGCCCCGGTCTCCTCGGCCGCGCCCGCGACGCCCGCGATATTGCCGGTGACCTCGTCCGCGCCGATCGCCGCCTGGCTCACGTTGCGGGCGATCTCCTGCGTTGCCGCGCCCTGCTGCTCCACCGCCGCGGCGATCGAGGCGGCTACCGCGTCGATCTCGCGGATGCGCGCCGTGATGCCCTGGATCGAGGCGACCGCATGCCCGGTCGAGGCCTGGATCTGCTCGATCTGGCCGGAGATCTCGCTCGTCGCCTTGGCGGTCTGGCCGGCCAGTGCCTTCACCTCGGCCGCCACGACGGCAAAGCCCCTGCCGGCCGCTCCCGCGCGCGCCGCCTCGATGGTGGCGTTCAGGGCGAGAAGATTGGTCTGACTGGCGATCGACGAGATCAGGCCGACCACGTCGCCGATCCGCGCGACCGCGGCGCTGAGTTCCTGCACCAGGGCGCCGGTCTGGTCGGCCTCCACGACCGCCCGCCGCGCCAGGTCGGTCGAGCCGCCGACCTGGCGGCCGATCTCCTGGACCGAGGCGCCGAGTTCCTCGGCGGCGACCGCCACGGTGCCGACGTTCGAGGCGGCTTGTTCGGCCGCCGCCGCCACGGCCGTCGATTGCGCGGCGGTCTCCGCCGCGGTGCCGCTCATCGAGGCGGCCGTCGCCTGCAGCTCGGTCGCGGCGGCGGCGACCATGCCGATGACGTCGCCGACCGCAGCCTCGAAGCCGGCGGCCATCTCGCGGATCGCGCGTTTGCGCTGCTCCTCGGCCGAGGCCCGGGCGAGCGCCGCGTCTTCCTCGATCTGGCGGGTGCGGGCGAGGTTGTCCTTGAACACCGCGAGGGCGGCAGCCATCTCGCCGATCTCGCTGCGCTCGCCGGTGCCGGGCACCGGTGCGCCGAGGTCGCCCACCGCGATCCGGCGCATCACGCCGGCCATGTGCCGGACGGGACGGGACACGGTGGCGATCGCCATCCAGGAAATCGCCAGGGTGGCGGCGACGACGACCGCGAGCACGACGACGATGGCGGTGCGGGCGCCGTCACCCAGCGCGTTGGCCGTCTCGGCGGCCTTGCGGCCGAAGCCGTCGTTGAACTGAACGTCGGCCCTGATGGCGGCGCGGGCGGCGTTGAGGGCCGGCAGCATGCCGTCGAGGAGGTAGTCGGAGCCGGCTTTCTCGTCGCCTGCCTCCAGGCGGCGCAGGTATTCCTCGCCCATCCTGGAATAGGCCGGGACGGTCTTCCGGATCGCCTCCCAGAGCACCTCCTCGCCGGGGCTGACGAGGGGGGCGTATTCCTTGAGGTCGGTCTCGATGCTCGCCATGGTCTCGCGCAGGCGGCCCAGCGATTGCGGCCGGCGCTGCGGGCTGGAGAGCAGGTAGGCGAGCTGGCGGCTGCGCAGGGCCTCGAAGTTGGTGGCGAGCCGGCCGATGATCCTGGACGAGGGGAGCGCCGTGTCGCCGAGGTCGCCGACCGCGACGCGCAACTCGCTCAAGCGGTCGTAGCAGAAGCCGCCGAGGCCGAGCGTCAAGGAGAGCAGAACAAGTAGCTATGCGACGAGACGGGCCCTGATCGAGACGTGGAGGCGCATGTTCCCTGTCCTGATGTTTGACGGCGAACCTTGGTTGCACAGGCCTTAATGAATCTTTATTTTAGGAATAAAACCGCTGAAAATCCGCCTCGTACCGCTATAAACAGGTGGAAAAGCGGGCTGACGCGCATTCGCGCGCCGATAAAATCAACAAGCAACGACAAGCGAGAGCGCTGCCATCCACGGCTTTGGGTTTTTTGGATTTGGAGAAAATTTCAAATTCTTACAAATCGAATTATGTCGATAGATTTTGCGCAGTAATTAGCTTTGTTCGTGAGCCAATGTGGCGGGGTGCCATGGTTGTCGATGAAATATCGATATTTTTCGCACGCGCGACACCTGGCGCGACTGCGTCAACCAAGTTTCATTCAAGAAAATCAAGGGCAAGAAACCCGACAATCATCACGGATGAGCAAGGATTGCCTGTCGGGTTGGATCTCGCAAAGATGTCCCGGCGGAGCGGTCGAGCGCGCCGGGACTACGAACGACGATCCGGGGTCGACCGGCACGGAGGCGAAGCCTGAGCCGGTCGTCGCTGAATGGAGGTCGACTCCAAGCGCTTGATTCTACATGCAGATTTTCGAGCGCGGGATCCCCTCTCCCCGCGGGCGCATGGCTGTCCGGGGAAATGAAATGGCGCGGGCGGGGAGAGGGGAAGATGGAGCGTGTCATACGGTTTCCGCTTGATCGCTTCGCGATGCGGAAACCGGCTTCGCTCAGGCGCCGCGCGGGCTGGTGAGACGGCGTCCGGAAGGAATCTTCCGGACGCCGTATCATGGCAAGGATCAGCTCGCGAGTGCCCTGGCTTCATCCGCCAGGGACGGCGAAGCCGGTGAACAACTTATACGAAGTCCAATCGATTGCTTCGCGATGCAGGAGCCGGCTTCGCTCACGCGTGTGAAGCCTATAGCCCCGCCACCGCCCGCCCGCCCGCAGCCCGCCGGGCCGCCTCCGCCACGTCGAGGAGATGGGCGAGTTCGCCCGCCGCCGCCGCGACCCGCTCGGCCACCCGCGGATCGCTGACCGCCCCGTCCGCGATCTCCGCCTCGCCGGCATAGACCGCGGTCGGCGCCACGTGGGCGGTGAAGAAGCCGAAGAGCGGGCGCAACTGGTGCTCGACCATCAGGGCGTGGCGCGGGCCGCCGCCGGTCGCGGTCAGCGCCACCGGCTTGCCGGCGAGCGAAGCGGGGTCGAGGAAGTCGATCACGTGCTTGAACAGGCCCGAATAGGAGCCGTTATGCACCGGCGAGCCGACGATGAGCCCGTCGGCGCCCTCCATCGCCTCGATCATGTGGCCGATCGGCAGGGGCAGGGCCTGCCGGGTGGTGGCGCCGAGCCCGGTGCCGATCTCGGCGAGGTCGTAGACCTTCAGGTCGATCGGGCGGCGGCGGGCGAGCTCGGCGGCGACCGCTTCCACCAGCACGCGGGTCCGGGACGGGCGGCGGACGTTGCCCGAGAAGGCGACGATGCGGGCTGGTCTCACGGCGGGCTCCGGTTGAATTTCGGGGCGACGGGAATCCTGGACGGGAATCCTGGAACGGTCTCGGAGCAGGTCCCCGGCCGGTCGCGTCCGTCCCGATCGGGGCCGGCGCGCGGCAGGTCAATGCGAAACCGGTGCCAGGGCTCCCCGTCCCCTAACGGGACGCAGCGTCCCAGGTCTCCAGAAGATGGGGCAGGGTGGCGAATTCGTCGAAGACCCGCAGCGCCCCTGCGGCCAAAAGGTCCGCCCCGGCCCGGTCATGCGCCCAGTGGCCGCCGCCGCAGAAGCCCAGAACCGGCATGCCGGCGGCGCGCGCCGCGGTGACGCCCGGCACGCTGTCCTCGATCACCACGCAGGCCTCGGGCGCCACCCCCATCCGCTCGGCGGCGTAGAGGAAGAGGTCCGGGAAGGGCTTGCCCCGGGCCACCATGGTGGCGCTGAACACGTGACCGTCGAAATGCTCCAGGAGGCCGGTGAGCGAGAGCGCGTGGCGCAGGCGCTGCGGGTCGCTGCTCGATGCGACGCACCGGCGGTCGGGCATCGCCGCCAGCACCGCGGCCGCCCCGGCGATGGCCTGCAACTCGGCGTCGAAGGCCCGCAGGGTGTCGGCCCGCACCGCGTCGACGAAGCCCTCGGGCGTCGGCACGCCGTAATCGGTGGCGACATGCGCCATGATCGAGGTCATGCTGGTGCCGGTGAAGCGGCGGGCCACCGTGGCGAGGTCGATCGGCACGCCGATGCGCTGCAGGGCTTCGGTCAGGCGCGCGAGGCTGATCGGCTCGCTGTCCACCAGCACCCCGTCGCAGTCGAAGATCACCAGCTCGGGCCGTGCGCCCGTCCTGCCGTTCATGCCGTTCCCCTTCTTCGGTCGCCAGCGCCGTGGCATGCGGGGCGGGCCGGGATCAACCCGCCCGGGATCAACCTGCCACGATGCCGCGCTCAAGCTTGCGCGGATCAGGGGCTCTCTCTACTCAAGGTCGCGCGCGTCCCGTCGAGGGCGCGGTCCGGAGCCCTGGATGATCCGCTTCCTGTGCCGCTGCCTCGGCCTGCTGCTCCTCGCCGCCGGCTTCGTCGGGATCGTCTATGACGGCGCGCGCTCGATCGCCAACAACGCGGTGCTCGTCACCTCGGTCAGCGACGTCGCCGTGGCGCTGATGAAGGACCGGGCCGCGAGCCTCCAGGCGATGGCCGAGGGCGGGCAGCCGACCCTGTGGAAGCTCCTCGGCCTGCCCTTCACCCTCTCGCCGGCGGCCCCGATCGCGCTCGTCCTCGGCCTGGTCCTGCTCTGGCTCGGCCAGAAGCCGCGGACCGGCATCGGCACGCGATTCCGCCCGTGAGACCTCCGGCGACGAAACCCGGGCGCCCCCGCGGCGGGAGCCCGCGACCTCTCCTACCCACGAGCATGCCCGGCGATGCGGCCTGACACGTTGGGGCGGACCGCCATCGCGGTCCTGCCCGGCCTCACCCTCTGCGTCGCCGTCACGGCGGCGGCGAGCCTCGTCCAGGCGGCGGAGGAGCACCTCGTCCACCACCCCTATGTCGAGGCGCTGGTGATCGCGATCCTCGCCGGCATCGCGATCCGCTCGGTCTGGGAGCCGGGGCCGCGGTGGCGCATCGGCATCGCCTTCAGCGCCAAGCAGCTGCTGGAGGTCGCCGTGATGCTGCTCGGCGCCTCGATCAGCCTCGCGGCGCTCGTCGCCTCGGGCCCGGCGCTGCTCGCCGGCATCGTCGCGACCGTGGTGATCGCGCTCGTCGCCAGCTACAGCATCGGCCGCCTGCTCGGGCTGCCGGCCCGGATGTCGATCCTGATCGCCTGCGGCAACGCGATCTGCGGCAACTCGGCCATCGCGGCGGTGGCCCCGGTGATCGGGGCGAGCGGCGACGACGTCGCCTCCTCGATCGCCTTCACGGCGATCCTCGGCGTGCTGGTGGTGCTGGGCCTGCCGCTCCTCATCCCGCTCCTCGGCACCAACCCGACCGAGTACGGCGTGCTCGCCGGCCTCACGGTCTATGCGGTGCCCCAGGTTCTCGCCGCCACCGTACCGGTGAGTCTCGTCAGCACCCAGGTCGGTACGCTGGTCAAGCTCGTGCGGGTGCTGATGCTCGGTCCCGTCGTGCTCGGCCTGTCGCTGCTCGCCCCGCGCCTGCGCGACGAGCCCGGCGCCGCGGCCGGGGCGAGGAAGAAGCTCGGCTTCTTCAAGCTGGTGCCGTGGTTCATCCTCGGCTTCCTCGCTCTCGCCACCGCTCGGTCGCTCGGCCTCGTGCCCGATGCGGCGCTGGCGCCCCTGACCCGCATCGCCGGCATTCTGACGGTCATCGCCATGGCGGCGCTCGGGCTGGGCGTCGACGTGCGGGTGGTGGCCCGGGTCGGCGGCCGGGTGACGCTCGCGGTCACCGCCTCCCTGGCGGTGCTGCTCCTCGTCAGCATCGCGCTGGTGCGGGGCCTGGGGATTTCCTGACGGCGCTCAGCGCTGGAGCGCCGCCACGCCGGATTTCGGGCCCAACCCGTCCGGGACCGGCACCGAGGTCGCGCCATGACTGGCAATGATACCAATGGCCCAAGATGCTGACGCATCGGGCCATTGATCCATCTCGAATTTTCAATTTCAAGCCAGAGGCTTGGCAAAAATCCGAGAGCGGAACCAAAGGTCGTTTCCAACGACCGTTGGTATGAGGTGGAGGTTCGGCCCCTCGTCGAGTTTGATCTGCCGGGCCACGATCACCGCATAGGCCGATTGGTCGGCGACCGGCCGGCTGCTGTCGGTGACGAGCCGGCCGGGCAGGCAGACATGCAGGAGCAGCCGGCGTTGCGTCCGCGCCGGGTCAGGTCGGCGGGGCGCCTTTCCGGCCTTCGGCGGCCGGCGCGGGTTTCTCGGCCGGCGGAGCCTTGGCGGCGGGTCGGATGGCCGGCTTCTCGCTGGCCGGGCCCTTCTCAGCCGGCGGAGCCTTGGTGGCGACGGGTTTGGCGACGGTCGGCTTCGGGGCCGTCGACGTGGTGGCGGCCGGCTTGGCGGCGGCCGGCTTGGCGGCCGCGGACCTGGGCTGCCCCGCATCCGCCTGCCCCGCAGCGGCCTTGGCCGCCCCCGGCTTCGCGATGGCCCCGGTCACGGCGACATCCCCCGGCTTGCCCGTATCCCTGCCCGAATCGAGCCCGTAGACGTCGTCGCGAAAATGCACCCGGCCGTCCGGGGTGGCGTAGCCGGTGAGGTAGACGAAGGTCACCGGAATGGGCTTGGCCAGCTTGATGTCGCGGCGCTCGCCGGTGGCGATGCCGGTCTCGATCTCCATCGGCCCCCAGGCCGAGCCGGGGCCGTTCGGGCCCGGCGTGCCGTCGAGCAGCCAGCCCACCAGCGCCTTCACGTCGGCGACGCGCACGCAGCCCGAGGAGTGGAAGCGCACGTCGCGGGAGAACAGCCCCTTCGACGGCGTGTCGTGCATGTAGACCGCCTGCCGGTTCGGCATGTCGATCCGCACCTGGCCGAGCGAGTTGTCGAAGCCCGGATCCTGGCGCAGGGTGTAGTTCACCGCCCGCTCGGTCGACCAGTCGACGGCGGTCGGCTGCACCTCCTGGCCCTGCCCGTCGAGCATGCGGATATGCATCTTGGCGAGGTAGCCCGGGTCCTTGCGCATGTGCGGGATGATGTCCTTCTTGATGAGGGACACCGGCACGGTCCAGGTCGGGTTGAAGTTGATGTTGGTGATCCTGGTCTCGACCATCGGCGAGGCGCGGTCCGGCTTGCCCACCACCGCGACGTAGCGGCGCGCCACGCTGCCGTGGTCCACCGCCTCGACCGCGGCCGACGGGATGTTGACCACCACGTAGCGGTCGCCGAACGGGAAGCTCGACCCGATCAGCCGGTTGGCCGAGGCCGAGAGTTGGCGCTGGCGCACGCCTGCGGGCACGTTGAGGGCGGCCACGGTCTGGCGGCCCAGAAGCCCCGTCTCGGGCAGGTTGTGCCGGGCCTGGAAGCGCTTGAGCCCTGCGACGAGGCCGGGATCGAGCTGGTCGGTCTCCGGGCCGCCGGGGGCCAGGTCCTCGGTCAGCACGAGGTGGCGGCGCAAAGTCGGGATCGCCGGGTTGCGCTCGCCGGGCTTCACCGCGAGGTCTGGCGGCAAGGACGGCCAGCCGCCGGCCTCGACCAGCGCCTGGTAGCGCTCGGCCGCCCGCAGGGTGTCGAGGAAGGTCGCCGGGGTCAGGGTCGGGGTCGTGTCCTGCGACATCCGCGCCACCACCAGCGGCGGCAACTCGCGCGAGACCTTTTTCGGCGCCGGCTTGCCGTCGGCCGTACTCGGCTCGGCCGGCCTGGTCTCGCTCGTCTTCGGGGCCGCGGCGGGCTTGATCGGGCCGACCGGCAGCGGTGTCGCGCCGCCCGTCAGGGGCTCGGGCGCACCCGTCACCTCGCGCCGGGCGGGCTCGGCCGGCGGGGCCGGCGGCTGAATCTGGGCGGCCTGAGCCGGAGGGCTCTGGCCCGGCACCGAAGCGGGCGGCAGCGGGCCCGGGGGCTCGATGGCCGCGGCCAGCCCGGTGCCGAGCATCCAGGCCATGATCGCCGCCGAGGGCAGGTACGGAAACGCAACACGCAACACCATCACCGGCCTCGGGCAAGGACGCCCCCCAGGATGGTCACGCGAGGGTTACCAAAATCCTGCCGGCCTGCCTCAAGGTTCCGTGAGAGCGCCGCGCGCCGCCGCCAGGATCTCGTCGGACAGGGCGGGATCGTCCACCGCCCGGGCGAGCACCAGGGCGCCGACGAGGTGGGAGATCGCCGCGAGCGCCGCCGCCCGGTCGCCCTCCGGAAAGGCCCCTTGCATCGCCTCCTGCATCCGGGCGAGCCGCGCCTCCAGCCCCTCCGTGAAGGCGCGCCGCACGGGAGCCGGCTGGCGCGCCGCCTCGCTGCCCAGGGCCGCGAGCGCGCAGCCCGAGCCCGGCCGGTCGCGGTGGGAGGCCGACAGGTAGGTGGCAACGAAGCCGGCCAAGTCCTGCGCCTTTTCTCCCGGTGCCGTCCCGGCCTCCCGCGGCGCGGGCGCCAGCGCCTGGGCCAGGGCCTGGGCGGCCAGATCCTCCTTCGAGGCGAAGTGGCCGTAGAAGCCGCCATGGGTCAGGCCGGCGGCCTCCATCACCTCGGCCACCGTCACGGCCGAAAATCCCCTCTCTCGAAAGAGGCGGCCGGCCGCCTCGAGGATCCGGCGCCGGTTCTCCTGGACCTGCTCGCGCGTCACCCGCATCCGACGATCCGCTCCCGTTGACATCATTGAGGACGACGATCATCAATGTCGTATCATGATTGACGTCATGTAAGAAGGAGGGAGCATGGCATCCAGCGCATTGCCGGACGCGCCTTTGCGGGAGCGCCGCGTGACCTGGTCCGATCCGCGGGCGACCGCCCGGGCCGGACAGGGCCTGGCCGGGCTCGATTTCCTGCGGGCGCTGATCGCCGGCGAGGTGCCGCCGCCGCCGATCGTGGCCCTCATGGGCATCACGCTCGACGAGGCCGAGCCGGGCCGGGTGACGATGCGGATGCCGGCGGGCGAATACCTCTACAACCCGATCGGCAGCGTCCATGGCGGCGCGCTGGCGACGCTGCTCGACAGCGTGATGGGCTGCGCCGTCCACTCCACCCTGCCGGCCGGGCGCGGCTACACCACGCTGGAGATCAAGGTGAACTACCTGCGGGCGGTGACGGAGGGCTCCGGCCGCGTCACGGCGGTCGGCCGGGTGGTCCATGCCGGGCGCCGCCAGGCCGTGGCCGAGGCGAGCCTGACCGACGAGGCCGGCCGGCTCTGCGCCACCGCCAGCACCACCTGCCTGGTCTTCGACCTGCCCCCCGCCCGGGAGGAGCGCCCGTGAGCCTGCCCTATCGCACCGCCCTCATCGTCGGCGCCGGCGCCGGCATTAGCGCCGCGCTCGCCCGGCTTCTCACCGCCGAGGGGCTGCGGGTCGGCCTCGCCGCCCGCGACGTGGACAAACTCGCGGACCTCGCCGCCGAGACCGGAGCCGAGACCTTCGCGGCCGATGCCGCCGACCCCCGGGCGGTCGAGCGGCTGTTCGCGGAGGCCGACGCCCGGATCGGTGAGCCCGACGTGGTGATCTACAACGCCAGCGCCCGGGCGCCCGGCCCGCTCGCTGCCCTCGATCCGGAGGCCGTGCGGCGGGCTTTGGACGTCACCGCCTTCGGCGCCTTCCTGGTCGCTCAGGCAGCGGCGCGGCGCATGGAGAGGCGGGGCCACGGCGCGCTCCTGTTCACCGGCGCCACCGCGGGGGTGAAGGGGTTTCCGCTCTCGGCCGCCTTCGCGATGGGCAAGTTCGCCCTGCGCGGCCTCGCCCAGAGTGCGGCGCGCGAACTCGGGCCCAAGGGCATCCACGTCGCCCACATCGTCGTCGACGGCGCGGTGCGCAGCGCCCGACGCCCCGACCCGGCGGACAAGCCCGACAGCACCCTCACGCCCGAGGGCGTGGCCCGCGCCTATCTCGACCTGCTGCGCCAGCCGCGGGATGCGTGGTCGTTCGAGGTCGAGTTGCGGCCTTGGGTGGAGCGGTTTTGAGGGGAAGGCCAAGTGGCGCGGCCACGCTGGATGAGCCATACTCGGCCCCTCTCGGCAATTTCGGATGCCCAACCAAGCGTCGGAAAACAGGTGTTTTCCGATATCTAAGATGCCCGCTGAGGATGCCAGCTAGCCCCTGAAGGGCACATACCGAGTCTGATTTTGACTTTGAGCGGATAGTGAACATCTATAGAAATTCTCCCAATAATTGCTTCCCACTTGACGTAGTTCCGCTGACTTCCTCGAGGATATGACTTGCCTATATTTTGAACAGAATTGATAATCCCAATACCATGCTATTTTCAACCGTATATTATTGTTATAACAAAATCAACATATTAAAAAAATTGCCTCAGAAAAGCAAAATATTTTTATATTATATATGGCTTGTACGGAGTTTGCTTTCTAGTTATAGAGCCTTGTGAAATAATTTTCACAATATCTAACGTAGGGGATAATAATGTCTGATCAATCGCTCAAGATTGGGCTTGGCGCAGCGAGAATGACAAATCCACTTTCGGGAGATTTTGCAACAGATAGAACCCTTAATAGCGTATTCGCAGCTGCAAAAGGCGGTGCAGCGACTGTAAACTATTTTAACAATGCAAATCAAACTAGCAAGCTGTTTCAGCAGCTTATACAAGGTGGTGCAAACGCTTGGGAGACAGTCGAGGACGAAAACGGACTGCCGATTTACTATATCAAATCAAGCGATAGCGCCGGTAATTCATATTATATATCTATGCAAGCCAATTTGACGGTTGATAGCAACGGCAATCTCAATCCCAACGATACCACGCAAACAATCAACGGCGTAACCTTCAATGGTATCGGCGCCCTAACAATGAGTATCGGATACAACAATTCTCCTACGTCACAGGTACTCTGGTGGCTGGGAATGACCTCCATTGGTGCTGTCGGTTTTTCAATCCTGAAAAGTATTATCAAAGGGTGTATTGATAACGTCGCAAGCCAATATGCTGCGCAAATTGCAAACATCGGATTGGGAGATTTTACAGACCCGGCAGATCTCGATGATAGCATCAGCGAGGCAGACTCTGACGCCAGCACCGCTATCACTGAGGGAACGGAGGGAACGGTTGAAATAGAAATTTCGCTTTCGTGGAGTTTTATCGGGATCGGCCTCGGTATTGCCGCTGTATTCATTGTTCTATCGTTTATTTTTCATTCTTCGGCTCAGCGCGTACGACTTTGGAACGTGACGCGCTACAAGGCGATATGGTCTCTATATTTTGATGAGGGGAAGCTCGTTAGTGGGCCGGTAGAATTCAACAGCGATAGCAGCATAAAAAGCTATACACCGTTTATTCCAGTATGCTCTGGTTCTCCCGTTCCGGGAGCTTTGCCAGTAAATCAAGCTATGTATGGCGATATAAGTTTTAATAGTAATAGCCAAACTAATGGTATCGGTTACGCTATGCAGATACAACTTGTTGATGATCAGGGGAATGTCAAGTATACCTGCACGCTCATGTTTGATATTCCGTTGGTCGGAAAAAATTCTACATCTGTGACATTTAATACAGTTTCCAGTCTTTCAGATTATTATAATAACCAAGCAGGAGTAAATAATTCCATTATGCAGCAGGCGATGTCTTCTGACAATCTAATACAAGCAACGACTACTTATGACTATCTTGATGGTGAACATCCTATGCCCCAGCTGAATACCACAGATACGAATGAAGGATATTTTTACCAATCACTTATCCTCTTAGCCGAACAGGATTTGACTGCTGCTAATATCGCCCCTTGTGGATGTTAATGGTTCCAACTAGCGAAGTCGTATGATGCCACGCCCTGCCGGCAAACATGTATTTCACGGCAGGGCGTCGGCTGCCGGACAGCTGGCCGATCTCCGCCGTGGACTGTGCGCGACAAACCCTGTCGGATTGACGCCATGTACGGAAATCTAGCTTGGGAGGTTTTCCGTACATGCAAGCGTCGACCGCCGATTTCTATCCACAGCAGCCCATCGCATAACCCAAGCCACCGGCGCTGACCCTGGACGGACAACCCTCACGCCGCCCGCACCGCCTCCAGAAACCCCTGTACCTGCCCACGCAGGCGCTCGGCTTGGCCAGCAAGCTCCGAGGAGGTGGAGAGCACCTGGGTGGCGGCGTGGCCGGTCTCCCGGGCGGCCTGCGACACGCCCGCGATCGTCGCGGTGACGTCGCCGGTGCGGGTCGAGGCTTGGCCGACGGAGCTGACGATCGCCCGGGTCGCGCTGCCCTGCTCGCGCACGGTGCCGGCGATGACCTCGGCGGTGTCGCTCACCGCGTGGATCGTCTCGGTGATCCCGGCGATCGCCGTCACGGCCCGCCCGGTCGAGGCCTGGATCCACGCGATCTGCTCGGAAATCTCGGCCGTCGCCTTGGCGGTCTGGCCGGCGAGCTGCTTGACCTCCGCCGCGACGACCGCGAAGCCGCGCCCCGCCTCGCCGGCCCGGGCCGCCTCGATCGTCGCGTTGAGCGCCAGAAGGTTCGTCTGCTGGGCGATCCCTGAGATGAGGGCGAGCACGTCGCCGATCCGGTTGGCGGCACCGGCAAGGTCCGCCACGATCGTGCCGGCCTGCGCGGCCTCCGCGACCGCTTCCTTCGAGCGCTCGGCCGAGGCGGCGGCCTGGCGGTCGATCTCGCTGACCGAGGCGCCCAGCGTGCCGGCCGCGTCCGATACCATCCGGACGTTGCGGGCGGCATCGCCGGCGGCTTCCGCCACGGAGGCCGAGCGCCGGGCGGATTCGCCCGCGGTGGCGGTGAGCTGGGCCGCCGTCGCCTGCATCTCGGTCGCCGCCGCCGAGACCATGCCGACGACCTCGCCCACCGCCCGGTCGAAGCCCCGCACCAGGTCGTCCACCGCGCCGGCCCGCCGTTCGCGCTGCGCCCGGCCCGTCTCCTCCGCGGCGCGCAAGGCTTCGGCCTCGGCGAGGCCATCGCGAAACAGCCGGACCGAGCGGGCCATGGTGCCGACCTCGTCGCTCCGCTCCGTCCCCGGCACGGCCGCGTCGAGATGGCCCTCGGCGAGGGCCTGCATGGTACGGTCGAGGGCGGCGAGCGGCCGGCCGATATGCCGGGCGAGCGCCCAGGCGACGGCGAGCGCCGCCAGGGCGGCGAGGGCGAGCACGCCCAGCAGCGTCAGGGCGGCCCGGTGCCGCGCGGCGACCAGGTCCGAGATGTCGAGCGCCACCTCGATCGTGCCGATCGCCTGGCCGGCGAAGGTGACGAGCGGGCCGGCCGTCACGGCGGTCTCGCGCCCCGAGAGGGAGGTCTCGCGCCAGGAGATCGCCTTGGCCGTCGCCTCGGCGATCGATTGGGCGGTCGCCTCGGCCAGGGCCTCCGCATGACCGGCAGGGTCGAGCAGGGTCTTGTCCGAAAAGGTCGCCGCCAGGGTCGTGCGCGTGCCGTCCTTGACGAGGTGGAAGGCCAGGTCGACGCCGAGCCGCCGCTTCAGGTCGGCAAGGAAGCCGGCGCCGAGCGGGCTGCCGACATCGACGATGCCGACCGTGGCGCCGTTGCGCACGACCGGCACCGTGGCGAAGATCGCGATCGTGTCCCGCCCGGGCTCGATGCCGGTGGCGGGCCTGCCGCTCTGCAACACCGCCCGCACGGTGGCGCGGCGGGCGAGCACCGAATCGCCGTGGGCGTTCGGCGCGTGCAGCCGCGCGAGCGCGAGGCCGTCGGGACGGAAGAAGCTGACGAGCCGCAGGTTCAGGCCGTCGGCGAGCGGCGCTCCGAGCGCCGCGTAGCGCGCGAGGATCGCCGGGCGGTCGCCGGCCTGCATCGCCTCGCCGATCGCCGGGTCGTGGGCGAGGCCCGTCGAGACCGCCAGCGCCCGCTGGCCCTGGTCGGCCATCGCATCCGCCACCGCCCGATAGCGCTGGTTCAGGGCCGCGGCGATGGCGGCGTCGGCGGCCTCGTGCTGCTGCCGGTAGGCGGTCCATCCGAGGAGCGCGGTCGCCGTCAGCGAGCAGGCGAGCAGGGCGGCGGTGAGCTTGCCTCCGATGGAGCGCAGAGCGGGCAGGCGTCGCGAGGTCATGGCGGGGGGCAAAGGGCTCGGCAGGCCGGGGGCGACCGATTCGAGCCTGTCGATCCGACGTTAAGGGCGCGTGAAGCCCGGGCCATCCCCGGTCACGACCGGCGGAACGACCGTCGGTCGATTGCATCGGGCGTTCCCCATGGGAAGCCGTTGCAAGGCGAAATTCCGTTTTGCTCCATTGCCGGACGGCGCGCGATCCGCAAACCCAGGACTCGTCTTACCCCGGGCGAATCGCGGCGCCGTCTCATCGTCAGTCGCGGTAGCGCGCGGCGGCGTGCTCTTGCGAAAAATTCGGCACCATCGCCCGGCGTGCGGCCTCGAAGGCCTCCCACTGGCCCTCGTCCGGCAGGGACGGGATCGTCACCGCCTCGCGCCGGTCGAAACCTTTGAGCGCGGCATCGACCAGTTCGCCGACCGCCATCACGCCCGGCAGGCTCTCCACCGCCCGTCCCGAGCGCTCCCAGATCTCCGTGCGGGTCGCGGCCGGCAGCACGGCCTGGACGTAGAGGCCGCGCGGCCCCAGCTCCGACCGGAGGGCCTGCGACAGGGTCAGCACGTAGGCCTTGGTGGCCCCGTAGACGCCGGGCAGCCACTCGGGCGCAAGCGCCACCACCGAGCCGATATTGACGATCGCCCCGCTGCCCCGAGCGAGGAACCCCTGCGCGGCGGCGCCGGCGAGCCGCGTCAGCGCCACCACGTTGAGGTCGACGAGGCGGTATTGCGGCGTGAGGTCGGGGTCGGCGAAGCCTGCCGGGGCCGCCGCGCCGGCATTGTTGACGAGGAGCCCGAGTCGCGCATCGTCGCGCAGGCGCGCCTCGACCGCGGCGAGGCCCGACGGATCGGTGAGGTCGGCGGGCAGCACGTCGACCGCGACGCCGGTCTCCGACCGCAGCCGCGTCGCGAGGGCCTCGAGCCGGGCGGCGTCGCGCGCCACCAGCACCAGGGGATGGCCGCGCCGGGCGAGACGGTCGGCATAGGTCGCTCCGATGCCGGACGAGGCACCGGTGATCAGGGCGGCGGGCGTCTGGTCACTCATGGCAAAGCTCCTGGGTCGTGCTCCGGATCGGCGGTTTTTCATGACCACCGTCATGTTTGTATTGATGACGATCATCATCTAAGCCGTCAACCGACCGGTCCGCCGCCGCGTGCGCCGGCGCACAAGGGGCGCGCAACCTCCGCACAAGGCAGGGGCGTCAAGAGAGCGATGAGGCAGTGTCGCCTGCGCTGGGACGGGATTGGCGAAAAGAGATGTCCGGTCGCGAGCAAGCCGAAAGGCTCTGGAGCAACATCGTCGAACTCGGCCCCCGGCGCCTCGCCGCGCTCGGGCTCATCGGCCTCGTGGTGTTCCTGGCGGTGGGCCTGGGCGCCTACTACCTGAGCCGGCCGGCGCAGGAGACGCTCTATACCGGCCTCTCCCGCGAGGACGTGGCGCGCATCGGCGGCGTGCTCAAGGATGCCGGCATCCGCTTCGACGTGAGCGCCGACGGCGCCGCCGTGCTGGTGCCCTACGGCAATACCGCGCAAGCCCGGATGCTGCTCGCCGAGAAGGGCCTGCCGCAGAGCTCGAAGTCGGGCTACGAATTGTTCAACGACCTCGGGTCGCTGGGCATGACCTCGTTCATGCAGGAGGTGACGCGGGTCCGCGCGCTCGAGGGCGAGATCGCCCGCACGATCCAGGGCATGAAGGGCGTGCGCGCGGCGCGCGTCCACATCGTGCTGCCGGAGCGCGGCTCGTTCCGGCGCGACCAGCAGCCTCCCTCGGCCTCCGTGGTGGTGCGCACCGAGCCGGCCGACGACCGCAGCGGCGCCCAGGCGATCCGCCAGCTCGTCGCCTCGGCGATCCCCGGCATGAAGCCCGACCGGGTCACGGTGATCGGCGCCGACGGCACGCTGCTCCTGTCGGGCGACGACGGCGGCCAGGCCCCGACCGGCAAGATGGCGAGCCTGGAGAAGGACATGAGCCACGAGGTGCAGGACCGCATCCGCCGGGCGCTGACCCCCTATCTCGGGCTGGGCAACTTCGAGGTCAGCGTCGCGGCCCAGCTCAACACCGACAAGACCTCGACCAGCGAGACGATCTACAACCCCGACCAGCAGGTCGCCCGCTCGGTCCGCTCGACGCGCGAGAACGAGAACAGCCAGAACCGCAGCGCCCAGCGGCCGACTTCCGCCCAGCAGAACCTGCCCGACCAGCGCACCCGCTCGGACGGCAACGACACTGCCAGCAACGAGACCTCCAAGAAGGAGGACCTCACCAACTACGAGATCGGCCAGAAGGTCGTGCAGACGGTGAGCGACGGCTACGCGGTCAAGCATCTCTCGGTCGCGGTGCTGGTCAACCGCTCGCGCCTCGCCGCGCAGGCCGGCCAGACGGACAAGGACGCCGCCACCGTCAACCTCGACAAGCAGATCGCCGAGATCGAGCAGATCGTCGCCTCGGCGGCCGGCGCCAGCAAGGATCGCGGCGACACGGTCAAGGTCGCGGCGGTGAGCTTCATCAACGACGGCCAGGCCCTCGAGCCGGTGCCGCCGCTCAGCATCGCCGACGTGATGATGCGCCAGTCGGCGACCCTCATCAACGCGGCCACCATCCTGGTGGTGGCGGGTCTGCTGATCTGGTTCGGCCTGCGCCCGGCGCTCCGCGCCATCCTGGCGCCGCCGGAAGCCGCCCAGACCGAGATCGCGGCCCTGGAGGCGGCGGGTGCCGCGGCGCTACCGGGCGCCGCGATGGCCGAGGCCGGCGCCCTGCCGGCTCCCGGACAGGCCTTGCCGGGCGCCGTGCCCGGCCAGGCGGCGCTCGCCGGCCCCGACGGGATGCCCGCCATGGCGAGCCTCATCGAGGACATGGCCGAGAAGGCGAAGAACTCGCCGCAGAAGCGCCTGGAGCAGCTGATCGACCTCGACGAGGAGCAGGTCGCCGCGATCCTCAAGCGCTGGCTGATGCGTGAGGAAATGGCGTGATGGACGCGCCGATCGCCCGCTACCTGCCGGAATTCGCACCCGCGCCGGTTCCGTCCCAGGCCGCGTCGACCCCGGCCTTCGGCGACCCCTGGGCCGGCCTCGCCCGGGCCCCCCGCGCACCCATCCCCGTCCCCGAGACCCCGGACGCGATCCGGGTCGAGCCGGCCCGGACGGAACGTCCGGCGACGGAACGTCCGGCGGCCGGGCTGCTCGACGGCCCCCCGGCGGATTGGCAGGACGGCCTGCTGCCGCGTCCGGTCAAGTCCTCGATCGACACGCCCTCGATCGTGATACCCCCCGTCGTCGCCTCGTCCGGCCTGCCCCCCGTCTTGCCCCCCGTCTTGGCCGCCATCGCGGCCCAGGCCCTCGCCGTCCCGCCCGCGGCCGAGCCGGCGGCCGTCGCCTCGCCCTTCGTCAAGCCGGCCGCGCCCAAGCGCGAGACGCCGGAGGAGCGCGCCGCTCTGCTCGCCGCCGCCGAGGAGCGCGGCCGGCAGCAGGGCCTGGCCGAGGCGCGGGAGGAGGCGGAGATCGCCCGCCTCCGGGCGGCGCAAGCCGCGGAAGCCCGCCTCGCCGAGGCGCGCCGGCACTGGAGCGAGGCCGAGGCCGAGGCCCTGGCCGACGGCTTCGCGGCGGCGCTCCGCGCCCTCGACGCGACCCTGTCGGACCGGATCGCCCGGCTGCTGGTGCCGGTCCTGACCGACGCCCTGCGCCGCCAGGCGGTGGCGGAGCTGAGCGGCGCCCTGACGCGGCTGCTGGCCGAGCCGCAGGCGGCCAATATCCGGGTGAGCGGGCCGGAAGACCTGCTGGCGGCGCTCGCCGCCCGCCTCGGGCCGCTTTCGGCCTCCGTCTCGTTCACCACGGCGGAGATCGCGGAGGTGCAGGTGAGCGCCGACCAGACCGTGATCGATACCCAGCTCGGCGCCTGGACGCGCCTCATCGCGGCGGCGGTGGCGGAGACCTGAGATGTCCGAAGGCCACCAGGAAATCATCATCATCAAGCGGCACGGCGACCACGAGGACGGCCATCACGGCGGCGCGTGGAAGATCGCGCTCGCCGACTTCATGACCGCCATGATGGCGCTGTTCCTCGTGATGTGGCTGATCAACTCCACCAGCAAGGAGCAGAAGCAGACCATCGCCGAGTACTTCAACCCGGTGAAGCTCGCCGAGGTCACCCACGACAAGAAGGGTCTGCGCGATCCCCACGACACCCCCTCCGAGCCCGGTGCCGAGGGCGGCAAGGCCGAGGGCAAGGGGGCTGAGGGCAAGGGGGAAGGCAAGGGCGAGGGCAAGGCCGGCGACAAGGCGAGCGAGGCCGCGCCGGGCAGCCGGGCGCGGGAATCGGCGCTGTTCCAGGACCCCTACGCCGTGCTGGCGCGGCTCGCCTCCGAGGGCGAGCGCGGCGACACGGCGAGTTCCGACGCGGCCGCGGTCGAATCCGGCCAGCCCGGCATCAGCGGCGGCGACGCGGCGCGCGATCCGTTCGATCCGCTCTACTGGCAGGTCGAGCCGCTGCCGCGCCACCGCACCGAGCGGCCGGGCAAGGTCGGCACCGCGGTCTCGGCCCCGTCCGAGAACCGCCTCGACGCCGCCGGCCAGGTGGCGGCGGCCAAGCCGCGCGACCCGAAGGACGCACCCACCCGCGTCGCCTCGGCCGAGGACGGGCTGCCGCTCACCCCGAAGGACCCGTCGAAGGACGCCGCCAAGGACGCCATGAAGTCGGCCGCACTCAAGGCGCCGGCGCCCGTGGACGCCCCGAAGGATTCTGCCAAGGATCAGGCCAAGGATCCGAAGGATTCGACCAAGGAGAAGGCCGCCGAGACCGCCGCGGTCGCCGCCATGAAGGCCGAGATCGCCAAGGCGGTGGCGCCGCTCGCCACCGGCACGCCGACCCCGAAGGTCGAGGTGCGCCGCTCGGGCGAAGGCATTCTGATCAGCATCACCGACGAGATCGACTTCAGCATGTTCGGGGTCGGCTCGGCCGAGCCGACCCCGAAGGTGGTGCGGGCGATCGAGAAGATCGCCAAGGTGATCAACGCCCGACCCGGCCGCATCGTGGTCCGCGGCCATACCGATGCGCGGCCGTTCCGCTCCGACACCTACGACAACTGGCGCCTCTCGACGGCCCGGGCGCAGATGGCCTCCTACATGCTGGTGCGCGGCGGCGTCGACGAGTCCCGGATCGAGCGCATCGAGGGCTATGCCGACCGCCAGCCGCGCAACCCCGCCGACCCGAAGGCGGCGGAGAACCGGCGCATCGAGATCCTGGTCCGGGGGCTGCCCGAATGAGCCGCCGCCGCAAAGCCGGCCTCGCGACGGCCGGACTTCTCCTCGCCGCCGGTCTCCTGACGACGCTGCCGGCCCGCGCCGCCGGGGACGGCCATGGCGGCGGCGACGGCCATGCCGCGCCCGCCGCCGATGCCCATGGCGGGGGAGGGGACGGCCATGGCGGCCACGGCGCGCCGGCCAAGCCCATCGAGCCGCTGCCGGTGGCGCCCCGCGGTCTGCCGGTCGAGCTGGTGCGCACGCTGCAGCTCCTGCAGGACCGGATCGCCCGCGGCTCGACCCAGGCCCATCTCGCCCAGCGCCAGCTCCTCGGCCATATCGAGCAGCGCCTGCTCGCCCTCGATCCGGACACGTGGGCAGCGCCCGAGAACGTGCGGGCGGCGGTGACCTTCGCGCTCAGCGGCGGCGGTCCGGCGGTCCTGCGGCGGATGCGCGAGGCGGCCAAGCTGTCGGAGGACGATTCGGCCCTGGTGCGCGGCGCGCTCGCCTATCTGGAGGGCCGCGAGCGCGAGGCCCGGACCCTGCTCGGCCGCTTCGATCCGCGCAGCCAGCCCCCCGGCCTCGCCGGCCAGCTCGCCCTGACTCTCGCCGCGGTCACCGTGCGCGAGGCCCCGCGCAAGGCGATCGAGCTTCTCGACCTCGCCCGCCTGCTCGCCCCCGGCACCCTGGTGGAGGAGGGGGCCCTGCGCCGCGAGATCTTCATCCACGCCCAGGGCGGGGATTCCCGGCGCTTCGAGGCTTTGTCGATCCAGTACCTGCGGCGGTTCCGCCGCTCGGTCTATGCCGGCAATTTCCGCCAGCGCTTCGCCACGGCGCTGACCCGCCTCGACTTCGACAGCGACCGCGCGCGCGTCGACCGGCTGGAGCGGATGCTGGACGAGATCGAGCCGGGGGAGCGGCGCGACCTCTATCTCCTGGTCGCCCGGGCCGGGCTCGACCAGGGACGGCGCGAGACCGCGACCTTCGCGGCCGAGCGGGCGCTCAGCCTCGCCTCGCCCGACAGCGAGGCCGCCGCCCGGGCCCGGCTCTACCGCGCCGCCGCCCTGATCGTGGTCGACGGGCGCTACGAGGACGGGCTCGAGGGCCTGCGCGCCGTCGACCGGGCCGGGCTCGACGCGCCCGACCGTGCCCTCCTCGAGGCCGCCCTCTCCACCGCCCGCCAGATCCGCGGCGGCGCACCGCCGGTACCCGCGGTGGAGCCCCCGCTACCGACCGCCGAGGCCGCCCCCGCCGACGGCAAGCGCCAGATTCCCGAGGCCGCGTCGATCGCCCGGGCGCGCGAAGCGCTCGCGCAGGTCGACCGGATGATCGACAGGACCGACCCGTGACTCCCCTCGACGCGATGCTGACGGGCCCGCGGCCGCGCCTCGACGGCGCCCGCAATGCCGGCGACCCGACCCCTCAGAATTCCGGTGCCGGCTTCGATGCCGTGCTCGGGCTCCTCGAGAAGGGCGAGCGCCCCGCACCCGCGACCCCGCCCGAGGCCGGCACCGGTCCGGCCGCCGAGACCGCTTCCGCGCGCGCCGATGCGTCCCCGCGTTCCGCGACCCTGGGCGCGCTCCTCGCCGGCGTGGTCCCTGCCGGGTCCGTCCGTCCGGGCGACGCCGCCCTCGCCGCCCTGATGGAGCGGGCTGCCGGCCGGATTCCCGCGCCGGGCCCGGCCGCGAACGCCCCGGCAGGGCTGGGCGCCGCCGTGCCTGGAGCGCCCGCCACCCCGGCCGCGCCGCCGGCCGCCGCCCGGGTGACGGTCGCCGAGCCTGCATCCCCGCTCGCCCCGCCGCTCGCAGTCCCGGAATCTCTCCCGACGGTGCCGCCGACGGCTCCGCAGCTCGCAACCCTGCCGAGCCCGGCGTCGCGGGAGGCGTCGGCCGCCGGATCGAAGCGGGAGGCGGCGCCTCACCCCGCATTGTCGGGCGCCGTGGCGGAGGCCCCGAATCCGGCGCCGAGCCCCAGGATCGCCGCAGCCGTCCCGGATCAGGACAGCGCCGCCCCCGACCCGGAGACCGCACCGGATCTCGCTCCGGCCGGTGCGGCTCCGCTCGCTGCCGTCCCGTGGCCGACCCGCACCGATGCGGCGATCCCGTTGCCGGCCCCAATCGCGCCGCCGGCCGCGGCCGGCACGCCCACCGCCGCGATGCCGTCGCGAGCGTCGGGATTCGAGGTCGACACGGTCGCGTCGGTCGTTGCGACGCGGCCGGCCATGACCGTTATCGCGCAGGAGACGCATTTCGCCCCTGTCGCGACGCCCAGCCTTGCGGCGCGCCCGGCCGCCACCGCGACGACGGGTTCTCCGGCCACTGGATCGGGTGCTGCGCCGTCGGCTCCCGCGCCGGTCGCTGTCGCCCCCGTTCTCGCCGCACCTGTCCTTGCCGCTCCCATGCCGGCCGCGTCGCCGCCTGCCGCCGCGACGGCGCTGCCACCGAGGGGCGAGTCGGCTCCCGGTGCCGCCGAGGATCGGGTCACGGCCGATACACCCCCCGTCCCGGGCCCGCGCGAGGCGGCGGGCCCCGCGGCCGGCCCCTCGCTTCAGGAGGCCGTGGCCGCGGCATCCCCGCAGCCCGCGATGCCGCAGCACGGATCGGCCGGTGATCCGGTCCAGGCGAGCCAGGCTGCGACGCCGCCGCCGCCCGCCCGCCAGGCCTCCGTCGACCAAGCCCCCGCCGTGCCGGGCGCCACTCTCCCGCCGGGTGCGGCCGTGACGGGGCCGCCTGCGGGTGCGGCGTCGCCGGTCCCGGCAGATCGCGTGGCGGCGGCCACGCCTCGGCCCGAAACGAGCACGCCGGCCACCGGCCGCCCGGCTGCGATGCCCGCCGCGGCGGGCGGCGCGCCGTCATTCGAGGCTGCCGGGACTCCGGACGATACGGCCTCCGAACCGAAGACATCCGGCCTGGCCGGGACGGCGGAGCCGCTGCGGCACGGAGGAGCCACATCCGCCGCGCCGGCATCCGATGCCAGGCCGTCGCCGGAGGCGGAGCCTCTGCAGGACGTCAAGGCCGTGCAGGACGCCAGGGCTCCGCAGGACGCCAAGGCTCCGCAGGACGCGAAGGCTCCGCAGGACGCGAAGGCTCCGCAGGACGCCAAGGCTCCGCAGGACGCCAGGGCTGCGCAGGACGCCAGGGCTGCGCAGGACGCCAGGGCTGCGCAGGACGCCAGGGCTGCGCAGGACGTCAAGGCTCCGCAGGACGCCAAGGCTCCGCAGGACGCCAAGGCTCCGCAGGACGCCAAGGCTCCGCAGGACGCCAAGGCTCCGCAGGACGCCAAGGCTCCGCAGGACGCCAAGGCTCCGCAGGACGCCAAGGCTCCGCAGGACGCCAAGGCTCCGCAGGACGCCAAGGCTCCGCAGGACGCCAAGGCTCCGCAGGACGCCAGGGCTGCGCAGGACGCCAAGGCTCCGCAGGACGCCAAGGCTCCGCAGGACGCCAAGGCTCCGCAGGACGCCAAGGCTCCGCAGGACGCCAGGGCTCCGCAGGACGCCAGGGCTGCGCAGGACGCCAGGGCTCCGCAGGACGCCAGGGCTCCGCAGGACGCCAAGCCGCATCAAGAGATCAAATCCGTTTCCGAGACCAGGATCGCCGCCCCGGCCACGCCCGGCGAGCGCCGGGCCGAGGACGCGGCGGCGAGCGTGTCCGCCCCCGTCTCCGCGGCTGAGCCTATTCCGGCCCATGCCCCGGCGGCCCTGCCCCTCACCACCCTGCGCCAGATCGCCGATGCGGTGGCGACCGGAGCCGCGACCCTGCCCGATCCCACCCCGGTCCGAGCCGGGGCGGTCGCGGCGGCCTGGAGCGCCGCCGCCCAGGCGGACGGACCGGTGCGGCTCCTGACGCTGCAGCTGCGCCCGGCCGAGCTCGGCCAGGTCCTGGTCCGGATGCGGCTGCAGGATGGCCGCCTGGAGATGAGCCTGCGGGCCGAGCGCGAGGAGACCGCCGATCTCCTGCGGCGCGACGGCGGGCTCCTGAGCGCCCTGGTGCGCGAGGCCGGCTACCAGCCCGATCTCGTCACGGTGCAGGCCGGCCGCCTGCCGGGCCAGCCCGATGCGTCGCCGCAAGGGGCGCCGCCAGGCGGCGGCCAATCCCTGCCGTCCTTCGCGGGCGGGCAGCAGCAGGGCGGCGCGAGCCCGGACCAGCCGGCCCGCCGCACCCCCGACGCGCCAGAGGAAGGCGGGCGCCGGACCATGGAGCAGAGAGATGATGCGCGTACCGGCGATCGCGACCGCGGCGGTCTTTACCTTTAGCGCCGCCCTCGGCGCCGTCTCGGGCGCGCAGGCCGCCGCCACGGTCTCCGGGGCCGCCAAGGCGCCGCTGCCCGCGACCGGCAACGTCTGCGAGCAGCAGATGGCGCAGGCCGCCGCGCGCCACGGCGTGCCGCTGGGCATGCTCTACGCCGTCGGGCTGACCGAGAGCGGCAACCGCGGCTCGCTGCAGCCCTATGCGATGAATATCGGCGGCAAGGCCTATTTCGGCACGAACGCCGCCGACGTGATCCGGCGCCTCGGCGAGGCGCAGGCCAGCGGCGTGCGCCTGGTCGATCTCGGCTGCATGCAGATCAACCATTACTATCACCGGGCGAAGTTCGCCTCGCTCGAGGCGATGATCGACCCGCGCCAGAACGTCGAATACGCGACGGTCTTCCTCAAGGAGCTGAAGGCCCGGGAGGGCAGCTGGACCCTGGCGGTGGCCCGCTATCACGCCGGTCCGAACAACAACCCGGCCCAGAAGCAGTATGTCTGCCGGGTGATCGCCAACATGGTGGCTTCCGGATTCGGCCAGTGGACGCCGGGGGCCAAAAATTTCTGCAAGTAAAGGAATTTCTGCAAGTAAGGGACGTTCTGAGAGTAAAGGGCGTTCTGCAACCGAAAGGTTGGGCCGACGAGGAGGTTGCGAGCCGTCGGTATTTTGCGCGGATGCCCGGGAAGAGGGCCGTCCGCTACGTCATGCCGGAACCACGCGGTGCCCGGGAGCGCGGGGCGGACGCCTCTCACCCGACATAGGTGTAGCCGATATAGCGCTTGGCCTCGATCGGGTCGTGGCCGAGGGCTTGCGCCAGCTTCTTGCGCAGCTTGCTGACATGGCCCTCGACCACGCTCTCCTCGACGCCGTCGCTGTAGACGCCGTAGACGCCGTTGAAGAGCTGGCTCTTGGTCACACGCCGGCCGCGGTTGCGCACCAGGAACTCCAGGATGTGCCGCTCCCGCCGCGGCAGGGACAGCGGCACGCCGTCGATCTCGGGGTCGCGCCCGTCGAAGAACACCTTCAGGCGCTCCGGTCCCCGACCTTGCGCGGCAGGGGCGCCCGGCAGTTCGTCCGGCGTGGCGGGGGCCGGTTCGGGGCTTTGCGCCGCCTCTCCGTTGACCCGGCGCCAGATCGCCTCGGCCCGGGCCAGGATCTCGCGGACATGGACGGGCTTGGGCAGTACGTCGTCGATGCCGGCATCGAACAGCACCAGGGTCTGCTCCAGCGAGCGCGAATCGGCCAGCGCGATGATCGGGGCGCGGGATTGCCGACGGATCGTGCTGGCGCAGCGGGCACGCTCGTCGAAATCACCCAGCAGGAAGCCCTGCACCGCGTCGAGGTCGCTGCGGGAGGCCGATTCGATCCAGCTTGTGAACTCCTCGGGAGAAAGGGAAAAGGAAGATACTCCTTCCCTGTCGAACCCGGCCTTGAAGCCCGCATTCACCGATTTCCTGGCATCAACCAAGAAATACATCTGTCGCACCCTCATCGAGCCCGGCCGGACCGTGCCGCACCGACCTGCGCCCATCTTGCCGTACCGACCGGAACCTTGGGTCGTCCGACGCATGACGAAGCCCGCGCCGGCCCGAATTCCATCGGCGTCCGATTTGCCCTGACCGAATTCATGTCCGGGCGGCTGCGGCGGGTCAATGACCGCCGCACCGCAGCAAGCCCGCTTCGCAGGACTTTTTTAGGAAACCCCGGGGGTGTGTGCGGACGGACGCGTTAGACGGGGGTTAGCCCGACCGGAGGCGGACACGGCTGATTCGGCCTCAAGATATTGATCTCGCGCCTCTTTCCGTGCCCGCTCCCGGTTGCCGGACAATCCTCGGGCAGCGGCGGACATTGCGGCGGAATCAAGGAGCGGAGCGCAGGTCGCGGGTATCTCTGATAGGTCGGACCGGGCGCCGATTCGTCAGGAGAGCCGGGCTTCCGAGAGGGCGCGGGCGAAGGTGTCGAGGTGCAGGGGCGGGCCTTCCTCGGCGAGGATGCGCTGGATCGCCACGCCGACGAAGCAGCCGTCGAGGACGAGCTTGAAGAACACCGTCACGGGCTTGGCCGCGAATTCCATGTCGAGCACCACCTGCATCGAGCGGCCCCAGTCGAGGCAGACGTCGGCGGCATCGGCATAGGTGAGGGTCGCGTGTTTGAAGAACGGCTCGGCCGAGGAGGCGACGAGGTCGGCGATGTTGCCGTGGCGCTCGCCCCGCACCCAGCCGATCAGCACGCTGCCGTCGAGCAGGCAGAACTCGGTGATGAAGTCGCGGAGCGTCGTCGCGAAGACCTCCTCGGCCGCCGCGATCACGTCCCGGGAGATCGGCCGGGCCTGCGCGAGATCGTGGTCGTGAGGGATCATCGTTGTCTCGCGAACAGGAAGAACAGGATCTGCGCGACCGCGCGGTAGAATTCCGCAGGGATCATCTGGTCGACTTGGACAGCATCGTACAGCGATCTTGCGAGAGGCTTGTCTTCGATCACCGGGATGCCTTTCTGCTCGGCGATCTCGCGGATGCGCAGGGCGATGAGGTCCTGGCCCTTGGCGAGCACGATCGGTGCCGGGCCCTCGGAGGGCTCGTAGCGGAGCGCGATCGCGAAATGGGTCGGGTTGGCGATGACGACGGTGGCGCGGTCGACCTGGCCGAGCATCCGCTTGCGGTTGCGGTCCTGGGCGAGCGAGCGAAGGCGCGCCTTGACGGTCGGATCGCCCTCGATCTGCTTGTGTTCGTCCTTGATCTCCTGGCGCGACATCTTGAGCGAGCGCTGCCAGCGCAGGCGCGCCCAGACGAGGTCGCCCGCCACGATCACGATGGTGGCGATGCTCACGGCCGAGACCAGGCGGATCGCGGTCGTCAGGATCAGCTCGGGGAGCTGGCTCGGGTCGACGAACATGGCACTCACGGCTTTGGCCTGTTCCGAGCGCAGGAGCAGGAGGACGACGAGACTGACCGATGAGACTTTAAGGACGGCTTTCAGGAACTCGACCTGGCCGGAGCGGCCGAAGATCCGTCCCCAGCCCGAGGCCGGCGAGACGCGGTTCCATTTCGGGGCGATCCGGTCGGTGACGAGGCTCGGGACATTCTGGGCGAGGGAAGCGACGAGGCCGAAGCCGGAGAGGACCAGCAGGATCGGCGTGAGGAAACGGGCGAGGGCGAAGCCGGTCGCCTGCATCAGGGTCAGCGCGTCCTCGGCCGAGGCCAGGGAGAAGCCCCCCGGATGGTCGAGGAACGAGGAGAGGTCCCGGGCGAGCTCTGCCGCCTGCCCCCGCACCACCAGGCTCAGGCAGACCAGGAGGCCGAGGATCGAGGCGAAGACCGGGGCCTCGCGGGAGAACGGCACGTCGCCCTTCTCGATCGCGTCGCGCACCTTCCGCTCGGTGGCGGCCTCGGTCTTGCTCTCCTGGTCGGTCTCGTCAGACATGCGACGCCGCGCGGAGCGCGGGCCCCGCCCCGGCGGGAGCGACGAACCGCCGGCCCGACATCGCCCCGGTCATCGTGCGCCGCTCAGCGGATGAGGGCTTCATCCTCGCCTCCCGGGTTGATCTCGATCTCGCCGCGGCCCGCCATGTCCATGGCGAGGTCGGTGATGCTGCGGCGCGCCTCCATCACGTCGCGCTGGGCGGCCGGCTCGCCGCCGTTCAGCTCGTGCTCGACCATCCGGCGGACGCGGGCCGACAGCGCGCTCAGCACCACGGTGCGGAACTCGGCATCGGTGCCCTTGAGGGCCAGCACCAGGCGGTCGTTGGGCACCGCGTCGAACAGGGTGGTGCGCGCGCGCGGCGCCAGCTTGACGATGTCGTCGAAGGTGAAGAGCAGGCCCTTGAGGATCTCGACCGATTTCGGCAGCGTATCGGACAGGCTGGTTAGTGCCTCGTCCATCTGCTGGCGATCCATCTTGTTGATGATGTCGGCCATCTTGGCGTGGGTGTCGGCGCCGGAATTGCGCGAGCCGTTGATCAGGAAGTCCTCGTGCAGGGCGCGCTCGACCGCCTGCATCACGTCGTCGGTCACCGGCTTGAAGCTCAGCATCCGCCGCATCACGGTGTTGCGCACCGGCAGCGGCAGGTGCCCCATCACCTTGGCGGCGATGGCCGGCTTGACCTTCGACAGGATCAGGGCCGCGGTCTGCGGGTGCTCCTTGACGAGGTAGCTCGCGAGCGAGGTCTCCGACACCGTCGCCATCCGCTCCCAGACCGATCGGTTGGCGTTGCCGCGCAGGTCGGCCAGGATGTCGGCGACCTGGTCGGCCGGGAGCAGGCCGGTCAGGAGCTTCTCGACCTCCGACACCGTGCCGACGAGGCTCGAGCCGCTGGCGAATTCCTCGGCGAAGCTCTCGACCACGGTGTCGAGCAGGTCGGGGCTCACCGCACCGAGCCGCGAGGCCGAGTGGGTGATCCGCTTGATCTCGTCCGGCTCGAAGTACTTCAGCAGGCGCCCCGCCGCGGGCTTGCCCATGGCCAGGAGCAAGGTCGCGACCTGGTCGACGGGCGCGAGCTGGCGGGAGCCGCTGCGCAGGGCCGGGGGGGACGCCGCAAAGTTCACGCGATCAGCCGTTCTGTGCGGCGTCGGCCGGGCCGACCACCTCGGTCAGCGAGACGCCGAAGCGGGAATTCTCCTCCTCGACGATGACGATCTCGCCCCGGGCGATCACCCGGCCGTTGACCATCACGTCGACCGGCTCGCCGACCCGGTGGTCGAGGGAGACGATCGCGCCGCGGCCGAGCTTCATCAGGTTGGCGACCGGCATCGTGGCCGAGCCGAGCACCACCTGCACCAGGACCGGGATGCGCAGGATCGAATCGAGGTTGCGCCCGTCCTCGGCCGACCCGGGTTGGGATCCCTGGCTCGGGAAGGCGGGGCTGGCGCCGGCATCGGGGAAGGGGCTGGTGCTCATCGCGGGCTCGCGTGCAGGTCTCGACGTGTTGCTGACAGTCCTAAAGGTCCAAGCTGATCCGAGGCTTGCGGCCGTGTCGGTCTTGTCTCGCCCGGCGCCGGAAGGCGGAAGATCGGGACGCGGCACCAGTCTTCGGGGAAGACGTTACCGATTCATGGGGGCGATGCGGCGAGGACGCGACAGAGGCTTCTGACCGTGTCGCCGGCCCCTCCCGCCCGCGCCCTCATCCTGCGATGCCCACGAAGAGGGCCTCGAAGGAGGCCTCCAGAATGCGCCGAGGTGGCTGGAACCCTCCTTCGAGGTCAGTCCATCATCGATGAACTACAGCATTTTCCGACGAAGTGGAAACCGGTTCGTCGCAGAAAATGCGGCATAACAAGGACTTAGAGCGCTTCGCGATTGCAACGCGATCGTGAAGCGCTCTAACACCTCAGGATGAGGTCGTGGGTAGGAAAAGCCTGAAGACTGCAGGCTTTGCGTCCGTGTCGTGCACCGAGGGCAGCACGATCGGGCGCAGCCTTAGCGGCCCGCCCTCTCCTGCGCCGCCGCACGCCGCCCGGCCTCGAGGGCGTCGAGCGTCGCCTTCGCCTCCTCGATCTTGGCGCCCAGCGCCTCGAGGATCTCCCGGCCCTCGCCGGCAAAGCTCCGGACCGCCTCGCCGGCGCTCGCCAGCGCATGGCCGGAGGCCGCGACCGCCCGGCCGTACTCGGCCTGGGCGCGGTCGAGGCGCTTGAGCTTCAGGTAGAGCGGCAGCACGCAGGCATTGGTGCCCACCAGGGCGGCGAGCAGCACTCCGTCAACCAGCGAGACCATGCTCCGCCCCTTCCTTGTCCTGGATGGCCTCGTCGATCCGAAGGACGTAGGCCCCCTGCGACTGCCCGGCATGGCACCAGAACAGCGGCTTGTCGTTACCCTCGAGCTTGATGCGCGTCGCCGGCGTGGCGTCGAGGGCGATCACCTGGCCGACCTTCAGCCCGGCGATCTCGCCGAGGCTCAGGTGGCGCTCCTCCAGCACGGCGCGCAGGTGCACCGTGGTCTTCTGCACCTCGGCGGCGATCTGGCTCGTCCAGCGCGGGTCGCGGCGGGTGCTGGTCTCGCCGGTCAGCACCTTGGCAAGGCTCGGGCGCAGCGGGTTGAGCACCGTCTGCGGGATGATGATGAACATCTCGCCGCCGCGGCTCAACGCCTGGAGGTTGAACTTGGCCTGGATCGCCTTGTTGGTGCGCCGGCCGATCACCGCGAATTCCATCCGGGTCTCGGTGCGCTCCAGGGTGAACGCGGTCTTCGAGACGAGGCCGAACGAGGCTTCGAGCGCCCGGCCGACCTGCTCCAGGACGATCTGGGCGATGCGCAGCTCGATCGCCGAGAAGGCGCGCTCGTCGTCGACCGGCTGCTCCGTGCCGTCGGCGCCGAACAGCACCTCGACCATGGTGAAGACGAAGTCGCGGTCGAGGCCGACCAGGATGTGGCCGTCCCAGGCCGGGGCCTGGAAGATGCCCACCACCGCCTTCGCGTCGTAGGCGTCGAGGAACTCGCCGAAGCGCCCGGTCTCGACGCCGTTGAGCGAGTAGAGGATCGACGAGGCGGCGAGGTGCTTGAGGCCGTCGCCGCAGGCGGTGGCCAGGCGGTCGAAGATGAGCTGCAGCATCGGCAGCCGGTCCAGGGAGAGGCCGGCGGCCTCCTGGATGCGGGCGCGGATGTCGGCGGGGTTCTTGAGGATCGTCTGGTCGGAGAGGCTGGTCATGGCTCGCGTGTCCCGGCTCTCAGGCCGCTTCGCGGTTCTGGGCGCCCGGCACGGTCGCGGCCTCGACCTCGTCGATGGTCGGACGGTCGGCGGCGGCGATACCCTTGCGGCCGTGCTCGATCGCCACCTGCGGCAGGGCGCCGTTCATGTAGGCGATCAGGCTCTGCTTCACGATGGTGTAGACCGAGCACTGCTTCTCGCGCACGCCCTTCACCTTGATGGCGAGCGGCGCCAGCACGCCGTAGGAGGCGAACACTCCGAAGAAGGTGCCGACGAGGGCCGCGCCGATCAGGCCGCCGAGGATCTGCGGCGACTGGTCGAGCGCACCCATCGCCTTCACGATGCCGAGCACCGCCGCGACGATCCCGAGCGCCGGCAGCGCCTCCGCCACCGTGTTGATCGCGTTGTAAGGCTTGAGCGCGTACTTCTTGTGCGTGCCGATCTCCTCCTCCATCAGCGCCTCGATCTCGTGCGAGCGGGCGCCGCCGATCAGGATCAGCCGGCAATAGTCGCAGATGAACAGGACCAGGCCCTGGTCCTTGGTCACGTCCGGGTAGTTCTTGAAAATCTCGGAATTCGCCGGATCGTCGAAATGGGTCTCGACCTCGTTGCGCGGCTTGGTCTTGATCTCGCGCAGGAGGGCGTGGATCAGGCCGAGCAGCGACAGGAAGTCCTTGCGCTTCGGCCCCTTGCCGCTGAACGCCTCCATGGTCGCCTTGCCGGAATCGACCACGGTCTTCATCGGGTTGGCGATCACGAAGGTGCCGGCCGCCATGCCGCCGATGATGACGAACTCCCAGGGCTGCCAGATCACGATCAGGTGGCCGCCCATGGCCACGAAGCCGCCGAGCATGCAGCCGATGGCGATGAGAAGGCCGACGAGGATTCCCATATCCCGCAATGCTCCGTCTTGATGGGCTAGAGCATTTTCCGACGAGGTGGATACCGGCTCGGCGTAGAAAATGCGGCAAAATCAAGGATCTAGAGAAGCTTCGCGATCGCCGCGCGATCGTGAAGCTCTCCAGGGGTGTAAGGCCGGTGGCTTGCGCGGGGCTTTTTCAGCCCCGGACCGCCCGAGTCAGGTCGCCGGCCCGGCCTTGATCGCCCGGCGCAGGGCCGCCAGGGCCTCGATCAGGCGCCCGGCCTCGACGAGGGCGGCGACCCGCTCCAGGCTGTCCCGCTGGACCGGCCCGACCGTGGAGTGAGGGTCGAGCACCGGCGGCAGGCCCGCCGTGAACGCCTCCCGCCAGGTCGCGGCCGCCTCAGGCTCGATCAGGGCCTGCTGCACGCAGTAATAGAGCCGCTGCAGCGGCGTCCGCGCCGCCTCCGCCGACAGGATCTGGCTCGGCAGCAGCAGGGCTTCGGCGAGGTGGATCTCCGCGCCGAAGGCATCGTGCGCCCGGATCAGGGCGCCGTTGAGGAAGAACGTGCCGCCCTTCTTGAGGACGATGCGCGTCGGTGTCGTCTCGGCCTTGCCGCCGCGCGGGGTGGGCCCGGGATGTCCGCTCATGCGAGCCGGAATAGCCGCGCTGCCTTGCCCGGGCCTGTCCGAAAGGCAATTCCTGCCGGCCTCCCGGGGACATTCCTGCCGGGCGGCCGGGGTGTGGATAGCGGGTATTACCGAGGGCTTAATCGCTTGCTAAGGGGGTCCCCCCGATAGTGCATCTGTCGGCGGCGCCCCAGCAGGGCCGCCCGGCAGGTGCAGCGGATGGGCTTCCCCGAGCCCAAGACATGATGTCGAGCCGCAGCCCCCGGTGAGAATCCGGATGTGTCGAAGCGCAGTCGGTCGGACCCCTCGCGTCCGATGGCATGAAGCCGTTCCGCTGCACCGGTGTGAGCCCGGAACCTTGCACATTCCCGCCACGCTCAAAAACCGGAATCCCTCGCCGTGACCAGCCTGCTCACCAACAACGCCGCGATGACGGCGCTGACCACCCTCAAGAACATCAACCAGAACCTCGACACGACCAGCAACCGGGTCTCGACCGGCCAGCGCGTCTCGGCCGCCTCCGACAACGCCGCCTACTGGTCGATCGCCACCACGGTTCGCACCGACAACGCCTCGCTCGGCGCGGTCAAGGACTCGCTCGGCCTCGGCTCCTCGTCGGTCGACACCGCCTATAACGGCCTCAACAGCATCATCACCGACCTGCAGAACATGCGGGCCAAGCTGCAGACCGCGATGACCCCGGGCGTCGACCGCTCGAAGGTGCAGGTCGAGATCTCGGCGATCCAGTCGAAGATGAAGGCCACTGCCGATTCCTCGAACGCCAGCGGCCAGAACTGGCTCTCGGTCAATTCCTCGGCCAGCAACAGCGCCTACCTGGCGACCCAGAACGTGGTCGGCGGTTTCTCGCGCACCGCCAGCGGCAGCATCACCTTCTCGCAGATCGCCGTGAACGTGCAGAGCATCAAGCTCTACGACGTCAACTCGACCAGCGTCAGCACCGCCGCCACCAACGCCCAGGTTCTCGCCGCCACCTCTCTGACCGGCACGACCGGCTTCGGCTCGGGCGCCGGCACGGCGGACTTCTCGGGCCCGAACGAGGTCTCGCTGACCGTGACGGTCGGCGGCGTCGCCGGCACGCTGACCCTCAACGCCGGCAACATGCAGTCGGCCGCCCAGAACCTGTCCAAGGTCACCACCAGCGAGTTCCTCAACGCCCTCAACAACCAGATCGCCGCCAACGGCAGTCTCGCCGGCAAGGTCACGGCGGGCCTCGACTCGTCGGGCCGGCTCAACTTCACCACCACCGGCACCGGTGCAGCCTCGACCCTGAACGTCCAGCTCGCCAACCCGTCCGCGGGCGGCAAGCGGGT
The DNA here is from genome assembly GCF_057747795.1 of Methylobacterium sp. 142-1Y. Taxonomy (NCBI): domain Bacteria; kingdom Pseudomonadati; phylum Pseudomonadota; class Alphaproteobacteria; order Hyphomicrobiales; family Methylobacteriaceae; genus Methylobacterium; species Methylobacterium sp. 142-1Y. The sequence continues at coordinate 2,428,275 of NZ_CM173224.1, read as the reverse complement.
GCTCGATATCGGCCTCGGCACCGTCACGACGGGCGCGCAGTCGGCCGTGGCGACCGGCACTGCGATCACCACCCTCGACCTGTCGACGGGCTCGAAGGTGATCACGATCAACGACGGCGCCACGCCCAAGACCCTGACCCTGGTGGCGGCGGACTTCACCGCCCTGGGCGCCTCGGCGACCTCGGCGAGCAACACCGCGGTGAACGGCGCCGACCTGGTGGCGATCATGAACACCAAGCTCGCCGCGGCGACGGCCAGCACGGTGACCGCGTCGTTCTCGAACGGCAAGATCACGCTGTCTAACTCCGACAACACCAAGACGATCGCGACGGGCGGCGCCGACGTGGCGGCCTTCGGCTTCACCGCGACGACGTTCAACAACGTTGCGGGCGGCACGGTGGTGGTGCGCAGCGCCTCGGGCACGAATGCCGGGACGACGCAGGCGCAGGGCATCCTCGACACGACGGCGGGGACCTACAACGCGCAGTTCGGCGGCGGCTCGTACTCGATCGCCAACCTCGACATCTCGCAGCTGGTGGGCACCAACGGCGACGCGGACCTGCAGGCGATCATCTCGGCGGTCGACAAGGCGATCGGCAAGGTGACGGATGCGGGCACGAAGCTGGGTGCCAACAAGACGCAGATCGACGGCCAGAAGACCTTCGTCGACACGCTGATGAAGGCCAACGACCGCACGATCGGCATCCTGGTGGATGCGGACGTGGAGGAGGAGTCGACCAAGCTGAAGGCGCTGCAGACGCAGCAGCAGCTGGCGGTGCAGGCGCTCTCGATCGCCAACTCGGCGAGCCAGAACGTCCTCTCGCTCTTCCGCTAAGCGGCGGAGGGTGGCGGACCGCCGAGCGGTCCGCCGACCGACGCGACGATACAAGGCCACGTCCTCAGGGACGTGGCCTTTTTCTTTTGCTCATCGTCGTCTTGTGGTTAATGAAAATCTATGGTTAACGAGATCTTGACAATCGACCGGCGCGGGTTCGGTAAAAACCGACGCCTTTCCGATCTGCGCTCTTAAGCTTAATCGTCGAATAACCTTCTGGGTGCAGATTGGCTTCATCGACGGGGCGGCAGCGAGGCTGCTCCCCCGGCGAGGCAGGTGCAGCGGATGGGCTCCGACGAGCCCAGAGACATGATGTCGAACCGCTGACCCCGGTGAGAGTCCGGATGTCTAACGCGCAGCGAGTCGGGCTTGAGCGAGCCCTGGACGGCGATGCCGTCGTCCCGGGGGGATCAAGAGAGACCGACCGGATCGGCCGCGGGCTGGGCAATCCAGCGCGCCTCCGCTCGGTCGTCCCGACGGCATGAGGCCGTTCTGCTGTACCGGTGCGAGCCCGGATCACGATCGCCCTAGCCAGTAACGTGTAGATCAGGACGACCAGCCGTGACCAGCCTGCTGACCAACAACGCCGCGATGACGGCGCTGACCACCCTCAAGAACATCAACCAGAACCTCGACACGACCAGCAACCGGGTCTCGACCGGCCAGCGCGTCTCGGCCGCCTCCGACAACGCCGCCTATTGGTCGATCGCCACCACGGTGCGCACCGACAACGCCTCGCTCGGCGCGGTCAAGGACTCGCTCGGCCTCGGCTCCTCGTCGGTCGACACCGCCTATAACGGCCTCAACAGCATCATCTCCGACCTGCAGAACATGCGGGCCAAGCTGCAGACCGCGATGACCCCGGGCGTCGACCGCTCGAAGGTGCAGACCGAGATCGCCGCCATCCAGTCGAAGATGAAGGCGACCGCCGATTCCTCGAACTCGAGCGGCCAGAACTGGCTCTCGGTCAATTCCTCGGCCAGCAACAGCGCCTACCTGGCGACCCAGAACGTGGTCGGCGGTTTCTCGCGCACCGCCAGCGGGACCATCACCTTCTCGCAGATCGCCGTGAACGTGCAGAGCATCAAGCTCTACGACGTCAACTCGACCAGCGTGAACACCGCCGCCACCAATGCCCAGATCGTCGGCTCGACCTCGCTGACCGGCACCGCCGGTTTCGGCTCGGGCACCGGTACGGCGGACTTCTCGGGCCCGAACGAGGTCTCGCTGACCGTGACGGTCGGCGGCGTCGCCGGCACGCTGACCCTCAACGCCGGCAACATGCAGTCGGCCGCCCAGAACCTGTCCAAGGTCACCACCAGCGAGTTCCTCGCCGCCCTCAACAACCAGATCGCCGCCAACGGCAATCTCGCCGGTAAGGTCTCGGCAGGCCTCGACTCGTCGGGCCGGCTCAACTTCACCACCACCGGCACCGGCTCCTCCTCGACCCTGAACGTCCAGCTCGCCGACCCGTCGGTGGGCGGCAAGCGGGTGCTCGATATCGGCTTCGGCACCGTCACCACGGCGGCCCAGTCGGCCGTGGCGACCGGCACTGCGATCACCACCCTCGACCTGTCGACGGGCTCGAAGGTGATCACGATCAACGACGGCGCCACGCCCAAGACCCTGACCCTGGTGGCGGCGGACTTCACCGCCCTGGGCGCCTCGGCGACCTCGGCGAGCAACACCGCGGTGAACGGCGCCGACCTGGTGGCGATCATGAACACCAAGCTCGCCGCGGCGACGGCCAGCACGGTGACCGCGTCGTTCTCGAACGGCAAGATCACGCTGTCTAACTCCGACAACACCAAGACGATCGCGACGGGCGGCGCCGACGTGGCGGCCTTCGGCTTCACCGCGACGACGTTCAACAACGTTGCGGCCGGCACGGTGGTGGTGCGCAGCGCCTCGGGCACGAATGCCGGGACGACGCAGGCGCAGGGCATCCTCGACACGGCCGCGGGGACCTACAACCCGCAATTCGGCGGCGGCTCGTACTCGATCGCCAACCTCGACATCTCGAAGCTGGTGGGCACCAACGGCGACGCGGACCTGCAGGCGATCATCTCGGCGGTCGACAAGGCGATCGGCAAGGTGACGGATGCGGGTACGAAGCTGGGTGCCAACAAGACGCAGATCGACGGCCAGAAGACCTTCGTCGACACGCTGATGAAGGCCAACGACCGCACGATCGGCATCCTGGTGGATGCGGACGTGGAGGAGGAGTCGACCAAGCTGAAGGCGCTGCAGACGCAGCAGCAGCTGGCGGTGCAGGCGCTCTCGATCGCCAACTCGGCGAGCCAGAACGTCCTCTCGCTCTTCCGCTAAGATGACCGACCGCCGCCCTCCCGGCGGCGGTCACTCCGATGACGACGAAGCCCCGGGCGGTCGACCGCCCGGGGCTTCGTTGCATTCCGGTCCCTGAAAGGAGAGAGGGGATCAGCCGACGAAGGTGTAGCCGGCCAGACGCTTGGCCTCGATCGGGTCGTAGCCCAGCCGCATCCGCAGCTTCTTGCGCAGCTTGCTGATGTGGCCCTCGACGACGCTCTCGTCGACGGCCGCGTCGAGGTCGCCGTAGACCGCCTTGAAGATCTGGCCCTTGGTCACCGGCCGGCCGCGGTTGCGGGCGAGATAATCCAGGATGTCGCGCTCGCGCCGGGGCAGCAGCAGGCTCTGGCCGTCGATCTCCGGATCGCGCCCGTCGGTGTGGACGGTCAGGCGGCCGCTCTTGTCCGGGGTGCTCGCGGGCTTTGCCTCGCTGCGGTTGGTCCGGCGGCGGATCGCCCCGGCCCGGGCGATGATCTCGCGGACATGGACCGGCTTGCGCACCACGTCGTCGATGCCGGCGGTGAACAGCGCGAGGGTCTGCTCCAGGGAGCGGGTCTCGTTCAGCGCGATGATCGGCGCACCGGACAGGCTGCGCAGCAGGCCGGTGAAGGTCGCCCGGTCGGCGCAATCGCCGATGACGAAGCCCTGGACCGCCGCGAGGTCCTGGGCCGGCGTGGCGTCGATCCAGGTCTGGACGTCCCGCACGTCCAGCCCCCGGGCCGCCACGCCCTCCACGCCGAAGCCTTCCACGTAGTGTGCAGCCACGCTTTCCCGCTCGTCGACGACGATGTACACGCCAGCCCCCAAGATTTTTTGACGAGTTCTTCTGTTCCGTTGCCTGAGAAGGCAGCGGGGTTGCTTGGTTCTTGATTGTCGAAAATTACCGGAACTTCGCAGTGGACTTGCGTTGTCGGCCGGTATGCGCGTCGAGGCGCGGTTTGGTTAACGACTTGGTTAACGGACTTTCGCGCCGAAATGGTTAATTTTTTGTTAAGGACGCCCCCCGGCTGTCCATCTGAGGCCACACTCCGTTGCGCCACGGCAACGTGCGTCCTGGGAGGCGCGTGAAATCAACGGTTTAGGAAAAGGCCTGCCGCCCCGTGAGCCTGTTGCGCATCCGCAACGTTTCGACATTCCGTTGCGGCATCGCGCGTCGCCCCCATGCCGATCGCCCGGAGGGAGGCCGGTGGGAGAATGTCCGGGCCGAACTGATTCGCGAATGGTGCCCCGGGCGGACCGGTCTCGGCCCTTCCGGTGCTGCTGCGTCAGGCGTCGAGTTCCGGGTAGCGGCGGAAAATCCCGTCCTCGCTGAAGGGCACGCGCCGGTCGCTCGCGAGATAGGCGGCGATGCGCGGCCGGCGGGCCACGAGCCGGTGCAGGGCGACGACCTTCGGCGTGAACCCGAGCGCCTGCTCGGTCGCCCGCGGGAAGGCGTAGGCCAGGCCCTCGACCAGCTGGAACAGCGAGAGGTCGGCGTAGCTGAGGCTTTCTTCGACGAGGTGGCGCGGGCCGACGGGGTTCGTCGCCAGCACCCGCTCGAACCAGTGCAGGAATTTCGGGATCCGGCTCTCGCGAAAATCCGCGGCCCGGCGTGCGGCCTCTTCCGTCTGCTCCTCGTAGTACAGGGCGGAGGCGATCGGGTGGTGGCTGTCATGGGCCTCGGCCACCGCATCGGCGATGGTGAGCTGGATCTGGTGGGTCCAGATCCGGTCGGCCTCGCTCTCCCCGACGAGGCCGAGGCGCGGTCCGAGATAGTGCAGGATCGCGGCGGTCTGGCCGATCACCAGGTCGCCGTCACGCAGGTAGGGTGGGGCGAAGGGCGGGCGGGGCGGCGCGTCGAGGCCCGCCATCAGGCCGTCGATGCCGTCCTCGCGGGCGACATCGACGTAAGGCGCGCCGGCCTCCTCCAGGGCGAGACGGACGAACTCGCCCCGGCCCTGGATCATCGGCCAGTAATGGAGCTCGTAGGCCATCGGCGTCACCCTTCGCGCGAAACGGCGCCCGGGGGCGCCGTGACGAATCACCAGCCGCGCATCTCGTCGTGGTTCGGACGCCGGCCCTGCGGCGTCAACCCGTCGATCACGCCAGGCAGCACCTGGGCGAGCTGTGCCAGCAGGTCGTCCCGGCCCATTCCGGTCTGCCGGCTCAGGGTCTCGACCGTGTCGGGGCCGAGTGCCTGGGCGAGCTGCTGCGGCTGGATCGGCCGGTTGTGGCCCGGGCCGATCCACGATTCGATCGTCTCGCCGAGGCCGCCGCGGCGGAAGCGGTCGATGAGCTGGTCGAGACCGCCGGCGGCATCCTCCGGCTGCTCCCGGTCGAGGCGGGAATACGGCCCGGCGCCCTGGTCGAACGGGTTCTGCATGCCCCCGCTGCCGGGGGAGGGCGCCTGGGTCCCGCCGCCGGGGCCGTCGAGCATCCCGGCAAGGTCGGAATAGGGATTGTCCGGATCCTCGCCGCGCCGGCCGCGGGGCGCGTCGTCGCGCGGGTCCGGCGCACCGTAGCCGTGCGGATCCGGGGCGTCGCCGTCGTCGGGCCCGCCCTGCGGCACCGGCCGGCGGCCGCCGCCGAAGATGTCGCCGAAACCGCCCTGCATCGCCTTGGCGGCGAGCAGCATCAGCAGCGCCTTGACCAGGGGCGACATCGCCCCGGAGCCGCCCTCGCGGCCTCCCTCGTGCCGGCCCCCGCCTCCGAGGACGTTGCCGAGCACCGAACCGATGACCTGATCGAGCAGACCCATGGGCGACTCCCCTCGCGTGCGTTGCGCGGGGGTTAACCCTGGTGGCCGGCAAGGAGTTGCCTCAGCGTCGGTCGCCGGCCCCGTCGCCGCCGCCGGTGGCACGCCGGTCCTTGGGCTCGAGCTGGTCGAGGGGATTTGTGCGCGCGCGGGTGCTGCCGCTCAGGCCCGTGTCGCCGGGCATCACCTTGGTCTCGGGCTTGATCGCCTGCGGAGGGGCGATTCCCGACGCGTCGCCGCCCTTGCCGTCGGGGATGTCGGCCTGGGTCGGCTGGTCGCGCCGGTCCGAGATCGCGAGGGCCGGGGCGGCGCTCGCGGCCAGGATCAGAAAGGCGGAAAGCAGGCGGGCGAGCGGGGGCATGGCTGTCTCCTGCGAGGGTTTGCAGGGGCAAAGCGAACCGAAGCTCTGCGGTTCCGGCGGGGGCGCGGGAAAAACCCCGCGCTTCCGGCTCATGCGAGAAGGGCCGCCCCCGAGGAGCGGCCCTTCGGCGGATTACATGTTGATCAGGGCGCTGGCGGTGCCGAAGACCGTCATGGCGAGGCCCCCGGCCAGAACACCGATCATGCCGTAGGATACGGCGCGCAGAAGCTTCATGTCACTCATGTCCCGTCTCCTGTCGGATCAGCAGCGGTGCCCGCCCGCGGTCTGGCCGTATTGCTTGACCGGGAAGTTCTGCTGGTTGGCGTTGCCCTCCGAGGCCGAACTCATCGGGCAGGCGCCGTAGAACGGCACGCTGGTATTGGCGGAGCCGATCGAGCCGGTGGTCTCGACGTCGCGAGGGCCGAACGGGGTGGCGGGAGAGGTGGGGCCGAATGCCATGGCGGACGAGATCGGAGCGGCGCCAAGGACAATCGCAGTGACGACGGCGGCGATACGGGCCTTCATCTGGTATTCAGGCTCCTTATTCGCAGTGCAGGTCCGGGTTGGTGGCTGCTTCCGTTGCGATGATCGTAAGATAGGTGGGCGAAGGCCGTTGCGATGTGTCCTCGCGCACGCGGCGGAGCGGAACAAGAACTGGCCCGTCTCCGTGGCCGGCCGACGCTCATCGTGCGCCGTCGCTTGCGGGAGGGCGCGGGCGGACGCCCCGATCGGCCCGCCCGCGTCACAGCCCGCTACCACCCCGGCTCCGTCCCTGGAGCTATTCTCAACAGCGACACCCGAGCGGTGGCTTACGCGAAACGAGGTTCCTGCTGCCGATGGCCAAGCCCGTCCACTCGATGATCCGCGTCCTCGACGAGGAGCGCTCCCGCGCCTACTACGCCCGCGCCTTCGGCCTCGAACTCGCCGAGCGCGTCGGCTTCGACGGGTTCGCGCTCGTCTACCTGCGCCATCCCTCGTCGCCGTTCGAGCTGGAACTGACGGTCAATTTCGACCGCACCGAGCCCTACGATCTCGGCAACGGCTACGGCCACCTCGCGGTGGTGGTGGACGACGTCGATGCCGAGCATGCCCGCTTCACGCAGGAAGGCCTGCCCGCCACCCCGGTCAAGGACTTCCAGCACCAGGGCAAGACGCTCGCCCGCTTCTTCTTCGCCACCGATCCGGACGGCTACAAGATCGAGGTGATCCAGAAGGGCGGCCGCTTCGGCTGACATCCCCGGCGGGTGCGGGAGCGCGCGACAGACGCGCCCCGCGCCGGCCGACACGCGCACAGTAAAAAAATGACACCAGAGGAGACACGCCCATGAGAGAAGTCGATCCGCGCGTGCGGTTCAGCCGCCGCGGCTTCCTGCAGAGCGCCGCCGCCGCGGCGCCGGCCGCCGCCCTCGCCAGCGCCGCCGGGCTCCAGGTCTCGGAGGCCTGGGCCGAGAACGGCGCCGCCCTGTCGCCGGCCGAGCTGAAGACCCTGGTGAAGATGGCGCGGGACATCTACCCGCACGACTTCCTCGGCGACGTCTATTACATCACGGCGATCAAGCCCTGGGACGGCAAGGCCGCCGCCGACCCCTCGGTGAAGACGCTGCTGACCTCCGGGGTGCGCCGCCTCGACGAGGACGCGCAGGCCCGCCACAAGGTCGCTTACGCCCAGATCGGCTGGGAGGCCGACCGGGTCGCGGTGCTGGAGGGCATCAGCCACACGGACTTCTTCAAGAAGATCCGCTCGGACCTCGTCGTCTCGCTCTACAACCAGCCGGAGATCTGGCCGAAATTCGGCTACGAGGGGTCGTCCGCCGACAAGGGCGGCTACATCAACCGCGGCTTCAACGACATCGACTGGCTGCCGAAGGTCTAGCCGCCGGCACACGCACTCACGCCGACCGTCCACCAAAGAACAATCAATGAACAGCCGCGCCGGACCGGCCGCGACCGGCCGCGCGGACCCGGAGGAAACCATGGCCACATTCGACCTGAACGACGACGGGCTCGTCGTCATCGTCGGCTCGGGCGCCGGCGGCGGCACGCTCGGCACCGAGCTGGCATTGAAGGGCATCCGCTGCGTCATCCTCGAGGCCGGCGCCCGCCACAACATGGAGGATTTCGTCAACGACGAATGGGCGAGCTTCGCCCAGCTCGCCTGGACCGACATGCGCACCACCTCGGGTTCGTGGCGGGTGGCGCGGGACTTCCCCAACCTGCCGGCCTGGATCGTCAAGGCGGTGGGCGGTTCCACCGTGCACTGGGCCGGCGCCTCGTTGCGCTTCGAGGAGCACGAATTCCGCATCCGCGACCATTACGGCGCGCTGCCCGGCGCCAACCTCCTCGACTGGCCGATCACCCGGGCCGAGCTCGATCCCTGGTACACCAAGGCCGAGGACCGGATGGGGGTGACCCGCACCAACAACATCCCGGGCCTGCCGGGCAACAACAACTTCAAGGTGATGGAGGCCGGCGCCCGCCGGGTCGGCTACAAGGAAGTCCATACCGGGCGGATGGCGATCAACAGCGAGGAGCGCCACGACCGCGGCGCGTGCCAGCAGATCGGCTTCTGCTTCCAGGGCTGCAAGTCGGGGGCGAAATGGTCGACCCTGATCGCCGAGATCCCCCGCGGCGAGGAGACCGGCAACCTCGAAGTGCGCCCGAACTGCATGGCGCTCCGCATCGAGCACGACGCCTCCGGCAAGGTGACCGGCGTGGTCTATGCCGATGCCGACGGCAAGCTCCAGCGCCAGAAGGCCCGCATCGTCGCGGTGGCCGGCAACTCGATCGAGAGCCCGCGGCTCCTCCTCAACAGCGCCTCCAGCATGTTCCCGGACGGGCTCGCCAATTCCTCGGGCCAGGTCGGCCGCAACTACATGCGGCACATGACCGGCAGCGTCTACGGCGTGTTCGAGAAGTCGGTGCACATGTATCGCGGCACCACCATGGCGGGCATCATCCGGGACGAGGCGCATCACGACCCCAAGCGCGGCTTCTCCGGCGGCTACGAGATGGAGACGGTCTCGCTCGGCGTGCCGTTCATGGCCGCCTTCCTCAATCCCGGTGCCTGGGGCCGCTCCTTCACCAGCGCCATGGAGCAGTATCCGCGCATGGCCGGGATGTGGCTCGTCGGCGAGGACATGCCGCAGGAGACGAACCGCATCACCCTCGATCCCGCCGTCAAGGACAAGCACGGGATGCCGGTGGCAAGCGTCCATTACGACGATCATCCCAACGACGTCGCGATGCGCAACCACGCCTACAAGCAGGGCGCGGCGATCTACGAGGCGGTCGGCGCCACCGTCACCTACCCGGTCACGCCCTATCCGAGCACCCACAACATGGGCACCAACCGGATGAGCGCGAAGCCGCGGGACGGGGTGCTGAACAAGTTCGGCCAGACCCACGACGTGAAGAACCTGTTCGTCTCCGACGGCAGCCAGTTCACGAGCGGCGCGGCCTGCAACCCGACCCTGACCATCGTCGCCCTGGCGCTCCGCCAGGCCGACCACATCGCCGGTGCGATGCAACGGCGGGACATCTGATGCGCGCCCTCATCCTCGTCCTGCTCGCGTCCCTCGCGGCGGGCCCCGCACTCGCCCAAGGCTCACCGACCCCCGCCGCCCCCTCGCGCCAGCCGGGCGGGGCGGCGGCCTATCCCGACAGCCCCGGCGGCCAGCCGGCGGCCGAGCGGGGCGGCCGATCGGTCGCGACCGATCACGGCGCCTGTCCGGCCGGCGGCCCGTGCCCGGCGGCGCCCGGCCCCTCGGGGGCGGCGGATGCGAGCCGCACCGCAGTGCCGAGCAGCTCGGTCGGAAAGCCCGGGCCGGTGCCGAGCACCGCCTACCCGGACGCTCCCGGCGGGATGCCGTCGAACCGCCCGGATGGTGCGGCGCCGCGCTGACGCGGTCCGTCTTACCCGGGCGCGGCGGCGGCGCGTCCGGGTGAGACGTTTCGGCAAGGAATCACAGCAACGATGGCTGGCGCCGTGTCATTCGGCGGTGGGACGTGACCGCGAACCTGTCAGGATAAGCCGGACCTTCGGCGTTAGGGCACCGGTAACAGGCCGCTGCGCATTGTCCCGACGCTTCCCGTCGGTCGCGATCTCCCGATGATCTTACCCAGCCACGCCGGCGTGACGGCGATCGTGACGCGGATCTCTCTCCGCTCCGGCGCCGAAGACGACTTTTCGCGATGGCAGGCCGCCCTGACCCGGGCGGCCTGCGAGGCGCCGGGCTTCGTCAGCCTGGAGATCGTTCCGGTCGCACCCCAGGCGCCGGACTGGCACGTGGTCCAGCGCTTTCGCGATGCGGCGGCGCTTGGCGCCTGGCGCGACGGCCCGGCCCGGGCGGAGTACCTGGCGGCCCTGGCGCCGCTCCTCGATCCCGATCATCCCGCCGACGACGAGGCGGCTCCCGACGTCCACGACCTCGCCTGCGTGACCGAGGTGGTCGCCACCCGGGTCGAACCCGGGCGCGAGCCCGCCTTCCGCGCCTGGGCCGAGGCGGCGCAGGCCGCGCAGGCGCGGTTCCCCGGCTATGCCGGCACCCTCGTCCAGGCGCCGCTGCCGCCGCAAATCCCCTACTGGACGGCGCTGGTGCGCTTCGCCACGCCGGCCGAGCTCGATGCCTGGCTCACCTCGCCCGAGCGCCGGGCGCTGCTCCGCCAGGCCGATCCGGCGGTCGCGACCTGGACCAGCCGACGCCTCGCCGCGCCCTTCGCCGGCTGGTTCCCGGAGGAGGGCGGCGCGACCCCGCCGGCCTGGAAGCAGACGGCCCTGGTGCTGCTCGTGCTGTTTCCGGTGGTGATGCTGGAGATCCGCTGCCTCAGCCCGCTCACCGCCGGGCTGCCGGTGGCGGTCGCGACCTTCATCGGCAACGCGATCAGCGTGGCCCTGGTCTCCTGGCTGCTGATGGGGCTCGCCACCGCCGCCCTCGGCTGGTGGCTGACCCCGGCGCCGCAAGCGCGACGGCGGATTGAGTTTCTCGGCGCCTGCGTCATGCTGGGGCTGTACGCGGCCGAGATCGCCCAGTTCACCTTCCTGCCGTAGCGCTCCCGCCCGAAAGGCGAAAGGACTTCACGATGACGGACGACCACAGGACGTTCATGGCCCGTGCCATCGAATTGTCGGAGAAGACCTCGCTCGTCGAGAGCGCCGGCGGGGTGTTCGGCTGCGTGATCGTGCAGGACGGCCAAATCCTGGCCGAGGGTGCGAACCGCGTCGTCGCCGAGAACGACCCGACCTGGCACGGCGAGATGGAGGCGATCCGCAAGGCCTGCAAGGCGCAAGGCAGCTTCAAGCTCCGCGACGCCACGCTCTATACCAGCGCCGAACCGTGCCCGATGTGCATGGCGGCGGCCTACTGGGCCGGCATCAAGGAGATCTATTACGCCTCGACCAACGAGGATGCGCTGCGCTACGGCGACTTCGACGACAGCATGATCTACGGCGAGCTGAAGAAGCCGGTCGACGAGCGCTCGATCCCGACCCGCCAGGTCATGCGGGCCGAGGCCGTCGAGGTCTGGAAGAAGTACCACGACAAGGCCGACCGCGTGCCGTACTGAGCCGGTCCGACCTGCTCCACGATCCTGACATCCTCTTCGTCGTCCCGGGTTCCCGGCTGCGCCGGGCCCGGGATGATGAAGAGTGTCGAAGCAGTATCATGGACTCCGAGGTTTCGGGCTCCGGGATGCCCTCTTCCTCACGCCGCCTCGTCGCGCTTGCCCAGCCGCTTGTCGAGGTAGGTGTCCACCGTCTGGGTCAGCTCGTCGACCTTGCCGTCGAAGAAGTGGTTGGCACCGTCGACGATCTGGTGCTCGATGATGACGCCCTTCTGGGTCTTCACCTTCTCGATCACCGGCATCACCTCGCGGGCCGGCGCGACCCGGTCCTCGGAGCCGTGCACGAACAGGCCCGAGGACGGGCAGGGGGCGAGGAAGCTGAAATCGTAGCGGTTGGCCATCGCGGCGATCGAGATGAAGCCCTCGATCTCCGGGCGGCGCATCAGGAGCTGCATGCCGATCCAGGAGCCGAACGAGACGCCGGCGATCCAGCAGGCCCGGGCCTCGGGGTTCATCGCCTGGACCCAGTCGAGGGCGGCGGCGGCATCCGACAACTCGCCGACGCCGTGGTCGAATGCGCCCTGGCTGCGGCCGACGCCGCGGAAATTGAAGCGCAGGGCCGCGAAACCGCGATTCGCGAACGTATAGAACAGGTTGTAGACGATCTGGTTGTTCATCGTGCCGCCGAATTGCGGGTGCGGATGCAGCACGATGGCGATCGGGGCGCCCTTCTGTTTCGGCGCCTGGTAGCGCCCCTCCAGCCGACCGGCGGGACCGGCGAAGATGACCTCGGGCATGAACGACCTCTTTCGAGCTTCAACGCTGCGTGAATGCGGCGCGGGAACGGCTGGGCACCCCGTGTCCGATGCTTGACTCGGGGTCGGTCTCCCATAAAAGCACCCTTAGAATGGTTCTAGCGAACTAGAATCATTCTAAAGAACCGGGTGCCGTCGTCCCCGGCCTCGCGCCGGCAAGCACGCACCATCTGATTACGTGTATCCGGGGCGGGCCTTAGCACGGCCCCCGGGGGGAAAGGCAAAGGAATTCAGCGCATGGAGCGCCCGCGCGCCTATCTCGACCACAACGCCACCTCGCCCCTGCGGCCCGAGGTGGCGGAGGCGGTCGTGCGCGCGCTCCACGACCTGCCCGGCAACCCGTCCTCGGTCCATCGCGAAGGGCGGGCGGCTCGTTCGGCGATCGAGGCGGCGCGGGCCAAGGTCGCTTCCCTCGCCGGGGTGAAGCCGTCGCAGGTGGTGTTCACCAGCGGCGGCACCGAATCCGCGAACGCGGTCCTGTCGGGCTCTTTATGCCGGCGCGGCGTGCCGGCGCCGACCCGGCTGCTGATCGGCGCGACCGAACATCCGTGCTGCCTGCAAGGCCACCGCTTCCCGGCGCACGAGACCGCGATCCTGCCGGTCGATGCCGACGGGGTCATCCGCCTCGACGTCCTGGAGGCGCGATTGGCGGCGTGTGCCGCGGAGGGCGTCACCGCTCTGGTCTCGGTCCAGGCCGCCAACAACGAAACCGGCGTGGTCCAGCCCCTGGCGAGGGTTGCGGCACTCGCATGCCAGCACGGCGCCCTGTTCCACAGCGATGCGGTCCAGACCGCTGGACGGATATCGATCGCGCGCAATATATTCGCTGCCGACGCCCTGACCCTGTCGGGGCACAAGCTCGGTGCGCCGAAGGGCGTTGGTGCGATCGTGCTCGGGGAGGGCGCGATCCTGGAGCCCGCCTTCCACCGCGGCGGCGGGCAGGAGGGGCGCCTGCGGGCCGGGACCGAGAACGTGCCGGGCATCGTCGGGTTCGGGATCGCCGCGGAACTGGCGCTGGCAGCCATGTCGGCCGAGGCGATCCGCCTCGCCTCCCTGCGCGACGCGATCGAGGCGGGCGTGCGGGCACGCGCGCCCGATGCGGTGGTGTTCGGGGCGGGGGCCGAGCGCCTGCCCAACACGCTTTGCTTCGCCCTGCCGGGGCTCAAGGCCGAGACGGCCCTGATCGCCCTCGACCTCGATGGGGTGGCGGTCTCGTCCGGGGCGGCCTGCGCCTCGGGCAAGGTGTCGCGCTCCGGCGTGCTCGCGGCGATGGGGGTCGATTCCGCCCTGTCCGCTGGGGCGCTGCGCGTGAGTTTGGGGTGGAACAGCCGGCAAGAGGACGGGGAAAGCTTCCTCGCGGCCTTCGATCGGCTGGTTTCGTCCCTATATAAGCGCCGGGAGCGGGCCGCGTGAGCGCGTGCCTCGCATCCGGCCGTGTCATCACCTCGCGGCCCTTGAAGCCGTAAGCGGTAGGAGACGGGTATGCCTGCAGTGCAGGAGACGGTCGATCGCGTCCGCGCCATCGATGTCGATCAGTACAAATACGGGTTCGAGACCACGATCGAGATGGAGAAGTCCGAGAAGGGCCTCTCCGAGGACGTGATCCGCTTCATCTCGGCCAAGAAGGACGAGCCGGAGTGGATGCTCGAATGGCGCCTCGACGCCTATCGCCGCTGGCTCACCATGAAGGAGCCGAACTGGGCGCGGGTCGAGTACGACAAGATCAACTACGACGAGCTGTACTATTACGCCGCGCCGAAGCGCAAGGCGGCGCAGTCGCTCGACGAGATCGATCCCGAGATCCTGAAGACCTACGAGAAGCTCGGCATCCCGCTGCGCGAGGTCGAGGTGCTGGAGGGCATCGCCCCCGAGCGCCGCGTCGCGGTCGATGCGGTGTTCGATTCGGTCTCGGTCGCCACCACCTTCAAGGCCGAGCTCGCCAAGGCCGGCGTCATCTTCATGCCGATCTCGGAGGCCGTGCGCGAGCACCCCGAGCTGGTGAAGAAGTACCTCGGCTCGGTGGTTCCGGTCACCGACAACTACTTCGCGACGCTCAACTCGGCGGTCTTCTCCGACGGCTCGTTCGTCTACATCCCGCCGGGCGTGCGCTGCCCGATGGAGCTGTCGACCTACTTCCGCATCAACGAGCGTGACACCGGCCAGTTCGAGCGCACGCTGATCATCGCCGACAAGGGCTCCTACGTCTCGTATCTCGAGGGCTGCACCGCCCCGAAGCGCGACGACAACCAGCTCCACGCCGCGGTGGTCGAGCTCGTGGCGCTGGACGACGCCGAGATCAAATACTCGACGGTCCAGAACTGGTACCCGGGCGATGCGGAAGGCCGCGGCGGCATCTACAACTTCGTGACCAAGCGCGGCGATTGCCGCGGCGTGAACTCGAAGATTTCGTGGACGCAGGTCGAGACCGGCTCGGCGATCACTTGGAAGTACCCATCCTGCATCCTGCGCGGCGACAATTCCCGCGGCGAGTTCTACTCGATCGCGGTGTCGAACGGCATGCAGCAGGTCGATTCCGGCACCAAGATGATCCATCTCGGCAAGAACACGACGAGCCGGATCATCTCGAAGGGCATCTCGGCCGGCCGGTCGCAGAACACCTACCGGGGCCTCGTCTCGGCGCACAAGAAGGCGAAGGGCGCGCGCAACTTCACCAATTGCGACTCGCTGCTGATCGGCGACCAGTGCGGGGCGCATACCGTGCCCTACATCGAGTCGAAGAACGCGTCCGCCGTGTTCGAGCACGAGGCCACCACCTCGAAGATCTCCGAGGACCAGAAGTTCTACTGCCTGCAGCGCGGCCTGTCCGAGGAGGAGGCGACCGCGCTCATCGTCAACGGCTTCGTCCGCGACGTGCTGCAGCAGCTGCCGATGGAGTTCGCCGTCGAGGCCCAGAAGCTGATCTCGATCAGCCTGGAAGGCTCGGTGGGCTGATCGCTCCCAGGCTTCCGGCGACGAGCCGGAAGCCTCTTACGCCCCGAATTCATTGCAACGGATGCGGTGCCGCGCGGTCGGCCGCTCCCGTCAGGACTACCTTATCATGCTGGAAATCAAGAACCTGGTCGTCAACATCGAGGACAAGCGCATCCTCAACGGCCTGAGCCTGACCGTCAACGACGGCGAGGTCGCCGCCATCATGGGGCCGAACGGCTCCGGCAAGTCGACCCTGTCCTACGTCATCGCCGGCAAGGAGGATTACGAGGTCCTCGACGGCGAGATCCTGCTCGACGGCGAGAACATCCTGGAGATGGAAGCGGATGCCCGCGCGGCGGCCGGCATCTTCCTGGCCTTCCAGTACCCGCTGGAGATCCCGGGCGTCGGCACGATGACCTTCCTCAAGGCGGCGATGAACGCCCAGCGCAAGACCCGCGGCGAGGAGGAGCTGACCACCCCCGACTTCATGCGCCAGGTCTTCGCGGCTGCCGACAAGCTCGAGATCAACCGCGAGATGCTCAAGCGCGCCCTCAATGTCGGGTTCTCCGGCGGCGAGAAGAAGCGCATGGAGATCCTCCAGATGGCGCTCCTGTCGCCGCGCTTCTGCGTCCTCGACGAGACCGATTCCGGCCTCGACATCGATGCGCTCCGCATCGTCTCGGAGGGCGTGAATGCGCTGCGCGCCCAGAACCGCAGCTTCCTGGTGATCACCCACTACCAGCGGCTCCTCAACCACATCGTGCCCGACACCGTGCACGTGATGGCGCAGGGCCGGGTGGTGAAGTCCGGCGGCAAGGAGCTCGCCCTCGAGCTCGAGGCCTCGGGCTATGCCGAGTACCGGGCGAGCGAGGCCGCGTGACCATGGCCGACGTCACGACCCTCCGCACCGCCGCCGAGACCGGGCTGTCGAAGCTCTTCGAGGTCCAGCGGCTCAAGCTCCCCGGGGCGGCCATCGCCCGCGAGGAAGCGTTCCGCTATTTCGAGGCGGCGGGCCTGCCGCATCGCCGCGTCGAGGCCTTCAAGTACACCGACCTGCGCGCTGCCGTGCGCGAGGCCGCCCCGCCGGCCGAGGCGCCCGAGCCCGAGACCGCCCGCAATGCGGTCAAGGCGGCCCGGGGCTTTGCCGGGATCGAGGCCGCACGCCTGACCTTCGTCAACGGCCACCTGATCGCGGCGCTCTCCGACCTGTCCGGCCTGCCCGAGGGCCTGGAGGTGGTCACCTTCGCGAAGGCCATGGCCGAGGGTCATCCGCTCCTCGACCATCTCGCCCCGGTCGAGCAGACCCGCGAGAACCCGATCTACCAGCTCAACGCCGCCTTCATGGCGGACGGGGCGGTGATCCGGGTCGAGGCCGGCGCCAGGATCGAGCGCGCCCTGCACCTGCGCTTCATCGGCACCGGCGACACCGCGTTCTCGACCGCGACCCGCGTGCTGGTCGTGGCCGGGGATGAGTCCGAGGTGACGCTGCTCGAAAGCCACGAGGGCCCGGACGGGATCGCCTACCAGCCCAACGACGTCCTCGACGTCGTGGTCGGCGACCGCGCCCGCGTGCTGCACAGCCGGCTCAACATCGAGGGTGATGCCGCCATCGCGCTCTCGACCGTCTCGGCCCGCCTCGGCGCCGGCTCGCATATCGAGACCGTCAACGTGGTGACCGGCGCGGTGCTGTCGCGCCACCAGCTCTACCTCAACTTCGCCGGCGACGACGCGACCGCCACGGTCAACGGCGCCGCGATGATCCGCGACGGCCAGCTCGCCGACTCGACGCTGCTCGCCGATCACGCGGCGGTCGGCGGCATCAGCCGCGAGCAGTTCAAGACGGTCATCGACGGCGACGCCACCGGCGTGTTCCAGGGCAAGATCATCGTCCGGCAGATCGCCCAGAAGACCGACGGCAAGATGAAGTCGGACTGCCTCCTCCTCACCGACGAGGGGCAGATGATGAACAAGCCGGAGCTGGAGATCTTCGCCGACGACGTGGCCTGCGGCCACGGCGCCACCTGCGGCGCGCCGGACGAGGACCTGCTGTTCTACCTGATGGCCCGCGGCCTGCCGCGGCCCCAGGCCGAGAGCCTGCTGGTCCAGGCCTTCCTCGGCGAGGCGATCGAGGTGGTGACCCACGAGGGCGCCCGCGACGCGATGATCGCCGAGATCGAGGCCTGGCTCGCCCGCCGCGGCTAAGAAACGATCGGGTCGGCCCACGGGCCGGCCCCTCTCACGCCCCTGCAAGAGAGCCCGTCGAGAGAGCCCGACATGAACGCACCCGTCCTCCAGACCCCCTACGACGTCGAGGCGATCCGGGCGCAATTCCCGATCCTGTCGCAGCAGGTCTACGGCAAGCCGCTGGTCTATCTCGACAACGCCGCCTCGGCGCAGAAGCCGCGGGCGGTGATCGACGCCATGTCGGGCGCGATGGGGACGGCCTATGCCAACGTGCATCGCGGCCTGCACTTCATGGCGAATGCGGCGACGGACGGCTTCGAGGGCGCGCGCGAGACGACGCGCCAGTTCCTCAACGCCCGCTCCACCGACGAGATCATCTTCACCCGCAACGCCACCGAGGCCTACAATCTCGTCGCGACCTGCATGGGCTGGGCCGGGCTGATCGGCGAGGGTGACGAGATCATCCTGTCGATCATGGAGCACCATTCCAACATCGTGCCCTGGCACTTCCTGCGCGAGCGCCGCGGCGCCGTGCTGAAATTCGCCCCCGTCGACGACGAGGGCAACTTCCTGGTCGAGGAGTTCGAGAAGCTCTTCTCGCCCCGCACCAAGATGGTGGCGATCACCCAGATGTCGAACGTCCTCGGCACGGTGACGCCGGCGGAAGAGATCGTCCGCATCGCGCATGCCCACGGCGTGCCGGTGCTGCTCGACGGGGCGCAGAGCGCCGTCCACCAGGCGATCGACGTCCAGGCCCTCGATTGCGACTTCTTCGTCTTCACCGGCCACAAGGTCTACGGGCCGACCGGCATCGGCGTGCTCTACGGCAAGAAGGAGTGGCTGGAGCGTCTGCCCCCCTACCAGGGCGGCGGCGAGATGATCGAGATCGTCGAGGAGGAGCGCATCACCTACAACGCGCCCCCGCACCGCTTCGAGGCGGGCACCCCGGCGATCATCGAGGCGATCGGGCTCGGCGCGGCGCTCGAATTCATGATGTCGCTCGGCCGCGAGCGCATCGCCGCCCACGAGGCGCATCTGCTGGCCTACGCGCAGGACGCCCTGCGCGGGATGAACAGCCTGCGGATCATCGGCACGGCGAAGCACAAGGGCGCGGTGATCTCCTTCGAGATGAAGGGGGCGCACGCCCACGACGTCGCCACGGTGATCGACCGCCAGGGCGTCGCGGTGCGGGCCGGCACCCACTGCGCCATGCCGCTGCTCAAGCGCTTCGGCACCACTTCCACCTGTCGCGCCTCGTTCGGCCTGTATAATACGACGGCGGAGATCGACGCCCTCGTCTCGGCCCTGACCCGGGCCGAACGGATGTTCGCGTGAGGACCCCATGACCGATACCCCCGCCGCGAGCGGCGCGAATACCCCGTCGCTGAACGCCCAGGTGAACGCCTCCGCGATCCCGCCGGAGGAGATGGACCGTCTGACCGACGGCATCGTGGCGGCGCTCAAATCCGTCTACGATCCGGAGATTCCGGCCGACATCTACGAGCTCGGCTTGATCTACCGGGTCGACATCGCCGACGACCGCAATGTCGCCATCGACATGACGCTGACGGCGCCGGGCTGTCCCGTCGCCGGCGAGATGCCGGGCTGGGTCGAGAACGCCGTCTCGGCGGTGCCGGGCGTCGCCGGGTGCAACGTGACGATGGTGTTCGACCCGCCGTGGGACCAAAGCCGGATGTCCGACGAGGCCCGCATCGCGCTCGACATGTGGTGAGCGGGTTCAGCGCATCGCGTCGGTGATGCGGGGCGGGAAGGCGAGGCCGTCATAGACCTCGGCCAGGGCCAGACTGGCGCCGATCTCCGGCAGGGCGATGACGGCATCGAGGCCTTCGAACAGCACCGGTTGCCAGCCCTCCCCCTCGCGGCGGTAGAGCAGGGCGACCGGCGCCACGGTCTCGAGGAGCAGGATGGACCGGAGCGTCGGATGGCGCTTGTACTCCTCCAGTTTCACCGTCCGGTCGACAGTGGTCGTGGACGGAGAGGCGACCTCGACGACGAGGCGTGGCTCGCGGGATTCGTGGGTGTCGTAGACCAGTTCGCCACACTCGACCGTGACGTCGGGCCGCCGGATCGTGGTGATACTGGTTCGCAGCGAGACATCGTCGGTCGTCGGGCGGCAGCGGGAGCCGCGCAGCTGATTGCCCAAGGCGATGATGACGTTCACCGTCACCCGGTCATGCTGGACGCTCGCCCCGGTCATCATCCGGTGCTTCGGGACCGGAACGCCATCGACGAGTTCAAACGGCTCGTCCTGGTCCTCCTGCCAGCGAAAGAATTCCTCCGGCGTCATCCGCCGCCGCGCCGCATCCGCCATCGCCGCCTCCATGACGGCGTACCCTAGCACATCCCTCCGGTGGACCATCGGCAACGGGATGCTTATCTTCCGAGACGTAACCTCGCGCCTCAACCGCCCGGGCCTTGAACCCGGCCGTCGGAGAGAGTTTTGAACATGGCACCGAGCTTCAAGGTGATGTCGCTGACCGAGGCCGCCGCCGAGCGGATCAAGGGCATCATGGCCGACGCTGAGCGCCCGATCGCGGGCCTGCGCGTCGGCGTCAAGAACGGCGGCTGCGCCGGGATGAGCTACACGATGGAATATGCCGAGGAGCGTAAGGCCGGCGAGGACATGATCGAGGACAAGGGCGTCCGCGTCTTCATCGATCCGAAGGCGGTGCTGTTCCTGCTCGGGACGCAGATGGATTTCCAGACCACGAAGCTGTCGTCGCAGTTCGTGTTCAACAATCCGAACCAGACCTCGGCCTGCGGCTGCGGTGAATCCGTCGCGATCACGCCCGCCGATCCGAACGCCCTAACGGCCGCCCACGCCTGAGAGCACGCCCGCCCCCCCGGGGCGGCGCACCCAGTGCCGCTCAAGGGGGAGGGGGCAGGCCGAGAAATCGCTCCGAAGGCTTCGGGCTGGGGGTCAGGCGACGTCGTCCATCGTCTCGGGCGACACGCTGTCGTCGATCACCTGGTTGCGGCCCGCCCGCTTGGCGGTGAACATGCAGTGGTCGGCGCGCTCCAGGAGCGACACCGCGGTGTCGCCGCGGCGGTAGGAGGCGAGGCCGACCGAGATGGTGATCCGCCCCAGGCTCTCGCCGGTGGAGCGCTTGACCAGTTCGCGGCCCATCACGCTGGTGCGGACCTTCTCGGCCACCGCCCGTGCCTCCTCCCGGTCGCTGCCCGGCAGGATGATGCCGAATTCCTCGCCCCCGAACCGCGCGATGGTGGTGCGCGGCTCGACGCTCTCGCGCATGGTCATCGCCACCAGCCGCAGCACTTGGTCGCCGGTGAGGTGGCCGTAGAGGTCGTTGAAGCGCTTGAAGTGGTCGATGTCGAGCACGACGAGGCAGACCGGCTGGCCCTGCACCGCGGCGTGGTCGACGGCCTTGTGCAGCATCTCCTCGAAATGCTTGCGGTTGCCGATGCCGGTGAGCGGGTCGGTCAGCGACTCGACGCGCACCGCCTCCAGGGTCTCGCGCAGGGTCTCGATCTCGTTGCGGCTCTCTCGCATCCGCGCCTCGAGGGTGCGGTTGTTGGCGGCCACGTCCCGGGTGGTGACGACGAGGGAGGACACGATCTCCCGTACCCGGGCACGGTTCACCGCCGGTGCGGCGAGATCCTGGGTGAAGGCCTGCAGCGATGCGCCGTAGCGCGCGGTGGAGCCCAGGGCGGCGTCGAGCATCTCCATGATCTGCTCGATCTCGGCCAGCACCCCGGTGCTCGCCCGCTCGGTCTCGATCGAGAGCTTGCGGCCGTCGAGATAGGTCTCGAAGAGCTGGTCGATATGGGCGTCGGCCAGGGTGCCGTGCTCGGCGGTGAGCCGCTTCACCGCCTCGATGAGCTGGGAGTTCAGGCCGGCGACGTAGGTGTACCAGACCGCATAGCTGCGCGGTGTCGCCGATGAGCGGTACGCCTTCATCAGCTCCATGGCCCGCTGACCGAACAAGAAGCTCCGATCGAGGTCGGCGCTGCTCAGGTCAGACATCGAACGTCTCCGCGCTGGACGACGGCTTCGTGCCGGCGCCTCTCCATGACCTCTACGGGCTGTCGGTGGAGAAGCAGTTAAGGCGCGGAGAAATTATGGCCTTACAAGCGAGAAAACCGGGGTCTACTCGCCCTCTGTCCGCTTCTTCAGTACAACCGGCCGTAGCAGGAAGGCAGGGACGTGAGCGCCCATGCCGATCTCGGCCTCCGGCATCGCGTCGTCGTCGCGGTGGCGGCCACGGTCGTTGCGCCGGCCGGCGGGACGCTCGTCCGCGTGACGGCGCTCGTCCGGCACGCGGCGCTCCGGCGTCGTCGGCCGCGGTGCCTCGCCGTTGCGGCGCGGAGCCGCGGGTGCCCCGGCCTCCTCGTGCCGGCTACCCTCTTGCTGGGTGCCCTCTTGGCGGTTGCCCTCTTGGCGGTTGCCGCGGGCGCGGCGCCGGCGGGTCTCGTCCCGGCGCCCGCCCTCGTCGCTGCGGGATTCCGGCCGGCCGGATCCGTGGCGCCGGCCCTCGGCCCGTCCCTCGTCGCGGCGGCCGCGACCGCCCCGGCCGCGGCGCTCCGGCTCGGCGGCCTCGTCGTCGGGCAGGCTGGCGAGGTCGCCCTCCGCCCAGGGGATCGGCTGGCCGATCAGCGTCTCGATCGCCGCGACCGACTTCTCGTCGCCGCGGCCCACCAGGGTGAAGGCGGCGCCGGAGCGGCCGGCCCGGCCGGTGCGGCCGATCCGGTGCACGTAATCCTCGGCGTGGTGCGGCACGTCGAAGTTGAAGACGTGGCTCACCGCCGGGATGTCGAGGCCGCGGGCGGCCACGTCGCTGGCAACGAGCAGCGGCACCTCGCCCGAGCGGAACGCGTCGAGCGCCGCCATGCGGGCGCGCTGGTCCATGTCGCCGTGCAGGGCCGCGACGTTGAAGCCGTGGTTCGACAGCGACTTCTGCAGTTGCGCAACGTCGCGCTTGCGGTTGCAGAAGATGATGCCGTTATTGAGCTCGTCCGCCGCGCGGATCAGCTTGCGCAAGGTCTTGCGCTTCAGGTGCCCTTCCGCTCCCGTCGCGACCAGCCGCTGGGTGATGGTGGTGGCGGTCGAGGCCGGGCGCGCCACTTCGATGCGGACGGGATTGTGCAGGAAGTCGTCGGCGAGGCGCTGGATCTCCGGCGGCATCGTCGCGGAGAAGAACAAGGTCTGGCGCGTGAACGGCACCATCTTTACGATGCGCTCGATGTCGGGGATGAACCCCATGTCGAGCATCCGGTCGGCCTCGTCGATCACCAGGAGCTCGACGCCGGTGAGCAGCAGCTTGCCGCGCTCGAAATGATCGAGGAGCCGTCCGGGGGTCGCGATCAGCACGTCGACGCCGCGGGTGATCTTGAGGTCCTGGTCGGCGAACGAGACGCCGCCGATCAGGAGCGCGACGTTGAGCTTGTGGTTGGTGCCGTAGCGCTCGAAATTCTCGACCACCTGCGCGGCGAGCTCGCGCGTCGGCTCGAGGACCAGCGTGCGCGGCATCCGCGCCCGGGCCCGGCCCTGCTCGAGCATGGTGAGCATCGGCAGCGTGAACGCCGCCGTCTTGCCGGTGCCGGTCTGGGCGACGCCCAGGACGTCGCGCCGCGCGAGGACGTGCGGAATGGCTTGGGCTTGGATCGGGGTCGGCGTGGTGTAGCCCGCAGCCTCGACGGCCTGCTGGACCTTCTCGCTTAAACCCAGTTCGGCGAATGACATCCTGAAGAGAACCGTTGCGCGCGGGCGGATCGGGCCGGCGCGGAAGACACCGTCGCGGCAACGGCCGGGATGCAAAGTCGTTTCGCAGCCAGTCCCGCGCCGGAGACGCCGAGGCGGGACGTTCACGCCATTGCTCTGTCGCGCCTGCACGCGACCGCCCGCAGGACACGCCCGATGCGAGGACGTTTGTCAAGGGCTGACCGGGATTTGTTCGGTGGGCCGGGCCGCTGCCGATGCCGTGTCCCGACGCCGTTCGGGCATCCCACGGGCGCCGGGACCCGACGAGAGCGCAAGCGTCACGGGCGCGCGGGCACGCTGCACGGGTCGAGCCGTGTCCGCTCCGCTTGGCCGGCGATCGATTGGCCGGCGATCGACCCGGTGGTCTCGGGCTCGACGAGGCCGCGCAACGACGCGACCGCCTGCCCGCCGGAGCCGGACGGCGTGCCGCTGCGCGATGCGAGGAAGTGAGTCGCCGCCAGCGAGCCCGCCACGGCGAACAGGGCGATCCGCCAGGTGCGGCGGAGCAGGGAAGGCGGCGCGGTCTCGCGCCCGAACGCGTCCATTGCGATTCCTCAGGGGAAGTCCACTGGGAAACCCTGGAGCATCATGGTTAATGCTAAGTGACCGTACTCGCTCGATTTTTTGGATCGGCGCTCGCTCCCGATTCACGGTTCGTTGACGGGTGGGCGGGTAAACCCTGTCCTCGTTGCAGGAATGCGACAGACCGGGTGACCGACCGGGGATAGAAGCGCGCCGGCTCTCGCCAATCAGGACCAGTAAGACAATGAAGAAGATCCTCCTCGCCTCCGTGGCCCTCGTCGGCCTGTCCGCGGCTGCTTCGGCCGCCGACCTGCCGCGCCGCGCGGCCCCGCCGCCGGTCTTCACGCCGGTGCCGGTGTTCACCTGGACGGGCTTCTACGCCGGTTTCAACGCCGGTTACGGCTTCGGCACCAATGACAACCGCGGCTCCACCGTCGTCGGCGTCGGCCCGGCCACCGGCCTCGTAGCCACCCCGACCGTGATCGCCTTCCCGGGCCAGCGCTCGACCGACGGCTTCGTCGGCGGCGGCCAGGTCGGCTACAACTACCAGTTCACCCCGGGCTCGGGCATCGTGGTCGGCGTCGAGGCCGACGCCCAGTACGTCGATTTCGGCCGTGACCGGAACCGCTTCGCCGCCACCGGCCCGATCGCCGCCCAGCAGGTGTTCAACCCGAACGGCGTCGCCGGCCTCGACTACTTCGGCACCGTCCGTGGCCGCCTCGGCTACGCCTGGGACCGCACCCTCGTGTACGCCACCGGCGGTTTCGCCTACGGTTCGGGCGGCGGCCGCGACTTCGGTCTGCCGAACAGCTCGCGTGACGAGTTCCAGACCGGCTGGGTCGTCGGCGGCGGCGTCGAGTACGCCATCCCGACCGACTCGTTCCTGAACTTCTTCCGTTCGTCGGCCGTGACCCTCAAGGTCGAAGGCCTGTACGTGAACCTGGATCAGGGCAACCGCAACAACGGCGCCTTCGCCGTGAACAACGCCGGCAACGTGGTCGGCCTCGGCTCGCCGGGCGTGGTCGTCGTGAACGCCGGCCCGGTCCGTCGCGAGACCGAGTTCGCGGTCGTCCGCGCCGGCCTGAACTACAAGTTCAACGGCTTCTAGTCGTCGCTTTCCGTCAGGTCGACGGAGCGGAGCCCGGCCTCATGGCCGGGCTTTTTGCGTTCTGGCGGCGTCGCATCGGCAGTGCCGGCTGTCCCAGGCAAAAACGGCCCGGTCGCGTGAGCGGCCGGGCCGTTTTCGCGGCGTGGTCCGGGGGAGGGCGGTGCCGTCCCCCGGAGGCCGGGTTTCAGATGTCGAGCTCGATCTCGTCGGCGAAGACCGCCCGTTCGGAGATGAAGGCGAAGCGGGCCTCGGGCTTGTTGCCCATCAGCCGCTCGACCGTGTCGCCGGTCGCGACCTTCGCCTCTTCCACCACCTCGACCCGCAGGAGCGTGCGCTTCTTCGGATCCATCGTGGTCTCCTTGAGCTGGCCGGGCATCATCTCGCCGAGGCCCTTGAAGCGCCCGATCTCGACCTTGCCCGACTTGAAGGTGGTCTTGAGCAGCTGCTCTTTGTGCCGGTCGTCCCGGGCATAGGCGCTCTTGGCCCCTTGCGTCAGCCGGTAGAGGGGCGGGACGGCGAGGTAGAGGTGCCCCTGCTCGATCAGCTCCGGCATCTGCCGGTAGAAGAAGGTGATGAGCAGCGAGGCGATGTGGGCGCCGTCGACGTCGGCATCGGTCATGATGATGACCTTCTCGTAGCGAAGGTCGTCGTGCCGGTACTGCTTGCCGATGCCGCAGCCCAGCGCCAGGATCAGGTCGGAGAGGAGCTGGTTCGCCCCGAGCTTGTCCCGGCTCGCCGAGGCGACGTTGAGGATCTTGCCGCGCAAGGGCAGGATCGCCTGGGTGGCGCGGTCGCGCGCCTGCTTGGCCGAGCCGCCGGCCGAATCGCCCTCGACGATGAAGATCTCGGAGCCCGCGGCCCCGGCCTTCGAGCAATCGGCGAGCTTGCCGGGCAGGCGAAGCTTGCGGGTCGCGGTCTTGCGGGCGACCTCCTTTTCCTGGCGCCGGCGCAGGCGCTCCTCGGCCCGGTCGATCACCCAGTCGAGGAGCTTGTTGGCCTGGGCCGGGGAAGCGGCGAGCCAGTGGTCGAAGGCGTCGCGGATCGCCGCCTCGACGATGCGGGAGGCCTCCAGCGTCGCGAGCTTGTCCTTGGTCTGGCCCTGGAACTCCGGCTCGCGGATGAAGACCGACAGCATCGCCGCGCAGGTCAGCATCACGTCGTCGGCGGTGACCGAGGCCATCCGCTTGACCTGGCCGACCCGCTCGGCGTGGTCGCGCAAGCCCCGCAGCAGGGCCACCCGCATCCCGCTCTCGTGGGTGCCGCCCTCCGGCGTCGGGATGGTGTTGCAGTAGGAGGACGAGAAGCCGTCGTCGTTCGACAGCCACGCCATCGCCCATTCGAGCGAGCCGTGGCTGCCCGGCTTGGTGATCTTGCCGGCAAAGACCCCGTCGGCGACCAGCTCCTTGCCGTCGATCTCGCGGGCGAGATAGTCCTTGAGACCGGCCGGGAAGCGGTGCACGGCCTCCGCCGGGACGTTCTCGACGCCCTCCAGCAGGGCAGGGGCGCAGCGCCAGCGGATCTCGACGCCGCCGAACAGGTAGGCCTTCGAGCGCGCCATCTTGAACAGGCGGCGCGGATCGAACCTGTGCTCGCCGAAGATCTCGGCATCGGGATGGAAGCGCACCTTCGTGCCGCGCCGGTTCTGCACCCGCCCGATCGTCTCGATCGGCCCCTGCGCGTGGCCGCGGGAGAAGGTCTGGCGGTAGAGGGTCTGGTTGCGGGCGACCTCGACCTCGAGCACGTCCGAGAGGGCGTTCACCACCGAGATGCCGACGCCGTGCAGGCCGCCGGAGGTCTCGTAGACCTTCGAATCGAACTTACCCCCGGCATGCAGCGTGGTCATAATGACCTCGAGCGCCGACTTGCCGGGGAATTTCGGATGCGGGTCGATCGGGATGCCGCGGCCGTTATCGGTCACGACGAGGCAGCCGCTCTCCTCCAGTTCGACCTCGATGAAGCTGGCATGGCCCGCCACCGCCTCGTCCATCGAGTTGTCGATCACCTCGGCGAAGAGGTGGTGGAGCGCCTTCTCGTCGGTGCCGCCGATATACATGCCGGGCCGGCGCCGCACCGGCTCCAGCCCCTCCAGCACCTCGATCGCCGAGGCGTCGTAGCCGGCCTCCGCCGCGTCCACGGGCGCGGACACGGCGACGGGCTTCGGGCGCTTCACCGCCTCCGCCTTCAGCGGATCCGCCGGCGGCTTCGGCTCTGGCGGCGTCCCGGGCGGCTTGCCGCCCGCGCCGAACAGGTCTCGTGCGGCCTCGCTCACGCGACGGCCTCGCGGTGGGGGAAGGGCTCTGGCAGCATTCGAGGTCATCCTTTCCCTATACCGGAACAAACGCGGAACAAAAAGGGCCTTTGAGCAGCGTCGGGGTGTGACGAACGGGCATGGTCGGGCGGCGCGGAATCGCCGCGCAGCAGAACCCGTACCAGAGTCACCGAGACGTAAACAAATTCCCTTAAAGCTCGGTGACGCGCGCGATACCCCGCGGAACCTCGGCCGTCACCGCCCGTTGACCGGACGGCCGCCCCCGACGCCGGACGGGATCGCGCGCCGCAGGAGCGTTCCGACGATGAAAGCCGTCAACCGCCACGCCCGTCATCTCTCCCTCGCCCGCGCCGAGCAGGCCGCCGGCCAGGCCTTCGGCTTCGCCGAGGAGGGCGTCGCCGCGGCGGCGGCCGGGATCGGGCGTATGGCGATGACGGCGACCGGCGCAGCCGTCGCGGTGGCCTTCGCGGCGACCCTCGCCTGGGCGTTCTGAGGCGTCTTAACGCTACGAGGC
The DNA here is from genome assembly GCF_057747795.1 of Methylobacterium sp. 142-1Y. NCBI lineage: Bacteria > Pseudomonadati > Pseudomonadota > Alphaproteobacteria > Hyphomicrobiales > Methylobacteriaceae > Methylobacterium > Methylobacterium sp. 142-1Y. Next base: position 2,400,375 of record NZ_CM173224.1, on the reverse strand, counting down.
GATCCCGCGCGGCCGTTCCCGGCTGGCGTCGTTCCGGGCATTGCCGACGGCGCGGGCCGCCTTAGCTCCCGCATTGCAGCGCGGTCGCCGCAATGCGGGACGATCCTGCGGAACCTGCTCCCAACCACCGAATTTCCTGAGCGGCGCCCCACGCCGTTCGCACACTCTTGCTTTCGAAGGATGGTGGCCTGATGCGGCGCACCCACAGCATGCCATTCGGTGCGGAGATCGGACCGGAGGGGGTGCGCTTCGCCCTCTGGGCGCCGACCGCCAAGAGCGTCGCCCTGGTGCTCGACGGGCAGGAACATCCGCTGGACGATCAGGGCGAAGGCTGGCGCCGTCTGACGGTGCCGGGACTGCGGGCCGGGGCCCGCTACGGCTACCGGATCGACGGCGACCTCGTGGTGCCCGATCCCGCCTCGCGCTTCCAGCCGGAGGACGTGTCGGGGTTATCCGAGGTCATCGACCCCGCCGCGTTCCCGTGGACCGATCGGGATTGGGCCGGGCGTCCGTTCGAGGAGACGGTGATCTACGAGTGCCATGTCGGCACCGCGACGCCGGCGGGCACCTACGCGGCGCTCGCTGAGAAGCTGGAATCCCTGCGCGACCTCGGCGTCACGGCGATCGAGCTCCTGCCGCTCGCCGATTTCAAGGGCACCCGCAACTGGGGCTATGACGGCGTGCTGCCCTACGCGCCGGATTCGGCCTACGGCACCCCGGACGACCTGCGCCGCCTCGTCGACCGGGCGCATTCCCTCGGCCTGATGGTCTTCCTCGACGTCGTCTACAACCATTTCGGCCCGGCCGGGAATTACCTCCACGCCTATGCCGAGACGTTCTTCACCGAGCGCCACCCGACCCCGTGGGGCGCCGGCATCAACTTCGACGGCAAGACGTCCGGCCAGGTGGTGCGGGACTACTTCGTCCACAATTCGCTGTATTGGCTCGACGAATTCCACTTCGACGGCCTGCGCTTCGACGCCGTCCACGCCATCCAGGACGATTCCGACAAGCACTTCCTCGCCGAACTGGCCGAACGGATCCGCGCGGCATACTCCGATCGCCCGATCCACCTGATGCTGGAGAACGAGGCCAACCAGGCCCGCTGGCTGGAGCGGGACGGGTCGGGCCAGCCGATCCTGCACAGCGCGCAATGGGCCGACGACACCCATCACGGCTGGCACATCCTGCTGACCGGCGAGGAATCCGGCTATTACGAGAGCTTTTCCGACAAGCCGGCGGCGCATCTCGCCCGCAGCCTGGCGGAGGGCTTCGCCTACCAGGGCGAGCCGTTCAAGACCCTCGACAACCATACCCGCGGCGAGCGCTCCGGCCACTTGCCGCCGTCGGCTTTCGTCACCTTCCTGCAGAATCACGATCAGGTCGGCAACCGGGCGCTCGGCGAGCGGCTGAGCCACCTCGCCGATCCGGGCAAGCTGGCGCTCGCCCGCGCCGGGCTGCTGCTCAGCCCGCAAATCCCGATGCTGTGGATGGGCGAGGAATGGTCGGCCTCGACGCCGTTCCTGTTCTTCGTCGATTTCGCCCCCGACGAGGAGCTGAACAAGGCGGTGCGCGACGGAAGGCGGCGCGAGTTCAAGAGCTTCGCCGCCTTCGCCGACGAGGAGAAGGCGAAGACGATTCCCGACCCCACCGCCGCCGAGACGTTCCGGCGCTCGACGCTCGACTGGGCCGAGCGCGAGGCTTCGCCGCATCGCGAGGTCCTGGCCGACACCACCGCGCTGCTTCACCTGCGCCAGCGCGAGGTGGTGCCGCTGTTGAAGACCGCCTGGCAGGGCGGCCGTTACACCCTGCCGCGGCCCGACGTGATCGACGTCACCTGGGCCTTCGCCGGGGGCTCCTTGCGCTTCGTCGGGGTGTTCGGCGGCGACGCCCACACACCGGGGCCGCTGCCCGGCCGCATCGTCTGGCGCTCCCCTGCCGTCTCGCAGAACGAGGACGGCGCCCTGGTCCTGCCCGCCTGGTCGGGCGTGTTCGTGAAAGAGGTGCGTTGAGATGGCCGTGACCGAGGATGTCGTCGCGCGGCTCGCCGATGAGGCGGGCATCGCTGCCGACTACACCGACGCCTTCGGCCAGCGCGTCGAGACCCCGCTTTCCGTGCGCCAGGGGCTGCTCGCCGCCCTCGGCCTGCCGGCCGGCTCCGAGGACGAGGCGCGGGCAAGCCTCGCGCGGATCCGCTCGTTGCGCCAGGGCTTGGTGCCGCCGCTGGTCCCGGTCGAGGCCCGCCGCGCCGTGCGGGTAAAGGTGCGGGCGGAGGCGAGCTCCGGCACGCTGAGCTGGCGCATCGTCGACGAGCGCGGCACCGCCCGCGACGGGCGCGTGGCCTTGAACCCTGAGACCGCCGCGATCGAGCTGCCGCCGCTCACCCCCGGCTATCACCGCCTCACCGTGAGCCTGGGCGACCGGCGCGCCGAGGCGACGGTGATCGCAGCACCCCAGCGCTGCTGGCGTCCGCGGGCGCTCGGCGACGAGGGTGCCCGCGACTGGGGCCTCGCCGCCCAGCTCTACGGCCTGCGCTCCGACACCAATCTCGGCATCGGCACTTACGCCGATGCCGGAAGGGCCGCGGCGGATGCCGGCGCCCGGGGCGCGGCCTTCTTAGGGTTGAGCCCGGTCCATGCCCTGTTCTCGACCGACCGGCAGAAGGTCTCGCCCTACTCGCCGTCCTCGCGGCTGTTCCTGGAAACCCTGTTCATCGATCCGAGGTCGCTGCCGGGTCTCGCCGGCAGCCGGGCCGAGCGGCTGATGACGGAGTCCGCCTCGGAGATCGCTCGCCTGCGCGACGCCTCCCTCGTCGATCATGCCGGGATCTGGCAGGTCTTGAGCCCGGTGCTGGAGGCCCTGTGGCAGGATTCGCCGGCCCGGGCCGGGCGTGACACCGAGTTCCTCGCCTTCCGCGCCGCAGGGGCTGAGAATCTGGAGGCCCATGCCACCTTCGAGGCTCTGGCCGAGCATTTTTCGAAGATGGGCGCGAACTGGCTCGGCGACTGGCCGGAGGCCTATCGCCGCAACGGCACGCCGGACGTCTCCGCCTTCGCCGCCGAGCACCAGGAGCGGGTGTCGTACCACGCCTGGCTGCAATTCCTCGCCGACCGGCAGCTCGCCGCGGCTTCCGCGCAGGCGCTCGCCTCGGGCATGCGCCTCGGCCTCTACCGCGACCTCGCAGTCGGCGCCGATCGCGGCGGCTCGGAGATCTGGTCGCATCCGGAGCGCTTCGCCGCCGGCCTGTCGATCGGCGCGCCGCCGGACATCCTGGCGCCGCAGGGCCAGGATTGGGGCCTGCCGCCCTTCGACCCGCTGGAACTGGAACGCGACGGCCTCGCGGCCTTCCGGGCGCTGGTTCAGGCCAACATGCGCCATGCCGGCGCGATCCGCATCGACCACGCCTTCCAGCTCGCCCGCCTGTTCCTGATCCCGGTCGGGCAGGGGGCGAAGGCCGGTGCCTACGTGGCGATGCCGTTCGAGGCGATGCTGGCGGTCCTGCGCCTGGAGAGCCACCGGGCGAAGTGCCTCGTCATCGCCGAGGACCTCGGCACGGCGCCGGCCGGATTCTCCGACGCGCTGATGCAGGCCGGCATTCTGAGCTACCGCATCCTGTCCTTCGAGCGGGGCGAGGGCGGCCGGTTCAAGCGACCCGCCGAGTATCCGCGCGACGCGCTCTGCGCCATCACCACCCACGACCTGCCGACCTTCGTCGGCTGGTGGCGCGGCGTCGATACCGAGCTGCGCCAGTCGCTCGGCCTCTACGACGCCGAGCGGGCGGGCGCCGAGCGCGAGGAGCGGGTGCACGAGCGCCGGCGCCTCGCGGAAGCCCTGAACCAGGAAGGCCTGGTCCCGACGGCGGATGTCCCCGACCAGCCGCCCTTCGAGGCGGCCGTGCGCTTCCTCGCCCGCGCTCCCTCGGTGCTGACGGCGGTGCAGTACGAGGACATCCTGGGCGAGGTGAGCCAGGCCAACATGCCGGGCGTCACCGAGGGCTATCCGAACTGGCGCCGCAAGCTCGACCGCGACCTCGACGCGATCGCGGCGCCGGGCGGGCCGCTCGCCAAGCTCGCCGCCTCGCTCTCGTCCGAGGAGCGGGGCCCGCGCTCGGGCGCCGCGCGGCTGGCCTCGCCGCCGCCGCGGGCGACCTACCGGCTGCAATTCCACAAGGACTTCACCTTCGACCACGCGGCCAAGATCGTCCCGTATCTCGCCAAGCTCGGCATCAGCCACGTCTACGCCTCGCCGATCCACAAGGCGCGGCCCGGCTCGATGCACGGCTACGACATCGTCGACCATCGCGAGATCAATCCGGAACTGGGTGGGGAAGAGGCCTTCATCCGCTTCAGCGACATGCTGAAGGGTCACGGGCTGAAGTTCCTGCTCGACATCGTGCCCAACCACATGGGCGTCGGCGGCGCCGACAATCCGTGGTGGCTCTCGGTGCTCGAATGGGGCGCCCTGTCGCCGGCGGCCGACGCCTTCGACATCGACTGGGGCCGGCTCGGGGCCCGCAACAAGCTGGTCGTGCCGTTCCTGGGTGATCGTTACGGCGAGGCGCTGGAGAAGGGCGACCTGAAGCTCGCCTTCGATCCGGAGGAGGGCGGCTTCAGCGTCTGGCACTTCGAGCACCGCTTCCCGGTCAACCCGCTGAACTACCCGATCATCCTCGACCGGGCGCTGGCGGCCCTGCCGGAAGTCGGCGACGAGGGCTCGGCGGAGGTGCTGTCGATCTCCGAGCGCCTGCGCCGGATGGGCGACGAGACCAATTCCGAGCGCATGGCCGCCTTCCCGGAGGAGGCAGAAGGCTTGAAGCGGCGCCTCGCCCACGCGGTCTCGGCCTCGCCCGGGCTGAAGGCGGCGATCGACCGGGCGGTGACGCTGGTCAACGGCTTCAAGGGCCATCCCGACAGCTTCGGGGCGCTCCACCGCATCCTCGAGGCGCAGGCCTACCGGCTCGCCCATTGGCGGGTCGCGGCGAGCGACATCAACTACCGCCGCTTCTTCGACGTGAACTCGCTCGCCGGGCTCAAGGTCGAGGACAGGCGGGTCTTCGAGGGCGCCCACGCGATGCTGTTCCGCCAGATCCGCGAGGGACGGATCGACGGGTTGCGCATCGACCACATCGACGGGCTGGCCGATCCGGCGGGCTATGCCCGCGCGCTCCAGGCGGCGCTCGGGCCCGGCTTCTACATCGTGGTGGAAAAAATCCTGGAGCCCGGCGAGCGCTTACGGCCCTGGCCGATCGCCGGCACCACCGGCTACGACGTGCTCAACCAGATCGACGGGCTGTTCGTCGACCAAGGGAAGCGCGAGGCGGTGCGTAAGCTCTATGCCGGGGCGACCGGCATGGACGAGCCCTATCCCTGGCTCCTGCGCAACGTGAAGGGCGAGATCCTGGAAACCAGCTTCGCCAGCGAGCTGGAAGTCCTGACCTCGGACTTGAAGCAGGTGGCCGATGCCGACCGGCGCACCCGCGACTTCTCGGTCAATGCCCTGCGCCAGGCCTTGTCCGAGATCATCGCCCGCTTCCCGGTCTATCGCAGCTATCTGGGCTCGGACCTCGACGAGAACGAGATCGAGCCGGAAGACCTGAAGCTCATCGGCGATACGGTGCGCAAGGCCAAGCGTCGGTCCAGCCTGCCCGATCGCTCGGTGCACGATTTCGCCGAACGGGTCCTGCTCGGCCGGCTCGACACCGAGGGTCCGGGCCGGCCCGACCCCGAGGTGGTGCGCCGCTTCCGCCGCCGCTTCCAGCAGCTCACCGGCCCGGTGATGGCGAAAAGCCTGGAGGACACCCTGTTCTACCGCTTCGTCGAGCTGCTGGCGCTCAACGAAGTCGGGGGCGATCCGGGGGAGTACGGGGTCACGGCGGAGCATTTCCACGCGCTGCAGGCCGCCCGTGCCCGCGACTGGCCGAACGCGATGATCACCACGGCCACCCACGACACCAAGCGCGGCGAGGATGCCCGGACCCGGCTGCTGGCCTTGTCAGAAGTCCCGGACGAATGGGCCGATGCCTGGGCTTTGTGGGGCGAGCTGGCGAAGCCCCACCTCTCGCAGGTCGAGGGCGAGGCGGCGCCCGATGCCAACGACCAGTGGATGTTCCTGCAGGCCATCCTCGGCGCCTGGCCGCTGGAGCTGCTGACCGACTCCCCCGACCCGAAGGCCGTCGAGGAGTTCCGCCAGCGGCTCGGCGCCTATGCCGAGAAGGCGATGCGCGAGGGCAAGCGCCGGTCGAGCTGGGTCAACGTCGACGAGGCCTATGAGGGCGCCGTCGCCAAGCTGTTCGACGCCCTGGTGGCGCCGGGCTCGGAGTTCCTGCGGGACTTCAAGCCCTTCGCCGAGCGGCTGGCCCGGGTCGGCATGGTGACGGGCCTCGCCCGGTCGGCGCTGAAATGCACCCTGCCGGGCCTGCCCGACATCTACCAGGGCACGGAGTTCTGGGACTTCTCCTTCGTCGATCCCGACAACCGCCGCCCGGTCGACTATGCCGGGCGCGAGGCGGCCCTCGGGCAGGACGGCGCGCTCGACGACCTGCTGGCGTCCTGGCCGGACGGGCGGATCAAGCAACGGGTCCTGGCCCGGCTGCTCGCCGACCGCGCGGCATTCCCGAGCTTCTACGCCGAGGCCGATTACGCGCCGGTCGTGGCCGAAGGGGAGGGGGCGGAGCGCGTCGTCGCCTTCCTGCGCCAGGACGCGAGTGCGGGCGCGGAGGCCAGCGACCTGCTGGTGGCGGTGCCGCGCCGCGTCGCCGCCGCGGAGCTTCCGAGCCTCGCGGGTGCCTTTGCCGGCACGTCGCTGCCGGTGCCGGAGGGCAGCGTCTGGCGCGACCTGGTGACGGGCGAGGAGATCCGGTCCGAGGGCGGGCGGCTGTCGATGGCTCGACTCTTCGCACGTCTCCCCCTGGCCGTTCTGCGTCACTCCGCCAGTTGAGACCCCGGCGCGGGGCTCCGGTCCCGCGCCTGTACGACGAGAAAGAGCAGGCAGGATCGGGCCGATGAACGTACCCCGCACCAGCACCAAGCCGGCGAAGCGCACCCGCGAGGTGACGCCGCTGCCGGCCACCCTGGCGCCGCTGGCGGCCGGACCGCGGATCTACAACCTGTTTCCCCTCCTGGTCGGCCGGGTCTCGGCCTGGACCGCGGAACTGCCCCGGATCGCCGAACTCGGCTTCGATTGGGTCTATCTCAACCCGTTCCACCAGGCCGGCGGCTCGCGCTCGCTCTACGCGGTAGCCGACGTGGATCGCCTCGACGAGCGCCTGCGCGATCTCGACGGCACGCCCGACGACGAGCAGATCCGCCGCTTCTGCGCGGCGGCCGCCGGGCACGGCCTCAAGATCATGACCGACCTGGTGGTGAACCACGCCGCCAATGACGGCAGGCTGGCGCATGAGCGCCCGGATCTCTTCGTGCGCGACGCCTCCGGCGCGCCGGTGAGCCCGCACGCCGTCGATCCCGACGATCCGAGCAAGATCACCGTCTGGGGCGACCTCGCCGAATTCGACTACGTGGCGTCGGGTCCGCGCACGGCGCTCACCGAATTGTGGAACGGCTACATCGCGAGGCTCCAGGCTCTCGGCGTCGCCGGCTTCCGGTGCGACGCCGCCTACAAGGTGCCGCCGGACGTGTGGCGCAGCCTGATCGGTGCCGCCAAGGAGCGCGACCACGCGGCGCTCTTCGCCGCCGAGACGCTCGGCTGCACCTTCGAGGAGGCCCGCGCCACGGCCGAGGCCGGGTTCGACTACCTGTTCAACTCCTTCGCCTGGTGGGACCTGAAGGCGCCCTGGGCCCTAGAGCAGTACGAGCGACTGCGCATCCTGGCGCCGTCGATCGCCTTCCCGGAGAACCACGACATGCAGCGCCTCGCCGCCTCGCTGAATGGCGGGCGCGAGGCAGTGGCGGCGGAACTCAAGAGCCGCTACGCGCTCGCCGCCTTCTTCTCGGCCGGCGTGCTGATGCCGATCGGCTACGAATGGGGCTACGCCAAGCCCCTCCATGTGGTGGACACCACACCGGAGAGCCGCGAGCACCAGACCGGCATCGACATCTCGGGCTTCATCGCGGCGATCAACCGCCTGCGCGCCGATTTGCCGGCGGCCAATGTCGAGGGCGCGCAGTGGCGCCTCTCAGCGCCTGACGCGTCGTATGTCGCGCTGATCCGCATCGATACCGGCCATACCGGCTCGGCCGAGAACGCCGTGATCGTGCTGCACAACCCGACCGACAAGCCGGTCGCGGTCGATCCGGCGCCGCTGATCGCCGGCACCGGCGGCGAGTTCGGGCCGTTCCAGGACCTGACGCCGGAAGTCTCGCCCCTGGTCTTCCGCGCCGACCAGTCGATCGGCCTGGAGCCGCGCGCGGTGCGCATCCTCGCCGCCCGCCGCATCGGCGCCATGCGCCGTCCCCGCCGCGCCACCCCGGACGGGGAGGGCCGCGTCGTCATCGAGGCGGTGAGCCCGGAGATCGATGGCGGCCGCTCGGCGATCAAGCGGGTCGTCGGCGACCAGGTCCATGTCGAGGCCGACATCTTCACCGACGGGCACGACGTCATCAACGCCGCGGTCCTGTCGCGGCTCGCCGGCGAGACCGAATGGCGCCGCGACCCGATGCTGTTCGTCGACAACGACCGCTGGCACGGCCATTTCCCGCTCACCCGCAATGCCCGCTACGAGTACACCGTCGAGGCGTGGCGCGACGACTTCTCGTCCTGGCTGCGGGGCCTGGAGAAGAAGCGCAAGGCCGGCATCGCCGTGCATCTCGAGACCCAGGAGGGCGTCGGCCTCGTCAAGCGCGCCGCCGCGCTCGCCGAGGGCAGCGATGCTACGGCGCTGAACGGCCTCGTGGCGGCGCTCGAGGCGGACGAGCCGGGCTCGGCGGCGCAGCTGCGCCGCTTGCTGGAGCAGACGGCGCTGATCCATCGCAATTCCGAGCGGGTGAACCTCTCGCGCTATCCCGTGGTGCTGGAGGTCTTCGCCGACCGGCTCGCCGCCCGGTTCTCGGCCTGGTACGAGATCTTCCCGCGCTCGCAATCGGGTGATCCGAACCGCCACGGCACCTTCGACGACGTCATCGCGCGCCTGCCCGAGATCCGCGAACTCGGCTTCGACGTGCTCTACTTCACGCCGATCCACCCGATCGGCCGCACCAACCGCAAGGGCAAGAACAACTCGCTGAAGGCGCGTGACGGCGATGTCGGCTCGGTCTACGCCGTCGGCGCCGAGGAGGGCGGCCACGAGGCGGTGCATCCCGACCTCGGTACCCTGGACGATTTCCGCCGCCTGGTCGCCGCCAGCCACGCCCACGGCATGGAAGTGGCGCTCGATTTCGCCATCCAGTGCTCGCCGGACCATCCCTGGATCAAGCAGCATCCGGAATGGTTCGACTGGCGGCCCGACGGCACGATCAAGTTCGCCGAGAACCCGCCGAAGAAGTACGAGGACATCGTCAACGTCGATTTCTATCGTGAGGGCGCGTTCCCGTCGCTGTGGATCGAGCTGCGCGACATCATCGCCGGTTGGGTCGAATTGGGCGTGAAGATCTTCCGGGTCGACAACCCGCACACCAAGCCGATCCCGTTCTGGGACTGGATGATCCGCGACATCAACGACCGCTACCCGGACGTGCTGTTTCTCGCCGAGGCCTTCACCCGGCCGAAGATGATGAAGAAGCTCGCCAAGGCCGGCTTCCAGCAAAGCTACACCTACTTCACCTGGCGCAACACCAAGGACGAGCTGGCGGCCTACGCGACCGAACTCGCCGGCGAGATGGGCGAGTATTACCGACCGAACTTCTTCGCCAACACGCCGGACATCAACCCGGTCTTCCTCCAGACCAGCGGACGGCCGGGGTTTATCATCCGGGGAACGCTGGCCGCGACATTGTCGAGCGTCTACGGCATCTATAACGGCTTCGAACTGTGCGACGCCGCGCCGGTGCCCGGCAAGGAAGAGTATCTGGACTCGGAAAAATATGAGCTGAAGGCCTGGGATTATTACCGCCCCGGCAACATCCGCGACCACATCATCGCGTTGAACCGCATCCGGCGCGAGAACCCGGCGCTCTGGGATTTTCGCAATGTCGTCTTCACCCCGGCCTGGAACGAGCAGATCCTGGCCTACCTGCGGATGACGCCGTCCGGCGACAACGCGGTGTTCTGCATGGTCAACCTCGACCCGCGGAACCGCCAGGAATGCACCTACGAGGTGCCGCTTTGGCAGCTCGGCCTGCCCGATGACGGCGCGGTCGAGGTCGAGGACCTGCTCCAGGGCTACAAGTTCGAATTGCGCGGCAAGACCCACCGCATCGCCCTCGATCCGGCCGAGCGTTCGGTGGTGATCTGGCGCCTTCGCCGCCCCGACCGGCTTGCGGCGCCCGGCGGCGCGTGGCAGCACGGCTCTGCCTAGCCGAGTGCGTATCGGCGCGGACGGGTGACCGTCCGTGCCGGCAGGCAGCCCGAACTCTCCCCGGCGCCCCGCGTTGAGCTTGAAGCATGGCGAATGCCACGACAGCCATCAGCCCGGCGCCACGACCCGATCGAATGAGGCTCTGACGCGATGATCGATCGTACCGATCCGCAATGGTACCGTGACGCCATCATCTACCAGGTGCACGTCAAGTCCTTCTTCGACGCGAACAACGACGGCATCGGCGATTTCGACGGCCTGACCGCGAAGCTGGACTACATCCGCGACCTCGGCGTCACGGCGATCTGGGTGATGCCGTTCTATCCGTCGCCCCTGCGCGACGACGGCTACGACATCGCGGATTACCGCGACATCAACCAGTCCTACGGGACGATGGACCAGTTCCGGACCTTCGTGGACGAGGCCCATGCCCGGAATCTCCGGGTCATCACCGAGCTCGTGATCAACCACACCTCGGACCAGCATCCGTGGTTCCAGCAGGCCCGCAACGCCCCGAAGGGTTCGGAGTGGCGCGACTTCTACGTCTGGTCGGACACCGACGAGAAGTACACCGACACCCGCATCATCTTCCTCGACACCGAGGCCTCGAACTGGACCTGGGACCCGGTCGCCAAGGCGTATTACTGGCACCGCTTCTACTCCCACCAGCCCGACCTGAACTTCGACAACCCGAAGGTTCTGGACGCGGTCATCGAGGTGATGCGCTACTGGCTCGACATGGGTGTGGATGGGTTGCGCCTCGACGCGATCCCCTACCTGATCGAGCGCGACGGCACCAATTGCGAGAACCTGCCCGAGACCCACACGGTCATCAAGAAGATCCGCGCCGCCCTCGACGAGTCCTACCCCGACCGGATGCTGCTGGCGGAAGCCAACCAGTGGCCGGAGGAGACCGCGCAGTATTTCGGCGAGGGCGACGAATGCCACATGGCGTTCCACTTCCCGCTGATGCCGCGGATGTACATGGCGATCGCGCAGGAGGACCGGCACCCGATCACCGACATCATGCGGCAGACGCCGGAGATCCCCGACGGCTGCCAATGGGCGATCTTCCTGCGCAACCATGACGAGCTGACGCTCGAGATGGTGACCGACAAGGAGCGCGACTACCTCTGGAGCTTCTACGCCGCCGACCGGCGCGCCCGCATCAATCTCGGCATCCGCCGCCGCCTCGCGCCCCTGCTCGAGAACGACCGGCGCAAGATCGAGCTGATGAAGTTCCTGGTCCTCTCGATGCCCGGCACCCCGGTGCTGTACTATGGCGACGAGATCGGCATGGGCGACAACATCTATCTCGGCGACCGCGACGGCGTGCGCACGCCGATGCAATGGTCGCCGGATCGCAACGGCGGCTTCTCCCGCTCCGACCCGGCCCGCCTGTTCCTGCCGACGATCCAAGACCCGATCTACGGGTTCGACGCGGTCAACGTCGAGGCCCAGACCCGCGCCCAGACCAGCCTGCTCAACTGGACCCGGCGGATGATCGCGATCCGCAACAACCACGTCTCGCTCGGGCGCGGCGCCCTGCGCTTCCTGTATCCCGATAACCGCAAGGTGCTGGCCTGGATCCGCGAGCACGACAACGAGCGCGTGCTCTGCGTCGCCAACCTGTCGCGGGCGCCGCAGGCGGTGCAGCTCGACCTCTCGGATCTCCGCACCGCGGTGCCGGTGGAACTGACCGGCGGCACCTCGTTCCCGCCGATCGGCGACCTGCCCTACCTGCTGACCATGCCGGCCTACGGCTTCTACTGGTTCTCTCTCTCGACGGCGAATGCCGGCACGATGGGCCCGAGCCCCGAGGCGCCGGAGCTGTTCACCCTGGTGCTCACCGGCGGCGTCGAGACCCTGATGAAGGGCCGCGAGCGCCAGGCCTTCGAGCGCACCGTGGCGCCGCGCTTCATCGGCTCGCGGCGCTGGTTCGGCGCCAAGGGCTCGCGCATCCGCGGGGTCGAGGTGGTCGACAGCGCGATCCTGCCGCGGCTCGAAGGCTCGAACGGCTTCCTCCTGCCGCGCATCGCCGTCTCGCTCGCCAATGGCGAGACGCAGGAATACTTCGTGCCGCTCGCCGTCGACGAGGGCCGCGAGGACGAATCGCTGATGGACCACGCGGTCGCCCGGGTGCGCCGCGGCCCGCGGATGGGTCTCCTCTACGGCGCGGCCTCCTCGCCCGACTTCGCCCTCGCGATGGTCGACGCGATCCGCCACAACCGCGAGATCGCGTCCGAGAAGGGCAGCATCCGCTTCACCGCGACCTCGGCCTTCGACCCCGAGCTCGAACTCGATCCGGCCGATATCCGCCGCCTGTCGGCGGAGCAGAGCAACACCTCGATCGCCTTCGGCTCGCGGGCGATGCTGAAGCTCCTGCGCCGCCTCCAGCCCGGCTCGCATCCGGAGGTCGAGGTCGGCCGCTTCCTCACCGAGGAGGCCGGTTTCAAGAACACCCCGGCCCTGCTCGGCGTGATCGAGCATGTCGGGCCCGACGGCACGGCCACGGCGCTCGGCCTGCTCCAGGCCTTCGTGCGCAACCAGGGCGATGCCTGGACCCTGATGCTCGAATACCTGCGCCGCGACCTCGACGCGATCGTGCTGGTGCCCGAGAGCGAGGCGCATTCCCCGGAGGAGACCTTCGCCACCCATCTGCGCTGGGCCGGGCTGCTGGGCCAGCGCACCGCCGAGATGCACCGGGCGCTCGCCAGCGAGACCGCCGACCCGGCCTTCGCCGCCGAGCCGTTCACGGCCGAGGATCTGGCGGCGCTCGCCGCCGATACGCGGCGCCAGGCCGAGAAGGCCCTGCGGGCCTGCGGGGCGCTCGGCGCCGCGGCGTCGGAGGGAGCCCGCGAGGCCGCCGGCGCGATCCTAGCCGCCAAGGCGGAGATCGAGGCTTTGGTCGCGTCGCTCAGCCGCGAGGCGCCGCAGGGGGCCCACCGCACCCGGATCCACGGCGACTATCATCTCGGCCAGGTGCTCGCCTCGCAGGACGACCTCATCATCGTCGATTTCGAGGGCGAGCCGTCGCGGCCGGTGGACGAGCGCCGGGCGAAGTCGACGCCGTTGCGCGACGTCGCCGGCATCCTGCGCTCCTTCGCCTATGGCGGCGAGACCGTGACCCGGGAGGTCGCCTCGCGCTTCGCCGATGCGAGCGAGCGGGCGAAGTCCGCCGTCGCGGCCTGGCGCGGGATGGTGAGCGGGGCCTTCCTGGAGGCCTATGCCGCCACCGTCGACGGCAGCCGCGCCGCCGTCACCGACGAGGCGACGCGGGAGCGCCTGCTGCGCCTCTGCCTGTTGCAGAAGGCGCTCTACGAGATCGATTACGAGGCCAACAATCGTCCGGACTGGATCGAGATTCCGGCCCGCGGCGTGCTGGCCATCCTGGCCGACCAGAAAGGTGCGTAACCCATGGACGACGAGACCCGCGCCCGGAAGCCGGCCGCTCGCCGGCACCAGACCGACCGCAACCTTGGGATGCCCGTGACCGACAGTTCCAGAGATACCGGCAAGAAGACCGGCAAGCCAGCGAAGGCGGACAAGTCCAAGGTCGCGGCCGTGCTGGTCACGCCGGTCACGGCCGGTGCCAAGGGCATGGACGAGAAGTCGGGCAAGAAGGGCAAGGGACCCGTGTCGTCCAAGCCGAAGAAGCACGTCTCCCTGCGCGTCGCCGCCATGCAGGCGGCGGCCTCGCCGAAGGTGTCCGGGCCGGCCCCGAGCCGTCCCGCCCGGCCGCCGGTGCCGGGCCGCGCCTACGCGGTCCATCCCGACGCCGTCGAGGCGATGATGCGGGCCGAGCACGGCGACCCCTTCGCGGTGCTGGGGCCGCACGAGGTCGGGGAGGGGCAGTGGGAGGTCCGCGCGGTGCTGCCGGAGGCCCGTGCCGCCACCGTGGTGATCGGCGACACCCGCGTTCCGATGGAGCGACGCCACCCGGCCGGCTTCTTCGTCGCGAGCTTTTCCCATCCGCAGCGGCCGGATTACCGCCTCGCCGTCGAGGGCTGGGACAATACCGAGCGCACCCGGCGCGACCCCTACGAGTACGGCGCGACCCTGAACCAGCAGGAGATCGGCCTCCTGCGCGATGTCGGCAACGACGCCGTGCACCGGGTGCTCGGAGCGCAGGCGGTCGAGATCGGCGGCACGCCGGGCTTCCGCTTCGCGGTCTGGGCGCCGAATGCCCGCCGCGTCTCGGTGGTCGGCGACTTCAACGACTGGGACGGACGGCGCCACCCGATGCGGCTGTGGCCGGATGGCGGCGTCTGGGAGTTGTTCATCCCCGAACTGAAGAAGGGCGGCCACTACAAGTTCGAGATCCGCGGGCCCGACGGCGCGCTGCTGCCGCTCAAGGCCGACCCGGTCGCCTTCGCGGCCCAGCAGCCACCCGAGACCGCCTCGCGACTCGAAGGCCTGCCGTCACCGGTCTGGCGCGACCAGGCCTGGATGCAGAGCCGCAACGCGCTCGACCATCGCCACGGCCCGATCTCGATCTACGAGGTCCATCTCGGCTCCTGGGCGCGGGTGCCCGGCGAGGGCAACCGCTACCTCACCTATCGCGAACTGGCCGACCGCCTGATTCCTTATGCCAAGGAAATGGGCTTCACCCATATCGAGCTCTTGCCGATCACCGAGCATCCGTTCGACGGGTCCTGGGGCTACCAGCCGGTCTCGCTCTACGCGCCGACCAGCCGCTTCGGCTCGCCGGAGGATTTCTCCGAGTTCGTCAACGCGGCGCACGAGGCCGGCATCGGCATCCTGCTCGATTGGGTGCCGGGCCACTTCCCCCTCGACGCCCACGGCCTCGGCCAGTTCGACGGCACGCATCTCTACGAGCATGCCGACCCGCGCCAGGGCTTCCACCAGGATTGGGGCACCTACATCTACAATTTCGGGCGCACGGAGGTCTCGGCCTTCCTCGCCTCGAACGCCCGGTTCTGGCTCGAACACTACCACCTCGACGGGTTGCGGGTCGATGCGGTGGCGTCGATGCTGTACCTCGACTATTCGCGCCGGGCGGGCGAGTGGATCCCGAACCAGTATGGCGGCAACGAGAACCTCGAAGCCATCGACTTCCTGCGCAAGACCAACGAGGCGACCTACAGCCACGCCCCCGGCACGATGACGGTGGCGGAGGAATCGACCTCCTGGCCCGGCGTCTCGCACCCGACCTATACCGGCGGCCTCGGCTTCGGCTTCAAGTGGAACATGGGGTGGATGCACGACACCCTGCGCTTCATCTCGAAGGAGACGGTGCATCGCCGCTACCACCACCACGACCTGACCTTCGGCCTGCTCTACGCCTTCTCGGAGAACTTCATTCTCCCGCTCTCCCACGACGAGGTGGTGCATGGGAAAGGCTCGCTGCTCGGCAAGATGCCGGGCGACCGCTGGCAGAAATTCGCGAACCTGCGCGCCTATTTCGGCTTCATGTGGGGCCATCCCGGCAAGAAGCTCCTGTTCATGGGCGGCGAGTTCGGCCAGGAGAAGGAGTGGAACCACAACCAGAGCCTCGACTGGCATCTGCTGGACGATCCGTTCCACGCCGGCCTCAAGGCCCTGGTCCGCGACCTCAACCACCTCTACATCGCGACCCCGGCGCTGCATGAGCGCGACACCGAGGCTGCCGGCTTCCAGTGGCTGGTCTCGGACGATGCCGAGAACAACGTCATCGCCTGGGCCCGCAAGGGCCGCGCGCCGGGAGAGATCGCGGTCGTGGTCTCGAACTTCACCCCGGTCGTGCGCCACGGCTACCGCATCGGCGTGCCGATGGCCGGTCATTACCGTGAGGCGTTCAACTCGGATGCCGAAGGGTATGGCGGCAGCAATGTCGGCAATTACGGCGGGGTCGATGCGGCGGCGGAGCCATCGCATGGGCAGGATCACTCGCTGACCCTGTCGCTGCCGCCGCTGGCGACGTTGATCCTGGTGCGGCAGGGCTGAGGACATAGACGACGGTCACAAGAAGAGGCACAGGTTTCCCCTCTCCCCGCGGGCGGGGAGAGGGCCGAGCCTCCGTTCAGGGGGCTCGGCAAGCGGAGGCGTAGCCGGAGCGAGGGTGAGGGGGTGGTGGCGGCTGCGGCTCCTCCGGAAACACCCCCTCACCCTCGCGGCGAACCTACGGTTCGCCGCTCCCTGAGCCCCTTCGGAGCTCAGGCCTCTCCCCGCCCGCGGGGAGAGGGGAAACCCGCGCTTTCCTAGTTTATCAATTGATGTATTAGCATGGGGTAACACGTCTCTCACCGAAATCTTGACGATAGACGTACGACCTTCACTCTCCCGTGCCAGAACTGCTTAACCGAGAAACCCGAACCCGCTTCGGCCCCCCGCCCCCAATCTGCTATGAACTTCCGGCGATCGGTGAGAGGGTCAGTCATCCCATGTTGACGGCGTTGTCCAAGCAGTTGATGCCGCCATGGATGCAATCCATGGCCCGGCGAGCCAAGTTGGAGCGCTCGCTCAAGTCCTTCGAGCAGCGAGTCGTGTCGCATCGCTTCGGCGGGATCGATCTGAAGGTCAGCCTGTGCGATCCGGTCGGGGCCGAATGGTACGACCACGATTCGGGAATGCTCGCCGAGATCGCGTTCTTCAAGGAGAGCGGGGCACTCAAGGACGGTGCGGTGGTGTTCGACCTCGGCGCGCACCAGGCCGTGGTGGCGTTGCAGCTCGCCAGCCATGTCGGCCCCACCGGCCGGGTCGTGGCGCTCGAGGCCAACCCGCATAATGCCCGCGTCGCCAACGAGAACGTCGCCCTCAACGGCGTCCGCAACCTGACGATCCTGCACGCCGCCGCGGCGAGCGAGGACGGGGTGCTGGAATTCAACGAGAGCCTGAACGGCCAGGTAGACGGCGGTGCCGGCACCCACGGCAAGGTTCAGGTCAAGAGCCGCTCGATCGACAGCCTGGTGCAGGAATTCGGCACGCCGGACATCGTCTATGTCGATGTCGAGGGTTTCGAATGCGCGGTGCTGGACGGGGCCGGCGCGTCGCGCGACCGGATCCCGAACTGGTTCATCGAGGTCCATGGCGGGGCGGGCCTCGAAAAGTTCGGCGGGTCGGTCGACAGGCTGCTCGGCTACTTTCCCGCCGACCGGTTCAAGCGCCATTTCTGCCGCTCGGACGAGGGGCCGTTCGTTCCCTTGAGCGAGACCGGCTCCCTCGAAGGGACGCGCTGGTTCTTCATCGCCACGCGGATCTGACTCCCACACGCTCCGGCTTGCGCCGGAGCGTGCCGCTTGCGATCCCTGGGTCTCCCGTTCCATCGGTGAGTTCCAGCATGACCGTCACGCCCCTGCCCGACACGATGCCGCCGGTGAGCCGCGAGGCGGCTGGGGTGTGGCCGAGCGGCATCGGCGAGCTCGTGGCCTACGGCGTCGAGCGGCCCGGCCTGATCCCGCTCTGGGTCGGGGAGGGCGACCGGCCGACGCCGGCCTTCATCGCCGAGGCGGCGCAGCGGGCCCTGCGCGACGGCGCCACCTTCTACACCCGGATGCTCGGCATCGCGCCGCTGCGCGAAGCCCTGGCCGAGTACGTTTCGGGACTCTACGGCGATCCCGTCGGGCCGGAACGATTCTTCGTGACGGTGGGCGGCATGCATGCCTTCCACACCGCGATCCGCATCGCGGCCGAGCCCGGCGACGAGGTGGTGCTGCCGACCCCGACCTGGTCGAACTTCTTCGGCGCGGTCGCCATGCAGGGAGCTAGGCCCGTCGCGGTGCCGATGCAGTTCGATGCCCGCAACGGCTGGAGCCTCGACATCGCCCGGATCGCCGCCGCGATCACCCCGCGCACCCGGGCCATCGTCCTCAACACCCCGGCGAACCCGACCGGGTGGGTCGCGACGAAGGCCGACCTCGCGGCAGTCCTGGACATCGCCCGCCGCCACGACCTGTGGATCGTCGCCGACGAGATCTACGGCCGGTTCTGCTTCGATCCCGCTCACGAAGCGTCGGGCCGGGCGCCCTCGATCCGCGACGTCTGGCAGAAGGAGGATCGCGACCGGGTGCTGTTCGTCCAGACCTTCTCGAAGAACTGGGCGATGACCGGCTGGCGGGTCGGCTGGCTGGAGGGCCCGGCCTCGATCGGCCGGATCGTCGACGGGCTCGTCCTCTACGGCACGTCGGGCGTCGCCACCTTCCTCCAGCACGCCGCGATTACGGCGATCCGGGAGGGTGAATCGCTCGTCGCCGAGCAGATCGCGCAGGCACGGGCCGGGCGGGCCATCGTCTGCGACGCCTTGAGCGCATTGCCGGGCGTCGAACTGCCCTCGCCCCCCGGCGCCTTCTACGCCTTCCCGCGGGTGCCGTCCGAGCCGGACGACGTCCGCCTCGCCAAGCGCATCGTCGATCGGGCGAATGTCGGGCTTGCGCCGGGCTCGGCCTTCGGGCCCGGCGGGGAGGGCTTCTTGCGACTGTGCTTCGCCCGCTCCGCCGCCGACCTCACCGAGGCGATGCGCCGGATGGTGCCGGTGCTGGGCGAGCGGTGAGAGCCCGTCCGGGTCGACCGACGATCATGATACCCTCAGGGTCATTCCGGGGCCGCGAAAGCGGAGCCCGGAATCCATAACCGCAGATCGTTCAGGAAAAGGCGGATAGCGTTCCGCTATATTCTTCCACACCCGTGTGTCTGGATCCCGGGCTCCACTGCGTGGCCCCGGGATGACGCGGAGGGTGTCATGATCCCCGTGAGCAATCGACGTTAAGAAAACTCACCGCTTGCGCACGAACTCCGTGCGCAGCACCAGACCCTTGATGGTCTCGTGCCGGCAATCGATCTCGTCGTCGTTGTCGGTGAGCCGGATCGAGCGGATCACCGTGCCCTGCTTGAGGGTCTGGTTCGCGCCCTTGACCTTCAGGTCCTTGATCAGGGTGACGGAATCGCCGTCGGCCAGCATGGTGCCGGAAGCGTCGCGCACCTCGCGGGTCGCGGCGGCTTTCATCTCGCTGCCTGGGCGCCACTCGCCCGTCGCCTCGTCGTACACGTAATCGTCGTCGGCACCCGTCACGCTCGTCCGTCCTCCGTTGCATCGGCCTTGTCGCCGGGCGGAGCGGTCCGCCGCAAGGGCGCGCGCCTCAGATAACCGGTAGCCCGCGCTGCTTGGCCTCTTCCGCCGGCTCGACGTGGATCGTCACCACGGCGCCCTCCACCGCGCCCTCGATCGCGGCTTCCAGCCGGTCGCAGATCGTGTGCGATTCCGCCACCGTCATCTCGCCCGGCACCACGAGGTGGAAGTCGATGAAGGTGACCTGACCGGCGTGGCGGGTGCGCACGTCGTGGGCTTCCAGCGCCCCCTCGCCGTGCTCGGAGATCAGCCGGCGGATCTGCCCCACCATCTCGGGCGGCGCCGCCTCGTCCATCAGGCCGTTGACGGAGTCGCGCACCATCGCGCCACCCGACCACAGGATGTTGACGGCCACCACTGCGGCGATGACCGGATCGAGGATCGCCCAGCCGGTCGCGGTGGCGAGCCCGAGCCCGATCAGCACACCGCCGGAGGTGAAGACGTCGGCCAGCACGTGCTTGCCGTCGGCCACCAGGGCGGGCGAGCGCCAGTCGCGCCCGCGCCGGACCAGCATCATGCCCCAGACCAGGTTGATCACCGTGGCCAGACCGTTCACCGCGACGCCGATCAGCGGCGCGTCGAGGGTCTTAGGTGCCAGGATCGCGTCGTAGGCGTCGCGCAGGATCACCACCGCGGCGACGATGATGAGCGCGCCCTCGATCACCGCCGAGAAATACTCGGCCTTGTGGTGGCCGTAGGGATGGTTCTGGTCGGCGGGCTGGGCGGCGACGCGCAACGCCACGAAGGCGGTCATCGCCGCCACGACGTTGATGATGCTCTCGAGCGCGTCCGAATAGAGCGCGAGGCTCCCGGTGATCCACCAGGCGAAGAACTTGAGGGCGAGCACCAGGAGCCCGACCCCGGCGCTGGCGAGGGCGGCGGCTTGCGCACGTTCCATGACGATGTTCCGAGAAGCTTGGTCGGTGCCGCAGAGGAATGGCGCCCGCTGCGGCGCGGCGCCGCTCCCTTAAGGCGGCGCCCCCCGGGAAGGCCACGGCACAGGTCATAGCTCGGGCTATGACGCCCGGTCAGGGATGTGCGGTCAGGCCGTGGCCGGCCGGTCTCCTGCGGACCGGGCCTGCTCGCGCAGGCGGCTCACCTGGGCCCGCGCCCGTGCCGTCGCCGCCTTGCGTGCATAGTGCTGGCGCATGAAGCCGAAGCGTGCGGAGGCCGCGAGGCTGTCCAGCCGCGCCGCCTCGGCGTCCCACCAGACGACGAGCTCGGCATCGAGGGTCGGATGGCTGGCCATGACGGGAACTCCTGACGACGACGCCGTTCCAGATGGGGCGCCGGGGGCCGGTGCGCCATGCCCTCCGGCGGGATGTGCGTCTGCCCCATTGATCCGGCGGCGGAATCCTGGCTGAAGGGCCGGATGCGCGTGGACCTGTTCGATTTCGACCTGCCGGAGGAGTGCATCGCCCTCCGGCCCGCAGTGCCGCGGGACGGTGCCCGGCTGATGCTGCTCCATCCCGGCTCAAGGCCGGAGGACCGCATCGTGCGCGATCTCCCCGGCCTGCTGCGGCCCGGCGACGTGCTGGTGTTCAACGACACCAGGGTGATCCCGGCGCGCCTGCGCGGCCTGCGCCACCGGGACGGCACCACGGTGCGCCTCGAGGCGATGCTCCACCTGCGGGAGGCGCCGGATCGCTGGCGCGCCTTCGCGCGGCCGGCCAAGCGCCTGAAGGTCGGCGACCGGGTCAGCTTCGGCGGGGCCGGGGAGGGCGGCCCTTGCGCCCTGACCCGCCTCGACGCCACCATCGTCGAGCGCGGGGAGGGGGGCGAGACCACCTTCGCCTTCGACCTCGCGGGACCCGCCCTCGACGAGGCGGTGGCCGCGCTCGGCGAGTTGCCGCTGCCCCCCTACATCGCCGCCAAGCGCCCGACCGACGCGCAGGACGCCGCCGATTACCAGACCGTCTACGCCCGCGAACCCGGGGCGGTGGCCGCGCCGACCGCCGGCCTGCACTTCACCCCCGACCTGCTGGCGGCCTGCAATGCGGCCGGCCTCGCGCAGGTGCGGGTGACGCTGCATGTCGGCGCCGGCACCTTCCTGCCGGTCAAGGCCGACGACACCGACGCGCACCGGATGCATGCCGAGATCGGCGAGATCACGCCAGACGCCGCCGAGGCCCTGAACCGGGCGCGGGCAACCGGCGGGCGCATCGTGGCGGTGGGCACCACGGCGTTGCGGCTCCTGGAGAGCGCCGCCGAGCCGGACGGGACGATCCGGCCCTGGACCGGCGCCACCGACATCTTCATTACGCCCGGCTACCGCTTCCGCGCGGCGGACGTCCTGATGACCAACTTCCACCTGCCGCGCTCGACGCTGTTCATGCTGGTCTCGGCCTTTGCCGGGCTCGAACCGATGCGGGCGGCCTACGCCGCCGCGATCGAACGCGGCTACCGGTTCTATTCCTACGGCGATAGCAGCCTGCTCTTCCGGGCGGAGACGCGATGACCGACCAGTTCACCTTCACCGTCGCCGCGACCGACGGGCCGGCCCGCACCGGCGAGATCCGGATGCCGCGGGGCGTCATCCGCACCCCGGCCTTCATGCCGGTCGGCACCGCCGGCACCGTCAAGGCGATGTATCCCGAGCAGGTGAAGGCGCTCGGCGCCGACGTGGTGCTGGGCAACACCTACCATCTGATGCTGCGCCCCGGCGCGGAGCGGGTGGCGCGGTTGGGCGGCCTGCACGCCATGATGCAGTGGCCCTACCCGATCCTGACCGATTCCGGCGGCTTCCAGGTCATGTCGCTGGCGGGCCTGCGCAAGCTCGACGAGACCGGGGTGCGGTTCCAGTCGCATCTCGACGGCTCGACGCACCTGCTCAGCCCCGAGCGCTCGATCGAGATCCAGGGCCTGCTCGGCTCCGACATCCAGATGCAGCTCGACGAATGCGTGCGCCTGCCGGCGCCGGAATCGGCGATCGAGAGCGCGATGCGCCTGTCCCTGCGCTGGGCCGAGCGCTGCCGCATCGCCTTCGGCGACCAGCCCGGCAAGGCGATGTTCGGCATCGTCCAGGGCGGCGACATCCCCGCCCTGCGCATCGAGAGCGCCAAGGCCCTGGTCGATCTCGACCTCAAGGGCTATGCCGTCGGCGGGCTGGCGGTCGGCGAGCCGCAGGCGACGATGCTCGCCATGATCGAGACCGTCGAGCCGCACCTGCCGATCCATAAGCCCCGCTACCTGATGGGCGTCGGCACGCCGGACGACATCGTCCAGGCGGTGAGCCGCGGCATCGACATGTTCGATTGCGTGATGCCGACCCGGGCCGGCCGCCACGGCATGGTCTATACCCGCCACGGCCGCCTCAACCTGCGCAACGCGCGATTCGCCGAGGACAATTCCCCCCTCGACCCGGAATCGACCTGCCCGGCGGCGAACCAGTACAGCAAGGCCTACCTGCACCACCTCGTCCGTGCCGGCGAGATCCTGGGCATGATGCTGCTGACCTGGAACAACCTGTCCTACTACCAGGATCTGATGGCGGGCCTGCGCCGGGCCATCGCCGAGGGGCGGCTCCAGGACTTCATCGGCGAGACCCGCGAGGGCTGGCAGAAGGCGGAGCGCGACCGGGCGGGGTGAGCGCCCGGGCCGGTCGAACCCGAGATGGGGAGGGCGGCGCGGCTCTAGCGCAGCAGCGTCGCCCGCACCCACCAGCTCGGTTGCGCCGCCGCGATCGCCCGAGCGGCCGCCATCGCCGCCGAGCGGTGGCCGAACAGCCCGAACACCGTGGCGCCGGAGCCCGACATCCGGGCGAGCCGGCAACCCGGCTGGTCGCGCAGGGCCGCGAGCGTGTCGCCGATCACCGGCGCGACCGTGAGGGCGGGAGCCTCCAGGTCGTTGCGGGCCGGCAGGATGCGGGCGATCAGCGCGTCGAGACCGTGCGCACCGTCGATCGCCGGATGGGGCTCCCCGGCGAGCGGATGCGCCTCGCCGACCTTGAGCCCGAGCGCGCGGAAGACCGGCGCCGTCTCGACCGGCACGCCGGGATTGATCAGCACTGCCGGCAGGGCCGCCAGGGCCAGCGCCGGGCCGACCGCCTCGCCGGCACCGCGCATCATCCGGGCCCGCGGATCGAGGCAGACCGGTACGTCGGCACCGGTGCGCCGCGCCGCAGCCATCAGGGCCGGGTGATCGGGCCCCAAGCCGTTGAGGCGCCCGAGGAGGCGCAGGGCGGCGGCTGCATCCGACGAGCCGCCGCCGATCCCCGCCGCCACCGGCAGGCGCTTCAGCAGGTGAAACCGTCCGACCTTCAAGTCCGGGATCCCGGCGGCGAGGTGGCGGGCCGCCCGCATCACCAGGTTGTCGTCGGTCGGGCCGGCGGGACCGGCGGTCGGGCCGGTGACAGTGAGATCGAGCGCCGGTCCCGGCTCCAGGGTGAGGAGGTCGCTCGCGGACGAGCCGGCGAAGACCACCAGGCTCTCCAGGGCATGGTAGCCGTCGCCGGGGCGCCGGCCGAGCACGTGTAGGGTCAGGTTGATCTTGGCGGGCGCGCGGGTGGCGAGGGAAGGCACGGGGACGTCTCTCTGAACGGGCAGAGGGCGCGGCGCCCTTCGGCACCGCGCCCACACTCTCATCTCGATGGTCGAAGGGGAGGGAGCGTCAGCCCCCGCTCTTCGTCTCCGTGCCCATCGCCGGCGGCTCGGTCGGGGCCGGAGCGCCCTTCGGCATCTCGGGCTGCGGCGCCGGGGCGGGCTGGGTCTCGGCGGTGGCGGCGGGCTTTTCCAGCTCCGGCAGCCCGTCCTTCAGCTTGGCCTCGATCTTCGCCAGGTCCTCAGGCTCGGGGTTCAGGTCCTTGGCGTGCTGCCACTGGAACTTGCCCTCGAGCCGCCGGCCGGAGCGCCAATAGGCGTCGCCGAGGTGGTCGTTGATGGTCGGGTCGCCGGGCTTCAGCTCGATCGCCTTCTCCAGCTCGCGCACCGCATCGTCCCAGCGGCCGAGGCGGTAATAGGCCCAGCCGAGGCTGTCGATGATCATGCCGTCGCGCGGCTGGAGGTCGACCGCCTGCTTCAGCATGCGGAAGGCCTCGTCGATGTTCATGTTCTGGTCGACCCAGGAATAGGCCAGGTAGTTCAGCACCTGGGCGCGGCCGTTGGGCTGCGTCGCCGGCACCAGCTCCAGCGCCTTCTTCAGGTCGGCCTCGGCCTTCGGCCATTCCTTGGCGCGCTCGTAGGACGTGCCGCGGAAGTAGTACAGGGTCCAGTAGTTGCGCGCCGGCTGGTCGCCGATCAGGTCGATCGCCTTGGTGTAGGTCTGGGCCGACTCGGCGTATTTCTTGCGCGAGCGCTGGACGTTGCCGAGCGCCGAGATCACGTCGATGTCGTTGGGATAGGTCTTGGCGACCTGGTCGAGATGGGTGAGGGCTTCCTCTCCCTTGCCCATCTGCTCGAGGTTGAGGCCGATCTGGATGTCGGCGTTGAGCTTGAGCGGCGAACTCGCCGGCATGCGGGCGAAGACCTCGTTCGCCCGGTCGGGCGCCTTCATCCGCTCCAGCGTGTCGGCCAGCGTCAGCAGCGCGAGCGAATGCTCGGGGGCGAGGTAGAGCGCGAGGCGCAGGTACACCACCGCCGGCAACTCGTCGCCCTGCGAGGTCCCGGCCGAGCCGAGGCCGTAGAGCACCTCCGCGGCGCCTTCCTGGGCCGAGGTGATGAGCGGGGTGAGCGGCTTGCCGGCCTTCAGCTTGTCGAGGGCGTCGCGCACGATCGGGTGGCGCGGCAGGACGTTGTCGAATTCCTGGTAGGCCGCCACCGCGAGGTCGGGCCGGCCGGAATCCGCCTCGAAGCGGCCATAGGCGTCGACGATGCGAAGCGTGTTGCGGTCGGCGTCGTAGGCCGATTTCAGGCGGCGCTCCGCCTCGACCTTGTCGCCGACGAGCGCGGCGATCAGGCCCGCGTGGTAGTCGCGAAAGACGTTGTAGTAGCGCTCGCCCTTGAGCTTGTTGATGGTCTCCTGCGCCTTCTTGCCTTCGCCGGCCCCGGCATAGGACCATGCGGTCAGAAGCGTCGAGGTCAGGTCGGCGGCGGCGCCCTTGCCGCCGCGCTGGAGGTTCTGGCGCGCCGCGGCGAATTGCTTGGCCTTGATCTTCTGCACGCCGAGCGCGAGCTGGGCGAGGCCGTTGGCCCCGTCCCGCGCCGTCAGCCGCTCGGCGGCGCGGAACGCCTCCGGCAGGGAACCGTCGGCGAGCAGGGCCACGAAGGAGCGTTCGAGGAGTTCGGCGTTGCGGGGGTCGCCCTTCACCGCCTCGCGGTAATAGGTGGCGGCGGCGGCCGTGTCGCGGGAGGCGCCGGCGATGTAGGCGGCGAGGAAGTTGCCTTCCAGCGAATCCGCCGGCTCGTAGGCCTGCGGGGCAGCGATCTCCCGCGCCGGCAGCCGCGCCGCGAGGGCCGGCGCCGTCGAGGCGGCGAGGAACAGGGCCAGCGCGGCGCGCGCCGATCCGCGGCGGGGGGCAGGGATTCGGGTCTTGAGCACCAAACTCGTGGCTCCGTGATCGCGCCGGCCGCGGAGCCGGCACGCGAAATCGGCGCGACATTGGACCCTGCGCGGGGCAGCGGCAAGACCAAACGGCGGCGGCGATGTGTCGGGGGCCGGCGCGCGCGGCGGCGGCGGGATGGCTGCAACTGCCCGTAATGCCGTTCGGAGCGCCGGTTGTAAGACCAATGTTAAGCAATCATCGCGATAGGAAGAGGGGATGGGTCAAGTCATTCGGCCGAGTTTCCGGATATGTCGCTGCGTAGACAAATTTTCCTCATCCTGGGCCTGATCGGCTGCCTCTTTCTTGGGCTGACTGCCTTGCAGGTGATCGAGGCGTGGAACCGGGCCGACATCATGCGACGTGCGGCGGAGGCCAACCGGGTGACTGACGGGCTCGCCGCCGCCTCGGCTTCGCTGGCGGCCGAGCGCGGGCTGACCAACGGCTGGCTCGCCAAGCCGCCGGCGGAGGCGGAACGTCCGGCGCTATCAAGCTTGCGCGAGGAGGGGGACCGCAGGCTCTCGGCCGCCCTGCATGATCTCCGCCAGGACGATGCGGTGTCGAAGGCCGTGGCCGCCCTCGACGAGGCGCGCCGCGACCTCGCCTCCCTGCGCCGGCGGGTCGACCGCGTGCTGGCCGGCTCGCCCGATTCCGACCTCGCGGCGTCCTGGTTCCCGGCCGCGACCGGCGTGATCGCCCGCGAGCAGGCCCTGTTCGACGCGGTGCGGGCCGGCATCGCCGGCTCGCTGCCGGGCACGTTGCATCACGGCCTCGACATCAAGCGAGCGCTGTGGGATGCGAGCGAGTTCGCCGGGCGCGAGCGCGGGCGGCTCAACGCGGCGATCGCCGGGCGCCAGGTGCTGGCGGTGGACCAGGTCCGTGCCCTGGCGGCCCTGGCCGGGCGCGTCGACGCGGCGCTGGCCCAGGCCCGCGCCTCCGCGCCCGCCCTCTCGCCGGAGTTCCGGGACGCGCTGGCGGCGGCCTCCCGCCGGGTCGAGGCGTTCGAGGCGACCCGGGCGGCGGTGCTGCGGGCCGGCGCCGCGCGCGAGCCCTATCCGATGACGGCCGAGGAGTGGTTCGCCCGAGCCAGCGACGTCGTCGCCGGCATCGCCCAGGCGCGGGAAGCGGCCACCGCCTCGCTCGGCGCGATCGTGGCGGCGGAGAGCCGGTCGAGCGAGACCTGGTTGCTGGCGTCGCTCGCGATCCTCGCCGGGGCCTGCGCGGCGGTCGGCGGCGGTGCGCTCCTGCTGGTGCGCGGCGTGACCGGGCCGCTCGCCCGGATGATCGAAGCCATGCGCCGCCTCACCGCCGGCGACCTCGCGGTCACGGTGCCGGCAGCCTCGCCCCGCAGCGAGATCGGCGCGATGGCAACCGCGATGGTGCGCCTGCGCGACGGCCTCGCCCGCGCCGCCGCCGTGGAAGAGGAGGCGGCAATCGCCCGCCTCGGTGCCGAGGCACAGCGCCGCGCGGCCCTGCGCGACCTCGCCGACCGGTTCGAGGGCTCGGTCGGCGGCGTCCTCTCGGCGGTGACCGCCGCGGCCGCCGAGATGGAGGCCACCGCCCGCGGCATGAGCGAGATCGCCGGGCGCACGGCCGACCAGAGCACCCAGGTCGCCGCCGCTGCCGAGGAGGCCTCCTCGAACGTCGCGACGGTCGCGGCGGCGGCCGGGCAGCTCGGCACATCGGTGAACGAGATCGGCTGCCGGATCGGCGCCTCGGCCGAGATGGCCCGGAGCGCCGCGGCGGCGGCGGCTGCGACCGCCGACCTCGTCCACGAGCTGCGCCAGGGCGCGGCGCGGATCGGCGACGTGCTCGGGCTGATCTCGACCATCGCCGATCAGACCAACCTGCTGGCGCTCAACGCCACGATCGAGGCGGCGCGGGCCGGCGCGGCGGGACGGGGCTTCGCGGTGGTGGCGGCGGAGGTCAAGGAACTCGCCGGCCAGACCGCCCGCGCGACCGCGGAGATCGCCGACCAGATCGCCCGTATCCAGGGCTCGACCGAGCAGGCGGTCGCGGCGATCGGCGGCATCGCCGGGCAGATCGGTGACATCAGCTCAGCCAGCACTGCCATCGCGGCGGCGGTGGAGGAACAGGGTGCGGCGACCCAGGAGATCGTCCGCAACGTCTCGGAGGCCGCCAAGGGCACCGGCGAAGTCACGGGCAGCGTCGCCCAGGTCGCAGGGGCGGCCGACGAGACGGGCGCCGCGGCGAGCCAGGTCCTGTCGGCGGCGAGTGAATTGTCGCGCCAGTCCGAGCACCTGCGCGGGGAGGTGGGGCGGTTCCTCGCGACGGTCCGGGCGGCGTGAGGAAGGGTCGCGGACGTCGTTCGCGACCCGGTTTGTCACACCCTCCGCGTCATCCCGGGGCCGCGAAAGCGGAGCCCGGGCTCCAGAACCGCAGGTCTTTCCGAAAACGGCGGGCCGATCGCCGCTTCATTCTGAGCCATCCGCGGTTCTGGATTCCGGGCTCCGCTGCGCGGCCCCGGAATGACCCTGTGAGGTAAAAACGGGGTGGGCTCGCGAAGATAACCCACCCTTTTTCTCACATATTCACGTAGTTCGGACCGCCCGGACCTTCCGGGGTCACCCAGTTGATGTTCTGGTTCGGGTCCTTGATGTCGCAGGTCTTGCAGTGGACGCAGTTCTGCGCGTTGATCTGGTAGCGCGGCGCTCCGCCCTCCTCGACCCACTCGTAGACGCCGGCCGGGCAGTAGCGGCCCGACGGCCCACCGAACACGTCGTGCTCGGAGGATTTCTG
This sequence comes from Methylobacterium sp. 142-1Y, assembly GCF_057747795.1. Classification (NCBI taxonomy): domain Bacteria; kingdom Pseudomonadati; phylum Pseudomonadota; class Alphaproteobacteria; order Hyphomicrobiales; family Methylobacteriaceae; genus Methylobacterium; species Methylobacterium sp. 142-1Y. The sequence continues at coordinate 2,371,668 of NZ_CM173224.1, read as the reverse complement.
CAGGCCCATGTCCTTGACCTGGAGGTGGACCGGCTGGTCCTCCTCGTGGTTGGTGTTCGACAGGTAGACCGACGAGAGACGGTCGAAGGTCAGAACCCCGTCCGGCCTCGGGTACTTGATCGGCTTCACGTCCTTGAGCGGCTTGGTGCAGGCGTAATCCGGCTTGCCGTGGCTGAGCGTACCGAACAGCGACAGGCCGGCGAGCTCGTTGAGCCACATGTCGAGGCCCCCCAGTCCCACGCCCACGACCGTGCCGTACTTCGACCACAGCGGCTTGACGTTGCGCACCCGCTTCAGGTCGTGGCCGATCGGGCTCGACCGCCAGCCCTCCTCGTAGGAGGTCAGCTCGTCCTGGGCCCGGCCGGCGGCGAGCGCCTCGTGGATCGCGCCCGCGGCCTGCATGCCCGACAGCACCGCGTTGTGCGAGCCCTTGATGCGCGGCACGTTGACGAAGCCGGCCGAGTCGCCGACGAGGCAGCCGCCCGGGAAGACGAGCTTCGGCACCGATTGCCAGCCGCCCTCCATGATCGCGCGCGCGCCGTAGCCGATGCGCTTGGCGCCCTCGAACACGTCCCGGATCATCGGGTGGGTCTTGAAGCGCTGGAACTCCTCGAACGGCGACAGGGTCGGGTTCTCGTAGTTCAGGTGCGTGACGAATCCGACCGACACCAGGTGGTCGTCGAAATGGTAGAGCCAGGAGCCGCCGCCGGCCTTGTTCGGCAGCGGCCAGCCCATCGAGTGCTGCACCAGCCCGGGCCGGAACTTCTCCGGCTTGACCTGCCACAGTTCCTTGACGCCGAGACCATATTTCTGGTGGTCGGAATGCTGGTTGAGGCGATAGCGGTCGATCAGCTTCTTGGTCAGCGAGCCGCGGGCGCCCTCGCCGAACACCGTGTACTTGGCGCGCAGCTCCATGCCGCGGGTGAAGTCGTCCCGCGCCTCGCCCGAGCGGGCGATGCCGAGGTCGCCGGTGGCGATGCCGACGACGGCTCCCGCGTCGTCGTACAGGATCTCGGCGGCCGGGAAGCCCGGATAGATCTCGACACCGAGTTCCTCCGCCTTGCGGCCGAGATACTTGGTCACGTTCGAGAGCGAGCCGACGAAGTTGCCGTGGTTGCTCATCAGCTTCGGGAAGGCGATGTTCGGCAGCGAGACGCCGCCCGCCGGCCCGAGGAACATGAACTCGTCCTTCACCACCTCGGTCTTGAGGGGGCGGTCCGGGTCCTCGCGCCAGCCGGGGACCAGGGAGTCGAGCCCGCTCGGGTCGATGACCGCACCGGACAGGATATGGGCGCCGACCTCGCTGCCCTTCTCGACCACCACCACCGACACCTCGGTGCCGGCCTCACTGGCGAGTTGCTTCAGCTGGATGGCGGCAGCCAGCCCGGCCGGGCCCGCTCCGACGATCACCACGTCGAAGTCCATCGCCTCGCGTTCCGGCAGCTCCATCCTGATCCTCCCCTGGTCTCTGGATAGTTCACATATAAACGATCTCGGGCCGCCTCAAGCGGTCCCAATGGCCGGACCGTGCGACGGCGTGTCCCTGGGTGCAAGCGCCCGCGCCTGGGCCGCGCCCGCGAGAATGCCTGTGCGCGCCCTGTCGCACCTGTTGTCCACAGCCGTGCAGCACGCCACATCACACTGATGACGCCCGACGCTCCCGACAGCCGCGACCTGCTCTCCTTCCTCGACTTCCACGTCGCGGCGGGCGTCGATGCCGCGCTGGACGAGACGCCGCACGACCGCTTCGCCGAGCCGGAAGCGCCGCGTCGCGCCGTCCGGGCGGAGGCTACAGCGTCCGAGGCGCCGTCTCGGCCGCTTCCGTCCGCGAATGACGAGCTCAGCCGGGCGGCGCCTGATAGGCAAGAAGCTCCCGGACAAGAGGTTCCTCGCCGGGAGCTTCCCCGCAGGGAGGCGGTGCGCGAGGCGCCGCGGGCGGAGGCCGCCAGCACCTACGGCCGTTCCGCCGCCGCCGCTCCCGGCGAGGCGGCGGGCGACGCCCGCGAACTCGCCGCCACCGCCGCGAGCCTGGAAGAGCTGGAAGGCCTGCTTGGCCGGTTCGAGAGCTGCGCGCTCCGCTTCACCGCCAAGAACCTCGTCTTCGCCGACGGCAACCCGCAGGCGCGGGTGATGTTCGTCGGCGAGGCGCCGGGGGCGGACGAGGACCGGATCGGCAAGCCGTTCATGGGTCGCTCGGGCCAGCTCCTCGACCGGATGATGGCGGCGATCGGGCTCGACCGGACCAACGCCTATGTCGGCAACGTCGTGCCCTGGCGCCCGCCGGGCAACCGCAACCCGACCCCGCAGGAACTCGCGACCTGCAAGCCGTTCATCGAGCGGCAGATCGCGCTGGCCGATCCCGACATCCTGGTCTGCCTCGGCGGCGTCGCCACCCAGGCGCTCGCCGGGACCAAGGACGGCATCCTGAAGTCGCGAGGGCGGTGGTTCCCCTACCGGACCGACAAGCGCGAGATCCGGCTGCTCGCCACCCTGCACCCGGCCTACCTGCTGCGCCAGCCGCTGCAGAAGCGTCTTGCCTGGCGCGACTTCCGGGCTCTGCGGGCGGCCCTCGACGAGGGCGCGCCGTGATCGCCGCCATGTGCGGCGAAGCGGAACCGTGCCGGCTCCCGTCGATTACTCTTGAGCCTTTCGCCTGCGCCGCGTAGCCGTCGCGGCCAAGGTTCACGGGCCGACGGGTAGCAGACCATGCGCTGGGAAGATTTTCGCTCCTCCGACAACGTCGAAGACCGCCGCGGCGAGGGCGGCGGTGGCGGCGGATTCGGTTTCCCGGGCGGCGGCGCCGGGGGGCTCGGCATCGGCACCATCGTCATCCTGTGCATCATCGGCTGGGTCACCGGCATCAACCCGGCGATCCTGATCGGCGGCGCCGAGCAGATGACGCGCCCACGCGCGCCCCAGGAACAAGGTCAGCAGCAGGGCCAGCAGCCCGACCGGCGCACCGGCGCCCCCACCGACCAGTCCGGCAAGTTCGCCGCCGCGATCCTCGGCAACACCGAGGACGTGTGGAAGACGGTTCTGCCGAACCAGACCGGGCGCCAATACACCCCGACCACGATGGTGCTCTATACCGGCGGCACCCGCAGCGGCTGCGGCCAGGCCCGGGCGGCCATGGGCCCGTTCTACTGCCCGCTCGACAAGAAGGTCTATCTCGACACCACCTTCTTCAAGGAGATGGAGCAGAAGTTCCACGTGAAGGGCGATTTCGCCTATGCCTATGTGATCGCCCACGAGGTCGGCCACCACGTCCAGGACGTGCTCGGCATCCTGCCCAAGGTGCAGCAGAAGCAGCAGCAGGTCGGCGAGCGCGAGTCGAACGCCCTCTCGGTCCGCGTCGAGCTGATGGCCGATTGCCTCGCCGGCGTCTGGGCCAAGAACTCGAACGACCGCTTCAACTCGCTCGAGCCCGGCGACATCGAGGAGGCGATGCAGGCGGCGAGCGCCATCGGCGACGACAAGCTCCAGAAGCAGAGCCAGGGCTACGTGGTGCCGGATTCCTTCACCCACGGCTCCTCGGCCCAGCGCATGCGCTGGTTCCAGACCGGCTACCGCAGCGGCCAGACCCAGTCCTGCGACACCTTCCGGGCCTCGCAACTCTGATGCCAGATCTTGACCAAGGCCGCCTCGACCAAGCCCGGGACTTCGTGCCGTTGTCGATCGCGGTGCTCACCGTCTCGGATACCCGCACGCCGGCCGACGACCGCTCGGGCGACACGCTTGCCGAGCGCATGACGGCGGCGGGGCACCGCCTCGCCGCCCGGGCGATCGTGCCGGACGAGGTCGAAGCGATCCGCACCCAGGTGAAGGCCTGGGCCGCCGATCCGGGCGTGGACGTGGTCATCACCACCGGCGGCACCGGCTTCACCGGCCGCGACGTGACGCCGGAGGCGCTGGAGCCCCTGTTCGAGAAGCGGATGGACGGGTTCTCCGCCGTCTTCCACCGCATCTCCTACGACAAGATCGGCACCTCGACGCTGCAGTCGCGGGCCACGGCCGGAGTCGTGAACGCCACCTACGTGTTCGTGCTGCCGGGCTCGCCCGGCGCTTGCAAGGACGCCTGGGACGGCATCCTGGCGGCCCAGCTCGATTACCGGCACCGGCCGTGCAACTTCGTCGAGATCATGCCGCGCCTCGACGAGCACCTGAAGCGGGGCGCTGCGAAAGCATTTTCCGACGAAGTGGGTACCGGTTCGTCTTAGACAATGCGTCACAATCAAAGATCTAGAGTAGCGTCCGATCGCAACGCGATCGGGCGATACTCTAGCTCCGCAGCAGCGACCCCCGCAGGGGCCTGACCGGCAGGCGGACCTTGAGCGGCAGACCCGCCCGCAGGGCCTGCACCCGCACGAGGTCGCCGGCCCGCACCTGCCGGGTGCCCGTCAGCGACTCGCGCCGTCCGGCGATCCGCTCGAACAGGGCGGCGTGCGGGCGGCGCAGGCGGCCGACCGCCTCCGCTTGCACCGTGGCGCCGAACCGGTCGAGCACCCGAATCCAGCCCTCCGCCGGCACGTCGCCGGCCTCCAGGCACAGCATCCAGGGACGGCGCGCCAATCCGGCCGCCGCCACCCAGGGGCTCGGCCCCCGCGCCACCAGGGCCGCGCCGGTGCTCTCGGCCATGGTGGCGACCTCCGGATCGTCCGGATGCTCGGCTGCGATCACCGCATCGCCCACCACGCCCGCCGCGACGCCGGCCACGAGGGCCGCCAGGGTGTCGGCGAGGGCGTCGATGCGCTCCGGATCGATCGCGCCGGGGAGATGGATGGCAGCCGTGAACATGATGGCGCCATAGCGGATAGGAGGCGGCGCGTCCTGCCTCGATCGTTGGCAATTTATTCTCCCTTGTGATCGTTCCTGTTTTGTTCTAACCACGGCCGTGCGTGTGCGGGAGGTCGGAATGGAATCGGGATGCGGGCGGGCGGCGCGCCGCCTCGCCGGGTCGACCCCGGCGGCGGAGAGCCGCCGCGGGCGCGGCGCCACCGCCAACCCGACCGGCCGGTTCGAGCCCGCCGCCCGCGAGGCCTTCGCCGACGGCTGGGAGATCGAGGACGAGCTGCCGCCTCTGCGCACCGAGGTGACGCTGGAACGGGCACGCAGCATCATCACCCGCAACACGTCGCCCGATATCGGCTTCGACCGCTCGATCAATCCGTATCGCGGCTGCGAGCATGGCTGCTTCTACTGCTTCGCCCGGCCGAACCACGCCTATGCAGGGCTCTCGCCGGGGCTCGACTTCGAGACCAAGCTGTTCGCCAAGCCCGACGCGGCGGCCCTGCTCGAACGGGAACTCTCGGCCCGGGGCTACGCGCCCCGCACCATCGCGCTCGGCACCGCCACCGATCCCTACCAGCCGATCGAGCGGCGCTACCGCCTGACCCGCGGCGTGCTCGAGGTGCTGGCCCGCTTCCGCCATCCGGTCGGCCTCGTCACCAAGTCCGACCTCGTGCTGCGCGACCTCGACATCCTGGCGCCGATGGCGGCGCAAGGGCTGGTGAAGGTGGCCCTCTCGGTCACGACCCTCGATCCCGACCTCGCCCGCCGGATGGAGCCGCGTGCCCCGCGACCCGAGAAGCGCCTGGCGGCGATCCGGGCGCTCGCCGCGGCAGGCGTGCCCGTGATGGTGCTGGTGGCGCCGCTGATCCCCGGCCTCAACGACCACGAGATCGAGGCCGTTCTGACCCGGGCCCGCGAGGCGGGGGCCGCTGAGGCCGGCGGCGTGCTGCTCCGCCTGCCGCACGAACTCGCCGACCTGATGCGCGACTGGTTTGCCGAGCATTTTCCCGATCGGGCCGGGCGGACCTTCTCGCTCCTCGCGCAGAGCCGCGGCGGCAAGGTCTACGATGCGACGTATGGCCGGCGGTTTACCGGGACCGGACCTTACGCGGACCTGCTCGACCAGCGCATGCGGGTGGCGATGACCCGGCTCGGGTATCCGGCGGAGCGGGTGCGGTTGCGGACGGATCTGTTCAGGGGGCCGCTGCAGAAGGGTGGGCAGTACAGCTTGTTCTGAGCGGCGAGACCGTCGCGGACGGGGCGTGGGTTTCCCCTCTCTCCGCCCGCGGGGAGAGGAGGGTTCCCGCCCCCTTCCTGCCGCCGGGCCGCTCATCCGCCACGCAGTGCAGCGCCACCCATTTCCCCAAGGGAAATCCCTGCTACGCTGCCGCGATGACCGGCGCTCCTCCCACCCTCGACACCCCCCGCCTCCATCTGCGCCTCGTCGCCCCCGAGGACGCGGAGGCGACCAGCGCCCTGATGACCCCGGCGGTGAGCCGGTGGCTCGCCTTCTGGCCGCTCCCCTTCACCGTCGCGATGGCGCGGGAGCGGATCGCCCTGGCGCGCTCCCTGGCCGAGGCGGGACAGGGGCTCTCCCTCGCGGTGACCGCCCGCGACACCGGCGAATTCCTCGGCTGGATCATGCTGCACCGGACCCGCGAGGATCCGAAAACCGCCACCTTCGGGTACTGGCTCGGCGAGGCGCATCAGCGCCGGGGCTACCTGCGCGAGGCGGCGACGGCCCTGCTCCCGGTCGCCGCCGCGTGGCTCGACGTCGACCGGATCGAGGCCAGTGCCCAGCCGGAGAATGCGGGTTCGTTCGCGGTGATGCGGGCCTGCGGCCTGGTCTTCCGGCGCGAGGAGGTGATCCACGCCCCGGCGCGGGGCCGCGACGAACTCGTGCACGTCTACGGCGTCGAGCGTGAGAGCCTCACTCCGGCGTGAGGGTGAGCTCGACGGTGATGCAGGCGGGGTTGGTGCCTCGCTTCAAGACACCCTCGTGGATGTCACCCGCCACATCCACCACCGCGATGTCGAGATGCGCGACCAGGCCGCCCTCCGGCCCCGGCCGCACGGCGCCGTCGCGGATCAGCACCTCGCTGGCGATCGTCGGGATCACCCGCCCGTCGGCGAAGGCCGGCCGCACGATGCTGCCGATGCCGCGGACCCGTGCCGCCGTCAGGCGATGCGCCCGGGCCGCCGCCTCGATCGCCGCGTGAATCTCCTCGTTCGGCTGGATCTTGAGCAGCAGGCAGCCCGTCCCGCCGGAAGCCAGGGGCGCCGGGGTGAACAGCGAGAAGTTGGTCTCGGCATCCGGCTCGACCCGCCAGGCTGCGCCCGCCGTACCCCAGGCCTCGGCCCGGACGGGTCGCGCCACCACCACCTCCGCCGGCAGCAGGTGGCCGGCCCGGCGGCGTCCGTCGGGCTCGATCCAGGTGCCGTGGACGTGCAGGAAGGGCGCACCGTCGCGCTCGCCGAAGGTGGCGCTCGCCCGCTCCAGCCGCGTCTCGCCCGCCGGCCGGTAGGTCTCGCTGTAATAGGCGGCGAAACGCGGATCGGCGGAGAGGGCCGGCATCACGTAGGCGAAGGGCGAGAAGCTCCCGCCCGTGAGATGCACCACGCCGCCCCGCATGCCGGCGAGCGGCCCGGCGACGGCGTCGAGCAGCGTGCGTCCCGGCGTGAGATCGAAGGCCCGGTGGAGGAGGGGACCCGTGGCGGCAAGCCAGCGCTCCGGTCGCTCCGGTCCGGGCTGGACGAGGGTGGTGAAGGCCGGCGTCGCGCTCACCCTTCAAGCCCTCTCGCCGATGAGGCCCGCCGCCTCCAGCTCTTCCCGCACCATCTTCTTGGTGATCTTGCCGTAGCCGGATTTCGGCAGCGACTCGCGCAGGATGACCCGCCGGGGCAGCTTGTAGCGCGCGACCTTGTCGAACAGGAACGCCATCACGTCGTCCTCGGAGAGCGCCATGCCCTCCCGCGGCACGCAGACCGCGATGCCGATCTCGCCCCAGGTCGGGTCCGGCACGCCGAGCACCGCCGTCTCGGCCACCGCCGGATGGGCCAGGATCTTCTCCTCGATCTCGCGGGGATAGATGTTCGAGCCGCCCGAGATGTACATGTCGGAGGCGCGACCCGTGATGTAGAGGAAGCGATCCGCGTCGAGGGTGCCGAGATCGCCGGTGCGGAACCAGCCGTCGCGAAACGCCTCGGCATTGGCCTTGGGATTCTCCCAGTAGCCGGCGAAGACCGCCGGGCCGCAGACGCAGATCTCGCCGGTCTCGCCCGGCGCGACCTCGCGTCCTTCCGGGTCCTGGATCTGCACCTGCATGCCGGTGCGCTCGAAGCCGCAGGTGCCGATCTTCACGCCTGGGCCGTCCTCGGCCTCGTGCAGGGCCGGCGGCAGCACCGTGATGTTGCCGGTGACCTCGCCGAGGCCGAAATACTGCACGATGACCTTGCCGAGCGTGCGCAACGCCCGCTTCTGGTCCTCGCGGTACATCGGCGCGCCGGCATAGATGATGTATCGCAGCGAGGAATGGTCGTTGGACTCGACCGCCGGGTGCTCGACCATCATCTTCAGGATCGTCGGCACGGTGAACATGTTGGTGACCCGGTGGCGCGCCACCAGGCCCCAGACCTCCGCGGCGTCGAAGCGGTCGGAGCCCGGCAGCACCGAGGTCACCGCGCGGGCGATCTGCGTCACCGCATGCACCCCGGCCCCGTGCGAGAGCGGCGCCACCACCAGGGAGGCATCCGTCTCCGCGCTCGTGCCCGGCATCAGGTCGCAGAGGTGGTTGGTGATCACGAAGGCCATCTGGCCGTGGGTCAGCACCGCGGCCTTCGGCTTGCCGGTGGTGCCGGACGTGTAGAAGAACCAGCACGGGTCGTCGTGCTCGACCGCGACATTGGCCACCGTCTGGCCCGCGCCCTCGTCCAGCAGGGTCTCGTAGGCCTCGCCCTCGGCCGGGCCCTCGCTGATCACGACGATGCGGGCCAGGTCCGGTCGGGCCTCCCGCACGGCGGCGACGTGGTCGGGGTAATCGGCGTGGCACAGGAAGGCGGCCGCGCCCGATTGCTGCGCCATGTAGGCGACATCGCTCGGCATCAACCGGAAATTCGTCGGCACGAACACCGCGCCGAGCCGGAACGCGGCATACATCGTTTCGAGAATGGCGTTGCCGTTGCGGGCATGGACCAACAGGCGGTCGCCCTTGGCGATCCCGCGCTGCCTGAGTGAAGCGGCCAGCGCCGACACCCGGGCGTCGAACTCAGCCCAGCTCCAGCTCCGCCCGCCCCAGATGATGGCCGGCCGATCCGCGTGGCGCGCGGCGGCCTGGGTGAGGGAATGGGCGAGATTCATCACCCGGCGCGACATCGGGGTCATCATCGGGCAACGCTCCGGCTCTGGGTGCTCACGTCGGTTCCTCCCTGGCGGCGGCCGTTCGGCCTGCACGTGGGGAGGAGCTTACGACGCTCGGGGCGGGAAGCGGAAGCGCGGGAGGCGCAGGGCTCGGCCCTGCGCCTCGCTTTCACGCCTCCGGCAGCGGGGTCCGCGCACTCTCCGCCACCGCCTCCTGCCGCCAGGTCGAAGGCTGGTCCTCGGCCCCCGTGCCGAGCGGGCATTGCACCATCACGCTGTCCGCCCAGCGGCCGTGGCGGTAGGCCACGGCCGGCAGATGACCGACACGCGTGAAGCCGCAAGCCTCGTGCAGGCGCAAGGACGCTTCGTTCTCGGCGTCGATGTAGCCGATCATCTGGCGGTAGCCGCCCGCCGCGCAGGCCTCGATCAGGGCCGGCAGCAGGCGCCGGCCGATGCCGGCATGGAGATGGCCGGCATGGACGTAGATCGAGTGCTTGAGGGTGTAGCGGTAGGCCGGCCGCTTGCGGAACGGCACCGCGTAGGCGTAGCCCGCCACCATCCCGTGGCGCTCGGCCACGAGGTGGGGCAGGCGCTTCGACCGCATGTTCTTGCGCCGGCGCTTGAGGTCGTCCGGCCGGAGCCGGTCTTCCTCGAAGTCGCCGGTATCGCCGACGCCATGGCGGATGTGGTGCTCGTAGATCTCGATCATCGCCGCGACGTCGGCATCGGTCGACGGGCGGATCACGATCCCGGGCTGCGAAGGCACCGAGTCCATCAGCGGCCCTCGCGCAGCACGTAGGTATAGAAGCGGATGCGCCCATCCGGCTCGACCTGGCGGTAGACGCCCTGGATCTCGGCCTCGAAGCCCGGGAACAGGTTGGCGGCGGCCTCGAACATCTTGAAGTAGTCGAGCATGGGTTTCGCCCGCTCGTCCAGCCGCTCGCCCGGCAGCACCGTGCCGATGCCCGGCGGGTAGACCAGCATCAGGGTGGTGGCGACACGTCCTTCGGCCTCGGCGATCGGTACGAAGTCGACGTTGTTGCGGGTCAGCATCTGCGCCGCGGATTTCGGCGGCATCACCATCTCGGGCAGGTGCTCGGGCATGAACTGCTTGCGCTGGAGCCCCGAGGTGCCGGCCTGGCGATGGAAGGCGTGGTAATCGGCGCAGAGGTCGCGCAGGCGCACGCCGCCATAGCGTTGCGGCCGGCGCCGGACGAATTCCGGCATCGCCTCTTCGAGCAGCACGTTATCGTCGTGCAGGCGCTTGAACGCCACCAGCCCCGAGATCAGCGTGCCGGCCTTCGACGATTCGACGCCCGGTGTCAGCAGGAAGAGCAGCGAGTTGAGGTCGTTCTTCTCCGGGACGATGCGGTTCTCGCGCAGGTACTGGGCGACGATCGGGGCCGGCACGCCGTGCTCGGTATATTCACCCGTCCGACGGTCGAAGCCGGGGGTCAGCACCGTCAGCTTGTTCGGATCGGTGATGGCATAGCCCGGCGCGACATGGGTGAAGCCGTGCCAGCCGGCCCCGGGCTTCAGCTCCCAGTGGCGCGCGTCGGAGGCGAGCTCGTCGGTCGGCAGGCTCTCCCACGGCACCTCGGCGCCGCCCGCGCCCGTCGCCAGGTCGGGCACGAAGGGATCGAAGAACCAGCGGCGCTTGGGGTCGCGCTCGTTCTCCTCGAATTCCTTGCGGATCGCCCGCACCTTCTTGCGCCACTCGATGCCCAGCCGGATCGTATCGTCCCACAGGATCATGCCGGATCGCCCCTTCATCATCTGGGCGCCGACGTCGAGGGAGGCGAAGAGGGGGTAGAACGGCGAGGTCGAGGCGTGGACGAGGAAGCTTTCGTTCAGCCGCCGATGCTCCACCCGCCTCGTCTGGCCGCGGATGTGGCCGTCCTTGGTGTGGATCTGCGAGGCCTGGGAGAAGCTCGCGAGCTGCTTGTGGGTCGATTGCGTGGCGATGATGCCGGGCGAGGTCTCGTCCAGCCCCGTCAGCCCCATGGCGTAGCGGCCCTGGAACAGCGGATGGAACTTCATGAAGCCGGCCCAGGCCTCGTCGAACAGGATGTAGTCGCAGAGGTGCCCGATCCTGGCGACGATCTCGCGGGCGTCGTAGATCGTGCCGTCATAGGTGCATTGCTCGATGACCGCGACGCGGAACGGCCGCTCGCGCCGCCAGGCCTCCTTGTCCTTGACCAGCGGGTTGTCGCGGATCTTCCGGCGGATCTTGTCCTCGTCCAGCGCCTCGTGGAAGATCGGGCCGATCAGCCCGTAGGCGTTGCGGTCGGTCTCCAGGAAGATCGGGATGCCGCCGCCGAGGAACAGCGCGCCGTGATGCGCCGCCTTGTGGTTGTTGCGGTCGAACAGAACCAGATCGTCCTCGGCCACCAGCGAGGACAGCACGATCTTGTTCGAGGCCGAGGTGCCGTTGAGCACGAAGTAGGTCTTTTCGGCCCCGAAGATCTGGGCCGCCTCCTTCTGCGCCTTGAGCGCCGGGCCCTCGTGGGTCAGGAGGTCGCCGAGATCGAGGACCGAGTTGTCGAGGTCGTCGCGAAAGATCGCCTCGCCCAGATGCTCGACGAAGATGCGGCCGATCGGCGAGCGGTTGTAGAAGATGCCGCCGTTGTGGCCGGGGCAGGTCCAGAGCTGGTTGCCCTTCTCGGCGTAATCGACCAGCGCCCCGAAGAACGGGGTCTTCAGGGTCTCGGCATATTGCGTCACCCGGCTGACGAGGCCGCGGGCGATGAATTCGGGGGTTTCCTCGGCGAGGAAGATGTAGCCGTCGATGAAGTCGAGCAGCTCGACGGGGATGTCCTCCAGGCGCTTGCGCCGGACCATGATGACGATCGGCATCTCGAGGCCGCGCTTGCGCATCATGTCGATGAGCGCCGCCGCCTTGCCGTCGAGGCCGCGCTTGCCCCAATCCACCACCAGGCAGCCGACCGCCGCATCGGTCTGCACCGCGATCGCCGCATCCTCGACGCGCCGGGCCCGCACCACCTCGAAGCCGCGATGCTCGACCGCCGCCACGATCTGGTTGACGCGCACGCCCTCCAGGTCGTCCGGATCGAAGGCCGGCGTGCACATCAGCACGGTGAAGCGGCGGTGGAAATCCATCGGGCTTGGTCCTGTCCTTTGGGAATGGCGTGCGTGTCGGCCGCGCTCGTGACGTTCCGATGACAGTCGCGGGGCCGGCGACCGAATTAGCCGGGACGCGGCAGGCAAGGACGCACAAGGGACGCGAGGGCGGCGCCGAGCGCGGCGTATCCGCGGGGATTGAGATGGAGCCGGTCGGCCTCCAGGCTAGTGGCCGGATCGGGACCAAGCGCCGCGTCGCAGGCGAGGAGGGGCAGGGGAGCGATTCGGGCCCAGTCGCCGATGGCGGCGTTGAGGGCGCGCCGGCCGGCCTCGCTCCGCCCGGGCGGGGTTTCGCGCCACGGGACGGTGGCGAGCACGATCACCGGCGGTGCCCACGCGGCGCGCAGCAGCGCCACCAGGGAGTCGAGTCCGGCGACGATGGTTGCGGGCGGGTCGCCCTCCGCGAAGCTGTTGGTGCCCACCATCACGATCGCGCGGCGGGGCCGGATGGCGAAGGCGGCCATGGCGGCGAGGCGCCAGCGTGTCGTCTGCACCCGGTCGCCGGGCAGGCCGAGATTGAGCGTGGGGTGGCCGGTGGCCCAATCGAGCTCCCGCCCGGGCCAGCCGGCGGCGAGCGAGTCGCCGAGGATCACCGCCTCCGGCGCCGGACCGGCGGCGAGGCGCGCCATCAGGGCGCGGTGGCGGCGCAGGCCGGAGGCCTTGGCCGGCGGGGCAGGGGGGCGGGCGTCGCTCACCCGATGTGTTCAGGGCTGGCCGGGGAAACCGAGACGCGCGGGCGTCCTCCTCTCCCCGCGGGCGGGGAGAGGGCTGCGTCCCCGTTCAGGGGATGCAGCGAGCCCGAAGGGCGGGGGTGAGGGGGTGGTTCCGGATGAGACTCCTCCGGAACCACCCCCTCACCCCCGCTTCGGCTGCGCCTTCGCTTGCCGTGTTCCCTGGACAGGAACACGGCCCTCTCCCCGCCCGCGGGGAGAGGAGAAATTCCCGCGCTCCTCCTTTGCCCGCACCGCCCCACGACTCGTGCGCCTGAGTGCCCCATCACCCGATCCGCTCCAAGACGACATCTCGCTCCGCCACCGCCTCCGGGCCGATCCGGTACGCCGCCACGATGTCGGCCGCGGCCCGCTCGGCCTCCGCCTCGCTGCGGGCCTGCACCATCGCCAGCGGCCGGTCCGGCCCGACCTCGGCACCGACCGGGGCGAGATCGGTGACGCCCACCGCGTGGTCGATCCGGTCCTCCGGGCGGGTGCGGCCGCCGCCCAGCCCGATCACCGCGACGCCGATCGCCCGGGTGGCGATGGCGGCGACCCGGCCTCCCTGGGGCGGCACGACCGGGCGGATCACGGGGGCGGCCGGCAGGTGGCGCTCCGGGTGCGCCACGAGGTCGGCAGGGCCGCCGAGCGCCGCCACCATCCGCGAAAAGGTCTCGGCGGCGCGGCCCGACGCCAGGGCCTCCTCCAGGCGCGCCGTCGCCTCGGCCGTGTCGGGGCTCAGGCCCCCGAGGACCAGCATCTCGGCGCCGAGCGCCAGGGTCACGGCGTGGAAGCGCGGCTCGCGCCGGCGGCCCGTCAGATAGTCGATGGCATAAGCCACCTCGGCGGCATTGCCGGCGACGGAGGCGAGCGGCTGGTCCATGTCGGTGAGGAGGGCGCGGGTCGGCAGGCCGGCGCCGTTCGCCACCGTGACCAGGCTCTCGGCGAGCTCCCGCGCCGCCTCGGTGCTCGCCATGAATGCGCCGGACCCCGCCTTGACGTCCATCACGAGTCCCTGGAGACCGGCGGCGAGCTTCTTGGCCAGGATCGAGGCGGTGATCAGGTCGAGGGATTCGACCGTGCCGGTGACGTCGCGGATGGCGTATAGCCGCCGGTCGGCGGGGGCGAGGTCCGGGGTCTGGCCGATCACCGCGCAGCCGACCTCGCGGGTGACGCGCCGGAACAGGTCCACCTCCGGCTGCGAGACGTAGCCCGGGATGCTGTCGAGCTTGTCGAGGGTGCCGCCGGTATGGCCGAGGCCGCGGCCCGCGATCATCGGCACGAAGCCGCCGCAGGAAGCCACCATCGGGGCGAGGGGGAGGCTCACCGTGTCGCCGACGCCGCCGGTCGAATGCTTGTCGACCACCGGACCGGGCAGGTCCCAGGTCAGCACCGTGCCCGAGCGCATCATCGCCCGGGTCAGCGCCACCCGCTCCGGCAGCGACAGGCCGCGGAAGAACACCGCCATGGCGAAGGCCGCCGCCTGCCCCTCGGTGACGCGATTCGCGGTCAGGCCGGCGATGAAGGCCTCGATGGCGTCCGGCGGCAGTGCGTGGCCGTCGCGCTTGAGGCGGATCAGTTCCTGCGGCAGCAGCGTCATGAGGCGGTCCCGGGGAGAGAGAGCAGAGCGTGTCCGGTCGGCGGAGACAGTGGTGTGGGCATCTTTCTGTCCCACCCTCTCACCTCATCCTGAGGTGCGACCGTAAGGGAGCCTCGAAGGAGGGCTCCAGAAGTCTCGGCGGTTCCTGGAGCCCTCCTTCGAGGTCAGTCCATCTCCGATGGACTGACACCTCAGGATGAGGTCGTGGGCGGGAAGGGATTTCTCATCGACGTCAGGCCGACATCTGGAAGTCGCCGGAGAGCAGCGCCGTCACCAGCCGCCCGACATCCTCCGCGGCTTGCGCCGCCACCCGCTTGGTCTCGGCGTGATGCGGGGCGCCGGCTTCGAAACCCGCGGCGTAGTTCGTGACGAGCGAGAGTGCCGCGACCCGCAGGCCGTAGAACCGAGCGAGGATCACCTCCGGCACCGTCGACATGCCGACGAGGTCGGCGCCGAGGGTTTTGGCCATGCGTATTTCCGCCGGAGTCTCGAAGCTGGGACCCGAGAACCAGGCGTAGACCCCCTGGTGCAGGGGCATCCCGCTCGCCGCCGCCGCTTTCGTCAGCGCCGCCCGAAGCGCGAGATCGTAGGCGTCGACCATCGGCACGAAGCGCGCGTCGGAGGGCTCGCCGGTGAGCGGGTTCATGCCCGACAGGTTGATATGGTCGGTGATCAGCGCGAGGCGGCCGGGACCGGCTTGCGCAAGGAGCGAGCCGGCGGCGTTGGTGAGGAGGAGCGGCGGGGCACCGAGCGCCGCCACCAGGCCGACCGGCACCCGCATGACCGCGGCATCGCCGTGCTCGTAGGGGTGGGCACGGCCCTGGAACAGCAGCACGCGCCGCCCGCCGAGGCACCCCGCCACCAGCCGCCCGGCATGGCCCGAGACGCCGGAGGCCGGGAAATGCGGGATCTCGCCGTAGGGAATCGCGACCGGGTCCTCGACCCTGTCCGCCAGGGGCCCGAGCCCGGTGCCGGTGACGAGGGCGAGCGCGAAGGGACCGTCGAACCCGCGCGCCCGCAGGAAGGCGGCGGCGTCAGTGACCCGGGGATCGTCGGGCGGGGCGCTCACGCGAGGTTGTCCGGCCCGAACGAGGCGGGCAGCAACTCGTCGAGGGTGAAGGTTCGCCTCACGCCTTGCGGCCCGGCGACGTGGACCGGCGTGTCGGGGGCGGCGAATTCGCGGATGCGCTGGCGGCAGGCGCCGCAGGGGGTGACCAGCGCCTCGCCGTCGCCCAGCACCAGGATCGCCGCGATGCGCCGGCCGCCGCCCGCGATCATCGCCGCGATGGCGCCGGCCTCGGCGCAGGTGCCGACCGGATAGGCGGCGTTCTCGACGTTGCAGCCGGCATGGACCGCGCCGGCCTCGTCGCGGATCGCCGCACCGACGCGGAAGCGCGAATAGGGCGCGTGGGCGCGGGCCTGGGCCGCGCGGGCTGCGGAGAAAAGGGTGTCGGTCGGTTCCATCCTCGTCCCGGTGGCCGCATGACGTCGGGGCCGGATCATGGCTGCCCGAGCGCCCTCCGTCGAGCCCGTCGACAAGCCGCACGGCGCGCCCTACACCCGCATTCTCTGACGCGGAAAGGAAGTTTCGATGCTCGGACGGTTCGAGCGCGGCGGGTCCGGCGAGGCCGTCGTGGAGTATGGCGACAGCAACCTGCGGGTGGTGAAGCCCGGCCGGTTCGTGCGCTGCGCGGTGACCGGGGTCGAGATCCCCCTCGATGCCCTGCGCTACTGGAGCGTCGAGCGCCAGGAGGCCTATGCCGATCCCGACGCCGTGATGGTGCGCCTGCGCCAGACCTCAAAGACCGCGTAGCAGGTCGCGGAAGGCCTCGGGTTCGTCCAAGGCCAGGACCACCGGCAGCGTCGTCACCGGCCGCGCGGCCGGCCAGCGCATCCGGTCCTTCTCGGTGGTGACCAGCAGGAGGTTCTTCGCCGCGGCCTCCGCCGCCAGGGCCTCGGCCTCCGCTGCGGTGAAGGCGTGGTGGTCCGGGAAGGCGCGGGTCTCGCGCAGGTCGGCCCCGATCTCCCGCAGGGTCGCGAAGAACTTTTCGGGCCGGCCGATGCCCGCGAAGGCCAGGACCCGGCGCCCGCGCAGAGCCTCGGCCGCGGCGGGGTCCGCGACGAGCCGGCCGCGCAGGGCCGGCAGGCCGCGCTCCCGCGCCGCGGCCCGCACCCGCGCGCCGGGTTCGCCCTCGCCGATCACCAGGGCGGCGTGGACGTGGCCCCACTGCATCGCGGCCGGCGCCCGCAGCGGGCCCGCCGGAAACACCCGCCCGTTACCGAGGCCGACGGCGCCGTCGAACACCGCGATCGCCAGGTCCTTGGCGAGGCTCGGGTTCTGCAACCCGTCATCCATCACGATCGTGTCGGCGCCGGCCGCCGCACAGGCCCGCGCCCCCGCGACCCGGTCGCGGGCGACGATCGCCGGGGCGGCGCGGGCGAGCAGCAACGGTTCGTCGCCGATCTCGGCCGCTTCGTGCCGTGCGGGATCGACCCGCACCGGGCCTGGCAGGCGCCCGCCATAGCCCCGGCTCAGGAAGACCGGATGCCGGCCGAGATCGCGTAAGCAGGCCGCCACCGCGAGCGCCGTCGGCGTCTTGCCGGCGCCGCCGAGGGTGAAGTTGCCGATGCAGACCACCGGGCAGGGCGCCGCCTCACCCACCCGCGCCATCCGGCGGGCGGCGAGCGCGCCGTAGACGGCGCCGACCGGCGCGAGCAGCCGGGCCGCCGGCGCCGGCTCCTCCCGCCACCAGAAGCCCGGCGCCCGGATCACGAGGCGAACCGGCCGGCGATCTTCAACTGGCAGATGAAGGGCTCGATCGCCGCCATCGCCCGGTCGGTGGCGCCCCCGGCCGCCTCGATCGCGGCAGCCCCCGCCCGGGCCATGGCCCGGCGGGCGTTCGCGTCGGCGAGGAGCTGGCCGATGGCCGCCGTCAGCTCCTGCCCGTCGCGCACGATCCGGGCGCCGCCGGCCCGGTCGAGCGCGCCGTAGACCTGGGCGAAGTTGCGCACATGCGGCCCATACAGGACCGCGGCGCCGAGCCGGGCCGGCTCGATCGGGTTCTGGCCGCCGTGGCGGGCGAGGGATCCGCCGACGAAGACCAGCGGGCAGAGCCGATAGAACAGGCCGAGCTCGCCCACCGTGTCGGCGACGTAGAGATCGACCTTGTCGTGCGGCTGCCCGCCGGTCGCGCGGCGCCCGACCTTGAGGCCCGCCGCCACCGCGTCGGCGGCGATGGCCGGGCCGCGCTCGGGATGGCGCGGCACCACGATGGTGAGGAGGTCGGGATAGCGGCGCTTGAGCGCCCGGTGGGCCGCGGTGGCGGCGGCCTCCTCGCCCGGATGGGTCGAGGCGGCAAGCCAGACCGGCCGCCCGGCCATCACCCCGGCGAGCTGGCGCAGCAGTTCGGGATCGGCGGGCGGCGCGGCGGCATCGAATTTCAGGTTGCCGCCGAGCTCGACCCGGGGGGCGCCGAGCCGCGCGAAGCGCTCGGCTTCGTCTTGCGTCTGCGCGAGGCAGAGCGCGATGCGCGACAGGAGCGCCCGGGCGATGCCCGGGGTGCGCGACCACCCGCGGGCCGAGCGCTCGGACATCCGCCCGTTGACCAGGATCAGCGGCACCTCGCGCTCGTGCAGGGCCAGGATGGTGTTGGGCCAGAGTTCAGATTCGGCGACGAGCGCCAGGTCCGGCCGCCAATGGTCGAGGAAGCGGGCGAGGTAGCGCGGCGCGTCGAGGGGGGCGAACTGGTGGAGGGCGCCGCGGGGCAGCCGCCGCGCCAGCAGGGCCGCCGAAGTCCGGGTGCCGGAGGTGACCAGCACCGTGAAGCCGCGCCGGGTCAGGCGCTCGACGAGGCCGATGAGCGACAACGCCTCGCCGATGCTGGCGCCGTGGGCCCAGACCAGCGGGCCGGCGGGCCGCGGCTTGCCGGGCCGCCCGGTGCGCTCGGGCAGGCGCACCGGGTCCTCCTTGCCGCGCCGGCGGCGCCAGGCGAGCAGGCCCGCGAGCGCCGGCTCCCCGGCGATCAACCCGTAATGGTAGGCGCGCAGCAGCGCCGGCACGTCCTCGCGCCTCATCGGGCCGGCGCCCCTTTTCGGGTATGCACCGGGTCGACCCGGCCGACCTGCGCGAAGGCGCGGGCATGGACGGCGTTGAGGTCGGTCTCGATGCGCAGGCGCGCCGCCTCGACGCCGTCCGCGTCGAGGTCGCGGGCGATCGCGATCGGCTCGCCGAAGGCCATCACGCCGCGGCCGAAGGGCAGGCCGAGGCTCGCCCGGTCCCAACTGTCGAACTGCAGGTAGCGGCTCGTCACCACGGCGGTCGGCACGACGGGGCGGCCGGAGAGCCGCGCCAGCATCACGATGCCCTCGCCGCAGCGCCGCGACACCTTCGGCACGTCGGCGCTGAAGGCGACCGATTCACCGTCTTCCAGCGCCTTGAGGCAGCCGCGCAGGGCCTGGACCCCGCCCTTCGCCCAAACGTCGCTGGCGCGTCGCGCGCCCGAGCCGCGCATGACCCTGACCCCGAAGCGCTCGAGCACCGCGGTGTTCACACCGCCATCGACGGAGCGCGACACCATGGTGGCGACCCGGTCTTGCGGCCGGCGGACGAACGGCACCATGAGGTGCTGGCCGTGCCACATGGCGGCGATGAAGGGCCGCAGCGGCGTCAGCCACTCGTAGGCGTCGGGCGGATCGAGGCTGAAGCGGTTCGTGCGCCGCACCAGCTTCAGGTAGCTCGCGCCGAGGAAGCCGAGGCTCTCCTGGGCCGCCCGGCTGCGGGCGATGCGGGTGACGACGCTCATGCGGGCACTTCTGAAGGGGGACGCTTCGGGAGGACGCGGCGACTCGGGCGCGGGCCGGGCCCGCGCGCGAATCCGGGCGCCGTCATGCTCCGTTCGGGGCGGCGAGGCAACCGGCGGCCGCAGGGCGGGGCCTGACGTTGGGTGCGGCACCGCACCTGCGACGGGTTGGGCGTTGATCCCAGCATGGTGGGGTGGCGTCGCCTTCAATCCGATCGCTATGTGCCGAGTCGATCGCCATTCAGGCGAGGGAGCCGCGATGCACATGGATCACGAACCGACCGCCGACGGTACGGTACAGGGTCGTGTCTTTCCATGTCGACGCCAGTGGAGCGGGCGATGTTCTCCCGAATTCGGTGCATCTCAAGGAAGGAAGAGCTTAGCCACCGCAACGGTACCGCCGATGAGCGCTGCTGTTGCCGCGGCGGTAGCGGCAACGATCTGCCAGGGAGCAAGCACCCGGTCACGTTCCAGCTTCGCCGCCTCGGCCATCAGCTTGCGCTGCTCGGCAATGAACTTCTGCGTTTCTTCGTTCGAGCGGATGACCCGTGCGACCTGCTCGGCAATGTCGAGAGAGGCGTCGGCCATCGGGAATGTCCCTCGATCCGGGCTTGGGGCTACCCGCGGTCACCTCCGCAAGGTGCAGACGGCTGGGGCGATGGTCAAGGGTTGCCGACCGCCTCCCGCGCGATGTGGCGGGCGCCTCATCCTGGTTGCAAACCGACTTGTTTGGAATGGCTCCAATCTATAGATTGGAGCCATTCCAAACAGGAGCGTACGCATGAAGGCCCTGACCGATCTCACCGAGCGCGAGGTGCTGGCGCTGGCCATCGCCAGCGAGGAGGAGGATTCGCGCATCTACCGCAGCTTCGCCGAGAGCCTGCGGGCCGACCTGCCGGGTTCCGCCGGCCTGTTCGAGGCGATGGCCGACGAGGAGAGGGGCCATCGCGACGACCTCTATGCGGCCTATCGCCAGCGCTTCGGCGAGCACCTGCCGCCGCTGCGGCGGGAGGACGTGCACGGCTTTCCCCGCCGCCGCGCCTTCTGGTGGCAGGGTCTCGATGCCGGGCGGATGCGCCGGGAGGCGGAGGCGATGGAGGCGCAGGCCGCCGGCTTCTACGAGCAGGCGGCCACGCTCACCCGCGACCTCGGGGTACGCCAGCTCTTCGTTCGGCTCGCCGAGATCGAGCGCGGCCACGGCCGCCGGGCCGAGGCGCTGTCGGCCGAGCAGGAGAGCGGCGACGCCGCCGCCGAGGAGGCCCGGGCCGCCCACCGTCTGTTCGTGCTGCGCTACGTGCAGCCGGGCCTCGCCGGGTTGATCGACGGCTCGGTCTCGACGCTCGCGCCGCTCTTTGCCGCCGCCTTCGCCACCCACAACAACTGGCAGACCTTTCTGGTCGGCCTCGCCGCCTCGATCGGCGCCGGGATCAGCATGGGCTTCACCGAGGCCCTGTCGGATGACGGCAGCATCACCGGGCGCGGCTCGCCCTGGCTGCGCGGCCTCGTCTGCGGGGTGATGACGACGGTGGGGGGCCTGGGCCATACGCTGCCCTACCTGGTACCGGATTCCTGGGCGAATGCGTTTGCCATCGCGACGGTGCTGGCGGCCCTGGTGGTGATCGTGGAACTCTGCGCCATCTCGGCCATCCGCACCCGCTACATGGAGACGCCGTTCTGGCGCGCCGCCCTCCAGGTGGTGCTCGGCGGCGTGCTGGTGCTGCTCGCCGGCGTCGCGATCGGGAGCGCCTGACGGGTCCTCGTGCGGCACCGTGCGCGGGGGGCGGCCCCGAAAGCCGCTCCCGCCACCTTGAAAATGGTCTAGAAACGGGATGCGGAGGCACCGCAGAAACGCCCTCCAAAAAATCGTCCCGAGGAACCGCCGTGCAGACCAGCTTCACCCCCGCGCAGCTCGCCGACCCGGCCATGGCGGCCTCGGAGAAGATCCTGCGCACCTGCGTGCATTGCGGCTTCTGCACCGCCACCTGCCCGACCTACCTGCTGCTCGGCGACGAGCTCGATTCGCCGCGCGGGCGCATCTACCTGATCAAGGACATGCTGGAAGGGGGCAAACCGGCGAGCCCCGAGGTGGTCAAGCACGTCGATCGCTGCCTGTCCTGCCTGTCCTGCATGACCACCTGCCCGTCGGGCGTGCATTACATGCACCTCGTCGACCATGCCCGCGCGCATATCGAAAGAACCTATTCCCGCCCGGCGGAGGACCGGTTCCTCCGGGCGGTACTGGCCCGGGTGCTGCCCTACCCGAACCGTTTCCGCCTGGCTCTGCTCGGCGCCACGCTCGGCCGGCCGTTCCGGGGAATCGCCGCGAAGGTGCCGAAGGTCGGCAACCGGCTCGCCGCGATGCTCGACCTCGCCCCCGATGCGCTGCCGACCCGCTCGGCCCACGACAGGCCCGGCCGCTTCCCGGCCGCCGGCCCGCGCCGGGGCCGGGTGGCGCTCCTGCGCGGCTGCGCCCAGAGCGTGCTGCGCCCGGATTTTAACGAGGCGGCGATCCGGCTCCTGAACCGCCACGGCGTGGAGGTGGTGCAGGCGAAGGGAGAGGGCTGCTGCGGCGCGCTCACCCACCATATGGGCCACGAGGACTCGTCGCACGCGCTCGCCAAGCGCACGATCGACGCCTGGATCGCCGAGATGGACGGCGAGGGGCTGGATGCCATCGTGGTCACGGCCTCGGGCTGCGGGACCACGATCAAGGATTACGGCTTCATGTTCCGCGACGACCCGGCCTATGCGGCGAAGGCCGCCCGGGTGGCGGGGATCGCCCGCGACGTCACCGAATACGTGACGAGCCTCGGCCTGTCGGAGCCGGTGGTCGAGACCGACCTCGTCGTCGCCTACCATTCCGCCTGCTCGATGCAGCACGGGCAAGGATTGCGCACCGAGCCGAAGGCGCTGCTGGCGCGGGCCGGCTTCACCGTGAAGGACGTGCCGGAGGGCCATATCTGCTGCGGCTCGGCCGGCACCTACAACATCCTGCAACCGGAGCTGGCCGCGCACCTGCGCACCCGCAAGGTCGCCAATATCGAGCGGGTCCGGCCCGACGTGATCGCCACCGGCAATATCGGCTGCGCCACCCAGATCGGGAAAGGCACGGAGATTCCGATCGTCCACACGGTCGAACTCCTCGACTGGGCGACGGGGGGACCGCGCCCGGCGGCACTCGACGGGCTGGCGGACAAGCGGCCGGCCTTGGCGGCGGCGGAGTAGGGCGACGGGGACTGTCCGAAACAGGATGAGGCGCGGGCCTCCCCGCGAGCGGGGAGAGGGGAGGCCCGCGCCTCATCATCTTGCCGAACGCTGACGCAAACAGCCCTGCGGCGGTCATCCGCACTCAGGATGCTGACGGCGTCGCATCCTCCTTCTCCTCCGCCACGCCCCGGCAATCCGCCACTGTCGCCCGCGCCGTCTCGATGGCGATCGACACCGCGGCGAGCGTCCGGGCATCCAGATCCCGCCGGCGGATGTCGCGAACGACCTCGATGGCGAGCTTGTCGATCTCGACCGCGAGGCGGGCGATCGCGTCCGGGTCGCGCAGGGAGCGGGCTTGGTCGGTGATGTCGAGGAGCCGGTCGGTCACCTCGTCGATCCGCTCGCGCCGCAGGCTCGCGAGGCGCTGGCGCAGCCAGGCGACCGCCGAGGCGAGGCCGCCGCCCAAAGCCGCGAGCAGGTAGAGCGTGTCGCCGTAGCGCTCGACGAAGCCGTGCTGCTCGCGCTCGAAATAGTCGATCGCGCCGGGATGGATCGGGATGCGGGCGCTCGTCGCCGCCACCGTGGTCTCGTAGGACGGCGCCTGGACGTATTCCGCCGCGTCGGTCTCCTCGGCGGCGGCGGTGCGCCTCTCGAACAGGTGCTGGGTCACGTCCGCCGCGACGGCGCGGCTCATCGAGGCGCGGGCCATCAGCCGGTAGGAGGCGCCGACGGTCTTCACGTCTTCCTCCGGCAGCTTGGGCCGGCCGCCGAACAGGCCGGCCGGCACGGTGACCGCCTGGAGGCGGGGAAAGCGCTCGATCACCGCGTCGCTGTCCGGCACGTCGACGAAGTCGAGCTTGCCGTTGCGGCTTATGCCCCGCACCGCCTCGATCATCGCCCGCGCCTTCGGGGCGGAGGCCGCGATGATGCTGACATAGGCATCGATGCGCTTGTCGCGGATCGCCGCCGCCGCCTCCGTCCCGTCGATGGCGACGAGGCGGACCGCGTTCCCCGGGACAGGCACGGTCGCCGGGACGGTCTCGGTCTCGAGCAGCAGGTTGTAATAGGCGAGGATGTTCTTGAGCAGCCAGAAATCGGCGCTCTTGTGGGCCGCGATGCCGAGGCGTTTCCCCGCGAGCTTCGGGAAGCCCGTGATGCCGGAGGCATCCGGCGAGACGATCAGCATCGCCTGGTCGCGCAGGATGGCGAGCGTCAGGCCGTTCTTCGGCAGGAGCACGTCGGGCCGCACCACCGCGAGGTCGGCCCGGCCGTCCTGAAGCGCCGCCGCGCTCTCGCGGACGTCGTCGAAGGACAGGACCTTGAGCCGGATATTGGCACGGTCCGCAGCGAGAGCGTCGGCATAGGCCTTGATCAGGGCCGGCTCGGTCCCGTCCCGCGGGGCGACCGCGATGGTGAGCGTGGTCGCCTGGCTGAGGTAGAGCGCGACCCCGATGCCCGCGGCGAGCGCCGCCACGATCAGGGCCGCGACGGTCTCGCGCCGCAGGACCCAGTCCGGGAGGGTGGGCATCGGCGCGGTTCCGGTCAGAACACCGAGATCAGCACGATCCCGCCGACCATCAGGGCGGCGCCGAGAAGCCGCGGCGGCCCGGCCTTGACCTGGCGCATGCCGAGCCAGCCGAAATGGTCGAGCGCCACCGAGGTCAGGAGGTTGGCGGTGATGAGGAGCCCGTTCAGCGCCCCGGCCCCGACCTTGTCGACGAAGAGGAGACCGGCGAACACCGCGACCGCCCCGGTGATGCCGGCGAGCGGCATCCACCAGCGCACGCCCGCCAGATCCTTGCGGGTCGGCAGAGGCGTGGGTCTCAGCAGGAACATCAGCGCGAAGGCGAAGACCACCGGCACGAACGACACCGTGGCGGCGAGCCACGGGTTCACCAGCGCCCCGCGCAGCTGCGAGTTCCAGACCACGCCGATCGCCATCAGGGCGCCGGCCACCAGGATGAACGGGTAGAGCAGCTTGCCGCTCATGCCGTGGCTCTCGCCCTCGTCCTTCTTGCCCGCGGTCTTGGCGATGAACACCACGCCGGCCGCCATCATGAGGCCGCCGAGCCAGGGCAGCGGCTTGAAGCCGGCGGCCTGGAGCCCGAACAGCCCGAAGGCATCGAGGGCGAGCGAGGTGATGATGTTGGCGGTCAAGGTCAGGCCGTTGAACGGCCCGGCCCCGACCTTGTCGATGAAGGCGAGGCCGCCGAACACCGCCACCGCGCCGGCCAGCCCCCCGAGGGGGGCGTACCAGGGCATCTTCTCCAGGGTCTCGAGGCTCGGCAGCGGCGTCGGCATCACCAGGAACAGGGTGGTGAAGACGAACACGATCGGGAGGAACGACACCGTGGCGGCGAGCCACGGATTGACCATGTGCCCGCGCAGCTGCGCGTTCATCGCGTTGCCGAGCGCCTGCAACGCGCCGGCCACCAGGATGAAGGGATAGAGGAGCGCGGCGATCGACAAGGGGAGAGCCTTCCTGTGCGGGGCCGAGAGGTCGGACGAGACGGGGTCAGACGAGGAGGAGGCCGGCCAGCGCCAGCCCGAGGGCCGGCGGCATCACCAGGGCGCCGAGCTTGAGGAAGCTCCAGAAGCTCACGTCCTGGCCCTCGCGGCGGATGGCGGTGAGCCACAGGATGGTGGCGAGCGAGCCGGTGACCGACAGGTTCGGCCCGAGATCGACGCCGATCAGCACCGCGCCCGCGACCTTCTCGGGGACATGGGCGGTCTGCACCGCGGCGCCCGCGATCAGGCCGGCCGGCAGGTTGTTGACGAGGTTGCAGGCGACGGCGATCAGCGCGCCGGCGCCCCAGGCGGTCTCGCCCGGCGCGGCGGTGGCGGCCCGCTTCAGGGCGTCGGCGATCATCGCCAGAACGCCGGTCTTCTCCAGCGCCTCGACCAGCACGAACAGGCCGGCGACCAGCGGCAGCACGCTCCAGGACACGTCCTTGACGACCTCGACCGCGCCGCTCCCCTTGCGGAGCGCCAGCACGATGAGGGTGGTGGCGAGCCCCGCGACGAAGGTCGGCAGGCCGAGGTCGCGCCCGAGCGCCGAGGCGCCGATCAGCACCGCGCCCGTCGCCACGATGCCCAGCCCCGCGACGATGCCCGTGCGGGACAGCGCCTTCGCCTCGACGTCGGTGGCGACCGATTGCTGCTTGAGGGTCCCGTTCTGGGTCAGCCGCAGGACGAGGTAGGTCGTCCCGATCGCCAGGAGCGAGGGCAGGCCGAACAGGGCGAGCCAGCGGGTCAGCGGCGGCATGGCTTCCGCGAACACCACGAGGTTCGCCGGGTTCGAGATCGGCAGCACGAACGAGGCGGCGTTGGCGATGAAGGCGCAGATGAACAGGTACGGCAGGGGGTTCTCGACCTTCGCCGCGCGGGTCGCGGCGTAGACCGCGGGCGTCAGCACCACCGCGCAGGCATCGTTCGACAGGAAGACCGTGACCACCGTGCCGACGAGGTAGACCAGGGTGAAGAGCCGCGTCGCCGAGCCCTTGGCGGTGCGCACGGCGATGCCGGCGAGCCAGTCGAACAGGCCCTCCTTCCGGGCCACTTCCGACATCAGCATCATGCCGACGAGGAACAGGTAGACGTCGGTGCCCTTGAGCACGCCCTCCCAGGCGGTCCCGGCCGGGAGCAGGCCGAGCAGCACCAGGGCGAGGGCGCCGGTCACCGCCCAGATCGCCTCCGGCCAGGAGAACGGGCGCACGATCACGCCGAGGGTGGCGAGGGCGGCGATCGCCCAGGTCGCGAGGTTGGGGCTGAGCGTCAGCGCGGCCATGGGGAGAGAAGTCCTGTCGTCACGGTCGGGATGGAGGTATTGCAAAGCTGGTCGATCAAGTCGGTGGGCTTTTAACCCTCCGCGTCATTCCGGGGCCGCGACAGCGGAGCCCGGAATCCAGAACCGCGGAGGGTCGAGAACAGAGCGGATCGCGTGCCGACTTATTCTTTTACATCTGCGGTTCTGGATTCCGGGCTCCGCTGTGCGGCCCCGGAATGACGCGGAGGATGAGAGTTCGGTCTGAGATCGGCCGGTCCGGTGAGGCCTTCTTTCACCATTGCCGCCCGTTCCTGTTCGGGCCGAGCTGCGTCCCCAGCAACCCCCGCGCCTCCCAGGCCCCGAGCGCATCGGCGTCGCTGCCGATGCCGCGGGAGGTCGGCAGCCCGTCGGGATCCGTCGCCGGCTCGATCGCGTCGGTATCCTCGGCCCCGGCGCCCGTCGCCCGCACGGCGATCGCCTTCGCCCCCGCCGGCCAAGCCACTTCCGCCGCGTGGCAGCGCGCGCCGTCCTCCCGCGCCATCGCCTGCCAGGACCCGTCATCGATGCGGAACTCGACCCGCTCCGCCGGCCCGAGCACCAGGGCGCGCAAGGTGAATCTTCCGTCGATCGCCTGGCCGGCATCATGGGTGAGGCGCCGGTCCGCCGGCGCGGTGATCAGCACGAAGGGCCAGGGCCGGGCCAGTTCCTTGAAGCGCCAGCTCACCACCCCGCCGTCGATGGCCGCGACCGCGTAGCCGACTGGGCCCTCCTCGATCTGGCCGGTGGAGCGGGTCGCCGCGTAGACCGTGCGGCCGTCATTGGCGAGTTCGTTGTAGTGGGTGTGGCCCATCTCGACGAGGCGCACCGGTCCGCGATGGACGAGGTCGGCGACGCGGGCGGCCTCGCCCTCGCCCTTCAGGTCGGCGGGGTAGCTGTGCATGAACAGGGCGCAGTCCCGTCCTCTCGCGGCCTCGAGTTCCGCCGCCAGCCAGTCGACCTGATCGGGCCCGAGGCGGAAATCCGGCCCGCCCGAGCCCGGCCCGCACATGTCGAGGAACAGGCAGCGCACGCCCCGGACATCGACGGCGTGGGGCAGGCGCCGCGCGTTCAATCCGGCATAGAAGGCGTCGAGGCTGCCGCCCTCCATGTCGTGGTCGCCGGTGATGACGTGGACCGGCAGGCGGAGACGATCCAGGCCGGCCCGCACCAGGGCGTATTGCTCTGGGGTGCCGTTATCGGCGTTGTCCCCGGGCACGAAGACGAAGTCGAGCCCGTCGGTCTCGTTCAACTGGGCGACGATCGCCGCGAAGTCGCGGGCGTTGTCGGCCTCACCAATGGTCAGGTGCAGGTCGCCGATATGCGCGAAGGCGAGGGGAAGGGTCACGGCTGGCCTCAAACTCCCGCGAGGACGGGCCGACCGGACGGGTCGGAGGGCGTGTCGGCCTGCGCCGGCTCGAAGCCGCGGGTCTCGGGCATCACCATCAGGTAGAGGGCGAAACCCAGGCCGGCGATGCCGGCCAGCGTCAGGAAGGCCGCCGAGTAGCCGGCCGAGACGATGATGAGGCCGGCGAGGGTTGCGCTCAGCGAGGCGCCGAGCCCCTGCGCCGTCGCGACCGCGCCCTGGCTGACGTTGAACCGGCCGGTGCCGCGGGTGAGATCCGCCACCACGATCGGGAACAGCGCGCCGTAGACGCCGGCGCCGATGCCGTCGAGGAGCTGCACCGCCACGAGGTAGAACGGGTTGTTCGAGAAGGTGTAGAGCACGCCGCGCAGGGCCAGCACGCCGAAGGCGGCGAGGAAGATGGGCTTGCGGCCGATCGCATCGGCCTTGTGGCCGACGAACATCGCCACCGGCACCATCACGCACTGCGCCGCCACGATGCAGATCGCGATGAGCGAGGTGGCGTTGTCCTTGCCCGACAGGTGGGTGAGGAGCTGGCCGACCGAGGTCAGCATCGCGGCGTTGGACAGGTGGAAGATCGCGGCGAGCAGCGCGAACAGCATCAGGTACTTGTTCTGGAGCAGCACGGTGAGGCCGGAGGGCTGCTCCTCGCACGCCTTGTCCTCGGCGCAGTCGAGGCCGCGGGCGAGGTCGTTGTCGATGGCGTCATCGGGCACCATCAGCATCGCGCCGATCGAGAGCGCGGCGAGCACGCCCATCAGCCAGAACACCACGATCGGCCCGAACAGGTAGGCCAAGCCCCCCGCCAGCGCCGCCGAGACGGCGTTGCCGGCATGGTTGAAGCCCTCGTTGCGGCCGATGCGCTTGGAAAACAGCTTCGGGCCCACCACCCCGAGGGTGATGGCGGCGAGCGCCGGCGGGAAGATCGCCCCGGCGATGCCGGCGAGCGACTGGGTGGCGGCGACCGCGTAGAAGTTCGAGATGAAGGGCAGGGCCAGGCAGCTCAGGGTCACGGCGAGCGCCGCGGCGATCACGATCATGCGCTTGTGGCGCGAGCGATCGATGAGGGCGCCGGCCGGCGTCTGGGCGATCAGTCCGGCGATGCCGGCGATGGTCATCACCATGCCGGTGGTCGCCTCGTTCCAGCCCTGGTCCGGCCCGCGCACGGCGATGAGGTAGATCGCCAGATAGGGTCCGAGGCCGTCGCGCACGTCCGCCAGGGTGAAGTTGAGCGCGTCGAGCCCGCGGAGGGCGCGGGTCGACGGCTGTCGGTCGGATGACGTGGACGCAGAGGCAGGAACGGAGGTTGCCGTGCTCACCGTGATGTCTCCTTGAGGAAGGACCGACCGATCCGGAGCCGAGAACCGGCGGGATCGCGAAAAGTTGCGATGCCATCGGGATTAATCACCTGCGCGGCGCGTTCCCGCCGCGCAGGCCATCTTGGTCGATCGCGGCTTAGAACCGACGGGGCGGCGGCGGCGGGGCCGCGCCGGGTGGGGGCGGCGGGGGAGCCGCACCGGGGCCGGGCGGCGGCGGCGGAGGTGCGTCGGGGCCGCCCGGAGGACCGGCCTCGGCCCGCGGACCACGCGGACGGGGCGGCGGCCCGCCGACCTCGACCAGGGTGTCCGGGCCGGTCCCGAGCGCCCGCACCTCCACCACCGTGCCGAGCGGGCTCTTCGCCACGCTGCCGCGGAGGCTGACGCTCTGGCCGGCCCGCAGGGTCGCGCTCAGGCGCGCGGCCTCGTGCGGGGGCAGCCGCAGGGTGGTGCCGTCGTCGAGGAGGGCTCCGTTCACCTCGCCCCGGCGGCCGTGCAGCAGGGCGGCGATGCGCCCGCTCAGCACCGTCTCGTCGGCGGCGGGCTCCGGCGGCCCGAGGGTGGTGAGGGTGGCGCCGGTCGCCTCGTTGCGGATCGAGGCCCCGTCGACGAGGGGCAGGGCCCGGGCGCGCATGCCGCGCACCGAGACCGCGTCGCCCGGCTTCACCGTGAACACCACGGCGCCGGAGAGCCGCGGCGGCAGCTTCACCTCGGTGCCGTCGGTGAGGATCAGGCCGTCGACGTCGCCGCGGGGGGTGAGCGTGTACTGCTTCACCGTTCCCTTGGTCTCCGGCAGGGTGCCGGGATCCCAGACCGAATTGTCCTGCGCCGCGGCCGGGCCGGCCGCCAGCAGCATGGCCGCGAGGCCCGCCGCCCGGAGGCGGGGATTGCCTGTCGTCATGGGTGTCGCTCGTCTGCACCGGCGGGCGGCCGGCTCGGACAGCCCCTGTCAACTCCCGTGCCAGATGCTAAGCAATTGAAGAAACTCGGAAATGCTGTGCGGGTGCGGGGTCAGGCGTCGGGATTCGCGACATCCTCCGTCGGGTTTCCCGACATCTCGGGATCGCGCAAGCCGTAGCGCTCGATCTTGGCGTAGAGGAGCTGGCGCTGGATGCCGAGGTGCTTTGCCGCCCGGGCGCGGTTGCCGCCGCTCGCGCGCAGGGCCCGGCGGATCATCGCCTCCTCGAGCCGCGCCACCGCCCCCGGCAAGTCGCCGTCGAGCCAGGCCGGCAGGACGTCCGGCGCTTCGCCCGGAGGGCCGGTCTCCGCGAGACCGAGGTCGTCCGCGCCGATCACCGCGCCGCGGGCCAGCACCGCCGCCCGCTCGATCACGTTGCGCAACTCGCGCACGTTGCCGGGCCAGGGATGGCGCATCAGCGCGGCTGCGGCCTCTGGCCCGAGGCGTTTCTGCCCCGCATCACAGAGGCTCAGGAAATGCTCGGCCAGCGGCAGGATGTCGGCCAGGCGCTCGCGCAGGGGCGGCAGGGTGATCGGCACCACGTTGAGGCGGTAGAACAGGTCCTGGCGGAAGCCGCCCTCCGCCACGAGGCGCGGCAGGTCGCGGTGCGTGGCGGCCACCACCCGGACGGTGACCGGGACGGGCCGGCCGCCGACCGGCGTCACCACCCGCTCCTGGAGCACCCGCAGGATCTTGGCCTGCATCGCGGGCGGCATGTCGCCGATCTCGTCGAGGAAGAGCGTGCCGCCCTCCGCCTCCCGGAAGGCCCCGGGCCGGTCGCCCGTCGCCCCCGTGAAGGCGCCGCGCAGGTGCCCGAACAGCTCGCTCTCGAGGAGGTCGGCGGGAATCGCCGCGCAATTCACCGGCACGAAGGGCCCGCCCTGCCGGCGGCCGAAGGCGTGGAGGGCGCGGGCCGCCACTTCCTTGCCGGTGCCGGTCTCGCCCTGGAGCAAGACCGTCGCGTCGCTGTCGGCGGCGAGGCCGACAGTCTTCTGCACCCGCCGCATCGCCTCGCTGGAGCCGATCAATGCGGAGGCGGGTGCCGGAGCGGGGCCTTGCGACGCCGTGCAGGCCGACAGGGCCAGCATGCCGCCGAGGAGCCCGGCGAGGTCCGCCCGGCCGACCGGCTTCGTCAGGTGGTCGTAGGCGCCGAGCCGCATCGCCTCGATGGTGTTCTCGGCGCTGGCATAGGCGGTCAGCACCGCCACCGGCGGCGGCCGGGGCCCGGCCCGCAGGCGCTGGAGCACCGCCATCCCGTCGAGCCCGCCCGGCATGCGCAGATCGAGCAGCACCGCGGCGATCGCCGGATCGGCCGCGACCCGCGCCAGCGCCTCCGCGCCGGAGGCGGCGAGGACGGGATGGTGGCCGAGATCGCTCACCGTCTCGGCCAGGCCCTCGCGCAGGGCCGGCTCGTCGTCGACGATCAGGATGCGGGCGGGTACGGTGCCGGGGGAGGGGCGGGCCATGGCAGATCGAGCTCGAAGGTCGCGCCGGGACCCGGACCATCGGGAGGTGGGGCGGCGAGCCGCGCCTGTCCACCATGGGCGCGGGCGATCTCGCGCACGATCGCCAGCCCGAGCCCGGTCCCGTCCGGGCGGCCGGTGACGAAGGGCTCGAACAGCCGGCCCCGCAAAGCCTCCGGCACGCCCGGACCCTCGTCCGTCACCCGGATCCGCAGCCTCTCGCCCTCCCGCGTCCCGGAGAGCCGCACCGTGCCGCCGGCCGGGCTGTGCTGGATCGCGTTGAGCACGAGGTTGTCGAGGGCGCGGCGGATTTGCCCCTCGTCGAGGGGCACGGGCTCAGGGGGCGCCGCCTCCACCGTAATCCGCACGTCGTGCGCCCGGGCGAGATCGTCATGGAGTTGGATGCAGTCGCGCAGCACGAGGCCGAGATCGGTGGGGCCTGTGGCCGGCCGGCGCGGCTGGGTCAGGCTCAGGAGGTCGCGCAACAGGCGGTCCAGGCGGGCGACCTGATCGAGCACGAGGTCGAGGGCGGCCCGGGCCCGCGCCGGATCGGCGCTCGCGAGCGCGTTCTCGGCCTTGAGCCGGATCGCCGCCAGGGGATTGCGGATCTCGTGGGCGATGCCGGCCGCGAGCTGCCCGACGGCGGCGAGCCGCTCGGCCTCCGCGGCACGGTGGCGGGCGGCGGCGAGGCGGGTGCCGGCGGCGTTCAGTGCTTCCACCAGCCGGTCGAGCTCGCGCAGGCCCGTCGATTCCAGGCGGGGCAGCTCGCCTTCGTCCGCTTCGCGCCCGAGTTGTCCTTCGAGCCGGGCGATGCGCCGGCCGAGCACCAGGAGCAGCCGCCCGAGGAGCAGGGCCGAGCCGAGCACGGTGGCGGCCAGGAAGCCGAACCCGGCCAGCAGCTGGCCGTAGGCTCGGCCCTCGTCGGTATGGACCCGCGCCATGGTCCAGGCCGTCGCCCCCTGGATCGGACCGCGCAACGGGCAGCCCTGCACCACCAGGGTCTGGGTGCGGGAGGCCCGCCGCGCTGCCACCGGCCGCTCGGCGCTCAGGGCCTCGGCGTTGATGCGCCGGATCGTCTCGATCTCGGCCGAGGGCAGGTCGGTCTTCGGCCCGGTGCCCTCGTAGGTCGGGAAGGCATAGGCCGCCGACCCGCCGGCGGCGGTCCAGATCCCGCCCTCCACCCCCGGATGGCTGGCGAGCGCCGTCACCACCACGTCGGTGAGCTGGTGCTTCAGGGTCTCGTCGGGATCGGCGACGCCGCCGCTCCAGCCGGTGCCGAAGAAGGCGAACCGGTCGCCGATCTCGCGGCAGGCGCGGGCGACCTGAAGCTCGGACTGGGCGACCTGCACGGCGGCCGACTGGGTATAGAACTCGTAGAGCAGGTAGGCGGTGGCCGCCGCCGAGGCGAGGATCAGGACCCAGAGGGCGAGGAGGTGGGCGCGGAGCGAGCGGGGCGGCAAGGTCGGCAGCATGGGACGAGTGTGGGCGGGCGCAGGGGATGGTGCAAACCTCGCGTCCGTGCGCCGGACGGTCGAGGCTTGCCAGCTGGGCCGTAAGACGGCAGGTTCCGCCCGATATAGGCGCTCCGCGGGTGGATGCCCGAGACATCTCTCGTCGGACGATACGGCACGGGACTTCGAACCATGATTGTCGAGAGCGGACATGCCGGGACCGACGGCGCCGGCCAGAGGAGCCTGCTTCACCGCCGGTCCTTCCTGCTCGGCGCGGCGAGCCTCGGCGGGCTCGGGCTCGCCGGCTGCGCGACCACCGACGGGATGAGCCTCGCCGAGGCCTCGGCGCTCTACGGGCCGGTGCCGACCGAAAAATTCCCGATTCCCGCGGTCGACGTCAGCAAGGTCAATCCGAAATACTATCGCCGCACGGTACAATACGCCTCGAAGGAAGCGCCCGGGACGATCATCGTCGATCCGGCCAATTACTACGTCTACCGAATCGAGGAAGGCGGGACCGCCACCCGCTACGGCGCCAATGTCGGCCGCGACGGGTTCCGCTGGAGCGGCGACGCCTATGTCGGGCGCAAGAGCGAATGGGCGACCTGGACCCCGCCCCGCGAGATGATCAAGCGCCAGCCGGAAGCCGCCAAATGGGCTCGCGGTATGCCGGGCGGTCTCGACAACCCGCTCGGCGCCCGGACCCTGCACCTCTACCAGAACGGCGCCTACACGCTCTACACGATCTACGCCAGCAGCGACCCGGAATCGATCGGCTCAGGGATCACCAGCGGCTGCGTCGGCCTGCTGAGCCAGGACATGATCCACCTCTACGCGCAGACGCCGGTGAAGACGAAGGTGGTGGTGCTTCCGGCTTGAGGACCGGGCCGCCGCCGGAATTTGGCATGGTCCGAACCTTGCTCCACACTGTTCCGGCGCGAACCGGGACGGAGCATGGCGGACCTGAGAAGCCTGGAAATCTTTTACTGGACCGCCTCGCTGTGCAGCTTCCGCAAGGCGGCGGAGCGGATGAACACCTCGCAGCCGGCGGTGTCGCAGCGCATCGCGGCGCTCGAGGACGAGTTCGGGGTGCGGCTGTTCGAACGGCGCGCCCGCTCGGTGGTGCTGACGGCCAAGGGGCGCGACCTTCTGCCTTACGCCGAGCGCTTCCTGCGCCTGCGCACCGAGATGATGCAGGCGGTGGCCGGACCCGGCTCGCTGCGCGGCGTGCTGCGCCTCGGCGTCTCCGAGACCATCGTCCATACCTGGCTGATGCGCTTCATCGCCCGGATGAACGAGGCCTATCCGGGCGTCACCGTCGACATCGCGGTCGACATCTCGCCGACCATGCGCGACGCGCTGCTGAACCGGGACCTCGACCTCGCCTTCCTGGTCGGGCCGATCACCATGCCGAGCCTGGTCAACCTGCCGCTCTGCAGCGTGTCGCTGGCTTGGATCGCCGCGCCGTCGCTCGATCTCGGCCCCGGCGAGGTGAGCCTGGCGAGCCTCCTGCGCCACCCCCTCATCACCTACCCGAAGAACACCAACCCCTACGTGCAGTTGCGCGAGATGCTGGCGCAGTCGAACCTGCCGCCGCCGCGCCTGCACAGCAACGCCTCGCTCTCCACCATCGTCCGGATGGCACGGGAGGGGATCGGCATCGGGGTGATCCCGCCCGAGGTGGTGCGGCGCGACCTCGACGAGGGCGCGCTGCGGATCATCGCCCCGGCGCCGTCCCTGCCCGATATCGGCTTCACCGCCACCTATGCCGCCGCGCCCGATTGCGGGCTGGCCGCCACGGCGGCGCGGCTGGCCTGCGAGGTCGCGGCCTCGCCGGATTGGCGGTGATAAGCGTGCCTTATCGAAACCGATGCGAAAAGACGATTGGCCCTTACCTGCTTAAGCGGTGATCATGGCGCATTGCTGGGCACGGATACATCCGGGACAAGGAGCGGCGATGACCCTACCCTTCGATCGGGCGCGGATGAGCGGCGAGGCGGCGCGGCTGGCCTGCCGCAGCGGCGCCATCACCGGCTGCACCGCCGGCATCGCCGACGGCTACGTCCAGGGCAACCTCGCGGTGCTGCCGGCCGACCTCGCCGACGAGTTCCTGCTGTTTGCCCAGCGCAACCCGAAATCGTGCCCGATCATCGGCGTCTCGGCCAAGGGCGAGCGCTCGATCCCGGAGCTCGGCCTCGACCTCGACATCGCCACCGACATTCCCGGCTACCGGGTCTGGCGCGACGGCGAGGTGGTGGCGGAGTGCAACTCCGTCGCGGAGTTCTGGCGCGACGACCTCGTGGCCTTCGTGATCGGCTGCTCCTACTCGTTCGAGGCGGCCCTGGCCGAGGACGGGCTCCCCTTGCGCCACGTCGAGATGGGGGTGCGGGTGCCGATGTACCGCACCAGCATCGCGACCGCCCCGGCCGGCCGCTTCTCCGGGCCGATGGTGGTGTCGATGCGCCCGCTCACGCCCGCGCAAGCCATCCGGGCGGTGCAGATCACCTCGCGCTTTCCCGCCGTCCACGGTGCGCCGGTCCATCTCGGCCGGCCGGACCTGATCGGAATCCGCGACATCGCCGCGCCCGATTACGGCGACCCGGTCGACATCGGCGACGACGAGATCCCGGTCTTCTGGGCCTGCGGCGTCACTCCGCAATCGGTGATCGCCGCCGTGCGGCCGGCCTTCGCCATCACCCACGCCCCGGGCTGCATGCTGATCACCGACCGGCGCAACAGCGAATTCGCGGTGCTCTGACAGATGTCCCCGGTTCTTTCGTCTTCATCTCTTGTTCGCGCATCGTTTCCGTCGTCGGGCTGGTGACAGCCTCGACACGGGCTTTTCAAAGCCGGCGGAATGAGGCTTGGATGACGTCCCCACCTCCTGGAGGCCAGCGCATGATCCGTCGTCGAGAACTCTTGGTGGGGGCAGGCGCCCTGTCGCTCGCGGGCCTGCGCGGCGCCCCGGCCCGGGCGGCGGCACCCGAGGTGGTGGTCGGCGTGCTCTACGCCATGTCGGGCCCGAGCGCGCAGGTCGGGGTGGATGCCCGCCACGCCATCGAGACGGCGCTCGACCTCATCAACAACGACCACGACCTCGACCTGCCGGGCGCCAAGGGCGCGGGCCTCGCCGGCATGGGCGGCGCCAAGATCCGCCTCGTCTTCGCCGACCACCAGGCCGACCCTCAGAAAGGGCGCGCCGAGGCCGAGCGCCTGATCACCCAGGACAAGGTCGCGGCCCTCGTCGGCTGCTACCAGTCGGCGGTCTCGGCGACCGTGAGCGCCACCGCCGAGCGCTACGGCGTGCCCTTCGTCTGTGCCGATTCCTCGTCGCCGAGCCTGCACCGCAAGGGCCTGAAGTACTTCTTCCGCCCGGCCGCCCACGACGAGATGTTCTCGACGGCGATGTTCGACTTCCTCGATTTCCAGCGCAAGCGGGGCCAGAAGGTCGATTCGGTCGCCCTGTTCTTCGAGGATACGATCTACGGCGTCGATTCCTCGACCGTGCAACGCAAGCTCGCCGCCGAGCGCGGCTACAAGCTCGTCGCCGACGTGAAGTACAAGAGCAACTCACCCTCGCTCACCGCCGAGGTGCAGCAGCTCAAGACCGCCAATGCCGACGTGCTGCTGCCGACGAGCTACACCACCGACGCGATCCTGCTGACGAAGACCATGGCCGAACTCGGCTACAAGCCGAAGAGCATCATCGCGCAAGCGGCCGGCTTCTCCGAGAAGGTCACCTACGACGCCGTCGGCGACAAGCTCCAGGGCGTGATCTCGCGGGGCAGCTTCTCCCTCGATCTGGCCGCCAAGCGTCCGATGGTCGCGACCGTGAACAACATGTACAAGGCCCGGGCCGGCCGCGACTTCAACGACAATTCCTCGCGCCAGTTCATGGCGATGATCGTGCTCGCCGACGCCCTCGACCGCGCCGGCTCGACCGATGGCCAGAAGATCCGCGCCGCGCTCGCCGCCACCGACATCCCGGGCACCCGCACGGTGATGCCCTGGACCAAGGTCGCCTTCGGGCCCGACGGCCAGAACACCCATGCCGACCCGGTGCTGCTGCAATGGATCGGCGACAAGTTCGTCACCGTGTTCCCGGAATCCGCCGCGGTGGCGCCGGCCAAGTGGCCGATGAACGTGTGAGGTGACGCGCTTTCCTCTCTCCCCGCGGGCGGCAGGGCCTTCCGGGGGAGAAAATGGCGCAGGTTTCCCCTCTCCCCGCGGGCGGGGAGAGGGCTGCTGGCCCCTTGTCGGGGCAGCAGCAAGCGGAGGCGAAGCCGGAGCGAGGGTGAGGGGGTGGTGCCGGAGGAGCCGCATCCGGAGACACCCCCTCACCCTCGCCCTGCGGGCTCGCTGCATCTCCTGAACGGAGACGCAGCCCTCTCCCCGCCCGCGGGGAGAGGAGGAACCTGCGCCATTCCTGGCGCCCGTCGATCCAACATTTCGCGACCTCACCGGAGCCCCCACCCCCATGACGACGCAAGCCCTGGTGCAGGTGCTGGCGAGCGGCCTCCTGATGGGCTTGATCTATGCCCTGATCGCGGTCGGCCTCTCGCTGATCTTCGGCCTGATGGACGTGGTGAACTTCGCCCATGGCGAGTTCCTGATGCTGGCCATGTACGCGACCTTCGGGCTGGTGCTGGTCACCCGGCTCGATCCGGTTGTGCTGATGCCGCTGGTCGCCGCCCTCCTCTTCGTGCTCGGGGCCGCCGCCTATCTCGGCGTGGTGCGCTTCGCCATGCGGGCCAAGGCCAACCAGGGCATGGTGCAGATCTTCGCGACCTTCGGGCTCGCGATCCTGCTCCAGGGCGCCGCGCAGTACCTGTTCACGCCCGATTACCGCAACGTCCAGAACACCTGGCTCGGCGGGCGCACCCTCGATCTCGGCGGCATCTTCCTGCCCTGGCCGCAGATCTTCGGCGCCATCGTCTCGCTCGCCGCCTTCGGGGGGCTGCACCTCCTGATGAGCCGGACCGATTTCGGCCGGGCGCTGGAGGCGACGCGCGAGGACCAGGGCGCGGTGGCGCTGGTCGGCATCGACCGCAACCGGGTCTTCGCCCTCGGCTGGGGCCTGGGCGCGGCGCTGGTCGGCTTGGCCGGCGCCGTGCTGGCGATCTTCTACTACATCCACCCCCAGGTCGGGGCGAGCTTTGCCCTCATCGCCTACGTCACGGTGGCGCTCGGCGGCTTCGGCAGCGTGGCCGGCGCGCTCGTCGCCGGGATCATCGTCGGCCTCGTCGAGGCGGTCACGGCGGTGATCCTGCCGCCGGCCCTGAAATCCATCGGCGTCTACGCCCTCTACCTCGCGGTGGTGTTCGTGCGGCCGCAAGGCCTGTTCGGGAGGCTCTGATGACCACGCTGACCACCGTCCTCGCGCCGGGATCGAGCCTCGTCCGCGCCGAGGCGAGCTATGCGGCCAAGCGCCGGCGCAAGCTGGTCGTCGCCGCCCTGGTCTTCGCCGCGCTCGCAGCGCTTCCATACGGCATCACCGACGTCTACCTTCAGAATGTCCTGATCCTGACCCTGATGTATGCCGCGCTCTCGCAGAGCTGGAACATCCTAGGGGGCTATTGCGGCCAGGTCTCGCTCGGCCATGCGTTGTATTTCGGCTTCGGCGCCTACGCGACATCGGTGCTGTTCGTCAATTACGGCGTGCTGCCGTGGTTCGGCATGCTGGCGGGCGGCCTGCTCTCGGCGGCGGTGGCGCTGATCCTCGGCTATCCGTGCTTTCGGCTTGCCGGCCACTACTTCTCGATCGCCACCATCGTGATCGCGGAGATCGGCCTGCTGCTCGTCCACAACTGGGACTTCGTCGGCGGCGCGATGGGCATCCAGTGGCCGTTCAACCCGGATTCCTGGTGGACGCTGCAATTCGCCCGCGACAAGATCCCCTACGTCCACTTCGCCGTCGGCATGCTGGCTCTGGTGTGGCTCGTGACCTGGCTGATCGAGGGCTCGCGCTGGGGCTATTGGTGGCGCGCGGTCAAGGACGACGCCCAGGCCGCCGAGAGCCTCGGCGTCGAGGTCTTCCGGTCCAAGATGGCGGCGGCCGCGGTCTCCGCCTTCTTCACCGCGATCGGCGGCGGCTTCTATGCCGCTTACGTCTCCTACATCGATCCCGAGAGCGTGATGAGCTTCCGCTTCTCGCTGCTCTTCGCGCTCCCGGCGGTGCTCGGCGGCATCGGCACCCTGTGGGGGCCGCTGGTGGGGGCGGCGATCCTGATCCCGCTCACCGAGATCAGCCGCTCCTATCTCGGCGGCAGCGGCAACGGCCTCGACCTGATGCTCTACGGCGTGCTGGTGATGGTGGTGGCGCTCGCCCGGCCCGAAGGCGTGCTCAGCCTGTTTCGCCGCACCCGCAAGGCCCGCAACGAGGAGGCCACGCCGTGAGCGAACCTTTGCTGCACATCGACCACGTCACGTTGCGCTTCGGCGGCCTCGTCGCCAATGCGGATGTCAGTCTCGACGTGCCGGAGGGCCAGATCCTCGGGCTGCTCGGGCCGAACGGCGCCGGCAAGTCGACCCTGTTCAACCTGATCTCCGGCACCTACCGGCCGAGCGAGGGACGAATCGTCTTCCGGGGCGAGGACATCACCGATCTCTCCGCCCCCGAGCGCTGCCGCCGCGGCATCGCCCGCACCTTCCAGGTGCCGCGCTCGTTCGATTCGATGAACGTGCTCGAGAACGTCGTCGTCGGGGGCTTTTCCCGCCACGCCAACGCCGCCGCGGCCCGCCGCGTGGCGCTGGAAACCCTGGATTTCGCCGGCCTCAGCCATCGGGCCGAGGCGGTGGCGGGGGAGCTGACCCCGCCGGAGAAGCGGCGCCTCGAAGTCGCCCGGGCGCTCGCCACCGAGCCGAAGCTCCTTCTCCTCGACGAGGTGCTGACGGGGCTCACCCCGAGCGAGGCCAAGGCCGGGGTCGAGCTGATCCGCAAGGTCGCCGCCCGCGGCGTCACCGTCATCATGGTCGAGCACGTGATGGAGGTGGTGATGCCGCTGGTCGACCGCGCGGTCGTGCTGCATCTCGGCCGCGTGCTGGCGGAAGGCCACCCGACCGAGGTGGTGCGCGATGAGGGCGTCATCACCGCCTATCTGGGGGAGCGTCACCGTGCTGCTTGAGGTCCGCGGGCTCTCCACCGCCTACCAGGGCCTCCTGGCCATCCAGGGCGTCTCGATCGAGGTCGAGACCGGCGAGATCGTCGTCGTGGCGGGCGCCAACGGCGCCGGCAAGTCGACCTTGCTCAAATCCATCGCCGGGATGGAGCGGCCGAAATCCGGCGAGGTGGTGTTCGACGGCGCCCGGATCGACGGGTTGCCGGGCCACGCCATCACGGCGAAGGGCATCGCCTACGTGCCGGAGAACAAGCGGCTGTTTCCGCGCCTCTCCGTCGCCGACAACCTGCGGCTCGGCAGCTACCTCCACCGCAAGGAAGCCGACCGCGAGGCGCCGCTGGAGCGCGTCTTCTCCCTCTTCCCGCGCCTGAAGGAGCGCCTGCCGCAGCGGGCCGGCACTCTCTCGGGCGGCGAGCAGCAGATGCTCGCCATCGGCCGCGCCCTGATGACCCGGCCGCGCCTGCTGATGCTCGACGAGCCCTCGCAGGGCATCATGCCCAAGCTCGTCGACGAGATCTTTTCCGCCGTCGAGGCGATCCGCGCCTCGGGCACCACGATCCTCCTGGTCGAGCAGCGCC
Organism: Methylobacterium sp. 142-1Y; assembly: GCF_057747795.1. Lineage (NCBI taxonomy): Bacteria > Pseudomonadati > Pseudomonadota > Alphaproteobacteria > Hyphomicrobiales > Methylobacteriaceae > Methylobacterium > Methylobacterium sp. 142-1Y. The sequence continues at coordinate 2,331,014 of NZ_CM173224.1, read as the reverse complement.
TGGCCGAATCGCTGAGTATCGCCGACCGGGCCTACGTGCTCCAGACTGGGCGGCTGATGCTCTCGGGCCCGGCGGCGACGTTGCGGGACGATCCGGAGGTGAGGCGGGTGTATCTGGGGATTTGATCGAAGTTACCGAAGGCGGGTGAGCCCGGACAGTCGAGGCCGCTTCATCAATTGTTGCTTAAAGGAAGAGGCGCGGAGAAATCCCCTCTCCCCGCGGGCGGGGAGAGGCCTGAGCTCCGAAGGGGCTCAGGAAGCCCGTAGGGCGAGGGTGAGGGGGTGTTTCCAGAGGAGCCTCACGCGTCGAGACCCCCTCACCCTCACTTCGGCTTCCGCCTCCGCTCACTTCATCGACGACAAGGTCGATGAAGTCCTCTCCCCGCCCGCGGGGAGAGGGGAAACCCGCGCCTCTTCTTTCCCCGAACAGTCCTGCTCAGGCAGGGAGACGAGAAGGATGTCGGACGCCGGAGACTCCCGCCCATCCCCCCGATGCTCTACAGAGGGCTCCGCACGGAGACCCATCGATGACCAGCCGCACCACCGAGATCACGCTTGAGCGCATCGCCCTGATCCGGCGGCTGGTCGTGGCCTGGGACCCGGCGGGGCAGGGCGCTCCGGTGATCCATCCGGACGCGCCCTATGGCAGCCTCGACCGCGACGGCGACATCGCCAACGTCACCGGCGACGACGAGGGCGCGGCGGAGGAGCACCGGGCGGTGGGCGAGGCGCTGGTCGCCTTCCTGCACCACGCCGACCTCAAGCCCGGCCGCTACAGCTACCACAACCCGCTGACCAAGCTCGACCTGTCCCACGTCTCCGACGTGTTTCGCGACGAGGCGGCCGGCACCTCGCCCGAGCAGATCGTGTTCGAGGTGGGACCGGAGCATATCGCCCTGATCCGCCGCCTCGCCATGGGCTGGGACGAGGCCAGGGGCGTCCCGGCAGTGGCGTTGCCGGCGCCCTACGGGCCGGGCTCCCTGGAGGAAGCGATGGCCCGGGCGCTCGGCGGCGCCCCGGTGGAGGATCCGGCCCGGCTGCACCGCTCGATGCAGCCGGCCCTCCAGATCTTCCTGCGCAGCGCCGACATCGCCCCGGGCGATTACGACGTCTGACAATGCCGGGGGCATGCCCCCGGCACCCACGCGTCACGGGCTGAAGATCAGCGTCAGGTAGGTGAGGAAGACCACCAGGTGGACGGCGCCCTCCAGCACCGTCGTGCCCTGGCGCGAGAAGGTGATGACGCTGAGCAGCAACGTCATGGCGAGCACCGCCATCTCGGCCGGCGCCAGGCCGAGCACCACCCGCTGGCCCGAGACGAGGCCGATCACCAGCACCGCCGGCACGGTGAGGCCGACCGTCGAGGTCACGGCGCCGAGGCAGAGGTTGATCGCCCGCTGGAGCTGGTCGCGCCGGATCGCCTTGACGGCGCTGATCCCCTCCGGAGTGAACACGATGGCCGCGATGATGACGCCGCCGAGCGCCGAGGGCGCGCCGAGCGCCTTGATGCCGTGGTCGAGGATCGCCGCGAGGCTCTTCGACAGGAGCACGATCGGCAAAAGGCTGACGAGGAGCAGCCCGGCATGGCGCAGGATCGCCCCGCGGCCGGCATCGGGGTGGGGCGCCTTCTTCTCCACGACCGTGCCCGGCTGGACGAAATCGGTGAAGAAGTCGCTGTGCCGGCCGGTCTGGAGCAGGAGGAAGATGCCGTAGAGCACCACCGTCAGCACCGAGAACGCCACCGCCTGGAACGCCGTCAGCGAGCCGTCCGGGGTCGAGGTGGTGAAGTTCGGGATGATGAGCGCGATGGTGGTGAGCGGGATGATCGCCGCCAGATAGGCGCCGGCCCCGTCGAGGTTGTAGTTCTGGCGGTGGTGGCGCAGGCCGCCGAGGATCAGCCCGAGCCCGACGAGACCGTTCATCACGATCATGATGACGGCGAACATCGTGTCGCGCCCGAGCGTCGGGGCGGCCTTGGCCCCGAGCATCACGGCGGCGACCAGCGCCACCTCGATGATGACGATCGACAAGGTCAGGATCAGGGTGCCGTAGGGCTCGCCGAGGCGGTCGGCCAGTTCCTCGGCCTCGTGCACCACCCCGAAGGCCGACCACAGGATGACGGCGAACAGCCAGGCGAACAGACCCGCCGCCACCAGCGGCGCCTCCAACCCCCCGAGCCAGCCCCCGCCGAACACCGCGAAGGCCGCCACCGTCGCCCACGCCACCGCCAACCGCACGACCATCATCTGTCCCACGCGACTCCCTTCGCTTGCGTTGCCGCAACCGTAGCGAAGGAAGCGGGGGCGTAAAGGCGAATCAGCCCCGGTGGGCGAAGGTCCAGTACAGCTCGCGGGCCTTGTCGAACAGCGGGCCGGGCGCGAAGGTCCGCTCGTCGAGGGCGGTCACCGGCACGACCTTGGCGTAGTTGCCGACCGAGAACACCTCGTCGGCCGCCATCAGGTCGTCGACGGTGAGGGTCTTCTCCACCACCGTGACCCCGGCCTCGCGCAGGAGCGCGATCACCCGGCCCCGGGTGATGCCGGCGAGGAACGTGCCGTTCGGCACCGGGGTGTAGACCACGCCGTCACGGGCCATCAGCACGTTGGCGGTGGCGAATTCCGCGACGTTGCCCAGCGCATCGCGCATCAGGGCGTTGCCGAAGCCGCGCGAGGCGGCCTCGGCGATCGCCCGCGAGCTGTTCGGGTAGAGGCAGCCGGCCTTGGCGTCGAGGGGGGCCATGTCCGGCGTCGGGCGCCGGAACGGCGACAGGGTGGCGGTGAACCCGGTCGGCGGCGGCATCGGCGCCTCGTAGAGGCACAGGCACCAATTGGTCGAGGCGGGGTCGAGCCGCACCGCACCGCCCAGCCCCCCTTCCGCCCAGTACATCGGCCGGATGTAGAGCGCGGCGTCGGGCGCGAACCGCGTCAGACCGTCCCGCACCAATTCGGCCCAGGTGCCCTCCGCGACAACCGGTTCGAGGCCGAAATTGGCGGCCGAGCGGTTGATCCGGGAGAGATGCAGGTCGAGGTCCGGGGTCACGCCCTCGAAGGCCCTGGCGCCGTCGAACACCGTCGAGGCGAGCCAGGCGGCATGGGTACGCGGCCCCATCATCCGCACGTTGCCCGGGTGCCAGGCGCCCTCGAAATAGGTCCAGGTGTCTTCTGTCGCGGCCATCGCCCGCTCCCGCTCGTCTGCCCCGCATGATGGCGCGGCCTCACCCCGGCTGTCCACGCGGGGCGGCCTTCGGCGGACGGGGGAGAGGGTTGCGAGGGAGGCGGGTCCTGGCCTCAGGCGACGTCGAAATCGCCCGGGCGTCCGGCCAGCAACTCGAGGGTGCGCATCACCGCCATGCCGACGCGGTCGGCATCGAACTTGCCGTCCTCGGTCGCCGGCTCGACGCCGACCGGGCCGACCTGGCCCCGGGGCGTGTCGATCACGACGTGGTAGACGTCGCCTTTCAGGCCCGAACGGGCGCGCACCAGCGACACGGCGTGCGGCCCGACCTCGCCGTAGGTCTTGACGTATTGCACGGGACCGCCGGCACGGGGTGTCGTGTTTTCGTCGGCCCGTGCCTTGGCTGCGCGCTGGAAATCCGGACGGATGACGTTGTCCATCTGCCTCTCCCGCTGGTTGCCGCTCAGTTTGTCATGGCTGCTCGTCGGTTGGGTCGATCGTGCCGTCCGGGCCCGTGAGGGTCCGACCGGCCGCGATGGCCCGCCATGGCGCGTTTCCTCGCGGTGTCCCGGCCGATGTTTCGGTTCTGCCGAGCTTCGCCGCGCCGTCCGGTATCGCATGGCCGGATTGCGTGCGGATTGCGCGGATTGTTGCGCGCGCTCCATCATGCGGGCGCGCCATGCGGCAGCGCCGCCCGCGGCACGAGCCGGAGCGGCGAGGAGAGAGGCCTTGATGTCCGGGCGGTCGATGGACGCGGTCAGTCGTCGCGGTGGTGCCGGTGCATACCCGGGTGGTGATGCCGCCCCATCGGCCGGCCCAGCATCGCGGCGCGCTGCTTCTGCGCCTGGTCGAGGGTGGCGTAGAGCGGCTGCGAGGCGTCGGCGAGCTTGCGCAGGGCGTCTGAGCGCGCCGCGAGGGCATCGGCCCGGGCCCGGATCGCGTCCGGCGCCGTCTCCGCCACGGGATCGTGATCCTCGCCGCGCCGGGCCTCGCGCTGGTCGCGCCGGACCTTGGCGAGGTTGCGCATCGCGTCCTCGACCGGCGGCCACAGCTTCTCCTGGTCGGGCGTGAGCTTCAGGCCGGCATGCAGGGCGGCGACCCGCGCATCGGTGAAGGCCTGGACGTCCTCGGCGCTGAGGCGGTGCCGGCCCGCCCCATCGGCCGCATGGTCGCCCGCATGCGCGACCTGCACCGGCCGCGGCGCCTGCGCCAGGGCGGTGCCGAGCAGCCCGGCGCTCAAGATCCCGGCCAGGGTCACGGTGGCGAAAACCCCGGTAGTGAGAGTGCGTCGCATGACACGGATCCTCGCGCGGCCGCCCGTCGGGCCGCCGAGGAGAAAGAGTAAGCGTGGCCTTATGGCCCGGACCTCGCCGGGAGATTACGGTTTCGTCACCCGGCGCCGGTCGACGAGGTGGCAGACGACGATCGCCGAGCAGCAGATGGGCGCGACCGGCCTGGCACCCCCTTGCCTGGCGGTTTCCTGCTGGGCCTCCTGCGCCGCGACGGGCGGTCCGAAGAAGATCGTGGTCACCCTCAGCCTCCGTATCCCGCGATCGTCCCGCCGGTCGTGGGGTTTATCGATCCCGGGTCTTGTCCTCACGAGACGACACGTTCGCGACGGGCGGCGTAACCTCACCGATGGGCGTAGCCCAAGGGCGCGAACGGAGCGGGACCGCACCCTTCGCGGGCGCTGGAGCGATTTCCGAAAGACGAGGCTGAAATCCCCTCTTTCGTCGTTTCGTTAGCGCTTGCTCTCAGGGGGCCCGGTTCGGAGTCCCGCGCCCGGGATCCTGCGGGAGCGTCTCACCGCGAAGAGCAAGGTGTCCCATGCATCGTCGTCTCGCACCGACCGCCATCGCCTCGGCCGTGGCGACACCTTCCCTCGTCACGGTGGTCATCGCGCAGCCGCAGGGCGGCCCGAACGCGGCGGCGACGGGCAAGACCGGCGCCCGGATGGGCGAGGCCGAGGCCGAGCACGCCGCCGACACCCTGGCGGCCGGCTCCGCCTCCCTGGCGGCGAGCCGCGTCGCGCTGCGGAAGGCCTCCGACGACGACGTGAAGCAGTTCGCGCGCTTCGAGGTCGCCGAGCAGGAGACCATCGCCGACGTGCTCAAGGCGATGCGCGACCCGTCCCAGGCCGCGAGCGGCCAGGTGAAGCCGCCGGCCGAGCCCGAGGTCGACGGGGCCGTCGACCCATCTCGAATTTTCGACGCCAAGCCAGAGGCTTGGCGAAGATTCGAGAACGGAACCAAAGGTCGTTTTCAACGACCGTTTTTATAACGCGGCGATACGCCTGCGACCGAAGCGACCGAGGGGCGTCCCGTCCATGCAGAACGGCTGAAGATCTCAGCAAATCTGCATGCCCGGCCCACGACAGTGCTGTTCATCCGCAGATTCGAACATCCCACCTGCCACCTCATCCTGAGGTGTTAGTCGACCAAAGATCGACTGACCTCGAAGGAGGGCTCCAGAAATCTCTGCGATCTTTGGAGCCCTCCTTCGAGGCCGCTACGCGGCACCTCAGGATGAGGTCGCGGGTGGGAGAGGCCGGCGAGGCGGCCAAATCGGTCTGTCGTGTCCCGTGTCCGTAATTCGGCTCAGAGCACCTGCGCCATCGCAACGAAGCCTGCCACCGGCACCTCCTCGGCCCTTGCCGTCTCGGGGATGCCGGCGGCGGCGAGCAGGCGGGCGGGGTCGGGGGTCGCGGCTTTGAGGCTCTGGCGCAGCATCTTGCGGCGCTGGCCGAAGGCGGCGCCGGTCACGGTTTCGAGCGCCCGGACCCGGCACGGCAGGGGCTCGGGCCGCGGCACCAGCCGCACCACGCTCGACGTCACCTTGGGCGGCGGCACGAAGGCCGCGGGCGGCACGTCGAACAGGATCTGGGCCTTGGTGCGCCAGCCGCAGAGCACGCCGAGCCGGCCGTAATTCGCCCGGTCGCCCTCGTCGGCGACGATGCGCTCGGCCACCTCGCGCTGGAACATCAGGGTCAGCGACTCCCACCAGGGCGGCCAGGCCTCCGCCGTGAGCCAGCCGGTGAGGAGCTGCGTGCCGACATTGTAGGGGAGGTTGGCGACGATCCGGGCCGGGCCATCGCCGATCATCGGCCGCGGGTCGAATTCGAGCGCGTCGGCCTCCACCACCTCCAGGCGGCCGGGATAATGGGCGGCGATTTCGGCGAGCGCCGGCAGGGCACGGGGATCGCGCTCGACCGCGATCACACGCGCCGCGCCGTGCATCAGCAGCGCCCGGGTCAGGCCGCCTGGTCCTGGGCCGACCTCGACCACCGTCACCCCGTCGAGCGGTCCCGAGGAGCGGGCGATCCGGCCGGTGAGGTTCAGGTCGAACAGGAAATTCTGGCCGAGCGAGCGGCGGGGCATCAGGTCGTGCGCCTGCACCACCTCCCGCAGCGGCGGCAGACCGTCCGGCGCGCTCATGCCGACACTCCCGTCCGGGTCAGCCGCCCGGCGAGCTTGAGGGCCGCGATCAGGCTGTCGGGCTTGGCCAAGCCCTTGCCGGCGATATCGAAGGCGGTGCCGTGGTCGGGCGAGGTGCGCAGGAACGGCAGCCCGAGGGTCACGTTCACGCCCTCGTCGAAGGCGAGTGTCTTGATCGGGATCAGGGCCTGGTCGTGGGTCGGGGCGAGCGCCACGTCGTAGGTGGCCCGGGCGCGGGCGTGGAACAGCGTGTCGGCCGGGTGCGGGCCGGTGATCCGGATGCCCTCCGCCCGCAAGGCCTCGATCGCGGGCGCCAGCACGTCGCGATCCTCCAGGCCCATCGTGCCGGCCTCGCCCGCATGCGGGTTGAGCCCGGCGAGCACGAGGCGCGGGGCGGACAGGCCGAAGCGGGCCCGCATGTCGCGGTCGACGATGCGGGCGGTCTCGACCACGAGGTCTACGGTCAAGAGCTCCGGCACCCGGCGCAACGCCACGTGGATCGTCACCGGCACCACCGCCAGGTCCTCGGACCACAGCAGCATCACGGGCATCGGCGGGGTCGCGCCGGGCTCGGCCGCGAGGGCCGCCAGATACTCGGTATGGCCGGGATGGCGGAAGCCCGCCTCGTAGAGCACGTGCTTGGCGATCGGATTGGTGACGAGGGCCGGCGCGCGACCCGCCTGCACCAGCCGCACCGCCTCGTCGATCGAGGCGAGCGTGCCGGCGGCGCTCGCCGGATCGGGGGCGCCGGGCTCCGCCGCGACGGTGAGGCCGCCGGGCAGCCGCACCACCGGCAAGGCCCGGGCAAAGGCCTGCGCCGCACTCTCGGGCGTGACCTCGCACAAGGGCACCGCGAGGCCGAGCCGGGCCGCGATTTTGCTCAAGAAATCCGGGTCGCCGATGACGAAGAACGGGGCGAGCCCGTGCTCCTCCCGGGCGAGCCAGGCCCGCAGGGTGATCTCCGGGCCGATCCCCGCCGGATCGCCCTGTGTCAGCGCGAGGGCTGTGGTCATTGCGGGGATCCCCGTCCGTCGTGGCGCGTCCCCGCGCCATGGCATCCCGGCTTCCGGTGGGCAAGAACCCCGGCGGCGGGAAGGGCCCGACCGGCCCGTCACCGGGCGGTGGCGATGCCGTCCGCCGTCGTGGTGGTGCTGAGGTTCTGGCGGAAATTCGCCTCGCCGAGGGTGCGTAGCTCGATCCGCAGCAGGAAGGTGCGGTTGCGCTCCCGCAGGCCCGAGGCGGTCTCGATCGGAGAGGACAGGTAGTTGAGCGAGATCGTCGTGCACTCGTCGCGATAGCCGAAGCCGAAGCCCGACGACGAGACGTAGAACTTGTCGGCCCGCTCGTAGACCGGTGCGGTGCCGACCGGGTTGAGGAAATAGGCCTGCGCCGCCGAGGCGTAGAACTCGCGTACCTGGAGGTAGTGCGAGAGGTCGAACAGCACCGAGCCGGTGACGAACCAGTTCGGCGTGATGTTGTAGAGGGCCGAGGCCTGCAGGCCCTCGCGGCGGCGGTCGTAACCGAGCTCGGGCTGCGCTTCGTAGCGGGCGTAGATGAGCGAGGTCTCGAGCGGCAGGAACGGCGCGAACTTCGCCGTGATGCCGCTCTCGAAGCGCTTGAGCGCGAAGGTGGCGTTGTCGAACCGGGCCCGGGTGATGAAGCTGATGTTCTGGTTCGGCGAGACCTGGAAGCGCGAGACGAAGTCCGAACGCGTGGTCTCGAGGCCCGAATCGCGGCCGACATTGTCGATGTCGCCGCGGCGGAACGAGTTGACGCCGGCGAGCGCGATCGACTCGCCGAACATCGCGTTCATGTAGAAGCCGTTGCGGCCGGTGATCGAGTACTCGGCGCCGAGATTGGCGCGCACGCCGCCCTCGACCCGGTCGTAGCCGGAGAACTTGTCCCAGGCGAACAGAGAGGTGTCGTCGAAGACGAGGCTCTGCGCGTCCTCGTTCGGCAGCCGGCCGATCTTGGTCTCGCTCGGCCGCGCGATCACCTGGGCGACCGGCGACACGGTGTGGACGCCGAGCGGGCCTAAGTCGGCGACGAAGGGATAGCGGTATTCGAGGCCGACCGCCGGCATCACCCGGCCGGAAAAGTTGGATTCCGGCGAGAACAGGTTGGTGACTTCGTTGTTCTGGTAGCCGGTCGTGTTCGGGTTCACGAAGAACGCGTCGCCGCGCAGATAGGCGAAGGGCTGCCAGCGCTGGCCGAACTCGTCCGTGAAGGTGCGCCGCCACGACACCTGGGCGGTGGCCCGGGTGGTGTCGCCGGCCAGCCCGCTCACCAGGCACTGCCCGCGCTCGAACACCGAGCAGGTGCTGTAGAGCGGGAAGGTGATGCCGTTGACGCTCGGGCTGAGCAGGTAGGTGCCGGTGCGCGGGATCTGGGTGTACTGGGTCGCGTCCCGGGTCAGGTGGGTGAAGTTCGCCTGGAACCGCACCTCGCCGCCGATCGGGTCGGGCCCGTCGCGGCGCTTGTCGTAGTCGATCACCGGGGCGACGACCGGCTGCTGCTTCTGCCAGTCGAAGGTCGACAGGCCCTTGAAGTAGTAGCCCCGCGCCTCGAACCACGAGCGGTCGCCCTGGCCGATCAGGTAGGCGGTGGAGACCGCCTCGCGGAAGTAATCCGTGCTGATCGTCTGGTTGCGGATGCGGTAATTGTCGAGGAACCACTTGTCGGTGACGCCGACGACGTCCCAGCCGGCGCGCCAGTTCGGGGCCAGGTAGAACTGGCCGGCCGATTCGATCGAGCCGCGGAAGTCGCGGTCGCCCGAGCCGAGGGGGCCGGGCAGGAAGGCGCTCGGCGTCGACTGGAAGATGCCGCTGACGCGAAGGTTGTAGAAGCCGTTGGCCAGCCGCTGGCGCCACTCGGCCTGGCCGAGCACGCCCTGCTTCGACAGGAAGGTCGGCTCGACGGTGAGGTCGTAATCGGGCGCGATGTTCCAGAAGAACGGCGTGCCGATGCCGTAGCCGAGCACGTTCGAGGACACGAAGTGCGGCGCCAGGAAGCCGGTATCGCGCCGCACCGTCGGGTCGGGCGAGTAGAAATAGGGCAGGTAAGCGACCGGGATGCCGGCCACTTCGAGGTAGGAATCCTCGTAGTAGATCCGGCGTTCCTCGTTGTTGTGGATGATCCGCGCCGCCTTGACCTGCCACAGGGGCGGCCGCTCGGGATGGTCCTTGCACGGCTCGCAGGCCGTGTAGGTGCCGTATTCGAAGGTCGTGGTCTGGCCCTCGACGCGCTCCGCCCGCGGGGCGGAGAAGCGCACCCGAGCCGGGCGGCCGCGCTGCTCGATCGTCTGCTGGATGCGCAGCGAATCGATGAAGCCGGACTTGAAGTCGTCGGTCAGCTCCATCCGGTCGCCGGTCACGACCGCGCCGGTCTCGTCGGTGAGGCGGACATTGCCCTCGGCGAAGACCCGGCCGGTGTTGCGGTCGTAGCGGACGCGGTCGGCCAGGAGGGTGCGCGGGCCGTAATGCAGCTCGGCGTTGCCGACCGCCGAGACCGTGTTGCGGTCGTTGTCGTAGACGAGTTCCTTCGCCTCGACGAGGAGCCGCTCGTTGTTGCCCTTGGCCGCGTTCTTGGCCGATCCGGCCGCCAGGCGGTCGTTGAGCGTGCCTTGCGCATACGCAAGGCCGCCCACGCCTGCCGTCACGGCAGCGGCCAGCATGACCGTCAGGGATCCCGTGACCGCGGCACCCGCGGCCTTACGCACGACTCGACCCATCCCTGCACCCGCTAGCCCCGCGCCCATCCTCCGGAGGTCAGGCATCAGCCGTCCTCCAGGTGCAGAAGCGCGAGCGTTCCGAGAAGACTCCCTACCACGGCCGGGAACCACGCCGCCACCGGTGCCGCGACCAATCCAGAGGCGCCGAGGCCCTCCATCACCTGGCGTGCCACGTAGAGCACGAAGCCCGCCGCGACGCCGCCGAGAACCATCTTGCCGATGCCACCAAAGCGGAAGAACCTTAACGAAACCGACGCCGCCACCAGCACCATCGCCAGGAACAGCACCGGCCGGGCCATCAGAACGTCGTACTGGAGACGGTAACGCGTGGCGTCGAGTCCCGCCCGCTCGGTCCGGGCGATCGTCTGGCGCAGTTGCCAGAAAGGCACGGATTCGGGTGGGGTGAAGCGCTGGCGCACCTGCGAGGGGTCGAGCGTCGAGGCGATCAGATAGGTGTCGTAGCTCTGCGGCTCCTGGTCGAGGCCTTGCACGCGCACGTCCTGCAATTCCCAGTAGCCGTCATGCAGGGTGGCGCGGGCCGCCTGCATCTGCTGGGTGAAGGCGCCCGCATCGTCGAAGGTGAAGACCGCGACGCCGGCGAGCGTCGTGGTGCCCTCGATCGCGGTCTCGGCCCGGATGATCGCCTGGCCGTCGAGGCTGCGCTGGCGGATCCACAGGTCCTTGCCGGAGCCGGCCTTCGAGGATTTGGCGAAGATCTTGGCCTCGATCTCGGTCGAGCGCTGCTTCAGCTCCGCCGAGACCGGGTTGTAGACCCCGACCGTGAAGGCGCCGATGCCGAGCGCCACCAGAACGCCGGGCTGGAGGAATTGCCAGGCCGAGATGCCGGCGGCGCGGGCCACCACCAGCTCGAGCTTGCGGCTGAGCTGGAGCAGAGCCGCCATGGCGCCGAACAGGATCGCGAAGGGCAGCACCTGCTCGGCTACGGCGGGCGTGCGAAACAAAGCCAGCCGCGCCATCACGGTGGCGGACGCCCCCTCGGCGTCGCCGGCCCGGCGCATCAGCTCGACGAAGTCGAGGGTGTAGACGAGGGCGAAGACCGTGAGGAAGACCCCCAGGATCATGCGCAGGAAGCGGGCCGCCAGATAGCGGCCGAGGGTGAAGCCGATCAGCATCGCGGTTCAGCTCGTCCGGGTCCGCAGGACCGGGACCGCCCCCGAGAGCCGGCGCAGTCGCGCGGCGATCCCGGCATTGAAGGCCCGCACCCGGTTGCCCTGAGTGGCGACGAGGAGGGACAGGGCGATCGCGACGAGCGGCACGGCATAGACCGCGATCACCGCTCCTTGACTGCGCACCGCCGCGCTCGAGGCGGCAAAGCCCGCGATCCGCAACCCCACCACGGCGGCGATGGCGCCCGCCACGGCGAGCCCGCGGCCCTGGCGGGTGGTGCGGGGATCGCCGAGCGCCGCGAAGGCGATCAGCCCGAGCGCCAGGGGATAGAGCCAGGACGAGAGCCGGTCGTGCAGTTCGGCCCGGAACCGGCCCTTGGTCAGCTTGTAGTAGGTCTCGTTCGAGTCCGGGAACATCAGCTGCACGGTCGAGCGCTCGCGCGGCTTGTAGATCGTGTCGGCATCGGGCGGCGTGAACGCCGCCAGATCGACGGCGTAGCGCTGGAAGGTGATGATCGAGGAATCGCGGCTGCCCGGCTGCTGGCGGTGGATGCTGCCCTTCTCGAGCACCAGGTAGGTCTGGCCGTCGAGATCGACCGCCTGGCCGCGCTCGGCGAGGTAGACCACGGTCTTCCCGGCTTCGCGCCGATCCTGCATGAAGATGCCGAGCAAGGCCCCGTTCGGCGCCCGCTCGCGGAAATGGAAGGTGATGCCGCTGTCGAGGCTGGTGAACTGTCCTTCCTTGACCACGTTGGCGATGAAGTCGCCCCGCACCCGGGTCAGCACGTCGCGCAGTTCCTGGAAGCTCGACGGCATCACCTGGATGGTGAGGAAGCCGATCGCCGCGCTGACGATCAGCGCCAGCGTCAGGAACGGCCGCATCAGGTGGCGCGGCGACATGCCGGCCGCGCTCATCACGATCAGCTCGGAATCGCCGTTGAGCTTGTTCAGCGCGTAGACCACCGCGATGAACAGCGCGACCGGCGCGATCACGGTGATCAGGGTCGGCAGCGACAGCCCGGTGATCAGGAAGAAGATCAGCAGGGTCTGGCCCTTGGCCGTGATGAGGTCCAGCTCGCGCAGGGCCTGCGTCACCCAGATCACGCCGGTGAGGCCGATCAGGCACGACAGGAAGGCCCCGAGGGCGATGCGGAAGATGTATCGCTCGATCTGCTTCATCGGCCGGCTGCGGTCGGGCCCCCTTCCGCGTGGATGATGGTTAGGCGCCCCCCGCCGGCCGCACAAGCACCGGGTGCCCTCAAGCGCGGCAAGAAGCACGGCAAGTGCGGCCTTTTGCGGGCGGGCGCGCCCCTCTCGCCACACCCGGCCGCGTTGCGCTCGCGGGCGTCCGGCCGCTACACAGGTCCGACGCGGCGCCGTAAGGGACGCGCGCGAAACCGAAAAGAACGGGACGAAAGCAGCGCCATGGCGGACGGCATCAGCATCGAGATCGAATCCCTCGCCGCGTCCGGGGCGCCGCTCAAGCCCGGCGGCGACCTCGTGCTGTTCGTGGGCGAGGACCTCGCGCTGTCGCCGCGGGCGGCCGAGATCGCCGGGCCCGGCGCGGCCGAGCTGGTGGCACGGGCGGCCGGCGTCGAGCGGTTCAAGGGCAAGGCGTCGAGCGCGATGGTGCTTACCGCCCCGGCCGGCCTGTCGGTCGAGCGGCTGGTGGTGATCGGCACCGGCTCCGACGAGGCGGCCGCGCGCGACTGGGCGAGCCTGGGCGGCTACACCGCCGGCAAGCTCGGCAGCCGCTCGGCCACCCTGGTGCTCGAATGGCCCGGCACCGCGCCCGGCACCGACGAGGTCGCGGCCTTCTCGACGGGGGCGCGGCTACGCGCCTACAAGTTCGACCGCTACAAGAGCAAGAAGTCGCCCGACGGCGAGGAGACGGGCGGCAACGGTCGCCTGACCCTGCTGGTGCCGGAGAATGCCGGGCTGAAGAAGGCCATGCGCGGCGCCGAGGGGCTGGCCGAGGGCGTGATCCTCGCCCGCGAACTCGTCAACGAGCCGCCGAACGTCCTCGACCCGGAGGAGTTCGCCCGGCGGGCCTCCGCCCTGGAGAAGCTCGGCGTCGAGATCGAGATCCTCGACGAGAAGGACATGAAGAAGCTCGGCATGCGGGCTCTCCTCGCCGTCGCGCAGGGCTCGGCCAAGGAGGCCCGGGTCGTCATCATGCGCTGGAACGGCGGCGAGGACGCCTCCGAGGCGCCGGTGGCCTTCATCGGCAAGGGCGTGACCTTCGATTCCGGCGGCGTCTCCATCAAGGGGAGCGGCGGCATGGAGGACATGAAGGGCGACATGGCGGGCGCGGCTTGCGTCGTCGGCCTGATGCACGCGCTCGCCAGCCGCAAGGCCAAGGTCAACGCGCTCGGCGCCATCGGTCTCGTCGAGAACATGCCCGACGGCAAGGCCCAGCGCCCCGGCGACATCGTCACCTCGATGTCGGGCCAGACGATCGAGATCATCAACACCGACGCGGAAGGCCGCCTGGTGCTCGCCGACGTGCTCTGGCACGTCCAGCAGACCTACAAGCCCCGGTTCATGATCGATCTCGCGACCCTGACGGGCGCGATCCTGGTGGCGCTCGGCCAGGAATTCGCCGGCATGTTCTCGAACAACGACGAACTGGCGCAGCGCCTCTCGGCGGCGGGCGAGGCCACCGGCGAGAAGGTCTGGCGGATGCCGCTGGCGCCGGGCTTCGACAAGCTGATCGAGTCGAAATTCGCCGACATGAAGAACACCGGCGGCCGGCACGGCGGCTCGGCCACGGCGGCCCAGTTCCTCAAGCGCTACGTCAACGACGTGCCGTGGATCCACCTCGACATCGCCGGCGTCGGGATGGGCTCGCCGGCCACCGAGACCAACCGCTCCTGGGGCTCGGGCTGGGGCGTGCGCCTCCTCGACCGACTCGTGCGCGACCACTACGAGGCGTGAGCGCCGCGGCCGGAGACCGTCCGGGGGCCCGGACATCCTCCCGGACGGGGCACCTCGCCGCCCTGATCCCGCTCGGGGCGGCCCTCGCCGCGGTGGCGCTCGCCGCCGCGACCGGCGCGACGCAGGGCAGCCTGGCTTCGGCCGGCCTCGACGCGTGGGTCTACGGCTTCTTCGCCGACCGCTACCCGCTGTTCTTCGCGGCCATCGTGTACGGCGTCGTGCGGGCGGCCCTGCTGCCGCTCTCCGCGCCGGGCTGGCGGGGCTGGCTCGGGGCGGTTTTCGGATTCGCCCTCGTCGTCGCCCTGTCGCTGCACCCGACCTATGGTGGGCTGGTGCTGCGGGCCGGCTTCTCGGTCGGAGGCGTCGCCTTCCTGTCCGGCCAGCCGATGGCCCTGGCGCAGGGGCTCGGCGCGGTTGTGGCGGCGTCCGTGTTCGGCGGAGCCTTGGGCTTTGCCGCCCTGATCGCCCGCGGCCTGCCGCGTCGCGGCACCTGGCGCCGGGCCCTCGTCCGGGGGCTTCTGCGCTTCGTCGCGCTCGCCTGGGCCCTCGGCCTCCTGGCGGCGGCACGGGATCTCGGCCTCTCGGGTTTTCCACGCCGTCCGCTCGCCGGTACGCAAGCGATGGTGTCCCTGGGAATCGTGCTCGCGGCGTTCCTGCCCCATGCGATCCTCGGCCTCGCCGGTCCTCGCGGGTCGGTTGAAACGGCCTCGGCTAGGCGCTAACCCGGAGGTAAGCCGGAGCCCCGCGTGGCATCCAAGGAGGCATCCGGCACCGGGAGGGCAGGAGTTCATGGGCAAGGGGTCGAGCGCGATGGAACCGAAAACCCCGCCGCGGCCCTGGCTCGCCGCCTACCCGGCCGGCGTCCCGGCGGAGATCGACGTGAACGGCCTCGGCACGCTGGTCGAGCTGATCGAATCGTGTGCGCAACGCTTCGCCGACCGGCCGGCGATCACCTGTTTCGGGGCCTCGCTGACCTATGCGGCCCTGCGGCGCGAGGGCGGGGCGGTGGCGGCCTGGCTCCAGGCGCACGGCATCGGCAAGGGCGACCGGGTCGCCATCATGATGCCGAACGTGCCGGCCTTTCCCATCGCGCTCGTCGGGGTGCTGCTCGCCGGCGCCACGGTGGTCAACGTCAACCCGCTCTACACCCCCCGCGAACTCACCCACCAGCTGCGCGATGCCGGCGCCCGGGCGCTCTTCGTGCTGGAGAACTTTTGCCACACCGTCGCCGAGGCGCTGCCCGACCTGCCCGGTCTCGAACGGGTGGTGGTGGCCGGCGCCGGCGACGGGCTCGGGCTCAAGGGCTCGCTGATCACGCTCGCGGCGCGCCACCTGAAGAAGGCGGTGCCGGCCTTCAGCCTGCCGGCCGCACGCCGCACGCACTTCAAGGCGGCCCTCGCCGCGGGGCGCAAGGCGACGTTCCGGCCGGTCGCGGTCGGTCCCGACGACCTCGCCTTCCTGCAATATACCGGTGGCACCACCGGCGTGTCGAAGGGGGCGATGCTGACCCATCGCAACGTCGCCGCCAATGTCGAGCAGAGCCGGGTGTGGTTCCGCATGCGCGACGACGAGGGGCCGGGCCGGGTGATGGTCACGGCCCTGCCGCTCTACCACATCTTCGCGCTGACCTGCTGCTTCTTCTTCATGATGCGGCTCGGGGCCTGCTGCCTGCTGGTGCCGAACCCGCGCGACATCGGCGGCTTCGTGACGTTGCTGCGCAAGAGCCGGTTCACCAACCTGTCGGGCGTCAACACCCTGTTCAACGCGCTCCTCAACCATCCCGATCTTGCCAAGGTCGACTGGTCGCGGCTCGAATATTCCATCGCCGGCGGGATGGCGATGCAGGGACCCGTCGCAAAGCGCTGGAAGGCGGCGACCGGCAAGACGGTGATCGAGGGCTACGGCCTGTCGGAGACCTCGCCGGTGGTCTCGATCAACCCGCCGGACCTGCACGACTGGTCGGGCACCATCGGCTACCCGGTCTCCTCGACCGAGGTCTGCATCCGCAACGACGCCGGCACGACCCTGCCGATGGGCCAGCCCGGCGAGCTCTGCGTCCGCGGCCCGCAGGTGATGGCCGGCTACTGGGGCCGGCCCGACGAGACCGCCCGGGCGATGACCCCGGACGGCTTCTTCCGCACCGGCGACATCGCGGTGATCGAGCCCGACGGCCAGGTCCGCATCGTCGACCGGATGAAGGACATGATCCTGGTCTCCGGCTTCAACGTCTATCCGAACGAGGTCGAGGACGTGCTCGCCGCCCATCCGGGCGTGCTCGAAGTGGCGGTGGTGGGCGAGCCCGCGGCGGAGACCGGCGAGAGCGTCGTCGCCCACGTGGTCCGGCGCGACCCCGACCTGACGGCGGACGCCCTGCGCGCCTATGCCCGGGAAGGCCTCACGGCCTACAAGGTGCCGCGCCGCATCGTCTTCCGCGACAGCCTGCCGAAGACTAATGTCGGCAAGGTGCTGCGGCGGGCCTTGCGGGACGGGGAGGCGGTGGGGTGAGCCGCGGCCCGGCGGACGATGTCGGAACGGCCGGCCGTTGATCGGGGCTGGCCCTCACCACCCGCCCCGCCGCATCCGCACATGGTCCCGTGTGATGGCGTCGAGCGTCGGGGTTCCCAGCAACGTCATCGCGTTGTCGAGTTCACTCCCGAAAATCTCGATCGCCCGGGAGACGCCCGCGGTCCCGCCGGCCGAGAGGCCCCACAGGAACGGTCGCCCCAGGCTGCAGGCGGTGGCGCCGAGCGCCAGTGCCTTGATCACGTCGGTGCCGCGGCGCACGCCGCCGTCGAGGATGATCTCGGCTCGGCCCGCCACCGCCTCGGCCACGTCCGGCAGGGCGGTGATCGCCGCCGGCACGTCGTCGAGCTGGCGGCCGCCATGGTTGGAGACGATCACCGCCTCGATGCCGAGCGCCACCGCCGTCTCGGCGTCGCCCGGATGCAGCAGGCCCTTCAGCGCCATCGGGCCGCGCCAAAGGTCGCGGATGCGCGCGATGTCGTCCCAACTGGCCGAGGGGTCGAACAGCGAGGCGACGTGCTGCGCCACGCTGGTGAAGCCGGTCCCTACCATCTGGAAGTTGCCGAAGCCGAGCCGCGACCGGGCGGCACCGGCGAGCCAGGCCGGCCGTCGGGCGAGGTCGAGGGCGGTGGAGAGGCGGGGCTTGAGCGGCATGGTGAAGGCGTTGCGCAGGTCGCGCTCGCGCCGGCCCTGCACCGCGAGGTCGACGGTGAGGCAGAGCACCCGGTAGCGCGACGCGGCGGCGCGGCGCAGGAGCGCCTGCATCCAGTCCCGGTCGCGCAGGAAGTAGAGCTGGAACCAGCGCTCGCCCTCGGGCGCGCCCTCCGCCACCTGCTCGATCGAGGCGACGGAATTGGTCGACAGGCAGTAGGGGATGCCGGCGCGCGCCGCCGCCCGCGCGCCCGCCACCTCGCCGTCGGGCCAGAAGAAACCGGCGAGCCCGGTCGGCGCCATCATGATCGGCAGGGACGCGCGATATCCGAGGATCGACCGGGACAGGTCGCGGGTGCCGACATCGACGCCGACCCGCGGCATCAGCATCCAGCCGTCGAAGGCCTCGACGTTGTCGCGCAAGGTGCGCTCGTCCTCGGCGCCGCCGTCGATGAAGTCGAACACCGCCTTCGGCAGCCGCCGGGCCGCCTGGGCGCGCAGGTCGGCGATCGTGTAAGCGCGCTGCAGCCGGGCGGTCAGGCGGGTCGGGGCGGCGGGGATCGCCGGGGCCGGCGGCTTCGCCAGGGCGGAGGAGGGCCGTGGGGCGAGGGCTCGCCCCGTGTGGCGCTCGTCTGCATCCACGCTTGCCTCCCCCGTCCTGTTCTTGAACGACGGGTTAGCATCGGCGCGCGGCGGCCTGCAACCGGTTGGCAACGTGACCGGAGGTGCCGGGCTGTTCGCGCGCCCGGCGCATGCCCAAATCCGCTAGGAACTGCGGCCGGAACCCTGACGACGCCGACATGCTGCGCTGCGGCAGCCTGCCGATTTTCTCTTACCGCCGCGCTTGCTAAGGAGGGCATCGTGCATGCGCGTAAGGGAGTCCCATGAGCCTCGTCCAGGCGGCCTTCGGCCGGTTCAAGCAGACGGTGACCGCCTATGCGGGTGACGCTCCGCTGATGAAGGCCGCGGTGTCGGCCTGTGCCAACGTGATCGTGGCCGATGGCGAGGTCGCCGGAGCGGAGTTCGAGGCGGCGCTGAAGGGCATGCTCGCCGATCCGATCCTCGAGAAGGGCTATGACAGCCTGATGCTGGAGGAAGAGCTCTACGACGCGATCGGCCGCGCCCGTACCCGCGCCGGGCGGATGCAGAACATGCACTTCATCGAAGCCCTGGCCGAGCGCCCGGCGGAGCAGCGCCAGAGCGTCTTCCTGATCGCCGCCGACGTCGCGGATTTCGAGGGCATCAGCCCCTCCGAGCACCGGGCCCTGACCGAGGTGGCCTCGGCGCTCGGGCTCGACTGGGACGCGTTACTCTCCTGATCACCGGCCTGCGGACAGGTTCACGCAAATGATGTGATCCACCGCCGCCCAGGCGGCCGGCGTGGCGCTGGTCCGGTTCGGGGAGCCGGCCTCGGGTCACGGCGCATTGTTCCGGATGAGCTGGCACTATTTCCAGATCGTTGCAGGCGATCTGCAGAGCGACGAGGCGGTCTTCCGCGGCGCCCGCAATCTATCTCCACGCCATGCATGGACGCATCGATACCCGCCGCGCTGCCCGGCGAAGATGATAATCCTATCAGGCTATCCGATGGGCCAGACTAGTCAGAAAAGCTGAAACTCATCTTCCGCACCGACGTTGTTATCCCCAGATGAACTGAGAATAACATCAATGCAGACAGTCTTTACTGCCAGCGCGACTGCGATCATCCTGGCCGGCTTCTCGGCCTCGGCGATGGCCGAGGAGACCACAGTGATCCATCGCGACCGGGCGCCCGGCATCGTGGTCGAACATCCGGGCATTACGGGAGGGCGACGATCTCGCTCTCCCGGACCGCGCGTTCGCCCATCCGCGACCGGATGCGATAGGCGGCTTCGCCGCTGCGATCCTCCGGCATCAGGCGGACGACCTCGAAGGAATCCATGTCGCTGGCCTGGGCGTCGGACGATCCGGACCGCACCATCCGCACGCGCTGGTTCAGCTTGAACTTGTAGGTCATCGCGCAGATCCTTTCGACAATCAGTGTCGGCGGGGCGTTCAGCCCCGCTTGCGTGCCTTGCGGGCGGCGTAGCGGGCGTCGCGCGCGGCTTTCTGCTCGGCTTGCAGCGTCTCGGCATTCCGCTCTGCCTCGGCGGCGCGCTCCGTCTCCTCGGCGGCGGCGATCTCACGCAGACGGGCGGCTTCAGCCTCCGCCTCGGCTTCCCGCGCGAGCCGCCCGGCCTCCTGCGCAGCCCGTTCGGTCTCGCGCTCGGCGAGACGGATGGTCCGCGCTGCGGTGATCGCCTGCCGTGCGGCGCGGCGTGCCGCGAGGGTCGGGTCGGTGTCGGTGGCCCGCGCCTGGAACCGGGCGAGCGTGGCCCGGCGGGCGGCATCGGCCGAACCCAGCCGGTCGCCGAGCGGCGCTTCCTTGAACTTGCCCATCGCTCAAACCCTGTGCAGGGCGAGGGAGTGGATCGGGCGGGAGAACCGGTCGGCGAGGTGCCAATGCAGCTCCCGGACCGAGTGATACCGGTAGGTGCGGTCGATCAGGTGGCTGACCTCGCGGCTCTCATGATCGACCTGCTGCCAGATCTGCCGCACCTGGAAAGTGGGGGGCTCGATCGCCGGGGTCGGGGACGTGGACTGCGAACTGAAGGTAAAATTCACTCAAGAGTATCCGTTGGAGGTCGGGCCCGCGCCGCGGCGCAGGGCGAGGGATGCGGACGAAATCCTCCGCATCCCGGATCGTCGAGCCGTTACGCGGCGCGCAGGTTGCCGGCGGATTGCTTGCCGCTGCGCCGGTCGGTCTCCATCTCGTAGGAGATCTTCTGGCCCTCGTTGAGGGTCTGCATGCCCGACCGCTCGACGGCGGAGATGTGCACGAACACGTCCTTGCCGCCGTCATCCGGTTGGATGAAGCCGAAACCCTTCTGGACGTTGAACCACTTCACGGTGCCGATAGTCATTGTCGTATCCATGATCTGCAAGCGTAGGATGGAGCTCGGCACGCTGTCAGCGGCGCCAAGGCTCGAATCAATCGACGGATTTGGAGCGAGTGGCAGAGCGTGCGCCAGCGGAAACGCGGCGGAGAGGCTCGGTAATCAGGCCAACAATCGATTTATCATCTCTAAACGAGAATTTGCCAGAGCGCAAGGCGACCGCGAAAATATTTATGGAAATCGCCGGAACGATTGAAAAAGCTCTCGAAAAACCACCTGTCATCACCGTAAATCGAGACGTCAAGGCGCTGCCGAGGCTCACGAATCCAAACCTCGCCCGGGGGTGGGCGCGACCCTGATCCGCCGCTGCGCGTTCCGGTCCGAAACCCGTCAGGCGGCGTCGGGGCGCTCTCCCGGGGCCGGGCCAGCCGATGCAGGCCAGCCGATGCAGGCTTCATGGGCGCGGAAGTTGCGCAGCCACCAGCCCCAATCCTCCGGCACCAGGGAGAACGGGTCGGGATGCGCGAGTTCCCGCGCCGCCCAGACCGGCCAGTGCGGGTTCGACAGGGCGGGCCGGCCGAGGAAGACGAGGTCGATCAACTCGTCGCGGATCACCCGGTCGGCCAAAGCCGGCAGGCCGAGATTCCAGCTGACGCCCACCGGGATCCCGACCTCGCGCCGCACCCGCGTGCCGCGCTCGACCATGAACGACATCCGGGCGAAGGGCGGATCGGTCATCGCGTCGGTATTGAAGCCGATCGACAGGTCGGCGAGGTCGAGGCCGTGCTCCTTCATCTTGGCGACCGCCACCACAGCCTCGTCGAACTGTACGCCGTCGGGGTGGAGGTCGTCGGAGCCGAGCCGCATGGTCAGGGGCAGGCGCTCGGGCCATACCGCCCGCACGGCGTCGAGGGCTTCGAGGTGGAACCGCAAGCGGTTGTCGAGGCTCCCGCCGTAGCGGTCGGTGCGCTGGTTGGCGAGCGGAGAGAAGAAGCTGGCGCCGAGATAGCCGTGGGCGAAATGCATCTCCAGCCACTCGAACCCGGCGTCGAGCGCCCGGCGCGCCGCGTCCGCGTAGGCTCGGTGGATGCCGGCGATCTCCTCGACCGTCAGTTCCTCGACCGGGTAGGTGTAGCGGCCGCCATAGGAGATCGGGGAGGGGGCCTTGAGCTGCCAGCCGTCGGGATGGTCCGGCGGGAGCTGGAGCTTGCCCTCCCAGGGTTTCTGCTCGCTGCCCTTGCGCCCGGTATGGCCGAGCTGGATCGCCGGCACCCCGCCCATCTCCCGGATGATGCGGGTGACCCGAGCGAGCCCCTCGACGTGACGGTCGTCCCAGATGCCCGCGCAGGCGCTGGTGGTGCGCCCCTCCGGGGTGATGGCGATCTGTTCTGGGAAGACGAGCCCGAACCCGCCCGCCGCCCGCGAGCCGTAGAGCATCACGTGGTAGTCGCCCATCGCCCCGTCGACCGAGCGATGCATGGTCATCGGCGACATCGCGATCCGGTTGCGGAGCGTGACGTCCTTCAGGGTGAAGGGGCTGAACAGGTCAGGCATGCGGCCTCGCGGGGGCGGGCCGCCCCGCCGGGAGGCCACCCGCGAGGGTAGGGAGCCGCGGCATGAGCCGGCAAGGGCGCGAGAGCGCCCATGCCAGTTTGTCGCGCGGCCGTCGCCGCCGAATGAGGCGCGACGTTACCGGGTGGGTCGTCCGTCATCACGGGCGCGACCTCTCCGGAAGCGGCGTCCCCTCTCCCGGCTCACTTCGTTCGCCACCCTCGCCCGCAGAGGGGGGAGGGTTCAGCGGCGGCGCCGTCGAGGTTTGGCTACTCGATGCCGAGCTTCGCCTTGAGCAGCGCGTTCACCGCCGCCGGGTTGGCCTTGCCGCCGGTCGCCTTCATGGTCTGGCCGACGAACCAGCCGAGCAGGGTGGGCTTGGCCTTGGCCTGCTCGACCTTGTCGGGGTTGGCCGCGATGATCTGGTCGATCGCCGCCTCGATCGCCCCGGTATCGGTGACCTGGCGCAAGCCCCGGCTCTCGACGATCTGGCGCGGCTCGCCGCCTTCGCTCCAGACGATCTCGAACACGTCCTTGGCGATCTTGCCCGAGATGGTGTTGTCGCCGATCAGATCGACGATCGCGCCGAGCTGAGCCGCCGAGACCGGGCTGTCCTCGATGCTCTTGCCCTCCTTGTTCAGGCGGCCGAACAGCTCGTTGATGACCCAGTTCGCCGCGATCTTGCCGTCGCGGCCCTTGGCCACCGCCTCGAAATAGTCGGCGGAGGCGCGCTCGGCCACCAGCACCGTCGCGTCATAGGGCGACAGGCCGTAAGCCTCGATGAAGCGGGCCTTCTTGGCGTCGGGCAGTTCCGGCAGGCCGGCGGCCAGGCGATCGACGAAGGCCTGGTCGAATTCGAGCGGCAGCAGGTCCGGATCGGGGAAGTAGCGGTAATCGTGCGCCTCTTCCTTCGAGCGCATCGAGCGTGTCTCGCCCTTGGTCGGGTCGAACAGGCGGGTCTCCTGATCGATCGTGCCGCCATCCTCGATGATGGCGATCTGGCGCCGCGCCTCGACCTCGATCGCCTGGCCGATGAAGCGGATCGAGTTGACGTTCTTGATCTCGCAGCGGGTGCCGAAGGGGTCGCCGACCTTGCGCACCGACACGTTCACGTCGGCGCGTAAGGAGCCCTTCTCCATGTCGCCGTCGCAGGTGCCGAGGTAGCGCAGGATGGTGCGCAGCTTCGTCACGTAGGCCTTGGCCTCCTCCGAGGAGCGCAGGTCCGGCTTCGAGACGATCTCCATCAGCGCCACGCCCGACCGGTTGAGGTCGACGAAGCTCATCGTCGGGGACTGGTCGTGCAGCGACTTGCCGGCATCCTGCTCGAGGTGCAGGCGCTCGATCCCGACCGTGATGCTCTCGCCGTCGGGGAGATCGACCAGCACCTCGCCCTCGCCGACGATCGGGCTCTTGTACTGGCTGATCTGGTAGCCCTGGGGCAGGTCCGGGTAGAAGTAGTTCTTCCGGTCGAACACCGAGCGATGGTTGATCTGCGCCTTGAGGCCGAGGCCGGTGCGCACGGCCTGCGCGACGCATTCGCGGTTGATCACCGGCAGCATGCCGGGCATCGCGGCGTCGACCAGCGAGACGTTGTCGTTCGGCTCGGCCCCGAAGGCGGTCGGCGCGCCGGAAAACAGCTTCGAGCGGCTGGTGACCTGGGCATGGATCTCCATGCCGATCACCACCTCCCAGTCGCCCAGCGCGCCCTTGATCAGCTTCTTGGGGTTCACGGGAGCGTTCATGAGGGTCAGGTCTCTCAAGCGATTTCCCCCCTCTCCCGTGGGGCGAGGGGAGCGATTGCGCCTAGTAGGAAGGGCGGCGCGAAGCCGTCAAGCGCGCGGCGCGATCACCCGGCGGGCGGAGTAGCCGACGATCGCGTAGATCAGCGCCGCACCCGTCCGCACCGGAAAGAAGGTGGGCAATTCCCGCCCGATCGGCGCCGGCCACGGCACGCCGATCCCGGTCAGGACCCACGACACCAGCACAGAGGCGACGAGCGCCATGATGGCGACGAGCACCACCTTGCCGAACTGGTCCGCCTTCCAGCCGAGAAACAGCGCGAGCCCGATCAGGACGGGATCGAACGCCGCCATGATCCAGACTTCGGGCGGGTAATACGGGACGGTGGGGTGGTTCACGCCCACCACGCCTGCGGCAGGGCGATGCGGCCCGCCGCCTCCTCGATCACCTGGCCGGCGGCAAACAGCGTCTCCTCGTCGAAGGGCCGGCCGATCAGCTGGAGGCCGAGCGGCAGCCCCTGCGCGTCGAGGCCCGCCGGCACCGCGAGACCCGGGAGACCGGCCATGTTCACCGTCACGGTGAACACGTCGAGGAGGTACATCTCGACCGGGTCGGCCTTGGCCTTCTCGCCGAAGCCGAAGGCGGCCGACGGGGTGGTGGGGGTGAGGATCGCGTCGACGCCCGAGGCGTAGACCTGCTCGAAGTCGCGCTTGATCAGCGTGCGGATCTGCTGCGCCCGGACGTAATAGGCGTCGTAATAGCCGGCCGAGAGCACGTAGGTGCCGATCATGATCCGGCGCTTGACCTCGCGGCCGAAGCCGGCGGCGCGGGTGCCCTCGTACATCCCGACGATGTCGCGCGCCGGAACGCGCAGGCCGTAGCGGACGCCGTCGTAGCGGGCGAGGTTCGAGGACGCCTCGGCCGGCGCCACGATGTAGTAGGCCGGCAGCGCGTACTTCGTGTGCGGCAGCGAGACCTCGACCACCTTGGCGCCGGCCTCGCGCAGCCAGTCGGCGCCCTGCTGCCACAGCCGCTCGATCTCGGCCGGCATGCCGTCGACCCGGTACTCCTTCGGGATGCCGATGGTCAGGCCCTTGACGCCGCGGTTCACCGCCGCCTCGAAGTCCGGCACCGGCAGGTTGACGGACGTGGTGTCCTTGTCGTCGTGGCCGGACATCGAGGTCAGCAGGATCGCGGTGTCGCGCACCGTGCGGGCGATCGGCCCGGCCTGGTCGAGGGACGACGCGAAGGCGACCGTGCCCCAGCGCGAGCAGCGGCCGTAAGTGGGCTTGATCCCGACCGTGCCGGTGAAGGCCGCCGGCTGGCGGATCGAGCCGCCGGTATCGGTGGCGGTGGCGCCGAGGCACAGGCGGGCCGCGACCGCGGCGGCCGAGCCGCCCGACGAGCCGCCGGGCACCAGCCTGGTCTCGTCGCCGGGCCTGCGCCAGGGCGAGATCACCGGGCCGTAGGCGCTGGTCTCGTTCGACGAGCCCATGGCGAACTCGTCGAGGTTGAGCTTGCCGAGCATCACCGCGCCGTCACGCCACAGATTGTGGGTGACGGTGGATTCGTAATGCGGCTGGAAGCCCTCGAGGATCTTCGAGCCCGCCGTGGTGGTGACCCCGTGGGTGCAGAACAGGTCCTTGATGCCGAGCGGCAGGCCCTCGAGCGGCCGGGCCTCGCCGGCGGCGAGCTTCTGGTCGGCGACCTCGGCCATGGCGAGCGCCCGGTCGGGCGTCTCGAGCAGGTAGGCGTTCAGCACGCGCGCCTTCTCGATCGCCGAGAGATGGGCCTGCGTCAGCTCCCGGGCGGAGAAATCCTTGGCCCGCAGCCCGTCGCGGGCCTGCGCCAGGGTGAGGTCGGTCAGCTCTGCCGGCTTGGTGCTCACGATCGTCTCGTCCTGTCGCGGCCATTGGCCGTCTTGGGTGCGCTGTCGGCGGTCTCGGCGGTCTCGAACGAGATTACTCGACGACCTTCGGCACCACGAAGTAGTTGTCCTCGGTCAGCGGCGCGTTGAACACGATCTCGCGGGCGTGGCCGCCATCGGTGATCACGTCCTCGCGGCTCTTCATCGCCATCGGGGTCACCGAGGTCATCGGCTCGACACCCGACACGTCGACCGCGTCGAGCTGCTCGACGAAGGACAGGATGGCGTTGAGTTCGTCCTGGAGCGGCGCCACCTCGTCGTCGGTGACCGCGATCCGCGCCAGATGCGCGATGCGCCGGACCGTCTTGGCGTCGACCGACATGGGCACTCCGTTCGGACAAGCGAGGAACCAGGCTCGACGAGCCCGGCGGCCGGTTCACGGCCGCGAGGCGCTATAACACCGGCTTTCGCGCTGCCGCAACGGGCGGGGTGGGTCAGGCCGCCGGCCGCTGGAGCGGGAGCGCCGCGATGGCGTGGGCCCGGCTCGCCGGCGCCTCGATCATCACCGCGCGCGGCTTGAAGTTCCGGCGCGCCTCCATGCCGCCCGTATAGAGCACGGCCGCCGCGGTCAGCAGCATCAGCTTGTGCTTGCGCGGCATCCGCCGGGGGGCGCCGTCCTGCGGCGCCGGCTCGGCGGGGAGCGAAGCGGCCCGGCAGATCCGGCGGCCGATGGCCAGGATCGCGTCGGCCGGCACCCGGCGGGAGACGGCCGGGGCGAAGCTCCCGCCGGCGGCGGGCAGCTTGCCCCGCAGCGGGCTCAAACCCCCGTCGAGGTCGAGGGTCATCCGGCCCTGCATCGGCGGGGCAAGCTCCGTCGCGGGGGAGCGATCCTGCCGGCCGGCGCCGGACGAGAAGGGAAGGATGACGGCAGCCACGGCGACCTCGATGCGGGGACACGACAGGTTAACGTTTCGTTAATCCCGCCAGAGCCACCCCGCCACGTCAACCTTTCGTTAACCTTAACGGTGCCGGCCGTTCGACCGCGCCGGCCGCCCCCGGGGGAGGGCGGCCGCGCCTCGTCCTACACCGTGACGGCGGTGCCCTTGTGCGGCACGATCACCTGCACGCCGCTGCCGTCGAGCGCGGACACGAAGCGCTCGGCGCTCTGGTCGACGATCGGGAACGAACCGTAATGGCAGGGAATCACCGCCTTCGGCTTGAAGAAGCGCTTCACCGCAAGCGCCGCGGTCTCGGCTCCCATGGTGAAGCGGTCGCCGATCGGCACCATCAGCACGTCGGGCCGGTAGATCTCCTGGATCAGCGCCATGTCGCCGAAGATGTCGGTGTCGCCCATATGGTAGACCGTCGGCTCGCCCTCGGCGCGCACGATCACGCCGTTCGGCAGTCCCAGCGGCACCGTCACCCCGGCCTCGCTCATGCCGGCCGAGTGGTCGGCCCGCACCAGGCTGACCCGGAACCCCCCGACATCGACCGTGCCGCCGGTATTCATCGGCTCTATTTTCGTCACGCCCTTCGAGGACAGCCACATGCACAGGTCGTAGTTGGTGACGACCTTGGCGCCGGTCTCGGCGGCGATCTCGACCGTGTCGCCGACATGGTCGCCGTGGCCGTGGGTGATGAGGATATGGGTCGCGCCCGCGGTCGCCGCCTGGCGGTCGCCCTCGAAGGCCGGGTTGCCGCTGAAGAACGGATCGATCAACACGTGAGCGGACCCGAAATCGAGGCGGAAGGTGGAATGGCCGAACCAGGTGATGCGCATCGGATGATCTCCGGGCGAAGGATTTTTCGGAATCGGCGGCCGACCGCCCGGACGCTGCGGCGGGGCGGGGCCGGCACAGCCTACCTAACGCGCGGAGGCCGGCCGTGAACCGGGAGACCATCGCGGCTTTTGCCGCCGGGTCGCGCGGCGGCGCCCGCCTGCTCGGGCTCGACCTCGGCACCAAGACCATCGGGCTCGCCCTCTCGGACGTGCAGCGCCGGATCGCCTCGCCGCTGGAGACGATCCGGCGGGTCAAGTTCACGCCCGATGCCGCGGCCTTGGCGGCGATCGCGACGAAGCACGCGGTCGGCGGGCTGGTGGTCGGGCTGCCCCTCAACATGGACGGCAGCGAGGGCCCGCGGGTGCAATCGACCCGCGCCTTCGTGCGCAACCTGAAACCGATCCTGCCCCTGCCGGTGCTGTTCTGGGACGAGCGCCTGTCCACGGCCGCCGTCACCCGCACCCTGCTGGAGGCCGACGCGTCCCGGGCCCGGCGCGGCGAACTCGTCGACAAGCTCGCGGCGGCCTACATCCTGCAGGGCTGCCTGGATGTGCTCGACGGGCTGCGCGAGGATGGGGAGGAGGATTTTCTGGAGTAGGGCGCACCACTTCAACCCTCCCCCCTCTGCGGGGGGAGGGTGCCCCACGGAGCGGGGCGGGAGAGGAGATGACGCTTCCGGAGAGGTCGCGACCGTGATGACGGGCGCCCTCTGGATCACCGTCGCGCTGCCCCTCTCCCGGCCCCTGCTGACGCAGGGTCCACCCTCCCCCGCAGAGGGGGGAGGGTTCGCGCGTCGCGTTCTACTCGCCGGCCGCGCTCTTCGCCGCCGACTTCTTCGCCGGAGCCTTCTTGGCGGTCGTGCTCTTCGTCGCGGGTGCCTTGGCCGCCGCCTTCCGGGCCACCGGCTTGGGCGTCGCCGCCTCGCCCTCGGTCCCGTCGGCCGCCTCCGCCTTCGCGGTCTTGGCCTTCGCGGTCTTGGTCGCCGCCTTGGCAGGCGCCTTGCGCGCGCCCGCCTTCTTCTTCGTCCCGCCGCCGGCCTCGCGCCGCGCCGCGATCAGGCGCAACGCCTCGTCGAGGGTCACGGCCTCGGCGTCCGCCCCTTTCGGCAGGGTGGCGTTGATCTCGCCGTCGGTGACGTAGGCGCCGTAGCGGCCGGCCTTCACGGTGATCGGGGTGTCGCTGCCCGGCGCGGTGCCGATCACGCGGCCGGGATCCTGTGCCGGGCGCCGCCCGCCGCCCTGCTCCTTCTGGACGATCAGGTCGATGGCGCGGTTGGCGCCGACCTCCAGCACGTCGTCGTCCTTGCCGAGATTGGCGTAGGTCTTGCCGTGCTGCACGTAAGGACCGTAGCGGCCGATATTGGCCAGGATCGGCTCGCCGGTCTCCGGGTGACGCGCCACCTCGCGCGGCAGCGACAGGAGCTTGAGCGCCTTTTCCAGGTCGACCGCCGACGGCGACAGACCCTTGGGCAGGGAGGAGCGCTTCGGCTTCTCCGCCCCCTTCTCGGCGGAAGCCTCGCCGAGCTGCAGGAACGGGCCGAAGCGGCCGTCGCGCAGCGTCACCGGCAGGCCGGTCTCGGGATCGTCGCCGAGCACCCGCACGCCGGGCTGGCCGCCCTCGCCGGACCCCTCGCCGTCGCCGTCGAGGCCGGTGGCGTTGAGCTGGCGGGTGTACTTGCACTCGGGATAGTTCGAGCAGCCGACGAAGGCGCCGAACTTGCCGAGCTTGAGCGAGAGCTGGCCGCTGCCGCAGGTCGGGCAGGCGCGCGGGTTCGAGCCGTCGGCCTTGGCCGGGAAGATGTGCTCGGCCAGAAGCCCGTTCAGCGCCTCCAGCACCTCGGTGGTGCGCAGTTCCTTGGTGCCGGCGATCGCCGCGGAGAAGTCGCGCCAGAAGTCGCGCAGCACCGCACGCCAATCGATCTCGGCGTTCGAGACCCGGTCGAGCTGGCTCTCCAGGTCGGCGGTGAAGTCGTACTCGACGTAGCGGCGGAAGAAGCTCTCGAGGAAGCCGGTGACGATCCGGCCCTTGTCCTCGGGCACCAGGCGCTTCTTGTCGATCTTGACGTATTCGCGGTCGCGCAGGACCTGGAGCACAGCGGCGTAGGTCGAGGGCCGGCCGATGCCGAGCTCCTCCATCCGCTTGACCAGGCTCGCCTCGGAATAGCGCGGCGGCGGCTCGGTGAAGTGCTGGGTCGCGGCGATGCGCTCGCGGGTAAGCCCGTCGCCGGCCTTCATCGGCGGCAGGCGGCGCGATTCCTCGTCCTCCTCGTCGTCCTTGCCCTCCTGGTAGAGGGTGAGGAAGCCGTCGAACTTCACCACCTGGCCGGTGGCGCGCAGCTCGATGCGGCGCGGACCGACATTCGCGGCGATCTCGACCGTGGTGCGCTCCAGCTCCGCCGATTCCATCTGGCTCGCCACGGTGCGGATCCAGATCAGCTCGTAGAGCTTGGCCTGTTCCGGCTCGAGGAAGCGGGCGACGTCCTTCGGCAGCCGGGCGAGATCGGTCGGGCGCACCGCCTCGTGGGCTTCCTGAGCGTTCTTGGCCTTGACGCTGTACTTGCGGGGCGCCCCCGGCACGTAGGCGTCGCCATACTCCGCGCCGATCACCTGGCGCGCCTGGGCCACCGCCTCCGGCGCCATGTCGACGCCGTCGGTCCGCATGTAGGTGATGAGGCCGACGGTCTCGCCGCCGATCTCTGTGCCCTCGTAGAGGCGCTGCGCCACCCGCATGGTCTGGGCCGGCGCGAGGCCGAGCTTGCGCGAGGCCTCCTGCTGCAAGGTCGAGGTGGTGAAGGGCGGCTGAGGATGGCGCTTGGCGGGCTTGGCCTCGACCGACGCGACCGTGAAGGTGGCAAGCTCCAGGTCGCGCCGGAAGGCCTCGGCCTCGTCTGCCGTGCCGACGTCGAGGCGCTGGATGCGCTTGCCGTCGGCGCCCACCAGCCGCGCCTCGAACACCGCGCCGCTCTCGGTCTTGAGCGTCGCGACGATCGACCAGTATTCCCGCGGCTTGAAGGTCTCGATCTCGCGCTCGCGGTCGCAGACGAGGCGGAGCGCCACCGACTGCACGCGCCCCGCCGAGCGGGCGCCCGGGAGCTTGCGCCACAGGACCGGCGAGAGGTTGAAGCCGACGAGGTAATCCAGCGCCCGGCGCGCCAGGTAGGCATCGACGAGCGCCTGGTCGATCGCCCGCGGCTGGGCCATCGCGGTCGCGACCGCGTCCTTGGTGATGGCGTTGAAGGTGACGCGCTCGACGGGCACGTCCTTGAGCACCTTCTTGGCCTGGAGCGCCTCCAGGACGTGCCAGGAGATCGCCTCGCCCTCGCGGTCCGGGTCGGTCGCCAGGATCAGCTTGTCGGCGCCCTTCACGGCTTTCGCGATCTCGGCGACGCGCTTGGCCCCGCGATCCTCCAGCTCCCACAGCATATGGAAGTCCTGCTCGGGATCGACCGAGCCGTCTTTCGCCGGAAGATCCCGGATATGCCCGAACGAGGCCAGCACCTCGTAGTCGCTGCCGAGGTATTTATTGATTGTCTTGGCTTTCGCGGGCGACTCGACGACGACGACTTTCATGGACGGGTTGCCTCTTCGAAGAGCACACCGCGGCAGATCGGGCTTCAACTTGTGCGGGGCGGCTGGCGCGGATTTTCGCGCGGCGAAGCGGACAAGTGGGTGATGACGCGGCGCTTGTCAAATACCGCCGATGGTCCGAAGCGTTCCCGCAAGCCCGTCCTTGCGGGTGACGCCGAGCCCTCCTATAGCCCTGGTCTCAGGATGAGCACCCAGGCACCCCCCGGCTTCCCGCACCGCCACCTCCTCGGCATCGAGGGTCTGTCGCCCCTCGACATCGTGGCGCTCCTCGACCGTGCCGACGAGGCCGTCGAGATCAGCCGCCAGGTCGAGAAGAAGCGCACGACGTTGCGCGGACGCACCCAGATCAACCTGTTCTTCGAGCCTTCGACGCGGACCCAATCCTCGTTCGAGCTGGCCGGCAAGCGCCTCGGCGCCGACGTGATGAACATGTCGGTCGCCTCCTCGTCGGTGAAAAAGGGCGAGACCCTGATCGACACCGCCGCGACCCTGAACGCGATGCGCCCCGACATCATCGTGGTGCGCCACCACCAGGCCGGCGCGGTGCATCTGCTCGCCCGCAAGGTCGATTGCTCCGTGGTCAATGCCGGCGACGGCGCCCACGAGCACCCGACCCAGGCGCTCCTCGACGCGCTGACCATCCGCCGCAACAAGGGCCGGGTCGAGGGGCTGACGGTGGCGATCTGCGGCGACGTCCTGCATTCGCGGGTGGCGCGCTCGAACATCATCCTGCTCATGGCGCTCGGCGCCCGGGTGCGGGTGATCGGCCCCTCGACCCTGCTGCCGCCGGGCCTCGCCCGCTTCGGCGTCGAGGTGTTCACCGACATGCGCAAGGGCCTCGAGGGCGTCGACATCGTGATGATGCTGCGCCTCCAGCGCGAGCGGATGAACGGCTCCTTCGTGCCCTCGGTGAAGGAGTATTTTCGCTATTTCGGCCTCGATGGCGACAAGCTGCGCCACGCCAAGCCCGACGCGCTGGTGATGCATCCTGGCCCGATGAACCGCGGCGTCGAGATCTCGTCCGAGGTCGCGGATGGCGCGCAGTCGCTGATCCGGGAGCAGGTCGAGATGGGGGTCGCGGTGCGGATGGCCGTGCTGGAGGCGCTGGCGACCCACCTGCCGAACGCGTGACCGCCGCTTGACATGCCGCCGCGGGCCTTCGACCTTGACATCCAGGCGATCCGGCGGCGCCTCGAGCGGGAGGGCTGGCGGATCCGGCCCTCGAAGGGCCCGCACGACATCTACACCATGCCGGGACGCCCGCACGTCGCGGTGCCCCGGGGCCGCGGCAGCCTGCCGTCCGGGACCGCCCGGTCGATCGCGCGGCACGCCGGGTGGCTGGACGGGAGCGAGGAGCCGTGACCGCGTATATCGGCATACTGGAGAAGGAGCCCGGCACCCTGTGGGGCCTCTGGTTCCCCGACCTGCCGGGCTGCATCGCCGCCGGTGATTCGGCCGACGAGACCCTGGCGCAAGGAGCCGAGGCACTGGCGCAATGGTCGGCCCTGGCGCGGGAGGACGGCGCCCTCCTGCCGGCGCCCCGTTCCATCGAGGTCCTGCGGTTGGATCCGGACGTCGCCGGTGCTCTCGCCGCGGGCCACGTCGCGGTCGCCGTCAGGCCGCCGGCCGACGATCTCGGCCTCGACGACGCGCAGCTCCACGCTGTCGATCGGGCCGCCGAGCGGCGGGGCCTGACGCGCAGCGGCCTCGTGCGGGCGCTGGTGCTCGACGAGATCGCCGGCTGATCCCGCCCGCGTCTCTCCTTCCTTACTTCCCGCTTCGTAGGCCGATGTCACCCTCCTGCCTTCTCCTCACCAACGCCCACCTGATCGACCCCGCCACCGGCCGCGAAGGCCCGGGCGCGGTGCTCGTCCGCGATCAATCGATCGCCGAGGTCCATTGGGGCACACCCGCCGCCCTGCCCGAGGGCGCCGAGGTGATCGAGTGCGGCGGGCAGGTGCTCACCGCCGGTCTCGTCGACCTGCGCGCCTTCGTGGGCGAGCCGGGCGCCGAGCACCGCGAGACCCTGGCGAGCGCCAGCGCGGCGGCCGCGGCCGGCGGCGTGACCACGCTCGTGTGCATGCCCGAGACCAACCCGCCGATCGACGAGCCGGCCATCGTCGATTTCGTGCTGCGGCGCGCCCGCGACACCGCCAGCACCCACGTCTTGCCCGCCGCCGCGATCACCAAGGGCCTCGCCGGCCAGGTGATGACCGAGTTCGGCCTGCTCACCGAGGCCGGCGCCGTCGCCTTCACCGATGGGCTCAAGGCCGTCACCAACGCCCAGGTGATGCGCCGCGCCCTGACCTATGCCCGCGATTTCGGCGTCCTGCTGATGCAGCACGTCGAGGAGCCGACGCTCGTCGGCGACGGGGTGATGAACGAGGGCGAGATGGCCTCGCGGCTGGGGCTCCACGGCATCCCGCGGGAGGCCGAGACGATCCTTCTCGAGCGCGACATCCGCCTCGTGCGCCTGACCGGCGGGCGCTACCACGCGGCGATGATCTCGTGCGCCGACTCGGTCGAGATCGTGCGCCGCGCCAAGGAAGCCGGGCTTCCCGTCACCTGCGGCGTCTCGGTCAACAACCTGGTGCTGAACGAGAACGACATCGGCCACTACCGCACCTTCTGCAAGCTCTCGCCGCCGCTCCGCACCGAGGCCGACCGGCAGGCGGTGGTCGCGGCGCTCAACGAGGGCGTGATCGACGTGATCGTCTCCGATCACAACCCGCAGGACGTCGAGACCAAGCGCCTGCCCTTCGCCGAGGCCGCCGACGGGGCGCTCGGGATCGAGACGCTGCTCGCCGCCGCCTTGCGCCTCGTGCATGCCGGCGACGTCTCGCTGCCGCGGCTGCTCGCCGCCCTCTCCGCCGCCCCGTCGCGGGTGCTCGGCCGCGAGACCGGACGCCTTAGCCCCGGCGCTCCGGCCGACCTCGTGCTGATCGACCCGGATGCTCCTTACGTCCTCGACAAGCGCCAGCTGAAGTCGCGCTCGAAGAACTCGCCCTTCGACGAGGCGCGGCTGCAGGGGCTGGCCTCGCTGACCATGGTCGCCGGCCGCATCGTCCACCGCAGCGAGGAGACGCGCTGATGGCGCCGGACTGGACGCTCATCGCCCTCTGGCTCGCCGTCGGCTACCTCTTCGGTGCGATTCCCTTCGGCCTCATCCTCACGCGCTTTGCCGGCCTCGGCGACGTACGGGCGATCGGCTCGGGCAATATCGGCGCCACCAACGTGCTGCGCACCGGCCGCAAAGGGCTCGCCGCCGCGACGCTGCTGGGCGACGCGCTGAAGGGCACCGCCGCGGTGGTGCTCGCATCCCGCCTCGGCGGGCAGGAAGCGGCCATGGCGGCGGGACTCGGCTCCTTCCTCGGCCACCTCTTCCCGGTCTGGCTCGGCTTCAAGGGCGGCAAGGGCGTCGCCACCTTCATCGGCGTGCTGCTCGGCCTGTTTCCCCTCGGCGTGCTGGTCTTCGCCGTGATCTGGATCGGCCTCGCATTCCTGCTGCGCTACTCCTCGGCTTCCGCGCTCGCCGCATCGGCCGCCACCCCCGTCGCCCTGTGGGCCCTCGGTCAGGGGCGCCTCGCGGTGCTGTTCTGCGTGCTGGCCCTGCTGCTATGGTGGAAGCACACCCCCAATATCCGCCGCCTCGTGGCGGGGACGGAGGGGCGCATCGGGCAGAAGGGCTGAAGGTCTGACAACGACCCTCACCCAAGGTTCGGCGGATCGCCGAGGGGAGAGGGTCTTGCAGTTAAGCGACGCACAGCGCCTCGACTGGCTCCGGCTGATCCGCTCCGAGGGCGTCGGGCCGCGCACCTTCCGGGGGCTTGTGAACAAGTTCGGCGGGGCCGGGCCGGCGCTCAAAGCCCTGCCGGGCCTCGCCAAGGCCCGCGGCAAGCCGATCCGGATCACCACCAAGGCGGAAGCCGAGCGCGAGATCGCGGCGGCGGCCCGGATCGGCGCCCGCTTCGTGGCGATGGGCGAGCCCGATTATCCCCTGCCGCTCCAGGCCACCGCCGATGCGCCGCCTCTGGTCTCCTTGCGCGGCGATTCCGCCTGCCTGAAGCGGCCCTCCGTCGCCATCGTCGGCTCGCGCAATGCGTCCGCGGCCGGTCTCACCTTCACCGAGCGCCTGTCGCACGCGCTCGGCGGCGAAGGGCTGGTGATCGTCTCAGGATTGGCCCGCGGCGTCGATGCCCGCGCCCACAAGGCGGCGCTCCAG
This sequence comes from Methylobacterium sp. 142-1Y, assembly GCF_057747795.1. Lineage (NCBI taxonomy): Bacteria > Pseudomonadati > Pseudomonadota > Alphaproteobacteria > Hyphomicrobiales > Methylobacteriaceae > Methylobacterium > Methylobacterium sp. 142-1Y. The sequence goes on along the minus strand of NZ_CM173224.1, from coordinate 2,295,776 downwards.
AGCGGCACCGTCGCGGTTCTGGCCGGCGGGCACGACCGGATCTATCCCTCCGAGCACGAGGAGCTGGTCGCGCGCATCCTCGACAATGGTGGTGCGATCGTCGCCGAGATGCCGATGGGCTGGGAGCCCCGCGGCCGCGACTTCCCGCGCCGCAACCGCATCATCTCGGGGCTGTCCCTCGGCACGATCGTGGTCGAGGCGGCGCGGCGCTCCGGCTCGCTCATCACCGCCCGCTTCGCCCTGGAGCAGGGCCGCGAGGTCTTCGCCGTGCCGGGCTCGCCCCTCGATCCCCGGGCGGAGGGCACCAACGACCTGATCCGCGACGGCGCCACCCTCTGCGCCGCCCCCGAGCACGTCATGGCGGTGCTCGGCCCCCTGATCGGCGGGCCGGCGCCGGACACGGGAGCAGAGGAGGCGGCGGACCGGCCGGAGCCGGCGCTCTACTGGGACGAGATCGATTTCTCCGCCGAGCCGGTCACCGCCATGGCGGCCGAGCCGGCGCAACGCCTCCTCGACGAGACCCCGCCGGTTTCGCTGCGCCAGGACGAGCGGACGATCCTCCTCGAACTCCTCGGCCCGTCGCCGGTGCCGGTCGATGCCCTGGCGCGGCAGGCCGGGCTGTCGGCCCGGGTGGTCCAGGGTTTGTTGATGGAACTGGAACTCGACGGGAAGATCTGGCGGCATCCGGGTGGGGCGGTGTCGCTGCGATGAGAGGCGCGCGCGAAATCGCGCTGTGATACGAAATCCGGAAGATCACTTCCGGATTTCGTATCATCAGCCCGCGCGGCGCCTGAGCGAAGCCGCTTTCCGCATCGCGAAGCGATCAATCGGAAAGCGTATGATTTGCATCGGCGCTCCAGAAGAGCGCGCTTCCCCTCTCCCGTGCGGGAGACGGGATCCCGCGACTTCCTGGTTTCGCGGAAACTCTATGACATTCTCTCGCCCCGGTGCATCGCCTCGACCGGCTCCGTAAATCGTCCGTCCGGCCCATGCAGCACCAGGGCCGGCGCCAAGGCGAAGGGCGCCCGGCTGCCGCGCACCCCCGCCACGAGCACGCGGATCGCCGGAGACTCCGCCCGCGGCTGAATCGGCGTGACCTCGATCGAGCCGAACCGGCCCGCCATGGCGTCGAGGCAGGCCGGCAGGGCATCGGCCCGGTGGATCAGCACCAGCCGGCCGCCGGGGCGCAGCAGGTCGGCGCAGGTGCGAAGCCACGCCTCCAGGCCGCCGGGTTCCGTGAAGCCGTGCGCCGCGGCCCGGACTGCGACCGGCGAGGCGCGGTGCCGCCCGGCCTCGAAGAAGGGTGGGTTGGTGAGAAGCAGGTCGACCGAATCGGGCAGGAGACCGGCGGCGCGGCGCTCGCGGCCCGGCGCGGTCACGTCGGCCTCGATCACCCGGACGCGGGAGGCGAGCCCGTTTTCCTGCACGTTGACGCGCGCGAGATTCGCAGCCTCCGGGTCGCGCTCGATCAGCATCACCTGCGCCGCCGGGCAGGCCAGCGCGACCGCGAGCCCGACCGCGCCGGTGCCGGCCCCGAGGTCGCACACCGTCTCGCCGGGTCGGGCACCGGCGCTCGCGGCGAGCAGCACCGCGTCGGTCCCGGCCCGGTGGGCGCCCCGCGGCGGCTGGCGCAAGGTGAGCCGTCCGCCGAGCCAGGATTCAGCGGGGGGAGGGGCCTCGCTCACGGGTGCCGCAGCTCGTGCGCGAGGCCCGCATCGGTGAGGATGCGCCGGGCCTGGCGGGCATGGTCCTCCGGTACCAGCAGCCGGCGCGGGAAGGCGCCGATCATGCCCTCCATCACGCTGATGTGGTTGTCGGCCACCAGAACCGGGATCTCGGCGCCGGTGAGAAGGGATTCCGCGAAGCCGATCAGGACGAGATCGTTGGTGCGGATCAGCTCGATCATGGGGTTTGCGCGGGTTCCTGCTCGGATCGCGGCGGCCATACCACAGTGTCGCGCCGGTTGCTGCGCATCCCCAGGCCGCGGCACCCGCTTCAGGGCCTTGCGGCAGCTTGCGTGTTGCCGCCGGGGGCGCTCGCGTGCCAAAGGGGGCGGGAGTAGACCGAGGCGCCCCGGGGTTCGGGGCGGCGCTGAGGAGATCGCGCGGGCGTGGGCGTCGTACTTCCCCTTCAGGACAGACCCTCCGATCCGGAGGCCAGCCTCGATGCCCTGGTGGGGCTCGTGGCCGGCGGGATGGAGCGCGTCAACGCGATGATCCTGTCGCGCACCGGCTCCGACGTGACGATGATCCCGGAGGTCGCCAACCACCTGATCTCCTCGGGCGGCAAGCGCCTGCGCCCGATCCTGACCCTCGCCACGGCCTCGCTGTCGGGCTACGACCCGGCGAGCGACGGCGACGTCAAGCTCGCCGCCAGCGTCGAGTTCATGCACACGGCGACGCTCTTGCACGACGATGTCGTCGACGAGAGCGACATGCGCCGCGGCAAGGTCGCGGCTCGGATCAAGTGGGGCAACGAGGCCAGCGTCCTCGTCGGCGATTTTCTGCTCGGTCAGGCCTTCAAGATGATGGTCGAGGTCGGCTCGCTGCGCGCCCTCGACATTCTCTCGTCGGCCGCCTCGGTGATCGCCGAGGGCGAGGTGATGCAGCTCACCGCCGCCCGCTCGACCGAGACCACCGAGGACGAGTACCTGGCGGTGATCCGCGCGAAGACCGCCGAATTGTTCGCCGCCGCCTGCGAGGTCGGCCCGGTCATCGCCGCGCGCCCGATGCCTGAGATCGCCGCCTGCCGCAGCTACGGCATGAATCTCGGCATCGCCTTCCAGCTCGTCGACGACGCCCTCGATTACGGCGGCACCAGCGCCGATCTCGGCAAGAATGTCGGCGACGACTTTCGCGAGGGCAAGATCACCCTGCCGGTGGTGCTGTCGTTCCGCCGCGGCAGCGACGAGGAGCAGGACTTCTGGCGCCGCACCCTGGAGCGCCAGGAGATCGCGGAGCCCGCCGACCTCGAGACTGCGATCGCGATCATGCGCCGCCACCACGCCCTCGAGGACACGATCGCGCGCGCGCGTCAGTACGGCGACCGGGCCAAGGACGCGCTGGCGCTGTTCCCGCCCTCGCCGATCAAGCAGGCGCTGATCGAGGCGGTGGATTTCTGCATCGCGCGGGCCCGGTAGACCGGGCGCGGCAGCCGGCGCGGGCCGGCGAGGCCTCCGGTCCGCCCGTGACGCGCCCGTCGCCCGGACGGGTCTCCTACTTCGTCGCGCCGGGCGGCGCCGCGAGCACGCGGTAGACGCCGTCCGGATCGTCGCGGGGCTCCGCCACCGCCCGCTTCAAGTCCGCGACGATGCGGGCGGCGACCGGCAGGCGGTAATGCAGGGCGTCCCAGTAATTCGTGTCGTCCCGCGTCACCGCCGACGGGATGCGGAAATCGACCACGGTCGCGCCGTGCCGCCGGGCGATCGCGGTGACCTGCGCCTTGCACGTCGCCTCGCGCGCCGCGGCGGCGCTGCCGGGCTCTGGCTGCGCCGCCACGTTGACCGGCATGAAGGCGACGAGCTTGAGCCCGTCCGCCGGGACGAGGCCGAGGAGTGCGTCGAGCCAGGGCAGGGCCGGCAAGGAAACGGCCTGCCCGGGGGCATTCGCATCGCCCGTCGTCTCGGGGGGGGAACCGTCGCCATGGATGTGGGCGGCGGCCCGCGCGGCGTCGTAGCGGGATTCCGGCGGCGTGAAGACCTCGTAGCCGTCGCCGCGGATGCGCGCCGGCATCCGTCCGAGGGCGTGGAGCAGCACCCGGCCGGCGATCTCGGCACTCTGCTGGTTCCACTGACGGAACGGTGCATCCCAACCGAGCGGCTCCCGGTACAGCCAGGGCGGGAAGGCCCGGAAGGTCAGGCGCTTCATGTCGGCATCCGCCTCGCACCACGGTGCGTCGAGGCCGAACACCACCGCTTTCGCGGGCGCCCGCGCGAGGAAGAGCCGCGCGAGCTGCGTCTGTTCCCAGGGCGTCGCCGCGTTCATGGCGAGGTTGGCGAAGCGGCCGCCGAAGGCCCGGTCGAGGGCCTGCGGGTCGAGGAGGCGAGCGGTCGAGGTCCCGAACACCGCCGCGTCATAGGCGCCGCTCCGCACCACCTGCGGGTACATGAAGCGCTGGTTGAGATCCAGGATCGGTCCCGGTGCCCGCCCCGGGGCGGCGCGCAGGCCGTAGGGGTCGAGGATCGTCACGAAGGCGAGCACGCCCAGCCCCAGGGCTCCGGCCGCGCCGAGGAGGAGGCCGGCGAAACGCCGCCAGGGGGCGGGAGCGGCGGGCGTTGCGGTATCTGGCAGCATCGGGACGCCGGTTGATGTGGGCGGCCCTGGTCTCCCGGTTGACCCGGCCGCGTCAACCCCCTATGTCCGCCCTTGTCCCAAGCAGGATCGGGCCGGCCCACCAGCGCCGCGCCATCGTCCGGGACGCGGGCGCGTAGCTCAGCTGGTAGAGCAACGGACTTTTAATCTGTAGGTCCTGGGTTCGAGTCCCAGCGCGCTCACCAATAATTCCTTTTGCAGCCTCTATAAAATCTTTCTCCTCTTGTTGCCAGTGGCACTTCAGTTGCCAATTCCGGTCGAGTGGTTGCCAAACTCACTCCGGGTTCCGCGCCGATGCGCCGGGTCCGAAGAGGTTCTTCCGGGTCTCCGCCCACCCCTCCTCAAGCTTCCGCATGGCGTTCACAGCGAGCCGACGCTTGTTCACGTCGCGGCTGTAGTGGCGCACCATCTGCTCGGACATCTCGACGATCGCCGACACCTCAGCCTCAGTGCAGCCGGTCTCCAGCAGCATGTTGACGGCGTTCTTGCGCAGGCCGTGGAACACGAAGCCCGCCTCGCGCAGGCGCGCCATCGCTGCCTTCTTTGCCGGCGGGGCTGAGGTCGGCTGGCCCTTCGCGTTCACGCTGGTGAGGTCGCGCTGCCATGCCGTGCGGTAGGCGGCCAGCGTCCAGGGTGCGCCGTCCTCGCGCAGGTGGAGGGCGGCATGATCGACGTGGGTGCGCTCCAGGATCTGGCGGTACTCGGAATGGATCGGGACGTAGACCTGCGCGCCTGTCTTGCGGGCGATCAGCTCGACGGCGTCGGCGCCCTTCGCCGGCCTGACCATCGGGATCACGTCGACCGAGCGCTGGCCGGTGTAGAGGGCGGAGTAGACGGGTAGCTGCAGGCCGATTCGCGCGTGCTCGAAGAACAGCTCGAAAGCCCAATCCGGCCACGGCTCGTGCGGGTCGACCGTATGCACCACCTTCTCGGTCGCCTCGACGACGTTGGTGGTCGAGAAGCCGCGCGGGATGCCGAAGGCGATCAGCCGGGAGAGCACCGCGCGGAAGTAGCGGGCGACGGCCGGCGTCGATTGGAAGCTGTCGATCGCCTTCTGCGCGTCCACCGTGGTGAGGTCGGCCACGGGATCGTCGCCCCAGAATTCGGCGATCAAGCGCAGATGGCGCTCGTAATCGCGGCGGGTGAGCGCCGAGAGCCTCGTGTACGCGGCATGCTCGCGGTAGACCCCGACCAGCGCCCGGAAGGTCTTGCGCTCGGCTGCATCGCCGAGGCGCTCGCGCGCCTCGGCGGCGTCGAGCGCGGTCCAGAACCCGTTGATGCCATCACTGCCGTGCGGGTCGGGCAGGGGATAGCGGCGTCCGCTCGCGGCGATCCAGGCCCAGGTCCAGCCGTCCCCGGTGCGGACGGCGTCCAGCCCGGCGCATTGCTGGCAGCGCGCCCAGAACTCCGGCGCCTGCGGCCCGAAGGGCAGCGCCAGGCGGGGCCATTCCCGCGGCGTGCTGCGGTAGCGCTCGTAATAGTAGAAGACGCGCCCGTTGGGCTTGGTGCGCGCCCTGACGTAGCGCGGCAGCTCAACCATGCCGCCGGCGCTCCTGGGCCTCGACAAACCGGTCTCCCATGCTCTTGCGAGGCGGCGCCTCGGGCGGGGTGGGCGCAGGCGCCAACTCGGGGAAGAGGTCGGGGCGCTGGCGCATGCGCCAGCGGTCGACCGCTTCGAGGTCGTACATGCCGGTGGTCTCGTCCGGAGCCGGGAAGCCTCGGGCGAGGAGCTTCGGCCGGCAGGCCTCGAACTGCGGCAGAGTGAGGCAGAGACGGCGCGCGATCTTGTCGGCCGGCGCGTAGGCCGGATCGACCCGGAATCGGATCGCTGGCGCCCGGGGCTGGCTTCTAGGCATCGCGCCGCCTCCGGCCTCGTGCCAGCCACTCCGCCCGCAGGTAGGGCCGCTCGGAGAGCACCACCTCGGGCGGGCGCCACGACGCCCGGCCGGCGCGCTCCGCCAGGTCCTCGGCCCGGAAGATCGCAGCGAGCCGGTTGAGCAGGCTGATGAGCTTGAGCCCCTTGGCGAGCGGACGCTCGAACCGGTGCGGCATGAACAGGTCGTAGAGCTCGGCGCCCCGCTTGAGCCGCCGGTTGTTCCAGGCCTGCCGGCAGGCCGTGGCGCAGAACTGCGATGCCCGTTCGGAGGCCTCGTAGGGCTTGCCGCATTCCAGGCAGGTGCGCAGGGGGCGGACGGGGCCGTTCTGGCCGCCCTGGCCCGCCTGAGGGGTGGCGTTTAAACGGCAGGCGTCAGGCATCCGCTGAGGGCTCCGCGTGGGCGAGTTCGGTGCAGGCGTCCTCGGCGACCTGGAAGGCGGCCATCGCCGCGTCCGAGGTCTCGGCGATCGGAGCGAGGATCGCGGCGATCGCCTCGAGGGCTGACCGCGCAACCTCGGTCGCGGCGGCGGGTGAGCGCGGCGCGGTCGCATTCAGGGCGGTGATCAGCATCGCGGCGACGCTGAGTACCCGCTGATCGGGCCAGGTGCCCTCGGTGTCGACCGTGAAGACCGCCATGCCGTCGGCGTCGCGCACGACCCCGAGTTCGTCCGATTCTTCGCTCAAGGCCAGGGGAAGCCGGATCTGCCGGGCGGCGAGGGCGTCACGCATGGCGTGCCCCCGGCATCGCGCCGTGCTCGACGCCGTCGAGGTGGCGGCCGGTCGCCTTCTTGCCGAGCCGTTGCATCCATACGGGGGCATCACCCCCCGATTCGAGCTGCGATCCATCCCCACCGGTCGACGTGACCTTGCGCAGCGGCACGCCGTCGACGGCCGGATAGCCCAGGCTCTCCGGGCCACGGGGCGCCCACTCGCCCCACTGCTTGAAAAAGTACGGGATGCCGTTCGTCGCGCAGAAGTCGCGGGCATCCCGGTGACAGGAGGGATGGCTCGGCCGGGCACGCGGCCCGCTCTCGCCACCGGAGATCAACCAGGCCAGGAACTCCCATCCGGTCCAGTCGACAAGCGCGAGGGCTGGCTCGTAGGAGACGAACGTGCGCCAGCCGGCGTCTGCCAGCATCGCCATAGGATGCCGGCGCTCGTCGGCCCGGTCCTGATCCTCGACGGAGGTGCCAAGCAAGACGTTCGGCAGCACATCGGGCCAGCAGGCCATGCCGCCTGTCCAATCGAAGAGCGGGTAGGCGGCCCCGGCCGGAGGCGGCCCCATCGCGTCGAGCATGTCGGCGAAGAGCTGTCCGCGCCCGGACTTGTGCGCCTTGCGCACTTCCTCCGGTCCGTGCGCGCCCTTGAAGTTCCAGTCCTCGTCCGGGTTCACCTCGGCCCACTTGTTGAAGAAGGCGTGCATCCGCGCCGGGCGCTTGGTCAAAATCTGGAAGGTGTGCTGGCGGGTCTGCGCCATGACCCACAGGACGCGCATGATCTGCCCGTCCGTCACACCCTCGTGAAAGAGATCGGACATCGAGTTCACGAAGATCCGGCGCGGCGCTCGCCAGCGCATCGGCAGGGCCAGGGCCTCTTCCACGAACACGATCCGGCCGGTCCACCGGGGCTTGCCGCCTCGCATCTCGGCCAAGCCGTGATAGGGCTGGGCCGGCCTGTCGCCTTTGGCGGGCTGGCTGAAGCGGGCGGCGACGACCTCGGCATAGCAGCCGCCATGCGGACCCGGGCCGCCGCACCCGGGCGACACGCGCGTGCAGCCGCGCACCGGATTCCAGGTCGCATCGGTCCATTCGATCGCGCTGTTGTCGGCCATGGTACTCACTCGGCGGCAAACAGGGGGAGGTCGGCAGCGGGCCGGCGGCGCGACCGTGGTGTGGCCTCGCGGTAATTCGCAGCAACGAGGGCCTCGGCTTCAGTCGGGCACACGGCGTTGCCGCACATGAAACCTTGTTGCTCCAAGGTGAAGCGGATCTCGGACCCGTCGTGGTCGATGCCGCGATCGATGATGTAGTCACGGCGGAAGCCGTTCGCGTTATAGCGCTCACGTGCTGTCAGCATCCGCATGCATATGTCGATCAAAACGTAGGTGACGCCGTCGATATCGACGGTCACTATCTCACCGCCATCCCAGCATCCGTGGGCGCGAAGGAACGCCGCGACTTCCCGAGCCCGCGTCGCTTGCGCCTCCGTCAGCGGCGGGACTGCCGCATCGGCTTGCGCGAGACCGAAGCGCGGTTTGGCCGTCTCGGTCCGGCACGGCGCATCGACGGGCGCGCCAGTTTCGTCTGCGCCGTAGTAGACGCTCATCAGCGGAAGCGAGACGACGGCCGCGTGGTTGCCGCCGGCCGACACGGTGCGCGCCGGCTCGTCGGCCGGCGCGTCGCGCCGATCGCTGCCGCGCAGGGTCAGCATGTGGGCCGCCACGAGCGATTGCTGCGACCCCTTCACCGTGATGGTGGAGAGCGGCCGGAGCGCGGAATGGGCAGGTGCGCCAGGATGCGAGCCGGCCGTGTGCTGCGCGAGGAACGCGGCGACGACGGTGTTGTGGTCCTTCGGGCTGGCCGTGATCGTGTGCAGCGGGTTGGCGACGTCCCGGTTCGCGCCGCCCTGCTGGGCGTAAGAAACGAACGGCGCAACGTGCGCAACGGCGAGACCGCCTTCGTTCCCGGTCGGCACCATGGTCGGCATCGGCGCGTCGATGCGGATCGTTCGCGGGTCCTGCCCGGGGCGCTCGCCGTAGCGAGGCACCAGATACGGGACCACCAGGGCGTCATCCCGCTTCCCCGACATGGTCGTCAGCGGCTTCTCGAGATGGCGGTCCCTCTGCTCACCGCGGGCCGTGTGATTGACCTTGATGAGGAAGGGCTTCGCGGTGTCGAGGACGTAGCGCTTCACGCCCCTCGCCAGCCGGGCTTGGGTGTTGCGCACGAGCGGGCGCTTGGCGCGGAAGCCGAAGCGCCGCTTGATGGTCTCGCTGCTGTCGAAGATCGACGGAATCGGTAGCGTGAAGTCGATGTTGTCGGCGGCCGTCACCCACGGCCGCAGCTCGCCGGCCGCGATGCGCGCCGCATCGATCGGATCGTTCGGATTGCCGAAGGTGGGCTCGGGCCAGCGGATCGGATGGCCGTCGCGGCGCATGACCATGTAGAGCCGGCGCCGGATCGTGCCTGCGCCAGACCACCAGGCGCGACGCAGCCGCCATTCGATGTTGCCATAACCGAGCGCGCGCCACGCCGCCACGAAAGCCTTGAAGGTCTCTCCCTTTCGGGCCGGGCAGCGCTTGCCAGTTTCGAGAAGAGGCCCCCAATCGAGGTACTCTTCGACGTTCTCCAGGCAGATCACCCGCGGGCGTTGCCAGGGCGGCAGCCTCTTGACCCAACCGACGATCGCCCAGCCGATGCCGCGCGTCGTGCGACCGTCCTCCCGGCGGGGCGCCGCCCCTTTCGCCTTGCTGTGATCGGTGCAGTCGGGGCTCATCCAGAGCAGGCCGATCGGCCGGCCGCCGCACATGCTCACGGCATCGACGGTCGCCACGTCCTGCTCGAGGTGACGTGTCTCCGGATGATTGATCCGGTGCATGGCCAGCGCGAAGCGATCGTGATTGATCGCGATGTCCGGATCGCGACCGATCGCCGCCCGGATGCCCTCGGAGGCGCCGCCGCCGCCCGCGAAGCTGTCGATGATGAGTTCGCGGGCGATCAAGCCTGCCCTCCCACCGCCCGCTCCAGCCGGATATTGGGGCTAACGCACCCCAGCAGCGCGGTAAGAAGGGCGAGCACGACGGCTGACGGGCCGTCTTCGTGTTCGGCCTCCCCGAGGACTTCATCTGTCCCGAACAGGATCTGGCAGGCATAGGCCGGTTCATCCGCCCGCAAGCGCCCGCGGCCGTACAGGAAATTCACGCCTGGCAGCCTGTGTTCGATCAGGCGGAAAGCTGCGTCGAGCGGCCCGATGGTCCAATGCTCCTGCCACGCGGGCCAGTCCGACCACACGTCATCATGGTTGGTGACGGGCTTCCGACCGACGCACACGCGCATCTTGCCGGAAATCGGGGCGAAGGTGACGAAGCTGCCGGGCGGCGCGATGAGCGTCGCGGTCAGGTGGGCGCAGGTGACTTCGTCCATCGCGGACGCCTGGCGCATGCGCTCGATCAGTGCCCGAAGGAGGTGTGGTGTGGGTAGCGGGGTCACGCCGCCCTCCCGGCCGCGGGGGCGTCGATGTTGCCGCAGACCGCGCTGAACGAGGTGGCGAGGACCCAGGGGTTGGCCTGCCAGAATCCGCAGCCGTGGATGTGATTCCATAGCTTCGAGAAGCAGTGCGCTGCTGGCCGGGGATGGTGCTCCTCGACACCGACCGCCGTCAGGCTGTGCGGGCGGAAGCCGGGGACGTAGTAGAAGGACGGATCCGCGGTCTCGAACGCGACACCCTCGGCCTGCGCATCCGCCTCGCTGATGTCGTTCAGCCGCTCGACGCGGACATCGGTCACCGTCAGGGTCAGGCGCGAGACCCAGCGCGGCATGTGGATCGGGGGAACCGTCTGGCCGACGCGCTGCTTTCTCGCGGTGGAACCGTAGTGGAGCAGCTTGACCCAGCGCTCGACCATCTCGGCACTGTCTGCGATGGGCAGACACGCGGCATCGGCGAGGTAGGCAAGGTAGCGGACGCCATCGTTGCCCTCGTTATGTGCGTCGGCCCGCACGGCCTCCCGGACCCACAGACGATCGCCGACCTCCCATTGCGGTCGATAGACGAGGTGCCGTCCGTCCGGCAGTTCGACCGCTGCGAAGCCCCGCAGCTCGAAGTCTTCGAGCCGCTCGGACGAGAGGTTCTCGATCGGGTGAACCGGCTTGATTACGCGCCGTGTCTGCGTCTTGGTGCCCGTGAGGAGGCCGCAGATCATCGGTGCGCTGAAGATGATGGGACGATCGGCCATCAGCGCCACGCTCCCATCGGTACGATGGCTGCCTCATCGATCGCGATCAGCGGCGCCCCGGCCGGCCGGTACCAGCCCCGCCCCTGCAGCCGACGCAGCAGCCGATCGGCCTGCTTCTGGGCCGAGGCGTCGCGGCGCGCCTCCGCGAAACCGTGCCCGATCAGCGGCACTAGGCGCTCTATTGCCTGGTGCAGCGGCGAGCCCTCAAGGATCGCGTAGCCGAGCGGGCCGAGGTCGCAGAGGAGGTAGTAGACCACCATCGCGATCTTGACGGCCGACTGGTGGTCGAGCTCGGCGCAGACGGCGATCGCCTCGCGCTTGGCGCGGCGGATGAGGGCGGCACGCTTGCGCGGCAGCAGATCGGCGAGCGCCTGGTCGACCGCGGCGGCGAAGAGCGAGAGGAGTGCGGCCGATTCGTCGCGTTCGGCCTCGGTTTCAGTCTCGGCCGGGTCCCTGCCCTCTGCTGCGGCGCGCACGAACCGCGCGCCCATGCCCGCGATCAGGGCCTCCATCACGAGGGGCGGCAGCACGAACTCGATGCGCCGGCGGTCGGAGAGCGGGGCGGCGCTCACGGTCAGGCGTCCTGCGGGCGGCGGCCGAGGCCGTTGGCCTTGGCGAGGTCAGAGCGCTGCGCGGCGTAGGCCGGGGCGACCATCGGGTAGTCGTGCGGCAGGCCCCACTTCTGGCGGTAGGCTTCCGGGGTAAGGCCGCGGCCGGCCAGGTGGCGCTTGAGTGTCCTGTAGGACTTGCCGTCCTCGAGGCTGATGATGTGGTCCTCGCTCACCGTCTTGCGGATCGGAACCGGCGGGACGAGGGCCGGGGCCTTCGGCTCGGGCGGGGCGTCGAGGGCGACGAGGCCGGCATGCACGGTCGCGATCAGGCGCGGCAGCTCGGCGGCCGGCAGGGCGTTGTTGGCGACGTAAGCCGCGACGATCTCCGCGGTGCGGACGACGGCGTCGGGGATCGTGTCGAAGACGGAATCGGGGGTCGACATGGAGGCCTCCTGGGGCGCTGGGGGTGAAGGGGGGATCAGGCGGAGCCGGCGGAGGCGGCCTCCTGGCGGGCGCGCAGCGCGCGCGCCTGGCGCACCAGGGCCAGGCCCTCGACGCGGCCGGCCGGCAGCGTGATCGCGGGGGACCGCTCGGAGAGGAGCGCGCGGGCGGCGTCGCGGTAGGCCTCGATTTCGGCCTCGGTGAAGCCGGCCGCGGCGAGGTGGGCGTAGGTGCAGGCGCCGTCGGCCGATTCCCGCTCGCGCATCACCTGCGCCATGCGGGCGATGCGGGCGAGCTTGTCGGGGGCGTCGTGGGCGGCGCGGATCTGGGACGGGGCGGCCATGGGGCGATGCGGCTCCGGGCTTAGAAGGGGATGTCGTCGTTGAGGTCGGCCGCGAGGTCGCGGGCCAGGGCCGGACGGCTCGTGCCGCCCCGGGCCTCGGCGTAGGAGGCCTCGCGGGTGCGGCTGCTGCCGTAGGCCTCGGGGTCCGGCGCGGCGCGCTCGGCCCGGTCGAGGAGGATCAGGCTGCCGCCGTACTGGCCGAGCACGATCTCGGTCGAGTATCGGTCCGAGCCGTCCTGGTGCTGCCACTTGCGGGTGCGCAGCTGGCCCTCGATCCAGATCTTCGAACCCTTCTTGGCGTAGCGCTCGATCACGCCGGCGAGGCCCTCGTTGAAGACCACGACCGTGTGCCACTCGGTCTGCTCGCGCCGGTCGCCCGTCGCCTTGTCCTTCCAGGATTCCGACGTGGCGAGACGCAGGGACACCACCTTGGCGCCGCTGCGGGTGGCGCGCACGTCGGGATCGGCGCCGAGATGGCCGATCAACTGGACGCGGTTGAGCGAACCGCTCATGTCGGGAGATCTCCGGGGTGCTGCGGGGAGCAGGGAAGGCGATGGCCGTCGCGCGTATGGGCCGGACCGGTCACGAGGCGGTCTCCGCCTCGCCGAACTGCAGGGCGTGACGGGCCTGTTCGATCTGACGCCACAGGTCCGGGAACCGGGTGTGGTGGCCGCCCTCGATCATCTTCCGGGCCGCTAGCGCCAAGCTGGAATCGGCGAGCGCGACGAGGCCGACCGGATCGGCATCCACGAACCCGACCGCGAGCGTGTAGCCCTCGCTTGCAGGGCCAAGGTCGATCGCACCCGCCACCATCATCGCGTCGGGGAAATCGCGCAGGGTCTTGGCGAGGGCGGCGAGGAGTTCGCGCTCCTCGGCAGGGCAGCGGGGCATGGCGGAGAGACCGGGACGGAAGGGGGAGAAGGCGGGCGGCGCTCGGCCGCCCGCGACGGGTCAGCGGCCCTCGGGAGCGCCCTCGAAGGACGGCAGCCCCGTCTCCTCGGCCGCCCGCATCAGGTCGTGCTGGACGCGCGAGCGCAGCTCGTCCTCCCAGCGGTAGAGGACGTAGGTCCAGGTGATCGCGCCCCCGCTCACGCGGTAGCGCAGCCGCGCCGGGATCCGCACGGCCTCGCCGTCGACGAAACTGCGCAGGCTGATCATGAACACGCCCGGCACCGTGACCTTCTCGCCAGCGCCGTTGACGTGCTCCTCGCGAAACACGACCTCGCCCTCGCCGCTCTGGAGCCGGACGGCGTTCTTGACCTGGGCGTTGACGTGGATCTCGAGGCTGCGGGCGAGGTCGATCAGCTCGTTGGGCGTCGCGAACTTCGCCTTGAACAGCCGCTCGTAGGTCACGACCTCGGCGTCGTAGGGCGCTGCGAGCTCGGCCGCGTGCTCCTCGAGGAACTGGGCGAACTCGCCCTGGCCCATCTTGGTGCCGTTGGCCGCGATCCAGGCCTGGAATTCCGGCGTGACCGGGAACGCGTAGGCGATGCGATGCTCGCCATGGCGCGGGGCATTGGTCTCCGAGTGATAGTCGATGACCGCGGTAAGCGCCGGATTCGGCCAGTCGGTCTTGGCGAAGATGGCCGAGCCGGGATCCTTGTGCCGGGTCACGAGGGCGATGAAGGCATCGAGCGTGGTGACGCGGGCGGTGCCTGTGCGCCGCGCCGGGCCGGTGCGGTAGGCCTCGATGAGGGTGCGGAGGTCCGAGACCCGTCCTCCGTCACGCCCTGCCTGCGCCACGATCGGGATGGCGTCGGGCAGGCCCGGACCAAGATCGCCGCCGAGCTTGATCCAATCGACGTCCGGCTTCTGCCCGGCGGTGGCGAGGTCGGCGATCTTCTGGATCGCCTCGGCCTCGCCGGTGTGAGTGGGGATGTACCCCTGGGACGATGCCACGATGGTGTCTCCTGGTCTGTGGCGGCGGGAAACGGGGGGATCAGCCGAAGTCGCGGTCTCGCTCGCGCACGCTGCGCGGGCCGGCGAACATGTCGGACTGGCTCGGGTGCTGGACGGAGAAGCCGCCCTCGACGGCCCAGAACGGGGTGCCGGTGAACCCCTTCTCTTCGGGCAGCTTCGACTTGACCGAGGGCGTCACCTCGATGCGCCCTTCCTGGTAGGCGACCGTGAGGGTGACGGTGATCGTCGCCTTGCCCTGCTGGTCGGGCATGGCCTCGAGGTGCTCGACCGAGCGGGTCAGGTGCTCGTCGAGCTTCTCCGAGAAGCGCCCCCGGTTGAGCACGGCGACGAGGTCGGCGAAGGAGCGGATCGGCTTGGTGGACACGGGGGGCGGCTCCGGGGGAGGTCAGGCGGCGCGGCCGGTCCGCAGGGCCGGCAGGTGGGTGCGGAAGGCGGCAAGCAGGCTGATGCCGACATCGGCGGCCGGCAGGACGCGCCAGACCTTCGGCCCGGGTTCGATGCCGAGCGTGTCGATCACCCAGGGGCGGCGCACCGCACGCGGCATGGTGGCGAGGAAATCGCGCCGCTCAGTGGCGAGCGCCGTGAGGTCGATCGTGCGCAGAACCTCGCGGTCGGCCGGGTTCGGCAGGGCGAGGCCGGCGGCGCGGTGGATCACCGCGTCATGGCGGTCAGCCAGGACCTGATGCACACGGGTCATCTGCTCGGCGAAGGTGCCGTCGAACAGCTCAGCTGCAACGGCCGCGAGAGCCTTCACCACCGGGGTTGCCCAATCGCCGAGCCGCGCCTCGTGGGCGTCGTGGAGGAGCCAGTGCGGGCGCAGGTCGGGCCGACCGGCCCGGTCGCAGAGGTCGAGGCCGATCAGGGTGTGCAGGCCGACCGAGACCGCGTCCCGGGCATGGCCGATGTGGCGGTTGATGCGGGAGAGGGCGTGGGCGATCTCCTCGAAGTCGACTTGGCTCGCGCACGGGGCGACGAGGTCGACGGGCAGACCGCTGACGGTGTGGATCCAGGGCTGCCCGCTCATCGCTCATCCCCTTGCGTCAGGGGAGGCAGTTGGACGAGGCTGCGTGCTGCGTTGAGGTCCATCCGGGACATGAACGAATCAGGTTGCCGATGCAGGAACGCGACGAACTCTTCGAGGCACAGGCGGCGGGAATCGCGTTCGCGCTGCTCGGTGACGCCTTCATCCGGTTGGCCAATGCCTACCGGCTCAAGGACAACGAGGCCGGGCACGCCCTCCTGCACGACCTGCAGCGCGACGCCGTCGCCACGCTCCAGCGGTTCGCCGCCGACCGGCCGGCTGACGCACGGGGCGACATCTTGGCCGAGGCGGGCCGGCAGGTGAGCCGCGTCCTGCGCACCGCGCAGGGCCTCGAACCAGACGAGGAATGAGCGATAGGTCGAGCTCATCACGCCGCCTCGCTCCCGCCGGTGCCCAGGCCAGCGAAGGCCTGCCACAGCGTCTCGCGGGTCGGGCCCATGTGAGTGGCGACGGCGGCCGGCGCCGTAGAGAGGCCGGTACAGAGGGTCTGGTAGGCCTTGAACGCGTCGGCGTAGGCGCCCTGCGCGAACAGCCGGCGGGTCGCCAAAGCCCGGTCCCAGGCGTCGAATACCGCCAGGGCCTGTGCCGTACAGACCAGGCCCACGGCGTCGTAGTGGGCGTCGACATCGAAGCTGCGGTCCTGCGCCCGCCGCAAGAAGCCGGTGAAGCGCAGCAGCCGCTCGGCCGTGGCCGGGGCGCTCGGGGTGACGAGGTCGCGCAGGGTCATCGTCGTCACCTCGGCGAGCCACACGCGCACGTCGCCGCCCGGCACCCGGAACCCGGCGAGTTGGCCGGCAATGGCCGCGAGCAGCGCCTCGCGCTCCGCCGCCTCGGCCTGGAGGAGGGTGGCGGCCAGCATCACGCGGCCTCCTCGGCCAGCGCGGTGAGGGCCGCCGCCGGCGCCGTCGCAGCGGGGCACGGGCTCACCGGCGGAAAGGCGCTCCCCACCTCCTGGAAGATCGCGAACTCGCACCGGTGTTGCGCAGCGAGGCGCGCGGCCTCGGTCTCGGCGTCGCGGAGCGAACCGTGCTCGAACGGGGCGTAGCCGGCCCGCAGGCGCCCGTTGCGTGCGCGGCGCAGGATGATGAAGCCGCCTCGGACGGTTGCCGCGGGACGTGGCGAGGCGAACGACGACTTGGGGGCGGGCGTGTCGAGGGTGGCGGCGTCGGACGACGACATTGGGCACAGGCTCCGGGCGTGAGGCGGGCGGGGAGAGACCGGGAGGGAAGGGGAGAATCAGGCCGGCAGGCCGGTGGCGCGCTCGACCACGCCGCCGCCGATGCGGCGCTTGAGGCGGTCGTGCCGGCCACCGGGGAGGGGGCGGCGGCTCTCCTTGAAGCCGTAGACGGCCGCGCACTGGCGCTTGGTCTCGGCGATCCGGGCGAGGTCGCCCTCCGGCCCCGCGGTCTTGGCGTCGGCACAGGCGCCGTGGACCATGGCGCGGTTGCCGAGGTCGTTCGTGCCGCCGAGGCCCAGCGCCTGCAGGTGCTCGTCGCGGGGCCGGTCGCCGGGGCGGATCTCCTTGTCGCAGAGCGGGCAGATCCGCCCCTGGGCGAGCAGGAGGTCGGTCTTCTGGCGGGCGGTGAGCGGGGAGCGGTGGACGGTGCGCATCACGCCACCTCGCGCCGGTTGAGCGGCCGCGCGCGCAACTCGGCCGCGTCGGTGAGATCGCCCGGCGCGATCGCGTCATCGGGCAATCCGTCGTCGAGGGTGAGGCCGAGCCACAGCCGCACCGGGCCGGGCGCATGGCGGGCCGGCCCGGTCTCGCTCGGGCCGATCAGCGCGCTCACCTGATCGTGGAAGGAGCCTTGGCGCCCCTGACGAGGCGCGTCGTCGAGCCAGCACAGGTAGGCGACGTAGAGGGCGTTGACCGAGATGCGTGCGTCAGCCTGCAGCCGCGTGCGCTCCAGGAGGAAGCGCAGGATCGGATCGTCCCGCAGGGCGTAGCCGGTGACGGTCTCGATCGGGCCGTCCAGCCCGGCCTGGCCGAGCACCGCGCCCGTGACCCGCAGCAGGTTGGCGTCCGAAAGCGTGTCGCAGCCCTGCCAGCGCGACCACTGCCGGTAGGCTTCGCACAGGGCCGCAGCCTCCACGGTGTGATCCGGGCGGGGCTCAAGGCAGGTGGCGAGGAAGGACCGGACGAGGTCGGTGACGGTCGGGGACTGACCGGGGGGGCAGGGCACAGGCGGGCTCCATCGCTGGCGGGCGATGGGGATACCTATCGCGTGGATAATTCCACACGTCAACTTAAAAGTGGAAATTTACACTCGCAGGACCGAGTGGTGACGCTCCTCCTCCTCATGAGTTCTAACAAGGCAGAGCATGCGTCAGATCGCGCCATTCGACCCCCACAGCTAGGAACTAGGCAAAACACCCGCTCGCCGGAGTACGAGACGATCGCCCTCCGCTTCTAAAATTGCGGCTCGTCACATCAAAGATCCAGTTGAGCATTCGATCAAAATCATCCCTAGTCAGAGTGACCTCGATCGCCCCGTAAAATCAACGAACTACCGTTTGGGGCCACCTAGCTGATTGGACCACAATAAGTGCATTTCGCCACAGGAGAGGAATGATAATCCACTCGACAATCTCGTTGCGATGCCTCAGCCTGATCGAAGATCGTTTTGTGAGGAGGTGGCGGCTTGGTTGGACAGGATTGGGCTGAGTAGGCGCATCTTCAGCCTAACCGAGGACATTTCTGACCTGCGAATTCGGCGATAAGGGGTGATGCAAAGATGACAACTGAGATAGCGGTTATAAATAAGTTGGGTATTGCATTAGCAACTGACAGCGCAGTGACGATAGGTGGAGGCAAGAATGATAAAGTCTTTGATTCTGCTGATAAACTTTTCGAATTAAGCCCTGTACATCCCGTTGCGGCTATGATCAATGGAAACATGGATTGTCTAGGTGTTCCATGGGAGATTATTATCAAAGATTTCCGAGAGTCTGAAGGTGGAAAGCCTCGTGAATCAATCGAAAAATGGATGGAAGATTTTTTGAGTTATGTCTCTTCATATTCGGCTTTGAGCGACAAAAGCTCGACATCAATCGCAAAAAACAAGGTTCTTCAGCTAAGCGCCGAGATAAAATATGACATATACGAGAAACTGCTGTCCGGAGCGCAAAACGGCAGGCGACCTGATGTCAAAACACGAGACGATCTCCGCGCCGCTGTCCAAAAATATTTCATGAATTTGATAGGAGAATTTCAGCTATATCATGAAAATCAGGGCAGAGCTGAGAGCCTTGCCTCAATCGACGTGTCGGAATTGTGCGCCAAATACGAATTTCTTGATGACGAGTCTATCGTTAAATTATTTTTCCCACACGCAATTTCACACGAGGAAATTCTATCATTCAAAATTTGTGCTGCAACCATGCTCCTTACGTCGGAACAAACTGATTATACGACTGGCATAGTGATTGCTGGCTATGGGTTAGATAGCATCTTTCCGGCAATTCATTCAGTTGAAGTAGAGGGGACTGTACTCGGCATACTTAAATATTCTACCATCAATAGCTATGCAATCGAAAATGAAGATAGTGCTGGTCATGTTGTTTCATATGCGCAAACTGACGTGATTGATCGGCTCCTTGGTGGTGCAGACCCTAATTTTGTTGATAAGTCAGCCTCATTCATCAAGGAGGCGATCATAGAAGCGGGCACAGCACTCGAGTCTGCATTGCGAACGAAGAAACCCAGAAAGACGGAAATGGAGGCGCGTCTGAGGATGATCGAAGAGATCGGTGAGGCTTATCAGCAAAAATTCCTATATGAAACAGCTAAAAAACTTACAGATCAATTTACCGCTGCATTTGATGAAATGATCGCCCTAATGCCCAAGCAGGAACTAATAAATCTAGCAGAAGCACTGGTGAATATCACTGCGGTTGAAAGAAAAGCTTCTGCTGATCTTGGCACGGTCGGAGGGCCAATCGATGTGGCCTTGATAACCAAGCACGAGGGTTTTGTCTGGATAAAACGAAAGCAGCACTTCGACCCTGCCTTGAATCCGCGCTACTTCTGGCGTAGATATGGAAAAACTCCCATGGGAGGTGTGTATGGCGAGGGTTCGGGCAGGTCTGAACGATAGGATGAGACAGCGGCGTCTGGTTGGCACTCAGGAGGCTGAGTTAGATCAGCGGCTCAATGCAATAGTAACAGAGGCAGTCCGCTCAGTGACACCGCGGGTTAAAGAAATTATCGATAAGCATCAATCTGGCCCGCCAACGAAGTCACATACTGCCCAGCAATGAAGCCAAGGGCATCACGGCTCGAAAGAACTGAGGCCGTGATGCCTAAACTCATCGCGTCCGTGGGCGTCTCCTCGGGTTTGATCGTCAAGATGCGATCCTGACGTACGCGTATTGTGCCACTTTGTGAGCGCAGATCGGAGTCTGTCTGCCAAATGGCGAGACGCTCCTCCCTCCCTTAGAATCTGCGCCGTTCCGTTTTAGCCAAATTCTCAGTCGCTTCTTTGGTGGCTTAGACACCAAGGCATGTGTAGGCGCTGATAGGCGAGGGCCGTCGCGCCGACTTTCCCCTCGCACCTCCCGAGTCGCACGAACTGCTGAGCGCCATCCCCTCGTTCGACCAGTTCCCGATCTGCCCGAGTAGCCCATGGCTATTTCGGCCCTGGCTGTCGGGGAGCGATCTAAAACGGACAGCGGACCAATCATTCCGACCAAGGGCAACAAGGCATAAGTCGTCTATTCTGCTTAGGTTAATGAAGACAGCCATCAGCTTCATGGGGGCTGTTCGCTAGGGAAGAATTCTGCTGCAGATCGTGCGAGAAAATCCTATATCCTGTGCCGATCAGTCTGTGGTCAGGCGTCCGAGATAACGGCCTGCTATATGTATCTCATCGACAGTTCTCTCATGCCGTGGATGTCGAGGATTATCTGACATTTCAACGATGCATATTGGCTCTATTCCAGGCGGCGATACGATCTCCAATCTCTTGAGCACTAGGCCCCCGTATGGGTCGGATAGAACGTATATTCCCGGGGGGGTAGGTATACGATGCCCAATATCGATGAAGACGACATCCCCACGCTTGATCGTTGGCTCCATCGAATCGCCGTGGGTGCGAAAACACCGAACTCGCTGGGGCGGTACGTGAAAACTGCTGCGCACGAAGTCTGGAGGAAGTAACCACCATCCCGCTATACCCTCGGCGCCGTAAGTATTACCATCCTCAGCTATGAGTTCCGTGATATGTGTTAGTCCGCCACCACCCATACCGAGGCTTGTATCGATTTGAAGAATGGCCTCGCTTGGCACATTTCCTACATCTCGCCCAAAGGCACCCTCTAGCATTCTGGGTTCGTCCAGATCCTTATCTTCTTCGTCTGGGTCGAAGCCTTTTATGATAGGTCCCCGCGGCTTCTTGCCTGGATCTTTGCTTAAGTTATCTGCGGACACAAGACTCCCAGCAGGAAGATTATACAAGTCCTCAATTTTCCTCATCTCGACTGCACCGAGGCTATCTTTGCGGCCATTTAGAAAATCGCGGAGGTAGCCAGGACCTCTACCGATTTTTCGGGCAAGCGAGGTCGCATCAAACCTATCGCTGGTGGCGAGAAGGTTCTTCAAGGCTGACCGTAGCTGTTCCACCTGATGGGCTTCCATGCGTGGAATATTCCACGGTGTGCGTGGGGATTGCGACGTGTAAGTTTCCACTTGCGACGGGTGGAAATTTCCTCATGATGCGGCTCATGGAAGAGACGCTGCGCCAGCACCTCGCGATCTGCGCGAACGCCTTTGAGGCTCACACGGGCATAGAGCTGACCGTAGTCAGCCGACGCGCCGTGCAGGACAGTCGCTATCTCGACCGCGTCATCGGCGGCGCGGGCTTCACGATCCGGACGTATGACCGGATCATGCAGTGGCTCTCTGACCACTGGCCGGAAGGTGCGTCCTGGCCTGACGGCGTTCAGCGTCCCACCCCCACCCCCGCCCAAGCAGGAGCCGCCTGATGCGCGCTCCCAACATCAGCACGGCATCACCGCCGAACCCCCTGCCGTCATGCAGCTGGAGGCGGAAGCTGGGGCGGAGGAGCGTCGCCCTTCGGCGCTGTCTCGGCCCGTCTCAACTCGACCTCCTTCGGCAGCGTGATCGCGTAGCGCAGAAATGCGTCCGTGAAGTTGCGGATCGCGATCATGTCTTCGTGCTCCATCGGTTCGTCGTCATGCGCCGCGTCATTTCGGATCAATCGTACCTCGGTTGCCCAAGCGCCGATGGCAGTGGGCAGGGTGTGGTTTTCGACGAGGGCTTTGATCCTCTGATTGATTGTAATCTTCTTGTCGGACTTCCCCTCGATTGGGAAAGCAAGCTTGAGGGCCAACTCCATTGTGCGTCCGTACATGATGACGGCAGCGTCAGCGTCGCCGCGATGGAAGGCGCGCTCGGCCTGGAGCAACTGTGTCACGACCTTTGGGTCGAGGTGGTCGGGGACCCGCGGCTTGGGAGGCTCGGGCCACATCACATCAACTCGCAGCCCGAGCGTGGCCGCTTCTCGACTCTCCTGACCCAAACGCATTGCGTTCGCATCGAAAACGTCAGGATTATAAAGTTGGTTAATGGAAGGTCCAAGTATTGCTGCAATAGGACCCGCGCAATTTCCACAGCGGAGCAGGGTACTAAGCTGACGCTTGCCATGTTCCCTCGGTCCAACAAGCGCCGTTTGAACGACGGTGAGGGCCATCTCTGCGATGCCACAATGCGGACACAGGTGTCTCACGATGCCCAATGATCTCGCCTCCGTGCGCTCCGACATGGAAAGGGCCGAGGCCCATGTCGCCGAAGCCCTGTCTTACCACAGTCCGGGCGCTCGTCTTGACGCCCTGCTTTTCGTCTTTCGCATCACACCCGAGTGCGAGCGGGATGCACTGTTTGCCGTCATGGCGGCACGCCTCACGCTCTTCCCGAAGGCTCCAACCTCAACCGCCGCCCAAGCAGGAGCCGCCTGATGGCCGAGCCCCTGCATTTGCCCGTCTCCCCAGACGCAATCCTCCTCGCCACTGCGATCCTCGCTCATGCCGTGATCGTCGCGCTCGCCACGAGGTCCATTACCTCCCGGCTCGCGCGCCTGTACGCGCCGATTGATCTGATCCGGAACTCGGTCGGCTGGCTGGCCGAGATGGCGGAGGTCGTGGTCCGTACGAGGAAGGAGAAGTCTGCTTCTCCGGGCACCGCGGCGTCTCCGGCCGGCACGACGACCCTCACCGTAAGCGTTCGCGTCCCGTCCGCAGGCTCGGGCGTCAGCGTCATTTCGGAGGAGCCGTAGCCCGCCATGCTCACCTCCTCCTTCCCCTCGATCGCGATCCTCTCGATCACGGACGCGGTCCCGCTCGGGTTGTGGAAGCGCACCGCAGCGGAACGCCACCCGGGCATCCCGGACGCCGCGGTGCTGCCGATCTTCACCTCAGCCCAGGGCGTCTTCTTGGCCTTCTCCCGCGCCTTCTCCCGGCGCTGGTCCAATCGCGCCGTGACGGCCAGCCACAGGTTCAGCAGCCCCAGGCCGAAGCCCGCGAAGGCGGCAAGCCGTTGGGCGTTGTCCCACAGCCAATCGATCACGGTGGTCGTCCTCCCGCTGTGCATCCTGGCAGGGCAGGGCGCTGATCGCCTACGCGCCCGCCGCTCTCGGTCCTCATCCATCCCTGCCACAACAGGAGCCGCTTGATGGCGAAGCTCCCATCACCTTCGACCGCCGCCGCCCACTCGCCCCCAGCCGGGACGACGGTCGATGTGCCGGCCGGGTCGGTGACGCGCCCGGCCGGCACCCTCTGGCGTCGCTGCGGCCCCGAGGCCGTGGCGATGCTCATGATCCTGCTCGGGCTCGCGATGCTCTTTGCCGGCCCGATGAGCCTGCCCGCGCATCCCGCTCTCCGTGGCAGCCTCGGCGTCGAGGCGGAGGCGCGGCCGTGAGCGCGACTGTCGGCCCCCGCCCGCATCCGGGCGCAACCAGGAGCAAGCCCCGTGAAATACCAGAATCCGTGGCGCGGCCGTCTGGCCGCGCCCTCGAAGCCGAAGGCCCGCAAGGGCGTGTGCCTGCCGAAGCGGCCGGCGCGGCGGAACCCGAAGGAGCGGGGCCTGCTACGCATCGTCGAAAGAGGTTTCACGGACGAATTCCTCCGCAACGATCGCAAGTGGCGGGCGGAGCGCGACGCGGCCGCTACAGCTTCGCGGTCAGGCTGAGGAGTGCGGACACCTCGGCGGCACGCGCATCCTCGCCGTCCCAGCCCTCCACCAGATCCTGCACCCTGTTGAGGAAGACGCCCCTGTCGAGGGCGTCGGCCTGGAACAGCCGCTCCAAGACAATTTTCATCACCGCCTCCATCGCATCGACACGCGCCTCCAGGCTGTGCTGTTCGGTGTCGGACACGAATCGCTCCATCGGTTGGGTCGCATCTCCGATGGTCGCGAGGGCGATCGGGTTCCGCAAGGACCCGGTCGCCCGTCCTCGCTCTTCCCTTTCGGCGGTCATCCGCCGTCCCGTGGTTCCTGCCGGGTCGAGCCTCCCCGGCAGGGACGCCGCCCTCATGGGCGTTTCCTCCCTGACTGGCCGGAGCCTTCGGGGCTCCGGCCTTTTTCGGGGTCTCTTCCTTCGCTGCGCGACCCATGCCCGCCAAGACCGGTCGCGCACCTTCATCATGCCTGAGGTCGCCTGACATGAGCGCCTCCTCCGCGGTCCCGGCTCCTCCTTTCTCCCGCGCCCTCAGCGCTTCCCGTCCCGCAGCTCCGATGCAGACAGCATCGGAGAAAACTTTGCGAAAGTCTGGGGGAAATCTTACCCAGGGTTGGGGGTTTGATACCCAACGTTGGGTGTCCGAGTGGCGCCGGATGTACCCGCACAAGCCGGTGCTGTGCGTTGCCGACGCGCTCGGGGCGCCGCCGCGGACGGTCGAGAAGTGGTTCTCGGGCGAGAGCCGTCCCTCCCTCGACATGCTGCCGGCGATCATGACGGCCTGGGGGCCGGAGTTCCTGTGCGCCGCGCTGTCGGAGCCGCCGGGCTGGCTGACCCGCGCGGTGCAGGACGAGCGTCGCGAGGCGTTGCGCCGTCAGCAGGCCGAACTCGATGCGGAATTGCGGGAGATCGGTGCGTGAGACTTGTTGCGTATCTGTGGCACCGCCTGCGGGCGTTCGACCTGCGTGGCGTGGCGGCCGGACACTACGACCGGGCGCGCCGGCACAAGCGGCTGGGTGATCGCGCCCTGATCCTCGCCGATCGGCACGAGGCCCGGGCCGATCGGCTCTATCCACCGTCCGGGGCCGGTCTGCCGGAGCCGGACCCTCTCCCCGCGCCGCCCCCAGGGGCACCACCCACCCGACCATAGGGCCGCCCGAGCCGGACATCACCGGCCACCGGCCAGCGCCACCCGCCCAACCTGGCGGGGCGGCCTCAGGGGCCACGATCATGCAACACCCGAGTTTGCCTCCGCGCGCGGCCCTGGCCGCGTCGCCGATTCCGTGCGCCTCAGGCTGCGTCGGTCTCCGCCGGCTTGACGGTGAGCGCGAGGCCGAGCGCCTTGAGGACGGCGCGGATCGTCTCGAGGCTCGGATTCCCGGTCTCCGAGAGCGCCTTGTAGAGGCTCTCGCGGCCGAGCCCGGCCTCCCGGGCGATCTGCGCCATGCCATGGGCGCGGGCCGCAACGCCGATCGCGTGGCGGACCGTCGCCGCGTCACCATCCTCGAAAGCGGATTCGAGGAAGTCGGCGATCTCCTTGGGCGTCTTCAGGTGCGCGGCGGGATCGAAGGGCGCCGTCTCGGTCTTCGCCGGGGGCGTGGTCGCGGAGGCCGGAGCGTCGAGGGGCAGGTCGGGGTTGGTGTCGGAGGTCATGGGTCACAGTCCTTCGGCGAGCCGCTCGGCGGCGCCGTCCCGCGGCTGGGATTTCTTGTCGCCGCGGCACAGGAGGATGACCAGCACGGCGCCGCGCTGGACGAGGTAGACCCGGTCGCCCGAATCGTAGGGGATCCGCAGCTCGCTTACCCCGGCTCCCACCGGCTTCCCGTCACTCGGGTCGCTGATGATGCGCTCCCCTGCGTCGAGGGGTGAAGCGATGGGCTCGGCTGCACACGATGCCTGGATCGACGAAGCCCGCGCGGTCGACCTCGTGGCCTACGCGCGCGCCCGCTCGCCGAAGCTCGTCAAGTCCACCTCCGAGTGGATCGGGCCATGCCCCGGTTGCGGCGGGCGCGACCGGTTCGGGATCTCGATCCGCAAGCGGGTCTGGACCTGCCGCCAGGGCGGCGGCGCGCCGATCGGCGGCGACATCATCGCGCTGGTGCGCCACGTCGAGGATTGCGGGTTCCTGGAGGCCTGCGAACTCCTCACTAGCCGGCCGGCCCCGGGCCGCAGGCCGGAGACCCCGGAGGAGCGCGCCGCCCGGGAAGCACGCGTGGCGGCCCGGGCGCAGGCCACCGCGGCGCAGGCCGAGCGGGACGCGGCGGCAAGCGAGCGCTACCGGGAGGAGGAGCGGGAGCGGCTGTGGGCGTTCTGGCTTGCGGCCGCTCCGGTCGCTGGCTCCCCCGCCGAGGCCTATCTCGCCCGGCGCGGCCTGACCTGCCCGCCCGGCGCCCATCTGCGCTGCGCGCCCGCCCATCCGTTCTATGCCTCGGGCAAGCGCAACGCCGAGATCCTGCACCGGGGGCCGGCGCTACTCGCGACGATCCTCGGCCCGGACGATCACTTCCGCGGGCTTCACGCCACCTGGATCGACCTCGCGGCACGGGATGGCAAGCTGCGGCTTGCGGACCAGAAGACCGGAGAGCTGCTGCCGGCGCGCAAGGCGCGGGGCACGGTCGATCGCGGCCGGATCGAACTGGTGCGGGTGCGCGACCCGGTGCGCCTGGTGCTGGGGGAGGGCAACGAGACCGTGCTCTCGGCCTGGGAGGCCCTGCGCCTGCGCCGCCCGGACTTCGTGGAGGGGTGCGCGTTCTGGGCCGGCGTGTCCCTCGGCAACATCGCCGGGCGGGCCGACCGGACCGTCCCGCACCCAACCGAGACGTATCTCGACAGGGCCGGCCGGACACGGCGCCTGATGGTGCCGAGCGGCGTGCCGCACGCCGAGGCCGGCCCGGGCATCCCGATCCCGCCGAGCGTGCGCGAGCTGTGGCTGTGCGGCGACGGCGATTCGGACCCCTTTGCCACCGATCTCGCCATGCGGCGCGCCACCGCCCGCTACGCCCGCCCCGGCCTCGCGATCGGCGTGGCCTGGGCGCCGGCCGGTCAGGATTTCAACGACGTCTTGAGGAGTGCCGCGTGATGGTCGCCCATCCCCCGCAGACGGAGCTGCCGCTCGTGCTCG
This sequence comes from Methylobacterium sp. 142-1Y, assembly GCF_057747795.1. Lineage (NCBI taxonomy): Bacteria > Pseudomonadati > Pseudomonadota > Alphaproteobacteria > Hyphomicrobiales > Methylobacteriaceae > Methylobacterium > Methylobacterium sp. 142-1Y. The sequence continues at coordinate 2,269,029 of NZ_CM173224.1, read as the reverse complement.
ACCGTACCAGCGCGGTCCGGCGGCTCACCCCGCGGCTGCGCCGCGGCCCGCTCGAGCCGGAGGGTGTGCGGGCGCCCGGCCCGGCCCCCAGCTTCTCCGGCCTGACCACCAGTTTCGGGCCGATTGCTCGCCAGGCGATCGCCGAGATCCGGCGCGCCCGGGCCACGGCGGCGCCGGCCGCCTACACGGAGCCCCCGACCGTCTCGCCACCGGGCCCTTCGCTCCCCGTACGTGACCTCGCCGACGCCCTCGCGGGCTTCTCCTTCGCGCAGCTCTACACTCATGCCCTCGACGGGCTGCGCCGCGCCCGGATCACCCTGGAGCACGCCGAGGATCTGGCCTCGGGGCGCCACGAGCCGCGGGAGCTGCGCCGCGACCCGGATGCCTTCGCGGCGACGCCCCCGTGCTTCGCCGAGTTCGTCGCCACCGCCCGGGTCAAGCTGGCGGAGGCCGAGGCCCTGTGCGCGGTTCTGACACTGTGCATCGGGCGGGAAGCAGCGCTGGCCGGGGTACTGGCAGGGGAGGGGCCGTGAGCTGCTCACCTCTCCCCCAATCCCACCAGGCGAGTGCCTCCGCCTTCGCATCTACGCCGGGGGAGAGACCGGGTTCGAAGGGGGGAAACGCCTCCTGTCGCGTCCGTCCTGTCACCCTCCGCCCATCGCTATTCCTGCCCTGCGCGAGTTGAGACGTGTCCACCGATCCCAAAGACCGCATCGCGGGGGCCTTCACTGCCGCCGCCCTCGAGGCCGACACGCCCGATCCCGACGCGGCTGACAGCCTGCAGGATGCGTTCGACGACGGCGCCGACGGTGACAGCGACGTGCCGCTCGCGGCCGAGGGCGGGGAGCCGGCCAAGCCGCGCGACCTGGGCTTCGACCTCGCCGCCATGAACCGGGAATATGCCCTCGTCCTGATGGGCTCGAAGGCCGTCATCATGCAGCAGCAGGACGGCGGGCCGATCGAGGACCGGGTCAAGCTGCTCACCCTCGACGCGTTCCGCGCCTGGTTCATGAACGCGCCGACCGAAATCCTCGACAAGGACGGCAAGATCAAGCGCACGACTTATGCCGCGCGCTGGCTGGTGAGCCGCGACCGGCGCCAGTACCGCGGCATTGAGTTCTACCCAGACCCCAACAACGCCGCGAACACGCCGGGCTACTTCAACCTGTGGCAGGGTTTCACCGTCACGCCGCGGGCGAAGCCGAACGGCTACGGCGTGTTCCGCGACCATCTTCTGACCAACGTCTGCGGCGGCTCGCGCACGCTGTTCAACTGGGTCTTTGCCTGGTTCGCCCACATCGTGCAGCGCCCGCGCGAGCGGGTCGGGACCTCGATCGTCCTGCGCGGCAAGATGGGCACCGGCAAGTCGATCCTCGGCGAGATTGTCGGCTCGCTGTTCGAGAGCCACTTCTTCCTCGTCGACGACGCCCGCTATCTCACCGGCAACTTCAACGCACACATGGCCTCGTGCCTGCTGCTGCAGGCCGAGGAGGCGGTCTGGGCGGGCGACAAGAACGCCGCGGGGCGGCTCAAGAGCCTCGTGACCTCGAAGACGCAGATGATCGAATCGAAGGGCGTCGATCCGATCCGGCTCAAGAACTACGTCCGGCTCCTGATGACCTCGAACGAGGATTGGGTGGTGCCGGCCGGAAAGGACGAGCGCCGGTTCTGCGTCATCGACGTCGGCGACGGCTGCGCACAGAACACGGAGTACTTCGCCGAGCTATCCCGCGAGATGGATGAGGGCGGCCGGGAGGCCCTGCTGTATGACCTGCTCGCGTTCGACCTCTCAACCGTCAACGTGCGCCAGATCCCGCGCACCGGCGCGCTCCTCGAGCAGAAGCTGCGCGGCCTCGAATCGGTCGAGAGCTGGTGGTTCGAGCGCCTGTGCGCCGGCACCCCAACCTCGAAGCTCGACTACTGGCGTACCGACGTCGTGATCGAAGACATGTTCGACGACTACCTGACCTCTGCCGACAAGATCGGTATCAAGCGCAAATCCGAGATGACCTCATTCGGCATCAAGATGAAGAAGATCGTTCCGGAACTCAAGCGCGAGAAGCTGACGGCCCATTTGGGGCACATGGAGACCAAACGGCTCTGGCATTACCAACTGCCGCCGCTCGCGGTGTGCCGCGACTTCTTCGAACGCGAGGTCAACCAGGCCGTGGCCTGGGACGACGAGGGCAGCCCGGGAGAGACCGGGCGCTAAGGGGTGGAAAGCCCTGCTGCCCCACGTCGAGGTGGGGCACCCCTCGGAGGTGGGTCGCGGTAAGTCTCTGATTTCATTGGGTTGTCCCACCTGCCCCACCTGTCCCACCTTTTTTCGGGTCCGCGCGCGCGGGCGAGCGATCCTCCCCTTCCTTCCCGGTCTCTCCCGGCAGCCGATCCGGCGGCGGAGAATCGATTCACGTGAGGAAAAAGGTGGGACAGGTGGGGCAGGTGGGAAAAGCCAGCGAATGCAATGGCTTGCCCTGACCCACCTTCTTTTCTTTCTTCTTCAAGGTGGGGCAGGTGGGGCAGTGTTGGAGGCCGCCGGCGATGGCCGATGCCCCGAAATCCGATGTAAACCTCTGATAGTGCATCATAATCCGTCTCTTGAAGGTCGGTGTGGGTGATGCGTAAGCGGATCGGAATCGAGGACTTCCTGCGCTGGGCCTACCGGGACGAGCTTCCGAAGGCGCAGGCCGATGGCGGGCCGGTCGGGCCGGCCGAGTACGGTGGCGCCTGGGGTGGGGTGGAGCGCTGCGGCGAACTCGGCACGGTGATCGACCGTGAGAACCGCTACGGGGTCATCCCGGACCTCTACGCCCGGGCCGAGCCCCATCCTGATGCCGTGCTGGCCGCCGAGGCCGTGGGGCGGCTCTCCGCAGCGGCGTTCGACCTGCCGGAGGGCTGGTATCCAATCGCCGATCTCGGCCCGCGCTGCCCGTTGCGGGAGGCGGCGGTGGGGGAGGGGATCGCAGCCCTCACTCACCGTGACCCGGCCGGCCTGCCGGCGCTGCGTCCGCTCCACACCCCGGCCCATCTGATCCGCCGCTATGCGGTGCTCGGCGGCTGCCCGGTGTGGGAGGGTGACGTGCCGGAGGAGCGCCTGACGCTCCAGGCCAACGGCCGGCCGGCCTGGTTCCGCCGCACGGTCTGCCAGGGCGCCGACGGCCCATTCGAGATCGAGGTCAAGGGGACCGACAAGCACGGTCATCCCTATCCGGACGCCTACCAGCGGCCCTACCTCGACCCGTCCCCGGTCGACACGGTCGTGAGCCGCGGGGAGTACGAGCTGTGGCGCTCGGCCCTCGACGTCGTGCATGGGGCAATCGCCCGACGCCTCGGCGCTTATGCGGTCGAACCGAGCGACCGGCCCGTTCGTCCCTGGGAGACGGGCGATCGGCCCAAGCGTCGGGTTGTCCACAGCCTTCTGCGCGTGTCGCCTCTCCTCGACAAAGCGCCCGTTCGCCCTCTGAAACGGCCCCCTCGCGCCGTCTCCCCTGTGCGCCAGCCGCTGCAGGGGGCCGCTTGACAGCTGCGTAGGGGTTTGGTGAACGTTCGGATGCCCGGAAAGGGCTTAGAGTCTGTCCGGGAAGAATTTGTTTTTTCGGAGCGCGTTGCGGTTCGCGCTGACAGGCGTATGCTTGAGCGATGTGGACGCCTGAGAACCGCCAGCGGTACGACCGCAGCAAGCTTCGCTATCCCACTGATTTGACGGATGAGGAATGGGCGCTTGTTGCTCCCCTTCTCCCACCGGCTCGACGCGGGGGAAACAAACGAACGGTTGATCTGCGCGAGGTGGTCAACGGCTTGATGTATGTCCTTGGAACGGGGTGCCAATGGCGCGCTATCCCAAAAGATCTACCGCCTCGCTCGACGGTGCATGGCTACTTCGATTTATGGGATTACGACGGAACTCTCCTGCGCATCCATCACACCCTCTACGTTCTCTGCCGCGAACAGGCAGGACGTGAGGCCAGCCCAACGGCAGCGATCATTGACAGCCAGAGCGTCAAGAGCGCGGAAAAAGGGGGCGCACGATCGACCCGTCCGGCTATGATGCGGGCAAGAAGATCAAAGGCAAGAAGCGCCATCTCCTCGTCGATACGCAAGGTCTGCTGATGCATGCTCTGGTGCATCCGGCCGACGTGCAGGATCGTGATGGCGGCGTATGGGTCATGGCGACGCTGTTTAGTCTCTACCCGTTCCTGCTGAAGCTGTATGCAGATGGCGGCTACCAGGGGCCGGTGTTCCGGGAGGCGTTGGAACGGGTCTGCCGGTCTGTGACGGTGGAAATCGTCAAGCGGTCGGATCAGGCGGTCGGGTTCGAGGTCCTGCCCAAGCGCTGGATCGTGGAGCGGACGATTGGTTGGCTCAATCGCTGCCGGCGGCTGGCGAAGGATTGGGAGTGCCGCACCCGCAAGGCGCTGGCTTTCCTGCGCCTTGCTTCCATCCGCATCATGCTCAGAAAACTCTGCCAACAATCAGCATGATCCCGGACAGACACTTAGAGAAACCCCGGCGCATCCCGCCGGGGTTTTTCGTTGGCGGCGGCGTGGAGATGCACCCCCATGGGCCTCACCGTCACGGTCGGGGGCGGCCTGGGCCAGTACACCCGCGCCATCGCCACCTTCCCGGCCAAAGCCCAGCGGGCCCTGGTCGAGGGCCTGAACGAGGGCGGCGACAAGAGCCGCACCCCGGTCCGGCGCGACCTGAAAGACCAGACGGGCGTCAAGGCCTACGGCTCGGTCACCAAGCGCACCGCCACCAAGCGCGCCCATCTCGGGAATCTGGTCTACGAGATCCAGGGCACCGGCAAGGGCATGCCGATCAAGGAATTTCCGGTGAGTGCCGGCGCACGGCGCCCGGTGACGGCGATGCCCTGGGGCGTCGCCCATACGTTTGCCCGTTCCTTCAAGACGAGAGACCAAGGTTTGCTCCGCGCCCGCCTCGGGCCGGGCCGCTTCCCGATCCGCGCTCTGTTCGGTCCGGCGATCCCGAAGGAGATCGTGACGGGTCGGACGGCGGACCATTTCGAGGCGGCTGCCCCGGCCGCGGTTGAGGCGGCCGTGATGAAGCGGCTCGCCCGTCTGCTGCCCTGACACCTCACCCCATTCGGTTCGGCCGCGCCCCCTTCCCACGCCACAAGCGGAGGTGCGGGCGGCTGACCGGCAGGGCCGCAGTGCCCACCCGGGCCTGCTGCGGCCCTGCCTGCCCACCCCCCCGCGGGTCCTCCCTAGGGGGGAGAGGCCCGCGGGCGGAAAGCACCCGAGATTTTTCTAGTTGCTCGATCCGAAAACCGATGCACAGGTCTGCACAGGCATGAGCACAGATTGCACAGATCTGGTCTCGATCTCCGAGTTGCACAGACGCCTGACGGCGGACGGGGTCGCGATCAACCGCTCGACACTGTCGCGCTACATCACCCGCTACGCCGACGCGCTGAACCCGGTCGCGCAGGGGCGCGACACGCTGGTGTCCTATGCCGCGGTGGTCCGCCACCGGGCCGAGAACATCAATCTCGTCACCGCCGCCCCGCCGGCCGGACGCCCCTCCTACGCTGAGCCTCGCCGCAACGGGGCGGCCAAGGCCCGCAAGGAGGAGGCCGATGCCGGTCTACGCGAGCTGGAGCTCGCCAAGGCCCGCGGCCAGCTCACCCCGACCGCCGAGGTAGTCGAGGCCGCCCGGGAGGCGGTGAGCGCGTTGGGCCAAGCCTTCGACCTCGCGCTCGCCGACACGGCCGAGCGCCTCGCCGCGGCGACCGGGCACGACGCCCGGACGATCCGCCCCCACCTGCGCAAGCTCAAGGAGGCGGGCCTCGAGGCCTTTCGCGCCGCCCTGACCAAGGCGCTCCAGGCCACAGAGGGGGCGCCGTCCGCGCCTGACGCGTGATCCCATGACGGCAGGTTCGGCGCTGGCGAATCCCCTCGCGACCGGCCGCGCCGTGCTGTTCTCTGCCCTCGTCGCGGCCTGCGAGCCGGTCGAGGAGCTGACGGTCTCGCAATGGGCCGACCGCTTCCGGCACGTCTCGGCGGAATCGGGCTCGCCGTTCCCGGGCCTCTGGTCGACCGACCGGATGCCGCATCTGCGCGAGCCGATGGACTGCCTGCACCCGGATCATCCGGCGGCGAGCGTCACGCTCAAATGCTCGGCGCAGATCGGCAAGAGCGAGCTCATCGTGAACTGGTTCGGGTTCATCGTCGACCGGGCGCCCGGACCTATGATGACGATGCTGCCCTCGCTGGATGAGGCAATCAAGTTTAACCGCGTCAAGCTGCAGCCGACGATCGACGCGAGCCCACTGATCCGCCACCGCGTGCGGCCGGAGAACTCGCGGGACGAGGCAGCCTCGACCACCTCGTTCAAGCGCTTTTCGGGTGGGTTCAACCAGATCGTCACGGCCTCCTCGTCGAAGGGGCTGCAGATGGTCTCGATCCGCTACATGGCGCGTGACGAGATCTCGGAGTACCCGTTCGACACCGACGGCCGCGGTGACCCCGTCGGTCAGTCGAAGGCGCGCCTCAAGGCGTATTCGGGTCTCGGGTTGGCAAAGGAGCTCAACTGCTCGACGCCGGGGTTCGCAGGCCTGTGCCGGATCACGGTCCTGCACGACGAGGGCGACCGGCGCCGGCGCTACGTCCCTTGCCCCCATTGCGCGACCTACCAGGTGTTGACCCCGGCGAACCTGCAGGCGCCGAGTGCCGCCACGCAGGGTCGCGCGACCTTCTCGTGCCAGGCCTGCGGCTCGCTCATCGATCAGGTCGACCGGCCGGCGATGCTCGCGGCCGGACGCTGGATCCCGACCTGGGTTCCCGAGGGGACAGCGCCGGTGCCGGAGGTCATTCCGGCGGCCGAGATCGAGGTCTGGGTCTGCGACCCCTGCACGGGGCGCGTCGCCGGCCGGCAGCCGAGCTACGCGGTCTGGGCGGCCTACTCGCCGCTCGAGTCGTGGACCGACATCTGGAAGCGGGGCGAGGACGCCAAGGCCGCGCCGATCCTGATGAAGGCCCACGTCCAGCAGGACCTGGGGGAGGCCTATGAGGCGAAGTCCGATGCGCCGGCCTGGGAGAAGCTGCACGCGGCGCGCGAACCGTTCCCGCCGAGGATCGTGCCGTACCCGGCCGCCGTGCTCACCGGCTTCATCGACGTGCAGGGCAACCGCCTTGAATGGGGCGTATGGGCCTGGGGGCCGCGGCTCGAGGGCTGGCTGATTGATCGGGGCGTGATCCCGTTCCCGGCCGAGACCGACGAGGCCTGGGACGCGGTCGACGCGCTTCTGGCGCGGACCTATCCGACCCAGGGCGGTGGTGAGTTGCCGATCGACATCGTCGGCATGGACACGGGCTTTTCCGCACCGGACCTCTACCTGCGCATCCGCGGACGCTCCCTGCGGCTCAAGGCCTGCAAGGGCGCGAACAAGCCCGACGCGATCCCGCTCACCGCCGCGGTCGTGAAGATCCGCGACAAGACCGGGCGCGAGCGCGGCGCGGTCGAACTTCACCACATCGGCAATTTCGGTCTGAAGGGCCGGATCTACCAAGGCCTCGCGAACCTGGTCGCGGGCCGCGACGCCTCGGGACGGTTCAAGCCCGAGACGCTGCACCTGCCGGTCGACCTCGTCGACGAGGCGTACTGCCGACAGCTCACCGCCGAGATCCTGGTGGACCCGCGCGAGGAGGCGAAGGGCAAGTCGCGCCGCTCCCTCCACCAGCGCTCGGGCGACCAGCGTGTGTGGATGAAGAAGGCCGGTCAGGCGAACGAGGCGCTCGACATCGCGGTCGGCGCCCGTGCGCTCGCTTTCGGCCTCGGCGTCGACGGCTACAGCCCCCAGCGCTGGGCCGAGCTGTGGCGCGAGCGGGCGATCCGCCCGAGCGTGCCGGACCTGTTCAGCGGTGATGGCCCGGCCGCCCCTTCGCAGCCCGAACCAGAGGCGCCGGCCGCGGTCACGCCGCGAGCAACGCCGAAACTCTTCCCGTTGTCCCGGCGCCCTCCGGCGCCCTCCGGCGACACCGATCCACCACCCGACCACCTCGTCTCCGGCGGGCGGTCGGGCTTTCTCGGCCCGCGCACCGGACGCTGGCTCAGGCGCTGAGGACTGCTCCCATGGCCGACGTGCCCGCCTATTCGCCCGGCGACCTGGCGACGATCCGCCGGGCGATCGCCACGGGGGCGACCGAGGTGCGTTTCGCCGACGGGCGCCTGACCAAGTTCCGCTCCCTCGACGAGATGAAGCGGATCGAGGGCCTGATCCAGGCAGCCCAGCCCGGCGCGACAGCGCGGCCGACCCGCTACGCCGCGGGCGTGCGCTCGAACCTCGCATAGCCGCATGACGACGCCCACCCTGCTCGACAGGGCCATCGCCTACGTCGCGCCACGGACCGGCGCGGCGCGGCTCGCGGCCCGCGCCCGCATGGACGGGCTGACCCGCGCCACCGCCCTCTACGACGGGGCGGCGCGCACCCACCGCACTGCCGGGCGGCGGATCTCGACCTCGGACGCCAACGCCGAGATCCTCTATGCGCTTGGTCGCCTGCGCGACGTCAGCCGGGACTTCGGTCGCAACAACCCCTATGCGGCCCGCGCGGTCGCCGGCATTCCCTCGAACGTCGTCGGCTCCGGCATCATCCCCTCGGTCGCGAACACCAAGTCCCGGACCAAGAAGGCGCTGCAGGCGCTGATCAAGGACCACCTCGACACCACCGCGATCGATCTCGCCGGCCGCCACACCCTCTACGGGTTGCAGCTCCTGGTCATGCGCACCGTGGTCGAGAGCGGCGAGGCGCTGATCGTGCGCTACCGGCCGCCGGCCAGCCTGCGTCTGGCCGTGCCGCTCCAGGTTCGGGTGCTCGAGCCCGATTATCTCGATCCGAACCGGCATGGACCGCTCGCCAACGGAAACGTCTGCTTTCAGGGGATTGAGTTCGATAAGGCCGGTCGGCGCGTCGCCTACTGGCTCTATCCCGAGCACCCCTACGGCACGAGCTACCGCCGCGGCGTGACTTCGGCCCGCGTGCCGGCCGACGACGTGATCCACGTCTATAGGGTCGACCGGCCCGACCAGGCCCGCGGTATTCCGTGGGCGGCCCCGGTCGTCATGACCCTGTGGGATCTCGGCGAGTACGAGGACGCGGCGCTCCTGCGCGAGAAGATCGCCTCGTGCTTCGCCGTCTTCTGGATCGACCCGGAGGATGCGGGCGGGCAGGGGCAGGACAGCGGCCTGCGCAGCCCGGCGGGCAGCCCGGTCGACATGCTCGAGCCGGGCATGATCCAGCGGCTGACCGGCGGGACGGACGTGAAGTTCGCGCAGCCGCCGCAGAACGCCGGCTATCCTGACTTCACCCGCTCGGCCGTGCGCCGGATCGCAGTCGGCTACGGGGTACCCTATGACCTGATCTCGGGTGACCTCAGCCAAGAGAACTTCTCGGGCGGGCGCCGCGGCTGGCTGGAGTTCCAGCGCAGCATCGATGTCTGGCGCTGGCACATGCTGATTCCGCACGCCTGCGTCGGGATCGGGCGGTGGTTCCTGGAGGCCGCCAGCATCCCGCTCAACGGTCCGGTGCGAGCGCACCTCGAATGGACGCCCCCGCGGCGCGAGATGATCAAGCCGTCCGAGGAGATCGCTGCCGCGCGCGACGCGATCCGGTCCGGCCTGTCGTCGCGCTCGGAGGAGCAGAGGAAGCTCGGCTTCGATCCGGAGGTGCTCGACGCGGAGATCCGCGCCGACAACGATCGGGCCGACGCCGAGGGCTTGAAGCTCGATTCGGACGGCCGCTTCCCGATGAACGCGGCCAAGGCCGTCCCGACATCCGAGGCCGCACCGGCCGCCCCCGAGGATAGCCCCGATGGAACGCGCCAGCCTCCTCGTTAACAACGAGCTCCTGCTCTACGGCGACGTGGGTGATCCCTGGGGGTGGGGCGACGGCTTCACGGTCTCGGACGTCGCCGCGGCGCTTGCCGAGCATGGGCCGGAGCCCCTCACCGTGCGGCTCAATTCCGGCGGCGGCATCGCCTTCGACGGGGTGGCGATCTACTCGCTCCTCCTCGCCCATCCGGCCGCGGTCACGGTAATCGTCGACGGCATCGCGGCCTCGGCCGCCTCGCTGATCCTGATGGCCGGTGCTGCGCGGCAGATCCGCGACGGCGCCATGGTGATGATCCACGACGCGGCGAGCGTCACCTGGGGCACCACCGCCGACCACCAGCACAGCGCGCTCGTCCTCGACAAGCTCTCCGACCAGTACGCCGGCATTTACGCCGCGCGGGCCGGGATGGAGCGTCAGGCCGCCCGTGACCTGATGAGAACCGAAACCTGGTTCACGGCCTCCGAGGCCGTGACCCGGGGCTTGTGCACCGGGACGCTCACCGACGCGCCCGCCCCCACCGCCGCTTTCGACTACTGGGTCTACGCGCATGCCCCGAGCGGGCTTCCGACCCGGTCCCGCCCCCAGGCCGCCCACGCGGCTTCCCGTAGCCCGGCCGGAGATCCGCCCGTGACCGACAAGACCCAGACGGCCCCTGCTCCCCCGACCGCCGCCGCCCAGGCGGCGAAGGCCTGGGCCGCCGACTTCTACGCCGGTGCCGAGAGCGCCGGCCTGCCGCTCTCCTCGCTTCTCGCGATCGTAGCGAGCGCCGAGACGGCAGAGGCCGCGCAGTCCGGCCTCGTCGCAGCGGTCGCCGCCAAGGCTGCGCCGGCGCCCGAACCCGAGGCCCCGCCCGCCGCGCCGAAGGCCTGGGCGCACCAGTTCTTCGCAGCGGCCGAGAAGTCCGGCCTCGGCCTCGCGGTGCTCAACGGCATCGTCGCCAAGGCGACCTCGCTCGATGGCGCCAAGGACGCGCTGATCGACGCCATGGCGTCCGGCCAGTCCCCGAACCTGCCGGCTCCGAATGCCGGTCACGTCGGCGGAGGTTCGCCGGCCAAGGACGACAAGGCGGCCGGGATCCTCGCCTCCTACCGCAAGGCCGGCGGGCGCACCCGCGGCGACGCTCGGCCCGAGGGCTGATCCTCCGCCTCTCCCCGGCGCCCCGCGGCGCCGCACCCCCTTCGTGACAGACGAGGCGCCGCCATGGCCCTGAACGAGACCAACGCCTACGTTCCCGAGCACCTCATCACCGGCACGATGCCGGTTTATTCCGAGCCGGAGACCTACGCCTCCGGGGCGCTGGTCGCCGCCCTGTCGGTGGTCGGGCGGATCACCGCGACCGGCAAGCTCAAGCTTGCGGTCAAGACCGCCACCGACGGCTCGCAGAAGCCGGTCGGGATCGCCGTCCAGGCGGTCGACGCGAGTGCCACGGACACCGTCGGTCCCACCTACAAGGCGGGCGTGTTCGACCCCGCCATGCTCGTGATCGACCCGAGCTTCTCGGCCGAGGACGTGCGGATCGCCTTCGGGGGCTCGCCGCTGTCCCTGCGCAGCCCGCTCGTGCTGCCGACCTACTGACCGCTTCGCGGGATTGACCCCCGCCCGCCGCCCGCCCGACGGGCTTGACCCCCCGCATCCTGCCTTTCCCATCGGAGTCCGTCGTCATGACCCTGGTCTATGACACCCACACGCTCGCCCGCGTCATGGACGAGCGCGTCGACACCCCCTCGACCTTCCTCCTCGACCAGTTCTTCCCGCAGGCGCAGAACTTCGACACCGAGTCGATCGATTTCGACCTGATCAAGACCGGCCGCAAGCTCGCCCCGTTCGTGCACCCGGACGCGTCGGCCAAGCCCTCGACCTCCGGCGGCTACATCACGAAGTCGTTCAAGCCGGCGAACGTGAAGCTCCTCGAGGTGGTGAAGCCGGGTCGCGCGATGAAGCGCATGGCCGGCGAGCGCTACTCGGGCGAGATGAGCCCGGTCGAGCGCATGGACGCCGTGATGGTCGACGTGCTCGCCGCCCAGGAGCGCGCCTTCCTGTTCCGGCTCGAGTGGATGGCCGCGCAGGCGCTGCGTTTCGGCAAGGTGACGGTCCAGGGCGAGGACTATCCGACCCAGGTCGTCGACTACGAGCGCGACCCCTCGCTTACGGTGAACTTGACCGGCGGGCAGCGCTGGGGGCAGACCGGCGTGAAGGTGCTCGACAGCGTCGAGACTTGGGCGCAGTCGGTTCAGGACAAGTGCGGCGTCGCTCCGGTACAGGTCACGCTCGGCGGCGGCGCCTGGAAGCTGGCGCGGGCCGACGACGACTTCCGCAAGGTGCTCGACATCCGGCGCCAGGCCTCGGGCAATGTCGAGCTCGGGCCGATCCGTCCCGACGACGTCTCCCGTGCCCGCTACGTGGGGTCGGTCGGCGACTTCGAGTTCTGGGTCTATCAGCAGAGCTTCGAGAACGCCGACGGCACCTCGGCCCGCTTCATCGACGATTACAACGTCATCATGGGCTCGCCCGCGATCGAGGGTGTGCGCGCCTTTGGGGCGATCCAGGACGTCACCGCGCTCGTCCCGATGGAGATCTTCCGCAAGGTCTACGACACCGAGAACCCGAGCCGGCGCAACGCCTACTCGGAATCGGCCCCGCTCGTGGTGCCGAGCCGCGTCAACGCGAGCTTCTGCGCCAAGGTGAACTGAGCCGATGGCCTCGCCGTTTGAGGCTGCTATGGCGGCGGCTGACGCCGTCATCACCGGCTACTTCGGCGAGGCCGTGCTCCTCTCGCCCTGGATCAAGCCCGGTCCCGGTCGGGGCGAGATGACCCCGCCAGGCGCCGACCCGTCTCGCCCGCCGCGCGAGGTCCGGGGCGTGTTCACGCTCCACCCCGCCGCCGACACGCTGCAGGGCGTGCGCCGTGGCACCGAGCTCAACGGGATGACCCGGACGAGTGTCGGGGTGGCAGAGCTCTGGATTGAGCCGGCGGTGCTGGCCTCAATTCCCTACGCGGTCAGGGTCGGCGACCGGATCACGCTCACCGACCAGCCCGGCACCCCGTCCTACGAGATTGTGCGGGCCGAGCCCACCGACCTCGCCGAGGGCAAGTTCCCGCTCGTCACCATCAAGTTCTGAGCACCAATCCATGAGCCTCACGGGCCTCGCGATCCGCACCTGCCTCAAGCGGGCGCTCCTCGGGGCGACGCTGGCTGATGACCGGGTCTACGATTCGAACGTGACGCCGCTCGACCAACTCGCGAGCGACGGGGCGCTGCCGCTCCTTGTCGTCTACGTCGACGACGACGTGCGCCAGCCGGATCCCAGGACGCCGCGCATCCGCACGCGACAGGTCGACCTCGTGATTGAGATGGTGCTCGCCGGCTCCGTCGTGATCGAGGAGGGGACGGCCACCGTCACCGTGCCGCACACCGATGCCGGCATGGAGGCGACCCTCGACATCATGGCTTGGCAGGTCCGGGCGGCATTGAGGGACCCGACCTCGCCGTGGTCCGAGCTCTACCGGGCTTTCCGGGGCGAGGTGAAGATGATCACGACGCGCCGCGGCGCGTCGACCGACAAGGGCGTGCGGTTCGCCGCCCGCCAGATCATCGTCACGGTCGACCCGCTCCAGGAGCCGGAGCGGGGCCGGGACGCGATCCCTGCGCCGTGGGATGCACTGGTGTCGCGGATGCGGGGCGATCCGGAACTGACGCTCTACGGCGACCTCCTTGCCGCGCTCCTGACCGGCGACACCCTGCCACCCTGGCAGGCGATGCAGCGCCGTCTCGGCCAGACCCGGGCCGCACTGGACGCGGTGGGCCTTGGCGCGCTCCCCGGGGGCGAGGCCGAGCCACGGATCGCGCGGATCACCGTGCAGACGGCGCGAGGCGACCTCGTCGTCTATCGGGAGCAAAGCCCATGAGCGACCTCGCCGACCTCCTTGACGCCGTGCTCCGAATCGAACGGCGCATCGGCGCGCTCGAAACCCGCGTCACCAACATGATCCGCCCCGGTCCGGTGGTCGAGCGCGACCACGAAAAGGGGGTGCGGATCGACCTCGGCGGCGGTGCGGACGGGAAGCCGAACCTGTCGGACTGGATCAAGCCATCCGACGCCTCAGGGGTCACGAGCTACCTTCCTGGCAAGGGCGAGCAGGGCCTGTTGATCGCCTCGAACGGCGATCAACAACAGGGCATCTATGTCGCGCTGACCCATTCCGACGCGAAGAAGAACCCGGCGCCCGACGGCGACACGACGGTGCATTTCAATCGTGACGGCCAGAACCACCGCGTCAAGCAAGGCAAGGTGACGGATCAGGCCGACAAGTCGCACCGGCGTTTCGTCGGCGACGACCCGGGCGAGGGCAACCTCGAGCACATGCTCAACAAGCAGCTCGCCGGCCTGCGCGCGGCTGTGACCCAGAACGCGCACACCATCGCGGGCCTGCACGACGCGACCTCGAAGCTCCGCCAGGTGCTGCAATTCCGCAACCCCGAGGTGATGGCTCTGATCCCACTCCTCAACGGCGACGCCTCCAGCCTCGAGGCGGCCGTGAAAGGCGTGACGGGCAAGTTACAGAGCTATCTCGGGTCGGCCGTGCAGATGGCCGTGGCGAAGCTCCAGACCTCGTTTCTCGACGGCCTGACGGGCATCATCATGGGCGCGATGAACGGCCAGATCGGCGGGCTGATCGGCCAGGTCGCGAACCTGGTCGAGACCGGAGACCTCGACGCCGCGACGCAGGCGGTCGCCTCTTCCGTCGTCGGCGAGCTGCAGGGGCTCGCGGCTCAGGCGACGGGCGGCGTCACGGCCGAGATCGAGAGCCGGCTCGGCCAATTGGAAGGGTTGCTGGCCGGCACGCCGGCGGCCGGTGCGCTCGGTGATCTGCGCGCGCAGATCACCGGCGCGCTCGGCGATGTCGTGCGGACGATGGGCGGCCTGGGCGACATGCTCGACGGCCAGGTTGCTCTCACCAAGGGCGTGACGAAGTCGTACAAGCTGGGATCTGAATAACATGACGAAATCTCTCTACCGCGTCACGGGTGCGGCGCCCGCGCATGTGCACGGCCTGCGGCTCGCGACCGACGAGCTGGTGCACGCCGATCCCGCGGCGGTGCGCTACGAGGTCGACCTCGGATACCTCGAGCCGACCACGATCGAGGCCGAGGCGCGACCGCTCGCCGGCCTCAGCGAGGCGGGGCGTGCCACCCTGCCTCGCCTGGAGCCGCTCGGCGACGGTCAGGCCGAGTACGCGACCGGCCTCGCCGGGCCCCGCGAGAGCGCCGGCAGCGATGTGGTGATGGTTGCGGTTCCGATGGAGCCGGACGGCGAGGGCGGCTTCACCGGCGAGCTGACCGAAGCCGGCCTCGAGCCCCCGCCCGAAGCCTGACGCAATGGCGTCCTGCGGCCTCGACCGCGAGACCGGGCAGCCGCTCTTCGATCTCGCCCACGTCGCACAGTGCGTCGAGATGATTTATGCGACCCGCCTCGGCAGCACGATCATGCTGCGCCACTTCGGCGGCGGCCTCGCCGAGCTGTTCGGGCGCCGCATCACGCCGCGCCTGGTCGGCCTCTACCGCATGCTGCTCGCCCTCGCGATCACGCTGTGGGAGCCGCGTCTCAAGGTGGCGCGGGTCTACCTGCCGGGCCCGAACGAGCCCGGCGGCAACACGGTCGACGCCCTGACCCTCGGCCAGCTCCGGTTCGTCGTCCTCGCCTACTACCGGCCCCGCGGGCACCTCGGCGACCTGACGATCGAGGGCGGCGAGCGGCGCCTCCTGGTCGCCGGCGGTGACGGCCGGCTGACCGTCTCCGTCGCCTCGTAAATCTCCAGGAACCCGCCCGTGGCCGTGTCCCGCCGCTTCGCCGACATCGACCTGTCGCGCCTGCCGGACCTTCCGGCTCCGCTTGGCTTCGATCCGGTCTACGCCGCCCGCATGGCGGACGTCGCTGCGCGGCTCAACGCCGCCGGCATCCCCTACGATGTCACGAACCTCAAGACCGACACGGTCGCCATCATCCAGAGGGCGGGGGCCTACCGCGAGGTACTGGTCTATGCCGCGCAGGATGACGCGACCCGCGCCGTGCTGCTCGCGACGTCGTGGGGCCACTACCTCGACCACCTCGGGGCGACGCAACTGCCGCCGGTCAAGCGGTTGCCCCTCGTCGCGACCCCTCGCCCTTACGTGTTCGGCACCGATGCGGCGTCCGATTGGGAGCCGGATCCGGACTTCCGCGCCCGGATCCAGCTCGCCCCGGAGTCGCTCTCCACCTGTGGCCCCGAAGGCGCTTATCTCAGCTTCGCCCTCGGCGTGCCTGGCGTGCGGGCGGCGGCCTGCTACGGCCCGATGTCGTTCGGTGGGACCTACACGGCGCCGTTCACGCCCCTCGGCCACGTGCGGGTGCCGATCGTCGCCGACGCCGGCGATGGCACGGCCTCGCCCGACCTGGTCGCGGCGGTGCAGGCGGAGCTTGGCGCGGGGACGCGGCGGCCGATCGCCGATTTCCTGACCGTCTCGGCGGCCGAGATTGTGCCCTATCGGATCGAGGCGGTGCTCACCGTCGGTGGCGGCGCCGATCGCAGCGTCGTCCAGGCAGCGGCCGAGGCGCGGCTCGCCGCGCAGGCCAAGCGCCAGCGTCGGCCCGGCGCCGCGCAGCTGCTCCAGATGCTCTATGGCGCGTCCTACGTGCCGGATGCCAGCGGCGCGATCATCGTCGAGCAGGTCGCGCTCCTCTCGCCCTTGGCGGACGTCAACGGTGCGCTGCCCACGCCTGCGGCTCCGGCGTCCGCCTACAGGGCGCCTTCCTGCACCGAAATCGTGGTTCGGGTGGAGGTCGGGGATGGCTGATCCGGTCGCGCGCCCGAACCTCCTCGACGATCCGACGCCGCGGGAGCGGGCCCACGTCGACACCGACGGGCGACTCGACGACCGCGCCGCCGAGTCGCTGGCCCTCATCGACCTCAAGGACCCGGCTCGTGTCCCATACGCCTACCTGCCCCACCTCGCGTGGGAGCGGTCGGTGGATGTGTGGGATCGGGCCTGGCCCGAGGAAATCCAGCGGGCGGTGATCGCCGCGGCGCCAACCGTTCACCGCCTCAAGGGCACGCGGGCTTCGGTCGAGGCCACGCTCGGCGCCCTTGGGATGAGGACGCAGATCCTTGAGTGGTGGCAGCAATCGCCGCAAGGCGCGCCCTATACGTACCGGGTCACGGCATTCGCGACCCTGCGGTACGTGCGGGCCGGGCCGCTCATCACCCGGGAGCTGACGCAGTCCGCGATCAACGCGGTGCGCGCGTCGTCTCCGCTGTCGCGGGCTTTCGAGTTTCGCATCGGGGTCGAATTGGAGCGCCCGACCGGCGCGGCCGTCGCCGGCTCAGCCTACAATCTGACGACCCCGGGCGTGTGCGCGCGGGCACTCAAGCGCCCGGACGCGCGATCTGCTGCGGCGGTTGCCGGCTTGGCCTTCGGATTGACCGCCCCCTATGCCCGCGCGCGCGCCGCGACGAGGGTCTCGACCCCTTTGTGCGGCACGTTCGCCGGGCGGGCATTCACGCTCACCCCCGCGCGCGCTGCGGCCCGGCCGGTGACGGCTACGGGCACCGCCTCGGCCGCGGCCGTGGCCGGCTACGCCTGTGCGCTGGCGTCGGCCGCGGTCCCCGCAAGGGCCCTCACGGGCACATCCGCCCAAGCCGGCGCGCGAGCGGCCGGACGGGGCGTCGTCTTCGTCACCGCGCGCATGGATGCAACGTAAATGCCTGATCGTCTTCTCCCGGCCCGCATCACGCGGGCGGGGCTCGCCTCGGCGCTGAAGGCGTCGAACAGCGGTCTCAAGGTCAATCTGACGCAAATCGGGATCGGGCGCGGCGTTGCCGTCTCGGGCGGCACCACCGGCTACACCCCGACGGCGGGCGAGACATCTCTTGTCTCGGAGTTCGGCCGCTACCTCGTCGGCGGCACCGAATACATCGCGCCTAACGAGGCGGTCGTCTCAGCCTACTGCGACGGCTCGGCCGAGGGCTGGATCAACGAAGTGGCGTTTTTCTGCGACGACGGCACGATGTTCGCGCTGTGGTCGGAGCCGAATGCACCGCTCGCCTACAAGACGGCGAATGTCGGCGTCGCCGTCGCTTTCACGCTCGGTTTCTCCGAGCTTCCGGCCAATCTCATTCAATTCATCGTCGGCGCTCCGAATATTTCGATCAGCGTCGTCGGACCGTTCTCGAATATCGTTCGCGCCGTTGCTCAGTTGCAGCGTGAAAACATCAACACCGCCGGCTTGCAGCAGATGGCGATCATCAACGCCGCGGCGAACGCGGTCTGAGGAAAATGGGAAAAGATCATGGCCGTTCAAGACGATCTCGCCGCCGCGCTTTCCGCCATCGCCAACGCGACGGCCACCCTCAACTCTATCAGCGGGCAGGCGACCGGCGCCATCAATCAGGTGACTGCCGTCTATGCCGCGCGCCTCGCGAACCTGAGCGCGAGCTTCTATATCAATCAGGTCAGCGGGTCCGATGCCAACCCCGGAACTCAGGCTGCGCCGCTGCGGACCATCCCGGCAGCCATCGCCAAGGTTCCGATCGGCGGGACATGCTATATCGCCCTCGCGTCCGATTATTCGACCGACGGTTTCGTCACCGTCAGGGGTCGTTATGTCGCCATCTCGTCGGACAGCAGTGTTCAGCGCACGATAACGTTCGGGCGCGGTCTTGATGCATCGGTCTCACCGAGTGCTCGCGTCCTGTATGGGTTTCGCCTCGCGGGCATCTCCGGTCTGATGTTCCAAAATATTAACCTCGTGATGCCGTCGCTCGACGGCTTCTCGCAGTACCAAGACCTAAACAGCGCAACGATGTTCTGTCCGGCTTCTTTTGCCGAGATGGGACCGACGCAGATTTCCCTTAACGCAAGCGCGATCACGATCCCCACCAATCCCTTCGGCGCGCTCTTGCTCGACAACTGGCCCGTTGCCTTCCACGCGAGCGGCGTGGCGCTCCCGGGGGCGGTGACGTCGCTCAACGGCCGCGTCCTCAAGGGGGTCACCGCCGTCGGCGGCACGTCGTCGACGACGATCCCTTACCTCGTGACGACCCTCGCGACCATCTGAGCCCGCCCGTCCTCGTGACCGCAGCCCGGTCGGGTTGCGGCAAGGGTTTTTGCCATGGAAATTGTTGTTCCCCATCTCGTTCACGGCGGCGTCGGCTACGTCAATGCCTCGCCCGCCTCCCTCATGGCGAGCGGCGTGCCGGAGTCGGTCGTCCTCGGCGCGGTCAAGCCGGCCCTGCGGAAGGCGGTCGACGAGTTGGCCGAGACCGCCCGCCTCGCTCTCATCACGGCGGGCGTGGGGCAGGCAATGGAATACGACCAGACGCGCCGCGAGGCGGTGGCGGCCCTCGCCGCCGGGGCTGCCGGCAAGCCGATCGCCGCCGACGCCTACCCGATGCTCGCCGCCTCCCTCGGGATCGACGTCGACCCGCAGACCGGAACTGTCGCGACGGACGTGCTCGGCGTCGCGCGCGGCGTCATGGCGGCGCGCGATGGATGGGTCGAGGCCGGCGCTGTCATCCGCCGGGCGCGCCTCACCACCAAGGCCGCGATCGACGCCGCCGTGACCTTCGATCAGGCGGCGCGTGCCGTCGCCTCCGCGGCCTGGCCGATCCCGCGGGCCTGATCCTGCTCGCCCGGATCGTCCGGGCGTCCCCTGCCAAGTCCTCTCGCAAGGCCGCCCCTCCCGGGCGGCCTTTTTCGTTGGAGCGCCGTCCCGTGACCTCTCCCACCCTCGGCTATATCGGTAACCGCCCCGCAGACGATCCGGTCGTCGTCGCGGGCGCGGATTTCTCCAAGGTGGTGATGATCTCCACCTCCGCGGATGCAGACCCGGCCGTCTTCCCGCTCAATGTCCCGGTGCGGTTCGCGTCGACCGATGCGACCTACCTGGCGAAGCTCGGCACCGGCTACCTCTACGACGCCGTCCTGCTGCTCAACGCGCAGCTCAAGGGAATGGCGGCTGACCTGATGGTCATTCGCGTCGCCGAGAGCACCTCGACGACGCCGGCGACGAAGCTGTCCGAGACGCTCGCCAACGTCGTCGGCGATCCGGCGCAGAAGACCGGCATCTACGCGGCTCTGACCTGCGCCCAAGTCTGCAAGGCGGTCCCGGGCCTCTTCCTCGTCCCGGGCTACGATGCGCCGCAGCCCGGCGGTCCGACCGTCGCCAACCCGGTCCTCGCGGCCCTGCCGGCGGTCCTCGACGCGCTCCAGGCCTTCGCCCCGGTCAACGTCTCGCCCGCCTCGCTCGCCGCCGCGGTCGCCGCCCGCGGCACCCTGTCGTCGATGCGGATGATGCCGGTCGGGATCGCGGTGCGGGCGTTCAAGCAGGTGGGCGGCGTTTCGGTGCTGACCACCATGCCGGCGAGCCCGATCGTCGCCGGCCTCTTCGTGCGCAAGGACAATGCGCTCGGCGGACGGCCGTTCGACACGATCTGCGGCGAGCCGGTCTATGGCATCTCCGACATCTCGCGCCCGATCGCGTTCTCGATGACCGACGGCGCGACCGAGGGGCAGCAGATGCTCGCCGCCGACGTCTCGATCATCGTGCGTGGCGAGAGCGCCGACCGCAACGCGATCGCCGAGGGCGGCTTCATCTTCCTCGGGTGGGAGACCTGCGACACCTCCGGGGACTGGACGCAAGCCCATCAGGTCCGGGGCCAGGACTACATCGACGCCGAGGAACAGGCGATCACCCGGAAATACGTCGGCAAGCGCATCACGCCGCGCCTGGTCGAGTCGTGGCTCGGTTCGCTCGACAACGCGATGCTCGACCACACCCGCAACGATCCGCCCGACATCCTCGGCTACAAGATCGTATTCGCCAAGCCCCTCAACTCGGCCAATGCGGTCGAGGCCGGGATGCTGCGCATCCAGAGCTACATCCAGCAGGCCCCGATCTTCCTCGTCGCCCAGAACGACGTGCGCAAGTTCCGCCCGGCGCTCGAGGCGCTGGTCGCGGCGGTCTCCGCCAATACTGGGCCGATGACCGCGACGGTCTGAGCCCTGCCGGCCCGCGCCGCGGATCGGCGCGGGCACCCCCTCATCCGATCAGGAGTGCCCGGACGTGGCTCAGGATATCCTCATCATCGAAGAGGTCGACGTTCGGCGCGTCGACGACCCGGACGACACCCGCGTGTTCACCATCAACAAGATGGGACTGCCGGCGCTCAAGCGAAAGAACGCCGAGCATACGGCGGGCGGCGGCATCGGAACGGTGAATTTCGCGCTGCCGATGGCCGATGCGTTCGAGCCGAAATTCAGCGTTAAGGGCCTCGATCTCGACGTTCTGCTGAAGTTCGGCTTCACCGCCGGCACGAACGACAAGTGGACGTTTGCGTCGTCCCTGCGCAACAAGAAGACGAACCTGCTGATCCCGGTGCGTGCAACGATCCACGGCATCCTGTCGAACTGGTCGCCGGGCGAGCACACGCCCGGTGAGCTGCTCGACTGCGACCACGAGATGACCGAGGTCTACTACTACAAGCTCGTGGTCGGTACGCAGCGCATCTTCGAGTGGGACTTCTACGGCCGCAAGTGGTGGCACGGCGACGTCGACATCTTCGCCGAGTACCGCGGCGCGCTCGGCGTCTGATCCCTCTCACGGGCGGCGGCGCCTCACGCCCGCCGCCGCCACCCCTCTCCGGACCGATCCAATGGACTTTCCTTCCCTCATTCGCGATTTCGAGCCGGTCTCGAAAGCCGAGGTGGCGGCGGCCGAGGCGGCGGCGATGCCGCTCTCGCTGGCCGAGACTGCGCCAGCTGCGGCCCTGCGGGCGCGCCCCGAAGGGTGGAAGCCCCGGCGCCGCAAGGCCGCGCCTGTGCCTAAGCCGGCGCCGGCTCCGGGGTTTGCCACCTCGGCCGCCCCTCCCACCGCTCCGGAGCCGGCCCCACCGATCTTCACACCAGGCCGGCCGCGCTCGATCGAGTTCCCCCTCGACTGGCCGATCGACTACGGCGGGCGGACCTGGGGCGTGATCGTGCTGCGCCGCCCGGACGCGGCGGAGATCGGCGCCTATTTCGACGCGCTCGCCGAGGGTGCCCGGATCCCGCTGCCGGTGTTCTTCACCCCCGAGGGCGATCCCGTGCCCTTTGCGGTGATCGACAAGCTCGACGCCGACGACGACGACCGGATCATGGGGCGCCTCACGGATTTTTTGCCCGACCGCTTGCTGCGCGCGTTCGCGGCGGCGAGCGCCCCGTCTTCGACCCCGCCCTCTGGCGGGACTACCGCGCCGACATCCTTGACCTGATCGGCGGCACCCGGGCCGAGCTCGATTGCATGCCGTGGGACGAGTTCTGCCGCGAGTGGCTGGCGGCGCACCGACGCGCCGCCCGCTGATCCCCTCCCGCCCGTGAGAGCACCCCGCCATGGCGAGCAAGACCGCCTCCCTGCTCATCCGGCTCACCGACGACGTGTCGGGGCCGGCCGCGAAGGCGGCGGGCGCGCTCAAGGGCCTGTCCGGCGCCGGTCAGGGCCTGTCGAAGCTCGCCGCGGCTGCGCCCGAGGTCGGCAGGCTCGCGCGCGAACTCGACCATCTGTCGAGCACCTCGGGCAAGATCGGCGATTTCAGGGCGGCGAGCCGTGGCCTCGACGGGCTCGGCCAGCGCCTGCGCCAGGCGCAAGCGGAGGTGAAGCGCACGGCGGCCGCGCTCGCCGCGGCCCCGCCGGCGAATTTCGGCGAGGGCTACCAGAACCCGACTGTCCGCCGCGCCATGCGGGGCGAGATCGCGGCGGCCAAGGCAGCGCGCCGTGAGGCGGAGCGCCTGCACGCGCAGGCGCAGCGCCGCCTTGCCGGCGTGCGGGGCGAGTTTGTCGAGCACGGCCAGGCCGTGCGGGCGATGCGGCAGGAGTTGCTTGGCGCCGGCGTGCCGGTGCAGCAGCTCGCGCGCGCCGAGTCCGATCTCAAAGCCAGGATCGTCGAGACCACCCGCGCGCTCGAGGCGCAGGCCCGCGTCGCCGACCAGGCCGGCATCCGCGACCGGATCGCCGCCATCCGTGCCCGGGCCGAGGCCGGCCGCGAGGCCGCGGCCGTGCGGGCGCGGACCGTGGTCGCCGCCGCCCGCGCGCCGCGTCTCGCGGTCGATGCGCCGACGCCGGCGCGCGGTGCCCTGGCCGAGCGCCTGGCGCCGCTGCTGGCCGAGCGCAAGCGCCTGGCGGCGCTGTTCCACGCGGTGCAGGATGTCGACGCCGCCACGGCCGGCCACGCTCCGGCGCTGGCCGACTACCGCAAGAGCCTCGCCGAGGTGCGCCGCCTGCGCGCCGCGCTCCTGTCGGCCGAAGGTCCGGCCGAGGCGCTGGCCGCGCAGCTCGCGCATGCGCAGGGCGCGGCCGTGCGGGCGGGCGAAGCGTTTCGGGCGCAAGGGTCGGCCGTGCGGGTTGCTCGTGCCGCGCTCGCCGAGGCCGGCATCCCGCTCGGCCAGGTCCGGACGCAGGAGGTCCAGCTCCGCTCCGCGATCGAGGGCGTCAACACCGCGCTCGCGCGCCAGCCCGGGCTCATGGCCGCCGCCGCGGCCCGGGCCGAGGCGCTGACGCGCGCGACCCGCGGTCTGGCCGCCGGCATGGCCGAGGCGGGCCGCAAGCAGCTCGCGCAGACCGAGGCGAGCCGGCGGATGATCGCCGGCATGTCGGCCCCGGCACGGGCGGCGCGGGCGGACGCTGCCGCGCGCGACCGGGCGGACCTTGCCGCGACCTATGCCGCCGGGCGGCGCTACCAGACCGGCAGCCTCGCAGGCGGCGCGCCCCGCGAGGGCGTCGACATCCTCGACGCGATGGCCGGCGCTGGCGCGGCCGGTCTCGCCCGCAAGACCTATGAGAAGGCCCGCGACGGCTATCTCGAGATGGACGAGGCGACGCGCCGGCAGCGCGCGATCCTCGGTATCGACGAGGCGGCACAGAAGCCGCTGGCGCAACAGGCGCTCCAGATCGGCCAGGAGACCCGGTTCTCGAACGCCGACGTCGTCAAGGCGCAGACCCGGATCGGCTCCGGCCTCCCGGCGCACCTGAAGACCCCGGATGTGCTGCGCGCCATCACGGCGAATTCCCGTGATTACGCCCTCGCCATGGGCACCACCATGGACGAGGCCTCGGGGGCTCTGCTCGGCCGCATGCTTGGCATGAGCTACGACATGTCGAGCCCGGAGGCGGCGGCGAAGTCCGCCAAGCACGCGGCGAACCGCCTGGTGCAGTTCGCCAAGTCGTCGGGCGCCGACCACAATGACGTCGTCGGCTACACCAAGTTCGGCGCCGCTCCCGGCCAGGTCGGGGGCTTCTCCGAAGAGTACGCCGACGCGCTCGCCGCGCAGCTCCGGCGCATTGGCTACGAAGGGTCGATGGCCGGCAACTTCGTGCGGGCGGCCGCCACCAAGCTCGCGGTTCCGACCGACAAGGGTCGGGCCGTCATGGCGGCGAACGACATCGACCACGATGACTACGTCGAGCCGAGCAAGCGGATGTCCGCCGATGGCCTCGACAACGTCATTCGCCTGAAGTTCGGCAAGAGCCTCAACGCCTCGCAGTTGAAGCGCATCGCCGACCTGATGAATGACGAGGACGTGGTCGGCTCGCGCGAGGAATTCGTGCCACAAGTCTCGTCTGTCCTGCAAGAGACGCTGGCGAAGAAAGGCAAGAACGGCAAGGTCAACGCGCAGGATGCGGGCAAGATCGCCAAGGCGGTCAACGAGTACATGTCGGCCACCTCCGGCGCGGTCGATATCGAGCGCCTGATGTCGGATATCCTCGCCAAGGGGCTGACGCCCGCGATGGCGAAATACCTGTTCGGGCAGGAGCACGGCGGTCGCGCACAGGGTCTCAAGGTCGACCAGCTGCGCAAGGATCAGGAGTCATTCCGCAATACACCGAATGACCGCGCCTCGAAGGTGGGCGAGGACATCAACAAGGGGTTCTACGGCGCTTATCAGCGCATGATCGGCTCGTTCGAGACGCTGTACATGCGTATTGGGCAGGTCAATGATGGTCCGCTGACGGCGTTCTACGACAAGCTCGGCAACGCGGTCGACGCGGTGTCGGGCATGCCGGACCAGTCCCTTGCCTTCGGGACGCAGGTGGGCGCGGTGGTGGCCGGGCTCCTCTCGCTCAAGGGCGTGCTCGCCACCATCAGCCTGTTCGGCGTCGAGGCGGCGGGCAAGCTGTCGGCGCTCCTATCTCGCCTCGGGATTTGGGGCGCGGCGGCGACGGCCGGCGTGATGGCCGGCCAGGCTGCGGGCGAGGCCCTGAACGAGGTCGGGGCGATCGCCGCCGGCAAGCACTGGACGCCCAAGTATGAGGACGACCTCGTCGAGGCCCGCACGCTTCGCGATGAGAAGCGGGCTCAAGCCGACGCGGCCGAGGCCCGGGTGCATCCCTCGCGCCGGGGCGATTTCAACCCGGAGGTCGATCGGCTGCGGCGCGAGGTCCAGGATCTCGACAACCGCATCCGGTCGGGTGAGGAGGTCAAGCGCGCGGGGCTGAAAATCTCCGAGGCGGCACGCGAGGCGCAGGATGCGCGCAAGGCGGACGCGGCACAGCCCGCGCCGCCGGCCGCGCCCGTTGCTCCCCGGGTTGCGGCCATCGTCGCGCCGCCGCCTGTCCCGCCGGAGGCGCCGCGCCCGGAGGGTACGGTTGTTCCGGCGGTCCGGCCGTCCCTGCCTCCCGAGCGGCCGCCGGAGCTGGTGCCGCGCGCCATGGCGCCGGCGCCGGTTGCTCCGGTGCCGACTGTCCCCACCCCGGTCCCGCCCAATCCCCGGGTCGCGGATGTCGTTGCACCGCCGCCTGTCCCGCCCGAGCCCCCCCGCCCGGTCGCGACACCTGCCCCGGCGCCTCCGATGCCTCCGGTGCGTCCGCCGGAACTCGGCGCCGAGGCGGCCCTCGCGGCGTCGGCCGCGCTCGCGACCTACCGGGCCGAGCTGGACGGGATCGAGCGGCGGCTCGCCGGTCTCCGGGCCTCTGGCGAGGCGGCGTTCTCGCCCGACCTCGCCGGGCTGGACTCACGCAAGGCCGAGATTCTGGCGGCGATCGAGGAAATCGAGGCGAAGCTCGGGGCGCTCAAGCCCATCGCATTCGAGGTCACGGTGCCCGACCTCGCACCGGTGGTCACGGCCGGGGCCGAGGGCGGCAGACAGGCCGGCGTCAGCACCGGGCAGGGTGTCGCCGAGGGGATCGAGCAATCCTCGCCGCAGGCGCTCGAGCAGGGCCGCACCCTGTTCGAGCGCCTGAAGAGCCTGTTTCAGGGCGGGATCGACGTCCCGATCAACCTCAACGTCGAGGGCGGGTCGGGCGGCGGCGTCCACAGGGCGTCGTGGGTGTCGCTGCCGCCCGAGACTCGGTCCTCGTTCGCGCGGGCAGCGGCGCGGGTCGGCGGCGGCGGGGCTCAGGCCGGCCGCGGTGCCGCAGGCCCTGCCCCCGCCGGCGGCGGCGCGGTGTCCCCGCGTTCGACCCCTGCCGGCGCCGGCGCTCCGCCCGACGGCAGTGTGCAGGCGCGGGCCGCCGCGATGTACGACGCCCTGAGGGGTCAGGGGTTCGGCCACCTCCACGCCTCGGCTCTGCTGGGGCACCAGATGGAGGAGTCGACCATGAACCCCGCCGCCTGGAACCCCGAGGAGGGGGCCGGCGGCACGATCCAGTGGCGGCTCGATCGCTTCCCAGGCCTCCAGCGGCATGCCCGGGAGCAGGGCCGCGACTGGCGCGATCCGGTCGCGCAGGCCTCCTGGATCAGGCGGGAGATGGCGACGAGCGAGGCCCGGTCCGGCCAGAGGTTCCTGTCGGCCGGCAGCCTCGAGGAGATGAGCGCGGCGCTCAAGGGGTACGTCCGGTACGGGTCGAACACGGCGGCCGACCGGCTCGGGCACGCGCGCACGTTCGAGCGGCTGTTCCGCGGGCGTCAGCCCGGGGAGGCATCTGCAACCGCGAAGGCTCCTCCGGCGAAGCCCGCGATCCCCGGCATGATGCCAGGGGCCGAGCGGGTCAATCCTGGCTATGGCAGGGGACTGCACCAGGGCGGCACCGGGCTGTCGCGCTATTCGGACGACGACTTGATCGCCATGAAGGCGCGTCAGGACGCGATCGAGCGGGCGAGGGTTGCGGCCGGGGCGGTCGTTGGTTCGGATCTTGCGGCTTCCGCGGGAGTCGCTGCGGCTCCTGCTCCGGCGGCACCTCCGGCCCCCGCGGCAGATGCAGCGCCTCCGGCTCCGGCCGCCGCGCCGGCACCTGCAGCGGATCCGGCTCCCGCCCGGATGCAAGAGCGCACCGTGGAGAGGCCGGCGCCTCCGACGCCGCCCGCCCCGGTGCCGGTTGCAGTCGAGGTCGGGGCACGAACCGAGCGTGTGTCGGACCGAGGGGCGGAACGCCCGGCCGCTCCGCCCCGCACCGTGCTCGCGCCTGGCGCAATCTCGCCCGAGGCGGCTGCCGCGGCGCTCGCCCGGATCCAGGCGCGCTATCCCGCTCCGGTCGCAGTGTCGAACCCAGGGGGGGGCGCTCCGGTTCGAACGCCGATCCCCATGGCGCCCCTTGTCCCCGCGCCGGCTTCCGTTCCGATCGCCTCAGGCCCAGCCGGCCCCGTGCCGGTCGCGATTCGAGTGGAGCGGGAGGTGGAGCAGCCGGCGGCCCGGGCTCCGGAGCGCCCGACTGCGCCAGCCCCGGCCGGTCCCGTCCCGGTCCCGGTTCGAGTGGAGCGGGAGGGGGAGCGCCCGGCTGCTCGGACACCGGCCGGTCCCTTGCCGGTCGCGGTTCGGGTCGAGCGGGAGGTGGAGCGGCCAGCAGTCCGGCCTTCGGATCGCCCGGCTGCTCGGACGCCGGCTGGTCCTGTGCCGGTTGTGGTCCGGGTCGAGCGGGAAGCGGAGAGGTCAGCGGTCCGGGCTCCGGAGCGTCCGGCTTCTCCGGCCCCGGCCGGCTCTGTGCCGGTCGTGGTCCGGGTTGAGCCGCAAGTGGAGCAGCCGGCGGCCCAAGCTCCGGAGCGCCCAACTGCGCCGGCCCCGGCCAGACCCGTGCCGGACCCGGTCCGGGTCGTTCCGCAGGTGGAGCAGCCGGCACCCCGGGTCTCCGAGCGTCCGCCCGTCAGGCCGCGAGCCGTGCTCGCGCCCGGCGCGATCTCGCCGGAGGTCGCGGCTGCGGCGCTCGCCCGGGTGCGGGCGCGGGATCCCGGGCCGGCCGCGGTTCCGCCGCGGGCAGTGCCGGCTGTTCCCGCCGCGCCCCTGCCCGCACCGACCGCGGTCCCGGGCCTGACCCGGCCCGCCCCGGGGATGACGCCCTCGGGCGTGCCGGCGATCGCGCCGAAGGGCGACGGCTCCGGCCTGAGCCCGATCGGCGCGGCCGTCGACGCGGTCCAGGCCAAGCTGACCGCCCTGAGCACGCTGAGCGTCCGCCCGACCGGCGACGCGAGCGGCCTGGCGGCGATCACGGCAGGAGCCAATGCCGCCGCAGCTGCGCTGCAGCGGGTCATCAGCCTGTCGGGGCAAGCCAACGCGGCGATCGCCGCCGTCAACGCCGCTCCAGCCGGGGGCGGCACACCGGTCCGGGGCGACGACGGCTCCGGGTCGACCGGGCGGGTGCGCCAGGCACTCGCCAACAACTACGCCTGACGAATGAGGGTGAGGGGCAATGCTCTATCAGGTAGGACCACTCACCCTCGACACGTTTCCGGCCTCGGTCACTGGGGTCGAGCGCGAGGACGGCCAGGACTACGCCAAGCACGATCTGATCAATGCGGCGCGGGCCTACGAACACGAGGGGCCGGGTGATGACACCCTGACCTTGCGTGGCGAGGTGATGCCGTTCCACATCGGCGGCCTGGGCGAGATCGAGTTCGCGCGCGCGCTCAAGAACTCGGGCCGGCCGCAATACGTGATGCGCGGCGATGGCGCGGTGCTCGGCTGGTACGTCATCACGGCCCTGCGCGACGTCCACGACGGCGAGATCGCCCCGAACGGCGTCGGCTACAAGGTCAAGTACGAGATCAAGCTGGAGGCCTGCGGCGGCGCCGACGAGGCGACCGGCGCGGGCCTCGTCGCGACCCTCCTCAGCCTGTTCGGGTGATCCGCATGCCTGACACCGTCACGGTCGAGGACGTGCACCTGCCCCTCGATCTCTTGCTCTGGCGGCGGCACGGCCAGGCCGGCAACTCCAGCGACATGTTGAGTGCGGCGCTCGCCGCCAACCGGGGGCTCGCCGCCCGCGGGCCGGAGCTGCCGCTTCTCGCCTCCGTCGTCATCCCCGACCTGCCGGCGGCCGCGCCCGCGCGCCGCGTCGTGAGTCTGTTCGACTAGCCGATCATGAGACTGCCATGGTGCTGTACACGTCGTGGGCTGTCTCGGTCGCCGGCCGGCCGGTGACCGACCAGATGAACCCCTACATCGAATCGATCGAGACGACCGACAAGGCGGGCGAAAGCGGAGACACCGCCACGCTCGTCTTCGACGATACCGACGGCCAATGCCTGCTGCCGCCGAAAGGCGCGTCAATCTCGATCAGTCTGCAGGGCGTGCCGGTGTTCCGTGGCGTGGTCGACCAACCCGAATCCTCGGGCGCACGCGGCTCGGGCATGCAGCTCACCGTGTCGTGCACCTCCCACGACAAGCGCTCGAAGATCAAGGAGCGTCAGCAGAAGCACAAGGACGATGCGACGTTAGGCGAATTCCTCGAGATGGCGGCGAAGACCGCGGGAATTGATAGCGTCAAGATCGATCCTGCGTTCAAGTCGATCAAGCGAAAATACTGGTCGACGGAGGGGCGCAGCTTCCTGCAGCTCGGTCAGGAACTGGCGGATGAGCTCGGCGCCACGTTCAAGGTGCAGGGGCGAACGGCCGTCTTCGCCAAGCGCGGCGGGGGTGCCACACCGGGCGGCGGCACCATGGGGACGGTGCGGGCAGTGCGCGGCCAGAACCTCGAAACCTGGCGCCTCCAGCCCTACGAGAGCCGGCCGCGGTTCAGGCGCGTGCGGGTGCGCTGGTACGACCGCAAGGCGGCCAAGTGGAAGACAAAGGACGTCGACATCGGCTCGGCCGACGGCCTCGACGTCACCGACCTCCTGGGCAGCCCGCGCGCCGACGAGGACCAGGCCGGCACAGCGGCCGAGGGGAGCAAGACGTCGGCCGAGCGCGAGGGCGGCTCGGGTGAAGTCACCCTCCTCCTCGCCCCCGAGGCCCGCGCCGAGGGCACATGCGTCGTCAGCGGCGTGCGTGCCGGGATCGACGGTACCTATCGGATCGAGACCGTAACCCACACGGTCACGCGCAAGGGCGCCACGACGCGCCTGTCGGTCAAGCAGCCGCAGGGCGAGGCCGGCAGCGACACGCGCAAGGCGCAGTAACGCCCGCTGTCCGCACGGCGGCGCATTCGGTGGCCGGCACGGCGTCGTCCACCCCACCGACGTCGGCGCGGCCGGCGGCGGCACCAGCCCTGACAACCTGGAGAGACTCATGACCGCGACGACGTTCGAGCGGGCGCTTGCGCTCGTCCTTACACACGAGGGCGGGTGGTCGGACGATCCGGCCGACCCGGGAGGGGCCACCAACCTTGGGGTGACGATCGGCACCTTGAGCCTGCATCTCGGCCGGCCGGCGACGAAGGGAGAGGTGCGCGCGCTGACACCGGCGACCGTCGCTCCGATCTACCGGCGCCGATTCTGGGACGCGATCCAGGGCGACGCGCTGCCGGCCGGGCTGGACTACGCCCTGTTCGACTTCGCGGTGAACAGCGGCCCGCGCCGCGCGGTGATTGGGCTGCAGCGGGCGCTCGGGATCGCCGATGACGGCCGGCTTGGGCCGCTGACGCTGGCGGCCTTGGCCGGCCGGGACGTGTCGGCGCTGGTGAATGCCCTATGCGACGGGCGGCTGACGTTCCTGCGGGCGCTGTCGACCTGGCCGCGCTTCGGCCGCGGCTGGGGCCGGCGGGTCGAGGAGGTGCGGGCCGCCGCCCTCGGCATGGCCTCCGCTCCGCCGAGCCTGCCGGCTGCAATGGCGAAGTGCCAGGTCTGCGGAAAGCCGCTCGCGGCCTGAGCCGCCAGACCTCTCGGGCCACCCGAGGTCCGAGCGCGGAATCCCGAGCGTCGGCGGTATCCGGCGCCCCATCAGGATCGGACCCCCATGAATCAGGAACAGGTCATCACGCTGCTGCGCACCCTGCTGCAGTTCGGCGGCGGCATCGCCGTCGGCCGCGGCTGGATCGATGCCGATACCGCGACCGCGCTCACCGGCGCCCTGGTGACGATCGTCGTCACCGTGTGGGGCCTTTACGTCCGGCGCAATGCCGGCCTGATCGCCTCGGCCGACAAGGTCGCCGCCAAGGCGGTCTGATGTTCTCCGCCCGGGCAGGCTGCCGCGCCCGGGCGCCTCACACACCATCGCCGGACCGCACCGGCGGCCGGCCATCAAGGGGCCATCATGCCGCCGTCAGACCTCTCCGCCCTCGCGCTGCTGCTCGAGAAGATGCGCGGGGAATTCAATGAGAAGCTGGCCCGGGTCGAGGGGCGACAGGAGGCCCTGGTCCAGGCCGATGCCGCCGCCCAGAAGGCCGCCGACCATCGCCACGCCAACGTCATGCAGGCGTGCTCGGCGTTCGTGCCGCGCGGCGAGATCGAGAAGGACAATGCGGCCCGCGACACCCGCACCGCCGCCCTCGAGGTGCGGATCGAGGGGCGCCTCGGCATCGTCGAGAAGCGGCTGTGGGGCGCCCTGATCGGCGTCGCGGCCGCGCTCGCTGGCGCCATCCTCTCGGCCCTCAACATCCATCTCAAGCCGTGAACAGTTGCTCCCGAACCGGACCGCGGGAGAGGACCTGATTATGTCCTGAGCGAAACCTACGCGAGCTTGGTCCAGATGCCGGCGATGTTGGCGGTGATCAGACTTCGATTCGGGCTGCTGCACACCTATGTCGATGGCGCTGGCTAGGCGGCAGCCCCGCAAATGACTGAAAGCGATCTCGCATATTCGCTCCGATGGGTAATGCCGGGCAAGTTGGTCCCCGTAGCCCGGCCACCTCATTAGGTCACAGTCAAACATGCCCCCGATTTTTGTTATGATTAATGTCGCTAAGTAGATTTACTGCAGAATTTTCCTTCGAATATTGTGAATAAAATGGATTTGATTTACGGAAATATTTTTAAAGTGACGAAACAACGTCTCTGGTTTCTGACATGCAGCAGTGTCATTCGGTCTGCAATTACAACACTGCTTATTATCACATACTCGGTCGAAAGCGCGTCACCGCTCAAACAGATTGGCCACCCGCAATATCGCCTAGGGTTGACCAAATCTCAATATTGCCGCCGGGTTGTATAAAATATTTTGACGCTGAAGAACAATTTGGGTAGGTATGACGTCCATAGCAAAAAGGCCGACAAAACTCTCAAATTCAAACAAAAATCGAGGATCAGATATAATATGCAGTAAGAAATTAGGATCATTAGCGTAACTTTGATATTCTTTCAGCAGCATGTTTTCGATATCGAATCGTGCCGCCTTTCTTATAAGAGCGTCGCTTGCATAGCCGCGCGAATATGATCGATCTTTATGGGTGAATTCTACTTTTGTGCAATCTCCGATTATTTCAGAAATGATAATTTTTTGATCCCTTGCTGTGACAGGGTTGCGCAATAATCCATGAGATAGGGTTGCTATGTTAGCAAAAGCATTAGCAATCTGAGCATTTGAGAACGGAAGAAGTCTCATTCCGTGCCAAGCGTGACGCAGAAATACGCTTACTTTGCGACTCAGGTCGGGACTGATTTCTCCTTGAAGCTTCCACTCCACAATGCATTTTCTAATTTCAGGTTTTGCGTTTAATAATTGGTTGACTGCGTAATTTATTGCGCGCTTAACGCCCGTTCTATCTTCGGTGTTTAACCGAATAGTTTCCTCGAAAAAACGTAAATCATCAAGTTTTTCCGCATGATAAGCTAGCCACTTTGATATATGCATATCATTCCATGAAATTAACTTATTCAAGTCATCAACATTCTTAAATGCTTCGCTTTTTATACCATTATCAGGCGATTCGTGCTCGATGACTGTAGGGTTCGCGCCGGACCTCCGAAGTTCTTCTATAAATTCGTGCATCTCTATAGTTCCGAAGTGCGTAGCCTCAATGGAAAAATATTGATCCAGCATGATCTCAAGCGCGCTTTTATGCAAAGGATACACGCTGTCTCTAGGCGGATACGAGGGATATCCCGTATAAGGGAATAATATTCTATCCATTAAAAAATCGATGTCCCAGTTATAATTGGTATATAAAAAAACGCCTTTTTGAGCCTGAAGGCGCCAAAGATTGTGGACGTCAATTTCAACTGCTTCTATTGTAGTATCAATTCTCGAATTAACGACTTTTAGAAACGGAGCAAAATTCATAAGCTCTTCGATGTTGAGGCAATAGATACATGAATATTCTTCCGAGGTAGGAGGATTGGCCGTGTCTGCGGCAAAAAAACCAGCAATCGATGGCTCGGTTGTAAAGTCTATATAATTAGTTGGAATTCCGTAATGCTGTGCGATAGCAAAAAATTGATGTATATTCTCCTCGTCTATCATATGCTTTAGATTATCATTACGAGAAATCCATTGTGCAAATAAATCATATTGTTTTTTGACATGATCAACAGCACGATGATCGCCACCTTTTAATATTCTATATAGGGATGAGTGCGGGGGCCATTCTCTTGACTGGCCTCTAAACCAGTTATAGCGACCTTCTGTTTTAAACAGTTGGGCCATTTCGACCGCATTTTGGACGTCTGAGGCATAAAAAATCTTAGGCATACTTAAATTCCTATTGCGCTATTTATCTGTTTCGTGACTTGACATGAAGCACTGCACATTTGTACCCAAGGCACTTTGAAAAAATTGCCTTTGAATTACAAAAGAGATGCCAGTCAAAGCCCTGTTCTGTAATTCCTCCGTCAGCTTGACGGTTATGTACGCGGCAGACGTCGCGAGAGTTGAGAAAGTGTCTGACGCTCACCCGAGAACCCTGATGTTGACGGTCGCCACCCGCACCAATCCTGCGCCCAAAAGCGTGCCTTACGCAACTAGCATAAGCGGTTACGGGTAGGGCCTCTTTCGACGAACTGACGTCGCTGAGCGTCAGCCCTTCCTCCAAAAGGTGTTCGCTGCGACCATCTGAGCGGACGACGGGTTCCTGCCACTGCTCGGCGTTAAGGGGGCTAAGGCGAGCCGGCGGGTGATGGAGTTCGGGTTCGGCGACGAGGCGACGGCACTGGGTCGGCAGCGGGCGGTTTTGATCCCGAAGCTCCAAATTCAGCTTTGGTGAAGGCCCGGCGCGCGACTCTTGAACACGTCGGGCGCTCAAGGGCCTTTTGGCGCAAGGTATCTCGAACCTGAAGAAGGCGGTCTGGACTGTGGCCGGCGACGGGCTCCTTGCCATAAGAGACAAATACGAGACCTACCTAAAACACCTTCGCTCCTGCAATTGAAATCACTTGGAAAAATATTGTTGCAGGTTCTGAAATAGCATCTTTGATCCGGCGATTGTTATGACATAAATACAGCTGCAAATAAAAATACATTTTCTACAAAAACGAAAATATTATGATATAATTTGATACTTAATTTGATAATCTAGTCATATGTGTTTAATATCTAATACAAAGCGATTGATAGCGCAATTTAAATTTGCTCATGACGATCCATATGGACAGTACTTTCGTCATCTCAAGGCATATATGACTTAATATTTTCAAAAATAATTATTTATTCTGATCTTTATTATCTTTCGTTCGCGACGCAAGTTCAATTATTTTCTCGAAAATTCCGAGCTCGTCTTTGGTTAACTTCCTTGACTCGAGAATATCTGAACTTTCTTCCTTGCTAAATTTCGCCGGCTGAGAGTATATGTTCATGACAGAAAGCACGTCTTTTGTCGATGTGATAGTTGGATTTTCAGAAAACATTTTTAATATGATCAAGTTTTCCTCTCGAAGCCTCTTGATATATTCAAAATATCTAAATTCATCCATCGCAAGTCTATATTGACGCAAAAAGAAGAAGGCGACAAGCTCGATGAAAAATAAAACTCCAAACGACGGAAATAAATATAAAATATGATCATAGAAACTGACATCTTTTGGCACATCGATCGATCGAAAATAGAAAAAAATCAGACCTGAAAAAGATATAACTACACCAGTTAGGATGTAAATGCCTGCCCTTCGATATACATCTGAGGCGGTTTCTGCAGATCTGTAGGCGAACCAGGCAAGTTGTTCTCGTGGGCTAAATAACTCAGATGCCTCTATAGCTTCATACATGCGAGGATTTTTCGATATTAGAATCGATTTCCTTGTAACAACATCCGAAGCAAAATTTGGATCAGCGTACTTATGCGATATCTCCAACAGCTCGCGCTTCCGCGCAATAGATTTTCGCATCGTCGCAATGGGTAAGTCGCCGAATATAAGCCGAAATAATACAGGTATAATGGCAATTACAAAGACGTATACAAACAAACCTGGATAATTTTCGTATATTTCTGCGGGAGACGAGCGATATCGAATATTTAATAACACAATATAAAATATTGGCAAGAGGGCAACAACGATCCAAATAATCAATTCTGATATTTTATCATGGATTTCTTTTAATTCTGCAGTAGGCTTGACTGCAAATAATTGTTGCAATAATTTGTTTTTTGCCAAACCGCGGCTGATATTTGTTAAAATTTTGAATGGGCTCCAGTTCATAGGCGAATTTCCAGTAATCCAGATTTTATATCTTGCGAAAATATCAGTCTAAGTCAATCAGATTATAGCGCTTAACGGAGAGGCCTGCGGCCAAGGCCTCTCCCGCACCGCTTCCGCAAGTGGGTCACCGCCGAGGTGCTCCCCTCGCTGCGCAAGACCGGCCGCTACAGCATGCGCTCCAACGATGAACCCGCCTCGACCCTCGACCATGAGCGCATCGGCGCGCTCGCCCGCCTCGTCAGCGAGGCCCGCCACGTCTACGGCCGGGAGGCGGCCCGCGCCTTGTGGGAGCGCCTGCCGCTGCCCCAGGTCCCATCCCCCGCAGCGCGCGTCCTTTACGAGGGGAGGGAGAACGACAGCCTCGGCTGCCTCGCCCACCTGATGTGCTTTGCCGCCGGCAACGGCCAGTCCCTGCGCACGGTCGTCGAGGCGGCCTGGAGTGACGTGCCCAAGCGCTCCTGGCTGTCCGCCCGCGGCATCAAGGTGGTGCTCGATACTCGAGACACACGCGGGCACCACATCGCGATCGCCGAGCGCCATCCCTTCCTCCAGCAGGTGTTCGCGGCGACCGCCTGGGCGGATGACTGGTTCCTACCGCTTCTGGGCGTCGAAGGTGCCAAGGCGAGCCGGCGAGCGATGGAGTTCGGAACCGGCGACGAGGCGACGGCACCGGGTCGGCAGCGGGCGGTCCTGATCCCAAAATTGCAGATTCAGCTGGGGTGAGGGTGGAACGCCCATGCGGTTACCAGTAAATGACTAGCTCTTGCTCCAATTAGATTTTAGCTTGAAAGATAGTAAAATATTTTGATCGCGAG
Source organism: Methylobacterium sp. 142-1Y (assembly GCF_057747795.1). Classification (NCBI taxonomy): domain Bacteria; kingdom Pseudomonadati; phylum Pseudomonadota; class Alphaproteobacteria; order Hyphomicrobiales; family Methylobacteriaceae; genus Methylobacterium; species Methylobacterium sp. 142-1Y. Next base: position 2,232,643 of record NZ_CM173224.1, on the reverse strand, counting down.
ATCCCGCCTAGCTAGATTCCAAAAACGCGGGTACAATTGGTAGCAATAAAAAAATAATTCATACAGATCTTTCAACTTTGTACTTATTGTGATGATATTTAGGATTATTATATAAATAATGATTGGTAAAATTAAGACGATTTCTCATGAGATTTTGCGTTACTTGCATTTTGTGCGCCTGATGATTTCATGTGCGTTTCAACAGCTCGTATGATATCTTGCAATGGATGTTTAGGCTCTTTTCCGAAATCCACCTTCGGTGGCGGGAACGATTTAATCATCAGTTCAAGCTTCTGATCTGATCCATCCCATAAAGTAACGACATCAGCATATGAATTGTAATAGCTTAATAATCTTGTATTGTATCGGTATAGATCTAACAATATCTGCACCAAAAATACAATAATGACGACCACGCCGATTCGTGTTATTGCTGTTGCGATAAGATATTTTACATCACTATATCCGCGTTCAGAATTTATTTCTTTTGCCCAGGCTTTCTGCATTAAATCATCCAAATGAGATTTGTTTGTCAATGCAGATTTATAAGCATCTTCGAGCGCTTCGAGATCCTTGGGGGGGATATAATTCAAAACATTCCCCCTTGTGAATCTGTTCCATGCATCATCGATATCTCTGCTATTAGCGGACTCTTTTCCATCTTTCGGTAAAGTAGCGCGCTTCAGGATAGATCTAGCTTCAGATAGCGTTGCAATTTGAGAATCGATGGCGTTTATTTCTGACCTAAGTCGATCTGTCGATCCGACAGCCTTTGCATCTAGACTTGTCAACTGCCCTGCAAATATAACTATTAGTGCTGCTGATACCAATGCTGCGCCGATAGTTATTAATATGACGGTGCTTCGTCCTCTTAGCATTTTTATTCGGTTGCGCAAATCGACAAGAATTGCTAGCCTGTTGTAGTGAGCTAGCTTGTCAGCGTCAGATAATTTCGAGATTGCAGGGCCTATATTGGCAAATTCCGATATTTCGATATTTTTTCTTAGTATTCCCCTCAAAAAACTCTTGACCGCATCGTTTGTTATTATGAAATAAAAAATCAACCACTGAAAAAACGCATTGAGAACAAAATTAAGTATCACCCTATCATTTATATAGAATGCGCCATTTACATAAATAGCTCTTACTATATCAAATAAAGTTATCAGTGCTGCTACCGCAATACTAAACTTGATTATCGGTGGACGATTTGCAAAATCAGTACTACCTATTTTTTTTAGTCGAAGCAGGATCTTTGTTGATCTGCTAGGTTTTTGACGATCAACTGCAGGACTCTCTTGTTCATTATTTATTTCGGGATTCGCCATGTTGTTTTTCTCTCAATCAGACATTTATAGATTCAAGATATCATATAAGTTTTAATTAATATTTGAAATCATAATTTTTCGTGCTCCTACACTCTGATACGATGTGATTGGTAATAGATCACGAAAAGGTCGCATGTCAAGCTGCCAAAATAATGGCCGATAATATAATGTTGACTGTTTATCGCAAAAATATATTATTCATTAATGAGTATATCTTACATTAATATTGCAGATTTATTTCAAGGACAGCCAATATAATCACCTATCAATAAAGCGTTATGTCTCATCCCGTGTCGCTGGAGATGGAAGGACTACTTGCCAGATGCGCCCGCGGTTGGCGGGAACGAGAGGGCGGCGGATGTTAAAGCACGATCTCGTGATCCCGTTGCCCCCACCTCCACACGGGTCCGAAACTCGGCCTTGACCAGGAACCTCCAGCCTGTTTGTTCTCTTTCTGTTCTAAAATGGAGGGCGGGCGTGGGTCTCTATCGGGTCGGTGCGGAAGCGGCAGACGCAGGCGGGCTCGTGAGGATCCCGTTCATGCTCCCGACCCTCTGCGCCGGGTTCCCGAGCCCGGCCGAAGACTTCATCGAGGGCGCGCTGGAGCTGCCGCGTTGGCTCGTCCCCAACCCGCCGGCCACCTTCATCTGGCGCGTCCGCGGCTGGTGCATGAAGGGCGCCGGCATCCACGACGAGGACCTGGCCGTGGTCGACCGCTCGCTCTCGCCCACCTCCGGCGCCGTCGTGGTGGCCGTGGTCAACGGCGAGATGAGCCTCAAGCGCCTGGTGATGATCGGCAACCGGCTGAGTCTCACCTTCGACAATCCGGAGATGCAGGAGGAGTTCGCCCTGGAAGACCTGGAGGAGGGGCTGCTCTGGGGCGTGCTGCTGTTCTCGGTGCGCTGGCACCACGTGAAGGCCCGCGCGAGCCTCGTGCGATGAGCCGGGCGATCGCGCTGATCGACGGCAATTCCTTCTATTGCTCCTGCGAGCGCGTGTTCGACCCGAAGCTCACCGGCGTGCCGGTGATCGTGCTCTCGAACAACGACGGCTGCGCCATCGCCCGCACCGCCGAGGCCAAGGCCCTCGGGATCAAGATGGGCGAGCCCTACTTCAAGATCCGCGACCTGTGCCGGCGCCAGAAGGTGCGGGTGTTCTCCTCGAACTACGCCCTCTACGGCGACATGTCGGCCCGGGCCAACACCGTCTACCGCCAGTTCGCACCGGACGTGGAGATCTACTCCATCGACGAATCGTTCCTAGACCTGTCCGACGTTCGCGAGCGCGACCGGGTGGCGCTGGCCCGGGATCTGCGCTCCACGGTGCGCCAGTGGACCGGCCTGCCGACCTGCGTTGGAATCGGGCCGACGAAGACGCTCGCCAAGCTCGCCAACCACATCGCCAAGACCGTGCCCGAGCTCGGGGGCGTGTGCGACCTGTCCGATGAGGCCGAGCGCGCCGCCTGGATGGTCGGGATCTCGGTGGGCGAGGTTTGGGGCATCGGACGCGCCTCGCCGGCGCGGCTCACCGCCATGGGCGTCGACACGGTGGCGGACTTACGCGACCTCGATCCCCGGCCGGCGCGGGCCTCGCTGACGGTGGTGGGCGAGCGCATCATTCACGAGTTGCGCGGGCGGGCCTGCCTGCCCCTCGAGATCGTGCCGGCCCGGCGCAAGGGCTGCGCGGTGACCCGCTCGTTCTCGTCCCGGATCACCGAGCGGACGGTCCTCGAGCAGGCGGTAGCGGCGCACGCGACACGGCTCGGCGAGAAGCTGCGGCGCGACGGGCTCGCGGTCTCGGCCGTCACGGTCTTCTACCACACCAGTGAGCACGACCGCGGCGACCCGATGCGCTCCGTCTCGACGGTGGTTCACCTGCCGGAGGCGACGAACGATAGCCGGCACCTGATCCAGGCGGCACTCCACGGTGTGGCGAAGACCTGGAAGGAGCAGGGGCCGACGCCCTGGCGCTACAGCAAGGCCGGGCTGGTCACGAAGGATCTTGTGCCGCTCGACGGGGCGCCGCGGCCGCTTTTCGGCGCCCTTGACCGGGAGAAGTCCGGCGCGCTGATGGCGGCGATGGATGCCTGCAACAGCCGGTTCGGGCGCGGCGCCGTGGTGCCGGCGCGGGCGGGGCTGGTCGAGAAGCGCACTTGGTCGACGAAGTTCGAGATGCGCTCGCCGCGGTTCACGACGCGGTTGAGCGAAGTGCCGACAGTCAGTGCAACTGTCCAATGAGACGGCTGATATCCCCTGGGGCGGCTCAAATGCTGCTATGGGTGGGAAGCGCTAATCGGCCGCCCGCCGGGAAGTGAGGGGCCACATTCGCGCTCAGCAGCGTGCCAGGTAATAGGGGCCTCGTCATCATTCAGCAACTGGTCCAGAAACGTCAATGTCCGTGCTCGGCCTCGCCTGCTCCGTGATCTCTGCGAGGGCGATCTTCATATCAATGGCCGCGCGCTCCATGCTGTCGACTGCCTCTTGGAGGACGACGGCAATATTGGTCATCTTCGACGATTCATGATCTTCCATAGAAGCGGAAGTGTTCTTGCTAGGGTCAGGGCCGAAGAATTCATGGATTTTTCGGTTGAAAATGGAAGCCAGTATTGGAATCGAGCTAGCCTTGAGACAGTTGGCACCTGATACATATTTCTGAAATTGGGATTGGCTAACGTCCAGCGCGCTGGCTACCAGTCTCCGACTCACGTTTGCTTCCAAGCGAAATTTTTCAATGCGCTCTCCGAGCTGTTTATCAAATTCGGTTGCAGATTTACCAGCCATTTTCTCTCACCCGGCGACTTATTTCTCTGACGGATAACAAGGATGATTTGAATTGGGGTTGGCGCGGTTGCTATCAAGATTGTTTCTCAGGGGCCAATTTGGGAAACAATTTTCAATTATAGTTGCGTTTGACCTAGAGGTCCACAGCACAATGACACGTTTGCGCGAGATTTTTAAATTTGTAATAGAAATATCGGATTTTGATTATAGATATATCAATCGTTATAGATTTGATGTAATTACCCAGGGGGGTGCCGTGACGGGCGGCTCGGTCGCGGCTTAGGTGTCATGTCGCCCCCCCTTGCCGTCTGATGGTTTGGCTGATTCCCTGTCGGGATGAGCCGCAGCGATTTGGAGCGCCTGAGCAAGGAGGAACTGATCGAGCTGGTGCTGAAGCTGCACCGGCCGGAGAAGACCTCGCGCACCTCGTCCAAGCCGCCGGCCACGGATCGCAAGGAGAGGCGGGAGAAGTCCCGTCCCGGCGGGGCCAAGCCCGGGCATGAGGGCCACAAGCGGGCGCTGACCCCGGATCCGGATCAGGTGGTGGAGCATCGGCCCTGCGCCTGCTCGTCGTGCGGCGAACCACTGCCGGCCGACCTTCCGGCCGAGGTCGTCAGCGTGCACGAGCGGATCGACCTGCCGCTGGTTCGCCCGGTGGTGGAGCAGCACCGGCGCCTGTGCGTGACCTGCCCGGCCTGCCGGACCCGGGTCGCCGCCCGACGCCCGGCGGGAGCCGACGCGACACCCTTCGGGTCGCGGCTGCACGCGGTGGCGACCTACCTGAAGACCTTCCAGGCGCTGTCCTACGAACGGTTGCAGGCGGCGTTGTCGGACCTGTTCGGGCTGAAGCTCAGCCAGGGCGGGCTGATGAACGTGCTGCGGCGCGCCCAAGGCTGCTTTGCCGGGGGCCGGGACGCGGCGCTGGCGCGTCTGCGGCAGGCGCCGGTGGTGGCCTCGGACGAGACCGGGGTGCGGATCGAGGGCACCAACAGCTGGCACTGGGTGTTCCGCTGCGAGGAGGCGGTGGTGCATCACGCCGCCCCGAGCCGGTCTGCTGCTGTCGTCGGCGAGGTGATGGCCGGGCACCGGCCTTTGGTGTGGCTCTCGGACCGGTACTCGGCCCAGCAGGGACACGGCGAGCGCCAGCAGACCTGCCTGGCGCACCTCGCCCGCGACGTGGCCTATGCAGCCGAAGCCAGCGACGACCTGCTCGCCCTGCGGTTCAAGTGGTGGCTCGACAACGCCTTCGGGCTCGCCCGCCGGCTGACCGCGTTGGCCGCCTCGACCCTGGCGCGCAAACGGCGCGAGTTGGAGGGGGATCTCGACGCCCTCCTGAAGGTGCCCGCCACCTGCGACCTCACCCGAGCGCTCCAGACCCGGATGCAGCGGGCGCGCGACCAGCTCCTGACCTTCGTGGCCTTCCCGGGGAAGGTCGACGTGACCAACAACGCCTGCGAGCGCGACCTCCGGCCGGCCGTGGTCCAGCGCAAGGTGACAAACGGCTATCGGGCGATGTGGGCGGCCAAAGGCGAGGCAGACGTGCGCACCGTCGTCGCCACCGCCGCCCTCCGGACCAAGGCCACGCCCTTCACCACCCTGCTCGCGACCATCACCGCCTGAGCAACCCCCCCTCCAAGTGAAAGAGGGGGGGGGGCGGAAAACGCGCGTGCCGAAAAATACCCCCTGGGTAATTACGATTTGATGAATAATCTGAGCAAAAGATTAGAATTATGACGGCGTTAGCAAATTATAAGATTCTTTCTTAAAATTACGCGGTCAGAATGGCAACAGACTTGCGTAAAGCGCCGAGTTCAGCCAGCGCCACGCAAGTCTGCTTAATCTGGATTCCTCCGCCAGACTCGCTGCCGCGTCCCGTGAAGGCGCCCACCCCGGACGCCTCCTGCCTCGACATCTGCTCGTGAGGGCCGGCGGGGAACAGGGCGATGTCGGTGCCGTTCAAGCGTAACGGATGAGCTAGTTTCGATGCGACGCAAGGAGGCGCGACCCCTTGCCCTCGCTACGTCGTTTGTTCACCTCACGCACCAACGTCCGAGAGTGGCGCAGGGCCGTATTCCCAACTTCGGCCAGTAACTCGGCAGACTCCTCGGATATGTTGCTCGAACGACAATTTGCAGTCACCAAAGACTCCAATTGCTCGACGAGGGTCGCGATCGCCTTGGTGACCGGAAGCAAAATATCTGACATATCATCAATGCTAAGGGGCGTTTCATTGGCATCGTCGCTCATGGAAGATCCTCGGTGATCAGTGCGCTCGTTGTTGTCGTGGCGGAATCTGCTGGCACTCGTCATGCGAATTTCAAGAACACACCCCATCCGAATACAGCCAAGGTCGAGATCGTCGTCGAGATCGCTATGATCAGGGAGGATCCCGCAACCCCGGTTCCCAACTGGGAGGCGAACACGACGAGGTTGCCGGCGACGGGGAGCAGCCCGATCAGGAGCACGACCTTCAGGCTGTCCGGCCTCACTGGACACCCGATCGCGGCGCACAGGCCGATCACGATACCGATTGCGAGAACCGCGAGGATGTGCCTGCAAACCACGAGCGTGAGCACGCCCCGGATCGCCGGCCAGGAGAAGGCAACGCGGCTCGCCCCGAGGCCCACCACCATCATGCCGCAGGCCGACATCAGGAGCGTCGTGGCGCGGAACGGAGCCTCTACCGAGACGGCCAGGTCGGGGCGGATAGGCAGGTATTGGAACAAGAGCCCGGCCGCGAAGGCATGGATCGCCGGCAGGGTCGCCACCTTCATCAAGCTGGCCTTCGCGGAGAAACGGTCACGTGCCACGAGATAGAAGCCGACGGTATTGCCGAACAAAAGCCCGCCGACATAGGCCATGACCAGGATCGGCAGGCTGTCCGGGCCGAAGAGGGCAAGCCCCGTCGGAACGCCGAACCAGCCGATATTGGTGTACCCGAACGAGCAGTAGGCCAACCGGCGGGGTACGTCGGTCTGAATGTACGGCACAACGAGCATCGCGAAGGCGACCATCGTGATGCTGAAGGCGATTGAGATTCCGAGCCCGCCCACCGCCACATCGACGCTGAGCGTCGATGCGTTCTTGAACACGACGAGTGGAATGAGGGCGTATATCAGCAGGTTCGATACCCGCTTCAGCCAGTCTTCCCCGGACAAGCGTCCAACGCAGAACCCGACGGCGATGGCGGCGTAGGCGGGCAGCATCCTCAAGGCGAGTTCGCTCGCCAGACCTGTGACAGCATACATGATCCAATCCTCAGGCGATATGGCGGAACTCGGAAATCACTGCGCCGTCCCGGACGCGGTGTTCTTGCCGGACCTGCGGTAAATATTGATCATGACGATGCCGCACAATTCGGTCAGTGATGACGGCGAGGCAGTCGACGTTGAACCAGAAGGCGTTCGTGGCGAACAGCTCGCCAGAGAGAATCTGACCGACGGCGTAGAGGCCGTCAGTCCGTCCCTGGCGCCCCACGAGCTCGAACGTCTCCGGATCGGCCTGCAGGCCGCCAGCGGCGTGCGATTGACCGAATCCGGTACGTAGCAGGCTCTGGACGAGAGGAAGATCCGAGAGGCGGGCGTCACTCGACGGACCTGTGGCGTCGACCAGCCAGTCAGCTTGCAGCATCCTGCCTTCCCGCGTGGTCAGGGCAAAGCCGTCCGGACCGGCTTCGATGCCGGAGAGGCCACCGACAATCTCCAGCCGCCCGGACTCCATCAGCTTCAGGATGCTGCGAGCGGTCTGGATCGGCATGGCGTAGCGATGGGCGGCCCACTGCGAGCCGAAGCGGCGCTGAAACCTCACCTTGTCAGTCGTCGAGAGGAGATTCCAGAGCCAGGGTCCGATGAAGCGCGTGTTGGCCAGGACATCCTGAAGAATGTTGGCGCTCTGAGCCGCAGTGAAGATGGATGCACGAAAACGTGAAAGGGGGCTGGCATCCGACGGAATACGTCCGCCGCGTGAGCGTAATTCGAGTTTGAAAAGCCTGAACAGCTTGGAAAGGCGAAGATGGTCGGACCCTCGCAGCCGCGGCTGAATGTGATCCTTCGTGAGGATCGTATTGGGCCTGCGGGCCGAGGAGACGTTGCTGGCCTCCGGTAACAGGCCGTTGCGCGAGATGATCCGGATCGGCCCCCGGTGACCGTAGGCAACGAGGGTCAGCACTGTATCGACGGCCGTCAAACCGGTTCCGAGGATCGTGACCTGTCGGTCCCGGGGCACGGAAGAGACGAGGCGCTGCACCGGCCAAGGCGATTCTACGAACTTCGCTTGAGGTCGCAGGCTGCGAAAGCGGGTTCCGTCCGGCTGTCCCAAGCACATTATGGCAGCATCAGCCACCACGAACGTGCCGTTTGCCAGTTCGATCCAGAACCTGTCGTTGATCTTGTTGATATCGACGGCTCCAGACGCAAATCGCGAAACATTTATCCCGGATGACTTGGCTATTTCTTCATAATTGGCGAGCATATCCCGCAGATATTCTGCGAAGAACGGCCTCGGCAGAAAATCATCAGGATTGATATCTATCGATGAATGACGTTCGTTCCATTTGTCGCGATTTTGCTCCAGCCACGAACGGAAGTCATCGCGGCGATCAGAAAAAATTCCCATATCCACAACTGCAGTGTTGAGGCGATGAACACAGGCAGGTGTTCCGAAGGCGGTCCCGCCAGAGAAAGCATCTGCACCAGCGGTCGAGGCACGATCAATCAGAAGGACGTAGGCATTCTGAACATTAGCAGAAACCAAACGCCGTATCAAATTAGCGAACGCTGCTGTCCCTGTGCCGCCCATGCCTATGATTGCAATTCGCTTCATGTATATTTCCTTTATTTTGAGAGTTTGATTTGCATTGGCCCAATGTATCTTAGCCGTGCCGCTTACAATCTATCCGGCGCGATCCTGTCCTAGGGATGATGCCGAATATGCTTGAAAATCCACATAGATAAAGCGCTGGGTTGGATGAAGTGCCAGAATGGTGCTTTATCACTGGACCACTCTGGCCGGCCGTTTGAGGTGTCGATGTCTCGCAGGGTCAAGGCGTTACCCCTGGGCGTTCAGTCGAGCCCCCCATCCCGTTTCAGGGGTCGGTGGGTGGTTGAAGCGCTCCGGATCGCGATCCGCGAGGGGCGACTGCCGCTCGGGGCTCAAGTGCCGAGCAGTCGTGACCTTGCGGAGCAGTGGGGGGTAAGCCGAGGCCTCGTCAGTGCAGCTTACGAGGAGTTGCAAACGGAAGGTCTGCTGGAGAGCACGGCCGGGTCGGGCACCTTCGTCGCCGGTGGGGCGAAGAAGCCGGCAAGTTCATCATCATCAGGCACCCTATCGGGTGATGCCGATCCGAACTTCGCGATTGACGAACACCCATCTCTTTTCCGCCTGAACCCGGAGCGGCCCTTCATCGCTCGGGAGACGGATGTGTCATTATTTCCTATCAACATCTGGAAAAAACTTGCGAATCGCGCACTATCAGAGACTGATAATAGTTTTTTCCATGATCCGGATCCTGCCGGGTGCTTGGAGTTGAGAAAGCAGATATCTAGGTATCTTGGTTTTTCCAGGGGAATCAGCTGTGAGGCAGACGACATTATAATTACAACGGGAACGCGCCATAGTTTGGATCTGTGCCTCCGTAGCCTTGCGCGACCGGGTGATTTGGTCTGGACGGAGGCGCCGGGCTATGTCGGGGCGGAGGTTCTCATTCGCGCCCATGATCTTACCCCAGTGCCGGTATCCGTTGATGACCAGGGCCTGCGGGTCGATGTTGCTGAAGAGTTGGCTCCGAACGCGAAGCTTTGCGTCGTTACGCCATCACATCAATCACCGCTGGGAGTGCGGTTATCCTTCGGACGCAGACAGAAGCTTCTCGCTTGGGCGGCGCGAGAGGATGCCTACGTCATCGAGGACGACTACGATGGAGAATATTGTTTTGACTCTTTACGGTTTCCTGCCTTTAAGGCGATGGATGTTGATGACCGCGTGATCCACGCCGGGTGTTTTAACAAAATCCTCTTTCCGACCTTGCGGATCGGGTATCTCGTCGTTCCGAGAGCGTTGCGAACAAAACTCCTGCGGTTCAGAGGCGAAACAGGGCGAAACAACAGCGCGCTCGATCAGCGGATTTTGGCGTATTTTATTTCGGAAGGCCACTTCGCTCATCATATACGCCGCATGGGGCGGTCTTATCATGAAAAATGCCGGACTTCTCTGACATCGATACAGGAAGCCTTCGGGGGTGATCTGGACGTTTCTGGGGATCATGGTGGCTTTCACTTCTTTCTCGGCCTCCCTGACGGCATCGATTTCGAGAAATTTCATGATCGTTGTCGAACCAGCGGATTCGTATTGCAAACGGCTGCGAAGTACACTCCTCAAGGCTTTGCGACCGGGATTGTCGTGGGTTATTCATCCCTCACGCTTGATACAATAAGGCGCACCAGTAGAATGCTGGGGACATATTTGCGCGAGTGCTGAATCCGGCTTTAGGTCCGTACCTCGTTGCTCTCTTTGCAGGTCGCTGTCAGGAAGCCCGCCTGAACGTGTGCGCCATCACAGCGCGCTGACCGCCTGACGCGGGCCGATGGATGACATGACCGCCTAGAGCAGCCACCGGAGTCCTTGGGAACCTTAACAACAACGCTTCAAGACGTGATGCTGCGTGTCCGCTCGGGCTCGTCTGGTCATATCGCCATGATCGTAGCGACAGTGTGGACCCGGCAGCAGCGCGGGTGTCATGTCCGGCGCTACGCGATGGTGCCGGCAGTGATGAGATCGCAGATCATCGAGCGCAACGGAGTCTTGGAGTCCCTCGCTCTCCTCGCCACAACGAAGATGCGCGGGGTGCCGACGGTCAATGCAGCCGTCGGGCGCGCGCCAGCATCTCGGGCGTCACATCCGCTTCGAAGCAGATCGGTGCGGCCCCGCGAGGTCGGCTGTAGGCGCTGCGCCGGCCGCAGGAGCGACCGCCCCGGTCGCTCTGGTAGGGACAGGCGCAGGAGCCGCGATAGCGGGCGATCGATTCAGCGATGAGGCGCTTGGCAATCTCGGCGTCGGAGGGGCCGGTCGGTGCCGCCCGCGGCCGCTCTGGCGTCTCCCGGCGCCGAGGCGGCGGTGCGCTGCGATCGAACGGATTCTGGACCGACGGTTGAGCGGCCGGCTGCGCCACCGCCTGTCCGACGCAACGGACCATGCCGAACAGTACGGCGCCCCAGAAAAGGGCCGAGAACACGATCGCTGCGACCGCGAGGATCCGATCCTCCCATCGGCGCGTCTGGTTGTACTTCCGCGGCTGCGTGTCGGTGGGCTGCTGGGCGGCCCAGGCGTGAAAACGCTCTTCGGCTTCGTCTCTCTCGCTCATGTCAGCCGCCTACGTTGTTCGTTCACCTTCGCTGTTGTCACAGGCCGCTCGCGCGGCATCAAGGAACGAGGCGGTCTCGATCGGCTAAGATTCCGGCCATGTTGCAACCTCTACCCCCTCGTTCGCTCTTAGGACGAGATACGGTACGCCCTGCGAGGCGCCGGCGCCGGAATACGTGCTCTCCGTCTCACCAGGTGCGGAGCCGCGCCGCGAGACAATGGCGGGCGCAGGTCTGGATGTCGCGAGACGGGCCGGTAACCGCCGCCGGCAGGGGAGGGGTTTGCGCGCATGGAATTGCCCGGCGCCGACCCTGGCAAAAGTCAAGCCACAGCGGCGGCGCGTAATGTTTTATGGAACTTACCCACAGCCTGCGACGCCAGAACGAAAACACGCGCCGCACGAGGGCCTTGGCCCTGCGACATGGCGCGCGGTCGATCGCGGCGGAGGTTCCATATCGCGCCCGGGAGGGGTGAATTTCCTTTTTACCGGACGATTTGGCGCGATGGTTCGAGGCTCGCTCCGCCGCGATCTATCAGTGGCAGGGCAGCGCCCGGCAGCGCGGCGGGGACGCGCGCGGTGATCCTGTCGCGCGCCCAATTAGGCGCGCGATGATGTCGTCTGGACTACGCGGGGCTACTGTTGATTTCCGCGGAGGGTGGCGGCCCGCCCCGGGCACGAAGCACTGGCTCAAATTCTAGAATGCGGGCACCTTTGATGCAGAAGCCCAAATTATTAGGAATTCGCGATATCGGAACCGGACGCGTGTCGGTCGGTATATTTTGAACAACAATTTCTCCTGCTGCCGTATGCTGCGGGCCGCCATAAAGCACACCAAGAAAGTGAAATCTTGTGCCGACAGCCATGCCGCCTCCTGTTGGGTATGAACCTTCATTTAGCAACACGACGGGCGATCCGCTTGATCCGGGGAAGCACGCTGCATCGATTACAAATTCAGTCTTTCCCATGTAGTCAAGAAATAAAGGTGTCGCTGTGATTCCTCTACGTACAATTGGTATATTGTTGGTTGCATCCCATATCCCATTCGGGTATCCTACCATTGTAATATCTTCAATTGCATATAAAGAATCTATAATAGTCTTACTTGCAATCAGTGACGGATCAAAGGGGATATAAAATGGCCGAAGACCATTACTTTGAAGATTGTTCAATATGAAAGCGATCGGCAAGATCGCTAAATCAACCGCGGGATCAGGATGGGGCATCCATATATTAGAAAAATTCGCAACTGTAACACGTTGGTGCCTGCCATACAAAGGTCTGCCGCTATCATCGGATAAACTGAAATGAATAGATATTTGAGACGCACGCTCGAATACATGCTTATTTGTTATTATAGTAGGAATATTATAATCTCCTCTTATATCAAATCTGAAGAAAAATCCTGTACCGGAAGATGTTGAATTGTCTGAGTTCAAGCACTCGATGCGAACGGTGGAATGTATGAGTTGCTCAGATACGAAAAGTTCTCGCAATGCGGCCTCCTGCGTTTGCCGGCATACAAATAGATATTCGCAATCGCGTTTCAATGCGCGTGATGCGGGCTATGTGAAATCGAAGAGAGGTCAAATTTTCTTTTTACCGAACGATTTGGCCGGTCTCGCGCAGCGCCTTCGCAGCGCAATCGATGATGTATTGGTCGCGCTCTCCCCGCCCGGTCTTGGTCGGGTCTTTCTCGACCGTGACCACGCCCGTGGACAAAATCTTCATGCTGGCAGGGTCCCACTGCCTCTACACCTCAAGGATGGCGCAGGTCGCCTTGCGGGCGCGGGACTGGCGCATAAGATCGCATATGTAATGTGAGTTCAGCCGTCGCCCTCGCGCGCAGCGAGGACCACTGCCATGGCACACCCCGGCTTGTGGCCTTTGCCGTCGATCTTGAACGCGCCGCAGCACTGGCAGATCTGCCACGCGCCGTCCGTGAAGCCGAGTAGCTCCCGGTCCGATAATTCCGCCTCGCGTAGCTCGGCGAGGGACGCGGTCGCGAGGTCGGGCAGTGGGGCGATCGGAAATCCGGGCAGGGTAATTGTGAATGGGCGGAGGGCCTCCATCGTCTTCTGCTCAACCCGTGGTCCGCTTCCGGCGCGTCGCGATCTGACCGCCCCGATCTCGTGGGCGGTCTCACGCCGCAGCGAACCATCTTCGTCCTCGATCGGCGGCATGTCGTCCGGATGGCCCGTCTCGCGGGCGTGGGCGACGCGTTGGATATGGACCGTGAGTTCAGGCTCACTCCATCCACATGACGAGCCTTCGGGCGTTGGGCCGGTGCTGGTTGAAGGTGGGCTGGGTCGGGCGTGGGCGCCTCGTCCAAGTCTTCGAGCCTCACGTTGCGTGCGAGATGGACAATCTCGCTCGGGTCCAGGGATCGGTCCGGAAGCACGGCCCGCAGGACCGGCGGGGTCGCCATCAGAGGCATTTCCTGCACCACGAACCGGCTGTGGAAAAATGCCTGCGATCGCGGCGGCGCGGGTGAGTCCGACGGTTGCCAAACCCTTCCGTTGGGGATAGCGATTTGGCCCAGTCGCGGCACGCGGCCTGGCAACCGCGTGGCTTGAACTTTATGCGGAATTTGCCGGGGTTAAAATTCTTTTAATCTGTAGGTCCTGGGTTCGAGTCCCAGCGCGCTCACCACATATCATGAGAACCGCCGATGCCGATCCAGCTGCGCGCTGATGTCGGGGCGATCGACTTGGCGTCCTGCATTAAATCTTGATCGGTCTGCCCGAGAGAGACCACAGGCATCATTCCCGACTTTGCCCGCTCAGGCGCGCGATCCCTGGCATGGGGCCGATCACCGTCCTCCTCGCCTGTGCCTCGGGAGCCTGAATGGCCGCGGCTTGGTCGATCGGATGGAGTGGGCGTCGATGACGCACCAGCCTCGTGCCGACGGCCTGGGACGCTGACGCGTCAGGCCGTCGACCCGTCCCGGAGGTGCGAGTCGGTTACAGGAAGGGCGGCAAGACATTGCCCGGGTGACGTCATCGGTCGCGTCGACGTTGGACCGGTCTCAGTGCAGGGGGGTTCAAAGCGTGGTGCTCAAAAAAATACTTCATCGAAGGGGGCAAGCTTGCCCGACTCCACGAGATCGATGATCTGATTGATGTTTCTGAAATCGATCCCCGCAAATTCCGTAAATTTGTAGCGTCATCATTCGGTCCCCAGAAGTCGTTCGATGGTCTCGTCGTCGAACCTATAGCGGACTATGCGCCCGGGATTGCCGACAACGACGGCATAAGGTGAAATGTCGTTCGTGACGAAGCTTCGCCCGCCGATGATACAGCCAGACCCGAGCTTGACCCCCGCTCGTACATAAGGTCCCGATCTGGTCCAGACATCATGTTCGATCTCGATTTCTTTTAAAGAACCGGCTGTCTTTGGAGAAGTCTTGTGTTTGATAGTCCGTGCCGATGGCGGCCTCTCCGAACATTCCGTAGCCGAATGTGATTGCGGACGTCATGAAGCGGTCCGCTAGATGTTCGAACTCGCCGAGAGAGGCGCTGTGTGCGATGGAACAATGGCGGCCGATCCGCTTGATCGCGGTGTCGATGTGCGAACAACTATAGGCGAAAGCGTCAATCGATGATTGAGACGATTTTTAGATTTCCGCAAATAATTCCTTATGCCGCTTGATACGGGCCTCCGGCGGCAGACTATGCTGATGTTGACGAAATTTACACCATAATCCGACCAGCCGCTGTTTTCTGTCATCGCTCATGGTGGATGGGTCCGTGTATGATGGCAGCGGCCGAACGACAGTCGCGGAAAAATGGGATTTGCTCATGATGAGCGAGCGACGTCGCGGTTCGTGCCGGCAGTCGAGCTTTTTGCCCTGATGGCGCAAGGGCAAGGATGTCCGTCATTTTTTCGTGATGCGGATCGCTCGCATCGCTCTCATGTGCGGTTCGGAGATCTATAAATCGAAATAAAAAAGTCCGTTCAGTGGTGGAATCGGACGGGAACCGCGGCATCATTGGGATATTTTTGCAAATTATATTATTGAAATACAAGATAGTTATCTTCAGAAATCTGAAATATAAATTTTATTATTACCGACAGTTTGCGCGAATTTTCTGGAGTTAGGGCGAAGACGACGCCCCCGTCTGCGCTTTTTTCTAGCTCACTTATCAAATCCGTTGCCGCGAGCTTGGCTTCCGCAGCTGTTGCCTCTTTCATGGCGTGCTCTCTGTTCATGAGAACAAAAAAGCGTCGAAATCGACGGGGCGACCGACCCAGCTTCAATCGCTGCGGCAGTGAAATTTTGCATTACATCACCGCGTCTCGCAGCGGTAAGGACGCTGCGGAATGCCGCCAACACGATTCGATGGCGGTGGGGCGGGCGCACGGCCAATGAAGAATTGTCTCTACTCGTTTCGGTTGAGGATGGAGGCCGGGCAGGCAAGGCGGATGACAGCCTTCTCGTCGTTATCCATCGGGCTAGAGCACTTCACGATCTCGTTGCAATCGCGAAGCTCTCTAGGTTTTTGATTTTGCCGCATTTTCTGCAACGAACCGGCATCCACTTCGTCGGAAAATGCTCTAGGTCTGACTGTTTTTCGGCATGAAGACTGTGATACGGGTTCCGATTGATCGCTTCGCGATGCGGAAACCGGCTTCGCTCAGGCGCCGCGCGGGCTGGTGACACGGCCGGGACCGGATCGATGGTCGTCAATCCCCCGTGTGATGAGCCGCGGCGGTCCGGCATGCCCGGGCAAGGGCCGAATGGTCGGACGCGCCGGCCGCCGGACCGGACCCCGCATACCGTCTCCTCGCCTCAGGCGAGCGATCACCAAGAAGCAGGCTTGATGGAAGCGTTCGTCCGGCGGAGTGCCGGGGAAGCGGCGCTCTGGCCATCAAGTCAGGCTGATTTTCTACGAGGCCGCGCCGGAGTTCTGCCTTCGCGGCCGGTCTGCTGAATGGCAGATCCAATGTCGCGATCGGCGCACCGGTTTGGTAATGCTGCCTGTGACGATGGGGATCGCCAACTTGCCCATTTTCATGCCGAGAATCTATTTGAGAACGGTCTTCATGTCTCGCTATCCGATGTGCATATCGTAGAATCTCCTCGATATGGTGCGGGCATAAGGAGGGGCGCGAACGGGAATTCAAGACTGTGGCGCCGATATCCGCTGCGTGATGATATCCATTGGTGATGGCACTGGTCCTGTGCGCTTCCTCGTTGACGCTGCACCTCACCTATGCAAGGACCCGGTGCCCAGTTTCACCGGAGGGGCGATGTCGGGGAATGATGCGCTCATGAAGGCCTTGGCTGATGTGAGCGAACGCCGAGCGGCGCTGGAGGCGGAGTACGAGCGGATCGGGGCGGAGCTGGCCAAGCTCCGGCTGGCCGAGAACGCGTTGCGCGCCATCATCGAGGATACGCCGATCGAGGATCTCGGCCTGTCGCGGCCCTCCGGGGGGGCGGTGGCCGGTCCGGAAAGGGGCGAGCCCCGCGCGAGCGGCCGGCGCGGCCCGCGCGGCCCGCGGGCGAACTCGACCAAGGGCCGCCTCAAGGCCCTGATCGACGGCGCCGGGCCGCAGGGCCTGTCGCAGCCGCAGATCCTGCGCGCGCTGCCCGATGCCGCCCCGACGACCATCAACGCCTATCTCAGCTCCATGGTGACGGCCGGCGAGGCGCTGCTCGTCGGCAACTTCTACACCAAGGTCCGCACCCGGGACGACGAGGTAGAGCGGGCGGAGGAAGACGAGGACGATCAGGGCGACGCCGAGGACGACGTCTATGACGGCGACGATGTCGCCGATGAGGACGACCGGGACCGCAGCGGCTCCCAGAAGATCGCCTGAACGCGCGAGGCCATGTGCGCTGCCGCACCGGCCGGACGCGGGAAGGAGCGCACATCCGGGCCACACCCGGCCGGTTTCTCGTCGCGCGCTGCCTGGCGCGACGACTTGCCGGCGCGGGATGGTGGCGGCCCGGCCTCCCGCGGCCTAGGTGATCGGCCACCCCGCCAGCCCTGACACGCCCCGGGACCGGATGACGCCCATCATCGCGATCGACAACCTGTCGAAGACCTACGCCTCGGGTCACGCCGCGCTCAAGCGCGTCGACCTGACGGTCCGCCAGGGCGAGATCTTCGCCCTGCTCGGACCGAACGGCGCCGGCAAGACGACCCTCATCAGCATCGTCTGCGGCATCGTCACGCCGAGCACCGGCACGGTGACGGTCGGCGGCCACGACATCCTGGCCGAGCCCCGCTCCGCCCGGCGCCTCATCGGCCTGGTGCCGCAGGAGCTCACGGCGGACGCCTTCGAGACCGTGTGGGCGACGGTGAGCTTCAGCCGCGGCCTGTTCGGGCTGAAACCCGATTCCGCCCATATCGAGCGGACCTTACGCGACCTCTCCCTGTGGGAGAAGCGCGACGCCAAGATCATGACCCTGTCGGGGGGCATGAAGCGGCGGGTGCTGATCGCCAAGGCGCTGGCGCACGAGCCGCGCATCCTCTTCCTCGACGAGCCCACCGCCGGGGTCGACGTGGCGCTCCGCCAGGACATGTGGCGCCTGGTGCGCCGCCTGCGCGACCAGGGCGTCACCGTCATCCTCACCACCCACTACATCGAGGAGGCCGAGGAGATGGCCGACCGGGTGGGCGTGATCGCCAAGGGCGAGATCGTGCTGGTCGAGGAGAAGGCCGAGCTGATGCGCAAGCTCGGCCGCAAGGAACTGACGCTCCAGCTTCACGACCCCTTGGAGGGCCTGCCGCCGGCGCTCGCCGACCATCCGCTGAGCCTGTCGGAGGACGGGACCGCGCTGACCTACACCTACGACGCCAAGGCGGAGCGCACCGGCATCACCACGCTCCTCACCGACCTCGCCGCCGCCGGCATCCGCTTCCGCGATCTCCAGACCCGGCAGAGCTCGCTCGAGGACATCTTTGTCGATCTCGTGAGGGACCGCGCATGAACTGGCCCGCCATCCGCGCCATCTACGGCTTCGAGATGCACCGCGCCTTCCGCACGCTGCTCCAGAGCATCGTCGCCCCGGTGATCTCGACCTCGCTCTACTTCGTGGTGTTCGGCGCCGCGATCGGCGGGCGGATCACCTCGGTCGACGGCGTGCCCTACGGCGCCTTCATCGTGCCGGGGCTGATCATGCTGACGCTGTTGACGCAAAGCATCGCCAACGCGTCGTTCGGCATCTACTTCCCGCGCTTCTCCGGCACGATCTACGAGATCCTGTCGGCGCCGATCTCGGCGGTCGAGATCGTCGCCGGCTATGTCGGGGCGGCGGCGACCAAGTCGATCATGCTCGGGCTGATCATCCTGGCGACCTCGGCGCTGTTCGTGCCCTTGCGCATCGAGCATCCCTTCGTGATGGTGCTGTTCCTGGTTCTCACCGCCGTCACCTTCAGCCTATTCGGCTTCGTGATCGGCCTGTGGGCGGACGGGTTCGAGAAGCTGCAGCTGGTGCCGCTTCTCATCGTCACGCCGCTGACCTTCCTCGGCGGCAGCTTCTACTCGATCGACATACTGCCGCCGCTGTGGCGGAATGTGAGCCTGATCAACCCGGTGGTCTACCTGATCAGCGGCTTCCGCTGGAGCTTCTACGGCCATTCCGACGTCAACCCGGCGGTGAGCCTCGGCATGGCCCTGGTGTTCCTGGTCGCCTGCCTGGCGGCGGTGGCGTGGATCTTCCGCACGGGGTACCGGCTCAAGAGCTGACAATTCGATGTCGCAAGAGCCGGATTGGCCCGGCTCTTGCGGCGGCGGAGGGGCTTTCACGGAGCCCGCCGTCATGTCCCGCCCGCTCTGTTCCTCCGTCGCCCTCTCTGTTCTCCTCCTCGGGCTCGCGCCGGTCTTCGCCCAACCGGTCTCGGCCGACTCGATCCTGCGCATCGGCATGACCGCCGCCGACGTGCCGACCACCACCGGCATGCCGAATAACGGCTTCGAGGGGATGCGCTTCCTCGGCTACCCGGTCTTCGAGGGGTTGGTGCTGTGGGATCTCTCGCGCACCGACCGGCTGGCGGGGTTGCGGCCGGGACTCGCCGAACGCTGGGAGCAGGCGCCGGACGACGCCAAGACCTGGATTTTCCACCTGCGCCAGGGCGTGCGCTTCCATGACGGTACCGCCTTCGATGCCGATGCGGTGATCTGGAATCTCGACCGCTACTTCAAGCCGGACAGCCCGCATTACGAGCTTCCGGCCGCCGGCATCACCCGGGCGCGGGCGCCGCTCATGGCGCGCTACCGCAAGATCGACGACCGGACGGTCGCCATCACCAGCGCGGCTCCGGCCTCGTACTTCCCCTACATGGTGGTCTACCTGCTGTTCACCTCGCCGGCCTCGTTCGAGCGGGCGGGACGGGACTGGGCCAAGGTCGCGATGCTGCCGGCCGCCGGGACGGGACCGTTCCGCATCACGCAGGTGCGGCCGCGCGAGGCGGTCGAACTCGCCCGCAGCCCGGATTACTGGGACCGCGATCACCTCGCCCAGGTCGACAAGGTACGGCTGATGCCGATCCCGGAGGCCAATGCCCGCCTCGCGGCGCTCCGCGCGGGCCAGGTCGACTGGATCGAGGCGCCGGCACCCGACGGTCTCGCCTCCCTGCGGCAGGCGGGGTTCACCATCACCACCGGTTCCTACCCGCATGTCTGGCCGTGGTTCTACAATATCGGCGCCGCGAACAGCCCCGTGAGGGACGTGCGGGTGCGCCAGGCGCTCAACTACTGCATCGACCGGGACGGGCTGGTGACCTTCCTGAACGGCACCGCCGAGCCGGCCGTCGGCTGGCTGAAAGTGTCCGATCCGAATTTCGGCGCGCCGCAGAACCGCTACCGCCTCGATCCCCAGAAGGGCAGGGCGCTGCTCGCGGAAGCCGGCTTCACCGACAAGGCTCCGCTGTCGCTCAAGGTGATGATCTCGACCTCCGGCTCGGGCCAGATGCAGCCGCTGCCGATGAACGAGTTCCTGCAGGAGAACCTGAAGCAGACCTGCAACGTCGACGTCACGTTCAATGTCGTCGAGTGGCAGGTGCTGCTCAATGCCGGGCGGGCGGCGCCGGATGCGCCGGCCCTGCAAGGGGCGAACGCGCTCAACGTCTCCTCGCCCTCCTCGGACGTCGCCGTGATGGCGCGCTACTTCTCCTCGGCCAACGTCTCGCCGAAGGGCTTCAACTTCCCGCAATGGCAGGATGCCCGGTTCGATGCGGCGATGGGTGAGCTTGCTGCCGCGACCGACCCCGATTCCGCCGCCCGGGCGACGCGGGCCGCGCATGAGCGCCTGGTCGATGATCCGCCCTGGCTGTACATCGTGCATGATCTCAACCCCAGGGCGATGTCGCCGCGGGTGAAGGGCTTCGTCTCGCCCCAGTCGTGGTTCGTCGACATGACCCGGATCAGCGTACAGTAGAGGACAGCCATCGTGACCGACCCGACCGAGCGTCCCGCCCACCTCCTCGCCCGCGCCATCGCGGCGCGCGAGATCTCGCCGGTCGAGGTCGTGGAGGCGCATCTCGACCGCATCGCCCGGCTCGAGCCGAAGCTCCGGGCCTTCGTCGACGTCTACGGCGACGATGCGCGGCTCGCCGCCGAGGGCGCCGACCGGATGATCCGCGCCGGCCACGCCGTCGGGCCGCTGCACGGCGTGCCGGTGGCGCTCAAGGACCTGATCGATCTCGAAGGCCGGATCACCACCGGCGGCTCGGCGCATTTCCGCGAGCGCCGCGCGAGCGAGACCGCCACCATCGCCCGGCGCCTGCTGGCGCAGGGCATGATCGTGCTCGGCAAGACCCACACGGTCGAGTTCGCCTATGGCGGCTGGGGCACCAACCAGCGCATGGGCACGCCCTGGAACCCCTGGGACCGGGAGACGCCGCGCACGCCCGGCGGCTCGTCGAGCGGCTCGGGCGTCGCGGTGGCGGCCCGGATGGCGCCCTGGGCGATCGGCACCGATACCGGCGGCTCGGTGCGGCTGCCGGCCTCGTTCTGCGGGCTGACCGGTCTCAAGGTCACGGTCGGCCGGGTCAGCACCGCCGGCATCGTGCCCCTGAGCACCACCCTCGACACGCCGGGGCCCATGGCCCGCAGCGTCGAGGACGTGGCGCTCCTCTACACGTTGCTGTCGGGCCCCGATCCCCGCGACCCGAACACGCGGGGCATCCAGCCTGAGGACCCGATGCCGGTGCTGCATCGCGGGGTCCGGGGAATGCGGCTCGCCCGGATGCCCGCCATCGAGCGGGCGGGCGTCTCGCCCGAGATGCTCGATGCCTACGACGCCTCTCTGGAGGTGCTGGCGAGACTCGGTGCCGAGATCGTCGAGATCGACCTGCCGTTCCGCTTCGCCGACCTGCTGACGACCTCGGCGATCGTGATGGCCGAGTGCTATTTCTTCAATGGGGCGCTGTCCGAGGACCGGGCCTCGCTCCTCGACGAGGATGTCCGCCTGCGCATCCTTGCCGGGGCCGGGGTGAGCGCGCAGGACTACCTGCGCACGCGCCGGATGCAGCAGGAGATGAAGGCCGCCTTCGCCCGGGCGATGGAGGGGATCGACGCGCTCCTGACGCCGACCACCGAGACCGCCGCGATTCCCCTCGACGCCGTCGACCAGGCGGCGCTGCCCTCGCGCTTCACCCGCTTCGGCAACCTGCTGGAGCTCTGCGCCCTGGCGCTGCCGAACGGATTCACGCCGGAAGGCCTGCCGCTCTCGCTCCAGATCGTCTGCCGCGGCTACGACGAGGCGACGGCTTTGCGCATCGGGCAGGCATATCAGGGGGCGACGGAGTGGCACCTGCGGGCGCCGACATTATGAGTGTTTGCGGAGCGAAGAGTATAGCGTCGTAAATGCCGCTTCGATCCCTCCCACGACCTCATCCTGAGGTGTTAGCCGATCCGAGATCGGCTGACCTCGAAGGGGGGCTCCAGATGTCGCTGCGATCCCTGGAGGCCTCCTTCGAGGTCAGTCCATCTCCGATGGACTAAATAGAAACTGGCTCTACGGGTTTGATTTCGCACGCAAATCCAAGGCGCCCGATCTGCCGCACGAGCGCCTTGGCGCGGATGGTCGGGGCCGCCTTGCGGCCGTGATCAGGCCCGGGATCGACGTAAGCCGTGCCGGCCTTGAGCATGTGATAGATCGCGGTCAACATCGAAGCGGCGACCGCGCAGATCGCCTTCTTGGGGCCGCGCCGGCCGCGCAAGCGCTGGAACTGCGCCCTGATGTAGCTCGCCTTCTTGCGCACTCCGGCCCAGGCGGCCTGCACCAAGGCCGTCTTGAGCCAGGGCGCGCCCTTGCGCAGCCGCGTCGAGCGCCGCTTGCCCGCGCTCTCGTCGTTCCTCGGGCACAGCCCGGCCCAGGAGATCAGATGGCCGGCGGTCGGGAAGCGGCTCATGTCGGGGCCGATCTCGGAGAGGATCACCTGCGCGGTGAGGTCACTGATGCCCGGGATCGTCACCAGCAGCTTCACCGCTTCCCGGAAAGGGCCGAGGTCGCGCTCCACCTGCGCGTCGATCTCCGCGATCGCTCGCCCCAACCCGTCGTACTGGCGTAGATGCACACCGAGCAGGAAACGGTGGTGATCCCCGATCCGGCCCGTGAGCGCGGCCCGGATCGCCTCGGGCGCCGCCTTCACCCGCGGGCTGACCAGCGCCTGCAGCCCAGCCGGATCGCGCTCGCCCTTGACCAGCGCGTCGAGCACGGCGCGACCGGACTGGCCCATGATGTCGGTGAGCACCGAGGCGAGCTTGAGGTTGGCCTCCTCGAGGGTCTTCTGGATGCGCTGGACGTGGCTGGCCTGCTCGCGGACCAGTTGCTTGCGGGTGCGCAGCAGGTCGCGCATCGCCTGGGTCTGAGCCTCGGGCACGAAGCTGGCGCGGATCAGGCCGTGGGCGAGCAGGTCGGAGAGCCAGACCGCGTCGGCGACGTCGGTCTTGCGGCCGGGCACGTTCTTGACATGGGCGGCATTGGCCAGGATCAGGGTGCGGCTGTCGGCGTCGAGGACCTGCCAGACCGGGCGCCAGTAGATGCCGGTCGCCTCCATGGCGACATGGGTGCAGGCGTGCTCGTCGAGCCAGGCGGAGAGGTCGAGCAGAGCGGGCGTGGTGGTGGCAAACGTACGCACCTCACGCTGAACCTCGCTGCTCTCGGCCAGACGGATGGCTGCGACGACGGTGTCCTTGTGAACATCGAGGGCGGCGCAGCGGGGGTAGAGGACCTTCATCACGATCTCCTTGCCGTCAGGCCGCCGGCGCAGGCTCCCGTGAGATCAAATCTAAATGACGCGCTCCGGGGCTGGCCCGAGGACCGGCCCGTGACGCAAGCGAGGGGACTGAAGAGGAGCCCGGATCCAACTGATACGCGGGGTCTGGCACACCAAAGACGAACCGATCTCTCCGCCGACGGCAAGTCCACTCTGCCATATGTTTCATCCGCAAGGGACCGCGAAGCCGGTGACGAACTGATACGAAATCCGGAAGATGACTTCCGGATTTCGTATCATCAGCCCGCGCGGCGCCTGAGCGAAGCCGCTTTCCGCATCGCGAAGCGATCAATCGGAAAGCGTATGATACGCTTTCCGGTTGATTAGGCCAGCTTGGGCTTTGGCTTTGCGGTTTTGGGCAGCCAGTGGAAGCTTGTGCGTGAGCTGATGAGGCCGGGCTGCTCGCTTAAGGTCGCGCACCGCTGCTCGACCACGCGTTCCAACTCATCCAGGTTGGCGATGTACCGATTGACCACCGGCTCATCGACCAGCGGCCACAACGTCTCGGCCGGCTGCAGTTCGGGCGTATAGGGCGGCAGGTAGACGAGCCGCACACCCTCGGGCACGCTTAGATTGGGCTGCGTGTGCCAGCCGGCATTGTCGAGCATCACCACCGCCCGGCAGCGCGTGCCGGCTCCGACCTCGCGCGCGAAGTCGGCCAAGAGTCGCTCGAAGAACGGCTTGGACAGGCCGTTGGAGAGGTACCACACCGTCTCGCCCATGGCCGGCGCCACGAAGGCGGTGACGTGCAGCCACTTGAAGCGATGCTGGCCCAGCGCCACCGGCCGCTCTCCCGCCGGCGCCCAGACCCGTCGCGTGACCGGCTTCAGGCCGAGGCGGTGCTCGTCCATCGCGTAGACGACGACCGGCAGGCGCGGCTCACGGGCCTCCTCCTCGTCGACGGCCTGCGCCAACTTTTTTTAAAAGCCTGCGCAGCCTCGGGCGTGGCCGCGCGCGGGTTGCGCGGGCGCGGCCGTTGCAGCGACCAGCCCAGCGCCTTGAGCGCCTCCCAGCCGCGCTGCACCGCCACCTGCTCGCGCCCCAGGTCCTGGGCCAGGACGTCCGCCACCGTGCGGCTCGTCCACACGCCCCCGTCCGGCGGCGGCTCGGCCAGGCGCTGACGCAATCGCTCGAGGACATCTGGCGTCAGGAGGCTGGCCGCGGCCCCGTTGTGGCGGCGCCGATCACCCAGCGCCTCGACCCCCTCAGCGTTGTAGCGCTCGCACAAACGGCGCACCCAGCGTTCGCTGAAGGCGGTCGCCGCGGCGGCTTCTGCGAAACTGTGGCCCTTGGCCAGAAGCCAGATCGCCTGGGTCTGGCGGGCGGTGCGCGCGTCACGGCAGGCCGTGAAGCGCTCCGCCAACTCCGACACGCTCAGGTGGGCCACCGGGCCAGCCATCGCCGCCTCCTTCGACAAACAGCATGCCCAACAAATGCGCCAGCACACCCGTCAGTTCACAGCTAAGCTGATCGAATCATACGGAAATCGTATGACACCTCAGGATGAGGCTGTGGGTGGGATGGGCTGCTCCTAGAGCACTTCACGATCGCATTGCAATCGCGAAGCTCTCTAGATCTTTGATTTTGCCGCATTTTCTGCGACGAACCGGCGTCCACTTCGTCGGAAAATACTCTAGTATTCGGGACGTCGAGAAGTCATGCGCCCCCGAACGATCTCCGTTCGAGGGTGCGAACCTGACGCTCTATTCCGGTCAACCCCGCTTCAGGGTCACCTGGTCCGGCAGCTTCTCGCGCTTGGCGCGGGCGACCGCCTGGAACGGGTCGGGCCGCGGGGTCACGGCGTTCAGGATGTCGCGGCCGAGCGCCTGGGCGAGGCAGGCATAGCCCTGGTCGCCCATGTGGAACTTGTCGGAGGACAGCATGCCGTCGAGCAGGCCCGGATCCTGGCGGTTCCAATCCTTCATCAGGGCGTAGCGCGAGAAGACCGGCACCTCGGCCCCCGTCGCCACCGAGGCCACCAGGCCGACGAAGCGCTCGTAGCGGGCGTGGTCGGGGATGGCCGGGTAATATTGCTGGTCGAGGATGATCAGGTCGCTGCCGGCGGCGCGGACGAGGGCGATGCCCTGTTCCAGCCGGCCGCGGAACGCCGCCTCGCTGCCGCCGGTGATCGCGTCGTTGGTGCCGACCTGCCAGATCACCAGGTCGGGCTTGACCGGCTGCTTGAGAGCCTCGGAGAGGCGCGCCAGCGTCTGGTCCGCGGTCTCGCCGCCGATGCCCGCATTGGTGACCGCGACCGGGGTGCCGCGCCAGGCGGTCCGCAGGGACTGCTCCAGCAGATGGGGATAGGTCCGGTCCGGCGCGGAAGCGCCGATGCCCTCCGTGGAGGACGAGCCGATGGCGAGCACCCGCACCGCCTCGCGCCGCGCCACATGGGCCTCGGTCACGTCGAGGCTCATCCGCTCCGCCGCCGGCGGCAGCGAGGCCGGGCACGCCGCGGCGGGGAGGACCGCAACGAGGTGACCGGCGAGGATGGCCGCCGAGAGGCAGGCCATCCGGCCCAGGTGAGACCGGCGAAGCATGGCAGTTCCGGACAAGGAGGGAGACGAACCAGATCGGTTCCGTATCTGTCGGGTAACATGCGCGTGAGCGCCGATCCAGCCGAAAACGAAGCTGAGCCAAGTCCAGCCCCAGGGCTCTGCTCGGCTGGTCAGCGAAGGCGAAGGGGTTCTCCGAAAACTGCGCCGGTTCGACTCACCCGAGCTTAAGCTTGAGAACCGGTTGCCGGGGAGGGCTCCGCCTCGTCGGGAACCTCCATGTCGAGCAACGCCGCACTCAACCCCTTGCCGTGGGCGTCGAGCGCCAGCGAGCGGGTGACGCCGCCGCCCAAGGCCTCCGTCATCACGAAGTTGAGGGCACCGAGGCGGGGCAGGGCGTAGCGCGTCACCTCGCCTCGGACGAGGCCGGCGAAATGGGCCCGCACCCGCTCGGCCGTGACAACGCGCTCCAGGCGCGGATAATCCGCCGGATCGTGGGCGATCAGCGAGATGTTGGCGGTGTTGCCCTTGTCGCCGGTGCGGGAATGGGCGAGCGCGCGCAGCTTCATCGTCGTCTCCTTCACGCCTCGAACATCCGCACGCTCGGCCGGGCGAGACTTGCCGGCACCAGCACCGAGAGCACGCCGACCACCTCGCGGGCCGATTTCCAGGCGCCGCCGCCGCCGGCCGGGCCGTTGGTGTAGAGCGTTTCGACCTCGTTGCCGATCCGCGCCGCCTCCTCGAGGCTGTCGCAGCGTCCGGCGACGCGGATGCGGACCTCATAGGGCTCGGTGTCTCCGGCGAGATGCGAGCCGTGCAGGGAATCGACGCCGATCAGGTCGAAGCGCAGCTCGCTGGCCCGGACCCCGGTGATCCTCAAGCGCTCGCGCACGATGTCGAGGGCGAGGCGCCCGCGCCCGACGGCCCCGGGGCCCGCATAGGAGATCTGGCCCTCGCCGATATACGAATCGATCAGCCCGACCGAGACCTTGAGCAGCCCGGTCGCCGGCGTGCCGCGTCCGCCGGTCACCCGCACCCGGTCGGGGCCGACCGCCTCCATGGCGACCTCGGAGAAGTCCGCCACCACGTCGGGCTGGAGGTAACGGGCGGGGTCGTGCACCTCGTAGAGCAATTGCTCCTTGCAGGTGGCGAGCGTCACCTGGCCGCCCGACCCCGGCACCTTGGTGATCTCGATGTCGCCGTCCTCGGTCACGACGCCGATGGGAAAGCCGAGGCGGGCGAGGCCCGCCACGTCCTTCACCCCCGGATCGGCGAAGTAGCCGCCGGTGATCTGCCCGGCGCATTCGAGGAGGTGGCCGGCGAGCGTGCCGCGCCCGAGCCGGTCCCAATCGTCCATGGCCCAGCCGAAGGCGTGGATGAGCGGCGCGAGGAAGAGCGCCGGATCGCCGACCCTGCCGGTGACGACGACATCGGCGCCCTGGTCCAGAGCCGCGGCGATCGGCCCGGCGCCGAGATAGGCATTGGCCGAGATCACCCGGTTCCCGAGGTCGCGCACCCGGCCGCCGGTCTCCAGAACCTCGTAATCGTCGGCGCCGACCGCCTCAAGCACGTCGTCGCCGATCACCGCCGCCACCTTGAGGCCGGTGAGCCCGAGGTCGCGGGCGATGGCCCGGGTCTTCTCCGCCGCGGCCAGCGGGTTGGCGGCGCCCATGTTGGTGACGATGCGGGTGCCGTTCTTCCGGCACGGCGCGAGCACCGCCCGCATCCGGGCCTCCAGCAGCGGATCGTAGCCGGCGGCGGGATCGCGCAGGCGGGCCTGCTGGGCGAGCGCGATGGTGCGCTCGGCCAGGCACTCGAAGACGAGGTAATCGAGGGCGCCGTGCTCGGCGAGCTCGATGGCGGGCTCGATCCGGTCGCCGGCATAGCCGGCCCCGGCGCCCAGGCGGACGGACTTCATCATTCTCCTCCTTGTGCCTTCGCCTCCGGCGAAGGCGTCCGGCGCATGGGCGCCGACGCCCGTTCGGGCTTGCACAGCACCCTGCGGGTGCTGCGGACTCAGACCAACGGTCGTTGAAAACGACCTTTGGTTCCGTTCTCGAATTTTCGCCAAGCCTTTGGCTTGGTGTCGAAAATTCGAGATGGCTCAACGGCCCGATGCGTCAGCATCTTGGGCCGTTGGTATCACAGTGGGAACACCCCGAAGGCGACAGCGGCAAACGTCATCACCACGGAGGCCGCGAGCAGGAACGGGAAGGTGAATTTCTGGTGGTCGGCGAGGTCGATGCCGGTGAGGCCGCAGACCAGGAAGGTCGCCGGCGTCAGCGGGCTCACCGGGAAGCCGGTGGTCATCTGCCCGAGCAGGGCTCCTTGCGCCACCTGCAACGGCGGCACGCCGAGCTGGTGGGCGACCTCGGCCACCACCGGCAGCACGCCGAAATAGAACGAGTCGGGGTCGAACAGCATGCTCAGCGGCATCGAGACGAGGCCGAGCGCGAAGGGGATGTGCGGGGCGAGGCCGGGCGGCACGAAGGCCACCGCGCCTTGCGCCATCGCCTTCAGCATGCCGGTGCCCTGCATGATGCCGGTGAACACGCCCGCCGCCAGCAGGATCGACGCCATCAGCACCGCCGCCTTGGCATGGGCATCGATGCGCTGGCGCTGCGCGTCGACGCTCGGGTAGTTGATGACGAGCGCGAGCGCCGTGCCGAGCATGAACATCAGCGCCGGCGGGATCTTCTCCGCCATCAGCACCATGGTGCCGAGCACCGCGACGGTGAGGACGAGGTTCAGCCAGAACCGGTCCGGCCGGCGCAAGGAGCGCTCCGCGTCGCTCAAGGTCCGTCCGCCTGCCGTGATGGCCTCCCCGGCGCCGGCCCCGGCCCGCTTCAGGCGGCGCTCCTCGCGCAGGCCGAGCCCGTACGAGACGGCAAAGATGAAGACGAGGCCGACCGCCTGCACCGGCACCAGCGGCGAGAAGATCTCGGGGATCGGCAGCTTAAGCGCGGCGGAGGCCCGGATCATCGGCCCGGTCCAGGGCAGGAAGTTCACGCCCGCCGCCAGCGAGGCCGCGCAGGCGAGGATGCGCCGGTCGATCCCGACCCTGTCGTAGAGCGGCAGCATGGCCGGAATGGTGATGAGGAAGGTCACCGCGCCCGAGCCATCGAGATGGATCAGGAGCGCGAGCAAGGTCGTGCCGGGCACGATCCGGCTCGGCCTTGTGCCGACGGTGGCGAGGATCCGGTCGATGATCGGGTCGAGCAGCCCGGCATCGCTGACGATGCCGAAGAACAGGATCGCGAACACGAACATGCCGACGACCGGCGCCAGGCTCTGGAGGCCGGCGAGCACGAACTTGCCGGTCTCGAGCCCGAATCCGCCGACGAGCGCGGCGGTGACCGGGATCACGATCAGCGCGACCAGGGGCGACAGGCGCTTCGTCAGAATACAGGCGAGCAGCAGCGCGATGGTGCACAGGCCGAGCAGGGCCAGCATCGCTTCCTCCCAGATTGCGGCGCTCGGATGTGGCGCCGTTCAGTGTCGCCAAATCACACCAAGAGGCCGGCGATCCGGCAATTGAAAAGATCGGATCGCCCGGATAACGATCCATTATGGATCTCAACCTTCGCCAGGTCCGCGCCTTCGTGTCGGTGGCCCACCTGCGCAGCTTCACCCGGGCCGCCGCCCTCCTGAACCTGTCGCAGCCGGCTCTCACCGTGCAGATCCGCCGGCTGGAAGAGGCGCTGGCGGTGCGGCTCCTCGACCGCAACAGCCGCAGCGTCGCGCCGACCCGGGTCGGGCGCGAGTTGCTGCCGGTATTCCAGCGGGTGCTGCGCGAACTCGACAGCGTCGTCGTCGACACCCGCGACCTCGCCGCGCGCCGCCACGGCACGGTGCGGATCGCGGCCCTGCCCTCGGTGGCGGCGGGCCTGCTGCCGGACGCGATCGCGGCCTTCCGGGCGGCGCACCCGAGGATGGGCTTCGTCGTCAAGGACGCCATCGCCGAGCGGGTGCTGGCTCTGGTGCGGCGCGAGGAGGTCGATCTCGGGGTGACCGGCGGCGAGGTGCGCGATCCCGACGTGACGGTGCTGGCCCGCGCGGCGGATGCCCTGCACGTGGTCCATCCCGAGGGCCACCCGATCGGCGACATCGAGATCGTGACGCTGGAAGCCCTGGCCGAGTACCCGCTGGTGCTGATGGATGCCGAGACCAGCGTGCGCGCGGTGGTCGACGCCGCCTTCGTGGCCGCCGGCCGCCTGCCGGTGACGGCCTGCGAGGCCACCTACATGATGACGGCTTTGGGCATGGTGCGGGCCGGGCTCGGCCTCACCATCCTGCCGGGCTCTGTCCGCGAGATCCGGGCCGAGCCCGCCTTGCGCTCGCGCCCGATCGCCGAGGCGAGCTTTTCCCGGCCCGTCTGCCTCATCGCCAAGGCGGGCCGCACGCTGCCGGCGGCGGCCGAGGATTTTTTGGGCGAGCTGGTGCCGGCGCTGGCGGCGGAGTTTTCGATGACGGCGTAAGAAATGGGGCGGCTCACCTGTCGATCCCATCCTCCACCTCATCCTGAGGCGTTAGTCGATCGAAGATCGACTGACCTCGAAGGAGGGCTCCAGAAATCTCTGCGATCCCTGGAGCCCTCCTTCGAGGCTCAGCGATCTTCGATCGCCCGCACCTCAGCATGAGGTCGCGGGTGGGGTTGAAAAATTTTCCGCGACACGTGTGTCAGGATGCCGTTCTCAAGATCGGACTTCTATCGAAGCAGGCCGCTCACACCCCCCGCCCGTGCAGCGACGCCCGGAACAACGCCCGAAACTCCTCCGCCCCGACCGGCCGGCCGTTGGTCGCCGTCGAGTGGTCCTCGACCGCACGCGTGATCAGCGCCTCGCAATCGGCCTCCGTCACGCCCATGGCGGCAAGATCCGTCGGCAGGCCGAGGTCGCGGTTCAGGGACTCGATCGCGGCGGCAAGGTCGGCGCCCTCGGGCAGACCCATGGCCCGGCGCAGGGCACCATACTTCGCCTCGCAGGCCGGCGCGTTGAAGCGCAGCAGGTGGGGCAGGATCACGGCGTTGAGGGTGCCGTGATGCAGGCGCTTGGCCTTGAGGCCGCCGAGCGCGTGCGACATCGAGTGGACGGCGCCCAAACCCTTCTGGAAGGTCATGCCGCCTTCGAGCGCGGCCATCATCATGTCCTCGCGCGCCTCGATGTCGGCGCCGTTGCGGACCGCACGGAGGAGCGAGCGGGTGGCGCGGGCGAGCCCGTCGAGGGCGATCGCCTCGGCCGGCGGGTTGTGGCGGGGGCTCAAGTAAGTCTCGATGCAGTGGGTCAGCGCGTCCATGCCGGTGGCGGCGGTGAGGCCGGGGGGCAGGCCCAGCGTCAGCTCGGGGTCGCAGATCGCCACGTTCGGGATCAGGTGGGGCGAGATGAAGCCGAGCTTGCGCCCGTCGGCCAGCGTGATCAGCGCCGCCCGGCCGACCTCGCTCCCGGTGCCGGCGGTGGTCGGCACGGCGATCACCGGAGGCTGGTCGGCCCGGATGCGCGGGATGCCGCCGAGGATGGCGGCGTAGGTGGCCAGCGGCTCGTCGTGGGTGGCCAGCAGCGCCACGCCCTTGGCGAGGTCGAGGGGCGAGCCGCCGCCGACCGCGATCACCGAATCGCACCCCTCCGCCCGGAAGCGGTCGCGGGCCTCCAGCGTCGCCTCTTCGGTCGGGTTCTCGGGCGTGCCGTCGAAGACCGGGGTGGTGGCGGGCAGGCCGGCGGCGTCGAGGACGCGGGCGATCAGGCCGGCCGCCACGACGCCCCGATCGGTGACGACGAGCGGCCGGCGTGCGCCGAGAAGCGCCAGCTCCTCGCCGATCAGCCGGACGGCGCCGCGCTCGAACTGGATCCGGGTGAGATAGGTGATGAGGCTCATGGGGCTGCCTGCTGTGACCGGAGCCCGAGAGGCGGCGCGCGGATGCGGGCCGGTGCCGCGGCGCCCGTCCCGTCTCCTCCCGCGCGCCTCTTGCCGGGCGTAGGTCGACCCTAAGCGGACTTGCGTTGGTACGCCAACGCTTCGCCCGCTGAGATTCCTGTTTCGTCGCAGGTTTCTATCGCAAAGCCGACAGCCACTTATGCGAAACCTGCTCAGAACGGGCGATCCGCGGTGCGCACCGCAGGGATGCCATGACGGATTTGCGTCAGGTGACCGGTAGCCCGGCGGCCCTCAGCAGCGCCTCGGTGCCGAGGCTCGTCGCATCGAGGAGCGGGACGCCGTCGAGCACGGCCGGCAGGCGCCAGCCGGGGAGGTTGGTGCTCCAGATCAGCACCACGTCGGACCCTTGGGCCGCTTCCCGCGCCGCCGCTTCGAGGCGCGACGGGCTCACCGCGGCAGCCAGGCGGTTCTCGGTGATGCCGAGGGTGCGGGCGGCGCCGATCGCGATGCCGGCTTGCGCGAAGCGGGCGCCGACCAATTCGGCCTCCTCCGTCCCGCCCTGCACCACGAGGCCGAGGCGGCGATAGCCGCCGTCGCGGATCCGATCGCGGGCCGCGAGCGCCGTCGTCACCATCGGCAGGCCGGTGCGGCGGGTCACGGTCGCGCACAGGCGCTCGTCGGGCGTGAAGCCCAGGGCGGCGCCGCGGGTGGCGTTCCAGCACAGGGCCGCCACGCCGGCATCCGCCAGGAGATCGGCGGCGGTGAGGAAGACCGATTCGTCGTAGGCCTCACCCCTGAGCATCGCCCCGTAGGGCACCCGGGCGTAGCAGGCGGCGGCGGGCCGGCCGGCGAGCCGCGCTTCCGTCGCCCGCTCCACCACCCGGTTCGACGAGGGCAGGATCACCCCGAGGGCCAGGGGGGCAGCGTCCGTCGTATCGGTCATCGGCGCGGTCCCTCGGTCAGGCGCACCACCAGCAGGGATTGGGTACGGGCGACATGGGCCTGCATCAGGGTGCGGGCGCGCTCCGGCTCCCGGGCCCGCAAGGCCTCCAGGATCGCCCGGTGCTCGGCCAAAGATTCCGCCACCCGTCCGTCGGCCGCGAGGGCGAAGTTACGCGCCCGCTCCAGCCGGGCGAAGGCCCGGCCATGGGCCTCGGCGATGGCCGGGCTGCGGGCGGCGGTCACGATCAGCCGGTGGGCCTGGCGGTTGAGACGGGTATAGGCGTCGCGGTCGTCCCGCGCCGCCTCCAGGGCGGCCTGGAGCCGGTCGAGCCGGTCGATCTCGGCGGTGGTCATCCGATCGGCCGCAAGTCCGGCGCAAAAGCTCTCCAGCGCCATTTCCAGCTCGAACAGCGGCACGAGGTCGGCGGGATCGAGCCGCGCCACCAGGGCCGCCCGGTTGCGCCGGAGCGTGACCAGGCCCTCGCCGGCGAGCAGCTTCAGGGCCTCGCGCACCGGCGTCCGCGAGACGCCGAGCCGGGCCACCAGGTCGGGCTCGTTCAGGACCTCGCCGGGGGGCAGCAGGTTGAGGAGGATCAGCCGGCGCAGGGCGGCGGCGGCCTGCTCGGTGAGGGAGAGGCGGGACGGGGCATCGGGGCAGGCCGGGAGGGAGCCTGCCGAGGAGGCTTCGACGGGGGCTTCGATCATCGATACGCTCTGGAACGCCACCACATCGCAGGCTCTTGCATCGTCTCCCTTGGGCAGGAGCTGTCCGGAACGAGACGGGGCGCAGGAACCCCCTCTCCCCGCGGGCGGGGAGAGGCCTTCGCCCCCCTTGTTGGGAGCGAAGGTAGCCCGAAGGGCGAGGGTGAGGGGGTATCTCCGGATGAGTCTCCTCCGGAGATACCCCCTCACCCTCGCTCCGGCTTTCGCCTCCGCTTGCCGCGTCCCCTGAACGGCGACACGGCCCTCTCCCCGCCCGCGGGGAGAGGAGAAATCCTGCGCCCCTTCTTTACCCGCGCAGCCATGCCACCCGCGGGACTGATGTCCCCGGACGCGGCGGGCCAGCCGATGTGAGGATCATCGCTGATCGGGCTGATGCTTTCCAGAGCCTTCAGAGCGATGATCACGACCCTCCTCGTGATCCAGGGCTTCACCGCGCGACGCCGGGATGGTAATAACGGAATAATATTTATAAATCAG
Source organism: Methylobacterium sp. 142-1Y (assembly GCF_057747795.1). Taxonomy (NCBI): domain Bacteria; kingdom Pseudomonadati; phylum Pseudomonadota; class Alphaproteobacteria; order Hyphomicrobiales; family Methylobacteriaceae; genus Methylobacterium; species Methylobacterium sp. 142-1Y. The sequence continues at coordinate 2,198,440 of NZ_CM173224.1, read as the reverse complement.
TAATATAAAAATTATTACTATATAAATATCTTTTGCATCAAGCAAATAATTATAAAAAATTATAAATATCCATTATAGAAATTGATTTTAGTAATAAACTTCCGATGGGCATGTAAATACAAATTCATATACAGCCGCGCCCATTGGAGCATTTGCCATCGGACCCTAGTGTCAATGATCCGCAGTTTGGGCACATATCGCTGTAAGGGCTAGCTATACCCCGCCGCCTTTGATTGTCTAAGCATAGCTCCAGCTGACGGCGGGCGCACTTTTCTGGAACATTGAGAAATTCTGCTACATCATAGACGCTGTTTAAGCCATCAATCATGTCTAAGGGAGCCAAGAATTCATCAGCAAACCAATTTGCTTGCGGTTCGGCTCGATCTTCTTCGGCTAGTGCCCGAACAACGGAGTATGGTGCGTTAGAGTAGGCAAGCGCATCATTCTTGTGCATTATAATATGGCCCACCTCATGGGCCATAATGAAGCGGGCACTGGAGAAGTTTTGCTTCGCTTGCTGCCAGATTGATGCCTTCACGTTCAATTGTATTTTTTCGTCTTTTATAAATCTTACAAAGGCGTCTGCATTGTGTTCTAAGGTTTCATTGATAACAATATCCAATGGATTTTTTAATCTAAGACGGAGAAATCCATATATATAATCCACAAGATTTATATTTATTTCGGATGAAAGGCCTGCGGATTGTCGGGCTGCTGCCGCTATCCCCGCAACCGTTTCGCGACTGCGAAATGTTGCTTTGCTATCGCGAAACATTCCAGTCTCCAGCACCAGAATCGCGAAGGGCGCGGCCTTCAAAAGAAAGCCGCTGTCAAGCGACGCATAGTTTTTCACGACGGCGGATGTAAGTAACTGTATTTATTCAGGTTGTATCCGAAAAACGAACGATATGTACGGCATCTCCGAACCATTGTATTGTCTGATCCGAAGCAAAATATATTCTCCATGATTAAATATCAGCAAATGCGCGAAATAAAAAACCCCGGACTATGCCGGGGTATAGAAACTTTCAATAGAATATATATATCAAATTTTCTCGACAATTTCGCGCAGATAGAACGCCGCTCCTACGCGATCTCTCTCGATAGCGGGTGGGACGCTTGCGAGAATGTATTTCAAAGTTAACGGACTCACTCTTCTAGATTTCGCCAACTCGGAAAATGAGACATATTTCGCACAAAAAGCATCTAGATCGGCGACGCTGACGAGGTCGACGGGACAGCGATTGATCGGATTAATAACTGTCTTCCGAGGCAGAAACCCCTCGCGAATCAGGCCGGTCACGACCCTCGTACTCGTCCGCAAGATTTTCTCAACAGCGTGTGCGGTCATACCCTCGTACGCGGGACCGTGTACATGTCGTTTGACCTCCGGCAGATCGACGAGGACCGAGAGATACCCCTCGACACCCGCCTGCCGGCCGACCCAAGCGAGTCTCCGATCAAAGATCAATCGTGTGACTTCGGCGATGGTGCAGCAAGCGCGTTTCGCTGCGGCTGGGATGGGGTAGGCCTGGTCGCGTGTGCCCGTGACCGATTCGGCTCCGTCGAAGAGGTGCGCAAGAAAGGTGTCCAGATCGGCGGTGGCGTAGCTTGCCCTAAGCGTACCGCGTTCGCCTGCACGGCCAGTGCGCGGGGTAATGAAGCCTTCAGCAGCCAAGATGCGTGCCGGAACACGGCCGGCGTTGAGGTATACCGCAACGTCCTTGAGCGGCATGCAGGTTTGTTCATCCACCAGAACGCTGCGTGCCCGCTCTGCATCGAAGGTTACGAGGTGATCGGAAAAAAATTGGTGATCTTCTCCGATCAGGGCAGCCGCCGCGAGAACCTTTCGAAGACGCTTAGGATGATGGCCGTATTCGCGCGATGTGGTGTAGATCGAGTGGAGCTCCCGCTTCTTGACAAATTGCCCGAGGACATCGTCACCAAGTCCGACAGGTATAGTCTGGACGATAAACTGGCGAAAGATATCGCGGACGGCATCGAAGGCTGCCCCGTCTTGGTCGTGGGCCAGCCACTCGTACAAGAATCCGAAGACGGCATGAGGCCCCGCGGCCCCACGTCGACCGAAGGGATGCGCTCGCCATATCTCATCAAGGAGAGCACGGATGCCCCGCTCCCCTCCGCGTGCGAGGCAGTAGCCAGCGTCACCAGCGTCGTGCCACTCCTCTTCCGTCAGCGACCTAAGCTTCGTCGCAGGTCCCCGTGTCGCGAGCACGCCCAACATTTCACAGGTCGTGATCGCGGCGTGAAGCTCCAACCCGTCGAGTAACGTACCTCCTCGCGCGATGGCTTCAAGACGGTCGCGAACATAGCCTTCGAGGGCGGACGGCGTCCTTGGAGCGGCCTCATCGGCGAGACGTGCGATCTCGGTCTCGCGTCCGCGCATGTGGAGGGCAAAGTCGTGCAGCGCGTGAGGCCCGTCGATTTCTTTGTTGCCGACGTCGGTGAGCGCGCATGCGTGCACAGGGCATGCCCTGAAGACACGCAGCAACCATTCCGTGCGGCCATACGGCGCAGGCTCGTTGCCACCTACGCCCACTTCGAGGTCGGCGCGAAGGCACGCGGGGCAAGCGTGGATCCGAGCGCGCCGGACCGAAAATCTGGTCAGGCTCTCGCCACGCAGGCGGAAGCCTATACCCTCTCTCCGTAGTGAGGCTTGCTCGAGAACCTCAAGCGGAAGGGCCGTAAGGCGCGCGAGCTTTGCGAGCGCTACAGGTTCACCGTCGATGCAGGCCTGGAAGGTCATGCCCATATCGAGGCAGAACTCGCGTGCGGATCCAACGCCGTTGCGCTGGGCCAGCCGCGCCGTGAAGCTCGGCACCGACTCGCCAGGGGCGAGACGGCAGCTAAGCGCGAGCAGGCTGGTCATCGAACGTTCCCTCCCGAGACCTTGCGCGAGCGCCGCCGGCGGGGGCGCTGCGAATCGTCCGTTGGCGCAGGTCCTGGAGCCATCGTGCTTGTCCAGTCGCGGCTGATGAACGGGTTCTCGTCGCTGGCGTAGCCGGACCGCCTTCTGAAAGCGTCGGCGAAATGTTGGATCGTGAGGATGCCGGGGGTGGATGCACCAAGCGTGCTCAGGAGCGCGAGTTCGCCGTCGGCCTCACCGGTCTCGAAATCAGACAGTGCGAGCGCCATCTCAATGGCGTTTTGGGTAATTTCGACGGCAACGCCGAGGCGACCGCCGGCGGCGTGGATGAGACGCGGCGCGATCTCGCTGTCGCCCTGCGAGGTCAGCCCGGCGACTTTTGCCAAACCGCTGACTATATCGGCGATGCCCAGGTTGTCGTCAGGCATGCGCAGATGCTTCATTTGCAGGAATGTGGCTCGCCGCCGAAGCTGCTCGTCAGAGCGAATGAAGTCGGCTACGGCGGGCAGGCCACAGACGATGATTGACGAGCGCCATTCGCGGTTGATCATCAGGTCCTTGATGGTATTTGCGACCTTTTCCTGCTCGAAGACATTTGCGGTCTGGGTGATGTGCTGCATCTCATCGAAAATAAGCAGTGCTTTTTTTCGCTCCATGAGTCGGTGTCGTACACGCTCCCAGACGAGGTGTTCTTTAATATCTCTTTCCAGAGGATATCCGACCGTCCGTAAGGTATCGCGGCCAAGTTGTTTGAGCGTGCATGGCGACGTGACGGTCACCGAAACCAGCGGCCCATCAGGGCCATCAAGGTCGAACCCACGCAGCAAAGGATGACGGTAATTACCCAGGGGGTATTTTTCGGCACGCGCGTTTTCCGCCCCCCCCTCTTTCACTTGGAGGGGGGGTTGCTCAGGCGGTGATGGTCGCGAGCAGGGTGGTGAAGGGCGTGGCCTTGGTCCGGAGGGCGGCGGTGGCGACGACGGTGCGCACGTCTGCCTCGCCTTTGGCCGCCCACATCGCCCGATAGCCGTTTGTCACCTTGCGCTGGACCACGGCCGGCCGGAGGTCGCGCTCGCAGGCGTTGTTGGTCACGTCGACCTTCCCCGGGAAGGCCACGAAGGTCAGGAGCTGGTCGCGCGCCCGCTGCATCCGGGTCTGGAGCGCTCGGGTGAGGTCGCAGGTGGCGGGCACCTTCAGGAGGGCGTCGAGATCCCCCTCCAACTCGCGCCGTTTGCGCGCCAGGGTCGAGGCGGCCAACGCGGTCAGCCGGCGGGCGAGCCCGAAGGCGTTGTCGAGCCACCACTTGAACCGCAGGGCGAGCAGGTCGTCGCTGGCTTCGGCTGCATAGGCCACGTCGCGGGCGAGGTGCGCCAGGCAGGTCTGCTGGCGCTCGCCGTGTCCCTGCTGGGCCGAGTACCGGTCCGAGAGCCACACCAAAGGCCGGTGCCCGGCCATCACCTCGCCGACGACAGCAGCAGACCGGCTCGGGGCGGCGTGATGCACCACCGCCTCCTCGCAGCGGAACACCCAGTGCCAGCTGTTGGTGCCCTCGATCCGCACCCCGGTCTCGTCCGAGGCCACCACCGGCGCCTGCCGCAGACGCGCCAGCGCCGCGTCCCGGCCCCCGGCAAAGCAGCCTTGGGCGCGCCGCAGCACGTTCATCAGCCCGCCCTGGCTGAGCTTCAGCCCGAACAGGTCCGACAACGCCGCCTGCAACCGTTCGTAGGACAGCGCCTGGAAGGTCTTCAGGTAGGTCGCCACCGCGTGCAGCCGCGACCCGAAGGGTGTCGCGTCGGCTCCCGCCGGGCGTCGGGCGGCGACCCGGGTCCGGCAGGCCGGGCAGGTCACGCACAGGCGCCGGTGCTGCTCCACCACCGGGCGAACCAGCGGCAGGTCGATCCGCTCGTGCACGCTGACGACCTCGGCCGGAAGGTCGGCCGGCAGTGGTTCGCCGCACGACGAGCAGGCGCAGGGCCGATGCTCCACCACCTGATCCGGATCCGGGGTCAGCGCCCGCTTGTGGCCCTCATGCCCGGGCTTGGCCCCGCCGGGACGGGACTTCTCCCGCCTCTCCTTGCGATCCGTGGCCGGCGGCTTGGACGAGGTGCGCGAGGTCTTCTCCGGCCGGTGCAGCTTCAGCACCAGCTCGATCAGTTCCTCCTTGCTCAGGCGCTCCAAATCGCTGCGGCTCATCCCGACAGGGAATCAGCCAAACCATCAGACGGCAAGGGGGGGCGACATGACACCTAAGCCGCGACCGAGCCGCCCGTCACGGCACCCCCCTGGGTAATTACGGATGACGACGGACCGCTCGCATCAAGCTCTTCGTTTTCCCAGCACCGCTTGGTCCCGTGATGACGAGAAGGCGACCCTCGGGCCGGTTTTCGTCTATCGTCATAACAGTTGGATTGGCACGGAAAGCATGATTGACAAGGAGATATCTGATCGCATCTTCGAGATCTTTGTCGATTTTTGAGGCTACGTACTTGCTCCTTACTGTCTCCATGATCTTGATGGCAGAATGAACAACGGCACAACTCATGAGATATTCCAATCGTGGTGTTGTATACCGATCGGAGGACGGGTCCTGCGGGGCAGCACGCGCCGTCGATATCGTAGCGTCAGTCGTCGATGCTCAGACCGGGACGCTTTTTGGGCGCGGATCGCTCGCGTTCGTCGGGCTCGACGCGCAGGGTCGGTCGCACGGATCGCCTCGGGGTAGCCGGCGCGGCCGGCATGGCCGCGCGGCTGTCATCCGGGCTCGAATTAGCTCGCCCGATGGGGATGGTGGTTGCGAGCGGGTCGACGACGGGGATCGCGGTAGCGAGCGGATCGACGACGGTGCGTCCAGCGAAGTCCGCGTCGGTCGGGATCACAAATTCGAGCAGATTCTTCTCGGCTCGTGCAATGTCATCCGGCTCCGCAAACCGCGTCAGGAAGTTTGCTGCCCGTTCCGCCTCGCTCGTCCGGGCCTGAATTGCGCGCAGCGCCTCAAGGACAAGCGCCTCCGTCATCTGTGCCTGATCGGCGTACTGCTGCCGGAGGCGCGTGCAGAGGGCCATGTGATCGGCGAGGCGGATGCCGTCGAAGCCGGAGGTCGCGGCGCGGACGTCGTGCCACGTGCCCTCGATTTCGACGGAGATCGCACCGATGTCCTGCGGATCGACCTTGACGGCAAGGCCCACACCACCCCGTTGCAGGTAGTGCCTGCGCAGCACGTCCGCCTGGTAGTCGAGGCCCATGAAGCGCAGGCCATGTCGCCCGAGCGTTCGCTCGATCCGAAGACCAAAGATGGCGCGTCGCTCGTTGCGACCCGGGACCGGAATGATGCCGTAGAGGTCCGTGAGCCGCTTCCAGGCGTGCGCTGGCGTCTCACCTCCAAGACCCTCGTGCGGTAGGTTGTGATAGACGTCGACGGCGTAGCGCACGAGGGTCAACGCAACGGTTTCGATTGTGACGCTGGCACGATCCATTGCGGGGTAGTCCCCGCGGGCGACGGAGTTCTCGAAGGTCTGGCCGGTGAACTCTCTGACGAGTTGTAGGCTGATCGTCCGGAACAGGCGCTCGATGGACCCGCGTAGATGCGGCATTCCCGCGGGCGGCACATCGTGGGCGCTGCCCAGTGCGATCACTGCGAGGTGGAAGTCGTCTGAGATGAACGACGAGCCGCTGTCTGTGACGACAACCTCCGGGCGTAGGGCCATGCTTTCCCAAACAGCGCGCGCTCCGGCTGCATCGGCGAGGCGTCTCTTGTCGGAGACCACCATCTCCAGCGTGGAGACCGCGTTCCGGACGCTCGACGTCGTGTCGAGGCGAAGGGCCAGGATGCACCGCGTCGCGACATCAATCGCCACGCACAGCATCCAGCGGCGCTTTCTAAGGTCATCCTTCTGCTCCTCGGACAGTCCGTCGAGGAGGTCTGTGCTTGAGAGCAGGACGAAGAGGTCGATCTTCCACTCGTCCATCTCGACGCGCTGGCCGGGGCGGATCGCCTCGGCCTCGCCGAGGATGAAGCGGTGTGTGCGGGTGGCCGCCTCGAGCCCTTCCCGGCGCGCCATGACGAGGAACTCGTCGAGGGCGGCGATACGACGGCAGAGCGTACGATCCGATGGCACACCGAAGGGCGGGAGCCCCTGTGCCTTGCGCTGTGCGTTCAACTCGTCGAGAGTCGCGCGCAACTTCTTGTGGCACCCCTCTCGTGTCGGCTTTTTCTCGGACGCGAAGCCAGCTGCGTGCTCCAACAGCAGCTTCTCGACCTCTGGTGCGTAACGCGGTGTCCTGTTGCCACAGCGGGAGAACTTCGGCCGGAGGGCCAGCGGGTTACGACCCGCCCGCTCGTAGTCCGCCAGCCACTTCCGAACTGTCCGGAGGCCCGGGCCGTAATATCCTCCCTTGTCGCCGCCATAGCGAGGCTTCCTCGGCTTGGCAGGGGTGCCGTCCTTCCGCGGCGGTCGCGAGCGCGCCGCGGCTTCCGCATCGATCTCGTCCTGGATCTCGCGAAGGTTCTTGCAGAACCACGCCTTCGAGCGGATCTGCAAACCAATGAGCTCCCGGCGCGGTTTGCCGGCATTTGCAAGCTTCTGAGCCGCCTCACGCTTCAAAAGGCGAGTGAGCCAGTCGAGCCTGCGAACAACCTCCACCTGATCTCCAGGGGGTAGGCCGGCGAGAGAGTTGCACCCTGCCTCAAGCCGCGTGCGGACCGCGAGGGCCCCGTGATGGCGGGCACTGAACTCGATCCGGCCGGCGAGCGACAGCGCTGCGATCCGGTCACGCTCGAAGCCCTCGTGGAGCCCACTGCTAATGTTTTGGAAGACGAAGCCGCTCTCACTTTCACTGATTACGCGATACGGCGTTCCGTCGACCGTCAGGCCATCAGAATGGTTGAGCCGAAGATTCGCAGCAGCCGGTACGATGGGGCGCTTCATCGTGTGCCCTCCCCACCGGTTCGAGCGACCACTGCAACGCGGCTGGCGTAGCTGATGTGTTCGTCGCGCATCAGCCTGATGTCGCCGGTCCCGATCAGCCGCACGACGGCACGGAAGCCGTCGGCCCCGTGACCACTCCTGGCGACGAGATCGCTGATGCATGCATCGCCCGTGAGGGTTCCGATGATGTCGCGGATGGCGGCATCGGCCGCGTTCGGGGGATCTCGCCTCACGGCGTGCAGGAGGACGGCGTTCGCGATGATGATCGGCGACATGCGGCGCTCGGTCATCAGGGCGAGGCCATCGGCGAAGTCGCGTGGGATCTGCGGCGCGATGTGCCGCAGGAAGCCCTCGAGATCGTGCTTGGCGGCGCGCGCCTCGTCCTTCACGGCAATTGCGATGCGGCGTCCGTCAACGAGATGGGCTCGAAAGTCGAACGTGTGGTGGCTGGGGGCCCCATCCGGGAGAACAATCGCAACGGCGGGAGGCTGGTCGTCTAGGCGAACAACGTCCCGCCGGGCGAGCAACACGACCGCGGCGTTGCGCTCAATGGTGCTCTCGTAGTCGAGCTGTCGATGGTCCGTCGTCGTGACCAGGCTGCCGCGGAGAGAGCCCTTGGATCGCAGCGTGATCCGGCGCGAGGCGCTTGACGGGTCTGGCGGCGTGAAGGGCGTGTCTGGCTCGCTCGGGGCCCCGGACAGCGTGGGGTTTGTCGTATCGGACATGGTGATCCTCGTGCGTCAGTGATCGCGCTGCCGGCCGGCAGCACGGGACGACGAAGCCGGCGACCCCAGCGGATCCATGCGGCGATGCACGGTGTGGGATCGGCGTCCTCGAATGACGGGAGGATGCTGAGACAGCCCAGGGGGAGTTATACCCCGGCTTTCTCGTTGCGGTTCTTGCGTCGTCACACGAGGCGTGCGACGCTTATAACCGTTCCGAGTCGGCACGATTGCTCGTGCCGGGTTGTCACGGCATCCGTTCAGGCGGGTGGTTGACGCAGCTGTTCAGGCGAGGCGTCGGCGGTTCATTATTCGTCGCGAGGTTCACCCGAGGGCTATCGGATGAACCTCGCGACGATACGGCCCGGATCGCAGCCAGATTTCAGGCGACACATCATCCTTTTCCTTCCGATTGATTAGGGCCAATCGGCATTGCGCCGAGCAGCCGGAGAAAGTCTTCGATTACGCACTGACTGACTTGCAGCTAAGCCATTCCGTGTTCGCAGTGCGTATGGAGATAGCCCATCTCATCCAACCCGGGCGCATGGTGACGCTCACTCGTGGATGAGGCTCGAACGCGGTCCAGCCCGGGCGTATGGTGGCGCTCTCTTGTGGGCGGCGTTGCGATCCAACCTGGGCGTATGATGACGCTCGCTTGTGGTCGCAGCACATTTTGTAAGTGTGCGGCATCTCTGAGTCGAGTCGAGTCGCTGGCACTGAACCATGAGTCTATCCTCATGGTTAATCGTACATAATTGATTTATTAGACTCGAGAATGATCTCCTTTGTTCAGGTGCAACATTGAATGGCATTCAAGTTTACGACATGTACCTCGGCTGTCTCGATATTGACACGCGCCAGCAAATGCGCCTGATGCAGATATCGTAGTCAGTGGGCGATTTTAACTGCTACACCGAAGCTCAGACTCTCGCTGAAAATCGATCATACGGCGAGATCGGAATGACCGGAATGTCCGCTTCGTAGCGATAGATTTCGAGCCGTAGCCAAGCGAGTTCGCTGGCAACGTCTGCCTCTGGTACGTCTTTGTACCAGCATTTCACATGAGTCTTGCTTCCGTCGTCCCACCGATAGCGCCGAGATTTGAGGATGTTTTTGCTCTCATACGGTGTGCGAACGGCTTTGATTCGGTACGTTGGATCAAATGCATTCTCAATTAAGTACTCGTAGCCCGTTCGACCCGACTGAGGTAGCGGACGAGACAGTATCTCAAGCGTTGCCTGACAGTCGTCGACGGCGCGGTGAGCTGAATAGATCATACCGAAATCGCAAGCAATGTAGCTGAGCTTGCTGCCCATTCCCTCGGCTGCCCAGGGGACTTGCGTAAGAGAGCAGCCCCAGGGCTTTTGTGCTAAACCCGGGCAAAGGTCTTCGGCAAATCTCCTGTCAAACCCGGCATTGTGCGCGATGACGAAGTGCGCTTCGTCGACCATAGCTGCGATTCTGGACCGATCGATTATGTGTCCTTCGACCATCGGCAAGTCTATGCCTGTCAGGCGCGTGATCTCGGGCAAAATCGGACCAAACGGCTGCTGGAACGAGCCGTACGGGGTGCCGGCTTCGATCAAGCGGCCATCAACAGTGTATGTGAACGGCAGCATCCCGACTTCGATAATCTCATGGTACTCCGGGTCGAGACCGGTTGTCTCAAGGTCGATGACGAGGCCGTGGCGGATCTCGGCATCTCCAGGATCGTTGAAGACACGACGGGGTCGGTGACGGCGGAGGACACGATAATCACCATGCCGCTCGAGCGCGGACGCTACGATTTCGGGATCGATGTCAAGCATCTGTCTCACTCTCCCTTGGGGAAGGACAATCGCAAGATAGATACTGCTGGGGAAAACGATACACAGCGTATCGTTTTTGGTCGATCACTTTTTCGTGATCAGACGCGCTTTGATGGATAGGCGGCTGATCAAGGCGGCACGTGCCGCGCTGGGCTGGTCGCAGCCGGACCTCGCGGAGCGCGCAGGCGTGCAGCGCTTGGTCGTCGCGCGGTATGAAGCCGGGACGCAGACACCGCATCCGAAGACCATGCTCCGTCTGGTGGAAGCATTGCGTGCGGGAGGCGTCGAGGAAATCGTGCGCGAAGATGGCGCGAAAGGAATCGTTCTAACTTCGAATATCGGTAAATAAACTTTATCCGCTGACACGAAATTCGCTGTCAAAGGCCCGGGCATCCGAAATTTTCGATTTGAAATATTACGCGGTGCAAAACTCGTCGCTGGCATCCGGGTATCGGTGTCTTGGGGCTACAATATCGATCTATAGCGACACCACCCCTTTCATGTGTGCCCATGATCAGCATGGGCTGGAGCAAAGCCGGCCACTTGCGTGCCACCCCACACAGGCACCACGCCCCCTTGCCCCTGTCTGATATGTCCAGGGGCTGGCAGGACGATGCCCGGTCTGCGACAAGACCGGAGTTGGGGCGCGATGCGGCCCTTTCGGCCGCCCGTAATGCAGAACGACACACCGAGCACGACCGTCCGCGACCCTGCCCGCCTCGCAGCCCTTGATGCGTTGGCTGTCCTCGACACGCCTCCCGAGCAAGGCTTCGACGACATTGTCCGTCTGGCGTCACGCCTTTGCGCGACGCCGGTGGCGCTGGTCAGCCTCGTGGCGGGAGATCGCCAGTGGTTCAAGGCTCGGGTCGGCTTTCCCCAGTGCGAGACCACCCTCAATGCGTCGGTCTGCGCTCATGCCCTCGTCGAACCCGATCTCCTCGTCATCCCCGATCTGACGGCAGACCCGCGCACAGCCGCGAACCCGCTCGTCACCAGCGAGCCCAACATCCGGTTCTATGCCGGCGCACCGCTGCGCCTGGCGGGCGGACAGGTCGTCGGCTCCTTATGTGTGATTGATACTGCACCCCGACCTGCGGGCCTGACGCCTGAGCAAGCCGACGACCTGCGCGCCCTTGCACGCCAGGTCTCGGTTCTCCTGGAGATGCGCCGCGACGTCGCGCGTCGCGACGAGATCCTGACCAACCAGCGCGCCGAGCTGCAACAGGCGCGACGCCTCGACCTCCTCGCCAAAGCCTCTTCTGCACTCGTCTCCGCGACTGATCCGGCGGCCGTGCTCGAACCGATCTTGGCCATGGGCACGCAGGCCTTGGGCTTCGATCTATGCTTCATCTACGATGTCGACCCCGAAGGCCGGAATTTGCGGCTCGTCCAATCGGTCGGCACCACGGACGAGCAGCGTGCCGTCCTCAGCTGCGTCGATCTCGATTTGCCATTATGCGGGATCGTCGTCCGAACACGGCGGCCCCTCGTGCTGGAGGCCGTGCAGGCGAGCACCGAGCCGCGCTATGCCCTGGCGCGCGAGGCAGGCTTCGACGCTTTCGCGGGCTACCCGATCATGAGCCGCGGCCAGCTCGTCGGCGTGGTGTCGTTCGTCTCGACCCGCGAGCCCGCCTTCGACGCTGGAGCTCTGACCTCCTTCGCCGCGCTCGCCCGCCTTATGTCAGGCGTCCGAGAGCGCCTTGATGTGGATGCGGTGCTGCGGGCCAGCGATACCCGTTCACGGCTCGCCCAGGAGGCTGCCCACATCGGCACTTTCGAGGTCGACGTCGCGAGCGGCCTTGCGCGCGTGTCGGCCGAGCACTGTCGGATCTACGGCGTGCCGGAGGCCGGGGTCTACTCGCTGGAAACGTTCACGACCCTGGCCGTTCCCGAGGACCGCGGGATCCCCTCGACACAGGCCACGATCCGGGACGGCACAGCCTCGACCGAGGTGGAGTACCGCATTCGGCGCGCGAATGACGGTGCCTTACGCTGGATCTCGCGGATTGGACGCTTCGTGCGGGACGACGCCGGCGTCGTGCTGCGCATGGTCGGCACGGTGCAGGACATCACCGCCCGCAAGGAGGCTGAGGCGGAGCTGCGGGCCAGCGAAACCCTAGCCCGCGAGAACATCCAACGTGTTCAACTGGCCCTCGCGGCCGGTGCGATCATCGGCACGTGGCACTGGGACATACCGTCCGACCGCTTCACGATCGACGACGCCTTCGCCCACTCCTTCGGCCTCGATCCGACGCTTGGTCGAGACGGCATCCCGCTGGATCAGATCGTCGCTACCGTGCACCCAGACGACCAAGCGGGTCTGGCGGCGGCAATCACCGAGGCCATCGCACGAGGCGGGGCCTATGCGCATCAGTACCGGGTGCGGCGTGCGGACGGGCGCTACTACTGGATCGAGGCCAACGGGCGCGTTGAGCAGGGGCCGGACGGGACCCCGTTGAGCTTCCCGGGCGTCCTCCTTGATGTGGAGGAGCGACGCGCGGCGCAGGAAGCGTTGCGCGCCAGCGAGGCGCATTGGCGGGGCTTGTTCGAGCGCCTGAGCGAAGGATTTCAGCTCACCGAAGCGATCCGCGACAGCGCCGGCGACATCGCCGACTTCCGGATCATCGACATCAACCCGGCTTGGACGACCCAGATCGGCATCCCGGCGGACCATGTCGTCGGACACACCGCGCGTCAGCTGTTCGGCGAGGCCGCGCAGGACTGGATCACCGCGTTTGCCCAAGTGGTCGAGACCGGCGAAGCATGGGGGTTCACCAAGCAGTTTGCCCCTAACGGTCGCTGGTACGACGGCAATGCGTTCAAGCTCGAAGGCGACCGCTTCGGCGTTATCTTCTTGGACGCGACCGCACGGGTCAGTGCGGAAAACCGCCGCATGGCACTCCTGGCTCTCGGCGATGACCTGCGCGACCTGACCACGGTCGGCGCGATGACACAGGCTGCCGCCGAGATCGTCGGGCGTACCCTGGGTGCGACCCGCGCAGGGTTCGGGCGCATCGTCGGCGAGGTCGAGTTCATCGACATCGAGCAGGACTGGACCGCGCCGGGCCAGGTCAGCATCGCCGGACGACACCGCTTCGACGATTACGGCGACCTGCGGGCCCACCTCGCTCGAGGCGAGCCGCTGGTCATCGACGACGTCACGACCGATCCACGCACCAGGAACGCCCCCGGCCCGATGCAGGCGATCGGCATCGGTGCCTTGATCAACATGCCGGTGCGCGAGCGCGGGCGTGCGGTTGCCGTGTTCATCGTCCACGACGTACAGCCGCGGGTCTGGACGGCCGAGGAACTGGCGTTCCTACGCAACGTCGCCGACCGGGTCGAAGTCGGTGTGGCGCGCGTGCGTGCCGAGGAACTGCAGGCGGTCCTGAACAAGGAGCTGGCCCACCGGCTGAAGAACACCCTCGCCATCGTGCAGTCGATCGCCACGCAGACCCTGCGCGGCGTGAGCGAGCGCGACTTGGTCGAGGCGTTCGAGCGCCGCGTGCTGGCCCTGTCCCGCGCTCATGACGTCCTGATTCAGAAGAGTTGGTCGGCCGCCAAGCTCCGCGCCGTGATGGAGAGCGTGCTGAGTATGCAGACGGACCTGGATCGGTTCGCGCTCGAGGGGCCGGACATGGACATCAGTCCCCAAGCGGCGCTCTCCCTGTCGCTGCTGCTGCATGAACTCGCAACCAACGCCCTCAAGTACGGCGCGCTGTCCGCCCAGAGCGGAATGGTGCGCGTGAGTTGGCGGACCGGCGGCGGAGCCGCTCCGACGCTGGTCCTCGACTGGACCGAGACGGGCGGGCCGGCCGTGATGCCTCCGCGCAACAAAGGCGGCTTCGGGTCGCGCCTGATCCGCATGGGATTGCTGGGAACCCGTGAGGCCGACCTCGATTTTAAGCCCACGGGCCTCAGAGCCGAGTTCCGCGCGCCGCTCGCCGAAGTTCAAGTTCAGGTCCACTAGCTCGATGGGTCAGTCTCACCCCCCGACCTTGCCACGGGTTCTCGTCGTCGAGGACGACCCGATCCTGATGATGGCGCTGACCGAGTTCGTCGAGAACGCGGGCTGCGAAGCCGTCGAGGCCAGCAGCATCATCGAGGCGATCCAGATCCTGGAGGCCCGGACCGACATCCGTACGGTGTTCACCGACCTCGACATGCGCGGCTCGACGGCCGGAATGGAGCTGGCGCTGCTCATCCGCGATCGTTGGCCGCCGATCGAACTCCTGATGGTCTCCTCGCAACCGTGGGACCCTGCTCAGATCCCCTCGCGCGGGATTGTGCTCGGCAAGCCGTTCGACCGACGCAAGATCGAGGCGACGCTTCGACGGTTTGCCGAATAGTCCCTCTCAGGGTCGATGGTCGCGCGGAGCGACAAGGCTGCCTCATCGGTCCTGCGTGCATCGGTGCCGATGAGTGCTGTTCCACCCTCCTGTCGGATTCGGGAGCTTAGGGCGAAAGTCGTGCGCCGGCATCACAGCACCACGTATCGTCGCTTCGACCTCATTCCGTTGCCAAACGCAGACCCAACTCGCGGACTACCCGAGCGAGGCCGTTGGCAGAGTACGGCTTCTCCAGGAAACGCGCTCCGTCCGGCAGTTGCGCGGGATCGGGCGTGATCCGACCCGAAGCGATGATGATCTTTACCCCGGGCCACCGCCGCCGAACCTCGTGAGCCAGCGCCAGCCCATCGATCGGGCCCGGCATCACCACGTCGGTGAACAGCAGCGTGATCTCCGGGTGCATCTCAAGGTAGGCAAGCGCCGCCGGAGTCGTACTGGCCTCGAGCACGTCGAACCCAGCATCCCCGAGCACGTCGGCGGCCTCCATTCGCACCAGCGGCTCGTCCTCGGCCACGAGGGCCACTGCGCCGGGCTTCAGGGTCATCAGACGTCCTTCTCACAAAATCCGCGGCCGTGTGGATCAAACGTCGACGCGCAATCCCGCGAGCGGGGCGCTCAAGGTGCATTGCACCCCCTCGACGGCGTAGTGCAGGGCCACATCACCTCCGGCGAGGCCACGCTGGATCAGCCGCGAGCCGAACCCCCGGCGGGTCGGTGGCGTCACAGGCGGGCCGCCCTGCTCGCGCCAATCCAGCCGGAACTCGGCTGCCGCGCCCGTGCCGTCCACCGTCCAGTCGACGGTCACGCAGCCGGTCGGCACTGAGAGCGCCCCGTATTTCACGGCGTTGGTCGCCAGTTCGTGCAGCATCAGCCCGAGCGAGAGCGCCGCCGAGGGACCGACGAACAGGCTCGGGCCGCGGACCCGGAAGCGTCGGCCGGTGTCGTCGTGCAGGCTCAACGCCTCCTGCACCACCCGGTCGACGCTGGCGCTGTCGGTCCGCCCAGCCAGCAGGATGTCGTGCGCCTTGCCGAGCACGATCAGCCGCGCGGCGAGGGCATCGCGGGCGGCGTCGAGGCTGGGGGCGTTGCGCAGGGTCTGCGAGGCGATCGACTGAACCAGCGTCAGGGTGTTCTTCAGCCGATGCGACAGCTCGCGGTTGAGGATGTCCTGCTGCGCTTCCGCCGCCTTGCGGTCGCCGATGTCGCTGACGGCGACCACCGCGCCGACCGTCGCGCCCTGCTCGTCCTCGATCGCCTCGCCGGAGATCGCGATCCAGCGCCGCTCACCGTCTGGACGCTGGTACAGCACCTCGATGGCGGCCCGCTTGCACTGGCCGCCGCAGATCTGCGCCAGCGGGTACTCCTGCGCTTCTACCAGCCTGCCGTCGTCGTGGTAGGCGACGAACTCACCGTAGGCGTTGCTGGACGAGGCGTAGAGGGTGGTGTGGCCGAGGATTTCGGCCAGCCGCCGGTTGCCCATGAGGATGCGCCCGGAGGGGGCTTCGGCCAGCAGGATTCCGACTGGCACGGTCTCCATGATCGACTTCAGCCGCGCCTCGCCGGCGAAGCGTGCGGCATCCGCGGCTTTGCGGGCGGTGATATCGACGACGACGCCGGGGAAGCGCAGCGGTTTGCCATCGCCATCGTGGAAGCATCGTCCCCTGGCGAGGACCCACGTCACACTGCCATCGGCGTGGCGCAGGCGATACTCCTCGCTGAACTCGCCTGCCGTCGCGACGACCTGCTGGATGCGCTCGCCGACCCACGAGCGGTCGTCCGGGTGGATGCCCTCGACGAAAGCGGTCAGCGGCGCACCCTGCGCGGCGAGGGCAGGGTCGATGCCGTACATGTCGGAGAACCGCTCCCCGGCATAGACGCAGTCGGCGGGGATGTCCCAATCCCACCAGCCGAGGCTGCCCGCCGCCGCGAACGCCAACGCCAGCCGCTCCTCGGACACCCGCAGGGCGTCACGCGCGGCCCGCATCTCCACGTTGAGCTGGCGCTCGCGCAGCACGTTCGTCACCTGCCGCGCCAACCGCCGGAGCCCATCCGCCTGCCGGATCGACAGGCCCTTCGGCCGCGGCGTGTGGTCGATCACGCAGAGGCTGCCGAGCACTTGCCCGTCGGGCGCGCGCAAGGGGGTACCGGCATAGAAGCGGATGAACGGCTCCCCCGTGACCAGCGGGTTGTCGCGCGTGCGCGGATCCGCCGTCAGGTCGGGGATCGTGAGCAGGTCCGGCTCGGCCAGCGTGTAGGCGCAGACCGAGGCGTTGAGGGCGGTCTCGCACGGCGGAAAGCCGACCCGAGCCTTGAACCACTGGCGATCTCCCGCCACGAGGCTGACCAGCGCCACCGGCGTCTCGCACACGGTCGAGGCCAGATGCACGATGTCCTCGAACTCGGTCTCGGGCGGCGTGTCGAGCAGGTTGAGGCCTGCGAGCGAACCGAGGCGGGCGGCGTCTCGCACGAGGGCGGACGGGAACAGGTCAGATATCATACAGGGCGCTTCTCACCCCTGCCTTGTAGCCCAGGGCAGGGGTGGTCGTCTCGCAATTTTATCACGCACAATGCAAAGTGATGCTCTGGCCCTCAAGAGGGCATCTCCTTCGCCAGTTCCGGCCCTCTGTTTCAAGCAGCCGAGAGAAGATCCTGCATCGAGCGAAAGTTCCACTGACGATCACGCAGGAGCGTGAGACGATCGAGTTCGAGATAGAGCGCCTGCTCTGCCTCGACGCTACTTTCACCGACGGCGAGAAGGGCCCGCACTGTCTGAGCGTGAGTCTCGGTGCGGTGCTCCGCGGCGACGATTTCCACGTCGATCGTCTGGAGCAGTGTATTCCGGGGCATCGGTCTCGTCGTCGCTCGACCGTCCCATGAACGGACGGCAACCATCAACGCGCCACAACGGCCAAGGTTCGCTGCAGCCGTCGCCTGTCGGCCATTCGGTCACGACAACGCGGGGCGATTGGACCCATCACAAACGGGTGAAAGGTGCACGCGTCAAGCGTTGCGCTTCGTGATGCCCAAGATCGTTCAATATGATTGAAGTTACGCGCGCATCAGCCACGCGCAACACGAACATCGTACGAGTTTTGATCTCACGGCATCAGCCGATCGATCTACGCAATCGCAAAATATTGCTCGACGACATCTCTGAATGTCGGCCCTGCGCCATCCATCAATGCGGATCAGATCTATAGTAAATGGCCTTGCTGTGGCGGACGAGCCATTTTCAACGATCTGTGCATCCGAACTCAAGCGCGCTCCGGTGCCGGTCCCGAAGCGTGGAGGCGAGGGCTCACGACTCGCAAGTTTGTGGCATAACGCATACGATTCGGTCGCGCACCAATCAATTCAGGCCTGATTGGAGCGTTCGAGAGCGGCACTGATTTCTCCGTTCTCGCAGTGACTTAGGTTCGAGGAAGGGTGTGGCGTGCCGGAACGTGAGGTGAGCCTCCTCTCGCGAGAGGAACTGGAAGCCGAGGTGCGGCGACTGCGCGAACGGGCTCGCAGCGGCAGCATGGATGCGGCTCGGCAGAACGCGGTGTTCGAGAGCACCTTGGATTTCGCGATTGTCGTCACGGATCGCGAGGGGACTATCACCGGCTGGAACAGCGGCTCCGAGCACGTCATGGGCTGGACCGCCGAGGAGATGCGTGGGCAGGACGCTGCGCGCTTCTTCACGCCCGAGGACCGTGCCAACGGCCGGGTCACCTACGAGATGGAAACCGCCCTCAAGAACGGGCGCGCCCAGGACGAACGCTGGCACCTCAAACAGGGTGAGGAGCGGTTCTGGGCTTCCGGCGAGATGATGCCGCTGCGTGACGAGGAGGACCGGCATATCGGCTTCGTCAAGATCATGCGCGACCGCACCGGCGAGCATCTGGCTGGGGTGGCCCTCCGCGCAGGCGAGCATCGTCGCCAGGCGCTGCTCGAACTGAGCGACCAACTTGCCGAGCACGACCACGACGCCGCCAGCCTCGCCGACGTGGCGATCGGCATCCTCGGCCGGGCGCTCGACGTTCAGCTCGTCGGCTACGGGTTGGTCGATCGCGAGGCCGAAACCATCGACGTCGAGCGTGATTGGACCAGCGGCGACGCACATTCCATTGCGGGCACGCACAGGTTCAGCGACTTCGGCTCCCACATCGAGGACATCAAGAGGGGCGAAACGGTCGTCGTCGGCGATGCCCGCACCGACCCGCGCACCATCGCCCGTGCCGACGCCCTGGAGGCGATCAGCGCCCGGGCGTTCGTCAATACGCCGGTGGTCGAGCACGGCCGCCTCGTGTCGCTGCTGTTCGTCTGCAGCGCCACACCGCGCACGTGGACCAACGACGAGTTGGTGTTCATCCGCGAGGTGGCTGCACGGATCCGCACGGCAACCGCCCGCAAGCAGGCGGAAACCGCCCTCAGAGCGAGTGAGGCGGAGCTGCGGCTGGTTGCCGACGCACTGCCGGTGCTCGTTGCGTTCATCGACCGCTCGCTCACCTACCGCTTCGCTAATGCCGCATACCAGGCATGGTTCGGGCGTCCCCCGGAGACCGTGCTGGGGCGAACGGTCCTCGATCTCGTCGGCGAGGACGGCCTTGCGCTCCGCCGCGAGGGGATCGATCGGGCCCTTGGCGGCGAGGTGGTCGAGATGGATCTCGATTGGCCTTGGGCAGATGGGCGGCGACGCATCGCAGCCATCCGCTACACCCCCCGCCGCGATGCCAGCGGCAGCGTCGATGGGTTCTACGTGTTCGTGCAGGACGTGACCGACCTGCGCGATGCCGCGGCCTTGCTGGCCGCCCGGGCCGATACGCTGGCGCACGAGGTGGCGGAGCGGACCATCGAACGCGACCGGATGTGGGAGACCTCGCCGGACCTGATGCTGGTGATCGACTTCGACGGGGTGTTCCAGCGGGTCAATCCTGCGTGGACGCGCTTGCTCGGCTACGCTCCCGACGAACTCGTCGGTCACCACGTCAACGAGTTCGTCGTGCCGGCGGACCATACTGAAACGACCGAAGCCTATACCTACGCAGCCGAGGGCGGGCAGCCTCGGGTCGTGAACCGCTACCGCCACAAGGACGGCTCGGTGCGCTGGATCTCCTGGTCGGCGGCCCCGGCGGGCCAGATGACTTATGCGACCGGCCGCGACATCACAGCGGAAAAGGAGCAATCTCAGGCGCTGGAGGCGACCGCGGAGGCGTTGCGCCAGTCGCAGAAGATGGAAGCCGTGGGCCAGCTCACGGGAGGCGTCGCGCACGACTTCAACAACCTGCTGACCATCATCCGCTCGTCGGTGGACTTCCTGCGTCGGCCGAACCTCCCTGAGGAGCGGCGCAAGCGGTACATGGATGCCGTCTCCGACACGGTCGAGCGCGCCGCCAAGCTGACCGGACAGTTGCTGGCGTTCGCCCGCCGTCAGGCGCTCAAGCCGGAGGTGGTGAGCGTCGGCGAGCGCCTGCGCGGTGTTGCCGACATGCTCGACACCGTGACCGGTGCCCGCGTGCGGGTGGTGACCGAACTGCCGGAACACCCCTGCTTCATGGAAGCCGATGTGAGCCAGTTCGAGACCGCGCTGGTCAACATGGCGGTCAACGCCCGCGACGCCATGGAGGGCGAGGGCACGCTGACCCTGCGGCTGACATGCGGCCTGCCGATGCCGCCGATCCGCGGCCACGGGGGTGGTCCCGGCCCGTTTGCCAAGATCGAGCTGAGCGACACCGGCAGCGGGATCGCCGAGGCGGACCTGACCAGGATCTTCGAGCCGTTCTTCACGACCAAGGAAGTGGGCAAGGGCACGGGGCTTGGGCTGTCGCAGGTGTTCGGGTTCGCCAAGCAGTCGGGCGGCGACGTGAGCGTCCAGAGCGTGGTCGGCGAAGGCACGACGTTCGCGCTCTACCTACCCGAGGTCGCCGCTCCGATGGATCCGGTAAGCGATATCGAGGAGACCGGGCCTGCACCCGATGGGCGTGGCTTGCGCGTGCTGGTGGTCGAGGACAATATCGAGGTCGGCAAGTTCGCCACCCAGATCCTCGAGGACCTGGGCTATCGGACCGAATGGGCGGCGAACGCCGAAGCTGCGTTGGAACGGCTCGGCTCCGACGGCGACGGGTTCGACGTGGTGTTTTCGGACGTCGTGATGCCCGGGATGGGCGGCATTGCCCTGGCTGAAGAGCTGCGCCGCCGCCTGCCGACGATGCCGGTACTGCTGGCCTCGGGCTACAGCCACGTGCTCGCGCAGAACGGCACGCACGGGTTCGACTTGCTGCACAAACCCTACTCGGCCGACCAGCTCTCAAGGATGCTACGCCGTCTCATCCATAGCCACCAGCGCCGCCGTTAAGAGCCGACGCTCATCCAGCGGGTAGGCTCGCGACTCCCGTTCCGGTGGCCCACACAAATAAAAAAGCCGCCCCGTGTGGGGCGGCTCGCTTCAGTCTGCCTGAGTGGCGCGTCAGAGCTTGCTCTTCACCGTGTCGGCGGCATTCTTGATGCCGTCCTTGACGTCACCAGTGGTCTTCTGAGCTTCGCCCTTCAGCTCCTGGGCCTTGCCCTCGGCCTGCAGCTTCTCGTTGCCGGTGGCGCTGCCGATGCCCTGCTTCACGTTGCCGACCGCCTCGTTGGCCAGGCCCTTGATCTTGTCGGTGGTGCTGCTCATCGGAATGCTCCTGCGACTTGAGGGAACGGGGATTGCATCAGACGCGCGGGGCGCGGCCTCGCATCAGGCCGACGACTGCGGAGATCGCGAACAGGACGATCGCCACGAAGAAAACCAGCTTGGCGGCTTCCATCGCCGTGCCGGCGATCCCGCCGAAGCCGAAGAGGGCGGCGACCAACGCCACGACCAGAAAGGTAACGGCCCAGGACATCATGATGGGACACTCGCAGGTATGAGGAAACGCCCGTCAGCGGACCGTGAAGGGTGAGGCAAGCACCACCCGCACCTTGCGGGGCGGGGCGGCGTGCTGGGTTGCCGGCGCGGCCTGAACCGTGGCGGGCGGAGCCTCCGGTGCGGCCAGCGCGCTAACGGGAAGTCGCAGCCCGGTATCGCCGAGATAGACCACCGCACTCGGCTCGGCCGACGCCGCAGCGGAGCCCGCGAGGGACACAGCTGCGGCAAGCATCGCGGAGAGGAGGGCGGTCTTCATGGCAGCAATCCGAAACTTGACTGTCTGATGTGCTGAGAACGGCCAAGCTCGGAGCGCAGTTCCGGAAATTTTTCAGAGGCGCGGAGCGGAACCTCGCCGAATGGCACTGCATCGCGGTGCGCTCCGATGCCTCGCCGCCGGTCCGCAATTTTACGTCACCCGGGTGCATCCCAGGGTCAAGCTTGAGCGTTGACGCCCCGATAACCGCCACGCTTGAGCGGCCACATGCAGATTGGGATCCCCATCATGACGATCAAAGCCCTTGCCGCCGCCGCACTGCTCGCACTGGCCATACCCGCGGCCGCCCAGGCTCAAGGCCTCGTGCGCGGCGCTCAGGAAGGGGCGGCGGATGGTAGCGCCGCAGCCGGCCCGCTCGGTGCGATCGTGGGCGGAGCCGTCGGAGCCGCGACAGGGGCTGTCAACGGCATACTGGGCATCGATACGCGCCCGCGCTTCCGTAGCTATGTCGTGCGGGAGCGTCATCCTTCCTATACCTATGACGGAGATGTCCGGATTGGCACTGTGCTGCCGTCGTCGGGCGTCACCTACTATGAGGTGCCAGCCGAATACGGCGTCAGCGGCCACCGCTACACCATCGTCAATGAGCGTCCTGTCCTCGTCGACCCGCAGACCCGTCGCATCGTCGACGTGATCGAGTAGCATCGCGTTTGAGAGGTCCGTACCAGCGTTCCAGGCTCAAGAATCGGATTGCGCTGGAATTCGGCAAGTTATCACGTCGTATCTGGTCATAAAAGCAGCCTTATAAAATATAATTTCGAATTCTAGCAGGCGAGCGGTCGCGTTGCCGCTCGCCTGCTGTGCGCCATGCCCGATATCCGGTAAGGATTGATTGCCGGGCTTGTCTTCATCGATACCGAGGTCCATCGGGAACCTCGTGTAGCAGGATGACGGACATTTTCGACGCGGCTCGGGTCGCCGTCATTCGTCCCGCGCCGCCTCGGCCGCCTAGCGCAGCAGCTGCAGGATGCCCTGCTGGGCCTGGTTGGCGAGCGAGAGCGCCGAGATTGACAGCGACTGGCGGGTCGACAGGGCCTGGGAGACGGCCGCCTCCTCGTTCATGTCGGCGTTGGTCAGGTTCGCCGCGCCGGTGTCGAGGACGTCGACGATCTGCTTCGTGAAGTCCTGCCGGGTCTGTATCACCGACAGGTTCGAGCCCAGCGTCGAGGAGGTCGACTTCAGGGTCGTCAGCGCGTTGGTGAGTGCGTCGGCGGCATCGCCGAGGTCGGCGTTGTTCTGGACGCCGAAGTTCGCGCCGGCCTGCGCGGTGGCCGAGTCCGTGGCGGTGCCGATGCCGAGGTTCAGCGAGTTGATCGCGCTGTTCTGGATCTGGAGCTTCGAGGCCGCGCCTCCAGTCTTCTCGTTGAAGGAGACCGTCATCGCGTCGCCGTTCAGGAGGTTGGTGCCGTTGAAGCCGGCGTCCTTGACCGCCTGGTCGAGCTGGGTGCGCAGGTTGTTGAACTGGTTGACGAGGGCCGAGCGCTGGGCCGAGGTGCCGCCCGCCGCGGTCGCGACCGCGCCGCCGGTGAGCTTGGCGAGCTCGGTCGCGTCGGCGGTGATCGCGCCGGTGCCGGCGGTGATCTTGCCGGCCTGGACCGTCAGGGCGTCGGAGCCGGTGCCGGTGATCTGGAGCTGGCCCTGCGAGTCGATCGAGGCGGTCGCGACGCCCGACCGGTTGATGCCGTTGACGAGGTCGTTGACGGTGTCGGTGGTCTTGATCGACAGGTTGTAGACGGTGCTGCCGGCGGTGAGCTGCAGGGTGTCGACCTTGGTGGTGTCGAGACCGACGTTGCCGGCGGCGGTGCCGGTCGCCGCGCTCGCAGTGCCGATCACGGTCTTCGCGGCAGCGACGTCGCGCTGGCTCTTTCCGGTCGCGGTCGACTCGGCAGCGGTGCCGAGGACGGCGGTGCCCTGGAGCTTCGGCAGGTTGGTGGCAGCGTTCGACTGCATCTGCGACACGACCGACTGCATCTGCTTGACGATCGACGACGCCGCGTCGACGCCCTTCGACGCCGCCTGGATGGTCTGGATGCCGTTCGAGATACCGTCGAGCAGGTTGGTGAGGGCGTTCGCGCGGTCCGACAGGCCCTGGGCCTGGAAGAAGTTCACCGGGTTGTCCAGCGCGTTAGCGACGCGCTTGCCGGTCGAGAGGTGGTTCTGGTTGGTCGCCGCGAGGGCGGCGGTGTCCTGCAGCGAGAGCAGGTTCTGGCGGGTCGCGGCGGAGAGCGTGACGG
The DNA here is from genome assembly GCF_057747795.1 of Methylobacterium sp. 142-1Y. NCBI lineage: Bacteria > Pseudomonadati > Pseudomonadota > Alphaproteobacteria > Hyphomicrobiales > Methylobacteriaceae > Methylobacterium > Methylobacterium sp. 142-1Y. Next base: position 2,174,355 of record NZ_CM173224.1, on the reverse strand, counting down.
ACGACGGCATGGACGAGACTTCCCGATGTGCTCGCGGGGATCGCGAAGACACGAGGATTTTCGGCTCTGATGCGTCAGCCGACCGGGTAAGATTTCTTCACGATCGGATCTCGTCGCGGATGCGTCGTGCCAATTGGCGCACACCGTGTGCCAAGGGCTGCGCCGTGCGGCCTGGTACGGCTAGGGTCAAAGTGTAGTCAGCTTGACCCTGCGACTGGCTGCTAAGAATGGGGCGGGTGCCGAGCGGCAGGATCGCGCCAGTAGCGGACATTCAATTTTGGATGACCGTCGCCGTGTCGGCCCCTGGAGCGGGCTGCTCCTATGCGATCGGTTCTACCAACCGATCAGCCGAACTGCGGGGACACGTAGTGTCCTCTCCTCCACTGGCGCTTCTGACAGCGCAAACCACTTACGGCTGCGGGTGGGCCTGCGGCGTGGGAGCCATTCTCGGCTTGGCGGGCGTTGGCGGAGCCGGATCGGGTGGCGGGCTTTGCTTAGGCGGCGACACGTTCGTCGGTGTGTTGGCTGGCGAGACAGGCGACGGAGGCGGCGGAGCCGGTGCGACAGGCGTCACAGCCGGCGGGATCGGTGTTGGTGCGGCCGCCGAGACCTCACTCGACCAACAGCTCATGTACGGGATGTTGGTCACTCGATACGCAACGAATGTGGCCACCGCTGCCCCGACGACTGCGAGCAGGCCAACAAACCCCAGAAACCTTCGCTGCCATTTGATCCGACCGGCGAGGGTGACGAAAATCGTATCGAACTGATCGCTGAGCGCCGCAAAGTCCCGCTCAAACTTGGTTTTTTGGCGCGCGATATCGTCGGAGATGGACGCCAGCGTTGCCCATTGATTTCCGATGGCGATCGCCAAGAGCGCGACGAAGATCCACGCTCCCATGACGACGGCGAAGTTGGTCCAGAACTCGACGCCGCAGGCGGATGTGACTTTCAGCTGCGAGGCGACGATGACCGTCGTGACCGGGATACCAAGCAACTGCGTCTGAATATCGATAATCGTTTTATGGATCTTGTTGAGATAGTCGATGCGCGCGGCTTCGACCTCGTTGCGGATCTTAGAGTAAGAGAAGCTGGACGCGAACAGCTGATAGCCGTTGCGAACTTCCTCGTTCACTGAACCGAGGTTCGCGATGAGGTAGCGAAACCGGACTGCGACCGGCTGAGACGCGCAGATCCCGATAACGGCTTCGGCGAGGATCGCGAGCTTCTGGTCTCGGTGGATCTTGTCGGCGCACGCGCTGAGAATGGCGTCGGCGTCGGAGACGCTCACACGGTCCAAGTCAGCGGCCTTATACACCAGCGGAACGCTGAACTTGCCCTCCTTGATGAAGATCAATTCCCTTTTGAATTGATCGACATAGGCCGCTGCTTCGCCGACGAGCTTCGTGAACTCGAGGACCTTGCGATAGGTTGCCAAGCGCTCGGGACAGGGATCGATTTCGGGTGTGATACCGCCGTCGATGACGAAGTAGGCGCGCGGTTCTTTGACCCGCGCTTCCGGGGTATCGAGCAGCCCATCGAAGTCGCGAACGAGGGAGCCGAGCGCAGTCCGGGGCGGGCCGACGCGGACTGATACGATCTGACCGACTTGAAGCGCGTCGTCGTCGAGCACCACGATGTCTGCGTCAGCAGCGACATCCTGGTTATCTTCGATGAGTTGGATGATCTCCAGGATTTCTGTAGTCGCAATCGACAGTCTTCCTTGATCGCCGTTCTGATCGAAGGCGATATGACGATACAGCAGTTTTAGCTGGTCGAATGTGATCCCAGCCATCTTAGCTGTACTCAGCGCGCAGCTGCGCTGTGAGATCCTCGGGCAGGCCGGTCAACGTGAGTGTGTTGTCCTCAGCGTTGAACCGCACATTTCCGCGGGTGATCGCGTCGCGATTGAACTCAATGCTCCAGGTCGGGGTCTTGCCCTTGAATTTGATCAGCGGTCCGAGGGCGCGGCGATCAGGCACGAAGCCGTCGTTGAGGCGCAGATCGGGATCGGCCAGAACGGTCATCAGCCTCTCGGGATCCTGCGGGCTGAGTTCGTTGGCCAGCGCCTCGAAGCTGAGTTCCTCCTGAGCCTTGGCCGAACGCTCGCAAATGGTTTTCGCGCGGGCGAGGAAATCGTCCTTGCTCGGGGTGTCCATGCCTTCATCTGTGGCGAATACCATCAGCGCCTGGACGAGCTCGGCCGTGTCGCGGCGGTTCTGGACCGTGGTGTCACAGCCGAGGAATTCCTTGAAGTACTCGGAGACCTCCCGCTTGCCCTTCAAGAAGCCGATATAGCGCTCCTCGCCGTTGGCCCAGCCGGTCATGTTGATGCGGCCCGCGAAGCGAAAACCGTCCATGTCGAGATGGCGGACATCCTGGACATCGAGGTCGCTCGTCATCGACGCGCCGAGCTTCTCGTTGACGATGGCGATGAGGAGGTACTGCCGTTCTTCGCGCTCAAAGTGAGCGAAGAAGACGTGGCCGCCCGTGGCAGCGCCCTTGTAGCCCGCCTGAGCTTTCAGCGTTTCCATCATTTTGTGCGTCAGCGTCGTGAAGTCATTGGGCTGGACGTCGAGGTAGGCGCTTAGGTGCTTCTCGGTCGGAAATCGATCTTCATCGACCGCGAATTTTCCGTAAGTTTTCGAGGTCCGCTTGGCGTAGAGAGCGGTGAGATCGTCGATCACGCGCTGCATCGTCTGAGTAACTTTTAGATCGCTTTTTCCGTGCTTAACGACGAAAACCCCCTGGGTTTTGGTCAGGTCGTGGATCGCGACACGGATAATAGTGTTTGTCACCTGCCCTCCCAACGGCGAATGAAACGACCTCAGTTGTCGTTCACTGCGGCCGAGACTGGCTTGGCGCAAGGCTGCTGACAACCCAGACGATACGATTGCCGCTCCCTGTCCCGAACTCCTTTCGGGGTGAGTTGGACCGTGCAGAGCGCTGACCCCTCATCCCACGTGCCCCCGCTGTTATATATTGCGAACGAAACAAGAACAAGGGTGGGTTGGCAGCGGCGTGCTCGCTACGCCAATGCGCAACGGTCTACAAAGGGCACTCGAGCGAACCCCTCGTAGTTCGCCAAAAGGGCGACAAGCTGCGGTGGAGCTCAACGCCCCCAGTCAAACCCGCCGAAGGTTCATATTTGCGGGCTGGCCACCCACAAGCAGACATGCCTGATGCCCGGAATGGGCCGCGAGCGGATTCCCATGCGATCAAGCCGATCGATTGCAACCCTACAGCGTACGCAGCCAGCCCAGAAGGCCTGTGTCCGGTCGATGGGGAAAGGCCGGCGTCGATCCTGGTTCGACCTCCGTCGGCGACATGCCGTACCGCCGACGAAAGGCGCGGCTGAACACGCGAGGATCACCGATGCCGCAGTCGTGGGCCAGACGGGCGAGCTTCGGGCGGCGCGCCGTAGGAGACTGCCGGAGTGCACGCATCGCGAAGGCGAGGCGGCAATCGCGGATGCAGGCTTGGACCCCGCCCGTTCCCTCGAACAACCGGTAGAGCGAGCGACGCGACAAGCCGAAATGCTCCATCAGTCCGGGGACATCGACGCGATCTAGGTGCTCCTCGATATAACGGCGTACGGCCAGGACCGTCGGGCTTGCGGTGTCCCTCGCGCCCTCAGCTGATCCTGGTGCTGCGGGCTCTCCAGCTGTGTCTATGGCACGGCAGAGGGCGACCGTCGCCTGCACAAGTTCGGCAACTTGTGCGTCCGTGGCTGCAGCGAGTACGTCGGCAAGATGGATGAGATGACCGGCAAGGAGGCGGATCAGCGGATCACGGTCCGCCTCGAGGACGTGCCGGCTCAGGAGGCCGCTTGCGCCGCGGCCGTTCGCAAGGAGCCGTCGGGGTACGACGACGGCGACTCCGACCACAGGCGGCATCGCGATGCTGATCGGCCGTGCCAGATCGATCAAGAGGAGATCCCCGGAGGCTGCCTCTGCAGTCTGCGCATGGGCGGTGACGTACGCGCGACCGCTCGCATGCGTGCGCAGGACGAGGTGATCGAGCGCCTGCGTCGAGATGATGTGCGGCGTGCGCTCGATGACCTGGGCTGGGCCATCTTCAACGGCGAGGACGATGTCGCCGAGGTGGTAGTAGCGCAGCGATGCGTGCAACGAAACGGTCGCGCCGTCCGCGAGACGACCCTCGTAGAGGGGAGGGAGGCTGGCAAGCCAGGCGCGGCCGCGACGGCCCTCTTGCGGGATGTGCGCGAAGCGGTGCTCGAGGATCAGCACGGCGTCGCACCCGCGGGCTGCGACCGGTTTCGCGGCCCATCGGTACATTGCCGTGCATCGCACCGGCAGCTCGCTACCACATCCGGGCGGCAATCTCCCTCTCTTCCGGGCCCAGAACATCGCCGTAGATGGCCGTCGTTGAGATGTCGGCGTGTCCGAGCCAGCGCTGCAGCAGGTTGAGCGGTACGCCAGAGCGAAGCGCGTGCACGCCGAACCCATGGCGCAAGCCCTTCGGCGAGGCGGCGGTCGTGCCGACCCCGGCTTCTTTCATCACCACCTTGATGTGCCGCCACGCCGTCGTGCGGCCGATGGGCCAGAGGAGCGTATCGGGGGGCTTCTGCCCGTGGATGCGATCGAGAGTGGCCATAACCGAGGCCGGCACGGGCACTTCGCGCACCACGCCAGAACGGCGCTTCTTGAGGCTGCGGATGCTGATGATCGCACCGTCCCGGTCGAGGTCGGCATGGGTCAGGTGTAGGGCCTCGGTGATCCGGCAGCCGGTCCAGGCAAGGACGAGGCAGAGTGTCGTGATCTCGGGCGGGGAGGCCGCGGCGGCTCCCAGGAAGCGCACGCGCTCGTGCGGTGTCAGGTACTTGCGCCGACCGGACGCCGTATGGAGCGACAGCGGTGGAGCCGACGCGTAGCGGGCCATGGCGAGAGATCCTGAGAGCATCCGCCGATCGCTGCGACGACGGAGAGCGGAACGATTTTTCCAATTCTGTTCCACGCCGCAGCCCGAGGCGCATCGCGCGTCGGCACGGGTGGGATTGGGCAAAACCGGTACTCCGCCTGGCTTCAGTTCTGCAATGTTAAAAATGCAATAGTTTCAAGAAAGTAAACAGAATTGGAAATTCTGTTCCGCGATTCGCAGGCGACCATAGCGCATCCGACATGTAATGCGAATCCCTAAAAGCGGAGTCTGATCAGGCTCTTGCTGCGATTCGCCTTGGCCTCACCTTCGTAGCGCGCATGCGCCGGCCGAACGAACCCGTGCAGATCGCAGGAATGCGATTCGCCCTGCCGCCGGCAGCGACGGCGACGCACCCCGCGGCCGGGCATCGGTCCGCAGCCCGGACCCATCCCATGAATCGCCAACTCCTACCGGAGGGCGTCGCCGTCTGCGTCGTCCTGATCCTGCTCGTCTACCTCTTCGCAATGATCGTCACCGGCTGGCCGCGCTGACGAGCGTCGTACCCCGCTCCACAAGATGGCGAGACCATTCCATGCCGCAACGCTCCTCATCTCGACTGCGCTCTCTCTTGATCGCCGTCTCGCGCAAGATCGATGCGCACCTGCCCAGCGACAGCCCCTCATCGCTTATCGTCTGGGCCGTCTTTACGCTCTTAGCTGGTCTCCTCGCGCTCTGCATTGTCCGCGATATTTGGGACGGAGCCCTGACAGGCTGTCCTGGCTATGACGGTGTCACTCATCAGCGGGAGGCCGAGGCGCTCTGTGTCACGCCGTGAAATCGCAAGCCTGGATAAAAAGCGTCGAACACACCGAATATATAATACATCACTATACATCAGAATATCACGCATAAAATATAAATACGCTGCGCGTTCTGGAAGAATGTTGATTATATTTGATGAAATATAAATTTAGATCTCTCATATCCGCACCCTGGGATGAATGTGCGCTATCGAAAGAATTTTGCAACGTGATGGACTGCTAGGCGTTGTCCAATGAAGTCGTCAAGCCTTGGGCGGTCACAAAATATGCCGAACGAAAGTGCGCCGCCCGAGTCCCCCGGGCAGAAGCGAATAGCCCTGTTTCTGGACGGGACCTGGAACACAGTCAGCGACAACACGAACGTCTGGCGGCTGAAGGCCTTGTGCGCCGAGCGCAGCGCCGATGGTGCGCGCCAGGTTGCCTACTACAGCCGGGGCGTCGGGACGACGTTCGGCGAGAAGGTGCGCGGAGGCCTCTTCGGCGTCGGGATCGACCGAAATGTCTCTGCTGCCTACGAGTGGCTCATCGAAACATACGAGCCGGGGGACGAGATCTTCATCTTCGGTTTCAGCCGCGGGGCCTATACGGCGCGGAGCCTTGCCGGCTTCATTGCCCTCTGCGGCTTGCTCAAGCCGGGTGCGCCGCTGGGGGTCGGCCAGCTCTTCGAGCGGTACCGCCAGGGGAACGAAGATCGTACGATCTGGAAGCTCCACACCTGGGATCAGGCGGGTGAGCTCAAGGACGCCACGCTCGAGGAGCGCTGGATGCTCACCTACGCCATGCCGATCAATATCAAGATGGTCGGCGTCTGGGATACGGTCGGCGCACTCGGCGTCCCGTTCGGGACGATCCCAGGCTTGAGCCGATCGGGCTACAAGTTCCTCCACACGGGCCTCCGCCAATCGATCCAGAATGCGTATCATGCGCTGGCAATCGATGAGCACCGCAAGGCGTTCGCGCCGACGCTCTGGACGAGGAAGATCCGGGACGGCGTGCCAGCCAGCGCGATGGCGGCTCCCCGGCCGATCACGAGCGTGGAGCAGCGCTGGTTCGTTGGTGCACACGCCAACGTCGGTGGCGGATGCCGCAGCGATCTGCTGGCCCAGGTCCCGCTCCGATGGCTGATGGACAAGGCGTCAGCTCACGGTCTGGGCTTCCGGGCCGACGTCGTACCCGATCTCCACACCTGGCAGGCAGCAATCTCTAACAGCTACCGTGAGTTCATGTCAGGAGCGTACCGCTTCGTGAGCCGGCCGTTCCAGCGCGTGATCGGCGCACCGCCGCAGGCCTCGGAGGTGGGACACGACGAGACCGTCAACGAGACGATCGACGCCTCGGTGTTCGAACGCTGGCGAGGCGATCCGAAGTACCGGCCGGCTGGCCTAGCCGATTGGGCACAGCGCCACGGCGTCGAGCCCGGCTCCATTATGAGTCCTGTCCTCGCACACGATCCGCGGACCGCGGTTCGCCCATAGCCGACCGGACATGCGACCGACTGGCCGTCGGAACTACGTGATGGCTCTTGAGTGGCGTGGACTCCAAGTAAGACGGCGCATCATGCCCCAGGGTGCGCTGCCTTTCGTATCCATCGCGGAGTATCCTCCGATGGATTTCTAAGATTGAGATATATATCGTCCTATATAGTTTCACGACGCGCTGATTATATGATTTGCATGGATACAGGGCCTCTTTCTAAGTTGTGCCAATGGGTGCGCAGTAAATCTACGCTAAATTAATATTTGCTTTGAATCCGCAATTTCGTCCGTCAATGAAATTATGCATTGTGCGCGGAGCGCGATGGCTTGAATAAGAAGCGCAAACCGGCGACACAGATTGCAAAGTTTGTGCAGGGTGTCGCGATGAGTCGGGGTGGATGGCGCGGTGTTCTGCCGATCATGGCGGCCATGGCTTCGATTGGTCCGGCCGTCGCACAGGTTACGCCTCTCGACATCTTCGGCGGTCTGCTCGGTGCAGCCCAGATCCAGTCCGCGCGCGAGACCTGGGCCCGGCTCTCGACCCTCGACCGATTCTGCGTCGATCGCGCGCTCGCACGGCGAAACACCAACATCGAAGGCCTGATCCAGAGCGGCATCGGCCCCGACGATGGACGGCTCGGCAGCACCTTCGCCGAGTGCCGGCGCTTCACCGAGCCGAACCTCCGGCGCAATGTCGGCTGCACGACGACGGACGAGCACGGGTGGTCCGTCGCAACCACCTGCAACCAATCCTTCGCGACGCGCGACGGCAACAACCAGGTCCGCCCCGTCGAACCCCGGGAGGCGATCGAGCTCCACTTCTCGGGCACGCGGATCGTCGTCGCCGAGGTCGAGACCGGCGAGGCGCGCGAAACGCGGCAGGCCCGCGCCGAGGCGCAAGGGCGGGCCGAGCAGCTCCAGGTGCTCAAGACCAGTCTCGCTCCGTACCAGCGCGACGCGTCCCCGGTCGTGCGGTCTGAAGCCGCGCGGATCCAGGGGCGAATCGAGCAGCAGCTCGCGGCGCGCACCGGGCCCTCCGCGCCCGACACGGAGACGATCAACCGCGAGGTCGGCGGGCTCGGCCCGTTGTCGCAGGCCGAGGCCGTGCGTCTGTCCGCCCTCGATCGGATGAGCACCCTGCGGGCCCAGGCCGAGGCGCGCACCCGGAGCGATGCTCCCGAGGGGCTGAAGAAGCGGCTGGCCGATCTACGCAAGGAGGCGGTCGCCCTGTCCGAGCCGCCGCGCGCGATCCAGCCTCCGAAGCCGGCCCCGGCGGCCCGCGATCTGGGACCGTCCTTCGACTGTGAGCGGGCCAATACCCCGCTGCCGACCCTGATCTGCGAGGATTCCGCCTTGCGCCGGATCGACCTCGAGATGGCCCGGCCCTTCTACGTGCTGCGCCACCTCAAGCCCGAGGCGGGGGCGGAGCTGAAGGCGGAGTCGAACGATCTGGTCGAGCGCACGCTCAAGACCTGCCGCATCCCGGAGTCGGGCAAGGTCACGGCGGCCCTGCGCGCCCGCGCCGTCCCGTGCATTGCCGCCACCTACCAGCGCCAGAAGGAAGCGTGGGCCGCGCGCGTCGGCCGCGACGGACCGCCCGCCGCCCGGCAGGAGATCGGCCGTCCGATCGAGGAGCATGTCCGCCTCCAGGAGGCCCTGCGCACCGCCGGCCATCTGGCGGCCGATGCGGTCGCCGACGGCGTCTACGGCGGCATCACGCGGCGGGCGATCGTCGCCTACGCGGACACCCAGGGCCTCCCGGCCGACGGCTTCCTCAGTGCGAGCCTCGCCGATCGCCTCGGGCGGGGATCGAGCGCTGGCCCGAGCCTCGTCTTGGTCACGGATCCGGGCCTGCCCACGCGCATCGACGCGGTCGCCCGGCGCTACGAGACCTATCTCAACGACCTCGGCGTCGAGGAGCAGGACCGGAGCGCACGGCTCCAGGCCCAGCATCGGCTCGACGAACTGCGCAAGCGCGCCGAGACCGTCCTGAAAGGTCCGGTGCCGGACGATCTGCGGCCCGAACTGGCCATTATCCTGCAGCAATCCGAAGGGGCCGCCCCGCGCGATCTGCCACGTCTCGCCGACACCCTCGGTCAGCGTGTCGCCCAGATGGAGCCGCGGCTCCGCGAGGCCGAGGCGGTGCAGCGGGCCGTCACCGACAAGAACCGCTTCCTCGTCGAGGGGGACGCCGGCGACCTCGTGCTGCTCTTCAACAGCTCGCCGCGTGCGAACGCGGTCGTGCGCGGCCTCGACGGCAACCTCGTCTTCGATCCCGAGCGGACGGTCGCCTGCGCCCTGCCGGATGCTCCGGCCGACCGCATCGTCCTCGAACAGCTCGTCGCCACGCTGCGCAGCCTCAAGGCTCCGGTCCGCGAGACGCTGGCGCGCTGCACCAGCGCGCAGCAGCTGAGCGCCGACCTCCTCGCCCTTGAGCGCGGTGCCCTGCGGGCGCAATCCGGGCTGTTCGCTACCATCGCCTCGGCCGTCGATACCGGGGTCTACGCGCTCGCCGGTACGGTCCTGAAGAGCGACATCGAGGCGGCGCGCCAGCAGGAGGGGATCCGCGCGGCGGAGGCCGAGAGCGAGGTGGCCCGTGGAACCTCCGACGGGCTCGCGGTCCTCGCCTTCGGCTCCGGTTCGCGTACGGTCTGCCGCGTGGCATCCGGCGACAAGGCGTTGCACGACCGGCTCCTGGAACCCCACGAGGCCTTGCTGAAGGCCGAACTCCGGGGTGCGACGACCGTCGTTGCGGCGAGTGCCGACGGCGCGTTCCTCTCGATCAAGCGCGGGCAGTGCGGGGCCGTCTACGGCAGCGCGAAGGATCTGGCCGTCCTGATCAAGGGGCTCACCCGCGACGGCGTCAGCTTCCGCTTCCTGCCGATCTGGATTTCGCCCGACACCGTGTCTAAGGCGCAGGCGGCTTTAGCGGAGCAGGGCGAGACCCAGCGTCGCGAGCGCGAGGCGGAAGCGGGCCGGCGCGAGCGTGACCAGGCCGAGAGCCGGCGCGCGGCCCTCGTCGAGCGCCTGAAGCGCGACGCGACCGAGGCGGAGACGACGCTGAAGGGCGGCATCCCGCAGGATCTCCAGACCTTCTTGTCCGGGTTCGTCGCCGACGTGACCGGGATCGTGCCGGAGACCGGCGACGAGCGCCTGAAGGAACTCACTGAGGCCTATGCGGGCAAGCGGGCCCGGATCGATGCGGCCGCGCGGCTCGCCCGGGCGGTGACGGGGAAGAGCCGGTTCCTGCTCGACGGCGGTCGCGGCGACCTGATCATGCTCGTCAACGACAGCGGCAAGGCCCCGTCCGTCGTGCGCAACCTGCGCGGCGAACTGGTCTTCGAGGACGGCCGGGCTGCCGCTTGCCTGTACCACGCGCCGCTGTCGGACGTGTTCCTCAACCGGCAGATCCGCGACCGGAGCGCCGGGCTCGGGGCTAAGCTCGACCTACCGCTTCGGCCTTGCGGGTCCAACGACCTGGCAAAACAGGACCTGATCTTCGCCGAGCGCGAGCGCCTGCTGCGCGAGCCCGTCGACCGGGTGATCACCCTGGCCGAGGCCGTCAACGGCAACCTGTTCGCCCGGCTCGCCGTCGTCGATGCGGCGGCGCTCGCCGCCGTGCGGCAGGCGGACGCCGCGAAGGCCAACGAGGTCGAGGCGCTGGTGCGCGGCGCTCACGGTGACGGCTTCGGAATCGTCGTGGTGCCGAATCCGTCGAGCGTGCTGTGCCGGGTCACGCCCGACAAGGCCGAGGCGCACGCCGCCATCCTCGCCCGCCTGTCGGATCGGATCGGCGACGAGCTGCCGGGTCGTCCAGTCGTCGCAGCCACCTCGGCGGACGGAGCCTTCATCGCAGTCAAGCGGGCCGAGTGCGGCGCGGTCTATGCCGGGGCGGCCGATCTTGCGGCGATCACCGAGGCGATGACCCGGGACGGCCTGTCCCACCGCTTCCTGCCGCTCTGGATCGCGCCGTCCGAGGTCGCCCAGGTACAAACCGAGATCGAAGACGGCAAGACGCGCAGCGCCGAGGAGCAGTTCAAGCGCCAGCGCGAACTCGACGACCGGCGCAGGCTCGACCGCGAGAAGGAGAAGGACGAGAGCGCCCGACGCGAGACCCGGGAGCGGGCCTTGCGCGCCCAGTACGGCGAGCGGGCGCGGTTCTTCGAACTGGCTCTCGGCGAGGAGGCACGCGGCTTCGCGACCGGGACGCAGCCCGACGCCTTCCTCTCGCGCTATCCGCGGCTCGCGCGGCACTATCAGGCCCAACGCGAGGACCGCTGGGAGTTCATGTCGAGCGAGACGACAGTCCTCGATTACGGCACCGCCCTCTACAAGGATCGCCCCCTGGAGACCGCGCTGGCGACGACGCGGATCAGGATGCGCAACCGCATCAAGGGCGAGTACCAGGACGTCTGCTACGTCACCGGCTACGTCAACGATGCCGAGTTCGGCGTCACGCGGGATCCGTTCGGTGAGCCCTGCGACGAGGTCGGCCCCAAGCTTGCCCGCTACAAGCTCGGCGAGCGCTTCTCCAGCCGGTGGATCGCGCAGTGAGCCTCGAGACGATCGAACCCATCGCGGACGCCGAGACCGAGGCCACCGTGCAGGTCGGCTGCACCGCGACCGAGCACCTCAGTCTCGCCTATCACGAGAACGCCATCCCGGTGATCCGTGAGATCGTCGTCGCCAACCCCTCCGATCGGGACATCGTCGACTTGGTGATCCGGGTCGAGAGCCGACCGGCCGTCGTGCAGCCGCTGACCCTGCGCATCGACCGGATCCTGGCCGGCGCGAACCATCACATCGAGGCTCCCGATCTCCGTCTCGATGCCGCCTTGCTCGCCGGCTTCGCCGAGGCAAGCCGCCTGGAACTGACCACGATCCTGGACGAGGCGGGGAGCGAGCGCGCACGGGACGTGGTGGAGATCCGCCTCCTGCCGCCGTCGCATTGGGGCGGGGGCGTCAGCGCGCCGGAGCTGCTCGCCGCCTTCGTGCGGCCCAACGATCCGGCCGTCGACGTCGTCCTGCGCGATGCCGCGACGAAGCTCGGTGAGGCCGGGCGCGAGACCGGGCTGAACGGCTATACCACCGGCAAGAAGGTCCGCGCCTGGGAGCTCGCCGCGGCGATCTGGGCGGCGCTCGCCGACCGGAGCATCGCCTACGTCCTGCCGCCCGCGAGCTTCGAGCGGGCCGGCCAGAAGGTGCGCGGTCCGAGCGAAGTGCTGGAGCGGCGGGTCGGCACCTGCCTCGACCTCTCGCTCCTCTACGCCGCCTGCCTGGAACAGGCGGGGCTCAACCCGGTCCTGGTGCTGACGGAGGGCCACGCCTTCGTCGGCCTGTGGCTGCAGGACGAGGATTTCTCCTCGGCCGCCGTCGACGACATGCAGCTCCTGCGCAAGCGCCGGGATCTGCAGGATCTGATCCTCGTCGAGACGACGTTTCTGACCCACAACCCGCCGGCCGGATTTTTGGCGGCGACGGCCCGAGGCAGTGCGCAGGTCGAGGACGATGCCCCTGCCGCGCTCGAGGTCGCAATCGACGTCCGCCGGTGCCGACGGCGCGGCATCCGTCCGATGGATCTCGGGGAGGGGAAGCCGGGCATCGCCCCCGTCCCGACGGCTCCGATCAACCAGCCGATCGCTCCGCCGCCCTCGCTCGGCGACGACGAGCCGCGGACGCCCGTCGACGAGGCCCCCGAGACCCCGGTCGGTCGCCTGGAGCGCTGGAAGCGCAAGCTCCTCGACCTCACGCTGCGCAACAAGCTCCTCAACTTCAAGCCGGGGACAGGGTCGGTCGCCCTCGAATGCGTCTCCCCCGGAGCCCTGGAGGATGGGCTGGCGGCGGGGCACGAGTTCCGGCTCAAGCCCGTCTCCGATGTGCTCACCGGGTCCGACGAGCGCAGCGCCGACCTCTACGCGAGGCGGCATCAGGACGACGGCCGTCGCAGCTACCTCGAAGCGGCGCTCGCCCGGCGGGAGATCTACACCACGGCGACGGAGGCCGATCTCGACCGCCGCCTGCTCGATCTCTACCGGCTCGCCCGCAACGGTTTCGAGGAGGGCGGGGCCAACATCCTCTACCTGGCGATCGGCTTCCTGTCGTGGACCCGCAAGGAGGGCGAGGCCGCCTATCGCGCGCCCCTGCTGCTGGTCCCGGTCGCGCTGAAGCGCTCCAGCGTGCGCGCGGGCTTCCGACTGGCGCTGCACGACGACGAGGTGCGGATCAACCCGACCCTGCTCGAGATGCTACGCGAGGATTTCCGGTTGCGGATGCCGGACCTCGAGGGCGAGCTGCCGCGGGACGCCTCCGGCATCGACGTCGACGGCATCATGCGGATCGTGCGCGGGCATGTGCGTGACCTGCGCGGCTGGGAGGTGGTGCCGGACGTCGTGCTGTCGGCCTTCTCTTTCACCAAGTACCTGATGTGGAAGGACCTGGTCGATCGTGCCGAGCTTCTGAAGCGCAACCCGGTCGTGCGGCACCTGATCGAGACGCCGAAACACTCCTACGGCGACGGCACGTCCTTTCCCGAGCCGGCCAGCCTTGATCGGGACCATCCACCCGAGACCGTGTTCGCGCCGCTCTCGGCCGATTCCTCCCAACTCTCCGCCGTGCTGGCGGCGGCGCAGGGCAAGGACTTCGTGCTGTTCGGGCCGCCCGGCACCGGCAAGAGCCAGACGATCGGCAACATGATCGCCCAGTGCCTCGCGCAAGGGCGCACGGTGCTGTTCGTGTCGCAGAAGACGGCCGCGCTCGAAGTCGTGCAGCGTCGCCTGCAGGAGATCGGACTCGGCGATTACTGCCTGGAGGTGCACTCGACCAAGGCGCAGAAATCGGCAGTGCTCAACCAGCTGCGCAGAGCCTGGCACGAGCGGACAACGCCCTCGCAGGGGACCTGGGACGAGGCCACGCGCGAGCTCACCGCTCTGCGCGACGAACTCAACGGCCTCGTGAGCGCGCTCCACCGGCGGCGCGAGAACGGTCTCTCGGCCTACGAGGCCTTCGGCCGCGTGATCGCGGCCGGCGGCGGCGATGTCGGGCTTCGGCTCGCCTGGCCGGACCACCGCGCCCATGATGCGCAGACGCTCGCGGCACTGCGCGCAGGGTGCCGCGAGCTGCGTCCGGTCCTCACCGCGGTGGGGTCGCTCGCCGATCATCCGCTTCAGGGCGTCGAGGCCACGCAATGGTCGCCGGTCTGGCGCGACGACATGAGCGCCGCGATCGAGGCCGTCGAGGACGTTCTCGTGTCCTTACGCGCCAGCGGACAGGCCTTCGCCGGGGCGATCGGCCTTCCGTCCCTGCTCGCGACCTACACCGGCACGCGCGGGCTCGCGGTTCTCGGCAACTTCCTGGTCCGGCCCGAAGCGCGATGCGGAGCCGCCTTTCTGGCCGATGGCACGGGCGACCTGCATCGCGCGCTCACCGCTCGCGAGCATTTCCAGGGGACGCTGGACGCGCTGCTCGGCCGCCTTTCGGGCCGGTACCGTGCCGGCATCTTCGACCAGGATCTCGCCGGCCTCCAGGCGGAGTGGACGGCCGCGCAAGCGTCGAACTTCCTGGTGCGAGGCGGCAAACTCCGGAGGGTCCTGGCGCAGGTCCAGCCCTATGCCGAGGGGGCGCTGCCGGAGGATATCGGACCGGATCTCGTCGGGCTCATCGAGGTCGCCCGGCACGTGAAGGCAGGCTGTCCCGGGGACGCGCTCCTCGCTCGGTTGGGGCCGCCCTGGAGCGATCCGAACACGCCGGCCTCCGAGTTTCAGGCGGCCGTCGCCTGGGCCGAGAAGGTCGAGCGTCTCCTCGATATCCTCGGTCCACCCTCGCTCGGCATCGAGGGCTTACGCGATCACCTGGTCCAGCTCCTCGAACGCCAGGCCCGGGCCCTGGGCGAGGGCGGCCGCATCGCGCAAGGATATGCGGCCTTCGAGCAGGATCGCGGGCGGGCGACCAAGGCCATGGGGGCGCTCGGCCGGCTCGCCGGGCGTCCCGATCCCGAAGAGCCGCTGGCGACCGGGTCCGACTGGATCGACGCCAGTATCGCCCAGGCGCGGCTCTGGGCGTCCGGGCTCGGCCGCGCCCAAGGGTGGTGCGCCTGGCAGGCGGCCGCCCAGAACGCGCGCGACCGCGGCCTCGCTCCGCTGATCGAGGCGCTGGAAGAGGGCAGGGTCGCACCCGATCGGGCCGAAGCCGCCTTCGAGACGGCTTACGCGCGCTGGTGGATCGACCGCGTCGTCAGCCACGATCCGGTGCTGCGCAGTTTCCTGCCGGAACGCCACGAGGACACGATCGCCCGCTTCCGCGCGGCAGACGCCCGCGTCACCGAACTCTCCAAGCAGGTCGTGCGCTCGCGGCTCGGCGGCGGCATTCCCGGACCCACGGCCTTCGGGGCCGATCCGGAATGGGGCACGCTCTCGCACGAGCTGACGAAGAAGGCGCAGCACGTGCCGTTGCGCAAGCTCTTCGGGAAGATGCCGACGGCGCTGACCAAGCTCACCCCCTGCGTGATGATGAGCCCGCTCTCGATCGCGCAGTACCTGCCGCCTGACAAGGAGCCGTTCGACGTCGTTATCTTCGACGAGGCCTCGCAGATCTCGCCCTGGGACGCCGTCGGGGCGATCGCCCGGGGCCGGCAGGTCGTCATCGTCGGCGATCCCGAGCAGCTGCCGCCAACCAATGTCGGCGACCGCGGCGTCGACGACATCGAGGACGGCAGCGACGTCACCGACCAGGAATCCATCCTCGACGAGTGCCTGGCGGCTAACATCCCGCGGCGCAACCTCGATTGGCACTACCGCAGCCGCCACGAGAGCCTGATCGCCTTCTCGAATGCCCGCTACTACGGCGGGCGGCTCGTCACCTTCCCGTCGCCGGTGACCGACGACCGTGCGGTGCGGCTCTCCTTCGTGCCGGACGGCGTCTACGAGCGTGGCGCGGGCCGCGTGAACCGGCCTGAAGCACAGGCGATCGTCTCCGAGATCGTGCGCCGCCTGCGCGATCCGGGCTTCGCGCAGGAGCGCCGCTCGCTCGGGGTCGTCACCTTCAACGGCGAGCAGCAGCGCCTGATCGAGAATCTGCTCGACGCGCAACGGCGGTCGTACCCGGAGCTCGAGCCGTTCTTCGACAAGGACCGCTGGCACGAGCCGGTCTTCGTCAAGAACCTGGAGAACGTGCAGGGCGACGAGCGCGACGCAATTCTGTTCTCCGTGGCGGTCGGGCCGGACCAGGCGGGCCGGCCGGTCAGCACCGTGTCCTCTCTGAATAAGGATGGCGGGTACCGCCGCCTGAACGTCGCGATCACCCGCGCCCGCCGCGAGCTCGTCGTCTTCGCCTCGTTGAAACCTGAGCAGATCGACCTCGGCAGGACCCGGGCGCGCGGCGTGCGCGACTTCAAGCACTTCCTCGAATTCGCCGATCGCGGGGCGCGGGCGCTCGCCGAGGCCTTCGCGCCGACCGGAGGCGACGTCGAATCCCCGTTCGAGGCCGCTGTGCTCGCAGGCCTCGAGGCAAAGGGCTGGCATGTGCACACTCAGATCGGTGTGTCGGGGTTCCGGGTCGACCTCGGAATCGTCCATCCCGATGCGCCCGGCCGCTATCTCGCCGGCGTCGAGTGCGATGGGGCGACCTATCACAGCTCGGCCACGGCGCGTGACCGCGACCGCCTGCGCGAGCACGTGCTGACCGGTCTCGGCTGGCGCATCCGCCGGGTCTGGAGCACCGAGTGGTGGATGGACGCGGAAGCCGCGCTTGCCAAGCTCGATCAGCGCCTGCGCGAGGATCTGGAACAGGATCGCGCGCTCAGTGCGGCGGCTCCAGCTGACACCCCTCCTGAACCTGTCAACGTGGCGCTGGATGGTCCCGAATCCCCGGACGACGTGTCAGCGGAAGTGGCGGCTGGAGATGTCCCGCCTGAACCAGCCAACGATCCGCAGCCGGAACGAGATGCGGAGCTACCACGCCTCTACGCCGACCAAGCCAGGCCCTCGACCGCCCCGACGATGGAAGCCGAGCCCCTGCACGACGAGCGGGTCTACCGGATCGCCGACTTCGCGGATCTCGGCTTGCCGGTCGAGCCGGAGCGGTTCTACGACGCCGCCTACCGCCCGACCCTGGCTGCGATGGTCGCGCACGTCCTCGCAGTCGAAGCGCCCATCTACGAGGATGTCCTCGTCCGGCGCATCGCCCGCGCGCACGAGTTCAATCGTGTCGGCCCCCTGATCCGCGCAGCGGTGTCCGCCCAGATCGACGCTTCGATCGCACGCACCGACGACGACGGCCGGACTGTCCTATGGCCATTGGGCCAGGAGCCACGGGCAAGCCATCCGCACCGGTCGGCTGACGCGAACTTACGCGGCCACAACGACACGCCCATGGTGGAACTTGTGGCACTCGCAGGCACCCTGCGATCCAACGCCTCTGAGGCTGAACGCGTGAGAACGATGGGGCAGAAACTCGGCTTGTCACGCATCGAGGCATCGGCGCGCGCTCGGTTCGAGCGCGCGAGTCTAGACGCACGAAAAACTCTCTAAACTGACACACAAATTCACAAAAATCATCTAATACGAGAGAGGCTTATGAAGCCGTTCACACGCACTATCATCGAATTATTTGACGGCAAAAGACGCTATCTTATCCCGCTGTATCAGCGTCAATACGCCTGGAAGGTTTCGCCGCAGCTAGAGCTCCTCTGGCATGACATCGCCCGCGAGACAGCGCGGCTTGAGAAGGGAGGTGTCACCGTCGCGCCCCACTTCATGGGTGCGATGGTCATTGCGCAGGTGAAAACCTACGGGCGTCAGGTTCCGTCTTACGAGGTCATCGACGGTCAGCAGCGTCTGACCACGTTCCAACTGCTGATGATCGCGCTCCGGGACGTGGCACGCATCCACTCTCCCGAGTACGCTGCTGAGGCCGGCAAGCACCTCTTGAACGACGGCGTGATGGAACACGCGCAGATCGAACGCTTCAAGTTGTGGCCGACCCTGTCGGATCGCCGCGCTTTTGCCGCCGCCGTTGACCCGGACGCCATCCTGCCGGAAGCCGACGTGGCAGAGCTTGAGGAGGGCGTGGTACGCCCCGCCACGGCCGCGCATGCCTACTTTGTCGAGCAGATCAAGGCGTACGTCGCGCCAGGCGGAATCTATGATGCGTTCAAGCTCGAGAAGCTGTTCGAGGCTTTAAAATCCGGACTAGCGGTCGTTGCGATTGAACTCGAAGGAGGGGACGATCCACAAACCATCTTTGAGACTCTGAACAGCCGGGGGGTCGATCTCACAGCCGGCGACCTCATGCGCAACTTCATCTTCCAAAGAGCAACCGGCCTCGGCCTTGAGGGTGCCAATCTGATCGTCGACAGCCTGTACCGCCGGTATTGGCTACCCCTCGATAACTGGTTCTGGCGTGAGGGTGACACCCGTGGCCGTCTGACCCGCCCACGGCTTGATTGGCTCCTCTCCGATCATCTGGCTATGATGAAGGCCGAGCTCGTCTCCGTAGAGACGCTGTTCGACGGCTACCGGGGCTGGATCGTCGACAAGACGCCGTTCGACGGCGATGTCGAGGCGGAGCTAAAGGCGATTGCAGCGAGTGCGTCCGTATTCCGACGCCTCGCTGGGTACGACAGAGATGATGTGCTCGGTCGCTTCGGTCGGTTCTCGCGGGCGTTCGATGTGTCCACCGCGACGCCACTAGTACTTTATCTCGGCACGACGATCGCAGACCAAGCCGAACTCGGCTCAGCGCTAGCCTGCATCGAGTCCTTCATCGTCCGCCGGGACATCTGCGGACTGACAACAGCCGGGTACAACAAAATCTTCACCGACCTCATCGCACGTCTCAGGGAGGTCGAGCGGCCAGCGCTGCTGGCGACCTTGCGGGACGGTTTAGCCGTGGGGACGCTCGACTCGGTGCGCTGGCCGGACGACGGCGAATTTGGCGATGCGTGGCGGTCACGCACACAGTACAAGCCCGCCCGACAAGGCAGGTTGCGCCACCTGTTCGAGCGCATCGAAGAGCGCAAGCGCGCAAACGTGGATGAGATCGTCGAGATCAGGACAGACCTGACGCTCGAACACATCATGCCGCAGAAGTGGCGGGCGCATTGGCCGATCCCGGGTTTCGCCCTGGAGGATGAGGCAGCACCCAGCGCTGAGTACCTTTCTCGGCAGGGCGCGCGGGAAGCCAGAGTTCACACGATGGGTAATCTCACTTTGCTCACCCACGCGCTGAACGCTTCTGTGTCCAACGGAGCTTTCGCTGTGAAGATGCCGGCCATCCGGGCGCAGTCAGCGCTCATCCTCAATCGCGAGCTGCACGACCACACTGTTTGGAATGAAGAGATGATCACAGCCCGCGGAGCGTCTTTGTTCAAGGTTGCTGCACAGCTCTGGCAGGCTCCGCCAGCGCCTTCGGTCTCTTCATCTTAGTGCAATGCCTCAGACGGATGATGCAGGGCTGCTATGGACTACATTGAGGATTGCAGCGATCGGCTAGTTTCAAAGGAAAGGGCTTAGCCGGTCGTTATCTCGTCGATGTCTCATTAGATTGCGACCTGAACGTCGAAATTCCCGTTGAAACTTCCCCGCTTTAGCCTGTGCGAGGTTAGAGCGGATAAGAAGCCCTCGGCCGCGTTCATCCACGAGGCTGAGTTCGGGGTGAATTGGAAGACGTGTGGATGCCGGGCCAGTGCGACGCGCATGTTCGGGCACTTGTGGGTGCAATAGTTGTCCAGGATCACGTGGATTGAATTGTCGGCTGGCACCGCTGCCTGGATGGTTTTGACGAAGTGGAGGAGCTCGTCGTGGCGGTGACGCGACGTGCAGCGACCGATTATGGTGCGCTCCATCACGTCGAGCGTCTCGAGCAGCGTCATAGTACTGTATACCTTCGCACACGGCCATTCGGTTGCATGTAGTCATACATTCAACTATGCGACTGGATATTTGCAGCGATAGGCATCACGAAAGTCGCTGTCCCCGCATAAGCAGCGTCCGCTCATATCAGGCTGGCGAGGATCGTGCAGATGGCTGCCGATCGGCCGCAAAAGGTTGAGGCGCGTGATCGTCGTCGGCGCGTCGAGCGTGCCGTTCGCGTGCTTGACGAGTTCCGCCACCAGCATCAGCCCGGCCATGGCCGACTGGAACGCCATCGGGACGACGGCCTTCACGGGCTGTTCACCGTCCGTCAGCCTGAACACGACGCCGCCGCAGATGGCGTTCTGGTAGAAGCTGCGCAGGGGCTGGCCGACGAAGGGATGCAGCGCCCCTGGAGGAACGCGCAGTGCGGCAGCGATGCGATCGACAAACGCGACGGGAACCGGCTCGCCGGTCTGGAGCATCCGTCGTATCTCAGGCTGCGCCTCCGGCATGCCGAGCTCCTCGGCGATGCGGTCGTCCTCATCCTTGACCGCTCCCTGCGGCAGATACAGGCAAGCGAGGCAGGCCCGGCCATCGTCGAAGCCGTGCCGCGAGACGCCGAGGTCCCCTTCCTGCGTCCAGGCGTTCGCGATCCAGCGGGGGAGGGACCCTTGGACTGCGATGCGGTCCGCGGCCGTATCGAGCGCAACCGCCACCCGCTCCAAGCGCCAGTCCCCACGATCCGCGAGGTAGGCATCCCACGACACTCGATGGCGCACGACCCTCAACCCCGTCGTACCCAGCACGCGCGCGGCGACATCGACCTTCGGGGCATCGATATCGTGATGTCCGGCCATGGCGTACCGCTGCAGGTTCGAGAGATCGACGGCCTCGTGATCGACGAGGTGCAGAGTGCCGACGGCGTCCTTGAGGCGGGCAAGCGCCCACACCGCTCCGTTCCCAATCGCTCCGAGCCCGACGAGATGTGCCTCGCCGAGATCGATGCGACCGAGGGGGTCAGCGACTGTCACTTCCGACGCTGGCCGGTAGCTCTGGAGGTCGAGGGCGAGATCGGGATCGAGATTCCCGTTCACGATCTGATCCCGGAACACGGTGCGGAACACGTTCGCGGCGGCGAGGCACGCCGTCACGCCGGCCCCAAAGGGGTTCGACGTCTCGCCGGACCCGAGTGGTCCCGAGCGTGCGAATCTCGCGATCCAGCCGTCCGAACCCGCGTAGAGCACGGTGGCGTCGGTGTCGGGTACGCTCCGTCCGACGCAGACGACGACGGTGGCTCTCCGGCAATCAGGGTCGAAGTTCACGACTGGGTTGATCGCCGACGCGAGAGCACGGAGTTCCACCGCTCGTTCTCGGCCGCCCTCATCGAGCGCTTCAATCGCCAGCGTCGGGTAGAGCCGCGCGAGCAGCCTCACCGTGAGATCGAGCGTCGCCGCCCCCTCCCGGGATCGGGCCGCCTCGCCGTCGAAGGCGATCCCGACGACATGCGCCTGCAACCGGTCGGCGAACGCGGCCGTGCCGAAACCGGAGAGCACCTGCGAGGCCGCCGTCGCCGCGCGTTCGAAGAAGGGTGCGAGGGCCATGGTCAGTCCGTGATCGTGACGAGCCGAGCGAGGTCGGCTTTCGAGAGGGCCGACCATCGCGCGCGGGCATCGAGCCGGTACGCCGCGACCTCCGCGAGCGCGAACGGCCGGACGGCGAAGTCGGGGACGACGAGCGAAATGCTGCCGACGGTGGTCGCAACCGCGAACGCGTCGTCGGTGCTCGAGTGGTAGGCCCGGCCCGGATGGCTGTGGATCTGACCGACGAGCACGAGCCGCTCGCGAAACAGGCGCACGTTGATGCGGTGCAGTTCGTCCGGCCCGATGCAGACGCAGACGCCGTCCTCGGTGCGGACGTGCCGCTGCTGCGGGATGAGCGTCTCCTCGACCCAGAAGCGCGGACCGTCCTGCCGCCCGATCCAGAGCGCCATGCCCTCGTGCCCCGCGCGACCGACGGCCCGCAGGTGCTCCTGCGCCGCCTCGGCGCAGCTGCGCGGGATCGCGATCGACGCGACCGCGGCAAGCCCGCTTACACCGGCAGTCGATCGAGCGCGATCGCCATGCCGATCGACGGCATCTGCATTGCCACCTGGAAGTGCTCGATCGGGTTGATCCCGTAGCTCCAGATCGTGTCGAGGATGAAGGCCAAGCAGCCTTCGCCAGAGCGGCGGTGAAGGAGCCATGCGTCACCTGTGTGGGCGGGGTTGTCGTGGTACTCGCGGACACGTGGCAGGCACAGGAAGGGCGGATCGTCGGGACCGTTCGCCTGCAGCATCTGCGTGGGGGCGAAGGCTCCCTGCTGCATCAGCTGCTGGAACATCTGCTGCGGCATTCCCGGCGGTGTCTGAGGTCGCCGCATCAGCGCGATGTTGATCTCGGACCACTTCAGCGGCGCGCGCGTGAACGGGTCGACGAAGCGCACCGACAGCGGACGAGCGTCGTAGTTCGTGAAGTCGATGACGACGCACGCGACGATGGGAGACGGTCGCAGCTTGGGGACCGCGAACATCACACAGACCTCCGGGAAGGCCGCATCGAGGAGGATCTGCCCACGCTTGCGGTAGGTGTCCTCCAGCGCCCGGTAGGCGGCGACCTCCCGCGCGAACTTCGCGCGGGAGACCTCGGGATCAACGGTCTGGGTCTCAGGCACCCGCAACCCCCGCCTTCAGGCTGAGGAAGAGCAGGTCGCCGTCGTGCAGACCGAGGCCAGCGACGGTCTGCGCCAGGTCGAGAACGTTGCCGGCCTCGTCCTTGAACTCCCAATCGTCGTCTGGGCGTCCGATGTTCTGCGTCTTCTCGAGCGCCTCCCGGCGGATCTTTTCCAGCGGGGTACCCTCGCGCACCTTGATCTGCGCCTCGGCACCGTTGACGACGATCCGGAGCGTGATCTCCCGGTTCGTGGGGGCCTTGCGCGGCACCGTCTGGAAGTGCTCCACCCCCTCGCGGGCGAGGTCGAAGAACTCGTGGTCGGCAACCTGGATGTCGTCGGCCCCGGGCACGACGAGGAAGACGTCGAAGGCCTTCGGGTCGACCCCGGCGAGCGTCTTGAGGACGACGCCCGTGATCCGGCGGACGGGCCAATCGAAGTCCTGGCCGTCGATGAAGGCCCGGTAGAGCGTGTCGCTCCGGCAGACGAGGAAGCGCTCGACCCCGTGGCTGCGCAGGTCGAAGGTCTCGTCCAGCCGCAGGACCTCGAGCGCTCCGTCCGGCAGGATCGCGAGGGCCGCGAAGTCGTCGACCGGGCGCTTACCCGCGGCCTTGATGATCTGCCGCCCCGTCGGCACGGGATCGGGCAGGGTGACGTTCGTGAAGTGGAGGGACTCGTCGCCGATCTGGATGGGCTCGCCGTCCGCGTGGTGCTCGTGCATCGCTTGGCCTTTGCCTCAGGCGGGCAGCAGACTGAGCTGCCCTTGTGAGTCCCTAGCGAAGCGGTGCGCAGCGATTCGGTAGTCCGGTCAGAAAGAATCTTCGGCCGTGCAGACGAAATAGAATCGACAGGTCGGGCAATCGGTCGAGGTCTTCGGCTCGAAGCATCCGGCTTCGATCCCGGCGATGGCCTCGGCATAGGCGGCGAACCCCTTGCCGCCTTGGTCCGGGTCGATCTGGAGGGTCTCCGGGATCGCCGGGTAGACCGCCTCGAGAATGACCTCCCGGCCGGGATGCGCCTGGCGCGCGGCCTCCCCGAGGAGCTCCCAGACCGCCTTCGTCGGCTCGCTCTTCGAACGGCGTCCGGTCTTGTAGACCTGGACGGCGAGGCGGCCGTCCGGCATCTCGACGACGCGGTCAGGCCGCAGCCGGATCGTGCGGCCGTCGAGCACGACGCTCCAGCGCCGATCCAGCGTGCGCCCGTCGTCGGCGAGTGCGGTGACGGCGTTGGCGACCATCCCCTCGGCGGCCACGCGATAGACGGGCTCGAAGCCATGATCGACGGGTCCGCGCTCGGCCCACACCTCGGCGAGATAGGCCTGGGCCGCGGCGGGATCGACGGTCGCGCCCTCGGACTGCCGCGCTGAGATCCAGGCGATGGTGTTGCGCACGCAGCAGTGGAACGCGAGGTAGGCGGAGTTTGCGCTGCGGTCGCCGAGGCCGTCGAGGACCTCGTAGCGGTAGCGCGCGGGGCACTTCGCGTAGACCAGCAGGTGCCGCTCCTCATAGGCGGCGGCCGGCGGGGGCACGGGAATCCGGCTGGCCGCGGTCGCTGGTGCGAGCGTCGGCACGGTCCGGGCCTTCGGCAGGACGGCGGCGAGGTCCTTCAGGAACTTCGAGGGGTTGCAGCCCTGCTTCACCGTGTACAGCCGCGCGCTGCTGATCGAGAGGACGTCGCGTGCGCGGGAGAGCGCAACGAAGAACAGGCACTCCTCCTCCGCGTCGTGGTCGACCGGCTGGATCTCGAGGTGCTCCAGCCCGAGCGGTGCCGGGCAGCGGATGCTCTGGCGCTTGCTCGGCACGTAGCGCGTCGCGACCTGCGGCAGATGGACGGCGCGGAACTCGAGGCCCTTGGCAGCATGCACCGTCATCATGCGCACGGCGGAGATGCCGTCCGCCTCCGGCGGCACGACACGGAACGCCCGGTCGTCATCGAGACGTTCGAGCCGGCGGATCGCCTCGAGGAACCGGCGGCGTCCTCCCCGGCCCCTCGCGGCATCGGCGTGCTCGCGCGCGAACTTGAGGAGCTGATAGATCGCGATCAGGCATTGCCTCGCGCGGACGCTCGGATCCTCGATGAGGGGACGCAGGTACCCGCTCGTCTCGAACAGGTAACGCACCAGCACCTGACAGGCCGACGACTGCCAGGTCACGCCCGCAAGATGGTCCGCTAGGAGCGGCAGTCCGACGCGCGCGGCCTCGGAGAGGCCGTCGATCGTCGCGGCGCGCGCGCACAGCGCGAGCACGTCCTCGCCCGTCGCGTCCGCCTCGCGGATAATCCCGAGGGCATCCTCGCGCGTTGCGCCATACTCCGGGAACTGCGCGACGCGCACCAGGCCGGTCGCGTCTCCATCCGCACCGAGCGAGACAACGGAGAGCAGGTCGCGGATCTCGGACCGCTCGAAAAGGTCGCCGAGGTAGAGGATGGGTACGCCGAGCTCCTGCAGGATGCGCCCGAACCGGGCGAGGCAGAGGTGGGTCCGGGCGAGGATCGCCTGCTGATCGTACGCGATGCCGTCGGCGGCGAAGCGCTCGATCTGGTCGCGCAGCGCGCCGGCCTCGGAGCGGAGGTCCGCGGCGTGGAGGTGGTCGACGAACCCAATCCCGCCGCGATGCGGGTGCCACGTCACCGCCGGCTTCGGAGCCGCTGCGATCCCGCCGCCATAGCGCTCGAACAGCTTCACCACGGGAGCACCCGAGCGGTAGTTCGTGGTGAGCGGCCGGCTCTCCGCGCCCGCGTAGCGCACGGTGAAGCCGGTCGCGTTCCCCGGTGCCGCTCCGCGGAAGCGGTAGATCGACTGCCGGGGATCGGCGACCGCCCAGACACGCTGCCCGCCGACGGCGATCTGGTCGAGCAGGGCCGTGCTCGCGGAGTTCACGTCCTGGTATTCGTCCAGCAGGACGTAGCGGTGTCGCGACTGGACGGCGGCTCGAACCCCGTCGTGCTCCGCTAGCAGGCGGGCCGCCCGGCCGACGAGGTCGCCGAAGTCGACCTTGCCCGATGCGGCGAGCGCATCCTGGTAGACGGCGTAGGCCTCGCCGACCTCCACCGCCTTCTCCGCCCGCTCGACCGCATCCGGCGTCCCGGCCGCGGCGAGGGCAGCGCGCGCCGCCGCGAGATAGGCCTCCGGGCCGACCATCTCGTCCTTCGCGCGCGAGATGGCGCGCAGGATCGGGCGCAGATCGAGCGCGGGATCCCACAGATTCTGAAAGTGGTGCAGGTTCAGGCGCGGCAGCAGGCGCTCAAGCATGCCGAGCGCCTGGGACTCGTCGACGATGTCGAAGTCCTTCGGTAGCCCGGCCTGCTCGGCGTAGAGGTGCAGTAGCTCGAGCCCGAAAGCGTGGAACGTGCCAATCCAGATCTGTGGCGCGGCCGCGCGGTCGAGCCTCTCGATGCGCTCGCGCATCTCGGCCGCTGCCCGGTTTGAGAACGTCAGCGCCAGGATCTCCCAGGGCTGGACGCCTCGCGCGAGCAGATGCTCGATCCGCCCGACCAGCGTGCGCGTCTTACCGGTGCCAGGCCCGGCGTCCAGGATCAGCGGACGGTCGTCCCACTCGGCGGCAACGCGCTGGTCGTCGTCCAGCGGGATCACCGGCGACGGCTCCGTGTCCGCGTCCCAGTCGGGCAGCGGCGGCAGCAGCAGCGCCCGGATTGCCTGCATCGTCACGAAGGAGAGCGGGAGCCCGGTCTCGGCAGCGATCGCGGACGGTGTGAGGCCTTCATCGACCAAGCGGCGGCGCAGCAGGTCGGCCGGCAGGAGGAACTCCTGCGCGAAGACGTCGGCCTGGACCTCGCGGCGCTCGCGCGGCGAATAGGCAACAACCTTCTCCGCGCCGGTCTCGAGAGGCTGGCCACCGAAGGCCGGCTCCGTCGCGCGCACCAGGGACTGTTTCTCGTCGTGCAGGTGGAAGTGCCCGATCTCATGGGCGCTGACGACGGCCTTGCGGCCGGCGTCGAGGTTCGCGGCAAGGCGCACGAACCCGTCCGCCCGCTCCAAAGCGCCGGCGACCTCGGGGCCGTACACGGTGCCGGGCTCGAAGAGTTCGACCTCGAGGTCGGCGATCGAGAGCGCTGCCGCGACGAGCGCGGCGATCGTGCCATCGCTCGCCCGCGCGGCGGCCTCCGCGTGCCGTCGCCTCGCCTCGATGCGGATGCCACGCCACGCGTCCATCGACCTAATCCTCCGCCGCGAGCCAGAAGGCCTTTCGTTCATCCGGCATCGTCGAGGCACGGACGGCCTCATCCCACGTCCGGGCGCGGCCGGCCGTGGGGGTGGCGGAGCTCTTGAATGCCGGCGCTGTCGCGGCGTGACGCGAGTTGGAGAGGACGGCCTGCAGCCATTCGACCGTGCAGCCGAGCCGCTCGGAGGCGATGCGCATGAAGCGTTGGGGGACCGTCCCAGCGACGATCTGCCCCGAGCCCAGGTCAGCGACGATGGACCGCGCGAGGCCGATCTCGGCTGCGAAGGTCCGGACATCCATCTCATGCGAGGCCAGCACGTCGCGCAGCCTAGGCACCGGCTCGGGCGCGTGCCGTTCCGCCGCTGCCTGCACGGCCGCCCTGACGAACTCCGAGAAATCCGTCACGGCGGTGTCTGCATCCGCCCGCCTGCGATGGTGAGCCATCTCGATCCGCTCGACGGCGTGCGCGCGGATCTCTTCGGCATACTGCGGGTAGGCATCCGTCCAGGCCCGCACGAGTTCGGGCGTGATCTGATCCGCCTCCTCGTGGAAGCGAATCAGGATCTCGTCGAGGGTATCCTCCGGCGCACTCATATCTCGCGGCCGAGTTCCGTACGAAGATACCGCTCGGCTCGCTCGACCCAATCCTTGGCGGTCTTGGGCGTCACACCGAGCATGCTGGAGATGCTTTCTCCGTCAGGACCCGTGTAGCCGAAACCGCTACGTCTCAGCAGGAGCGCCTTCCGCTGGTTCGGCGGCAGACTGTCGAGGGCTGAGGAGATCACGGCCATGTCCTCCTGGCTGAAGCTCTGCCAATCCCTCGGTTCGAGGACGGTACCGTCATCCGGATCGGTGTCGAAATGGCGAATGACCTCCCGTCGCGCCTGCTCCTTACGGACGCGATCGATAAGGCGCTTCTCCAGCCGTCCACGGAATGACGTCTCGAAGCCGACCCCGTCCGCAGAGTTGGGGTCGAGGATCGACACCACCATCGCTCCGACCACCTCAACCACGGCGTCCTCGCCGCCGTTCTCGTGCCGTGCGCTGACCTGTGGCCGGAGGATCCGCTGGGCCGTCGCACAGAGATGCTTGAGCAGCTGTTCGCGAAGGCGGCCGTCCGCCGTCGGATCGAGACGACGGCAAGCGGCGACGATCGTCCTGGGATCATGCTTGTCGAGCGATCCGCCATTCGTGGCCTCCTGCCAGAACTCGCGAAGGTGCTCGAGCGAGACACCGTCTTGAACGTTCACACGTGCCCCCGTCATGCGAGAGCCTGCCTCTCTAGCGAAGTTGCAGGCTACGAATCGGTAGCGCGGCGCGAAAATCTTACACCGCTGCGGCAAGGCCCCACACGAACGGTGCGGAGCGAGCGGCCCGAAACGCTGGCCAGCACTGATTGGTGGTCGCGGGGTTTGTCTGCCCGATCATGGCAGTCCCCGGTCGCGAACACCGTCACACATACTCTAGAAAGAGCCACGGGGCGGCTCTCGAGAAACAATCCAGGCAGAGCCGCAAGGCGTTTCCGGATCAACGAGGTTACAGGCGGCGTATGGAGGCCACCTGTTCAGTCAATGTCAAGATGCCGTATTGAACGATCAGCCTCAAATTCGCGCCTGAGGCCAGCAGGCCTTGCGTTTTATTGAGACATCCGTGAGCGGAGTCAGTAGCTTGAGTCTTGAGAGGGCACGTCGGGTACCCCGACGCGCCCTCATTACTTTCACGTTCGTGATGCGTTGGTTTTCAACGGCACGTTGAATAACCACACTATGGTTCGAATTGGCCTACGCTTTGGTTCCGTAGGCCGATTCTATGGTTCGCTCGACAGCCGCGCCCACCGACTATGTTAAATGAAGACTATGAGCATCCAGTCGTGCCACCGCAGGTGTCGCATTTCAGGCACGTTCCATTGCGGACCAATGTGAAATTTGCGCACTCAGGGCAGGCTTCTCCTACGTACCCCTTCATGCGAGCTTCGACGCGCTTGGCGACTAACATCGCTTTGTTGTCGATATCAGGAGCAGAGAAGCCTAACTTAACACCATCTGCGTCCGAGGTAGGCTCTGCCTTCAGTGCAACTGAGCCCCTCACCGCCACGACCGTCCCACCCGCAGGAGCCGACTGGCCCGTGCTCGGGGCCGCAACACCGGCCGTCGCGCCGCCGGGACCGCCATGGATCAGGGTCAGACGGTCGCCGGAGCCGCGCAGCAGGCCGCGCGATACGACGTTGTGGGCCGGCACCGAATCCGAGGCCGAGGGCTTGGCCGGGCTCACGCCGGTCGCCGCGTTGCCGATCTCCGAGAGGTCGACATGGGCGAGGTCGTTGCGGCCGAGATACGAGATCGCCAGTTCGCGGAACACGTAGTCGAGGACCGAGGTGGCATTCTTGATCGCGTCGTTGCCCTGGACGAAGCCGGCCGGCTCGAACCGGGTGAAGGTGAAGGCGTCGACGTACTCCTCCAGCGGCACGCCGTATTGCAGGCCGAGCGAGACCGAGATCGCGAAGTTGTTGATGAAGGCCCGGAGCGCCGAGCCCTCCTTGTTCATGTCGAGGAAGATCTCGCCCAGCCGCCCGTCGTCGTACTCGCCGGTGCGCAGGAAGATGGTGTGGCCGCCGATCTTGGCCTTCTGGGTGTAGCCCTTGCGGCGGCTCGGCAGCTTCTCCTGGGAGCGCAGGCGCTCGACGCGCTCGACGATCCGCTCGACGATCTTCTCGGTCACCGCGACGGTCTTGGCGACCGCCGGCTGGGCCAGGATGGCCTCGACCGTCTCGTCCTCGTCCTCCGACTCGTCGCTGATCAGGGCGGCGTTGAGCGGCTGCGACAACTTCGAGCCGTCGCGGTAGAGGGCGTTGGCCTTCAGAGCCAGGGTCCAGGACAGCCGGTAGGCGTTCTTGCAATCCTCGACCGTGGCGTCGTTCGGCATGTTGATGGTCTTGGAGATCGCCCCCGAGATGAAGGGCTGCGCCGCCGCCATCATGCGGATGTGGCTCTCGACCGAGAGGTAGCGCTTGCCGATCCGGCCGCACGGATTGGCGCAGTCGAAGACCGGGTAGTGCTCCACCTTGAGGTGCGGCGCGCCTTCGAGCGTCATCGCCCCGCAGACATGGACGTTGGCGGCCTCGATGTCCTTGCGGCTGAAGCCGAGGAACGAGAGCAGGTCGAAGGACGGGTCGGCGAGTTTTTCCGCCGGCACCTTCAGGGTCTGGGTGAGGAAATCCTCGCCCAGCGTCCAGCGGTTGAACACGAACTTGATGTCGAAGGCCGACTTCAGCCCGGCCTCCACCGCCGCGATCTTGTCGTCGGTGAAGCCCTTGGCACGGAGCGAGCCCGGGTTGATCGCCGGGGCCTGGCCGAGCGAGCCGTGGCCGACGGCGTAGGCCTCGATCTCGGCGATCTCGGCCTCGCGGTAGCCGAGGCTGCGCAGGGCATCCGGCACCGCCCGGTTGATGATCTTGAAGTAGCCGCCGCCGGCGAGCTTCTTGAACTTCACCAGGGCGAAGTCGGGCTCGATGCCGGTGGTGTCGCAATCCATGACGAGGCCGATCGTGCCGGTCGGCGCGATGACGGTGGATTGCGCGTTGCGGTAGCCGTGCTCCTCGCCGAGCCGCAGGGCCCGGTCCCAGGCTGCCTTGGCGTGCTCCACCAGCTCGCCCTGCGGGCAGCCGGCATGGTCGAGCGGCACCGGGTTGGTGTTGAGGAACTCGTAGCCGGTGGCCTCGCCGTGGGCGGCGCGGCGATGGTTGCGGATCACCCGCAGCATCGCGTCGGCATTCTCCTCGTAGGCCGGGAAGGGCCCGAGCTCGCGCGCCATCTCGGCCGAGGTGGCGTAGGACACGCCGGTCATGATCGCGGTGAGCGCACCGGCGAGAGCCCGGCCCTCACGGGAATCGTAGGACAGGCCCATGGTCATCAGCAGCCCGCCGATATTGGCGTAACCGAGGCCGAGGGTGCGGTACTTGTAGGAGAGATCGGCGATCTCGCGGCTCGGGAACTGCGCCATCAGCACCGAGATCTCGAGGACCACGGTCCAGAGCCGGCACAGATGCTCGTAGCCCTCGACGTCGAAGCGCTTGGCCCCGCGGTCGTAGAGCGCCAGCAGGTTCGCCGAGGCGAGGTTGCAGGCGGTGTCGTCGAGGAACATGTACTCGGAGCACGGGTTCGAGGCCCGGATCCGCCCGCCGACCGGGCAGGTGTGCCAGTCGTTCATCGTGGTGTTGAAGTGCAGGCCCGGATCGGCCGAGGCCCAGGCGGCCTCCGCGATCTTGTCCCACAGTTCCGCCGCCTTGACGGTCTTGGCCGGCTTGCCGGTGGTGCGCTGGCTCAGGGTCCAGTCCGCATCCGCATCGACCGCGCGCAGGAAGTCGTCGGTGAGCGAGACCGAATTGTTCGAGTTCTGGCCGGCGACGGTGAGGTAGGCTTCCGAATCCCAGTCGGTGTCGTAGATCGGGAAGGAGATGTCGGTGTAGCCCTGGCGGGCATACTGGATCACCCGCTTGATCGCGGCATCCGGCACCATCGCCTTGCGGGCGGCCTTGACCTCGCGCTTGAGGGCCGGGTTGCGCTCGGGATCGAAGCAGGCGTCGCCCGCGGCCTCGCAGTTGATGCAGGCCTTCATCACCGCCTTGAGGTGCTTGGACACCACCTTGGAACCGGTGACCAGCGCGGCGACCTTCTGCTCCTCCTTGACCTTCCAGTCGATGAAGGCCTCGACGTCCGGATGGTCGATGTCGACGATCACCATCTTGGCGGCGCGGCGCGTCGTGCCGCCGGACTTGATCGCCCCGGCGGCCCGGTCGCCGATCTTGAGGAAGCTCATCAGCCCTGAGGACTTGCCGCCGCCGGCGAGCTTCTCGTTCTCGCCGCGGAGCCGCGAGAAGTTCGAGCCGGTGCCCGAGCCGTACTTGAACAGGCGGGCTTCCCGCACCCACAGGTCCATGATGCCGCCCTCGTTGACGAGGTCGTCGGCGACGGACTGGATGAAGCAGGCGTGGGGCTGCGGGTGCTCGTAGGCGGTCGCCGACTGGGTCAGCTCGCCGGTCTTGTAGTCGACGTAGTAGTGGCCTTGCGCCGGGCCGTCGATGCCGTAGGCCCAGTGCAGGCCGGTGTTGAACCATTGCGGCGAGTTCGGCGCCACCATCTGGCGGGCGAGCATGGCGCGCAGCTCGTCGTGGAAGGCGCTCGCGTCCTCCTCGCTCGAGAAGTAGCCGCCCTTCCAGCCCCAGTAGGTCCAGCAGCCGGCGAGCCGGTCGAAGACCTGCGTCGCCGAGACCTCGGACCCGGTGCGCTCACCCTCGGGGAGGTGGGCCAAGGCCGCCTCGTCGGGCACCGAGCGCCACAGGAAGGAGGGGACGCCGTTCTCCTCGACCTTCTTCAGGGCCTTCGGCACGCCGGCCTTGCGGAAGTACTTTTGGGCCAGCACGTCGCAGGCGACCTGGCTCCAGGCCTCCGGCACGTCGATGCCGTCGAGGCGGAACACCACCGAGCCGTCCGGATTGCGAATCTCGCTCACCGCCTTGCGGAACGGGATGCTGGCATAGGGCGATTGCCCCGCGGTGGTGATGCGACGCTCGAACCGCATGGGATACTCTCCGGTCACGAACAGCCGGGGACCGCCCGCATGCGTGCGGGGTCCGCCGGTTACAGGGGATGGGCGGGGCGCTGGAGGTTCGGCGGATGCGGGCGAACCCGATCCGGGATCCTCCCGTCCGATGCCCCGGAAACTACCGACGCTGGCGGCCACACGTCAACAACTAGTGTCGACGGACTCCGTTCCTCCCTACATATAGTGTTAAGGGCCGGATTCCTGTGGATAGCGCCGTGCCCGCGCTTAAGCCCAGGATCGGGTTGCGAGAATCGCGGCGGGCCTGCGCGCCGCCCATAGCCGGCGCAAGCTCGGGGCACCGAGTTGTTCACAGATCGTGAGCGAACCTGAGCCGAACCAAACCGCCCGAGGGCTCCGCGCAGGGGAATCATGCTGCGGCGCGGGACGTGCTGGACATCCGGGAGTCATCTCACCATAGTCCCGCGCGACGAAGGGGGCCTCCCCCATTCCTTAAGGGCCCGAGCCCCAGAGACGGTCGCGATGGCGCTGAAAGACACCCTGCTTCGGATCTTCACCTGGTGGAGCGGCTCGACCGTCAGCCTGGAATTCTACACCAAGCGCCATGGCCAGTTCGTCGGCGAGGACGAGTTCGGCAACCGCTACTACCGCGCGCAGGGCCCGTTGATCGACCGCTCGGTCGGCCCGGAGCGGCGCTGGGTGATCTATAACGGCTATGCCGACGCCTCGAAGGTGCCGCCCGGCTGGCGCGGCTGGCTCTGCCACGCCACCAACGTGGCGCCCTCCGAGGAGACCTACGTCCCGCGGGAGTGGCAGAAGCCGCACGAGGAGAACCTGACCGGCACCGTGGCGGCCTACCGGCCGCGGGGCTCGCAGCTCTCCTACGGCCAGCGGCCGGCGGCGACCGGCGACTACGTGCCGTGGGTCCCGGGCGAGTAAGTGTCTCTCACGAAACTCCCGCCCGCTGCCCGGTGCCTGCTTCTGGCGGCATCGGCGCAGCGGGAGTTTCGTGAGGTGCACTAAGCCGCCCTTTTTCCACCATCCTCCTTGTGTCTATCGCGGGCGGGCCGATCCTGCCCGCGCGCCCCGTCGATCCGGGCGCGAGAGGCCTTCAAGATGGCCGCCGACTACCGAGCCGGGAGCGATTGGGTTTGAGCCGCATGACCGCACGCCGCGCCGCGGGCGCCTTCCTGCTCCTCCGCGGTATCGTTCTGGGCGGCGCCGTCCTGGGGGGCTCGTTCACCTCCGCGCCGGCCTGGGCCGACAAGATCCGCAACCCGACCGCGGTCTTCGCCGGCCTCGACAAGATCACCGGCCGCACCGTCTCCTTCGAGGTGGCGGTGGACGAGACGGTGCAGTTCGGCGCGCTCCAGCTCACCCCGCGGGTCTGTTACACCCGTCCCCCGACCGAGAGCGCCAAGACCACGGCCTTCCTGGAGGTCGACGAGGTCACGCTGGAGAACAAGTACCGGCGGATCTTCACCGGCTGGATGTTCGCCTCGAGTCCGGGCCTGCACGCGATCGAGCATCCGATCTACGACGTGTGGCTGGTCGACTGCAAAGGTGGTACCGACCTCGTGGCCGAGCCGAAGGAGCAGGAGGACGCGCCGGTGGCCGCCGCCAAGCCCGAGGGCCGCAAGCGCCGCGAGCAGGCGCGGGGCGGCGACGAGGCGCCGCGCAGCCGCCAGGTCAACCGCCAGGGCCAGGTCGACGTCGAGCCCCTGCGCGGCACGCCGGTGCAGCCGCGTCAGTCGCCGTCGCGGCGCTTCTTCCCGACCAATGACGGGCCGAAGCCGGGCGGCGTCGACCCGATGGATCCGAACCCGCGCTGAGCGCTCGGCGGATTTGGCAACAATTGCCGCCGACCGTGCCTGAAGCCGCTGCGCAGGGCTGCGCGGCTCCGACCTCTGCGGGCTCGTTCCGAGGCCGAAAGATCCTCAAGCCTGCTTGACCTGATCGACAGTATTCATGCCTTCCTCGTCATCCCGGGCTCCGCTGCGCGGCCCCGGAATGACGAGGAAGATTCGATCGATAGAGATCGATCAAACAGGCTATCAGACCAGCATCGCGTTCAGCGCCACCGTCAGGGCCGCACCGACGACGGCGAAGCCGAAGAGCGTGACGCTGCTGACCTGATCGACGGAATCGACGTCGTGGCCGATGCGGTGCTCGGGGGAATTGGCGTTCACGGGATTCTCCTCATCGACGATCCTCGCGACCGAGGATTCCCGCACCAACGTCTCCCGAGGCTCGCCGGATCGGTCACGCCCGGGCCGCGTTTCGCCGCATGGGCCGATCATCCGACCTGACGCGTGCCCCCGTCATGCCCGTGGCTGGTGCCGATCACGCAGAGCGCCAGGCCGGCGATGCCCGCAAGGGTGCCGATCGGGGTCTGGAAGCGCCAGGAGGCATAGTAGCCGGCGCTGCCGATCACGACGCCGAGCAGGGTGAGCACGATGCTGCGGGCCGAGGCCCCCGGCTTGTCCGGATGTCTCCGCTTCTCGGGATGCGCTCGGGCGGAATCGTGCTGCATGGTCGGCCTGCCTTCGCCGCGCCGTGGTCCGTCGGCCGCCCGCAGGCGGTGGGAGAAGGGGGGCGGCCGCCCTCTCCCTTCGGAGGAACGCGGCAGGCGCGGAATCGCTCACGCTTGAGCGTGCAACTCGCCTTTTCCCTGACATGCCAGCCCGGAACCGGGCTGGTAACGTCAGGGCGTCGCACTCGCAATCGATCGGACGCGGGCCGGGCGGAGAGACCCGAACCGGGCTGCGTCCCGATCACCGACCGTGGTCAGACCTCATGCCGCAGCGCTATTTCTTCAACCTGGTCGGCCCCGCGCGTGCGATCGAGGACCCGACGGGCGTCGAGGCCGACACGGCCGACCAGGCTGAGACCGAAGCGCGGGCGGTCATCGCCGAGATGCGGGTGAGCGGCGACCTGCCGCTCCTCGGGGAGGGCTGGCAGCTGGAGATCCGCGACGGGGCCGGACGGCTGGTGCGCTCAATTCCCCTGGGTTGAGGGGCCGGATCCCGTCTGCAGCAGCACCTGACGCACATGGGAGCGGATGCAGGCGCTCGCCTGGGCGCCTGCGTCGTCCCGGCCGCCCGCATGCGGTGCGGATGCGTCCGGCGTCCGGGGAGCGTTCTGCTCCGTGGGTCGAGCCTTCCCGCCGAGCGACATCGTGGCTATCTCCTGCCTTCCATCACCGGTCCGACTCTCAGAACCTGCGCGCAGGGAACCACCGGCCGCGTCACCTCGCGGTGCGCTACGGCACAGGGCATTCCCTTCCGCCGGAGCGCGGCGCCGACGTGTCCTGTTGATGAGAATCGAACCGGTTGAGGTTGTACCGGTTCCCGGCGCCGACAAACAATGAAAAAGTCGTTAAACCGTTCCCTGGTGAAGTGCTGAGGCTCTTGTGCAACGCATCTTATGTTAGTTTTCGAACTCAGCGACCTTCGCCGCCGATGCGGGAGAAATCCGCCACCTCCCGGGTCGCCGCCCTGAGCGCATGGAGCAGAGCGAGACGATTGGCGCGCAACTGCGCGTCGTCGGCGTTCACCGTCACCTTGTCGAAGAAGGCGTCGACGGGCGCGCGTAAGCTCGAGAGCGCCCGCATCGCGCCCTCGAAATCCTCGACCGCGACCGCCCGGCCGGCTTCGGCGCCGGCTGTTCGCAGGGCGTCGGCGAGGGCCGCTTCCTCGGGCAGGTTCAGGAGGCCTTGGTCCGGCACCGCGTCGTAGGCGCGGCCGTCCTTCTTCTCCTCGATGCGCAGGATGTTGGCGGCGCGGCGGGAGCCGGCGAGCAGGTTCTTGCCGTCCTCGGTGTCGAGGAAGCGACCGAGCGCCTCGACGCGGCGCACCACCATCAGGAGGTCGTCCTGGCCCGGCAGGGCGAAGACGGCGTCGATGAGGTCGTGGCGGGCGCCCTGGTCGCGCAGGTAGACCTTCAGCCGGTCGGCGAAGAAGGCGAGGAGATCACCCGCGAAAGCCTCCGAGGCCTGGCCGTGTCCGGTGGCGGCGGCGGCGATCTGCGCCCGCAGGGGCAGCCGGGCCTCGCTCGCCAGGATGAGACGGATGACGCCGAGCGCCGCGCGGCGCAGCGCATAGGGGTCCTTGCTCCCCGTCGGCTTCTCGTCGATCGCCCAGAAGCCGACCAGGGTGTCGAGCTTGTCGGCGAGCGCCACCGCCGCCGAGACCGGCTCGGACGGCACCCGGTCGCTGGGGCCGAGGGGCTTGTAATGGTCCTCGATCGCCGCGGCGACCGCCGGGTCCTCGCCCTGCTCGGCGGCGTAGTAGCGGCCCATCAGGCCCTGCAACTCGGGGAACTCGCCGACCATCTCGGTGACGAGGTCGGCCTTGGCGAGCCGCGCGGCCCGCTCGGCGAGATCGGGATCTGCCCCGACCGACGGCGCCAGCGCCCGGGCGAGGCTGGCAATGCGCTCCACCCGCGCGGCTTGCGTGCCGAGCTTCTCGTGGAAGACGATGTTGTCGAGCTTAACGAGCCGGTCTTCCAGCCGCACCTTGCGGTCGGTCTCCCAGAAGAACGCCGCGTCCGAGAGGCGCGCCCGCACCACCCGCTCGTTGCCGGCGACGATCGCCGCGCCGCCGTCGGAGGCGACGAGGTTCGAGACCAGGATGAAGGCATTGGCCAGGCGCTCGCGCCCGTCCGGGCCGGGAGGCCTGCGCAGCACGAAGCACTTCTGGTTCGCCCGGATCGTGGCGCGGATCACCTCCGGGGGAATCGTCAGGAAGCGCTCGTCGAAGGCGCCCATCAGGGTCACCGGCCACTCGACGAGGCCCGCCACCTCTTCCAGCAGGCCCTCGTCCTCGACGAGGTCGAGGCCGCGGGCGAAGGCGAGGTCGCGGGCATCGTGCAGGATGATGTCCTTGCGCCGGTCCGCATCGAGCACCACGAAGGCCCGCTCCAGGGCCGGCAGGTAATCGGCGAAGCGGCGCACCTCGATCGGGTGCGGCGCCAGGAAGCGGTGCCCCCGCGTGGTCAGCCCGACCTCGACCCCGTCGATGGTGAACGGCACCACCTCGGGCGTCTCGGTCTCGGGGCCGAAGCTCGCGACGATCGAGTGCAGCGGCCGCACCCAGCGTAAGGAGCCGGGCTCGCGCGAGGCGGCGCCCCAGCGCATCGATTTCGGCCAGGGGAAGCTCTTGACGATGGCCGGGATGATCTCGGCCAGGACTTCGATCGTTTCGCGGCCGGGCCGCTCGATCACCGCGACGTAGAACTCGCCCTTCTTCGGATCGGAGACGATCTTCGCCTCGTCGAGGCTGGCGAGGCCGGCGCTCTTCAGGAAGCCCTGCACCGCGCCCTCGGGGGCGCCGACGCGGGGGCCTTTGCGCTCCTCACGCACGTCCTGGCCGCGGGCCGGCAGGCCGGCGACGTGGAGGGCGAGGCGGCGGGGTGTCGCGAAGGCCTTGGCGCCCTCGTACAGGAAACCGCGCTCGACCAGCGCGTCGGTGACGAGCTTGCGCAGGTCCTCGGCCGCGCGCCGCTGCATGCGGGCGGGGATTTCCTCGGAGAAGAGTTCGAGCAGCAGGTCGGGCATCGGGCGGCCTCAAGGCTCTCACCAAGGAGAGCCCGAAATCGAGAGAAGGGTATGACGGGCGGTGTAAGGCCGGGCGGCGCGGCTGTCAGGCGGCGGGTGATTCGCCGGCAAGGACGCCCGCACCGGCAAGCCCGCCCGCATCGGTGCGCCGCCAGGCTTCGCCGCAGGCCTTGGCCAGCTCGCGCACCCGCAGGATGTAGCTCTGGCGCTCGGTCACCGAGATCACCCCGCGCGCGTCGAGCAGGTTGAAGACGTGACTGGCCTTGATGCACTGATCGTAGGCCGGCTGCGCCATGCGGTGGCGCGGATCGTTGCCGTTGGGCCCGGGCTCGCCGGCCTTGAGGTAGGCCCGGCAGGCGGCTTCCGCGTCGCGGAACTGCCGGAAGAGCATCTCGGTATCGGTGGCCTCGAAGTTGTGGCGCGAATATTCCTGCTCGGCCTGCAGGAACACGTCGCCGTAGGTGACCTTCTCGTCGCCCTCACGGCCGTTGAAGTTGAGGGCGTAGACGTTCTCGACGCCCTGGACGTACATCGCCAGGCGCTCGAGGCCGTAGGTCAGCTCGCCGGCGACCGGCGCGCATTCGAAGCCGGCGACCTGCTGGAAGTAGGTGAACTGGCTCACCTCCATCCCGTCGCACCAGCATTCCCAGCCCAGACCCCAGGCGCCGAGCGTCGGGCTCTCCCAATCGTCCTCGACGAAGCGGATGTCGTGCAGCCTGAGATCGACGCCGATCGCCTTCAGCGAATCGAGGTAGAGGTCCTGGAGGTTCGGCGGGTTCGGCTTCAGGATCACCTGAAACTGGTAATAGTGCTGGAGCCGGTTCGGGTTCTCGCCGTAGCGGCCGTCCTTCGGCCGGCGCGAGGGCTGGACGTAGGCGGCCCTCCACGGCTTGGGGCCGAGCGCCCGCAGGGTGGTGGCCGGATGGAACGTGCCTGCCCCGACCTCCATGTCGTAGGGCTGGAGGATCACGCAGCCCTGCGCGGCCCAGAACCGCTGGAGCGTCAGGATCAGCCCCTGGAACGAGCGGGTCGGCTGGAGGTCGGCGTCGGTGGTGGTCATGGTCTCGCGGGTTCGGCTCGGGCGCTATCGTGGCGGGGAGCCTTAGAACCGGCAGCCCCCGAGTCAAGCGAGGCGTGCGCCGCCGCACCCGTTCGCCGGTGTGGCGGAACCGTGGCACGGTCAAGCTCGTTGACAGTACAGATCAGACGAAGCCGCCGCATCCCGCAGTGCAAAACGGCGATGCGGAAGATACCCCGCCCAGGACGAGAGGAGACCGACCGTGACCGAGCGCCTGACCCTGCTTGCCGCCGCCGCGCTCCTGTCCCTGGTCGCGACCCCGCTGGTGGTGCGGGCAGGCGCCGACGCTCCGAAGACCGAGCCGGTCGCCGTCACCGAGACCACGGTGGCCGCGGAGACGCCGGTTGCGGCTCCGACTGCGGCGTGCCGGACCGTGCGGGTGGTCTATGCCGGCTACGGGGCGCCGGCCTGCGGGCGGTGAGGTGTCGCGGATCCCGCCGAATGCAACGACACCCTCCACGTCATTCCGGGGCCGCGCAGCGGAGCCCGGAATCCAGACGCTCGGTTCTTGAAGAACAAGTCGGCACGTTGTCCGCCTCATTCTAAACACTCCGCGGTTCTGGATCCCGGGCTCCGCGGTCGCGGCCCCGGGATGACCCTGTGTGTTGGTGATCGTATGCTTGCACCGAATTCGCAAGCAACCCCTTGCCTCACAGCACCGGCATCGCCCCCGCCACCGTCACCAGCGCCCCCGACGTGTAGCTGCTCTCGTCCGAGGCCAGCATGACGTAGGCCGAGGCCAGTTCCGCCGGCTGGCCGGGGCGGCCGAACGGCACCTGGCTGCCGAAGGACTTGACGGAATCCTCCTCCATCCCGGACGGGATGAACGGCGTCCAGATCGGGCCCGGCAGCACGCCGTTCACCCGCACGCCCTTCTCGGCCAAGAGCTGCGCCAGGCTCAGCACCAGGTTGCTGAGCGCCCCCTTGGTGGCACTATAGGCGAGCAGGGACGGCATCGGGTGCTTGGAATTCACCGACGAGGTGAAGATCACCGAGGCGCCGGGCTTGAGATGCGCCATCGCCGCCTTGGTGACGGTGAACGATCCGAAGACGTTGGTGCGGAAATGGTCCTCGAAGACTTGGTCGTCGATCGATGCCAGGTCCTGGTTCGGCTGCTGGAAGGCGCCGTTATTGACCACCACGTCGAGACGGCCGAAGGTCTCGGCGGTGCGGGCGACGATCTCGCGGCAATAGGCCCTGTCCTTGAGGTCGCCCGGCAGCAGCAGCGCCCGGCGCCCGGCCTTCTCGACCCATCCGGCCACCGCCTCGGCGTCTCCCTGCTCGGACGGTAGGTAGGAGATCGCCACGTCGGCGCCCTCGCGGGCATACGCGATGGCAACCGCCCGGCCGATGCCGGAATCGCCTCCGGTGATCAGGGCCGCCCGGCCGGCGAGCTTAGCCGATCCCTTGTAGCTCGCCTCGCCGTGGTCGGGCTCCGGCTTCATCCGCCCGGTCAGGCCGGGAAAGCTCTGCGGCTGGCCCTCGAAGGGCGGACGGGGATGCTTTGTGAGGGGGTTGGGGAAGTCGGACGACATGAGGGACGGCTCCGGCTGTCGGTTGCGTGAGGCCGCCGTCAACCGGGCAGGCCTCCGGCCGTTCCCTGCTCTCCCTCAGTATCCTCTCACTCTTCTCGGGAGCCGTCGTCCTGACCGAGGGCGTCCTCGTCGCGGCCGGGGATCGCGTAGCGCCCGCTGAGCCAGCGCTGCAGGTCCACGTCGGCGCAGCGCGTGGAACAGAACGGCTTGGAGGCCGGGGTCGCCGGCTTGCCGCAGATCGGGCAGGCGGGCGAAGCACTGTCGTTATCGCGCGTCATCGATCGCGACTCCTCTTGAAACTTTTCCGACGAACAATCGAAGAAATCGTAAAATCGAATTCACCCTCCTCGCGACCTCATCCTGAGGTGCGAACGAATGAGCCTCGAAGGAGGGCTCCAGAAGTCTCAGCGATCTCTGGAACCCTCCTTCGAGGTCAGTCGATCGACGATCGACTAACACCTCAGGATGAGGGTGAGAATGGGAGAAACCGCCTCAGCGCCTGGGCAATCGAACGAAGCCTTCGTGCTCAGCCCGCGTCACGCCCAAGCGCCGCGGACCGGGTAACCCTCGCCTTCGAGCAGGCCGACCGTCTCGTAGAGCGGCAGGCCGACCACGGCGCTGTAGGAGCCGACGAGCTTGACCACGAAGGAGCCGGCGAGCCCCTGGATCGCGTAGCCGCCGGCCTTGCCGCGCCACTCGCCGCTGGCGAGATAGGCCTCGATCTCCTTGGCCGAGAGGCGCTTGAACCGCACCCGGGTCTCGACCAACCGCTCCCGCGGCTTGTCCTTCGGGCCGATGACGCAGACCGCCGTATAGACCCGGTGGGCCCGGCCGGAGAGGAGCCGCATGCACTCCGCCGCCTCGTCGGTCACCTCGGCCTTCGGCAGGATGCGCCGGCCCACCGCCACCACGGTGTCGGCCGCGACCACGTAGCCCTGGCGCAGCTCCTCGGTGCCGCGCGCCGCCGCCACCGCCACGTCGAGCTTGGCCCGGGCGAGCCGGCGTACCAGGTCGCGGGGCTTCTCTGCCTTCAGCGGCGCCTCGTCGAGGTCGGCCGGCAGCAGGGCGTCCGGCTCCAGCCCCGCCTGCTGCAGCAGCGCGAGGCGTCGGGGCGAGGCCGAGGCGAGGACGAGCTTCGGGCGCGCGGCCTGCGGGATCGGGGAGGTCTCGGTCATGAGGCGCCGTGTCTCGAAGGGGATGCCATGCCCGATGCCCTATCTGGCCGGCGAAATCCAGCTTCGCGGGTCGAGGTTTGCGCGCGGCGCCCGCACCGCCTGCCGGAACGGAGGCGGGCCGGACGCTGTCCGCGCCCGGCCCACCCATCTCCCTGCCGGTCGGCCCGGGACGCGCCCGGGCCGATCTCGTCAGGCCATCGCCTCGTTGCGCAGCCGCTCGTAATCCGACTTCGCCAGCGGCACCGCGCGGGGCTGGCCGAGCTCCTTCATCGGAATGCGGTAGGTCTCGCGGGCGCTGAAGGCCGCCGCCGCCGCCACCGCGGTGATCGCCAGCGTGATGGCGCCGATGGTGAGCGGGATGTTGGTCGAGCCGGGAGGCGCCACGGTGGCGAACAGGGCCGGCAGCATCGCCGTGATGGCGGTGCCGACATTCTGCGAGATCGCCATCGCGGAGACGCGGGTGCGGGTCGGGAACAGCTCGGGGTAGAAGCTCGGGAAGACCGCGTTGTAGCCCTGGTAGACCACGCCCCACATCAGCAGCGACATCACGATCGCCAGCGGCACGTTGGCGATGCTGATGGCATACAGGTAGCCGAAGGACAGCAGGCCGGAGCCGAGCGCGCCGACGATGATCGGCAGGCGGCGGCCGATCTTGTCCGACAGGTTGCCGACATACGGGATCACGATCACCGCCAGGATGTTCCCGAGCACCGGGATCCAGAGATACACGTCCTTGTGGAAGCCGACGCCGTAGGCCGCCTGGACCGCGTAGGCCGCGCCGAAGATGGTGGTGACCACCGGGATCACGTTCATCAGCGCCATGCACACCACCCGCAGCATGTCGGCCCAGGAGGTGGCGAAGGCCTCGACGACCGGCGCGCGGGCGACCGCGCCCTGGGTCTCCTCGGCGGCGAAGGCCGGGGTCTCGTCGACCTCGCGGCGGATGATGTAGCCGGCGATGATGACGAGGAAGCTCAGGAGGAACGGGATGCGCCAGCCCCAGGAGTTGAACGCCTCGGTCGGCATGTAGTGGGCGAGGGGCAGGAAGACCGCGGCGGCCAGGATCTGGCCGGCCTGCACGCCCTGCAGGGTGAAGCTGGCGAAGAAGCCGCGGCGGCCGAACGGCGCGTGCTCCATGGTCATCGAGCTCGCGCCCGAGATCTCGCCGGCGACGGCGAAGCCCTGGATCAGCCGCAGGATGACGAGCAGGATCGGGGCGAGGATGCCGACCTGGCTGTAGGTGGGCAGGAGGCCGACCGCGATGGTCGAGAAGCCCATCAGGAACATGCATACGATGAGCACGTGCTTGCGGCCGTGGGTGTCGCCCCAATGGCCGAGCACGAAGGCGCCGATCGGCCGGCTGACGTAGCCGACGCCGTAGGTGGCGAGCGAGGCCACGATCGCCACGGTCGGGTTGTTGGACGGGAAGAACAGCTGCGGGAAGATCAGCGAGGCCGCCGTCGCGTAGATGAAGAAGTCGTAATACTCGAGCGCCGAGCCGATCCAGCCGCTCGCCGCAGCCTTCTTCGATTGTGCTCGGTCGTGGACGTGGTCGCCTGGTATCGCACTCATCGGTTGTTCCTCCGGTGTTCGACAGGATTGGTGCCGCCTTCGCAAGCCGGGCGGCATTGGGTCAGCTTGGTTTTTCTTAGAGGGTAGCGAGCCGAATGGCGTAAAGTAAAGATCAATCAAGGCCTGTTTGCGCATTTCCATATCCGGCCCCGAAATGCAAGGGCGCCCCCGGGCTTGCTCCCAGGGATCGGGCGGCGAAGGTTCAGGCGGCGAGCGGTGCCACCGCCCGGTCGAAGGCCCGCTCCATGGCGGAGGCCGGCGCCTCGCAGCCGGTGAACAGCGCGAAGGCGTCGAGGGCCTGATGAATGGCGAGTTCGCGTCCCGTCATGGTGCGGGCGCCGATCCGGGCCGCCTCGGTCAGGAGGGGGGTCCAGAGCGGTGAGTAGACCGCATCGGCCACCCAGAGGCCGGGATGGAGCAGGCCGAGGGGCACCGGCGTGCCGCGATCCGGCAGCATGCCGATCGGCGTGCCGTTGACGATGCCGCTTGCGCCCTCGACCGCCTCCTCGACCCGGCGGCAGACCCGCACCGGTGCCT
Organism: Methylobacterium sp. 142-1Y; assembly: GCF_057747795.1. Taxonomy (NCBI): domain Bacteria; kingdom Pseudomonadati; phylum Pseudomonadota; class Alphaproteobacteria; order Hyphomicrobiales; family Methylobacteriaceae; genus Methylobacterium; species Methylobacterium sp. 142-1Y. Next base: position 2,130,430 of record NZ_CM173224.1, on the reverse strand, counting down.
GTCCTGCGAGGGCGCCGGCCACCGCCTCGGCCTTGGCCGGGTCGGCATCGACCAGCCGGACCTCGACGCCGGGCAGGCCGGCGAGCGCCACCGCGACCGCCTTGCCGACGCCGCCGGCGCCGATCAGCGCCACCGGGCCTTCGGGTGCAGGCCCGAAGGCCTGGGTGAGGGCGCGGGCGAAACCGGTCGTGTCGGTGTTGTGGCCGATGAGCCGCCCGTCCCGGACCACGATCGTGTTGACGGCACCGACGGCACGCGCCCCCGGCGACAGGGCGTCGAGGACGGGCAGGACCCGTTCCTTGTAGGGGAAGGTGACGTTGACGCCCGAAAATCCGATCGGGGCGAGGGCGGAGAGCAGGGTGCGCAACTGCGCGTCGTCGGCGTTCGCAACGTCGATGAGCTGGTAATGGGCCCGCAGGCCGACCGCCTCGGCGGCGGCCTCGTGCATCGCCGGCGAGGCCGAATGGGCGATCGGCGAGCCGATCAGGCCGAGCAGGATGGGTCTGGCGTGTCCGTGAGCCATGGTGTGCGGCCCCTCAATGGTGCGCCCGCCCGTGGCGAGCTCTCCCTGGGCTGCACAATATCTCCATGGCGTTCGCATCCTGAGTACCAAGTTGCATGCCGATCGTAACATCATGTTACGGTGAGGCCTCGGAACTCGATCGGATCAACGATGCGGGGGCTGCCTTTCCGGGACGATGGGCGCGACACTGCGGTATGCGCATCGCCGAGAATGTCGACTCCCGCCTTCCGGCGTCCTTGTCACAAAAATTCCATGGGGAGTCGTGCCACTTGACGATTGAGTGCCGCGACAGGCGGCACTCGGTCATCTCTTGCAGAAGCCGCACTCCCATGCTCCTCACCAGGATCGCCATCTGCCTCATCGGTCGGGCGGAACGGCGCGTTGGTGTTGGTTTCGATTACGTCCGCAGAATTGCGCAAATCGATCTTGGCCTGCTCAGGCGTTACAACAAGATTTTTGGATTTCTCGATCCCAACACGAAGGTGCCGGCTCGGGCGTATCACGCCGCTCGTCTCCGCGGTGCGATCGCGGCGGATTGCGGCACGTGCGTCGCGGCCGAGATCAACCTTGCCCTCGGCGCAGGAATCGACGGCGCGATCGTCGATCGAATCGTTTCCGGAAATTATCAGGATCTTCCCGAGGACATTGCCGCCGTCGCGACCTTGGCGGACGCGGTCGCCGGGCGGCGCGACGATGCGCCGGAGGTGCGCGACGCCGTCAGGCGAGCCTACGGCGATACCGGGCTGGTCGAAGTCGCGTTTGCCATGAACGGCGCTGCAATGTTGCCCGGGATCAAGCGTGCGATGGGGTTCGCCGTCGCCTGCGATCTGGAGATATTGCGCAAGCAGGCGCGGCGCTCATGCGCCTGAAATCCGCAGCAATCATCGTCGCCTGGGGCGAGCCGGATGCTCCGGGCCGCATGTCACGGTCCGGGCCGCACCTGTCCCGGTCGCGCCATCTCCTCCCGCAGGAAGCGCACGAAGCTTCCCGCGAACATGCTGAGGGCGGTGCCGGCCTTCATGGCGATCCAGGTCTCGAAGACCGGCCCCTCCTCGATCGGCAGCACGCGGATGCCCGGGACGGCGTCGTACGCGATGGTGAACTGGTCGATCACCGCGATGCCGAGGCCCGCCCGCACCAGCGAGCACACCGTCGAGCCGAACCGGGCCCGGATGGTGATCCCGTATGACAGGCCGCGGGCGCGAAAAATGTCGGACATGATCCGGCCGTAGGGGTCGTTCGGGTCGATGCCGATCAGGGGATGGCGCACGATCTCCTCGGCCGAGATCGAGGAGCGGCCCGCGAGCGGATGGTCGAGCGGCACGATGCAGAACAGGCCGCCGCGGGCGAGCGGCTCGAAGGTCAGGGCCGGGTGATCGAGGCGGTAGCTCATCGCCACCACCTCGCCCTTGCCCAGCAGCAGGTAGTCGATCGCCTCCTCGAGCTTGAGGATGTTGATGTCGATGACGAGGTGCGGATAGGCCGCCCGCACCCGCTCGATCGCGCGGGGCACCATCACGTGCGAGATCGACGGCACCGAGCCGATCGACAATTCCTGGCCCGCGCCGCCTTGCGTGCGCTCCAGGACGAAGCGCAGGTCCTCGATCTTGTCGAAGACGGCGTTGATCTGCGCGAAGACGTGGCGCGCCTGCTCGGACGGCACCAGGCGTCCGCCCCGCCGGTCGAACAGGCGGAAGCCGAGCGAGGCCTCGGTGTACTTCATCAGCCGGCTGATGCCCGGCGCGGAGACATTGAGGAGCCTCGCCGCACCCGCGATGGTCCCGGTCACCATCACGGCGCGGGCGACCTCGATCTGGCGCAGGGTCAGCATCCTTGGTCCTTCGCGCATGGTCCGGTCTCGCCCCGGATGGGCGGAAATGCCGGCGCGAGGCAAATGCGGCCGGGATTCGTTCCGCCAAGGGGCCAGAGCGCCTCGCGATGGCGTTGCCATCGCGAATCTCTCTAGGATTCTTAATTTCGCAGCATTTTCTACGACTAGCCGGTATCCACCCCGTCGGAAAATGCTCTGAGGCAGTGCTGCATCGGGGCATCGGCTGGCCCACGCCCGTGCCGGGCTCTTGGCTCTCCCGCTCCTTGGCTCCGGCTCAGCGCGCCAGCACCGCGAGCCATCCCGGCACCCCGGCGCCGTTCTGGCGCCGGATCTCCGCCGGCTCCAGCAGCGCGACGGCGAGCCCGGCCGTCTCCGCCGCCTCGCGCAGGGTCGCGACGCCGTGGGCGTAGCGCCCATCGGCCCCGAGCACGGCGCCGCGCTCGCCCGGATGCCCCTGCACCGTGAAGGCGAACAGCCCGCCGGCCGCCAGCACCCGGGCCGCCTCCGTGAGGACCGGGCCGATCTCGCGCAGGTAGATGAACACGTCGGCCGCCACCGCGAGGTCGGCGCTCGCGGGCGGCTCTGCCCCTAAGAAATCCCGCAGGTCGCCCTCGTGCAGGCGGGCATAGAGGCCGGTGCGCCGGGCCTCGGCCAGCATCCGGGGCGAGAGATCGATGCCGGCGAGCGACCCGGCGATTCCCTCCAGCGCGCGCGCCATCAGGCCAGTGCCGCAGCCGAGATCGAGGACGCGCGAGAAGAACAGGTCGGGGCCCCGCAGGCGCTCCAGGGCCGTGCGGATCAGCGCCGGGCCGCAATAGCCGAGCCCCTCGACCAGATGGCGCTCGAAGCGGCCGGCATAGCCGTCGAACAGGGCGCGGATATAGGCCGGCGAGATCGCGTCCTCGGCCGTCTCGCCGAGTTCCGCCAGATGCAGGCGGGCGCCCAACGCATCCTCCGGATCGAGGGCGAGGGCGGCCCGGAACGCTTCCGCGGCCCCTGCCCGCAGAGCCGGATCGGCGGCGCGGGCGCGGCCGATGAGCAGCCAGGCCGGGCCGTAGCCGGGCACCCGTTCCAGCACCTGGCCCGCGAGGTCGGCGGCGGCCTGCGCATCGCCCTCGGCCAGGGCGGCTTCGGCCCAGGCATAGCGGCGGTCGGCGAGGAGGTCGCCGGAGGAGCGGGCGGGGGCGGGCATCGCTGAGGGGCCTTCGGGCGAAGCGGCGGGGGAGGGACGAACCGTCCGGGCCGCCTATATACCCGGCCCCGGTCCCGGGAAGAGGCCTCACCGCGCAACGAGGACGAATGGCGCCGCGCCCCACCGATCTCCTCACCCTGACCCGCGAGGGGCTGTATTGCCCGCCCGGCGACTTCCACGTCGATCCGGTCCGCCCGGTGCCGCGCGCGCTCATCACCCACGGCCATGCCGACCATGCGCGGGCCGGGCACGGTGCGGTGCTGGCGACCCCGGAGACCCTGCGCATCATGGCGGTGCGCTATGGCGAGGATTTTTGCACGACCCGCCAGGAAGCGCGGCCCGGCGAGGCGATCCGGATGGGCGGCGTCACGGTGCGCTTCCATCCCGCCGGCCACGTGCTGGGCTCGGCGCAGATCGCCATCGAGCAGGGCGGCTGCCGGATCGTCGCTTCGGGCGACTACAAGCGGGCGCGCGACCCGACCTGCTCAGCGTTCGAGGTCGTGCCCTGCGACGTGTTCATCACCGAGGCGACCTTCGGCCTCCCGGTCTTCCGCCATCCGGTCGCCCGCGACGAGGTGCGCAAGCTGCTCGATTCGGTGCGGCTCTTCCCCGAGCGCACCCACATCGTCGGCGCCTACGCGCTCGGCAAGGCGCAAAGGGTGATGGCGCTGCTGCGGGAGGAAGGCTTCTCGGATCCGATCTACCTGCACGGTGCGATGGAGAAGCTGACCGATCTCTACCGGCGCGAGGGCATCCCGCTCGGTGAGACGGTCAAGGTCGTGGCAGCGGAGCGGCCGAAGCTCGGCGGCAGGATCGTGATCTGCCCGCCCTCCGCGATCCAGGACCTGTGGTCGCGCAAGTTCCCCGATCCGGTCACCGGCTTCGCCTCCGGCTGGATGCGGGTGCGGGCGCGCGCCCGCCAGAAGGGCGTCGAGCTGCCGCTGGTCATCTCCGACCATTCGGACTGGGACGACCTCTGCCGCACCATCAAGGAGACGGGGGCCGGCGAGGTCTGGGTCACCCACGGCCAGGAGGATGCCCTGGTGCATTGGTGCGGGACGCAAGGGATCCGGGCCAAGCCCCTGCACATGCTGGGCTACGGCGACGAGGGCGAGGCGGAGCCGGAACCCGACGCCAAGCCGCAAGCTGCGGAGACGGCCGCGTGAACGACTTCGCCCGTCTCCTCGACCGCCTGGCCTACGAGCCGCGCCGCAATGCCAAGCTGCGCCTGCTCCAGGATTTCTTCCGCCATACCGCCGATCCGGATCGCGGCTACGCACTCGCCGCGATGACCGGATCCCTGAGCTTCCGCGAGGCCAAGCCCGGCCTGATCCGCGGCCTCGTCGAGGAGCGGGTCGATCCGGTGCTGTTTCGGCTGTCGCACAATTTTGTCGGCGATCTCGCGGAATCGACGGCGCTGATCTGGCCGGGGAGGGGCAATGAGCCGGGCCCCGGCCACAACAACCCGCCGGTGCCGACCCTGTCCGAGGTGGTGGAGGCGTTAGGCACCATCGGCAAGGGCGAGCTGCCGGCGCGCTTGGCCTCCTGGCTCGACGCCCTCGACGAGACCGGGCGCTGGGCGCTCCTCAAGCTCATCACCGGGGAACTCCGGGTCGGCGTCTCGGCCAGGCTCGCCAAGACCGCGGTGGCGAGCCTCGGCGGGCACGAGGCCGACGCGGTCGAGGAGGTCTGGCACGGGCTGGAGGCGCCGTACCCCGAGCTGTTCGCCTGGGTCGAGGGCCGGGCCGGGCCGCCGGAATCGATCAACCCGGCGCCGTTTCGTCCCCCGATGCTGTCGCACCCGATCGAGGAGGAGAGCGACTTCGACAAGCTGGAGCCGGAGGCGTTCTCGGCCGAGTGGAAATGGGACGGCATCCGGGTCCAGCTCGCCGGCGGGCGCGACCGTGACGGACGCCAGGTCCAGAAGATCTATTCACGCACCGGCGAGGACATTTCCGGCGCCTTCCCGGACCTCGCCGAGGCGATCACCTTCTCGGGTGCCGTCGACGGCGAATTGCTGATCCTGCGCGAGGAACGGGTGCAGAGCTTCAACGTGCTCCAGCAGCGCCTCAACCGGAAGGCGGTGACCGGCAAGCTCCTGCAGGACTTCCCGGCTCATGTCCGCGCCTACGACCTCCTGGCCGAGGACGGGGAGGACCTGCGGCCGCTGCCCTTCGCCGAGCGCCGGGCGCGGCTGGAGGCCTTCGTCGCCGGGCTGGATCACGCCCGCATCGATCTCTCGCCGCTCGTACCCTTCGCCGACTGGGAGGCGCTGGCCGCGGCCCGGGCCGATCCGGCCTCCGTCGGCGCCGGGCCGGATGCGGACGCGATCGAGGGCGTGATGCTGAAGCGCCTCACCAGCCCCTACCAGCCCGGCCGGCCCAAAGGGCCGTGGTGGAAGTGGAAGCGCGAGCCCTACCTCGTCGATGCGGTGATGATGTACGCCCAGCGCGGCCACGGGAAGCGCTCGTCGTTCTATTCCGACTACACGTTCGGGGTCTGGCGCGAGGCGCCGGACGGGGCCGAGGAGCTGGTGCCGGTGGGCAAGGCCTATCACGGCTTCACCGACGAGGAACTGGCCAAGCTCGACCGCTACGTCCGCAACCACACCACCAAGCGCTTCGGCCCGGTGCGGGAGGTGGAATACGGGGTGGGGAAGGGGCTGGTGCTGGAGATCGCCTTCGAAGGCGTGCAGCGCTCGACCCGGCACAAGTCGGGCGTGGCGATGCGGTTTCCCCGCGTCAGCCGGATCCGCTGGGACAAGCCGCCGGCCGAGGCCGACCGGATCGAGGCGCTGGAGCGCATCCTGGCCCGTGGCGAGAAAGAGGTTCACCCCGGACGGGAGATCGCCGAATGAGACGCGTCGAGAGGATCGCCGAGGGCCCGGTCACCCGCCAGGCCACCGGCCGCCTCGTGGTCGACACCAGGGGCCAGGGCTTCACCGAGATCACCGCGGCGGCGGCCCGCTTCGTGCGCGAGGCAGGCTTGCGCCACGGATTGCTTACGGTGTTCTGCCGCCACACCTCGGCGTCGCTGACGATCCAGGAGAATGCCGACCCGGACGTGCGCACCGACCTGATGACCGCCCTCGACGGGCTGGCGCCGCGCCATGGGCTTTACGTCCACGGCATCGAGGGGCCGGACGACATGCCGGCCCATATCCGCACCATGCTCACCGATGCGGCGCTGACGATTCCGCTGGTCGAGGGCGGGCTGGCGCTCGGCACCTGGCAGGGGATCTACCTGATCGAGCATCGCGACCGGCCGCATCGGCGCGAGATCGTGCTGCACCTCGTCGGCACCTGACCGGCGGAAGACGGTCGAGGGTTGGGTCACGGGCCGGATGATACGAAATCCGGAAGATCACTTCCGGATTTCGTATCATCAGCCCGCGCGGCGCCTGAGCGAAGTCGCTTTCCGCATCGCGAAGCGATCAATCGGAAAGCGTATGACGCATCCGGTTCGCGGATGCGCCGCTGCGCCGCGTCGGGGCCCGGCACCGACCGGGAAATATCGCATCCTCGCCGACCGCTCCCGTGCGGTCGGCGCGAGCGGTGCGGGGACCGCCCGGATCGTGTCCCGCGCCGGTGTCAGCCCGCTCGGTCGAATCCGCCGCCGCCACGTCTTTCCCCTGTGCATGTCCCGCGACGGCGGGTCGACCGCACGTGGTCGGCCTCTTCCTGTCCCGCACAATCCTGTGTGCGATGCACACGATCCGCGCGACGATACTCGCAAGAGTGCCCACTGATCGATCGATGATCTGAAGTTCGTGGTGCGTCTTCTATGCCGTATCGACGCCAGAAACCGCTAAAATCATCGACCGACCGCCGTTATCGACAATCGAAATCGGCCGATCCCCATGTCTTATATTTCATGTTGCGGTGCAAAAGATTTTATGATTATTTAATAGAAAGCATCGATTTGACCTGCATCGCAGTGAGATCAGCCATGAAGTATTTTGCAATTTCTCTCCTCGCCCTCAGCGCTTGGCCGGCGAATGCGCAGGATCGTTCCGCTGCCGTCACCGTCTTCCCGCCCATCATGCGCGAGATGGCCCGCGACACCGCGGCCGTGCGGCCCCAGGCGGAGCTGACCACGACGCCGCAGCCGGTCCCGGCCGCTCGTCGGCGGACCGCGCCCCAGCCCGAACTCATCGCGCGGGGCTATGTCGAGCCGGCCGCGGCCGCCCTCACCGGCGCGCTCGACTGATCCCGGTACGCGGCATTCGGCGGGGCCCGCCCCGCCGCCGTCCCGTCCTAAGCACTCCGCCGGCCGCGTTGCCGGCGTGGAGAACGCACAGCCTCCGGTTTCAAGCCCGCCAAAAAAAGCTATAGAGACAAAAGAAGTAGGCCGAGAGGCGCCAAGGAGCGCGCGTGCCGTGGCGGGGAGTGCGTTGGGTTCCGAGACCACCATCGTCGTCGCGGACGACCACCCGCTCTTTCGCGGTGCCCTGCGCGGCGCCGTGACGGCGATCCTGCCCGGCGCCCGGATCCTCGAGGCGAGCGGGCTCGAACCGCTGACCAGGATCCTCGATGACGAGCCCGAGATCGACCTCGTGCTCCTCGATCTGACGATGCCGGGGGTGCAGGGCTTCTCCGGCCTGATCTATCTGCGGGCGCAGCACCCGGCGATCCCCGTGGTGATCGTCTCGGCCAACGAGGACCCAGTGGTGATCCGCCGCGCCCTCGATTTCGGCGCCGCCGGCTTCATCCCGAAATCCCTCGAGGTCGACCGCATCGGCGAAGCGATCGGCCAGGTGCTAGCCGGCGGCCACTGGTCGCCGCCCGACATCGAATTGTCGGCCTCCGAGGACAAGGAGACGGCCGACCTGATGCGCCGCCTCGGCACCCTGACGCCGCAGCAGGTGCGGGTGCTGATGATGCTCTCGGAAGGCCTGCTCAACAAGCAGATCGCCTACGAGCTCGGCGTCTCGGAGGCGACCGTCAAGGCCCACGTCTCGGCGATCCTGCAGAAGCTCGGCGTCGAGAGCCGCACTCAGGCGGTGATCGTCTCCTCGCGCATCGGCGCGACGCTGAAGCCCCCGGCCGGGGTGGAGTAGGCGCCCCACGAGGCCCGCAGGATCGGCTCCTCGTTCTCCCGCCGTTCCTGCCCGGGGGCCGCGCGGCACGGCGTAGGGCGTGCCCGCCAACCCGAACACCGCCCTGGTGTCGGCGGTGGCGCGCGTCCGGCGGGCCGGGAACGGCACCCGGGGGGCGGCTGTCGTCGATCCCTGTACGGCGACGATCCGAGACGAAACCGGCTTCACGAAACGGTCGCCGCCCCGGCGCTCCGCCGTCTCCCGGTGCGCCGGGCCGGACCCGGCCCGGCTCACGGCGCCGTGGGGGGCGAAGGTGCAACGCCCGGTGAAGATTTCATTCCTACCGATACCCGAAGTCGTCCGCGCCCGCACCTCCTTTCATTGCACAAATATGAAAATAGCAAAATTTTGTTGGGCTTCCGTTCGTAATTATTTCGAAATCTCTCGATCTTAGAAACGGGTCGGCGCAGGTGATGGCGTCGCATGGTTGAATAGTTTGTAATTTATACGATGAGGTCGATCGATGTTGTTCGCAACGCCCCTGGTTCGAGAACAGGTCAAGCTCGATCCGCGATATGCCGACGCCGAGACGATCACGAACGACGACCTGGCGAAGATCGCTCTCGAACGGCGCGGCCTGCGCGACCTCGAATTGATGCGCCACGTCAATGCCATGCTCGGCGAGCTGGGCGACGGTGCGATCGCGTTCCGCCTCTATAATGCCAGCGACGAGCGGCTCTGGCTTCACCGCGACAGCTATACGGGGGAGGCGTCGATCGCGAAGTATCCACCCGACTACATCATCGATCCCGGCCAGTGGAGCGTCGTCATCGCCAAGGGTATTCATTCCCCCAGCGGTGTCGTTTTCGGCAAGTTGGTGATCGCATACCGCGGCGGAGATTCGGGTCTGATCACGCATTGGCTGTGCCCCGCCGGCGAATGCGCGGTCGCGATGGCGAGACAGGGCGAGGTCCCGGCCAAACCGCAGCCGAGGGCGATCTCTCAGGACGGCCGGGTGGCGGCGATCACGCGTGGATACCTCGGTGATACCATCGTGGTCGATGGGCTGTACACGACAAAGACGCAATATCCTTTTGTCTGATCCATAATCGATCAATTGGGAGACGACACATGATCCTCGGCCCGGCCGTAACCTCCGCCACGTTGAAGACCGATGCGCGCACTCGCGATGCGGCAGCGACCGCGACGCTCCTGTCCTCCTACGCCCTGGAGCAGCGGGCCTCGACCGACTTCGAGGTCATGAAGGTCGTCAACGGGATGAAGGACGAATACAAGTCCGGCGCATCCACCCTGCTGCGCGTGTTCAATGCCTCGGGCGGACGGCTGTTCCTGCGCTCCGACGTGCATTGGTACGGCAAGGTCTGGAAGTATCCGCTCGATCTGGTGATCGAGAACGGGCAATGGTCCGTCGCCCTCGTCGTCCACGCGAAGTCGCTCCAAGGCGTCGCCGGCGGCCTCGTGTACCGGACCGAACAGGTCCCGACCGATATCTTCTGCGGCTGGGACGTCCCGTTCTGGGATGGGCCGTTCTCGTCAAGTCACAAGAACACGGTCTTCACCGAGATCCGCAAGCCCGGGCATTACGACTGCGAGACCAATCTCGGCATCATGCGCGACCTGACCAATGGCGGCAAGGCGACCGCGCGGGCCGAACGCACCGGCAAGGCCGGCGAACGGCAATACGAGGTCGAGCACGATTACGCGGCGGTGGTGCTGACGGCGGCCGGGACGAGTCCCGTGACCGACATCATCATCGGCCGCTCCGATACCCTGCAATAGGCGCCCCCATGATAGGCGCCCCCATGAGCGTGACGGCCTCGCCCGAGCCCGACCTCCGCCTGCTGGTCGGCATCACCCGGGATCGCGAGCGGGTTCTGCTGCTGAGCGGCCATCTCGCGCCCGGCGATTGCCTGCGCGTGGGGCGACAGATCGACGAGGGGGCGAGCGAGGCGTTCGGCCTCCTGAGAGACCTCGACGGCCGGCGCGACACGGGGTCGTCCGCCCCGTCGCGGGCCATCGCGGACGACGTCCTGCGCTACGCCAAGGGGAGCCTCCGCTCCGCGGTCGGGGGCATCTCGAACTTCCAGGCGAGGCGGGAATACATCCAGGCGATCCGCGAGAACGCGACGTTCTTCCTCGATCGGGTCCAGCATCAGGGCAAGGATGTCGAGGCGATCACGAGCCTCGCGGTCGAGGCGATCGCGATGCGCGAGATCACCCGCGAGATGGCCTTCTGGCACAATGCCGGCAGGACGGCCGAGATCAACCGGCAGGTCGGCAAGATCGGCAAGTCCTTCCTGTCGCCGGTGGTCAAGCGCAAGGATCTCGCGCGCTTCGTGGCCGAGGTGAGCAACGGTCGCCCGTACGAGGCGATGACCGACGGCGAGAAGATCGACGTCCTCAAGCAGGTGATCGACCGGTCGGGGAAGGCCGGCACGTTCGGCACGGCCGTGAAGACGCTGCAGGGCGTCGTCCGCCCGGCCCAGCTGGCCTTGACGGTGGTGCTGATCGCGCAGGATGCGAGCGAGGCCTGGGATCCGACGCGGACCGTCGCGGTCGGGGCCGCCCGGCTCGGTCTCGGTGTCGCGGCGGCCTGGGCCGGCGAGACCGTGGGTCTCGCGCTGGTCGGCGCGCTCGCCCTCGGCCCGGTCGGGGGCGCCCTCGTCCTCCTGGGCACGGGCTACCTGGCCGGGAAGGTCCTCAACGATTTCGTCGCCGACGCCCTCGACGGCGTCCTCGAGGAGCTGAATCCCCGCATCCCGGCCGAGCTGCGGCTTCCGGACTGGACGCCGGAGAGCTTCAGCGTGAGCCTCTGCGCCGAGATGCCGTCGGTCTCGATGAGCGCGCCCGTGGTGACGCGGCTGACGGTCGGGGAAACGGCGTGAGGCCGCGCCGCGGCCTCGTTCGATCACCCCCGCCCGCATCGTCGCCGCTACGAGACGACCGTCCAGGGCCGTCCCTCTCCTCGTGACGACGAGCTGAGCGGCCGTGGAGGGAGACGGCCGTTCAGGCCGTCCGCTTCTTCGACACGCCGACCAGCACGGCGGTGATCGCCGTGCCGGCGGCCAGCGCCGCCACGGCGCCCAGCACCGGGGTGATGGCGTTCGGGATCGGCAGCACGAACAGGCCGCCATGGGGGACGCGGAGTTCCACCCCGAGAGTCATCGAGATCGCGCCCGCCACCGCCGAGCCCGCCACCAGGGCCGGGATCACCCGCAGGGGATCGGCGGCCGCGAAGGGAATGGCGCCCTCGGTGATGAAGGCGGCGCCCAGAACCGCCGCGGCGGTGCCGGCCTCGCGCTCCTGCGCGCTGAACCGGCCCGGGAAGAGCCGGGTGGCCAGCGCGATGCCGAGCGGCGGGGTCATGCCGGCGAGCATCACCGCGGCCATCGGGGTGTAGATGCCCGAGGAGATGAGCGCCGCGGAGGAGGCATAGGCCGCCTTGTTGATCGGCCCGCCCATGTCGACCGCCATCATGCCGCCGAGGATGAGACCGAGCAGCAGCGCGCTCGCGCCCTGCATGCCCTTGAGCCAGCCGGTGAGCGCCGCGAGGAGTGCCGCCACCGGCACGCCGACGACGTAGACCATCAGGAGGCCGGTCACGAGCGTGCCGATCAGCGGCAGGATCAGGACGGGCTTCAGGCCCTCGAGGTTCTTCGGCAGCCGGATCGAGCGGCTGAGGAACGAGACGGTGTAGCCGGCGATGAAGCCCGCCACGATGCCGCCGAGGAAGCCCGCATTGAGGTTGGCCGCCAGCATGCCGCCGATCATGCCCGGCGCGATGCCGGGCCGGTCGGCGATCGAGAAGGCGATATATCCGGCGAGCGCCGGCACGATCAGCGCGAAGGCCGCCTTGGCGCCGATCTCGCCGAGCGCGTAGCCCAAGCTGCCCTTGTTGGCCGCCGACATCGCGTCGATGCCCCCGAACGCGAAGGCGAGCGCGATCAGGAGGCCGCCCGCCACCACGAAGGGCAGCATGAACGACACGCCGGTCATCAGGTGCTTGTAGGCGCCGGCCTTCGTCTCGGCGGCGGCCGGGCGTGCGGCATCGGATTCGGCGGCCGCGGCGCCCTGCAATTCGGCGTCCTTGAGGGCGGTGGCGATCAGGCCCTTGCCGTCGCGGATCGCCGCCTTGGTGGTGGTGGCGTAGACCCGCTTGCCGAAAAAGCGCGAGCGGTCGACCCCGGTATCGGCGGCGATGAGCACGATGTCGGCCGCCGCGATCTCCTCCGGAGTCAGCGCGTCGCGGGCGCCGACCGACCCTTGCGTCTCGACCCGCACGGCGTGGCCGAGCGCCTGGGCGGCGGCCTGAATGCCTTCGGCCGCCATGAAGGTGTGGGCGATGCCGGTCGGGCAGGAGGTGATCGCGACGATGCGCTTGGGCCCGCCCGCCTTGGGCCCGCCCGCCCCGGCGGCGGTGCCCTTGGCCTTCTCCCCGAGGCCTTTGCCGGCGAGCGCCCGGTCGATTACCCCGTCGACGTCGGCGAGCACGTCCTCGATCGCGACCTTGGCACGGTGCAAGGCCCCGAAGCGGCCCTCGCCGAGATCGCCGGTGCCGACGAGCAGCACCGCGTCTGCGTCCCGGATCGCGCCCTCGCTCAACGGCGCGCCGGTCGCGCCGGTCGCGCCGCGGCCGCGCAGCTCGAGGTCGAGACGCTGGTTGCGCCGCCCCGCCGCCCGGCGCAGGGCCTCGGCCGCCAGCACCGCATGGGTGCTGAGATCGCCGCCTCCGACGACGGCCACCAAGTGGGTCATGGGGTGTTCCTCCTGGGGTGTTTGTGGTTGCCGGTTGCGGGGTCGCTCAAGTAAAATGAAGGTCATTCCACGATCCTGTCCGCGACCTCATCCTGCGGTGCGAACGGAGTGAGCCTCGAAGGAGGGCTCCAGGGATCGCAGTGTTTTCTGGAACCCTCCTTCGAGGTCAGTCGATTTTCAATCGACTAACACCTCAGGATGAGGTCCCGGGTGGGATGGTCCTTGTTTGTTTTACGCTGTCAGGACGCGTACCTCGATCGCCCTGGCGATCGCCTCGACTGCCTCGCGCCCCGGCAGGTGGGCGCCGGCCCGGGTCAGCTTGCCGGCCGCGAAGGCCAGCGCCAGGCGGGCGGTGTCGGCAAGGCTCAGATCGGCCACGAGCCCGGCCACGAGCCCCGCCACCAGAGCGTCGCCGGCCCCGACGGTGCTCGCGACCTCGATCGCCGGCGCGAGGGCGTGCAGGGCCTCCCGCTCACGCACGAACACCGCGCCCTCGGCCCCGAGCGAGACCGCCACCAGGGGGATGCCGCGCCGCGCGAGGTCGCGCGCCGCCTCGACCACGTCGGCGAGGGTGGGCAGCGGCCGGCCGGCCCATTCCTCCAGCTCGTGCCGGTTCGGCTTGACCCCATCGGGCAGGGTCCCGGCCGCCAGCGCCGCGGCGAGCGGCGGCCCGGAGGCGTCGAGCAGCACCCGGGCGCCTCGCGCCTTCAGCTCTGCGGTCAGCTCGGCGTAGAGGCCGGTCTCGGCCCCCGCCGGCAGGCTGCCGGCGAGCACCGCCAGGGTGTCAGGGCCGGCAGCCTCGGCCAGCACGGCGCGGACCGCCCGCAGGGTCGCGGGGTCCAGGGTCAGGCCCGGCAGGTTCACGTCGGTGGTGCCGGCGGGATCGACGAGCTTCAGATTGATGCGGGTCTCGCCCGCCACGCCGACGCAGCGATCTTCGATGCCCTTGGCGGCAAACAGCGCCTCGAAGGCGGCGGCGTTGCCGGCGCCGAGCACGCCGGCCGCCGTGACGGGCACGCCCCAATCGGCGAGGCAGCTCGCCACGTTGATGCCCTTGCCGCCGGCATCGTCCCGCACCGCGCGGGCGCGGTGGACCTCGCCCGGCGTGAGCCGGTCGAGGGTGACGGTCCGGTCGATCGCCGGGTTGAGGGTGAGGGTGAGGACGCGGGTCACGACCGCGCCTCCCGGTCGAGGGCCCGCACCGACGCCGCGTCGGGCTGGGCGCAGGCCTCGTCGGCGAGCGCCTTCAGCTCGGCGAGCGAGGCGGCGCGCAGGCGCGCCTTCACGGCCGGCAGGTCGCGGGGCGTCATCGAGAGTTCGTGGACGCCGAGGCCCGCGAGCAGCCCCGCCCCGAACGGATCGCCGGCGATGCCGCCGCAGACCCCGACATAGCGCCCGTGCCGGGCGGCGCCCTCGCAGGTCATCCGCACCAGGCGCAGGACCGCCGGGTGGAGCGAATCGGCTTGCCGAGCCAGTTCGGTGTTCTGGCGATCGATGGCGAGCGCGTATTGCGTCAGGTCGTTGGTGCCGATCGAGAAGAAATCGCAATGGGCCGCCAGCGCGTCGGCCTGGATGGCGGCGGCCGGCACCTCGATCATGATGCCGAGCGGCACGGTCGGTGCGCCGATCTCGGTCCGGATCCGCTCGCAGGCCTCGCGCAGGGCCAGCACCTCGGGCACCGAGGTGATCATCGGGAACATGATCGAGAGCGGCGCGTCCTTGCCCCTCGGCGCGTCGGCCGGCACGCAATCCTTCGCGGCGCGGTAGAGGGCGCGCAGCTGCGGCTCCATCAGGTCGGGCCGGCGCAGCAGCAGGCGGGCGCCGCGCACGCCGAGGAACGGGTTTTCCTCCTTCGGCAGGGCGAGGTGGGGCACCTGCTTGTCGCCGCCGATATCGAGGGCGCGCACGATCAGCGGGCGGCCCTGGAGCGCCTCCAGCATCGCCCGGTAGGTGGCGTACTGGTCGTCCTCGTCCGGGGTGTCGCCGCGCTCCAGGAACAGGAACTCGGTGCGCATCAGGCCGACGCCCTCGGCACCCTGCGACAGGGCGAAGGGCACCTGGTCGGGCGTGTTGACGTTGGCGCCGACGGCGAGGCCGTGCCCGTCGCGGGTGCGGGCCGGCAGGCCGCGCTCGCGCGCTTCCGCTGCTTGCGTCGCCCGCAGGGACTCGCGCCACGCTTGCGCCGAGGCGAGATCACGCTCGCTCGGATCGACGTAGAGCCGCCCGGTCGTGCCGTCGAGGATCGCCGTCCTGCCGGCGGGGAGGGCGAGCAGGCCGGAGCCACCCGCCACCACCGAGGGGATGCCCAGCGTCCGCGCGAGGATCGCCGTGTGGGAGGTCGGCCCGCCTTGCGCGGTGGCGAGCCCGAGCACCCGGGCGGGGTCGAGCCCGGCGGTGTCGGAGGGCGCGAGATCGGGGCTCAGCAGGATGCAGGGCCGGTCCGGCAGGGCGTGGCCGGCCTGGAGCGCGGGATCGATCTGCGCCAGCACCCGGCGGCCGACATCGCGCAGATCCGCCGCCCGGGCGGCGAGCACCGGGTTGCCGAGGGCCGAGAGCTGGCCGGCCATCCGCTCCACCGCCCGGTGCCAGGCGAAGGCGACGCCGTGGCCCTCGACCATCAGCTGGCAGGCGAGGGTGATCAGGTCGGTGTCGGCGATGAGGTCGGCTTGCGCCTTGAAGATCCCGGCATCGGCCTGGCCGAGGCGCCGGCCGGTATCGTCGGCGAGCGCCTTGAGCTGCGCCGCGGTGCTCTCCAGCGCGGCGTGCAGCCGGTCGCCGCCGCTCGTCAGCGGCTCGGGCTCGTCCGGCACCGTGACATCCGTGGGGCCGAGGACGTGGATCGGCCCGATCGCGAGGCCGGGGCTCGCGCCGATACCGGGGATCACCTGGCACGGATCGACCGGGTTCCAGCCCGCCACCGGGGCGGCGGCCTTCGCGGCGGCTTCCGCCGCGCGAGCCGCCGCCGCCTTCTCGCCGGCCGACAGGCCGGTGACCACGGCCTTGAGCCGGGCCAAAGCCGCCGGGGCGTCGTCGCCATCGGCCGAGATCACCGCCTCGTCGCCGGCCCGCAGGCCGAGCTGGAGCAGCGCGATCAGGTTCTTGGCATCCGCCACCTCGGCGCCGTGGCGGACCTGGATCCGGGCGGGGCTGGCCCGGGCCGCCTCGACCCAGGCCGAGGCCGGACGGGCATGCAGGCCGGTCGGGTAGTCGACGGTCCAGGCGAAGCTCTGGCCCAGGTCGGCGGCGGGGCCGGCGCCGCCCGAGACCGCGGTATCCTCGGAGAGCGCCGCGGCGATCTCGGCCGGATCGCCCGTGATGCGCAGGCGCTCGAGCCGGGCCTCGTCCTGGATCAGGCGGGTGAGGCGGCGCAGGATCGTGATGTGGGTGTCGGACTGCGCGGCGATCGCCACCACCAGGTGGGCGTCCTGCCCGTCGTGCCAGGCGACGCCGCCGGGCACCTGGAGGACGGCGAGCCCGCTCTCGCGCACCAGGGCGCGGTCGTCGACCATACCGTGCGGGATCACCACGCCATGGCCGAGATAGGTGTTCGCGACGCCCTCGCGGCGCAGCATGCTGGCCTCGTAGGCCGGGTCGATGCAGCCGGCGGCGACGAGGAGCTGGGCCGCCTCGCGGATGGCGGCCTCCTTGGTCGCGGGCGCGGCGGCGGTGCGGATCAGAACGCGCGGCGTCAGCGGCGGTGTCGGCGCGAGCATGGCGGGCTTCCTCCCGGGAGGCGATCGAGTTTTCCTTGCCGCCTATGAAAACGTTTTCACGAACCATGTCAATCGGCTCAGGGGAGGGCATGGCACCCGGCGGTGGTGTCAGGACTTGCACGCAGCGGCCATGCCTGCCACAACAGGAGGCAGCGATCCTGAAAACGTTTACGAGGCGATGACCGTCGGCATCCGTGACGTCGCCCGCGCGGCGGGCGTTTCCACCGCGACCGTGTCGCGGGCCCTGGGCAAGGGCCCGGTCAGCGACGCCCTGCGCGAGCAGGTCGAGGCGGCGGTGCGGGCGACCGGCTACCGGCCGAACCTGTCCGCCCGCCGCCTGCGCTCGCAATCCGCCCAGACGATCGGGCTCATCGTCGCCGATATCCGCAACCCGTTCTTCACCGCGGTGAGCCGGGCGGTGGAGGATGCGGCCTACCAGGCCGGGATGCGGCTGATCCTGTGCAACACCGGCGAGGATGCCGAGCGCGAGGCCCTGTACCTGCGGCTGATGCAGGAGGAGCGGGTCACCGGCGTCGTCTTTGCGCCGACCCGCCGCACCGCCGAGCGGCTACGGCCGGAAGACTTCCCGTTCCCCCTGGTGCTGATCGACCGCACCGGTCCGCCCGGCGGCCATGACGGGGTGGTGCTCGACAACGTGGCGGCCGGCGCCGCCTTGGTCGACCACCTGGTGGAGCAGGGCTATTCCCGCATCGCCGGCCTGTTCGGTTCCACCAGCTCGACCGCCGAGGAGCGCCGCGACGGCTACCTCGCGGCGATGCGCCGGCACGGGCTGGAGCCGCAGATGCGCAACGTGCCGCCCGATGCCGAGCCGGCGCAAGGAGAGGTGACGCGCTGGCTCGCCGAGCCGTCGCGGCCCGAGGCGCTGGTCGTCTCGAACGGGCTGATCCTGATGGGCGCGGTGCGGGCGGCCCGCGCGGCCGGCATCGCCTGGCCCGGCGGGATCGCGCTCGCGGGCTTCGACAACGAGCCCTGGACCGAGCTGGTCGAGCCCGGCCTGACGGTGATCGAGCAGCCGGTGGCCGAGATCGGCGCCCAGGCGATGGGGCTCTTGTTCGACCGGCTGAAGAATCCGGGCCAACCGGTGCGCAAGGTGGTGCTGAGCGGGCGGCTGATCGCCCGGGGGTCGACGGGGCGGCGAGCCTAAGCAGATGCGACGGCCCTGCGCATGAACCTCCCCCGCGGAGCCGTCGCTTCCGCACCGCTAAACGTTCTGCGTCGTGGACCGTGTGGCCTGCCAATGGGAGCCTGCTCAGGCTCTCCCGCGGATGAGCCCGGCCCACTTTCCGCCGACTGACCCCGTTCCTCACCAGGCCGGTGCGGCGGCACCGAGGGGGCCGGCGGGCCGGTCCCACCGCATCGCCACGCCGGTCAGGGCAAGCGGCGGGTGCAGGCGCAGGGCGGGACCCCAGCCGGTCGGTTCCGGCGCCGCGGCGAAATCCGCCTGGTTCGGGGCGGCGGGCGCGTCCTCGGGCAGGGGCGAGGGCGCTGCGGCGAGGAGGGCGGCGGTGCGGGCGAGCGAGAGGCGCGCCGTCGCGCCGCGCCCGGTCGTCAGGCGCCGGGTCAGGCCATGCAGCACGGCGGCGGCCATCAGCATGCCGGTGGCGTGGTCGAGGGCCTGGACCGGCAGCGGCACCGGCCTGTCGGCGCCGGCGCGGACCATCCCGGCCTCGGCGAGGCCGCAGCTCATCTGGACCAGGCTGTCGAAGCCGCGGCGCCCCCGCCATGGGCCGGTCCAGCCATAGGCGTCGAGGCCGACATCGACGAGGCCAGGGCGCAGGCGGGCCCGGGTGGCCGCGTCGAGCCCGAGGCGAACCAGCGCGTCCGGCCGGTAGCCGTGGACCAGGACGTCAGCCGCGGCGAGCAAGTCCTCGAATCGCGCCCGCCCGGCCGGCTCCTTCAGGTCGAGCCGGGCGCAGGCCTTGCCGAGGGTCGTCTCCGGCACCAGGCTGGGCTCCTCCCAGCCCGGCGGGTCGAGGCGCAGGACCGTCGCGCCGAATCCGGCGAGGACGCGGGTGGCGACGGGGCCGGCCAGGATCCGCGTCAGGTCGAGGACCCGCAAGCCCGCCAGCGGCCTGTCCGCCCGCGCCGCCGCAAGGCCGTCCGGCCCGGTCTCGCCGATCTCCCACGCGACCAGCGGCTCCAGCGCCACCGCCGCCCCCTGCGGGTGGAGGCCCCAGGCCTCGGGCGAGCGCATCGCGGCGGCGCAGCCGCCGGCCGCCACCACGGCACCCTCGAGGTCGTCCGCCCGCCAGCGTGCGACCGCCGCCGCCACGGCCTCCCGCTCGATCGGGGCGTCGAGCACCGATAGGGCCGCGTCGCGGTGGTGCGGCGCGTTGGTGTGGAGCCGGATCCAGCCGTCGACCGTGCGGTAGTCGCCGGCCACCGGATCCCAGGGCGGCGGCAGATCCCATCCCCGGGGGTGGAGGGAGCGGGCGAACCAGAACGCCGCGAGGCGTCGGTCGACCGTCACGTCCGGTCGCCGGCCGAAGCGGGCCTCGACGAGGTCGGCCAGCGCCAGCCCCGCCGCCGCGACCGAGGCCGCCGCGAGGTCGCTGACTGGGTAGATCGACGGGAGGGCACCCGCTCCGGTCACCCTCACCGGCGGCGTGGTCGCGGCACTTATGGCGTACCGGATCGTGTCCAGGATCGCCGCGAAGGCCGGGGTGCCCATCTCGTTCGCCATCGTCTGCTTCCTCGGCCTGCTTCCTCGGCCTGCTTCCCGTGTTCACGAAGGCCGTCGGTGACAGGAGCGCGCCGAGCGGGTCAGATCGTCAATCTTGATTACCCGAATCAACCTCGGATCGACGCCGTCGTGACCGCCTACCTCACCGCCGCCGAGGCTGCCGCCCGTCTCGGCGTGAGCCGCCAGACCCTCTACGCCTATGTCAGCCGCGGGCTGATCGAGGCGCATCCGACCGCCGATCCGCGGGTGCGGGCCTACGCGGCGGAGGCGGTCGCCCGGCTCGCCGCGGCACGCCATCGCGGCCGGCGCCCGCGGGAGGTCGCCCGGGCCGCCCTCGACTGGGGCCTGCCGGTCCTGGAGACCGCCGTCACCCTGATCCGCGACGGGCGCCTTTACTACCGCGGCGGCGATGCCGTCGCCCTCGCCGAGACCGCGACCCTGGAGGAGGTGGCGGCGCGGCTCTGGGCCCTGCCGCTCGCCGCCGCCTTCGGGCCGGAGGCGCCGGCAGCGGAGCCCCGCGGCGGCGACCTCATCGGGGCCTTCGCGGCGGCGACGGAGGACGAGCCGACGGCGCCCTGGCAGCCGGATCCGGCCCGGACCGCCGCCGGGAGCGGCGCCCTGGTCCGCCTGCTCGGCGCCTGCATCACCGGCCGCGCGGCGAGCGCCGCGCCGCTCCACCGGCACTGCGCCGAGGCCTGGGGGCTCGACCCTGCCGGCGCGGGGGCGATCCGCCGGGCCCTGGTCCTCTGCGCCGATCACGAGCTGAACGCCTCGGCCTTCACCGCCCGCTGCATCGCCTCGGCGGGGGCGAGCCTGCGGGCGGTGGTGGTCGGCGGCCTCGCGGCGCTCAGCGGCAGCCGCCACGGAGGCATGACCGCCCGGGTCGAGGCGGTATGGGACGGCCTCGACGGGGCCGATCCGGCCTCGTCCCTGCGCCGCCAGCTCGCCGGCCGCGAGCGCCTGCCGGGCTTCGGCCACCCGCTCTACCCGGCCGGGGACCCACGGGCCGCCGCCCTGCTGGCGCCGCTGCTCGCGGAGGATCCGCGCCTCCGGGCCATCGTGGCGGCGGCCGAGGAACTGACGGGGGCGAGGCCCGCCCTCGACCTTGCCCTGGTGGCCCTGCGCCGGCACCACGGCCTGCCGCGGGGCGGTGCCTTCGGGTTGTTCGCCCTCGGCCGCTCGGTCGGCTGGATCGCGCAAGGGCTGGAGCAGCGCCAGGCCGGGGGTCTGATCCGGCCGCGGGCGGTCTATGTCGGGTCCGAGCCATGAGGGGGTCAGGTCAAGCTCCACCATCGGCCGATCCGTCGGCCAAGCCCGTCGGCTAAGCCCATCGACCATCGCGCCTGTGCTCGGAATCGGGCCGTGCTTGACTTTCCGCCCCTCGAAAAAACACTTGTGCGAGGGGATCCTGGTGCGGTGGGGGCGGGCGATGGGACGCGGGGTAACCGGACGCTCCGTCTGGCGATCGGGCACGGCCTTCGGGGGCTCTCTGGCGGCATGCCTGGTGGCGGTGCCGGCCCGGGCCGAAATCCAGGTCCTGGCGGCGCGGATCACCGCCGGCGAACTCTGGGTGCTCGGCACCGTCGACGCGCCGGAGGCCGAGGTCAGTCTCGACGGCCGCTTCACCGCCCGGGCCGATTCGCGCGGCAAGTTCGAGTTCCGCCTCGTCTACCACCCGACGACCTGCATCGTGACCTTGCGCGCCGGCCGCCAGGAGCGCGGCGCGGTGGTGGGGGAATGCGGCCAGCAGGGCCCCGCCGGCCCGGAGGGCCCGGAGGGCCGGGCGGAGATCAGGACCGTGGCGGGTCCACCCGGTCCCCCGGGGCCTCGCGGCGAGGCCGGTGCGCCGGGCGGGACCGGACCTGTCGGGCCTCGCGGCGAAGCAGGGCCTCGCGGCGAAGCAGGGCCTCGCGGCGAGGCGGGACCGCGCGGCGAGGCGGGTCTCGCGGGGGCTCCCGGGCCGCGCGGCGAGCCCGGAGCGAAAGGGGAGGCAGGTCCGCCGGGCGAACGCGGGCAGCACGGCGAGACCGGTGCCATGGGCGAGGCGGGACCTCGCGGCGAGGCCGGCTTGCCCGGACCACCCGGCATGCGGGGCGAGACCGGCCCCTCGGGCCCGGCCGGCGCCGCGGGCAAGCCCGGTCCGCGCGGACCCGCGGGTCCGGCGGGGCCCCCCGGTCCACGGGGCCCTGCCGGTCCGGTCACCCGTGTGCCGGCCGCGATGCCAAGGCCCCCGGCGCCCGCGGCCGGTCGGCCGGCGCCCGCCGCTCCCGCGGAGGGGGATGTCTATTGACGCCGACGGGCCCGAGCGAGCGCTTCCCCACGGCCCATCGATGCCGGTCCCGGGAGGCGCCGGCGACGATCCGGCCATCCTGGCGGCCCGACAACACTGCCGCTCGGCATCGTCCGTTCCCTCTCGCCAAACGGGCAGCCCGCTTCGAGACCCGATCGGTCGATGTCAAGACAATCTTCGCCGCGGCTTCACCTTACGGCTAAGCCCGGTGCGACGTGAGATTCTTAATCAAGTCTCGGTAAGACGATCGGCCTGGAGTTTCCGATCCGGCATGTCCAGGGTGAGTCGGTGCAATGTCGATAAAAACGCGTCTGATCATCATATTGTCGATGATCACCTTGACGTTCGCGCTGACGACGGGTCGCGATCTGCGTGATGCGTACCAGCAATGGACGCGATCGACCCAGGCCTTCCATCTTGCGCAGGCGGATCGTCTTCTGACCCATGCCCTGTCGCAGCTGCGCTTCGAGCGCGGCAGTGCGGTCTCGGGGCTGGCGCTCGAACCGGCCAAGCTCGGCGCCAACCTGGCGGATCTGGCCCAGCGGCGCAAATCGGCGGACGAGACGCTGTCCGGCGCCCTCGGGATCCTGGCCTCCGCCGCGAGCCTGGAGGGGCTCGATTCCCGTTCGGTCGCGGAGAGCTACGCCGCCTGGAAGCAGGTCCGGTCCGAGCTCGATGCCGGGCTGGGCAAGCCGGTGGCGGCGCGCGATCCGGGCATCACGAAGCGGATCAACGAGACCTACGCGACGCTCAACACAACCGCCGAGGATCTGATCCGCGCGATGGAAACCCGGCTGCGGCTGAAGGATTCCCGCCTCTCCGACCTGCTGCGGATGCGGGAGATGAGCTGGTCCGCCCGCTCGTTGGCGGGCAACGCCCATCTGATGGTCAACGACGTCCTGGCGAAGAACCGGGCGATGACGCCCCGGGAGCAGTTCGACTTCGCGGTCTCCAGCCGCGAGTCCCTGTTCGCCTTCGCCATCGTCCGCAGCATCGCCGCCACCCTGACCGATGCCGCCGAGCTGCGGACCGCCGTGGACCGGTCCTGGACCGGGTTCTTCGACGGACCCTTCGAGGCGCGAACCCGCGCCCTGCTGCCCGCCCTGGCCGATCCCGCGCTGCCGCGCCCGACCCTGGCCGAATCGCGCGCCGTGTCGACGCCCGCCCTCGACACGATCGCCGCCGTCGCCCTCGCGTCGGTCGCCCGGCTCGAGGTCGTCGCCGCCGCAAATGCCGACGAGGCCCGGACCGCGCTTCTCGTCCGGTCGGGCCTCCTCCTGCTCGTCCTTTGCCTCGGCCTCGGCGGGATGGTGTGGGTGGCCTCCGGGGTGACCGGCCCGCTCACGGCCATGACCGCCGCCATGCGCCGGCTGGCGGGCGGCGACACGGTCGCGCCGATCCCCTACGGCACGCGGCGCGACGAGATCGGCGCCATGGCGGGCGCCCTGGAGGTTTTTCGCGATACGATGATCCGCACCCGCCGGCTGGAGGAGGAGACGGCGCTCGCGCGCGCCTCCGCCGAGGAGCAGCGCCGGGTCGGCATGCGCCAGATGGCGGACGGCTTCGAGCAGGCGGTCGGCGGCGTCATCGGCATGGTCTCCGCCGCGGCGAGCGAGCTGCAGGCCACCGCCGAGAGCATGAGCGCGACCGCCGGGGAGACCGCGTCGCGATCGACGGGTGCCGCGGCGGCCGCCTCCCAGGCCGCCGCCAATGTCGGCGCGGTCGCCGCCGCCGCCGAGGAGCTCGGCGCCTCGGTCTCCGAGATCGCCCGCCAGGTCACCGATTCGTCGAGCCTCGCGCAAGCCGCGGTGAGCGAGGCGAGTGCCACCGCGGGGCTGGTGCAGGACCTGGCCCAGGCCGCGAGCCGCATCGGCGACGTGGTGGCGCTGATCTCCCAGATCGCCAGTCAGACCAACCTGCTGGCGCTGAACGCCACGATCGAGGCGGCCCGCGCCGGGGCGGCGGGGCGAGGCTTCGCGGTGGTCGCCGCCGAGGTCAAGGAACTGGCCGGCCAGACGGCACGGGCCACCGAGGAGATCGGCCGGCAGATCGGCCAGATCCAGGGCTCGACCGATCAGGCGGTCCAGGCGATCGGGGGGATCGGCAGCCGCATCCGCGAGATCGCCGGCGTGGCGGCCACGGTCGCCGCGACGGTGGCGCAGCAAGGCGCGGCGACGCAGGAGATCGTCCGCAACGTCTCCCATGCCGCCTCCGGCACGGGCGAGGTGACGACGAGCATCGCCGGCGTCGCCGGCGCGGCCGAGGAGACGGGGACCGCCGCGAGCCAGGTTCTCACCTCGGCCTCCGAATTGTCGCGCCAGTCCGAGCACCTCAATGCCGAGGTGACGCGGTTCCTCGCCGGAATCCGCGCCGCCTGATCGGCGATCCGCACCGAGGGCGGTCGGGGGCCGGTCGGAGGTTCTCCCACCGTCCGGCGTCCGACCCTATCCTCGCCTCAGCCCTTGTCGAGCCCGGCGATCGCCCGGGCGAAGTCGCGGGCGGCGAAGGGTTCGAGGTCGTCCACGCCCTCGCCGACCCCGATGAAGTGGACCGGCAGGCCGAACTTGGCGGCGAGCGCCACCAGGATGCCGCCCCGCGCCGTGCCGTCGAGCTTGGTCATCACCAGGCCGGTGACCCCGGCCGCCTTCTGGAAGATCTCGACCTGGCTCAACGCATTCTGGCCAACCGTCGCGTCGAGGACGAGGAGCGTGGCGTGGGGCGCCTCCGCGTCGAGCTTGCGGATCACCCGGATCACCTTCTCCAGCTCGGCCATCAGCCCGGCCTTGTTCTGCAGCCGGCCGGCGGTGTCGATCATCAGGATGTCGGTGCCGGCGTCGCGGGCGGCCTGGAGCGCGTCGAAGGCGAGGCCGGCGGCGTCCGACCCTTGCGGGCGGGCGACCACCGGCGCGCCGGTGCGCTCGCCCCAGACCCGCAGCTGCTCGATCGCCGCGGCCCGGAAGGTATCGCCGGCGGCCAGCATCACGCTGTGGCCCTGCGCCCGGAACTTTTGCGTCAGCTTGCCGATCGTCGTGGTCTTGCCGGCGCCGTTGACGCCGATCATCAGGATCACGAACGGCTTCCTGGTCGTGTCGACGACCAGCGGCTGGGCCACCGGATCGAGGGCGTGCTCGACCTCCGCGGCCAGGATCGCCCGGACCTCGTCGGGGGCGATGCCCTTCTCGTAGCGGCCCTTGCCGACGGCCTCGGCGATCCGGGCCGCGGTGTCGAGGCCGAAATCGGCCTGGATCAGGGCGTCTTCCAGCTCCTCCAGGGTGTCGGCGTCGAGCTTGCGCTTGGTGAACAGCCCGGTCACCCGGTCGGACAGGGCCGAGGAGGTGCGCTTGAGGCCGCCGGTCAGCCGGCTCCACCAGCCGCGCTTCTCCTCGCCCGCCGGGGCCTGGGCCGGGGGCTGGTAGATGACGAGCGGGGCTGCTTCCTCCGCCGGGGCCTCCGCGACGGGCTCCTCCGGTTCCGAGGCTGCGGCGGCCGGCTCGGAGGCGACAGGCTCCGGTTCGGGCGCCGCCGGCACCTCGCCCTCGGGATCGACGCCCTCCACCGGCTCCAGGTCGGCGCCGGCGAGTTCCTCGGGCAGGTCGCGCTCCGGCTCGGTCTCGGGCGAGGCCTCCGTCACCGTGGGCGGGGCCGGAAGGACGTCGTCGGCGGCGGTGGCGAAGTCGGGTACGCCCTCCGACAGGGTGCCGGTCGGCTCCGTCGGCATCGCCTCGGCGGGATCGGGCTCGGCGCTGGCGGCAGGCGCCTCGGCGGGGGCCTCGCTCGGCGTCTCCGTCGGCGTCTCGGCTTTCCGGCCGAACAGTCGGCCGAGCCAGCCCGGCTGTTTCGTCTCACTCATCCGCACTTGCTCCAGACCCTGCGGACGATCTAGGGCGGCCTGCCCCGGACTTCGCCCGCATCCGCCGCCACTGCGACAGGCTCATGATCGTTGACGACATACTCTCGCGGCTCCTCTACCGCGATGCCCTCGTGCTCGTCATCGACAAGCCGGCGGGATTGCCGGTGCATCCGGGGCCGAAGGGCGGCGAGACGCTGACCCAGCACCTCGACGCCCTGCGCTTCGGCCTGCCGCGCCGGCCGGAGGCCGCCCACCGCCTCGACCGCGACACCTCCGGCTGCCTGGCGCTCGGCCGCCACGCCAAGGCGCTCGCCCGATTGAACGCCCTGTTCGCGCAAGGGCGCGCCGAGAAGACCTACTGGGCGCTCGTCGAGGGCGGGCCCGCGGAGGAGACCGGCGAGATCGACTTGGCCCTGGCGCGCCGTTCCGACGATCCCCGCAGCTGGTGGATGAAGGCCGATCCTTCGGGCGATCCCTCGCTCACCCGCTGGCGGGTGATGGGGCGCGACCCCGTCTCCGGGCGGACCTGGCTGGCGCTGAACCCGGTGACCGGGCGTACCCACCAGCTCCGGGTGCATTGCGCCGCCATGGGCTGGCCGATCCTGGGCGATCCCATCTACGGTAGCGCCCCGCGCCAGGGCGGGCCGGGCCTGCATCTCCACGCCCGGACGCTCGGCCTGCCGCTCTACCCGAAGAAGCCGGCGATCACCGTCGAGGCGCCGGCGCCGGGGCACATGCAGGCGGGGCTCGCGGCCTGCGGCCTCTGATCCTCGTCAGCGGCCGGCCCCGACGACGCGGTCGCGCCCCTCGCGCTTCGCCCGGTAGAGGAAGCGATCCACCGCCCGGATCAACTCCAGAGGGGTGGCGTTCGCCGTGCTGGCGGTGGTGAGGACGCCGAAACTTGCCGTCACCGTCCCGGCGATCGGCGAGGCGGCATGGGGGATCGCCAGGGCCGCGATGGCGGCGTGGAGCCTGTCGGCCAGCGCCAGGGCGTCCGCTTCCGTCGTGTTCGGGAGCACGCAGGCGAATTCCTCGCCGCCATAGCGCGCCACGAGGTCGCCGCTCCGGCGCAAAGCCCCGCTCAGCGCGCCTGCGACCCGGGCCAGGCAGGCATCGCCCTCGATATGGCCGTAGCGGTCGTTGAAGGCCTTGAAGGCGTCGATGTCGAGCAGGATCAGCGAGAGCGGCTCCCCCGTGCCGGCATGATGCCGGATCGCCTCCGCCAGGGCGGCATCGAGGTGACGCCGGTTGGCCAGCCCGGTCAGCGCATCGGTGATGCTGAGCGCGTAGACCCGCTCGTTCAGGGCCCGGAGATCGGCCTCCGCCCGCTTCTGCGCGGAGATGTCGCGCACGATCGAGCAGTTGAAGGTCTTTCCCTTGAAGCTGACCAGGTTCGCCGTCACCTCGATCGAAATCGGCTCCCCCGATCGCGACGTGTTCACGGTCTCCAGCTTGACCGACCCCGCATTCTCCAGGTCGCGCCAATGCGCGCGCCAGCGCGCCTCGTCGAAATGCGGATCGACGTCCCAGACCCGCTTGCGCCGGAACTCCTGCGCCGAATAGCCGAGCAGGTCGGTCGCGGCCCGGTTGACGTAGACGTACCGGGCGTCGCGATCGAGCCAGATGATCATGTCGGCGACGGTGTCCAGGGAATACCGCATCAGCATCGACCAATCCTCGTCGTCGAGATCGAGGATGCGGTCGTCGTGTGTGGTCCGGAGCGGAGTCATGCCAGGCGGATCGTCGATGGGCCGGTGTCGCGGGGCTGGAATTCCGTCGAAGCCCTTTCGTAAGACCACGGTGTGCGGGCGCCAAGGGACGCGCGGGCTGCGGCCGAGGGCGTCGCCGATTTTCCTCGGGACAATCCGGCAGGGAAGGGGGCGGCATGACCGCGCCCGCGGCAGCGTCCAAAGAAAGGAAAAGTACGGGTTTCCCCTCTCCCCGCGGGTGGGGCGAGGCCTGAGATCCGAAGGGGCTCAGGGCGCCCGCAGGCTTCTGTTTTCCGGAGAGGCGACTCTCACCCCGCCTTCAGGAACTTCTCCACGCTCCCGGTCAGCCCGCTCGAATGCCCGGCGAGGCTCTCCGACACCGCCCGGACGCTCTCGGCGATCCGGCCGGTGGCGCTCGCGGCGTCCGACACCGCCAGGATGTTCGACGACACTTCCTGGGTCGAGGCGGCCTGCTGCTCGACCGCGCTGGCGATGGCCAGCGTCAGCCGCGACAATTCAGCCACCGCGTTGCTGATCGTGGCGATCGCCGCCACCGCCTCGCCGGTCGCGCCCTGGATGTCGCCGATGCGCTGGGTGATCTCGCCGGTGGCCTTGGCGGTCTGGCCGGCCAGTTCCTTGACCTCGGCGGCGACGACCGCGAAGCCGCGCCCCGCCGCCCCGGCCCGGGCCGCCTCGATGGTGGCGTTGAGCGCCAGGAGGTTGGTCTGGTCGGCGATGGTCGAGATCATGCCGACGACCGAATCCACCTCGCGGGCCTTGGCCGAGAGGCTGCGCACGGTGGCATCGGTCGCCTCGGCCTGCGCGGCGATCTGCTGGGCGCGCTCCGAGACCCGCCCGACCTGGCCCGAGATCTCCTGGATCGACGCCGTCATCTCCTCCGAGCCGGCCGCCACCGTCGCGGCGCGGTCGCGGGCCTCGTCGGCGGATTGGCCGAGACCGTTGGCGGAGCGCTGCATCTCCTCCACGGCGCTGCTCATGGCGCCGACCACCTGCGACACGTCGGAGGCCATGTTCACCTGCGCGGTCACCACCGACCAGGTCAGCATCGGCCCGATATAGGTGCCGTCCGGCCCCATGATCGCCGAGACCTGGAGGTCGAGCACTTCCGGGCCGAGCTTGATCTTGGTCCGGTGCGGCAGGCGGCTCGCATCGGCCAGCATCCGGCGCTGGTGCGACGGGTTCTCGTGGAACACGTCGATCGACGTCCCGATCATCAGGTCGGTCGCGACCGGCAGGTACTGCGCCAGGGGCCCGAGGGTCCGGCGCGAGGCGCCGTTCATGTAGTCGATGCGGAACTCGTTATGCGGGTCGGCGGTCATCACCGCGACCGGCATCCCCTCGATCATCGTCAGGAGACGGCTGATCTCGTTCTTCTTCTTGGTGATGTCGGCGGCGAGCTTGACCACCTTGACCGGCTTGCCCGTGG
The DNA here is from genome assembly GCF_057747795.1 of Methylobacterium sp. 142-1Y. Classification (NCBI taxonomy): domain Bacteria; kingdom Pseudomonadati; phylum Pseudomonadota; class Alphaproteobacteria; order Hyphomicrobiales; family Methylobacteriaceae; genus Methylobacterium; species Methylobacterium sp. 142-1Y. Next base: position 2,101,357 of record NZ_CM173224.1, on the reverse strand, counting down.
CGTCGAGGACCGGGTTGTAGGTCGCCTCGAGCCAGACGCGCTTGTGGTTCTTGCCGAAGCGCAGGAACTCGTCGGCGAAGAACTCGCCCGCGCGCAGCTTGTCCCAGAACACCGCGTAATCGGGCGCGGCGGCCGCCTCCTTGTCGAGGAACATGCGGTGATGCTGACCGACGATCTCGTCGAGCCGGTAATCCAGCAGGTTGAGGAAGTTGGCGTTGGCCTGGATCACCGTGCCGTCGAGGTTGAACTCGATGATGGCAAGAGACTTGTTGAGGGCCCGCAATGTCGCTTCCGACAAGCTCTCACGGTGCTTCCGAAACATGTCGCCGTTTCCTTGGTGGGCGAATTTCGCTCAAATTTGGGCGACCAGTATTAAAAAAAACTGAAGATCCGGCCCAATCTCAGTTAGCGCAGGAGGGAAAAGGTTCTGACGGCGCTATTTGCGCTGTGAGCGGCACGGCCGTGTGACGCGAAAATTCGCAAATTGAACTGGTTGGACAAGCGGTTAGTGCGAGTGCCCCAGATCTCGACGCGTTCGGAACCCTCGTGGCGTGTAACGGTGAGATTCCAAAGCTGGACGGCGCCTGATCCTCGTCAGCGATCGTCATCGCTGTATTCTGACCCGGCGTCATCAATTGAGGCGGTGCTTTGATCGTCGGGTCGTCGACCGGATTTGGTCTAGTCCAGCTGGCCGAGGCCGCCGGAACAGCGGCCTCTCCATCGTCGGTGAACGGCTTTTACGCGGCCGTCAGGCCCTGCTCGCGGATCCAGGCCTGGGTGCGGTCGAGCGCGGTGCCGAGCCGGTCGAACAGGGTGTCGATCTCGTCCGGGCGGATCACCAGGGGCGGGCAGACCGCGACCCGGTCGCCGGTGAGGAAGCGGACGATCAGCCCCTCCTCCTGCGCGAAGGCGACGCAGCGGGCGGCCACCCCCGCCTTCGGGTCGTACTGCCGCTTCGTCGCCTTGTCGGCGACGATCTCGAGGCCGCCGATCAGGCCCATTCCCTTGGCCTCGCCGACGAGCGGGTGCTCCTCCAGGGCCGACAGGCGGCGCTGGAAGTGCGGTGCCTTCTCGGCCGCGCCCTCGATGATCTTGTCGCGCTTGTAGATCTCGATGGTCTTGAGCGCCACCGCGCTCGCCACCGGATGGCCCGAATAGGTGGTCCCGTGACCGAACGTGCCGATCTTGCGGCTCTGGTCCTGCATCGCCTGGTACAGCGTCTCGTCGACCGTGACGCCGCCGAGCGGCATGTAGGCCGAGGTCAGCGCCTTGGCGAAGGACAGGCTGTGGGGCTTCATGCCCAGGGCCTCGGAGCCGAACCAGGTGCCGAGCCGCCCGAAGCCGCAGATCACCTCGTCGGCGATGAACCGCACGTCGTAGCGGGCGAGCACCGGCTCGATGGCGGCAAAATAGCCCTTCGGCGGCACGATGGCGCCGCCGGCGCCCATCACCGGCTCGGCGATGAAGGCCGCGACGGTCTCCGGGCCCTCGCGCAGGATCATTTCCTCCAGCTCACTTGCGAGCCGCGCCGAGTAGGCCTCCTCGGTCTCGCCGGCCTCGGCACCGCGGTAATGGTGCGGGCAGGCGGCGTGCAGGAAGCCCGGCAGCGGCAGGTCCCAGTCGGCGTGGTTGGCGGTGAGCCCCGTCAGCGAGGCCGACGCCACGGTGACGCCGTGATAGCCCTTGTGCCGGCCGATGATCTTCTTCTTCTGCGGCCGGCCGAGCGCGTTGTTGAGGTACCAGGTCAGCTTGACCTGGGTGTCGTTGGCCTCCGAGCCGGACGAGGTGAAGAACACCTTCGAGACCGGGATCGGCGCCAGTTCCTTCAGGGTCTCGGCGAGCTCGATCGCCGGGTCGTGGCTGCGGCCGGAGAACAGGTGGGTGAAGGGCAGGCGCGCCATCTGCTCGCGGGCGGCCTCGACCAACTCCTCGTTGGAATAGCCGAGCGAGGTGCACCACAGGCCGGCCATGCCCTCGAGATAGGGCCGGCCGTCGGTGTCGTAGACCCAGACGCCGTGGCCGCGCTCCAGCACCAGCGGACCGGTCTGCCGGAAGGCCGCGAGGTTGGTATAGGGGTGGATCAGGGTTTCGACGTCGCGGGTGGCGAGGTTCGAGAGCATCGTCTCTGTCGCTTTCTTTCTCGGGGGAACCCTTCGGGCTCCCGACTCGCGGAGCAGAATTCGCTTGCGCCGTCACACTAGCGGCGCGATGCCGACGCACAACCCGGGCCGCCCTCGCGGAACTCCCGCACAATCCTGGTCAGACCGACGCGCATGCTCGACCCCGCCCAATTCGTTGCGACGCCCGCGCCAGGCCGGGCCTGCGGCGCCTGCACCCTGTGCTGCAAGGTCTACGACGTGCCGGCGGTCGAGAGCGTGGCCGGGGAATGGTGCCGCCACGCGAAGCCCGGCCGCGGCTGCGGCATCCACGAGACCCGGCCCGGCCATTGCCGCGCCTTCTTCTGCCTGTGGATGACGGAAGGCTGGCTCGGCCCGGAATGGAAGCCCGACAAGGCCAAGATGGTGCTGAGCCTCGACCCGACGACGCGCTTCCTGCACGTCCAGGTCGATCCGAGCCAGCCCACGGTCTGGAAGCGCGAGCCGTATTACGGCCAGCTGAAGCGCTGGGCGGTGTCGTCGATCCCGCAGCGCCGGCACGTGCTGGTCTTCGTCAATTACAGCGCCACCGTCGTGCTGCCGGACCGGGACGTGCCGCTCGGCGTCTTCCTGCCCGGCGACCGGCTCGTCGCCCGCGAGCGGATGACGCCGAACGGCGTCGTCCTCGACGTGGAGAAGCGGACGGTGACGTGAGCGCCGCGGTGCCGTCGTGACGACGGCTCAGCCGCCATCGGTCCGGGCGGCGTCGCGCCAGGCCAGCACGACCCGTTCGAGTTCGGCCACGTCGCCCGGAGGCAGCCGGCCGAGGGTGCGGGCGACGTAGGCGGTCTGCGCGCGGATGCCGGAGCGGGCGAGCGTCAGCCCCGCTTCGGTCAGGTGCAGGGCGTGGGAGCGCCGGTCGCCCGGGATCGGTCGGCGCTCGACGAGGCCGGCCTCGACCAGCCGGTCGATCAAACCCGAGACGTTGCCCTTCGTCACGTAGAGCCGCTCGGCGAGGTCCTGCTGGGTCAGGCCCTCGCGCTCCGATAGGGTCGAGAGCACGTCGAATTGCGGGATCGAGAGCCCGACGGCCTTCAGCTCCGCCGCCACCGCGGCCACGACGCGTCGGTGCAGGCGGATGAAGCGGAACCAGACCCGCAGCGGGTCGGCCTCGGCCGGGGCGTCTGTGGGGTGGGGGCGCGAGGATGCCGTCATCGCGATAGTTTACATCAGAACCATCTCGGCGCCACGCCCGGCCGGGCCCGATCCCCGTTCTTCATCCCGGCCGCCCTGGAGGCCCGGCTGCGTGATGGCGCCGCTCTAGCCGCCCCGGGACCGCTGCCGTAAGTTGGTCCCTAGCGACCGCGGGCCCACGAGGCTCCGGCGACCGAGGGCGCGGATCACGCGCTCCATCGAGGGAAGGACGACACGCCATGCTCGGCCTGATGCAGGACTGGCCCCTGCTGATCCACCGCGTCATCGACTACGCCGCCGTGCAGCACGGCGCCCGCCCGGTGATCTCGCGCTCGGTCGAGGGGCCGATGCACCGGGCCACCTATGCCGAGGTCCGCCAGCGCTCCTTGCGCCTGTCGAAGCGCCTGGCCGCCGACGGCATCCGCCTCGGCGACCGGGTCGCGACGCTCGCCTGGAACACCTGGCGCCACCTCGAGGCCTGGTACGGCATCACCGGTATCGGGGCGATCTACCACACGGTCAATCCGCGGCTGTTCGAGGATCAGATCGCCTACATCATCAACCACGCCGAGGACCGGATCCTCTTTCTCGACCTGACCTTCCTGGCCCTGGTCGAGCGCCTCGCCGACAGGCTGCCGACGATCGAACGCTACGTCGTCCTCACCGACGGCGCCCACATGCCTCAGACGTCCTTGCGCAACGCCGTCGCCTACGAGGACTGGCTGGCGGAAGCCGACGACGACTTCGCCTGGGCGTCCTTCGAGGAGAACACCGCGGCGGGCCTCTGCTACACCTCGGGCACCACGGGCCTCCCGAAGGGCGTGCTCTACTCGCACCGCTCGAACGTGCTCTTGGCCTTGATGGTCAACAACCCGGCCTTCATCGCGCTCTCGCCCACCGACATGGCGATGCCGGTGGTGCCGCTGTTCCACGCCAATGCCTGGGGCTTCTGCTTCGCGGCGCCGATGTCCGGGGCCGGCCTCGTGATGCCGGGACCGAAGCTCGACGGCGCCTCGGTACACGAAATTCTGGAGACCACCGGCGTCACCGTGACGGCGGCGGTGCCGACCGTCTGGCTCGGCCTGCTCCAGTACCTCGACACGACGGGGAAGCGCCTGAGCCACCTCAAGCGCGTGGTGATCGGCGGCTCGGCCTGCCCGCGGGCGATGACCGAGCGCTTCGAGCGCGAATACGGCGTCACCGTCGACCATGCCTGGGGCATGACCGAGATGAGCCCGATCGGCTCCTATTGCTCGCTCAAGCCCGAGGTGGCCCATCTCGAGGGCGAGGCGCGCCTCGACCTCAAGATGAAGCAGGGCTACGCCCCGTTCGGGGTCGAGTTCCGGCTGACCGACGACGACGGTCGCGACCTGCCCTGGGACGGCACCACCTTCGGGCGGCTCAAGGTGGCGGGCTTCGCGGTGGCCAAGGCCTATTTCCGCTCGGACGAGCCGATCCTCGACGATCGCGGCTTCTTCGACACCGGCGACGTCGCCACCATCGATCCCAACGGCTACATGGCGATCACCGACCGCTCGAAGGACGTGATCAAGTCCGGTGGCGAGTGGATCTCCTCGATCGATCTGGAGAACCTGGCGGTCGGCCATCCGGACGTGGCCGAGGCCGCGGTGATCGGCGTGCAGCACCCGAAATGGGACGAGCGCCCGCTGCTCATCGTGGTGCCGAAGGAGGGCCGCACCCCCGACAAGGCCGACATCCTGGCCTACATGGCGCCGCGCATCGCCAAGTGGTGGATGCCCGACGACGTGGTGGTGGTGCAGGCCATCCCCCATACCGCTACCGGCAAGATCCAGAAGACGGCGCTCCGCGACCAGTTCCGGGACTACCGGCTGCCCGGGGCGGCCTGACGGGTGGTCGTCCCAGGTACGGAGGGCTGTCCGGGAAAAGATCGAAGCGCGGGTTCCTCCTCTCCCCGACAGATCCCGGGCCTGCCCGGGATCTGTCGGGGAGGGGGAAACCCGCGCCTTTTCCTTTCCCCGGACAGCCTTGCGCGGGCGGGGAGAGGAGATTGCCTGCATCACATTCCGTCTCGGAAATTTCCCTCCGACAGTTCTGCCGATCGATCCAGGACGTCCTTCACTCTGACGATGCGGTCGAGAGCGAAGTCGACGATAGAGGAGTGCCGGCGCGTCAAGCGCGCCGCATCGTCTTCATCGACAAGAACTCGATTTTTTTTCGGGAGGAAGGAATGCGCCTGCTTATTGCGCCGCTGGCGGCTTTGTCGCTGCTCGCCGGACTTGGCCCGGCGCTCGCGCGCTGTCCGCTCTACCTGCCGATGCGCGTCGGCCCGACGACGGGAAACCCCGAGAAGGACACGGTCGGGCTGTTCTGCGCGCAGCCCGACACCGCCCTGCCGCCGGCCGGCCAGGCGAGCCGGTATTCCGTGGTGCCGGTGGGCGCGACCATCGGCGACGTGGAGAAGGACAGCGTGGGCTTCGCCTTGTCGCCCGTCGCGGCGCAGGCCGCGCGGTGACCTGAATCTCCGGTTCCCGCCGGCCCGGTCGGTTCCCGGAGGAGACCGGGTACTCCGGCCCCTTGAACGCGCGCACGGAGGCGATCCGGGCATCGGGCGTGAACGCGATCAGGTCGAGCACCTCGAGATCGACCGCGTCGTCGATCCTGATCGACAGGTCGGCCACGGCGCGGGGCAGATCCATCGGCACGCCCCGCACCGTGATGTGCAGCGTGGTGCCGCTGACGATCGATTCGGTCGTCGCCCGCATCGCGTCGCGCCCGCTCGCGCTCACGTTCCCGTCCACCAGCGAGGCGCGGTCGTCCAGCACCTCCTTGCACAGCCGCTCCTCGGCCGGTCGCCCGGAGACGGTCATGATCGTGCCACGCCGCCGTTAACTGGTGGGTGATGAAGCCGGGCGTGAGACCACACGGAATAACCGTTGTGTCGGAGCGGTTTCGGCGATCTTCGGAAACGCTTAATCCCGGCCGGCTATCGTCCGGGGACTGGTCATATCGTATAGCGTTCCGGGATCATGAACAGCGGCACGGCGAAACTCGGATCTCTCGAAGACAGCACCAATCTCCTGCAGAATCATCTGCTGGCGATCTCCGAGGCGATCGCGCGGACGCGGCGGGAAATCGCCGATCTGCGCGACGAGCAGGAGGCGGGCCGCACCCGCGACGAACTCCAGGCCGTCGTCCGGGGCACCGAGCAGGCCACCAACACGATCCTGACCGCGTCCGAGACGGTCGACGCGCTTGCCGGGGGAATCGCCAAGCGGGCCGGGGACGGCGCGACCCGGGACGACGCCCTCGCCATCCAGGCCCAGATGCAGACCATCTTCGAGGCCTGCAACTTCCAGGATCTGACCGGCCAGCGCATCTCGAAGGTCGTGCGGACCATCGTGATGGTCGAGGAGCGGGTCGACGAGATGCTGCGCGTCTGGTCCGGCCCGGCCGGAGCCGCCGTGACGAAGCCGGTTCCCGATCGGCGCAGCGAGGAGGATTCCCTGCTCAACGGCCCGGCTCTGCCCGGCGAGGCCGCCGTCTCGCAGGACGCCGTCGACGCGATGTTCCCGTAAGGCGCCACCCCGGAGAGCCGCCCGCCGTCGCGCCGCTCCCGCCCTTTCCCTGTCCGCCATTCGCGCGCAGTATGGGGAAAAGATCGGGGAGGACGCGATGCGGTCCGCCGTGATGGCCCATATCGACGAGCTCGTCCGGGCCGCGCGCGACGATGGGAGCGTGCGCGATCCGCTCATCAGCCAGTCCTGGCGGCGATGCCTCGCCGAGTACCGCCTCGATCCGGCAGCACCCCGGCGCGCCTACATCCATACCCATGAGCGCCTGCGCGAGCACCGCGACGCCCTCGACGACCTGATCCGGGTGGCGCGCTTCGGGGTGGAGGCCCTGTACCGGCAGGTTTCGGGCCTCGGCTACGTGCTGATCCTGGCCGATGCCCGCGGCGTCGCCGTCGACTTCATCGGCGATTCCCGCCGCGACGGGGACTTGCGCCGGGCCGGTCTGTATCGCGGCTCGGACTGGAACGAGCATCTGGCCGGCACCTGCGCCGTCGGCACCTGCATCGCCACGGGCGAGGCGCTCTCGGTGCATCTCGACGACCACTTCGCCGGCGACCATATCGGCCTCACCTGCACGGCGGCGCCGGTCTACGCCGCCGACGGCACCTTGGCGGCGGTGCTCGACATCTCGGCCCTCCAGGCGCCGGGCCCGAAGGCGAGCCAGCACCTCGCCCTCCAGCTCGTCACCTCGTTCGCCCACCGCATCGAGACCGCGAGCCTGCATAACGGCTTCCGCCGCGAGTGGATGCTCCACCTGTCGCGCTCGCCGGAATTCGCCGATATCGAGCCCGAACTGGCGCTCGCGGTGGATGCGGGCGGGCACATCCTCGGCTTCAACAGCCGGGCGCGGGCGCTGATCGACCGTGCCCTGCACCGCCCGCGGGGAGCGCCGGACCTGCGTCACGCAGGTCTCGGCCTGCGCCTCGACGCGCTGTTCGAGGCCACGATCGACGATCTGCCGCGTTTCACACGGGCGGTGCCGGTCGAGCGGCGGATCTTGCGCCTGCGCGGGGGCGAGCGCTTCTACGCCCTGGCGCTGGAGCCCGCCGACATCCCCGTCCGCGCCGCCCCCCGCGCCGCGCGGCCGGCCCCGCCGCCCGACTTCGCCGGCAGTGATCAGGTCCTCGCCCGGATGGCGGCCCAAGCCTCGCGCCTGTTCGCCGCGGGGGTGAGCCTCCTCGTCGGCGGTGAGACCGGCACCGGCAAGGAATTCTTCGCGAAGTCGTTGCACCGCGCCTCGGCGCGGGCACAAAAACCGTTCGTAGCGGTCAATTGCGCGGCCCTGCCCGAGACCCTGATCGAATCCGAGCTGTTCGGCCACGAGGCAGGGGCCTTCACGGGCGCAGCGGCCCGGGGCAGGACCGGCCTGGTGCAGCAGGCCGAGGGCGGCACGCTGTTCCTCGACGAGATCGGCGACATGCCGCTCACGGCGCAGACGCGGCTCCTGCGGGTGCTCGCCGAGCGCGAGGTGACGGCGCTCGGCAGCACGACACCGCAGGCCGTCGACATCCGGATGATCGCCGCGACGCATCGCGACCTCGCCGTTCTGGTACGTGAGGGCCGCTTTCGCGAGGACCTGCTGTACCGTCTGGCCGGTGCCCGCTTCGTCCTGCCGCCCCTGCGCGAGCGCGCCGACCTCCCGGCCCTGATCGGGCGGCTGCTGGCGGCAAGGCCCGGGGCGCCGCGCCTCTCTCCCGAGGCTGCCGCGGCGCTCATGCGCCACACATGGCCCGGCAACGTCCGCGAACTGGTGAGCGCCCTCGACTATGCCTGTGCGCTGGCCGAGGGGTTGGAGATCGGCCTGTCCGACCTGCCGCCGACGGTGACGGTGACGGTGGCGCACGCGGACACGCCTGCGCCCGAGGTCGTCGGGGCGGGCGACGACGCGCTGGAGGCCGCCCTGCGGCGCCGCGCCTGGAACGTCTCGGCGGTGGCGCGCGACCTCGGGCTCGACCGCTCCACCATCCATCGCCGCATGCGCCGCCTCGGGCTCGTCTCGCCCAACCATGCGGGGTGAGCGCGACACCTGTGGCGGGGCTGTCGTGGTGCCACAGGTGGGGCGCGTCGGGTGTGGCGGCGGGGCTCGGCTCGGCTATCCGTTATCCGATGAATTATCGATGATCAGAACGACATTGTTCAGATGGAGCCGAGACCGACCATTCCGACCTGCAACCTCATCCCGAGATGCGAGCGTATGGAGCCTCGAAGGCGGGCTCCAGAAGGAACAGAGATCACTGGAGCCCTCCTTCGAGGTCAATCCATCTCCGATGGACTGACACCTCAGGATGAGGTCGAGAGCGGGATGAACATTCGGTTGACTCCAGCCGCATCTCCCAGTGCCCTGCATGTCGGGTCCGCTTCGCCCTGGCACACCCCTTGCGCAACCCACCCCGCACAACAAGGGGAGGAACCCAATGGACGCCATGGCTCGTAAACTGGAGCGCCTGTCGCCCGCCGATGCCCGGGTCATCGCCTGGCTCGACCGCTTCGAGGCGGCCTTGCGCGCTGGCGACGCCGCCGGTGCGGCTGAGCTTTTCGCCGAGACCTGTTTCTGGCGCGACCTCGTCGCCTTCACCTGGAACATCACCACGCTGGAGGGGCGCGGGGCGATCCGCACCATGCTCCAGGCGCAGCTCGGCGCAGTCGCACCCGGAAGCTTCACCCTGGAGGAGCCGGCGACCGAGGCCGACGGCGTCACCGAGGCCTGGATCGCCTTCGACACCGCAACCTTGCGCGGGCGCGGCTACCTGCGCCTGAAAGGTGAGGAGGCCTGGACCCTGCTCACCGCAGCACGCGAGCTGAAGGACTTCGAGGAGCCGGGCGGGCCGCGCCGCGAGCGCGGCGTGCATCACGGTGTCGAGCCCGGCCGGCGCTCGTGGTCGGAACGGCGGCGCGACGAGGAGGCGGAGCTCGGCCGTACCCGCCAGCCCTATGTCCTCGTGGTCGGCGGCGGCCAGGGCGGCATCGCGCTCGGCGCCCGGCTCAAGCGCCTCGGCGTGCCGGCCCTGGTCGTCGACAAGCACGACCGGCCCGGCGACCAGTGGCGCAGCCGCTACAAGTCGCTGCACCTGCACGACCCGGTCTGGTACGACCACCTGCCGTACCTGCCCTTCCCCGATCACTGGCCGGTCTTCGCCGCCAAGGACAAGATCGGCGATTGGCTAGAGATGTACACCAAGGTCATGGAGCTGAACTACTGGTCGAAGACCGAGGTGCATTCGGCGCGCTACGACGAGGCAGCCGGCGAGTGGGTGGTCGAGCTGACCCGCGACGGCGAGCGGCTGACGTTACGGCCCAAGCAGCTGGTGCTCGCCACCGGCATGTCGGGGGTGCCCAACCTGCCGACTTATCCGGGCATGGCGCGCTTCCGGGGCGAGAGCCATCATTCGAGCCGGCATCCCGGCGGCGAGGCCTATCGCGGCAAGCGCGCGGTGGTGATCGGCTCGAACAACTCGGCCCACGACATCTGCGCCGATTTCTACGAGAACGGCGCCGACGTCACCATGGTCCAGCGCTCCTCGACCCACATCGTCAAGTCCGACACGCTGATGGAGCTGGCGCTGGGCGGCCTCTACTCGGAGGAGGCCCTGGCCAAGGGCATCACCACCGACAAGGCGGACATGCTGTTCGCCTCGGTGCCCTACCGGATCATGCACGAGTTCCACATCCCCGTGTACGAGCAGGCGAAGATCCGCGACGCCGAGTTCTACGGGAGGCTCGAGAAGGCCGGATTCCGGCTCGATTTCGGCGATGACGGCTCGGGCCTGTTCATGAAGTACCTGCGGCGCGGCTCGGGCTACTACATCGATGTCGGCGCCTCCGACCTGATCGCCGACGGCAAGATCAAGCTGGCGCAGGGAAGGGTGACGGAGATCACCGAGGATGCGGTGCTGCTGGAGGACGGCACGCGGCTTCCCGCCGACGTGATCGTCTATGCCACCGGCTACGGCTCGATGAACGGCTGGGCGGCCAAGCTCATCAGCCAGGAGGTCGCCGACCGGGTCGGCAAGTGCTGGGGCCTCGGTTCGGACACCACCAAGGATCCGGGTCCCTGGGAGGGCGAATTGCGCAACATGTGGAAGCCGACCCGGCAGGAGGCCCTGTGGTTCCACGGCGGCAACCTGCACCAGTCGCGCCACTACTCGCTCTACCTCGCGCTCCAGCTCAAGGCCCGGATGGAGGGGCTGGACACGCCGGTCTACGCGCTGGCCGAGACGCATCACGCGGCTTGACGCGCTTCCGGGAGGCGGGCGCGGGATACTCGCCGGCCTTCGCTCCAAAGCCTGTTGGCTGCGTAAAGACGGTCGCGCGGGGAATCAGCGCGCCCCACCCTCTCACCTCATCCTGAGGTGCGACCGAAGGGAGCCTCGAAGGAGGGCTCCAGAAATCTCAGGGATATCTGGAGACCTCCTTCGAGGTCAGTCGATCTTCGATCGACTGACGCCTCAGGATGAGGTCGTTGGTAGGAGATTTGCGTCGGTTATTCTTGGCAGATGAACCTGTTGTAACCGATACTCACTCCTTCGCCAGCGCATCCGCGAAGGCCGCGATGCGGTTGCGGGCATAGGTCGGCAGGCCGGCGCTGATCGAGGTGCCGGTATTGAACGAGGAATTGCCCATCAGCACCTGGGCCGGCAGCAGGTTGCGCAGGACCGGGACGCGCTCGTATTCCTTCTTGCGGTCGAGCACGTCGGCCTTGATGCCGAGCGTCATGTAGGCGGTGACCACCGTCTTGTCCGGGTCGCCGGCCACCGGCTGCATCACCGCCAGGAACTTGCCGAAGCGCAGGATCTGGTTGACCCAGAAGATGTTCTGCTCCATCGCGCCGGCCACCGGCGCCTCGATCTTGGTGAGCTGGACGAGCTTCCCCGCCTCGTCGGGCGGCAGCACCCGCAATTCGCTCTGGAACGAGACGTATTCGGCGATTTTCTTGCCCCCGTCCTCCAGCTTGTTGGCGAGCTTGACCCCGAGCGGCAGCTTGCCTTCGAGGTCGTAGCGCGATTCGATGCAGGTGGTGTCGGGCGCCTCGCACCACGGCCGGTCGGGCCGGCGGGCGAAGGCGGCGGCCGGGTCCTTGGTCGGGGTCGCGTCGGCCGGGTTGAGGGTCTTGTGCTTGATCGCCGGGTCCATCCGCGACAGGAACGGGATCGTGGCGAAGCGCTTCAGGTCGATGCGGTCGGCCGCCCGCGGCACGATGAACCGCGCCTCGGCGACGTAGACCTTCAGCGCCTCGTGCCGGGGCTTGGCCACCCCGTTCACCGTCTGGACGTAGTCGGGCTCGACGTAAGCGGGATAGGGCGCGAGCAGGGCCTTCTGGGCCGGGCTGCGCTTGCCCCACTCCGTGAAGGGTACCAGCCCGCTCTCCGGGCTCGCCGGATTGTCGCGGTGATCGGTGAACGCGATGGTGTTCGGTGCGAGTCCCGCCGGATCGAGGCTCGTCACCGCCGGCACGTCCTTGGTGCGGTACTCGGCGTATGCGGGGGAGGCCGCGAGCGTCGCGGCGAGCACGAGCGGAAAGAGGCGCAGGCGCGCCGTCGGGCTGTCACGCACGGGTTTTCGTCCTGGTTGGTTCGGGTCAGTAGGTCGGGTCTTCACCGAACGGGTAGTCGGGGTCGCGCCGGCGCGGCCGGCGGACGACCTCGTCGTCGTCGCCGAAGGGCGAGCGGCTGCGCGCGCCGGGCCAGTACGGCTCGGGCGCCGGGACCGGTTGGGCGCGGCGGGCATAGGGCTGCGGATCGGACCGGCCGAACAGGCCGCCGAACGGATCGTAGCGGTCGGAATCCGGCGCCTCGTCGGGCATGCGGCCCGGGTTCTCGCCGGGGAGGCCGCCGTCCAGCGCGTCGCCGTCCTGCTCGCTGTCCGGCCGCATCGCGTAGATCTGCTCCTGCGGCACCAGCTTGAAGCGGGTCTCGGCGAGGCGGCCATCCACCGAGAGGCGGAAATGCTCCATGAAGCCGCCGCCGGCCACCCGCTGGCCCGAGCGCAGGTCGATCGGCGCATCGGCGATCAGCCCCTTGGCCTCCGGGCTCGGGCCGGTGAGCGGCGTCTTCGGCACCCCGTTGGCCCAGGCGGCCTGGAGCACCTGGGCGAAGATCGGCACCCCGAGATGGCCGCCGGTCTGTCCGCGTCCCAGCGTCCGGCGCTTGCCGTCGGCATTGTCGTAGCCGACCCAGACCACGATGCTGATCTCGTTGGTGAAGCCGGAGAACCAGGCGTCGTTCTCGTCCTCCGAGGTGCCGGTCTTGCCGGCGACGTACGGCGAGAACCGGGCGAGCGCCGCGGCCGTGCCGCGCTGGGTCACCCCCTGGAGGATGCTCTTCAGCTGGTAGAACGCCACCCGGTCGGCCGAGCCGATGCGGGCGAGCGGCCGATCGGCATGCTGGTAGAGCACCTTGTCGCCCTGCGTCACGCTCTCCAGCCCGTAGGGCGAGGGCCGCTCGCCCTCGTTGGCGACAGCCGCATAGAAGGCCGCGAGATCGATCATCCGCACCGGCTGGGCGCCGAGCACGAACGGATAGTAGCGCTCGCACTCGGCGTAGAGCTGGGCTTCGAGCGCGATGTCGCAGACCTTCTGGAGGCTCGCCGGGGCCTTCTCGGCGATGCCGCCGCGCAGGAGCTGGGCGGTGACGAGGTTCTTCGAATGCTCCAGGCCGCGGCGCAGGGTGGTGGGGCCGGAGCCGCCGCCCTCGTAGTTCTTAGGCGACCACGAATCACCCACTCCGCCGATCGGCGGCAGCGTCACGCGGGCATCCATCACCAGGGTGTTGGGCTGCAGGCCCGCATTGAGCGCGGCGAGATAGGTCAGGGGCTTGAGGGTCGAGCCGGGCTGGCGCACGCTCTGCGTCACCCGGTTGAGCTGGCTCAACGGATAGGAGAAGCCGCCCGCCATGGCGAGGATGCGGCCGGTGCGGTTCTCCATCACCAGCACGGCGCCCTGGACCTGCGGGCGGACGCGCAGGTCGGCCCGCGGGACGCCCTTGCCGTCCCACAGCTTCACCCGCACCACGTCGTAGGGTGAAAGTCGCCCGCGGGCCGCGCCCGGGTTCAGGCTCGCGACCCGCCCGTCGGCGAGGCCGACGCGTACCCCGGCCGAACCGCCGGTGGACAGCACGATCGCCGCCGGCCAGTGCACGTCGTAGAGCGGCAGGCGCGCCGTCTCCAATGCCCGCTGCCAGGCGGGCTTGGGGCCGGCGGGCTTCAGGCCGGCGGGCTTGGCCACCTTGGGCTGCTTGTGCCCCTTCTTGCCTTTCGGCGCGGGCTCCGGGGGAGGGGCGGGAGCCGGCTCCGGCGCGGGAGCCGCGGCCTCGATCCGGCGCACGGCATCCGCGAGGTTCGCCTCCGGCCCCTCGTAGCGGGCACGGCCGGTCGAGGCCTCGTAGCGCGACAGGCTCTCCTGCAGGATGCCCTCGGTCGCCTCCTGGAGGCCGGCATTGAGGGTCGAGCGCACGGTGTAGGCGCCGGCCGTCAGCGAATCGAGGCCGGCCAGCGTCCGCGCCTCGCGGGTGAGATGGTCGACGAAGTGGAAGCCGGCATCCTGGCGCAGGCGCTCCAGCGGCGCGAGGCCCAAGGGGGCGGCGAGCGCCGTATTCATCTCGGCTTCCGTGATCGTGCCCTCCTCCTTCATGCGGGTGAGGACGTAGGCGCGCCGCTCCCGCGCCCGCTCGGGGTAGCGGTCGGGGTTGTAGAAGTTCGGGCCCTTCGGCATCCCGCCGAGGAGCGCCGCCTCCGCCACGTTGAGATCCCTGACGGATTTGCCGAAATAGCTGCGCGAGGCCATCTCGACGCCGTAGGCGCCGCGTCCGAGATAGATCCCGTTGAGGTAGAGGCCGAGGATCTCGGGCTTCGTCATCACCCGCTCGGCCCGGGCCGCGACGATCATCTCGCGGATCTTGCGCTCGTAGGTGACGTCGTCGCCGACGGAGAGGTTCTTCACCACCTGCTGGGTGATGGTCGAGCCGCCCTGCGGCCGTCCCGGCGAGGCGAGGTTGCCGATGAAGGCGCGGATCACCCCGCGCTCGTCGATGCCGTGATGGGTGAGGAAGCGCTTGTCCTCGGCGGCGATGAAGGCCTTCTGAACCAGCGGCGGAATCTCGCCGATCGGCACCGCGACCCGGCGCCCGTTGGGCTCGAAGGTCTCGGAGAAGCGGTTGCCGCGGCCGTCGAGGATCGTGGTCGCGCCCGGCAGCCGCAGGGTCTTGAGGGCGTTGGCGTCCGGCAGGTCGGTGACCGCCTTGTTGTAGAACTCGATCACGTCCCGCGCCACGAAGGGCGAGTTCGCCGGGTTCTCGCCCTTGCAGAACTGCTTGTAGCTCGTGTTCAGCTCGCCGATGTCGAGGCCGTGCAGCAGCTTCGATTCACCCGCGACCGCCTTCGGATCCTCCATCGCGGTCGAGATCAGGTCGTCGAGGTTGATGTCCTCGATGTCGAAGGCCTTGCGCATATGGGCGCAGCCGTCGCGCAGGAGTTGCACCACCTCCGGCCCGTCCTTCGCCGGATCGAACTGCGTCCGGATCGCGTCGGGACGGGTGGTGACCTGACTGAGCGTCAGGGCCGTGGCAAACAGCTTGATGAGGATCGCGTTCATCGATGACCGGAGGGCCGGGGGCGCCCGTGGGAGAGACCCGGCGAGACAAGCGCCTGGCGGGATGAACCGAGCCTGGACAACGCGGCTGTTTTAAGGACGCGGCGGGGTGGCTGTTGACGGCGCGGCACCCTCCACAGGCTCCGGCCGCAGGCGCCGGAGCGCGAAGGCCGCGAACACCCCGACGAGGCAGAGCGCGAGGCCGAACCAGGTGAAGGCGTATTGCAGGTGGTTGTTCGGCAGGTCGACCCGGAGCTGCCCGCCCTTCGGCCAGCCGCCGGGATTGGGCGTCGCGTCGGCCTCGATCAGGTAGGGGGCGACGCCCGTCAGCCCCTTGGCGGCGGCGATGCCCGGAACGTCGCGGTTGAACCACTCGCCGGTCTGCGGGTTCGGCGCCGGCACGAACATCCCCCGCGCCTCGCTCTGGCGCAGCATTCCGGTGATCGTGGTCTCGCCCTCGACCTGGCCGGCGGCGCGGCGGGCGACGTCCTTCAGCTCGGTCGGAACGAAGCCGCGATTGACCAAGACCGTGCGGCCGTCGTCGAGGCGCAGCGGGGTGATCACGTAATAGCCCTGGAGCGCCCGGCCGGGCGTGTCGCCGGGGGCGAGGCCGTGGACCAGCGTCTCCTTGTCGTTGAGGAGACGGCCGCTGGCGCGCACCCGCTCGAACTCGTCCCGGGCCGGATCGAACCGGTCGAAGGCCGGAAGCGCCGCCGGCGGCTCGATGCGCGAGCGGGCGACGATCCGGTCGATCAGCGCCTCCTTCCAGGCCTTGCGCTCGAGCTGCCAGACCCCGAGGCCGATCAGGATGCAGAAGCACACCAGGCTCGCGAGGGCGGGAGCGACGAGGTCGCGCAAGGCCGCGCGCCGCTCCGCCGGGCTCAAGGCGCTCACCGGAAGCGGCCCTGGGCGGCCTTGTTGGCATATTGCAGCGCCGCCATCATGCCCTTGAGCGGGCGGACCAGGATCAGGCTCAGCACGATCGAGAGCGGCGCCCAGAGCAGGGCATGGACCCACATCGGCGGCTCGTAGGCGAACTCCACCCACATGGCGAGCGCCACCACCACGATGCCGACGATCGACATGACGAAGAAGGCCGGGCCGTCGGCGGAATCGATGAAGCGGTAATCGAGCCCGCAGACCTCGCAGGACGGGCGGAAGCTGAGGAAGCCCTTGAACAGATGCCCCTCGCCGCAGCGCGGGCAGCGCCCGCGCAGGCCCACGGTCGCCGGTGAGTCGACGGTGCGGTTGTGCTCCATGGGCCTGGCTCCTGAGCGATTACGCGCGATGGTCCCGATCTGGGAGTCGCGCACCATAAGAAAAAGGGCGGCTTGCGCCGCCCTCTCATGATCCTGGTGCAGCCGGAGGCCGTCAGTGCGCCGCAGCGTGGCCGACGCCCGAGCCCCAGACGTAGATCGCGGCGAACAGGAACAGCCACACCACGTCGACGAAGTGCCAGTACCAGGCGGCGAACTCGAAGCCGAGGTGCTGCTTCTGGGTGAACTGGCCGAGATAGGCCCGGTACAGGCAGATCGCGAGGAAGATCGTGCCGATGATGACGTGGGCGCCGTGGAAGCCGGTCGCCATGAAGAACGTGGCCGAGTAGATGCTGCCCGAGAAGCCGAAATGGGCGTGGCCGTACTCGTAGGCCTGGACGAAGGAGAACAGCACGCCGAGGGCGATGGTCAGCCACAGGCCGTACTTCATCCCCTTGCGGTCGTTGTGCAGGAGAGCGTGGTGGGCCCAGGTGATCGTGGTGCCCGAGGTCAGCAGGATCAGGGTGTTGAGCAGCGGCAGGTGCCAGGGGTCGAAGGCCTCGACGCCCTTCGGCGGCCACAGGCCCCCGGTGAACTCGACCCGCGAGGCCTGGATCGGGTCGGCGGTGTAGAGCGCCGCCTCGAAATAGGCCCAGAACCAGGCGACGAAGAACATCACCTCGGAGGCAATGAACATGATCATGCCGTAGCGGTGCGACAGCTGCACCACCCGGGTGTGGTCGCCCGTATTGGCCTCGTGGGTGACGTCCCGCCACCAGCTGAGCATGGTGTAGAGCACGCCGAGCAGGCCGGCGAAGAACACGTAGGGGCCGAGCGCCATGTTGGCGACGGTCAGGCTCTTCATCCACAGGACGGCGCCCGTCGTCATCGTGAAGCCGCTCATCGAGCCGATGAGCGGCCACGGGCTCGGATTGACGAGGTGGTAGTCGTGGTGCTTCCCGTGCGCCTCGGCCATCGTGTCGGGTCTCCTGCCTGGTCTCGAACCGGTCGCGCCCCGCGCCGGCCGTGGATCTTGGTGTTCGGGAGGCGGCTCGTTCCCCCGGCGCCGCGGCGTCCCCCGCCCACGGCTGTCCACGGTCACGCTTTAATGCCGCCCCGGCGGATTTGTCACCTCGTCAATTGTCCCATCCCGTCAATTGGGCTTGGTCCCCCCCGGCGTCGCGAGGGCGGCCTGCGGCTGGCCGTTCTTCGACGCGAAATAGGTGTAGGACAGGGTCATCTCGGTGAGGTCGCGGGTGTTCGAATCGGCCTTGATGCCGGGCTCGACGTAGAACACCACCGGGAAGTCCATGGTCTCGCCGGGCTGGAGCGTCTGCTCGTTGAAGCAGAAGCACTGCACCTTGACGAAGTAGCCGCCGGTCAGCCCGGGCTGGAGGTTGAAGGTGGCGATGCCGGTGCTCGGCGTGGTGCCGGTATTGGTGACGCGGAAGAACACCGTCTGGGTCGCGCCGAGCCGGGCCTCGACCTGCGGCGTCTCCGCCACGAAGCGCCAGGGGAGGCCGGGCGCGACGTTGGTGTCGAAATGCACCACCATCGTGTCCTGGCTCGCCGGGCCGCTGGCGGCAGCGCCCCGGAGCGGCGTGCCGTCATAGCCGGTCGCCTTGCAGAACAGGTCGTAGAGCGGGACGAAGGCGAAGGCGAGCGCCGTCATCCCGACCACCAGCCCGAGGCAGGCGAGCGCCGTGGTGCGGGCCTTCTTCTGCATCTGATGACGCGGATCGGTCATGACGGCATCGCCTCGCGGATCGTCACAGCGGCCGGTTGAGGACCTGGGGGCCGAGCTTGGCGATCGTCAGCACGTAGAAGATCAGGACCAGGGCGGCGAGCACCATCGCGATGGCGATGGAGCGCTTGCGCCGGCGCTGGACCTCGTCGGGGGTGAGTTGCTGGGGCACCGGACTCATCACTGCGTCACCGAGGGGAGGGCGGCTTCAGCCGAAGACCGGCCGGAACAGCCCGAGGCCCTGTTCCGCCAGGAGGGCGGAGAAGAGCAGGAACAGGTAGAGGATCGAGAAGCCGAACAGGCTCATCGCCGCCTTGTTGGCCGCCTCGCCCTCGCGCCGGCGCAGCACCTGGACGCTGAGCGCCACCATGGCCAGCCCACCGACGAGGCCGACGACCCCGTAGATCAGGCCGCCGAAGCCGAGGAAGACCGGGGCGAGGCCGAGCGGGGCCAGCAGCACCGAATAGGCGAGGATCTGGCGGCGGGTCGAATCCGGCCCGGCGGTGTTCGGCATCATCGGGATGCCGGCGCGGGCGTATTCGCCGGCCTTGACCAGCGCCAGCGCCCAGAAATGCGGCGGCGTCCAGATGAAGATGATCAAGAACAGGACCGTGCCCTCGATCCCGATCGACCCGGTGACCACCGCCTGGCCGATCATCGGCGGGAGCGCGCCGGCGGCACCGCCGATCACGATGTTCTGCGCCGTCGAGCGCTTCAGCCACATCGAGTAGACCACGGCGTAGAACACGATGGTGAAGGCGAGGAGCCCCGCCGACAGCCAGTTCGCCGCCAAGCCCAGCACCAGCACCGAGCCGACCGAGAGGGTGAGCCCGAAGGACAAAGCCTCGCCCGGCTGGATCCGCCCGGCCGGGATCGGCCGGGTGCGGGTGCGGGTCATCACCGCGTCGATATCGGCGTCCCACCACATGTTGAGGCAGCCCGAGGCGCCGGCCCCGACGGCGATCATCAGGAGCGAGATCGCCCCGATCACCGGGTTCACGTGCGACGGCGTCACTGTCATGCCGACGAGGGCGGTGAAGATCACCAGCGCCATCACCCGGGGCTTCAGGAGCGCGAAGTAATCCGCGACCTCGCCGCCGGAGCTGTTCGCCTCGACGAAGGGACGGTCGGAGATCGCGCTGTTCGACAGGGTGGTCATGCTGGGTGTCGCGGCCATCGTGTGAGGGTTTCGCGTGCGAGGGTGTCGGGTATCGCGCTCCTCGCCGGAACGCCCGCCAGGCGCTCGGGGGAAGAGCGGGGGCCGCGCTCGGGCGGCCCCCTCTCGGATCGGTCAGTGGGCGTGGGACGGCTCGTCCACGATCACCGGCAGGGTCTCGTACTGGTGGAAGGGCGGGGGCGAGGACAGGGTCCACTCGAGGGTGGTGGCACCCTCGCCCCACGGGTTGTCCGCGGCTCGCTCCTTGGAGCGGAAGGCGAGCACCACGCCGATCACGAACACGACCATGCCGAGGGCGAAGATGTGACCGCCCATGGTGGCGACCCAGTGCCAGCCCGCGAAGGCCTCCGGATAGTCGGCATAGCGACGCGGCATGCCGGCGAGGCCGAGGAAGTGCATCGGGAAGAACAGCACGTTGGCGCCGATGAAGGCGAGCCAGAAGTGCAGCTTGCCGGCCCATTCCGGGATGATGCGGCCGGTCATCTTCGGGAACCAGTAGTAGACACCGGCGAAGATGATGAACACCGCGCCGAGCGACAGCACGTAGTGGAAGTGCGCGACGACGTAGTAGGTGTCGTGCAGGTAGCGGTCGACGGCGGCGTTGGCCAGGATCACGCCGGTGACGCCGCCGACGGTGAACAGGAACACGAAGCCGACGGCCCAGTGCATGGCGGCGGTGAAGCGGATCGAGCCGCCCCACATCGTGGCGATCCAGGAGAAGATCTTCACGCCGGTGGGGACCGCGATCACCATGGTGGCGAACACGAAGTAGGACTGGGTCTGGAGCGTGAGGCCCACGGTGTACATGTGGTGGGCCCACACCACGAAGCCGACGACGCCGATCGCCACCATCGCGTAGGCCATCGCCAGGTAGCCGAAGACCGGCTTGCGCGAGAAGGTCGAGATGATGTGCGAGACGATGCCGAAGGCCGGCAGGATCATGATGTAGACTTCGGGGTGGCCGAAGAACCAGAACAGGTGCTGGTACAGGATCGGGTCGCCGCCGCCGGCCGGGTCGAAGAAGGTCGTGCCGAAGTTGCGGTCGGTCAGCAGCATGGTGATCGCGCCGGCCAGGACCGGGAGCGACAGCAGCAGCAGGAAGGCGGTCACCAGCATCGACCAGGCGAACAGCGGCATCTTGTGCAGGGTCATGCCCGGCGCGCGCATGTTCAGGATGGTGGTGATGAAGTTGATGGCGCCGAGGATCGAGCCCGCGCCCGACAGGTGCAGGGCGAAGATCGCGAAATCGACGGCCGGGCCGGGATGGCCGGCGGTGGAGAGCGGCGGGTAGACGGTCCAGCCGGTGCCGGCGCCGACCGCGCCGGGGGCGCCCTCGACGAACAGCGAGCAGACGAGGCTCATGAAGCCCGCGACCGTCAGCCAGAACGAGATGTTGTTCATGCGCGGGAACGCCATGTCCGGCGCGCCGATCATCAGCGGCACGAACCAGTTGCCGAACCCGCCGATGAGGGCCGGCATCACCATGAAGAACACCATGATGAGGCCGTGCCCGGTCACGAACACGTTGTAGGTCTGCGGGTTGGAGAAGTACTGCAGGCCGGGGGCCTCCATCTCCATCCGGATGCCGAAGGACAGGAACGCGCCGACGATGCCCGCCGAGAAGGCGAACAGCAGGTAGAGCGTGCCGATGTCCTTGTGGTTGGTCGAGTTGAACCAGCGCGTGAAGAACGGTGGGGTGTGGTCGTGGGCGTGGTCGTGCCCTGCCGCAACGGCTTGAGCCATGGGGTCAGCCTCTTCGAGGAATGTCTCGGTCGGTCTGTCGAAAGGGGCGGAGCGCGCCGACGGCGGCACCCCGCATCATGAAATCAGTCGGCGTTCGCGAAGCGGATTACTTCGCTTCAGCAAACTTGGCGCCGCCGTCGGTGCGGGCGAACTTGGTCTTGGCCTCGGCGGTCCAGGCCTGGAAGGCCTGCTCGCTCACCACCTTCACGGTGATCGGCATGTAGGCGTGGCGCTGGCCGCACAGCTCGGAGCACTGGCCGTGATAGACGCCCTCGCGGTCGGCCTTGAACCAGAACTGGTTGAGGCGGCCGGGGATCGCGTCGATCTTGAAGCCGAAGGACGGCATCGCCCAGGAATGCATCACGTCGGCGGCGGTGACCTGGATCTTCACGATCTTGTTCACCGGCACCACCATCTCGTTGTCGGTGGCGAGCATCTTGGGCTGGCCGGACTTCACCTGGTCCTCGCCCTCGAGCAGGTTGGCGTCGAACTTGAAGCCGCCGACCGCCTCCGGGTACTCGTAGGACCAGTACCAGGCGTGCCCGATGACCTTGACCATCAGGTCGGCCTTCGGGTCGGAGAGCTGCGTGCGCAGCACCCGGAACGACGGGATCGCGATCGCCACGAGGATCAGCACCGGGACGATCGTCCAGGCGACCTCGAGCATCGTGTTGTGGGTGGTGCGCGACGGGGTCGGGTTCTTCGTCTCGTTGAACTTGACCACCACCGCGATCAGCAGGGCGAGCACGAACAGGACGACGACCAGCATGATCCAGTTCAGGAGGTGGTGGAAATTGTAGATTTCCGTCGCCACCTCGGTCACGGGCTTCTGCAGGTCCATCTGCCACGGCACCGGCTGGCCGATGCCCGCCGCCGACACGGCCGTGGCGGTGCCGAGGAACCCGGTCGTCGCCAGCGCCGCTGCGCCTCCCCAGAAGCCCCGGCTCAACCGCCGGCCTTGCGCCCTCGCCATCCCCATCTGCCCTCGATGCTCCCCAACAGGCTGTGTGCCGGCAACGGCTGCCCGCGCGTCGGGAGCGCCGTCCTGTCTCGGTCGTAGGATGCCGGCCCGCCGCCCTGCGGCCGGAACCCGGCCGAGACCCGGTCAGGCGTCTCTCACCACAATGCCGCCGCAAGCGCAACGGCGTTGGCGTCGCATCGGCGTTCCGAATTCGCCTGTGGACACTGGACATTCGTCTTGATGCTCGAATGATTCCGCGAAACCGTGCTCGGCCTCGCAGGGCCGTTTCGAGCCGCTGGACGTGACCTTGACCCTTCGATGATCGACCGTCTCGAGTTCATCCTGGCGCTCGCCCGCGAGCAGCATTTCGGCCGCGCCGCCCAGGCCTGCGGGGTGTCGCAGCAGACCCTCTCGGCGGGGGTCAAGCAGCTCGAGGAGCGGCTGGGTGTGCTTCTCGTGCAACGCGGCTCGCGCTTCCAGGGATTCACCCCGGAGGGCGAGCGGGTGCTCGACTGGGCCCGGCGCATCGTCGGCGACGCCCGCGCCATGCGCCAGGAGGTGGCGGCCCTGCGCCGTGGCCTCTCGGGCACGCTGCGGATGGCGGCGGTTCCGACCGCGACCCCGATGGTCGCCGCACTCACCACGCCGTTCCGCGCCCGCCACCCGGCGGTGCGCTTCTCGGTGCAGTCCGCGACCTCGCACGAGATCATCCGACAGATCGCCAATCTCGAACTCGATGCGGGCCTCACCTACATCGAGGACGAGCCATTGGGGCGCGTCACGGCGCTGCCGCTCTACCGCGAGCATTACCGCCTGCTGACCGCCGCCGACGGGATCTATGGCGGACGCGCGAGCGTGACCTGGGCCGAGGTCGGCCGCATCCCGCTCTGCCTGCTCACGCCCGCGATGCAGAACCGCCGCATCATCGACCGCCACCTGCGCGCCGCCGGCGCCGAGCCGGCGCCGCTGCTCGAATCGAACTCGATGATCGTGCTCGTCACCCATGTGCGCACCGCCAAATGGGCGAGCATCATGCCGGCGGCTTTGGCCGAGACCTTCCGGCTCACCGAGCGGGTGCGGGCGGTGCCGATCACCGATCCGGACGTCAGCCACATGATCGGCCTCGTCGTCCCCGAGCGCGATCCCATGACCCCGCTCGTTACCGCCTTCCTGGCCGAGGCGCGGGCGATTGCGCCGGACCTGGCAGCGGAAGTGGCGGCGCTCTGAGCATTGGGGTCGAACCGTGCACGGGGTACCCTGTATTTCGATGCATCGGCAGGCAGATTGCGCGGTTCCCAAGCATATTCTGCCGATATGGGCCGCTTTCGCCGCACGATCTGCGATCGATCGGGGCCTGATCCGCGGGGAGATGCTTGATGGCGTCTGTCGTTTTCGGTCTTGATATAACACGTTAAACGCGCGATGTTAATCCAGGCTTATGAATGGTGCCGCTGAATTCTGCGCCTGCAGGACGGACCGGCCGAGGCCTCCCATGGTGCGATTGTCCCATCTCAAGATTCTCCCCAAGATCGTCGGGGCGGTGGGGCTGATCGGCGCCCTGCTCGGCGGCAGCCTGTGGTACGCGCAGTCGCAGCTCGCCACGATCAACGCCGATTACGGCGCCTTCCTGCGGCACGAATCCAAGGCGGCGGCGAACATGCGCCAGCTGAACCGCCTGATCTTCGACATGAACTACCGGGTCTTCCGCATCGCATCGGAGACCGACCAGAAGCGGATCGAGTCGGACGGCCGGGCCTTCGAGGCGGCGATCCCCGAGATCGCCCGGGTGCTGGCCGACCTGCGCGTCCAGGCACCGGCCTTCTCCGCGCGCATCGCCGCGCAGGCGACCCGGGCCGAGGCCTACATCAAGGCCGTGTCCCAGGTGCTGCGGCTCGGCCGCGAGAACAAGAACTGGGAGGCGATCGACCTCGCGCACGAGACCGTCGACCCGACCTTCGATGCCATGGTGGAGGAGGGCAAGGCGCTCGCCCGCGACATCACCCAGGCGGTGGATCAGGGTGCGGCGCGGCTCGACGCCGAGACGGCGGCGACCCGCTTCCACCTGCTCCTGTCGGGCATCGCCGCCCTCCTGGCCGGACTCACCGCGGCGGCGCTCATTGCGGTCGTCGGCATCACCCGGCCGCTGCGCGGCCTCGTCGGCGTGCTCGAGCGCATGGCGCGGGGCGAGATCGACGCCCGCATCGGCGCGGCGTCGCGGCGCGACGAGGTCGGGGCGGTCGCCCGGGCGGTCGAGGGCATCAAGGCGATGGTCGCCCGCAAGGCCGCCGAGGAGGCGGAGGTCCGCCGCCGTGCCGACGAGGCCGCCGCAGGCGCGCGCCGGCAGGCCATGCTGGATCTCGCCGACGGCTTCCAGGGCGCCGTCGGCGGCATCGTGCATCAGGTTTCGGCTTCGGCGGCCGAGCTGCAGGCGACCGCCCGGACCATGACCGCCACCGCCACGGAGACGGCGGGCCGGTCGACGACCGTCGCGGCGGCCGCCGAGGAGGCCGCCGTCAACGTCAACACCGTGGCGGCGGCGGCCGAGGAACTCGGCGCCTCGGTGCACGAGATCGCCCGCCAGGTCCAGGGCTCGGCCGAGCTCGCCCAGGCCGCCGTGCACGAGGCCGACCGGACCGGGCAACTGGTACAGGCCCTACGCGAGACCTCGGGCCGGATCGGCGAGATGGTCGGGCTGATCTCGACCATCGCCAGCCAGACCAACCTTCTGGCGCTGAACGCCACGATCGAGGCGGCGCGGGCCGGCGAGGCCGGCCGCGGCTTCGCGGTCGTCGCCGCGGAGGTCAAGCAGCTCGCCACCCAGACCGGCCGGGCGACCGAGGACATCGCGCGCCAGGTCGGCGAGGTCCAGAGCGTCACCGACCGGGCGGCGGCGGCGATCGGCGGGATCACCGGACGCATCCGCGAGATCGACAGTGTGGCGACGTCGATCGCCGCGGCGGTGGAGCAACAGGGCGCGGCGACGCAGGAGATCGTCCGCAACGTGAGCCAGGCGGCGACCGGCGCCGGCGAGGTGACGAGCAACATCACCGGGGTCGCCCACGCCTCGGAAGAGACGGGCGCGGCGGCACGCCGGGTCCTGTCCTCGTCCACCGACCTGTCGCGTCAGTCCGAGCACCTGGACGCCGAGGTGCAGCGGTTCCTGGCGACGGTGCGGGCGGCGTAGGACGCCGATCTCGGAGGACATCACGACCGACGCTGGGCGCTCCCGGCCGGCACCGGGATCGCCCCGGGGACGCGGAAAGCCTGCGCCTGCCCTTGCGTCACCCGTGAACCGGACGGATCGGGCGTGGGCGGCAGAGCGGCAGGCTCTCCTCTCCCGACTTCACGATCGACAGTCCTGGATGTTGGGCTTCGCCGCGCGGTCCCGGAACGAGGATGGCGATGTCGTCGTCCGCCGGCGTGATCGAGCGGGTTGCGGCTTCGTAAAAAGACGATGTGGAGCGCGCATGTCTCGTCAGGATGCGCTGCGTCACTTCCGGGCGTTCCGATGATCCCGGAAATTCCGCCCGTCCCGAAGACGTGGGCGCAACGCCCCCGTCCGCCGATCACCGCTTCCGCCCGATGCCCGGAACTTTCGTCGTAGGGATCGCGCTCACACCTTCTTTCTCGTTCGTAAATACCGGTTTTAACAAAAATTCCCTGTCGTGCCACCGAACCACGCGCTTGATCAGATGGCCTAGACCGCCCAGGCTGCACCCTAGAACGACAACGATCTGGGTTGGAAACCGATGTCGGGCCGAGACCTTGGCCGCGCGAGCGCATACGAATCCTGGGACGCCGAGCGGGCGGCCGGGATCATCGCCGGCCATGCGCACCGCGAGGGCGCCACCCTGCCGATCCTGCACGCCTTGCAGGAGACCTTCGGCTACGTCGATACCGCGGCGGTGCCGCTGATCGCCGAGGCGCTGAACCTGTCGCGGGCGGAAGTCCACGGCTGCCTCACCTTCTACCACGACTTCCGCAAGGAGCCGGCGGGCCGCCACACCGTGAAGCTGTGCCGGGCCGAGGCCTGCCAGGCGGTGGGGGCCGACGCGCTCCATGAGGACGTGCTGCGCCGCTACGACGTCGCCTGGCACGGCACCACCCGGGACGGGCAGGTGACGGTCGAGCCGGTCTTCTGCCTCGGGCTCTGCGCCTGCGGCCCGGCGGCGCTGATCGACGGCGAGCCGGTCGGCCGCCTCGACCTCGACACCCTGGCCGATGCGCTGACGGAGCGGGCCGCGTGAGCATCACCCTCTATCTCCCGAAGGATGCTGCGAGCCTCGCGCTCGGCGCCGACCGCGTCGCCAAGGCGATCCAGCGCTCGGCGCAGGCCCGCGGCCTCGACGTGACGCTGGTCCGCACCGGCTCGCGCGGCATGCTGTGGCTGGAGCCGCTGCTGGAAGTCGAGACGCCGGAGGGGCGCATCGCCTACGGACCGGTGCGCCCGGGCGACGTCGAATCCCTGCTCGATGCCGGTCTGGTCGAGGGGGGAGCGCATCGCCTGCGCATCGGCCGGCCCGAGGACCAGTCCTATTTCGCCCGCCAGCAGCGCCTGACCTTCGGCCGCTGCGGCGTGATCGATCCGGCCTCGGTCGAGGATTACCGGGCCCATGGCGGCTATCGCGGGCTCGAAGCCGCGCTGGCGGCCGGGCCCGCCGGCACCGTCGAGGCGGTGAAGGCCTCGGGGCTTCGCGGCCGGGGTGGCGCCGGCTTCCCGACCGGCATCAAGTGGAACACGGTGATGCTGGCGCAAGCCGAGCAGAAATACGTGGTCTGCAACGCCGACGAGGGCGATTCCGGCACCTTCGCCGACCGGATGCTGATGGAGGGTGATCCCCTCACGCTCATCGAGGGCATGACCATCGCGGCGGTCGCGGTGGGCGCCACCCGCGGCTACATCTATTGCCGCTCCGAGTACCCGCACGCGTTCGCGGCGCTCGAGACCGCCATCGCGGCGGCGGAGTGGGCGGGCTTCCTCGGCGCGAACGTGATGGGCTCGGGCCACGCCTTCCACCTGGAAGTGCGGTTGGGCGCCGGCGCCTATATCTGCGGCGAGGAGACCTCGCTGCTGGAGAGCCTGGAGGGCAAGCGCGGGCTCGTGCGGGCCAAGCCCCCGATCCCGGCGCTCAAGGGCCTGTTCGGCCAGCCGACGCTGGTCAACAACGTCCTCTCCTTCGCCGCCGTGCCGTGGATTCTGGAGCATGGCGGTCCGGCCTACGCCGCCTACGGCATGGGCCGCTCGCTCGGCACCCTGCCGATCCAGCTCGCCGGCAACGTCAAGCGCGGCGGCCTGATCGAGACCGCCTTCGGCCTCACGCTCCGCGAAGTGATCGAGGATTTCGGTGGCGGCACCGCTTCGGGCCGCCCCTTGCGCGCCGTGCAGGTCGGCGGGCCGCTCGGGGCTTATTTCCCGGAATCGCTCCTCGACACGCCGCTCGACTACGAGGCCTTCGCGGCGAAGAAGGGCCTGCTCGGCCATGGCGGCATCGTGGTGTTCGACGACACCGTCGATCTCGCGCGCCAGGCCCGCTTCGCCTTCGAGTTCTGCGCCGCGGAATCCTGCGGCAAGTGCACGCCGTGCCGGATCGGTGCGGTGCGTGGGCTGGAGACGATCGACAAGGTGCTCGCCGGCGAGTCGCCCCGCGAAAACCTCGCCCTCGTCACCGACCTCTGCGAGGTCATGACCGACGGTTCGCTCTGCGCCATGGGCGGGCTCACGCCCGTGCCGGTGATGAGCGCGCTCACCCATTTCCCGGAAGATTTTTCCGGCCGCGGCGCCAAGCTGCCGCTGGCCGCCGAGTGAGGACGCAACGAATGGCCCTCATCAAGGAAATCGACTACGGCACCCCGATCCGCGTCTCCGACCAGAGCGTGACGCTGACGATCGACGGCCAGAGCGTGACCGTGCCCGCCGGCACCTCGGTGATGGCGGCGGCGATGCATGCCGGAACGCAGATCCCGAAGCTCTGCGCCACCGATTCGCTCGAACCGTTCGGCTCGTGCCGCCTCTGTCTCGTCGAGATCGACGGGCGCCGCGGCACGCCGGCCTCCTGCACGACGCCAGCCGAGAACGGCATGGTGGTGCATACGCAGTCGGACAAGCTCGCGCGCCTGCGCAAGGGGGTGATGGAGCTCTACATCTCCGATCACCCGCTCGACTGCCTGACCTGCTCGGCCAACGGCGATTGCGAGTTGCAGACCCAGGCCGGCACGGTGGGCCTGCGCGAGGTGCGCTACGGCTATGACGGCGCCAACCACGTCTCGAAGAATTCCGAGCTGTACCTGCCGAAGGACGAGTCGAACCCGTACTTCGCCTACGACCCGTCGAAGTGCATCGTCTGCAACCGCTGCGTCCGGGCCTGCGAGGAGGTGCAGGGCACCTTCGCGCTGACCATCGCCGGCCGCGGCTTCGATTCGCGGGTGGCGGCCGGTCCGACCGACTTCTTCAATTCTGAGTGCGTCTCCTGCGGCGCCTGCGTGCAGGCCTGCCCGACGGCGACGCTTCAGGAGAAGTCCGTCATCGCGATGGGCCAGCCGGAGCATTCCAAGGTCACGACCTGCGCCTATTGCGGCGTCGGCTGCGCCTTCAAGGCCGAGATGCAGGGCGACCGGATCGTCCGCATGGTGCCCTACAAGGACGGCAAGGCCAACGAGGGCCATTCCTGCGTCAAGGGCCGCTTCGCCTACGGCTACGCCACCCACAAGGACCGCATCACCAAGCCGATGGTGCGTGACAAGATTACCGATCCCTGGCGCGAGGTGTCCTGGGAGGAGGCGATCCAGCACGCGGCCTCCGCCTTCAAGCGCATCCAGGCCCAGTACGGCCGTGATTCGATCGGCGGCATCACCTCGTCGCGCTGCACCAACGAGGAGGCCTACCTCGTCCAGAAGCTGGTCCGCGCCGGCTTCGGCAACAACAACGTCGATACCTGCGCCCGGGTCTGCCACTCGCCGACCGGCTACGGCCTGATGTCGACGCTCGGCACCTCGGCCGGCACCCAGGACTTCAAGTCGGTCGAAGATTCCGACGTGATCCTGGTGATCGGCGCCAACCCGACTGACGGCCACCCGGTCTTCGGCTCGCGGATGAAGAAGCGCCTGCGCCAGGGCGCCAAGCTGATCGTGATCGATCCGCGCCGGATCGACCTCGTCAAGTCGCCCCACATCAAGGCGACGCACCATCTCCCGGTCAAGCCGGGCGCCAACGTGGCGATGGTCAATGCGCTCGCCCACGTCATCGTGACGGAGGGCCTGATCGACGAGGCTTACGTCCGCGAGCGCTGCGATCTCAAGGATTTCGAGATCTGGGCCCGGTTCATCGCCGACGAGCGCCACGCGCCTGAGGCGGTGCAGGAACTCACCGGCTGCGATCCGGCCGAGGTGCGGGCGGCCGCCCGGCTCTACGCGACCGGCGGCGCGGCGGGCATCTACTATGGCCTCGGCGTCACCGAGCACAGCCAGGGCTCGACCATGGTGATGGGCATGGCGAACCTCGCCATGGCCACCGGCAACATCGGCAAGCCGGGCGCGGGCGTGAACCCGCTGCGGGGCCAGAACAACGTCCAGGGCTCCTGCGACATGGGCTCGTTCCCGCACGAGCTGACCGGCTACCGCCACGTCTCGGACGACGCCACCCGCGAGACCTTCGAGGCCCTGTGGGGCGCCGAACTCTCGCCCAATCCCGGCCTGCGCATCACCAACATGCTGGACGAGGCCGTCGCCGGCACGTTCAAGGGCCTGTACATCCAGGGCGAGGACATCGCCCAGTCCGACCCCGACACACACCACGTCACCGCCGGCCTGCGCGCCATGGAGTGCATCGTCGTCCAGGACCTGTTCCTGAACGAGACGGCGAAATACGCCCACGTCTTCCTGCCCGGCGCCTCGTTCCTGGAGAAGGACGGCACCTTCACCAATGCCGAGCGGCGGATCAGCCGGGTGCGCCAGGTGATGGCGCCGATGGGCGGCTACGGCGACTGGGAGGGCACGGTGCTGCTCTCCAACGCGCTCGGCTACCCGATGAGCTACACCCATCCGTCGCAGATCATGGACGAGATCGCGTCCCTGACCCCGAGCTTCGCCGGCGTCTCCTACGCCAAGCTCGAGGAGCTCGGCTCGATCCAGTGGCCCTGCAACGACAAGGCGCCGCAGGGCACGCCGATGATGCATGTCGACCGCTTCGTGCGGGGCCTCGGCCGCTTCATGCTCACCGAGTTCGTGCCCACCGACGAGCGCACGACCCGCAAGTTCCCGCTGGTGCTCACCACCGGCCGGATCCTGTCGCAGTACAATGTCGGGGCGCAGACGCGGCGGACCGCCAACTCGCTGTGGCATCCCGAGGACGTGCTGGAGATCCATCCCTTCGACGCCGAGACCCGCGGCATCGTCGACGGCGACCTCGTCAGCCTGGAGAGCCGGTCCGGCGACATCGCCCTGAAGGCGCGGGTCACCGAGCGGATGCAGCCGGGGGTGGTCTACACCACCTTCCACCACGCCAAGACCGGCGCCAACGTCATCACCACCGACTACTCGGACTGGGCGACCAACTGCCCCGAGTACAAGGTGACGGCGGTGCAGGTTCGGCGTACCAACCGGCCCTCCGATTGGCAGGCCCGGTTCTATGAGGAAGACATCTCCCTCACCCGCATCGCCCAGACCCTCGATGCCGCCGAATAACGGTCTCGCGACCTGTCATCCCGTCCCGATCCGGACCGTCGCCTATGGCCGCGGCGAGGACCGGGACGGGGAGCGGTCGCTCGCCGTCGAAATGCCGGTGAACGTGATCTACGGCGACGTGCCCTACGCCGTCATGATGACGACACCGGCGGATCTCGCCGATTTCGCCTACGGGTTCAGCCTGACCGAGGGGATCGTGGCCAACGCGGCCGAGATCCGCGGCGCGCGGGTCGAGACCGGGGAGGGGGGCCTTCGCCTCGTCGTCGACCTCGTCCCGGGCCGCCTGCGCGAGCACCTCGCCCGCAAGCGGGCGCTCTCGGGCCGCACCGGCTGCGGCGTCTGCGGCATCGACGACCTGAAGGACATCCCGAAGGCCGACCGGAAAGCGGCGCAGGGCGTCACGGTCTCCCTCTCGGCGGTCGAGCGGGCGGTTCAAGCCCTCGACGACCTCCAGGTGCTCGGCCGCGAGACCCGGGCGGTCCATGCCGCGGCCTGGGCTACCTGCGAGGGTCGCGTCGCGATGGTGCGCGAGGATGTCGGGCGCCACAACGCCCTCGACAAGCTGATCGGCGCGCTCCTGCGCGCCGGCACGCGACCCGAGGACGGTTTCCTCGTCATCACCAGCCGGTGCTCGTTCGAGATGGTCGAGAAGGCCGCGAGCTTCGGCGCCGCCGTGCTGGTGGCGATCTCGGCCCCGACCTCGCTCGCCGTCGAGCGCGCCGCCAAGCACGGCTTGACCCTGGCGGCGATCGCCCGCCGCGACACCGTCACCCTGTTTACCGCGCCCGAGCGCCTGATCGTTCCGTGAGTTGTTTGTAATGAGCGCCGCCGATCCCGCCGAAAAACTCGTCCGCATGGCAAACCAGATCGCCGCCTTTTTCCGCTCCTACCCGGAGGACGAGGCGGTGGCGGGCATCCACAAGCACATCGTGGCGTTCTGGACCCCGCGCATGCGCGAGCAGCTCGCCGCCTATTGCGGCGAGGCCGATCACGGCCTCGATCCCCTGGCGCTGACCGCCCTTGAGGTCACCCCGAAGGCCCGCGCCCCGATCCCGGACGCGGTGACCGACCCGCACGAGCAGGGATTGGGGGCGAGCGACGCGGGGTGAGGCGACGGTCGCGCTCGGGCGGCGAGCGGGTTACTGAACGAGGACCGCCCCGCCACACCGGGTGCCCGTGACGGCGACATCTGCGGAGCCGAGCTGGACCCCGGCGACGGTGAGGATGGAGGCCAGGACGGTGTCGATCGGCGCTGCCGCCGCGCTCAGGGCGGCGGAGACCACGGTCCTCAGGTCGACCAGGCCCGGCAGCCCGAGGCCGTTGACTTGCAGGTCGATATTCGTGAGCAGGGATGCCGTCAGGGACGAGGCGATGGTGTTGGTCGAGACGGTTCTCACCCGTCCGGCCCGGATGTCGCTGTCGGTGAACGTCACGGATTGTGTCGAGGAGCCGAGCTGCAGGGCTGCGGCCCCGGTGACCGTGACGAGGGGTGCCTCCAGGATCGTCGTCGGCACGAGGCTGGGGCGGGGCGAGCCGAGATCGAGTGCGCCGGGCGGAGCCTGGCCGACCGCGAGGTATGCGACGCCGGTCGCGACGTCGAGTTTGACGCTCCGCTCGCCGACGGCGTTCCACGGGCAGGTGACCCCCTTCAGGACGGTGCGCGCCGGCGCAAGCTCGACGTAGACCGGAAGGTACAGGCTGGCGAGGGCGAGTGGTCCGGGAATCCAGAACTCGACGAGAACCCGTTGCTGGGCGGCGCTCAGGCTGCCGCCGAGGCCCACGAACCCGGACGTGCGCCACGCCTCGCCGACGCGCATCGTCACCCGGGTGCGTGCGAGACCCGGGAGCGTGGCGCCGAGATCGAGGCTGACCTGATTGGCCGAGTTCGCCAGGAGGGCGGTCCCGGTGATCAGGTCGAGGGCATTCACCCAGAGCGCCTCGCCGGTCTGCGAGACGGGGGAGGCGCCGAGTTCGCCCGCCGTCAGCAGCCCGGCCAGGCGAATGGAAGCGCCGGCGCCGCTCAAGGCCGCCGTCAGGGCATTCAGGGACGACCGGGAGGACGCAGTCGCGCCACCCGGCTCGGCCGCCGTCAGGATCAGCGCCATGACATCGGCGATCGGCAGGCTGCTCTTCAGGACGTCGTCATACGTGCCGGCCTGGAGGTTCAGCCGGGACGCCGCCCCGCGCAGGAGGCCGAGCGCATCGACCCTCAGACTGGCCAGGGCGCGGTAATCCATGATCGTGAAGGAGACGGCGGTACCGAGCAGGCGCGACAGCAGGGCGTTGGCGATGCCGCCATCGACTCCGACGAGGCGCGATCCGAGGCCGAACGCCGCGAGATCCGCCCGCATCGCCGTGGCCTCGCCGGACACCGTGAAGCTTGCCGGTCCGCCCACGATCCGCGCGAAGGCCGTCCGCACGGTGCTGGCGACGCGGACCCGGGTCGCATTCGGCGCTTGTCCGGCCGGGGTGAACCGATCGGCCGCTGGCACCGCGCGGTCCGCCAGATAGGTGCCGGCTGCGATGGCCAGTCCGTCCGCGGTGCGGTATCCGTTGTCGAACAGCGACCGGGACGCGGCGATGGGGCTGTTGCCGGCCCGCGCCGCCGCGAGTGCTGCAAGATCGACCGCGGACTGGACCCGACGTTTCTCGAGATAGACCTGACCGAGATCGATCCCGAGACCGGCGAAGCCGCAAAGGATCGTCGCCAGGATGGCGACGAGGGGTGCGATCGATCCCGTCCGATCGACGCCGAAGCGCCGGCGCGGCGTGCCCGCCATCATAGCCCGCCCCTCCGGATGCTGGCCGAGCGCGAGAGGGTCTGTGGGAACGGCACCACCGGGGGCAGCAGGTTGAGCAAGGTCGTCTTGAGATCGTACCGCAGCGTCACGGTGAAGAGATCGGGATCGTCCGGGTCCGGCTTGGCGTCGACGACGAGGGCATCCGTTCGGAGCAGCCCGCTTCCTGCAATGCTTCGTTGTGCGGCGGCCGTCGCGAGCATGGCGCGCTCGGTCGGGTCGAGCCCGGCGACGGCCGCGCGCGCGGCTTCACCGGCCGCATTCTGTAGACTATGGGCGGTGCCGATAAAGCTTCCGAAGGCGACGATTCCGAGCAGGATCGCCAGTAATGCAGGGGCAAGGATCGCGAACTCGACCGCGGCCGAACCCGACCGGTGATGGACGAACCGCGTCGGCGAAAGGCGGGAGAGAGGCATTGGCAACCCCGGGTTGATCAACCTGAGATTGATTGCAATATAAGAAAGTTACGCGAAAGTTAACATCGGTCGACAGTTCGCCGATCGTATCGGGCTTGATATTTTCCGTCGTATAACGACGACGTACCAGTTGCGGACATAATCTCGATCGATTTAATATTATTCCATAGAACGAACGGCAATTTTATATGTTAAAAATCGCGAGATTGAGATTTTTATTCGTATTTCAAGATACAAACAAAAATTTCAACAACTGCATCTTAAATATAGACAAAATCATCATCGAGAGAATCAGTTGAGACATTGAATTTGATCGATCGGGATCGAAACGGGCTGGCCGGCGCTACGCGCGTGCGAGGGCGGAATGGTGTCCCGCTGCAGCGACGTCGCATGCCCGCCGAACCTCGCCGTGCGAACGCCGCCGTCTCTCGGTCGTGGCGCAGACGGTTCGCAGCGCCTCGGTCATTCGATCCCGCCGGTTCCGTGCGGCAGCCGGATGGCGAAGGTCGAGCCCGGCTCGGTCCCATGCGTCTCCGCCGTGGCCTGCCCGCCATGCAGCTCGGCGATGCGCTTGACGATCGAGAGCCCCAGGCCCGTCGAGCCTTCTCCGGCGGTGGGCTTGGCCGAGAGGCGCTGGAAGCGGCCGAACAGGCGGCCGATATCCTCCGGCGACAGGCCTGGCCCGTGGTCGCGCACCGCGTAGACGGTCTCGTCGGCTTCACGCGTCACCGTGACGACGATCTCGGCGCCGGCCGGCGAATACTTGATGGCGTTCGAGATCAGGTTGTCCATCGCCTCGCGCAGGCGCTCGGCGTCGCCGTGGAGCGTGAGGCCGGCGGCGATCTCCGAGCGCAGGGTTTGGCCCTTGGTCTCGGCCAAAGGCGCGTTGGCCTGCGACACCTCGCGGGCGAGGCCGGCGAAATCCACCGGCTCGCGCCGGACCACGATGTCGAGCGCGTCGTTCATCGCATCGGCGATCAGGGTCTCGATCATGCCGGTGAGGCGGCGCGCCGTCTCGCGGATATGGCCGATCTGGGCGTGCATCGCTTCCGTGGGCGGCGGCCTCGCCTCGATCATGTCGCCCAGCATCTCGGTCCGGCCGAGGATCACCGCGAGCGGGTTCTTCAGGTCGTGGGCGACGGTGCCGAGGATCTCGGTCTTGAGCTGATTGGCGCGGCGCAGGTCCGAGCGCTGCATGGCGAGCCGCCGGTTGGCCCGCATCAATTCGCCGGTGCGCTCCACCACCCGCTGTTCCAGGCCGATATTGGCCCGCTGCAATTGCTCGTAGAGGATCACGTTGTCGAAGGCGACCGACAGGCGCGAGGTGAACAGGCCGATGAGCGCCCGGTCTGTCTCCGAGAGCGAGCGGTCGGCCTTCAGCAGGGCGACGATCTCGCTGCCGCTGGCGGTGTGGACGTAGAGGGTCGACCAGCGGTCGCCGAAGGTGTGGCGCCGCTCCGCGAAGGCGCGGGCGACGATCTCGCGCACGTCGTTGTCGAGGGGGCGCTGCCCGTCGCCGGCGAGGTGCTGGTAGCAGCCGGAGCCCGCGAGCACGCTCACCGCATCCTGCGGGCCGGATTGCTCGCGCAGGACCAGGATGCCCTCGCAGGCGACGTTGAGGAGCGAGGAGACCTGGGTCAGCACGCCCTCGGCCAGCCGCTGCATCGACTTGTAGTCGAGCAGCATCGGGGCGGCGTCGATGATGATCTCGAGCCCGCGCCGCGTCTCCTCCAGCCGCTTGAGCTGCTGGTAGGCGCGCAACGCCGCGGTCAGGCTGGTGAACAGCTTGTCGGCGGTGAGCTCGGTCTTCGCCTTGTAGTCGTTGATGTCGTAATCGACGATGACGCGCCGCTCCGGCGCCTGGCCGGGCTGCCCGGTGCGCAGGATGATGCGCACCGTGTCGTCCTTCAGCTCGCGCCGCACGAAGTCGACGAGCCGCAGGCCCGCATCGTCGGTCTCCATCACCACGTCGAGCAGGATCACCGCCATGCCGCGCCGGGCCGAGAGCAGGGTCCTGGCCTCCGCCGCCGAATAGGCGGAGATGAGTTCGAGCCCCGCCCCGTCGAGGCCGTAGCCGGACAGTGCGAATCGGGTGCCCTCGTGCACGGCGGGATCGTCGTCCACCACCATGACCGGCCAGGCGGCCGCTTGCAGGTCCTCGCCGGGCTCGTCGTCCGGCAGGAGGAAGAGGATGTCGTCGTCGCTCATCGACCGTCCGTTGAGGGCCTGCGCGGACCGGTTGGCAAGGCGCCGCGCGTTATCCTGGCGGGCCCGAGCCGTCAGGACAAGATCACACCCGACGATCCGCACCGCTTGCCCCGACCGGCCCGGTCCCGCGCCGCCGGCGGAGTGTCGGAATCTCGATGCGACGACACGGCGACGGCGGCAGGCCGCGAACGGCACGGCATGACGTCTTGTGCGCGAGAGCACATCCCGCGCGGCGATCGTCGCCACGTAATGCTCGTGCAACAGAGCCCGCCTACAAGCACCGCGCTTGCAGACAAGGGAGGCACGCCATGCTTCACGTGGTCCCGGGACATGTCGGCGCGACCGCCGCCCCGCTGCCGGACGCACCCTGGCAGCGGGATCTCGATGCCCTGAACGCGCTCCTGCAGGATTCCCGCCCGCGCGGCCCGAGCCGGGCCCAGATCGCCGCCTTGATCGAGGCCGAGGCACCCGGCGCCCTCTCGGCCGCCTCCCGCGCCCGGCTCGCCGGACGGTTGGCCGATATCCTCGCCTGAACCGGATCCTCGCCCGGGATCCGTCTTTTCCGGGGATGGCGGGCCGATCCCCGCGCCCCGACGAACTGAGGACAATCTCGGTGCAGTGCCCCGGCTCCCGGTGCGGCACGTGGACGGAAAGCGTCCGGCACGGCATTGTCGTCGCCAGCGCCCCCGTGATGTCGGGGCCGCTGCGGCACGGGGGCGCAGGATGGTGGCGAGGCGGGGATGCGGGCGGGCTGCCCGTCCGGGGGCGACGGGATGACGAGCCTCGCCCCGCACGTCGTCGTGGTCGACGACGAGCCCGATGCCCGCGCCATGGTGGGCGACTACCTGCGGATGCACGGTTTCGAGGTCAGCCTGTGCGACGGCGGCCGCGCGCTGCGGCGGCGCCTCGCCGAGGTCGCCCCGGACCTGATCGTCCTCGACCTCAACATGCCGGAGGAGGATGGGCTCTCGATCGTGCGCGATCTCAAGGGCCGCTCGACGATCCCCATCATCATGCTCACCGCCACTGCGAGCCCGATCGACCGGGTGGTCGGCCTCGAACTCGGGGCCGACGACTATCTGCCCAAGCCCTGCGAACTGCGCGAACTCGTCGCCCGCATCCGCTCGGTGCTGCGCCGGGCAGCGCAGGCGAAGAGCGCCCCGCCGGAGGAGGGCAGGCAGGAGAAGGAGACCAGGCCGGACGACCGACAGGAGAACGGCGTCCGTTTCGGCCGGATGATCGTCGATACCGAGACCCTGCGCCTGCGCGACGAAGCCGGCACCGAGCAGATCCTGACCCGGTCCGAATACGGCCTGCTGAAGGCCTTCCTGGACAACCCCAAGCGCGTGCTGACCCGCGAGCGCCTGCTCGATCTCGCCGATGCCCGCGACCCCGACGCCTTCGACCGGGCGATCGACGTCCGCATCAACCGCATCCGCAAGAAGGTCGAGCCCGACCCGGCCAATCCTCGTTTCATCAAGACCGTCAGGGGCATGGGCTACGTCTTCAGGCCCGACGGCGATTGAGGGCGGGGCAGCCCCGCGGGCAGGGGGGCTTGATGAATCGCCGGTGCCTCTCCAGGCTATTCCGGATGAACGCCGTCGTGCGCCATGCGGTGGAGAGAGTTTCGTCCGCCCGCCGCCGCTGCCGAGGAGAAGGTCGTTGTCGTCCAGCCCCGCTCCCACCCTGTCCGGCGCCGATCCGGTCGCCGGCATCGTCGATCCGGTCTGGCGGCGGCTGCGCCAGGAGGCCGAGGCCGTCATGCACGACGAGCCGCGCCTGGCCTCGTTCCTGTTCGCCAGCGTGCTCAACCACGCCACCCTCGAATCGGCGGTGGCTCACCGCGTCGCCTCGCGGCTCGGCCACCCGGCGCTGACCGCTGACCTGATCGCCCAGGCCTTCGGCGAGGCGGTGGCGGACGATCCCGGCATCGGCCAGGCCTTCCGGGCCGATATCGGCGCGGTGATCGACCGCGATCCGGCCGCCGGCCGGGCGATCGAGCCGGTCCTTTACTTCAAGGGCTTCCACGCCATCCAGGCCCACCGCCTGGGCCACTGGCTCTGGACCCGCGGCCGGCGCGACCTGGCGCTCTACCTCCAGAGCCGCTCCTCCGAGGTGTTCCAGACCGACATCCACCCGGCGGCGCGGATCGGCCGCGGCATCTTCCTCGACCACGCCACCGGCCTCGTCGTCGGTTCGACGGCGGTGATCGAGGACGAGGTCTCGATGCTGCACGACGTCACCCTCGGCGGCACCGGCAAGCACGGCGGCGACCGCCACCCCAAGATCCGCCACGGCGTGATGATCGGCGCCGGGGCCAAGATCCTCGGCAACATCGAGGTCGGGGCCTGCGCCCGGGTCGCCGCCGGCTCGGTGGTGCTTCAGGCGGTGCCGCCCTGCACCACGGTGGTGGGCGTGCCGGCGCGGGTGGTCGGCTCGGCCGGCTGCTCGGACCCGGCCCGCGCGATGAACCAGTTCATCAACGCGATGGACGGGATCTGACGGCCGGGCGCGCAGGGCGCCTTGCCCGTCAGGCCCCGCCGTGGCAAGGCGGGGGCCTGCCGCCCCCCGAGACGCTCCTGCGGCGCAAGTTCCTACGGCGCAAGTTCCTGCGGCAAGGGAATCGCCCGTGGACAGACCCCGCGGTCCGCCCGGCGGGGAGGGGGCATCGTCGCATCCCGTGCCGGCGGCGCGGGGTCCTCGTTGAAGGCGGCAGTGCCCGCGCCCGCTCCGGCGCGGTCGCTGCGACGCCCAAGCACGTGAAGAGGCCAGCGTGAACAAGACCGAGATGACGAAGGTGGAAGGCTATCTCCGCCGCACTTTCGCCAACCACAACATCCGGCTCGTCGCCCGTCCCAAGAAGACGGATTCGGCCGAGGTCTATATCGGTGAGGAATTTCTCGGCGTGCTGTCGGTCGACGACGAGGACGGCGACCGCTCGTTCAACTTCTCGATGGCGATCCTCGACACCGATCTGGACGAGTAGTCCAAAGCTTTACGGGCTGGGGCCGAACAGACGCTCCAGCCCGGCAAGACCGGCGCTCCAGGAGGGCAGCCGGTCGGTCGAGAAACGCAGGCGCAAGCTCAAGGACCCGACCCGGATCTCGCTGAGGCAGGCGGCGTCGGGCTCCGGTACGGCGCCGGTCGTGCAGCGCGCCGCGAAGCGGCTGCCCTCGCCCTGCGCGAGGTACAGATCCTCGCCCTCGAACGGCGTGCCGGTCCGGAAGCGCCGGCGCATCAGGCCCTCGCCGAACGGTTGCGCCTCGGCGGTGAGGAACCGGGCGTAGCGCCGGGCCGGGCTCAGCGGCGCCTCGGTCTCCGGGGCCCGCGTGGCGGTCACCCGCATCAGGCCGGGCAGAGCGCTGCCGGTCAGTTCGCTCCACGGGATCGCCAGGTCGATCCGCTCCGGCGTCGCCTCGGCGGCGGCAGCGGGCCGTACGAACCAGGCGGCCGGCAGCACGAGGGGACGGGGCGCGAGGTTCGCCACCACCACCGGGCCGGCCGGAACCGGCGGACGGGCGAGCCAGGCGGCGAGGACACCCGTGAGGGCGAGCGTGCCGGCGAGCCCGAGGGCTGCCGCGAGGATCAGGCGCCGGTCGGACGGATGGCGGGCGACGGGCGGGACCGCGGACCGACCGGTCCGCGCCGCACGCATCACATCCCGTTCGAGTTGCGCGACAGTGGCGCTCAGTGCAGGCCCCATGGCGCCCGCCTCCGATTCGTTCGATTCGAGGCCCGGACCGGGCCTATCCCCGAACGTTCGGCTCCGATCGTTAACGGCTCCTTACCGAAACCCGGTCACGGGGCGGATTTCTGTGGCGCGACCGCCCCATGCCGAGGAGAATCACACAAAGGGCGAGGAGAATCCCGCAACGGGATCGGCCTCAAAGACCTGTGGATAACGAAAAATTAACCATAATCGAAAATCGCGTCTGGCGCAGGGTGGGACGAACGCGCTTGCCGGAGTTTAACCTCCCATGAACCTCTCGCCCTCCGCTCTCGAGAACCTGCAGACCCTGGTGCTCGGCCTCGCTTTCGCCGGCCTCCTGGCGAGCGCCTTCGAATGGGCGACGGCGCGGCGTGCGAGCTTCGGCCTCCTGTCCGGCGGCGGCATCGTGGCGCTCGCCTCCCTGCCGATCCTCGCCTTCGGAGCCCCGTTCATCATCCTGCGCAACACCGTGCGCGGCCGGCGGATCGAGCGGCGGCCGGTGCCGTTCGTGATGCTGGCGACGATGCTGGCCTGCGGCTGGAGCCTGGTCTCGGGCCGGGTCGTGCTCGACCTCGCCCATCTGGTGTCGGGCGCCTGAGAGCCCTGCCTCGCAGGCCGGGTCCGCATTCGCCCGCGCGTGGCGCGTGTTGACCTAGCGGAAGCGCCGTTCTTTCTCGCACGCAGCCCTCGATACCGGGATGCGTGCCGTGCCGATCGCCCTTCTCCTCCTGCTCGTGAATGTCGGCCTCGCGGTCCATGCCGCGAAGACCGGGCGGTTCTCGCCCTGGGGCTGGATCATCGTTCTCCTGCCGCCCCTCGGCGGCATCGCCTACATCCTGGTCGAGCTGCTGCCGAACCTCCTCGGCTCGCCCCGCGGCGAGAGGACCCGGCGCGCGATCGCCCACAGCGTGAACCCGGAGAGGACCTACCGCGCCTTGCGCGACCAACTCGCGGAGGCTGACACGGTCGCCAACCGGGCGCGCTTCGCCGAGGAATGCGCGGCGCTCGGCAAGTGGCAGGAGGCCTGGGAGCAGTAGGGCGAGATCGTCCAGCGGCCGAATGGCGGCGAGCCGGTCTTCCATCTCGCCCGGGCCGAGGCCGATCTGGCGCTCGGCCGTCCGGCGGAGGCCTTGGCCGGCCTCGATGCGCTGAAAGTTCGGGAGCCCGATTACGACTCTCCGCGCGGGCCCATGCTCCATGCCCGCGCCCTGGCGGCTGTCGGCCGCACCGAGGAGGCGATCGACGCGTTCGAGACGATCTCGCGGCACGATCACGCTTACGAGGCACGCGCCCGGCTCGCTTCCGTGCTGGCCGAGGCGGGCCGCCCGGAAGAGGCGCGGCGCGATGCGCAGGAGATCCTGGACTCCTTACGCCGCGCCCCCGCGCATGTGCGCAAGCTCCAGGCGGAATGGGGCCGCCTCGCCGAGAACGTCCTGCGCCGGACCTGAGCGGCTCCGGCCCGGATCAGCGATTCGCGGTCGCGACCGGCGAGGCGACGCCGTTCAGCGCCACCCAGGCGAGGCCGTCCTGGCCCTCGCGCTTCACGTAGGTGTAGCCGGTGCGCTGCCAGGGCAGGATCATGTTGGTCTTGTTGTCGAGGATGTAGTCGCCCCGGTCGGTGCGGACCATCAGCACGGCGTGCCCCTCGCCGATCTCGTCGATCACCACGGTCATCCGCAGGGCGCGGCGGGCGACGCCGCGTTCCACCAGCATCCGGCGCTTGAGGAGCTGGTAATCCTCGCAATCGCCCATGCCGTCATCGGGAAAGTCCCAGCGGTCGACCACGCCCCAATGATCCTGGTCGATCATCGGCCGGATGCGGCCGTTGACGCGCCGGTTCACCGCCGTGAGCGTGCGCCAGAGGGCCGGCGTCATCGTCAGGGTGGTGGGCTCCCTGGTGTCGACGGCGCATTCCGCCGGGTAGCGGTTGCAGAAATCGGTCCAGGCGCTCACGGGCTTGGCCGTGCCGCCGCGCTCGATCGCCGCGCTGGCATCGGGCAGGGCGGCCAGGGTCTGGGTCTGCCCCTGCGTCGTGGCGCCGCCGATGAGCAGCAGCGTGCCGAGAAGTCCGAGCTGCGCCGCCCGGATGCCGCGCTTCAGGAGGCCCTGGCGATCGACATGCCGCGCATCGACATGGCCCGCCCGGCCGAGGCCGTCCAACACTGCCCGCATCGCCCCATCGACTCTTCGCTTGGTTCTTGCATCCAAGCTGCCACGGGGCCGGACGGCGCTCAACCGAAAAATTTAAACCCTGGTAAACGGCCCTGCCGCACTTTGGTTCCAATTCGATACGCAGATTCTTCGGCTGATTCGGCGGTTCACCGGTTGGCGGTGACGGTGGGAGCGGTGGCGCCGCCGAGCGATACCCAGGCGGTGGCGTCCTGCGATTCGCGCTTGATGTAGGTGTAGCCGGTCTTGTGCCACGGCAGCACGGCGCTGGTCTTGTTGTCGAGGACCAGATCGCCGCGGTCGGTGCGCAGCATCAGCACGGCGTGGCCCTCGCCCTTCTCGTCGATCACCACGGTCATCCGCATCGCCCGGCGCGGCAGGCCGGCCTGGGCGAGCAGCTTGCGCTTGAGGAGCTGGAAATCCTCGCAATCGCCCGAGCCGTCCTCGGCCAAGTCCCAGCGGTCCGGCACGCCCCAATGCTCCTGGTCGGTCACGGCGCGGAGCGAGGTGTTCACCTGGCGGTTGATGCCGGTGACGGTCTGCCACAGCCGCGGGGTCAGCGTCACCTGGGCCGGCTCGCTCACGTCGACCGCGCATTCGGAGGCGTAGCGGGCGCAGAACTCGACCCAGCCGACGATCGGCCGGGCATGGCCGAGATCCGGGGCGCCGGCGCTCGGCATCGGCAGGGCGGCCAGGGTCTGGGCCGCCGCCTCGTCGGCCTGGCCCGTCACGAACGCCGCCGAGAGCATCGCCACGCCGACCAGAACCCGCTTCACCTGGTGCCCGAAACCCGTGGTCATCTGCGCCATCCCCTTCGTTACGAAGGAGAATGGCCCCCGACCTGCTCGGCGGCGCTGAAATGGATAGGCGCAATTTTATCGATCTGGCCGCCGGGGCGAGGCCCCGGTGGACAGGGCCAAGACCTCGCTCAACTGATCCGGCGAATGTGCCGGATCACGTTAGGGCGGCGAATACCTTAACCGGACGTTCCGGGCTGGATCGGCGCCTGGTACGACAGGCCCATGTCCCACGGGAAGTAGATCCAGGTGTCCTGGCTCACCTCCGTGACGAAGGTGTCGACCAGCGGACGCCCGGCGGGCTTGGCGTAGACGGTGGCGAAATGGGCCTCAGGCAGCATGGCGCGCACCACCTGGGCGGTCTTGCCGGTGTCGGTCAGGTCGTCGAGGACGAGCACGCCGCGGCCCTGGCCGTCGCCGATGGCGCGGATGCTCGGAGCCACGTCCTTGAGCACCTTGAGGGCGCCCTGCTCCTGGTAATCGTGGTAGCTCGCCACGCAGACCGTCTCGACGAGCCGGATGCCGAGCTCGCGCGAGACGATCGCCGCCGGCACCAGCCCGCCGCGGGTGATGCAGACGATGGCCTCGAACGGGCCGGCGCTGGCGAGCCGCCAGGCCAGCGCCCGGGCGTCGCGGTGGAACTGGTCCCAGGAAACCGGAAAAGCCTTGTCGCTCGGGGCAGCCATCGTATCCTCAGTTCCGTTCGGCTTGCAGGCGCGAGACCAGCGCCTCGATCTCGGTGCGCGCAGCAGTCAGCGCCTCGGGCTCGCGCCCGCGCACGACGATCTGGTTGCGAAAACCCGCCGGCGTCATCGACGGGTAGGAGCCGATCGAGACGCCCGGATGGGACTTGGCGATGGAAGCGAGCCCTTCGGCGTAGCCGCCCTCCGGCAGGTTGCCTGCCTCGATCGTCTCGGCGGTCACGCGCGCGCCCGTCTTCAGCCGCGGGGCGACCGAATCGAGCATCGCCTGCATGATCGAGGGCACGCCCGCCATCACGATCACGTTCTCGATCATGAAGCCCGGCGCCTTCGAGATCGGGTTCTCGATCAGCTCGGCCCCGAACGGGATGCGGGCCATGCGCAGGCGGGCCTCGTTGAGATCCTCCGGCTTGATCCGCTCGAGCAGCATCGCCCGCGCCCGCGGATCGACGTCGATCCCGACGCCGAGGGCTTCGGCCACGCAATCGGCCGTGATATCGTCGTGGGTCGGCCCGATGCCGCCGGTGGTGAACAGGTAGGTGTAGCGGGCGCGTAAGCCGTTCACCGCCGCCACGATCTCCTCGGCCACGTCCGGCACCACCCGCACCTCGCGCAGGTCGATGCCCGAATGGGTCAGGTACTCGGCGATGTAGCCGATGTTCTTGTCCTTGGTGCGTCCGGACAGGATCTCGTCGCCGATGACCAGGATGGCGGCCGTGACCGGGGCGGGGCTGGCGTCAGGCATCTGGGATCCTCGTGACCGTCCCGCGACCGGGGGCGATAGGGTTGACGCCCGCCTTATCGCGGCCTCCCCCGCGGCTCAAGCGTGACACCCCGGCCCGCGCCGGTTAAGCGCCGGGAATGCCCATCGAAATCCCCGTCTCATGCGCTTCCCCGGCCCGCTGACCGAGGGGCGCCTCGTGCGCCGCTACAAGCGCTTCCTCGCCGATATCGAGCTCGCCGACGGTTCGCTCGTCACCGCGCATTGCGCCAATCCGGGGGCGATGCTCGGCCTGGTCGCGCCCGGCCGGCCGGTGCTGCTCTCGGCCTCCACCAATCCGGCCCGCAAGCTCGCCTGGTCGTGGGAGCTGGTCGAGGCGGATCTGCCCGGCGGGCCGCAATGGGTCGGCATCAACACCGCGCGGCCGAACGCCCT
Source organism: Methylobacterium sp. 142-1Y (assembly GCF_057747795.1). NCBI lineage: Bacteria > Pseudomonadati > Pseudomonadota > Alphaproteobacteria > Hyphomicrobiales > Methylobacteriaceae > Methylobacterium > Methylobacterium sp. 142-1Y. The sequence continues at coordinate 2,056,418 of NZ_CM173224.1, read as the reverse complement.
GGTGGCCGAGGCGTTTCACGAAGGGCGCCTGAAGCCGCTTGCCGGCGCCACGTCCTGGCGGGCGGAGGTGGCCTATGGCCGGGCGAGCCGCGTCGATTTCCTCGCCGGCGATGCCGCCGGTCCGATCCATGTCGAGGTAAAGAACTGCCACCTGATGCGGGAGCCGGGCCTCGCCGAGTTCCCCGATTGCGTCGCCGCCCGCAGCGCCCGTCATATGGACGAGCTCGCCGAGGTCGTTCGTCTCGGCGGTCGCGCCCTGGTGATCTGGGTGGTGCAGATGCGGGCCGAGCGGTTCGCCGTCGCGGGCGACCTCGATCCGGGCTTTGCCGCCGCGTTCCGGCATGCACGTGAGGCCGGCGTGGCGGCTCACGCCTTCGTCTGCCGGGTCGATCGCAGCGAGGTGACGATCGGGGAGGAAATCCCGATCGTCGAGTGAGGTTCTACCAGCGCCCGGGTCCGGGCTCGTCGTCCCAGTGCCGGTGGCGATGCCAGGGCGGCGGGCCGCCCCAGCGCGGGCCATCGCGAAAACCGCCGTCCCGATACCCTGGACTCTCGTCGCAGACCCGCACCCGGCGTACCACCTCCTCGCCGTAAGGGTCGATGCGGCGCTTCACGAAGGTCCGGCAGGATTCGGGACCCTGCACGATGCGCGGTGGGACAGGGGCAAGGGAGTGGGCGAGGGGAGGAGAATGGGCAAGGGGAGGCGGAGGCGGCGGGGCCCGCCACTCGCTCCGTCCCTCGAAGCGGGGTGGCGGCTCATCGTCGAGATCGGCGGCAGCGACCGGGCCCGCGAGGGCGAGGAGCGCCAGGGCGCCGAGGGCGAGGCGGGTCGTGCGTGAGGAACGCGCGGTCATGGCGGACGATCCCTGTCCGGCTCGTGGCCGGTGGACGGGGCCGGTGAAGGCCGGCATGAGGGCATCCTCGCGGCCCGGCGTTGAACCGCGGCTGAAGCCGCCGTTGCCGGACTGACAGGATTGTCGGACACTCCGTCGGCCAACCTGCGCGGCGGTCCCGCACGCTCCACCCGCCCGAGCGAAGCCGGCCTCCCCATCGCGAACGCGATGGCACAGCCATCACGGCGACGGCGTGGCAATCGCCGAGCGATCGATCGGAAACCCCGGACAGGATCCGGAAGAGGCAGCGGCATGAGCGGTCCTGCGCCTGATTCCGGTCGGGATTCTCGCGATGGCCCCGCGATGGCATCTGCCCGACCGGTGGCGGACAGCGGTGACGGACGAGGCGGCGCACGGGAAGGCAAGACGGGATCGCGCGAATGCTAAGCAGACTTGCGTTGGCAGGCCAACGCTTCGTCCGCTTAGATCCTTGTTTTATCGCAGATTTTTTCCGCAAAACCGGCGGCCACTTTTGCGAAATCTGCTTAGTCCTGGACGTGGAGAGACCCTGCGGCAATCTCCGATTAGCCATTTCCACGCATCATGGCAGCGCCTGGGAGGGCCTCGGTCGTGAGCATCAAGAAGCTTCTGTTCTCGTCCATCGTCGCGATCTGCGCGCTTGCATGCGCCCTGGCCGCCGCGATGGCCTCGTTCCATCGGTCCCGGGCCAGTGAGATCGATCGCGGCACGGTGCGGCTCGGCGTCGTGCGGGCCCTCGCGGCGATTCCGCAGGCGGTCAACATGGAGCGTGGCCTGTGGAGTCTGCTCCTGACGACAGCCTCCCTCGACGAGGCCGGCAAGCATGCCGGGCTCGCCGACTTGCGGCGGCGGTCCGATGAGGCGGTGACGACGTTGCGCCGGGCGGTCGAGGCCGCCGCCGCCCTGCCGGACGCGGGCGCGCTCCAGGCGACGACGCGGGAGATCGAGACGAGGTTCGGCGCGGCCCGAGACCTGGCGCAGGCCCGGCTCGCCCTGCCGGTGAGCCAGCGCGGCGATGCCGAGAGCGCGCTCGCCAAGGTCATGGCGACGATCAACGACGCCGCCGCCGCGCCCGCATCCGGCCTGACGCGCGACCTCGCGACGGTCGACGGCCGGGCCTTTCGTTGGGTTCTGTTTGCCGGGACGGCCGGCGAATTGCGCGATATCGGCGGCCGGCAGGCCGGCTTCCTCCAGACCCTGATCGCGCCCCGCAAGCCGGTGACGCCCGAGCAGGAGATCGCCTTCTGGACCGCCCAGGGCCGCGTCGACCAGCTGCTCGCCGGACTGGAGCGGGTGGCAGCCGATGCCGGCGCCGGGGAGGCCGTCGCCACGGCGATGGAGGGCGTGCGCCGCGGCTACGTCCAGGCCTTCGCGGCCCTCAAGACGGAGCTGCTGCCGCATTTCGGCACCGGCGCCTTCCCGCTCGACGGCACGGCCTACCGGGACCGGGCGGTTCCGATGTGGTCGTCGGTCCTGCGCCTGCGGGACACCGCGTTCGACCGGGCGGCCTCCGTCCTGGCCGAGCGCCGCGCCGAGGCGCAGAGTGGCCTCGAGCTGGCGCTGGCGGCTCTGGCCGCCACGGTCGCCATCGGTCTGGCCGTGCTGATCCTTGTCGTGGCGCGGGTGATCCGGCCGCTCACCGGCACCGCTCAGGCGATCGGCCGGGTCGCCCGGGGCGATCTCGACGTGGCGATCCCCGGCGCCGGGCGACGGGACGAGATCGGCGCGATGGCGAACGCCGTCGCGGTGTTCAAGGACAGCCTGATCCGCAACCGCGCCCTCGAGGCCGAGGCCTCCTCCACCCGGGCCGGTGCGGAGGAGCGGCGCCGGGCCGAGCTGCACCGCATCGCCGACCGGTTCGAGGGTGCGGTGAGCGCCGTCGTCGATCACGTGGCGCAGGCGGCCGACGCGATGCAGGCGACCGCCCACTCCATGGCGGCCAAGGCCACGCAGACGGCCGAGAGCAGCCACGCGGTCGCGGCAACGGCGGGCCACACCGCGGCCAACGTGCAGACCGTGGCAGCCGCCGCCGAGGAACTCGGCTCGTCGATCGCCGAGATCAGCCGGCAGGTCGACGACTCGGCCGATCTCGTGCGGGTCGCGGCCGCGGAAGCCGCGCAGACGGTGTCCCTGGTGCGGGATCTGAGCGGCGCGGCGGCCCGGGTCGGCGACGTGGTGGCGCTGATCTCGTCGATCGCCAGCCAGACCAACCTCCTGGCGCTCAACGCCACGATCGAGGCGGCGCGGGCCGGTAGCGCGGGGCGCGGCTTCGCGGTCGTCGCCGCCGAGGTCAAGGAACTGGCCGGCCAGACGGCCCGCGCCACCGAGGAGATCACCGGCCAGATCGCGGCGATCCAGACCTCGACCGGGCGGGCCGTCGGGGCGATCGACGGCATCACCGCACGGATCGATCAGATCAGCGGCGTGGCGAGCGCGATCGCCACCTCGGTGCAGCAGCAGGGCGCGGCGACCCAGGAGATCGTCCGCAACGTCGCCGAGGCCGCCGCCGGCACCGGCGCGGTCACCGGCACGATCGGCACGGTCGCCCGGACCTCCGAGGAGACCGGCGCCGCCGCCGCCCAGGTCCTGGCCTCGGCCGCGACGATGTCGCGCCGCACCGAGCAGCTGACCGGGGAGGTGGCGCAGTTCCTCGCGACGATCCGGGCGGCGTGAGGGGGGGCCGGGCGGATGCACGCCCCGACCCACCAGAGAACCTCATCCTGAGGTGCCCGCGTCGGTAGGCCTCGAAGGAGGGCTCCAGAAGCCAAAAGATTTCTGGAGCCCTCCTTCGAGGTCAGTCGAGCTGCGAACGCGTGCGATCTACGATCGCCAGCACCTCAGATGAGGTCGAGGGTTGGAGATCGCGTGCTGTTTATCTCAATATTCATCCGGAAAATATTCTCGCGCGCTGCGGAACGAAACCCTACTTCGTCGCCGCCACCACGATCCGCGTCCGGCTGATGAAGGCGCGTGGGTCGGCGCCCTGGTGGCCGTAGAGGTCGCGGGTCACCGTCACGCTCTTGGGTCCCAGCGCCTTGCGGCACTCCTCCTTGACGAAGGTTTCGCCGAGCGGGGTCTCGTCGCCGGCGGGCTTGCCCTCGGCACAGGTCCAGCCGTCCTCGCCCCAGTGGCTGCGGGCCTGGAGGCCCAGCAGATGGCCCTTCTTGCGCAGGTAGAGCGGCACCGCGTCGTCGGTCTCGATCACCAGCCCGTCGACCCGGGCATCGTCGCCGACGAGCAGGGTCAGCCGCGCCGGGTGCCCGGCGACCCGGGTGCCGTTGCGGGTGGTGCCGTCGGCGTAAGCGAAGCCGATCGCGTGCAGCCCCTTGGCATCCGCCGGGCAGGTGCGCCAGTCGCTCCAGCCCGCGAGCGTCCGGGCCGGGCCCTCGCGGCAGACGAGGTCGCCGTAGCCCTTGCCAGAGATCTCCGAGACCGGCATCCCGACGCGCACATCACGCAGATCCGCGATTTCGGGCCCGACGGCGAGCGCCGGCCCGGCGCAGAGGAGGGCGGCCAAGGCCGCGAGATCAATGTGAGACGGTCGGCGCATCGGAGCCCTCCTTCTTGCGGTAGACGTCGCAGGCCCGGGAGGTGGTGCCGAAGAAGGCGGTGCATTCCGCGAAGGTCGGATCGCCCTTGCCCTTGAGCTGGGTGACGACATACGTCGCCACCGCGTCGATCTCCGCCGGGCGTAAGAAGACCGCCGTCTCCGGCGGCATGTTGCCGGCCATGTCGGCTTTCAGCGAATCGTAGCACTTCACCGTGTCGTAGGCGCCGCGCAGGTGGTAGGGCATGCCGGTCCCGGGCCGGCCGCAGCGCACCACCTCGGCGACCTGCTCCTTGTCGAGCTGCGTCTTGCGCAGCGACAGCGCGTCGCCGCCATAGCCGCCCCCTCCGCCGCCATGCCACTTGTGGCAGCCCGAGCAGGCCTTCTTGAATACCGCGAGATCGCCCTCGCCCCCGGCCGTCCGGGCGCCCTGCGCCCAGGCCGGAGCGCAGGCGAGCGCGAGGCCGGCGAGCAAAACCGGCACCATCGTTTTCCGCATCCGTCAAAACCTCGTGCGCGGCGGGGCGCCGACGCGCCCCGCCCGGAAGGATTTCAGTTCAGAGCGCGAAGACGTAGAGCATCGAGCCGGTCTGGATGTTCTTCAGCTCCGGGGTCGAGTCGATGAACCACTTGTCCCAGGCGCCGCCGAGGCCGACCAGGATCGCGACATATTGCTTGCCGTCGACCGTGAAGGTCATCGGGGGCGCGTTGACGCCGCTGCCGGTGCGGAACTCCCACAGCTTGTCGAGGCTCTTGGCGTCGAGCGCCATCACGCCGCCGCCCGGCTCGCCGGTGAAGACGAGATCGGGGGTCGCCAGCATGCCGCCGAGGAGCGGGAACTGGGTCTCGTGCTTGCCGGCGACCTTGCCGGTCTTCACGTCGATCGCCGTCACGCTGCCGGTGATCCGGAACGGCTGGCTCGGCCCGCCGCCGGTGAAGAACTCCCGGGGTTTCAGGTTCGCCTGCGTCATCGCCTCGTGGGTGACGCGGTTGCAGCTCTCGATGACCGGGATGTACCAGTATTGCAGGTTCGGGTTGTAGGCGGTCGGCGGCCAGTTCTTGCCGCCCATGTTGCCGGGGCAGAAATCGGCGTTCTTGTTCTCGGCCGAAGGCGTCGCCGCCGGGTTGTAGCGCTGCACGTCCTTGGTCGGGTCGTACTCGAACGGCTTGCCGGTATCGGGGTTGATGCCCTTGGTCCAGGTCACCTTCTTGACGAAGGGCGTCGCCCAGACGAACTGGCCGTTGGTCCGGTCGACCGCGTAGGCGTGGCCGTTGCGGTCGGCCTCGATGGCGAGCTTGCGGCCGTTGGCGTTGACCAGCAGGTTCTCCGACACGCTGTCATAATCGTAGGGGTCGTTCGGCGTGTGCTGGAAGTGCCACTTGATCTTGCCGGTCTGGGCGTCGAGGCCGAGCGTCGAGTCGGTGTAGAGGTTGTCGCCGGGCCGGTAGGCGTTGTCCCAGTCCGGGCCCGGATTGCCGACGCCCCAGACGATCGTGTCGGTATCGGGATCGTAGGTGCCGGTGACCCAGGTCGAGCCGCCGCCGCTGACCGCCGCGTTGTTCGGGCCCTTCCAGGTCTCGGAGCCCGGCTCGCCCTTGCCCGGGATGGTGTGAGTGCGCCAGACCTCCTTCTCGGTCTTCAGGTCGGTGGCGGCGATCCAGCCGCGGATGCCGTATTCGGCGCCGCCGACGCCGGAGATCGCCATTCCCTTCACGATCAGCGGTGCGCCCGTGATGGTCTCGCCCTTGTCCGGATCGGCGACCTGGCGCTGCCAGGCGACCTGGCCGGTCTCCTTGTTGGTGGCGATCAGCCGCCCGTCGAGGGTGTGGCTGACCACGAGGTCGCCCCAGAGCGCGACGCCGCGGTTGTTGACGCCGCAGCAGGCGACCGCGCCGGCCCATTCCCGGTCGGTCTTCGGATCCATCTTCCAGACGAGCTTGCCCTCGCCGCCATGGGTGTCGATCTTGTAGACCGAGCCCCAGCCGTCGGTGACGTACATCATGCCGTTCTCGACGATCGGCGTCCCTTCGAGCCCGCCATGGCTCCAGATGCCGCCGGACTCGATGCCGCCGAGCGCCATCGTCCAGGCGACCTTGAGGCCCTTGACGTTGTCCTTGTTGATCTGGCTCAGCGTCGAGTAGCGGTGGCCGGCGAAGTTCTTGTGGTGCTGGATCCAGTTGCCGTCTTCCTTGTCGGCATTCAGCAGGCGCTCCTGCGTGACGCCGCCGTCGGCGGCGACGGCCGGGGCGATGGCGCCGGCCATCAGGGCGGCGAGCGAGGTTGCGGCAAGGATGCGCCGTGCCGTGCGGGACGTCGTCATGGGTGTCTCCTCCGGGCGGCCTTATGGTTATGTCGTCGCCCCGGCGCGGGCCGTCTCGCGGCCGGGCGTGGATTGATGTCGATCGCTAGTTGGACGCGCGGACCTCGACCGGCACGTCCACCGAGCCGGCCTTGCGGAAGCTCGCCGAGCAGGTGAAGCGCTCGCCCGCGGCCAGCGGCTGTCGGATCTGGAGCAGCATGACGTGCATGCCCTCCGGGGTCAGGGCGGTCTCGCCCGCGGCCTTGACGGCGATGGTCTGGACCGGGCGCTTCGAGGGCGGGCCCTCGCCGCCCTTGTCGACCGTGACCCGCTCGCTGAAATTCGCGAAGGGACAGCGGAAGCGCAGCAGCGAATCGGCCTCGGCGGCGCGGTTCATCACCGTCAGGTGGAGCGGGACGTCGGAGCCGACCTTCTCGGTGGGGGCCACGAAGGCGTGCACCACGTCGATGTCGCCGGCGAAGGCCGGGACACAGCCGAGAAACGAGGCAAAGGCCACGCTCGCGGCACGATGTCGGAAATAAACGATTCGCGTCATCAGCGGCATGGCGTGGCCGTGATGGCGTGACCGGGCGACATGGATGCAGGCATCCACTCTCCTCCCTCTTGCGTCAGCTTCGCCTTTTGGCGGCGAATTGTGCGTGAGGGTAGCCGGCGGCGGTGCTCCGTCAAGATCGAAGACTAAGGGGGTTCTAAAAAATTGCCCGCGACCGATGCACTCGGGTCCGGCGTTTTCGCCCCTCCCGCTGCGCGAGGAGCCGCGCTAGCTTGAACGGCTGCGAGGTTCGAACGGGAGGATGGGATGTCCGACAGCGTGTCCGACGCACCGCCGAAAAGCGGCCGCTTCGATATCGGGGCGATCGCCGCCGCCCTGCCCGACAGCGCGACCACGATGCTGGTCGACACCTACCTGACCGATCGGCCGGCGGCGAGCGCCCGGGTGTTTCGCGTCTACCGGCCGACGCCGGCGCATTACCACGAAGCTTGCGACGAATACCTCTACGTGATCTCCGGCCGCGGCACGTTCTGGATCGGCGACGCCTCCGACGAGGCGGAGTTCGGCCCCGGCCAACTGCTGTTCTTCGAGCGCGGCGTGGTCCACGCCATGCCGCGACTGATCGAAGGGCCGGTGGTGTTCCTCTCCGTCGACACGCCCCGGCGTGCGCCGACGGATGTGATCTTCGTCGATTCCTCGACCGGCACGGCGCAGAGCTTCATGGCCCGCAACGCGACCCCCGATCCGGCTTGACCTGCCGGCCTCCGCCCGCGATGCAAGAGGCAAGCCCAAGAGGCAAAACGACGGGAGGGCATCGTATGGCGGGCGAGGGCAAGGTCGCATTGGTTACCGGCGCGGCGCGGGGCATCGGGCTGGCGACGGCACGACTCTTCCTGGACGAGGGCTGGCGCGTCGCGCTCCTCGACATCGACGGCGCGGCACAGGACCGGGCCGTGGCCGTGCTCGACCGACCCGACCACACCCTGGCGCTCACCGCCGACGTCGCCGACCCGGATGCGGTGGCGCAGGCCGTGGCCGCCGTCGAGGGCCGGTTCGGCCGGCTCGACGCGCTGGTCAACAATGCCGGCACCGCGGTGTTCAAGCCGCTCCTCGACACCAGCCACGCCGAATGGGCGCGGGTGCTCGCCGTCAATCTCACCGGCCCCTTCCTCTGCGTGCAGGCGGCGGCCCCGGTGATGGCGCGGGGCGGCGGCGGTGCGGTCGTCAACATCACGTCGATCTCGGGGCAGCGCGCCTCGACCCTGCGGGTCGCCTACGGCACCAGCAAGGCCGCGCTCAAGCACCTGACGAAGCAGCAGGCGGTGGAACTCGCCCACCTGAACATCCGGGTCAACGCCGTGGCGCCGGGCCCGGTCGATACCGCCATGGCGAAGGCGGTCCACAGCCCCGCCATCCGCGCCGATTACCACGACGCCGTGCCGCTCAACCGCTACGGCCTGGAGCGCGAGATCGCCGACGCCATCGTCTACCTGTGCGGTCCGCGGGCGAGCTACGTCACCGGCCAGACCCTCGCGGTGGATGGCGGCTTCGATGCCGCCGGGATCGGGCTGCCGACCCTGCGGCGGGACCTCGCGGCCCGCTGATACGTACCGTGTTGTAATAACGTTACGCTTGGGGCGTCTCGTGCGGGATGCCCCGGCTTTCCCCTTGCCAGCCCGTCCCTCGTCGCGCGAATGCAACGTTATAGCATTCGTCGGGGGCGGGCATGGGCAAGGTGGGATCGTTCGGGGCGGGTCCGGTGCTGCTGGCGGCGGCCTTCACCTTTGCCGGCCAGGCGGCCCGGGCCGAGGACATCGCCCTCGACACGATCGACGTCGCATCGCCGAGCCCGATCGCCGCCGCGCCGACCGGCGGGGCGGGGAGCGGGGCAGGGGGTGCCTTCCCGGTCGGGGTGCTGCCGGTCGTCACCACCACCTTCTCGCCGGTCACGGTGGTGACGCAAGGCGAGATCCTGCGCCAGCAGCCGCGCACCCTGGGCGACGCCCTGTTCGACCGGCCCGGCCTCTCCGCCACCACCTACGCGCCGGGGGCGGCGAGCCGGCCGATCATCCGCGGCCTCGATACCGGTCGGGTGCGGATCCAGGAGAACGGCATCGGCGTCCAGGACGTCTCGGATCTCGGCGAGGACCACGCCGTGCCGATCAACCCGCTCGTCGCCAACCGCATCGAGGTGATCCGCGGGCCCGCCTCCCTGCGCTACGGCAGCCAGGCGATCGGCGGCGTGGTCTCGGTGGAGGACAACCGGATCCCGACGCTCGCGCCGCCGAACGGCTATGCCGGGCAGATCACCACCGGCTATTCGTCGGTCGATAACGGCCGCAATGCCGCCGCGACGGTCGATGCCGCCGGCCAGTCTGTCGCCTTCCACGCCGACGGCTTCAAGACCGCCGCCGACAGCTATTCCACGCCGCTCGGCATCCAGCGCAACACGGCCAACGAATCGCAGGGCGGCGCGGTCGGGATGTCGTACCTGTTCGACCGCGGCTTCGTCGGCCTGTCGTTCAGCCACTACGACGCGCTCTACCAGATCCCGGGCGGAGAGGCCGCCGACAGCCGCACCCGCCTCGACCCGACCCAGGACAAGCTCCAGGCCAAGGGCGAGTACCGCCCGCTCGACGGGCCGGTCGAGGCGATCCGGTTCTGGCTCGGCGGCTCGACCTACCGCCACAACGAGATCGGGATCGGCGGCGACGGGATCGACGGCATCCAGGCCACCTTCAAGAACCGGCAGGCGGAAGGCCGGCTCGAGATCCAGCACGTCCCGGTGCTCACTCCGCTGGGCACGCTGACCGGCGCGCTCGGCCTCCAGGCCGACCGGCGGCTGATCGGCACCTCGGGCGAGGCCGGCACCCTCCTGGCGCCAACCGATTCGCGCAGCAACGCCGTCTACCTGTTCGAGGAGCTGCGCCTGGAGCGGGGCCTGCGGCTCCAGGCGGCGGGTCGGATCGAGGGGGCGCGCTCCACCGGCACCGCGACGCTGTTCCCGGGCGATTACCTGCCGGTGGACGGCGAGGATCCGCTCTCCTACGGCCGCCGCCGGCACTTCGCCCCGAAGAGCGCGAGTTTCGGCGTGCTGCAGGATCTGCCCGAGGGCTTCGTCGCCAGCCTGACCGGGCAGTACGTCGAGCGGGCGCCGTCGGCCTTCGAGCTCTATTCCCGCGGGCCCCACGACGCGACCGAGACCTTCGAGATCGGCGATCCGAACCTGAAGAAGGAGCGCGCCCGCACCATCGAGGCCAGCATCCGCCGGGCCGTCGGCCCGTTCCGCCTCGACGCCACCGGCTACTACACCCGCTATACCGGTTTCATCTACAAGCGCCTGACCGGCCAGCGCTGCGGCGACGACTTTTCCAGCTGCGGCAGCGACGACGAGCTGGCCCAGATCGTCTACTCGCAGCAGAACGCGACGTTCGCCGGCGCCGAGATCGGCTCGCAGCTCGACCTTCTGCCCGTCGGCAACGGCTTTGCGGGGATCGAGGCGCAGTACGACTTCGTGCGCGCGACCTTCGACGACGGAACTTATGTGCCGCGCATCCCGCCGCACCGGGTCGGCGGCGGCGTGTTCGTGCGGGCGGACGGCTGGTACGCGCGGATGAACCTGCTCCACGCCTTCGCCCATACCGAGACCGCGCCCTACGAGACCCGTACGCCCGGCTACGACAACCTGCGGGCGGAGGTCAGCTACACCAAGGCCTTCGATCCGGCGGTGACCGGCTGGAGCGAGGTGACGCTCGGGATGCGGGGCACGAACCTGCTCAACGACGTGATCCGCAACTCGGCCTCGTTCAAGAAGGACGAGATCGTGCTGCCGGGGCGGAACGTCAGCTTGTTCCTGACGGCGCGGTTCTGAGACCCGTTCGCCGATGCGCCGGCGATCGAAGGGGCGGAGAGCCGCGGGATCGCGACGAAGGCCATGCCTCGCATGATCGTGTCCTGCGGTTCGGTCGTCGAGGCGCTCCCGAGGTGATCGTTTCGCTCCCGATGGCGGCGCACGGGTCGGCGCCGCCGCGGTCGCAGGGCGCTCATGTCGGAGCCGGGACCGGTGTCGCCAGGGGCTTGCCCTTCTGCACCGTGAAGGTCACGAGCAGCCTGGTTGCCTGCGGACCGTTCTTCAGCATGTGCGGCGTGTCCGGCGCCGTCATCCAGGAGAAGCCGGACCTCATCGTCCGCGGTGCCTCGCCCTTGACGCGCAGCTCGCCGACACCGTCCAAGGCGTAGCCCGCCTCGGTGCCCGGATGGGTATGCCAGTCGAGCGTGACGTTCGGCTCGATATCGACGATCACCTGAAGCGTCTCGTAGCCCTCGGCCGGGCCGTCGGTGCGCGCGGTGATCGTCCGCTTGATCCCGCCCGACGGCTGCGCCGAGGCGTCATCCGCTACCAGCCCGAAGGCCGCGCAGATCGCGCAGCCGGTGAAGATCCGCCTGCTCAACATGCCTCCCTCCTCGCGCGCATCGCAGAGCCGTAATGGTGCGGAGCAGACAGTCACGATCGATCATGACTGCTTCGAGCGGGATGTTAAGCGTAATCATTATCTTATATTATAACAATTGATGTTGAATGGATGGAGAAAATAACAGTAATGTCCCCAGGCGTGCCCTGCAATTCGGCCCGCAGGGGAGGTATCGACGAACGCGACCGCTGCCGGGCTGCGCGACGTTGCGCACCGAGTGTCCTCCAAGGGAGCGAAGGCCGCCTGGCCGTTGGGCGACGCGCGCCATCGGACAGGCAACAGGACCGGTCTGCTGTGCGGGGGCCCGTTGCGGTCGTGAATGGCGCAAGGCCGGCGTGCGGAAGCGCGTGCCTTCACCCCTTCTGCGGCCGCAGCACCCCGTCGCTGGTCTTCGGGTCCGGTGCCGGCGCGCTCGGCCGCACGGTGCCGGTCGCGTCGGTGTCGCCGGGGCGGACGCGCTCGGGCAGGGTCTCGTGGGGCGGAGGCATGTTGGGGGTCTGCTCGCGGCTGCGCTGCGGCGTGTCCGTGACCTGCGCCAGAACGGGCGAGGCGGCCAGGACGGCGAGCAGGACGAGGCGGCTGGTGCCCCTGGTCATCGGGCTCTCCTCGATAAGATGGCGTGCAGTCTTATCGGAGTAATGGCCGCGCGCCGGATCCGGTTCCCCGCCGGGTCAGCGCAGCGACAGCATGCCGACCACCGCGTCGCCGACCATCCGCTTGTGGCGCGCGCGCAGGTCCGGCGCATCGAGATCGACGGAAAAGATCGCCCCGAAGGTGTGGCGGTTCGAGACGCGGAAGAAGCAGAGCGCGCTGATCATCAGGTGCACGTCGAGGGGATCGACGTCGGCGCGGAAGACCCCGTCGCGCTGGCCCCGGGCGATGATGTCGGTGATGGTCTGGATCACCCCGAGATTGAGCCCGCGGATCGTCTCGGAGCCCGACAGGTGCTCGGCCCGGTGGATGTTCTCGATCGCCACGAGGCGGATGAAGTCCGGATGGGCCTCGTCGTATTCGAAGGTGAACTCCACGAGCCGGCGGATCGCCTCGGCAGGGCCCACGTTGCCCAGGTCGAGATCGGCCTCGACCTGGCGGATGTCGGCATAGGCCTTCTCCAGCACCGCGAGGTACAGGCCTTCCTTGCTGCCGAAGTAGTAGTAGATCATCCGCTTCGAGGTGCGGGTGCGCTCCGCGATGGCATCGACCCGCGCGCCGCTGAGCCCGAAGGCCGAGAATTCCTCCGTCGCGACCGTCAGGATGTCGGCCTTGGTCCGCTCGGGATCCTTGGTGCGGGGAGAGGCGCGGGGCGTGACGGCGTCCATGATCGAACAGTTCGGCGGGCAGGGGCGAGGCGGTCGGGACGGTGCTCTACCATCCCGGCCGCCCCGGCGCATCGGCGCAAGGCCGGTTCGTCGCCCCGGCTCAGGCGATCTCGTCGCCCAGCACGTCGCGGGCCCAGCGGAAGGCGCCGTTCGCCGCCGGCACGCCGGCATAGATCGCGGTCTGGATCAGCAGGGCCTGCAATTCCGAGACGGTGACGCCGTTGCGCAGGGCCGGGCGGATATGAAGCTTGAATTCCTCCTCGCGGCCGAGCGCCACCATCATGGCGAGCGTCACGAAGGAACGGGTCTTCCACGGGATGCGCGGGTCGCCCCAGACCTCGCCCCAGGCGGTACGGGTGATGAAGTCCTGCCACGGCCCGGCGAAGTCGCCGGCCGCCGCGAGGGAGCGCTCGACATGGGCCTCGCCGAGCACGCTCTTGCGGTTGGCGAGCCCCGTCTCGAACGCCACCGCGCCGGTCGCGGTGTCGGCCGCCTCCCGGTGCCGGTCGAGGAAGCCGAGGAGATGGGCGGCGGTGGCCGCCGGCTGCTCGACGGACAGGAGATGGGCGGCGTTCGGCAGCACCACCAGCTCGGCGTGGCGGATGCCGTCGCAGATCTCCTGCGCCATGGCGGGCGGCGTCGCCGGGTCGTCGCGGCCGGCGATGACCAGGGTCGGCGCCGTGATCCGGTTCAGCACCGGGCGCAGGTCCATGCGGCCGATGGCGTTGCAGCACACCGCGTAGCCGGCGGAATCCGTCCCCGTGAACTGCCCGCGCACCGGCGCCACGGCGTCGGGGGCCTTGGCCGGGAAATCGGGCGTGAACCAGCGGGTCATCGTCGCCTCGACGATCGCCGCCGTGCCCTTCTCGCGCACCAGGGCGGCGCGCTCGTTCCACGACGCCTCGCTCGGCATGAAGGCGGCGGTCGCCATCAGGGTCAGGCTGATCACCCGGTCGGGATGGCGGCTCGCCGCCGCCTGGCCGGTCATGCCGCCGAGCGACAGGCCGACCACGTGGGCGCGGGGGATGTGAAGCGCGTCGAGGAGGCCGATCAGGTCCTCGGCCAGGTCCTCGACCTCGATGCGCTCGTCGCGCACCTGCGAGGCGCCGTGGCCGCGCGTGTCGTAGCGCAACACCCGGTAGCGGCCGCGCAAGTGAGGCACCAGCGGGTCCCACATCGCCAGCGAGGTGCCGAGGGAGTTGGAGAACACCACCACCGGCGCACCGCTCGGGCCGGACAGCTCGTAGTTCAGAAGGGTACCGTTGGCCTCGATCCGGGGCATGGGAACCTCAGGTTATGCGGAATGCAGGAAGGCGGCGAGGCGGGAGACTTCCGCCAGCGCCCGGTCGGCGGTGCGGGCCCCCGCCCGGATGGCGGGGGTCAGATCGAAGGCGGCGTCCAGATCGGCGTCGGCCGTTTCGGGCCGGGCGCGCAAGACCTCCCGGAGCGAGCCCTGCCCGTCGCGCACCGCGCCGGCGGCCTCTTCCACCAGGGCATGGGCGGCTTTGGCGCCGATCACCGGGCTGAGCCGGCTCGCCGCCGCATCGGCGAAGAGCAGGCCTTGCGTCACGTCGAGGTTCCGGCGCATCCGCTCGGGATCGGGCACCAGCCCCTGTGCCAACCCGCGCGCCTCGCGCAACGCGCCCGAGGCGAGGCCGAACAGGGTCGGCAGGGCGTGCCACTCGGCGTGCCAGGCGCCGGCCGGGCGCTCGTGGGCCGCGGCCATCCCGTCGAGCAGGGTCAGGCTGGTGCCCTTGGCGGCGCCGAAGGCGGAGAGGATCACCGTCGAGGAGACGGGGTTGCGCTTGTGCGGCATCGCCGAGGAGCCGCCGCGGCCCGGCACGTAGGGCTCGGCCACCTCGGCGACCTCGGTGGTGGCGAGATGCGCGACGTCGGTGGCGAACTTGGCGAGCGCCCCCATCAGCAGGGCGAGCCACGAGCCGGTCTCGGCGATGCGGGCGCGCCGCGTGTGCCAGGGCGCGAGGTCGGGATGGAGACCGAGCGCGGCGGCAAAGCCGTCGCCCACCGCTTCCGCTTTCTCGCCGAGGCCGGCGAGCGTGCCGACGGGACCGCCCAGCGAGGCGGTGAGCACCCGATCGCGCAGGGCCGGCAGCAGGGCCGCCACCTCCGCGATGCCGAGTGCCCAGATCGCCGCCTTGAAGCCGAACGTGACCGGTGCCGCGTGCTGGCCGTAGGTGCGGCCGACGCACGGCGTCTCGCGATGGTGACGGGCGAGGCCCGACAGCCCCTCGATGATCGCCCTCAGGTCGGCGGCGACGAGGTCGAGGGCGTCGCGGACCTGGAGCACCAGGGCCGTGTCGGCGATGTCCTGGGTGGTGGTCGCCTTGTGGAAGGCGGGCTCCAGCTCCGGCGGCAGCGCGCCCTGCACCGCCTTGACGAAGGGGATCACCGGCACGCCCGAGACGGCGGTGCGCCGGCCGAGCGCGGCGGGGTCGAGCGCCGTCGACCGGACCGCCTCGATGGCGGCGCTGAGGGAGGCCGGCACCAGGCCGGCCTGGCTCTGCGCCCGCGCCAGGGCCGCCTCGGCCCGCAGCATCGCCGCCACCCGGGCCTCGTCGGCGAAGACGGCGCGCATCGCGTCCGTGGCGAAGAGGGGCCCGAGCAGGGCGGAGTCGAGGGCCGAGAGCGTCATCGGATCAGGCCACGGGCTTGAGATGGAGGAGGGCGCGGGCCTCCGCCGGGGTCGCGACCTTGCGGTTGTGGCGGGTCACCATCTCGGCGGCCAGCGACACCAGCTCGGCGTTGCTCGCCGCCAGCCGGTCCTTGGTCACCCGGACGTTGTCCTCGAGGCCGGTGCGGACCGCATCGGCCCCGCGGGAGAGCGCCCAGCCCATGACGCGGGCCTGCTCGCGGCCGATGCCGGCGGCGGTCCAGGTCGCGCCCGGGATCACCCGGCGGGTCTCGGCGAGCAGGATGTCGAGCAGGTGCTCGTCGGCCGGCATCGCGTTCTTCACGCCCATCACGAACTGGACGTGCGGATGGGCGTCCATCAGCCCCTCCTCGATCAGCCTCTTGGCGCCGTGGATGTGCGAGAGATCGAAGATCTCGATCTCGGGCCGGATACCGTTCTTGTGCATCGTGCCGGCGAGGTCGTTCACCAGCGTCGCGTGGTTCTCGTAGACGATGCTCGGGAAGTTGACGGAGCCGGTCGAGAGCGAGGCCATGTCGGGCCGGTGCACCAGCGAGAGCCCGCGCGCGCTCGGGTCGCGGCCGCGGCCGCCGGTCGAGAACTGCACGATCATGCCGGGGCACGCTTTGCGCACGCCCTCCTGCACGGCCGCGAACTTGTCGGGGTCGGAGGAGGGCGACTCGTCGTCGTTGCGGACGTGGATGTGGACGAGGGTGGCGCCGGCCTCGAAGGCCTGGTGCGTCGATTCGATCTGCTCGGCGACGGTGGTCGGCACCGCCGGGTTGTCCTTCTTGCGCGGGACCGAGCCGGTGATCGCGACCGCGATGACGACGGGGTTCATGGGGGGTCTCCTGGGTTATTATCGGCTCTGCGAGCGCGAGACGGATTTGGCTGGCTTCTATACTTTCCCACCCGCATCCTCATCCTGAGGTGTTGGCGATCGCAGATCGACTGACCTCGAAGGAGGGCTCCAGAAGTCTCAGCGATCTCCGGAGCCCTCCTTCGAGGCCGCTACGCGGCACCTCAGGATGAGGTCGTGGGTGGGATGAGGCGTCGTGTGTGAGGCGGGTGGGAAGAATCTCACACGTCGAAGAACACGGTCTCGTTCGGCCCCTGCAAGTAGATGTCGAAGACGTAGACCGCCTTCCCATCCCGCTCCTCGCGCTTCGCCAGCAGGCTGTCGCGCAACGGCCCGCGCTCGACGAGGTTCAGCACCGGGTCGTCGGCATTGGCCGCGGCTTCGTCGGCGAAGTAGAGCCGGGTCTGGAGGCCGATATTGATGCCGCGGGCGGCGATCCAGAGATTGACGTGCGGCGCCATCGCGCGGTGGCCTTTGCGGCCTTCGACCGGGCCGGGCTTCACCGTCTCGAAGAACCACACGCCCGTCTCGAAATCCGAGCCGGTGCGGCCCCAGCCCCGAAACGTCTCGTCGAGGGGCTTGCCCTCCTGGCGGTCGGCCGGGTGGTTGTAGCGGCCCGCAGAATTGGCCTGCCAGATCTCCAGGAAGGCGTCGCGCACCAGCGAGCCGGCGCCGTCGAAGACCCGGCCCTCGATCCGGATGCGCTCGCCCTTCGTGTCCGGACCGGTCAGGACGTTGGTGAAGTTGGTCTCGAAGATGTCGAACCCGGCCTGGTGCGGGATCAGCCCGATATGCACGTAGGGCCCGGCGGTCTGGGACGGGGTCTCCTGGAGACGGACGGGAAGCGGCTGGACCATCGTCTCAGTTCCCCTGAAGCTTGTTCTCGAACACCGTCTGCTGGCGGCCGCGCAGCACGATGTCGAACTTGTAGGCGAGCATGTCGAGCGGCACCGCGGCGCCGAGGTCGAGGGGGGCGATCAGGCGCTCGGCGGCCGAGCGGTCGGGGATGCCGAGCACCATCGGGTCGCGCCAGATCAGCGGGTCGCCCTCGAAATACATCTGGGTGATGAGGCGCTGGGCGAAGCCCGAGCCGAACACCGAGAAGTGGATATGTGCCGGGCGCCAGGAATTGAGGTTGTTGCGCCAGGGATAGGGCCCGGGCTTGATCGTGCGGAAGTAGTAGAAGCCGTGCTCGTCGGTGATCGTCCGGCCGCAGCCGCCGAAATTCGGGTCGATCGGCGCGAGGTAGCGGTCGTTGCGGTGGCGGTAGCGCCCGCCGGCATTGGCCTGCCAGAACTCGACCAGGGTGTGGGGGATGCCGCGCCCGTTCTCGTCGCGGACATGGCCGTGGACGAAGATCCGCTCGCCGATCGGCTCGCCCTCGCGGGCGTAGTTGAGGATCAGGTCGTTATCGAGGGCCCCAAGTTCGGAATGGCCGAAGGTCGGGCCGGTCACCTCCGACAGGGAGGATTGCAGCGACAGCATGGCGCGACGCGGCGAGCGCAGCACGCTCGTCTTGTAGTCCGGCGTGAAGGCCGGCGGATGGATCGAGCGGTCCCGTTGCAGGAACTCGCTGTCGGCGTGGGTCATCGTCTCCTCCTGTGCGCTCCTCTCGGAGGCGGGTCGTGCGAGGGTTGATCCTCGGTGGCTCTCGGTGGCCCGGTCGTTCGACGCGCCCGCGGGACTTACCACCGTCCCGGGGCCCGAGCCATGTCGGGGCGTTACCCGGACGTGACGGTGGCCCTGCCGCCGAGCGCTCCGAGATACTCGGAGAAGGCGCCGACCGAGGACAGGTCGGCGGCGGCCGAGATCAGGTCGGGCGCGATCGCGTCGCGCTGCGCCGGCGTGAGGCGCAGGCTCGGGCCGGCGACGCTGAGATTGCCGATCGCCCGCCCGGTCTGCGGATGGACGATGTTGGCCGCCATCGCCGCGGCGCCCGGCGTGTTGGTGTCCTGCACCCAGGCATAGCCCCGGGCGCGGGCCTCGTTCACCAGCGCCATCAGGGCGGCGACCGTGCGCGGCGCGTTGGGGCCGCATTCCTCCGGCACGGCGAGCCCCTGGCGCATGACGAGGCTCAGCGCCTCCTCGTCCGAGAGGCTGGCGAGCCAGGCGATGCCGGTCGAGGTCGTGGAGAGCCGGGCTTCCGTGCCCATGTCGCCGTCGTAGCGCAGGCCGGTGCGGGCGCCCTGCGCCTTCGCCACCCAGACCAGGCGCGGGTAATCGACCACCGCGAGGCGCGCCAGTTCGCCGCTGAGGCCCGCCAGCCGGTCGAGCACCGACTGGGCGATGTCGACGACGCCGGTGCGCGAGAGGTGCTTGAGACCGAGCGTGGCGAACTTGGTGGTGAGGAGATAGCGGCCGGTCTCGCCGTCCTGCACGACGTAATGATGCTCGGTGAGTTCGGCGAGCAGCCGGTGCGCGCCGCTCTTGGGGATATCCAGCGTCTCGGCGATGGTCTGGAGGGGCAACCCGCGCGGATGGTTCGCGAGGAGTTCCACCAGGTCCAGGGCGCGCCGCAGCAGGGAGCCGGCCATCTGTCGTGCTCGAATTCCGCGCTCGCAAATCTGGAACGCAGTTCTGGATTTGAACGGAGTTCCATTCTAAGTCAAGGGAGTGGACAGGAGAGGAATCGGGCATGCGCGGCACGGGCCAGCACGAGACCCTGATCGGCATCGCCCTGATGGTGAGCGCGGTGGCGGGTTTCGCCTCGATCGACGCCTCGGCGAAGTTTTTGAGCGGAACGATGAGCCCGATGCTGATCGTCGCCGTGCGCTACCTCGTCAGCTTCGTGATCGTGGCGGCGTTCCTCGCCGCGCGGCGCGACATCGTCGGGTTGATGCGCACCTGCCGGCCCGGGCTGCAGGTGCTGCGCTCGCTCTGCCTGGTGACGGCGACGATGTGCTCGTTCGTGGCGCTCCGCTACCTGCCGCTGGCACAGGTGACCTCGATCACCTTCGCCTCGCCCCTGGTAGTGGCGCTGATCGCCGGGCCGCTGCTGGGCGAGCGGGTCGGCTGGCGGCGGACGATCGCGGTGCTGGTCGGCTTCTCGGGCGTGCTGGTCGTGAGCCGCCCGGGCGTCTCGGGGATGCATCCGGCGGCGTTGCTCGCCGTGGTGACGGCTTTGGTCAACGGCGTCTACATCGTGGTGACGCGGATGCTCGCCGCGCACGATCCGCCCGAGACCACGATGTTCTATACCGGCCTCGTCGGCTCGGTGCTGACCGCACCGGCCCTGCCGTTCCTGTGGGAGACGCCGGCCGAGCCCTCGACGTGGATCGGCATCGCCTCGGTCGGGTTCTTCGGGGCGCTCGGGCACTGGCTCTTGATTCTGGCGCATCGCCGGGCGCCGGCCTCGACGCTGGCCCCCTTCGCCTACGCCCACCTGCTCTGGGCGGTGCTGCTGGGTTACCTGATCTTCGGCCATCTGCCCGACCGCTGGACGGTGATCGGCGGCGCCATCGTGGCGGCCTCGGGGCTGTACCTGCTCTACCACGAGCGCCCGCGGATCACCCCGCCGGGGGAGGAGGGGGCGGTGTGAGGCGCCACCTCTGAACCCTTCTCCCTCTGCGGAGGGCTGTCCGGGGAAAGACGAGGCGCAGGAGATCCCCTCTCCCCGCGGGCGGGGAGAGGGCTGTGTCATCGTTCAGATGGCACGGCAGGCGCAGCCGGAGCGAGGGTGAGGGGGTGTCTCAGGATGAGGCTCATCCGGCCCCCCCCCTCGCCCTCGCGGCGAACCTGCGGTTCGCTGCGCGGGCTCGCCGCTCCTCCTGGACGGAGGATCGGCCCTCTCCCCGCCCGCGGGGAGAGGAGGAACCCGCGCCATTTGTTCTCCCCGAACAACTCAGCCCTCTGCGGGGGGAGGGTTCACGCCTGCCCTACGTCACCACCGACGGCTCGGTCCGGCCGGTATGCTGCACGATCCCGGCGATCGCCTCGGCGGCCGCCACGACCGGGGCCAGCATCTCGGCGGTCGGCGCATCGAGCCGGTCCTTCGAGAAGCGCTCGAGATAGACCCGGAGCGTCGCCCCGACCGTGCCGGTGCCCGACAGACGGAAGACCACCCGGGCATCCTCGCGGAACAGGATCCGCACGCCCTGGCGCGCCGTCACCGACCCGTCGACCGGGTCGGTATAGGCGAAGTCGTCCGCGGCCTCGACGGTCAGATCTCCGATACGCTGCCCGGGCAGCCCGGCGAGCTTGTCGCGAAGAGCGGTCATCAATCCTTCGGCGGCGGCGCTCTCCACCTCCTCGTAATCGTGGCGGGCATAGTAGTCGCGGCCGTAAGTCGCCCAATGGTCGCGCACCACCGTGTCGGCGGGCTTCTTCGTCGCGGCGAGCAGGTTGAGCCAGAGCAGGACCGCCCAGAGCCCGTCCTTCTCGCGGACGTGGTTCGAGCCGGTGCCGGCGCTCTCCTCGCCGCAGAGCGTGATCCGCCCGGCATCGAGCAGGTTGCCGAAGAACTTCCAGCCGGTCGGGGTCTCGAAGGCCGGGATGCCGAGCGCGGCCGCGACCCGGTCGGCGGCGCGGCTCGTCGGCATCGAGCGGGCGATGCCGGCAAGGCCCCCGCGATAGCCCGGCGCCAGATGCGCGTGGGCGGCGAGGATCGCCAGGCTGTCGCTCGGGGTGACGAAGAGGCGGGGCGCCACGATCATGTTGCGGTCGCCGTCGCCATCGGACGCCGCGCCGAAATCGGGCGCGTCCGGGCCGGTCATCTCCACCATCAGGTCATGGGCATGGACCGGGTTCGGATCCGGATGGTGGCCGCCGAAATCGGGCAAGGGCTCGGCATTGACCACCGTGCCGGCCGGCGCGCCGAGGCGCCGCTCCAGGATCTCCACCGCGTAGGGACCCGTCACCGCGCTCATCGCGTCGAAGCGCATCCGGAAGCCGGAGCGGAACAGGGCCGCAACAGCCTCGAAGTCGATCAAGGTTTCCATCAGGGCGGCGTAATCCGCCACCGGATCGATCACCGTGACGGTGGCCTCACCGAGAGCCACGTCGCCGATCGTGTCGAGGTCGATGTCGGCGGCCTCGACGATGCGGTACTCGGTGATCGTCTTGGTGCGGGAAAAGATCGCCTCGGTCACCGGCTCGGGCGCCGGGCCGCCGTTGCGGGCGTTGAACTTGATGCCGAAATCGCCCTCCGGCCCGCCCGGATTGTGGCTCGCCGACAGGACCACGCCGCCGATCGCGCCGTATTTCCGGATCACGCAGGAGGCGGCGGGGGTCGAGAGCAGGCCGCCGCGGCCGACCAGGATGCGGGAAAACCCGTTGGCCGCCGCGATCTTCAGGGTCGTTTGCACCACCTCGCGGTTGAGGAAGCGCCCGTCGCCGCCGACCACCAGGGTCGTGCCGGCCCGATCGGGCAGGCAGTCGACGATCGCCTGGACGAAGTTCTCGACGTAACCGGGCTGGCGGAAGACCGGCACCTTCTTGCGCAGGCCCGACGTGCCGGGCTTCTGGTCGGGAAAGGGCTGCGTGGGGACGGCCTTGACGGTCATGGGGTCTCGTCTCGGTAGAGGGCGGGGCCGGGTGGCCCCTTCCGCCAGGCTTATGCCGCCTCCCGCCACCGCCGGCCAGCCCGTGGGGTCGCAGTTTCGCGACGGTCCCTCACGCCGCCGTCTCGGCGGCGGGCGGCAATCCCATGGTGAGGTGCCGGAACCCCTCGATCGGGCCCGGACGGCCGAACAGGTAGCCCTGCGCCTCGTGGCAGGCCTCGGCCCCCAGGAAGGCGAGCTCGCCGGCGGTCTCGACGCCCTCGGCCAGGACCGGCAGGCCGAGGCCGCGCCCGAGGCCGAGCACGGTGCGCACGATCGTCGCCGCCTGCTCGCTCGAATCGACCGCGCGGGTGAAGGAGGAATCGATCTTGATCTTGTCGAACGGGAAGGCGCGCAGGTTGGACAGGGACGAGTAGCCGGTGCCGAAATCGTCCATGGCGATCCGCACCCCCATCGCCTTGACCCGGCGCAGGGTGGCGAGCGCCCGCGGCAGGTCGCGGATCAGCGCCGTCTCGGTGATCTCGAGTTCGAGCCGGGAGGGAGCGAGGCCGGTGGCGAACAGGACCTCGTGGACCAGCTCCGATAAGCCCGGGGCGTGGAGCTGCACCGCCGAGACGTTGACGGCGATGCGCAGCGGCTTGTCCCACGAGGCCGCCTCGCGGCAGGTCTCGCGCAGCACCCACTCGCCGATCTGCAGGATGCTGCCGGTCTCCTCCGAGATCGGGATGAACCGGTCGGGCGGGACGTTCCCCCGCTCCGGGTGCTGCCAGCGCAGGAGCGCCTCGAAGCCGACCGCCTCGCCGGTGTCGATGCGGGTCTGGGGCTGGTAGACGACCCGCATCTCGCCCCGCTCGACGGCGTGGCGCAGGTCGTGCTCGATCTGGCGCCGCTCGCGGACCTGCACACCCATCCGCGCCTCGTAGAACCGCAGGCGGCCGCGGCCCTCCTGCTTGGCGCGGTAGAGGGCGGTGTCGGCCTGGATCATCAGGGTTTCCGCATCTTCCCCGTCATGGGGATAGAGCGCGATGCCGAGGCTCGCCGCCGCGATGGCGCCCGCCGGCCCGGTCTCAGCCTGGCGCAGGGCCGCCAGGATCGTCTCGCCCAGCGCCTCGGCGCCCGGTGCGTCGAGATTCGGTGCCAGCACGGCGAATTCGTCGCCGCCGAGCCGCGCCAGCATCTGGCCGGGGCTCAGCACCGCGGTGATCGCCGCGCAGACGGTGCGCAGGAGCGCGTCGCCGGCGGCGTGGCCGAACAGGTCGTTCACCTCCTTGAAGCGGTCGAGGTCGGCGCAGAGCACCGCGAGCGGCCGGCCGGCGGCCTGGGCCAGCGCGATCTCCTGCAACAGCCGGGCGTTGAAGCTGGTGCGGTTCGGCGCCCCGGTGAGCGCATCGTGATGGGCGAGGAAGGCGATTCGCGCCTCGGCGCGCTTGCGGGCCCGCAGGTCGCGCACCGCCAGGGCGGCGTGCGGCCGGCCGGCGAAGTCGATGACCCGGCGTATCACCTCGACCGGCACCAGGCTGCCGTCGCGGCGGCGCAGCTGCGCCTCGGGCACCTCAGCGGACCCTGTCGCGGCCGGCTCGACGAGGAGATCCGCGAGGGCGGCGCCGGTCAGCGCGTCGGGCTCGAGGCCGACGAGGTCGGCGAAGCTGTCGTTGACGGTGACGATCCGGTCGCCGTCGCAGACCACCAGCCCCTCGACCGCGGCGTTGGCGAGGCCGCGCATCCGGTCGCCTTCGAGGGCCGAGCGGCGCTCGTCGCGCTGGTGCAGCCACAGGCCGGCGAAGGCCAGGGCCAGGATGGTGATGCTGGCGAGCGCCACCGCCAGGGCGAGGGTCCCCGCCGTCACTGCGGTGCCCGACAGGGCGATGCTCGGATCCGGCACGATCGTGGCCGCCGTCATTGCGGTGAAGTGCAGCCCGCAGATGCTCGCCACCATCAGGCCCGCCCCGGCGAGCTTCACCCGGACCGAGCCGTCCCGCAGGGTGGTGGCGAGCGCCAGGCTCCCGAGCCCGGTCCCGGCGGCCAAAGCCGCCAGGACGAGGCCCAAATTCCAGGTGATCCGGCCGGCGACCTCGAAGGCCGCCATACCGGTGAAGTGCATGGCGCCGACGCCCAGCCCGATCTGCGCGCCGCCGAGCCAGGCGGCCGCCGGCAGGCCCGGCCGCAGGGCGGTCCAGAAGCCGGCCGCCGCCATGCCGATGCCGATCAGCAGGGACAGCCCGGTCAGGCCGAGATCGTAGGCTGAGGCGATGTCAGGCGAGAAGGCCAGCATGGCGATGAAATGCGTCGCCCAGATGCCGGTCCCGCCCGCCAGGGCGGCGGTGGAGAGCCAGAGGCGCCGCTCCCGGCCGGCGCGGAGGCGGGCATGGTCGAGGAGCGTCAAGCTGGTTGCCGCGGCAAGGTTGCATACAACCGCTGCAAGAAAAACCAGCTTGAGGTCGTGATTTCCGGCAATGCACTCGTACAGGGCAGTCACGACGGATGTCTCGCGCTCAAGCTTTTCGTGCGGCTCCAGATGCGCAGGCAGACGTGAACATCCATCCCGAAGCCTGGCCGCTCCCAGCCTTTCCACGCCGAGTGGTGAACGTAATCCTAACCCCGTCCTCGGCGGAAGGCGCTCCGCTCGTCGGCGGCGCTCCCTCTCGCCGACCCTTTCTCTTGGCAGCCGGCCGGTCTGCCCGATATCCGGCACCGACGAGCCATGGATGCGAGCGCGATGCAGAACGACGAGCCCGGCGCGAAGGCGCCGCCGATGCTGGACGAGGACACGATCGCCTTCGCAGGGAGGGTCTTCCAGTATGCCCGACTCGGCCATCACGCGGAGCTGGCCGAACTCTTGGGGATGGGCCTGCCGCCCAACCTGCGCAACGACAAGGGCGACACGCTCCTGATGCTGGCGGCCTATCACGGCCATGTCGAGACGGTGGGCGTGCTGATGGCGCACAAGGCCGATCCGGAGACCGCCAACGACCGCGGCCAGACCCCGCTCGCCGCGGCGGCGTTCAAGGGCGCGATGCCGGTGGTGCTGGCCCTCCTCGACGGCGGGGCCGCGATCGACGGCGCCGGACCGGACGGGCGCACCGCCCTGATGACGGCCGCGATGTTCAACCGCGTCGAGATGGTGGAGACGCTGCTCGCCCGCGGGGCCGACCCGTCCCGCCGCGACGCGAGCGGCCATACCGCCGAGACCGCCGCCCGTGCGATGAACGCCCCGGACACCCCGGACCTGCTGGCCCGGGTGATCGCAGCGGGCGCTGCGCGCTGAGCGGATCGGTGTTCGCCACGGATCGCAAGCCCGCACGGCGAAGCCGAACGCTTCACGCGCTCGAGCGAAGCCAAGGGCTGCCCGTGCAGGCCGTCAACCGGACCTGGTCGTCACGTCGCGCTCACGTTTCCAGGGTCACTTGCGTGGGAACCGGGATATCGACACGGATGTCGGCCGCCGACAGGTCGGCCTTGAGCGAGGTCAGGCTTCCGATCGGCACTATGGCCTCGATCGTCTGGCCGGCGACGGACAGGGAGCCGGGCACGATCTGGCCGCCATGCGTCGCGATCCGGCGCTCAAGATCGTGCTCCCAGGCCTCCAGCGCCTCCCGGCGCTCACGCCGGGATTGGTCCTCGAACAGGCGTGAGCACTGTGCCGTGATGCGAACGCCCTCGTCGCCATCGGCGGTCGGAACCGTCAGGCCGCGGTCGCGCAGCTTCTCGATGTCACGGATTTCCATGGTGGACCCCAACGGAATAGGCCTCATTCATGTGGTCGGCACGATAACACCATAGCGCGCGAGGTCGATGCGGCCTTTGCCCACGACGTTCGGCGGCTGCGCGAGCGCGGTGGTGGCCTGGGCGAGGAGGAGTTGCTTGATGGATGCCGGGGTCGTCGGGCCGCCTTGCTGGCGACGATGCTGGAGCAGGAGCGCCACGGTGCCAGCGACGATGGGCGTCGCCATGGAGGTGCCGCTCTCGCGGCCGAACAGATCGCCCCGTCGGACGGCGGGATCGAGCTTGCCATTGGCCAGACGCAGCACCGGAATGGTCGACATCACGTTCACTCCGGGGCCCGCGAGGTCGGGCTTCGCCTCGCCATAGGAGGTTGGGCCACGGCTCGAGAAGTCGGCGGGGAGAAAGGTCCGCTTCGTCAGCGCGCCGACCGTGATCGCCGCGCGTGCCTGGCCGGGACAGGCAAGCTCGGTATCGAAGGTGTTCCCGTACCCGAACCGCCGCAGGCTCTCCGCGTGACTGTGCTCGTTTCCCGCCGCGACGCATGCGATGACACCCAGGGACACGGCGTTGTCGACCGCCGTGCAGAGGGGGCAGCGCCCGTCCGGGCAGGCCCAGCCATGGCCTTGGTCCGACCAGGTCGGACGATGGTTGAAGCCGAGGCTGAGCGAGAGCACGTCGGCCTCGAGATCGAGCGCGGCGTCGACCCCCTTGGTGATGCGCGTGTATTGGCCTGTCCCGTCTTGCTTCAGTACCTAGACGTTCAGCAGGTCGACGTCCGGTGCGATCCCCCCGAAGACGGCGTCTTTCGAGGCGATCGATCCCGCGCAATGCGTGCCGTGACGGCCAGGCAGGGCTACGTCCTCTCCACAAGTGCTCACGGAACCGGCAACGGTCAGCCAGGGGTGCTCGGTGTCGATCCCCGAATCCAGGACGGCCACCCGGACCCCCTTGCCTGTCAGCCGACCGGCCTGGTTGTGAAACTGGCTCAGGCCCACGTCGACGAGAGCATCGTCCATCAGAGTCGGGTTCACCGTGGGATCGAGCTCGACGAGGCTCACGCCTTCGTGGCCACGGAGCCCGAGCGCCTGCTGTGCCGGGATAGTCGCGGCAAGCGCATTAGCCAGGATCAAGGGCTCGCCCTTGCCTCTGGTCAACACCTCCCTCATCGGCTCGATCTCGCTGCCGATCCGAGCCTTGTATTCCGGCCACGTCTCGCCTCGCTTCGGACGGCGCGTCCCGAACTGGACGACGAGCGGGAGGCGTCCCTCGGCCGCCTCGCCACCGACATGAGCCGCCACGGCCAGCATTTCGCGCTCATCCAAGGCCCGGGTCGCCCCGCCGATGCGCTGCAGCACGTTCTGCAGCAGAGGACCGACCCTCGCCATTTCAAGCTCCCTTATCGCCCCGCCCGGCCCTCAATGTGCTCGTCCGTTACAGGGTGGAAACAACTTAGCATCAGGACACGGCAGCCGTAAGGATGTTTTTATATTGAGATTTCATATTTTCTTGCTCCCACTTCCGGTGCGAGATTTCCGATTTTTCCAAGTTCGAGGAGCGCACAATAAATATAAAAACATATTTGCGCCTTAAAAATCAAATAGCACATATGTTTAATCAATATAATTATATTTTTAACTGATAAAATACAATAATTTACCCGGATGATTAGTCAGAAATCTTATATTATAATCTCGCAGTGACATGTCTCCATCAATGTGAGCTTGGTGCGCCGCCACGCCGGCCAGGCGATCAGGAGGGCCGGTTCACGGCGCCGCTGGGCGAGCCAACTCGCGGCCTGTCAAATCTTTCGAAGCGACCGGGCACAGGTGAACTAGGCCCTTGCTCGATTGGTCGAAGCAAGCCGTTCGCCCGCTGTCGCATCCGCGCCCGCACCGCAAGGGCGGGAATCACCAGGCAGACATGCCGGAGCGAGCCGTCCCGGGAGCGGGCCTGCTCGTGCTCAAGGCCCCAGTTCGGTCTCGCTGGTTGTCGGATGGAGCCGTCGGCGCTTCACCGGACCGGGCAAGCCCGAGGAACAGGTCCCCCAAAGCCCGACGGCGCAAGGAGGTCGGGCGCCGCCGCCTCGGTGGCCTGCTCCCGATACGCGGCGGAACCCAATCGACGTCGAGGGGGCCTGGCGCGGTCTCGAGACTCATCGTCTGGACCGCCGTACATCCACCGATCGCGACGCTTGCGAAGCCACCATCCAGCCCACCGCCATCGACCTCGCCGCGGCGCGCATGGGCCGACCGTCCGTCGAGCCGTGTCTCGCCCCTCAGGCCGCTGGCGGCACCGCCCTCGCCGCCATCAGCCCGCGCCTGGCCTCGATCGCCTGCCAGGCCATCAGCCCCGGTACGCCCAGCACCACGTCCGGCACCCGCTTGACCAGCGAGAGGGCAAGCGCGGTGTGCGGATCGATGCCGAACAGACCGCCGAGGAGCACGAAACCGCCCTCCTGCACCCCGAGACCGCTCGGGACCGGGAAGGCGGCGGACTTGATCGCCTGGCTCAAGGATTCGAGCACCACCGCCTCGGCCAGCGTCACGCCCTCGATGCCGAGGCATTGCAGGGCGATCCAGATCTCCAGGGCGCCGAGGAACCAGGCCGCGAGGTGGAGCAGGAAGCCTTGGGCGAGGGGCCACCAGCGCCGGCGGTCCCAGACCGCGTCGAGGGAGGCCTGCACGCCGCCGCCGGCCGGCGCCGTCCCGCCCTCCGCGGCGAAGCGGCGGGCGAGCGCGGTCACCTGGCGCTCGATGAAGGCGGCGCCGCCATAGCGCTGCACCGCGAAGAAGGCGGCGAGCACCACGCCGCTCAGGGCCAGTCCCTTGGCGCACCAGGCCGCCAGGGTCGCGGCCTGCTCGCCCTCGATCTGCGACAGCAGCACGACGCCGGTCAGCGCGAACAGGGCCTGGGTGACGACCTGGAAGAACATGTCGACCAGAATGCCGGCGGCGCTCGCCGCCCCGGTGACACCCCAGAAGGTGAGGAGCCGCGCGCCCAGCACCTCGCCGCCGACCGAGGCGACGGGCAGCAGCACGTTGACGCCCTCGCGCACGAAGCGCAGCAGCACGAACGGCCCGGCGGCGACGCCGACGAGGCCGGTGAGGACTCGGGCCCAGGCAACGCCGCACAGCCCGATGATCGCGACGCGCACCAGCACCACCGCGGCGATACCGAGGATTCCGACGCGCCCGAAGGCGTCCGCCACCGCCCCGACGTCGTTGGCGGCGACGAGCCAGAGGGCCAGCACCACGCCGATCGCGGCGCCGAGGAGCGGCACCCGCCGCAGCAGGCGGCGGCCGAGGCTCGGGCGGGTGCCGGACCGTGCCGCGCCGGTTCCGACCGCCGTCACGTCATCGTCTCCCGCATAGGCAGCAGAGCGTCCAGCATCGCCTCGGGGGCGAGCGCCGGATCGAGCACCAGGAGACGGCCTTCACCGAGGGAGCCGGCGGTGGCGAGCGTCAGGCTGCGCTTCGGGCACAGGCCGAGGCAACCGGTCTCGACCACCCGCACCTTGCGGCCGCGCTGACCCGCCTTGAGGGCGCGCTTCAAACCGCCCCGGACCGCCTTGGCGCCCATGCCCTGCCGCTTGGCGCACTTGGCGCACACCATCACGATCTCGGCGAAGGGGGCGGCCGCCGTCTTGGCCGCCCCTTGCGCCGGCCCGCGTTTCGTCACCGGCGCCTTGCTCACCGCGTCCCGATCTCCCGTTCCATCACTCGAATCCGAGGCCGGAGTTAACCCCCGGCCGGGACGGGCGCAACGCGGCATGACGCGGCGTCGGGATGCCGCGCCGGCCGGCTCAGCTCTTGCTACACAGCTCTTGCCACTCAGCTCTTGCCGACCAGCGGGCAGCCGCCCTGGTTCATCGGCTTGAACGCCTGGTCGCCGGGAATGGTCGCGAGCTTGTTGTAGACGTCCCAGGGGCCCTTGGACTCGGACGGCTTCTTGACCTCGAACAGGTACATGTCGTGGATCGTGCGGCCGTCGGCTCGGATCATGCCCTTGCCGAAGAGCGGATCGTCGGTCGGGTTGGCCTTCATCCACTCCATCACGATCTTGGGATCCTTCGACTTCGTCGCCGAGACCGCCTTCAGGTAGTGCATCAGCCCGCCATAGACGCCGGCCTGGTTCATGCTCGGCATGGTGCCGTTCGCCCGCTTGGCGAAGCGCTCCGAGAAGGCCCGGGTCCCGTCGTTCAGGTCCCAGTAGAAGGCCTCCGTCAGCACCAGGCCCTTGGCGGTCTCGAGGCCGAGCGCCTTGGCGTCCTGGGCGTAGAACAGCAGGGCCGCGAGCTTCTGCCCGCCCTCGGTGATGCCGAATTCATGCGCCTGCTTGACGGCGTTGATCGTGTCGCCGCCGGCATTCGCCAGCCCGATCACCTTGGCGCCGGAGGCTTGCGCCTGGAGCAGGAAGGACGAGAAGTCGCTCGCCGGGAACGGCACCTTGGCGGAGCCCAGTACCTTGCCGCCATTGCGCGTGACGACCGAAGCGGTCTCGTTCTGCAGCGATTGCCCGAAGGCGTAATCGGCCGTCAGGAAGAACCATGTGTCGCCGCCGCGCTTGACCATGGCGCCGCCGGTGCCGTTCGCCAGTGCATAGGTATCGTAGGTCCAGTGGACAGTATTGGGCGAGCATTGCGACCCGGTCAGGTCGGTGGTGCCGGCGCCCGAATCGATGAAGATCTTGTTCTTCTCGCGGGTGACCTGGCTGACCGCCAGCGCCACCGACGAGGTCGGCACGTCCAGGATCGCGTCGACGCCGTCCCGGTCATACCATTGCCGCGCGATGCCGGCGCCGATATCCGGCTTGTTCTGGTGATCGGCGGAGACGACCTCGACATGGATGGACTTGTCGATCGCCGCGAAGTCTTCCACCGCGAGCTGCGCCGCGGCGACCGACCCTTTGCCGCCGATATCGGAGTAGACCCCCGACATATCGTTCAGCACGCCGACCTTGATGGTGGTCTGAGCCGAGGCGGAGGCAGCCGACAGCACCAGGCAGCCGGCGGACAACAGCAGCCGTTTCATGGAATTCAAGACATCCTCCCGGTGACGATTGTTATCGCCACAGGAGGGGCTAACGGAGGAGATCCGTCAAGCGTGCCGGTCCACCTCGCCACGCCGGAGCCCGACCGGCGGCTCGACGATCACTCGAAGGCGGCGCGTTTGCTGCGATCCACCGGCCTCACGTCCGGCGCGGGCGGAGCGGCCCGAAGAAGCCGGTCCATTCCATGCCCAGGGCCTGCGCGCGTTCGGCCAGCACGCCGGGCGCCGACAGCAGGCCCGGTACCGGCGACGACAGGATCTCCGGAGCATTCAGCAGGCGTCCGACCTGTCGCCCTCGCCACCAGACCAGCCCGAACAGCAGGGCGAGCATCAGGATCAGGCCCCATGTGACGAGGGACTGCCCGTACAGATAGACGCCGTAGGGAGGCGCGAGGGCCGTCCCGAGCCGCGACAGGCCGATGCAGACGATCGGGAGCAGGATCAGGAAGCCCAGCAGCTCCAGGGGCAGCCGGCGGATGACGCGGAGGGCGGCGTTCAGGTCCTCGACCGACACCGCGTCGAGCGACAGCCTTTCAGGATTCGTCACCTGCGTCATGGAGCCTCCAGGTCTCGGATCTGCCTTCGATCATGCCCCCGCATCGGACCGGGAGGCAATGGTCCATGAGGGGGGGGTCTCTCAGCAGAATTCGCAAAAGCGGCCGCCGGTTCTGCAACAACAAATGTGCGACCGAACGAGAGCCCGAGCGAACGACGCGTTGCACGCTAGAGCACTTCACGATCGCGCTGCAATCGCGAAGCTCTCTAGGTCTTTGTTTTGCCGCATTTTCTGCGACGAACCGGCATCCACTTCGTCGGAAAATGCTCTAACGCCAATCTGCTTAAGCCCGCATCTCCCCCGTCCCATCCTCACCCACGCGCACGCACCGTGCCGTATGCCCCGGCGTTACCGCCACCCGCGCCGGCAGGCCTTCGCGGCAGGCCGGCACCACGAGGCCGCAGCGGGGTTCGAACGGGCAGCCGGGGGGCGGGTCGGCGAGGTCGGGCGGCGAGCCCGGGATGGTCGGCAGCCGCACGCCGCGCGGTGAATCCGGCGTGATGCGGGAGGCGAGCAGGCCCCGCGTATAGGGATGGGCCGGGGTGCCGATGACCTCGCCGCTCGCCCCGACCTCGACGAGGTGGCCGCCATACATCACCGCCACCCGGTCGGCGACCTGAACCGCCACGCCGACATCGTGGGTGACGAAGATCACCGCGAGTCCCAGGTCGCGCTGCAACTCGCGCAGGAGCAGCAGGATCTGGATCTGCACCGTGGCGTCGAGCGCCGTGGTCGGCTCGTCGGCCAGCAGCACCTTCGGCCGGCAGGCGAGCGCGAGCGCGATCATCGCCCGCTGGCGCATGCCGCCGGACAATTCGTGCGGGTAGGCGTCGAGCCGCCGGGCCGGCGAGGGGATGTGGACGCGCTCGAACAGTTCCAGCGCCCGGGCCCGCCCGGCGGCGCGGGAGACGCCCTCGTGGCGCATGACGGCCTCGGCGATCTGGTCGCCGATGCGGTAGACCGGATCGAGGGCGAGGCCCGGATCCTGGAAGATCATCGCGACCGTACCGCCGCGATAGGCCGAGAGCGCCTTCGGCTTCAGCGAGAGCACGTCGTGGCCGTCGACCCGCAGGTGCCCGCCGATGCGGGTGCGGGATTCCGGCAGGAGCCGCATCAGGGCCCGCAGGGTCACGGACTTGCCGGAGCCGGATTCGCCGAGCAGGGCCAGGGCCTCGCCGGCGCGGATCGAAAAATCGACCCCGCCGACCGCCCGGACGGCTTTTCGGCCGCCGAGGAAGTCGACCGTGAGGTTGCGGACCTCGATCAGGGCGTCGGAGGTGGCGGTGTCGCTCGTGCGCAGGGGTGCGTTCATGATTGCCTCACGCCGCCAGCGGGACCGGGGGAGCATCCGGGTGGCCGGACCCCGCCACCGACCTGTGGCAGGCGGCGAAATGGGCCGGCGCCACCGGGTCGAGACCGGGCTCGCGCGTCCGGCAAACGTCTGCCACGAACTGGCAGCGGGTGTGGAAGCGGCAGCCGGGGGGCGGGTTGATCGGGTTCGGCGGGTCGCCGGTGAGCGGCGCCTCCTCCAGCCGGGCATTCGGATCGGTGGAGGGCTGGGAGGCCAGCAGGGCCGCGGTGTAGGGGTGGCGGGGCTCCCCGAGGATCGCGTCGGCCGGTCCGATCTCGGCGATCCGGCCGAGATACATCACCATCACCCGGTCGGACATGAAGCGCACGACGTTGAGGTCGTGCGAGATGAAGATGTAGGTCAGGCCGAATTCCTGCTTGAGGTCGGTCAAGAGATTCAGAACCTGCGCCTCGACCGATTTGTCGAGGGCCGAGACCGCCTCGTCGAGGATGAGGAGCCGCGGCTCGAGGGCGAGCGCGCGGGCGATGTTGACCCGCTGGCGCTGGCCGCCCGAGACCTCGTGCGGGTAGCGCCCGCCGAAGCGCCGCGGCTCCAGCCCGACCCGGCGCAGCAGGTCGTGGGCGCGGGCGAGCGCCGCCGCCGCGGACAGGCCGTGCGCCCGCGGGCCGAAGGCGACCGATTCCTCGACCGTGAGTCGCGGGTTGAGCGAGGCGTAGGAATCCTGGAACACCATCTGCACCTGGCGGCGATAGGCCTTCAGGTCGAGGGCGCGGGAACCGAGCAACTCGCCGTCGAAGACGATGTCGCCCTTGTCCTGCCGGGCGATCTGCATCAGCAGGCGCGCCGTCGTCGACTTGCCGCAGCCGGATTCGCCGACGACGCCGAGGGTCTCCCCCTTCATCACGGAAAAGTCGACGCCGTCGACGGCGCGGACCGCCGGGCCCTTGCCGAAGAGACCGCCCTTGCCGGGGAAGTGTTTCAGCAGGCCGTCGACGGTGAGGAGCGGCTGGGCGGGGCCGCCGCGGTCGCGGGGATCGAGCTCGGTCACTGGCGCACCTCCATGGCCGAGCGAAGGCCGTCCGACAAAAGGTTGAACGAGATCGACGTGATGAAGATCATCACGCCGGGAAGCGCCGCGACGACCGGGTTGACGTAGATCGCGGTGCGCAGGGTGTTGAGCATCAATCCCCATTCCGGCTCCGGCGGCTTCACGCCGAGACCCAGGAAGGAGAGGCCGGAGGCCAGGATCATCGAGACGGAGATCAGGCTGGTGGCGTAGACGAAGACCGGACCCAGAACGTTGCCGAGCACCTGCACCCGCACCACCGTGAACGGGTTCGCGCCCGAAACCCGGGCCGCCTCGACATAGTCGCGGTTGCGGATCTGTACCGTGACGCTCTCGGCGACGCGGGTGATCTGCGGCACGAACACGACCGTGAGCGACACGATCGAGTTCAGGATGCCCGCACCCAGCGCGCCCGACAGCGCGATGGCGAGCAGCACCGAGGGAAAGGCGAAGAACACGTCGACGACGCGCATGATCAGCGTGTTCACCCAGCCGCCGGCATAGCCCGCCAGGATGCCGAGACCCGATCCGACGAAGAACGCGATGACGACCGGCAGCACGCCCATGAACAGCGACAGGCGGCCGGCATAGAGGAGGCGTGTGAGCATGTCGCGGCCGAGCTCGTCCGAGCCGAGCCAGTAGGTCGCGTCGCCGACGTGGCGCAGGCGGCGGACCATCGAACCCTTGAACGGGTCCATCGGGGCGATCAGCGGCGCGAAGATCGCCGCGAGCACGATGGCGAGGATCACGAGGCCGGCGGCCATCGCAACCGGATCGCGGGCGAGCCGCCGCAACACGCTGCCCCAGTAGCCGCGGGACGCCACGGCCGGGATCTCGGGCGCCGGCACCGAAGCGACGGGATCGCCGGTGAGGGAGGTCTGGATCGACATCGGATCAGGCCCTCTCGATGCGGGGGTCCAGCGCGGTCTGCACCACGTCGACCAGGAGGTTGAGGGTGACGAAGAACATCGCCAGGACCAGGATCGTGCCCTGGAGCAGCGGCAGGTCGCGCTGGAAGATCGCGGCGTTGAGGAGGAAGCCGGTGCCCGGCCAGGCGAACACGGTCTCGATCAGGATCGAGCCGCCGAGCAGGTAGCCGAGCTGCAAGCCCATGATGGCGATGGCGGTCGGCGCCGCGTTCTTCACCACGTGGCGGAAGACGCCGAATTCCGACAGGCCCTTGGCGCGAAGCGCCTGGACGAAGTCCTGGTGCAGGATGTCGCCGACGAGCGCCCGCACGGTGCGCGAGATCACCCCCATGGGGATCACCGACATGGTGATGGCCGGCAGAAGGATGTAGCGCAGGTGGTCGAAGTCCGGGACCCAGTTGCCCGACCCTTGCGGCCCCGCGCCGGTCGGCGGCAGCCAGCCGAGGGTGGCCGAGAACACGATCACCAGCACGATGCCGAGCCAGTAATGCGGCACGCTGACCCCGAACACCGCGATCGACGAGGCGACCCGGTCGAGCCAGGAATCCCGGGCGTAGCCGGCGACGAAGCCGAAGAAGGTGCCGAAGGTGAAGCCGATCAGCGTCGCGACGGAGGCGAGGATCAGGCTGTTGCCGACGGCGCGGCCGACCTCCGACAGGACCGGGCGGCCGGTGGCGATCGAGGTGCCGAGATCGCCGTGCAGGATCTTCCAGAGCCACAGGCCGTACTGCACCGGCAGCGGCTTGTCGAAGCCGTAGGCCGAGCGCATCTGCGCCTGCATCTCGGCGGTGGCATCCACGGGCAGGATCGCGCTCAAGGGATCGCCGGGGGCGAGATGGACGAGGAGGAAGCACACCAGGCTGACGCCGAGGGCGACCGGGGCGGCGTAGCCGATGCGCTTGAGGATGAAGAGGATCATGGGGGGCGCCGGTTGACGGTGTCGTGGTCCCGCCCGGCGGTGGCCGGGCGGGAGATCGGTCAGACGCTCACTTCGCCATCGTGATCGGCGAGAAATCCTGGAACCAGCTCTGGGCCTGGACGAAGCCCTGCACCTTCTTGCTCATCGCCCGCGGGTTGACGTCGTGGGTGACCATCAGGAACAGCGCGTCATCGACGAACTTCTCGTGGATCTTCTGCAGGACTCCGACCTGCTCCTTCGGGTCGAAGGTCGTGCGGACCTCGTCGAACAGCTTGTCCATCGCCGGGTCGCAGTAATAGCCCCAGTTGGTGCCGTTCGGCGGTGCCAGGTTGCACTGGGCGTGGCGGATGAAGGCGGTGAACGGGTCCTGGATCAGGTAGGAGTAGTTCATCGCTGTGCCGCCGCGCGCGCTATCGGACTTGGAGCCGGCACGCCAGATGTTGATGAGCGTGTTCCACTCCACGACCTCGTAATCGACCTTGATGCCGACCTCGGCGAGGTTCTGCTGGATGAACTCGTTCATCGGCAGCGGCTGCATCTGGCCCGAGCCCGAGGCCGAGATCAGCACCTTGGTGACGACCGGCTTGTTCGGGCCGTAGCCGGCTTCCTTGAGCAGCTTCTTGGCGGCGTCCGGATCGTACGAGAGCTTGAAGCTCGGCTTGCCGAACCAGGGATGGCCGGGGGTCAAAAAGCCTTCGGCCGGGGTGGCGAGCCCCCCGAGGAACTCCTTCAGGCCCTCGCGGTCGACGGCGAGGTTCGCGGCCTTGCGCACGCGGATGTCGTTCCACGGCGAGCCCTCGGCCCGCGACAGGTGCCAGGTCCAGTTATGCGGGTAGAGGTTGGTGACCAGCGCGAAGCCCGCGGCCTTCAGCGAGGGCACCGCATCCGGCGCCGGCGCCTCGATCCAGTCGACCTGGCCGGAGCGGAGCGCGGCCACCCGGGCATTGGCCTCGGGCAGCGGCACCAGGACCATACGATCGAGCTTCGGGACCCGGCCCTTGTCCCAGTACTCCTTGTTCGGCGCCAGCTCCAGGCGCTCGCGCGGGACGAAGCCCGTCACCTTCCACGGTCCGGTGCCGGAGGGCGCTTTGGCGACGGCGTCCCAGCTCTTCCCCTGCTTCTCCCAGTTGGCGGGAGACGACATCAGGATCCAGGCGATCTGGTAGGGGAAGGTGGCGTCCGGGTTCTTGGTGACGATCTCCACCGTCATCGGATCGACCGCCTTGTACGAGGCGACCGCCGGGATGCGGGTACGGCCTTGCGCCGACTGGCGCGGGTCGAATTGCGGGCTGTCCTGCTTCAGCAGCTTGTCGAGGTTCCACACCACCGCGTTGGCGTCGAAGATGGAACCGTCGTGGAAGGTGACGCCGGGGCGGAGCTTGAAGGTCCAGCGGGTCTTGTCGGCGGGGTCGATCGTCCAGGAGGTGGCCAGACCCGGCGTCAGGTCGGAGGCCCTGTCGGCCCGGCTGAGGTCCCAGTTGATGAGCGCGTCGTAGATCGTATAGCCGGCAAACCGCATGCCCTCGCCGCCATTGTCGGCCTGGCCGGTAGTGAGCGGGATGTCGGAGGCGGTCATGCCGATGCGCAGCACGCCCTGCGCGCTCGCAGGCCCCACCAGCGCGAGGGCGAGGGCGAGCCCGGACAGGGTTCGCCCGAGCGCGGACCGGCGCAGGAGCGGGCGGGTGGGCAGCGGCATCGTGGAGTTTCCCGTCGGTGAATGACGGGGAGGGGACTGCAAGAGCCCTGCCAACCGTTCCATCGCCGGCACGCTGTTTTTAGGCGCAGCGAAAATGCCTAAATTTTGGCCTGCCTCATTTGAAGGCGAACGATCCACATCGGAATTGCTCTCAAGCGAGGCACGCTTCCGCCCGCGCGGCATCGATCTGCCGGTCGGCCACGAGATGGGCGAGGCCGTGGACCAGCGCCCAGGCGCGCAGGGCCTCGCGCTCGGCGAGGCCGGAGGGCTCGCGCTCCGCCACAACGTTCTGCAACGTCGCGAACGCGGCGCCCGAGGCCTCCGCGAGATCGGGATGCGCGGTCTCTTCCACCACCCCGCCGAACATCAGCCGGAAGGTCGCCCGGTCGGCATCGGCGAAACGCAGATAGGCCCGGCCGAGGGCGGTGAGCCGTCCGGCCGGCTCGGCCCGGCCCCCGGCCTCGTCGAGCACCCGGCGGAGGTCCCGGAATCCCTCGGCCGCGAGCGCCGCCAGCAGCGCCTCGCGGCTGGCGAAGTGGCGATAGGGAGCGTTGTGCGACACGCCGGCGAGGCGCGCCGCCTCACGCAAGGTCACCGCCTCGACGCCGCCGGCCCGCAGCAATTCGCGCGCCGCCGCGATCAGGCTGCGGCGCAGGTCGCCATGGTGATAGGCGCTGCCGCCCTCCGATGTTGACAATGTCCACATGCCTCGTATGTTGCTCCTGTCAACATACGCGCATCGGACCGGGCCGCAAGGCGCGGGCGCCGAGGCACGCGTCGCGGGACGTGTCCGCCATGATCCTCCAGCCATGACCCTCCAGCCGCTCCTCCAGGCCTCGCCGGTGATCCAGGCCCACGCCGCGGCGGCGATCGCCGCGCTGGTGCTCGGGGCCTTGCAGTTCGTCTTGCCCCGGGGCGGCGGGCGGCATCGGCTGATGGGCCGGTTCTGGGTCGGGCTGATGGCGGTGGTGGCGCTCAGCTCGTTCGGCATCTCGGGCCTGCGCCAGGCCGGGCCGTTCAGCTGGATCCACCTTCTGTCGGTGGTGACGCTCGTCGCCCTGGTGCGGGCGGTGCTCTACGCGCGGCGAGGAAACGTCGCGGCCCATCGCTGGAGCATGATCGGGGTCTATCTCGGCGCGCTGGTGATCAC
Source organism: Methylobacterium sp. 142-1Y (assembly GCF_057747795.1). NCBI lineage: Bacteria > Pseudomonadati > Pseudomonadota > Alphaproteobacteria > Hyphomicrobiales > Methylobacteriaceae > Methylobacterium > Methylobacterium sp. 142-1Y. The sequence continues at coordinate 2,017,988 of NZ_CM173224.1, read as the reverse complement.
CGGATTGTTCACCCTCATGCCGGGGCGGATCATGGGGCACGTGGTGTTCGGGTGACTCACGGCAGGGCGCGGCCGAGCAGCATCTCCGTCACCGCCCCGATCCCGTTCGCCCCGTAGATCGCCCGCTCCCGCGCGAGCCGCGTCGCCGCGTAGGCCTCCGCGACGGCCGGCGGCGCGCAGGCGGCCAGGGACGCGGTGGCGGCGAGGGTCGCGAGGCGGCCGGTGGCGAAGCGGGCGCGGGCCTCGGCGTCGGGCGCCCGGAGCGCCGCAACGATGTCGGCGGCAGCCTCGCGCACGCCCGGCAGGCCCTCCGCCTCCTCGCCGAGTTCCGCCACCAGCCCCACGACCTCCTCCGGCGCCCGCGTGGCGGCGCGCAGCACGTCGAGGGCCATGACGGTGCCGGAGCCCTCCCAAATCGCGTTGACCGGCGCCTCGCGGTAGAGCCGGGGCAGGGGACTCTCCTCGACGTAGCCGTTACCGCCGAGAGCCTCCATCGCCTCGTAGACGAAGCCGGGCGCCGCCTTGCACACAGCGTATTTCACCGCCGGGGTGAGAAGCCGGGTGTGCGCCGCCTCGCCCCGGTCGAAGGTGGCGGCGAGCCGGAGGGTCAAAGCCGTCTGCGCCTCGCTCTCGAGGGCGAGATCGGCCAGCACCCGGCGCATCGCCGGCTGGTCGGCCAGGGCTTTCCCGAACGCTTGGCGATGGCGGGCATGGTGGAGGGCCAGCACCAGGGCCATGCGGCAGAGACCCGCCGAGGCGACCGCGCAATCGAGACGCGTCAGCTGCACCATCGCCAGCATGGTCGGAACGCCGCGGCCCTCCTCGCCGATACGCCAGCCGAAGGCTCGCGCGAACTCGACCTCCGCGGAGGCGTTCGAGCGGTTGCCGAGCTTGTCCTTCAGGCGTTGCAGGTGCAGGGCGTTCACGCTGCCGTCGGGCCGGTGGCGCGGCACCAGCAGGCAGGTGAGCCCGCCGGGGGCCTGCGCCAGCACCAGAAAACCGTCGGACATCGGCGCCGAGAAGAACCACTTGTGGCCGGTGAGCGCGTAGGTGTCGCCGCCCGCGGGCGCGGCCGTCGTGGTGTTGGCGCGCAGGTCGGTGCCGCCCTGCTTCTCGGTCATCCCCATGCCGAGGGTGACGCCGGCCTTCTCGAACCAGGGCTTGAAGCGCGGATCGTAGCGCCGGCTCACGATCCGCGGCAGCCAGGCGGCGAGGTGGTCGGGGGCGGACTCGAGCGCCGCGACCGCCGCGCTCGTCATGGTCATCGGACAGAGATGCCCGCTCTCGACGCCCGCCACCATGAAGACCCGCGCCGCCCGGGCGAGACGGCCCCGCGCCCGGGGTCTTTCCGGATCCGCCCCGTCCCAGATCGAGGCGTGCAGGCCGTCCGCGACGCTGTCCGCCATCAGGGCGTGGTAGGCCGGGTGGAACTCGACCCGGTCGGCCCGGTGCCCTCGCGGGTCGTGGGTGCGCAGGATCGGCGGGTGGGCGTTGGCGAGGCGGCCGAGATCGAGCCGCTCGGCCGTTCCCCAGTGCACGCCGAAACTGTCGAGCCCGTCGGCCGCATCCGGTCCGAAGGCCGCGACGGCGCCCCGCAGCGCCGCATCGGCCGCAAACAGGTTCACGTCGCCGAAGGGCGGGCTCTGGTTCAGCACGTCGTGGGTCTCGCCGGGCATGGCGCCAGGGTGCGCGCGCCCGGCACGATCCGCAACCGTCTCAGACGGCTGCCGATTGATCGCTTCGCGATGCGGAAACCGGATCAGCGCCTGCCCGCGTCGAGCCGGTCGCGGTCCATCGCCAGGGGCGGGCGCGAGGTCGGGGCCTTCAGCAGCCGGTCGCGGCTCAGGCCCTTGTGGACGTGGACCATCAGGGCGATGCCGAAGAGCGGCGTGATCAGGTTGACGATCGGCACCAGCATCAGCCCGGCGAGCAGCGCACCGGCGAGCATCACGGTCGCCGAATGGTGGCGCCGCATGGCGCCGGCCTCGGTCAGGGGCCGGAACCGGGCGGCGGCGAGCTCGAAATACTCGCGCCCGAGCAGGTAGGTGTTGGCGAGGAAGAACGCCGCCACGTTGACGCCCGGCACCAGCAGCAGGAGCAGGGCCGCGAGGTTGACGGCCAGCGCCAGCGCGGCGAATCGTACCGTGTAGAGCATCGCCTGGGAGAGCGGCATCGCCCGGCCCGGCACCTCGTCGGGGAAGTCGGTGCGCTCGACGATGTCGGCGGCGTCGTCGAGGAAGTAGCCCGCCACCAGGATCGAGACCGGCGGCAGGATGTAGGCGAGCCCGACGAACAGCCCGGCCCCGGCCAGGAACGACGCCACGGCGTTGACCATCGCGTAGTCGGTCGAGATCGGGTGGGCGGCGAGGATCGCCGCGATGCCCTTGGTGAGGCAGAACCATACCAGGACCAGGAGCCCGACCGTGAGAACGAGCGACTTCCACAGGATCGCGCGGAGCGGCGGGGAGAAGACCTGCCGCAGGGCCGCGAAGGCGGCGTTGATGAGCATCGGGAACCTCGGGGCGGGAATCTCGGAGGATGGGCGCGCCGCCGCTCACTTGATGTCGAACGGCCCCGCCGTCCAGAGGCGAAGCGAGAAACCAGAGGCGAAGCGAGAAAGGCGAACCCGGCCGCGCTTCGCGGGTTGAGGCTGGCATTCAGTGTCGCGCGTGGTGCGAGGAGGTTCGACCGATGGACATCGCCGTAGAGAAGGTCTGTGAGTTCATCCTGCGGGTCCGGGCCCTCGACGTGAAGGAGGGCCTGAGCGACCCTGATTCCGGCTCGAACCCGATCGACGACGGCGCCCGCGACGTGCTGGTCGACGGCACCGACGACGCCACCGAGGAGGAGCTGCGCGAGGTGATCGCCGGCCTCAACGACGACGAGCGGGCCGAGCTGGTGGCGATCCTGTTCGTCGGCCGCGGCGACATGGAGCCGGAGGAATTCCCCGACGCGGTCCGTCTCGCCCGCGAGCGCGAGGCCGCCGGCACCCGCCCCGCCGATTACCTCCTGGGCATCCCGAATGTCGGCGACCTGCTCGACGAGGGGCTGGCGGCGTTGGGATTGAGCTGCGACGTGTAGGCGCCCGGCCGAGGCCACACGGAGCAGGCGTCAATGCAGCTTGACGCTCGTGCGCCGGTGAGCGCGCGAGCGTCATGAGGCGCCGGCCCGGAAAACCACCTTTCCCGCTTGCCACCCGCCCCGACCGCGACGATAGTGTCAACCTATGTTGACACTCGACGATGCGCCGCCGCGGGTCACGTCCGCCCGGCGCCGCCCCCGTGCGGTGGTGATCGGCAGCGGCTTCGGCGGGCTCGCGGCGGCCATCCGGCTCGGCGTGCGGGGCTACCGGGTGAGCGTGCTCGAACGGCTCGACCAGCCGGGTGGGCGGGCGCGGGTCCACCGGCAGGACGGCTTCGCCTTCGATGCCGGGCCGACCATCGTCACCGCGCCGTTCCTGTTCGAGGAATTGTGGGCGCTCTGCGGGCGTCGTCTCGCCGACGACGTGACGCTCGTGCCGATGCGGCCGTTCTACCGCATCCGCTACGACGACGGCGCCACCTTCGCCATGTGCGGCGAGGCCGACGCCATGCGCGCCGAGGTGGAGCGCCTGTCCCCCGGCGAGGGCGGTGCCTACGACCGGTTCATGGCGCTGTCCGACGAGCTGTGCCGGGTCGGGTTCGAGCAGCTCGGCGCGGTGCCGTTCGGGCGCCTCACCGACATGCTGCGCATCGCCCCCGACCTCCTGCGGATCGGCGGTCATCGCAGCGTCTACAGCCTGGTCTCGTCGGTGTTTCGCGACGAGCGCCTGCGCACGGCCTTCAGCTTCCACCCGCTGCTCATCGGCGGCTCGCCGTTCCGGGCGAGCGCGCTCTACTGCCTGATCGCGTCGCTCGAGCGGCGCTGGGGCGTGCATTCGGCCCTCGGCGGCACAGGCGCCCTGGTGCGCGGGATGGTGTCGCTGATCGAGGGCCAGGGCGGCGAGGTGCGGTGCGGCGCCGAGGTCGAGCGAATTCTGGTGAAGGACGGCACCGCCCGGGGCGTCGCGCTCGCCGACGGCACCGAAATCGCCGCCGACGTGGTGGTGTCGAACGCCGATTCCGCCGTCACCGCGCTCCATCTGCTGCCAAAGGAGGCGCGGGGCTGGCGCGAGCGGCGCCTGTCCAGGGCGCATTCCTCGATGGGGCTGTTCGTCTGGTACTTCGGCACGCGGCGCCGCTATCCGGAACTCGCCCACCACACGATCCTGCTCGGGCCGCGCTATCGCGGGCTCCTCGACGACATCTTTTCGCGAAAGGTGCTGGCCGAGGACATGAGCCTCTACCTGCACCGGCCGACCGCGACCGATCCGAGCGTGGCGCCGCCGGGGCACGACGCGTTCTACGCGCTGGCCCCCGTGCCGAACCTCGCCGGCGGGCAGGATTGGGCGGCGCTGGCCGAGCCGTTCCGGCAGCGCATCGCCGCGCGCCTCGAAGCGACCGTGCTGCCGGGCCTGTCGGATGCCCTCGTCACCTCCCGGGTGACGACGCCGCAGGACTTTTCCGACGACTTCCTGTCCTGGCGCGGCTCGGGCTTCGGCCTGGAGCCGATCCTGACCCAGAGCGCCTATTTCCGCCCGCACAACCGCTGCGGCGCGGTGCGCCACCTCTACCTCGTCGGCGCCGGCACCCATCCGGGGGCCGGGCTTCCGGGGGTGCTGTCCTCCTCGAAGATCCTCGATCGCGTGGTGCCCGATGCTGCCGTCTTCGCCTGATGCGCGTCGCCCGACGCCGTTCGCCGCCGCCCTGGCCCGCTCCGCAGACCACAGCGCCTGCCGGGACGCGATCCGGGCCGGCTCGCGCAGCTTCTATGCCGCCTCGTGGCTGCTGCCCGAGGCGGTGCGCCGCGACGCCTACGGGCTCTACGCCTTCTGCCGCCTCTCCGACGACGCGGTGGACGGGGCGGGCGCCCGAGCCGATGCCGTGCCGCGTCTGCGCGCCCGCCTCGCCGCCGCCTATGCCGGCCGGCCGGCGGACGCCCCCGCCGACCGGGCGCTCGCCGAGATCGTGACTCGGCACGCCATCCCCGAGGCCTTGCCCGCCGCCCTCCTCGAGGGTCTCGCCTGGGACGCCGCCGGGCGGCGCCACCCCGACCTCTCCTCCCTCGTCGCCTACGCGGCCCGGGTCGCCGGCTCGGTCGGGGCGATGATGACCCTGGTGATGGGCGAGCGCTCGCCCGAGGCCCTCGCCCGGGCCTGCGACCTCGGCATCGCCATGCAGCTCACCAACGTCGCCCGCGACGTCGGCGAGGATGCCCGCAACGGGCGCCTCTACCTGCCCGAAGACTGGCTGCGCGAGGCCGGGATCGACCCCGACGCCTTCCTGGCCCGGCCGGAGCCGAGCTTAGGCCTCGCCGCCGTGGTGGCCCGCCTGCTCGCGGCGGCCGACCTCCTCTACACCCGGGCCGAATCCGGCATCGCGATGCTGCCGGCTGCCTGCCGTCCGGCCGTGCGCGCCGCGGGGCTGATCTACGCCGAGATCGGCCGCGACCTCGCCCGCGCCGGCCTCGACCCGGTCACCCGCCGCGCCCGGGTGCCGGGGGCCCGCAAGGCGCAACTGCTCGCCCGGGCGCTGACCACCGCCTCGACCCGCCGCGCCGACCGACCGGCCTTGCCGGAGGCGGCCTTCCTGGTCGAGGCGGTGGCGGCGGTACCCGTGCCTCCCGCCCTGCCACGGCCGGCCTGGTGGAATGTCGGCGCGCAGGTCGCGCGCGTGCTCGACCTCATCGAGGCGTTGCGGGAGAGGGAGCGCCTGGGAGGCGCGGCTCCGTCGTGAGGCGGGGCTTCACGCGGCGCGAGGGCCGCGATGAACTGTAGAGTCGTGCCGGCTCGCGGCATCTCGGCATATGCTGCGGCAGGGCGGGCAACGGACGGCGTCGTTCGTGGAGATAGGATCACGGGCCGCGTGCGTGATGACGACACGGTCGCGGTCATCGTCGAAGAACGTTCGGTTCGCCCGGCGGCACTCGTCGCATGACCGTCTCGCAGAGATACGTCACCGACTCGAAAACCCGCCTGGGCTGGCATCGGCGTATCCTTCGACCGCCGGTGAAACGCTGCTGAGTGGGGTGCGCGGCCCCGACCCCTCTGCCCGAAAGCGGCGGTCTCGTGACCATGGGGCTGTCGCCCATCCCGAACCGGCCGTTCCCCTGTCGACCCGGATCGGTCGTCCGGTTCTATTCCGGCCCGCCCGAGAACCAGACATCCCGGCATAGGGCGACAGCCGTATCGTCCGGCGCTCGATCTTCGATCAGCCACGCCGCTCCGATGGAATGCGCCTGCGATAGGCTGGGGGACTTGATGCAACCTGCCGGGTCCGACGCACCGACGCAGGGGATGAACCACGCCGGTCCCAACAGCCGGACCGTGAAGCTCGTGTCCGCTCGGGTCATCATCACGGCGACCCCCAGCTGCGTCGAGGGCCGCCACGGAAAGACGATCCGCCCGCCGGGTCGCAGGGCTTTCAACCAAGGACCGGGCGGTGAAACGACCCCCGCATTGACGTAGATCACGTCGCAATCCGGCAGGGGCAATTCCGTCGCATCGCCCTGCACGACAGTCACGCCCTCGAATGGCGCTAGGTTGTCGGAGGCGCGGCGGGCCAGTCCCGGTTCGATCTCATAGGCGTGTACGCGACCGCTCGGCAGGGCCAGCATCGACAGGAGAGCGGTGTAATATCCGGCGCCCGCTCCAATGTGGACGATGGTCTCGCCTCTCTTCGGGGCGATCGCTCCGATCCAGCGCGCATGCAGGAACGGTTCGCCGTTGTTGATGCGCCTGGCGGCATCGAGGGCAACGAGGCAGTTCTGGTAGACGAAGACCGGATCGGTAGTCGGTGTTTCGACGTAGCGCTCATTGACCATGATCTTCCATGGTCCGGGACCCAGAAATGCCTCCCGCGGCACGATGTCGAAGACACGTTCGAGCCGCGGATCATCTGAGCCGCTGGCGACGGCCATCAGCCTCGCGTGAAATGCGCGCACCTCCTCGGCGCTGGCAGGCTTGGCCAAGGGGGCGGTCGACGTCCGACTCTTTCGCGATCCTGCCCGAAAGCCGTCAGACTGCAAACCCGTCATGGACCTCGTCGTCATCGATAGCCTGGAAGCAGCCCCTCCCGAAGCCGCATCCGGTCGATCACCATCCTGCGCATGGTCAAGCCGATCGGATGTCGTTACCGCCAGGTCCTCAAAGCGCGGATGCCGTTCCGTCTCTTCTCCCGGGCTTCGCCGACATCACCCCGAGACCCGTCTCGCGGCGGGCATCGGGATGAAACAAGAGACACGAGATCGCTGAAGGATCAGTGGAGCGAATACCTCTCACTCCAACTCCAGCACCACGCTCCGAAACCCCTGCGGCTTGCGCGCCGGGCAGATGTCGCCATCGTCGCTGATCACCTGCACCTTCTTCCCGTCCGAAGACACGATCAGGCCTTCGGGCTGGAAGTCCGGGAGCGCCGCCAGCGCCTCGGCTACCCCAGGAACCCGGGTCGGCGCCTCGCCGACCGTACCCGACCAGCGGTAGAGGTCGGCGGCCTCGCCGCCGCTGCCGGAGCCGCCGGCGACGAGGAAATAGGCCTTGATCCCCGGCGCATAGGCGATGTCGCGGATGCCCCGGCCCTTGAGGTCGAGGGCGATGGGCTTTGCCAGCTTCGGCGCGGCGCCGCTCGCCAGCACCTCGGCGGCGTTCTCGAACGGCACCACCAGGGCATCGTTGTCGGCGTTGAGCGGGTTGCGCAGGCCCACATACAGGCCGCGCCCGTCGGGCGTCGGGCCCAGGCCCTCGAGGGCGAGGCCGCGCCGCTTCGGGCTCAGGCTCGCCTTCGCCGCGAGATCGACGGCGATGCGCTCGGACAGGCGCGGGTCGAGATCGGCCAGCGCCTTGGCAAGCCCCGTGAACGCCTTGCCCTTCGGCGTGACCGCCGGGGCCTTGGCGTCGCCCCCGACCGACAGGGCGAGCATCTGGCGCGAGGCTTCCCGGGTGCGGCCGTCCTTGTCGCGGGCATGCGAGCCCATCAGCACCAGGTCGCTGCCGAGCCAGGCGAGGGATTCGAGGTCGGCCTTGGCGGGCTCCTCGCGGCCGCTCGTCGCGAGCGCGGCGTCGAGGTCGCCGCCCTTCAGGGCGAGCGGTGCGCCGGATTCGTCGGCCTTGTAGAGGCGGAGCGTGTTGTCCTCGTCGTCGACCACCAGGAAGCGGTCGCCGAAGCTGCCGGCCGGGTAGGGCACGGCGCCGGAGGCCTCGCACAGGCCCCAATGCGTCAGCACCGGCCCCGTCTTCACCTCGGCGCGCGCCCCTTGCGCCGCGAGGCAGAGGGCGAGCACGGAAACGAGTCTGTCCAGGCGCAAGCGGCACCGGCCCGTCATGGCGATTCTCCCCGGATCCCGGCTCGTCTGGTGCGAACCGACTTCGGAGTATTTCACGCGGTCTCGGTTCTATTCAATGAGGAACGGGAAAAATCTTCGTGCCGCGGATGGCGCTGCGGCAGCAGCCCCTCAGGCCTCGTCCGGCGTGCCGGCGTCGCCGGTCCGCTCGCGCTGCGCGGCGATGAAGCGGCGGCGTGCCTCGGCGGCCTCGCGAAACGCCTTCGAGCGCGGCGCCGCCTGTGCGAGCTTGCCGATCTCGCGCAGGATCAGCTCGGCCTCGAACGCCGCGGCGCGCTCCGTCGCCACGGCCCGGCTGTCGGCGCCGTGGGAGGCAGTGTAGCGCTCCAGCCCGTCGCGGCACACCGCGACGCGGTATTCCAGCCACTCGATCACGTCGCCGAAGGCCCGGTCGCGGATCTCCGCGGCCGTGGCCCGGCGCTTCTTCTCGCTCACGCGTCGTCCCTCCGCCGCCCGGACGACCGATCCTCTCGCATATCGGGCGCCGATTTGCGCGGCGGCGCCGTTTTTCAGATGTGCAACGCTTCCCCGAGCGCCCGGAGATTCGCCTCGTGGAAGGCTTCGCCGAGGGTCGGGTGGGCGTGGATCGTGCCGGCCACGTCCTCCAGCCGAGCGCCCATCTCCAGCGCCAGGCCGAATCCCGCCGCGAGTTCCGAGACCCCGGCCCCCACGGCCTGGATGCCCAGGATGAGGTGGTTGTCGGCCCGCGCCGTCACCCGCACGAAGCCGTCCTCGGCGCCGAGCGTCATGGCGCGGCCGTTCGCCGCGAAGGGAAACAGGCCGGTGCGGATCTCGTGGCCGGCGGTACGGGCCTCCTCCGGCGAGAGGCCGGCCGAGACCACCTCCGGGTCGGTGAAGCAGACCGCCGGAATCGCCACCTTGTGGAAGGCGCGGCGGCGGCCCGCCACGAGGTCGGCCACCATCTCGCCCTGCGCCATGGCGCGGTGGGCCAGCATCGGCTCGCCGGTGACGTCGCCGACCGCCCAGACGTTGCGCATCGAGGTGGCGCAACGCTCGTCGATGCGGATGAACGGTCCGCTCATGTCGAGGTCGAGCCGCTCCAACCCGAGATCCTGCGTGCGCGCCTTGCGCCCGACCGCGACCAGGATCACCTCCGCCGGAATCTTTTTCGAGTCTCCGCCGACCTCGACGGCCAGCGCGTCGCTGGACAGGCCGGTCGCCCTGGCGCCGAGCAGCACCTCGATCCCGAGCCCCGCGAGGCGCCGCGCCACCGGCCGGGTCAGCTCGGCATCGTAGGCCGGCAGGATCCGCTCGGCCATCTCCACCACCGTGACCTTGGCGCCGAGCTTGGCGAAGGCGGTGCCGAGTTCGAGGCCGATATAGCCCGCGCCCACCACCGCCATCGTGGCGGGGACACTCGGCAGCGACAGGGCCTCGGTCGAGGAGATCACCCGCCCGCCGAAGGGCAGGTGGGGGAGTGCCGCCGGGACCGAGCCGGTGGCCAGGATCACGTGCTCGGCCCGAACCCGCTCGGGGCCGGTATCGGTCTCGACGAGGCAGGTCTTGCCGTCGACCATGGTGCCGCGCCCGCGCAGGATCTTGACCCCGCCGCGCTTCAGGAGCGACGCCACCCCGGTGTTGAGCCGCCCGACGATACCGTCCTTCCAGGCCACCGTGCGGGAGAAGTCGAGGCGCGGCGGGCCGGCCGAGAGGCCGAAGGGCGAGGCGTCCTCGGATTGCAGCACCGCCGCGTGAAACGCCTCGGCGGCGTGGATCATCGCCTTCGAGGGGATGCAGCCGACATTGAGGCAGGTGCCGCCCAAGCGGTTCTCCTCGACCAGCACGGTGTCGATGCCGTGCTGGCCGGCGCGGATCGCCGCGACGTAGCCGCCCGGGCCGCCGCCGAGCACCAGGAGCTTGGTGGTGATCTCGCCCACATCAGGCCTCCATGAACAGGGTCGCGGGCGTCTCGATCAGGCCTTTGAGCGCCTGCACGAACAGGGCGGCGTCGTAGCCGTCGACCACCCGGTGGTCGAAGGACGCCGAGAGGTTCATCGTCAGGCGCGGCACGAAGGCGTTATCGCGCCAGACCGGGCGCATCACCTGCTTGTTGACGCCGATGATCGCCACTTCCGGTCGGTTGATCACCGGCGTCGTCACGATGCCGCCGAGCGCCCCCAGCGACGTGATGGTGATGGTCGAGCCCGAGAGTTCGTCCCGGGCGGCCAGGCCGTTGCGGGCGGCCTCCGCCAGGCGGCGAACCTCGGCCGCCGAGTTCCACACGTCGCGGGTCTCGGCGTGACGGAGCACCGGCACCATCAGGCCCGACGGCGTCTGCGTCGCGATCCCGACATGGATGCCGGCATGGCGGTGGATCACCTCCGCCTCGTCGTCGTAATGCGCGTTCATCTGCGGGAAGTCCGGGAGGCTCCGCACCAGGGCCTGGACCAGGAACGGGATCAGGGTCAGCTTCGGCCGGGTCGCGCCGTGGCGCTGGTTGAGGGCGGCGCGCAGCTCCTCCACCGCCGTCACGTCGACCTCCTCGACGTAGGAGAAATGGGCGACGCGGCGCTTGGCGTCGGCCATCCGCTGGGCGATGCGCCGTCGCAGGCCGATGATCTTGATCTCCTCCACGCCCGTGCGCGGGGCGCGGCCGGCGGGGGCCGGCGCGGCATCCTCCGGCGGGGTGTTCAGGAAGGCGTCGAGGTCGTCGTGGCCGATGCGGCCGGCCGGGCCGGTGCCGCGGACCTGGCGCAGGTCGATCCCGGCCTCCAGCGCCCGCCGGCGCACGGCAGGCGAGGCGACCGGTTTCTCGCCGGGAGGGCGCGGCGGGCCGGAGGAGGGTGCTGCCGCCGCGGGGCGCGGGGCAGGGGAAGCGGGTTTGGTCGGTGCAGGCTTCGGTGGCTCGGCGGGTTTCGGCGCGGCAGCAGAAGGCGGGGCAGGTGCGGGCTGCGCCGGCTCCAGGCCGTCCGCGGCCAGGATCAGGGCGGCGGCGGGCTTGCCGGCCGCCGCGTCCTGCGCCTTGGCGATCTCGGGCGCCACCGCGACCCCGGCCTCAGGGGCGGCCTCGCCGCCCTCGATCTCCAGCCGCACCAATTCGGCGCCGACCGCCAGCATCTGGCCAGCCTCGGCGCCCAGTGCCGCCACGGTGCCGCTCACCGGCGAGGGGATCTCGACGGTGGCCTTGTCGGTCATCACGTCGGCGAGGGGCTGGTCCTCGCGGACCACGTCGCCGACCTTGACGTGCCAGGCCGAGACCTCGGCCTCGGCCACGCCCTCGCCGATATCCGGGAGCTTGACGATGCGAAAGCCCATGGGTCAGCCCTCCAGCGCGGCGCGAAGGGCCCGGCCGACACGCTCGGGGCCCGGGAAATAGGCCCATTCCTGGGCGTGCGGGTAGGGCGTGTCCCAGCCGGCGACCCGGACGATCGGCGCCTCCAGGTGGTAGAAGCAGGATTCCTGCACGAGCGCCGCCAGCTCGGCGCCGAAGCCCGAGGTCAGGGTCGCCTCGTGCGCGATGACGCAGCGCCCGGTCTTGCGCACCGAGGCCTCGATCGTCTCCATGTCGAGGGGAAGCAGCGTGCGCAGGTCGATGACCTCCGCGTCGATTCCCGTCTCGGCCGCGGCGGCCTCGGCGACGTGGACGATGGTGCCGTAGGCCAGCACCGTGACGGCGTTGCCCTCGCGCCGGATCGCCGCCTTGCCGAGCGGCACGGTGTAGTGCCCGTCCGGCACCTCGCCGAGGTCGTGGCGGGCCCACGGGGTCACCGGCCGGTCGTGGTGGCCGTCGAAGGGGCCGTTATAGAGGCGCTTGGGCTCCAGGAAGATCACCGGGTCGGGATCCTCGATTGCGGCGATCAGCAGGCCCTTGGCGTCGTAGGGGTTCGACGGCACCACGGTCTTGAGGCCGGCGACGTGGGTGAACAGGGCCTCGGGGCTCTGGCTGTGGGTCTGGCCTCCGAAGATCCCGCCGCCGGTGGGCATCCGCACCACCATCGGGGCGGTGAACTGGCCGCCGGAACGGTAGCGCAGGCGCGCGGCCTCGGACACGATCTGGTCGTAGGCCGGATACATGTAGTCGGCGAACTGGATCTCGATGCAGGGCTTCAAGCCATAGGCGGCCATGCCGACGGCGGCGCCGACGATGCCGAGTTCGCTGATCGGCGCATCGAAGCAGCGGCTCTTGCCGAAGCGGGCCTGGAGCCCTTGGGTGCAGCGGAAGACGCCGCCGAAATAGCCGACATCTTCCCCGAACACGACCACGTCGTCGTCGCGCTCCATCGCCACGGCCATCGCGTCGCGGATGGCCTCGATCATCGTGCGGCGCGGCATGTCAGTACCCCGCCTGCTGGCGCTGGCGGCGCAGGTGAGGGGGCATTTCCGAAAACACTCCTTCGAACATGTCGCGTGGCGACGGCTTGCCGCCGGCATGCAGCGTGCCGTGGGTCTCGGCCTCGCGCTGGGCGGCCACGACCTCGTCGAGGATCTCGGCCTCGCCCTGGCGGTGGCGCTCCTCCGACCAGGCGCCGCGGGCGATCAGGTGATCCTTCAGGCGCCTGACCGGGTCGCCGAGGGGCCAGGCATCGAACTCGGTCTTCGGCCGGTAGGCGGAGGGGTCGTCGGAGGTCGAATGGGCGCCGGCCCGGTAGGTGACGTATTCGACCAGCGTCGGCCCGAGGTTGCGCCGCGCCCGCTCGGTCGCCCATTTCGCCACCGCGTGGACGGCGAGGTAGTCGTTGCCGTCGACCCGGAGCGCCGGAATCCCGAAGCCGTGACCGCGGGCCGCGAAGGTCGAGGAGCCGCCGCGGGCAAAGCCCTGGAAGGTCGAGATCGCCCACTGGTTGTTGACGACGTTGAGCACCACCGGCGCCCGGTAGGTCGAGGCGAAGACCAAGGCCGCGTGGAAATCCGATTCCGCCGTCGAGCCGTCGCCGATCCAGGCGGCGGCGATCCTGGTGTCGTTCTTGATCGCCGATGCCATCGCCCAGCCGACCGCCTGGATATACTGGGTCGCGAGGTTGCCCGAGATCGAGAAGAAGCCGTGCTCCTTGGCCGAGTACATCACCGGCAATTGCCGGCCGTGCAGCGGATCGGCCTCGTTCGAGTAGATCTGGCACATCATGTCGACGAGCGGGTAGCCGCCGGCGATCAGCAGGCCCGCCTGGCGGTAGGTCGGGAAGTTCATGTCGCCGGGCTGGAGCGCCCGGCGGAACGCGGTGCTCACCGCCTCCTCGCCGAGATGCTGCATGTAGAAGGAGGTCTTGCCCTGGCGCTGGGCCATCAGCATCCGCGCATCGAAGGCGCGCAGCTTCATCATGTCGCGAAGACCTGCGAGCAATTCGTCGTCGGTGAGCGAGCCGGCCCAGGGGCCGACCGCCTTGCCGTCGGAATCCAGCACCCGGATCAGCGTGTAGGCCATGTCGCGGATGTCGGCGGCCGCCACGTCGACGTCGGGCCGGCGGACGGCGCCGGCCTCCGGGATGTCGAGATCGGAAAAGCTCGGATTGCCGCCGGGACGGACGGCCGGCTCGGGGACGTGGAGACTTAACGGAGCCTGCGGGCTCGGGGCGTCTGGCGGCATGGGATAAGCCCTTCGCGGGGGAGGGGGTCGCGGACGATGCGGGAGGGGGTGTCAGAACGGCGCGCCGACCTGCGCCTCGACCGCGATCGGATGGCGCGAGAGGCGGGCAGCGAGGACGGACAGGTCCGTTCCTTCCGGAACCAGGATCGACAGGGTGACCGCGGAGGAGGTGGCGTCGAGAGCGAGGCGTCTCAGAGTGTGGCCGGCGCGTTCGCTCCCGCCGAGCGGGCGCGTGACACCGCCGAAGACGTGGAGAATCCGGGCCCGGACCTCCACCGCATGCCCTTGTTCAAGAGCCATCTGCGCCCTCCCGCGACGCTTGATTTCCCCGACTGTAGCCCGGTCCGGCCGGATGGTCCTCGCCGTTTTTCGCCGCTAAAGCGGGTGACCGGAGAACGCAGCATGGCATCGAGGGGCGAAACGCCGAACAGACGTTCTGCGCGGGCGCAGGCGCCGCAGAAGGGCGCGGAGCCGCAAAGGCTCGACGATCTCGACCGGAAGATCCTCGGTGCCCTGCGGGCCGATGGCCGGCTGACGATCGCGGCGCTCGCCGAGCGGGTCGGGCTGTCGCAATCGCCGTGCTGGACGCGGCTGCGGCGCCTGGAGGAGGCGGGGCTGATCCGCGACTACGTCGCCGTGCTCGACCACCGGGCACTCGGCATCCCGGACGTGGTGTTCATCGAGGTCACCCTCGACAAGCACGACGATGCGGTGCTGGAGGCCTTCGGTACCGAGATCCTGCGCATCCCCGAAGTGCTGGAGGTGCATCTTGTGACCGGCGAGTACGATTACATGATCAAGGTCGCGGTCAGCGGCACCGCGCATTACGAGCGGTTCCTTCGTGAAAAGCTCTATCGCATCCGCGGCATCCGCCAGTCGCGCTCGGTCTTCGCGCTGCGGACCTTGAAGCAGGAGGTGTCGGTGGATCCGGTGGCGATCGGGCGACGAACGCCTTGATTTGGCATTGATCTCTGTTTGGTTGTGTCGGACCTAATTCATCGCCAGTAAAGCGCAGGATCCACTCTCCCGTGTAGGCATGGCTATCGCATATAAGCGAAGAGGCTGTACAAGCATGCGTGATTGCCGATCGCTCGCCGCATCTTTCGCTTGCGGAGAGGCCGCTCTCCGAAATCGCTTTCAGGGCAGATCGACCCACAGCCGTCTCTTATGCAATTGTACTTCTTATGCCATTGTCCTGCCCATTCGGGAGAGGGGATGGGTTTACCCGTGCCGATTTTTTTCCCGGACGGCCCTGCAGCCCGCGGGGGGAGGGAATCGCCCGCGCCGCTTCCGTCTCTCGACAGCGTCATCCCTGATCGGGGCGGAGGATGAGCCGCACGGCGCGTGAGTTCGGCACCCGCCCCACCGCCCTGCGGCGTCGCGCCAACCTTGCCTTGCGGTGCGGAAGGGAGCCACACTCGCCGATCCCCGACAGGGGGCCGCGAGGCCCCCCGGATGACGACGAGGACCCCGCATGATGGAAGCCAGCGCGCCGGCCGCGACCCCGATGGATGACGGCATCGTCGCCGCCGCGGAGGCCTGCCTCGCCAGCGTCGGGCGCGCCCGGGAGGCGATCCACGGGGTCATCTTCGGGCAGGAGCAGGTGGTCGATCTCGCGCTGGTCACCGTGCTGGCGGGCGGCCACGGTCTCCTCGTCGGCCTGCCGGGCCTGGCCAAGACCAAGCTCGTCGAGACGCTGGGCACCGTGCTCGGGCTCGACGCGCGCCGGGTGCAGTTCACCCCCGACCTGATGCCCTCCGACATCCTCGGCAGCGAGATCCTCGACGAGGACCAGGACCGGCACCGCTCGTTCCGCTTCGTGCGCGGGCCGATCTTCACCCAGCTCCTGATGGCCGACGAGATCAACCGCGCCAGCCCCCGCACCCAGTCGGCGCTGCTCCAGGCGATGCAGGAGCGCTTCGTCTCGGTCGCCGGCGCCCGCCACGATCTGCCGCGGCCGTTCCACGTCCTGGCGACCCAGAACCCGATCGAGCAGGAGGGCACCTATCCGCTGCCCGAGGCCCAGCTCGACCGCTTCCTGCTCGAGATCGACGTCGGCTATCCCGACCGCGCCGCCGAGCGGCGCATCCTGCTGGAGACCACCGGTGCCGAGGAACACCGGCCGCAAGCCGTGATGGACACCGACGCCCTGCTCTCGGCCCAGCGCCTGGTGCGGCGTCTGCCCGTCGGCGACGCGGTGGTCGATGCGATCCTCGACCTCGTGCGCGCGGCGCGGCCCGTCGGGGGCGACGCGGCGATCGCCGACAAGCTGCTCTGGGGCCCCGGCCCCCGCGCCAGCCAGGCGCTGATGCTGGCGGTGCGCGCCCGCGCGCTGATCGAGGGACGGGTCGCGCCCTCCGTCGACGACGTGGCGGCTTTGGCCGAGCCGGTCTTGAAGCACCGCATGGCGCTGACCTTCGCGGCCCGCGCCGATGGCGAGACGATCCCCGGCCTGATCGGCCGCCTCGTCGGGCGGCTCTGACCCGGTGGTCGCGACACGCGTCCTGGACGCAAGCCTCCGCGCCCCCGGCCGGCAGGAGACCGAGACCGCCCTTTCGCTCGCCGAGCGGATGCCGCGCCTGATCCTGGAGGCCCGCCGGGTCGCCGCGACCCTGGCGCACGGCCTGCACGGCCGCCGCCGGGCCGGCCCGGGCGAGAGCTTCTGGCAGTTCCGCCCCTTCGTCGCCGGCGAGGCGGCGAGCCGGATCGACTGGCGTCGCTCAGGGAGGGACGACCGTCTCTACGTCCGCGAGCGCGAATGGGAGGCGGCCCATACCGTCTGGTTCTGGGTCGACCGCTCGGCCTCGATGGGCTTCGGCTCCACGCTCGCGCAGGCGCCGAAGATCGAGCGGGCCCTCGTCCTGGCGCTGGCCCTCGGCGACGCCTTCGTGGAGGCCGGCGAGCGGGTCGGGCTCCTCGGCCTGTCGCGGCCCCAGGCCACTCGCACCATCGTCGAGCGGATGGCCGAGACCCTGTCGGCCGACGCCTCCGGCCTCGACGAGGATCTGCCGCCCCGCGCCCCGGTCGGACGTTTCGACGAGGCGGTGCTGATCGGCGATTTCCTCTCGCCGCCGGAGCAGGTGCGGGCCGCGGTCGCGGCGATCGCCGGTGCCGGCAGCCGCGGCCACCTCGTCATGGTGGTCGATCCGGTGGAGGAGACTTTCCCGTTCTCCGGCCAGGCCGAACTGCACGACTTGGAGGCCGGCCTGTCGCTCCGGGTCGGCGACGCCGCCGCCTGGGGCGAGGCCTATCGCCGGCGGATCCGCGCCCATCGCGATGCGTTGGCGGAGATCGCCCGGTCGCAGGGGTGGACGTTGACGCTGCACCGCACCGACCGACCGGCGAGCGAGGCGGCGCTCCGCCTCGTCACCCTGGTCGCCGCCGCCCGCGGGGCAGGTTGAGGACGCCTTCGATGTTCGGACTGCCCCTCAGCTTCGCCGCCCCCGCCGCCCTCGCGGCGCTCGTCGCCCTGCCGGCGCTCTGGTACCTCTTGCGGGTGACGCCGCCGCGGCCGCGGCGCATCGACTTCCCGCCGTTGCGCATCCTCGCCGACCTGCTGCCGGAGCGCGAGACGCCGGCCCGCACGCCGCCCTGGCTGCTGGCGCTGCGGCTGCTCGCCTCCGCCTGCCTGATCCTGGCGGTGTCGGGTCCGGTCTGGAATCCGAGCCCGCAGGGTGCCGCCGACGGGCGTAACCCCCTGGTACTGGTCCTCGACAACGGCTTCACCGCCGCGCAGGACTGGCGCGACCGGATCCGCGTCGCCGCGGCCGAGGTCGAGGCGGCAGCCCGGGCCGGGCGTCCGGTGGCCTTGCTCGCCACCGCCGCTTCGCCGACGGGCCTGGAGGCCACCGGTCCCGGGCCGGCGCTCGAGCGCCTGCGCGCCATCGAGCCGCTGCCGCACCTCGCCGACCGGTCGGCGCAGCTGCCGTCGCTCACCGCCTTCCTGGAGCGCAACCCGGGCAGCGCCGTGGTCTGGGTCAGCGACGGCGTCGCCGGGCCGGACGGCGACGCCTTCCCGGCCGGCCTCGCGGCAGCCGCATCGCGCAACCGCGCCGACATCACCGTGCTCAAGGCCGAGCGGACGCCGGCTCTAGGCCTCGCCGGCCCGGATTCCTCCGGCGGCCAGCTCGGCGTCATCGTGGTGCGGGCGGAGCCGAACGGTCGCGAATCCGGCACGGTCCGGGCCCTCGATGCCAAGGGCCTGCCGCTTGCCGAGACGAATTTCGCCTTCGCC
Organism: Methylobacterium sp. 142-1Y; assembly: GCF_057747795.1. Taxonomy (NCBI): domain Bacteria; kingdom Pseudomonadati; phylum Pseudomonadota; class Alphaproteobacteria; order Hyphomicrobiales; family Methylobacteriaceae; genus Methylobacterium; species Methylobacterium sp. 142-1Y. The sequence continues at coordinate 1,999,797 of NZ_CM173224.1, read as the reverse complement.
GGCAATGCCACCGCGACGGAGGTCCGCTTCGACCTGCCGGTGGAGCTACGCAACACCATCGCGCGGTTCGAGGTCGCGGGCGAGCACTCGGCCGGTGCCGTGGTGCTGGCCGACGAGCGCGGCCGGCGCCGCCGGGTCGGCCTCGTCTTCGGCGGGACGAGCGACCAGGCCCAGCCGCTGCTCTCGCCGACCTACTATCTCTCCCGCGCACTGACGCCCTTCGCCGACGTGCTGGAGCCCCGCGGCGGGCGCGGCGTCGCCGAATCGATCGGCCAGATGCTCGATTCCCAGGTCTCGGTCCTGGTGCTGGCGGATGTCGGCGCCCTCGATCCGGCGACGCTGGAGCGGGTCTCCACCTTCGTCGACAAGGGCGGGCTGCTCCTGCGCTTCGCGGGCCCGCGGCTCGCCGCCGGCAGCGACGACCTCGTGCCGGTGCGCCTGCGCCGGGGCGGGCGCAATCTCGGCGGCACCCTGTCCTGGGACAGCCCGCGCACACTGGCGCCGTTCGCGCCCGAGAGCCCCTTTTCGGGGCTGACGCCGCCGGCCGATATCGGCGTGCGGCGCCAGATCCTGGCCGAGCCGGACGGCGACCTCGCCCGGCGCACCTGGGCCGCCCTGCAGGACGGCACTCCGATCGTCACCGCCGCGAAGCGGGGGGAGGGCATGGTGGTCCTGGTCCACGTCACCGCCGACACCACCTGGTCGAACCTGCCGCTCTCGGGCCTGTTCGTGACCATGCTGCGCCGCGTCGTGGCGCTGGCGGGCACCACCCCGCCGACGACCGGGGCGAGCCCCGGCGCCCCGCCGCCTGTGCTCGCGCCGCGCCTCACCCTCGACGGGTTCGGCGCCCTGAAGGCGCCCCCGGCCACCGCCCGGGCGGTCCCGGCGACGTGGACCGAACGGGCGACGCCGGAGCACCCGCCGGGCTATTACGGACCTGCCGATGGCGGCCTCGCGGTCAACGCGCTCACGGCGGAGGACCGGCTGAAGCCTCTCGACCTGAAGCCGCTGAGCAGTGCCCGCTTCGGCGGCCTGGAGGAGGCCCGCACCCGCGACCTGCGCGGACCGTTCTTCCTCGCCGCGCTGCTGCTCCTGGGTCTGGACACCCTGGCGAGCCTGTGGCTCGGCGGCTTCCTCGGGCGGATGGCGGCACGCCTGCGCCGCCGGCCGGCCGCGGCCGCCGTGATCCTCGGGATCCTGGTGCTGGGCGCGGCGCCCGAATCGGCTCGCGCGGTCGAGCCCGCGGCCAACCGGCCGAACGGCATCGAATCGGCGCTCGTCACCCGCATCGCCTACGTGATCACCGGCGACCCGACCGTCGACGAGACCAGCCGGGCCGGCCTCGCCGGCCTGACCCAGATGCTGGCGAGCCGCACCGCGCTCGAACCCGGCGAGCCCGCCGGCATCGACCCGGCCAAGGACGAGCTCGCCTTCTACCCGCTGATCTACTGGCCGATCGTGCCGAACCGGCCGCTGCCGAGCGAGGCGGCGATCCGGCGGATCGACGCCTTCATGAAGAACGGCGGCACGGTGATCTTCGACACCCGCGACGCGATGACGGCCCGCCCCGGCGGACCGCCCACGCCCGAGGCCCTCACCCTCCAGCGCATGCTGGCGACCCTGGAGGTGCCGGAACTCGAGCCGGTGCCCCGCGACCACGTTCTGACCAAGGCGTTCTACCTCGTCGACGGCTTCCCCGGCCGCTACGCCACCGGCCAGACCTGGGTCGAGGCCCTGCCGCCGGCCGGCGAGGGCGGTGAGCGCCGCCCGGCCCGGGCCGGCGACGGCGTCTCGCCGATCGTCATCACGGGCAACGACCTCGCCTCTGCCTGGGCCATCGGCCGGCGCGGCGAAGCCCTCTATCCCCTCGTCGGCGGCGATCCGCGGCAACGCGAGATGGCCTTCCGCGGCGGCGTCAACCTCGTGATGTACGCGCTCACCGGCAACTACAAGGCCGATCAGGTCCACGTGCCGGCGCTGCTGGAGCGGCTGGGGCAGTGAGGCGTCGCATCAGACAACGGTACCGTTCATGCTGAGTCTCAGCCTCGCCCCCCTCGTCCCCATCCCGATCCTGTGGGCCTTGGGGAGCCTCGCCGCGATCCTCGCCGTAGTGGCGTTCCTGGCCCGCGGGCCGGTGGCGCTCCTGCGCGTCCTCGTCCTCGCCCTGGTGCTGCTAGCGCTCGCCAATCCCTCGCTGGTCCAGGAGGAGCGCGAGCCGGTCAAGGACATCGTGGCGGTCGTGGTCGACCGTTCGGGCTCGCAAGGGCTCGGCGACCGCCCGGCGATGACCGATACGGTGCGGGCCGAGCTGCAACGCCGCCTCGGCACGGTGAACCAGATCGAGCCGCGCTTCGTCGACGTGCCGGAGGCCGGCGGCGACGAGGGCACGCGGCTGTTCACGGCGCTCTCCAGCGCGCTCGCCGACGTGCCGCCGGATCGCCTTGCCGGCGTGGTGATGCTGACCGACGGCGTCGTCCACGACATCCCGGCGAACCTCGCCGCCGCGAGCTTCAAGGCGCCGCTCCACGTGCTGGTCACCGGCCGGCCCGACGAGCGCGACCGGCAGATCCGCCTGATCGAGGCGCCGCGCTTCGGCATCGTCGGGCGCGACCAGACCATCCGGGCCGAGGTGATGGAGCGCGGCGGCACCGGCTCCGCGGTGGTGACGGTGCGCCGCGACGGCGAGCAGGTGGTGCGCCAGACGGTCCGCACCGGCCAGCCCTTCAGCCTGACGCTCCGGGTCGAGCACGGGGGCCCCAACGTCGTCGAGATCGAGGCCGAGGCGCTGCCGGGCGAGCTGACCACCGCCAACAACCGGGCGGTGCTGCCGATCGAGGGCATCCGCGAGAAATTGCGGGTGCTCCTCGTCTCGGGCGAGCCCCATGCCGGCGAGCGCACCTGGCGTAACCTACTCAAGTCCGACGCCAATGTCGATCTCGTCCACTTCACCATCCTGCGCCCGCCGGAGAAGCAGGACGGCACGCCGATCTCCGAACTGTCGCTGATCGCCTTCCCGACCCGCGAATTGTTCCAGCAGAAAATCAAGGATTTCGACCTCATCATCTTCGACCGCTACGCCAACCAGAGCGTGCTGCCGTCGAGCTACTTCGACAATATCGTGCGCTACGTGCGCGAGGGCGGGGCGCTCTTGATCGCCGCCGGGCCCGAATTCGCCTCGGCCGCGAGTCTTGCCCGGACGCGGTTGTCCGCGATCCTGCCGGGCGAGCCGAACGGGCGGGTGGTCGAGCGCGCCTACAAGGCGGCGCTCACCGATAGCGGCCAGCGCCACCCGGTCACCCGCGACCTGCCGGGCTCCGAGGCCTCGCCGCCGGCCTGGGGCGACTGGCTGCGCCTCATCGGCGCCGAGGTCCGCCCCGGCGTCACCCCGATCCTGGCCGGCGCCGACAAGCTGCCGCTGCTGGCGCTCTCCCGCGAGGAGAAGGGCCGGGTGGCGCTCCTCCTCTCCGACCATGCCTGGCTCTGGGCCCGGGGCTACGAGGGCGGCGGGCCGCATCTCGACCTGCTGCGCCGCCTCGGCCACTGGCTGATGAAGGAGCCGGCCCTGGAGGAGGAGGCCCTGCGGGCCAATGCCACCGGGCACGGCCGCGAGGTCCGGGTCGAGCGCCAGACCATGGCCGACACCGCCGAGCCCGTCACCGTGACGGCGCCGAGCGGGAAGACCCGCACCCTGACGCTGAACCCCGACAAGCCGGGCCTGTTCGCCGCCGCCTTCGAGGCCGACGAGCTCGGGCTGCACACCCTGCGCTCCGGCAACCTCGTCGCCTTCGTCAGCGTCGGCCCGGCCAATCCGCGCGAACTGATCGACGTGTTCAGCGACACCGAGCGCCTGCGCCCGCTCGCCGAGGCGACCGGCGGCTCGGTGCGCCGCCTCGCCGAGGCCGGGGGCGGGCTCGCGATCCCGCGGCTCCAGATCACCCGCTCCGGCCGGCTCTCCGGCTCCGACTGGATCGGCTTCCGCCCGAGCGACAGTGCGGTGGTGCGCGGCGTCTCGGTCTATCCCCTGGGGCTCGGCCTCGCGGCGCTCGCGGCCATCGCCGCGGCCGTCTTGGCGATGTGGCTGGTGGAGGGACGGCGCGGGCGGGCGTGACCGGCGATCGGGCTGCTCTCACAAGGGCTTGGCCCGATCTCTTCATCCTCTCGTATCACGGGAGGGCGAGGCACGGCGGTCTCAGGCGCCGTCGCAGGATGCCCGGGCAACGCCTTGCGGTTCCTCTGGAAACCGGTGGGGAACAGGGGTTGCCGGGTCCCCCGTCACCCCGGCCGGTCCCACATTCCCGTCTCGACCCCCGCCATCGCCGCCTCCGGCGTCACCCACGCCCACTCCGCCCCGGCCTGGTGCCGGAACCACGTCACCTGCCTTTTGGCGTAGCGCCGCGTATCCGCCTGGCCACGGGCCACGGCCTCGTCATACGGGAGGTCCCCGCGCATGTAGGCGATCAGCCCCGGCACGCCGTGGGCGCGCATCACCGGCAGCATCGGATCGAGGTGACGGTCGGCCAGGGCCCGAACCTCGTCGAGGGCGCCCGCCGCCATCATGGCGAGGAAGCGGGCATCGATCCGCGCCCGCAGAACCTCCCGGTCCGGGGTGAGGAAGATCTTGTGGCAGGACAGGCCGGTGAGCGGGCCCGGCCGGCGCGCGGCCTGGAACGCGGCGATCGGCCGGCCGGTGGCGGCCAGCACTTCGAGGGCGCGGAGCACCCGCAGGCGGTCGTTGCGGTCGAGGCGGGCGGCACCGTCCGGGTCCCGGCGGGCGAGGGCGGCGTGAAGCTCGGGCGTCTCCCGCCCCTCCGCCTCGGCCCGCACGACGGCCCGGATCTCGTCCGGCACCGGCGGGATCTCCGACAGGCCGTCGGTCAGGCCCATGAAGTAGAGCCCGGTGCCCCCGACCACGATCGGCAGGCGGCCCGCGGCCCAGGCTTCGCGGAGCGTCGCGCCGGCCTCCGCCAGGTAATGGCCGACGGAAAAATTCACCGCGCCGTCGATCGTGCCGTAGAGGCGGTGGGGCGCCCGTGCTTCCTCCTCCGGCGCCGGCCGGGCGGTGAGTCGGTGGAGGTCGCGATAGACCTGCATCGAATCGGCATTGATCACCACGCCGCCGTGCCGTTGCGCCAGGGCGAGTGCCAGGGCCGACTTGCCCGAGGCGGTCGGCCCTGCGATGAGGATCGCCCGAACCCGCCCGTCCATGCCTGCCTCTCCGATGCGCGCAAGCCCGGACGCGCCGTACCGACGAGCCCGAGCTTTTCCGATGACCCTGGTCGCCACCCTGATAGCAAACCCGGAGCGCCCCGCCATCACCGACGCGGTGCTGGCCGAAGCCCGGCGCGTGCTGGCGACCGAGCACCCGCCGCGCATCCTGCACGGCGAGGTCGCCGCCGAAATCCTGGTCGAGGGGGCGCCCGCCTCCGCGCCGGCCCTCGCCGAGCGCCTGCGCGCGGCGCTCGCATCTGAGCCGATCGACGTGGCGATGCAGGTCGTGAGCCCCCACCGGCGCAAGCGGCTCTTCCTCGCCGACATGGATTCGACCATGATCGGCCAGGAATGCATCGACGAGCTCGCCGACGTGGTCGGGCTCAAGGACCACGTCGCGGCGATCACCGAGCGGGCGATGCGGGGCGAGATCGCCTTCGAGCCGGCCCTGCGCGAGCGCGTCGCCCTGCTCAAGGGCCTGCCCCTCAAGGCCGTCGATCAGGTCATCGCCGAGCGCATCACCCTGATGCCCGGTGGGCGCATCCTGGTGCGCACCCTCAGGGCGCATGGCGCCTATACGGCGCTCGTCTCGGGCGGCTTCACCCTGTTCACCGGGCCGGTGGCGGCGCAAATCGGCTTCGACGAGCATCGCTCGAACCGCCTCGAGACGGAGGGCGACCGGCTCGCCGGCACCGTCGCCGAGCCGATCGTCGGTCGCGACGCCAAGCGCGACGCCCTCGTCGAGCTGCGCAGCCGGTTCGGTCTCGATCCGGCCGAGACCCTGGCGGTGGGCGACGGCGCCAACGACCTGGCGATGCTGGAGGAAGCCGGCCTCGGCGTGGCGTTCCGGGCCAAGCCTGCGGTGGCGGCCGCGGCGCACGCCCGGATCGACCACGGAGACCTCACCGCGCTCCTCTACCTGCAGGGCTTCGCGGCGGCCGAGTTCGTCGCGTAGCGAGGTCGTCGGGGAGGTTGCGTTCCAGCTCCACACCGCTACACGACACCGGATGTCGACCGGACTGATCCTGCATCCCGACGGCTGCCAGCGCTGCTGGTGGCCGGGCACCGACGCGCTCTACGTCGCCTATCACGACGCCGAGTGGGGCGTGCCGGAGCACGACGACCGCGCCCTCTACGAGAAGCTGATCCTCGACGGGTTCCAGGCCGGCCTGAGCTGGATCACCATCCTGCGCCGGCGCGAGGGTTTTCGGAGTGCCTTCGCGGGTTTCGAGCCGGAGGCGATCGCACGGTTCGGCCCTGCGGAGGTCGAGGCGCTGATGCGGGATACCGGCATCATCCGCAACCGCGCCAAGATCGAGGCGACGATCCGCAGTGCGCGGGCCTACCTCGCCATCCAGGAGCGAGGGCCCGGCTTTTCGGCCTTCCTGTGGGACTTCGTCGACGGACGCCCGGTCCAGACGAAGGCGGAGACCCGCACCGAGATCCCGACCGAGAGCGAGGTCTCGCGCAAGATGTCGAAGGCGCTCAAGGCGGAAGGGTTCGGCTTCTGCGGCCCGACCATCGTGTACGCCTTCATGCAGGCGGTCGGCATGCTCAACGATCACCTCGTCGGCTGCTGCCGGCACGAAGCCTGCGCCGCCTTGGCCGGTCCCGGTGGTCTCGGGGTCAAGCCGTGAGCGCGCCGCCGCGGGCGTGGCAGCGGATGCTCTCGGGTCGGCGCCTCGACCTTCTCGATCCCTCGCCCATCGACGTCGAGATCGTCGACATCGCCCATGGGCTCGCCCGGGTCGCGCGCTGGAACGGGCAGACCGCCGGCCCGCAGGTCTTCTCGGTGGCCCAGCATTCGCTGCTCGTCGAGGCGATCGGCGGCGCCTTCGAGCCCGGCCTCGCGGCCGCTGGCCGGCTGGAATTGCTGCTGCACGATGCGCCCGAATACGTGATCGGCGACATCATCTCGCCGTTCAAGGCGGCGATCGGGCATTCCTACAAGGCGGTGGAGACTCGGCTGCTGGCGGCGATCCGTCTGCGCTTCGGGCTCACCCCGGCACCGGGCGCGGCGATGCAGCGCCTGATCAAGCGCGCCGATCGGCTCAGCGCCTACCTGGAGGCGACGCGGCTCGCCGGCTTCTCGCAAGTCGAGGCCGTCCGGGTCTTCGGCAAGCCGGATCGCCTCGACGCCGATCTCGGCACCTTGCTCGAACCCTGGCCGACCGCCGAGGCCCAAAGCGCGTTCCTCGCCCGCTTCCACGCCTTGGCCGATGCCCAGCAGGGCGTTCCCGTATCCTGAACCGAAGGATTTCCCGCCGCCATGCCGACCCTGCACGTCTGCGCCCTGTCCCGCCTGCCCGAGACGGTCGAGGCGACCGGCGCGCGCCATGTGGTGACCTTGATCAATGTCGGCACGAAGGTGATCCGGCCGCCGGCAATCGCGGAAGACGACCACCTGTTCGTCGGAGTCAGCGACATCACCGACACCCTCGACGGCCACGTCCTGCCCGACGAGGTGCATGTCCGGCGGCTCCTCGACTTCGTGCGCGCCTGGCCGCGCGAGCAGCCGCTGGTGATCCACTGCTATGCTGGCATCAGCCGCTCGACGGCCGCCGCCTTCATCGCCACCTGCGCCCTACGTCCGGACCGGGACGAGGCCGAGATCGCCCGCGAGTTGCGCCAGGCCTCGCCCTCGGCGACTCCGAACCGCCGCCTCGTCGCGGTGGCGGATGCGATGCTCGGGCGGGACGGGCGCATGGTGGCGGCCATCGCGGCGATCGGTCGCGGCGCCGACGCCTTCGAGGGTGAGCCCTTCAGCGTCACCATCGACTGATTCCACTGTGGCCGAAACGCAGCCCTGGCGCGCAAACGGGCATCGACGGCTTCATCGCGGCCCTGCGGCACCGCCGAAGGGTTGTTTCGCGCGATTCTCGTCGCCATAACCCAACGCTCATCATGGGAGTGTCGTCACGCATGTCCGCAGCCCGGTCCGATGCCAGCCGCGCGGCCGTCTCCGTCCCCGCCGGCCCGACCGGAACCGCGGATCTGCCGTTCGAGAAGGCCCTCGAGGAACTCGAGGGCATCGTGCAGCGCCTGGAGCAGGGCAACGTGCCGCTCGACGAATCCGTCGCGATCTACGAGCGCGGCGAGGTCCTCAAGCGGCACTGCGAGGCGCTGCTGCAGCGTGCCGAGGCGCGCATCCAGCGCATCACCCTCGGGGCGGACGGACGCGCCGCCGGGACGGCGCCGCTCGATGTCGCCTGATCGCTCCCATTCATCCCGCCCCGGCGTGCCGCGGCGGGTCTTCTCCTTCCGGACGTGAGGATGGCTCCGGTGTCACCGCTCAACCTTCCCCTCCTCGACCGCGTCCGCATTCCTGCGGACCTGCGCCAGCTGCCCGAGAGCGACCTGACGCAGCTCGCCGCCGAGCTGCGCGCCGAGACCATCGATGCCGTCTCGGTCACCGGCGGCCATCTCGGCGCGGGCCTCGGCGTCATCGAGCTCACCGTCGCCCTCCACTACGTCTTCAACACCCCCGACGACCGCATCATCTGGGATGTCGGCCACCAGGCCTATCCCCACAAGATCCTCACCGGCCGCCGCGACCGCATCCGCACGCTGCGCCAGGGCGGCGGCCTGTCGGGCTTCACCAAGCGCTCCGAGAGCCCCTACGATCCCTTCGGCGCGGCGCACTCCTCCACCTCGATCTCCGCGGGCTTGGGCATGGCGATCGGCCGCGACCTCTCGGACGCCGCGGCACGAGCCCGCGGCGAGACGCCGCCGCGCCGCAACGTGGTGGCGGTGATCGGCGACGGCTCGATCTCGGCCGGCATGGCCTACGAGGCGATGAACAATGCCGGCGCCCTCAAAAGCCGCCTGATCGTCATCCTCAACGACAACGACATGTCGATCGCGCCCCCCGTCGGCGCGATGTCGTCCTACCTCGCCAAGCTCGTCTCGGGCGACACCTACCGCTCGCTCCGCGACACCGCCAAGCAGTTCGGCCGCCTGCTGCCGAAGGCCCTCTACGACACCGCCGCCCGCGCCGAGGAATATGCCCGCGGCATGCTCGCCGGCGGCGGCACGATGTTCGAGGAGCTCGGCTTCCACTATGTCGGGCCGATCGACGGCCACAACCTCGACCACCTGCTCCCCGTGCTCAAGAACGTGCGCGACGCGCCGGACGGCCCGGTGCTGGTCCACGTCGTGACCCAGAAGGGCAAGGGCTACGCACCCGCCGAGGCCGCCGCCGATCGCGGCCACGCGGTGGTGAAGTTCGACGTCGTGTCGGGCAAGCAGACCAAGGCCAAGCCCAACGCGCCGGCCTATACGCGGGTGTTCGGCGAGAGCCTGATCAAGGCGGCCGACATCGACGACAAGGTGGTGGCGATCACCGCCGCGATGCCGTCGGGCACCGGCGTCGACCTGTTCGCCAAGGTGCATCCGGAGCGGACCTTCGACGTCGGCATCGCCGAGCAGCACGCGGTGACCTTCGCGGGCGGCCTGGCGACGGAGGGGTTCAAGCCGTTCTGCGCGATCTACTCGACCTTCCTGCAGCGCGGCTACGACCAGCTCGTCCACGACGTGGCGTTGCAGAACCTGCCGGTGCGCTTCGCCCTCGACCGGGCCGGCCTGGTGGGGGCGGACGGGGCGACCCATGCCGGCGCCTTCGACCTGGCGTATCTCTGCTGCCTGCCGAACATGACGGTGATGGCGGCGGCCGACGAGGCCGAGCTGGTGCACATGGTGGCGACCGCGCACGCGCATGATACGGGGCCGATCGCGTTCCGCTATCCGCGCGGCGAGGGCGTCGGCGTCGAGCTTCCCGAGAAGGGCGAGGTCCTGGAGATCGGCAAGGGCCGGGTGATCCGCCGTCCCGAGGGCGCGCGGGTGGCTTTGCTCAGCCTCGGCACGCGTCTGGCGGAGGCGCTGAAGGCGGCCGAACGCCTGGAGGCGGCCGGCATCGCCGTGACGGTGGCGGATGCGCGGTTTGCCAAGCCGCTCGACGAGGCGCTGATCCTGGATCTGGCATCGAGCCACGAGGTTCTGGTGACCCTGGAGGAGGGGTCTGTCGGCGGGTTCGGTGCGATGGTGCTGCACCTCTTGTCGTCGCGCGGGGCGCTCGACGACGGCAAGGTGCGGGTGCGGACGCTGACCTTGCCGGACAGCTACCAGGACCACGACTCGCCGGAGCGGATGTATGCCGAGGCCGGGCTCGATGCGGCCTCGATCGTCAAGGTCGTCGAGGCCACGCTGCCGGCCCGTTCGGAACCCAAGGTCGCGAGCAACGTCGTCAGCGTCGCCCGGCGCCAGCGCTGAGGCGAGAACCGGGCCGCGTCCGAGGACGCGGCCCGTTCCCGGCTACTTGATGACCGCGCAGGCGATGCGGGCGCCGGCATTGCCGATCGGCTGCGTGGTATGGTCGTCCTCGTTGGCGTGGATGATCAGCGCCGAGCCGTCATTGTCCTTCAGGCCGCCTTCGCCGGTGAGCGGGGTGTCGCTCGACACCTCGGCATTCACCGAGCCATCGGCATTGGCGTAGACGTTCGGCAGGTCGCCCTCGTCCGGTCCCTCCGGATTCAGCAGGCCGTGCTTGGCGTTGTCGTGATTGACGTGCGCCTTCGACTCCTGGAACTTGTCGGTGTCGGCGCAGCTGCCGACCGCATGGAAGTGGATGCCGTGCCAGCCGGGCGGCAGGCCGCCGGTCTGGATCGTCACCCGCATCACCAGGGTGTTGGCGCCGTCCCTGAGGTCGATCTTGCCGATCGTCTCGCCCTTGTTGTTGACGATCGGCGCATTGTAGGTCGTCGGCGCAGCGGGCTTGTCCTGAGCAGGTTTGTCCTGAGCAGGTTTGTCCTGGGCGAAGGCCGGGGCGGTCACGCCGAGAACCAGGGCGCTCGCGAGCACGGTATGTCTCATGGGAAGAACTCTCCTCGTGTGCCGCCGTGTAGCTAGGGCGCGCGGCGCCGGTGTGGACGGCCTCCGGGCGGCTACGGAACGGTCGTAGACGATCAGGGATCGAGAGTTGATGACGACGGGCGAGCGGCTGCGGGCCGACCGCCTCCTGGTGGAGGCGGGCCATTTCGAAAGCCGGGCGCGCGCGCAAGCCGCGATCGAGGCCGGACTGGTGCGGGCGGACGGCGTCGTGGTGCGCCGGGCCTCCGACCTGATCGCGAAGGGCGCCGCCATCGTCGCCGAGGCGCCGCACCCTTACGTCTCCCGCGGCGGCCTCAAGCTCGCTGCCGCCCTCGACGCCTTCGCGATCGACCCGGCGGACCGGACCTGCCTCGATATCGGCGCCTCGACCGGCGGCTTCACCGACGTGCTGCTGCGCCGCGGCGCAGCCTTCGTCCATGCCGTCGATGTCGGCCGCTTCCAGCTCCATCCGAGCCTGGCCGCCGATCCCCGCGTGGCGGCGCTCGAGGCGACCGACGCCCGCTCCCTCCAACCCTTCCCCGAGCCGCCCTCCCTTCTGGTGATCGACGTGAGCTTCATCTCCCTGCGGCTGGTCCTGCCGCCCGTGATCCCGCTCCTGGCGGGCGACGCCGCCTTGGTGGCGTTGATCAAGCCGCAATTCGAGGCCGGGCGCGAGCATGTCGGCCGCGGCGGGCTGGTCCGCGACGAGGCGGTGCAGGAGACGGTCTGCCAGCGGATCCGGGACCTCATCGTCTCTCTCGGCTTCGCCGTCCGCGGCCTGATCCCGTCGCCGGTCGAGGGCGGCGACGGCAACCGGGAATTCCTGATCGGCGCGGTGCGGGGGCTCGGCTTGCGGGGATTGGGTTCGCAGGGGCTTGTTTCGCAGGGGCTTGGGCGATGAGCGACGTGGCAGAGACGACCTACGAGATCACCCGCCTCGGCCTGCGCGGCGACGGGGTGACGGCGGACGGCGTGGTGGTGCCGGGCGCTCTGCCGGGCGAGACCGTGCGGGCGGAGCCGGAGGAGGGCGCCCGGCCGCCCCGGGCCCGGCTCGACGCGGTGCTGACGCCCTCGGTCGATCGGATCGCGCCGTTCTGCCCGTATTTCGGCACCTGCGGCGGCTGCGCGATCCAGCATCTCGCACCCGCTCCTTATGCGGAATGGAAGCGCGACCTCTTGGTCGGTGCCCTGGCGCGGGCCGGGATCGAGGCGCCGGTGGCGCCGCTCCTCGATGCCCACGGCACGGGACGCCGCCGCATCACCCTGCATGTACGGGCGGGCGAGGGCGGGCCCCAGGCCGGCTTCATGGCGGCGCGCAGCCACGCACTGGTGGCGATCGACCATTGCCCGATCACGGAATCGGCCCTGCACCGCGCCCCCGAGATCGCCCGGGCGGTCAGCCGTCCCCTCGGCGGAGGCGGCGGAAAGCCCCTCGACGTGCAGGTGACCGCGACCGCCGGGGGCCTCGACGTCGATATCCGCGGCCACGGCCCGGCCTCGGAGCGGGCGCGCCAGGCCCTGGTGCTGCTCGCGGGAGAACTGGACCTCGCCCGGCTCTCCCTCCACGGCGAGGTGCTGATCATCCGCCGTCCGCCGGAGATCCCGGCCGGCCGCTCGCGTCTGGTACCGCCCTCCGGCGGCTTCCTCCAGGCGACGGCGGAGGGCGAGGCGACGCTCGCGCGCCTCGTCGTCGAGGGAGTCGGCAAAGCGAAGCGCGTGGTCGATCTCTTCTCCGGCGCCGGCGCCTTCTCGCTGGCACTCGCGGAAGGCCATACCGTCCACGCCGTCGAGGGCGAGGACGGGGCGCTCAAAGCCCTCGATCGCGCCTTCCGTGAGACCGCGGGCCTTCGCACCATCACCACCGAACGCCGCGACCTCTTCCGCCGCCCGCTGCTGGCGCCGGAGCTCGACCGCTACGACGGCGTGGTGTTCGATCCGCCCCGCGCCGGCGCCGAGGCGCAGAGCGCCCGGATCGCCGAATCGAAGGTGCCGGTGGTGGTCGGCGTCTCATGCGATGCCGGCAGCTTCGCCCGCGATGCCGCTCTGCTGGTACGCGGCGGCTACCGGCTGGAGGCGGTGACCCCGGTCGATCAGTTCCGGCACTCGCCGCATGTCGAGATCGTCGGGGTGTTCAAGAGGCCGGGGAAGAGGCGCTGATTGCCGTTCGGCCCGCCACGGTGTCAGGCCTCCGCGGCAGGATGAGAGCGGGCATGACGGTCATCGGCTACGATGTCGTTCCGGGGACCCGGGTCGAGCGCGAGTTCAGCTTGCCCAGGCTGGCCGCGAGTTCGGCCGACGCCTCGCGGACGGCATCCGCGATGGTGACGAAGCCCCGTTCCCGCAGGGCGTCCGTCAGGTCGCGGAGTGCGATGTCGAGCTGGCGGGTGAGGACGTGCTCGCCGAGGCTCGACAGCGCGCGATGGGCCACATCGGCCAGCCGCTCGGCCGTCGGCGTTTCGACGTGGCGCAGGAGGATGGCGAGCGTCCTGACGGCTTCCGTCAGCGTCTGCGATTGAATCGATTCCGACGCGACCACGATCACGGCTTCGAGCGCGTCGGTTGCGATGATCGGGGCCGCATCGTCGTAGACGATACAGGAGCCGGCATCGTCCCGCATCTCGACCTCGCCCCGGCTCCATTGTGAGATGATGTCTCGCAGGGCCTGGATCACCGTGAGGCCTGGATTGGGGTTCGATTTCGACGTCGATACCGAAGTCCACGCTATGGTCGAGAGCTGGTGCAAGCCGTAGGCGGTGTTGTTTTTCAGATCACGGCCGTCGTCGTAGGCGAAGGCGGCCAGGACCTCGTCGACGATGCTGTTTTGCGCATCCTCGCTCAAGGTGACGCCGGGTCTGGTTCGGACCTGGAACAGCGGGTCCTGGACGGCCCGATACGTCCCGAGCGTGATCAGGATCTCGATCTCGACGTTGCCTCGCGCATGCCGCTCCAGAGCGTTCTCGATCCGAGCGAGGTCGAGGCCGACGACGTAGCCCTTCTCGCAGGAGCGGACGAGCGCGACGTCGAACCAGCCGTGGCACCTCGCCCGTCGGGTTGCCGCAAGCAGCTTGAGGTCCTCGCCTCGCGCGCCCAGCACCTTGTCGTGAATGAACTGGATGATCTGCTCGGGTCGCATCTGATCGATGGTGTTGTAGATCATCACGATGATCAGGCACAGTGCCAGAGCGGTGAGCAGCAGGCTGAGGGCTGCGGCAAACACGGGACGATGATAATCCGTGTTCGTGACGAGGGTCATCAGTACGAAAACCGACAGACCGACGAAATAGCCGAAGTAGAATTGATTGACCTTGCGGGCCATGAACTGGTCGGTGACCTGTGCGGTCAAGGCTGCGGCACCTTGCTGCACGGCGAGAAGCAGGAGCGAGAAGGTGATGGAGGTGACCGTGACGATGCTCGATGCCACGGTCGCGAGCAGGCTTCCGAGGGCTGCCCGGTCCCCCATCAGGTCCCCGAGCCAGCGAAAGCCGTGAGGTGCCTGGCCGCCGGACCAGGATCTGTCCGCGAGGTAGACCAGGACGCTCAAGCCCGCGAAGCCGATCACGGTCGCGAGCGGCAGGCTCAGGAACTGCCGGAACGACCGCTTGATCGCGCTGACGAAGCGGACAGGGATCGACGTGATCGCCTTCATGCGCGGATCTCACCCCGAAGCGATGGGTGCACGACGCGATGAATGGTCGAGAGACCCTGCATCAGCCCTCCGGCGCCGCCGGCACCTGCCCGCCCGCCACGTCCCGCCGCGGCTGGAGCAGCAGCGCCAGCAAGCCCGTCCACCCGGTCTGGTGCGCAGCCCCCAGGCCCGCGCCGGTATCGCCGTGGAAGTATTCGTGGAACGGGATGTGGTCGCGAAAATGCGGATCGTCCTGGAACAGCGGGTTGTCGCCCAGCACCGGGCGGCGTCCGCCGGGGCCGCGCAAAACCAGGCGGGTGAGGCGGGCGGACAGCTCGTCGGCGATCTGCGGCAGGGTGAGGTAATGGCCCGAGCCCGCCGGGCACTCGACCTTGAAGTCGGGGCCGTAGAAGCGGCCGAATTCGGTGAGCGCCTCGACCAGCAGAAAGTTGATCGGCAGCCAGACCGGCCCGCGCCAGTTCGAGTTGCCGCCGAAGACGGCCGTGGTCGATTCCGCCGGCTCGTAATCGACCGCGAAGGTCTGGCCGTCCCATGGGAAGCGGAACGGCGCCGCCGCATGCGCCTTCGAGACCGAGCGGACGCCGTGGGGGGACAGGAACTCGGTCTCGTCGAGCATCCGGCGCAGGAGCGCCTTCATCCGGTGGCGGCGCAGCAGCGAGAGCAGCACCCGGTTGCCGCGGCCCGGCTGCTCCCAGCGCGAGACCTGATCGGCGAGGTCGGGGCGGTGGGCCAGGATCCAGCGGGCCCGGCGGGCGAAGGCCGGGAAGCGCTCCGAAAAGTTCTCGTCCAGCACCTCGACGGCGCAGAGCGGGATCAGGCCGACCAGCGAGCGCACCCGCAACGGCACCTGGCGGCCGTCGGGCAGGCGCAAGACGTCGTAGTAGAACTCGTCGGTCTCGTCCCACAAACCGGTGCCGGTGCCGCCGACATGGGTCATCGCCTCGGCGATGGTCAGGAAGTGCTCGAAGAACTTGGTGGCGATGTCCTCGTAGACCGGATCCTCAACCGCCAGCTCCAGCGCGATGCGCATCAGGTTGAGGCTGTACGTCGCCATCCAGGCGGTGCCGTCGGCCTGGTCGAGGGTGCCGCCGGTGGGCAGCTTGGCCGAGCGGTCGAAGATGCCGATATTGTCGAGCCCGAGGAAACCGCCCTGGAAGACGTTGCGGTCGCCGGCATCCTTGCGGTTCACCCACCAGGTGAAGTTCAGCATCAGCTTGTGGAAGACCCGCTCCAGGAAGGCGCGGTCGGGCTTGCCGGTCATCGCCTGGTCGATGCGGTAGACGCGGAGCGCCGCCCAGGCATGGACCGGCGGGTTCACGTCGCCGAAGGCCCATTCATAGGCCGGCAACTGCCCGTTCGGGTGCATGTACCATTCGCGGGTCAGCAGGATCAGCTGGCCCTTGGCGAAGGCCGGATCGATCAGCGCGAAGGTCACGCAGTGGAAGGCGAGGTCCCAGGCCGCGTACCAGGGATATTCCCACTTGTCCGGCATCGAGACGATGTCGGCGTTGTTGAGATGGGTCCAATCGCTGTCGCGGCCGTGGCGGCGGCCTTCCGGCGGGGCCGGCTGGGCCGGATCGCCGGTAAGCCAGCGCCGGACGTCGAAATGGTAGAACTGCTTCGACCACAGCATGCCGGCGAGGGCCTGGCGCTGGACGAGGCGCGCATCCGGGTCGGCGATGTCGCGCTGGAGCGCGCCGTAGAAGGCGTCGGCCTCGGCGAGGCGGCGCGCCATCACGGCGTCGAAGGCGGCCGGGTCGCGCTCGTCCGGGTTCGCCGCGGGGCACAGGCGGAAGCGTAAACTCACGACGCCGCCGGCCGGTACGGTGACGCGGCTCCAGGCGGCGCATTTGGTGCCCTCGGCCAGCGGGTTCACCGCGTCGTGCCGGCCCTCGACGATGCGGTCGTTGACCGCGTCCTTCGGGTGGGCGGGGCCGGGCGTGCCGAACAGCCGCCGCGTGTTGGTCTCGTTTTCGCAGAACAGGAACTCGGCCGGCTGCAAGGCCGTGAAGCGCAAGGGCGGCGAGCCCTCGCGCGTCGCCTCGACGGCGCCGGTCTCGGTCAGGCGCAGGAGCGGGCGGGGTTGCGTCGTCTCCCAGGATTCATGGCCCCAGGACCAGGTGTTGCGGGCCCAGAACTGCGGCAGGACGTGGAGATCCGCGTCGTCCGGCCCGCGATTGACGAGGGTGACCCGCATCAGCACGTCGTCGGGGGCGGCCTTGGCGTATTCCACCGTCACGTCGTGGTACCGCCCCTCCGCGAACACACCTGTATCGGCGATCTCGTATTCCGGGAGGTTTTTTCCCTTGCGTCGTCCGTTCTCGGCCACGAGTTCGGCGTAAGGGTAGGGCGCCTGCGGGTACTTGTAGAGCATCCGCATGTACGAATGCGTCGGAGTTCCGTCGAGGTACCACCACAGTTCCTTGACGTCCTCGCCGTGATTGCCTTCACCGTTGGTAAGGCCGAACATCCGCTCCTTCAGGATCGGGTCGCGGCCGTTCCACACGGCAAGTGCGAGGCACCAGAGCTGGCGGTCGTCGCTCCAGCCCGCGATGCCGTCCTCGCCCCAGCGATAGGCGCGCGAGCGGGCCTGGTCGTGGGGCAGGTAGTCCCAGGCGGTGCCGCCGGCGCTGTAATCCTCCCGCACCGTGCCCCATTGGCGCTCGCTCAGGTACGGCCCCCAGCGGTGCCAGCCCTCGTCCTCGACGGCGGCGAGGCGGCGGCCCTCCTCGGTATCGGTGAGGCAGGGGGCGGGATCGGGCATCGCGGGGTTCTCCAGAAACGGGCGCACCGGAAGAGCGGTCACACCGGATCGAGGTCGAGCATCCGCCGCACACGGATCAGCTCGCCGAGGGACCAGGCCTGGAACGGGCAGCCGCCGGGCCGATGGGGCGGATCGCCGTCGGCGATCTCCGAGACGTGGCCGAGGCCCGCTTCCTGGAGATGGGCCTCGAGCGGCGGCAGGAAGCGCGCCCGCGCCGCGGCCTTCGCCGGCTGGGAACGGCCCCGCACGCCGAGCCAGGCATCGACGAAGGGGCCGATCAGCCACGGCCAGACCGTGCCCTGGTGATAGGCGCCGTCCCGCGCCCTCTGATCGCCCGCATAGGTGCCGCGATAGTCCGGATCGGCGGGATCGAGGGAGCGCAGGCCCAGAGGCGTGAGGAGGCGGGCCTCGACCGCGTCGACCACCGCCCGGGCCGCGGCACCGGTGAGGAGCGGGAAGGGCAGGCCGCCGACCGCCAGGATCTGGTTCGGCCGGACCTTGGAATCCACCGCGCCCGGGACATGGTCGGCATCGACCACGTCGTGAAGGGCGCCCGATGGGGCGAGGAAGCGCGCGAAGCTCGCCGAGGCGCGCTGCTCCAGGTCGCGCCAGCGCGGCGACCAGCGGGCGGAGCCGATTCTGAGCGCGTTGATCCACAGGGCCTGGACCTCGACCGGCTTGCCGATGCGGGGCGTGACGACCCAGTCGTCGACCTTGGCATCCATCCAGGTCAGCTGCACGCCCGGCACGCCGGCCCGCAGCAACCCATCCGCATCGGCCTCGATCCCGTAGCGGGTGCCGGCGGCGTGGCCGTCGAGGATCGCCATGCAGGCCTCGGCGAGGCGCGCGGCTTCCGCCTCCGGGACCGGGCGACCCGCAGCGGCGTGGGCGGCGAGCACCTCGTGGACCGCGACCACGTACCAGAGCGAGGCGTCGACGGCGTTGTACTCGGGCACCGCGCCTCGGTCGGGGAAGCGGTTCGGCATCATGCCCTCGTTCACCGCGCCGGCCCAGGCGAGAAGAATCGCGCGGGCCTGTGCCAGCGCGCCGGTGGCGACGAGGAGGCCGCGCAACGCGATGAAGGTATCCCGGCCCCAATCGGTGAACCACGGGAAGCCCGCCACCAGGGTGCGCCCGCCCGAGCGGTCGACCAGGTAGGTGCCGGCCGCCAGCGCCAGCGGCGACAAGGCTTTGCGCCGCGCCCGCTCGCCCGCCATCAGGCGCTCGGCATGCGCCGCCGCGCGAACGGACAGGCCGTCGCCGCTGCGCAGGATCATCACGGCCGGACCGGTGGCGAGGTCGAAGGTGAAGCGACCGGGGCTTGCCAGATCCTCGATGTCGTCGAGGCCGCGGGCCGCCTCCGCCGCGTAGAGGAAATTCCGGTACCAGTCCGGCTCGTGGGCGTAAGTCCCGTTGGTGAGCGCCCCGATGGCCGGCAGGCCGGGATAGGGCCGCCAGCAGACGTTGCCGCCCTGCACGGCGGCGGCGAAGGCGAAGGCCGGGTTTTCGTGGTGGAGGGCGTGGTAGTCGCGGCCCGACAGGAGCGGGCGAACAGTCAAGGTGCAGGGGCCGGTGCCGGTCAGGCGCTGCCAGCGCAGCAGCGTTTCGCCTGAATCGGGCTCGACCAGCACTTCGTGCCGGAGCGTGCCGCCGTCGGCCAGGCGATACGTCCAGGACGGCCAGGGACGGGGCGTGAAATCGGCGACGTGGCGCCAGCCGTCCGGGTGGATCACGTCAGGCGCATAGGCTTGCGTCGAGAGCGGGACGGTCCCGCCCGCGATGGCGACCTCCGCCTCGATCCCGTTGACCAGGACCAGGCGGCCCGTCGGCGGGGTCGTCGCGGTCAGAAGCAGCGCGTGGTAGCGCCGGGTACGCGGGCCCATGACCGGGCCGGAGGCGAAGCCCCCGAGCCCGTCGGCCTCGAGCCATTCGCGCGTGTCGTCCAAGGTCGCCTCTCCCGCCAAGAGCATTTCCCGCAAAGAGCATTGTCCGACGACGTGGATACCGGTTCGCCGCAGACAATGCGGCGAAATAAAAGACTAACGCAGCGTCCGATGGCAGCGTAATCGGGCTCTACTCTACCGCATTTTCCGACGACGTGGATACTGGTTCTTCGCAGAAAATGCGGCAAAATCAAAAATTGGAGCAGCCTCCGATGGCAGCGCCACGATGCACGACAGTGGCATGAAACCCGCGGCGATCACCTCTCCCACCCGCGACCTCATCCTGAGGCGCCGGCGATCGGAGATCGCATTCGACCGTAAGGAGCCTCGAAGGAGGGCTCCAGAAGCCTCCGCGATCCCTGGAGCCCTCCTTCGAGGTCAGTCGATCTTCGATCGACGAACACCTCAGGATGAGGATGAGGGTGGAAGAGCCCCATGGCCGGCAGACTTCAGGCCCCTGTCGTGTACCGTGTGGAGGCGCGATCGGGTGCTGCTCTCAGCAGACTTGCGTTGGCAGGCCAACGCTTCGCCCGCTCGGATTCCTTGTTTTGTCGCAGCTTCATCCCGCAAAACCGGCGGCCATTTTTGCGAAATCTGCTTAGTCGCCGTCCAGGGGCAGCCAGCGCCGGCCGTCGCGGGCGAGCAGCTCGTCGGCCGCCTTCGGGCCGGCGCTGCCAGATTCGTAGGGCTCCGGCTCGCCGCCCGCCCCCCACGCCTTCACCAGCGGATCGACGGCGGCCCACGATGCCTCGATGTTGTCGGCGCGCTGGAACAAGGTGGCATCGCCGCAGAGGCAATCGTAAATCAGGGTCTCGTAGCCGACATTCGGCTCCTGGGGGAAGAAGTCGCCCTCGCGGAAGGTCGAGCGCACGGCCCCGAGCCGCATCGACGGCCCCGGCACCTTGGCGTTGAACTCGGTGGTCATGCCCTGGACCGGATCGACCATGATCCGCAGGATGTTGGGGGCGATCTGGTCGACCGGGGTATCGCGGAAGAGCCGGTAGGGCGCCGGCTTGAAATGCACCGCGATCTCGGTGCGCCGCCCGGTCATCCGCTTGCCGGTGCGGAGATAGAACGGCACCCCGCCCCAGCGCCAGTTGTCGATGGTGAGCTTCAAGGCCGCGTAGGTCTCGGTTCGGCTGTCGCCAGCCACATGCGGCTCTTCCCGGTAGGACGGCACGGCGTGGCCCTGCTCGGTGCCGGCGCGGTACTGGCCGCGCACCGCATCCTCCGGCGGAACCGGGCGCACCGCCTGGACGAGCTTCGCCTTCTCGGTGCGCACGGCTTCCGCGTCGAAGGAGACCGGCGGCTCCATCGCGGTCATGCACAGGAGCTGGAACAGGTGGTTGGGCACCATGTCTCGCAAAGCCCCGGTCGGCTCGTAGAAGGCGCCGCGCTCCTCGACGCCGATCGTCTCGGCGGCGGTGATCTGGACGTGGTCGACGAAATCGCGGCGCCAGATCGGCTCGAACATCCCGTTGGCGAAGCGGATCGCCATGATGCTCTGCACCGTCTCCTTTCCGAGGAAATGGTCGATCCGGTAGAGCTGCGATTCGTCGGCGACGGTAAGCAGCCGCTTGTTCAGCTCCTGCGCCGAGGCGAGGTCGCTGCCGAACGGCTTCTCGATCACCACCCGGCGAAAGGCGTGGTCGGACTGCTTCAGGAGCCCCGCCTGGCCCAGATGCTCGACGATCGGCGCGAAGAACCGCGCCGCCACCGCGAGGTAGAACACCGCGTTGCCGGGAATCTTCTTGGCAATCGCCTGATATGTTGTCGGGTCGAGGAAGTCGCCCTTGAAGTAGTGCAGCCGGTCGCGCACGAAACCCCAGGCCTTCGGGTCGATGTGCTTGGCGTGGAACTCCGCCGTGTCGTCCTTGGTGAAGGACTCCATCGTGTCGGAAAGGTTCGTTCGCCAGTTCTCGTCCGATCCGTCGGTGTGGTCCACGCCCCAGATCGCGGTCGCGTCGTCGAGGAGGCGGCTGCCGGCGAGGTTGTAGAGCGCCGGCATCAGAAGGCGCTTGGTCAGGTCGCCGCCGGCGCCGAAGATCACGATCGTGCAGGGCGGGGCCGGCTTGTTGCCGGAAGCGGCATGCCCTTCCACCGGGACGTGCGACGTCATGGGGATCTCCTGGCCTGTGCGACGGCGGTGAAGCTAGATCCCGCAGCGCAGCGGACAAGGTGTGACCCTGGGTAAGAACGCGGCGGATGCAGGCCCCACCCGCGGCGACCCCGCCTTTCCGGGGCGAGGGGGCCGCTCTAAGGTCCGGGCGCAACGATCGTTGAGAGCGAGTGGAACGATGGCGGACGGGACCAGGCAGGCGGGCAGCGTCGCGGTGATCGGGAGCGGCGGGATCGGCGGCTACCTGGCGGGAGCGCTGGAGCGGGCAGGGCGCGACGTGACCCTGTGCGTGCGCACGCCGTTCGACCGCCTCGTCGTCACCGACGCCTCGGGCGAGCGCGAGGTCCCGGTCCGCATCGTCGCCGATCCGGCGGAGGTCGGTGCCGCCGACTGGGTGCTGGTGACCACCAAGGCCCAGGACACTGCGAGTGCGGAGCCGTGGTTTCGCACCCTCGTCGGGCCCCGGACCCGGGTGGTGGTGGTGCAGAACGGCGTCGGCCAGGCGGAGCGGGCCCGTCCCCACCTGCCGCCGGGGGTCACGGTGCTGCCGGCGATCATCTATTGCTCGGTCGAGCGCACGGCGCCAGGCCGCATCACCCACCACGGCAGCACCAAGATGACCGTGCCGGCCGGCCCCGACGGTGCCGCCTTCGCGGAGCTGTTTTCCGGCACGCCGTTCGAGATCACGCAGGAAGCGGATTTCGTCACCGTCGCCTGGCGCAAGCTCCTGAGCAACGCGGTGGTCAATCCGATCACGGCGCTCACCTTGCGGCGCATCGTGGTCTTCAACGATCCGGCGATCCGGGACCTCGCCCGTGGCCTGATGGACGAGGTGATCCGGGTCGCCAATGCCGAGGGCGCCCGGCTCACCGACGAGGACGCGACCCGCATCCTCGACAGCTATGGGCGCATCAGCGGCGACGGCGGCAGCTCGATGCTCTACGACCGCCTCGCCGGACGCCCGCTGGAACATGCCCATCTGACCGGCGCCGTCGTCGCGGCGGCCGAGCGCCACGGGATCGCCGTGCCGCTCAACCGGGCGATCCTGGCGCTCGCCGGGGCGGCGAGCGGGCAGGGGCTGGCAGGGGACCGGTAGACGCCCGGCCGAGGGCGGACCGGCGCGGCGGCCGTCCGCCCGCCATCCGACGGTTTCACCCTGCGTCATGGTGTTGACGGGGGCGTCGCGCTGCGGCCAGATCACGGCATCGGAGCGAATCATCGAACGCTTCGCCTTCCGCGATTTGCGTGAGACGAGCCGGAATCAAGATTCCGGCCCTGTTCCGCCGATGCTTGCCGGAGATCGTCGTTGCGCGCCATCCTCTCTCGCCGCGCCGTCATGGCGACGGCGCTGGTCTCGGCTGTTCTGTCATCGCATCGGGATGTCCGGGCCCAGGAGCTGCCGCGTCAGCTTCGGGCCGCGATCGACGGCGATATCCGCGACTGCATGCTGAAGAAGGCGGCGTTCGTGACGCAATTCATCTCGCGCAAGGACGTGAACCGCGACGGCGTGATGGATTACATCCTCGATTACGGCAGCTACAAGTGCGGCGCGGAGGCCAGCCGCTACTGCCATGAAGCGGGATGCCGGATGGAGGTCTACGTCTCGAAGGGACGGAGCGGCTACGTCCAGGCCTTCAGCGGAACCGTCCGCGACCTGCGCTTCGGGACGGTGAACGGCAGGCCTGCCATCCTGCTGAGCCGGCACGGCAGCGCCTGCGGCAAGGCGGAGTCCGCCCCCTGCCGGACGACCCTGACCTGGGATGGAACGCATTTCGCGGAGGCCCGCTGAGCCGGGATCACTCCTCCGGCCCGACCGCGACGAAGACCCGGCCATCCTCGACCCGGACCGGATAGGTCGCGAGGTCGCGACAGACCGGCCCGCCCTGCGCCCGGCCGGTGGCGATCTCGAACAGGCCGTAATGGGCCGGGCACTCGATGTAGCCCTCGACGATCTCGCCCCCGGCGAGGCTGATTCCGGCATGGGTGCAGAGCCCTTGCGTGGCGTAGACCGCGCCGTCGATGCGGTAGAGCGCGAGGGCGACGCCGCCGGCCTCGCGGGCGAGCACCGGGCTTGCCTCGAACTCGGCGAGATCGGCGACCGGGACCCAGTTCACGACGCGGGCAGCACCAAAGCCCGGCAGGCACCGAAGCCGATCGGCGCGAAGCCCTCGCGGATTCCTCGCGCCGTCAGGATCACCTCGTCGCCATCCTCCAGGAAACGGCGCTCCTCGCCGGGCGCGAGGCGGATCGGCGTCTTGCCGCCCTGCGTGGTCTCGAGCAGGCTGCCGCAGGAATCCGGAGCCGGGCCCGACAGGGTGCCGGTGCCGAGAAGGTCGCCCGGGCGCAGGTTGCAGCCGCCGCTGGTGTGATGGGCGATCATCTGCGCCACCGTCCAGTACATGTGGCGGGCGTTGGACCGCGCGACCCGGTGCGGACTTGCGCCGGCCTCGCGGGCGGCCGCGGTGGAGAGCCAGATCTCCAGGTCGAGGTCGAGGGCGCCGCTGTCCTGGTCGGCCGCGTCGAGGAGGTAGGGCAGGGGGGCGGGATCGCCCTCGGGCCGCGCGGCCTGGGCGATGCGGAACGGCGCCAGCGCCTCCGGCGTGACGATCCAGGGCGAGATCGTGGTGGCGAAGCTCTTGCCGAGGAACGGCCCGAGGGGCTGGTACTCCCAGCCCTGGATGTCCCGGGCCGACCAGTCGTTGAGCAGGCAGAAGCCCGCCACCTGCCCGGCGGCCTCGCCGATCGGCACCGGCGTGCCGAGGTCGTTGCCGGGCCCGATCCACACCCCGAGCTCCAGCTCGTAATCGAGCCGGCGCGACGGGCCGAAGACCGGCGCGTCGAGATGCGGGGGCTTCGCCTGGCCGTGCGGCCGGCGCACCGGGACGCCGGAGGGCCGGATCGAGGAGGCGCGGCCGTGATAGCCGACCGGCACGTGCTTGTAGTTCGGCAGTAACGGCTGGTCGGGCCGGAACTGCTTGCCCGTGTTGGTGGCGTGGTGGATGCCGACGAAGAAGTCGGTGTAGTCGCCGATCCGCGCCGGCAGGTGCAGCGTGCAGGCGGCGGCCGGGTGCAGGAGCGGCGTCACCCGATCGCGGTCGGGCCCATCCGCCTGCAGGAGCGCGAAGAGCTGGTGGCGCAGGGCCCGGCGCGGGCCGGCGCCGAGGGCCAGCATCCCGGCGAGGTCGCCGGATTCCGCCGCAACCACCGCCCGAACCGCCTCGCCGGTGAGGAGGCCGGCGGCCAGGACCGCCGCGAGATCGAGGATCTGGTCGCCGATCGCGACGCCGGCTCGCCGGGAGCCACCCTCGGTCGAGGCGCCGTCCTCCCGCGAGAAGATCCCGAGCGGCAGGTTCTGAATCGGAAAGTCGAGATGCCCGTCGGCTCCGGGAACCGAGGAGCGGGCGGCGGGGTCGTGGGTGTGATCGATCAATGTCATCACCGCACCTGCGGCCGGGTCGGGTCGAAATGCTTCACGAGCTCGCGCCCGTAAGTCCCGTAATCCTGTTGCAAGGCCGGGGTCTCGGCGGCGAAGCGGCTGACCTTCTGGGGAAACCGCGTCTCGAACATGAAGGCCAGCGTGCCCTCCAGCTTGTGCGGCTTGAGCTCGGTGGTCGAGGCCTTCTCGAACGCGTCGACATCCGGCCCGTGCGGCAGCAGCGTGTTGTGCAGCGACGCGCCGCCCGGCCGGAATCCCCCGCCGGTCTTGGCGTCGTAGACCCCGTAGACCAGCCCCATGAACTCGCTCATCACGTTGAGGTGGTACCAGGGCGGCCGGAAGGTGTTCTCCGCCACCAGCCAGCGGTCGGAGAAGATCACGAAGTCGATATTGGCGGTGCCGGGCGTCTCGGAGGGTGAGGTCAGTACCGTGAAGATCGACGGATCGGCGTGATCGAACAGGATCGGTCCGACCGGCGAGAATTTTCGCAGGTCGTACTTGTAGGGCGCATAGTTGCCGTGCCAGGCCACCACGTCGAGGGGCGAATGGGCGATGTCCGCCGCCCACAGGGTCCCGCCCCACTTCACCAGCATCGTGCCGGGGGCGTCGCGGTCCTCGTAAGACGCCACCGGCGTGAGGAAGTCGCGCTGGTTGGCCAGGCAATTGGCACCGATTGGACCGCGCTCCGGCAACGTGAAGGCGCCGCCGTAATTCTCGCAGACATAGCCCCGGACCGGGCCGCCCAGCAGCTCGACCATGAATTTCACGCCGCGCGGGATCACCACGATCTCGCCGGGCTCGACGTCGATCACCCCGAACTCGGTGCGGAAGCGCAGACCGCCCTCCTGCGGCACCACCAGCGTCTCGCCGTCGGCGTTGTAGAAGTACTCGTCCCGCATCGAGCGGGTCGCGACATACACATGCGCGCCCATGCCGGCTTGGCTGCCCGCATCGCCGGCCGTCGTCATGGTGCGGATGCCCTCGACGAAGGAGAGCGGCTCGGCCGGGATCGGAACCGGATCCCAGCGCAAAGGCGCCGGCGGCAACTCGATCTCCTGGGCCGGGGCGGTGCGCCAGAGACCGGCATCGACCTTCCGGAACGCCCCCCAATGCATCACGGTCGGGCGGATGCGGTAGAGCCAGGAACGCTCGTTGGTGGTGCGCGGCGCGGTGAACGGCGAGCCGGAGATCTGCTCGGCATAGAGGCCGTAGGGGCATTGTTGGGGCGAGTTGCGTCCGACCGGCAGGGCGCCGGGCAGGGCCTCGCTCTCGAAGCCGTTGCCGAAGCCCGACATGTAGCCGGGGCTGAGACCGGAGCCGGTGGCGGCGGGACGAAGCCCGGACGGCGCCTGGCTGTTCATGACGGCGACCCTTTCCTGCCCTGTCGATTGGTTTCAGTTGCAACCTTTTTCCCTGGATAGGAGCGGCCCGGAGCGGCGTCAAGCGCAAGGGGCAGCGCGGCGGGATGGTTGCGCTCGCGCCGTCCCTGGGGCACAGCACCGGGCATGATCGCGGTGGATTGGGGAACGAGCAGCGCCCGCGCCTACCGGCTCGCGCCGGACGGTGCCGTTCTGGCGCGGCGCGAGAGCGCGGGCGGCATCCTGCGGGTGCCCGAAGGCGGCTTTCCGGCAGCGCTGACGGAGATGGTCGGCGACTGGCTGGCCGAGGGCGAGACCCGGGTGCTGCTCTCCGGCATGGTCGGCAGCCGCCAAGGCTGGCAGGAGGCGCCGTATCTCGCCTGTCCGGCGGGGCTCGACGAGCTGGCCGGCGCCGTCGTGCCGGTGCCGTTCGCGGGCGCCACCGTGCGGCTGGTCCCGGGCCTGAGCGCCGAGGATGCCGCGGGCACGCCCGAGGTGATGCGCGGCGAGGAAGTCCAGGTCTTCGGGGCGCTTGCCGGGCGGGGCGAGGACGCGTTGCTTTGCCTGCCCGGTAGCCATGCCAAGTGGGTGCGGGTCGCAAGGAGCCGCATCGCCGGCTTCACCACCCACATGACCGGCGAGGCCTTCGCGGCGCTCAGCGGTCACACGATCCTCGGCCGGATGATGACCGGGCCGGCGCAGGTGGGGCCGGCCTTCGAGGCGGGCGTCGCCCGCGCAGCGGACGAGGGCGGGCTGCTCCACCACCTGTTCGGCACCCGCACCCTCGGGCTGCTCGGCCGGCTCGCACCGGAGGATGCGGCGAGCTACCTGTCGGGCCTGCTGATCGGGCACGAGGTGGCGGCCGCCATGACGAAGCCGGCCCTCGTACACCTCGTGGGCTCAGGCCCGTTGATGGCGCTCTACGGCCGGGCGATCGCCCTCGAGGGTGGCGAGGCTGTCACGGGCGATCCGGATGCCGCCGCCCGCGGACTGGCGCTGATCGGGGAGAGAATCGCATGGATGTGACGGGCTGGCTCTCGCGCTGCCCCCTGGTGGCGATCCTGCGCGGCGTGACGCCCGACGAGGTCGAGGCGATCGGCGAGGCGTTGGTGGCCGAGGGCGTCGTGATCCTCGAAGTGCCGCTGAACTCGCCCGAGCCGGTCGAGAGCGTGCGCCGTCTGGCGGCGCGCCTCGGCGACCGGGCGCTCGTCGGCGCCGGCACCTTCCGCCGCGAGGCCGAGGTCGAGGCGGTGGCGGCCGTCGGCGGTCGCCTGCTGGTGACGCCGCACGCCGATCCGGCCCTGGTGCGCGCCGCCAAGGCCCGCGGCATGGTGGCGATGCCGGGCTTCCTGACCCCGGCCGAGGCCTTCGGCCTGCTCGATGCCGGGGCCGACGCCCTCAAGCTGTTTCCGGCCGAGGCCGGCGGTCCGCCGATGCTGAAGGCCCTGCGGGCGGTGCTGCCGAAGGGCACGCCGCTGTTGCCCGTCGGCGGCGTCGATGCCCGCAGCCTGCCGGCCTGGCGCGAGGCCGGCGCCAGCGGCTACGGCTGCGGCTCCTCGCTCTACAAGCCCGGCGACACGCCCGATCGGGTCGCCGCGAAGGCCAAGACCCTGATCGCCGCACTCTGAGGCGCCGCACGAGGGCCGGCCCCGGGATCGGCCCGCGATCCGTTCCGGGGGAGGTCGGATCGATCCTTTCCGGCCCGCCAGTGCCCTCGCCGAACCACACAATTCGCATAAGCGACGTTATGGAATGACAGGAGGTGTCCGCTCGATGCGGGCAAGTGCCTGTGCAAGTACACGTTTGCGAGCGAGTGCGCGAGCAGGTGATTGCGATTGCGCGGCATCTGGCGCCAGTATCGTGCCCTCGAGCTCAGGCCGTCTCCCGGCCCACTCCGGTCGCTGCACTCTGTAGTCGCTTCGCCACCGTCCGGGCGAGCTCGGCCGCCTGCCCGCGGATGTCGGGCACTGCCGTGCATTCCCACAGCGTACCGCGCAGCAGAGGACCGAGGGTCCAAAGCGGTCGACCCGCTTCGCCGTGCTGGCCGAGCACCGCGAGATCATCCGCCACCGCGAGACCGAGGCCAAGGGCGTCAGGCCGGACCAGCCCTCGGCTCAGCAGGCGGCGCAGGAGCAAGTCGTCGGTATCCACGACGCGTCCGACGCCGGACGCATCGATGATCCGCTGCACGTCGACGACCTGCGGAGCGGCAACGCCGCGCTCGCGCACCGTGACCCGAGCATGGCCGGCTTGGTCGTCGATCGCGACCACCCGTGCGCGCATCAGCGTCAGCCCGCCCTCCGCGAACTCGCGACCGACGATCTTGGCTGCAGGCGGTGCCATCCGGTGGCGATGCACGTCCCAGAAGGCACGCAGGTGGCGCAGGAAGCGGCGCTGCTCGGAGAGCGGCAGGCCGCGCCACAAGCCGACGCTGTCGCCTCGCAGAGAGTCGATCACTCCGCGCCAATCGATCCCGGCCGACGCAGCACGGCGCGTCTCCTCGCGCAAGAACCGCAGCAGCCCGAGGAGCGACTGCCGCGCTGCGGCTGGGATCGCAGGCGCGGGCCATGAGGCAGTCGCGGCATGGACCTGCGGCAACAAGCCGTGGCGTGACACGGCAAGGATCGGCCCAGGGAAGCGGCGCTGGCGCAGAGCCGCGACGGCATCGACCATGGTCAGCCCGGTCCCGATGATGAGCAACGGCAGGTCGGGCCGTAGATCGTCGAGCGGAGTGTCGTCCCAGGGATCGACCACGTAGCGGCTGCGAGGACCGCGCGGGGCCCGCAGGTTGCCGCAGGCCAGAACTGCGCCGGCCACGCGCCGCCGACGTCCGGCCGCAAGGGTTAGATCGAAGCCGGTCTCCGCCGGCGCAAGATCGACGACCTCGTCGTTCTCGAGCATCAGGAGGGGCCCCGGCCCAGGCTTGGACAAGGCTGTGAGCAGCAGGTCGGTGAGGTAACGGCCATAGAGTCCGCGGGCCGCGAACAGCCCGGCCGGCGTTGAATGGGTCCACGCGGCTCCGTCGAGGGGGCAGCCTTCAAGCCACCGCGAAAAATGGTCCGGCTGGTCCGGGAATGCGCTCATGTTGGTGGCGCGGACGTTCAGCAGGTGATCGCTGCACCCTGTCGCGTAGGCGAGGCCGCGCGCAAACGCGCTCGACTTCTCGCATAGCAGAACCGGACGCTCCGGCATCAACCGGCTCAGGTGGAGAGCCGCCATGGTACCGCTGAATCCGGCGCCGATCACCGCGATGGGTGGAAGGGTCGTACGCATCCGCCGTCGGTCTCCTGCATCGCCTGCTCAATGTAGGGGACGCCGGCCGACCGGTCTCGGCCCGATGACGGCGGACACTTGAACGCAGGGCGTGCAAATCCATCTCGGGGACGGGCTGGCCGCGGGGGCTACGCGGTACCCCTGCCCTTCCCCACCTTATGGGTCACGATCCTTGGATCGCAGCCGTGTTGACAGGCGAGCCGGCTACCCTTAGACAGCCGCTCACCGACGGGGCGCCGACGAACTGGCCGCCGCGAAGGACTTCCCCAGAGACGGTGAAGCAAGGGCCAGGGAAACCAGGCTCGGCTTTCTGTTCTCCAGGGTACAAGGTCTGGCTCCCGGCCCGACCCGCTCTTTGACAAGTACATACGAGAAAGAGAAGCGTGGACGGCGTCGTCCCTGCGGGTCGGTTCCGTCGGAACCGGTCGTGAGTAGGATGATGCTGGTCTGACGTTTCGGTGCTCACACGATCAGGCGGAAACGCCGATCGGTCGTGAGCCTCCGTTACTATTGTGATCAGCTTTGATCAGCTCTTCAACTTGAGAGTTTGATCCTGGCTCAGAGCGAACGCTGGCGGCAGGCTTAACACATGCAAGTCGAGCGGGCCCTTCGGGGTCAGCGGCAGACGGGTGAGTAACGCGTGGGAACGTGCCCTTCGGTTCGGAATAACTCAGGGAAACTTGAGCTAATACCGGATACGCCCTTTTGGGGAAAGGCTTGACTGCCGAAGGATCGGCCCGCGTCTGATTAGCTAGTTGGTGAGGTTACGGCTCACCAAGGCGACGATCAGTAGCTGGTCTGAGAGGATGATCAGCCACACTGGGACTGAGACACGGCCCAGACTCCTACGGGAGGCAGCAGTGGGGAATATTGGACAATGGGGGCAACCCTGATCCAGCCATGCCGCGTGAGTGATGACGGCCTTAGGGTTGTAAAGCTCTTTTCTCCGGGACGATAATGACGGTACCGGAGGAATAAGCCCCGGCTAACTTCGTGCCAGCAGCCGCGGTAATACGAAGGGGGCTAGCGTTGCTCGGAATCACTGGGCGTAAAGGGCGCGTAGGCGGCTGATTTAGTCGAGGGTGAAAGCCCGTGGCTCAACCACGGAATGGCCTTCGATACTGGTTGGCTTGAGACCGGAAGAGGACAGCGGAACTGCGAGTGTAGAGGTGAAATTCGTAGATATTCGCAAGAACACCAGTGGCGAAGGCGGCTGTCTGGTCCGGTTCTGACGCTGAGGCGCGAAAGCGTGGGGAGCAAACAGGATTAGATACCCTGGTAGTCCACGCTGTAAACGATGAATGCTAGCCGTTGGTCTGCATGCAGGTCAGTGGCGCCGCTAACGCATTAAGCATTCCGCCTGGGGAGTACGGTCGCAAGATTAAAACTCAAAGGAATTGACGGGGGCCCGCACAAGCGGTGGAGCATGTGGTTTAATTCGACGCAACGCGCAGAACCTTACCATCCCTTGACATGGCATGTTAGGCGGAGAGATCCGTTGTCCTCTTCGGAGGCGTGCACACAGGTGCTGCATGGCTGTCGTCAGCTCGTGTCGTGAGATGTTGGGTTAAGTCCCGCAACGAGCGCAACCCACGTCCCTAGTTGCCATCATTGAGTTGGGCACTCTGGGGAGACTGCCGGTGATAAGCCGCGAGGAAGGTGTGGATGACGTCAAGTCCTCATGGCCCTTACGGGATGGGCTACACACGTGCTACAATGGCGGTGACAATGGGCAGCGAAGGGGCGACCTGGAGCGAATCCCCAAAAGCCGTCTCAGTTCGGATTGCACTCTGCAACTCGGGTGCATGAAGGCGGAATCGCTAGTAATCGTGGATCAGCACGCCACGGTGAATACGTTCCCGGGCCTTGTACACACCGCCCGTCACACCATGGGAGTTGGTCTTACCCGACGGCGCTGCGCCAACCGCAAGGGGGCAGGCGACCACGGTAGGGTCAGCGACTGGGGTGAAGTCGTAACAAGGTAGCCGTAGGGGAACCTGCGGCTGGATCACCTCCTTTCTAAGGATGCTGTTTGTCAGGACGATCGGGTAACCGGTCCTCTCCTCGTACGGCGTCGTTGGATCAAGGGTCCAGTCAGGACCCAATTGGCGGGACGCGCCGTCTTCGTTTCTCTTTCTCATCATCCGGACACGCTGGTGGAACCAGCGACGGGCCTGTAGCTCAGGCGGTTAGAGCGCACCCCTGATAAGGGTGAGGTCGGACGTTCGAGTCGTCCCAGGCCCACCAGGATCAGGTGACGGTCTCTGCCAACGAGTGGCGTCCCACGGGGCTGTAGCTCAGTTGGGAGAGCGCGTGCTTTGCAAGCATGAGGTCGTCGGTTCGATCCCGTCCAGCTCCACCACCCTCCCCTGCCGATCGGCAGTGAGGTCGAGGGTCGTCCGGATCAAAGAGCTTCGCACCATCGACGCGTTCAGCGGGTGGCTGCGGATATCTGACATCGTGAAGAGGGAATGTGCCCGGGCCGTTGCGAAAGCGGCCGGCCGGGGTGCGTTCGGCAAGCATAAGGCAGTCGCTGCGAAAGCGGTGGCTGCCGGTCTTTATCGTGACCGTGGATGGTGTGAGCGATGGCCCCAACAGGCTGTCGGTCACGCCGGACACCGATCATGAGAGCGATCAAGTGCCTTAAGAGCATCTGGTGGATGCCTTGGCGCTGAGAGGCGATGA
>NZ_CM173224.1:695000-1962500 GCF_057747795.1 Methylobacterium sp. 142-1Y | reverse complement strand
CGCATGCGCCAGAACGGCGTCGTCATCGGCGACCCGCCCGCGCCGGCGATCACCGCATTGCTCGCCAAGGCCGGCGAAGCGGCCGTCGCGGCCTGGGAGGCGAAGACCGGTCCGGAGGGTGCGCGGATCCTGGCTGCCTATCGCGGGCGCTGACGCGGTCTCACGCCTCGGCGGGAGCCTGCCGGCGCAAGCCTGCCTTCGCGGCCTCCATCCGCATCCCGGCCTCCTCGGCTGCGAGGGACGGTGCCTGCCGGCCGAGCCCCAGGGCCTCGTCGAGAATCGCCACCGCCTCGGCCCAGGCGCCGGGCCAGAACAGGGCGGCGGCCTCGACCGCGTCGGCGGCGGTGCGGGCATCGATCTCGGCGGCGAAGAGCGCGGCGCGGGCGGCCGCCGCCGCACGGGCGCCCCGCACCCAGGTGCCCTGGCGGCCGGCGGCCTCGGCCAGCGAGCCGGCCGACCAGGCGGCGTGGCGCGCCACCGTCACGGCAGCGTCCAGGTCCGGCGCCGCCCGGCAGGCGGCGGCGTGCCGCACCAGCCCGGCCCGCTCCAGCACCGGCGCCAGCAGGCGGCGCACACCCTCGTGCACGAGGTGGGCGGTGCGCGCCGCCTCGACCGCCGCGGAATCGGCGGAGCCAGCGAGGCGCAGCACGAAGGCCATCAGCCGCGGGCGCTCGGCATCCGGCATGGCGTCGTTGAGGCCGAGCGCGTAGGCCGCGAGCGGGCCCGAGAAGCAGGGTGGGCAATCGGCCGAGGAGCGGATCGCCCGGTAGGGCAGGCCCGCCGCCACCACCGCCGCCTCGTTGATGCAGGTGCCGCCATCCGGGCCCGGGAAGGTGTGCGAGCCCG
This sequence comes from Methylobacterium sp. 142-1Y, assembly GCF_057747795.1. Lineage (NCBI taxonomy): Bacteria > Pseudomonadati > Pseudomonadota > Alphaproteobacteria > Hyphomicrobiales > Methylobacteriaceae > Methylobacterium > Methylobacterium sp. 142-1Y. Next base: position 1,961,654 of record NZ_CM173224.1, on the reverse strand, counting down.
GCAGCAGCCGCCAGTTCAGGATGGAGTCGAAGGGGCCGGGCATGAATTCTCCCGCCGGGGGCTTTTCGCGGTCCGTGGCCCGCGAAACTGGCAGGGTTTCCGTCCGGCGGCGAGCCCTATTCATGGAGACGGGACGGCCGCGCGCGAAGGACGACATGGAGTGCGGCATCGCGTCCCCGTCCCGATCGGGTTGCGAACTCGGAACATATAGTGAACATTAACCCGTATGGGCATCGCCCGCCCGGGCGCGCGACCATCGGGGAGAGAGGATCGGCATGACACGCTACCGCTTCCACTGCACCAACGGGTCCGAGTGCGTCCTGGATGCCGAGGGCAGTCTCGTCCGGAGCCCGATGGCCCTCGCCCGCCACGCCCGCGCGGTCGCCGAGGCGGCGATGCGGAGCCTCGACGTCGACGACTGGGCCGAGTGGCGGGTGAGCGTGCACGACCTGACCGGAAAGCGGGTCTGGGTCGAGCCATTCGTGACGCAGGACTTGTCGGCGGAAGACGCGGCGCTGGCGGCGTGAGACTCGTCGCCCGGGCGCTCAGGGGTCAGTCGCTCGCGAGGAAGGTATCGTAGACGGCGCGAATCCCCGGCAGATCCTCTTGCGCCGTCCAGGCCTCGACGATGCTGCGATAGGCCGGGCCCGGCCGATCGGTCGCCAGCACGGCGTCGATACGCGCCACCACCTCGCGCCCCCAGGGCGTGCCGGCGCACATCACCCGGGCGAAGACCGGTTGCCGGTTCTCCTCGGCGAAGGGCAGGCCCACGAAGGCGCTCGGCTGCCCGATCTGACGGGCATTGTAGGCCGCAATGCTGGAGAACTCGACGAGGTAGTCGAGCCGGTCGTTCAGCAGCATGCGGAACGCCTCGCCGAACTCGGAATGGGTCTGTCCCGGCGGATATTGCCGGAACAGCGCATCGACCGCCGGCGCGATGGCGCGGTTGCGCAGCATGCTGGTGCGCAAGTCGCGGTGCTCGGTGAGCAGGCTGCGCAGGGACAGGGGCTCGAGCGCCTCGAAGCGGGCGCGGTTCGCGGCGCGCACGACGATGCGCAGGGGATAGAACATCGCCACCGGGCGCGAGAACACCGCGAAGCCCTCGCGCTCGGGGGTCCTCACGCCGCCGACGAAGCACCATTCCTCGCCGTTCTTGAGCGAGGTCATGATGCGCGGGAACGGCACGTTCAGCGTGGCGTGAGTGTACTCGGTCAGCCGATCGCTCAGGAGCCGGCGGATTCGGTCGAAGATGCCGGTGTCGCGGTTCTCGCCCTCTGTCATCATGTAAGGGGGGGCATCGTAGACCGACCACGTGATCTGCCTGGTGATCTGCGTGTCCCGAGCCTGCGCGACGACTTGGTCCTGCGCGGCTTGCGCCTGCGCGACGACTTGGTCCTGCGCGACGACTTGGCCCTGCGCGACGACTTGGCCCTGCGCAGCTTGGGTGCGCGCCGGCACCGGGACCGACAGAGCGAGCGCGATGACCAGACCGGTGAGACCGCGCCGCTTCACCATGACGATTCCTGCGATGTCCTTAAGGCCGGTCGTCGGTCAATGCCGGCCTCGTCTTCAAGATCGGGTTAAATACAGCCGGTTTTCGGGAAAATTTTCAAGGCATAGGCTGCCGATCGTACAATTCTAGATTGTATGTGCGGCGTCGATCCCTCGGTGATCCGGCCGTCCGGCATGAACTGCGCCGGCCTTCGCGGGTGCCCGTCGACCCGGGCCGCGCGTGACGTCAATCGCTCGCCAGGAAGGCGTCGTAGACGGCACGGATGCGCGGCAGGTCCTCCGGCGCGGCCCAGGCCTCGACGATGCTGCGATAGGCTGGGCCCGGTCGCTCGGTCGCCAGCACGGCGTCGATGCGCGCCACCACCTCGCGCCCCCAGGGCGTGCCGGCGCACATCACCCGGGCGAAGACCGGCTCGGGGCTCTCGGCGAAGGGAAGGCCCACGAAATCGTCGGCCTGAGCGATCTGGCGGGTGTGGTAGGCCGTGATGCTGGAGAAATCGACGAGGTAGTCGAGCCGGTCGTTCTGCAACATGCGGTACGCCTCGATGAACCGGGCATAGGTTTGCCCCGGCGGATATTGCCGGAACAGCGCATCGACCGCCGGTGCGATCGCGCGGTCTCGCAGCACGCTGGTGCGCAAGTCGCGGTGCTCGGTGAGCAGGCTGCGCAGGGAGAGCGGCCCGAGCGCCTCGAAGCGGGCGCGTTTTGAGGCATGCACGACGATGCGCAGGGGATAGAACATCGCCACCGGGCGCGAGAACACCGCGAAGTCCTCGCGCTCGGGGGTCCTCACGCCGCCGACGAAGCACCATTCCTCGCCGTTCTTGAGCGAGGTCACGATGCGCGGGAACGGCACCGTGACGCTCGTGACGGCATAATCGGTCAGCCGCGAGGCCAGGAGCCGGCGGATTCGGTCGAAGATGCCGGTTCCGCGGTGATCGCCCTCGGTGATGGTGAAGGGCGGCGCGTCGAAGACCGGCCACGTGAGCGGCGTGCTTCCGGCCAGCGCCGGTTCCGGGACGACGAGGCCGAGCGCAAGGACCAGACTGACGAGATCGCGTCGCCTCACGATGCTGGTTCCCGCAAACCTCGTTCGTCCACCAATGAATAGGTGCCGTCCCTTCAAGATCGGGTTAATCGCGTGAGGCCATAGGGACCACGTCGTCTCTTGCGAGAGTCGCGCCGTGATCGGGCGCCGGAATTCGGTTCTCGGCAGGGTGGCGGCGCATTATGGGCTCACGTCGGCGGCACGATCCAGGGCACCCGGCGCCAGCGCGTCTCGCGCAAGGTGCGCTCGGCATAGGTGCCGGCCACCGCCTCCCGCCCGCCCTGGGCCGCGAGGTCGAGGACGAGGGCGCTGTGGATGAAGGCGAGGTGGCTGAAGGCCTGCGGGAAGTTGCCCAGGAAGGTGCGGTCCTCCGCCACCTCCTCGGCGTAGAGCCCCAGATCGTTCTGGAGCGCCCGCAGGGCGTCGAACCGGCTCCGGGCCTCCTCGGTCCGGCCGAGCCAGGCCAGCGCGTCGACGAGCCAGAAGGCGCAGATCAGGAAGGTGCCCTCGTGGCCGGGCAGCCCGTCGTCGTTGCGGTAGCGGTAGACGAGCGGGCCGTGGCCGAGGCGCTCGATCACCACCTCGACCGTGCGGGCGAAGACCGCCTCGTCGACCGGAAAGCCCACCATCGGGGCGATCAGCAACGCCGCGTCGGGATCGTCGCCGCCGACATATTGCGGGTAGTAGCCGTCCCGGGGGTGAACCCCCTCGCCGTTGACCCGGGCCACGATGGCGTCGCGGGCCGCGCACCAATGCGGCCGCTCGCCGAACAGCCGGATCGCCCGGTCGACCGCGACCCAGTTCATGATCGCGGCGTGCAGGTAATGCTCCTCGGGCTTGCGCGGCTCCCACAGGCCGGCATCCGTCTCGTGCCAGTGGGCGGCGGCGAAATCGGCCAGCCGGATCGCCTGGCGCTCCATCGCCTCGGGGATGGTGCCGCCGAGGGCGCGGTACAGGTGGATGAGGTCGAGCACCTGACCGTAGGCGTCGCTCTGGTGCTGCTCGGCCGCCTCGTTGCCGTAGCGGACCGGGGCGCTGCCGCGCCAGCCCTCGAAATGCGCCGCCTCGTGTTCTGTCAGGTCGGTCTCGCCGGCGATGGCGTAGAGGGGGCGCAGGCCCCCCTCGTCGCGCTCGGCCAGGGTGCCGACGAAGCGGAAGAAGGCTTCCGCCTCCGCCACCATGCCGAACTTCTTCAGCACGTAGAAGGACAGGCAGGCGTCGCGGATCCAGCAGAACCGGTAATCCCAGTTGCGGATGCCGCCGATCTCCTCCGGCAGCGAGGTGGTGGCCGCCGCCACGATGGCGCCGGAGGGCGCGTAGGTCAGGGCCTTGAGGGTGAGCGCGCTGCGCAGGAGCTGGTCGCGGAGCGGCCCGTCATAGGCGGCGCCGGCCGACCAGCCGGTCCAGGCCCGGCGCGCCGTCTCCATCAGCTCGCGCGGGCGCAACGCCGTGCGGGCCGCTGCGCCGCCGGGATAGAGCGCGAAGGCCTGCTCGCCGCCATGCTCGATCGTGAACCGGGCCACCGCCGCGCCGCCCTCGATCGCGAGAGGCAGATCGGTAATCACGTCCGGCAGCCCCTCGGCGCCGGCGCCGCCCGGCACCGGCCTGAGCGTGGGGAAGGATTCCGAAAAACCCGCCAGCGGCCGGTAGACCGCCCGCATCGGCACCGCGCCGGACACGCCGGAGACGAGGCGCACCAGGCAGGGCAGCGTCCGTCCCGATTCTCGAGCGAGCATGAAGTCGTGCACCGTCGCCGCCCCGGTGGCGCAGGTGAAGGTGGTCTCGAGGATGTTGGTGCCCGGCAGATAGAGCCGTGCACTCTCGAACGGCCCTTCCGGCGCGAGGGCGAAGAAGCCGCCGCGCCGGCGGTCGAGCAGGCGGGAGAAGACCGGGGGCGCATCGAATCGCTCGAGGCAGGCCCAGTCGATCGAGCCGTCGCGGGCGACGAGGGCGCAGCCGTGGCAGTTGCCGATCAGGCCGTAGGCCTCGATGGGCTGGTAGGGCCGGGCGTCCGGATCGTGCATCGGCAAAGGCTCGGGCGAGGGGAGGCGGAATTGCGGGGATGGGTGCCCCGGGAACCGGCGTCGCCGCCGCCTCCCCCTGACGCCCTTGCCCCAGCGGCATTGCGGACGAATCGCGCGGTTTCGCCGGGTGTTCCTGCAGGCGAGCGGAAATTTTTCCGCGGATGAAGGCCAGGGTGAAAACGTGGCCTTCGTTTCGGCACCGCCGGTCGTTCGATGGCGTCGATGGTGCGGCTCCCGTAAAAGTTCCCGATCGCCCCGCCCGCCCCCTTCCCGTTCCTGCGCATCGGTGACATCGACCGACGTCGCGCCCGGCGCCTGCCCGAAGCCGCCCCAGGAGAAACCCCGTGATCGTCTGCTTCGGCTCGCTGAATGCCGACCTGATCTTCCGCCTCCCCGAGATCCCGCGCTCGGGCCAGACGCTGCTGGCCGACGATCTCGCCGTGCAGGCGGGCGGCAAGGGCGCGAACCAGGCCGTGGCCGCGGCCCGGGACGGGGCAGAGGTCGCGATGGTCGGCGCCGTCGGCGGCGATGCCCTCGCCGAGGTGGCGCTGTCGGGTCTGCGCGAGGCGGGTGCCGACATCGCCCGGGTCCGTACCGTGGCGGCGGCGACGGGCTGCGCCTCGATCTGGATCGACGCGGCGGGCCGCAACCGCATCGCGGTGGCGCTGGGGGCGAACGCGCAGGCCCGGGCCGATCAGGTTGCGGATACCGATCTCGCCCGGGCGACCTCGCTGCTCCTCCAGATGGAGGTCGAGGCGGCCGAGACCGCTGCGCTCCTGCGCCGGGCCCGGGCTACGGGCTTGCGGGCGATCCTCAACCTCGCTCCCGCCCTGCCGCTCGACGCCGCCACCCTGCGGCTCGCCGGTCTCCTCGTCGTCAACGAGGACGAGGCGGAGGCGACCGCCGCGCGGCTCGGCTGCGCGCCGGAGGCGGCCTCCTTGCGGGCGGTGCTCGGCATCGACGTGGTGCGCACCCTCGGCGAGGCCGGCTCGGAGGCGGCGACGGCGGACGGCGCCTGGCACGTCCCGGCCCGGGCGATCGACCCGGTCGACACCACCGCGGCGGGCGACTGCTTCGTCGGCGTCCTGGCGGCGGCGCTCGATCGCGGCACGCCGTTGCGCGCGGCGATGGAGCGGGCGAGCGTCGCGGCCGCCCTCGCCTGCGGGCGGCGGGGCAGCCAGGCGAGCCTGCCGTGGCGCGCGGAGACCGACCGGGCGCTCGGAGCCTGATCAGACCGGGCAGGTTCCGGGATCGGCCTGGACCGGGAAGGCGGCCTCCCGCGCCTTGATCAGGGCGACCACGGTGTCGTTGACCGGTGTCGCCACCCCGCATCGCCGGCCCAGGCGCGGAATCGACCCGTTGATCGCCTCGACCTCGCCGCGGCGCCCGGCCCGATGGTCGAGCAGCATCGAGGGCCGGGCATCGGGAATCCTGCCGCCGAGGCGGCGGATATGCTCGATCGGGTCACCGACCTGGAGGTTCACCCCCATGGCCTCCGCCACGGCGATCGCCTCCTCGGCGCATCCCTTCGCCACTCGCCAGGCCTCCGGATCGGCCATCACCCCGCCGATAGTCAGGCCCGTGAGCGTGGTGGTGCCCGAGAAGGTGACGTTCATGATCAGCTTCTCCCACACCATCCGGCCGAGATCGTCGAACAGGCTGGTCTTGAATCCGGCCGAGTCCCAGATCGCCGCCGAGGCCTCCAGGCGCTCGCGCGGCAGGCCCGCGAAGGCGCCGAAGCGGATCATCTCGAGGCCGTTATGATGCGCGTGGCCGGGGACCCGCATCGAGGCGCCGAAGCCGCCGACCACGCCGACGGCGATCCGGTCCGGGTCGATGAATGTCGCCGCCACCTCCGGCGAGCCGAGCCCGTTCTGGATCGTCTGCACCACCGTCCCGGGCCCCATCAGCGGGGCGCAACTCCCGGCCGCCGCCGCGACGTCGAAGGCCTTGGTGGCGACGATGACGAGGTCGCAGGGGCCGATCCCCTCCGTCGTGGTGCCGGCGCTCGCGAGCCGCACGGTGCGGTCGCCGCTCGCACCCTCGACGCGCAGTCCCCTCTCCCGCATCGCCGCCGCATGATCGGCCCAGAGCGTGACGGCGTGCACCGCGTGGCCCACCGACGCCATCAGGCCTGCATAGACCGAGCCCATGGCGCCGCATCCGACGATCGCGACCTTCGCCATCCTGTTTCCTCCCGGGGGCGTCGTCCGATTCCGGAGCGCCCGTCTCGTTGGAGGACAATCGACAGGACCGGCGGGCGGCTGTCCAGACGAAAGATCGGCTCGGGTTTCCCCTCTCCCCGCGGGCGGGGAGAGGCCTGAGCTCCGAAGGGGCTCAGGGAGCCCGAAGGGCGGGGGTGAGGGGGTGTTTCCGCAGGAGCCTTACGCGTCGAGACCCCCTCACCCTCTCTCCGGCTGCGCCTCCGCTTGCTGCGTCTCCTGAACGGAGACGCAGCCCTCTCCCCGCCCGCGGGGAGAGGAGAGAACCCGCGGCCTTTCGTTTCCCGGATGATCCTCGTGCGAGACGAACGAACGGAAAATCGTGCATCGCCGCTGGCCGATCCGGCGCCGCTCCCGTATCAGGCGGTAGGAGCTTTCCTCTCATTCGTCATACCAGGAGCCCGATGCCCAAGCTGGCGAGCCTCGCCGTCGCCGCCCTGATGGCCGGCACCGTCCTGCCGATGACCGTGGCGGCCGCGGACGGCCCACAGCTCACCTATTCCTGGCCGACCAATGTCGGGCCGCTGAACCCGCATCTCTACGCCCCCAACCAGATGTTCGCGCAGGCCAGCGTCTATGAGCCGCTGGTGAGGGCCCGCGCCGACGGCACGGTCGAGCCCTGGCTCGCCACCGCCTGGACGATCTCGACGGACGGGCGGACCTACGACTTCACCTTGCGTCCGGGCGTGACCTTCAGCGACGGGACGCCTTTCGACGCCGCGGCGGTGAAGGCGAACTTCGATGCGATCCTGGCCAACCGTGCCCGCCACGACTGGCTCGACCTGGCGCGGCAGATCGACCGCACCGAGGTCACCGGCCCCCTCGCCTTCCGGCTGGTGCTCAAGGCCGCGCACGATCCGACGTTGAAGGAACTCGCACTGCCGCGGCCCTTCCGCTTCGTCTCGCCCGCCGCCATGGGCCCGGGGAGCACCACGGCGGGCGGCATCAGGGCGCCGGTCGGCACCGGGCCGTGGCGCCTCGTCGAGACGCGGCTCGGCATCTCCGATACCTTCGCCGCCAACCCGACCTACTGGGGCGACAAGCCGGCCTTCGCGCGCCTCGTCGTCAAGGTGATCCCCGACCCCAACACCCGCGCCATCGCGCTCCAGACCGGCGAGGTCGATCTCGTCTACGGCGCCGCCGGGCAGATCCCGTCGGAGGCCTTCCTGCGCCTGCGCGAGCAAGCCCCGGCCTTCTCGGCCGCGGTATCAGGGCCGCTCGCCACTCGGGTCCTCGCGCTCAACTCCGCGCGATTCCCCACCGACGATCCCGCGGTGCGGCGCGCGATCAACCAGGCGGTCGACAAGGACACCCTGGTCCGCACCGTCCTCGACGGGATCGAGCCCCGCGCCGATTTCCTGTTCGCCCCCACCATTCCCTACGCCGATGTCGGGCTGACACCCTACGGCTTCGACCGGGCGGCGGCGGACAAGTTCCTCGACGAGGCCGGCTGGGCCCGGGGCCGCGACGGGGTACGCGCGAAAGCCGGGCGCCCGTTGGCGCTCGAACTCGACTTCGTCGGCACCAACGCCCAACAGAAGGCCATCGCCGAGGTGATCCAGGCCGATCTCGCCCGGATCGGCATCGCCGTGCGCCTCGTCGGCGAGGAGGAGAGCGCGATCCTCGCCCGCCAGAAGGACGGGCGCTTCGGCCTGATCTTCGGCGAGACCTGGGGGCCGCCCTACGATCCCGCCTCCTTCGTCAGCGCGATGCGGGCGCCCTCGCACGCCGATTACCAGGCGCAGAAGGGCCTGCCCGACAAGGCCGGGATCGACGCCGCGATCACGGCGGCCCTCGCCGCCACCGACCCGGCCGAGCGGCAACGCCTTTACGCGAGAATCCTGACCATGCTGCACGAGGCGGCGGTGTACCTGCCGATCTCCCATGCCGTGGCGATCGAGGTCCACCGCGCCAGGGTCACGGGCGTGCGGTTCGGTGCGACGCTCAACGAGATCCCCTTCGCCGCCATGCGGCCGGCCGGGGCGTCCCGCTGATGCTGCGCTTTGCCGCCGCCCGCCTGGCACTGATCCCCCCGATGCTGCTCGGCGTCTCGCTTCTCGTCTTCACCATGTTGCGGCTGGGGCCGGGCGACCCGGCGCTCGACTATCTGCGCCTGTCGCAGGTTCCGCCGACCGACGCGGCCATCGCCGATGCCCGGGCGATGCTCGGCCTCGATCGCCCCTTCGTCGTCCAGTACCTCGACTGGCTGTGGCACGCGCTGCACGGCGATTTCGGCCTCTCCTACGCCACGCGCCGGCCGGTGCTGCCGGAGCTTCTCGGCTACCTGCCCGCCACGCTCCAGCTCGCCGGGACGGCACTCGTGGTCAGCCTCGCATTGAGCCTGCCGCTCGGCGCCTGGGCGGCCGGGCATCGCGGCGGGTGGCAGGACCGGCTGGTGCGCGGCGTCGCGGTGCTCGGGGTCTCGCTGCCGAATTTCTGGATCGCCTTCCTGCTCGTCGCCACCTTCTCGGTGTCCCTCGGCTGGCTGCCGGCAACGGGGAGCGGCACCGCGCTCCACCTCGTCATGCCGACGCTGGCGATCGGCCTGATGTCGCTCTCGGTCAATGCCCGGCTCCTGCGGGCGAGCATGCTGGAGGTGGCAGGCGCGCGTCACGTGCTCTATGCCCGCCTGCGCGGCCTTCCTGAGCGCGCCGTGACCCGCCGCCATGTCCTTCGCAACGCCCTCGTGCCTGTCGTCACGGCGACGGGGATGCATGTCGGCGAGCTACTGGGCGGCGCTCTGGTGGTCGAGACGATCTTCTCCTGGCCGGGCATCGGCCGCTACGCCGTCTCGGCGATCTACGACCGCGACTACCCGGTGATCCAGTGCTTCACCCTGGTGATGACGGTGGTGTTCGTCCTGTGCAACCTCGCGGTCGACCTCGCCTATGCCTGGCTCGATCCGCGCATCCGCCTCGCGGGAGACGCCGCGTGAGGATCTCCGGCCTCGCCACCGCCCGCCCCGGGCCGGTCACCGTTGCGGGGGCACTCGCCGCCTGCTTCGTGCTCCTCGCCCTCTTCGGACCGCTCGCGGCCCCCCACGATCCCCTGGCGGTCGATCTCGCCCATCGGTTCGAGGCGCCGAACCTCACGCATCTCTTCGGCACCGACCATCTCGGCCGTGACATCCTCTCGCGGCTGATCGCCGGGGCGCGCACCACCCTCGGCTCGGTCCTGGTCGTGCTCGCGCTTGTCGTGGCGCTCGGCCTCTCGGTCGGGGGGCTCGCCGGGATGGTGGGAGGTCGGGTCGATGCCGGGCTGATGCGCCTGTGCGACGTCTTCCTCACCGTGCCGACCTTCGTGCTGGCCCTGTTCATGATCGGCGCGCTCGGCACCGGCCTCGTCAACGTGGTGGCGGCCATCGTGCTGTCGCACTGGGCCTGGTACGCGCGGATCGTGCGCGGCCTCGTCCTGGAGTTGAAGACCCGCGATTACGTGCTGGCGGCACGGATCGCCGGCGCACCGTCGCTCGCGATCTTCGCCGAGCACGTGCTGCCCGGCGTGGTGCCGCCGCTCGCCGCGCTCGCCACCCTCGATATCGGCCACATGGCGCTCCACGTCGCCGGGCTGTCCTTCCTCGGCCTCGGCGTGCAGCCGCCGACACCGGAATGGGGCGTGATGATCAACGACGCGCGCCCGTTCTTCTGGACCCGGCCGTTCCTCGTCGTCTGGCCGGGGCTCGCGATCGCCCTTTCGGTGCTGGCCTTCAATCGCCTCGGCGACGCCCTGCGCGACCGCCTCGACCCGACGCTCGTCGCGGGACGCGGACTGTGAGCGCGCGGACGCTCCGGATCGACGGCCTTCGCGTCGAGACCTGGCGAGGGCGCGAGACACGACCTCTGGTGCGGGACGTGACCCTGGATCTGCACGAAGGCGAGGTCCTGGCCCTCGTCGGCGCCAGCGGGTCCGGCAAGTCGCTCGCCTGCGCCGGCCTCCTCGGGGTATTGCCGCCGGGCACGCGGCAGGCGGGCGGGCGCATCCTCCTCGGCGGGACGGAGGCGAAGCCGGAGGCCTTGCGCGGCCGGGCCGTCGCCAGCGTGCTCCAGGCGCCGCGCACCGCCTTCAACCCCCTGCGGACGCTTCGAGACCATGCCGGCGAGACCCTGGCGGTGGCGGGGATCCGCGGCCGGGCTGGGCGGGAGGCAATGAACGAGGCCCTAGCGGCGGTCGGGCTCGGCGAGGATCCGGGCGTGCCGGACCTCTATCCGTTCCAGATGTCGGGCGGGATGCTGCAGCGGGCGATGATCGCGCTGGCACTCCTTTCCCGGGCGCCCTTCCTCGTCGCCGACGAACCGACCACCGATCTCGACCTCGTCGCGCAGGCCGGCATCCTCGATCTCCTCGCTCGCCTCGTCCGCAAGCACGATCTGGGATTGCTGATCGTCACCCATGATCTCGGCGTCGTCGCCCGCCTCGCCGACCGGGTGGCGGTGATGGAGGAAGGCCGCATCGTCGAGACGGGCGATGTCTCCCGCCTGTTCGCAGAGCCGGCGCATCCGGCGACGCGGGCCCTCCTCGACGCCCATCGTGCGCTGCACGAGGTCCAGGCATGACGGCGCTGCTGACGGCGGAAGGGCTCGGCAAGACCTATCCGGGCGCCGGCTGGCGTAAGGCGGCCCGACCGGTCCTGGCCGGGATCGACCTCGCCCTCGCGGTGGGGGAATGCGTCGCCCTGATCGGCCGCAGCGGCTCGGGCAAGAGCACGCTGGCCCGCCTGCTCCTCGGGCTGGAAGACGCCGATGACGGAACGGTTCGGTTTCGCGGCGCGCCCCTCGGCACGCTCGACCGCGACGGCCGGCGGGCCTTCCGCGCCGCGGTGCAGATGGTGCTCCAGGATCCGCTCTCGGCGGTGAATCCCCGGCACAGTATCGGGCGGATCGTCGCCGAGCCCCTGCGCCACCTGACCGGCCTGTCGGGCCCGGAGCGGGAGGCGCGGACCGCGGAAGTCCTCGACATGGTCGGCCTCGACCCGGCCGAAGCCGGTCGGCTGCCCGGCCAGCTCTCCGGCGGCCAGGTGCAGCGGGTCGGACTCGCCCGGGCGCTCGCCACCCGGCCCGCCCTCGTGGTCCTCGACGAGGCGATCTCGAACCTCGACGCGCCGCGCCAGGTCGATGTCCTCGACCGCCTCTCGGACCTGCGCCGCCGGCACGGGACCGCCTTCCTCCTCGTCACCCACGACGTGCGGCTGGCACGCCGCTTCGCCGACCGGGTCGTGGTGCTGAGCGAGGGGCGGATCGTCGATATGTCGGCCTGCAGGTCGGATCTCGGCAGGACTTGCCTCACCCTGTCGCACCCGGCGGCGTGCGCCCTCGTGGATGCCGTCCTGCCCGCCACGCCCAAGGAGATCGGCTGATGCAGCGGATCACCGTCACCCTCGACCCGGACCTCGTGGCCGAGGTCGACCGGATCGCCGAACGGCGCGGCTATGCCGGCCGTTCGGAGGCGATGCGCGACCTCCTGCGGCGCGGCCTCGCCGAGACCCGCCGCGCGCTCGACCCCGACCTTTGTTGCGTGGCGACCTTCACCTTCGTCGCCGAGGCCGGCCTGCGCGACCTGGGCCAGCGCCTCGCCGCGATCCAGCAGCAGCGGCACGACCTCGTGATCGCGCAGCTCCAGGTCCCCCTCGACCACGAGGCGAGCCTGCACACGCTCCTCGTCCGCGGCCGGGTGCGCGAGATCCTCGACTTCGCCGACGCGGTCGCGACCCAGCGCGGCATCCGCCACGACAGCCTCTCGATCATCCCGGCCCGGATCGAGCTCGGCGACCACCGCCACGGTCCGGATCCGCATGCCTCCAGCCCGCACCCCCACGAGCATATCCGGACGTGATCCGGGCCGGCCTCGTCGCGGTGAGCCGCCCGGCGACCGACCATCCGGGCCGGCGGCGCCCCGGTCCTGCCGCTTGACGGCGGCGGCTTCGACACCGCCATTCGACCGGGGCGCATCCTTCGAGCGAGTGTCGCCCGTCCGCGGCCGCCGCGATCGTCGGCGGCGTCCTCTTCCACGCCCGAGATCCTCTTCCACGCCCGAGATCTTGTCCACATCCACGACCAGGAGCCACGCATGACCCCCGAACAGAAGCTCGCCGAGCTCGGCCTGACCCTGCCCCAGGTGCCGGTACCGGTCGCCAACTACGTGCCCTACCGCATCGTCGGCGACCTGCTCTACCTCTCGGGCCAGGGTCCGAAGCGCCCGGACGGCACCTATCGCCCCGGCCGGCTCGGCCGCGACGCCACGATCGAGGAGGGCTACGCCGACGCGCAACTGGCGGGATTGCAGCTCCTCGCCGTCGCCAAGGCGGCGCTCGGCGACCTGTCGCGGGTCAAGGCGGTGGTGAAGCTGCTGGGGATGGTCAATGCCGAGCCCGACTTCGCCGACCATCCGAAGGTCATCAACGGATGCTCGGATCTTCTGGTCGACGTGCTCGGCGATGCCGGCCGCCACGCCCGCTCGGCGGTCGGGATGGGCTCGCTGCCCAACGCCATGACGGTCGAGGTCGAGGCGATCCTGCAGATCGCGCCCTGAGAGGCTGTTCGAGCGGGCCGGCCCGACGCAAACTCTCCCCGTCATCCCGGGGCCGCGAAAGCGGAACCCGGGAACCGTAACCGCGCACGGTTCCGAAGCAGGCGCACGGCGTTCCGCATCGCCCTTCGGATGAGATGAGAAATATTGCTTCGATCGATCACATGGTGATGCCCATCATCCCCGATCCGGCGATCACATCCGCGTCGGGTTTCTCATCGATGCCTCCGTGCTCCCCGCCAACCGACGGGCGTTGGCAGAGATAGACGTCGTCGAACCGGGCGACCTGCCGCAGCGCCGCGAAATCCGGGATGCCGAGCCGCTGGCGCCGCAGCGTGATCAGGCCGGCCTGGCGCAGGTCCTGGAGCGTACGGTTCACGTGGACGGTCGAGATCCCGACCGTCTCGCCGAGATCTTCCTGCGTGAGCGGCAGGATGCAGCCGTCGTGGTCGGTCAGCCCGACCGCCCGCAGGCGGGAGACGATCTCGCAGAACAGGTGCGCGATCCGCTCCTTGGCGGTGCGAAAGCCGATATTGGCCGTCCATTCCCGCTGGATGGCCGACGTCGCCAGCATGTCGAGCCAGACGGCCCGCATGATGGGCGGGTGGCCGTCCATCGCGGACAGGAGGCTGGAGCCGGGGATCCGGGCGGCGCGCACCGGCGTCAGCGTGCCGACCGAGTAGTTGACGATGCCCGGAAAGACGATCGGCGTCCCGCACAGGTCCCCGGGCATGAGGTAGGCGGTGATCTGCCGGCGCCCGTCCTCCAGCTGCTTGTAGGCGCAGGCCCAGCCTTCCAGGATCGCCCATACCCCTTGGCGGCGGCATCTTCGCGAAGGAGGTCGTGGTCGGGCCCGATCCAGTCGGCATCGCGGACGAGCCGTCCCAGCACGGCCTCGTCGTCCGGGGAGAGGCGGGCGTAGCGACCGAACTTGCGGATCAGGTGATGCGGCATCCTCGGCCTCGACGGTCCCACTGGGAGGATGGGGACCGCCAGGCTTGCCGCATTGATCTGGATCAAACGGGGCCGTCATGCGCCGGATCCGGGATGCCTCACTCGACGGTGTTGGGCGCCACCACGTTGCCGGTCCCGTGATCGCCGTTATCGATGCTGCTGCCGAACGGGTAGCCGGCATCCTCCCCGCAGGTCAGCCGCCAGCCGTTGCGGGAATTCACCACGATCGCCGCGGCCGGGAAGAACCCGCCGGTGCGGAAGCGGTTTCCGGTGATCACGTTGTCCGAGGGCGTCTGGTGGCGCACCGTGCCGCCCTCCCCGCAATTGCGGTAGAGGCGCACGCCGCCCTGGCCCCGCAGGATGAAGCGGTTGCCGGTGATGCGGTTGCGCGCCGACCCGTCGACGGCGACGGCCTCGCGTCCGGTCTCGGTCTCGATGTCGTTGTCCACGATGCGGCTCTCGGCGCTCTCGGCGTCGAGGTAGAGCGCCGTCGAGACCGAGCGGCCGGCGAGACGCGAGCCCTGGAGGGTGACCCGGGTCACGCCGGGCCCGAGATAGAGCGGGATCGGCCCGGCCGCGACGATGGTCGTACCGGTGATCGTCACACCGGTCGGCGCCGCGGCTTGCGCGCGCTCGGTGTGGCCCAGGCTGTGGGAGGATTCACGCAGGAGCGGCCCCTGTCCGTTCTCGCCCATGCCCCAGACCCGGACATGGCCGAACACCGTGCAGCCGCGGATGCGGATGTCCGAGGGCCGGTCCCACGGCTCACCCGGGCGAGCCGGGGCCTTGGAGCGGATCGCGATCGTGTAGGTGCCCAGATGCGCCGGCACGTCCGGCCGGCCGAGAGTGGCGCCGGCGCAATCGAGCGTGACGCCGGATGCGGATCCACCCTCGATCACGATGCGCTTGAGCACGTGGTCGCCGGGGGACAGGCGCAGGCTGCAGGTGAGGGAGACGGCCTCCTCGTCGGCCGTCGGCGGCGCGCGCAGGCGCACCAGAACGGCCGCGTCACAGGGCGCGGCCGTTGCAGCCCGCACGAGGGCGGGAGGATCGAGGGGGGGTAGTGCCGGGATCACACCGTGATCCGGAGGGGCGCACCCGGCCCGCCGGGACAGCGGGATGGGTGCACCGGGCGGCTTACCAACGTCCGCTGCTGGCGGAGTGCATGCTGCGCTCGACGGCCGCGAGGGCACTGGCCTCGGCCTTGGCCTCCGTCGGATGCGGACGGTCCGACCGCTCGATCAGCTTGCCGTTCCGACGGATGGCCCACTGGAACTGGCCAGCCGGCTTGGTGATGGGAGAAATCTCGATGGTGAAGGGAGTGGAAGTGTTGTCTGCCATGACACCCATATAGGGAAGAAGCGCGCGCGTTTCTACCCGTCCCCCCTCGGATCGACGCGTAGCCGTCATGCGCGGGGGTTCGGGGTGGCGTCCCGGCGCTCGGGCCTGCCACCTCCACCGCCGAGCCCGTCCTACCTTTGCTCGACGCGGTCGCGCCCGGTTGCGGGGCCCTGCCCGACGGCGTCACCGGCGGCGGCGGCGGCCAGGGCGACCCGGTCCGGCACATCCTCCTCCGAGCCCCACCAGATCGTCTCGCCGCTCGCCATGCGGGCGTAGCGGGCCTGCCCGCGAATCCCGACCTCGACGACCCGCCCGGGCCGCCCCGACTTGCGTCCGACATCCATGATCGCCGCTCCCGCGCCCCCTCCACCGAACGCCGCTCCCGGCCCCGGGTTCGAGCGGGGCCGTACGAAACGCGGGGGGCGGACCGCCCGGGCCGGCGGTCCCAGACTTACCATTTCACTTGTTCCACCCCGGGCGAAGCCTGGTTGCCGCGGTCTTTGCAAGCTTAATCCCCATGAAATCGTACGAGCGGACCGCTTTATCGGAGGGTTGTTCGGTCATGCCGGTTGACCCTGGAGCGGCAGGCGCCCATCACAGGACGGGTTGGTATTTTGGAAGAAAAAAATGGACGACGCAGTCTCCCTCACCTCTCCGATGATCGAGCTGACGAGTGACATCGTCGGCGCCTACGTCTCGAACAACAACGTTCCGGTAGCAGATCTGCCCGGCCTGATTGCATCGATACACGCAACGCTGGTCGGCCTCGATCAGCCGGCGCCCGAGCCGGTGGAGGACCATAAGGTCACCGCCGCGCAAATCCGGAAATCCGTGACGCCGGACCACATCACGAGCTTCCTCGACGGCAAGCCGTACAAGAGCCTGAAGCGGCACCTCACGACGCGCGGCTACACGCCGGACGAGTACCGCCAGAAGTTCGGCCTGCCCTACGACTATCCGATGGTGGCGGCGAGCTACGCGGCCCAGCGCTCCGAGCTCGCCAAGAGCCTCGGCCTCGGCCAGATCCGGCGCGAGCGCGCTGCGGCCCAGCGGGCCCAGGCCGAGACCAAGGCCGAGCCCGCGGCACCGGCCCGCCGCGGCCGGCCGCGCAAGTCCGAGGCCTGAACGGGTTCCGCAAGGAACGGCCGCCGGTTCCGCGACGGGAACCGGCGAGACCAGGGAAATCCGGCAGCCTGTTTGACTGGCGAGATCGGCGTCGTCATGCCATTCTCCATCCCATGAGCGAGCCCATCTCGAGCGCCTGTCTGAGCACCCAAGACTTGAGTCAGGTGGGATCATCCCATCCTCTAACCCCATCCTGAGGTGAAAGGGTGGGATATCCCATAATCCCTCTCGGTTTTTGTCAAATCACTCCGCTCAAACAGGCTCTGAGGTGCGACCGGAGGAAGCCTCGATGGAGGAGTCCAGGGATCATCGCGACGTCTGGAGCCCTCCGTCGAGGCCGCGACGCGGCGCCTCGGGACGAGGTTGCGGGTGGGGGCGAGTCATCCGATCGGCCATCCAGGCTCCGAGCAGACGACACGTCGGCATCCCGACGCCCCTGGCGGTCGAGTGCCGGGCCGGTCGCCGATGGCCTTCCCCTGCCCGGCAGGCGCATCGCCCCCGCGGCATCGGCGCTTGGCGGGCGATCCGCGGCCGGTCATCCTCGCCGACCGACGGACTCGGGAGGACATGCGGATGCCGGCTCACGACACCACGCCCTATCGCACGCAGAACTGGACGGTGACGAAGCCGGTCGCGTCGGGCCGGAACGGGATCGTGGTGGCGCAGAACCGCGAGGCCGCCGAGGCGGGCGCGGCGATCCTCGCAGCCGGCGGCAACGCCGCCGATGCGGCCTTCGCCACCGCCTTCGCCCTGGCGGCGGTCGAGCCCTGGAACAGCGGGCTCGGCGGCATCGGCTTCGCCCTGGTGCTGCCGGCCGGCGCCGCGCGGGCGACGGTCGTCGATTTCGGGCCGGTGTCGAGCCGCAACACGAAGGCCGCGGACTATCCTCTCACCGGCCGGGAAAAGCGCGACCTGTTCACCTGGCCCGAGGTGGAGGGCGACCGCAACGTCCACGGGCCGCTCTCGTTCTGCATCCCCTCGGCGGTGGCGGGCTACGCCGCGCTGCACGAGGCGTTCGGGACGGGCCGCCCGGTCGCGGAATTGCTGGCGCCGGCCATCGCGCTGGCTCGGCGGGGCCTGGCCCAGGACTGGTTCACCACCCTGAAGATCGCCTCCTCGGCCTCGGTGCTGCGGCTCTACGAGGAGAGCGCGCGGATCTACCTGCCGGACGGGCTGCCGCCGGTGCCGCCCTACCAGGGCACGCCCGGCTTCCGGCCCCTCGGCCGCCTGGCCGAGACGCTGGAGCGGCTGGCGGAACGCGGCCTGCGCGACTTCTACGAGGGCGGGATCGCCCGCGACCTCGCCGCCGACGTCGCGGCCGTCGGCGGCGTGATCGACCGGGACGACCTGGCCGGCTGCTTGGCCGGCTTGCGCGGCGCGCCGACCCTCGCGTGGCGCAGCGACCACCTCGTCCACCATGCGGGCGGCCTCACCGCCGCGCCGACGCTGGCCGAGGTCGTCGCCGGCATGGCGGAGGTCGCCCTCCCGCCCTCCGGCCCGGACGCCGCCTGGTTTTCCACCCTCTCGACGGTCATGCGCGACGCCTATGCCCGGCGCCTTTCGGGCTTGGGCGCGGCCGGGGAGACGGGCGACACACCTGGCGATACCTGCACGACGCATCTCACGGTCGTCGACCGGAACGGGATGCTGGTCTCGCTGACGACGACGCTGCTCTCGTCGATGGGCAGCCGGGTCGTGCTGCCGAAAACCGGCGTGCTGATGAACAACGGCGTGATGTGGTTCGATCCGCGCCCCGGCAGCGCCAACGCGATCGCCGCGAGCGCGCGCCCGCTCTGCAACATGTGCCCGGTCATCGTCACGCCGCGCACGGGCGACGGTCCGCGCCTCGCCGCCGGCGCATCGGGCGGGCGGCGAATCCTGGCGAGCGTCTACCAGACCCTCGCTTACCTCATCGATTTCGGCATGGAGGCGGGCGAGGCGGCCCACGCACCGCGCATCGACGTCTCGGGCCCGGACGGCGCCACGGCGGATGCCCGCCTCCCGCAGGCCGTGCGCGACGCCCTCGCGGCGGCGGGCCCGCTGGCGGTGGTGGAGCACGGCGTCCTGCCGATCAACTTCGCCTGCCCCAACTTCGTCAGGCTGGAAGGCGGCGAGGCTAGCGCGTGCAGCGACGTCGCCTCGCCGTGGTCGGCGGCCGTGGCGGCGGGGTAGAGTCTGCACGTGCGCGAGAGGCCGTCGTCGACGCCGGGCGCGGGGCACAAGCCGTCCGCGGCGTCCCGTCCCGTGTGGACGGGCGGCAAGCGTCCTGCTACCACGCCATCCGGCCAGGCCCCGTAGCTCAGCTGGATAGAGCAGCCGCCTTCTAAGCGGCAGGTCGTAGGTTCGAGCCCTACCGGGGTCGCCATCTCCACGTCCCCCGTTCGACGACAGGGCGCCCTCATCGGCTCAGGCTCCAATCGTACGGCCCCCCGGCGCGGCGTTTCCGGCGGCCGGCCGCGCCACGGCCGGCCTTGGGGGCCGCGACCTGTCGGACGATGCCGGCGGACGACCGGAGCCAAGGGCGACACGGCCGCCGGACCCGGCCCGAGACGAGGCCGGACCGCGCCTCCGTCCCCGGAGCCGCCGCTTCACAATACCTTAGTATGACCGGCGCAGATCAATGTATGTGCCATTCTATATTTTGCGACGATATTTCGAATGCAGGGAAAAATTATCTTCGAGACAGATGCCGCGCTGATAGGCGGCGGAATTTCGGAGATAGTCAGATGTTGCACCGGCTGATCTTTGCCTCCGCCTTGCTGGCCGCCACCACCGGCAGCGCCCTCGCGCAGCAGACGCACACGATCGACGTGTGGGGCGCGCGGATCGAGGTGCCGAACCAGGGCCCCGGCGGCCTGTTCGGCGACGGCGCGATGCGCCCGCACGATGGGGGTCTCGCGGCCGGTGCGACGCAGGCAGGGATCGCGCCGGCCCGGCCCTTGGCGCCTACCGCTCCCGCCCTTCTGGACACGCGCGGCCGGCGGCGGTGAGCGCAGGTTGCGCTCCCTGCAGACCCGCATCGTGTCACCCGGGCCGGGTGACACGATGCGGGCAGCCGGGTGATGTCGGACAGGTCGCCGTCCGCGCTCCGGACGCGGTAGCAGCATCCGCCGGGCGCGTCCTCCACCCGGGGTGCCGTCGCGGATCAGCGGGACCCGGGCGGCGTAGGCGGCCCGGGCCGCCCGGTCGTGCATCGTCCTGGCGATCTCGGTCTGGAACGCGCTGCGCGCGATGGTATCGACGGTGATGGTGTGGGCGGCAAGCCCCACCGCCTGACCCTGGTCGGGAGTTCGAGCCCCGCCTTGGCCGAGCCGTAGGCCGCCTGCCCGTTGCCGCCGCGCCGGCCCGACAGCGAGGCGATACTGATGACCGTGCCGCCGCCCACGCGCATGGAGGCGGTCGCGACGGACAGGCCGATGGTCCCGCCCTGTCGACGAGGGCGGCCTTGCCCGCGAGCCGCTGCGTCGTCTCCTCACCTCCATCGTCTCACGAGGCGGCACGGCCACCCTGCTTGACGGCCAGGAAGAAATCGGGCCGGCCGACTTGGCCGCCCTTCAGCGCCAGTTCGAGCCCGTCGAGGGGCGTGTCGGGGCCATGCGCCCGGCAGAGCGGCGAACCCGGATCGAGGGGCCCGAGCGCGGTGAGGGCGTCGATGCCGAGTTGCATCGCGGCATGACCCGAGGTGTCGCCGCCCGCGATCACCGCCCGGGTCAGGCCGGCGGCCCGCACGATCTCCCGCAGGGTGTGGCCGAGCCCGGCGCCAAGCCGCTCGCTCGCCTGGACCGGATCGAGGCCGGCGACGGACACTGCCTCCCGCAGGGCGGCGACGCCCGAATCGTCCGGGCCGGCCGCGCTGTAGACCAGGGGATCGCGCCCCGCGCCGAGGGCGCGGAGAGCCGCCTCGACCACCCGGCCGATCTCGCGCGCGAAGGCTTGGTCATCGACCACGAGGCGGGCGTCGAGCCGGATGCCGGCAAAGCCCCGGTCGAGGGCGTGGGCGATCTGGCCGGCCGTGGCCGGCGAGACTGAGCCGGAAACGACCGCCATCCGCGCGACCGGGCCGGGCCGGGAGACCGGCGGCTCGGCCGGCAGCAGGCCGGCGGCGCGCCAATGGGCGACCAGGGCGGCCTCGATCCCCTGCGACCCGATGGCGAAGACCGGGCGCCCGCCCCGCTCCCAGATCAGCCGCCCGGCCTCGGCCAGGGTCTCGGCATCGAGCACGTCGAGAGACACGATCCGGGCGCCCTCCTCCCTCGCCCGGGCCAGCGCCGCATCGCCCGCGCCGCGTTTCATCGCCACGAAGTCGACGAGACCGATCGGGAGCGCCGTCTGGCGGGCGAGATGGCGTCCGAGATCGGCCTCGTCCATCGGCGTGACCGGGTGGCGGGCCATGGTCGGGTGACGGTCGAGGCGGTGGCCCCGGCCGTCGGCCATCGCGAACAGGTGGCCGAAGCTCTGGTAGCGCCCCATCCCCGGATCGGCGACGACCATCGGGATCCAGTCGCCGGCAAAGACGCCGTGGCCGATCTCGGCGGCCCGGCCGATGGAGCCGACATGCGGCGCCGAATCGAAGGTCGAGCAGACCTTGTAATGCGCCACCGGCGCGTCGAGCGAGGCGAGGAGCCGGAAGGCGGGCGGCAATTCCCGGTCCATCCAGGCCGGCGGCTGCGAGCGCGCCACCCCGGCGATGCCGATGGCGCGGGCGCCCGCGAAGGCCTTCAGGCGCGCCGCGCCGGGAACCGAGAGGAACAGCACGGTCTCGAGCCCGGCGAAGGCCAGCACCTCCATCGCCGCCGAGGAGCCGGTGAAATCGTCGCCGTAGAAGGCGACGAGCGGGCCGTCGGGGAGCGCACGGAAGGCCTGGATATTCGGGGTCATGCGGCGCCCTCCAGCGCCTGCGCCAGGGCCGGATGGGTGCGGGCGTGGTCGGACAGCGGAATGCCCGTCACCGCCGCCTCCCAGGCCTGGCGGAACGCCGCCACCCCCTCGCCGGGCCCGCCCGGATGGGCGACGATGCCGCCGCCCGCGGTGACGATGAGATCGGTGGAGCCGAGCGCCGCGTAGGTGCCCGGCGCCTGCCGCACCGTCTGGCCGGACGAGAAGACCGGCATGGAAAGGCACGGCTTGTCGGGGAACAGCGGGGTCAGGCAGGTCCGAGCCGAGGCGACGACGCTGTCGTCGTCCTCCGAGAACTTGTTGTCGAGGCCGTTGACGTGCATGTGGTCGGCGCCGGCGAGCCGCCAGATCTTCTGCCAGGCGACGTAGGACCACCCGAGCAGCGGGTGACGGGTCAGCGCGCCCCAGCCGTTGCGGTGGGCGTGGATCGGCAACTCGCTCATCCGCGCCAGCTCGATCATGCCGACGAGGCCGACCGAGTTGAGGCTCGCCATCACGCAGGTACCGCCGAGATCGCGCACGAGATCGTGGCGGCGGCGCATCTGGTCGATCTCGCCGGTGAGGTTGAAGGCGACCATCACCTTCTTCCCCGTCCGTTCGGCATGGTCGTTGACGACCCGCATCACCGCGCGCGCCCGGTCGTCGAACGGGCAATGCGGCCCGTCGGCCTGCAACTCGTCGTCCTTGATGAAGTCGATCCCGCCCTCGCACAGGGTGCGGACCAGGGCGGCGGTCTCGTCCGGCCCGAAACCGACGCTCGGCTTGACGATGGTGCCGATGATCGGCCGCCCCTCGACGCCGGCGAGGCGGCGCGTGCCTTCGATCCCGAAGCGCGGGCCCGGATAGGCCTCGGCGAAGGCCTGCGGCAGCCGGATGTCGAGGAGGCGCAGGCCCGTGACCGGGCGCAGCTCGAACAGGTTGCCGGCCACCGTGGCGAGCAGGTTCGGCAGCGAGGGGCCGAGATTCTCGATCGGCCAGGACAGGGTGACGCGGGCACGGCGCAACTTGCCTGCGTCGATGGCGGCGGTGGTCGGCAGCGACGGGGCCGCGACGCCCTCCTCCAGCACATCCAGCCGCTCGACCCGGGCGGCGGAACGGGCCTTGAGTTCCGGCGTCTCGCCCGGCACCGGCACGAAGGTGCCGCTCGATTGCTCGCCGGCCATCGTCTCCGCCACACGGCGGGGATCGCTCGCGGTCTCCAGGAGATAATCGGCCTCGATCCGGACCGGAGGCGCGGCGGGGTGCTGGCTCATTCACTCGATTCCGATCGCGACGCCGATACCGGGCGCACCGACGAGTCTAGAACATCGCCCGTTCGCACTGCAATCGGTCGATGTTCTTGGCCTCGGATTTCACAGCATTTTCTATGGAGATCCGATCGTCACTCAAAGTTAGGAAGCGCTCCAAGCGGAACTGCATGTATGGACAACAAAACAGCAGGTTGCGCGGTGCCGGCGCAACAGCCGAGAGCATGAACCCTCCGTTCTCTGCGGGGGAGGGTGGACCCTGCGTCAGCAGGGGCCGGGAGAGGGGCAGCGCGACGCCGATCCGGGGAGCGCCCTTCAAAACGGTTCAGTCTTATCCGGAACCGTGGTTCCCCTCTCCCGCCCCACTCCGTGGGGCACCCTCCCCTGCAGAGGGGGGAGGGTTTGCGGCGGTCGACGCTCCCACGCTCTTGCAGCCGTTCGCGACACGTCGGGTAGACTGGATGGCACAACTCCGCTCAGCTCGGTTTCGAACTGTTTTTTGCTGGCCCCATGATCATTTCGACGGATCACACTCAGCGAAGATTCGGGCTTTCTAGATCTGGATTTCGGCGCAGAGGCTGTGAGGACAAATCCCGGCCTCCGAGGAAAAAGGCTTCCGACGCCGTCTCCCCTCGCTCAACCGGCGAACCGCATCTCCGGCACGCCGCGCACGCCCAGATCATGGATGGCGAACAGGCTGCCGCGCAACGGCCCGTCTCCGGGGAAGCGCGGCAGGGGGGGCTTGGCCATCGAGGTCACGAACAGGATGTCGAGGTTCGGACCGCCGAACATGACGCTCGTCACCTTCTTGACCGGCATCTCGATCACGCGGTCCACCGTGCCGTCCGGCCGGTAGCGGACGAGCTTGCCGTCATAGACCAGCGCGTTCCACAGGCAGCCCTCGGCATCGACGGTCGAGCCGTCGGCTGCGCCGCCGCCCGACGTGTCGACCGGCGCGAAGGTCCGGCGGTTCGAGACATTGCCCGTCGCGGTGTCGTAATCGTAGGCCCAGATCTCGCCCGACCAGGTGTCGTTGAAGTAGAAGGTGCCGCCATCCGGGCTCCAGCACGGGCCGTTCGAGCAGATGATGCCGGAATCGAGCCGGTGCACGGAGAGGTCGGGATCGAGGCGGTAGAGCGCTCCGTTGGCGCCCTCCTCCATCGTGTCCATCGAGCCGGCGACGAAGCGGCCCTGGCGGTCGACCTTGCCGTCGTTGAGCCGGTTCGCCGGCCGGTCGGGCTCGGGATCGTGGATCAGGGTGACCTCGCCGGTCTCGAAGTCGAGGGCGTGGAAGCCGCGCTGGAGCGAGACGATCGCCCCGCCGCCGCGGCGCAAGGCCATCGAGCCGATCTTCTGCGGCACGTCCCAGGCCCGGATCTCGCGCCCGTCCACGGTGCAGCGGAAGACCCGCCCGTCGAAGCTGTCGATCCAGTACAGGCGCTGCTCCTCCACGTCCCAGAGCGGGCCCTCGCCGAGGGTCGTCTTGACGTCCGCCAGGATCTCGATGCGCATGGACTCCTCCCGTGTCGTCTTGTTGGTGAAACCCGCCTCAATCGCGCAGGGCGAGCACGGCCCCGAGCACGACGAGGCCGAAGATGATGTCCCGCACCGCGTGGGGCAGCATGGTGCCGGCGAGCAGCGTCGAGAGCGCGGTGAGCAGCAGCACGCCGCCGAGCATGCCGGGATAGCGGCCCCGCCCGCCGGTGATCAGGCTGCCGCCCACCACCACCGCGGCGATCGAGGGCAGCAGGTACTCGTCGCCCATGCCGAGGCTGGCCTGGCCGCTGAACGAGGCGAGCAGGATGCCGACGAGCGCCGCGCAGAAGCCCGACAGGGCGTAGACCCCGATGAGCGTGCCGCCGACGCCGACGCCGCTGAAGCGGGCGGCGAGCGGGCTGTTGCCGATGGCGTAGACCCGGCGCCCGAACACGGTGCGGCCGAGCAGGATCGCGGCGGCGAGCGCGAAGGCGAGGACGCCCCACACCACCGGCGTGGCGCCGAGGAACTGGCCCGTCATCACCCAGCGCATCCCCGGCGAGGCGAAGCCCGACGGGGTGCCGCCGCTATAGACGAGCGCCGCCCCCTGGAGGATGCCGTTCATGGCGAGCGTCATTACGATCGGCGGCAGGCCGAACAGCACGATGCCGAGCCCGTTGACCGCGCCGAGCGCGGTCCCGAGGCCGAGGCCCAGCGGCACGGCCCAGAGGGCCGCCTGGTCCGAGCCGCCGACGAGGCCCGCCACCACGATGCCGGTGAGCGAGATCATCCAGGGCAGGGACAGGTCGAGGCCGCCGGTCAGGATCGCCGTGCCCTGGCCGAGCGCCAGGATCGCCAGGAAGGACGACAGCACGACCAGCGAGTTGAAGAAGCCCGGATTGGTCAGCGCGTTGCCGTTGACGACTTGCGTCGCCACCAGCACCAGGACCAGGCCGACATAGGCGGGAAGCGTGTATTTCAGCGCCTCGCGATTCCGCACCAGCCAGCCGGAGGCGGCGGGCGCGTGGCTGCGGCGCGCCACCGGCGGCAGCACGAGCTTTGGACGGTGCGAGCGGTGGGCGGCGGCAAGCGTGCCGTCCCGCTGGGCCTTGAGGGTGAGGAGCCCGAGCCGGATATAATCCGCCAGCGCCGAGTGCCGGCCGAGCGAGCCGCCGATGACGGCGAGGATCAGCAGCGTCCCTTCGGCCACCGACGAGTAGAAGGCCGGCACGTCGAGGGCGAGCAGGATGTTGACGGCGATCATCAGCGTGTAGGCGCCGATGATCGAGCCGATCGCGCCGCCGCGCCCGCCCCCTAGCACCGTTCCGCCGAGCGCCACCGCGGCGAAGATCTGGAGCAGCATGGAATTCCCGACCAGCGGATCCGCCGATCCGGTCTGCGCCGACACGAAGGCGCCCGCCGCGCCGTAGAAGGTTCCCGCCAGCACGTAGGCCCGGAAGGTGACGAAGCGGGTGTCGAGGCCCGAGGCGAAGGCCGCGTCCTCGTCGCTGCCGACGGCATAGAGACCGATGCCGAACCGCGTCGCCTTGACGAGGAGCCAGACCAAGGCCGCGCCCGCCACGACGAGCACCGGCGCCGGCAGAATTCCCGGGATCGCGTCGCCGGTGAAGAAGGCGACGAATTCGGGGGCGATGGTGCCGCCCGGCTTGTCGCTGACGAGCAGGGTCACGCCCTGGACGATGAACATCGTCGAGAGCGTCACGACGATCGGCTGCATCCGCACATAGGCGACGAAGACGCCGTTGAACGCCCCGACCACGGCGCCGATGCCGAGCGCGATCAGGCCGAACAGGACCTGCGAGCCGATGCCGGATCCCATCCCGGTGCCGAGCACGACGTTGACCAGCGAGACCACGGCGCCGGCCGAGAGGTCGAACCCGCCGGTGAGCACCACGAAGGTCTGCCCGACCGTCGCGAGCGCCAGCGCCGCCCCGCCGGAGGAGACGAAGCTGAACTGGAAGTAGTTGAACCCCGAGATCGCCACGACGACCCCGAACAGGATCGCGAAGACGGTCAGCGCGATCAGCACGCCGCGGTGGCGCGCCAGGCCCGGCCGCCACGCGCCGGGGCGGGCGACAGGCCGCCGAGAGCCGATGGAGGTCGCGGCGAGGCTCGTCATGCGTGCACTCCGTGGCGCGCGGCTCCCCCGAGGGCCCCGCGCATGATCCGCTCCTCCTCGATCGCCTCGCCCTGCATCTCGTCGACGACAGTCCCGCCATAGAGGACGAGGACCCGGTCGCACAGGTTCACCAGTTCGGTGATCTCGGTCGAGTAGAACAGAACCGCACCGCCCGCCGCCGCGAAGTCGCGCATCAGGCCGTAGAGCTGGTGCTTGGTGCCGATGTCGATGCCGCGGGTCGGATCGAACATCAGCAGCACGCGGCCGCCGGTGATCAGCCACTTGGCGATGGCGATCTTCTGCTGGTTGCCGCCGCTGAACGCACCCGCCGGGGTGAAGATGGCGCGCGGATGGATGTCGACCTGTTCGAGCGCCGCCGCGACGTCCCGGCGCTCGGCCGCCCGGTCGACGAACCCGAAACGGGCATAGCGGTCGATCACCGGCAGCGAGACGTTGAAGCGGCCGTCCCGCTTCAGGAACAGGCCCTCGGTCTTGCGCTCCTCCGGCACCAGGGCGAGGCCGATCTCCGGCCGGATCGCGTCCTGCGGCGAGCGCAGGGTGATCGGTCGGCCATCGACCGACAGGGTGCCTTCGGTGAGCGGGACCAGGCCGAAACAGGCGTGGAAGAGGTCCTGCTGGCCCATGCCCTGGAGACCGGCGATGCCCAGGATCTCGCCCGGCCAGAGCGAGAAGGCGGCTTGGCGCAGCTTGCCGCCGGTGCTCAGGCCCTCCCCGCTCAGGACCGGGACGGCCCCCGCCGGGCGGGGCGCCGGCACCGGCTTTGGCGGGAAGGTGGCCTCGAGCGAGCGCCCGATGATCATCCGGATCACCGTGTCGTCGTCGACCTCGTCCACACGGGCGGTGCCGGCCTCCTTGCCGTTGCGCAGGACGGTGAGGCGGTCGCAGAACAGGCGCACCTCGGCCATGCGGTGCGAGATGAAGATCGTCGTCACGCCCTCGGCCTTGAGCCGGGCGATGAGCCCGCCGAGCCAGTCGATGTCGCCGCCCGAGAGTGCCGAGGTCGGCTCGTCGAGGAGGAGGATGCGCGGTGTCCGATATACCGCCCGGGCGATCTCGATCTTCTGGCGCTGCGGCAGGTCGAGGGCGCGCACCTCCGCCCGCGTATCGATGTCCGACAGCCCGATCCGGTCGAGATGGGCGCGGATCGCCGCCTCGCCCTCGCGCCGGCGCAACAGGCCCCACCTTCCGCGGGGGGCGTAGGGCATCAGCATGGTCTCGGCGACCGTCAGATCCGGCACCAGGCTGATCTCCTGGAACGCGGTCTGGATGCCGAGCCGGTGGGCGTCCGACGGGCGCGCCATCGCGGCCGGCGCGCCGAAGACCCGGATCTCGCCGGAACTGGGCCGGATCAGGCCCGAGAGCAGCTTGACGGTGGTGGACTTGCCGGCGCCGTTCTCGCCGAGCAGCGCGTGGACCTCGCCGGCCGCGACGCGGATCGTCGCGCCGCCGAGCGCCACGGTCGCCCCGTAGGTCTTGACGATGGACTCGAGCGTGAGCGCGTCGACGCTGTCGGTCATGTCGGGTTCTCGGTGGGGGCGAACGGTAAGGGTTCCGCCGGGCGCGCTCGAATAAGGGTCGAGCACTTCCCCCCTCTCCCACGCGGGAGAGAGAAGCCCGCGCTTGACCGGACGTGACGTAGATCAAGGAGAAGCCGCGGGTGGGCGCCTTGCACTCACTGCCCCTTCTCGGGCTCCGCGTTCAGCGCCGCCTTGAGCCCGACCTCGGGGGTCTTGTCCGAGAAGATCGAGGCGAACCAGCCGGGATTCGGCACCGACGAGGGCTGGAAGGCGTTGCAGCCCTCGGCCATTTCCTGCCACGAGCCGGTCTTGCAGAGCTTCACGGTCTCGTTCGTCACCACCGGCAGCGGCAGGATCGTGTCGCGCGCCACCTCCTTGCCGTCGAGCTTGGCGAGGACGAGCTTGAGAGCGTAGGCGCCCGAATAGGGCGGCGAGGCGTAGGAGATGCGCGGCGCGCCCATCGGTGCGTAGGCGCCGTTCGCCCCCTCCACCGCGGTGCCCTTCGGCAGCATCTGGATCCGGCCGCCATTCGAGCCCTCGCCCGCGCAGGGCTTGAGCTTGTCGGCGGGGATGCCGGCCTCCAGCTGCATCTGGTTGGCGGTGAAGCAGCCGACCTGCATCCACAGCCCGTCGATCTTGTCCCAGCCCTGGGTCGCCAGGATCTTGGAGAGCTCGGTCCGGGCGACCGCCTGGCTCCACATGCCGGGCGCCTCGGCCACGATCTTGAGGCCGGGATGCTTGGCGAAGACCGCCTTGGCGGCCTCGGTCCGGCCGCCATCGACCGAGGTGCCGGGCACGCCGGTGATCGCCACGATGGTGCCCTTGCCGCCGAGCTTGGCCGCCAGCCACTCGGCGGTGACCCGCCCGGCCTCCGCCTGGTCGATATGAACGTTGTGGGCGCAAGGCTCGGTGATCTCGCCGTCATAGGCGATCACCATCACGCCCTTGGCGCAGGCATTCTTGACGACCTGGTTGAGGGCGGTGGGCGAGATCGGGAAGACCACGATCGCCTTGGCGCCGGCCTGGACCATGGCGTTGATCTGCTGGATCTGCTTCTGAGCGCTGGGGCCGGCGACCTGGACCTGGAGGTCGATCTTCGCCGCGACGGCCGGGCTTGCCGCCATCGCCTTGATCATGTTGGCGGCCTCGGCCTGCCAGTCGTTCCCGATATAGCTCATGCTCAGGAAGACTTTCGCCTTCTCTTGCGCCTTCTCCTGGGCGGAGGCCGCGCCGGCCCACCCGGCCGTCAGGCAGAGGGCGGCCATCCCGGCCGAGATCAGCGTCCTGGTCATCTGAGGTCCCCTCCCGGGCGATTCTCGAGCGCTTTGCGCCTTTTTTTGATCAAAGATCACACATCGAAAACCGCCACAAGGCCTTTGTTCGGGCGGCGGCCTTGGCTAAGGTCGCGGCGTCACCCACCCGAGACCGAGCCGGATCCGACATGGCGCCCGTGCGTGCGCACCAAGAGCTGCCGTATTCGCCCGTGTCGCGGGCGACGATCCAGGATCACGTCTATCTGCGGATGCGGGAAATGATCCTGACCGGCGGGATCGAGCCCGGCCGCACGGTGACGGTGCAGAGCCTGGCTGAAGCCTTCGGCGTCAGCGCCATGCCGGTGCGCGAGGCGATGCACCGGCTGGTCGCCGAGAAGGCGCTCACCAACGTCGCCGGGCGCTCGGTCGGCATCCCGTTCCTGTCGCCGGAGCGCCTGGACGACCTCCAGCGCGTGCGGATCGAGGTCGAGGGCACGGCGATCGGATGGGCCGCCGAGAGCATGCCGCCCGAGGCTTTGCCCGTGCTGGACGGCCTCATCGCGGAGATGGAGGAGGCCAAGGACCGGGGCGACCGCGCCCGCTACGTCCCGGCGAACCGGGCCTTCCACTTCGCGATCTACCGGGCCTCGGGCTCGGAGGCACTCCTGTCGATCATCGAGTCACTGTGGTTGCAGATCGGCCCGTTCTTCAACCTGCTGGGCGAGAGCGACGCCTGGGGCGCCTCGAACGACCACCACCGGGTGATGCGCGTGGCCATCGCCGCGCGCGACCCCGCGACGGCGCGCGCGGCCCTGCGGCGGGACATTGACGATGCCGCCGTGATGCTGCGCCGGGTGCTGAGCGAGGAGGCGGCGCCGGCGCCGCGGGCGCGGCGGCGGAAGGGGGTGGTGATGGGGACGGCGTGAGCGGCGGATTGGTCGAGCTGGGATCGGCGGCGTCGCCAAGCACGCCCTTATCGACCTCCCACACCGCCGTGCCGTTCCAACATCGGTCAGAGCCTATTCGATGAGATCATCGAGAATTGACATCATCTATCTCATCCCGAAATGAAGCTTGCCAAAAAACCGGGATTCAAAAAAAGCTTTCGGTAGGGGCGAGACCGGCTCCCTTCCCCAGTGAAGCGCACGCTCGAACCCTCCCCCCTCTGCGGGGGAGGGTGCCCCACGGAGTGGGGCGGGAGAGGGGAACCACGCTTCCAGATAAGGCAGAGCCGTTCTGAAGGGCGCTCCCTAGATCAGCGTCGCGCTGCCCCTCTCCCGGCCCCTGCTGACGCAGGGTCCACCCTCCCCCGCAGAGGGGGGAGGGTTCGCGCGCACTGCTTCTTGATGATCTCGGCCCGAGCAAACCCTGCAAAACAGACAAGCCAAAATCGCATCGCTTCTGAAGATTGTTTCGAACGGACTCTCAAGCGAATAGGCTGTTTTAAATATCTCCGACTGCACGACCGGCCCCACTCACCCCGCCGCCGGATAATCCACATACCCCTTCGCCCCACCCGCATACCACGTCTCGGCATCATCGGCGGAGAGCGGCAGACCCTCGGCGATCCGCCGCGGCAGGTCGGGATTGGCGATGAACGGGCGCCCGAACGCGATCGCGTCGGCCGCGCCCGTATCGAGGGCGGCTTGGCCTCGCGCGCCGTCATAGTCGGAATTGAGCACGAAGGCGCCCTGGAACGCCGCCCGCATCCGCGGCGCCACCGGCGGGCGCTCGGCCTTGCCGTTGGTGCCCTCATAGCCCGGCTCGCGCACCTCCAGGAAGGCGATGCCGATCGCGGAGAGCGCCGCCGAGGCCGCCTCGAACAGCGGCTCGGGGTTGCTGTCGTTCACCCCCTGGCGCTCCTCGTTCGGCGACAGGCGCACGCCGGTGCGCTCAGGCCCGACGATCTCGGCCACCGCCGCCACGACCTCGCGCAGGAACCGGATCCGGTTCTCGATCGAACCGCCGTAGCGGTCGGTGCGGAAATTGGCGTTGTCGCGCAGGAACTGGTCGATGAGGTAGCCGTTCGCGGCGTGGATCTGCACCCCGTCGAAGCCGGCCTCCAGCGCGTGGCGGGCCGCCTGCCGGTAATCGTCGAGGACGGCGCGGATATCCTCCTCGGTCATGGCGCGGGCCTCGACATGGGGCGCCTTGCCCTCGTAGGTCCGCGCCAGGCCCGGCATCGTGGTCGCCGAGGAGGAGACCGGCTGGCCGCGCCCGGGCAGGCTCGGATGCACCACCCGTCCCATGTGCCAGAGCTGCGACACGATCAGCCCGCCCGCCTCGTGCACGGCGGCGGTGACCGGGCGCCAGGCCTCGACCTGCTCAAGGTTCCAGATGCCCGGCGCGTAGGGCCAGCCGAGACCCTGCGGGCTGATCCCGGTCGCCTCCGAGATGATGAGGCCGGACGATGCCCGCTGAGCGTAGTATTCGACCATCATCCCGGTCGGCACGTGGTCGCGGGTGGCTCGCGCCCGGGTGAGCGGCGCCATGAACACCCGGTTCTGCGCATCGAGCGCGCCGAGCCGGATCGGGTCGAGGAGACGGGGCATCGGGAACTCCGCTGCGTGGGAGAGGGCCTGTCGTGGTCAGCGGGTCGTCTGCTGCTGCGGCCGGCGCGAGGCGGCGAGCGCCGAGGCCTTGCCGGCGGCCGCGTAGAGGTTCAGGCGCGAATAGACCCCGAAGGCCGAGCCGTCGTCGAGGAAGCCGCCGCCGGGGCCCTGCGTCTGCGTCAGGATCGCGTTCGCCTCGGCAAGGCTCACCGACGGGAAGGCCGCGGTCAGGAGGTAGCCGGCCTCCGGCGCGAGCTTGCCGACATCCTCGACGGTGTTCGCGGTGTTCTGGTGGACCACCGGAAGGCCGTAGGTCTGGGTGGTGGCGTAGAGGGCCTCGTTGGCGGCGGCATCCTTGAACCGGCTGGTATCGTCGGCGGCGCAAGCCGCGACCGTGTCGCCGCAGGCATCCTTGAGGACCATCGCGAGGTCGTTGCGCGCCGCCTCCAGGGCCGCGCGGTAATCGGAGATCGCGACCGCGTCGTTGGTCTGCCGGCTCATCTCGGCGATGACCGCCGGGTTCTTGCGGATCTGGCCGACATAGGCCGGATCGTTGGCGAGCAGGTGGGCGAGCGCGTGCAACGCCACCGTGCGCCCGCCGAGCACGTCCATGGCGTAATGCGCGCCGACGACGATGCGGTTGTTGCCGTACTCGGCCCCCCGCACGATCATCTGCTGGTAGCGCTCGGGCACCAGCAGCGCGAGGACGACCGATTCGGTGTAGCCGTAGGTGGTGTGGCCGCTCGGATAGGACGGGCTGTCGGTCAGGTTCTGGCTCGGCCCGTGCAGCCAGTCGAGGCTGTGCGAGGCGTGCTTGAAGTAATCGTCTCCCCGATAGGCGTAGAGCTGCGGCAGGGTCTGGAACGGCCGGGAATTGCCGAAGGCGTCGGCCCCCTTGCTGCCGCCCGGCCGGTCATAGGCCTTGCCGAACACGTCCGGCACGCCGCCGCGGGCCGCGAAGATGCCCTTGGCCGCCTCCGAGACCGGGTTCTTGCCGTCGGTGGTGCCGTTGGCAAAGAAGTACTTTCCGGAATTCGAATCGGATTTCGTGATGTTGTTGGTGTAGCCGAGCAGGTCGGCCACCGACTGCGTCACGTTGCTGAACGTCTTGTAGTCGGCGTAACGCGCCTTGTCCTGGTAGATCGCGCCGAGGCGGCTGCCGAGCCCGTCGGCGAGTTCGGTGGCGTTGCCGTCGGTGATGAAGGCGTCGCGCAAGGCGAGCTGGCGCTGCTGGTCGAGGGGCAGGAGATGCGGCTGCTTTTGCGTGCCGAACTGGATGTCGCCGGTCACCGTCAGGTTGGCATCGAGCGCCGCCCGCCCCTCCGGCGTCGCCTGGAGCACGCTGACCGTGGCGAGCCCCTGGAGCGCGACGAGGTTCGTCGCGGTCTGCGCCTCCGCCCCGACCGGCAGCATCAGGCCGAGAAAAGCGAGACCGTGAATGGCCGCCCTGCGCATCGTGTCGCCCCCCCTGTGTTCGGGCGGCAGGAAACGACGGGAGCGGGCTCCTGTCCAGCCCGGCGGGTCGATGGCGTCTATGCGTCGGACCGGATCACGATACGGGACCGTGGCGGGACGCCGACCGGGGCCGCCATTCCCACCCGCGGCCTCATTCTGAGGTGCGACTGAAAGGAGCCTCGAAGGAGGGCTCCAGACGTCTCGGCGATCCCTGGAGCGCTCCCTCGAGGTCAGTCGATCTGCGATCGTGCGCGATCTCCGATCGCCGACACCTCAGGATGAGGTGGTGGGTGGGAGCGACGGAGCGACAGATGCGCCACCCTGACGTCTACGCATCGGACCGCTCCTTCCCCCGAACGCCTTCGCGATCATCCGCCGGCTGCTGGCCGACGCGCAGCCGCGCGACGATCGGATACACCGCCGGCAGCAGCACCAGGGTGAGGAGCGTCGCGGTGACGAGCCCGCCGATGACCACGGTGGCGAGCGGGCGCTGCACCTCGGCGCCGGCACTGGTCGAGAGCGCCATCGGCAGGAAGCCGAGCGTGGCGACGAGCGCCGTCGTCATCACCGGGCGCAGGCGGCGCTCGGCGGCCTCGGTGGCGGCCTCGCGCGGGGAGAGGCCGGCGCGCTCCAGGTCGCGCAGGGTGCTCATCAGCACCACGCCGTTCAGCACCGCGATGCCGAAGGTGGCGATGAAGCCGATCGCCGCCGAGACCGAGAACGGCAGGCCGCGGGCATAGAGCGCCAGGATGCCGCCGGTCGCCGCCACCGGCACGTTGAGGAAGATGAGGCCCGCGACCCGGATGTCGGAGAACAGCACCACCAAGAGCACCAGGATCGCCGCGAGCGCCGCCGGCACCACCACGGACAGCCGGGCGGTCGCCTCCTGGAGGTTCTGGAATTGCCCGCTCCAAACCAGGGAATAGCGCGGCGGCAGGCTCACCTGCGCCGTCACGGCGGCTTGCGCCTCGGCGACGAAGCTCTGCACGTCGCGCCCGCGCACGTTGGCCTGGACCGAGATGCGGCGCTGCAACCGCTCGCGGCTGATCTGGGCCGGGCCGGTCGCGACCTCGACCGAGGCGACGAGGGAGAGCGGCACGGTGCCCTTGCCCTTGCCCCCGACCGGGAGCGCCCGCACCCGCTCGATGTCGGCGCGGTCGTTCCCCGCCAGCCGCACCACGATGTCGGTGATGGCGTTGTCGTCACGATAGACCTGGCCCGACGGCCGGCCGCCGATCGCCTCGACCACGTCGAGGATGTCGCTGGCGCTCACCCCGTAGCGGGCGGCCGCCGCCCGGTCGACCGTGATCGACAGGGCCGGCATCCCGGCCTGGGATTCGGCCTTCACGTCGCTCGCGCCCTGGACGCCGGAGACCGCCCGCACGATGGCGTCGGCCTTGTCCTTCAGGATGCCGAGGTCGTCGCCGTAGAGGCTGATCGCCACGTCGCCGCGCACGCCCTCGAGCAGGTCGTCCATCCGCATCTGGATCGGCTGCGAGAAAGCGTAGGCGACGCCCGGCACCTCCTGGCGCAGGCGCTCACTGAGCGCCGCAACGAGGCCGTCCTGGTCCTTCGCCGTGGTCCAGGTCGCCGGGTCGGTGAGCGTGATGAAGCTGTCGGTCGATTCGACGCCCATCGGGTCGGTCGGGATCTCGGCGCTGCCGGTGAGCGAGACCACCCGCTTCACCTCCGGGAACGACTTCAGCACCGCCTCGATCCGACGCATGGTCTTCAGCGAGGCGTCGAGGTTGATGCCCGGCAGCTTCTCCGAGGTGACGACGATCGAGCCCTCGGAGAGTTTGGGCAGGAATTCGCCGCCGAGCCGGGTGGCAAGAAAACAGCTTCCCGCAAACAGCGCGAGCGTAACGAGGACCGTCGCGCCCGCCCGCCGCTCGGCGACGAGCAGGACCGGCGTGTAGACCGCCCGCATCCCGTGGACGAGGCGCGTCTCGCGCTCGCCGATCCCGCGGCCCGACAGGACGAGCGCGGCGAGCGCCGGCATCAGCGTGAGGGTGAGGAGGAGCGAGCCGGCGAGCGCCAGGATCACCGCCACCGCCATCGGCCGGAACATCTTGCCGGCCACCCCTTCGAGGGCCAGCACCGGCAGGTAGACCAGGATGATGATCGCCACCGCGACCATCACCGGCCGCGCCACCTCCGCCGCCGCGTCGCGGATGACCGCGTGGGCCGGGCGCTCCGGATGCTCGCCGCGGGCGCGCAGGACGTTCTCGATCATCACCACCGCGCCGTCGACGATGAGGCCGAAATCGATCGCGCCGAGACTCATCAGGTTGCCCGACAGGCCCAGCACCCGCATGCCCGCGAAGGCGAGCAGCATCGAGAGCGGGATCGCGGCGGCCACCACCAGCCCGGCCCGCAGGTTGCCCAGCAGCAGGAGCAGCACCACGATCACCAGCACCGCCCCCTCGACGAGGTTGTGGGCGACGGTGTGGATCGTGCGCTCGACGAGAGCCGAGCGGTCGTAATAAGGCACGATCGCGATGCCGGGCGGCAGGAGCGGGCGCAACTCCTCGATCGTCGCCTTCACCCGCTCGACGACCGCGCTGGCATTCTCACCCTGCTGCATCATGGCGATGCCGACCACGGTCTCGCCGGCGGCATCGTGGGTCACCGCGCCGAGGCGCACTTTCGGCGCCTCCACCACCTCGCCGAGGCTCGCGACCGTCACCGGCACGCCGCCGGGATGGGTCGCCACCACGATCCGGGCGATGTCGTCGGGACCCGTCGCTAGCCCTAAGCCCCGGATCACCTCCTGCTGGTCGTTGTGCTCTAGATAGGCGCCGCCCCGGGCGAGGTTGTTCTCGGACAGAGCCGTGTAGACCTGGCCCAACGTTACGCCGTAGCGCTGCAGGCTCTCGGCCGAGACCCGGACCTCGTAGGTGGGCAATTGCCCACCATAGATGTTCACGTCGGCGATGCCCGGCGTGAGCTTGAGGCGCGGCGCGATCGTCCATTGCAGCAAGCGCTTCAGCTCCATCGGCGAATAGGCCGGCCCGCGCAGCTCGAACTGGTAGATCTCGCCGAGGCCCGTCGCCATCGGCCCCATCTGCGGGTCGCCGATGCCGGCCGGCATCATCGCCTTGGCCTGGGGCAGGCGCTGGAACACCTGGGAGCGGGCCTCGGTGATCGACATCCCCTCGTCGAAGGTGACGTAGACCGCCGAGACGCCGAAGCGCGAGGTCGACCGGATGCCGGTGAGGCCCGGCGCGCCCGCCATCGCGCTCTCGACCGGGAAGCTCACCAGCCGCTCGACCTCGAGCGGCCCGAGTCCGGGCGAGAGCGTCAGGATCATCACTTGCTTGGGCGAGATGTCGGGCACCGCGTCGATCGACAGGCCCCGGAGGTTGACGATCCCGCCGGCGGCACCGGCGAGCGCCACCACCAGCACGAGCCAGCGGCGGCGGATCAGGAGGGCGAACCAGGATTTCATGGCAGCCTCAATCCGTGGAACCGAGGAGGCTGCGCAGCAGGATCGCCTTGAGGCCGAAGCTGCCTTGCGTCGCCACCGTCTCGCCGGGTGCGACGCCCTTCGTCACCTCGACCCAGTCGGCCCGCTGCACCCCGAGGGCGAGCGCGCGCTTCTCGAACCGGTCGTCGCCCGTCCGCACGAAGGCGACCGGCCCGTCCTCGGTCTGCTGCACGGCGCTCGCGGGAAGCGTCGTGCCCTCGCGGCCGAGATCGGCGGCGATCTCGACCGAAACGAACATGTTGGCGCGCAAAGCCCCCCCCGGATTGGCGATCTCGATCCGGGCCGGCGCGGTGTTGGTCGCCGGGTCGATCGCGGCGTTGACCGACCGGACCCGGCCCTCGAAGGTCGGGTGGTCGGGCACCGGCGCCCGGATGGTGGCGGCATCGCCCGGCTTCACCGCGGCGATGTCGCGGCCGTAGAGATTCGCCAGCACCTGGATCCGCGACGGGTCGGCCACCGTGAAGGCGTCGCTGTTGGTATCGACCACCTCACCTAGGGTGATGCCGCTCGCCGTCACCACCCCGTCGATCGGCGACACGATGGCGCTGGTGCCGGCCGGGGCCCCGGGCTCGGGGGCGAGGCGGGCATACTGCGCCGAGTAGAGATCGAGCTTCGCCTTCGCCGCCAGCGTCGCGGCATGCGCCTTGGCGAGGTCGACCTGGCGGCGATCGACCTCAGCCTGGGCCACGCCCATCACCTTCAGAAGATCCTGGCCGCGCTTCAGGTTGATCTCGGCGACCTTCTCGGTCGCCTGCGCCTCGGCGAGACTGGCCTGCGCCTCCGCCAGACCGTTGCGGGCCTCGAGCAGGCCGGCGGCATCGAGGGTGGCGAGGCTCTGGCCGGCCCGCACGGGATCGCCGGGCTGCACCGCCAGGGTCAGGACGCGGCCGGCGGTGCGGGGCTTGAGATGGGTGACGCGGCGCTCGTCGAAGGCGATCGTGCCCGGCGCCCGCACCGGCAGGACGATGCGCCGGGTCTCGGCCCGGCCGAAGGCAAGGCCGATGCGGGCTTGGCCGGCCTCGTCGAGGGTCACGAGGTTCGGGTCGGCCGGGGCGGCGCTTTCCTGCGGCGCCGGGGCGGGGGCCGGTGCCGTGAGGCCGAGCCGGGCGAGAACGGGGGCCAGCATCGGCCCTGCGGCGTCGCGAGAGGCCCAGCCGGCGCCGGCCAGTGCCACGAGGACCGCGATGAGGACGAGGCCGCGCCAGGGCGGCCGCCGACCCGGACGCGACGGCCGGAGGGCCGGTGTCTCGGTCTTGCGCTCACGCGGACGCGCCTCGCTCTCGGCGACGCGCGCGACGGTCTCGACGGCCAGGAGCACGGCCTCACTCACCCTGCTGGATTGGAATCATTCCAACACCTATGCGCGGGGGCGGGCCTCGCCACTAAATTCGCGTTCATCCGGTGGTTTCCGCTGGGATGGCGGGGCGTTTCGGAACAAACCCTGGTTTTCGATCTGCGCCTCTCTGCCTGCTCAGCAGGGCTGTCCCGGAAAAGACGTGGCGCGGGAAATCCCCTCTCCCCGCGGGCGGGGAGAGGCCTGAGCTCCGAAGGGGCTCAGGAAGCCCGCAGGGCGAGGGTGAGGGGGTATTTCCGGATGAGCCTCACTCGTCGAGACCCCCTCACCCTCGCTCCGGCTACGCCTCCGCTTGCTTTGCCCCCAACAAGGGGGGCAAAGCCCTCTCCCCGCCCGCGGGGAGAGGGGAAACCTGCGCCACTTTTCTCCTTGGACAGTCCTTTCCACATGAGTGAAGGAAAAAATGCGAACCTTCACGGCGAATTTTTATCCATCGATAAAGCAAAAACTTGCGAGAAAACCGTGGCAAAGCTACTGCTGATCGAGGACGATGTCGCGACCGCCGAGGAGATCCTGGCCGATCTCGGCGGACGCGGGCACGCGGTGGCCTGGGCGGCGACCGGGCCGGAGGGGGCGGAGCGTGCGCGCGGGGAACCTTGGGATGCGATCGTCCTCGACCGGATGCTGCCGGGGCTCGACGGGCTGACGCTGCTGCAAGGCTTGCGCACAGCCGGCGACCGGACCCCGGCCCTGCTGCTCTCGGCGCTCTCCGATGTCGACGAGCGGATCCGGGGCTTGCGGGCGGGGGGCGACGATTACCTCGCCAAGCCCTTCGTGCTGGAGGAACTCGCCGCACGGATCGAGGCGCTGCTGCGCCGCCCGACCGACACCCGCGAGACGCTCCTGCGGGTCGGCAGCCTTGAGATCGACCTGATCGCCGGGATCGGTCGCCGCGGCAGCCGCGACTTGGAGTTGCTGCCGCGGGAACTCACCCTGCTCGAATACCTGATGCGCCGCCCCGGCCAGGTCGTGACCCGGGCGCTGCTGTTCGAGGAGGTGTGGAACTACCGCTTCACCCCGAAATCCAACCTGATCGACGTGCATCTCGGCCGCCTGCGCCGCAAGCTGGAGGCGGCCGGCGAGCCGCCGGTGATCCACAGCGTGCGCGGCATCGGCATCATGCTGGCTCCCGATGACTGACCTTTTTCGATCCACCACCTTCCGCTGGGCACTCGGCATCGCCCTGTGGTCGGCCTTGCTCGCGCTCGCCATGTTCGGCTTCGTCTACTGGCAGACGGCCGCGTTCCTGCGGGAGGAGCTGGCCGAGACGCTGCGGCTCGAAGTGCGGGCCGCCGCCGAGGACCCGGCCGGCACGGTCGGCCGGGTCGAGACCTGGATCGCCATGGACCGGCACGCCACCCATTACGGCGGGGTGTTCGGGCCGGATGGGGCGCGGCGGGCCGGCAACCTCGTCGCCCTGCCCTCCCGGCTCGCCCGGGACGGCGACGCGGCCCGGGTCGCCGCGACGATCGAGACGACGGAAGGCCCGGTCTCCGACGAGGTCTGGGCGACGGCTTTGGCGCTTCCCGGCGGCGGTACCGTGGTGATCGGCCACGACACCGACGAGATCGACCGGGTGCGGAAGACCACCTTGAGGGCGATGGGGTTGGGCCTGGCCCCCGCCCTCCTCCTGTCCGGCCTCGGCGGCCTGATGCTGGCGAGCCGGGCGCGCCGGCGCCTCGCCGTCACCGAGGCGGCGCTCGCGGAGGTGATGCGCGGCGACCTGCGCAAACGCCTGCCGGTGGGCGCGCGGGGCGACGAGTTCGACCGCCTCGCCGGCAACGTCAACCGGATGCTCGACGAGATCGAGCGGCTGGTGGAGGAGGTCCGCAGCGTCGGCGACGCGGTCGCGCACGACCTGCGCACGCCGCTGACCCGGATGCGCGCGCGGTTGGAGCGGAGCCGCGAGCAGGCGGCGAGCGTGGAGGAGTTTCGCGACGCGATCGACCAGGGCCTCGCCTGGATCGACCAGACGCTCGCCATGGTCACTGCCGTCTTGCGCATCGGGGAGATCGAGCATGGCCGGCGCCGCGCCGGCTTCGCGCCGGTCGATCTCGCGCAGATCGTGCGCGAGGCCGCCGAGTTCTTCGAGCCGGTGGCGGAGGACAAGGAGGTCGCACTCACCGTCACGGTCGCGACGGGGGCTTTCGCCGTCGAGGGCGACCGCGACCTCCTGTTCGAGGCCGTCTCGAACCTGATCGACAACGCGGTGAAGTTCACGCCGCCCGGCGGGACGGTGCGGGTCGGGCTGGACAACGGAGAGGCCGGCTTGACGATCGTCGTGGAGGATTCCGGCCCCGGCATCCCCCGGGGCGAATGGGTTCAGGTCTTCCGGCGCTTCTATCGGGCCGAGCGCGCCCGCCTGACGCCCGGCAACGGCCTGGGTCTCGGGCTCGTGGCGGCGATCGCCCGGCTGCACGGCTTCTCGGTGGCGGTCGGGGACACGCCCGACGGGGGCGCGCGGTTCACGATCCTCGTGCCTCTCGCCGGTTCCGATGAGGCGGGCATCCCCGCGCGTCGGGACCGACCGGCGCGCGAGGGGATCCCGAGCCGAATCCTATAGATAACGCAGCACCGGATGCCGCCCACGCCGCTTCAGCCCGACCATCCAGCGGCAGGCGCCGTAGAGCGGCAGGCCGAGCACCAGCGCGACCAGCCAGAGCTGCGCCGGCGAGCCGAGTTCGACCTTGCCGGAGGGGCCCGTCAGCCCGGCCGCGAAGGCGAGATCGTAGAGCCCGCGCAGCAGCCAGAGATGGACGAGGTAGAAGAACAACGGCGCGCCGCCGAACACCCGCAGCCAGCCGAGGCGGGATGCCGGCAGCGCCTCGAACAGGGCGAGGAGCCAGAGCCCGAGCCCCAGCGTCAGCAGCAGGAAATCGGCCGAGGGCGGATACTTGGTGAGGTTCAGGAAGGACAGGATCGTCATCCCGAGGGTCGGGCCGGCCTGCCACGGCACCGGATCGCCGTAGCCGTTGAGCCCGCGCAGCACCAGGAAGCCCGCCAGGGCCGCCGCCCCGAGGGCGAGGAGCCGGCGGCGCCGGGCCCGGGGATCGGTCGCGAACCACGGCCCGAGGACGTAGCCCGCCGCCGCGACGCCGATCCAGGGCAGCACCGGGTAGGAGGTGCGGGCCACGCCCCAGGGCAGGTCGAGGAGGCCGCGCTGGTGCAGGATCGACCACGGCACGTAGCCGGCCTGGCCCGGCGCGAGCACGATCCCGTCGAGGAGGTTGTGCCCCAGCACGATCAGGAGCGCGGCCACCGCGAGGGCCGGACGCGGCAGCCGCAGGAGCCCCGCGAGCGCGATCATGCCGAGGCCGATCGCCCAGATCACCTGCAGGTAGAGGACCGGCGTCAGGATCCGGCCGGTCCAGGCGAGGTTCACCAGCGTGACCTCGAGCCCGACCAGGAACAGGCCGCGGGTGAGGAGAAAGCGCGCCGTCGCGCCGGTACCGTGCCGACGCGCGTAGAGGCTCGCCGCGAGGCCGGTGAGCAGGAGGAAGACCGGTGCGCAGAGATGCGAGATCAGCCGCGTCACCACGAGGTCGGGCGCGGTGACGCTCAGATCCATCGGGTCGCGGACCTGGGCGTGGACGTAGAAGATGTCCCGCACGTGATCGACCAGCATCAGCAGCATGACGAAGCCGCGCAAGGCATCGATCGAGCCGATGCGGGCGGTGGGGGTATCCGGCGCCGTCACGATGCAGTCTCGGAGGCCAGCCGCGAGAGGAGCCGGCGCACGTCGGGCGGCGTCCAGACCCGGCCGCCGCGGGGCTTGCGCACCCCGCGCCGGGTCAGGGAGGCGGCGATGCCCTCGGGCGTCCCGCCGGCCTCCGCCGTGATGGCGGCCAGGACCGGCGCGAGACGCTGGCGGTAGTGCCGGGCACGGGCGGCGGCTGCATCCCGGCCGGCATCGCCCTTGCGGAGAACGGCCGCCATCAGAACCGCACCGACAGGGTGCCGGTGAACCGCCGCGGGGCACCCGGATAGACCCGGAAGACGTTGAGCGAACTCTCGTAATAGGTGGTGTCGAAGATGTTCTCGACGTTCAGGCCGAAACGGACGTTCTCCCATTTGTAATAGGCCAGCGCGTCGACGGCGATGTAGCCCGGCAGCCGGAAGGCGCCGCCATTGGCGTCGCCCGCCCGCTCGCCGACGGCGCGCACGCCGCCGCCGATCCCGAACCCCTTCCAGGGCCCCTCCTGCGCCTCGTGCACCGCGAGCAGGCTGCCCGAGTGGCGCGGCACGTTGATGAGCGGGGCACCCACCGGCAGCACGTTGTCCTTCGTGACGACCGCGTCGGCGAAGACGTAACCGGCCAGGACCTTGATCGACGGCGAGAGCTGGCCGGCCGCCGTGAACTCGAAGCCCTGGCTGCGCACCGCGCCGGCGGCGATCGAGAAGCCGGTGTTGTTGGGATCGGCGGTGAGGACGTTCTGGCGCTCGACCCGGAAGGCGGCGCCGGTCAGGCTTAAACGCCCGCCATACAGGTCGAGCTTGGTGCCGACCTCGTAGCCGAGGCCGGTCTCCGGCGCGAACGGGCCCTTGAACGACGAGGCGGCCGCGTCGGGCCCGATATTCGGCCGGAAGCTCGTGCCGACATTGGCGTAGAGCGACAGATCCGGCAGCGGCTGGTAGACGAGGCCGGCCCGGGGCGTGGCGGCGAAGTAGGTCTGGTCGCTCCGGACCCCGGTGGTGCGCTCGCGGAACGACTGCTCGAAGAAGTCGAACCGCACGCCGACCAGCGCCTTCCACTCGGGCGACAGCGCGATCTGGTCCTGGGCGTAGAGCGCCGTGTTGGTGACCTGCTCGAACCCGTTGGTCTGACGGGTGTAGTTCGGAAGCGGCCGGCCGTAGACCGGGGCGTAGATGTCGAGGGAATAGGGATCCTGGCGGGTGTTGGAGCGGATCTGCTGGTAGGTGCCGTCGGTGCTCTCGCGCTCGAAGCCCAGCAGCAGGGTGTGGCCGATCCCGGCGGTATCGAAGCGCCCGACCAGCTCGGCCTGGCCGAGGGCCACGGCGGCGCGGTAGTTGCGATAGTTGCGGTCGCGCAGGACCGTGCGGTTGTCGGCGGCGATGTCCCGCACCTCGACCGCCTCGCCGGCGAGCGAGTTGGAGTTGAGGTAGGTGGCAAGCCGCATCTGCCAGTCGGCATCGAGGCGGTGGTCGACCCGGATCTGCATCGAGTCGTTGGTCTGCCGGATGCTCTGGCCCGGCTCGCCGAGGAAGCGCGAGATCGGCAGGAACCCGAGCCGGTTGTCGATCGCGATGACGCCGCGGTCGAACACCGTGCGGTTCCTCAGGAACTCGGTCTCGACCGTGACCTTGGTGTCGGGCGTGACCTGCCAGCTCACGACGGGGGCGACGAACAGCCGGTCGCCGTCGACGAAATCGCGAAAGCTGTTCTGGCGCCCGGTCGCGAGGTTGAAGCGGTAGAGCAGCGTGCCGTCTTCGTTGAGCGCGCCGCCCGAATCGATTGTGCCGCGGACCTGCTCGAACGAGCCCCAAAGACCGCCCATCTCGACGAAGCGTTCCGCGGTCGGCTGCTTGGTGATGATGTTGACGAGGCCGCCCGGGTCGCTGCGCCCGAACAGGCCGCCGCCGGGGCCCTTCAGCACCTCGATCCGCTCGACGTTCTGGGTGTCGGGCGGCGGCGGGAACCCGCGGTTGAGGGGAAAGCCGTTCTTGTACAGCTCCGAGGTGGTGACGCCCCGGATGGCGTAGCTGAAGATGGTGAGGCCGCCGAAATTGTTCTGCTGCGCGACGCCCGGCATATAGGTGAGGACGCGGTCGACCCGCGTCGCCGCGAGGTCGGTGACGACCTCTCGCGGCGCGACGGTGACGACCTGCGGCACGTCGCGCTGGGGCGTATCGGTCTTCGTGCTGCTCACCGCCCGGTCGCCGCGAAAGCCCGGGGTCGGGCCGATGAGCCCGATCGTGCCGGCGGCGGAGGGCGCCGGGAGCGCAGGGGCGCCCGCCACCACGACCTCGTCGAGGGCGATGGTCTCCTGCCCGTGCGCGGTGCCGGCCGCGAGGATCAACCCCAGGGCGGTCGCCAGGGCGGGCATGGGATGATGAAGAGGCGGGCGGGTTCTCAACGAAGCATACTCGATGTTGCCGCGCGAATGCGTCCGGGCGAGTGGCAGGCCGAAGGCCGCGCGAAAATCGCGCGGCGCACAGCCCGACCGCTCCCCCGGGCCGCACCGCCCGCGGGACGTGACCGCGCCGCGAGGCGCATGCCGAGGCAGGTCTACTGGCTCGCGGAGCACCGGTCCCGCCTCGCCTTCCCGGTGCCAGGCGCACCAGTGGCTTTCGGCGGCGGGTCATCTCCGCTCACAGTTGCGGGGGCAGCCTCGGCCTCACCGCGGATGCTTCCGCATCCGATGGGGTCACCGAGCTCCCGCTTCGCCCGCGGGCTCAGCACCCGGGGAACCTTGGCGGCACCATCCATGGCAGCCCGACCGTGCGTAAGCAACACTCGGAAACGCAATGTAATAATGTTACCGAACCTGTGTCCACAGGAACACACCGGCCGGCGACGGGCCCGGGCCTACTCGCCGCGCAGGAAGGCCGCCGTCGCCGGATGGAGCCAGGATGCCGGAACCGCCCCCGACAGGTCGCGGGGGTCGCTCGGCCGCTCGTGCGGCAGGTGCCGGGCGAGGGCCGGCTTCGC
The DNA here is from genome assembly GCF_057747795.1 of Methylobacterium sp. 142-1Y. Lineage (NCBI taxonomy): Bacteria > Pseudomonadati > Pseudomonadota > Alphaproteobacteria > Hyphomicrobiales > Methylobacteriaceae > Methylobacterium > Methylobacterium sp. 142-1Y. Next base: position 1,916,835 of record NZ_CM173224.1, on the reverse strand, counting down.
CTTGTCGATCGCTGCGACGAAGCGGGCCACCGCCGCCGGGTCGAGGCCGGGCTTGCCGAGGATGAAGCTCCACGATCCCACGGTGTCGATTGCCGCGTCCTGGCCCGGGAAGGTGCCGGGCGCCACGGTGATGCGCCGCAAGGACGGGCTCGCCGCCAGGATCGCCGGAAGAGCCGTCGCCGGGGGGCCGAGGAAGCGAGCCCCGCCCGGACCCTCGGCCATCGCGCGGAAGCCCGGCCAGCCGGTGCCGCCGCCGAACAGGGCCGCGGCCTGGCCTGCCCGTACCATCACCGGGCCGTCGCCGGCATGGTCGAGGAGAATCGGCCCGATGTCGCGCTCGGGGTCGATGCCTGCCCCGCGCAGGATCGTCCGGCCCATGGCGGTGAGGCCGGAACTGCGCGTGCCCAGGGCCACCGGTTGCCCGCGCAGGTCGTCGAGGCTGCGAACCGGGCTGTCGGCCGGCACCACGAACAGGCCCGGCGCCGCGTAGACCGGGGCGACCACGGTCACGGCCGGCGGCGCGCCCTGCTGGCCAAGCGCCTCGTAGGCGTATTCGCCCTGGACGAGGCCGAGATCGACCCGTCCGTCACGCAGGAGAACCAGGTTCTCGGTCGAGCCCTTGCTGGAGCGCAACTCCACGGTGAGATCCGGGTCCACCTCCCGGATCGCCGCCGCCAGCGCCTCGCCATAGGCCGGGAAGCCGCCGCCGGGCGTCGCGGTGGCCAGGACGAGGCGCAGGGGCTCGCCAGCATGGGCGGAGGTTAGGAGGCCGATCCAGGCGGCAGCGGCGATCAACCTGCGATTCAACATGGGTTAAGGTGTCCTCGACCGTCCCGACGGTGGTGCCACCCGGCCCGCCTCCGCTCAAGCCACGGCTCACGCCGTCCACCGGCATAGGGGCCGCCTGCGGTGCCACGCATGCGACCGGGCCGTCACCTCCCCTGCCCGTCGACGGTCGGGTTGCCGTTCCGGCGGCGGGCCTGCCCCGCCCGCCGAAAGCCTCACGCCGCCGCGTTCTCGTCTCCGGGCTCCTCGCTCGTATGCTCGGCGAAATGGGCGATCGGGCCGGGGCGGCCGAGAAGATAGCCCTGCGCCTCGTGGCAGTTCTCGGCCCCCAGGAAGGCGAGCTCGGCCGAGGTCTCGACGCCCTCCGCCAGGACCGGCAGGCCCAGCCCCCTCCCTAAGCCCAGCACCGCCCGCATGATCGCCGCGGTCTCGTGGTTGACGTCGACGGCGCGGATGAACGACCGGTCGATCTTGATCTTGTCGAACGGGAAGGCGCGCAGGTTGGACAGGGACGAGTAGCCTGTGCCGAAATCGTCCATGGCGATCCGCACCCCCATCGCCTTGACCCGGCGCAGGGCGGCGAGCGCCCGCACCGGATCGCGCACGAGCGCTGTCTCGGTGATCTCGAGTTCGAGCCGGGCGGGAGAGAGGCCTGTGGTGAACAGAACTTCGTGGACGAGCTCGGCGAAGCCCGGGGCGTGGAGCTGCACCGCCGAGACGTTGACGGCGATGCGCAGCGGCTTGTCCCACGAGGCCGCCTCGCGGCAGGTCTCGCGCAACACCCACTCGCCGATGCCGAGGATGCTGCCGGTCTCCTCCGAGATCGGGATGAACTGGTCCGGCGGGACGTTGCCGCGCTCCGGGTGCTGCCAGCGCAGCAAGGCCTCGAAGCCGACGACGATCCCGGTGTCAATCGCCATCTGCGGCTGGTAGTCGATCCGGAACTCGCCCCGCTCGACGGCGTGGCGCAGGTCGTGCTCGAGGGAGCGGCGATCGCGGATCTGCGCGGCGAGCACCGGTTCGAAGAACCGGTGGACGCCCCGTCCATGGTTCTTGGCGCAGTACAGCGCGGCGTCGGCGTGGTTGAGCAGGGTCTGGGCGTCCTCCGCGTCGGTCGGGCACAGCGCGATGCCGATGCTGGTCGCCAGGATCGGGCCGGCGCCCGCCCGCTGGTTGCCCTCGCGGATCACCCGCAGGATCTCCTCGGCGAGGAGCCCGGCCTCCTCCGCGCGCGCGAGGTCCGGCATCACGATCGCGAACTCGTCGCCGCCGAGGCGCGCCATCATCTGCCGCGGGCCGAGAACCGGGGCGATCCAGCGCGCCAGGGCCTGGAGCAGGCCGTCGCCCATGGCGTGGCCGTAGAGGTCGTTGACGTCCTTGAAGCGGTCGAGGTCGAGGCAGAGGACGGCGACGAGGCGGCCTCCGGAGCGCGCCGCGGCGATCTCCTCGTCGAGGCGGGCGCGGAAGCTCGCCCGGTTCGGCAGGCCGGTCAGGGTATCGTGGTGGGCCAGGAACTGGATGTCCTGCTCGGCCTTGCGCCGTGCCCGCAGGTCGCGGACCGCGACGGCGTGGAAGGGCCGGTTGCCGAGCGGCCGCCGGATCACGTCGACCGGCAGCGCCTCGCCGTCCGCTCCCCTGAGTTCGGCCTCGACGAGGTGGCCGTTCGGGCCGGCGTCGAGGCGCGCGACCACGACCTCGGGCAGGATCTCGGTGATCGGCCGTCCGACCAGAGCCGCCGGCGTCCGGCCGATCAGCTCGGCGAGGCTGGTATTGACGGTCACGATGCGCCGGCCCTCGCAGATCGCGATGCCCTCGACCGCGGCGTCGGCGAGGCTGTTCATCAGATCCTGCGACTCGCGCCGGCGCCGGGCGCGGCCGTCCAGAGTCAGGCCGGTGAAGGCGAGGACGAGGAGCGTCAGGCTGGCAAAGCCCAGCGAAGCGGCGAACTCGCCGCCGCTGGCCGTCGGCACGAGCCCGCCGGCGGCCAGGCTGAGCGTGACCGCGTGCGGCAGCATCACCGCGCAGGACAGGAGCAGGGCTCCGGCGGCGCGGCTCGCCGGGCTCTCCCGCAGGCTGCAATTCAGGGCGAGGCCGGAGAGCACGATCCCGGCCGCCCCGGACAGGGCGAGGCCGGCGAGCCAGGCCGGACCGCCCGCCCCCGGCAGGCTCGCCGAGGCCGATGCCGCGACCGCGGCGAGGCCCAGTCCGATCAGGCCGCCGCCGAGACCCGGCCCGACGCGGCGGGGCGCCGAGACGGCCGCCCGCAGGCCGCCCCCGGCGAAGAGCACCATGAGCACGAGGCCGAGCAGCAGGATCTCGCTCCGGCGCAGCATCTCGTCGGGGGCGCGGACCGCGGCCTGCGCGATCACCTGGCTCGCCCACAGCCCGAACCCGCCGGCGATGGCGGCGGCCGAGATCCAGATCCCCCGGCTGGTGCCGCTCGTGGCACGGGCATGCTGGAGCAGGTCGATCGTGGTGATCGCGGCGAGCACGCCGATCAGCAGCGACAGGCCGATAAGCCGCCCGTCATGCAGGGCAAGCAGGGTTTCGGCGGTCTGCAGCATGAGAGGGTCACGTCCAGCCTCGGCTTCCGGCACCGTGGCGGAAATCCGGTTGCGAAGCGGTAAAATACATCGGCCGATTCCCGCATTCGCGAGCGAACCGCACGGAATTAGACCGGTTATACTGCGTCGGCGGTGCTCGATCTGCGGTTGTCGGCACCGGCGGACCCTCGGGCAGGAAAACAGTCATATCCTGCCGCAACCCGGGGCCGACCTTTCGCGAGGGCGCCGAGGACCATGACCGGGACGCCGACGAGCCTCAATCCCCGTCGAGCCGCAGGTGCGTGATCGCGCAGCCCCGCGCCACGAGATCCGTCGGGTCGAGGTCGGGAAACAGTCCGGCGTAGCGGCGCACCAGGGCCGCGGCGAGCGCCTCCGCATCCCGGATCGTCGGCAGCGAGGCTGCAAACAGCTCCGGCGTCACCGCCGCCACGGGTACGCGCTGGTGCACCGCCACGCACAGGCCGGTCCGGAATCGGCTCGGGTCGAGGACCGGCAGTTCCTCGGCGCCATCGGGCCGGCGGCGCCCGGCCCGACGGATCGGCAGCAGGGCGTAGCGCAGGCCGACGCGATTGATCGTGCGTTCGAGGTTGAAGTGGACGAGGTCGCGGCCGGGGCCCCCCAACTCCGAAAAATCCGCTTCGTGCAGGCGGATCAATGCGTCGACGCCGAGCGACGCAGTAAGATCGGCGACCGCGACGACCCGCGTCGCACCGCCCTCCTCCACGGCGACGTGGCGGCTGTTCGAGATCGGCAGGGACATGGGAGACTACCGGAACGGCGGCTCGTCGAAGCTTCGCAGCTTGCGCGAGTGCAGGCCGTGGCGGTTGCGCCGCAAGGTATCGAGGGTGGCGAGCCCGATCAGCAGGTGCTCGCCCACCGCCCGCTCGTAGAAGGCGTTGGCGGCGCCCGGCAGCTTGATCTCGCCGTGCAGCGGCTTGTCGGAGACGCAGAGCAGCGTGCCGTAGGGCACCCGCAGGCGGTAGCCTTGCGCCGCGATGGTGCCGCTCTCCATGTCGACGCCGATCGCCCGGGACAGGTTGATCCGTCGCCGCTCCTGCGACCAGCGCAATTCCCAGTTGCGGTCGTCGTAGGTCACCACCGTGCCGGTGCGCAGGCGCCGCTTCAAGGCCTCCGCCTGCTCGCCGGTGACGGCGGCTGCGGCCTCCTGAAGCGCCACCTGGACCTCGGCCAGAGCCGGAATGGGGACGTCCGGCGGCACCACCTCGTCGAGGATCCGGTCGCGGCGCAGGTAGCCGTGGGCCAGCACGTAGTCGCCGATGGTCTGCGACTGGCGCAGGCCCCCGCAATGGCCGACCATCAGCCAGCAATGCGGCCGCAGCACCGCCAGATGGTCGGTGATCGTCTTGGCGTTGGAGGGCCCGACGCCGATATTGACGAGGCTGGTGCCTTGTCCGTCCCGCGCCACGAGGTGGTAGGCCGGCATCTGGAAGCGGTGCCAGGGCGAGGCGGCGATGAGCGCATCGGCCGCGGCCCCCGCCGCCTCCCCGGCCTCGACCGCGACGCCGCCGGGCAGGACCAGGCGGGCGTAGCGCTCGGGCTCGGCGGCGAGCGCCTTCAGGCCGACCCGCACGAACTGGTCGACGTAGCGGTGGTAGTTGGTGAGCAGGATCCAGGGCTGGATCTGGCGCCAGTCGGCCCCGGTATAGTGGACGAGGCGGCGCAGCGAGTAATCGACCCGCGGCCCGTCGAACAGGGCGAGCGGCCGGGGCTCGTCGCCGGCCTCCAGCCACAGCCCGTCGGCGATCTCGTCGCCGACGCTCGACAGCATCGGGGTCGGGAAGTGGCGCGCGAGGTCGCTGGAGGTGACGCCGCGGGCCAGCTCCGCCCCGGGCTCGACGACGTAGGGGTACGGGATCTCCTGGGCGCTCAGGCCCACCTCGATCGTGGCGCCGTAATCCTGCACCAGCGGCCGCAGCTGCTCCAACAGGTAGGCGCGGAAATGCGCCGGCTGGGTCAGGGTGGTGGCATAGACGCCCGGGCCCTGGAACTTCGCGGTGGCGCGGGTGATCCGCGGCATCGGCCCGGTCGGGCTGTAGGTCAGGCGCAATTCGGGGTAGCGGAAGTTGAGCCGCTCGGCGGCGTCGGGGGCTACGCCCTCCGCGAGGAAGCGCGTCAGCGCGTCCCGCAGGCTGCCGGCGGCGGCGGCGTGGAGCGCCGCCAGGCGGTCGACCGCCGTCTCGGGATCGGCCACCGTCTCCATCGGTCTCAGTTCGTCGGCGAACACGGTCGATCGGTCTCCCTGATGCCCCGGAGACGAGCCTATACCGGGCGGAGCGGCGGGGCGACCCGGATCCCGCCCCTGAAACGACGGGACACCACGATGAGCGAAGCGGATTTCGGCCCGCGGCCGGGCGAGACGAGCATCGAGCTGCCGGCGGCGTTCGACGCCGGACTCTACTTCGTCGGCCGGGTGCGCACGCCCTGGACCGCGCGGGCGGACTGCCCGCGCAACTCCGCGCAGTCGGACGCGGTCTGCACCCTGGAGGTCGATGCCCGCTTCGCCCCGGCCTTGGCGAGCCTCGAGGGCACCACCCACCTGATCGTGCTCTACTGGATGGACCGGGCGCCGCGGAACCTGGTGGCGCAGCAGCCCCGGCACGCGCCGGAGCCGCGCGGCACCTTCTCGCTGCGCTCGCCGGCCCGCCCGAACCCGATCGCCGTCTCGGTGGTCGAACTGCTGGGCATCGAGGGCGGGACCTTGCGGGTGCGCGGGCTCGACTGCCTCGACGGCACGCCGCTCCTCGACATCAAGCCCTACTTCGCCTCGACCGATGCGCGGCCGCAGGCGCAGGTCCCCCGGCGGCAGGCGGCGGCGACCGAGGCGGTCAGCGACGGCGCAGACGCGTCAGCCGCGCCTTGAGCCAGTCCTTCGCGGCGTGCTGCCGCCGGGCCAGATCGGCGAGGCGTTCCGCCGAGGGCCCGCCGGGTGGCGAGACGACGACCTCGGTGACGCGGACGCGCTCGGGATACAGGTCGTCGAGCACCGCGCTCGCCAGGGTCGCCGAATCGAGCCGGTCGGCGAAGCGCGTCTCGTGCAGGGCCCGGACGATCTCGGCTTCCAGCAGCACGCCGGGGGCGAGCGTGCGCAGGTCTTCGTCGTAGGCGGTCTTGAGCAGGGTGGCGGTGCCGCCGCAGACCAGCGCCAGGCTCGCGGCGACGACCCGCCCGTCGAGGCGCAAAAGGTCGGCCCGCGCGGTCACCGACCCGTCGCCGGCACGAAACAGGGTTTTGGCGAAATTTTCGGTCTGCCGCCGGCAGGCGAGCGCGGTGCCGGCCCGCCCCTTCCAGCCGCGGCGTTCCAGGGCGAGGAACTCCGCGACCGCGCCCGCCAGGTCGCCATCCGGCCCGACCGCCTCGACCGTGACGGCGCCGGCCTCGTCGAGGCGGCGGCGGCGGCGGCGCAGGTCCTTGAGCCGGCCCTTGTGCGGGTGCTCGCGCAGGAAAGCGTCGTGGCTCATGCGCCGGTCGAGGACAGGACGCAGGAAGCCCGAGACCTCCGCGGTGCCCCAGCCGTCGCGGGCGAGCGCGGGACGGAGGGCCGATCCCTCCGCCGGCAGGAGCGGCCACCACCACGGGTGCCCGAGCCCCCGCATGCCGGCGACGAGCGCAGCGAGCGCCGGGGCGCCCTCGGGTCCGGCAACGACGAGCGGCGCCGTCACCGTGAGGTAGGGCGAGGCGAAGGGCCGGGCGATCCGGCCGAGCCCGAGGGGCCCGCGCCCGATCCGGAAGGGCAGCAGGGCCAGAAGGTCAGACCCTGCGCGCACCGCGAGGCAAGGCAGATCCTCCGGCGCCAAGCCATGGTCGCGATGCGCCTCCAGCACCCGCCGCGCATAATCGGGCGTCGGCCCGTCGGCGCGGGCGACCAGGGCGTCCCAGGCTGCCGGCTCCCGGCTCAACGAGGCGAGGGTCGTGACCTCGCAGGCCGGGGCGACGGTGACGATGGGGAACGGGATCGCGTGCGCGTTCATCGGGCGAAGGCCGGTGTGAGGAGACCGAGGCGGCGATGGGCGAGCCACGCCAGGACGCCGCCTCTCCCGGCGGTCACCAGGGCAGCGGCGAGCGCCGCGCCGGTGAGGCCGAGGAGGGGGACCAGCACCAGCGTGAGGACCACCGCCGCGGTAAGGAGCGCGACCGTGACGGCGGCACAGGCCCGTTCCGCCCCCAGCATGGTCAGCAAGTCCTCCGCCGGCCCGAAGGCGGCGGCGAGACCGTGGCCGGCGACGAGGAGCGCGAGGAGCGGCAGGGCGTCGCGGAAATCGGGACCGAACAGGCCGAGGAGCAGCGGACCCGCCGCCACGACGCCGAGGCCGGTCGCCAGGGTGGCCAGCAGCGTGAGGCGCGACCAGCGCCGGACCAGGGCTTCGAGCCCGGCCCGGTCGCCCCGCGCCTGCGCCTCGGCAAAGCGCTGCGCGGTGACCGAGGAGGCGGCGTACTGGACGAAGACCACGAATTGCAGGAGCCGCGTCGCCGCGAAATAGGCGCCGACCTCCGCCGGCGGCAGCAGGAAGCCCAGCACCAGCACGTCGACGAAGTTGACGCCGGAGCCGGCGAGATCGATCAGCGCCATCGGCAGGGCCGCCCGCATCCACTCGCGCCACGGAAACAGGGCGCGCGCCGGCGCACGCTCCCGCCACAGGCGCCGCAGCAGGAGCGCGGCCTGGAGCGCGAGCGACAGGGCGGTGGCGGCGAGCGTGCAGGCGACGGCGATCGCGGCCTCGGCCGGCGCCCCGAACCCGACCGCCGCCAGCATCAGGGCCATCATCAGGCCCTGCCGCAGGAGGTAGGGCGGCGCGACCGCGAGCAGCGTCCAGTGACGGCCCCGCGCGACCCCCTCGCAGAAATCTTGGAGCGCAAAGAGCGGTAGCACCAGGGCGGCGACGAGCAGCGGACCCGCGTAATCTCCGGCGACGAGGCCGGGATGGAGCCAGAGGAGCCCGGCGCCGAGCCCCGCCAGGGTCGAGGCCGCCGCGAGGGAGAACAAGGCCCCGAATGCGAGGAAGCCGCGCTCCGGCCCGGCGGCGCCTTGCGCCCGGTAAGTCGGCAGGAAGCGGCAGGCGGCCTGCGACAGGCCCCAGGTCGAGGCATGGCCGAGCAAGGCGGTCCAGACCCAGATCGTGGCAAAGATTCCGTATTCCTCGCCGCCCATCAGACGGGCCATCAGTACCTGGGCCACGAAGGCGCAGGCCGCTGCGGCGATGCGCACGCCGAACACCGCGAGCGCGGTACCGGCGCCACCGCCCGCCTCCGCCTCACCGATCGAAGCCCCGGCCGCCATCCCGCCGCTCCGAATCGCGCTGCACCAAGGTCTTCGATAGCCGGTCGGGCTTGCGGGCGGGTTAAGTGGACCGGGTCAAAGCCAGGAAATCACATCCGGGGACCCGTGCCGAACTCGGGCGCCTCACGGCTCCCCGGCGGGTGCCGCCGGCACCTCGCTGTCGGCACGCGGCTCGGCATTGGCCACGGCCTTTGTGGTGAGCAGCGGTTCGAGGCGCCGGGCCAGTTCCTGGCCGAGATGGCGGGTATAGGTGCCGGTGAAGTAGCGGCCGCCGGCGCCGCGGCCGTCGAGATGGTCGCGGGCCTTGGTCATCGCGTCGACCTCGGGCCGGCACAGGAAGCCGATCACGCCCGCCGCCTCGTACCAGCGCCCGGCCCGGGCATGGGCGAGTGCCGCCGGATTGTTGCCGATGGTCTCGGCGAAGCAATCGGTCGCCGCCTGTTCCAGCGGAGTGAGCACTGCGCGCCGGTGCTCGGCGCGGGGATTCGGAGCCGCCGCCGCCGGGTGGGCCGCGGCGGTCAGCTCCAACGCCGCCAGGGTGCAGATCGCGCCGTAAAGCAGAACTCTCATATCCGGGCCTCGGCCGAATCAACCGCATCTAACCCGGCAAGCCTCATGCCGATCAAGGGCGGATCTTGGGCGAAATCCGCGCGAGATATCGAATTCCGGACCTGTGTGCTTTCGGCCCGAAGCTGAGCCGAGCAGAGAGGGCCACCCGCTCGTACGGGCTGCACCGGGGGCCGAGGCCGTCTACAACACGCCCGGCAAACAGGCGGGGCCCCGCCGGAACGAGGAAGCCGTGCCATGTCGCAGGTCGTGGAAACCCGCCGTCTGACGACCCTGGACATCGCCCGGCGCAAGGCGGACGGCCGCAAGATCGTCGCGCTGACCGCCTGCCACGCGCAGATGGCCGGCCTCATCGACCCTCATTGCGACGTGATCCTGGTCGGTGACTCGCTCGGCATGGTGATGCACGGGCTCGATTCGACCCTGCCCGTGACCCTGGACATGATGATCCTCCAGGCGCAGGCGGTGATGCGGGGCACGCGACGGGCACTCGTCGTGGTCGACATGCCGTTCGGCTCCTACGAGGCGAGCCGGGAGCAGGCCTTCGCCAGCGCGGCGCGCATCCTGAAGGAAACGGGGGCCGGGGCGGTGAAGCTGGAGGGCGGCGCGCGCTTCGCCGAGACGGTGGCCTTCCTGACCCAGCGCGGCGTGCCGGTGATGGGCCATATCGGCCTTACCCCGCAATCGATCCACACGATGGGCGGCTTCCGGGTGCAGGGGAAAGGGCCTGACGCCCCGCGCCTGCTCCTGGAGGATGCCCGGGCGATCAGCGAGGCCGGCGCCTTCGCGATCGTGCTGGAGGGCATCGTCGAGCCGGTGTCCCGCACCATCGCGCGTGCGCCGGAGGTGACGGCTCCCACCATCGGCATCGGCGCCTCGCCGTTCTGCGACGGCCAGATCCTCGTTCTGGAGGACATGCTCGGCCTGTCCGAGCGCACCCCGAAATTCGTCAGGCAGTTCGGACGCTTACGCGCCGAGATCGATGCGGCGGTGCGCCTCTATGCCGAGGAGGTCCAGGCCGGACGTTTCCCCGACGAGGCGCATACCTACGGCGAGCGCCAGGAACTGCCGAAGGTCTGACGCTCCAGCTTTTCCCACCCGCGACCTCATCCTGAGATGGAGGGTGGAAGAGCCGCATGCCGACAGTGCTCTAGCCGCGGCGCTCGGCGTTCCAGCGGCCCTTGCAGGAATTGGAGCCGGACGTGGTCCAGTTGCCAAAGCCGGTGCCGTCGCCCAGGCGGCCGACGACCTGCGCCGCGGCATCGCCCCGGCTGATCGTCGCCCGCACGGCGCCGCTCGGTTGCACCCGGCCCGACACGGTGAAGTCGCCGCCGCCAGCGTAGCGGGCCTGGCCGTTCTGGATGATGACGCCGTAGCGGTAGGCCTTGTCGCAGGTCCCACTCTCGGTGATGACCTCGACGCTCCAGGTGCCGTCGAAGCGATTGGGTGCCTTGGCGCTGGTTCTGGCAGCGGCCGGCGCCACGGCACCGGCCAGACAAGCTCCCGCCGCGAGGGCGGACACGATCAGCCTCATGATCCTCGTTTCCCGGTTCGGTCTGGCGTCAAACTCGGCAGCAGGCGGTTGGTTGCCGCAATGCAGCGTTTCCGCGCGTTAACCGGCCACACTCACGCGGCCCTCGGTTCCGCCGCCAGGGTCGCCGCCCGCCGCAGGTCGTCGACGAAGCCCACATACGCGTCCTCCCGCGCCCCGTCGGGCAGTCGCAGCAGGTAGGAGGGATGGACCGTGACGAAGCCCCGATACGGCTTGTCGCCGAAACTCGCCGGTCCGCGGGCGCGGGTGATCGGCACCTGCCGGCCCGACAGCGCCAGCATCGCGGTGGCGCCGAGCGCCACCACCAGCCGCGGCGCCACGAAGGCGAGCTCGCGTTCGAGCCACCAGCGGTAATGCGCCACCTCGCCGGCGCCGGGCTTCTGGTGGATGCGCCGCTTGCCCCGAACCTCGAACTTGAAGTGCTTGACCGCATTGGTGAGATAGGTCCGCTCGCGGTCGATCCCGGCCTCGCGCAACGCCCGCGACAGGAGCTGGCCCGCCGGACCGACGAAGGGCCGCCCGTGCACATCCTCCTGATCGCCCGGTTGCTCGCCGACGAAAGCGATGTCCGCGCCGAGCGGACCTTCGCCGAGGACGGCCTGCGTCGCGCCCGGCACCAGCGGCTCGGAGGCGCGGATGATTGCGTTCAGCGCTTCCAACGAGGCGGGCTCCTGCGCCGCCATCGCGGCGAGGGCCCGCGCCGGCACGCGCTTCATCGGCGCCTCGGGGGCGCGGGCGATCATCTCGCCCACGCGCCGGCCGGCCTCGCGCACCAAGCCGGGGATCGCCGCGGCCTCGGGCAGGTTGTGCCAGTATTTCTTCGGCATCTCGGCCCGCATCGCCGCCAGGTTGGTGCGGGCAGGATTGAAGGTGCTGGAATAGTAGTCGGTCCAGCCGGCCTCGAAGGCGTCCGCATCCGGCACGTCCTCGCGCCGGCCCGGCGGCCCGAAGGTCAGGGCCCGTCCGTCCCAATGGGCCGAACCGTCCGGCGTCAGGATCGACCAGTCGAAGGAGGGGAAGCGCGCGGAGAAGAACGGCGCCGCCTCGGCCAGGATGTGATGCTCGGGCTCGAACCAGGCGGCGAATCGCTCACGCCCTCCCTCCCCCGCCCCGGCGCGGCGGAAGCGCAGGAAGGCGTGCATCTTGTGCAGGTCGCGCGCCACGCTTTTCCGCATCAGGTGCAGGCGATGGACCAGCGGGTCGCTCGCCACCTCGGCAAGATGCCGCTCTCCCCCCGCCACCCGCCAGACCAGCCGGTGCAGAAGCGCATAGCGCTCGGGATCGCGGTGCATGACGACAGATGGGATCAAGGCCGCCACCGCCCGCGGCAAGGCGAGGGCCGGGCCGGGCTCCATCGGCTCCGCCTCGGCAAACAGCGAGGCAGCCTCACCGTCGATCCAGGTCACCGCCTCCGGTGGGATGCCTGCCGGGACGAGGCGCCGGATCGCCACGCGGAACCCCGCGAGGTCGGCGCCGGCCTGGAGCCGGATGGTGTGGGCGCGCATCCAGAGCATTTTCCGACAAAGTGGAGAACGGTTCGTCGCAGGCAATGCGGCAAACCAAAGACCTAAGCAGATTTCGCAAACTTGGACGCCGGTTTTGCGGAAAAAATCTGCGACAAACAAGGATCTAAGCTGACGAAGCGTCGGCCTGCCAACGCAAGTCTGCTCTAGAGCACTTCACGATCGCGTTGCCATCGCGAAGCTCTCTAGGACTTTGATTTTGCCGCATTTTCTGCGACGAACCGGCATCCACTTCGTCGGAAAATGCTCTAGAGCGTGTTATGAACTGTTTACGATGCGTCCAAGCTTGCTGAGCATGTCGCAGACGAAGGCGATCATGTAGATGCCTGCCAACGTGGTGGCATAGCGCTCGTAGTCCTTGACCAGCCGGCGGCAGCGCGCCGCCCAGGCCAGCGAGCGCTCCACCACCCACCGGCGTGGCAGCAGCACGAAGCCGCGCTTGGCCTCGGGCGCCTTGACTACCTCCAACGCGATGCCGTTCGCGTCGGCGGCCTTCGCCGGCTTCTCGCCCGTGTAGCCTTGATCGACGAACGCCGTCTCCACGCTCCCGTCCGTCTCCGCTTGCACCGCACACGTCAGCGCCCCAACCTGGCTGCGGTCGTCCACGTTCGCCGGCGTGACGTGCAGCGCCACCACATGCCCGGGCGTGTCCACCGCCAGGTGCACCTTCGAGCCGCGCTTGCGCTTGGCCCCGTCGTAGCCCGCCCGCTCACCGCTCTCGGGCGAGGAGCGTTGGGTCCGGCTGTCCAGGATCACCGCAGACGGCTCCGGCTCGCGCCCCGCCGCTTCCCGCAACACAGCACGCAGGTCGCCCGCCACCGCGCCAAAGCAATCGGCGGAAAGCCAGCGTTGGGTCTGCTGGTAGACCGCTGCCCACGGCGGCAGGTCGTGGGGCATGAACCGCCACGGCGCACCGGTCTTCACGATGTAGCGCAGCCCGTTGAACACCTCGCGCAACTCGTGGTCGCGTTGACCCGAGTCCTCGCGCAGCAGCGCCAGATAGGGGGCAACCAGCGCCCATTCTTCATCGGACACGTCGGACGGATAGGCGGGGCGATCAGCACTCATGCCCCTCAACGCTCACGCCACGTCATAGGTTCATAACACGCTCTAGAACAGGCTCAGCTGGCGCGGCGGCTCGGCGAGACGCGCGCGCAGGTCGAGCCGATCGGTGAGCCGCGTCGGCGCATAATCGGCCGCGATCAGGAACGGCCGGGCCCGCTTGAGACCCGATGTCAGGCGGGCGACATCGTCGAGGCGCAGCGTCGCATGGCGGCGCGCCGCCACGATCTTGTCCACCGCCCGCACGCCGAGGCCCGGCACCCGTAGCAGCATCTCCCGGTCGGCCCGGTTGACGTCGACGGGGAAGCGGTCGCGGTTGCGCAGGGCCCAGGCGAGCTTCGGGTCGACGTCGAGGGCGAGCATGCCGGATTCGGTCGCCCCGGCCACGTCGTCGGGCGAGAATTCGTAGTACCGCATCAGCCAGTCGGCCTGGTACAGCCGGTGCTCGCGCTGGAGCGGCGGCGATTGGCTCGGCAGGATCGAGGCCGCGTCGGGAATCGGGCTGAAGGCCGAGTAGTAGATCCGCTTCAGGCCGTAATGGTCGTAGAGGCGGGCGCTGGTGCGGATCAGCGATTCGTCGGTGCTGGCATCCGCCCCGACGATGACCTGCGTCGATTGCCCGGCGGGGGCGAAGCGGCGCTTCTCCTCTTTGGCCTGCAGGATGCGCTCGCCCATCTGCCCCATCGCGGTCTGGATCGCTGCGCCGTCCTTCTCCGGCGCCAGCCGTTCCAGGCTCGCCTCGGTCGGAAGTTCGAGGTTGATCGAGAGCCGGTCGGCGTAGAGCCCGGCCTGCTCGATCAGCCACGGGCTCGCCTCCGGGATGGTCTTGAGGTGGATGTAGCCGCGAAAGCCGTGCCGCTGGCGCAAGGTCTTCGCCACCCGGATCAGCTGCTCCATCGTGTGGTCGGGCGAGCGGATGATGCCGGAGGACAGGAACAACCCCTCGATGTAGTTGCGCTTGTAGAACTCGACCGTCAGCGTCACCACCTCGTCGACCGAGAACTTCGCTCGTCGCACATTCGAGGAACGCCGGTTGACGCAATAGGCGCAGTCGAACAGGCAATAATTGGTGAGCAGGATCTTGAGCAGCGAGACGCAGCGCCCGTCCGGCGTGTAGGCGTGGCAGATTCCCGCCCCCGTCGTCGAGCCGAGCCCGCCGGCCTCGGCCTTGCGCTTCGGCGCCCCCGACGAGGCGCAGGAGGCATCGTATTTCGCCGCGTCGGCGAGAACCGTCAGCTTCTTCTTGAGGGCGTCATCCATCCCTGCAAACTGGCTTTCGTTCGTGATTTGTTCAAGGTGGAAGGTGCCGTCCTCCCGTGGTCGAAAGCCGCATCAGGGGGCGCAGGAACCCATCGCGCCGCCCCTAGTTGTCTGCCCGATTGGAATTGTTCTGATTTGCAAGGAGGCACACGATGGCGACGAACCCGTCCGCGAACTGCCGCAGCTGCCGCTACTTTGACGACCACAAGCTGAACGGCGCCGCCGCGCAGGGTGAGGAGGGCCTGTGCCGCTTCAACCCTCCCGTGAGCCAGCCCGAGCCGCAGGGACACGGCCTGTGGCCGGTGGTCTCGGCGCAGGATTGGTGCGGGCATTTCTCGCCGGAGATGATGGCGGGCGAGTAACAGCGCTCACGCCCAGGAGTGTCCGGAAGGCCGGTCCCGCGAGGGCCGGCCTTTCTGTTTTCAGGTTCAGGAGAACCCGGGCGAGCCCCGCCGGGTCTGCGATCGGGCGCCTGCCGACGGCGGAACCCTCCCATCCCGGATTCGTTGCGCAGGCTCTTCAAGCCCCAACGGATGGTTGCCCGATGCCGGACGATGTCACCGCCCTCTCGCGCCGGAGCCTGATGATGGCCGGCGGCGCCACCCTGGTCGGCCTCGGCAGCGGGGCTGCGCAGGGGGCAGCCGGGCAAGGTACGCCCGGACCCGAGCGGCCGGTGGATACCGGCAAGGTCGAGAACGGCAAGGTGACGTTTCCGAACTGGCGCGGCCCCTCCGACCGGCCGTCCGCGCCGCCACCGGCGCCGCTGCCGCCGGGCGAGCGGGTCGGCTTCGCGATCGTCGGCCTCGGCCGGCTGTCGCTGGAAGAAATCCTGCCGGCCTTCGGCGAGTGCCGGAAAGCGAAGCCGGTCGCCCTGATGTCGGGCTCGCCCGAGAAGGCCAAGGCGGTGGCGGCGCAATACGGCGTCAAGCCGGAGGCGATCTACGGCTATGACGGCTGGGATGCGCTCGCCCGCAATCCGGAGGTGAAGGCGGTCTACATCGTGACCCCGAACGCGCTCCACCGCGACCAGGTGATCGCCGCCGCGAGCGCCGGCAAGCACGTGCTGTGCGAGAAGCCGATGGCGGTCTCGTCGGGCGAGGCGCGGGCGATGATCGATGCCTGCGCGAGCGCGAAGGTGAAGCTGATGATCGCCTACCGCTGCCAGTACGAGCCCCATAACCGCGAGGTCGTGCGGCTGGTGCGCAGCGCCAAGTACGGCAAGGTCAAGCTCATCGAGGCGACCAACACCCAGACCATGAGCCTGCCCGAGCAGTGGCGGATGAAGGCGGCGTTGGCCGGAGGCGGCGCGCTGCCGGATATCGGGCTCTACTGCCTCAACGGGGTGCGGGCGCTGATGGGCGAGGAGCCGGTTTCGGTCCAGGCGCAGGTTCATTCGCCGGACGATCCGCTCTACCGCGAGGTCGAGGAGACCGTGGCCTTCACCTTACGCTTTCCCTCGGGGGCGCTGGCGCTCTGCTCCACCAGCTACGGCGCGCACGAGACCCGCTCGCTCACCGTGCAGGCCGAGGGCGGCGCGATCCAGCTCCAGAACGCCTTCGCCTACGAGGGCCAGCGCCTATTCCTGAACCATCGCGAGGGCAAGGCCGAGGCGAAGGAGGAGCGGGTGCTCGGCGCCAAGAACCAGTTCGCCCTCGAGATCGACCACATGGCGACCTGCATCCTGGAGAACCGCACGCCCCGCACCCCGGGCGAGGAGGGCTTGCAGGACCAGATCCTGATGGAGGCGATCTACGAGGCCGCTCGCACCGGCAACGCGGTGGCGCTGAAGGGCCCGGAGCGGATCGTCGGCAAGGGCGAAAAGGACCAGGGCAAGGATCAGGCGGGCAAGGCCCTCGACCAGACCCGCGGTCCGGAGCCGGAGGAGGCCGGTTAGGGCATCGTCTGACGGGGCGGGGCCGGTTCGGCGTCGCGGAGCAGCCCGGGCCGTCGCGGCGGGCACCGGCATCGCCCGACCCCCGATCATGGCACGGCCGCGGCCGCCGTCGAGGCGCGCCACGGCACACCCCCGATGCGCGCCTCAAGCTGGACAAGACCCGCCCGCTCCTGCCACTCTCCCGCGAAACAACATTTCGCAGGGTGGAAACTCCAATGATCAGTGCGGATCTGCGCGGGCGCTGCGTGCTCGTCACCGGCGGCGCCTCGGGGATAGGGCTGGCTGCCGTCACGCTGTTTGCCCGCTGCGGCGCCGGCGTGGTGCTCAACCATCTCGCCGAGGATGCCCGCGGGCCGGAAGCCGCCGCGCGGCTGGCGGCCGAGGGCCTGAAGGTCCAGGCGCTCGCCGGCACCGTCTCGGTGCCGGGCGAGGCGGAAGCCATGGTGGCGCGGGGGATCGACGCGCTCGGCGGCCTCGACGTGCTCATCAACAATGCCGGCACCCCGGCCACGACCACGCCGATCGACTTTGCCGACCTCGACGCCATGACCGAGGAGTTCTGGCAGACCATCCTGGCGACGAACCTGATCGGCCCCTATCGCTGCGCCCACGCGGCGGCGCCTGCGCTCCGCCGCGCCAAGGGCGCCATCGTCAACACCGCCTCGGTGGCCGGGCTCGGGCAGCGCGGCTCCAGCATCGCCTATTCGGCGAGCAAGGCGGGGCTCATCAACCTCACCCGCAGCCTCGCCCGGGCGCTCGCACCGGATGTCCGGGTCAACGCCGTGGCGCCGGGCCTGGTCGAGACGCCGTGGACGGCGCCATGGTCGCAGGAGCGCAAGGCCGATTCCGTCGCCCGTACCCTGCTCGGCCGCATGGCGAAGCCCGATGACATCGCGCAGGCCATGCTGTTCCTCGCCGCCGGCGCGCCTTACGTCACCGGCCAGACCCTGGCGGTCGACGGCGGCATGCTCTGAGGGAGGGACGGATGTCTCGCAAGACCGTCATCACCTGCGCCCTCACCGGCTCGTTCGATACGCCCGCGAAGAACCCCGCCGTGCCGGTGAGCCCGCAAGGGATCGCGCAGTCGGCCCTCGAGGCCGCTGCAGCCGGCGCCGCGGTGGTGCATATCCACGTCCGCGATCCGCAGACCGCCAAGCCCAGCATGGAGCTCGCCCTCTACCGCGAGGTGGTCGAGCGGATCCGCGACAAGAATGCCGACGTGATCCTCAACCTCACCACCGGGGCCGGCGGGCGCTACGTCGCCGGCGATCCCGACCCGGCCGTGGCGGGCCCCGGCACGACCCTGGCCTCGCCGGAGGCGCGCACCCGCCACGTCACGGCGTTGCGGCCGGAGGTCTGCACCCTCGACGTGGCGACGATGAATTTCGGCGAGCACGCCTTCATGAACACGCCTGCGCACCTGCGGGCGATGGCGGCGCTGATCCGCGAGGCGGGGGCCAAGCCCGAGATCGAGGTGTTCGACCTCGGCCAGATCGAGCTCGCCCGCCACCTCCTGGCGGAAGGGCACCTCGACTCCCCGCCCTTGTTCCAGATCTGCCTCGGCATCCCGTGGGGCGCGCCGGCGACGCCCGAGACCCTGCTGCAGATGCGCGACCGCCTGCCCAAGGACGCGGTGTGGTCGGCCTTCGGCATCTCGCGGGCCGAGTTCCCGATGGTGGCGCTCGCCGCCACGGTCGGGGGCCACGTCCGTGTCGGGCTCGAGGACAACCTGTACCTGTCGCGCGGCGAGCTCGCCCCGAGCAACGCGGCCCTGGTCGAGAAGGCCGTGAGCCTGCTCGCCCATCTCGATTGCGCCCCCGCCAGCCCGGCCGAGGCGCGGGCGATCTTCGGGATCGCGGCCTGATCTGGCGGGCGTGGCCGAAAGGCCACGCCCGCCGGATCGTTGTCCTGTCGCGCCCTTCGAGGCCCTACATCCCATTCGACCAATCCGGCCGCGTTTTGCACATGGCGGGCCGGAGATAGGTCGGGTTGCAGTTCCGCCGTAAAGATTCCGCACAGGGCTGCGCTGTAGCGTCGCCCATCGGGCGGGCATGACTTGCTGGAGAACGGGATCCGCGGCGGCCACCGACCCGAGGCTCGGCGCGCGGCTCCCAAGGGAGTATTGGGGATGATCGGAAGCGGTTACGGGAGGGCGCTCATCGCCGCGGGCCTCGCGGTGCTGGCCGGCGGCGCGCACGCCGCGCAATGCGGCAACTCGGCCGCCGGGTACGAGGCCTGGAAGCGGGAATTCGCCGACGAGGCCCGCGGGCGCGCCAGCCCCGCGGCGATCTCGGCGCTGATGGGCACCTCCTACTCGTCGGCCACCATCGCGGCGGACCGGGGCCAGAAGAGCTTCAAGCTCTCCCTCGACCAGTTCATGGCCAAGCGGGGCGCCGCCTCGATCATCTCCCGCGGCCGGGCGATGAAGCGCTCGCAAGCCGCCCTGTTCGACTCGATCGAACAGCGCTACGGCGTGCCCCCGGGCCCGCTGCTGGCGATCTGGGGCATGGAAACGGCGTTCGGCGCCGTGAAGGGCAACGTCAACACCCTCTCGGCGGTGGCGACCCTGGCCTACGATTGCCGCCGCTCGGCCTATTTCACCGACCAGCTCTACGCCGCCCTGACCCTGGTGGATCGCGGCATCCTGAGCCCGAACACCCGCGGCGCCGCCCATGGCGAGGTCGGCCACACCCAGTTCCTGCCGAAGAACGTCCTGAACTACGGCACCGGCGGCAGCCTCGACAACGCCTCGGTGGCGCTGAACTCGACCGCGAACTTCCTCAAGGCCCATGGCTGGCGCGCCGGCGCCGGCTACCAGCCCGGCGAGCCGAACTTCGCGGCGATCCAAGGCTGGAATGCCGCTTCTGTCTACCAGCGCGCCATCGCGATCATCGGCGCGAAGATCGACGGGGAGTGAGTGGGATTTAAGTGAATCGGCCTCCGGGAACTTGTTCCGGAAGCCGATTTCTCCATAGGCTGTCCAGCCTGACATCCTCCATGTCATTCCGGGGCCGTGCAGCGGAACCCGGAATCCAGACACTCAGGCGGTGGAGGATGAAGCGGAACGAGAGCTGCTTTGTTCTGAACCATCCGCGGTTCTGGATTCCGGGCTCCGCTGCGCGGCCCCGGAATGACATGGTGGTTATGACCATCGTCGATTGCAGACCGAACAGGTCTCTCAACCCCGCGTCGCCCGGTCCGACGGGCCGCCCCGCCCGATCCGCGGCAGGTCGCTCGCGCCGCTGCCCGGCACCACGACGACGCGGCGGACCTCGCCGCGCAGGAAGGCCTGCAGGAAGCGGTCGTAGTTGCGGAACGAGATGCAGCCGTTCGAGGCGCCGCTCGGTCCGAGCATGTAGGTATGGGCGAGCAGCCCGACCCGGTTGTGGATGGCGCCGCTGCCGCCGACCGGGTTGAGCCGGATCGCCCGCACGCCGTGGAACAGGGCCTCACGCTCGGTGAGGTCGTAGGTGCCCGGGGGCGTGGCGCCCCGCATCTTCAGGTGGACGTTGCGGGGATCGTCCATGTGCGGCCCGAGGCCGGAATGCGCCTCCAGCGACTCGCCGCTCGGCAGGGTCACGGTGCGGGCGCTGATGTCGTAGATCGCGATGCCCGGGCTGGCGCTCAGGCGCGGCCGCGGGCTCGGGTCGAGGCCGCCCGGCGCGGCATAGGCGAGGGTCTGGGACGGGGCGCTCGTGCCCCCTCCCCCGAAGATCCGGTCGAACAGCGACGGCTCTTCCGGCAGGGCGGCCTTGAACACGCTCTGGGTCGAGGCCATCGCCTGGTTCTGGCGCCGCGGCAGGCGCGTCGCCAGCACGGTCGGCGCAGGCCGCGTCTCGGCGGGGCGCAATTCGGGCGGGCGCGGCACCGGGAGGGGCACGGCGACGAGCGGCGTGGTGGCGGGCTGCACCGCCTCGGACGGCGCCGCCGGAGGCGGCACCAGGGCGGCCGGCGCGGCCTCGGCGAGGCGCAGAGGCTCGGGGGCAGGCGACGGCGCGGGCGAAGCCGCCGCGAGCTGTTGCGGCGCCTCGGCCGGGAGGTCGCGGGTGAAGCCCGTCGTCTCGCCCCTCAGGGTCGGCAGCGGCGCCAGCATCCAGCCGAGCTCGGCCGGGGCAACCCGGGCTTCGCGCAACGGCGCGGCCGGCTCCGCGGCGATGCCGGCGACCGGCGGATGGGTCTCCTCGCGCGGCACCAGGCCGGCCGCGGCCCCGATCCCGCCGAGGACAGCGGCGATGCCGAGGAGCCGCCGGTTGCGGCGGCGGCGACGGATGGAGCCCGGGGCGAGGCGACCGGACGAATACGCGACGAGGTCCATGCGGCCTGTACTCGATGGCTTGTCCCGCACGGACCCGCCCGCTCGGCCGCCGGCGCGCGAGGGCGCAGCGGGCCGGTGAGTTCGGCCGTTTAGGAAAGGATCAACCTTAAGCCCTCGTATTGAGCGGCCTCTTGGTTAATCCCGGCTAAATGACATCGAGGGAATCCGAAGAATTCGTGGCACCGTGATGGCGGCCGGGCCGGCCGGCGTCCGGCCTTGTCCCGAAACGCGACGGCGCGCCGCCCGAGCCGGGCGACGCGCCGTTAAATCCTTGTTCCCGCCGCGGCGGGCGGGCTCACTCCACGGTGACGGATTTCGCCAGGTTGCGCGGCTGGTCGACATCTTTCCCGAGCACCACGGCGGCGTGGTAGGCGAGCAGCTGCACCGGCACCGCGTAGACGATCGGGGCCACCACCGGGTCGAGGTCCGGCATCATCAGGGTGGCGAGCGTGTCGAGGCCGGCGGCGTCGGCGCCGCGGGCGTCGCCGATCAGCACGATCCTGCCGCCCCGGGCCGCCACCTCCTGCATGTTCGAGACGGTCTTCTCGAAGGTGTTGTCGTGCGGCGCGATCACGATCACCGGCACCGCGTCGTCGATCAGCGCGATCGGCCCGTGCTTCAGCTCGCCGGCGGCGTAGCCCTCGGCGTGGATGTAGGAGATTTCCTTGAGCTTCAGCGCGCCCTCGAGCGCCATCGGGTAGGCGGTGCCGCGGCCGAGATAGAGCACGTCCCGGGCCTTGGCGATCTCGCGGGCCAGGATCTCGATCTCGTCCTCGCGCTTCAGGGCCTCGGCCATCAGGCCCGGCACCTTGATCAGCGCGTCGACCAGGCGCTTCTCTCCCGCCGCGTCGAGGGTGCCGCGGGCGCGCCCCGCCGCGAGCGCCAGGCAGAGCAGCACCGTGAGCTGGCACGTGAACGCCTTGGTCGAGGCCACCCCGATCTCGGGGCCGGCGAGCGTCGGTACCACGGCGGAGGCCTCGCGGGCGATGGTCGAGGTCGGCACGTTGACCACCGCCAGGGTGTGCTGGCCTTGCGACTTCGCGTAGCGGAGCGAGGCCAGGGTGTCGGCGGTCTCGCCCGATTGCGAGATGACGATGGTCAGCCCGCCCTTCTCCAGCGGCGGCTCGCGGTAGCGGGTCTCGGAGGCGACATCGATCTCGACCGGCAGCCGGGCCAGCGTCTCGAACCAGTACTTGGCGACGAGGCCGGCATAATAGGCGGTGCCGCAGGCGGTGATCGAGATCCGGCTGAGATTCGCGAAGTCGAAGGGCAAGGCCTCCGGCAGGGCGACCCGGCCGGCGGCGAGGTCGACGTAATGGGCGAAGGTGCGGCCCACCACCTCCGGCTGGTCGTAGATTTCCTTCGCCATGAAGTGGCGATAATTGCCCTTGTCGACCAGGAAGGCCTGCGTGGCGATCTTCTGGCGCGGGCGGGCGACGACGTTGCCGGCCTGATCGCGGATCTCGGCGCCGTCGCGGGTCAGGATGGTCCAGTCGCCCTCGTCGAGATAGGTGATCTCGTCGGTGAAGGGCGCGAGCGCGAGCGCATCGGAGCCGAGATAGGTCTCGCCGTCGCCGAAGCCGACCGCGAGCGGCGCACCGTGGCGGGCACCGATCAGGAAATCCTCCTCGCCGGCGAACAGGAAGGCGAGCGCGAAGGCGCCGCGCAGGCGCGGGAGCGCCGCCTCGACGGCCGAGACGGGGCCGAGGCCGCCGCGCATCAGGTGGGTGACGAGCTGGGCCACCACCTCGGTGTCGGTCTCGGTCTCGAAGACGCAGCCCTCGGCGGAAAGCTCGGCCTTCAGCTCGCGGAAGTTCTCGATGATGCCGTTATGGACCACCGCCAGCCGCTCGGTGGCATGGGGATGGGCGTTGGTCTCGTTCGGCCGGCCATGGGTGGCCCAGCGGGTGTGGCCGATGCCGATCGCGCCGGAGAGCGGGCTCTGGAGCAGCTTCAGCTGCAGGTTCGACAGCTTGCCCTCGGCGCGCCGCCGCTCCAGCCGCCCGGATTCCAGGGTGGCGATGCCGGCCGAGTCGTAGCCGCGATATTCGAGCCGGCGCAGCGCGTCGACCACCTGTCCCGCCACGGCATTCCGGCCGACGATTCCCACGATCCCGCACATGCTCACCGCCTCAACGTCTCGCCCGCAGAGTGTCCCGCTGCGGGACGCCCCGGCCTTTATGCGGAGCATTGCGGCAGGATTCCTGCCGGAGATCTCTCACCGGAGGAGTCCTGCTGCACCGCACCCGCCATGCTCGCCGTCCTTCTAGCGGACCGGCGGGCGACATGGCGAGTCAACTTGCGTAACGGATTATAACGGCCAAGGTTCACGGAGAGGTTTCACGGATCGGCTGCATCGGGCGGCGGCCGGGCGGTGCTCCCGCCCGGCCGCCGGTCCGGTCAGGGCATCATCACGGTGTCGATGACGTGGATGACGCCGTTCGACTGCATCACGTTTCCGATCGTCACCCGGGCGGTGTTGCCCTTGTCGTCGGCGACGAACAGCCGCTTGCCCTTCTGCATCACCGTCAGGTTGTCGCCCTCGACGGTCTTCAGCTCGGCCTGGCCGCCGCCCTTCTTCACCAGGGCCATCAGGTCCTGGGCGGTGTAGGTGCCGGGCACGACGTGATAGGTCAGGATCTTGGTCAGCGTCGGCTTGTTCTGCGGCTGGACCAGGGACTCGACCGTGCCGGCCGGCAGCTTGGCGAAGGCGGCGTTGGTGGGGGCGAACACCGTGAACGGGCCGGGGCCGGCGAGCGTGTCGACGAGGCCGGCGGCCTTCACGGCCGCGACGAGCGTGGTGTGGTCCTTCGAGTTGACCGCGTTCTCGACGATCGACTTCGACGCGTACATCGGCGCGCCGCCGACCATCGGGTTCTTCGCCTGGGCGGCACCGGCCGCCGTCGCCAGCGCCAGGGCGAGGACCAGGGTGCGGGCGTGATTCCGGATCGTCATGGGGTTCGTCCCGTCTCTCGTGTCGGCCCCGCTCTCGTCGGGGTCGAGGGCCGGTACGGAGGGCCGGACGAGAAAGTTTCGGAGGAGCGCGATTTTTTTGCCCGCCCTCGAATTTTCTCGTGCCTATTCGCGGATCAGGCGGCCGCTATAGACCACCGGCCCGGTCGGGGCGCCCGAGGGCGAGCCACTCGGCGGCTCCACGGTGACGGCAAGGCTCGCCCCCTCGATGAGCCCCCGGTCGCCGGCCGGCAGGGGGAACCGGGTGCCGGCCTCGGGCCGGACGAGGCCGAGCGAGCGGGGCGCGCCCGCCGCCGGCACCACCCAGAGTTCGAGGCTGCGGTCGCGGGGAGCCTCGGCGGCGAGCGCCCGGACCTGGACCGTGCCGGCCCGCGGATCGACCCGCACCACCAGCGCCGGCAGGTCGCCGCCCCGGTTCACCACCGCGAGGTACTGCGCCGTCTCGGGACGCGGCGCTAGGCGCTCGACGGCGATGAACACGGCGAGGCCGGCGGCGAGCGCGCCGGCGGCCAGGGCGGCGCGGCGCCAGCGCCGGAGCGCCGGGCGCAAGTCCACCACCGGGGCGGCGGGACGCGGCCCCTCGGCGGCAAGGCGCGCGGCGATGCCCTGCCAGGCGCCGGGCGGGGCTGCGACCTCCGGCACGGCCCCGGTGAGGGGCGCGAGGCGCGCCTCCCAGGCCCGCTCGGCCGCCTGCAGCGCCGGAGAGGTCGCCCGGTCGCGCCGGTAGGCCTCGCGCTCGGCCGCGCTCAAGGTGCCAAGCACGTATTCGGCGGCCCGCAGGTCGGGTTCGTCGGAGGCGCCCATCGCGTCGGGAGTGTTCATGCGGCTTCATCCAGGCAGCCCCGCAGCACGGCGAGCCCGCGATGCAGCCAGGTCTTCACGGTGTTGACCGGTCGGTCGTAGCGCACGGCCAGCTCCTCCCGCGACAGGCCCTCGCAATAGGCCCGGACCACGCAGTCGCGCTGCGTCGGCTCGAGCCGGTCGAGGCAGGCGAGGAGCGCGTCGCGGTCCAGGAATTCCGCCTCGCGGTCCCGCGGATCGGCGACGCGCTGGAGCCAGTCCTCGTCCTCGTCGTCGCTCGCCGGCATCGGCACCTCGCCCTTCCGCCGCACCCAGTCGATGGCGCGGTGGCGCGCGATCGCGGCGAGCCAGGCCATCGGCCGGCCCGCCTCCGGGGCGTAGCCTCCGGCATGCTGCCAGACCCGCAAGTAGGAATCCTGCAACACGTCCTCGGCGGCGCCCCGGTCCCGGACGATACGCAGGATCAGGCCGAAAAGTTTCGGGGCCGTGCGCTCGTAGAGCGCCCGCAGGGCGTCCTGCCGTCCCGCCGCCACCCGGGCGATCAGCTCGGCCAGGACAGCGACATCACTTTCGGCGACATAGCGGTCGGCGAGCGGGTCTCCGGGGGGCAGGTCCTCGCCGCGTAGCATCGCTCGTGCCTCCCGGGGGCTGTAACCCCTACCGGCCTCCGCCATAGATCAATCGCGCGCGAAGGACCACGGGGCTGCACGATCTCGCTCCGTCGGATCGACGGTGCGACGCGCGTCTTCCGGTTCGCCCGCGATCTGCGCCATGATGCCGGCGCCCGGGCCCGGACGACGAAGAGGCACCGGCGAGGCAGGAGTGCCATGATCGCCGCAACGCCTGAGGCCACCGCCCTCCCGTTCCCGAAGACGCCGTCCGAGACCATCACGGTCCTCGCCCATTACCACCGGGCCGAGATCGCCCGCATGGCCGGCTGGCGCGACCGGATCGACCGCACCACCAACTGGGCGATCACCGTCATCGCCGCGATGCTGTCGGTCTCGCTCTCGACGCCGACGGCGCATCACGGCGTGCTGCTCTTCGCCATGCTGCTGGTGATGCTGCTGCTCGGCATCGAGGCGAGGCGCTACCGCTTCTTCGACGTCTACCGCACCCGGGTGCGCCAGCTCGAGCGGCACTATTACGCCGAGGTGTTCGCGCCGGGGAGCGTCGTCGATCCCGGCTGGACCCGGATGCTCGCCGACGACCTGCGCCACCCGGTGTTCCACGTCAGCCTGCGCGAGGCCTTCGGCCGGCGGCTGCGGCGCAATTACGGCTGGATGTTCGCGATCCTGCTGCTCGCCTGGGTGCTGAAGATCACCTCGGCGCGCCTCCAGGAGACCGGACCGCAGGCGGGTGTCGCCGAGACCGTCCACGGCATCCCCGAGATCCTGGCCGGGGCCGGCCTCGGGCCGCTGCCGGGCTGGCTGGTGCTCGCGGGGGTGGCCGCGTTCTACGCCTGGCTCCTCGCGGCCGGCCTGCGGGCGGGCCGCCGCGATCCCGACGGCGGGTCCGTGCACGTGTGATGCCTGCTTGTTTGCTTCGGCATGCGTTCCCACGCGCGACCTCATCCTGAGGTGTTAGCCCATCGAAGATGGGCTGACCTCGAAGGAGGGCTGCGGGGCTCGCAGCGACATCTGGAGCCCTCCCTCGAAGCTGCTTCGCAGCACCTCAAGATGAGGTCGCGAATGGGACGATGGAATTCGACCGTGATGCTTATATCCGAAGTCAAACTGTCTCTGGGTGCGCGTCCTCACCCCTTCGCCGGCTTCGCCCACCCCGCCTTGATCACCTGCCGCCCGCGCCCGATCGCCAGGGTGCCGGGCGGCACGTCCTCGGTGATGACCGAGCCGGAGCCGACGAAGGCGCCGGCCCCGACCGTCACCGGCGCGACCAAAGCCGAGTTCGAGCCGATGAAGGCCCCGGCCCCGATCACCGTGCGGTGCTTGTTCACGCCGTCGTAGTTGCAGGTGATGGTGCCGGCCCCGAGATTGGCGCCCTCCCCCACCTCGGCATCGCCGACGTAAGTCAGATGATTGACCTTGGCGCCGGCCCGGATCGCCGCGTTCTTCACCTCGACGAAGTTGCCGATGCGGGCGCCCTCCTCCAGCACCGCGCCGGGGCGCAGGCGGGCATAGGGGCCGATCTGGACGCCGTCCGCGAGCCGGGCCTTCTCGAGGTGCGAGAAGGCGTGGATGGTGCAGCCATCGCCGACCACCACACCGGGGCCGAACACCACGTGGGGCTCCACCACCACGTCGCGGCCGAGCACGGTGTCGTGGCTGAAGAACACCGTCTCGGGGGCGATCAGCGTGGCGCCCGCCAGCATGGCGCGGCGGCGCAGGGTCGCCTGCACGGCCGCCTCGGCGGTCGAGAGCTGCACCCGGTCGTTCACCCCTTGCGCCTCGGCCTCCGCCACCGGAACCACTGCGACCCGGTGGCCGTCGGCAACCGCCAGGGCGACCGCGTCGGGCAGGTAGTACTCGCCGGCCGCGTTGGCGTTGCCGACCCGCTCCAGCAATCCGAGGGCGTGGGCGCCCGACAGCGCCATCAGGCCGGCATTGCACAGGGTGACGCGGCGCTCCGCCGCGCTCGCATCCTTCTCCTCGCGGATGGCGACGACCCGGCCGTCCTCGACCAGCACGCGGCCGTAGCCGGTCGGGTTCGCGGCCTCGAAGGCCAGAACCGCCACCGCGGCGCCCTCGGCCAGCGGCGCGCGCAGGCGGGCATAGGTCTCAGGGCTGATCAGCGGCGTGTCGCCGAAGACCACCACCACGTCGTCGGCGCCTTGCGCGAGCGCCCGGCGGGCCGCCAGCACCGCGTGGGCGGTGCCGAGGCGCTCGGCTTGCGGAAAGATCTCCGCGCCGGCAAAGCCCGCCACCACCGTCGCGACGTCGCCGCGGCCGGGCTCGACCACCACGGCGAGGCGTCCGGCCCCGGCCTCGGCCACCGCCGCCAGCACGTGGGCGAGCATCGGCCGGCCGGCGATCGGGTGCAGCACCTTGGGCAGGTCGGAGCGCATCCGCGTGCCCTTGCCGGCGGCGAGCACCACGGCGAGGAGAGAGCGCGCCCCTGGGGGCTTCTGGGTCGAGGTCATCGGCGGCCTGTCGCGTCCGGGGGAAGCTGTCTGGTCCCGACCGTCTAGCCGATCGCTGCGTCATAACAAGCGCCGGTGCGGCTTTCCGAAGGGGCACGAGCTTCGCGATTCTTAACCCCCGGTTCAGCCCGGATCGTGGTAAACGGCCGGCGCCCCCTTCCCGCATCCGGACCGGTACCCCTCCCCACGATGACGCAGAGCCCCACCGCCCCGCCCGCCCGCACAGCCCTCGACCGACGCGCGGTACTGGCGCTCGCCGGTGGCCTGGCCGCGACCACGGCGGCGGGCGCGCAGCCGACGGAGCCCGCGCCCCTGTCGGACGGCCAGCGTTTCGATCCCGGACAGGTGGTCGAGCTCGCCCGCGCCCTGGCGAAGAAGCCCTACGCGGCGCCGCAGGCCGACCTGCCCGAGCCGTTCAAGGATCTCACCTACGACCAGTATATCGGCGTGCGGGCACAGCCCTCGGGCCTGCTCTGGGCCGGCGAGGGCCGCGGCTTCGTGGTCGAGCCGCTGCATCGCGGCTTCGTCTTCACCACGCCGGTGGCGCTGCACGCGGTCGAGGACGGGGTGGTGCGCCGCATTCCTTACGACCGCAACCGCTTCAATTTCGGCAAGCTGAAACCCCCGGAGGAGGGCCGCGACCTCGGCTTCTCGGGCTTCCGGCTCTATGCCAGCTTCAACGGCGCGGCACCGTCCGATTGCGCGATCTTCCAGGGCGCCTCGTTCTTCCGCGCGCTCGCCGCCGGCCAGAGCTACGGCGTCACCGCCCGCGCCCTCACGCTCAAGCCCGCCGAGGCGAAGGGCGAGGAATTCCCGCTGTTTCGCGCCTTCTGGCTCGAGCGGCCGGGGGCCGGCACCGGGCAGATCGTGATCCACGCCCTGGTCGATTCCGAATCCGCCACCGCAGCTTTGCGCATGACCCTGCGGCCCGGCGACGCCACCATCGTCGACATCGAGGCGACGCTCTGCCCGCGCACGGCGCTCGAGCATGTCGGCATCGGCGGCATGACCGGCGCCTTCCTGTTCGGCCCGACCGATCGGCGCGGCGTCGACGATGCGCGGCTGGCCGCCCACGAGGTCGACGGTCTCCAGATCCGCAACGGCTGGGGCGAGGCGATCTGGCGCCCGGTGCAGAACCCCGAGACACTCCAGATCTCGGCCTTCATGGACCAGGACCCGAAGGGCTTCGGGCTGGTCCAGCGCGCCCGCGCCTATGGCGATTACCAGGACGACGTGCAGCGCTGGGAGAAGCGCCCGAGCCTGTGGATCGAGCCGCTCGGCAGCTGGGGGCCGGGAGTGCCGCAACATGGCTGGGGCGCCGGCGCGGTGCAATTGATCGAGATCCCGAGCGAATCCGAGGTCAACGAGAACATCCTGACCTATTGGCGCCCCAAGGAGCCGGTCGCCAAGGAGACCGCCTTCAGCTACCGGCAGTTCTGGTGCTGGACCGTGCCGGGCGCGCCGCCGCTCGCCGCCTGTTCCGGCACCCGGGTCGGCAAGGGCGCTGGCGGTAAGCGCCGGCTCTTCCTCGTCGACTTCACCGGGGAGGCGCCGTTTGCCGAGGGCATCGACCCGAACGCGCTCCAGCTCGCCGTGAGCACCGCGCCCGGCACCATCGCCCGCCAGCGGATCTACCCGTATCCGGAGCGCAAGACCGTGCGGGCGGTGTTCGAGCTCGATCCGGGCAACGACACCGCCTGCGAGCTGCGCCTGGTCGTCAAGGCCGGCGACAAACCCGTCAGTGAGACATGGCTGTACCGGTGGACCCCGTGACCCTCGCCCAAAATCTCGACGCCCGAAATCTCGACGCCCCGCCCCACGCCGCCTTCACGGTCGCGCCCGCGGTGCCGGAGGAATCCCCCCTCGCCATGCCGGTGCAGGACCTGCGCCGGTGGTCGGAGGCCGACGCGCACAAGGTCCCCGGCCGCCGCGCTCCTTGGGCGGCGCGTGCCTTCGTCTTCGGCGGCGGCCTGGCGCTGACCGCCTACGGCGCCGTGCAGATGTACGAGGTCGTGTCGGTCGCCGGCTCGACGACCTGGCTGCAATGGCTGCTGCTCGCGCTGTTCACCCTCAACTTCTCGTGGATCGCGCTCGCCTTCACCTCGGGGCTCCTCGGCTTCCTGGCGCTGCTGCGCCGGCGCCGGCCGGAGGTGCCTCACGGTCCGCTCACCACCCGCACCGCCGTGGTGATGCCGGTCTACAACGAGGCCACCGCCCGAACCTTCGCGGCGGTGGAGGCGATTCGCGACTCGATCGAGGCCACCGGCGAGGGTGACGCCTTCGATTACTGGATCCTGTCCGATTCGACCCAGGCCGATGCCTGGGTCGCCGAGGAGCGGGCCTATCTGGCACTCCGCGCCCGCCTCGGCGACGGGGCGCGCCTGTATTACCGCCACCGGCAGAAGAACCACCACCGCAAGGCCGGCAACATCGCCGATTTCGTCACACGGTGGGGCGGCCATTACGACCACATGCTGGTCCTCGACGCCGACAGCCTGATGAGCGGCGACTGCGTGGTGACCTTGGCCCGTGCGATGGAGGCCGATCCGGATTCCGGCATCATCCAGTCGCTGCCCTTGATCATCAACCGCAACACCCTGTTCGCCCGGGTGCAGCAATTCGCGGCCCGCATCTACGGCCCGGTCATCGCCACGGGCCTCGCCCTGTGGTCGGGCCGGGACGGCAATTACTGGGGCCACAACGCGATCATCCGCACGCGTGCCTTCGCCGACCATTGCGGCCTGCCCGACCTCTCCGGCAAGCCGCCCTTCGGCGGCCACGTGCTGAGCCACGACTTCGTCGAGGCGGCGCTGATCCGGCGCGCCGGCTGGAGCGTCTACATGCTCCCCGAACTCCAGGGCTCCTACGAGGAGAGCCCGCCCTCGCTGATCGACGTCGCGATCCGCGACCGGCGCTGGGCGCAAGGAAACCTGCAGCACAGCCGCATCATCGGCACGGCGGGCCTCAAGCTCGCCTCGCGCCAGCACTTCGCCACCGGCATCGCCGGCTACCTCGCCTCGCCGCTCTGGGCGGCACAGCTCGTGGTCGGTATCGCGCTCGCCCTCCAGACCGCCTATATCCGCCCCGAATATTTCTCGACCGAGTTCCGCCTCTACCCGGTCTGGCCGCGCTTCGACCCCGTCCGCGCGCTCCAGCTCTTCGGGATCACGATGGCGATCCTGCTCGCCCCGAAGCTGTTCGGCCTGATCCTCGGCCTCCTCGACGGGAAGGTGCGGCGGGCGAGCGGCGGGGGATTGCGTCTCGTGCTCTCGGCGCTGATCGAGACCCTGCTCTCGGCGCTCATCGCCCCGATCGCCATGCTGGTGCAATCCGGCTCGGTGATCCAGATCCTGCTCCGGCGCGACGCCGGCTGGAACCCTCAGCGGCGCGACGACGGCTCGATCCCGTTCGCGGACATCGTGCGGCGGCACCGTTTCCACACCATCCTCGGTCTCGTCGCGGGCGTCGCGGCCTTCGCCATCGCCACCTCGCTGTTCCTGTGGATGTCACCGACGATCCTCGGCCTCGTCCTGGCGATCCCGATCTCCTGGGCGAGCGGGCAGCTCTTCATCGGCCTGGCGCTGAAGCGCGCCGGCCTGCTGATGACGCCCGAGGAGCGCGAGCCCCCGGCGATCGCCACCGCCGCCAAGGCGATCGAGGCGCGCAACGCGGCGCTCGCCTACGACGATGCCGACGGGTTGCGGGCGCTCCACGCCGATCCGGACCTCCAGGCCGGCCACCTCGCCTTCCTGCCCCCGGCCGAGCGCCGGCCCCGCGGCGCGCCGCAAGCAGACCACGTCATGGCCCAGGCCAAGGTGGTCGAGGCCGAGACCATCGACGAGGCGGCCGACTGGCTGAACGCCAAGGAGAAGATGGTGCTGCTGCACGACCGGGCGCTGCTGGACAGGCTGGCGCGGCTGGGTGGGTAGAGTCCGGTCAGATCGCGCGTATTTGCGCGACCGTCAGAGTGGGAAACTCTTTCATCCCACCCGCGACCTCATCCTGAGGTGTCATACCAACGGTCGTTGAAAACGACCTTTGGTTCCGTTCTCGAATTTTCGCCAAGCCCGAGGTCCCGGACTTCTGGGCTTGAGATCGAAAATTCGAGATGGGTCAACGACCCCGTCGATCTCGGGCTTGCCCGAGATCGAATCGATGCGTCAGCATCTTGCGCCGTTGGTATCAGTTCGTCACCGGCTTCGCGGTCCCTGGCGAATGACGCTGTTTCGCTATCCAGGGTGGCAAATGCCAACCTGGATCGTGAGTTTCTATTTAACCCTCCCGCTCGGCCAGGCGCAGGGACCAGATCAGGTTCCCGCCCTCGTCGACCAGCCACAGGGCGTTCACCTGCTCGTCGTCGGGCGTGCTCTCCCGGGCATTGGCGAGGCGAACCGCCTCCTGCCGGTCCGCGGCCTGGATGATCTCGTCGATCAGCGGGGGACCGATCGCCCCGTCCATGGCGCGGACCGCCCCGCGCAGTCGATATGCCGGCATCCGCCCTGTCGCTCCTCGATCGCGTCCCGCTCGATCGCCCACGACTGAGACGCGGGCTGCCCCCGTTTTCGGGCGGGAGCGGGATACATCAAGGGCCGGGCCCTGCCGACGTCGCAAAACTGGCCACCGGTCTTGCGACAAAAATCGGCGGCAACCGGGAGCCCGAGCGGACGAAGCGTGGGCTTGCATACGCTTCGTCCGCTCGGGTGCGGCGCATCGGCGCTGCTCGCACTCAGCCGGTGCGCCGTGCCGTTCAGCGCCCGGCGCAGGCGCTGATCCCGGCGAGTCTCCAGCGCCCGCTGCCGGCGCAGGGCTGTCCGGGGAAAGACGAGGCGCAGGAAATCCCCCCTCCCCGCGGGCGGGGAGAGGAGAGAATTCGCGCTACACCTTTCCCCGGACAGCCCTGCCGCAGAGTGGGGAAAAGCCCGCGCCTCTTCTTTTTTGGGATAGGCCCGGTGGAGGCAAGGCATTCGCCCCGCCTCCTGCCCTGATTTCAGAAGAACCCGAGCTTCTTTGCCGAGTAGCTGACCAGCAGGTTCTTGGTCTGCTGGTAGTGGTCGAGCATCATCTTGTGGGTCTCGCGGCCGATGCCGGATTGCTTGTAGCCGCCGAAGGCCGCGTGGGCGGGGTAGGCGTGGTAGCAGTTGGTCCAGACGCGGCCGGCCTGGATCGCCCGGCCGAAGCGGTAGGCGCGGGTGCCGTCGCGTGTCCACACGCCGGCGCCGAGGCCGTAGAGGGTGTCGTTGGCGATCGAGAGCGCCTCTTCGTCATCCTTGAAGGTCGTGACCGACAGGACGGGCCCAAAAATCTCCTCCTGGAAGATCCGCATCTTGTTGTGGCCGCGGAACACCGTCGGCGTCATGTAGTAGCCGCCGGCGAACTCGCCCTCCTTGACGTTGCGCTCGCCGCCGGTGAGGCATTCGGCGCCTTCCTGCTTGCCGATCGCCACGTAGCTGAGGATCTTCTCCAGCTGCTCGGAGGAGGCCTGGGCGCCGATCATCGTGGCGGGATCGAGGGGCGAGCCCTGGGCAATCGCCTCGACGCGCTTGATGGCGCGCTCCATGAAGCGGTCGTAGATCGATTCGTGCACCAAGGCCCGGCTCGGGCAGGTGCAGACCTCGCCCTGGTTGAGGGCGAACATGGTGAGGCCCTCGAGCGCCTTGTCGAGGAAGTCGTCGTCTTCCGCGGCCACGTCCGAGAAGAAGATGTTCGGCGACTTGCCGCCGAGCTCCAGCGTCACCGGGATCAGGTTCTGCGAGGCGTATTGCATGATGAGGCGGCCGGTGGTCGTCTCACCGGTGAACGCGATCTTGGCGATGCGGGGCGAGGAGGCCAGCGGCTTGCCGGCCTCGAGCCCGAAGCCGTTGACGATGTTGAGCACGCCCGGCGGCAAGAGGTCGCCGATGAGTTCGGCGAGCAGCAGCACCGAGGCCGGGGTCTGCTCGGCGGGCTTGAGCACCACGCAATTGCCGGCGGCGAGCGCGGGCGCCAGCTTCCAGACCGCCATCAGGATCGGGAAGTTCCACGGGATGATCTGGCCGACGACGCCGAGCGGCTCGTGGAAGTGGTAGGCGACCGTGTCGTGGTCGATCTCGGAGAGCGAGCCCTCCTGCGCCCGGACGCACCCGGCGAAATAGCGGAAATGGTCGATGGCCAGCGGGATGTCGGCATGGGTGGTTTCGCGGATCGGCTTGCCGTTGTCCCAGGTCTCGGCGAGCGCGATCAGGTCGAGGTTGTCCTCCATCCGGTCGGCGATCTTGAGCAGGATGCGAGCGCGCTCGGCCGGGGCGGTGCGGCCCCAGGCCTCCTTGGCGGCATGCGCGGCGTCGAGCGCGCGCTCGATGTCCTGGGCGTCCGAGCGGGCGACGTCGCAGATCACCCCGCCGGTGATCGGCGAGGTGTTCTCGAAGTAGCGGCCCGCCGCCGGGGCGACCCATTGGCCGCCGATGAAGTTGTCGTAGCGGGCCGAGAACGGCGACTTGGTTCTGGCGTCGGCGAAGAGTTCCGGCTTGTTCATGTGTTCCTCCCAGTCGCCCCGTGACGGGGCGTGGTGCACATCCCTCGGCAGCCGGCGTGCCATCCGGGCCCCGGCCGCCCGGCTCCCGCCGCCTGTTCGCTGCAACGATCTGGCGGATCTGGATTTTCTCGCTCGTCGCGCCAAGCCTTCGACCAAAATCCGGCCCCGTCCGGCCACCATCGGCCTGGACCGCGCACGCGACACCTGCGACACCTGTCGCAAACAGCGACACTCCGCCCGCAGGGGCGGTGACATGGGAGGAGGCCGCGCATGCAGAGCCGCGTGACCACGCCCCGAACCCTGCTGGCCGCGCGGCGGCAGGCCTTCGGGCCGGGTGTGGCCGAGCCGCCGCCGCCGATCCTGCGCTCCTGGGAGCGCTGCGCCGCCCTCGGGCTCGATTTCGGGCAGCGCCCCCGGGTCGAGCCGCTGAGCGGCGCCGAGATGCGCGCCGCCTTCGACCGCAGCGAGGCGCTGCGCCAGACCTGCCGGCCCGAGATCGAGGCCCTGCACGCCGATGCGCAGGCGACCGGCAGCCTCGTGATCCTCACCGATGCCGACGGGCTGATCCTCGACACCCTCGGCAGCGATTCCTTCGCCGGCCGCGCCGCGCAGGTGGCGCTCCGCCCCGGGGTACCCTGGAGCGAGAGCCTGACCGGCACCAACGCCATCGGCACGGCGCTGATCGAGCGCCGCCCGGTCGAGGTGCGGGGGGCGGAGCATTACTTCGAGCCGCACCGCATCCTGAGCTGCGCCGCCATGCCGATCCTCGGGGCGGACGGCTCGGTGCTCGGCGTCCTCGACTTGACGGGACCGGCGGCGATCCACCAGGGCCACGCGCTGGGCCTCGTCGGACTCGCGGTCGCGGCCATCGAGCACCGGCTGCTCGCGACGGTGCCGCCGGGCTGCGAGGTGCTGCGGCTCCATCGCGACGCGGGGCTCCTCGGCACCCCGCGCGAGGGCGTGCTGGTCTTCGAGGGCCACCGCCTCGTCGGCGCCAACCGGCACGGGCTGGCGCTGCTCGGCCTCACCTGGGGCGATCTCGGGACCGAGCGGGCCGGCTTCCATGGCGGCGACACCGCGCCCGGCCCACTCGCCCTGCGGGACGCGACCGGGGCCCCGCTCTACGGCCGCCTGCAGGGCGCGCCGGCCTCGATCCGGCGCCGGTCCGCGGCCGAGCCCGCCCGGCAGAACCCCGCGGCGCCGAGCCCCACGACGTCGAGCCCCGCGGCGCCGATTCTCGACCCCGGTACCGACAAGCTCCTCGCCCGGGCCGTGCGGCTGATCGATGCCGGCATCCCGGTGGTGGTCGAGGGGGAGACCGGCACCGGCAAGGAGGTGTTTGCCCGCGCCGCCCATGCGGGCTGCGCACGATCGCACAAGCCGTTCGTGGCGGTGAACTGCGCGGCCTTGCCCGAGACGTTGATCGAGGCCGAGTTGTTCGGCTACGAGCCCGGCGCCTTCACGGGCGCGGCGCGCCACGGCGCCAAGGGCCTGCTGCGCCAGGCCGAGGGCGGCCTGCTCTTCCTCGACGAGATCGGCGACATGCCGCTCGCCCTGCAATCGCGGCTGCTGCGGGCGTTGCAGGAGCGCGAGGTTCTGCCCGTCGGCGGCACCCGTCCGGTCCCGGTCGATTTCGCCCTGATCTGCGCCACCCACCGCGACCTGTCCCGCATGGTCGAGGAGAGCGCCTTCCGGGCCGACCTGTTCTACCGCATCGCCCCCTACCGGGTGCGCCTCGCCCCCTTGCGCGACCGGCCGGACCGCCTCGCCCTCGTGCGCGGCCTGTGGGCCCGTACCGACGGCCCGGCCCGCGGCGTGACCCTGTCGCCGGATTGCGAGGCGGCGCTCGCCGCGGCGGAGTGGCCCGGCAACCTGCGCCAGCTTGCGGCGTGCCTCAAGGCGCTGGCGGCGCTCGCCGAGGCGGGCGAGGTGCTCGGGCCGGAGGACCTGCCGGAGGGAGTGGCGAAGTCTTCGGCCGTTGCACCGACGCCCCGACGGGAGCCGGAGGCGGGCCGCCTCGACGCCATCGCGCAGGATGCGATGCGGGCGGCGTTGGCGGCCCATGGCGGCAATGTCAGCCGGGCGGCGAGGAGTCTCGGGGTCAGTCGGAGCACGCTGTACCGGCGGTGCCTGAGGGAGAGGGCGGAGGCTTGAGGCCGCCTCCGTGTCTCTTATGGTGTATATAAAGTTTCCAGCGGCGCCTCGTCTCGGTCTATCGGAGTTTTGAGAACGACGTAGCTAAAATACTTGTCGATTCCGATATCCAGTTCGATCAATCTCTCCATCGTCGATTGATAATGCTCGATGCCGCCGACCAGAAATTTTATCAAGTAGTCGTAGCCGCCCGATATATTGTGGCACTCCATGACCGACTTTTCTTTCTCGATGACGGCCAGGAACCGGGAAAAATCCGAATGACGATGGTTTTTCAGTGTGATTTCCGTGAAAATCGTCAGGGACTGGCCCAGCTTTGCTATATTGATTTTTGCAAAATAACCACTGATGTATCCTGCGGACTGCAGTTTTTTCACGCGCATGAGGCATGGGCTGGGCGACAAATTGACCAGCTCGGACAGTTCCACGTTGGTAATTCGGCCGTTTCTCTGCAATTCGGCCAGGATTTTGATGTCCATGCTATCGAGCTTCATCGCGTGCGCTCTCTCGTCGGCGGGCGGACATCTCGGGCCGGCGGCATGCTAGAGCATTGTCCGACGAAGTGGATGCCGGTTCGTCGCAGAAAATGCGGCAAAATCGAAGACCGAGAGAGCTTCGCGATTGCAAGGCGATCGTGAAGTGCTCTGGAGCAGCGCCAGATCGCATTGCAATCGCACGCTGCTCTGGTCGAGAGTTGCGCAGGCGAGGACATCGCCGGCCTTCAGTAGCCGCACGCCGCCAGCAATTCCTGCCGGCACGCGCTCCTGTTCTGTCGAGAGAAATGAAACAGCCCGAATGTCGCCGTGGGATTGTTGCGCAGGATGTATGACGCCTTCTCGGGATACAGCTTGGATCTCCATTCTGAGATCGTCACCGTCATGGCATTGCGGGCATCGATCAGATCGAGCAGCAGGGCCACCTCGTCCGGCCGCAACGGATCGACCGCGTGATAGGCAGAGAGAAAATCAGCCGCGCACAGCAGCGGTTGCTCGTCTTTCATGAGCTGGAACGACAAGGCAATCGCGATGTCGTAGATCAACGGCGTCCGGACGATGTCGCCGAAATCGATGATGCCGCTGACGGCGTCGTGGTCGTCGGGATCGAGCAGCACGTTGTGGAAGTGGAAGTCGTTGTGGACCACCTGCTGCCGGAGCCCGTCGCCGCGGGCCGCGATCTCGCCGAAGCGCCGGATGGCGTCGCGGGCGAGACGGCGCTTCTCGGGGTCGTCGATGTGGATCGTGCGGTCCTCGATCTCGGTCGCGCGCTTCAGGTCCCAGATGATCGGCCGCCCATCGGCCGGATGCCGGAAATCGCGCAGCGCCCGCGACAGCCGGGCCAGTCCCCGCCCGAACGCCCGGCGTTGCGCGGGGGAGCGCCGGGCGCGGTGGGCAGGAAAGCCCGACAGGAAGCTCTGGAGGCGACCGACATGACGGTGGCCGTCCAGGTCGATCGCCACCTCCGTCCGCCCGTCCGGCGCCGCGACGACGACCGGGACCGGCAAGCC
Source organism: Methylobacterium sp. 142-1Y (assembly GCF_057747795.1). Lineage (NCBI taxonomy): Bacteria > Pseudomonadati > Pseudomonadota > Alphaproteobacteria > Hyphomicrobiales > Methylobacteriaceae > Methylobacterium > Methylobacterium sp. 142-1Y. The sequence goes on along the minus strand of NZ_CM173224.1, from coordinate 1,878,973 downwards.
GGGATCGGCCGCGTGGACGTGCTGGAGCGCGCGGTTCTCGAAGGCCAGCACCTCCGGATCGTCGGCCGCGTTCCCGAGCTTGAAGACGAAGCCGCGTCCGTCCCGGGCGGCGACGTGGGCGGTCAGGTCCCGCTCGCTCGCCAGGGGCTCGACGCGGTCCACCGCGATCCCGAAGGCGGTGGCGACGATTCCCGCGAGGCGGTCCGCATCCGCCCTTGGCGCCGGCGTCTGGTAGGGAGAGGGGGCGCTCATCGGGCTGCAAGCGCCCGATCGAGCACCTCGACGAAGGTGTCGGCGTTCTGGCGCGTGAAAACGAGCGGCGGGCGGATCTTCAGGATATTGTAGCCGGGACCGCAGACGCTGATCAGCACGCCGTCCTGGCGCATCCGGTTGACCACGCGGGTGGTCAGGTCGCGGTCGGGCCTGCGGCTGGCGCGATCGGTCACGATCTCGACGGCGGCAAAGAGCCCGGCGCCGCGCACGTCGCCCACCGCCTCGTGCCGCTCGCCCACGCGCCGCAGGCCCGCGAGCAGGTAGGCGCCGACGTCGCGGGCATTCGCCATCAGGCCCTCGCGCTCGATGACCTCGAGCACCGCCAGGGCGGCGGCGCAGGAGACCGCGTTGCCCGCGAAGGTGTTGAAGTAGCGGGCATTCCGGCCGAACGAATCGACCACGTCGGGGCGGATCACCACGCCGGAGATCGGCTGGCCGTTGCCCATCGGCTTGCCGAGGGTGACCATGTCCGGCACCACCCCGTGGCGCTGGAAGCCCCACATCGTGTCGCCGGTACGGCCGAAGCCGGGCTGGACCTCGTCGGCGACGAACAGGCCGCCGGCCTCGTGGATCGCGTCCACGGCGCCCTTCAGGAAGGCGGTCGGCTCGGTCAGGATGCCGTCGCTGGTGAACAGGCTGTCGACGATCAGCATCGCCGGCTTGAGGCCGTGGCGGTGCAGGTCGGCGATGGCCCCCCGCACCCCGGCCTCGAAGGTGGCGGCGACGTCGCCGTCGGTCCGGTAGGCGGCGGGGGCCGGCACCCGGCGGACGTGGGAGCCGAGATTGACCGCGTTGCCCAGCGTCGGCGAGTACTCGGAGACCGCCTGGGTCAGGCCGTGATAGGCGAAATCCGTGATGATGATGCCGGTGCCGCCGGTATAGGTCCGGGCGATGCGGGTCGCGAGGTCGTTGGCCTCGCTGCCGGTGCAGGCGAACATCACGTGGCCGAGCGCGTCGGGAAAGGTCGCGAGCAGCTTCTCGGCGTAGTCGAGGATCAGGCCGTGGAGGTAGCGCGTGTTGGTGGCGAGGATCCCGGCTTGGCGGCGGATCGCCTCGACGACATGCGGATGGCAATGGCCGAGCGAGGCGACGTTGTTGTAGGCGTCGAGGAAGGCGCGGCCCTCGGTGTCGTAGAGCCACACGCCCTCGCCGCGCTCGAAATGCAGCGGCTCTTCGTACATCAGCCGGTAGGCCGGACCGAGCACCTTGGCGCGGCGCGCGACCAGCGCCTCGTCCTGCGCCGAGAGCGCAACGCTGCCCGGCACGAAGGCGTTGGGCATGGTCATGTCGACGATCTTGGTCATGGGAGAACTCCAGGACGGGAGGGCGTGGGGTACGCGCTGGTTTTCGGGGCGACGGCCGAGGGCAAGAACCCTCCCCCCTCTGCGGCAGGGCTGTCCGGGGAAAGACGAGGCGCAGGAAATCCCCTCTCCCCGCGGGCGGGGAGAGGCTTTCGTCCCCCTTGTCGGAGGCGAAAGCCGGAGCGAGGGTGAGGGGGTGTTTCCGGAGAAGCCTCACTCGTCGAGCCCCCTCACCCTCGCCCTTCGGGCTTGCCGTGCCCCCTGAACGGCGGCACGGCCCTCTCCCCGCCCGCGCGGAAAGGGGGAACCCGCGCTTTTTCCTTTCGTCGGACAGCCCTGCCGCGGAGGGGGAGGGTTGTTGCGCGGCAGCCATCGCTCCCACACCATCGGCTTCGTCGGGAGATGGTCTAGAGCATTTTCCGACGAAGTGGATGCCGGTTCATCGCAGAAAACGCGAAAAAACAAAGACTTAGAGCGCTTCGCGATTGCAGCGCGATCGTGAAGCGCTCTAGGCGAGGCTTGTAAGGTCGTTCAGAGCCCAAGCAGCCCCGGCAAACCACCGAGATCCTTGATCTGGTGGGTGGCGTAGCCGCTGCACAGCGGCTCGTGATTGCGGTCGACGTGGACGCGGGCACCGAAATCCATGTCGGCGGCGGTCATCAGGTCGTAGCGGAACGACGAGGAGACGTGCATCACCTCCTCCGCCTTCGCGCCGAGCTTGTCGAGCATGTATTCGAAGCCCTGCATGTGAGGCTTGTAGGCGCCGGTCTCCTCGGCGGTGATGACGGCGTGGAACGGGGCCTTCAGGCTCCTGATGCCGGCCGGGATCAGATCGACCATCGAGTTGGTGAGGCCGACGATCGGGAATTCCTTGGCGACGCGCATCAACGGCTCGACCACGTCCGGATGCGGACCCCAGCTCGGGATCGCGGCGTAGATCGTCTCGGCGTCGCTGTCACGGTATTCCACGCCGTTGCGCTTGCAGGTGCGGATAAGGGCGTTGGCGACCACGTCCTTGTACGGCTTGAAGTCGTGGAGCACTTCGTCGAGCCGGTAGTTCGAGAAATCCCTGACGAAGCGGCCCATCGCCTCGGGCCGGACGCGATCGGCGTAGAGTCCCCGCGCCGCCGGGGCCATCTCGAAGTAAATCAACGTGCCGTAGCAATCGAAGGTGATGAACTTCGGCTTGAATGAGGTCATCGGATTGATCCTGAAACAGCGATGAGGCGATGCAGCGCATCAACTGCTTTTCAGGATAAGGATGGGGGCGAATACTCGTGCGCTCTTTTCGCGCGCATCGCGGCATGCCGCTGCCGTCGCGCCCCCCGCCGGCGGCAGGTTCTATCACCCCTCGCCGCCGGCCCCGCCCGAGGACCGTCGCTCCCGAGGAGCCAGGGTCAGAGCTGCGGATCCTCCGCCGCCTCCAGCCGCCCGGACGCGATCGCATCCAGGAACAACCGGTGATCCTCCGCATTCCGCTCGCCGTAGTCCCGCGCCCAGTCCGCGAGGGCCTCGCGGAAATCGGCGTGGCGGTCGCGGCCGCAATAGCCGGCGATGGCCGCAGCATCGCCGGTGCGGGCATGCGCCCGGGCCAGCAGCGCACCGTAAGCCCAGGAGAAGTAGACGAGCGGCTGCCCGCGCATGCAGGTGAGCGGGATCTCGCCCTTCATGTTCTTCATCTGGCGGACGTAGAACGGGCGATCGTCGATCGTGGTCCAGCCGAGCAGCGGGTCGCCGACCGCCTGGAGGAGGCGCTGGCCGTAGATCACCCGCTCGCCTTCGTGCGAGGCGTAGGGTTCGGGCATGCCGGAGACGTACGGCGCGTGGGCGGGGCGAACCGCCTCCTTGACCTGCAGGAAGAGGACGTCCTGATCCGAGTTGCCGCACAGCAGGGCGACGTAGGCCCGGGTGCCGACGCTGCCGACGCCGACCACCCGGTGGGCGACGTCGACGACGTGGTAGCGGCTCAGCATGAACCGGCGCTCCCGCGGCAGGGTCTCGGCATAGTGCTCGAGCCCGGCGGTCACCGCCTCGCGGGTCTCGTCGTCGACCCAGGTCAGGATCGGCGGGTCGTGGCGCAAGCGCCAGCCGCCATCGACCCGCCGCTCGCCGACCCGGGCGAGCAGGCTCTTGTTGTGGCGCTTGCGCGCCTTCTCGACCGCGCGCTGCACCACAGCGCGGGATTCCTCGTCGATGGCGATGCCGCTGAAATCCAGATCCTCGGCCCGCGCCGCCCGGTGCCAGACGTCGAGGGGCCCTTGTGGCGCCAGCTCGGTCATGGTGTGCTGGTAGCCGTAGGCCGCCGCGGTCACCGCCTCGCGCCGCTCCGACCCCGGCACGTCGAGGTCGCGGGCGGCGACCTCGATGCTGGCGCAGAGCCGCTTCAGGTCCCATTCCCACGGGCCGATCGTGACCTCGTCGAAATCGTTGAGGTCGAGCACGATGTCGCGCTGGGGCGTGCCGAACAGGCCGAAATTCGAGAGATGGGCGTCGCCGTTCATCACCACGTCGATGCCGCTCGTCGGGGTGCGGGCGAGATCCCAGGCCATCACGGTCGCGGCCCCCCGCAGGAAGGCGAAGGGCGAACTCGCCATCCGGGCGACCCGCAGGGGGATCAGCCGCTCCTGGCGCCCGCGTTGAGCCTCCTCGATCAGCCGCACCGGGTCGGGCCTGTCCCTGGGGAGGGGCACAGGGCCGTGGCCGTCATGCGGGACCTTGGCGCGCAGCGCCTTGCCGGCGGCGCGGCGCTTCTCCCACGGCTCGCCGGGCTTGCGCAGGTCGATATGCGGGAAATCGGCCAGCGGCTCCAGCACGATGTCCTCGGCCGGCACGTCGTCGGAACCGGCCTCGTGACGTGTATCGGGAGTGGGTCTATCCATGGGGCGCGGCTCGTCGGCGGACCCGATCCGGGCATGACACTCGAAAACCTTGGCCGTGGGCGATCGTTCCGGACGCCGGATGAAAAGCCGGCGCCGGACGTGTCGTCAGCCTTGATGGTCGCGGGCCTCCTGGATCCGCTGCAGGAACTCGGCCGCCGTCTCGCCGCGCCGGTCCGGATCGTCGCAAGCGCGGCGCAGGATCAGCCGCCCCTCCCGGGCGGTCAGGTCGTCGCCGAGCGGCATCGCGGCCGGCGCGCAGCCGGGCCGGAAATCGACCGCCAGCCCCTGCGGCCCGCCGGTCAGCCGGGCGATGCCGAGGGCCAGGCAGGCGACGCGCAGGTGGCCGAGGGTGAACAGGGCCTGCACGCCGGTCGGCAGCGGCCCGAACCGGTCCTCGACCTCGCCGCGCAAGGACTCGACCTCCTCCGCCGAGCCGAGGCGCAGGAGGCGGGTATGGAGGCTCAGCCGCAGTTCCGGCTCCGGCACGTAATCCTCCGGCACGTCGCCGGCGAGGCCGAGGCGGATGTCCGGAGCCCAATCCTCCGCAGGCTCGCCCTTGGCGGCGCGAAGCGCCAGCTGGAGCAGGTGCTGGTAGAGGCCGAGGCCGATCAGCTTGACGTGGCCGGCCTGATTCTCGCCGACGAGATCTCCGGCGCCGCGCAGATCGAGGTCGCGGGCGCTGATGGCGAAACCCGCGCCGAGACGGTCGAGAGCCTCCAGCGTGCGCAGGCGCTTCTCGGCCGCCGGAGGCAGCTCGCGGTCGGGCCGGGTCAGCAGGTAGGTCACGCCCCGGCGCTGGCCGCGCCCGACCCGGCCGCGGAGCTGGTGCAGCTGCGCCAGGCCGAAGCGCTCGGCGTCGACGACCAGCATGGTATTGGCCCGCGGCACGTCGAGCCCGCTTTCGATGATCGAGGTGGCGAGCAGCACGTCGCCCTCGCCATCGGCGAAGCGCACCATGATCTCGTCGAGTTCGGCCGGCTTCATCTCGCCATGGGCGACGACGGTCGCGAGTTCCGGCACCAGCCGCTTCAGGCGCTCGGCCATCGGGCCGATCTCCTCGATGCGCGGGCAGACGACGAAGCTCTGGCCGCCGCGGCCCTTCTCGCGCATCAGGGCCGCGCGCAGGGTGTCGTCGTGCAGCGGCGTCAGCAGGGTGCGGATCGGCTGGCGCACCGCCGGCGGCGTCGCGATGACGCTGAGCGACTTGAGACCCACCAGGGCCGATTGCAGGGTGCGGGGGATCGGCGTCGCGGTGAGCGTCAGGACGTGGGCGTCGCCCGCCATGGTGCGCAGGCGCTCCTTCAGGGCGGCGCCGAAGCGCTGCTCCTCGTCGATCACCACGAGCCCGAGATCCGCGAACGCCACGCCGCGGCCGGCGAGCGCATGGGTGCCGACGACGAGGCGGATCGAGCCGTCGGCGAGTCCCTGGCGCACGCGCTTGGCCTCGGCGGGGCCTGCGAGCCGCGAGAGCTGCGCCACCCCGATCCCGAAACGGGCAAAGCGCCGCTCGAAGGTGCGCAGGTGCTGGCGTACCAGCACCGTCGTCGGTGCCACCACGGCGACCTGCTTGCCGGCAAGGAGTGCCGCGGCGGCGGCGCGCAAGGCCACTTCGGTTTTGCCGAAACCGACATCGCCGCAGACCAGCCGGTCCATCGGCTGCGTGCCCGCGAGATCGGCGAGCGCGCCGTCGACGGCCTTCGCCTGGTCGGGGGTGAGCGGGAAGCCGAAGCCGGCGCCGAACCGCTCCATCTCGCGCTCCGGCGGCACCAGGGCGGGGGCCTTGGCCTGGCGGCGTTCCTCCGCCGCCGCCAGCATGGCACGGGCGGCCCGCGCCAGGCCGGCTTCGGTGGTGAGCCGGCGCTTCGCCCAGGTGCCGCCCTCGAGGGTGTCGAGGGTGACGGCGTCTTCCTCCGAGCCGTAGCGCCAGATCCGGTCGGCCTGGGCCATCGGCACCATCAGGATCGCCTCGTGGGCGAAGCGCAGGCGCAGGGCCTCGGTGCTGCCGCCGTCGCCGGTGGCGATGCGCTCCAAGCCCTCGAAGACGCAGAGGCCGTGGTCGCGGTCCACCGCCACGTCGCCGACGCGCAGATCGACCTCGCCCATCGGCAGGATCACCGGCTGGCCGGCGCTCGGGCGGGCCGAGGTGCCGCCATACACGTCGGGCGCGGCGATCACCGTGATGCCGAGATCCGGCACCCGGAATCCCGCATCGAGGGGAGCGGGCATGGCCAGGATCTCGCCCGCCTTGGCGGCGACCGCCTCCGACCAGTCGGCGACCGGGCGCACGCTGCGCTCCGCCGTCCGCGCGGCCTGGCGCGACAGGCGCTTGAGCCCGGCAGGATCGCCGCCGAGCACCACCCGATCGCCGGCCTTCAGGCGCTCGCGCAGGTAGGCCGAGAAGGCTGCACCCGGCCGGCGCTCGCGCTGGAAGGCCGGGACCGCGACCGATTCCGCGTCGGCATCGCTCGCGACAGCGATCTCGCGGGCCTCCCGCACGTCTTGCCACTCGGCGGGCGTGAGGTAGAGCGGCACCGCCTGCCCACGTGTCGCCACTTCCGGCCGACGCCCCTCGGCGATCTGTTCGAAGAAGGCCTCGGCGCGGGCCTCCGCCCCGGCCTCGACCACCAGGCGGGCCTCCGGCACGTAATCGAGCACGGTCGTGAGCCGGCCGTAGAGGGTCGGGAGCTGGTGCTCCTGTCCGGTGAACGGCCGCAGGCGCAAAGGCGAATCCGGCGCCAGGACGATCTCGGTCGCCGGATCGACCACCAGGGTCTCGACCTCGTCGAGGGAGCGCTGCGACACCGGATCGTAGGTGCGGATCGCCACGACCTTTCCGCCCGCATGCTCGATGCGGCAGGGGCGGGGGGCGGCGGCCGGGAAGACGTCGATGGTCCGGCCGCGGAGCGCGACCTCACCGGGCTCGTCGACCCGGTCGTCCAAGATGTAGCCGAGGCGCTGCATCTCCGCCGTGAGGCGGCCGGCGTCAAGAGCGTCGCCGGCCCGGATCTCGACCCGGGCCTCGGCCCAGGTCTCCGGCGGCGGCACGCGCTGGATCAGCGCCGGGGCGGTGGTGAGCAGGATGTCGGGCAGGTGGTCTGCGTCGGTGAGCCAGCGCAGCACCCCGGCCCGGGCGCCCATCGTGCCGCGGGAAGGCGAGGCGCGGTCGAAGGGCAGGCAATCCCATTCCGGATAGATCGCGACGCCGATCCCCGGGCCCAGGCCGCGCAGCAGCGCGGCGATCTCCTCCAGCCGGCGGGTGTCGCGGGCGACGTGGACGAGGGGCCGGCCCCGTTCGCGCAAGGAGAGCAGCGCCACCGCGAGGGCGCCCGGCGGCACCAGCGGCGCTACGGACTCCTCGACTGCCGCCGTCGCGCGCTGCCTTGCCTTGCGCTTTGCCATCGGCCCCCGCTCCCATTCTCTGGACCGGGAAACGCCCAGCGGCTGCGCTGGGTCCAGGCGATGGCTGTCGCATGCACAGGAATGCGGTGGGGGAGTGCGGGGCGCCCTCACTCCACGAAGGGGACCGGGCCCGTATCGGAAAAAAGAAAAAGCGCGGGTTCTCCCGGAGGAGAGGCCCGCGCTCGACCGTCGAAGGATGTCGTCCCGATCGGCCTCGTCACAACCGGTGGCATCGAAGCGGCCGGGACGTCCCTGCCGGCGACAACGCTCGGACCAGCTGGATCAGTAGGTCCGGCCGGGCCGGGGGCGGGATCCGCGCCGGCCGAGATAGGCGATCAGCTTCGGCAGGACGAAGAGCGTGAAGATCTTGCGCAGCATGGCGGGGTCTCCCTTCAGCGGATGGTGAGAGTGTCAGCGCGATCGGCGGACGAGCCAGCCCGCCGCGAAGGCGAGGACGGCGATGCCGACGACCGTGTTGGTGCGGTGCCCTTCGACGTAACGCAGGGCGCTCTGGCCGTAAGCCTCGCCGCGGCGACGAACCGCATGGGCGGCGTGGCGTCCGTCCTCGACGAGGTGATCGGCCCGCTTGCGCGCGGTGTGGGCGAAATCCCCGGCGCGCTCACGCGCCTCCTGTGCGAGATTTTCGGCGCGCTCACGCGCCTCATGGGCGAGATCTTCGGCGCGCTCACGCGCCTCGTGGGCTAGATTTTCGGCGCGCTCACGCGCCTCATGGGCGAGATGGCGCCCGTCGTCGACGAAGTCTTCCGCCCGGTCGCGGGCGCGGCCATAGGCGTATTGCGCGCCGCCGGCCACCTGGTTGGCGGCGCCGCGGACCTGGCGGGCGGGGTCGCCGGTGAGGCCGCCGAGCGCGGTCTGGACGCGGCCCTTCAGGTGACGGGACGCCCCATTGAACTGGTCGCGGTTCATGCTGTCCTCCTGAGTTGAGAGCATTCTCCGACGAGGTGGATGCCGGTTCGCCGTAGAAAATGCGACACGATCAAAGATAGGGAGAGGTTCGCGATCGCAACGCGATCGTGAAGTGCTCTGAGATCTAAGGGTGGAGCGGCGGCGGGACGATCCCGCCGCCCGGTGGAAGATGGTCGGTACTACTTGCGGCCGAGCAGGCTGTCGGCGGCGTTCTTCACGCCGTCCTTGACCTCGCCGACGGTACGCTGGGCCTCGCCCTTCAACTCCTGAGCCTTGCCCTCGGCGATGAGATGGTCGTCGCCCGTGACCTTGCCGATACCCTGCTTGACGTTGCCGACGGCCTCGTTGGCCAGGCCCTTGAGCTTGTCGGTGGTGCTGCTCATCGAAATCTCTCCTGTCGTTCGAGGGGAAGGGAGGGCTCCCGCCTGGGCGGGAGCCGGTCGAGGATCAGACGCGGCGGGCGTCGTAGGCGGTCACCAGCTTCGGGGCGCCGAGGCGGCCGCCGAAGAAGGCGGCGGCGGCGCCGAGCAGCAGCGCGATGGCCGCGTAGAACGCGCCCTGCGTGGCGGCCGACTTGGCGGCGACGGCCGCGGCCTCGGCCTTCTGCTTGGCGGTGGCGACCGCCTGCTCGTACTGCTTCTGGTAGTCGTCGATCTGGGCCTTGGCCTGGTCGGGCGAGATGTTCTGGGCCTTGGCGAGAGCGTCGGCGGCGCGGGTCTTGGCCTGCTCCTTCTGGGCGGCGTCGCCGGTCAGCACGGCACGCACGGCAGCTACGGCGGCGTCACGGGCGGCCTGCGGATCCTGGCCGGCGGCCTGCTGGCGCACCTTGTCCTCGATGCCCTCGAGCGGGTTCTGGACCTTCGACAGCGACGGGGCCGCCGCCTGGGCGGCGGTCTGCACCGTGCCGCCGACGAGGTTGCCGGCGCCGCCGAGCGCGCCCGAGACGGTGCTCAGCGTGCCGCCGACGAGGCCGCTCGCCGCCGAGGTCACGAGGTAGATCACCACGAGCGTCGTCACCGCCCAGGAAACGAGGCCGTGCAGGGCGGCCGCACCCGGCAGCGGCTTGCCGGAAAGCCGGCCCGCGATGGCGCCACCGACCAGCGAGGCGACGATGCCCGAGACCACGAACCACAGGCCCGCGCCCATCGACACGGTCGAGGCGGCCGGGTTGTCGGCGGCATTCACGCCGACCGAGGACAGGCCGACGCCGACGCCCACGAGGTTGAGGATCACCTGCGTTACGAGCGCGGTCACGGCGCCGGCGAAGATGGCGCCCCAGGAGACCTGGTTGAGCAGGACCGCGCGGGTATCGGCCTGGGCCGCCGTGGCGAGGGGGGAAACGGGGGTCTGGATGGTCACGCTTCTACTCCGAGTCGTTCGAGCATCGTCGTCGAAGGCCTCTCGTGGGGCGGCCCCGCGCGGTCTCGCCGCTCCGGGGCCGCCCTTTCACGAGGCGGCCTCGAAGATCAGTCGCGGTTGGCGTTGACGAGGAGGCCGAGGCCGAAGCCGACGAAGCCGGCGATCACCAGCGAGGCGAGCGGGTACTCGGCGACCTGGTGGCCGACCTGCCGGGCGCCGTGGCGCAGGGAGCGGCTGCCGCGCTCGTAGACCTCCTCGGCGTAGCCCTGGGCCTCCTCGGCGTAGCCCTGCGCGTGACCGGCGACATCCCGCGCCCGGTGACGGGCCCGGTCGGCGAGGTCCTCGGCCCGGTCCGCGGCATGGCGGACGGTGTCCCGCGTCCGGTCGGCCGCGTCGCCGGCATAGTCCTGCGCCCGGTCGGCGGCGTGGCGGACGGTGTCCTTGGCCTGGCCGTAGGCGTCCTCCGCCGCGCCCTGCGCCTCCCGGAAACGGCCCTCGGCCGAGTCGCGGTGCGAGCCGGTCAGGTCGCCGACGACGCCCTGGATCTTGCCGCCGAGTTCCTTGGCGGCGCCGGTGATGCGATTGGTATCGACCATGGGTCTCTCCTCTGGTGTTCTTGGGAAAAGGCGGCGCCCCCGAGCGGGGCGCCGGATGACGGGTGTCGTCAGTCCTTACGAGGTCCGGTCCCCTTACGAGACGTCTCCTCGGCCATCTGACGCCGGCCTTCGGCTTCGACCCGGACATCGCCGGTGAGCTTGCCGATGGCCTCCTTCACCGAACCCTTGACCTGCTCGGTGCAAGGCTTGCCGGTGGAAGTCTTTGACGCGCGATCGGTCATGAGCACCTCGTCGTGTTGAGAAAACTCCGACCGGCCTGCAGATGTAGGCGCGTCGCGCATCTTCAATGGTAGGAAAATACCGGTATCCTGAACCTCAGCTACCGGATGCCTGGAGCGGGAATCCGTGCTCGCGTCCCCAGAGGATCACCTCCGTGCGGCGGTGCACGCCGAGCTTGCGGTAGAGCGCGGCGCCGTGGTTGCGCACGGTGTTGCGCGACAGGCCGAGCTTGCGGGCGATGCCGTCATCGTCGAGGCCGCTGCAGATCAAGTTGAGGATCTGCCGCTCGCGGAGCGTCAGGTCCGGCACCGCGGCGTCCGGCATCTCGCGGCCTGGGCGGCGCAGGTTGGCGAGCTTCTCGATCAGCCCGCGGCTGAACCAGGAGGTATCGGCCATCACCGTCTCGATCGCGTCGAACAGCTCGCGCTCGGTGTGCTTGCGCTCGGTGATGTCCTGCAGGACCATCAGCACGAACTCGGATTCGCCGATGGTGACCCGCTCGGCCGAGACCAGGCAGTCGAGGTCGGCGCCGTTCTCGTGGCGCAGGCACACTTCCAGTCCCAGCACGTATCCGGCCCGCGCCAGCCCCTCCTCGAACCGCCGTCGCTGCTCGGCCGAGACCCATAGCCCGAACTCCGCCGGGGCCCGGCCGACCACCTTGTCCTCACTGAGGCCGAAGACCCGGCCGAAGGCCTCGTTGATGCTGGTGACCTGAAAGTCGTCGGCGCGGGCGAGCAGGGTCGGGACCGGGGTCAGGCGGAACGCCTTGGCAAAGCGCTCCTCGCTCTGGCGGAGCGCCGTCTCGGCCTTCCGCCGCAGCTCGAGGTCGGCGAAGGTGAACAGCATGCAGGGCTCGTCGCCCATCTCCATCGGCTGGCCGGCCACGATCACGAAGCGGCCGCCGCCATCGGGCAGCTCCAGGCGTGCCTCCATCTGGGGGATGGTGCCGCCCTCGTTCAGCCGCGACACCGCGAGGTCGCGGTTTCGGGCATTGGCCAGCACGTCGACCTCGTAGACGCTGCGGCCGATCACGGCGTCGCGGGTGAAGCCGGTCATCTCGAGGAAACCCGCATTCACCTTGACGTGGCGCAGGTCGGAGAGCCGCGTGATGACCGCCGGGGCCGGGTTGGCGTTGAAGGTGCGCTCGAAGCGCTCCTCGGCTTCGAACTGGTCCGACACGTCCTTGAGGATCAGTGCCAGGCAGCTCGGCTTGCCCTCCCGGTCGGTGGCGACGAGGCTGCGCAGCGAATGCACGAAGCCGACATCCGGCCTGTCGGTGCGCGTCACCTCGACCACCACGTCGTGGAAGCGCTCGCCGGCCACGACGCGCTCGATCGGGTAGCTCTCCGGCGCGCGGTGGTTGCGGTAGCGCAGGGCGAAGCGCTCCCGGTAGGCGTCGACCGTCGGGCCGATCTCGTCCAGGCTCTCGGCACCGTGCATCGCGAGCGCAGCCTCGTTGGCGTAGGCGATGGTCTGGTCGGGCTCGACCAGGATCACCCCCTCGCTGAGGCCGGCGATGATCTGCCGGAGTTCATGCCTGTCGACGCCTGCGGTCACAGCTCAAGCGATCCTTCATGCTCGCGTCGTTGCCTGTCGAGGCAACGGAGCACAAACGGATCGCGCACCAGCAGGTTCCCGCGGGGAAGCGAGATTCACCGGTAAAATCGTATCATTGACGTAATTGCCGGTGACCAGAAATAAGTCCGCACATCGCCGGACCGGCCTACTACCCCACGGGACTAGCCCGTAGGGACGACCGGTCTAGTCCGATCTGCAGATGGTTGACGGGTCTTTTTCCGTGCAGACAGACCACGAGACGCGCGCGAAGGTTGCCGAGTCGGAGGCTGCCATCGCCGTGATACCGTCGCATCTCGGTGGGCTGCTGCGGGAGTATTATCCCGAGATCGTTGCGCTCGATGCCGGCTCGCGCCTCGGCGAGATGCTCACGCGCCTGACGCAAGCACTTGCATCCGCCGAGGAAGTGCCGGCGGCGTTCGGGCGCGAACTTCTCGGCGCGGTGCCGCGGCTGCGCCGCTACGCCCTGTCCCTCGCCCATCACGGGGCCGACGCCGACGACATGGTGCAGCACACCCTGCTCAAGGCCTGGGAGCACCGGCACCAGTTCGTCCCCGGCACCAGCCTGTCGGCCTGGCTGTTCGCGATCCTGCGCAACGGCTTCTTCAACGGTCGCCGCAAGTACCGTCTCGAAGTGGCGGATCCCGACGGGGCCCATGCCGCCACCCTGGCGAGTGCCGCCGAGCAGGAGCACCGGGCCGCCTTGCGCGATCTCCAGAGCGCCCTCGACCGGCTGGAGCCGGCGCAGCGCGAGGCGCTGCTCCTCGTCGCGGTCGAAGGGCTGTCCTACGAGGCCGCCGCCGGCATCATCGGCTGCCCGGCCGGCACGGTGAAGAGCCGCGTCAGTCGGGCCCGCGACCGGCTCGGGCAGGATCTCGGGCAAGATCTCGGTCAGGATCTGGAGCGGCGAGGGCCGAACCGGGACGGCCCGGGTCGCAGTCCCCCGAATCCGTCCGGCGCCGCCTGAATGGTGCAGGCCCCCCACCCGTTTCGCCCGACAGGGCGTCCCCCATCGTTCCGGCGCTATCCCCCGAGGCGTCCGGAACGGTCGCGGGCCGGGCACGGCATGGTTCCCCCGTCCGTGCCCGGTTCGTCGCGAGTTCTCCACGACCGGTCCGGCCATGGAGCCGGACGCCCCGATCAGAGGAGATCATGACGCCATCCCGCCGCCCGGTCGGCGCACCGGCCCTGGTCCCGGCCTTCACCGCATCCGTCCCCGCGCTTCCGGCCCCGGCCGCGCCCACGGCGAACCGCTTCGACGGCGCCTGGTCGGTCGTCGCCACCGCCGAGACCGGAAGCTGCACCGGGCCGTACCGCTACCCGATCGTGATTCGGAACGGCATCGTGGACGAGGCCGGGAATCACGGCGTCGACGCGTCCGGACAGGCCATGGCCGACGGCCGCATCACCGGGACGATCCGCAGCGGGCTCGCCAGCGTCGCGCTCACCGGCACCTTGCGCGGCTGCGCCGGCAGCTGGGCTGTCCGGGGAAAATTTGGGGCTGGGTGCCTGCCCTGCCACGCCGGAGGTGATGCGGGAGTTGTCCGGTTGTCGAGACACGAACATCCGGGCAGGACATGCACCCCAGCGATGCCCGCTTCGCCCGGTTGCTGGAAGGCCTCGATCGCCAGCAGACCGCCCAAAGCGTCGCGCGCCACGGCGCCGACGCCTACGACAAGTGCTTCTCCTCCTGTGATCACCCGCTGGTGCTGATCTTCGCCCAGCTCAGCCCCGCCGCCAGCTTGCGCGGCCTGGAGGTCGCCTGGGCTCACGCCGCGGCCCACCCCCACCTCGGCACCGGGCCGCTGCACCGCCCGACCCTCTCGGATGCCAACCAGCGCCGCCCCCTGGCGGTGTTCACCGAGACCTTCGCCCGCCTGGCCGGCCAACTCGACCGCTCCTTGCGCCGCGACCTGCTGCGCCAGGGCTTGTTCGAACCGCAGACCTGGGCCGAGGTCCGGGCCTTGCTCCCGCCAAGACCGGCCTCGACCCCGCGCAGTAGGAGCACGGCCCATGCCTCCTAAGCAGATTTCGCAAAAGTGGCCGCCGGTTTTGCGGAAAAAATCTGCGATAAAACAAGGATCTAAGCGGACGAAGCGTTGGCCTGCCAACGCAAGTCTGCTTAGCTTCCCCGGACAGCCCTGCCGCAGAGGGGAAAGGGGAAAACCCGCGCTACATCCTGTCGTGTAAAATCACCGCGTTTTCCCACTGAAGGACGCCCGCATGGCCGCTCCCCCACCCCGCGTCACCGCCACCCCGGCGGCCCTCGACCTGATCGACACCTTGCGCCGGGAGCACGGCCCGGTCCTGTTCCACCAATCCGGCGGCTGCTGCGACGGCTCGGCGCCGATGTGCTTTGCCGTCGGCGATTTCCTGATCGGCGACGGCGACGTGCATCTCGGCGCGATCGGCGGGGCCGAGTTCTACATCAGCGGCCCGCAATACGCGGCGTGGCGGCACACCCAGCTCATCATCGACGTGGTGCCGGGCCGAGGCGGCATGTTCTCGCTGGAGAACGGCTCGGGGCAACGCTTCCTCCTGCGCTCGCGCGTGTTCGACGAGGCCGAGACTGCGGCGCTGAACGCCTGACGAGGCTGGGCCACGATACAGGGCCACGGCGAGGCCGTGGCGGAGCCGGCGGCGGGCGTGCTAAGCGCGGGGCGGTTCATCCGGAGCAGGCCATGCCGACCCTGACCCATCTCGACGCCGCCGGTGCCGCCAACATGGTCGACGTCACCGACAAGGCCGCGACCGACCGCGCCGCCCGCGCCGAGGGCTTAGTGGTGATGCAGCCGGAGACCCTGCGGCTGATTCGCGAGGGCGACGCCAAGAAGGGCGACGTGCTCGGCACCGCGCGGCTCGCCGGCATCATGGCGGCCAAGCGCACCCACGAGCTGATTCCGCTCTGCCACCCGCTGCTGCTGACCAAGGTCCGGGTCGAGTGCGAGCCCGATGAGGGCCTGCCGGGCATCCGCGTCACCGCCGAGGTCCGAGTGCAGGGGCCGACCGGGGTCGAGATGGAGGCGCTGACCGCCGTCTCGGTGGCCTGCCTCACGGTCTACGACATGGTTAAGGCGGCCGACCGGGGCATGCGGGTCGAGGGCGTGCGGCTGCTGCACAAGAGCGGCGGCCGCTCGGGCGTCTGGGAGGCATCGACCGGCCGGGAGGTCGGCGCGTGAGCGCGCTCCTTCCCGTTGCCGAGGCGCTGGCGCGCATCCTCGCCGATGCCCGGCCCGTCGCGCCCGAGACCGTCGCGATCACCGCCGCCGCCGGCCGCACCCTGGCGGAGGACGTGCGGGCGCTTCGCACCCAGCCGCCCTTCTCGACCTCGGCCATGGACGGCTACGCCGTGCGCGCCGCCGATGTCGCCGGGGCCTCGCCCGATACGCCGGTGCGCCTGCGCGTCACCGCCACCAGCGCCGCCGGCCACGGCGCCCGCGGACCGGTGGGCGAGGGCGAGGCGATCCGCATCTTCACCGGCGCACCCTTGCCGGCGGGCGCCGACACGGTGGTGATCCAGGAGGACACGCAAGCCGAGTGCGACACGGTGCTGGCCCGGGCCGGCAACCCGCCGGGGCGCCATATCCGCGGCAGCGGGCTCGATTTTCGCGAGGGCGACCGGCTGCTCTCGGCCGGCGAACGCCTCGACGGCTGGCGGGTGGCGCTCGCGGCGGCAGGCGGGCACCCGAGCTTGAGCGTCCGGCGCCGGCCCCGCGTCGCGGTGCTCGCCACGGGCGACGAGCTGGTCCGGCCGGGCGAGCCGGCGGAATGGGACCAGATCGTCGCCTCGAACGGGCTGGCGCTCGCCGCGATGGCGGAGGAGGCCGGGGCCGAGGCGATCGATCTCGGCATCGCCGGCGACTCGTTCGCGGATCTCGAAAGCGCGATCAGCCGCGCCCGCGACGCGGAGGCCGACCTCCTGGTGACGTTGGGCGGCGCCTCGGTCGGCGACCACGACCTCGTCCAGTCGGCGCTGACCCGGCAGGGACTCGATCTCGGCTTCTGGCGCGTCGCGTTGCGGCCCGGCAAGCCGCTGATGCATGGCCGCCTCGGGCCGATGGCGGTGCTGGGGCTTCCCGGCAACCCGGTCTCGTCGGTGGTGTGCGGGCTGCTGTTCGTCCGCCCGCTGATTCGGGCGTTGGCCGGCGACCCGCAAGCCGGGGCCGACCGCAGCGAGCCGGCGCTGCTGGGATGCGACCTGCCGGCGAATGACGGGCGCCAGGACTACATGCGGGCCGCCCTCGACACCGCACCGGACCGGCTGCCGCTGGTCCACCCGGCCGCGCGCCAGGATTCCTCGATGCTCTCGGTGCTCGCCCGTTCCGAGGCGTTGCTGATCCGCGCGCCCCACGCGCCGGCCGCCCGGGCCGGCGATCCCTGCCGCATCCTGAGGCTCGACCGAGGTTTGTGACGGAGGGGGGGACACGCGTCCCCGCCCGCGCCGACCGCTTGCCGGAGCCTATTGCTCCTCGGCCCCCTTGCCGCCGGTCTTGCGGTCGTAGGCGGTGATCGCCGCTCGGCACTGGGGCGAGAGCCGGGCGCGGTTACGGGTGAAGCAGCGCTCCACCTCCGGGCTGTCCGGATCGGCCCCGGCGCAGAGTTTGAAGTAGTCGCCGGCACAATTCATCTGCAGGCCCTGATCGTCCCGCTGGGCGAGGGCCGGGGTCGCCGCCAAGGGTGTCAGGACCAGGAGCGTCAGGAAGGCCGCGGCGGCGGCGGGCGCACGAAGCGACGTCGTGTTCAAGGTGTCATTCCCGGGGTTCAAGGCGTCATTCCCGCTGGAGAATCCGAAAGACGTAGGGTAGGTGCCCCGCGCCGCCGGACAAGCGCAGCCAGGTCACACCCGCGTGGGGATGCGCCTCGAAGCTTGTGACGGCCTGTCTGGGCCTGGCCCCTCCCCGCGGGAGCAGTCCCCCGGAATTCAGGCCGCCCCCAGGGAGCGGGCGGCGCCAGATCAGCCTCGCCGAACGCCAATCCAGACCATGTCACCGCGGCAGGGTGGCGAGTTGAGTTTCGTGTGATCCCACGGACAAGCTGATGCTTTACCGCTACGCTTGGATTAAGATTGGGTGAACGGCGGTTTCAGATCGCATTAAATTCCACGGCTTTATTGCGGCGTCCAACGAAGCGTGAGGCGGCTCTCGATCGGCGCGCCGCGGCTCCGGCAGGCATCCCGCCTCGCCCGGCAGCCCGGCCCCGGCAGCCGCGAGGCTAAGG
This sequence comes from Methylobacterium sp. 142-1Y, assembly GCF_057747795.1. Classification (NCBI taxonomy): domain Bacteria; kingdom Pseudomonadati; phylum Pseudomonadota; class Alphaproteobacteria; order Hyphomicrobiales; family Methylobacteriaceae; genus Methylobacterium; species Methylobacterium sp. 142-1Y. The sequence goes on along the minus strand of NZ_CM173224.1, from coordinate 1,861,207 downwards.
CGGCGATGCGCGACGACGAGATCGATACCGACGCTCCGGTCGGACCGGAGCCGCGTTCCCGCGGACGGCCGGGTCAAGGGAACGGCCAGGGGAACGGCCAAGGGAACGGGACGGCAGACGGCAAGGCGCAGGGCGAACTCGACGCCCTCACCCGACGCCGGCTCGGCCGGGCCCTGCGCGCCCACTACGCCGACCTTCTCAGCGCCCCGGTGCCGGAGCGCTTCGCAGCGCTCATTGCCGGGCTCGATGCCGGCACCCCGCCGGCGGCCGCCATACCGGCCGAAACTCCGGCCGAAACTCCGGCCGAGGATCCCGGGCAGGAGGATGCGCGATGAACTCCGCCAAGCCCAACCCTACACCTGCGCCGATCGCGCCCGTCGATCCCGAGATGCGGGCGCTGCTCCTCGGGTCGATCCCGGCCTTGCGGGCGTTCGCGTTCTCGCTGACCCGCGACTTCGACCGCAGCGACGACCTGGTGCAGGAGACCCTGGTGCGGGCCTGGACCAAGGCCGACAGCTTCACCCCCGGCACCAACCTCTATGCCTGGCTGTTCACCATCCTGCGCAACCTGTTCTATTCCGAGCAGCGCAAGCGCCGGCGCGAGGTCGAGGATGCCGACGGTGTGATGGCGGGCCGGCTGACCGCCCTGCCCGACCAGGAGGCGCGGGTGGAGCTCTCGGCCTTCCAGGCGGCCCTAAGCACCCTGCCGGCGAGCCAGCGCGAGGCGCTGGTGCTGGTGGGGGCCCAGAACTTCACCTACGAGGAGGCCGCCGAGATCTGCGGCGTCGCGGTCGGGACCATCAAGAGCCGGGTCAGCCGGGCGCGCGTGCGGCTGATCGAACTGCTCGGCATGACCGGTCCCGACGATATCGGCAGCGACGGCGCGACCCTGGCGGCGATGGGACATCCGTGAGGCACACCATCCGTGAGGCACACTGGGCCGGGACGCCGCACCCCTGGAACGGTTTCTCAGGCTCCGTGGTTTCGATGCCCTGACGGCAGGCCCCGGCGGCGTCCGCGCGGACCTGCAGCACTCGCAATCCGTGGAGTTGGTCGATGCCCCGCCCCTACGAAGCCGTCGCGGACGCGATCCGCACCGCCCGCACCATCGTGATGCAGGAGGGCTCGGCCCTCGCCGCGGCCGCGCGGGCCGGGAACGATGCCGCCCTCGAGGCAGCGAGCTGCGACCTCGTCAGCCGGATCGCCCAGGCGATCCTCGACGCCGAGAACGACGCAATGGCCCGCTCCCTCGTCGCCACCGAGCCCTATCCGGAAAAGCGCCTGAGCGCCTGAGCGAGAACGGGGCGGACGTCCTCGTCCGTCCCGGGTCGGCGAGCGAACCAACTCCGGCGCCCGCCGTTGTGCCAACATGCACTCACAACCCTACGTCCCCACGCGCTCTCACTCCCCCACCCTGTCCCCCGCCGCCGGCCTCGCCCTGGCGGGGGCCGCCCTGCTCGGGGCCAGCGCGGTCGAGAACGGGCGCCGCGCCCGCGCCGCCGAACGGGCGACGCCGCCGGTCGGCCGGTTCGTCGAGGTCGGCGGCACGCGGCTGCACGTGCTGGAGCGTGGGAGCGGGCCGGCCCTCGTGCTGCTGCACGGCAACGGCAGCCTGATCCAGGACTGGCTCGTCAGCGGCCTCCTCGACGGGGCGGCGCGGACGCACCGGGTGATCGCGTTCGACCGGCCGGGCTTCGGCTACAGCGACCGGCCCCGCAGCCGGATCTGGACGCCGGCGATGCAGGCCGGGCTGATCCGCGGCGCCCTCCACAGCCTCGGGGTGGAGGAGGCCGTCGTGCTCGGCCATTCCTGGGGGGCGCAGGTGGCGATCGCGCTGGCGCTCCAGGACCCGGCCCGGGTGCGGGCCCTGATCCTCGAATCCGGCTACTACTTCCCCAGCCCCCGCATCGATTCCCTGCTCTTCGTCCCGCAGGGGCTGCCGGGCCTCGGCGACCTCATCAGCCACACGGTCGCCCCGGTTGCGAGCCGCCTCCTCTGGCCGCGCATCCTGGCCCGCCTGTTCGGGCCGAGCCCGGTGCCGGGGCGGTTCACCCGCGACTTCCCGGCCGAGATGGTCCTGCGTCCCTCGCAGCTGCGCAGCGCCGCGGCGGAATCGGCCTTGATGGTGCCGGACGCCTTCGCGCTCCGGCCGCATTACGCGAGCCTGCGGATGCCGGTGACGATCCTGTCCGGCACCGGCGACCGCCTGCTCTCCCATGCCGACCAGGCGGTGGCCCTGCACCGGGAGATCCCCGGCAGCCGCCTCGTGGCTGTGGAGGATGCGGGCCACATGCTGCACCACATCGCCCCCGACCAGGTGCTCGATGCCGTCACCGGCACGTGAACGAGCCCTTGCACGAGAGACCCTCGCACACCCCCTTGAAACCGGACGGCGCCAAACGACTTGACCGTCGTATGACGCGGCGGCAAGTCGCGGACGGCTCCGGTCTCGGCTAGGAGGAGACTCGATCTCCGCCGGCCGCGTGCCGGCGTCTCCCTCCTGTGTGCGGGTTCTTGCGACGTGACGATCCTGAAACGCGCGCGGCGTATCGCCGAGACGGGGCGCCAGTGGTTCGTGCCGCCCCCCGGCCCGGTCGCCTGGGGCCGGCTCTACAATTGCGGAATCCTGGTCGCCCTGAACCCGGAGGCCGATCCGGACGCGGTCGGGCTCACCCTGGCGCAGTCCGGCGAGCGCGAGCACGACCTGCCGATCGAGCGCCGCTTCACGGAAGGCGGCACCGCCTACCTGCATGCCGCCCTCGATCCGGCCCTGCTCGCCGCGCCCGCGACCCTGCGGTTCACCGTGACCGAGCCGGGCCGGGCCGACCAGCAGCGGGTCGCCGTCGGGCCCGGGCGCCACACTCTCCATCTCGACGGCGTCGTCGGCGGCGTGCTCGCCGGCTGGGTCTCGTCGCTCTCCGCCGATCCGCTCCCGCCCGTTCACCTCGTCGTCGACGGCGTGGAGGGGGAGCCGGTCCGGCCCGGGATCTACCGGCCGGAGCTGCGCTTCGGCGGCCGCGAGGGCGGCTGGAACGGCTTCCGCCTCGTCCTGCCACCTTGGGCCCTCGACGGGCAGCCGCACACGATCGCGGTGCGGGCCGGCGACACCGTGGAGAGCGTCGGCGCCTACGCGCCGCGGCTGCGGTCGAGCCTCTACGTCGAGGCGCCGAACCGCGTCACCGGCTGGGTGTTCGACGAGGCCGGACCCGACCGGCCGAGCCTCGTGCGGGCGGTCCGCAACGGCGAGGAGGTGGCGCAGGTGGAGACCCATCCGCGGGCCGACCTGCTGGACCTGTTCGGCCGCCACTCCGCCGCCTTCGCCTTCCCGCCCGGGGCGCTCAAGCCGGGCACCGACATCGCGGTCGGCCCCATCGGCGCGGGCGAAGTGATCGGTCACCTGCGCGGCACGATCGAGCTCGCCCGGGCCGAGGCGCGGGCGCTGCTCCTGCCGGGTGCGCCGTCGACGACGCTCAAGGAGCGCCGCGCGTTGCGCGATCGCCTGGTGGCCGCGGTGCGACCCGGCGGCGGGGCACGCCTCGCCCTCGCCGCGCCGGCCGTGCCGGAGGTCTGGCCCGAGACCGGCCGCACGCCGCCCCCGGCCTGTGCGATCGTGCCGGTCTATAACGGGCTTTCCGACCTCAAGGCCTGCCTCGCCTCGCTGCTGCCGCAGCTCGCGCCTCAGCGGATGCGGGCGCTGGTGATCGACGATGCCTCGCCCGATGCGCACGTCACCCGGTACCTCGACGACCTTGCGGCGGCCCAGCATCCCGGCCTGACGGTCCTGCGCAACCGGGAGAATCTCGGCTTCATCGGCACGGTGAATGGCGGCCTCGCGCTCCTGGAGCCGGGCGAGGATTGCATCCTCGTCAATGCCGATACGGTGCTGGCGCCCCGCGCGCTGGAGAAACTGGCACGGGCCTGCCACCGCGCGCCCGGCATCGCCAGCGCCACCCCGCTCTCGAACAACGCCACGATCCTGGGCTTCCCGGGCATGCCGGAGGCGCAAGGCCCGCTGCTGGGCCTCGGGCCCGACGCGATCGACGCGGCCCTCGAGGCGGCGTCACCCCAGCCGGTCGTCATCCCGACGGGGGTCGGCTTCTGCCTCTACATGAACCGGCAGGCCCTCGACGAGGTCGGCGGTCTCTCGCCCGAATGGGGCCGAGGCTATTGCGAGGAGGTCGATTGGTGCCTCACGGCCCGCGACCTCGGCTGGATCCACGTCGCCGCCACCGATACCTATGTCGAGCACGAGGGCTCGGTCTCGTTCGGCAAGGGGGAGCGGCTCGCGATCCTGGAGCGCAACCACGCCCGGCTCGTCGCGCTCTATCCGGAATACCAGGACGAGGTCGACGGCTTCATCGCCGCCGACCCGCTCCAGCCCCTGCGGCTCGCCGTGCTCGGGTCCCTGCTCGCCGCGCGCATCCGGCGGCTGACCCTGCATGTCGGCCACGGGTTGGGGGGCGGCGCGACGCGCTACATCGACCAGGTCCGCGGTCTCGCCCGGGCGAAGGACCACGAGATCGGCCACCTGGCGCCGATGGGCAAGTATCTCGCCCTCACCCTCGATGCGGCCGGCGCCTCCGTAACCCTGAGGCCGAACGACCTGTTTGGCCTCCTCGACGCCATGGAGGCGGCCGGCATCGCCATCGACCTCCACCTCAATGCGCGTTTCGGCTACGATTCGGGCGTGCTCGACCGGCTGCTCTCCGGCCGGTGGCCCTACGCGGTCACGCTGCACGACTTCCAATGGTACTGCCCGAAGGTGCACCTGGTCGACGGGCGCGATTTTTACTGCGAGGAGCCGCCGCCGGATGTCTGTCGCCACTGCACCGTGCGCGGCGTCGGTTACGATTACGCCGACCAGAATGCCCTGATGGGCGGCGGCCTCGACGGCTGGTTGGCGACGAACGAGCGCATCCTGCGCGGGGCACGGTGCCTGGTGGCGCCTTCCCGCGACACCGCCGAGCGCTACGCGCGCCGCCTCGGCCTGTCCGGCATCGCGATGGTGCCGCATCCCGAGGCGGCCTCCCCCGCCCCCGCGCGGCCGCGCCGGGCGCGCGGGGGCACGGTGCGGGTCGCCCTCGTCGGCGGGATCGGCACGCACAAGGGGTTCGAGCTGTTGGTGGCGCTCGCCGAGCGCGCGGCGCGGGAGCGCCGGCCGATCGCCTTCACGGTGATCGGCAACGTCGCCGACCGGAAGCGGGTGGAGGATCTCCCCAACCTCACCGTGACCGGCGCCTACCGGCCGGAAGAGCTGCCGCAGCTCCTGGCCGAAGCCGATCCGGACTACGTCTTCCTGTCGAGCGTCTGGCCCGAGACCTATTCCTACGTCCTGTCGGAGGTCTGGGCCGCGGGCTACCCGGTCGTTGCCCTCGATATCGGCGCGCCGGCCGAGCGCATCCGGGCGGAGGGCGGCGGGCTCCTGCTCCCGTTCACCCGCGACACCGCGTTCCTGCTCGATGCATTGGTGGCCGCCCGCGGCCAGCTGGCGGAGGTGGCGATCCCGAGCCTGCCCGCGGCGGCGCCGAGCCTCGCGGAGTATCAGGCGGCGATCGAGGGGGCGGCCGGAACGGAGATCGGGCAGGCTGTTTGACAAATTGCTCGCCTGGATCAGCCGACCTCATTCCCCTGGCGACCTCATCCTGAGGTGTCATACCAACGGCCGGTGAGGCTGACTCGGCGTGTTGCGCGCGGGTTCCAGTTCTGATTCGGTTCACGGATCAGGAGAGCGTGCCATGACCGGGATCGCCATCACCCGCACGGATCTGAGCGCTGAGGCGTTGCGCGCAGCATCGTCCAAGGCGCCGAGCATTCCGGCGGCGCGTCGCATGCTGGCGCTCGCGCTGGTGCTGGAGGGTGCCGATCGCACCACGGCGGCGCGCTCCTGCGGCATGGACCGCCAGACCCTGCGCGATTGGGTCCACCGCTACAACGCCGAGGGGCTTGAAGGTCTGAGCGACCGCAAGGCGCCAGGCCGGGCCGCCAAGCTGACGCCCAACCAGAAGCAGCAGTTGGCCGCGCTGGTCGAGGCGGGGCCGGACGTCGACACCGATGGCGTGGTGCGCTGGCGCCGGGTCGACCTTCAGGCGCGGATCAAGGATCTGTTCGGGGTCGAGATGCACGAGCGCACCGTTGGCAAGCACCTGGCGGAGCTTGGCTTCGTGCGGCTTTCGGTGCGCCCGCAGCATCCCAAGGCCGACGAGGAGATCCAGGAAGCATTTAAAAAAACTTCGCCGCGCGCGTGGCAGAGGCCCTGCCCGAACCCGTCCGCGCCAAGCCGCTCGAGATCTGGTTTCAGGACGAGGCGCGCGTCGGCCAGCAGGGCACGCTGACGCGGGTCTGGGCGCGCAAGGGCACGCGCCCGCGGGCGCCCCGCGACCAACGCTACAAGTGGGCGTACGTGTTCGGCGCGGCCTGCCCGGCGCGCGCGACCAGCGCGGCCTTGGTGCTGCCGACGGTCAACACCGCGATGATGTCGCTGCACTTGGCCGAGATCAGCAAGCAGGTGGCCGAGGGCGCACACGCGATCCTGGTGCTGGACGGGGCCGGCTATCACGGCACCGCCAAGACACGCCGACCGCGTGGCCTGGCGGTGCCGGACAACATCACGCTGTTGCATCTGCCGGCGTCCTCGCCGGAGCTGAACCCGATGGAACTGGTCTGGCAATACGTGCGCCAGAACAAGCTCGCCAATCGGGTGTTCCGTGACTACAGGCAGATCGTCGAGGCTTGCTGCGACGCCTGGAACTTCTTCGTCAACAACCCGGACCTCGTGACCTCAATCACAGCGCGCGACTGGGCGAAGGTCAAAGTTTAGGGCCGTTGGTATCATACGGAATCCGGAAGATCACTTCCGGATTCCGTATCATCAGCCCGCGCGGCGCCTGAGCGAAGCCGATTTCCGCATCGCGAAGCGATCAATCGGAAAGCGTATCAGTCGATCAGAGATCGACTGACCTCGAAGGAGGGCTCCATTTTGCTCGGCGACTTCTGGAGCCCTCCTTCGAGGCTCCCTTACGGTCGCACCTCAGGATGAGGTCGCGGGCGGGACAGGAAACACAGCTCGGCGCGCCGACCCTACACCACCAACCCACCCACCGGCCGCAACGCCTCCGTCCCCGGGAAGACGCTGCGCCCGAGCACCATCGGCGACAGGCCGAACAGGTCGGCGGCCAGGCCCTTGGCGATTGCCCGCACGTCGGTGGTGGGCGCGAGGTCGCGGCCGTCGCGGAGCTGGGCGGGGCCGAGGCCCGGCCAGTCCGCCAGCACCCGGCCGCCGCGCACCGCGCCGCCGAGGAGGAACGCCACCGTGCCGGTGCCGTGATCGGTGCCGATGGTGCCGTTGACCCGGGCGGTGCGGCCGAACTCGGTGACGACCAGGATCGCGGTGTCGGACCACCGCGGCGCCAAAATCTCGGAGAAGGCCGAGAACACGGCGTCGAGCCCGCCGAGCAGCCCGGCGAGGCGGCCGGTGGCGCCGCCCTCGTCGGCGTGGGTGTCCCAGCCGTCGAGGGCGAGCGCCGCGATGCGCGGGCCGTCATCGGCGGCGATCAGCCGGGCCGCCCCCTCGGCGAGGCCGCGCAAGCCCCCGCTGCCCTTCGGCCCGCTCTTGGGGTCACCCTTGGGCTCGCCCTTGGCCAGGGCATCGACGTCGAGGCCGCGGGCAAGCGAGGCGGCGAGTGCGGGGTCGTGCGCTTCATAGAGGCCGAGTACGCGCCGGCCGAGCTCGTCGCTCGCCCGCGGCAGGCGCGGCGGCGCCCAGCCGAGGACCGGGGCGGGCCCGCGCAGGATCAGCGGCGGCGTCACCCCGACGCCGAGCGCCGTGCGGGGCGGGATGCCCTCCCCCGCCGGCAGGGCGGCGACGAGGCGGTTGAGCCAGCCGCTCGCGGTGTGGCCGGGGCCGGGCTGGCCGGTCTCGAGCACGTCCTGCCCGTCGAAATGCGAGCGCTCGCGGTAGGCGGTGGCGGCGGCATGCACCACCATCGCCTGGCGGGCGGCGTAGAGCCGCGCGAAGGTCGGCAGCGCCGGATGCAGGGCGAAGAAACCGTCGAGGGGAAGCGCCGCGGCGGGCCCGTCGCGGGTCAGCGCGATCCCGGGCCGCAGATCCGCATAGGCCGGGTCGCCGAGGGGCGCCACCGCCGAGAGCCCGTCGAGGGCGCCGCGCAGGATCACCACGACGAGGCGGGCATCCCGGGCACCGGGCGCCGCGTAGGCGGTGCGGGGCACGGCGCTCCAGGCGAAAAGCGCGCCCGCGGTGCCGAGGATCGCCCGGCGGCTGGGATGGAACTCGCAGACTTCATCCATGGGGATCACCGTCGCTGGAATTCGGGGGCCATCAGGACGAGGGCGACGCCCTGCGCCCGGCTCTCGGCCCGGCGGAGCGCAGTGCGGGTCTCGTCGGTGGCGAGCGGGCCGAGCACCGCCTCGGCGAGCCCGGTCGGGTCGGTGCCGGGAGCGAGCTGGCCGATCCGGGCGGCGAGGTCGAGCCGCGCCCGCAAGCCCTCCGGCGAGGCCCAGGTTCCGGCATCGTCGGGATAGCCGTTCGGGGCCGGGGCGGACCAGAACGGCTGCCCCAAGGCCGAAAGCGCGCCCATCGCCAGCCGGGGATCCGGCGCGAGGGACAGCCCGCGCATCGCCGCGATCATGAATTCCTGCGGCGAGCGGATCTTGCGCTGCACCGGCTCCCAGGCCTCCGGCGCCTCGATCAGTGCCAGCGCCACCCGCGACAGGTCGCCGTCCTGGTCGAGGAACGTCTGTGCGAGGCGGGCCACCAGCGCGGGGGGCGGATCGTCGGCGACGAAGTGGCGGGCAAGCCGCGCGGCGACGTGGCGGGCGGTCGCCGGATGCGCCGCCAGGTCGTCGAGGGCCATGCGCAATTGCTCGGGCCCGACATCGAGATAGGTGCGTCCGAGCAGCGTCACGGCGCCCGGCTCGTGGGCGCCGCGCCGGAAGGCGGTGGCGCCCGGCAGGCCCTCGGCATTGCCGTCGCGGTGCAGCGACCAGCCGGTGAGGATGCGGGCGAGCGCCGTCACGTCGTCCTGGCCGTAGCCTCCATCGACACCCAGGGTGTGCAATTCGAGGAGTTCGCGGCCGAGATTCTCGTTGAGGCCCTTCTTCTGGCGCTGGCCGGCGGGCGAATTGGGCCCGATCGACGCGATGTTATCGAGATAGATCAGCATCGCCGGATGGGTTGCGGCAGCGAGCAGGAGGTCGCGAAAGCGCCCCAGCACGTGCGGGCGGATCGCCTCGCGCTCGAAGGCGCCGGCGCTGACCCGCAATTGCGGCCCCCGCACCACCGAGACGGTGAAGTGGTTGGCCCAGAACCAGACCAGACGCTCGACGAAGCCGGCCGGCGCGTCCCGCGCCAAAGCGAGTCGGGCCGCCACCTCGGCCTGGTAGGTGCGCTCCTGGATCGACGGCGCCGGCGGCCCCTCCGGCATCGGCGCGTCCGGGTGGCCCGCCCGGGCGAGCTTGCGCGCCTGCTCCTCGGCGTGGAGGGCGGACAGCAAGGTCGACGCGGAAGCCAGGTCCGGCCCGGCCGGCAGGGGCACGGTGCCGGCCAGGATCTCGCGGCGCAAGATCTCCTCGACCGGCTCCGCCCTCGCCAGGTCGCCCGGCCTGGCGCCGAGCCCGAACCGCCCGAGGGCGAGCGCCGTCCGACGCGGATCGACCGCCATGCCCGTGCCCTCCCGTTTCGTCAGGCGTGATGACGCGCCCGGCTGGCTGAACCGATGCTGAGTGCAGGATGACGATTTCGTAAGGTTGTTTCTGGGGGGAAACGTTTGATTTGTTTGACTGATACGCAATCCGGAAGATCACTTCCGGATTGCGTATCACCAGCCCGCGCGGCGCGTGAGCGAAGCCGATTTCCGCATCGCGAAGCGATCAATCGGAAATCGTATGATGTCATGCCCTGCCCCACCCGCGGCCTCATCCTGAGGTGTTAGTCGGTTGAAAATCGACTGACCTCGAAGGAGGGCTCCAGGAATCGCAGCGGCATCTGGAGCCCTCCTTCGAGGCTCGCTTCACTCGCACCTCAGGATGAGGTCGCGGATGGGATAGAAAAACCCCGCGCGATGGCACTCTCGCAACTCAATTGAGCTCTCAGCTCGCCAATTCGAGCAGCCGGTCGCAATCGACATGGGCTTCGAGGTGGTCCGCAAGCCGATCGAGCACGCGCTCGACCACCGCCTCGTAGGCTTCCGGCCCCGGCGCGGCGCCGAGGCGGGACAACCACAGGGCGCGCTGGCCCTCGTCGGAAAAAAGCCCGTGCACGTAGGTGCCGTAGACGAGCCCGTCGGCCGAGACCGCGCCGTCGGAGCGGCCATCGGCGAGGCGCAGCAGGGGCCGGGCGCAGTCGGGTCCGTCGGTCTCGCCGACATGCATCTCGTAGCCGGTGAACGGCGTCTCCTCCGGCAGGCTGACCCCGCTCGCCGCCGCCAGCCGCTTCTCGGCGGTGAGCACCGTCTCGACGTCGAGGAGCCCCAAGCCCGCCACCGTGCCGGGCGGCCCCTCGATGCCCTGAGGATCGCTCAACGTCGTGCCGAGCATCTGGTAGCCGCCGCACAGACCCAGCACCCGCCCGCCGCGGCGGCGATGAGCCAGGATGTCGATGTCCCAGCCCTGCGACCGCAGGAAGGCGAGGTCGGGGATGGTGGTCTTCGAGCCCGGCAACAGCACGAGGTCGGCCTCGGCCGGGATCGGCCGGCCGGGCTCGACCAGCACCACGCTCACCCCGGGCTCGGCCCGCAGGGGATCGAGATCGTCGAAATTGGCGATGCGGGGCAGGACCGGCACCGCCACCACCTTGCCCCCCGGCCGCTCGGCGCCGCGCAAGCCCAAGATATCCTCCGCCGGCAGCCGGGCGGCCTGCGGGAAGTGCGGGATCAGCCCCAGAGCCTCCCAGCCGGTGCGGGCGGCGATCAGGCTCATGCCGTCCGCAAAGAGCGAGGGGTCGCCGCGGAAGCGGTTGACCAGGAAGCCGCGCACCATCGCGGCATCCTCCGGGTCGATGACGGCCCTGGTGCCGACGAGGCTCGCGATCACCCCGCCGCGGTCGATGTCGCCGAGGAGCACCACCGGCGTGCCGGTGGCGCGGGCGAACCCCATATTGGCGATGTCGCCCCGGCGCAGGTTCACCTCGGAGGCCGAGCCCGCGCCCTCGACCAGGACCAGGTCGGATTCCGCCCGCAGGCGCCCGAAGCTCTCGACCACGGAGGTCAGCAGCCGCGGCTTCCAGTCCTGATACTCCCGCGCCCGGACCGTGCCGACCATCCGCCCCTGCACCACCACCTGCGAGCCGATCTCGCTCTGGGGCTTCAGCAGCACCGGGTTCATGTGCACGGAGGGCGGCACGCCCGCCGCCCGGGCCTGGAGCGCCTGGGCGCGGCCGATCTCGCCGCCATCGGCGGTGACGGCGGCGTTGTTCGACATGTTCTGCGGCTTGAACGGCCGCACCCGCAGGCCGCGCCGCGCGAAGGCCCGGGCGAGCCCGGCGACGATCAGCGACTTGCCGACATCCGACCCGGTACCCTGGATCATCAGGGCCTTCGCATTCTCTCGTGCGGGCAAATCGCCTGCGGACATGGCTCCTCGGGGGTTGCCGGCCGGCCCGTGCGGCAGCGCACGGAAAAAATTCAGAAACCCGCCCGGTCAACCGCCAGGTGTGGCGCGCAGGTCATAGGCGTCCGGCCACGCCTAAGCTAGCCTGCGGCCACAATTTCGCTCAACCGGGGCGTACTCCAGTGCTCAAGAAGTTCATGCTCGCCGGCGCCGCCACGTCGCTCCTCGCCGGAGCGGCCTCGGCCGCGGACCTGCCGCGCCGCGTCGCCCCGCCGCCGGTCTTCACCGCGGTGCCGGTTTTCACCTGGACCGGCTTCTACGCCGGCCTGCACACCGACTACACCTTCACCGACCGCCAGCGCATCACCACGATCGGCAACGACGTCGCGCCGACCAACACGATCGGCAACGTCGCGACCCTGCGTCGCCCGCCGGCCGTGCGCAACGAGCAGGACGGGCTGGCCAATATCGGCGGCGGCTTCGGCTACAACTACCAGTTCACGCCGGGCTCGGGCTTCGTGGTCGGCGTCCAGGCCGACTGGGCCTGGACCGACCTCCACAAGAACACCTTCTATCTCGGCCCGCAGCTCGCCGCGAATAACGGCTTCTCCGACCCGAGCGCCTTCCGTCAGGAGCTGTCCTGGCTCGGCACCGTCGTCGGCCGCGCCGGCTACGCCTTCGACCGCGTCTTCGTCTACGGCATGGGCGGCTTCGCCTATGGCGGCGTCGATTATCGCGCCAACTTCTACACCACGGCCGGTGCGAACCCGCCGCTGGCCCTGGCCTATGCCGGCCGCTACAACGACATCGCGACCGGCTACGCCTATGGCGGCGGCATCGAGTACGCCCTGCCCACCGACTCGTTCCTGGCCCGCTACAGCCTGCTCGGCCTGCTCGGCATCCAGTCCCAGGCCGTGACGATCAAGGCCGAGTACCTGCATTACGACCTCGGCAGCCGCAACGTGCTCGTCAACAACACCGCGCTGGCGGTGAATGGCGGCCTCGGTGCCCAGCCGCGCGGCTCCTACACCTCGCGCTTTCACACCGAGGGCAACCTGGTCCGCGCCGGATTCAGCTACAAGTTCAACGGCCTCTGATCGCCCGATCGGCTGAGCCGCATCGGCGGGCCTGAAAAGGCCCGCCCCTCTCGACGGCCGTGGGGCACATCGCCCGGCGGCCGTTTTTGCCTTTGCCGAGAGTGTCGAACGACCTCGGAGGCTGTGTGAGCTGACAGATGCCAACGGTCGTTGAGAACGACCTTTGGTTCCGTTCTCGAATTTTCGCCAAGCCCGAGGTCCCGGACTTCTGGGCTTGGTGTCGAAAATTCGAGATGGGTCGACGGCCCCGTCGATCTCGGCCTTGCCCGAGATCGAATCGATGCATCAGCATCTTGGGCCGTTGGTATGACGGAAACTAAACCCGCGATGTCATCCCGGGGCCGCGCAGCTGAACCCGGCATCCATAACCGCTGACGATGCAGGACGAAGCGGAATGGTTTCCGCTGTTTTCGTCCACTTTCGTCCACGTCAGCGTTTGTGGATCCCGGGTTCTCGACTTCGTCGAGCCCCGGGATGACGGCGAGAGATGTGGGTGTTTGTGCCAGATTGATCGACGCAGCCGCTCAAACAGGCTTTCAGGATGAGGTCGAAGGCAGTCGAGCCCCTGGGCCGGCAGACTTCAGGCGCTCTCGTGTGCCGTCCCGAGTTCAAGGCTTGGCGACGATCCGAGGACGGAACCGACGGCCGTTTCCAATGACCGTCGATATCGGGGCCTGTTCGACTGGCCGACCCGGTCGATCCAGCGCGAACGTCGACATCCCTCCCCGTCATCGCGAAGCCCGAGGCATCCGGAAAACCGGGATGAGGATGCCGCGTGTCGAGACGGTCGATCGGGCGCGCCTTCGCGCCCGCCCCTCACGCCGCGGCCGCGGCCACCACCCGGTTCCGGCCGTCCTGCTTGGCCCGGTAGAGCGCGAGGTCGGCGCGCTTGAGGATCAGGCTCGGATCGCCGTCCTCGGGCTGGCGGGCGGCGACGCCGATCGAGACCGTGACGTCGATGGCGCAGGTGCCGCGCTGGACCTGGAACGCCGCCGCCTCGATCCGTTCGCGGATGCGCTCGGCGACCTGGCGGGCGGCGTCGAGCCCGGTATCGGGCACCACCACCACGACCTCCTCGCCGCCGTAGCGCGCCACCACGTCGATGCCGCGGGTCTGGGCGCGGATGCGGGTGGCGAATTCCCTCAACACCTCGTCGCCGGCATCGTGGCCGAAACGGTCGTTGATCGACTTGAAGCGGTCGATGTCGAGGATCAGCAGGGCCACCGGCCGACCCTGCAAGGACGGCTCGGAGAACAGCCCGGCGAGGTAGCTGTCGAGGTAGCGCCGGTTGTGCAGGCCGGTGAGCCCGTCGGTGACGGCGAGGTCCATCGAGGCCTGGACCGATTCGCGCAAGGAATGCGAGAAGCGCTTGCGCTTCACCTGGGTCCGCACGCGCGCGACCAGCTCGTTGCGGTCGATCGGGCGGACGAGGTAATCGTGCACGCCGAGATCGAGGCCGCGCATGATGCGGGCCCGGTCGTGCGGATCGGCCATCATCACCACCGGCACGGTGCGGGTGCGGTCGAGCGAGCGCAGCTGGCTGCACAGGCGCAGGCCGTCATGATCCTGCAGGTCCAGGCTCACCAGCACCACGTCGTAATCGCCGGTCTTGACCCGATCCAGGGCCTCCTGGGGCGAGGCGACCGCCTCGACGCAATGGTACTGGCCGAGCGCCGCGATCAGCCGCTCGGCGGAGGAGCGGCGGTCCTCGACAACCAGCACGTTGGCATTGTGCCCGGTCTCGGCGGTGGCGGCCGCCAGCGGATCGCCGACCCGCGACGACATGGCGCGGCTGCGCAACTCGTCGGTTACCGCCTTCAGGCGCACCAGGCTGCGCACCCGGGCCATCAGGGCGGTGTCGTCGATGGGCTTGGTCAAAAAATCGTCGGCGCCGGCATCGAGCCCGCGCAGGCGGTCGCTCGGCTGGTCGAGGGCGGTCACCATCACCACCGGCAGGTGGGCCATGGTCGGCGTCGACTTGATCCGGCGGCAGACCTCGAACCCGTCCATGCCCGGCATCATCACGTCGAGCAGCACGATGTCGCACAGGCCCTTCTCGCACACCGCCAGCGCGTCGGGCCCGTTCATCGCCGAGACGACGTCGAAATACTCGACGGTCAATTTCGTCTCGAGCAACTTGATGTTCGGAAAGAGGTCGTCGACGATGAGAACACGTGCCGACATGGGACGATCAGGCCTCTCGCAAGCTCTGGATCAGCTCTGGCGTTCGTCGCCGACATAGGTGCGGACCGTCGCGAGGAACTTCGCGACCGAGATGGGCTTCGACAGGTAGGCCTCGCAGCCGCCCTCGCGGATGCGCTCCTCGTCCCCCTTCATGGCGAAGGCCGTGATGGCAATCACCGGGATGGCCTTGAGCTCGTCATCCTCCTTGAGCCATTTCGTCACCTCGAGGCCCGACACCTCGGGGAGCTGAATGTCCATCAGGATCAGGTCCGGCCGGTGCCGGCGCGCCAGCTCGATCGCCTCGATCCCGTTGGCCGTCTTGAGGGTCGCGTAGCCGTGAGCCTCCAACAGGTCGTTGAAGAGCTTCATGTTCAGCTCGTTATCCTCGACGATGAGCACCGTCTTCGTCATGGCTCACTGTCTCCGGCGCCCCGGCGGCCCGCGTCACACCCCGGCAGAAAAACCGGACCCGCAACACTGTTAAGCGGCACATGTTGATGAAACGCAAATTCGAAGGATTGGCCAGGGGGGGCGATCCCCGTGGCGGAGTGCTGAGCGAATCCGCCGCGGCGGCCTTGGGCGGCCGCGTCTTCGCCTACGTCACCGGCGAGCCCGGCCGATTGCTCCGGTTCATGGAGAATTCCGGTCTCTCGCCGGATGCGCTGCGGCAGGCGGCCGACAGCCCCGATCTCGTGGCCGGCCTCCTCGACCACGTGGTGGCGGACGAGGAGTTGCTGCTCGCCTGCGCCGCGGCGCTGGAGGTGCCGCCCGAGCGGATCACCCAGGCCTGGCGCCGCCTCGGCCCGCCGGATGTCCACGACGATGCCGACAGGGATTCGAGGGAGGATCCTGGCGAGTTCGGGGCGTGAGCGGACAGCCGCTCTGCCGCGATTGCGGGGCGCGCCCGCCGGCCCAGGCCCCCCGCTGCCGGGCCTGCGGCTCGCCGCGCCTGCTCGTCCATCCGGAGCGCGACGCGCTCGCCATCGCCCACATCGATTGCGACGCGTTCTACGCCGCGGTCGAGAAGCGCGACGACCCCGCCTTGCGCGACCGGCCGCTGATCATCGGCGGGGGTCGGCGCGGCGTGGTCGCGACCGCCTGCTACATCGCCCGTATCCGCGGCGTGCATTCGGCGATGCCGATGTTCCGCGCCCTCGAAGCCTGCCCGGACGCGGTCGTGCTGCGGCCCGACATGGAGAAATACGCCCGGGTCGGGCGCCAGGTGCGGGCGATGATGCAGGACCTGACGCCGCTGGTCGAGCCGGTCTCGATCGACGAGGCCTTCCTCGACCTCTCGGGCACCGAGAGGCTGCACGGGGCCTCGCCGGCCGTAACGCTGGCGGGGTTCGCCCGCCGGGTCGAGGCGGAGGTCGGCATCACCGTGTCGGTCGGGCTCGCGCCCAACAAGTTCCTGGCCAAGATTGCCTCGGACCTCGAGAAGCCGCGCGGCTTCTCGATCATCGGCCGGGCGGAAGCCGAGGCGTTCCTCGCGCCGCGGCCGGTGCGGATCCTGCCCGGCATCGGCCAGGCCGCGGCCGAGCGCCTCGCGTCGCTCGGCATCCAGCGGATCGGCGAGATCGGCCGGGTGGCGCCGGAGCGGCTGCACGCCGCACTCGGGCGCGACGCCGCCCGCCTCCTGGCGCTCGCCCGCGGCGAGGACCGGCGCCCGGTGCAGCCGCGGCGGGAGACCAAGAGCGTCTCGGGCGAGACCACCTTCGCGGAGGATCTGCGCGCCTTCGAGGCCCTGCGGCCGGTCTTGTGGCAGCTCTGCGAGAAGGTCGCGCGGCGCCTGAAGCGGGCGGACCTCGCCGCCGGCAGCGTCACCCTGAAGCTGAAGGACCGGGAGTTTCGCCTGCGCACCCGCACCCGCTCGGGGCTCGCCCCGACGCAGGTCGCCGAGCGGCTGTTCCGCCCGGCCGAGGCGCTGTTGCGCGAATCCTGCGACGGCACCGCCTACCGGCTGATCGGGATCGGGGCCGGCGACCTCTGCGCCGCCGCCCATGCCGACCGGGGCGACCTCGCCGACGTCTCGGCGGTCCGCGAGGCGAGCCGGGCCGCCGCGATCGATGCCCTGCGCGACCGCTTCGGCGCGGCGGCGGTGCAGCGCGGCCTCGGCTTCGCGCCGCAGGCCAAGGAGCCTGGCAAGGCGCCGAGCCGGGATCGCGCGACGAGTACGACGCCGCCCGAGCGGGAGCCGCGCTGACCGTCCCGCCCTGCGAAGCCCCGCTTGCAGCCCTACTTGCAGTCCTTGCTCTCGGGCAAGAGGTCGATGCGCGACAGCTCGCCCTTCAGCGAGAACTCGCCGTAATCGAGGCGCAGCGCGCCGCTGACGCCGTTCTCGTAGAGGTCGAAGGCCAGGACATAGACCGGGGTCCGCTCCCCCTCCCCCGGTGAGAAGTAGCTCAGCGTGACGGGCCAGTGCGGCATCGCCGCCATCGCGCCGTCGCGCAACGCCGCCTCGACCGGGGCGGCGGGCTTCTGCGTCGCGCCGGTCTCGGCCGTCGATCCGGGCTTCGCCGCGACGCGCTGCGGGCCGATCACCGCCAGGGTGTCGTAGACCTTGCGGCCGTCATCCGAGCCGTCGAACACCTTGACGGCGACGGTGGATTGCCCGGCCCGGGCGGCCTCGATCAGACGCCGCATGTGGGCGGCCGGAAACAGCACCTCGCCCGGCACCGCCAGCTCGCCGCGCTTGGGCTGCTTGAGGGTGATGTCGAGCCCCTTGCCACCGCGCTCGGCATTGCCGTCGACGGGGGCCGCGGTCTTGCCGTTGAGGTCGGACTGGGTGCGGAAGCGGAAGCTGCGCCCGTCGCCGCTCTCGAAGGTGGTGTTGCGCAGGTCGGAGGTGCGGGTGCCGCTCTCCGAGCTCTCCAGCACCGTCACCTGCCGGTATTGCAGGGCGAAGCCCTTGCAGGAATCGCCGGTGAAATCGAACACGATCCGGCCGCGGGCGCCCTCGACCGCGCGGGTGCCGGAACTGCCGGACAGGGACAGGTCGTAGACGGCACGATGGGGCGCGAGATGCACCGCCTCCGCCGCCATCGCGGGCGAGGAGAGCGCGAGCAGGACGCACGCGAGGAGTGATCGCATGAGGTCTCCCGGGGCGGCCGTCGGTGCTGGCGTCGGCCCTGTTGGTCGTCTCAAGATAGGCCCCGCCCCGGCCCCCGGCAACGTGCCGGCCGCCGCCGGCGCGGCCGAGGCCGTGGCATCGCTGCCACGCTTGCGGAGGACAGTCGTGACAACCGGGAGTTGGCGGGCGTCGTGGCGCTCTTTCAACCCGAGGCAGCAGCGTGTGGCGGCGCGCCGACGATCTCCGATCTTTCCGGCAAACCATTGTTTTCAAAGGAGTTTGCTTCGAGTTCGACGGGGCCGGGCAAGCCCTGACGCCCGATCGGCGACACGTTCCGGACGGGCTCGGAGGCCGGCTCCGGCGCGGGGAAAAACCAACTCGGCGGGAGCCGGACTCTTGCGCGGATGTTAGGCCGTCCTGTAGGTTCACCCCCGTCGCCACCGCTCCAGGCGTGGCGGCGATCACCAGCAGGATCGGATGGATTGGACGCGCGGTCGAGCGGCGGACCGCTCGCGGCTGCGTGCCGATTCCATGGGTGATGTCGGGGGAGTGGAGGCGGCGATGATGGATGCGGGTCCGAGCTGGACGAAGGAACGCGTCGAGCTTCTCAAGCGGCTGTGGAGCGACGGCCGCAGCGCCAGCCAGATCGCGGCGGAGATCGGCGGCGTCTCCCGCAACGCGGTCATCGGCAAGGTCCATCGCCTCGGCCTCGCCGGACGCGTGCTGAAGGCCAACGGCGCCGCGCCGGCCGGCGGCCGTCGTCCCCGGCCCGAATCCGGTGCGGCCGCGCCCGTCGCCGAGACTCCGTCGATGCTCGCCCCCGCGCCGCCGGCCCTCGCGCTGGTTCAGCCCGCGCCGTCCTCCGCGACGGTGGCGCTGCCGGAGAGCGCCCGCGTCACCATCATGGAACTCCGGGAATTCATGTGCCGCTGGCCGATGGGCGACCCGTCCACGCCCGATTTCCGCTTCTGCGGCGACCGCGCGATCGCCGGCCTGCCGTATTGCACCCATCACTGCCGCATTGCCTACCAGCCCGCCGCCGAGCGCAAGCGCGAGCGCAAGGTCGTCGGTTTCCGCTAGGGTTTTGGTCTGCGCGGCGCGTCGCGGCTCACCTGCACAGGTCCCTTCGAACGGATTGACGATATCGTTCAAATCCTAACGAATCCTGTCCGCCGCTCGGGCGCGGAACACGACCGTGGCATGAGGCCTGCGGGCATTGGGGTTTTCCCACCCGCGACCTCATCCTGAGGTGTTGGTCCAATCGAAGATGGACTGACCTCGAAGGAGGGCTCCAGGGATCGCTGTGGTCTCCGGAGCCCTCCTTCGAGGCTCACTTCGTTCGCATGCGATCTTCGATCGCCAGCACCTCAGGATGAGGTCGCGGGTAGGACAGGTGATCGCCGGGGATTTCATGCCCCTGTCGTCTTGCGGCGGCGGACGCATCGTAGCCCGCCACCGTGCCGTGACGCGCCTCCCTCACACGGTCTCGCCGCGCCGCCGCCGCTCCGCATCGTCCCAGACGGTGAGCGGCTGGTAGTCGGGCACGAAGCCGAGGCCCTTGCGGGCATCCGACGACACCGCGACCTGCGACGTCTTGACGTCGATCAGCGCCGGGGCGTTGGCGGCCAGCGCCCGCGCGATCGCCGGAGCCAGATCCCCCGGGCGCTCGACCCGCTCGCCATGGGCGCCGAGCGCCCGGGCCATCGCGGCGTAGTCCGAATCGGCCAGCAGCGTGCCGACGACCCGGCCGCCGTAATTGAATTCCTGGTCGTAGCGCTCGATGTTCCAGGCGGCGTTGTTGGACACGATGATGACCGGCTTCGCCCCATGGCGGACCGCGGTGTCGATCTCCATCGCGTTGATGCCGAACGCGCCGTCTCCGGTGACGCAGATCACCTGCCGGTCGGGGAAGGCCAGCGAGGCGGCGGTGGCGTAGGGCACGCCGATGCCGAGGCAGCCGAAGGCGCCGGCATCGAGATAGGTCCGCGCCTCGAGACCGACCCGGGCGAAGCTGAGAAGATCGCCGCCATCGGCCACCGCGATGTAGTCGGGGGACGCCACATGCCGGATCGCCGCGAAGATCGCCGCCGGGTGGATGCGGCCGTCCTCGCCGGTCTGCGGCACCGCCGCACCGGTGGAGCGCTTGAGATGGCGGGCCCGCAAACCCTCCGCCCAGGTCTTGTCGCGGGCGGGCGCGTGGTTGCCGGCGGCGTCCACGATCGCGGCCAGCGCCAGCGCGGGGGTCGCGAGCAGTTCCGGCTCGCCGCGGCGGTTGTCGACGAGTTCGCCTGCCGTGTCGGCGATGCGCACGAAGCGGGCGTTGGGAAAAACCGCCGGCGAGCCGTAGCCGAGCTGGTAGTCGAGCTTGCGGCCGATCACGAGAACGACATCGGCCTCGGTCATCGCGGCGGCCCGCATGGCCCCCACCGTCGCGGGATGATCGGCCGGGACCAGGCCGCGGCTCTCCTGCGTGTCGAGATAGACCGCGCCCAGCGCATCGAGGAGGCGCACCAGCTCGGGACCGGCCGTCTTGGCGCCGCGGCCGGTCACCACCAGCGGGCGACGCGCCCCCCACAGCACCTCGACGGCCTGGGCGACTCCGGCCGGATCGGGCGGCAGCACCCGCGGCGCCTTGGGCGCCATCCAGTCGTCCAGCACCAGCAGCGGCGGCACGTGGGCGCGCAGCACGTCGGTCGGGATCTCGATGTAGACCGGGCCCGGCTCGCCGAGATCGCCCATGGCGCGGGCGACCGCCTCGTCGAGCTCGCGGATCACCTGGTCGGCGACCCGGGCGGTGCGCGACTGGCGGGTGACGGGCCGCAGGATGTCGACGTGCGGGATGTCCTGGAGCGGCCCGAGATTGGCCTGCGGCCGCGAGGTGCAGCCGCCGATCAGCAGCACCGGGACGCGGGCGAGCGAGGCGTTGGCGATGCCGGTGACGCAATTGGTGACGCCGGGCCCGGCGGTCGCCATGCAGACCCCGAGTTCCCCGGTCAGCTCGGCATGGGCATGCGCCATGTGGACGGCGGCGCCCTCGTCGCGCACGTCGACGATGCGGATGCCGAGGCGGGCGCAATGGTCCCAGATCGGCTGGATGTGGCCGCCCTGGAGCCCGAACACCCGATCGACGCCCCGCGCCTTCAGGAACTGCGCGATCCAGGCGGCGCAGGATTGCCCGTCGGCGTTGAGGTCCTGGACGGTGGCCGGTTGGCTCATGGGTTTCCCTCCCGTTCGTGTCGTTGTTCGCCCTTTCGGCGCGCCATGCTCGCCTAGGAACTTGTTCCGGGTGAGGTGGGCATCCTTGCAGAGCGGGTACAAGCGCAACGGCTGAGAGCGTGACCCCCTCCCCCCTCTGCGGAGCAGGTCGGGAGAGGGGAGCCACGCGTCCGGATGAGGCGGAACCGTTCTGACGGGCGCCCTCTGGAACAGCGTCGCGCTGCCCCTCTCGGCGGGACTTCGTGCCGCTGCGCTCGCATCCGCTCGCCACCCTCCTCCGCAGAGGGGGAGGGTCACGCTCTCGGCCGTCACTCCGGCACCGCGCAACCTCCTGTGTCGTGAACCGTAGGAGACTACAGCCCCCTACCCCTCCCCCCGCACCAGCCTGTCCTTCAACTTCCGGTGCAGGTTCTTCCCCGTGGCGGTCCGGGGCATCGCTTCGTCGGCCATGAACGAGACCGTGCGCGGGCGCTTGAAGCCGGCGAGACGGTCCTTGCACCAGCCGAGGATGTCGGCCTCGCTGGCCGAGGCCCCGTCGCGCAGCACGATGACGGCGTGGACGCGCTCGCCCCAGGTCTCGTCCGGCAGGCCGATCACCGCCACGTCGTGCACCGCGGGATGGCCGCCGAGCAGGGCCTCGACCTCGGACGGATAGATGTTCTCGCCGCCCGAGATGATCATGTTGCTCTTGCGGTCGACGAGGTGGATGAAGCCGTCGGCGTCGCGCCGGGCCATGTCGCCGACGGTGCAGTACTCGCCGCGAAACGCCTCCCGGGTCTTCTCCGGCAGCTTCCAGTAGCCGTCGAACAGATAGGGGTTCGAGCAGAACAATTCGCCGGCCTCGCCGTCCGGCACTTCGTTGCCGGCCTCATCCAGCAGCCGGATCGGCGCCGAGCCGACGCATTCGCGGCCGACCGAGCCGAGCTTGGTGAATTGCTCGGGCGGGTGCAGCATCGTCGCCCAGCCGACCTCGGTGGCGCCGTACAATTCGTAGAGCCCGGAATTCGGGAAGAACTCCATCACGGCCCGCTTGGTGTCGGGCCGGGCCGGGGCCGAGGAGATCATCAGCCGGGTGATGCGGGTGAGGTCGTAGCGCGCCTTCGCCGCCTCGCTGAGACCCAGCATCATCGCGTAGTGGGTCGGCACCAGGGAGGTGAAGCTCGCCCCGCCCTCGGAGAGGGCCCGCACGCAATGCTCGGGATCGAAGCTCTTGCGCGAATACACGCTGGTGACGCCGCCGCAATAGCTGAAGGCGCCGAAGAAGTAGAGCGAGTTGGCATGGCAGAACGGCATGACCAGCAGGGCCGAATCGCGCCGGTGGATGCCGAGCTCGATCTCCGTGATCATCGACAGCATGGCGGCGCCGCGATGCGAGCGGATCGCGCCCTTCGGCTTGCCGGTGGTGCCCGAGGTATACATCAGCATCCACGGATCGGCCGGATCGATCGCGATGCCTGGCTCGTCCTCGCGGGCCTTGCCGATCAGGTCCTCGTAATCCGAGAATCCCGCGGGGCAGGGCGTCCGCCCGAACCACACCACGCGGGATTCGGCGACGGGCAGGTCGGCGCGGATCTCCTCGATCGTGCCGGCCAGTTCATCCTGGAGAATCAGGGCCGATACCTCGGCATCCTCCAGGATGTAGCGGACTTCCCCGCCGACCAGCCGGAAGTTGATCGGCACCGCGACGAGGCCGGCCTTCGCCATCGCGGCGTAGATCTCCAGCCACTCGACGCAGTTATAGGCCAGCACCGCCACCCGCTCGCCCTTCCGGAGGCCGAGGCCCAGGAGGGCGTTGGCGAGGCGGCAGGCCCGGCCGTTCCACTGCCGGAACGTCATCGCGCGCTCGAGGTCGCGTGCGCCGATCCGGTCGGGCTGCAGGCGCGCCTGGACGGCGAGCATCTGTCCGGGCGTGAGCACATCCCTCATCGTGGTCGTCCTCGTCTGGTCTCTCGGCGCGAGATGGGTTGGGTCGATCGTCGTACGGGCCCGTCCCACCCGCGACCTCATCCTGAGGTGCTGGCGATCGGAGATCGCATTCGACCGGAGGGAGCCTCGAAGGAGGGCTCCAGTGATCTCGGAGACATCTGGAGCCCTCCTTCGAGGTCAGTCGATCTTCGATCGACCAACTCCTCCGGATGAGGAGGACGATGGGATCAAAGATTGGCTTCGATACCTTGGAAATAAATTTCTTTGCCTTCTACCCGATATCCCCGGCATATTTCTGCACCAGTGCCCAGGCCTCCGGCCCGAACTTCTCGCGCCATTGGCCGTAGAACTTCGTCGCCTTGAGCGCGGACTGGAAGGACGCCGGATCGGTGGTGTTGAACACGAGCCCCTTTCCTTCCAGCTCCTTCTGCGTGTCGCGGTTGGCCGTTGCGATGTCGTCGCGCTCCTTCAACGCCGCGGCGTCGAGGTGCTTCTCCATGATCGCCCGCACGTCCGCCGGTACGCCCTTCCAGACCCGGCCGCTCGCCATCATCCAGAAGCCGTCCCAGGCGTGGTTGGTGAGCGAGCAGTATTTCTGCACCTCGTAGAACTTGGCGAAATTGATCAGTGCCAGCGGGTTCTCCTGCCCGTCGGCGATCCGGGTCTGCAGGGCCGAATAGGCCTCGCTCAGCGGGATGCTGACCGGCGCGGCGCCGAGTGCGGAGAACATCGAGACCCAGAGCGGTACCACCGGCACGCGGATCTTGAAGTTCTTGAGGTCGTCGGGCGTGCGGATCGGCTTGGTGCTGGTGGTGATCTGGCGAAAGCCGTTGTCCCAGGTCGTCGCGAACGGAACGAGGTTCGCCTTCTCGATCGCCTTGCGGATGTACCCGCCGACCTCGCCGTCCATCGCGGCCCAGACCTTGTCGTAGCTCGTGAAGGCGAAGCCGATGCCGGTGAGCGAGGTCGCCGGCACCAGGGTCGAGACCACGGTGCCCGGGAAGGTCGCGAGTTCGAGCGCCCCCGAGCGGATCTGGGACAGCATGTCCGAATCGCTGCCGAGCTGGTTCGACGGAAACAGGCTGATCTCGACCGCACCGTTCGTCTCCCGGGCGATGGCGGCGATCGCCTCCTTCAGCCGGACGTTGACCGGATGCGGCACCGGCAGGTCGGTGCCGAGCTTGAAGGCGAGCTTGGCGCCTTGCGCCAGGGCCGGACGCGGGAAGCCGGCGGCGAGGCCTGCGGCGGCACCGAGGCCGCAGGTCAGCAGGTGTCGCCGGTGGAGACCTGTCCGGCGAAGACCCTTGGGGCGGAGATCGGTCATGGCGTTTCTCCCTCGGGAATTCCGAAGCCGGCGGCGTTACCCGCCTTGCCGTTATTGAATTCGGAATTCGAATTTCGAATTCGGTATTGCACGAGCCTCCGGTTTGCGCAACACGTCGGTGACGAGTTTTTGGCGTGAAGGGGGATCCGGCCATGGCCGGCGAGACGGATGACCGCAGCCCGACGCGCCACCGGCTCGTCGAACAGGTCTACGGTGCGATCTTCAGCGAGATCACCGAGGGGCGGCTGGCGCCGAACACGCGGCTGATCCAGGACGAGCTCGCCGATGCCTACGGCGTGTCGCGCCAGCCGGTGCAGCAGGCCCTGCTTCTCCTGCGCAACCACGGCATCGTGCGCGACGCGCCGCGCCGCGGGCTGGTGGTGGCGCCGCTCGAAGCTTCGTTCGTGCAGAACCTCTACGAGGTGCGGGGCGTGCTGGAGGGCCTGACGAGCCGGCTCGCCGCCGAGCGCAACCCGGCCCGCGCCGGTCGGGAAGGCCCGCCCCTGGTGGCGGCCGGACGCGCGGCGGCACAGGGCGGCTCGGTCGCGGAGCTGATCGCCGCCGACATCGCCTTCCACCGCTTCCTCGGCGAGATCGCCGACAACCCGATCATCGTCGAGACCGCGGCGCCGCACTTCAACCACCTGCGGCGGATCATGGGCGAGGTCCTGCGCGAGGACGAGGCGATGCCGGCTCGCATCTGGGACGAGCACGCGGCGATCCTCGAGGCGATCGCGGCCGGCGAGGCCGAAAAGGCCGACCGCCTGTCGCGCCAACACATCGCCCGGGCCGCCACGATCTTCGTGGACCGGCTCAAGGCGCAGGAGGATGCCTTCGCCCAGGAGGCGCGGAGCCGGCGGGTCAGGCGGTAGAGCCGGCCGAGCCTTCCTCCCTCACCCCTCGATGATCGACCGGATCTTGGTCGCCAGCCCCTCGACCGGGAACGGCTTGGTGATCATCTGCATCCCCGGGCCGAGATGCCCGTTGCCGAAGGCGGCGTTCTCGGCATAGCCGGTCATGAACAGCACCTTCAGGGACGGGCGCACCAGGCGGGCCTGGTCGGCGAGCTGGCGGCCGTTGAGGCCCGGCAGGCCGACATCGGTGACCAGAAGATCGATGTGGGAGGCCGATTGCAGCAGGCGCAGGCCCGCCGGCCCGTCGCCGGCCTCGAGCGTGCGGTAGCCGAGCTCGTGCAGCACCTCGATCACCAGGGCCCGCACGGTCGGGTCGTCCTCGACCACCAGGACCGTCTCGCCGCGCTCGGCTCGCGGCGCCTCGCCCCGGATGTCCGACGAGGCTTCGATCTCGCCGTGGTAGCGCGGCAGGTAGAGCTTGACCGTCGTGCCCTGCCCGGCCTCCGAATAGATCTTGACGTTGCCCTCCGACTGCTTGGCAAAGCCGTAGATCATCGAGAGCCCGAGGCCCGTGCCCTGGCCGATGGGCTTCGTGGTGAAGAACGGGTCGAAGGCGCGGGCGATCACGTCCGGCGGCATGCCGGTGCCGGTATCGGTCACGCCGATGCAGACATATTGCCCGGCCCGCACGCCGACCTCCCGGGCCGCATAGGCATCGTCGAGATGGGCGTTGGCGGTCTCGATGGTCAGGCGCCCGCCCTCCGGCATGGCGTCGCGGGCGTTGATGGCGAGGTTGAGGATCGCGTTCTCGAGCTGGTTGGGGTCGCAGAGCGTCAGCCACAGGCCGCCGGCCACCACCACCTCCAGCTGCACCCGCTCGCCCAAGGTCCGGCGCATCAGCTCGTCCATCGAGCTCACCAGCCGGTTGGCGTCGACGGGCCGCGATTCGAGCGGCTGGCGGCGCGAGAAGGCGAGCAGGCGATGGGTCAGCGCCGCGGCGCGCTGGGCCGAGGCCATGGCGAGGCCGGCATAGCGGGTCAGGTTCTCGGTCCGGCCCTCGTTGATGCGGGTTTGCATCAGGTCGAGCGAGCCGACGATGCCGGTGAGCAGGTTGTTGAAGTCGTGGGCGATGCCCCCGGTGAGTTGCCCCACCGCCTCCATCTTCTGCGACTGGCGCAGCTGCTCCTCGGCCCGCTCGCGCTCGGCCACCGCCTCGCGCACCCGCGCCTCCAGGGTGTCGTTGAGCTCGCGAAGGGCCACCTCGGCCTGCTTCGACTCGGTGATGTCGTAGACCACCCCGACATGGCGCAGGCCCGAGGTCTCGGTGTCGCGGATCGCCTCGCCGCGGCGGGCGAG
Organism: Methylobacterium sp. 142-1Y; assembly: GCF_057747795.1. Lineage (NCBI taxonomy): Bacteria > Pseudomonadati > Pseudomonadota > Alphaproteobacteria > Hyphomicrobiales > Methylobacteriaceae > Methylobacterium > Methylobacterium sp. 142-1Y. Next base: position 1,834,618 of record NZ_CM173224.1, on the reverse strand, counting down.
CCAGCGCACCTCACCGGTATCGGCGTGCCGCACCCGGGTCTCGACCGGCGGCAATTCGCCCTCGTGGCGCTGGTCGGGCGCCAGCAGCGGCGGGTCGCCCTCGACCACGAGCGCGTTGACGGCGCTCGCCGCCACGGTGCGGGCCGGCACCAGGCCGAGCAGGCTGCAGAATTGCGGCGAGGCCGCCACCGTGGCGAAGCCCGGCACGTGCTCGAAGGCGCCGACGCGGCCCGCCGACTGGGCGATGCGCAGGCGCTCCTCGACCCGCTTCTGCTCGGTCACCTCGACCAGCACGCCGGTGAAGCGGGCCGGCCGCCCGTCGTCGCCGAAATGGCAGCGGCCGCGGGCATGGACCCAGCGCACCGAGCCGTCCGGCGCGAGCAGGCGGTACTCCTTGTCGAACACCTCGGCCCCGCCGAGGATGCCGCTCACCGCAAGCCGCACCCGCAGGCGGTCGAGGGGATGGATGCCGGAGAAGAACGCGCTCACCGGCAGCGGGCCGGGATCGAGCGGCAGGGTACCGGGCCGCGGCGCGGGAGAAAGCCCGGTGAGCGCGGCGAAGCGCCCGTCGACATGCAGGCGCTTGGCCCCGATGTCCCAGTCCCAGGTGCCGGCGATGCCGGCCGAGGAGAGGGTCAGGGAGAGCTGGCGCTGCGCTTCCGTCAAGCGCCGCTCGATGTCGGCGAGCCGCGTGCGCCCGGCCTCCGCCTCGTGGACATGCGACATGTCCACCTGCGAGGCGAAGAAGTTGACGAGGCGGCCGGTTTCGTCGTGGATCGGGCAGACGAGCAGCTGGTTCCAGAACCGGCTGCCGTCGCGGCGGTAGTTCAGGATCGTGACGCGGACCACGCGCTGCTCGCGCAGGCCCTCGCGGATCGCCGCCATCGCCCCCGGATCGGTCTCGGGCCCCTGCAGGAAGCGACAGTTGCGCCCCAGCACCTCGCGGGATTCGTAGCCGGTGAGCGTCAGAAAGGCCTGGTTGGCGAAGACGACCGGATTGTCGGGCAGGCGGGGGTCGCTGATGAGCATCGGCTGGCGCGAATGCTCCAGGGCGGTCAGGAGCGGTCCGGCCCGCCTCCGGGCCGCCGCGATGGCCGCGCCGAGCGAATCGCCGGCGCCGGTGCCGCCCGGCGCCCTCACGCCGCGTCTCCCGGATGGAGCCCGGCCATCACGCGTCCAGGTCGCCGAGGGCGCGGGCGATGAACTCGTCCACCAGGAGCCGCAGGCTCTCCAGCGACGGCAGGTCCATCAGCATGGCCAGGTAGCCGCGGATGTCGCGCTCGCTCACCGAGAAGTCGATGTAGAGGAACAGCACCAGCGACTCCGCGCCCGACGCCTCGCCGCCTTGCGTCTCGAAGATCCGCGGGCCGTCCCCGCGCAGGATGCCGGGCAGCGACATGGTCAGCGTGCGCTGGAGCATGTTCGCCATGGTGGCGAGGCAGCCGTTGAGGATGATGTTGCCGGTCTCGGCCAGGGCCTCGTCCTCCAGCGCCGCGACCTCCTCGGGCGACAGCTCCTCGCCGGCAACGGCCCGGACCAGCTCGCGGCTGTTGTCCTGCGGGAAGATCAGCAGGGCGCGGCCCGCGAAGGCGCCCTCGAAATCCTGGTGCACGACCACGAGCGGCGCCGCCTCGCGCTCGCCGATCAGCCGCGCGGCGGCGTGGCGCGAGACGATCTCGACGGAGGGCACCGAGAGCAGCACCTGGGTGCCGATCATCTGGCGCAGGCTCGCGGCGGCGCGGCTCACCCCGATATTGACGAGCTCGGTGAAGGCGTCCTGCTGCAGCTCGGTCAGGCCGATCGTCGCCCCCTCATGCATGGCACCACCGCTCATGCCGGGCCGCCCCGGCGCAGGCGTAAGGCGGCACCCGAGAGGAAGCCCCCCAGCGCATCGCCGGTGAGGGGCTTGGCCAGGAAGGTCGCCTGAAGCTCACGGGCGCGGGCGATCACCTCGTCCTGGATGTTGGCCGAGACCACAGCGATCGGCATCCCCGGCCGCCCGGCGCGCAGCTCTGCCGCGAGGGCGAGACCGTCCTTGCCCGGCATGTTGAAGTCGAGGAGCGCCACGTCGACCGACCCGTCGGCCACGACGCCCAGGGCCTCCTCGGCGTGGGCCGCCTCGCGCACCGCCCAATCGGGCCTCGCCTGCCGCAGCAACCGTACGGCGACGGCCCGCGCGAGCTTGCTGTCGTCCACCACCAGGACGGTGACGGGCGCGGGGGCGGCCGGGATTTGCGGCGTCGAAGGCTGCGACATGGGCGGCATCTAGGCTGTTTCTGACGAAAGGGAAATGGCTCGCGCCGGAACTCTCGGGGTCGTGACGGCGGATGCGGGACGCGGGCGCACGACCATGCCATAGCCGAAAACTGGTATTGTCGCGCTCGGTTTTTCCGCCGGGCCCGCCATGGCTCAGGAATCGGCCGGCGGCACCAGCAGCGGCGCGAGCCAGCGGGCCGCGAAGGGGTCGCCGCAAGGGCCGTGGAGCGGCGGGCGCAGCCGGAGCAGCACCTGGACCACGGCCGTGTGCAGGCCGGTGCAGGCGCTCCAGTCGACGCCGCCCCCCGGATGGGCGAGGAGGAGAGCGGCGAGGGTCTCGGCTTCCTCCACCGGGCAGGCGCCTTCGAGGCGGATCAGGTCACCGTCGCGGCGCACGCTCATGGCGCCCTCTCCTCTCGCCCGCCATCGATCGGGGTGTCGGGTACAGTTTCAAGAAGGGTTTCAGGCAGGGTCTCAGGATCGAGCACCAGCAGTACCCGCCCGTCGCCGGTGAGCGTGGTGCCGGCGAGGCCCGGCAGGGCGGCGAGGCCCGGCAGCGGCCGCACCAGCCCGTCGAGGCGACCGGCGAAACGCTCGACCTCGACGGCGACGCGCTCGTCGCCGAGCCGCAGCACCGCCAGGTGGGCCTCGGGAGGTGCCGCCTCGCGAGGCAGGCCGAGCAGGTCGGCGAGGTGCAATACCGGCACTGTCCGGTCGCGCAAGGCGGTGACGGCGCCGAGGCCGTGGTCGCGGATGCGCTCCCGCGGGACCCGGGCGACCTCGTCCACCGCCTCCATCGGCAGGCCGTAGAGCTCCGGCCCGATCCCGACGAGCAGCAGCCGGGCGAGGGACTGCGCCCGGGGCAGCGCGAGGCGAACCGTGGTGCCCTCCCCGGGCCGGCTCTCGACGGTGCAGGCTCCGCCGAGGCGCGACACCGCCTCCCGGACCGCATCCATGCCGACGCCGCGGCCGGAGACGGCGCCGATCGCCGCCGCGGTCGAGAAGCCCGGGGCGAAGATCAGGTCGATCACCCCGGCCTCGTCGAGGGCCGCAAGCGCGTCGGGCGTCCTCAGCCCGCGCTCGGCGGCGCGGGCGCGGATGAGGGCGGAGTCGAGGCCGCGCCCATCATCCGAGACCGAGACGACGACCCGCTCGCCCCGGCTCTCGGCCCGCAGGCGGATCCGGCCGGCGGCGGGCTTTCCGGCGCGAGCCCGCGCCTCGGGCGCTTCGATGCCGTGGTCGACGGCGTTGCGCAGGAGATGCAGCAGCGGCTCGAACAGCCCCTCGGCCACGTCCCGGTCGACCTCCGTCGCCTCGCCCTCCAGGCTCAAGCCCACCTCCTTGCCGAGCCCGCGGGCGAGGTCGCGCAGAGGCCGCGGGAAGCGGCGGAAGACCCGGCCGAGGGGCTGGAGCCGCAACGCCACCGCCTCGCGGTGCAGTTCGGCCGAGAGCCGCCCGATGCGCTCGTCGCCGGCGCGTAACGAGGGGAGAAGCGCCGCGAGGTCGGCACCCGCCGCTGCCTCCGAAACGACCTTGGCGACGACCGCGCCGAGGGCCGCCCGGGCGGTGGCGAGGTCGTCGGCAAGCGCCACCAGGGCGTCGATCCGGCCGGCATCGACCCGCAGGGTCCGGGAGGCCGGTTCGGGAGAGAGCGGATCGGGATCGGGGACCGGCTCGCTCCCGGGCATTGCCGCGGGCGGCGCCAGGGTCGCCACGGTGACCTGGTCGCGCACCAGGCGGAACACGGCCTCGACCTCCGCCGCCGGATCGGCGGTGAGCAGCGTCACCGCGAGGTTGCAGGCGAAGGCGTCGACGACCTGCCCCGACGGCCACGGCATGGCGGGAGCGAGATCCAGGGCGAGGAGCCTCGGCAGCCGGCGCACCAGGCCGAGGGGATCGTCACCGGCAAAGAAGCAATCGGCCCGCGGGACGTAGCGCAGGGCGGTGACGGGGCCGTCCGGCCGCTGGTGCAAGGTGGCGAGGAGGCCGGCGGCCCAGTCGGGCACCGGGCCGGCCGGGACCGACGCGGGCTCGGCCGGCACCGGCGCCAACAGGCTCCGGTAGCGTTCGACGAGCCGGGCCGCTTCCGCTTCCGTGCCGGCCGGAGCTGAGCCCGTCGCGGCGATCGCCTCGGTCCAGCGCGCCGTGGCGTCGAGGGCGGCGAGCGACAGATCCACGAGGTCGGGGCCGGCGGCGTGCCGGCCGGCACGGGCGGCATCGAGCCCGTCCTCGGCGGCATGGAGCACGGCGAGCATGTCCGGCCAGTCGAACAAGGCCGCCGAGCCCTTGAGGGTGTGGAACGCGCGAAAGATTCGGTTCAGCACGGCCGGGTCGGGAGCGCCGTCGAGCGCCAGCAGGTCCTCGGCTGCGGCCTGGATCAGCTCGCGCGCCTCGGCGACGAAATCCGCCACCAGGTCGTCGGTGGAGGTTGCGTCAGTCATGCGCATCCTCCGGACGCTGGTAGACGATCGCGTCCGGGAAACGGCGGGTGACGAACCGCGACGGGATCCGGGCCATCGATTCGGTGTGGCCGAGGCACAGGAAGCCCCCGGGCCGCAAGGCGGCGAACAGGTTGGCGGCGGCGATCTTCCGGGATTCGTCGTCGAAGTAGATCAGGACGTTGCGGCAGAACACGATGTCGAAGCGCCCTTCCTGCGCCATCCCGGCCCCGTCGACGAGGTTGCGGCGGCTGAAGCGCACCGAGCCGCGCAGCTCCGGCAGGATGCGCCAGAAAGCCTCGTCCTCGCGGATGAAGTAGCGCGACACCAGGGGCGGCGGCAGCCGGCCGAGTGCCCGGGCACCGTAGCGCCCGGCTTGCGCCGCGGCGAGCGCCCGCGTGTCGATGTCCGAGCCGACGATCTCGATCTCCCAGTCGTCGACCGCGGGCCAGTGTTCGAGGAGCCAGAGCGCCACCGAATAGGGCTCCTCGCCGGTGGCGCAGGGCATCGACCAGATCCGGATCGGATCGTTGCGCGCCCGCCCGGCTGTCACGGCCGCCATGAGCGACCCGGTGAGGCAGTGCAGCTGGTGCTCCTCGCGGTTGAAGTAGGTCTCGTTGACCGTGAAGGCGTTGACGAAATGCTGCACCTCGCCGTCCGCGTCGGCGCGCAAGCAGGCGAGATAGGCCGGCAGGGTGGAAAGGCCGATGGCGCGCAGCCGCTCCAGCAGCCGGCGCTCGACGAAGGCGCGCCGGTTCTCCGGCACCAGGATGCCGGTCTGCCGGTAGAGCAGGTCGCAGATCCGCGTCAGGTCGGGCTCGGTGAGGATCATGCGACGAGCGCCGTCAGCTCGGCCGCGATAGCCTCCAGCGGGGCGACCACGCTGGCGCCGCCGGCCCGTACCAGCTCCCCCGGCATGCCCCAGACCACCGCCGTCGCCTCGGCCTCCGCGATGGTGCGCCCGCCCCGGGCCCGCAACGCCGCCATGGTGCGGGCGCCGTCGCGGCCCATGCCGGTCATCAGCACCCCGACGAGGCGCCGGGGAGGCATGAGGTCGAGGGCGCTCTCCACCAGGCGGTCGACGCTCGGATGCCAGGGATACTCGGCCTGCGCCGGGGCCGGCGCCGCCATCAGGCCGCCGGGCCGTCGCACGACGATCACGTCGGCATCGCCCCGCCCGACATAGACCCGCCCCGGGATCAATGGCACCGGCGCCGTCACCTCCTGCACCGAGAGCGCGCTGAGGCCGTTCAGCCGGCGGGCGAGCGGGCCGGTGAAGGTCGCCGGCATGTGCTGGGCGATGACGATCGGCCAGGGGAAGCCGGCGGGCAACTCGCCGAGCAGGGCGGTCAGGGCCGGGGGACCTCCCGTCGAGGCGCCGACGAGGACGAGGCCGCCGGCCGGTACCGCCGCCACGGCCGGGATCGGGGGGACATCGTCCACCGGGCCGGGGTCGACCGCCCGTGGGGCCGGGCGGGAGCTGGGAGGCGGCGCGAGGCCGGCATGGCGCGCGCGCAGGCGGGCCGCGAGGCCGAGGGCGATGCGCGGCCGGGCCCGGGCCGCCGCCCGCACCGTCCGCACCAGCGCGGGCGCGAAACGGTCGAGCGCCAGCGAGACGGCGCCGGCCGGCTTCTCGATCACGTCGACGGCGCCCCGGGCCAGGGCATCCAGGCTCGCCTCGGCTCCCTCACCGGTGAGGGAGGACAGCATCACCACCGGGCAGGGCCGCTCCAGCATGATCCGGTCGAGGCAGGCGAGTCCGTCGAGGCCCGGCATGGTCACGTCGAGGGTCACCACGTCCGGCCCGAAACGGGGCAGGAAGTCGAGCGCTTCCAGCCCATCGCGGGCGAAGGCCAGCTCGAAATCGCCCTCGGCGGCGAAGATGGCGCCCAGCACCTTGCGCATCAGGGCCGAGTCGTCGACCACGAGGAGACGGATCATGCCGGCGCCCTCCCGGCGGAGACCGCGCGGCCGAGGAGCGCGGCAGGTTCGATCAACCCCAGGAGCCCCTCCGGCAGTTCCGCCACACGGGTCACCCCATCGTCCCGTGCGTCCGCTACCGGCCGGATCGCCCCGGATGTCGGCCGGACCAGCCGCGCCGCGCCGTCGACCAGCAGGCCCGCCCGCACGCCGCCGGCCTCGACCGTCACGAGGCGCCGGCCACCCGCCTCGCCCCCGGGCGGCAGGCCGAGGCACCGGCGCAGGTCGATGACCGGCAGGGCTCCGCCGCGCATCGCCAGCATCCCGGCGAGGGTGTGGGGCGCCCCGGGCACCCGCGTCAGCGCCTCCGGCGCCCGCTGCACCCCGCGCACCGCCCCGGCAGGCAGGCCGTAGGCGCGCCCGGCGAGGTCGATCACCACCATCGGCTCCGCGCCGGCGACGACGGGAGCGGCCGGCGCCGGGCTCGACTCCGGGTCTTGCGCACCGGCCGGGGCCAGGGCCTCGGGCGACAGGAGGCAGACGAGGGTCCCGTCGTCGAGGCGGACGAAGCCGGTCGCCGGGCCGCCGCGGCGCAGGGCCCGGGGCACCGGGTCGATCGCCTCCGGGCGCACCCGCAGCACCGGTCCGACCCCTTCGGCCACCAGCCCGATTCCGCCGAGCACCGCGACCCGGCGGCCCGGTGAGGCCCCGAGCCCGAGCCGGGCCGAGAGGCAGAGGAGCGGCAGAGCCCGCCCGCGCCAGGGCATCGTGCCGAGGTCGGTCCCGTTCGCCGGGTTCGGGGCAACGGGCTCCGGCAGGCGCGTCACCGCCTCGACCGCGTCGAGCGGCAAAGCGTAGGAGCGCCCCGCGACCGTGAGCGCCATGAGGCCGACGTCCGGCCGGGGCCCCGGCTCCGCCGTCCCGGCGCGCCCGCCCAGGGCAGGTGACGCGGCCGAGCCCGCCACCCGCCGCGCAAGCAGGCCCGCGACGAGGTCCGACACATCGAGGATCGCCGCCCCGCCCGGCTCCGCCGTCAGACCGACGACGCCGGCCACGAGGAGCCCGACCGGCTCCCCCGCCTCGGCCAGCACCATCCGGCCGGGAGGCGCCGGGCGCGCGGCCGGCGCGAGCAGCCGGGCGAGATCGAGGACCGGAAGCGCCGCGCCGCGCCGGCCGGCGAGGCCGGCAAGCGCCGCCGGTGCTCCCGGCACCCGGGTCAGGGCCGGGACCGGCGCCAGGCCGCGCACCCGCTGCGCCGGGAGGGCGACGCGCGTTTCCTCCGCGTCGAGCGCGACGACGAGGAAGCGGTCCGCGGCCTCAGCCATCCGCGCCCTGCAGCTCGTCGGCCAGCAGCGCGATCTCCTCGACCGCCGCCGCCAGATCCTCGGCCCCGCGGGCCTGCTGACGGGCGGCGGTGGCGGCCTCGGTCGAGGCGCGGTCGGCCTCCTCGGCGGCCGCGGCGATCTGGCGGGCGCCCGCCGCGATGCCGGCGGCGGCGATGAGGATGTCGTCGGCCCCGCCGGCGATCTCGCGGTTCACCCGCTCCAGCTCCGCGATGTCGGCCGCCACCGCGGCGAGGCCCGCGGTCAGGGCCCGGTTCTTCGCCACCTCGGCCTCGGCCGCGGCGACCGATCGCTCGAGAGCGCGGCGCAAGGCGGCGGCGCCGTCCCGGATCGTGCGCACCGTCCCGCGGATCCGCTCGGCGCCCCCGGCGGCGTCGCGCGACAGCGCCCGGATGTCGCCCGAGACCAGGGCGAAGCCCTGGCCCGCCTCGCCGGCCCGGGCGGCCTCGATCGCGCCGCTCACCGCCAGCATGCCGATCTGCACCGCCACGAGGGCGATGCCCTCCACGATCGTCTCGATCCGCCCGGTGCCGGCCTCGATCGTGCCGAGGCGGTCGAGGGAGGCCCGCATCCCGTCGAGGGCCTGGCCGACCCCGTCGGCGAGGCCCTCGAGAGTGGCGCGGGACTCGTGCAGGGTCCCGGCGAGGCCCAAGACCTGCGCCAGGGCCTGGTCGGCGCCGGTCCGGGCGCCGGCCGCCGCGCGCTCGATCTCCACCATGGCGGCGGCGGATTGCCGGGCGGCGGCGCTCTGGAGAGCGAGGCCGCGGCTGATCTGGTCGATGGCGGCCAGGATCTGGGCCGCGGCGCCGGACAATTCCTGGATCGAGGCCGAGAGCGCATCGGCAGCACCCCCGATCTCCGCCGCGCCCGCCCGGGCCGGGCCGCTGCCGCGCAGGGTCTCGGCGAGGGCCGCCAGCGCCTCGGCGGTGGTCTGGCCCTGGTCGAGGGCCTCGGTCTGCTGCGCCACGGCGCGTTGCGCCTCCTCGGCGGCGGCGGCCTGCTGCTCGGCCGCGCAGGCGACCTGCTCGGCGCCGGCTTGCGCCTCGCGGGTGGTCGCCTCCGCCCGGAGCGTCGCCGCCAGGATCCCTTGCGCCCCCTCCGCCAGGGTGCCGAGATCACCCCGGGCCGCCTCCAGCTGCCGGGCGACCCGGGCGCCGGAAGACGCCTCGGCCACGGCCCGCGCGGCGGCATCCCGGATCGCCTGCCCGAGCGCCCGGATCTCGGCCCGGATCGCCTCGGCCCGCTCCCGCACCTCCCCGGCGCCGGCCTCCGCGGTCTCGGCGAGCGTCCGGACCTCATCGGCGACGACCGAGAAGCCGCGGCCGTGCTCCCCGGCCCGTACCGCCTCCAGGGCGGCGTTGAGGGCGAGCAACCCGGTCTGGTCCGCGATCTCCCCGACCGTGCCGGTGACATCGCCGATGCTGGCCGCGGCCCGGTCGAGCTCGTCGACGATGGCGACCGTCATCGCCTGGCGCCCGGCCTCCGCCTCGATCGCCGCGACCGACTGGGTCGCCTGGGCGCCCGCCTCCGCGAGGAGCGCCTGGAACGCGGCGGTGCGCTGGCGCGAAAGGTCGGCGCGCTCCCGCGCCGCACCGAAACGATCGACGATCGCCGCGACGGCGGAGAGGGATTCCTGCGCGGCCCCCGCGGCCTCCTCGGCCCCGCCGGCGATCTGCTCCATCGCCCGGCGCAGCTCCTCGGCCGCGGCGGAGGCTTGCGTGACCCCGGCGGCGAGTTCCTCGGTGGCGGCGCCCAGGCGCTCGGTCGCCTTCTGCCGGCGTGTCCGCGCGCCCTCGCCCGCGGGCATGCCCGTCCGGCCGCGCCGGGGTGGCGGGGCGGGCGCCTGCGCCACGTCCGGCGCCGCGGGCTCGCCGTCCCGGCCGCCCGGCGCACCCGCGAGCTTCGCCTTCTTCACCAATGCCATCGCAGCCTGAAACCCGCTCGCGCAACCGCGCTCGCGCAGGATCGGCGCGCGCGTCAGCCGGTGTGCCGGAGGCGGGCGGCGGGGGCAAGCGCGCGGGAGGTATCGGGTTGGGGAGTATCGCCTGGGTGCACGCGCCGGGCCCCCTCCACTACCCGGCCCAGCCGAGATCCCGGCTGATCGACCCGGCGACCTCCCGGACCGTCCCGGCCAGTGCCTCCATCCGGGCCTCGTCCATGTACTGAACCGTGCTCGTCACGCTGAACGCCGCGACGATCGCCCCGCCGGCGTCCCGGATCGGGGCGGCGACGCAGCGCACCTCGGGCTCGTTCTCCTCCCGGTCGTAGGCGATGCCGCGTGCCGCGTAGGTCCGCATCCGGTCGAGCCAGGTGGCGAGGTCGGGGCTGTGGCCGCCCCGCGCATCGCCCAGGCGATAGAAGTCGCGCCAGCGCGCCTCGTCGAGGTCGAGGATCAGCGCCTTGCCGAGGCCCGTCGACCAGACCGGCTGGCGCTCGCCGACCCGCGAGCTGATCTCGATGCGCCGGCGCCCGGGCAGCTTGTCGAGGTACAGCGCCCAGTCGCCTTCCAGCACGCCGAGATGGATCGTGTCGCCGCATTCCGCCGACAGGCGCTCGAGATGGGGCCGCGCCACCCGGGTGACCGGTGCCTCCTGCTGGGCGCGAAACCCGAGTTCGAGGAGCTTCGGCCCGAGCCCGTAGCCCTCCCGCGGCGCGAAGGTGAGGTAGCGCTGCTCGACCAGCGCCGCGGCGAGCCGGTGGGTGGTGCTGCGGGTGGTGCCGAGCCCCGCCGACAGGGCCGCGAGGTCGCGCGCACCGCTCGCCACCGCCTCCAGGATGGCGAGGCCGCGCAGCAGCGTCTGACTTCCCGGCGTGCCACCCGTCTCCCCGGTTGACGGCTTCGATGTCACGGGCGTATCGTCCCACATACAAGAACAAGATCCCGATATATGGGATCGAGTGGTGCGGCGCCAGGGCCGTGCCGGAGGAAACCGCAAACCGCCTCCGTCCCGCCCTGCCCCGCGCCCGAAAAGACCCGCGTGCCGTGAGGGGTGCGCCCGGATTCCAAGGAGGTTCGACCCGATGAAGCTGTTGCGCTACGGCCCCGTAGGCCAGGAGAAGCCCGGCCTGCTCGATGCAGAGGGCCGCATCCGCGACCTGTCCGGCCACCTGACCGATCTCGGTCCGGCGTCGCTCGGGCGTGAGGCTTTGTCCCGTCTCGCGGCGATCGATGCCGCCAGCCTGCCGGTGGTCGAGGGCTCGACCCGTCTCGGTACGCCGGTCGCGAATGTCGGCAAGTTCATCGCCATCGGGCTCAACTTCGCCGATCACGCCGCCGAGTCGAACCTGCCGGTGCCGAAAGAACCGATCGTCTTCACGAAGGCGATCACCTCGCTGTCCGGCCCGAACGACCCGGTGATGCTGCCGAAGGATTCGGTCAAGAGCGACTGGGAGGTCGAGCTCGGCATCGTGATCGGCACGCGCGCCGCCTACGTCGAGGAGGCGCAGGCCCTCGACCATGTCGCCGGCTATTGCCTGATCAACGACGTCTCGGAGCGCGAGTACCAGATCGAGCGCGGCGGCACCTGGGACAAGGGCAAGGGCTGCGACACCTTCGGGCCGGTCGGCCCCTGGCTCGTCACCTCCGACGAGGTCGGCGACCCGCAGAATCTCGACATGTGGCTCGACCTCAACGGCCGCCGCATGCAGACCGGCAACACCCGGACGATGATCTTCACCTGCGCGCAGATCGTCTCCTATGTCAGCCGTTTCATGACCCTGATGCCCGGCGACATCATCACCACCGGCACGCCCCCGGGCGTCGGCATGGGCATGAAGCCGGACCCGGTCTTCCTCAAGGCCGGCGACGTGATGACGCTCGGCATCGAGAAGCTCGGTGAGCAGCGCCAGGACGTGACCGCCTGGCAGCGCCGGGACTGACCGCGATGACGTTTCCCAACCGCTTCGAGGGCCGCACCGCCCTCGTCACCGGCGGCGCCTCCGGCATCGGGCTGGCGGTCGCTGCCAGGCTCAAGGCCGAGGGCGCGACGGTCTCGATCTGGGACCTGAACGAGGAGGCGCTCGCCAAGGCCAAGGCCGAGACCGGCGCCGCCGATACGCGGGCGCTGGACATCGCGGATGCAACTGCGGTCGAGGCCGCGATGCGCGAGACCCTGGCGGCGCTGGGTGGCCGGCTCGACGTGCTGGTGTGCAGCGCCGGCATCACCGGGCCGAACACGGTGCTCCGCGACTATCCCGTCGACGCCTGGCAACGGGTGATCGACGTCAACCTCAACGGCCTGTTCTACTGCAACCGCGCCGCGGTGCCGGCGATGGAGGCGGGCGGCTACGGCCGCATCGTCAACGTCGCGTCGATCGCCGGCAAGGAGGGCAACCCGAACGCCTCGGCCTATTCGGCCTCCAAGGCCGGGGTGATCGGGCTGACGAAGTCGCTGGGCAAGGAACTGGCGAAGTCGGAGATTCGGGTGAACTGCATCACCCCGGCGGCGGTGCGCACCGCGATCTTCGACCAGATGACGCAACAGCACATCGACTTCATGCTGTCGAAGATCCCGATCGGCCGCTTCGGCGCCATCGACGAGGTGACCTCGCTGATCTGCTTCCTGGCGAGCGAGGAAGCGTCGTTCTCGACGGGGGCTGTGTTCGACGTGTCGGGCGGTCGGGCGACGTATTGAGACTGTCGCCCTCGCTCAGGCGAGGGCGATGCCCCACCGTGCTGCAAAGCTCTAGAGCACTTCACGATTGCGTTGTAATCGCGAAGCTCTCTAGGTTTTTGGTTTTGCCGCATTTTCTGCGACGAACCGGTATCCACTTCGTCGGAAAATGCTCTAGGCTTTTACTGTCGCCGTGAAATCAGACCACTGCTCGACCCGAAACGCCCGTATATCTCTCACGCATTGCGGGAACCACGGCAAGGCTTTGAGTGCCGTGATAGCCGCAAACAGCTTGGCCAGGTCTTCGGTCTTGCTGACATAGAGGCTGCCCTGGATCCAGTCGAAGCCATGAATTGCGAGAGTGGATCGAATGTCCGCGTAGGCCTGCGCGACGCCTCGCGGGTGATGCGTCTGGGTTTCGGCCACCACGAGGTCGAACGCGATGGCAAACATCAATGCTCCCTGGGATCGTCGAGAATGTCCGTAAAGCGATAATCCAGCTCCTCGCCTGTCTCGACGAGTCGCACTCGCATCAGGCAATCATCGTCGCCCAGCATCTGGCCGACATCCACGATCTCATAGACCGGGCCGGTCACGCCGAAGCGCCGCCATGTTCCGATCAGGTTCTGCGGCTGCGGCAGGGGCGAGGGTCCGATGCGGCGTTCCATGCCGCCATCGTACCCGATCGGGGCACGCGATGCCACGTCGCGGCCTGCCGAACTCAAGACAACCATGCTGTCCGTATCGCCACCGGCCCGACCTACGCGCCAATCCGGCGATCCATCGGGAGGACCCCATGACCACCGCATCTATGACCGCCGTCGCGGGCGCCGCCGCGCCGCCGGGCGGGGACGAGGCCCTGCGCCGCCAGGTGCTCGCCAAGCTCCGGCCGCGCATCGTGCTCTATTGCTTTGTCCTGTTCATCATCAACTACCTCGACCGGGTGAATGTCGGCTTCGCCGCGCTTCACATGAACAAGGATCTGGGGCTGTCGGCCACCGCCTACGGGCTCGGCGCCGGCATCTTCTTCCTCGGCTACATCGCCTTCGAGGTGCCGAGCAACATGATCATGCACCGGGTCGGGCCCCGGCGCTGGATCGCCCGGATCATGGTGAGCTGGGGCCTCGTCTCCGGCGGCATGGCCTTCGTGCAGGGGGAGTGGAGCTTCTACGCCATGCGCTTCCTGCTTGGCCTCGCCGAAGCCGGCTTCGTGCCCGGGATCCTGCTCTACCTCACCTACTGGTACCCGGCCCGCGACCGCGCCAAGGCGACCGCCGGCTTCATGACCGCGACGGTGCTCTCGAGCGTCATCGGCGCACCGCTCTCCGGCTGGATCCTGTCGGCCAACCCGACCTGGTTCGGGCTGGCCGCCTGGCAATGGCTGTTCATCCTGGAGGCCGCGCCGGCGGTGATCCTCGGCGTGGTGACGTTCTTCTACCTCGTCGACCGGCCCGAGGACGGGCGCTGGCTCGATGCGCAGGAGCGCACCTGGCTGATCCGCACGCTCGCCGAGGAGAACCGCCAGGTCGAGAGCGTCGGCTCGCACGAGTTCCGGGCGATCTTTCGCGATCACCGGGTGTGGCTGCTCACCCTCGTCTACATGTTCAACGCGGTGGCGGTGTACGGTGTGGTCCTGTGGCTGCCGCAGATCGTGCGCAGCATCAGCGGCCTCTCCGATTTGCAGACCGGTTTCGTTACGGCGATCCCGTTCGTCTTCGCGGCGATCGGCCTCGTGGTGGTGGCGCGCTCCTCCGACCGCACCGGCGAGCGCAAGTACCACACCGCCCTCTCGGCGCTGATCGGCGGCCTGTTCCTGGCCGCGAGCGCGGTGGCGCCGACGCCGTTGCTGAGCCTGCTGCTCCTCTGCGCCGCCGCCTTCGGGGTCTGGGCCTTGCTCGGCGTGTTCTGGGCCCTGCCGACCCAGTTCCTCACCGGGGCCGCCGCCGCCGGGGGCCTCGCGATGATCAACGGGCTTGCCCAGATCGCCGGCTTCGGCGGGCCCTACCTGGTGGGCTGGATCCGCGACGCGACCCAGAGCTTCACCCCTGCCCTGCTGGCGCTCTCGGCCGGACCGGTGATCGCCGCCCTCCTGTGCCTCGCCGTGCGGGTGCGGCGCGAGCCGGCGGCCTGACCCCCGTGCGCCGCGCGGGCTCCCGGGCCCGCGCGGCGTCTCCTATGCGGAAAGGTCCCGCCGCATCAGCGCGTACATCTTGTCCCGATGGGCGACCGTCTCGACCGTGCGCCAGCCGATCCGGGCGTAGATCCCTTCGGCGGTGCGGGTATAGAGCCACAGGGTCGCGACGCCGAGGGACGCGGCGTATGCCTCGACCGCGGCGACCAGCCGGGCAGCGTGGCCCCGGCCGCGGGCATGGGGCACGACGAAGACGCCGGCGAGCCAGGGGGTCAGGTCGGGCCGCGAATCGAGGTCGTGTGCCGCGAGGCTCGCCATGCCGACGGGCTCGTCGTCGACGAGGAGGACGAAGGTGCGGGGCATCGGCCCGGGGCCGGCGGCGCCCTCGGATTCAGCGGCCGTCACCTCGGCGAGGCTGCGTCCCTGGCCCTGCGCGAAGGCCTCCCAGCGCCAGCGCGCGGTGACGGGCACGAGGTCGGGCCGCTCGGTGTTGGTGACGATGGCATGAGGCATCGGGCGCTCCCCGGGACCAGCCGTGCTTCGCCCGATCGCGTCGCGTCCGTCAATGCCGGACGTTCTCGGTGCCACCCGCCGCTAATGCCAGCCTTGCCCGAAGCGGCCGGTCGAGTGCAGCAGGGTGTGCCCGCATTCGAGGCAGAGGTAGCGGGTCTCGACGCCGCCGCCGAACGCCTCGACGACGGGCGTCGAGGCCACCACCATCAGGCGGGCATGGGGCCGCTCCTGCCAATGCGCGCGCATCTGCCCGCAGCAGGCCCGGCAGGCCGCGTCGTCGGCGCTCATCGGGGGCGGTGGCCCGAACCGGGCCTGGAAATTCTGCTGGGCCATGCGGCGTCGATCTCGTGCGGTTCAAGCCGCATCCGAAACGATCCCGGATGGGAAGGTCCGTCGGCCCCACGGGATCAGCAAGAACGGGACCGGCGGGAGCGGTGAAAACCGGGCGGGCGGCCGTCCGCACGGGGTTGATCGGGCGGTAGCGCAGCGGCCCGACCGATACGGCTCAGCCTCATCCGCGTCACTCCGCCAATCGGACGATAGCACTGTTTCGCGGGATTGCGGCAAGACTGTGCGGAATTCAGCCTTGCGCGCGGCGGCGGGTCTCCCGGAACCGTGACGGGAGGCGCCGGTTGTCCCGCCACCGAAGGAGCGGGCCTTCGTCGTGGGAGGAGCCGGTTCGTGGTGCGTCGCCGGATCGCCATCGGGCTCGGAGGGGCTTTTCTCCTCGCGGCGATCGGGTTCGCGGCCGCGTCCTGGCGGCCTGCCCTCGCGCCCGGCGGGCCGACGCCGGCCGAGACCGCGCCCGAGCAGGTCCGCAAGGGCGCCGTCCTCGCCTCGCTCGGCTACTGCGCCTCCTGCCACACCGCGGAGGACGGCCGGCCCTACGCGGGTGGGCGCGGCGTCGGTACCCCGTTCGGGACCATCTACGCCACCAACATCACGCCGGACCCGGAGACGGGGATCGGCCGCTACACGCTCGCCGCCTTCACCCGGGCGATGCGCGAGGGCGTCGACCGCGAGGGGCGCCACCTCTACCCGGCCTTTCCCTACACCCATTACGCCGGCCTGACCGACCCGGACGTCGCCGCCCTCTACGCCTTCGCGATGACCCGCGAGCCGGTGCGGGCCGAGGCGAAGGCCAACGCCCTGCCCTTCCCGTTCTCCTGGCGCCCGCTCCTCGCCGGCTGGAAGCTGCTGTTCTTCCGCGAGCCCAACATCCCGGCCGATCCGCGCCGGGACGCGGCGTGGCACCGCGGCGCCTATCTGGCCGAGGCCCTGAGCCATTGCGGCGCCTGCCACAGCCCCCGCAACCTGCTCGGCGCCGAAGTGAGGACGAAGGCCTATTCCGGCGGGGAGGCCGACGGCTGGTGGGTGCCGCCCCTCGACCGCTCCTCGCCCGCGCCGCTCCCCTGGAGCGAGGCGGATCTCACCCGCTACCTCGCCGAGTGGGACCCGCTCCATGGCGGGGCCGCCGGCCCGATGCGCCCGGTGGTCGAGGCCCATCGGACCGTGCCGGCCGACGAGATCCGGGCGCTCGCTTCCTACGTCGCGACGCTCTATGGCCGCGGCCCCGCCGGCAGCCGCACCGGCCCTGTCGACCGGGCGATGCCGGCCGACGATCCGGCGTTCGCCCGGGGTGCCGCGACCTATGCGGGCGCCTGCGCGGTCTGCCACGAGAGCGGCGGAGGTGCCGCCGGCGGCGTGCCCTACACCACCTCCTCGCTCGGCCACCGCACCACCTTGCGGGCACCCGATCCCCGCAACCTGATCCTGGTCCTTCGCGACGGCATCGCCCCGCGGGAGCACGCGCCGGGGCCGATCATGCCGGCCTATGGGACGACGCTGACGCCGGACCAGACGACCGATCTCGCCGCCTATTTGCGGGCCCGTTTCAGCCCCGACGGACCGTGGCCCCGCCTCGGCGAGACGGTGCGGGACCTGATGCGCCAAGCCCCCCGCCCCGGCGCCCGGGCCGAGTCAGCGCCTTGACGAGGAGACGCCGATGCCGATCCTGACGGTGAACGGACGCACGCAGAAGGTCGCGGCCGAGCCCGAGACCCCGCTCCTCTACGTTCTGCGCGACGAACTGGGGCTCATCGGGGCCAAGTTCGGCTGCGGGCTCGGCCAGTGCGGCGCCTGCACGGTGGAGGTCGAGGGACGCGCGGTCCTGTCCTGCCTCACCCCGATCGGCGTGCTGGAGGGGCGGCCCGTCACCACCGTCGAGGGGCTGGGATCGCCGGAGAATCCGGGCCCGCTCCAGGCCGCCTTCATCGCCGAGAACGCGGCGCAATGCGGCTACTGCATCGCCGGCATGGTGATGCGGGCCCATGCCCTGCTGCGCTCGAATCCGCATCCGAGCGACGTCGAGATCCGCGACGGTTTGCGGCTCAACCTGTGCCGCTGCGGAACCCATATGCGGATCCTCGCCGCCGTGCGCCGCGCCTCCGGCCGGGACGCCGGGCATCCGCCCGCCTCCACGGGAGCGACGCCGTGACCGCGCTCACCCGGCGCACGCTCCTCGTCGGCGGCGCGCTCCTCGTCGGGATCGGGCTGCCGCGTCAGGCCCGGGCGGCGCTGCCCGGCAGCCTAGCGCAAGCGCCGCGGATCGATGCCTGGATCCGGATCGGCGAGGACGGAGCCGTTACGGTGATGACCGGCAAGGCGGAACTCGGCCAGGGCCTCAAGACGGCTTTTATCCAGGTCGCCGCGGAGGAGCTGGGGCTGGAGCCCGCCTCGATACGCCTCGTCACCGCCGATACCGAGCTGACCCCGGACGAAGGCTATACCGCCGGCAGCCACTCGATGCAGGATTCAGCCACCGCGATCCGGCACGCCGCCGCGGCCGCGCGGGCCCTGCTCCTCGACACCGCCGGGCGCCGTCTCGGCCTGCCGCCGGACGGCTTGCGAATCGACGGCGGCGCGGTGGCCGCGCCGGACGGGCGGCGCCTCCCGCTCGCCGAGGTCGCCCCGGAGATCGAACTCGACGCACCGGTGCCCGAGAGGGTCTCCCTTCGCGATCCGGCGACTTACACCCTCGTCGGCCAGCCGCTGCCGCGGGTCGACATCCCCGCCAAGGTCGCGGGCAGCGCAGCCTATGTCCAGGATATCCGCGCGCCGGGCATGGTCCATGCGCGGATCGTGCGCCCGCCTCGCCCCGGCGCCCGTCTCGTGAACGTCGACGCGGACGCGGTCGCCTCCCGCCCCGGGGTGATCCGGGTGCATCGCGACGGCAGTTTCCTGGCGGTGCTAGCCGAGCGCGAATACGCCGCCGTGACGGCGATGCGGGCGCTCGCCAAGGGAGCGGTCTGGCAGGGCGGCACGCCGGTGCCGGAGCCGGACGCGCTCTTCTCCGACCTCGCCGGGATGCCGGCGAAGCGGACGCTCATCCACGCGGCCGGCCTCGATGCGCCGGTGCCGCCGGGACGCCGGATCGCCGCGCAGTACCGCCGACGCTACCAGATGCACGGCTCGATCGGCCCGTCCTGCGCGGTGGCCGAATTCGACGGCAGCCGCCTCACCGTGTGGTCGCATGCGCAAGGGATGTTCCCCCTGCGCAAGGCGCTTGCCGAGATGCTGTCCCTGCCCGAGGAGCAGGTTCGCTGCATCCACGTCGAGGGGTCGGGCTGCTACGGCCATAACGGCGCCGACGACGCCGCGGGCGACGCGGCGTTGCTCGCCCGCGCCCTCCCCGGCCGGCCGGTGCGGGTGCAGTATACCCGCGAACAGGAGCATCTGTGGGAGCCCTATGGCGGCGCGATGATGACCGAGGTCTCCGCCGTGCTGGGGCCGGACGGGCGGATCGCCGACTGGGATTACGCGGTGCGCAGCCCGACCCACCTCACCCGCCCGCCGGGTGCGGGCCAGTTGCTCTCGGCCCGGATGCTGGAGACGCCTTTTGCCGCCCCACCCCCGAAGGCGCTGCCGCAGCCCGAGGGCGGCGGCGACCGCAACGCCATCCCGCTCTATCGTCTGCCCCGGGCCCGGGTGGCGCACGACTTCGTCTCCGACATGCCGCTCAGGGTCTCGGCCCTGCGCAGCCTCGGCGCCTACATGAACGTGTTCTCGATCGAGAGTTTTTGCGACGAACTCGCCGATGCGGCGGGCGCCGATCCGGTCGCGTTCCGCTTGAAGCATCTCGACGATCCGCGGGCCCGCGCCGTGATCGAGGCCGCCGCCTCCCGCTTCGGCTGGGGGCAGGCGCTCCCGAAGGGCCGCGGCGCCGGCTTCGCCTTCGCGCGCTACAAGAACCTCGCGGCCTATTGCGCGCTCGCCGTCGAGGTGGAGGTGACGCGCGAGAGCGGCCGGGTCCGGCTGGTGCGGGCGCAAGCTGCGGTCGATGCCGGCCAGGTCGTCAACCCCCACGGCATCCGCGACCAGATCGAGGGCGGGATCATCCAGGCGATGAGCTGGAGCCTGTTCGAGGCGGTGGCGCACGATGCGGAGGGGCCGACGAGCCGCGACTGGAGCACCTACCCGATCGCCCGCTTCCCCGACATTCCCGAGCGCCTCGACGTCCACCTGATCGACCGTCCCGGCCAGCCTTTCCTCGGTGCCGGCGAGGTCGCGCAGGGGCCGACGGCGGCGGCGCTCGGCAATGCGATCCGGCGGGCGGCGGGGGTGCGCCTGCGCGAATTGCCGATGCGACCGGAGATGGTGAAGGCGGCGATCGGGGTGTGATCCCAACGATCGCAAGACAACGGCCGCTGGCCGCGGTCGCGATACACGACAAAACTGGCACCGTCGCAGCTGCCTGTCCCACCCACGACCTCATCCTGAGGTGTTAGTGGATCGAAGATCGACTGACCTCGAAGGAGGGCTCCAGACATCTGCGAGCTTCCTGGAGCCCTCCTTCGAGGCTGCTACGCAGCACCTCAGGATGAGGTCGTGGATGGGAAAACAGGTCGTGCCCGAGATCGACATCAACGCGTCGACGTCTTGGGCCGTCGGCATGACCCTCGGGCAACTCCGTCGCTCAATCGCGGTCCAGAACTTCCTTCGAGGCGACGGTGGTGTCGTCCTTCAGGTGGTAGACCAGCGGCACGCCGGTATGGAGCTCGAGGCCGGGAATCGTCTCGGTGGTGAGGCCGTCGAGCACCATCACCAGGGCGCGGAGCGAGTTGCCGTGGGCCGCGACCAGCACGCGCTCGCCGCGCATCACCCGAGGCAGGATCTCCCGCATCGTGTAGGGCAGCACCCGGGCCACGGTGTCCTTCAGGCTCTCGCCGCCGGGCGGGGGCACGTCGTAGGAGCGGCGCCAGACATGCACCTGCTCCTCGCCCCACTTGGCGCGGGCGTCGTCCTTGTTGAGGCCCGAGAGGTCGCCGTAATCGCGCTCGTTGAGGGCGGCGTCGGCGTGGGTCGGTAGGCCGGACTGGCCGAGCTCCTCCAGGATCAGCGCGCAGGTGCGCTGGGCCCGGGTAAGGTCCGAGGTGAAGGCGACGTCGAACTGCACGCCCTTCGCCTTCAGCCGCCGCCCGGCCGCCCGCGCCTCCTCGACGCCGAGCTCGGTGAGCCCGGGATCCTTCCAGCCGGTGAACAGGTTCTTCAGGTTCCACTCGCTCTGGCCGTGGCGCGCGAGGACGAGAAGACGCTCCATGATGCGTATCGCTCCGTGATCTCGAGGAAACAGGGTTTCAGAGGCCCAGCACGTCGTCCATGCCGTAGAAGCCGGGCTCGCGGGATTGCGCCCAGAGGGCGGCCTTGACGGCACCGGCGGCGAAGAGGCCGCGGTCGCTCGCCAGATGGGTGAGTTCGATGCGCTCGCCGGCACCGGCGAAGATCACGCTGTGCTCGCCGACCACGCTGCCGCCGCGGAGCGTCGCGAAGCCGATCGTCCCGGGCTCGCGCGGGCCGGTATGGCCGTCGCGCACCGCCACCTTGCGCTGGCTGAGCGCCACGCCCCGGCCTTCCGCCGCCGCCTCGCCGAGCAGCAGCGCCGTGCCGGAGGGCGCGTCCACCTTGTGGCGGTGGTGCATCTCCAGGATCTCGATGTCGAACTCGTCGCCCAAAGTCGCCGCGACCTTGCGAACCAGGCCGGCCAGCAGGTTGACGCCGAGCGACATGTTGCCCGACTGCACGATCCGGGCGTGGAACGCCGCCGCCTTGAGCTTGGCGAGATCGTCCGGCGACAGGCCGGTGGTGCCGACCACGTGGACGATGCGGGCCTGGGCGGCGAGTTCGGCGTAGAACACCGTCGCGGCCGGTGCCGTGAAGTCGAGGACGCCGTCGGCCTCGGCGAAGGCGGGAAGCGGATCGTCGGTGACGGCGACGCCGAGCGGCGGCAGCCCGGCGAGCACGCCGGCATCCTGGCCCAAAGCCGGCGAACCCTCGCGCTCGATCGCCCCGGAGAGCGTGCAGCCCTCGGTCTCGGCCACGGCCTGGATCAGCATCCGCCCCATGCGCCCGGAGGCGCCGACGACGACGAGACGCATGGGTCACGATCCTTGTCTTGGCGGCCTCCGGCCGCACTCGCCTCGTATGGGCGGCTCACGGCCGCTCGTCCGGGCCTCGTACAGGGGTCGGTGGGTGCTGCCAAGGCGAGCCCGGAAGAAAGCGCAACCCGGCCGAAAGACCGAGAGCCGAGAAAGACGCTCCCGGGGATATGCGCCGGACCGCGATGGCCCCATCTTATCCCGCAGTGCAGCAATCGCGCCGGAGATCCCATGGCCTTTCGGTTCGTTCCCGGACGCACGACCCGCCGCGCCGCCAGCGGCGCGGTGCAGGTCCTGCGCGCCACCGCCAAGGCGAATGCCGCCGCGGCGCGCCGCACCGGCGCCCTGATGCAGCGCGGCGCCGAGGCGCTGAAGAAGGACGAGCCGGCGCACAGGCCGCCGGGGCGCTTCATCGAGGTCGACGGGGTGCGGGTGCACGCGATCGTCCGCGGCAAGGGAAGACCGGTGGTGCTGATCCACGGCAACGGCACGATGGCGGAGGATTTCGTCATCTGCGGGCTGGTGGAGCAACTGGCCAAGAATTACCGCGTCATCGCGATCGACCGGCCCGGCTTCGGCCATACCGAGCGGCCGCGGCACTGGGTCTGGACCGCCGCCGCGCAGGCGCGGCTCGTCGGGCACGTGCTCGCCGCCCTCAACGTCGAGCGGCCGGTGGTGGTCGGCCATTCCTGGGGCACCCTCGTGGCGCTGGGCTTAGCCATCCACGAAGGCCTCGACCTGCGCGGGCTGGTGCTGCTCTCCGGCTATTACTATCCGGGCCGGCGGGCCGACGTGGCGCTGATCTCGGCCCTCGCCGTGCCCGGCCTCGGCGACGCGGCCCGCGCCCTGACGCCGGGGGCGGTCGGACGGGCGATGGCGCCGCAGGTCTTCCGCCACGTCTTCAAGCCGCAAGCCGTGCCGGCCCGGTTCACCGCGCGCTTCCCCGTCGCGCTCTCGCTCTCGGCCACGCAAAGCCGGGCGAGCGCCGAGGACACCGCCAGCATGAACGCCGCCGCCGCCCTGCTCCAGCCGCGCTATGCGGGGTTGCGGCTGCCGGTGGCGATCCTGTCGGGGGATGCCGACGCGGTCGTGGAGCCGGGCGAGCAATCCTGCCGCCTGAACGCCGAGGTGGCGGGCAGCACCCTGACCCTGCTGCCGGGCCAGGGCCACATGATCCACTATTCGGCCAAGGCCCGGATCCTGCAGGCGGTCGAGGCGCAGATGGCGCTCACGGGACGGCGGTTGTCCTGGCAGTCGCGATGAGGGGTCCCAGCACGTCGGTGACCCCGGTCAGCGTGATCTGGGTGCCGACGCAGAGGAGCAGGAAGGCGGCGAGGCGCCCGAGCACCCGGGCCCTGGCATGGCCGAGCCGCTCCACCAGCCGATCGGCCGAGGCGTAGGCCAGCAGCACCATCAGGGCGATGACGAGCGAGGCCGCCGACGCCCCGGCGAGGTAGCCGATCCGGTCGGCGCCGCCATCCGGCCGCCCGGCGCCGAGCGCGATCGCCACCGCGATGGTGCCGGGCCCGGTGGTGAAGGGCAGGGTCAGGGGGAAGAACGCGATCTCGGCGAGGGCGGTCGGCTCGGGACCGTCCTCGCTGCCCTGGACCGGCTCGGCCTGCGCGGTCTTGCGCGCCTCGCGCTGTTCGGGCGCGGCCAGAAGGCTCCAG
This sequence comes from Methylobacterium sp. 142-1Y, assembly GCF_057747795.1. NCBI lineage: Bacteria > Pseudomonadati > Pseudomonadota > Alphaproteobacteria > Hyphomicrobiales > Methylobacteriaceae > Methylobacterium > Methylobacterium sp. 142-1Y. The sequence continues at coordinate 1,811,300 of NZ_CM173224.1, read as the reverse complement.
GCCTGCGCCGCCACCACGAGGCCGCCGGCGATGCGCAACGCCGCGAGCGAGATGCCGAAGAAGCTGAGCACCGACGCCCCGGCCCAGAGCGAGACCAGCATCACGGCCGCCGCGTAGACGCCGATGCGGCGCGACAGCCACGTGCGCTCGTCGTGACTGCGGCCGGCCGTCACCTGCGCGAAGATCAGCGCCGCCCCGGGCGGGTTGACGATCGAGAACAGGGCCGAGAAGGCCAAGAGGAAGCTCTGAGCTGCGGCCTCCGCGCCCGGAAACGGCATCACGCGCCACCCGGCACCGGGGCGGGCACCGGCACCGGCACCGGCAGCACCCGGGCGCGCAGGCGCGCTGCCTTGCGGGCCTGGATCGCGACCGGGCGGTGGAGCTGCTTTGTCGCCTCGACCACGTGCAGGCCGGCGAAGGGCAGCGACAGGCCGGTGCCGACCCGCTCCCAGGCGCTCGCGGTCTTAACGGTGAGCCAGCCCTCCACGGGCGGCACGTAGAGGGTCTCGGCCCAGTCCTCGGGGGAGAAGAGCGTCTCGCGCATCAGGCGTCCGAGCTGCGAGCGGCTGTAGGGCTGGCCGTGGCCGAAGGGCGTGGCGTCCCGCCGCGCCCACAGGCCGCGGCGGTTGGGAACCGCGACGATCAGCCGGCCGCCGGGGGTGAGCACGCGCCAGACCTCCTGCATCAGCTCGGCCGGGCTCTCCACCGCCTCGATGGCGTGGATCAAGAGCACCCGGTCGAGGGCCGAGTCGGGCAGCGGCATCATGGTGGGATCGACGAGGCAGGAGGCCGAGCGGCCGGAACCCGGCCAGTTCGTCACGCCCTGCGTCGCCGGCATGAAGGCCATGGTCCGCTCGGCGGCGTGCCGCACCGGGCCGAGATAGGGCACCGCGTAGCCGAGGCCCATCACCCGGAGTCCTGAGACCGAGCCGAGCATGCGGTGGACCGTGCGGCCGACGAGACGCTGCGCCACCGCCCCGAGGGGGCTGGCGTAGAAGGCGCGCAGGTCGGTGACGTCGAGGCTCATCGGGTCTCGGGGTCGAGGGGCGGCGGGCGTGAGCGCGCTCATGCCGTGGAAACCATGAATGGGGAGTGGCGCGAAGCGCGGCAAGGCGTCAACCCCAAGGCGTCAACCCCGAGGCTTGCCCCCCGACGGCGACCCCGTCCACGCCCCGCTCTTCGCCCCGGCCCGGTCGCGCGGGCGTGGATTCGCCCTATCTCGCTGCAGGAGATTCCCGCCGGGAGCCCGGCGAAGAATCCTGTCCCGTGAATCCTTCGAGGAGGCGCCGCCATGCCCGAGATCCGCCCCGAGATCCGCACCTTCCCGTGCCGAAGCGACAATATCGGCGTGCTGATGCGCGACCCCGAGACCGGCGCCTGCGCGGCGATCGACGTGCCGGAGGCGGCGGCCGTGCTGCGCGCCCTCGACGAGACCGGCTGGCGCCTCACCGACATCCTGGTCACCCACCGTCACGGCGACCACGTCGAGGGCATCCCCGAGGTGAAGGCGCGGACCGGGGCCCGGGTGACGGCCCCGGCGCGGGCCGGCAACGCGGTACCGCAAGTGGATGCGACCGTGCGCGAGGGCGACGTGGTGACGGTGGGCTCGCTCGCCGCCGCCGTGTGGGAAACGCCCGGCCATTGCGACGACCACGTCACCTACTGGTTCGAGGCGGCGGGCCTCGCATTCGCCGGCGACACCCTGTTCACCCTCGGCTGCGGCCGGGTGCTCGAAGGCCCGCCCCAGGTGCTGTGGCGCTCGCTGTCGCGCTTCCTGCCCCTGCCCGACGAGACCGTGATCTATTCCGGCCACGACTACGTGCTGTCGAATGCCCGCTTCGCGCTGGCCGCCGAGCCGGGAAACCGCAACCTCGCCGACCGGGCGGCCCTGGCCGAGAAGGCCAGGGCGGAAGGGCGCTTCCTGGTGCCCACTACCCTTGGCGAGGAGAAGGCCACCAACCCGTTCCTGCGCGCCACCGAGCCGGCGCTCGCGCGTGCCGTCGGGATGGAGCCCGGCGCCGACCCGGCGGCGGTATTCACGGCCCTTCGCGAATGGAAGAACCGGTTCTGACGACGATGCAAAACCTCACCGCCCGGAATCTCACCGCCCTGGAGGTCGTGCGCCTGCTCGACCTCAAGCCCCATCCGGAGGGAGGGCATTACCGCGAGACGTTCCGCGATTCCCGCGAGATCGACGGGCGTCCCGCCTCGACGGCGATCTACTACCTGCTCGATATCGGCGAGACCTCGGAATGGCACCGGGTCGATGCGACGGAGGTCTGGCTCTGGCATGCCGGGGCGCCGATGGTCATCACCACCAGCCCCAACGGCCACGATGCCGAGGCGCGTCATCTCGGTCCCGACCTCGCCCGGGGGCAGCGGCCGCAGATCGTGGTGCCGGCCCATCACTGGCAGACCGCCACCAGCCTCGGCGCCTGGACCCTGGTGAGCTGTACCGTGGCGCCGGGCTTCCGCTTCGAGGGTTTCGAGATGGCGCCGCCGGACTGGCGGCCGATGCCGCGCTGAAGGCCGGACCGGGAGCCTGCAAGGCTCCCGGCCGCTCCCGTTTTCGAAAGCCGTCCCGCTTAAGGGCGAGCGACGCGGACGCGATCCGGCGCCACGAGAGCCTGCCGGGAGACGGGCCGTGAGACGGATGGTGCGGAGAATAAGACGCCGGGTACGGTATCGCTTATTCCCAATACATACAGTCTGTGCCTTGGACAAAATCACCTATTTCCAAATCGTAAACGTTTCCATCTTGTAGAGTCCAAGTCCGGCGTTTGACAAAACCGATGAGTGTTGCAGAAAAATCATATCGTGCCTCTGCGACATCGGGCATATTGCCGATCGTGACACTCCACTATCGGTTGTACCAATGAACAAGTTCCTGGCCGGCCTGGCCGCGTTCACCGCCCTCACCTCGGCAGCCGCCGCGGCCGACCTGCCGCGCCGCGCCGCCCCGCCGCCGGTCTTCACCCCGGTGCCGGTCTTCACCTGGACCGGGTTCTACCTCGGCGTGAATGCCGGCTACGGCTTCGACGCCAACAGCCGCAGCACGTCCCGGTACAACCTTCCGGCCGGATCGGTGATCGGCTCGGAGACCACCAACGGCGTCGTCAGCCTCAACACGAACCGGACCGATAATTCCGGCTTCACCGGCGGCGCGCAGATCGGCTACAACTACCAGTTCACGCCGGGCTCGGGCTTCGTGGTCGGCCTCGAGGCCGACGCCCAGTATGTCGACTTCGCCCGTCGCACCCGGGGCACGCTGAACTACGGCTTTGCCGGCAATACCGGCCTGGCCTTCGCGCCGCCCGCGGCCACCGTCTTCACCAGCGGCAACGGCCTCGACTATTTCGGCACCGTCCGCGGCCGCCTCGGCTACGCCTTCGACCGCACGCTCGTCTACGGCACCGGCGGCTTCGCCTACGGCTCGGGCAGCGAGGACCAGAACTTCGCCGGCGGCCGCTTCCGCGACAGCTTCCGCACCGGCTACGCGGCCGGCGGCGGCATCGAGTACGCGCTGCCCACCGACTCGTTCCTGAACTTCTTCCGCTCGAACGCCGTCACGCTGAAGGTCGAAGGCCTCTACGTGAACCTCGACAGCAAGAAGGACGCCTTCCGCGGCTTCTACGATCTCGGCACCAACGCCGTGTACCTGCGCGGTGCCGCCGCCAACACCGAGTTCGCCGTCGTCCGCGCCGGCCTGAACTACAAGTTCGGCTCGTACTGATACGCAATCCGGAAGATCGCTTCAGGATTGCGTATCACCAGCCCGCGCGGCGCGTGAGCGAAGCCGATTTCCGCATCGCGAAGCGATCAATCGGAAATCATATGAGACCCGGCTCGCGCATCGTCCGACGAACCGGACCTCGGTTCGTCCCAGGACATGCGGCAGGGTCGATGACGACGGATCGGCGCCCGATCACCGTGATCGGGCGCTGTTCCTCGCTCGATGGGCGCCCGCTCGACGCATCGGCGGACCGGGACCAACAGGAGGGCAGCGCGATCTGACATGAGTTTCTGATCGACCTTACGGATCCCCAGCCCCGATCAACTGGCCCGCGAGGTCGGCCCCCGGACGCAGTCGCTGCATCCGGGGGTTTTGGTCGTTGGGCACGGTACACGACAGTGGCGCGAAAACCGCAGCGATTCCCTCTCCCACCCGCGACCTCAGGATGAGGTCGCGGGTGGGAGAGCCCCAAAGCCGGTAGGCCTCAGGCCACTGTCGTGTACCGGGGTCGTTCGGGCGGCCGGGGATCGAAATCCCTGACTTCGAATCGTTCTCGTCGACGAACCGGTTCCGGCGTCGTCGGGAAACGCTCTCGCCGTCCGATCGGGCTTGCTCCCTCTATCTCCCGCCCTGCGCCGCCTCCCGCGCGCTCCCCGCCCGCGTCGCCACCAGGGCCCCCGCCACGATGAGCCCGCAGGCCAGCGCCAGCGACCAGGTCGCCGGGGCGTAGCCGGCGGCGACGAGGATCAGCGTGGAGAGAACCGGGGCGGCGTAGGAGCCGACGCCGAGGAGGCGGATGTCGCCGCGCTTCACGCCGATGTCCCAGAGGTAGAACGCCGCCCCGACCGGGCCGAGGCCGAGGGCCGCCACCGCCGCCCATTGCGCCGGATCTCGCGGCCACACCGTGCGCTCGAAGGCGAGGTGGCAGACGAGGCTCAACGCCGCGGTGGCGAGGCAGAAGCCCGCCACCGCATCGGTCGGCACCGCCCCGACCCGGCGCGACAGGACCGAGTAGCCCGACCACAGGAAGGCGCAGGCGAGGGCCGCCGCGTAGCCCGGCAGCGCGGCGGCCTCGAAGCTGAGCGACCCGCGGCCGAGGAACAGCGTGACCACCCCGGCAAGCCCGAGCAGCGCTCCGGCGAGATGCGCCGCGCGCAAGCCCCCCTCGCCCGGCAGCAGGGCGGAGAACAGCACGATCAGCAGCGGCCAGAGATAGCTGATGAGCCCGGCCTCCGCCGGCGGCGCGAGGCGCAGGGCCGCGAAGTACAGCGCGTGGTAGCCGAACAGCCCGACGATTCCGAGCGCCCAGACCGGGAGCGGCTGGCGCAAGGCGGCGAGGCCGGAGGGCCGCGCGATCCAGCTGGCGCAGCCCAGCAGCCCGCCGACCAGGAAGGTCATGGCGGCGAGCTGGAACGGCGGCACCGCGCCGGAGGCCGCGGTGAACAGGGCGAGCAGCGACCAGAGCAGGATGGCGCCGGAGCCGATCAGGGTGGCGGAGCGGATCGTCATGCATGTCGCCCTACCACGGCCGGCTCTGCCGGCTCACCCGGAAATCGGATAGGAGGGGCGCCGTCCGCCAGAGGAGCGCGCCCGTGATCGAACTCGCCCCCGGCCTGATCCACCACCCGGGCTATCTCGACGCCGCGGCGCAGGGTGCGCTCGCGGCCGACCTCGCGGCGATCTTGCGCGAGGCACCGCCCTTCACCCCGACGATGCCGCGCACGGGCAAGCCGTTCTCGGTGCGGATGTCGAATTGCGGCCCCCTCGGCTGGGTCTCCGACCGGGCCGGCTACCGCTACCAGGCGGCGCATCCGGAAACCGGCCGGCCCTGGCCTTCGATGCCGGCGGCGGTCCTGCGGGCCTGGTCCGAACTCGCCGGCTGCCCGGCCGAGCCGGAGGCCTGCCTCGTCAACCTCTACGCGCCCGGTACCCGGATGGGACTGCACCAGGACCGGGACGAGGCGGAGTTTTCGGCTCCCGTGCTCTCCCTGTCGCTGGGGGCCACCGCCCTGTTCCGCTACGGGGGGCTCCAGCGCTCCGACCCGACCCGCTCGGTGCGGCTCGCCTCCGGCGACGCCCTGGTGATCGGCGGGCCCTCGCGCCTGGTCTTCCACGGCGTCGACCGTCTCCTGCCGGCCGACCTGCTGGCATCCGCCTCGGGACCGGTCCTGCCCGAGGCCGTGGCGCCGGGCGGGCGCCTCAACCTGACCTTGCGGCGCGTCACGGAGATCCGTCGCGCTTGCGGCCGCGCTTGACAGAGCGGCGCGCACGGCCGACGCATCCGGCGACGGTCCTGCCGCCCGATCCCGGGCGGCGTCTCTTACGAACCGAGACGAGTCTGATGGCGACGAGTCCCCTGCCGCTGCGCGTTGTGGCCCTTCTGTCCTGCCTTGCCGGCCTGCCGGCCGGGGCGTGGGCGGCCGATCCGGTCTATCCGCCGGGCTCGCGCTTCGGCTTCGAGCCGGCCAAGGAGATGGTGGTGTCGCGCCGCTTCACCGGTTTCGAGCGGGAGGGCGGCGGCGCCACGGTCTCGGTGGTCGAGCTGCCGGCCCAGGCCTACAAGGACCTCACCACCAACTTCACCGACGAGAACCTGAAGAGCCAGGGCCTGGTGGTGAAGACCCGCGAGACCCTGAAGCTCGCCGACGGGCGCGAGGGCCTGCTGGTCACCGGCGAGCAGCCGATCGAGCAGCCCGCCGGGGCACCGGCCCTGCACAAATGGGTGTTCCTGGTCTCGGACCCGACGGTCACCGGCATCGTCATCGGCCAGACCCTGCCGACGGCCGAAACCGACGATGCGATGCGCGCGATGCTGACCAGCGTGCGGGTGCGCCCGGCCCTCACCCTCGACCAGCAGGTCGCGGCCCTGCCCTTCCGGGTCGTCGACACCGCGGGCTTCCGCCCGGTGCGGGTGCTCGGCGGCAACTCGGTGCTCTATACCGAGGGGCCGAAGGACCAGATGATGAACCTGGAGCAGCCGATCCTGGTGCTCGCCGAGGCGGTGCAGCCGGCGCCAGGCGCCGAGCAGCGCGACGCCTTCGCGAAGGCCGCGCTCTACTCGAACCAGACCATGAAGGACTTCGCGATCGAGCGCTCGCAGAGCTTCCGCCAGAACGGCGCCGACTGGCACGAGATCGTGGCCCGGGCCGTCGACGTGCCGTCGGGCACGCCCGTGGTGGTGTCCCAGACCATCCGCTTCCAGCCCGACGGCTATTTCCGTGCCGTCGGCGTGGTCCGCGCCCAGGACCGTGAGGCGATCCTGCCGCGCTTCCGCAAGGTGGTGGACGCGATCGCGTTCTGATCACCCTCCCGTCCGCGGCCCCTGGCGAGGCCGCGGACGGGATGCCGTCAGAGCCGCGCCCGCGGATCGTGCCGGGCGAGGCGATCGAGCAGGAAATCCACCTCGGCCTTCGCCGTCGCCGAGAGGCCGCCGCCGGGCTTGCGCTGGGCGTCGGAGGCCAGGATGCCGCGGCGCATCAGCACGTATTTGCGCACGGCCAGCCCGAGGCCCGGCTGCTGCTCGTAGCGTAGCAGCGGCAGGTGGGCGTCGAAGATGTCGTGGGCGCGCTCGCGCTCGCCGGCCGCGGAGAGCCGTACGACATCCACCAGCATCTCCGGGAAGGCGTAGCCGGTATTGGCGCCGTCGGCGCCGCGCTCGCACTCGAAATCGAGGAACAGGCCGCCGTTGCCGCACAGGATCGAGAGCGGCCGCAGCGAGCCGTCGCGCTGGAAGGCCCGCAGCGCCGAGATTTTTTCCAGCCCCGGCCAGTCCTCGTGCTTGAGCATGACGCAGTTCGGGTTGTCGGTGACGATGCGGCGGATGACGCCCGGCGTCATCACCACGCTCAAGGTCAGCGGATAGTCTTGAATCACGAACGGCACGTCCGGCCCGATCACCTCGGCGGCCTGGGCGTAGTAGCCGACGATCTGGTCGTCGGTGCGCAGGGACGAGGGCGGCGCGATCATCACGGCGGCGGCGCCCGCCTCCATCACCGCCCGGGTCAGCGACCCCATCGCGGCGAAGCCCGGAGCCGAGACGCCGATGACGACCGGGAGCTTGGTGCGCCGGATCACCCGCGAGGCCACAGCCACGGCCTCCGCGCCGTCGAGCTTGGGCGCCTCGCCCATGATGCCGAGCACGGTGAGGCCGGTGGCGCCGATCTCGCCGTAGAAATCGGTCATCTTGTCGATCGAGGCCTCGTCGATGCGGCCGTCCGGGTGGAACGGGGTCGGGGCGATGGGGAAGACGCCCTTCGCGTCGGGGGTGAGCCGCATGTCGTTTCCTCTCGTGTTCGCCGGACGATAGGTCGTGGCTGCGGCCCCGCGCAACCGCCGCGCGCGCTCGCCGCCCGCACGAATCATGCAAGGCCGGGTCTCCGGAATCGCGCTTGCCGCCGGGCGCCGCGCGGTGCTTCAAGGACGGCTTGTTCGTGACCGGCCGCGCCGTCGGCCCCGCGAGAGGAAGACCCGCATGTCCCGCATCGTCTACGTCAACGGCCGCTTCGTCCCCTTCGAGGAGGCGACGATCCCGATCATGGACCGCGGGTTCCTGTTCGCCGACGGGATCTACGAGGTGAGCGCGGTGCTGAACGGTCGCCTCGTCGACAACGAGGCCCACCTCGCCCGCCTCGACCGCTCGCTCTCCGAGATCGGCATCCGCAATCCCCACACCATCGCCGAGTGGACGCGGCTCGAGGAAGAGCTGGTCACCCGCAACGGGCTCAGCGAAGGCCTCGTCTACATGGAGGTCACCCGCGGCGTGGCCGAGCGCGACTTCGCCTTTCCGCCCGAGGGCACGCCGCCGACCGTGGTGATGTTCACGCAGGCCAAGATCGTCTCGTCGAACCCGCTCGCCGAGCGCGGCGCCAAGGTCATCTCGGTCGAGGATCTGCGCTGGAAGCGCCGGGACATCAAGTCGGTGGCGCTGCTCGCCCAGGTGCTGGCCAAGCAGCAGGCCGCCGCCGCCGGCGTCGCCGAAGCCTGGATGCACGAGGACGGCCTCGTCACCGAGGGCGGGTCGTCCACCGCCTTCATCATCACCGAGGACGGCCGCATCGTCACCCGCCCGCTCTCGACGGCGCTCCTGCCCGGCATCACCCGCCGGGCGGTGATGCGGCTCGCCGAGGAGAACGGCCTGACGGTGGAGGAGCGCGCCTTCTCGATCGACGAGGCGCTTCAGGCCTCCGAGGCGTTCTTCACCTCGGCCTCCGCCTTCGTGATGCCGGTGGTCGAGATCGACGGCCAGCGCGTCGGCGGCGGCCAGCCCGGCCCGATGACGCGGAAGTTGCGGGAGCTGTACCTCGACATGGCGAAGGCGGGCTGAGCATCCATCCGGCCGGCCGCGGATCCCTGAAGCGGTCGTTGGATCGGGGATCGAGCCGACCTCGGAATGCTCGGGATAAACCTGGGCATCTCCCTATTCGGCCATCCGCGTGAGAGCGGATCGCGGTCACGTCGGTATCGTTCGCCGATACCTTCCGCTTGACGGCGCGTATCGTTGTGCGATACCAATCGCCGATAAGGGGCCGCAGCGTGATCCGCAGCTTTGCCAATGGTCGGACCCGAGACGTGTTCGAGGGGCGGCAGCCGAAAGGTATCCCCGCGCACATTCTCAAGACGGCACGGCGCAAGCTCAACTATCTCGACGCAGCGACCTCCCTCGATGCGTTGAAGGTTCCGTCAGGCAACAAGTTGCATCCATTGCTCGACGAGCGCGCCGGGCAGCACGCCATTTGGATCAACGACCAGTTCCGCTTGTGCTTTCGCTGGACCGAGACTGGTCCGGAAGATGTAGAGATCGTGGACAATCACTGACTACCACTGTTGGGGCTGCGCCCCGCTCCTCTGGAGACAAGGTGGCATGAGCACCGAGTACGAAACCGATACCATCCTTCCGCCGATGCACCCCGGCGAGGTGCTGCGGGAGGAGTTCATGGTTCCGCTGAACCTGACGGCGTATGCGATCGCGAAGGCGTGCCGCGTGCCGCGCACCCGGATCGAGCGCATCGCCCGTGAGGAGATCGGCATCACCGCCGATACGGCCCTGCGGCTCGGGCGCTACTTCGGCATGGACCCGCAGGTGTGGGTGAATCTTCAGAGCCGCTTCGATCTTCTGACGGCCCGCAACGCGATCGGTGCGGACATCGATGACATCCGCCCGCTGGAACGAGAGGCGGCGTGAGGCGCTACCGCTGGGAGCCGAAAGGCGGCAGCGAATCAATTGAGGGTCCGGTTGCAAAGCCAAGCGGAGCCGGAACCCACGGGTGCCGGCCCGGTTTCCCTGAGGAGACTCCATCCTCAGGAGAACCCCCATGACCAAGCTGATGCGCGGCGGGCTGGCGATGCTGGCGATCGTCGCAGGCGCGACCGCCGCCCTCGCCCAGTCGCCCGAGGTGCCCCTGAAGGGGCGCGACCGCGACCCGAACCTGCCGCCCCTCAACCAGACCATCCCCGAGAAGGTGCGGCCGGGCGACGCGACCTCGAACGCCGACAAGTCGGACACCACCGGCTCGACCCTGAGCGACAAGCTCCAGCGCTCGGACGGCGTGATCAAGCCGCCGGCCACGGGCACGCCGGACATGGCGGTGAAGCCGCCGGAGCCGACCCCGAACTCGACCCCGGTGATCAAGCCGGGCGAACTGCCGGGGCAGGGCCCGAATACCGAGGCCAAATAACGTTGTGCAGGGCGGTTGTTCCGGCCGTCGCTTGATTTCCCGGCCGGGATCGCCGAAGAGCGCATACGCGTGACACCATCCGCAAGCCGATCAGCCCCGCGCTTCACACGCGCCGGGGCTTTTCGCGCGGCGGGCAGGGACGGGTATTTGTGATATGGCGAACGTCGTCGTCGTGGGCGCCCAGTGGGGCGACGAGGGCAAGGGCAAGATCGTCGACTGGCTCTCGGAGCAGGCCGACGTCGTGGTGCGCTTCCAGGGCGGGCACAATGCCGGCCACACCCTCGTCATCGACGGCGTGACCTACAAGCTATCGCTCCTGCCGTCCGGCGTGGTGCGCGGCGGCACGCTGTCGGTCATCGGCAACGGGGTGGTGGTCGATCCCTGGCACCTCATCGAGGAGATCGCCAAGATCGGCCAGCAGGGTGTGGCGATCACGCCGGAGAACCTGCGCATCGCCGACAACGCGACGCTGATCCTGCCGCTGCACCGCGAGCTCGACCATTTCCGCGAGACCTCGAACGCGGTCCTGAAGATCGGCACCACCAAGCGCGGCATCGGCCCGGCCTACGAGGACAAGGTCGGCCGCCGGGCGATCCGCGTCGTCGACCTCGCCGATGCCGAGATGCTCGACGCCAAGATCTCGCGCCTGCTTGCCCACCACAACGCCCTGCGCCGGGGCCTCGGCATCGACGAGATCGACGGTGCGGCGCTGAAGGCCGAGCTTTTGGCCATCGCGCCCAAGATCCTGCCCTTCGCCGATACGGTGTGGGCGCTCCTCGACGATGCCCGCCGCTCCGGCAAGCGCATCCTGTTCGAGGGCGCGCAAGGCGCGCTCCTCGACGTCGATCACGGCACCTATCCCTACGTGACGTCCTCCAACATCGTGGCGGCGCAGGCCGCGACCGGCTCGGGCCTCGGCCCGGGGGCGATCGGCTACGTGCTCGGCATCGTCAAGGCCTACACCACCCGGGTCGGCGAGGGTCCGTTCCCGACCGAGCTCACCGACGCGATCGGCGAGCGGATCGGCGAGCGCGGCCGCGAATTCGGCGTCGTGACCGGGCGCAAGCGCCGCTGCGGCTGGTTCGACGCCGCCCTGGTGCGCCAGACCGTGCGGACCTCAGGGATCGACGGCATCGCGCTGACCAAGCTCGACATCCTCGACGGCTTCGAGACGATCCAGATCTGCACCGGCTACCGCCTCGACGGCCGCGAGATCGACCACTTGCCGGCGAGCCAGGCCGACCAGGCCCGGGTCGAGCCGATCTACGAGGCCTTCGAGGGCTGGAGCGAGACCACCGCGGGCGGCCGCTCCTGGGCCGACCTGCCGGCCCAGGCGATCAAGTACGTGCGGCGGATCGAGGAGCTGATTGGCGCGCCGGTGGCCCTGCTCTCGACCTCGCCGGAGCGGGACGACACCATCCTGGTCCACAACCCCTTCGAGGATTGAGGGGAATTCGGCGCGACGTCAGGCGGGCGAAGCTTGACGCCCGCCGCCCCGCACGACAAGGCATGCGGCGACCATGGCCGATTACTATCCCCTGCTCGCCCGCGCCCTCGAGGCCCTGCCCGACCGTTCGCCCGATCTGCGGCACACGGTCTATGAGCGCGCCCGCGCGGCGCTGATCGGTCAGCTCCGCTCCCTCGATCCGCCCCTGTCGGAGGCCGACATCGAGGCGGAGCGCGTCTCCCTCGACCGGGCGATCGCCCGGCTCGAGATCGAGCACGGCGGTCCTCCGGAGCCCGCGGCCCCGGAGCCGCCGCCGCGGGAAGCCCCCCAACTGCCCGAGGCCACAACGCCGCCGGGGGTGATGCCGCCGGACGCCCATACGGCTCCGGAGACCGCCACGCTCTCGGACCCGTCCCGCGCTGCCCCTCCCGAGCCGCCGGCCCCGCACCACGCCGACGCCCTGCCGGAGGCCGGCCCGCCGGTGGAGCTGAAGCTGCCGCCGACGCGGCCGCGGAATCCGGAGCCGGTCGAGGAGCCGGGGACCACGGAGACGGGCCCTGCCGCCCCGCAGCGCCCGCGCCTCGACGTGGTGGCGCCCAAGCGCGACCGATCGCGGCTGGTGCGCAACGGCATCGTCGCGGCGGTTCTGGCGACGGTCGTCGGCGCCATCGCGGTCACCGCCTGGTCCTTGCGCGACAACCCCGCCGCCCTGCCGACGGGCTTTGCCGAGAACGGCCCCAACCGTCCGGCCGAGAACCAGGATTCGAAATTCGCCGACCGGGTCGGCGGCGAGCGGGTGCCCCTGGCCGCCTCGTCGCCCGCGCCGGCCCCGGCGGCCGCCGCGCCGCAAGGCAGCGCTCCCCGCCCCTCGCCGACGCCCGACATCGCGGTGGCGCAGCGCGGCACGCTCTACGAGGAGAATGGCGGCCAGGGCGCCGCCCCGAAGGCGATCCAGGCCCGGGTGGTCTGGCGCCTCGACGCCGTCAATGCCGGCCAGGGCCAGCCGCTCCAGACCGTGGTGCGGGGCACGGTCGACGTGCCCGATGCGGGCCTGAGCCTGGCGATGGTCCTGCGCCGCAACACCGACGCGACCCTGCCGGCGTCGCACATCCTCGAACTGACCTTCACCTCGACCGACCCGAACCGCACCGTGCGCGATGTCGGCCTGATCCAATTCAAGGACGACGAATCCGGACGCGGCTCCCCGGTCTCCGGCCTGCCGGTACCGGTGCGCGACAACCTGTTCCTGATCGGCCTTTCGAACCTGAAGGCCGATATCGAGCGCAACACCGACCTGCTCCTCAAGCGAAACTGGATCGACCTGCCGATCCGCTACGCCAACGGCAACCGCGCGATCCTGACCTTCGAGAAGGGCAATGCCGGCGAGAAGGTGTTGCGGGAGGCGTTTGAGCAGTGGCAGCAGTAGAATTTTTTTGTCTGATTTTGCCTCGATACCTCTCTCGCATAAGGAATTTCGGGGCATCATACGACTTCCGGAGGATCGCTTACGGACGTCATATCACAAGCCCGTGCGGCGTCTGAGTGAAGCCGATTTCCGCATCGCGAAGCGACCAGTCGAAAATCGTATCGCTGCGAAGGAGTAACACCTGACGAAATGTTTTGGTTTCGTCAGGCGCACCTACCTGAATTCGAGGCAAATTCAGAGGATGAAATTCAACTTAGCATTTATCATCCCTGATTTCGGGCGCGTTGAGGCAAGCCCTGACAAATTTTCTATCTTCAATGGGTTGGTTGAAAACCAGTCCCGGACGACGTGACCAATTGATGTCATCAACAAAGCTCAATTTGACTTCGGAGTCTGCGTTGCAAGACCTCAACGGCGCTACCAACGGGCCGCTATTGTTCCAGCCTGCAAAATCGACATTAAAACAATAATTTTTTGGCATTGTCGCTGTGCTGTCATCGATAACAGCCAGAAGTGTATGTATAGTTCGAGATTTTCCCTTCCCGATCAACGTTCCACCGATCATAAGCTTGACCTGAATTCCAACGAAGAGGTCGACGGGACTGGAGCGCTTGGCATGTCCTGACCATTCTACAACAGTTCTTACACGATTGTGGCCATGATAATTTCTGTTTGCAAGCACGCCGCGCAGTTCATCCGGACTGAATACGACACTGCGAACGTCAGAGAGAACATTCTTTTTTACAGTTCGGCCGCCCCCGTCAGCGTTCTCGATAAATATCGCTATTGTTTCCACCTGTCCCGCAGTATCCCATTCGACTTTTAATGGATCCAAGTCTACGAGAATGCCACTCGAATCGGGGCCATTAGATGATACTGCGCCCGGCGGTCGTGGATTGACACTCAACGGCTCAGGTCTACTGGCGAAATAAATGCCGCATCCTATCAACAATGCACAAACAACAAGAACAGCAAACGTTGTCGCATATTGAAGATATACTATGTGCCGTATGACTTTGATATCTTGCTCGTTGACTGCCTTCCGCGCATCGGCATCCTCACGTAGTAATTTTTCAATGCGCGCCGGGGTCAGCGACGCATAATCCTTGACGTCCACGTTCGGGGCCGCACGCAGCTTTTCAATAATTGACTTTATTATATCTCCACCGATGCGATACTGACCAGCCCATAAATAGGCAAATAATCCCGCCACACCCAGCACAGCGGGAAGTCCCTTTAGAAACGTAATCACGTCCATGGAATGCCCCAGAGTTGATGCGGCAGAATCGACGCATCCGAGTAGATGGTGCAGAAAAAGCGATATGACCAGCGTCCAGACGACATTTCGGCTGAAAACTCGCACCCAATAACGGACGCATGAATTTTCAAACAACCCCCCCCCTCTACATCCGCATAATGGCTTCATAAATTGCCGTGAGTTACATTATATTCAAAAAAAATATAAACTAACCATAGATATAATAGACCAATATCACTATGATTGCGACCTTCAGGACATCGAGGTTCGAATTCGCCAAATCCGTCATGGCAATCTTACCCAGCGTCAGAACCCCGCAGACAGAATTTTCGTTCCGGTTTGGCTGAAAGTGCACAGCGCGGCATGACACGCTTACTTACGGGTCCAATTTCACGGCAACCCGTTTTACCCGGACAATCTTACCTGAGGCAGCCCGCATTCGCTGCGATCCATGACTACGCCGCTCTTCAGACCCTCCTGACAGTCGGTCTCCTCACCCCCCCAGCCTTGACTTGCGCCGTCTCTGCTTCTTCGCCGGCAGCCCTGCGGCATGCCGATCGACTTGACGATGTCCTGCTGCTACCGAGTGTGCGCTTCCGCGGCATCGCCGCTGCGCGGTCAAGGCGGTGCCGGTCGACACACTCGCCGTGGCGCCAATCCTCTGGCCTCTCGTCGTCATCGGCCTCTTCCCGGTGCTAGAGCGTGTTATGAACTGTTTACGATGCGTCCAAGCTTGCTGAGCATGTCGCAGACGAAGGCGATCATGTAGATGCCTGCCAACGTGGTGGCATAGCGCTCGTAGTCCTTGACCAGCCGGCGGCAGCGCGTCGCCCAGGCCAGCGAGCGCTCCACCACCCACCGGCGTGGCAGCAGCACGAAGCCGCGCTTGGCCTCGGGCGCCTTGACTACCTCCAACGCGATGCCGTTCGCGTCGGCGGCCTTCGCCGGCTTCTCGCCCGTGTAGCCTTGATCGACGAACGCCGTCTCCACGCTCCCGTCCGTCTCCGCTTGCACCGCACACGTCAGCGCCCCAACCTGGCTGCGGTCGTCCACGTTCGCCGGCGTGACGTGCAGCGCCACCACATGCCCGGGCGTGTCCACCGCCAGGTGCACCTTCGAGCCGCGCTTGCGCTTGGCCCCGTCGTAGCCCGCCCGCTCACCGCTCTCGGGCGAGGAGCGTTGGGTCCGGCTGTCCAGGATCACCGCAGACGGCTCCGGCTCGCGCCCCGCCGCTTCCCGCAACACAGCACGCAGGTCGCCCGCCACCGCGCCAAAGCAATCGGCGGAAAGCCAGCGTTGGGTCTGCTGGTAGACCGCCGCCCACGGCGGCAGGTCGTGGGGCATGAACCGCCACGGCGCACCGGTCTTCACGATGTAGCGCAGCCCGTTGAACACCTCGCGCAACTCGTGGTCGCGTTGACCCGAGTCCTCGCGCAGCAGCGCCAGATAGGGGGCAACCAGCGCCCATTCTTCATCGGACACGTCGGACGGATAGGCGGGGCGATCAGCACTCATGCCCCTCAACGCTCACGCCACGTCATAGGTTCATAACACGCTCTAGATGTCCTGATCAGAGTCGATGAGCTTGCCGCCGATCGCAAAATCCGCGATGCGCATGCATGGCCACCTGCTTCCGGGACGGGTGGGTGAGCACGGTTCGGCATACTAAGCTGGAGCGCCGACCCGGACTCTCACGCTGGCCGGCGACGCCGATTCGTGTGATCGCCCGCCCCACCGATGGCGGTCCCCGCCCTGACCCGCACCCCCATGACCCTCGCCCCATGACCCTCTCGCCATGACCGGCGCCATCCTGCTGGCCCTCTTGCCGGTCGTCCTCCTCACCGCCCTCGGCCTCACCTTGCGCCGCCGCCAATTCCTGGCCGAGAGCTTCTGGCCGCAGGCCGAGCGGCTCGGCTACTTCGTGCTGCTGCCGAGCCTGTTCTTCCACAGCCTCGCCACCGCGCGTGTCGAGGCGGTGCCGGTCGGCGCGCTCGCCCTGACGCTGATCCTCTCGACCGTGATCGTGGCAGGCCTCCTCCTCGCCCTGCGGCCGCTGCTCCGCGTCGACGGGCCGGCCTTCACCTCGGTGTTCCAGGGCAGCGTGCGCTTCAACAACTATGTCGGCGTGACGCTCGCCGCCGGGCTGTTCGGGACGCAGGGGATCGCGCTCGCAGCGATCTGCAACGCGGCGATCGTGCCGACGGTCAACATCCTGTGCGTGCTGGTCTTCGCCCGGCATGGCGCGGCGCGGCTGACGCCGCGGGGCATCGCCCGGCAGCTCGCGACCAACCCGCTGATCGTGTCGTCCCTCGGCGGGATGGCGTTTCAGCTCCTCGGCTGGGGCATTCCCGTCGGCCTCGAGCCGGCGATGCGCACCCTCGGCGCCGCCTCGCTGCCGATCGGCCTGCTCTGCGTCGGGGCGGCGCTCGATTTCTCGGGTGCGCGGACCTGGCTCGGTCCGGTGGCCGCCGCCTCAGCGATGAAATTCCTCGCGATGCCGGCCGCGACCGTGCTGGTGGCGACGGGCCTCGGACTGCACGGGCCGGCGCTCACCACGGCCCTGCTGTTCCAGGTCCTGCCCACCGCCTCCTCGGCCTACATCCTGGCGCGCCAGCTCGGCGGCGACGCGCCGCTGATGGCCGGCATCACGGCAGTGCAGACCGTGCTGGCGCTGGTTGCGATGCCGCTGGTGCTGATCGGTCTCTCGGCAGTCGGGGTCGTGCCGGCCTTTTAGGCCGGCACCCCCGCCCGCGGCGCCTCGCGGGTGGCAAGGTTGCGCTTGACCGCATCCTGCACCTTCTCGAAAGCCCGCACCTCGATCTGCCGCACCCGCTCGCGGGAAACGCCGAACTCGCTGGACAGATCTTCCAGCGTGATCGGGTCGTCGGCCAGCCGCCTTGCCTCGAAGATGCGGCGCTCGCGCGGGTTGAGCACGCCGAGCGCGTCCTTCAGGGCGGCGAGGCGGTTCTGCCCCTCCTGCTCGCGGGCGAGCACGGTCTCCTGGGTCGGGCTGTCGTCGACGAGCCAGTCCTGCCATTCGCCCTCGCCTTCCTCGCGCAAGGGCGAGTTGAGCGACGCATCGCCGCCGAGACGGCGGTTCATGTCGATCACGTCCTGCTCGGGCACGCCGAGGCGGGTGGCGATCTGCTTGACTTGGTCGGGGCGCAGGTCGCCCTCGTCGAGGGCGGAGATGCGACCCTTGGCCTTGCGCAGGTTGAAGAACAGCTTCTTCTGGTTCGCGGTCGTGCCCATCTTCACGAGCGACCACGAGCGCAGGATGTATTCTTGAATCGCCGCCTTAATCCACCACATCGCGTAGGTGGCGAGGCGGAAGCCCTTGTCGGGGTCGAAGCGCTTGACGGCCTGCATCAGGCCGACATTGCCCTCGGACACCACCTCGCCGATCGGCAGGCCATAGCCGCGATAGCCCATGGCGATCTTGGCCACGAGCCGCAGGTGGGAGGTCACGAGCTTGTGGGCGGCGTCACGATCGCCGTGTTCGCGCCAGCTCTTGGCCAGCATGTATTCCTGCGTCGGCTCCAGCATCGGAAACCGACGGATCTCGTCGAGGTAGCGCGACAGGCCCCCTTCGTTGGCGAGCACGGGAAGTGCAGCAGCCATTCCAACCTCCTGAAAGCTCCCCGCGAAGACATGGGCGAGCGCGAACGACCTCCCGTTGGCCGGTCGTTCGATCTGCCATCATAGCAGAGAGCGGTCCGGCCCGGTAGCGACGGGTGTCGCCACCAACGCGTGAAGGGACGTTTTGTGCTGCCGTGGCGGTTCGCCGCGTGCGGTGCCGCACTGCCCTAGAGTGAGCCGACCTCGGCCCCCTCGTCAATGAGACGTGCGGGGTGGGCGCCGTCATCCCGGCGCGGGGCCCGTTTAGGGCGTCAGCGCTGCGATCAGCCGGGCCATGTCGGGCGGTGGCTGGCTCTCGAACCGCAGCGACTCTCCGGTGCGGGGATGGCGAAAGCCGAGGAGCGCGGCGTGCAGGGCCTGCCGGCCGAGGGCGTCGAGGGCCTGGCGCGCCTCGGGGTCGAGGCGGTTCGCCTTGGTGCGAAAGGCCGCGCCGTAGACCGTGTCCCCGAGCAGGGGGTGGCCGCGATGCGCGAGATGCACGCGGATCTGGTGGGTGCGCCCGGTCTCGAGCCGGCAGCGCACCAGGCCGACCGGCTCCTGCATCCCGAGCATGGCTTCGATGCGGTAATGGGTGATCGCGTGGCGGCCGCGTCCCTCGCGCACCACCGCGATCTTCTCGCGATTGCGCTCCGAGCGGGCGAGCGCCGCATCGATCGTGCCGGAGGCGGGGTCGGGGTAGCCCCAGACCAGCGCCAGATAGGCCCGCTCGAGAGGCCCGGTGCGGCCGTGATCGGCGAATTGCGCCGAGAGGTCCTGGTGGGCGAGGTCGGTCTTGGCCACCACCATCAGGCCGGTCGTGTCCTTGTCGAGGCGATGCACGATGCCGGGCCGCGCGACCCCGCCGATGCCCGACAGGCTCGCCCCGCAATGGGCCAGCAGCGCGTTGACGAGCGTGCCGCTGTCGTTGCCCGCCCCCGGATGCACCACGAGCCCCGCCGGCTTGTCGATCACGATCAGGTCGTCGTCCTCGTAGACCACCGCGAGGTCGCGGGCCTCCGGCTCCGGCTCGGCCGGGCGCGGCGGCGGCACCGTCACGGCGACGCGCCGGCCGGGCGCGACCTTGGCGGAGGGATCGCCGATGGGCGCGTCCTCCAGGGTCACCTGGCCTTCGCGGATCAGCGCCTGCAGGCGGCTGCGCGACAGATCCGGCCACAGCCGCGCCAGCGCCCGGTCCAGCCGCTCGCTCCCCTCGCCCGACGGGATCACGCCCTCCCGCAGCTCCGCCTCGCTCAAACCGTCTCTCCTGCCGTCCCGTCTCTTTCGCCTCGTGCGAAAACCGAGCCGGAATACGATTTCGGGCTTGTGCCCGTCCAGGCCCGTGGCTATACAGCCGCCATCCCGCCCGGCAAGCTCCCATCGTCTAGCGGTCTAGGACGTCGCCCTCTCACGGCGAAAACAGGGGTTCGAGTCCCCTTGGGAGCGCCAGGGCCGGAGATTTCTTCGAGATATCTGGCGCTACGCTGATTGATTGGCCGGCAGAAGCTCGAACTCTGCTTCCTTCGCGTAGCATGATCCGTAAAGGCCGATCGAGGTGCCGAAGGCGACCTCGATGTCGCCCTGAACGGGACCGTTACAGGTTAGCCATTCGGATCGGCTCGGAGTGACGGGCAGGCGCCGGATCGTCAGCTCCGAGATGATGGACCCCGCGTCGCCCGTCAGCCTCAGACCGGTGACGCGACGCAGATGGATCACCACCTGCGCGTGCCGGTCGAGGATGAAATAGCCCCCCTCTTCGGTCTGGTCCGTCATCCGGAACGCCCTGAGCGTGAGCGATGCGTTGCCGGCGGCGATGGCGACGCCGTCCAGCGTGGCGTCGTGAAAGCTCGGGCAGAACCCGAACCAGTCGATCACCGCCTGTCCACCCGGGAGGGTCGCGAAGAGCGCCTTGTCGGTGGGGTACCACGCGCGATCGTCGTCCATGCCTGTTGCGACTCCGTCGCCTCGGATAGATTCGGAAGCTCGCAGCCTGTTTGAGCAACTGCGCCAATCGATCTGCGCACACGCGGACATCTCACCATGTCATCCCAGGGCTCGTCGAAGACGAGAACCCGGGATCCATAACCGCCGAGGTGACCATAAAGAGCGATAGGCGTTCCGCCGCGTCCTGTACCGTCGGCGTTTATCGATCCCGGGTTCCGCTACGCGGCCCCGGGATGACGCGGAGGCTTTGGATTGCGTCAGTCAGCTCGACAAGACGTCAATGCCCGTGCCCGTGCTCCGGCAGCGTCAGCCCGAAATGGCTCACCAGGTCCTGCACCTGCGCCGGGGTCAGGTGGCGCGGGTTGAGGTTGCGCAGGAGCAGGTAGAGCTTGGCGGTCTCCTCCAGTTCCTCGGTGGCGAAGACCGCGGCTTCCAGATTGTCGCCGGCCACCACCGGACCGTGATTGGCGAGCAGCACCGAGGAATACTGCCCGGCGAGCCCCCGGATCGCATCCGCCACCGCCGGGTCGCCGGGACGGAAATACGGCACGAGCGCCACCGCGCCGGCCCGCATCAGGCTGTAGGGGGTGAGCGGCGGCAGCACGGCACGGGGGTCGATCTCCGGCAGCATCGAGACCGCGACGGCGTGGGTGGAGTGCAGATGCACGATCGCCCGCGCCGAGGCCCGGCTGTCGTAGAGGGCGCCGTGGAGCGGGATCTCCTTGGTCGGTGTGTCGCCCGACAGGAGCCGCCCGTCACGATCGAGACGGGAGATCCGGGCCGGGTCGAGGAAGCCCAGCGAGGCATTGGTCGGCGTCACCAGCCAGCCGCCGTCGTCGAGCCGCAGCGAGATGTTGCCCGACGAGCCCGGCGTCAGGCCGCGCTCGAACAGCGAGCGGCCGAAGCGGCAGATCGCCTCGCGCAAGGCCGATTCGCTCGCACTCGATACATCCGTCACGCCGTCGCTCCCTCGATCAGCTCGAAGCCGAGATCCACCACCGTCGACGGCCCCCCCGCGCAGAGGAGCCGCGCCGCCGTGGCGCCGGCCTCGACCCGCGGAGTGCGGATGGTGGCGAGCGGCTGCGGCATCA
Organism: Methylobacterium sp. 142-1Y; assembly: GCF_057747795.1. NCBI lineage: Bacteria > Pseudomonadati > Pseudomonadota > Alphaproteobacteria > Hyphomicrobiales > Methylobacteriaceae > Methylobacterium > Methylobacterium sp. 142-1Y. The sequence goes on along the minus strand of NZ_CM173224.1, from coordinate 1,790,112 downwards.
ACCGGCCGACATCGAGGCCGTTATAGCCGAACAGGGCCAGCCGCTCCGGCACCGCGAGGCCGCGGGCGAGGCAGTGGAAATAGCCGCCGAGCGCCATGTCGTCGTTCGAGAAATACGCCGCGTCGAGGTCCGGCACCCGGGCGAGCAGGGCTTCCAGCCCGTGCCGCCCGGCCTCGACCGAGGATGGGCTTGCCACCCGCTCCTCGCCGGCGAGCACCAGCCCGACCTCCGTAAGGCCCTCGCGGAACCCCGCGTAGCGCTTGGCGGCGCGCCTGTCCTTGGTGAGGTCGTGGCCGATATAGCCGATGCGGCGGTAGCCGCGGCCGGCGAGATGGCGGGCGCTCGCCGCGCCAGCGGCGCGGTTGGAATAGCCGACCACGATGTCGAGCCCCGGCCCGTCGATGTCGAGGAGCTCGGCCACCCGCACGCCGCTGGCGACGAGGCGGCGCCGCGTGCCCGGATTGTGCTCGAGCCCGGTGACGATCAGCCCGGCCGGGCGCCAGCTGAGCAGCGAGCCGACCACCGCCTCCTCCCGGTCCTGGTCGTAATCGGTGACGGCGATGACCGACTGGAAGCCCTCCTGGTCGAGGGCCGCGGTCGCGCCGCGCAGAAGGTCGGGGAAGACGATGTTGGTGAGCGACGGGATGACGATGCCGATCAGCCGCGAGCCGGTGGAAGCCAGCGTGCCGGCGATGCGGTTCGGCACGTAGCCGAGGCGCGCCACCGCCTCCTCGACCCGGGCCCGGGTCTTCTCCGAGAACGAGCCGTGGCTGCGCAGAACGCGCGACACCGTGCTCTCGCCGACCCGCGCCTCGCGGGCGACGTCCGCGAGCGTGATCGGGCGCCGGGCACCGTCGTGCAGATCCTCGTCCCCGGCCGCGAAGGCCTCGTTGCCCCCCTCGTCCATCCGCCCTCCCATCCCCACCCGGCACCTTGTCACGGACGCTCGGGAGCGCCACGATGTCATGGTTCCCCGGCCGGCTCAATGGATCCATGATCCCGATTGGCAGCGCTGCCAATTCGATGCTAGGGCGGGGACGACGGCGCGGCAGCAGATCGCGCGAGGTTCGGGCCGGTCACGGCCCGCAGGGAGGATACGCATGAGCGACACACCCGCCCGCGTCGCGGTGATCGGCCTCGGCTCGATGGGCTACGGCATGGCGCAGGCCCTGCGCCGGGCCGGCCTCGACGTCGCCGGCAGCGACGTGATGCCCGACAACGTGGCGCGCTTCGTCGCCGAGGGCGGCCGCGGCGCGACGAGCCCGGCGGAGGCCGCGGCCGAGGCGGGAATCGTGGTTTGCGTCGTCGTCAACGCGGCCCAGACCGAGGCGGTGCTGTTCGGGCCGGACGGCGTCGCCGCGGCGATGCCGGAGGGCGCGGTGTTCGTTTCCTGCGCCACCATGGACCCGGAGATCGCCCGCCGCCTCGCGGCGAAGCTCGAGGCCACCGGCCGCCACTATCTCGACGCGCCGATCAGCGGCGGCGCCCAGCGCGCCGCGCAAGGCGAGCTGACGATCCTGGCTTCGGGCAGCCAGGCCGCCTTCGCGCGGGCCAGGCCCGCCCTCGACGCCATGGCGGCCAAGCTCTATGCGCTCGGCGACGCCGCCGGTCAGGGCGCGGCCTTCAAGATGATCAACCAGCTCTTGGCCGGCGTGCACATCGCCGCGGCGAGCGAGGCGATGGCGTTTGCCGCCCGTCAGGGCCTCGACCTCAGGCGCGTCTACGAGGTCATCACGGCGTCGGCCGGCAATTCCTGGATGTTCGAGAACCGGATGCCGCACGTGCTCGACGGCGATTACGCGCCGCGCAGCGCCGTCGACATCTTCGTCAAGGACTTGGGCATCGTGCAGGACATGGCGCGGGCCCAGAAATTCCCGGTCCCGGTGGCGGCGGCCGCCCTCCAGATGTTCCTGATGGCCGCCGGCGCCGGCATGGGCCGCGACGACGACGCCTCGGTGGCGCGGATCTACGCCCAGGTGACCGGAACGGCGTTGCCCGGTGGGGCGGGCTGACGCGAGCCGATTTCGATCGACCGAACCGACACCCTCCTGGTCATTCCGGGGCCGCGGCAGCGGAGCCCGGAATCCGGAAACGCCAATGTTTCAGGACGAGCCTGCTGGCGTTCCGCCTCATCCTGCACGTCCGGCGGTTCTGGGTCCCGGGATCCGCTTCGCGGCTCCGGGATGACACGGAGGGTCAAGCAACCGGGCGCGACCGATCGACGTGCCGCAACTCGGGCCGAGGCACCGACGCCCCCAGCCCGCTCAAGGGAGGACCTTCATGCCGCGCTTTGCCGCGAACCTGACCCTGATGTTCACCGAAGTCCCCTTCCTCGACCGGTTCTCCGAAGCCGCGGCGGCCGGGTTCGAGGCGGTCGAGTTCCTGTTTCCCTACGACCACCCGCCCGAGGCGATCGGCGAGCGGTTGCGGGCGCACGGCCTGACCCAGGCTCTGTTCAACCTGCCCCCGGGTGACTGGGCGGCCGGTGAGCGCGGTCTCGCGGCGCTGCCTGAGCGGTTCGAGGAGCTGAAGAGCGGCGTCGAGACGGCGCTGAGTTACGCCCGCGCGACGAGGGTGAAGCGCCTGCATCTGATGGCCGGCATGGCCGACCGGACCGACCCCGAGGCGCAAGCCTCCTACCGCCGGGCCGTCATCTGGACGGCGGAGCGCCTGGAGGCGGAAGGCCTCGACCTCGTCCTCGAGCCGATCAACGCCCGCAACATGCCGGGCTACTTCCTCAACGATTTCGATTACGCCGCCGACCTGATCCGCGACTTGGGCCTGCCGAACCTGAAGCTGCAATTCGACCTCTACCACTGCCAGATCCTGCACGGCGACGTGACGACGCGGCTGCGGGAGCTGATGCCGATGATCGGCCACGTCCAGACCGCGAGCGTGCCGGAGCGGCACGAGCCCGGCAGCGGCGAGATCAACGACGCCGCCCTGTTCGCCGAGCTCGACCGGCTCGGCTATGACGGTTTCATCGGCTGCGAGTACAACCCGCGGGCCGGCACGCGCGAGGGCTTGAGCTGGTTCGCGCCGTACAAGGGAGCACGCGCATCATGACCCTGGCGCTGGGCTGCATCGCCGACGACTATACCGGCGCCTCCGACCTCGCCAACACCCTGACCAAGGCGGGCCTGCGCACGGTCCAGACCATCGGGGTGCCGGCGGAGGATCTCGCGCTGCCCGAGGTCGATGCCGTGGTGGTCTCGCTCAAGAGCCGGTCGATCCCCGCCGACGAGGCGGTGGCGCGCTCGCGCGAGGCCGCCGCGTGGCTGAACGCAAGGGGCGCCGGCCACCTGATGTTCAAGGTCTGCTCGACCTTCGATTCGACCGATGCCGGCAATATCGGTCCGGTCACCGATGCGCTGCGTGCGGATGCCGGCGAGGCGATCGCGCTGGTCACCCCGGCCTTCCCGGAGACGGCGCGCACGGTCTATCTCGGTCACCTCTTCGTCGGCGCCGTGCCGCTCGCCGAAAGCCCGCTCAAGGACCATCCCCTCAACCCGATGCGGGATTCGAACCTCGTGCGGGTGCTGGCGCGCCAGAGCCGGGCGGGGGTCGGGCTGATCGACCTCGCCACGGTGGCGCAGGGAGCGCAGGCCGTGGGCGCGCGCCTCGATGCGCTGGCCCGCGAGGGCAAGGGCGCGGCCATCGCCGATGCGGTGCTCGACCGCGATCTCGCGGTGCTGGGCGCCGGGGCGCTGACCCGCACGATCTCGACCGGCGCCTCGGGCCTCGGCCTCGGCCTCGCCCGCGCGCTCGTGGCGGCGGGCCGGGTCGCTCCCGCGGCCGCGGACACCGACCTCGGCGGCCCGATCGGCGGCCCGGCGGCCTGCCTTGCCGGCAGCTGCTCGCAGGCCACCCTCGGGCAGATCGCCCGGGCCGAGGCCGCGATGCCGGTACGCCGCCTCGATCCGGCGCGGCTGCTCGCCGGCGAGGACGAAGCCGGCGCTGCCCTGGCCTGGGCGATGGAACGGATCGGCGACGGTCCGGTGCTGATCGCCAGCAGCGCCGGCCCGGAGGACGTGGCCGCGGTCCAGGCCCGCTACGGCCGCGACGCCGCCGGCCATGCCATCGAGGCCGCGATGGCGCGGATCGCCGAAGGGCTGGTGGCCCAGGGGGTTCGCCGCCTGGTGGTGGCGGGCGGCGAGACCTCCGGCGCCGTGGTCGACCGCCTCGGGCTGCCGGCCTTCCGCGTCGGTCCCGAGATCGCCGCCGGCGTGCCGGTCCTGCGCACCACCGACCGGGACATGTGGCTCGCGCTCAAGTCGGGCAATTTCGGCGGGCCGGACTTCTTCGCCGACGCGCTCCGGCTGATGCCGTAAGGGACCGATCACGCATTCCGGGGCCGCACCGCCGGATCGCGTCCGGCTTCCCCGGAATGTCGTCGGGCGATCGGCACGATCACGTCGCCGAGGTCCAGCGAACCCGCAGCCAGACCGTTCTTCCGGCGCTTGAGTGAGTGATGGCGTTGGTGGGCCCGGTAGGACTCGAACCTACAACCAGACCGTTATGAGCGGTCGGCTCTAACCATTGAGCTACAGGCCCCGGCTCCCGTCCGCCAGTGACGGGAGACCGGATTCGTAGGTATCCGGCGGGGGCGGCGTCGGCAAGCCCCTCGGCGCGGTGGCCGTGCCCCGCACCGGGAAACCATCGTTGCCCCCAAGCCTTCCTTGACGGACGATGCGGCAGCACCGGTCCGCGGCCGCGTCCGTGGCGCCTCCCTTACAGGTAGCTCGTCAGCGTCAGCTTCGAGAGCATCGAGGTCGCCTGGTAGCTCGCCTGCAACTGCGTCTGCAGGGTGAGGAGCTTGGCCGCCGCCTCCTCGGTCGTGACCGATTCGACGCCGTCGACCGTCTTCTGCAGCACCGCCTTGGTGGCGGTGTTCTGGCTCTTCTGGGTGGCGATCTGGGCCGAGGCGAGGCTCAGCTCCGAGCCGATGCCCTCGACCGAGGGCTGTCCGTCGCCGGGCTTGAACAGGGTCTGGAGCCGGCCCGAATAGGCGTCGAAGCGGCGGCCGTCGGCGTCGGTGTCGTCGAAGGACGTGGTGGCGAGGACGGCGAGCCCGCTCAGCGTCGCGCGGAACGGCGCCTCGTTGGCCTGGACGCCGATCGCCACGGACTGGTCGCGGGAAACCGGCACGGTCGCGGTCCCGCGCGGGTCGGCGGAGGTGTCGTCGCCCTTGTACCAGATCAGGGTGCGCCCGCTCGGATCGGCGACGTAGGCCGTGGCGTTGCCGGCCGCGTCCAGCGCGACCCGGCGCGGGCTCAGGCCCGGGGAGGACGAGCCGGCGAAGAAGTCGCTCGCCGCCCGCGTCGCGGAACTCGCCGCGAGGTCGGTCCCGGCGGTGGTGTCGAGCGCCGTCGCCAGCGCCGCCTGGAGGTTGGCGGCGGTGTCGGCCGGGCTCGCGCCGATCGCGAAGGTGCCGGCGGCCTTGTTGTCGGCCGCGGCCTTCAGGCTCAGCGTCTTGCTGGTGCCGTCGCGAAGACCCACCGTGATCTGCACGCTGTCGCCGGCCTGGAGCCCGGCTCCCACCGTCACGGTCGCAGAGGCCGGATTGCCGCCCGACAGGGTCGCCGTCGCGCCGGGCGGGCTCGCGCTCTGCACGCCGGTGACGGTCCTGCCCGCGAGCGCCGCGGTGAGGTTCTGCGCGCTCGCCGCCGCGTCGGCGCCGATCGCGAAGGTACCCTCCCCGCCTCCACCCGCCGTCCGGGCGGTGAGGTCGACGAAGGCCTCGCTGCCGTCCGTGTTGCGGACGCTCACCCGCACGATGTCGCCGTCCTTCGGCTGGCTGGCGAAGGACAGGGTGGCGCTCGCGGGCGCCCCCGGCTGGAACGCGACCGAGAGGCCGGCCGGATTCGAGCTGACGGCGCCGGCGATGGTGAAGCCGAAATTCGTCCGCACGCCGAGGGATTGGCTCTCCGACAGGCTCACGCTCGCGCCCGAGCCCGAGAGGTCGAGCCGCCCGGTCTTCGGCGAACCGGTGCCCAGATCGGCGGCCTGGCGCTCGGTGATGAGGGTGCGCACGCCGTCGAGGCCGGCGGCGGGGTCGCCGTCGAGGATCCGGGCGGCGCTCTCCACCGGGGCCCGGTCGGTGACCCGACCGCCCATGATGTACTGGCCGCCGGTGCTCTGGTTGAGGGCGTCGAGGGTGCCGCCGAGCTGGCCCGCCGCGATCTGCTGCATCGTCGAGCGGGCGGTGGTGCCGGTGCCGGTCCGGGCGCTGACGAGGCTGCTCCAGGTATTCGAGCCCAGGGTCGCGATCTGCTGCACGCTCGCCGAGGCGAGCGAGACCCGGGTCGCGCCGGTGCCCGCCGCCGCGATGTAGCTGTCGAGCGCGCTGATCTGGGCATGCGCCGCGAGGCTCTGGGTGCGCCCGCTGCCGAGGCCGCCATAGGTGTCGGCCGTGCGGCCGCTGCCGATCTGGTTCGAGATCGTGCCGAGCGACGCCTTCATGGCGACGAGGCGCTGGGTGTTGAGGTCGGCGGCGGCGGTGCCGGCCGCGAAGGGGGCGATCGTCATCGCGGGCGGTCCTGTTAGATACGGAGCAGGGTGTCGAGCATGTCGCGGGCCGCCGTCAGCACCCGGGCATTGGCGCTGTAGGCGGTCTGGAGCTGGATCAGCCGGGACATCTCCTCGTCCACGCTGACGCCGGATTCCTTGCCGAAGCGGCTCTGGGCCGAGGACAGGGCGATCTGCTGGCCTTCGTCGAGCTGCTGCGCCTCGGCGCTGGCCGCGCCTCGCGCATCGACGACCGACTGGGTGAAGCCGGTGACGGTGGTGAAGCGCGGGGCGCTGACGCCGCCGATGCCGCTTGCCGCCGAGAAGGTCAGCGTGCGGTTGGTCAGCGCATCGGTGAGGGTTTGCGGCCGCGCCGTGTCGCCCGAGGCGGTGGTGCCGGCGTAATCGACCAGGGTCGACGAATCGGCCGCGACCGCCGGGTTGACGGCGAGGCGCTGGGCGTAGCCCGTCAGGTGCGAGCCGCCCTCGAACGAGCCGGTGAACACGCCACCGGTCCCGCCATCGACGAACAGGGCGAGCTGGCCGCTGCCGGTCTTGGTGTCGGAGGCGTTGGTCGGCACGGTGACGGAGGCGCTGGCGCCGGTGAGCGCGAGGGCCGCCGGGTCCGACAGGATCCGTACCGAGCCGGCAGCGCCACCGGGTGTCGCCGACACGGTGAATCCGGTGCCGAGCACCGCGCCGATCTGCTGCGCGATCGTCGAATCCCCGCCCGAGATGTCGACTGGTACCACGAGCGCGGTCGGGTCGTCGGTGAGCTTGGGGTCGATCGGGTCGGGCGCCGCGCCGTTCGTCGGCATCAGGATCAGGTTGCGCCCCACTCCCGCCGCGTTGCGCACGCCGAGCGTCACGGCGTTGCCGGCCTGGAGCCCGGTGAGGTCGATGTCGAAGCCGGTCAGCCCGTTGGCGGACGCCGCGGTTCCAGTCGCCGGGCGGTCGCTCAGGGCCCGCGACAGGCCGGAGGCGAGGTCGTCGAGCTGGCGCTGGGCCTGGACCAGGGTGTCGTCGCGCAAGCTCACCGCGGCGGCGATCGAGCCGGAGCGGATCGCACCCGTAGCGACGAGGTCGATTCTAGCGCCGGCCGGCGTCGTCGCCGTCACGGTGCCGACGCCGCGGGCGGCCAGGTCGGCCGAATATTGTGCCTCGGGACTCAGGGAACCACGGCCGTCGAAGGCGAGGCTCGCCGCCGCCCCGTGATCGACCAGGGTCGCGCCGGAGGCGGTGAGCAGGGTGACCGAGCCGTCGGGCTGGTCGCTCACCTGCACGTCGAGATATTGCGACAGGGTGTTGATCGCCTGGTCGCGCCGGTCGAGGAGATCGGCGGTGCCGGCATCGCTCTTCGGCGCACCGGCGATCTTGCCGTTCAGATCCGCGATCTGCGTGAGAAGCGTGCTCGCCGAGGCGACATCGCTGCCGAGCTGCGATTCGAGGCCGCTGCGCAGGTCCTGCACGCCACGCGCGATGCCCGAGATCGTGGTGGCGACGGTCCGGGCGGCGCTCAAAGCGGTCGCCCGCGAGGCGGCGGAGGTCGGATCGGTCGTCAGCGCCTGGAGCGATTGCGTGAAGGTGTTCATCACCCCGTCGAGGGCGCTGCCGCTGCCCGGGGTGCCGTAGAGCGCGTCGAGCTGGCCCTGCACCTTGGCCGACAGCCCGGTATAGGCCGCCCCCGCGGTCTCGAGGCGCAGCTGCTTGAGCGACACCGCGTCGAGGGTCCGGCTGATCGTCCCCGTGGCGACGCCGGAATTGCCGAGCGTCGAGACGGAGGTCAGGGTGCGCTTGACGTAGCCGGCGGTGCCGGCATTGGCGACGTTCTGCGACACGAGGCCGATCGCCGCCTGCGTCACCTGCAGGCCGGCGGTCGAGGTGTTGAGGGCGTTGAGGGACATCGGTCGGACCCCGGGTGAGGGAGAGAGCCGGGCCGCACCGCCGCGCCCCTTTTGGGGCCGCGTCACGTGCCGGCATCTCGCGGGTTGGGCCGGAAACGATCGGGCCGCCTTTTGCAGCCGACCGGGTCCGGGGGGCGACGGACCCGCAAGGCTCCGCCGCGATGCGGCTCCGCATCGGCATGCCGACACGCAATCCGTCTGTCTTGTCGCTTCGTCGCAGCCTTTTGCCGCGGCACTGGCGAGCACTTCTTCAGATATCCGCCTTTTGCAGTATCGGATGAAGTGGATAACGAACCCTTAAAAACCTAGCGGATGACGTTGATGAGATCGGACATCATCTGCTGGGCGGTCGACATCACCCGGGTGTTGGCCGAATAAGCCTGCTGGGTGACGATGAGCTTGGAAAATTCGCCGGCGGTGTCGGTGTTCGACTGCTCGACATTGCCGCCGACGATGGTGGTGCCGGATAGCCCGGCCAGCGGCTCGCCGGATTCCGCGGTCTGGGCGTAGTTGCCGCCCGAGACCGCCTTGAGGGAGTTGGGCGCGTTGAACCGCACCACGCCGACCTGGGCCAGGGCCACGCTGTTGCCGTTGGAATAGGTGCCGGTGAGCTTGCCGTCGCCCGTCACCGCGAGCGAGTTGAGCGTGCCGGCGGCGTAGCCGTTCTGCTGCAAGGTGGTGGTGGTGACCTGGCCGCCGGCCGAGCCGTACTGGGTCAGTCCGCCGGTGCCGAAGTTCAGCGCGACCGCCCCGAGATTGGTGCCGTTCACCGTCAGGTTGGGGATGCTGAGGCTGGTGCCGGTGGGCGAGGTGAGCTGCCCGCTGCCGTTGAAGGTGAAGGCCTGGCCGGCATTCTGCCAGGTCCCGGCCGCGGTGCCGGTGGCGGTCTGGTTGGCGTAGTACAGGTTCCAGGTATCGCCGGTACCCGCCGTCGCGTCGGCATTCGCGACCTTGGCCCAGCGCATCTGCAGGCTCACCGGGGTGCCGGTGCCGGAATAGGCCGTGAGCTCGCCGCCCGCGATGCTGGAATTGACGAAGGCGGCCGAATCGGAGGCTGCGACCGTCGGGGCCGTCGCGGCGGTACCCGAGAGCACCCGGGGATCGCCGCCCGGCAGGGTGCCGAGGAGCGCGTTGCCCGACGTCGTGGTCGGGGTGCTCGGCAGGTTCGCCGCGTAGGCGATGCTGGTCGTCGGCTTTGCCGGCAGGGACGCGTCCGAGATCTTGATCGGCCCGGTGCCGGTCGAGGCGCCGCTCACCGGGTCGAGGCTCTGACCCGTCAGGTAGGCGCCGGCGCCGTTGACGAGGTAACCGTCGCGGTCGACCGAGAAGTCGCCGCGGCGGGTGTAGAGGCTGGTGCCCGAGAAGGTCGGCGTGCCGCCGGGCGTCCCGCCGGCGGTCTGCACGGTGAAGAAGCCGTCGCCGCTGAGCGCCATGTTGGTGGGGATGCCGGTCGCCGCCACCCCGCCCTGCAGGCTGTTGGTCAGCTGCGAGAACGCCGCGACCCCGCCGGCGCTCTGCTGCTTGGCCGGCTGCTCGACCAGCATGTCGGCGAAGTCGGTGTCGATCCGCTTGTAGCCGACGGTCTGCGAATTCGCGATATTCCCCGAAATGTTCCCGAGGCTGAAGGCCTGGGCCTGGAGACCCGAGACCGAAGTCTGCAACGCGCCGAAAAGGTCCATCTTTTCCACATCCCGTCCGGATCACTCGGCGGGATGATCCGCAAGCCGTGTGCCACAGCCCAAGTCATTGATTTTATTGAGACACAGAACCATCGCGCGGCAAAACCCGCCGGGTGCCACCCGGCCCCTGCGGCAAAAACTGCCGTCGGATCGCCAGGACCATGTTTACGCGACGTTGAACCTCTTGGCCTTAGCTGCCCACCTGGACCGCGGTGGAACCAGGGACATGCGCCCGAGCAAGCGAAGCAGCCTCATTCACCTGATCTACTTCTCGCGTGCTCAGCTCTCCGCCGAGCCGCAGGAGCGGGCGCGCCAAGTCAACGACATCGCCCGTCATGCGCAGAAGAAGAACGAGTTCTCGGTCATCACCAGCCTCTTGATCGTCGATCAGGGCTACTTCATCCAGATTCTCGAAGGGGAGCGGATGTCGGTGCAGGAGACGTTCCAGCGGATCGGCGGGGATATCCGCCATCGCGACGTCCACATCGTCGAGTGGCGCGAGATCGCCAAGCGCGAGTTCGTGACGTCGTTCGCGTATGTCCTGCGCACCGCGACCAACGACGCCCTGTTCCAGAAGGCCAACCTGGCGCCGATGCTCCAGCGCGGGACCCCGAAGGCGAGCACGATCCACGCCCTCGCCCAGGCGCTGCAGGCCGACACCATGGCCAAGCAGGGCATCGACCACCTCTTCGTGTAGGACCCGCCGGGAGCCCCCGGCGATCCCTCCCAAACCTAACCCCGCTGGCTGGATCCGATGAGCGAAGCACCCCCGATCCTGATCGTCGACGACCAGGTCAAACTCGTCCGCCTGATCACCGAGCTGATGAACCGCCTCGGCTTCCCGGAGGTCGAGGGCGTGACCGACGGGCCGCAGGCGCTCGAGGCTTTGCGCAGCAAGCGCTACGGCCTGGTGATCTCCGACCTCGACATGGAGCCGATGGACGGTATCCAGCTCCTGCGCGAGATCCGGTCCGACGACGTCTTGATGAACATGCCGTTCATCCTCACCGAGACCTCGTTCAGCTTCGAGGACATCAACGTCGCGCACCTCGCCGGCGCCGACGCCTTCATCCTGAAACCCTTCGACCTGTCGCTCCTGAAGACGAAGCTGAAGCAGGTGCTGAACGGCCGGCCGCGCAAGCGCGAGACGCCGGTGGGCCCGATCTCGAGCCTCAACGTCGACTTCCCGCTCCTCGGCAAGATGTGAGTATCGGGCGCCGCCCCACTGATGGGGCGGGCGCCGGCTGGTCGTCTCACGCCCGGCGCTTCTGATAGTCCTTCACATCGGTGAAGCGGATCGCGGGCGCCCGCTCCTCCTCGTAGCGCAGCGAGAATCCGGTGGTCGCCATGAAGACCGGCGCCCCGTCGAGATCGCTCGCCATCGACGAGCCGTGCGAACCGACGAACTTGTCGAGCTCGGCCTGGTCCTCCGATTCGATCCAGCGGCAGATGGTGAAGCGGGTCGGCTCGTAGTCGATCGGCAGGCCGTATTCCGCCTGGAGCCGCTCCTTCAGCACGTCGAGCTGCAGCGCTCCCACCACGCCGACGATCGCGCTCGAACCGTCCTGCGGCAGGAAGAGCTGCACCACCCCCTCCTCCGCCATCTGCTGCAGGGCCTCGCGCAGCTTCTTGGCCTTCATCGCGTCGGTGAGCTTGATCCGGCGGAGAAGCTCCGGGGCGAAGCTCGGCACGCCGCGGAAGACCAGCTCCTCGCCCTCGGTGAGCGTGTCGCCGATGCGCAGGGTCCCGTGGTTGGGGATGCCGACGACGTCGCCCGCATAGGCTTCATCCGCGATGGCCCGGTCCTGGGCGAAGAAGAATTGCGGCGCCGAGAGCGAGATCGGCTTGCCGGTGCGCACGAGCTTGGCCTTCATGCCGCGGCTGAGCTTGCCGGAGCAGACCCGCATGAAGGCGATGCGGTCCCGGTGGTTCGGGTCCATGTTCGCCTGGATCTTGAACACGAAGCCGGTCATCTTCGGCTCGGTCGGCGAGACCGCGCGGGTATCGGCATCCTGGCCCCGCGGCGGCGGCGCCACCTCGGCGAGCCCGTCGATCAGGTCGCGCACGCCGAAATTGCGCAAGGCGCTGCCGAAGAAGACCGGGGTCAGGTGGCCCTCGCGGAAGGCGTCGAGATCGAACGGCTTGCAGCCGCCCTCCGCCAGCTCCGCCTCCTCGCGCCAGGTCGCGGCGTCTCCCGCCTCCGGCAGCAGGGTGTCGAAGAGCGGGTCGTCGAGGCCCGACACCGGCACGGTGCCGGCATCGTCCGCCGCGTCGAGCCGGCGGACGCGCCGCCGCAGCAGGTCGTAGGTGCCGGCGAAGCTGCGGCCGCGGCCGATCGGCCAGGTCACCGGCGCCACGTCGAGGGCAAGGGTCTTCTCGATCTCGTCGAGGAGGTCGAAGGTGTCTCGGGATTCCCGGTCGAGCTTGTTGACGAAGGTGACGATCGGGATGTCGCGCAGGCGGCAGACCTCGAACAGCTTGCGGGTGCGCGCCTCGATGCCCTTGGCCGCATCGATCACCATCACGGCGGAATCGACCGCGGTCAGCGTCCGGTAGGTGTCCTCCGAGAAGTCCTCGTGGCCCGGCGTGTCGAGCAGGTTGAAGACGCAGTCGCCGTACTCGAAGGTCATCACCGAGGTGACGACCGAGATGCCGCGCTCCTTCTCGATGCCCATCCAGTCCGAGCGGGTCGAGACGCGGTTGCGCTTGGCCTTGACCTCTCCGGCGAGCTGGATCGCGCCGCCGAACAGCAGCAGTTTCTCGGTCAGCGTGGTCTTGCCGGCATCCGGGTGCGAGATGATCGCGAAGGTGCGGCGCCGGGCGACCGGATCGGCGGGGGCGCGCGGGGCGTCTGTCTGCATCAGCATGGGAGGTGTGTAGCCCGGACCCGGGTTTCTGTCTCGGGTCCGTCGGGGCCCGGCATCGGCGAGGTAAGGATGTCCCCATCGGGGAACGCGCGGGCACCGCCTCGGCGCCCGCGCCGTCTCTCTACCCCAAGCCGGCGCCCGAGGGCCAGAGGCCGCGCCCCGTCAGCCGCGGCCGATGAACGGCATCTTGGTGGCCATCACGGTCATGAACTGCACGTTGGCGTCGAGCGGCAGGCTCGCCATGTAGACCACCGCGTCGGCGACGTGCTTGGCGTCCATGGTCGGCTCGGGGCGGGTCGAGCCGTCGGGCTGGGGCACGCCGGCCTGCATGCGCACGGTCATGTCGGTGGCGGCGTTGCCGATATCGACCTGGCCGCAGGCGATGTCGTGGGCCCGCCCGTCCAGCGAGGTCGAGCGGGTGAGACCCGTGATGGCGTGCTTGGTGGCGGTGTAGGGGGCCGAGAACGGCCGCGGCACGTGGGCCGAGATCGAGCCGTTGTTGATGATCCGCCCGCCGCGCGGCTGCTGCTTCTTCATCAGCCGGAACGCGCCCTGGGTGCACAGGAAGGCACCGGTGAGGTTGGTGTCGACCACCGCCTTCCAGGTCGCGACCGGCAGTTCGTCGAGCTCGACCGGCGGCGCGCCGATGCCGGCATTGTTGAACAGGACGTCGAGGCGGCCGAAGGTCTCCTCGACGCGGGCAAACAGCGCGGCCACCGAGGCCTCGTCGCCGATATCGGTCGGCTGCGCCAGTGCCCGCCGGCCCTTGGCCTCGATCTCGGCGGCGACCGCCTGCAACGGCTCGGGCCGGCGCCCCGACAGCACCACGTCGTAGCCGGCATCGGCCAGCCCGAGCGCCACCGCGCGCCCCACCCCCGAGCCGGCCCCGGTCACCAGCGCGACCTTCTGCATGCTCATCGGCTCTCCTCCCCCTGTCGTTGATGGTTGCGGCTATCCCTGCCGTTCGCAAGGATCGGCATACACGAGCCCGAAAGCCCCTCCAACCGCCGCCCGTGCACCGAACCGCAACGCCCCCGGTTGCCAGCACCGCCCCACCCGGCTATGGAAGCGCCAGCCGCGCGTTGGGGCGTCGCCAAGCGGTAAGGCAGCGGTTTTTGGTACCGCCATTCCCAGGTTCGAATCCTGGCGCCCCAGCCACTTCTTCAGCTTGTTCCTCCAGATTCGTCGGGGTCTCACCCAGTCACACGGCGGAGTGAGCCAGCGGCTGGATTTCGCCGCGAAGCCGGCTTTCTAGATCGAAAGACGCGCTCGACAAGCGCTGCCAATCCCGGTTCTATCCGGCACCCCGATCCCCGCCCGCCAAGGTCGGGACGGCAAGAAACGGTCCCCGGAGGAATCCAGATGCGCTCATCCCTGACCGCGCTCGCGGCGGCGCTCGCCTGCGCGACCGCCTTCGCGGCCCCGGCCCTGGCGGCCGACCCGATCAAGATCGGGGTGACCGGCCCCTATACCGGCGGCTCCTCGTCGATGGGCGTATCGATGCGCGACGGCGTGCGGCTCGCCGCCGAGGAGATCAACAAGAACGGCGGCGTGCTCGGACGCCAGATCCAGCTCGTCGAGCGCGACGACGAGGCCAAGAACGAGGTCGGCGCCCAGGTCGCCCAGGAACTGATCAACAAGGAGAAGGTGGTCGCCACCCTCGGCTTCATCAATACCGGTGTGGCTCTCGCCGCCCAGCGCTTCTACCAGGAAGCCGAGATCCCGGTGATCAACAACGTCGCCACCGGCACCGTGATCACCAACCAGTTTAACCCGCCGGACTACGACAACAACTACGTCTTCCGCACCTCGGCCTACGACGTGCTGCAAGCCGGCATGATGGCCGACGAGGCGGTCGCCCAGGGCTTCAAGAAGATCGCGATCCTGGCCGATTCGACCAATTACGGCCAGCTCGGCCGCGAGGACCTCGAAAAATACCTCAAGGCCAAGGGCATCAAGCCGGTCGTGGTGGAAAAATTCAACATCAAGGACGTCGACATGACGCCCCAGCTGTTGAAGTCGCAACAGGCGGGCGCCGACGTGATCCTGGCCTACGGCATCGGCCCGGAACTGGCCCAGATCGCCAACGGCATGGCCAAGCTCGGCTGGAAGGTGCCGATGATCACCTCGTGGCCGGCCTCGATGCAGAGCTTCATCGATATCGCCGGGGCGAACGGCAACGGCGTGATCATGCCCCAGACCTTCATCGAGGATAAGACGCTGCCGAAGCGCAAGTCCTTCCTCGACGGCTATTACGCCACCTTCAAGGTCAACAAGATCCCGACCCCGGTGGCGGGCGCGCAAGGCTACGATTCGGTCTACCTGCTGGCGGCCGCGATCAAGCAGGCCGGGACCACCGACGGCCCGAAGGTCCGCGCCGCGCTCGAGGACCTGAACGGCAAGGTCGAGGGCGTGGTCACCACCTACGACAAGCCGTTCACGGCCAAGGACCACAACGCCATCAGCCGCAACATGGTGGTGTTCGGCAAGGTCCAGGACGGCAAGATCGTCTACGCCAAGGACGAGGACGCCAAGAACGCGGGCGTCGTCCGCGTCAAGGAGAAGGCCTCGAACTGAGGCCGCACCTGAAGGCCCCGCGCCCGTGGCGCGGGGCCCGTACCCGCGCATGAGCGCGGGGTCCGCCCCGCCGCATGATGCCCGGGGCCGCCCGACGAGACGAGCCTTCCCGTCATGCATATCTTCCTTCAGCTCGTGGCGAGCGGCGTCGCCGTCGGCATGATCTACGCCGCGATCGCGTTCGGCTACCAGCTCACCTTCGCGACCTCCAAGACCCTGAATTTCGGCCAGGGCGAGGCGCTGATGCTGGGCGCCCTGTTCGGCCTGACGCTGGTGCCGTTCACCGGCTACTGGCTGATGCTGCCGCTGGTCCTGGTCTTCGGCTTCGCCCTCGGCGCGGTGGTCGAGCGGCTCGGCGTGCGCCCTGCCGTGAAGATCAAGTCCGAGTACGGGTGGATCATGGCCACCATCGCGCTGGGCATCATCTTCAAGAACGTCGCCGAGAACATCTGGGGGCGCGACGACCTCAAGTTCCCTTCGCCGCTGCCGGAAGAAGCGCTGACCGTCGGCGGCGTCCGGGTGCTGCCGATGGAACTGATGATCGTCGCCGGCGCGCTCCTGATGATGCTCGCGGTCGAATTGTTCAACCGCCGCTCGATCTGGGGCAAGGCGGTGGTGGCGACCTCGAACGACATCGACGCCGCGGGGCTCATGGGCATCAACACCCAGAAGGTCATCACCCTGTCCTACTCGATCAGCGCGATGACGGCGGCCTTCGCGGGCGTGCTCGTCGCCCCGGTCACCCTCACGGGTGCCACGATGGGCTCGGTGCTGGCGCTCAAGGCCTTCGCGGTGGCGATCATCGGCGGCCTCGAATCCGGCCTCGGCGTGATCGTCGGCGGGCTGATCCTCGGCGTCGCCGAGACGCTCACCGGCTTCTACATCTCGACCGGCTACAAGGACGTGCCCGGCCTGATCCTGTTGCTCGCCGTGCTGGCGGTGCGCCCGGTCGGCCTGTTCGGCAAGGCCGTGATCAAGAAGGTCTGATCGTTTTCGCTCAGCGCCGCTCCCGGATCGCGGGAGCGGTTCTCAATGCCCCCCGTTCATCCAGGGTCCTTCATCACCATGGCGCAGTCCGCCCCCGCGCCGGCGCTGGCCCGGCAAACCGCCCCGCCGGTCCCTCAAGCCGGGCTCGGCCGCTTCGTCGGCCTCCTCGGGGCCGTGTGCCTCGTCGTCTTCCTGGCGGCGTTCCCGCACGTCGTCACCAGCCAGTACTACATCCACCTGCTGGTGGTGATCGCCATCTACGCGATCCTGATCCTCGGTCTCGACATCGTGGTCGGCTATACTGGCCAGGTCTCGCTGGGCCATGCCGGCCTGTTCGGCATCGGTGCCTACGCGGCGGCCGTCTTGTTCCTCAAATTCAAGCTGGGGCTGTGGGCGGGTCTTCTCGCCGGCATCGGCGTCACGGCGGGGTTCGGCCTGCTGCTGGCCATCCCGGCGCTCCGGGTCAGCGGGCCCTATCTCGCCATGGTGACGCTGGCCTTCGGCACCATCATCCAGATCTTCATCAACGAGATGACGGATCTCACCAACGGTCCGCTGGGCATCACCCTGCCGCCGGCCCGGGTCCTCGACTTCTCGCTGATCGGCCTGCAGGCGCCCTGGGGGGCCGCCGGCCGCAAGCTCGAATTCTACTACCTCGTCTGCGCCTGCCTGCTCGCCACCATCGTGGTGGTCAACCGGGTGGTGCGCTCGCCGTTCGGCCGCGCCTTCGAGGCCCTGCGCGATTCGCCGATCGCCTGCGACTGCATGGGCGTCAGCGTCTACCGCTACAAGGTCTACGCCTTCGTCATCTCGGCGGCGCTCGCGGGTCTAGCCGGCGCGCTCTTCGCCTGGTCGGAGCGCTACGTCGCGCCGAATTCCTACGGCTTCGAGCTGACGGTGCTGTTCCTGCTCGCCGTCACCATGGGCGGGCGCAAGTCGCGCGCCGGTCCCCTGATCGGCGCCGCCATCATCGTGATGATGCCGAACATCCTGGCCGATATCGGGCTCGTGCGGATCATGGCCGGCATCATCGCAGGCCTCGCGATCGTCGTGGTCGGCCTCGCCTTCCTGCGCCGGAAGGACGACCGGATGACGCTCCTCATCCCGGGCGCGCTCTGCCTCGCCTTCTTCCCGGCGACGCTGGCGATGGAATCGGTCACCGACTTCCGCCTCACCGTCTTCGGCCTGATGATCCTGTTCGTGGTCTATTACCTGCCGGACGGCATCGTCGGCTTCCTGCGGGAGAAGCTGCCCTTCCTGCGCCCGCACCATACCGGGGCGACCCAGGAACTCGCGGCCTCGGGCGACGCGCTGATCCGCCAGGGCGGCCGCTCCGGCGCCGACCCGCTGCTCAGGGTCGAGCGGGCGGTGATGCAGTTCGGCGGCCTCAAGGCCCTCAACGAGGTCGACCTCGCGGTGCGGCCGGGCACGATCCACGGCCTGATCGGGCCGAACGGCTCGGGCAAGAGCACGATGATGAACGTGCTCACCGGCATCTACAAGCCGACCGCGGGAGGGGTGTCGCTGGCCACGGGCACGGACGCGGTCAAGCGTCTCGACGGCCGCACGCCGTCCGAGATCGCGCTCGCGGGCGTCGCCCGCACCTTCCAGAACGTCCAGCTCTTCCGCGAGATGACGGCGCTCGAGAACGTGTTGGTCGGCCTGCACCACAGCTTCCAGGGAACCCTGTTCGACGCGATCCTCGGCACGCCGCGGCGCCGGCGCGAGGAGCGCGAGGCCCGGGCCCGCGCCATGGCGATCCTCGACTTCGTGGGCCTCGGGTCGCTCGCCCAGGTCGAGGCCCGCAACCTTCCTTATGGCAAGCAGCGTCTCCTCGAGATCGGCCGGGCGCTCGCACTCGATCCCGTCCTGCTGCTCCTCGACGAGCCGGCCGCGGGCCTGACCGCTCCCGACATCACGGAGCTGACCCTCATCATCCGCAAGATCCGCGACGCCGGCATCACGGTGATCCTGATCGAGCACCACATGGACGTGGTGATGGGGCTGTGCGACCGCGTCAGCGTGCTCGATTTCGGCCACAAGATCGCCGAGGGCGGCGCCCGCGAGGTCCAGTCCGACCCGAAGGTCATCGAAGCCTATCTCGGCAGCCCGGTTGCCGACGCCGCGGAGTAGAGAGATGCTCGATGTCAGCGGCCTGTCGGCCGGCTACGGCCAGATCGAGGTTCTGCACGGCCTCACCTTCACGGTGCCGAAGGGCCAGGTCGTCACCCTGATCGGCTCCAACGGGGCCGGCAAGACCACCACGATGCGGGCGCTCTCGGGCATGATCAAGCCGCGCGCCGGCTCGATCAAGCTCAACGGCCGCGAGATCGGCGGCCTGGAGAGCCACGACGTCGCCCGCACCGGCCTCGCCCACTCGCCCGAGGGACGGCGGGTCTTCCCGACCCTCTCGGTCGAGGACAACCTGACGCTCGGCGCCTTCCCGCGCCTCACCGGCTCGCGGCCGAAGGGCGACGTCAACGCCGACCGGGAGCGGGCCTACACGCTGTTCCCGCGGCTGCGCGAGCGCCGCACTCAGCTCGCCGGCACCCTGTCGGGCGGCGAGCAGCAGATGCTCGCCATGGGCCGGGCCCTGATGCTGCGCCCGGAGATCCTGCTCCTCGACGAGCCCTCGATGGGCCTCGCCCCGAAGCTGGTGGAGGAGGTTTTTCGGATCATCCGCCGGCTGAAGGAAGAGCAGGTGACGATGCTGCTGGTCGAGCAGTTCGCCATGGCGGCTTTGGGTGTGGCCGACCACGCCTACGTGCTGGAGAACGGCCGCATCCGCTTCCAGGGCCCGGCGGCCCAGCTGCGCAACGATCCGCAGGTGCGAGCGGCCTATCTGGGCGGCGGGCATTGACGAAATCGGATCGGCGGGGCGCCCTTGCGTCACCGCCGGTTCATCGAGCACTTCTATTCTCGCATCCGGAAACCGGATCGGAGAAGAGTCGTGACATCGCTGCTCGCCGCCGCCGCGCTGGTCATGGGCGTCGGCATCCCCCAGGCCTGGGCCCTCGGCAACCCGGCCTCGGCCTACTGCACCTCCGTCGGCGGGCGCCTGGAGATCCGCAAGGAGGCCAAGGGCGACGCCGGCTATTGCCACCTGCCGGACGGGCGCGTGGTCGAGGAGTGGCAGCTTTTCCGCGAGGCGAACAAGGCGAAGAACTGACGCCTGTTGGACGGGTTGCGTCGACGGAGCGTAGGCCCGTCGACGCAAGTTCGCTGCAAACAGCATCCGGTCGCATCACGATCGAACGTCGCTCCAGAGCGTTTTCCGACGAAGCGGATGCCGGTTCGTCGTAGAAAACGCGGTAAAATCAGGATCTGGAGAGCTTCGCGATTGCTACGCGATCGTGACGTGCTCTAGGCGCTCATCCCGAGGAACACGACCAGGGCGATCCCGAGGGCGAGGCACGAGGCTGCGGCGAACAGGACGGGCATCTTCGGGCCTCCTAGGGCAGCGGCGACGAAAGCCGTCCTAGCGCCGGAGTGAGGCCGCTCCGTGACGACGGGTCAGAAAGCTCGGCCGTCCCGCCTCCACGGCGGTGCCAACGATCCCAAAAGCGCGCTGCTGCCCGACTCGCCCCGCGAGGTATGTTCCGGTAGAATGGCTCCCTGAGCAAGCAAGGAGAGCCATGCATCTCGTCGTGACGGCCCACACCCCGGACGGGCACCTCTCGTACCAGCGCACCTCGCCGGAGGCAGCCCTGGAGAAGGCCGACGAACTCGCAGCCGACGGTCACGAGTGGATCGTCATCACCGACATCACCGGCCGGCATTACGAGCCGGGCGAGTTCGACGATCTGTTCGTGCATCCGGGCCGCTGAGGACGCGGGGCGGGGCCGTCGCGCCCCGCCCGTCCTCCGGCGACCGCGCCGATCGGCGTAGGCCGTCGTCGCCGAAAGACTGCCCGGCACCGTCGACTCGACAAGGTTGCTCCGTCCCCGTCCCATGGTCTGATCGCGTCCTGCGTGCAGGGCCGCGAGACGCGGTTCCGGCGTCGCGCCGGCTGGCTTTTCGCGATGGCGGGCCGCCGGGACGTGCAACCGGGGCCCGCCAGCCGGGTCGGACAGGCCAAAGGGGCGGACATGCCGAGCGTCGACGTCATCATTCCCTGCTATCGCTACGCGGATTTCCTCGCCGAGAGCGTCGGCAGCGTCCTGGCGACCGAGGGGTGCGACGTCCGCGTCCTGATCCTCGACGACGCCTCGCCCGACCACACGCCCGAGGTGGCCGAGGCCCTGCGCCGGGCCGATTCCCGCGTCGAATACGTCCGGCACGCGACCAACCGCGGCCACATCGCCACCTACAACGAGGGCCTGGCCTGGGCGCGGGCGGACTGCCTGCTGCTGCTCTCCGCCGACGATTTCGTCACGCCAGGCGCCCTGGCGCGGGCCGCGTACCTGATGCAGGCGCGGCCGGAGCTGAGCCTTGTCTACGGCCCCTATCTCAGCGTCGAGGAGGGAAGGCCCCGTCCGGAGATGCCGTCGGCCGACCTCGACGCTGCGCACACGATCTACGACACGAGCCGGTTCTTCGCGCTCAACCGTTTCATCAATCCGGTCCACACCTCGACCGCGGTGGTGCGCACCGCGATTCAGCACAAGGTCGGCGGCTACCGGGCGGAGCTGACCCATTCGGGTGATCAGGAGATGTGGCTGCGGCTGGCCCTGCACGGCGCCGTCGCCCGGATCGACCGCCCGCAGGGCGTCTGGCGCCAGCACGGCAGCAACATGTCGTCGTATTATTACGAGCAGATGCTGCGCGACATCGACCAGCGCAAGCTGATGTTCGACACCGTGTTCGGTTATCCCGAGGCGGCGGCGGTCGCCGACCTGGAGAGGCCGATGCGGCTGGGGCTCGCCATGGCGGCGGTGCGCCATGCCAGCCAGCCCTTCGACCGCGGCGACTCCGCCGGTGCGCGGGCGATGATGGCGCATGCCGCCGGCATCAGCCCGGAGGTCCGCCGCACGCGCCTGTGGTGGCTCCAGCGCGCCAAGCTGGCGATGGGCCCGCGCGCCTGGCAGGCCGTGCGCCCGGTCGTCACGAAAGGTCTCGGCCTGTCGCTCGGCCGTTTCGTCGCCCCGATCGAGCGCCCGGACGCGGTGCAGGACGCGCGCTGACGCGTGCCGAAGCCTAGCCGCCTGGTCTCTCAGGCGCCGGCCTGGAGGATCCGGGCGTTGCCGAGAGCGTCCGCGCGGACCGGCAGCGGGCGGACGGGAAACGGAATGATCTGGCAGCGGCTCTCCGGCTCCGGGGCGTCGCGGCGGAGGGCCGAGCGCTCGACGGCGGCGGCGATCGCCAGCTTCACGCGCGGGGAAAAGCCGCGGCGGCGCAGCCAGGCGGGGATCGGGGAGAAGCGTCTCGTCGACATGGTCCATAAGCCGGTGCAGGTGGGCGACGGCGTTAGTTCAAACATGGAAGCAGCACCCGGGAAACGCCGCTGCGTCCCAATCTCTTGTCCCGGAATCCCAACGCGGCGGCGCCGGCCTTGAAGTCCGGCGTGGCGGCCCGATCTCGACGGGCCGCCCCCGAACGGTGACGCGGTACGGTGACGCGGTCGGGCGCGCCGCGCGCCCCACCACCACCCTTCGTCGTACCCCTTGCGCCATCCGGCCGGTGGCCTGTCGCCGGAAGGCGCGGCTCTCCGTCGGCAGGGCGCCTGCTACTCAGGGAACCGGACGCGGCGCGGTCTCGAAGCGGCGCCCTCGAAGCCCGGGATCCCCGCCATGGCCTCTCTCCTCGCCCGTGACCCCGCCGTCTCCATCGTCGTCCCGCTCTACCAGAAGGCGGACGTGATCGGGCAGACCGTCGAGGCTGTCCTCCGGCAGACCTTCGAATCGTTCGAGCTGATCGTCGTCGACGACGGCTCGAAAGATGGCGGCGGCGACGTCGTCGCGGCCTTCACGGATCCCCGCATCCGCCTGATCCGCCAGGCCAATGCAGGCAGCGCGGCAGCGCGCAACCGGGGCATCGCCGCGGCGCGGACCGACTGGATCGCCTTCCTCGACGCCGACGACCTCTGGGCCGGCCGGCACCTCGAGAACCTCCTGGCGGCGGCCTCGAAGGGGGATGCGGTCGTGGTCTTCGCCAACCACCTGCTGGCCAGCCGCTCGGCACCCGTGATGAAGGCCGACCTCCCCGACCAGCGGGTCGACGACCCGTTCGCCTTCCTGCTCGCGACCTATCCCTACGCGGTGCATTCCAGCAGCGTGCTGGTGGCGCGCTCCGCCCTGATCCGTGCCGGCCTCTTCCCCGTCGGCGCCGTGATGGGCGAGGACACCGACACCTGGTGCCGCCTCGCCTTCGAGGGACCGTTCCGCTACGTCTCCGAGCCGACTGCCGTCTACCGCGACGGTCACCCGACCAGCGTGCTCGCGCACCAGTTGCGCCGTCGCCCGCTGCCGCCGCCCTTCGACCGGACGCTCACCGCCCTCCTGCGCCACGGCGCGGTGCCGGCCCACCTCGTCCGCTCCGCCGGCCGCTACCGCAACTTCCTGATGCTGGAATACGCCCGCCAGCTGCTCGATGTCGGCGATCCCGAGGCCGCGCGCGACATCCTGCGACGGCATTGCCGCCTCGCCGACGACCCGGTGCGCTACGCCAAGCGCTTCCTGCGGACGTGGTCGTTCGGGCATCGGCTCTACGCGCTGTCGCGGCAATGGGTGCCGTCGCGGTAAAGCATTTTCGTCGGAAAATCGTGTTGCAATGAAGATTTTTACTGACGCAGAAATTGGTTTATATTTCTTCGAAACCGCAATTATTCGTTATTGAAATAACATAATATATATGAATATCAATCAATTCGCAATTATTATCGTCTGTTTTTTCTTGCAAATCTGCTCGGCGAAGGGAAAGACGGGGGTTTCCCCCTTCCCCTCTGCGCAGGGATGTCCGGGGAAAAGAATGGCACTGGTTCTCTCCTCTCCCCGCCCACGGGGAGAGGGGATTTCCAGCGCCTCGTCTTTCCCCGGACAGTCCTGCTCTCTGCGGGGGAGGGTGGCGAGCGCAAGCGAGCCGGGAGAGCGGACGCCGGCTCCGGAGAGGTCGCGGCCTTGATGAAGGGCGCTCCCTGGAGCGGCGTCGCGCTGTCCCTCTCCCGCCCGGCGCACGAATGCTTCGCACTCGCAGCCGGGCACCCTCCGCCGCAGAGGGGGGAAGGGGGAGCCCAGCGCCTCTCCTCCTCTCGGGCGGCCGAAAATTCTTGTTAGCGCAATCAACCTGTCCCAATTGACGGACAGCTACCTGTCTGCATAATCGGACAGGTGAGCGTCGGCGGATGACCGCGGGCGGCTCCAGGCAGCGATGGTGCAAGCCGCGAGCCAGGGATGGCCCCGTGACCTCCGCGATCGAACCGCACAAGGCGCGCCGGCTCTACCTGCTGCTGCGCGACCAGATCACCAGCGGCCGGCTGCCTCCCGGCGCGCGGCTGCCGGGCGAGCCGGCGCTCGCCGCCGAGCACGGCCTGGCGCGGGTCACCGTGCGGCGCGCCCTCGACCTGCTCGCCGGCGAGGGGCTGGTGCGGCGCAGGCCCGGCTCCGGCACCTTCGTGCAGGGGCCGGCAGGTCCCCGGCCGGTGGTCGGCGACCTGCCGAACCTGCTCTCGGGCCTGATCGCCATGGGGCGGGCCACCGGCGTGCGGCTCCTGTCCTTCGAGTACGTCGCGGCGCCCGCCGCCATCGCCGAGGCTTTGCTGCTGGAGCCGGCAGAGCGGGTGCAGCGCTCGGTGCGCGTCCGCCTGATCGACGGTCAGCCCTTCTCCTTCCTCACCACCCACGTCCCCGAGCGGGTCGGCCTGTCCTATTCGGAGGCGGATCTCGCCGCGACGCCGCTCCTCGAACTGATGGAGCGCTCCGGGGTCACCGCCGACCGGGCGACGCAGGCGATCGGCGCGACGCTCGCCGGCCCCGAAGTGGCGGCCGCCCTCGACCTCGAAGTCGGCTCGGCACTCATCGACCTCACCCGGGTGGTGTTCGATCCGGCCGGCCGCGGCGTCGAGCACCTGCACGCGCTCTACCGGCCCGACCGCTACGCCTTCCAGATGGACCTGCTGCGCACGGGTGACGCCGGCGAGCGGCGCTGGACGCCCGCCGCGACCCGCCCGGTCAAGCCCGAGACCCGTCGTTCCTACCCCAGGAGGCCCGCCCCGTGACCTCGATCCTCGTTCCGTCCCGCCGCGCCGTCCTGCGCACCGGCCTCGCTGCGACCTCGCTCGTGGCGATGCCGGCGATCCTGCGGGCGCAAGGCGCGTCCGTGAAGCTCGGCATCATCCAGCCGGTGACCGGCGCGCTCGCCAATGACGGCGACCTCGGCAAGCTCGGCGCCGAATTCGCGGTGCAGGACATCAACGCCGCCGGCGGATTGAAAGCGCTCGGCGGAGCCAAGCTCGAGATCGTCTTCGCCGACAGCCGGTCGAGCCCCGAAGTGGCGGCGCAGGAGACCGAGCGCCTGAACGGCGAGGGCGTCGCGGCAATCGTCGGCGGCTTCGGCAGTGGCCTCTGCGCCACGGCGAGCCAGGCCGCCTCGCGCTACGACCTGCCCTACCTGATCGATGTCGGCGTCGCCGACCAGCTGACCCAGCGCGGCCTGAAGAACACCTTCCGGTTCTCGCCGAGCTTCGGCATGGTGACGAAGAGCGCCCTGGAACGCCTCGTCGCCCTCAACGACGCCGCCGGCAAGCCGGCCCGCACCGTCGTGATCGTGCACGAGGACGGGCTGTTCGGCTCCGGCCTCGCCAAGCTCCTCCAGGCGGAGCTGCCGAAGCTCGGCTTCGAGATCCTGGAGACCGTGTCGCACCCGACCCCGGCCCGCGACATGGCCAACGTGGTCCTGCGCATCCGCTCGCTCCAGCCCGATCTCGTCATCCCGTCGAACTACTATGGGGAGTTCGTGCTGCTCGCCCGCACGATGCTCCAGCAGCGGGTCCGGCCGAAGGGCATCTACGCGATCCTCGGCGGCGGTGCCTCGTCCTTGCGCTTCGTCAAGGAGTTCCCGCAGGCGGCCGAGGGCGTGATGGATTGCAACCACTGGCCCGATCCGAAGAACCCGCTGACGCCTGAGTTGCGCAAGCGCACGGAAGCCGCGGGCCGCGCCTTCGCCTACAACATCCCGATGAACTATTCCGCCGTGCGGCTGATGGCCGAGGCGATCGAGAAGGCCGGCGCGCCCGACCGGCTCAAGATCATCGAGGCGCTCTCCACCCAGAGCTTCGGCAGCGGCGTGATGCCCTACGGCCAGTCGAAGTTCGCGGGCGGCCAGAACACCTCGGCGCTCCCGCTCAACACGCAGGTGCAGGGCGGCGACGTCAAGGTCATCGCGCCGCCGGACTTCGCCGAGGCGAAGGCGAACTTCCCCTTCAAGGCGTGACGATGTACGCGCCCCAGATCCTGATCGAGGCAGCCCTCAACGGCCTGATGACGGGGGCGGTCTACGCCCTCATCGCCCTCGGGCTGACCCTGGTCTACGGGGTCCTGCACATCATCAACTTCGCGCACGGGGCGCTCCTCACCGTCGCGATGTTCGCGGTCTGGGGCGCCTTCGCGCTGGTCCACGTCGATCCCTACGTCGCGATGATCGCGATCGTGCCGCTGATGTTCGGCCTCGGCTACGGCCTGCAGCGTTTCGTCATCGGCCCGGCGAGCCACGGCAACGACAACAACGTGCTCCTCGTCACGCTCGGCCTGTCGATCGTGCTGGAGAACGGGCTGCTCGCCCTGTTCCGCTCCGACACGCGCGCGCTCGACTCCGACGCCGCCCTCCAGGTGATCGAGATCGGCCCGCTCCTGCTCTCGACGCCGCGGGTGATCGGACTCGCCGCCTCGCTCGCGGTGACCGGCCTGCTCTGGCTGCTGTTGAACCGCACCGACACCGGACGGGCGATCCGGGCGGTGGCGCGGGAAAAGCTCGGCGCCCGCCTCGTCGGCATCGAGGTCGACCACGTCTACGCCGTCACCTTCGGCCTCGGCTGCGCGTGCCTCGCCGTCGCCGCCTGCCTGTTGATGCCGACCTATTACGTCAACCCGCGCTCGGGTGCCGCCTTCGTGCTGGTCGCCTTCACCATCGTGGTGCTCGGCGGCATGGGGTCGATCGCCGGAGCGCTCGTCGGCGGCCTGATCATCGGGGTGGTCGAGAGCTTTTCCGGCCTGCTGCTCGGCGACAGCTTGGGTCAGATCGGCATCTTCCTGATCTTCATCCTGGTGCTGCTGGTGCGCCCGACCGGCCTGTTCGGAGCCCGCGCATGAGCGCCCGCGACCTCCTGCCCGTCCTCCTCGTCCTCGTGGTGCTCGCCGCCCTGCCCTTCCTCGGGCTGTCGGGCAGCCTGCTCAACTTCCTCGTCACCACGCTCATCATCGCGCTCGCGGGATTGGGCTGGAACGTGCTCGGCGGCTTCGGCGGGCAATATTCCTTCGGCCACGCCGCCTTCTTCGGTACCGGTGCCTACGCCACCGCGATCCTCCAGATGAAGCTCGGCTGGAACGCCTGGGCCGCGCTCGGGGCGGGCATCGGCCTCGGGGCGCTCACCGGCCTCGCCATCGGCTATTTGAGCTTCCGGGCGGGCCTGCGCGGCTCCTACTTCGCCCTCGTGACGCTTGCCTTCGCGGAGGTGTTCCGCATCCTGGCCAATGCCGCCGACTTCACCGGGGGTGCGGCCGGGCTGCTCCTGCCCCTGCGGCCGGGCCTCGCGACCCTGCAATTCACCGATCGGCGCTTCTTCGTCCTCCTAGTCGTCGCCGTCGTCGGCCTGGCGCTGCTCGCCTCGCGCTGGCTGGAGCGCTCGCGCTTCGGCGCCCACCTGATCGCCGTGCGCGAGAACGAGGAGGCGGCGCGCGCGCTCGGCGTCGATGCCCTCGCGGTGAAGCTGCGCGCCATCGCGCTCTCGGCGGCGATCACCGCTTCGGCCGGCGGGCTCTACGTGCAATACTTCCTCTACCTCGATGCCGGGGTGGCCTACGGCACCTGGATCTCCGTCGAGGCGCTGCTGGCGCCGATCGTCGGCGGCATCGGCACCGCCTTCGGGCCGCTCGTGGGCGCTCTCGCGCTGCAAGGCCTCGGCGAACTCACCAAGCACCTCGCCGGCGGCATTCCGGGGGTCGATCTGGTGGTGTTCGGCGCCTGCCTGATCGCCGTCATCGCCTTCGCGCCGCAAGGGCTGCTCGGCCTGCGCCGCCGCAAGCGCAAGGCGCGCGCCGTCCCGGTGGGAGCCTGATCCGATGCTCGCCGTCGATTCCCTCACCAAGCGCTTCCAGGGCCTCGTCGCGGTCGACCACGCGTCGCTCACCGTGCCGGCAGGCTCGATCACCGGGCTCATCGGGCCCAACGGCGCCGGCAAGACCACCCTGTTCGGGATGATTTCCGGCTTCCTCGCCCCCAGCGAGGGCCGGGTGCTGTTCGAGGGCGAGGACGTGACGGAGGAGGCGCCGCACCTGCGGGCGCGCCGCGGCATCGCCCGCACCTTCCAGATCGTCCAGCCCTTCGCCGGGCTCACCGTCGCCGAGAATATCGCCGTCGGCGCCTATCTGCGCCATCCGCGCCGGGCGGACGCGGTGGCGAAGGCCCGGGAGGTCGGGACCCGTGTGGGGCTCGGCGACCAGCTCGACAAGCCCGCCGCCGACCTGACGGTGGCCGGGCGCAAGCGCCTGGAGGTGGCTCGGGCGCTCGCCACCGAGCCGCGGCTCCTCCTCCTCGACGAGGTGCTGGCGGGCCTGAACCCCTCGGAGATCCGCGACATCCTTCCCGTCGTGCGCGCCATCCGCGACGGCGGCGTCACCATCCTGATGATCGAGCATATCATGCAGGCGGTGATGACCCTGTGCGAGGAAGTCTACGTGCTCGCGCAAGGCAGGATGATCGCGTCGGGCCCGCCGCGGCAGGTCTGCGCCGACCCGCAGGTGATCGAGGCCTATCTCGGCAAGGGCGCGGCCGCCCGGATGAAGGCCGAAGACTCCGTCAATGGCGAGGCGGTCGATGCTTGAGATCGCAGGCCTTCGCGCCGGCTACGGCGCCACCGAGGTCCTGCGCGGCCTCGATCTCACGGTGCGCACGGGCGAGATCGTCGCGGTGCTCGGCGCCAACGGCGTCGGCAAGACGACGCTGAACAAGGTCCTGTCCGGGGTGGTCTCGGCGCGGGCCGGCGAGATCCGCTTCGACGGGAAGCCCATCACCACGGCCTCGGCCTCCGCCATCGTCGAGGCCGGGCTGATCCACGTGCCGGAAGGCCGCAAGATCTTCCCGAACCTGAGCGTGCGCGAGAACCTGGTGCTCGGCAGCTACCGCCGCGGCCGGGCGCGGCGGGCCCAGAACATCGAGCGGGTGTTTGCCACCTTCCCGCGCCTGCGCGAGCGGGCGGCCCAGGCCGCCGGCACCCTCTCGGGCGGCGAGCAGCAGATGCTCGCCATCGGCCGCGGCCTGATGGCCGAGCCGCGCCTCCTCATCCTCGACGAGCCCTCGCTCGGGCTCTCGCCGCTCCTCGTCGAGGAGATGTTCACGCTCGTCCGTACCCTCAACCAGGAAGGCCTGCCGATCATGCTGGTGGAGCAGAACGTGGTGCAGTCGCTCGATCTCGCGACCCGCGCCTACATCCTGGAGAACGGCACCGTCGCGCTCGAAGGCGACGCCGCGACGCTCGCCGCCGATCCGGCCCTGCGCCGCACCTATCTGGGGTTGTAAGATGGGCATCGTCACCCCCGGCATCGTCCCGGCGACCACGCTGCTGGCCGAGCCAGCCCCCGCCTGGCTCGGGCAATGGACGGCATTTGCGGCCGGTCTCGCCCCCGCCGATATCCCGGAACCGGCCCTCGACCGCGCCCGCCTCGTCCTTCTCGACAGCCTCGGCGTCATCGCCGCCGGGATGCGCGAGCCGGAATGCCGGGCGCTCGCCGAGCGGCTCGCCGCCCGCCGCTCAGGCCCGGCCCCGGCGATCGGCAGCGGCCTGTCGCTCGATCCGCGCGACGCGGCGCTCGTCAACGGCGCTGCCGGCACAACGCTGGAATTGGACGAGGGCAATCAGTACGCCCGCGGCCACCCGGCGATCCACGTCGTCCCGGCGGCGCTCGCCGCCGCGCAAGAGGTGAACGCCTCGGGGGCCGACCTGATCGCGGCGCTGGTCCTCGGCTACGAGATCGGCGCGCGGATCGGCATCGCCTCGAAGTTGCGGGTGACAATGCACCCGCACGGCACCTGGGGCACGGTCGGGGCGGCGCTCGCCGTCGCCAAGCTCTTCCGTGCCGATGCCGCGATGATCGGCCGGACGATCGGCCTCGCCTCGTCGCTGGGCTTGAGCACCAGCCGGCGCACGATGCTGGAGGGGGCGACGGTCCGCAACACCTATGCGGGCTTCTCCAACCAGCTCGGGCTGACCGCCTGGGACCTCGCCGAGAGCGGCTTCCTGCCGGAGCGCGACGGGATCGGCACCGTCTATGGCGGCATCCTCGCCGACGATTTCTCCGCCGAGGCGATGGTGGAGGAACTGGGGACCCGCTGGGAGATCGCCCGCAACTACTTCAAGCGCCACGCCGCCTGCCGCTACACCCACGGCGCCCTCGACGCCCTGGCGCAGATCCGCGCCGAGTCCGGTCCGATCGACCCGGATTCCGTGCGCTCGGTCGAGGTCGCGACTTACGTGTGGGCGGCGCAGCTCGACCATCCGGCGCCCGAGACGATGCTGGCGGCGAAGTTCTCCCTGCCCTTCGCCCTCGCGGCGGCCCTGGTGCGCGGCGAGGCGGACACCGACGCCTTTCGCGATGAGGCGCGGGCCGACCGCCGCATCCTGTCGCTGGCCCGCCGGGTGATGGTGCAGGAGGACCCGACCATGACGGCGCAGCTGCCATCCCTGCGCCCGGCCAAGGTCACGCTGACGCTGGCCGACGGCCGCAAGCTCTCGGCCAAGGCGCTGACCAACCGCGGCGACACCGAGGATCCGTACTCGGCCGACGACGTGCGGGAGAAGTTCCGGGCGCTCGCCGGGCCGGTCTGGGGGGCGGCGCGGAGCGAAGAGGTCATCCGCGCGGTGGCGGGGATCGAGACGGCGGCGGGGGTCGGGGCATTGCTGGCGCTGGTGGCGTGAGCTTCGCCTTGCAGAGACCACCGCTGAGCACAAAAGATATGAGTGTGGACGCCTAGAAGAGCGACGAGAAGATCAAGCTCAGGCGCGCATCGGAAAAGCACAGGATTTCTCCTCTCCCCGCGGGCGGGGAGAGGGTCGCTTGCACCTTGTCGTGCAAGCGACGAGCGCAGGCGAAGCCGAAGCGAGGGTGAGGGGGAGGTGCCGGAAGAGCATCATCCGGAAACACCCCCTCACCCTCGGCTGCCGCCTCGCTTCGATGACGACAAGGTCATCGAAGCCCTCTCCCCGCCCGCGGGGAGAGGGGAGATGCGCACCCCGAACGCGATGAAACCGAACGAGGAACACCCCGCGTCATGTCCCTGAAGTCCCGCCTCGCCGAGGACCGCGTCCTCGTCGCTCCGGGCGTCTACGACGCCCTCACGGCCTCGCTCGCCACGGATGCGGGCTTCGAGGCCCTGTACCTCTCGGGTGCGGCCATCGCCTATACGCGGCTCGGCCGGCCCGATATCGGCCTCGTCTCGATGAGCGAGGTCGCCGAGACCATCACGCTGGTGCGCGACCGGGTGGCGACGCCCCTCGTGGTCGATGCCGATAACGGCTACGGCAACGCGCTCAACGTCGAGCGCACCGTGCGCCTGTTCGAGCGGGCCGGCGCCAGCGCGATCCAGCTCGAGGACCAGAGCTACCCCAAGCGCTGCGGCCACCTCCAGGACAAGACCTTGATCGGCCAGGGCGAGATGGTCGGCAAGATCAAGGCGGCGCTCGACGCCCGCCGCAGCGACGAGACCCTGATCGTCGCCCGTACCGATGCGGTGGCGGTCGAGGGCTTCGAGCGGGCCATCGAGCGGGCCCGGGCCTATGCGGAGGCCGGCGCCGACGTGCTGTTCGTCGAGGCGCCGCGCTCGGCAAACCAGCTCGCCGAGGTCACGAAGGCGCTCGGGCACACCCGGCCGCTGCTCGCCAACATGGTCGAGGGCGGCGACACGCCGCTGGCCTCGGCCGCCGATCTCGGGGCTTTGGGCTTTCGCCTGGTGATCTTCCCCGGCGGCATCGTCCGGGCGCTCGCCCGCACCGCGCAGGCCTACTACGCCTCGCTGGCCAAGGCCGGCACCAACACGCCGTTCGCCGACCGGATGTTCGATTTCGGCGAGCTCAACGCGCTCATCGGCACGCCCGAGATGCTGGCCCGCGGCCGCGCCTACGAGGGGAGCGCTCAATGACTGCCATCGATCCCGTCACCCTGGCGGTGCTGAAGGGCCGCCTGGAGCAGATCGCCGACGAGATGGACGCGACGCTCTACCGCTCGGCCTTCAATCCGATCATCGCGGAAGCCCGCGACGCCTGCCACGGCCTCTACCACGCCACCACCGGCGACACCCTGGTCCAGGGCACCAAGGGCCTGCCGATCTTCGTCGGCGCCATGGCCTTCGCGGTCAAGGCGGTCATCGCCAAGGTCGAGCGCGAGGGCGGGTTGGAGCCCGGCGACACCTTCCTGTTCAACGATCCCTATAGCGGCGGCACCCACCTCAACGATTTCCGCCTCGTCCGCCCGGTCTTTCGGGACGGCAAGCTGTTCTGCTGGCTCGCCTCGGTCGGCCACTGGCTCGATATCGGCGGCAACGTGCCGGGCGGCTACAACCCGAAGGCGACGGAGAGTTTCCAGGAGGGCGTGCGCTTCCCACCGGTGAAGCTGTTTTCCGCCGGGCGCCTGAACCAGGACATCGTCGACATCCTGGCCGCCAACACCCGCGTACCGACCTCGAACTGGGGCGACCTCAACGGCCAGCTCAACGCCCTCGATCTCGGCGAGCGCCGCTTCACCGCGCTCCTCGACGAGTACGGCGACGCCACGGTCGATGCCGCCTTCGCAGCCTTCTCCGACCGGGCCGAGGCCCTGATGCGCGCCGCGATCCGGGCGCTGCCGGACGGCCGCTACAGCTTCGAGGACGTGCTCGACAATGACGGCATCACCGACGAGCCGCTGACCATCGCCCTCGACCTGACGATCGCGGGCGACGAGATGGCGCTGGACTTCGCGCGCTCGTCGGCGCCCGCGCAGGGGCCGATCAACATCTCGCACGCGACGACCGTCGCCGCCTGCTACGTCGCGCTCAAGCACGTCTTCACCGAGGTGCCGGCCAATGCCGGCTGCCTGCGGCCGATCGCGTTCACGGTGCCGGAAACGACCCTGCTCGGTGCCGGCGCCCCGAAGCCGATGGCGGGCTACACCGAGACGATCCTGCGGCTGATCGGCGTGGTGCTCGGCGCGCTGGCCGAAGCCGATCCGGACCGGGCGACCGCCGCGCCCTTCGGCACCATCAACGCGCTGTCGCTCGCCGGCCACCGGGCGGACGGCTCGCGCTGGGTGATGTTCTCGTTCTTCGGCGGTGGCTTGGGGGGCAACCCCGAGACCGACGGCCTGAGCCATGCCAACAACCCGATCTCGACCGCGACGATCCCGCCGGTCGAGATCCTGGAAGCCGCCTATCCGGTGGTCTTCACCCAGTGGTCCCTGCGCCCCGACAGCGCCGGGGCCGGCGCCCATCGCGGCGGCTTGGGCGCGGTCTACGAGATCGAGACCCTGACCGATGCCGACGTGTTCCTGCTCGGCGAGCGCGGCAAGGTCGCGCCGTTCGGCGTCAAGGGCGGGCATTCCGCGGCGCTCAACCGCTTCGCCTGGCAGACGCCGGATGGCTGGGCGAGCCCGCCGATGGTCTCGAAGGTGACGGATGTTCGCATCAAGGCCGGCGAGCGGGTGCGGCTCGAGACCCCCGGCGGCGGCGGCTTCGGCCATCCGGCCGAGCGGAACCGCGAGGCCCTGAAGCGCGACCTGCGCCTCGGCTACGTGAGCCCGGAGGCCGCCGCCCGCGACTACGCCCTGACGACCGGAGACGAGCAATGACCCCCCGTGCCATCGTCGGCGTCGATGTCGGCGGCACCTTCACCGATCTCTTCTACTACGACGAGGCCGCCGGCCGCTTCCAGACCGGCAAGGTCCCGTCGAATCGCGGCGACGAGGCGGTCGGCTTCCTCGCCGGCCTGAAGGGCTTCGGCCAGGTCGCCGGCCTCGCCTCGATCGTCCACGGCACGACGGTGGGCACCAACGCGCTCCTGGAGCGCAAGGGCGCCCGGATCGGCCTCATCACCACCCGCGGGTTTCGCGACGTGCTGGAGATGCGCCGCCGCGACCGGCGCCACACCTGGGGCCTGTGGGGCGATTTCGTCCCGGTGGTCGACCGCGACCTGCGGCTCGAGGTCGACGAACGCACGCTCGCCGACGGCACGATCCGGGAGGTGGTGAACCCGGATCAGGTGGTCGAGGCCGCCCGCGAACTGATCGCGAACGGCGCCGAGGCCCTGGCGATCTGCTTCGTCAACGCCTACGCCAACCCGGAGAACGAGCGGATCGCGCTGGAGGCCGCCGCCGCCGTGTGGCCGAACGCCAATGTCGAGCGCTCGTCCGGCATCCTGCCGGAGATCCGCGAGTTCGAGCGCACCTCGACGACGGTGCTCAACGCCTATCTCCAGCCCGTCGTCGGCAGCTATCTCGGCAAGCTCGACCGGGCGCTGGAATCGGAGGGTTTTTCCGGCCGCTTCCACATCGTGCAGTCCAATGGCGGCGTGATGTCGACCGCCACCGCCCGGCGCCTCCCCGTCCGCACCGCCCTCTCGGGCCCGGCGGCCGGCGTCATCGCGGCCGCCGCCATCGCCAAGGAGGCCAGCTTCCCGAACGTGATCACGGGCGATCTCGGCGGCACCTCCTTCGACGTGTCGCTGGTGGTCGAGGGCGAGACCGCGCTCGCCGCCCAGACCACGATCGATTTCGGCCTCGTGATCCGCACGCCGATGATCGAGATCAGCACGATCGGCGCCGGCGGGGGCTCGATCGCCCATGTCGATGCCGGCGGCCTGCTCCAGGTCGGGCCGGAGAGCGCCGGCTCGCGGCCGGGCCCGGTCTGCTACGGCCAGGGCAATACCCGCCCGACGCTGACCGACGCCAACGTGGTCCTCGGCCGCATCAACGCCGAGCGGCCGATCGGCGGCGCCTTGAAGCGCCTCGATGTCGAGGCGGCGAAGGCGGCGATCCACGAGCACGTCGCAGCACCCCTGGGCCTCGACGTGATGGCGGCGGCCGAAGCGATCGTGCGGGTGGCCGACGGCAAGATGGCGGGCGCGATCCGTCTCGTCTCGATCGAGCGCGGCCACGATCCGCAGAAGTTCGCGGCGGTGCCGTTCGGCGGCGGCGGTGCGCTGCATGTCGGGGCGCTGATCAAGGATGTGGGCCTGCGCGGTGCTCTCGTGCCGCGCTATCCGGGCGTGACCTCGGCGCTCGGCTGCGTCATCGCCGACATCCGCCACGACCAGGTCCAGACCCTGAACCTGTCGCTGGCCGGCCTCGACGCCGCCGCCCTCGACCGGCGGATGGTGGCGGAAGCGGAGGCCGCGCGGGAGGTCGTCGAGGCCGCCGGCCTCACCGTCTCGCGGATCGACACGGTGTTCGAACTCGACATGCATTATGTCGGCCAGACCCACACCGTGGCGGTGGCGCTCCCCGTGACGGTCGCGAACGGCACCACCGGCATCACCCCCGCGATCATCCAGGAGGCGTTCGAGGCCGCCTATCGCACCTCGTTCAGCCGCCTGCTGCCGGGTCTCGGCACCCGGATCGTCAACCTGCGCACCGCGGCGATCGGACGGCGTCCGCATTTCGATCTCGCCGCGCTCGCGCCGGGACCGGATGCCTCGCTGGATTCGGCCCGCCTCGGCAGCCGGCCGGTCTGGTTTGCCGGCGCCTGGCACGAAGCTTCCGTCTACGCCCGCCTCGCCCTGCCCATCGGCGCCGAGATCCCCGGCCCGGCGATCCTGGAGCAGCCCGACGCCACCACCGTGGTCGATCCCGACCTGACGGCCCGGGTCGACCGGCTCGGCAACGTGGTGGTCACCCGGACGGGAGCGCCCGCATGAGCCACGGTTCGATCCCGATGGAGCGCACGGCGCTCCTGATCTGCGACTTGCAGAACGACTTCCTGCACCCGGACGGTGCCTATGGCCGAGCCGGGCAGTCGGCGCCCGAGATCGCCGCGGTACCCGCGACGGTCCGGCCGCTGGCCGAGCTGATCCGGGCACGGGGCGGGTTCATCGTCTCGACCCATTTCACCCTGGTGCCGGGCAAGGGCGGCGAGCCGATGATCTCGCCCCACCTGCGCGAGTTGCGGCCGTTCCTCAGGAAGGGCGACTTCCTGCCCGGCGCCTGGGGCCACGCGCTGGTGGACGAACTCCAGCCCGCCGACCTCACGGTCGAGAAGGTCGCCTATTCGGCCTTCTACATGACCCGGCTCGAATGGGTCCTGCGCAAGGCGGGGATCGAGCGGCTGATCGTGTCGGGCATCGTCACCAATGGCGGCGTCGCCTCGACGGTGCGCGACGCCCATGTCCGCGACTTCTCGGTCACGGTCCTGTCGGATGCCTGCGCGGCCTTCTCGCCCTCCGTGCACCAGACCGCGATCGACGCCCTCAAGCCGGTCTGCCGGGTCGCGACGGTCGCGGAGATCGTGACGGAGCTGTCGACATGAGGGTCGAATCCGCGGAAGGGACCACCTTCGACATCGACGTTCCGGTCGCGGTGATCGGTGCCGGCGCCGCCGGGCTGGTGGCGGCGCTCGCCGCCCATGAGGCCGGGGCCGAGGTGCTGGTGATCGAGCGCGATCCCGTGCCCCGCGGCTCGACCGCCCTCTCGGCCGGTCTGGTCCCGGCCCCCGGCACGCGCTGGCAGCGCGAGGCCGGGATCGAGGACAACCCGGATCTGTTCTCCGCCGACATCATGGCCAAGGCGAAGAACGAGCCCGACCCGGCCCTCGTCGCGCGCCTTGCCGGCTCCGTCGGCCCCGCCCTCGAATGGCTCAGCGACCGGCACGGCCTGCCCTTCTCGGTCATCACCGATTTCCGCTATCCGGGCCATTCGGCGAACCGCATGCACGGCCTGCCGAGCCGGTCCGGCGAGGAACTGGTCGATCGCCTCGCGCGGGCCGTCGAGGCGGCCGGCATCCCGATCCTGTGCGAGGCCACGGTCGACACGCTCTACCGGGACGGTGACGCGATCCGCGGCTTCGGCCTCGTGCGCCCCGACGGTTCACGCGAGCGCGTCGCCTGCCGGGCGCTGGTGCTCGCCTGCAACGGCTATGGCGGCAACAAGGCCCTGGTGGCGCAGCATGTGCCGGAGCTGGCGGGCGCACTCTATTTCGGCCACGAGGGCAACCAGGGCGACGCGCTGCTCTGGGGCGAGGCCTTAGGGGCGGCCACCCGCCACCTCTCGGGCCACCAGGGCCACGGCTCGGTGGCGCATCCGCACGGCATCCTGATCACCTGGGCCACGATCACCGAGGGCGGGTTCCAGGTGAACGCGGAGGGACGCCGGTTCTCGAACGAGAGCAAGGGCTATTCCGAGCAGGCGGCGGAGGTTCTGCGCCAGCCCGGCGGCGTGGCCGTCACGGTGTTCGACGCGCGTATCGCCGGCATCGCCCGCCAGTTCGAGGATTTTCGCCGGGCCGAGAGCGCCGGGGCGATCGTCGCGGCCGACACGGTTGCCGAACTGGCGGCGCGGCTGCACCTGCCGGAAGCGGCCCTGGCCGAAACGTTGGCCGAGGTCGAGGCGCTGAAGCGCGAGGGCGGCCGGGACGGGTTCGGGCGCTCCTTCGCCGGCGTGCCGGCGCTGACCGCACCCTATCGGGCGGTGCGGGTGACCGGGGCGCTGTTTCACACGCAAGGCGGCCTCGTGGTCGACCACGACGCGCGGGTGCTGACGCAAGACGGCACGCCGATCCCGAACCTGTTCGCGGCGGGGGGCGCCGCCTGCGGCGTGTCGGGGACGGGGCCCGGGGGATACCTCTCGGGCAACGGGCTCTTGGCCGCCGTGGCGCTCGGGCGCATCGCCGGGGAGACGGCGGGGTCGATGGCAACAGTATAACGAGTGGCTGCGAGTTGCGACCACCTCTCGACCAGTTCAGCGCGGGTTTCCTCCTCTCCCCGCGGGCGGGGAGAGGGCCGAGCCCTCGTTCAGAGGGCGCGGCGAGCCCGTAGGGCGAGGGTGAGGGGGTGTTGCCGGAGGAGCCTCATCCTGAAATACCCCCTCACCCTCGCTCCGGCTACGCCTCCGCTTGCCGCGTCACCTGAACGGTGACACGGCCCTCTCCCCGCCCCGCGGGGAGAGGGGAAACCGCGCTTCTCCCTTTTCCGACGGCTCTGCTGCGATGAGACGGGAGGTGCCTCGCCTGGAAACAGAACTTCTAACCGAGATGCGAGCTTTGCTTCCCATCTCGCTCAACCGCCAGCACCGAACCTCATCCAACGCCCATCTCTTACCCCCACATCAATGAACACGGCGGAGGACGCCCGATGACCCCGCAACCCCGCACCCTCCTCGACAAGGTCTGGGACGCCCACGTCATGGCGACCCGCCCCGACGGCCAGGCCTTGCTCGCCATCGACCGGCACCTGCTGCACGAGGGCTCGTTCCACGCCTTCGGGATGCTCGACCATGCCGGCCGGGAGATCCGGCGTCCCGATCTGACCTTCGCGGTCGCCGACCATTACGTCCCCTCCCGCGACCGCCAGGGGCCGATCCCCGACCCCGAGATCGCCAACATGGTCTCGACGCTGGCCGACAATGCCGGGCGTCACCGCATCCGGCATTTCGGCCTCGACGACCGCGCCCAGGGCATCGTCCACGTGCTCGCCCCCGAGCAGGGCCTGACGCTGCCGGGCCTCACGATCGTGTGCGGCGATTCCCACACCTCGACCCACGGCGCCTTCGGGGCGCTCGGCTTCGGCATCGGGGCGACGGAGGTGGCGCATGTGCTGGCGACACAAGCCCTGTGGCAGCGGCGGCCCAAGACCCTGCGCGTCACCATCAACGGCGTGGTCGGGCCCCACGTCACCGCCAAGGACGTGATCCTGGCGATCATCGCGGTCATCGGGGCCGGCGGCGCGGTCGGGCACGTGCTCGAATATGCCGGCAGCGCGATCCGCGGCCTGTCGATGGAGGGGCGGCTCACCATCTGCAACATGTCGATCGAGGCAGGCGCCCGAGCCGGCATGATCGCGCCGGACGACACCACCTTCGCCTTCCTCGAAGGCCGACCCTACGCCCCGAAGGGCGCGCTGTTCGACGAGGCGGTGGCGGCCTGGCGGCAATTGCCGAGCGACGAGGGCGCCCGGTTCGACCGCGAGGTGACGCTCGACGCGAGCACGATCGCCCCGACCGTGACCTGGGGCACCAGCCCCGAGACCGCGCTTCCCGTCACCGCCGCGGTGCCGGATCCGGGCCGGGAGCCGGATGTCACCAAGGCCGGGCAGATGCGGGCGATGCTCGACTATATGGGCCTCACCCCCGGCATGCCGCTGGAAGAGGTCTCGATCGACCGGGTGTTCATCGGCTCCTGCACCAACTCGCGGATCGAGGACCTGCGCGCCGCCGCGACCGTGCTGCGCGGCCGGACGGCGCTCGTCCCGGGTCTCGTCGTGCCGGGCTCCGGCCCGGTGCGGCGCCAGGCGGAAGCCGAAGGGCTCGACCAGGTGTTTCGCGCGGCGGGCCTCGAATGGGGCGAACCGGGCTGCTCGATGTGCGTCGGCATCAACGGCGACCTCGTACCGGCGGGCGAGCGCTGCGCCTCGACCACCAACCGCAACTTCCCGGGCCGCCAGGGCCCGAATGCCCGCACCCACCTGATGAGCCCGGCCATGGCGGCGGCCGCCGCCGTCACCGGCCGGCTCACCGACATCCGCCGCCTCGGGAGCCGCTGACATGCAGCCCTTCACCACCCTCCAGGCCGTCGCGGTGCCGCTCGACGTGGCGAACATCGACACCGACCAGATCCTGCCCGCCCGCTTCCTGAAGAAGCCGAGGAGCGCCGGCTACGGGAATTTCCTGTTCCACGACGAGCGCCGCCGCGGCGAGGCCGCCGCCCTCGACGCCCCTCCCTACGCGGGCGCCGGCATCCTGGTCGCCGACCGCAATTTCGGCTGCGGCTCGTCGCGCGAGGGTGCGGTCTACGCCCTGGTCGATGCAGGCCTGCGCTGCGTGATCGCCCCGAGCTTCGGCGACATCTTCGCGTCGAACGCGGCCAAGAACGGGCTCCTCACCGTGACCCTGCCGGAGGACAAGGTGGCGGCCCTGCGCGCGCGGCTCAAGGCGTCGCCCGGCGCCGTCGTGACGGTCGACCTCCCGGCCCAGACCGTGACCGATCCGGACGGCAGCGCGATCCCGTTCGAGATCGACCCGTTCAAGAAACGCTGCCTCGTCGAGGGCCTGGACGACGTCGCGCTGACCCTCGAACACGCCGAGGCCATCGCGGCCTACGAAGCCAGGGCGGCGGCGGAGGTGCCGTGGCGGGTGCCATCTGCCCTCGGGTGACCGCGAGGTCGGCAGCCATGCGCTCACGCGATGGCTCGCCGACCCACCGGCCCGGATCGCGATCAGCATCTTGTGATCGATTCCATCGCCGTTACACTCCCCCTCAGAGCCGCGACGCCATCGATCGAACAGCGGCCGGAAGAGGGAACGTCATGCTGGAATGCGCATCCGTCGCCAGGCGGCGGCTCGTCCGCGCGTTGCTTGGTTCAACGATCCTGTTGGCCGCCAATGCCTCGCTCTCGACGGTTCAGGCCGCGGACCCGATCCGCATCGCGGTGATTGCCGAGGCGCAGG
This sequence comes from Methylobacterium sp. 142-1Y, assembly GCF_057747795.1. NCBI lineage: Bacteria > Pseudomonadati > Pseudomonadota > Alphaproteobacteria > Hyphomicrobiales > Methylobacteriaceae > Methylobacterium > Methylobacterium sp. 142-1Y. The sequence continues at coordinate 1,749,826 of NZ_CM173224.1, read as the reverse complement.
CCATCGCCGGGGCCTCGATCCCGCAGGCTGCCCAGCTCGCCGCCGACGAGATCAACGCCAAGGGCGGGATGGACGGGCGCAAGATCGAGATCATCGCATACGACAACAAGAGCTCGGCCGCCGATTCGGTCCGCGCCTTCCAGCGCGCGGCGAGCGAGGACAAGGCCCACGCGGTCATCGCCAGCTACATCAGCGAGGTGGTGCTGGCGCTCCAGCCCTGGTCGGCCCGGCTGAAGCTGCCGTTCATCACGCCAGGCGCGGCCTCGAACGAGATCCCGCTCAACGTCCACAAGGACTACGCCCGCAACAAGTATTCCTTCCACGGCTACCTGACCTCGAAGGCGCAGTCCCAAGCCGTCTGCGACGCTGCCAAGGCGATCCTGGTCGAGGGGCGGCAGATGAAGACCGCCGTCATCATGAGCGAGGACGCGGCGTGGACCAAGCCGCTGGACGAAGGCTACAAGGAATGCCTGCCGAAGGTAGGGCTGAAGGTGCTCGACCACATCCGGTTCTCGCCGAGCACCACCGACTTCAACCCGATCTTCAGCCGCATCGAGGGCGCCAAGCCCGACGTGATCGTCACCGGCATCTCGCATGTCGGCGTGCAGCCGACGGTACAGTGGCGCAGCCAGCAGGTGCCGATCCCGATGATCGGCATCGCCTCGCAGGCGACGAACGCCACCTTCTGGAAGGAGACGAACGGCGCCACGGAAGGCGTGCTGTTCGAGATGTTCGCCGCCCCCGGCACCAACGTGACCCCGAAGACCGCGCCCTTCGCGGAAGCCTTCAAGGCCAAGTACGGCAGCTACCCGGGATACGCCGGCTACACGGCCTATGACGAGGTCTACTACATCGCCGATGCGGTGAAGCGGGCCGGCTCGACCGATCCCGACAAGCTCGTCGACGCGCTCGAGAAGACCGACTGGGAAGGCACCCTCGGGCGCATCCAGTTCTACGGCAAGGACGACGAGTTCACCCACTCGATCAAGTACGGCCCCGGCCTCGTGTCGGGCATGATGATGCAGTGGCAGGACGGCAAGCAACTGGCGATCTGGCCGCAGAATGTCGCCAACGGGAAGATTACGTTCCCGAGCTTCGTGAAGGCCGGGACGGCGGCGAACTGAGAGACCTGCCGAGTGCCGGATACCCTCTCCGCCTGAGCTTTTCGTTTCCCGCACCGGGTCGTGCGCATCTCCCCTCTCCCCGCAGGCGGGGAGAGGGCTGTGCTCCCGTTCAGGGAGCACAGCGATGCGGCAGCCGAGGGTGAGGGGGTTTTTCCGAAAGAGTCTCACTCGTCGAGACCCCCTCACCCTCGCTGCGGCTGCGCCTCCGCTTGCTGCATCACCTGAACGGTGACGCAGCCCTCTCCCCGCCCGCGGGGAGAGGAGAAGACCTGCGCTTCATCCGGCGATGTGTGGATGCGTCAGCCCGCTCGGGAGTGGCGCGCCTCGCCCCCTCCTCTTCCCCGCGAGCCCCATGACCGCGATCCAGATCCTCATCGACGGCTTCGCCATCTCGGCGCTCTACGCGCTCGGCGCCACCGGCTTCACCCTCATCTTCGGCGTCTCGGGCGTGCTCAACCTCTCGCACGGGGCGCTGATGGTCACCGCCGCGGTGGTGGCCTGGGCGGCCTCCAGCGAATTCGGCCTCGGCGCCTATGCGGGGGCGGCGACCGGCATCGTCGTCTGCACCGGGCTCACGCTCGCCACCTACGGCGTCGTGGTGCGCCCGATCGACAAGTCCCGGGCGATCCCGCCGGAGGAAAAGGAGATCTTCATCCTCACCGGCACGCTGCTCTGGGGCATCATGATCCAGGAATTCATCGCCTACCTGTTCACCAGCAACGCCAAGACGGTGATGCCGATCGTCGAGGGCGTGGTGACCATCGCGGGCGTGCGCACGCCGTGGAACCAGGTCTTCACGGCGGTGGTGTGCTGGGCGACGATCGGGCTCTTGTGGCTGCTGGTCAATCGCACCCGCACCGGCAAGGTGCTGCTCGCGGCCTCGATGAATCCCCGAGGCGTGACGCTTCTCGGCTTCGAGCTGTCGAAGATCTACGTGGCGATCTGGCTCATCTACGGCGTGCTCGCCGGCATCGCCGGTGTGCTGCTCGGCCAGTTCCTCGGCGTGTCGAGCTACAGCGTCGGCCCGCTCACCGCCAGCGCCTTCTCGATCGTGGTGCTGGGGGGATTGGGCAGCGTCTCGGGCTCGCTGATCGCGGCCTACGTCGTCGGCTATCTCGAGACGCTGACCGCCTATCTCGTCTCCCCGGCCTACCGGACGATTCCCGCGCTCCTGCTGCTCGTCGCCGTGATGTATGTCCGCCCGCAGGGCCTGCTCGGGCGCCGCTGACGCCTGGCTGCACTCTTATCGAATAGAGGCCCCATGCTCGCCAAGACCGTTCGCAATCCGTTGTTCTGGCTCTGCCTGATCGGCCTCGCGCTCGCCAGCGTGCTGCCGCTCTGGGTCTCGGGCTACATCCTCGGGCTCCTCACCGTCGCGTATTACTTCGGCGTGTTCTCGATGGCCTGGGACCTGCTGTTCGGCTTTGCCGGCGAGGTCAATTTCGGCCCGACCTTCCTGATCGGCTTAGGGGCCTACACCGCCGGCATCCTCAACGGCCACGGCGTCGGCATCCCGCTCTGCCTCTTGGCCGGTACCGTCGCGGCGGTGATCGGCGGTCTCGTCCTGGCGCTGCCGGCGCTCAGGGTGCGGGGCCCGTATTTCGGCCTCACCACCGTCGTGGCGGTGCTGATCCTGCAGAACCTGATCGTCGTCTTCGCCGACACCACCGGCGGCGAGATCGGCCTGACGGTACCGGACGTCATCAGCATCGACGCCGCCACCAATTATTGGATCGCGCTCGGCTTCATGGGGGTGAGCGGGCTCATCCTCTACGCCATCGCGGTCTCGCCGGTCGGGCTGATCCTCCAGGCGAGCGGGCAGGACCCGGTCGAGGCCGGCGCGCTCGGCTTCAACGTCGCCAAGCACAAGCTCGCGGCGTTCTGCGTCAGCGCAGTGTTCTCCGGCCTCGCCGGTGCGTTGTTCGTCTTCTACATGGGCACCGCGTCGGTCGGCACGCTGGTCGACGTCTCGGTCGGCGTCCAGGTCATCATCGGGGCGGTGCTCGGCGGGCGGCGTACCATCGTCGGCGGCGTGCTCGGCGCGGTGTTCCTGATCGCCGCCGGCGAATTGCTGCGGCCTCTCGGCTCGCTCTCGACCTTCGTGGTCTCGGCCGCGGCGCTCGCGGTGATCCTGTTCGTGCCGTCGGGCCTCCTCGGGATCCTCACCCGGCAAGGCCAGCGCGCCTGATGCCCCGCCCCTCCTCTGGTGTCCGACAAGGTTTGCGTCCATGAGTGCGGCCGGCCTCACTGCCTCCACCTTGCCTTCCCCCCTGCCCTCCGCCCCGCGTTCCGCGGCCGACGGTGCCCCGCCGCTGCTCGCGGTCGAAGGGCTGACCAAGCGCTATGGCGGCCTCGTCGCGGCGAAATCGATCGGCTTTTCCGTGCGGGCCGGCGAGATCGTCGGGCTGATCGGGCCGAACGGCTCGGGCAAGTCCACGGTGATGAAGCTCATCATGGGGCTGGAACGCCCGAATGCCGGCAGCATCAGGCTCGACGGCACCGAGATCGCCGGCTGGCCCTCGCACCGGGTGGCGCGGGCCGGCATCGGCCTCGTCTTCCAGCATTCGCGGCCGCTGCACCGGCAGACGGTGCTGGAGAACATCAAGCTCGCGCTCCTGCCCGACAGCCTGATCCGGCTCTTCGCCGATGCGAGCGTCGAGACACGCGCCCGGGCCATCGCCGAGCGGGTGGGTCTGGGCAGCGTGATGGACCGCCGCCCCGGCACCCTGCCCTTCGCCGACCTGCGCCGGATGGAACTCGCCAAGGCGATCGCCCGCGATCCCAAGGTGGTGCTGGTCGACGAACCCTTCGCCGGTCTCACCTCCGGCGAGGTGGCGGATTTCTCCGCCCTGATCCGCGGTTTTCGCGACGAGGGCAAGGCGGTGCTCCTCGTCGACCACAACGTGAAGAGCGTATCGGCCCTCGTCGACCGGGTCTTCGCGATGTATCTCGGCGAGCGCGTCGCCGAGGGAAGTGCCGCCGAGGTGATGCGCAACGAGACCGTGCGCCGGGTCTATCTCGGCGGCAGCATCGAGACCGCGGCGCGGCCCGAAGCCAATTTCTCCGGCGCACCTCTGCTGAAGGTCGAGGGGCTCGACGTGCTCTACGGCAAGGCTCAGGCCCTGCGCGGCGTCGGCCTCCACGTCCACGAGGGCGAGTTCGTCTCGGTGGTCGGCCTCAACGGCGCCGGCAAGACCACCCTGTTCAACGCCATCTCGGGCCTCGTTCCCTATTCCGGGCAGATCGGCTTCGCCGGCGAGCCGCTGGCGAAGCGCACGCCGGCGAGCATTGCGCGGGGCGGCATCGTGCAGGTGCCGGAGACCCGCGAGCTGTTCGGCGAGATGAGCGTGCGCGAAAACCTCGATCTCGGCGGCCAGCACCTGCCCAAGGCGGAGAGCGCGCGCCAGCTCGACTGGCTGTTCGAACTGTTCCCGATCCTCAAGAGCCGCGGCGGCCAGATGGCCCGCACGCTGTCAGGGGGCGAGCAGCAGATGCTCACCATCGCCCGTGCCCTGATGATGAAGCCGCGCCTCCTGATCCTCGACGAGCCGACGCTGGGCCTCGCGCCGGTGATCCTGGAACAGCTCTCCAAGGCGTTGGAGCGCCTGCGCCAGACCACGCCGATCACCGTGCTGCTCGGCGAGCAGAACGTCACCTTCGCGCTGCCCCATGCCGACCGGGTCTACGTGCTGGAGCATGCCCGCATCGTCTGGGAGGGCCCGCCCGACCGCTTCGCGGCGGAGGCCGGCAGCGGCTACCTGTAGGCACCGATCATCGACGATCACCTCAAGCGCGGCCGGAGACGAGGAAATCGGAAAACGCCCAAAACCCTTGACTCGGGTTAAGGCGGCCGGAGAGGAGGAGTCGTAATCGGGCAGGACAGCCACCCCAGGAGAGAGCGGCATGTCCTGCTACTACTTTCACTTCCAGGTCGGCAGCCGTCTCATCCGGGACACGCGCGGCGTCGAGCTTGAGGAGCCGCACGAGATCATCACCTGTTCGGCTCATATCGCGGTGCTGCTGAAACGCCGCGCTTGCCGCGAGCCCGAGTGGAAGGAGGCGATCATCCACGTCGAGGACAAGGAGCGCCGCTTCAGCCTCTTCCTGCCGATCGCCCGGTTCGCGGATGCGATTCCGAGGTTGCAGGCGTAGGGTCGTTCGAGGATCGGCGGCGCCTGTCTCTCCGCCGAAAAGTGTCCGATTGAAGAACCCTCATCCAATCGAGCGCGGGATTCCCTCTCCCAACACGGGCTATCGCATTTACACACATCTCGGCCTGAATGATGTCCCCTTTAAAGGTAGCGCGCCTCCCCTCCCCCTTGTGGGGAGGGGAATGCACTCGACCGTGAGACGCCAGCACAAACGACACCGGCGCCAGCATCACGCCGCCTTGATCTCCGTCACGAACCCGCCGATCTCGCGCTCCAGGATCGCGGCCTGACGCGCCAGGTCCCGGGCGGCGTGCAGCACCTGATCCGCGGTGCCGCCGGTGCGGTCGGCGCCCTGCTGCACCGCGTCGATGTGGCCGGAAACGACTTGCGTGCTGTGGGCGGCGTGCTGGACGTTGCGGGCGATCTCGCCGGTGGCGGCGCTCTGGCGCTCCATCGCCGTCGCGACGCCGGTGGCGATGGCGTTCATGTCGCGGATCGTGCCGCCGATCGCCTCGATCGCCCGCACCGCCTCGACGGTCTGGGCCTGGATGCCGCCGATCTGGCCGGCGATCTCGTCGGTCGCGCGCGCCGTGCGGGTGGCGAGATCCTTGACCTCGGCGGCCACCACCGCGAAGCCCCGTCCCGCCTCGCCGGCCCGCGCCGCCTCGATCGTGGCGTTGAGCGCAAGCAGGTTGGTGCGCCCGGCGATGCTGGTGATGAGCTGGACCACGTCGCCGATCTGCTGCGCCCCGGCGGCGAGCGCCCGGATCGTCGCCTCGGTGCGGGCGGCCTCCGCATCGGCCCGGCCGGCGATGACCGAGGAATGGGCGACCTGGCGCACGATCTCCTCGATGCTGGCGGAGAGCTCGTCCGTGGCGCTCGCGACGCCGCCGACATTGGCCGAGGTCTGGCTCGCCGCCTCCGCGACCCCCGCCGACAGGCTCGAGGATTCGGCGGCCGAGGTCGAGAGGTTGTGCGCCGCCCCCTCCATTTGGCCCGCCGCCGCGGTCAGGGTCGCGATCAGCGCCGAGACCTTGCCCTCGAAGCCCCGGGTCAGGGCCTCCAGGTGGCGCGCCCGCGCCATCTTGGCGTCGGTATCCCGGCGCTGGATCGCGTCGCGGTGCTCGGAATCGACCAGGCCGTCGCGGAACAAGGCCACGGTGCGGGCCATCGCGCCGATCTCGTCGGCCCGGCCGGTATCCGGCACGTCGATCGACCGGGCGCCGCCGCCGAGGGCCGCCATGGCGCCCGAAAGGCGCTGGAGCGGCGCGGTGATCGAGCGGGCGAGCAGCAGCGAGATCACGATCCCGAGGAGCACGATGCCGGCCGCCTTGGCGAGAAAGGCGGTCGTCCCCTCCTTGACGCCGCGGGCGAAGTCCCGCTCGGCGTCCAACCCGTCGCGGGCCACTACCGCCAGCAAGGATTCGGAGGCCTTCATCGATTCGTCGCGGGCCGCCCGGGACAGCTTCAGATGCCGTCCCCACTCGGCCGAGAGAGCCGAGGCGCGATCGAGCGCCCCGCGCCAGGCGGTCAGCTTCGCCGCGAGGTCGGAATTCGCCTGCACCTTGGCCTGGCTCGCCGCCGCGGACTGGCCTGCCGCCGCGATGAATTTGGGGTCCCCCGTCACCTTCAGCTGCACCGTCTGGTCGCGGGCGGACTGGAACGCCTCGACGGCAGCGTTCAGCATGCGGGCCTGGTCGATGTCGCCGGACTCGAAGGCGCGGGTGCGTTTCTGCGACAGGACCGCAGCGATCTGCTCGCCGGCCTGGTCGATCTCCTGGCTCAGGAGGGCGGTCTCCTCGCCCTTGATCCGGGCCAGGATGGCGTATTCGTCGCCGTAGGTCCGCAGGGCCTTGGCGATCACGGCGCTCGTCGCAAGCTCGTCGCCCGACAGCCCGACCGCAGGACCGCGTTCGATCAGGCCGACGGATTTGTCGAGGAGGTCGCGGGCGGCCTTGAGAACCGCCGGGTCGAAGCGCTGGAGCCAGCGGCTGAGCTCGAAGCGCGCCTGCAACATCGCCATGTCGACGGAGCGGACATGCTCGGCCTTGGCGCGGTTCTGCTGGTAATCGGCGAAGTCCGAGCTCACCTGCGTCACCAGCAGGTAGCCGGACACCGCGACACCGACGGTGGTGGCCAGCACCACGCCGAAGCCCGCGAAGATCCGCGCCTTGATCGACAGCCGCGCCAGGCGCCCGCCCTTGACCGACATCCGCATCGCACCCGCCGTCCCGCTCGAGGCCCGCTCTGCCGGCAAGGTTGGATGCACTCCGCTAAGGCACACTTAAAATGAACGCTTTTTCGCCTTTCGGACCGAAAGATTATTGGACGGCCGAGCGATCGGACCATGGAACGACAGTCAGGTGGACGGCTCTCGCGCGATGGACAAGGACGACGCATCGACAGGGCGGTTTGCGTCGAATCGGGGCTTCCCCGTCACACGTCGCCGCCGCCTGACCGGCAACCGCCTCGGAGGAGCTCGACGTTACACCAACTCCTCACGGCAAACCTGTCTCGTCACGCCGAACCGTCCGCATCGCGCCAAGTCTTCAGCCATAGGCCGCCAGCGCCCGGGTGTGGCCGGGCTCGGCCACCGGAATCCCGGCATCGGTGTATTCGTTGAGCTTGTTGCGCAGGGTGCGGATCGAAATTCCGAGAATCTTGGCAGCGTGGGTGCGGTTGCCGAGGCAGTGGTCGAGGGTGTCGAGGATCAGGTCGCGCTCGACCTCGGCCAGCGAGCGGCCGACGAAGCCCCGCGTCGCCGCCTCGGCGGCCTGGACCGCGCGGGCGGCGGGGCCGGCGACCGCGAGCGCGTCGCCCTCCGGCGAGCGGATCGCGTCGGCGTCGATCTCAGGGCCACTCGCCAGCAGCACCGCCCGGTGCAGGGTGTTCTCCAGTTCGCGGACGTTGCCGGGCCAGGGGCTCTGCATCACGAGGCGGCGCGCCTCGGCCGAGAGCGGCCGGGTCGGGACGCCGTTGGCCTCGGCGTATTTGCGGGCGAAGTGGCCGGCGAGTTCGAGGATGTCCGACGGGCGGTCGCGGAGCGGCGGCAGGCGCAGGTTCACCACGTTGAGGCGGTAGAGCAGGTCCTCGCGGAACGTGCCTTTTCGCGCCTCCTCGGCGAGGTTGCGGTTCGAGGTGGCGAGCACCCGGATGTCGACCTTCACCGGCTGCGTGCCGCCGACCCGGTCGATCACCCGCTCCTGGAGCGCCCGCAGAAGCTTGGCCTGGAGCCGGACATCCATCTCGGAAATTTCGTCGAGGAGCAGCGTGCCGCCATGGGCCTCCTCGAACCGGCCGATGCGCCGGGCCACCGCGCCGGTGAAGGCGCCCTTCTCGTGGCCGAACAGCTCGGATTCGAGCAGCGCGTCGGGGATCGCCGCGCAGTTCACGCTGACGAAGGGCTTCTGCACCCGGTTGGAGCGGGTGTGGAGGTAGCGCGCCAGCACCTCCTTGCCGGTGCCGCTCTCGCCGGTGATCAGCACCGAGGCGTCGGAGCGCGCCACCTGCTCGGCGAGCTTGACCACCCGCTCCATCGCCGGATCGCGCCACACGAACGAGCGGGCATCCGCCGTCACCGCCTCCAGCACCGCGGCGATCAGTTCCGGATCGGGCGGCAGCGGGATGTATTCCTTGGCTCCCGCCTGGATCGCCGCCACCGCCGCCTTGGCGTCGGTCCCGGTGCCGCAGGCCACCACCGGGGTGCGGATGCGCTCGTCGGAGAGCGCCGTCACCAGGGTCCGGATCGCCAGCGCCACGTCGACCATCACGAGGTCGGCGCCCTTGGCCCTGAGCGCGTTGAGCCCCTGCTCGATGCCGTCGGCCTGGGTCACGGCCGCGCCGCGGCTCATGGCGATCCGGGAGGCGGTGACGAGTTCGCCGCTGAGGCGTCCGATGATCAAGAGCCGCATGGCGGGCACTCCGTTGGGCGGGTCGGGGTGGCGGATTCGGATGTCAGCCGTCGGCCTTGACGATCTCGGTCATCGTCACGCCGAGTCGCTCCTCGACCAGCACCACCTCGCCGCGGGCGACGAGGCGGTTGTTGACGAAGATGTCGATCGCCTCGCCGACCTTGCGGTCGAGCTCCAGCACCGTGCCGGGGCCCAGCCGCAGGAGGTCGCCGATCGGCATCCGCGACGAGCCGAGCACCGCCGAGACCATCACCGGCACGTCGAAGACCTGTTCGAGGTCGGCGGCCGACTTGGCGGCCATCGGGGCGTCGCGCATCGCGCCGGACGCCGCGGCGTCGAAGGCGAGATCCGCTTCGCTGAGCTGCGGCAGGCCGAGATCGTTGTCGGAGGACATTGGCGTACCTCGTGGGAGAAAATGGAGTGGGAACGGGGCGTCAGGCTTTGGGCAGGGCGGCGATCAGGGCGGCCTCGATGGCCGCGCGCTCGCGCACCACGCCGCCATCGGCCCATTCGATGCGGGCGTCGCCCGGCGCCATGCCGGGATCGCCCATGACGATCAGGCGGCCCTCGTAGCCGCGCTCGCGAGCGAGCCGGGCCACCTGCCGTTCGGTCTCGTCGACGAGGGCGTCATGCACCCGGATCGCCAGATGCGGCACGCCGCGCAGGTGCTGGAGCGCGCGGCCCGCCGCTTCCGCGATCGCCGCCACCGGATGGCTGTCGAGGGCGGCCCCGGCGATCTTGCGCCCGAGCGCCACGGCGAAGTCGAGGGCCTGGGCCTCGAGCGCGGCGTCGCGGTCGTCCGCCGCCGCGATCATGCCGGCGGCCGAAGCGGCGACCCGGTTGAGGGCGTCGGCGAGGCGCGCCTGCACCTGCGCCTCGGCCTGGGCGCGTCCCTCCTGCAGGCCGCGGGCATAGGCCTCGGCCTCGGCCGCTTCCCGGGCGGCCTCCCGCGCCGCTTCCTCGGCCCGGAGCCGCGCCTCCGCCAGCGCCTCGGCATCCGGAGCCTCGTCCCGAGGGGGCTTGGCGGGGGGCCCGCGGAAATCGGTATCGAACAGGAAGCGCCGGATCTGCGCCATCAGGCTTTGTCCCTCGGGGCTGGCTCGGTCGTCGTGCGGGCAGGCATCAGTAGACCAGCTCTTCCTCGGCGCTGTTCTTGGCGATCATGATCTCGCCCTTCTCGGCCAGTTCCTTGGCGAGGTCGGTCATCTTCGACTGGGCCTCGTCGACCTCCTTGAGGCGGATCGGACCGAGCGACTCGATGTCGTTCTGCATGTTCTTCGACGAACGGCTCGACATGTTGGCGAAGAAGAAGTTCCGGACCGGGTCCGACGCGCCCTTGAGCGCGCGGGCCAGCACGTCGCGGTCGACGCTGCGCATCAGGGTCTGGACGCTGCCGGCATCGAGCTTCATCAGGTCGTCGAAGGTGAACATCAGCTGGCGGATCTTCTTCGCCGAGCCGCGGTTCGACTGGTCGAGGGCGGTGAGGAACCGGATCTCGGTCTGCCGGTCGAAGGCGTTGAACACGTCGGCGAGCAATTCGTGGGCGTCGCGCCGGGTGGTCTGGGCGATGGTCGAGACGAACTCGACCCGCAGGATCTCCTCGATGTGGCGCAGCGCCTCCTTCTGCACCGTCTCCATCCGGAGCATCCGGTTGAGGACGTCGATGGCGAAGTCCTCCGGCAGGATGGTCAGGACCTTGGCGGCGTAGTCCGAGCGCACCCGCGACAGGATCACCGCGACGGTCTGCGGGTATTCGTTGCGCAGGAACGATGCGAGGATCTCGGGGTCGATCTGGGTCAGGCTGGCCCAGACCCGGCGGGTCGAGGCGCCCTTCACCTCCGCCATGATCACCGCGACCTGCTCGGGCGGGAAGATCTTGAGCAGCAGCGACTCGGTGCGCTCGAAGCTCGAGGTGATGCCGCCGCTGGCCGAGAGCCGCGACACGAAGTCGATGATCAGGGCCTCGACCGCCTCCGCCTCGAGCGAGCCGAGCTGGACCATGGCGTGCGAGACCTTCTTGATCTCGTCCTCCTCCAGCATGCGCCAGATCGGGGCGCCCTCCTCCTCGCCGAGCAGGAGCAGCAGGGCGGCGGCCCGCTGGGTTCCGGGCATCTCGGCGAAGGTCAGTCCCCCGGAGGTGGAGCGGGAGACCGGCATCGAAGTCATGGCCATGGCGTCGGCGTCTCTCAGGCGGGACGGGTGTTCACGGGGTCGCGCGGGGGCCGCGGCGGCGGGGGTCGTCGATCCGGCAGCGTCGGCGGTCGTCGATCCAACAGCGTCAGCGGTCGTTGATCCAACAGCGTCAGCGGTCGTTGATCCAGGTGCGCAGCACCTCGACGGTCTCGGTCGGGTTCGACTTCACGATGTCGACGACCCGCTCGATCGTCTCGGCCTGGATCTTGCCGTTGATCTTGGCGAACTCGACGACGCGGCGGGCCTGGCTCTCGGGCAGCGCCAGTTCGGCCGGGGCCGCGCCTGCCAGCGCGCCCTCCACCGCCATCACCAGGCCGGGATGATCGGCGGCGAGGATCGAGATCGGGGCCTGCGCCGGATCGTCGGAGGCGACGACCTTCTGCACCAGCGGCCGGACCACCGTCATCAGCACCACGAGGCCGAGGAGGAAGAGCACCGACATCTCGGCGATGCGCAGCACGTCCTCCTTGGTCGGCTGGAGGAGCGAGGCCAGCAGGCCCTGCTCCTGGAACTCAGGCACCGCCGGGGTGTCGGCGAAGCGCAGGTTCACCACCTCGACCTGGTCGCCGCGGGCCTTGTCGTAGCCCACCGCGGTACGCACCAGGGCGGTGATGCGCTCCAGTTCCGGCGCCGGCCGCGGCGCATAGGCCGGCTTGCCGTCCGGGCCGGCGGCGTAGGTGCCGTCGATCAGCACCGCAACCGACAGGCGCCGGATCCGGCCGCCCTCGTTCACCTCGGTGCGGGTGACCCGGGAGATCTCGTAATTGGTGGTCTCCTCGTTCTTGTTCGAGGCCTCGCGCGGGCCCTGGTTCTGCTGGGCTTGGGTTGCGCCGGGCAACTCGTTGCCGACTGTGACGCCGTTCTCGCTGCTCTGCGACTGCGAATTCTCGCTGCGGGTCTGGGTCGAGCGCACCACCCGACTCTCGGGATCGAAGGTCTCCGACCGGCTCTCGACCCGGTTGGGATCGAGCTCGGCCGTGACCTGGACCCGGGCCCGGCCCGCCCCGACGATGCCGGCGACGATCTCCTCGACCTGGGAGCGCAGCCGCCGTTCCATGGTGGTCTGGCGCTCGTCGAGGCCGAGTCCGTTCTGCGCCTCCGCCCCGCGGGCGCCGTCGGCGAGCAGCCGCCCGCGCTCGTCGACGATCGAGATGCGGTCGGGCTTCAGGCCCTCCACCGCCGAGGCGACGAGGTGGCGCACCGCCCGGACCTGGCCCGGATCGAGGTCGCCGGACAGCTTCACCACGATCGCGGCGCTCGGCGCCTCGCGGTCGCGGGAGAACAGCCGCTTCTCGGGCAGGACCAGGTGGACGCGGGCCGCCTGGACCCGGCCGATCGCCCGGATCGAGCGGGCAAGCTCGCCTTCGAGGGCGCGCAGGTGATTGACGTTCTGGACGAAGCTCGTCGACGAGAAGGCGTCGCCCTTGTCGAAGATCTCGTAGCCGACGCCGCCGGCGCTCGGCAGGCCCTTGGCGGCGAGATCCATCCGCAGGCGGGCGAGTTCGCTGCGGGGCGCCAGCACGGTCTGGCCGGCATCGCCCTTGGTCTCGTAGCGGATGCCCTTGGCGTCGAGGTCGCGCAGGACCGCGCCGGCATCCTGCACCGACAGGTCGGTGTAGAGAACACCCATCTCGGGCCGCGAGACCCGCAGGATGACGAACGCGAAGAAACCGATGAGCGCGAGGGTCACCGCACCCATCGCGGCGAGCCGCGCGGGCCCCAGCTTCGCCACCAGATCGAGGACCGGCTTCACGACCATGCACCCGCCAACCGGAGCCACCGCGGCCCCAGGGCAAAATTTGCCGAGTCGTGGTTATGACTTGGTTAACGGCGCACAATTGAATGCGCACGGAGCCGGGACGCCGCCGCTCCGGGGGGAGGCGGAGGCCCGGCTCTCGGCATCGCGGGTCAGCCCGGGCGAGTGTCCGAGGACGGGATCGCCACGGCTTCTCTCCTCCGCCAACCGGCGGGACAAGCAGACGCGAGGCGATCCTGCCGTCCTCGGATGATCCCGCCGTGCCCGTCCCGGGGCACGGACAGCACCCTCACTGACGGTAATGCTGGATCCGGGTCGTGCGCAGGCCTGCGAGCCCGTGCTGCTCGATCGAATACTGCCAGCTCAGGAATTCCTCGGTGGTCAGCGTGTAACGCTGGCACGCCTCTTCGAGGCTCAGCAGCCCGCCACGGACGGCGGCCACCACCTCGGCCTTGCGCCGGATCACCCATCGGCGGGTATCGGTCGGGGGAAGATCCGCGATCGTCAGCGGACTTCCGTCTGGCCCGATGACGTACTTCACCCTCGGGCGATGCGGTTCGGTCATGATACGCTCTACACTCGACTGACCTGTCGAGACCGAAGCTAGGCACCCGCGCTTAAGATTGGTTGAATCATTTCCCTCGCATGTGATTCGTAATCCACAGCAATCCACCGAATCAGTTGCCGCCGGTTCCACCGATCGCCTCGACGCTGCTGAGGGCCACGGTGCGGTCGCCGATGGTCAGGACCGGTTCGGCACCGGAGACGTCCACGCTGGTGATCGCCCCGGTGATCTTGGTGTCGACGGTGACGCTCGAGCCGGTGGCGTCGAGGGCCTGCACCTTCAGGGTGTACTTCCCGTCCGCGGCGAGCTGCCCGGTGGAGGCGCGCCCGTCCCAGGTGAAGCTCTGGCTGCCGGCGGGCAGCGCCTTGGTCTGGGTGGCGACCACGTTGCCCTTGGGGTCCGTGATGGTCATCACCGCCTTGGCGGCGGCGCGCGCCGGGGTGAGCGTCCAGGTTGCGGACCCGTCCGCGAGCGACGAGGTGGCGCCGTCCGCCGTCACGGTCTTGCCGATCAGCCCGGAGGCGGTTGCCGCCGCCGAGGCCTTGCTGGCGGTGATCAGGCTGCCGAGCTGGTCGTTGGTCTTGAGCTGCTGCTCGACCGAGGCGAACTGCACCAGCTGCTGGGTGAACTGGTTGGTGTCGAGAGGGTCGAGCGGGTTCTGGTTCTGCAGCTGCGTCGTCAGCAGGGTCAGGAACTGGTTGAAGTTCCCGGCGATCGTGCTGGCGTCGCTCGAGGCCTTGGCACCGGTCGGGTTGGAGAGACTGGTCAAGCTGCTGATGCCGGCGGTCATCGGGACCTCGCGAGTGTGGTCGTCATGGGTCGTCGGTCGCTTCTGGCGTCGCCGCTAGATTCTGAGGTCGAGGCCGAGGCGCTGGCCGAGGTTGCGCAACGGCGCCGCGGCCTGCGCCTCCTCCGCCGGAGCCGCCGCGCGGTCGGGGCCTTGCGGCCGGCCGGCCTGGTCGCGCTGCGGGTTCTGGCCGCCGCCGTCGCGCAAGGAGAAGGTGAGGCCCGCCGTGCCGGGATCGAGCCCGGCTTGCGTGAGCGCCTGCTGCAGGCTGCCGGCATCGCGCTGGAGCAGCGCCAGGGTCTCGGGCCGCTCCACCGTGAGATGCGCCTTCACGGTCCCGTGCTCGCGGGCGATGTCGAGGCTGACGTCGATCCGGCCGAGCTCGTAGGGATCGAGCCGGATCTCGAACCGGTTGCTGCCTGCGAGCGCCCGCATCCCGATGGTGATCGGCACGGCGCTCAAGGGAGCCTGGACCGAAACCGCCGGGCGGGTCTCGGCGGCGGCCGGCGCCGCGGCGTCGGCGCCCTTCGCCTGCGACGCAGGCGCCGACGGGTCGGGCGCCGCGAGGCCGTCGGGCACCGGCAGGGGACCACCCTGCTGCGGCCGGTCCTTACCGTCCACCTTCGCGGCCTCGGAGAGAAGCGCGGCGATCCGCGGATCGGCGGGCGTCGCCGCCTCGATGGCGGCACCCGGATCGGCCGATGCCGCTCCGGACGCCGAGGCGGCGCCGGTCGCAGGTGGCGCGGCCGCGGGAACGGGGGCGGCCGAGGCCGCCGGGTTCGGCGTGGGACCGGCGCCGGGAGCGTCGGCGGAATCCTCCTCCGTCCCGTCGGCCGCAGACGCCTCCGCGGTCTCGTCGTCGTCGCCGGCAGCCGCGCGAACCGCTTCGGCCTGCGCCGCATCGGATGCCGCGGCGGAGGGCTTCGCGCCGGTCGCGGCCGAGGATTTCGCGGCGACGTCCTTCCTCACGCGGTCGTCCGTCACCTCCCGCGTGGCCTTGTCCTTCGTGATCTTGTCCTTGGCGGCCCGGTCCCGGTCGATCGCATCCTCGGCCCGTTCCTGGCGGGACCGAGCCTCCGAGGCAGCGTCGGCCCGCCTCGCCTCGCCTCTCGCTTCGGCCGATCTGGTCTCGGTGGGCTTCGGGCCGGACCGCGTCGTGTCCGAGCTGGGCCGTGCCGCCGTATCGGCCTGCCGCGCAGGCGTGCGGGCGATCCGGGCGGTCTCCCGATCATTCGGACGGAAGGGCTCGTACGCGACGGCCTTCGCCGGCCGGGTCGGCTCGCGCCCCGCCATCCGTCCCCCCTCACCCGCTCCGCTGATCTGCATCGCCGACCTCCTGGGTCCCGGCAGAGCAAGCCGCCTGCCAGTCCAACGGACAACGTAAGCTATTGATGAAAAGCGATAAAAATCTCCGACCCCTCCGCCCTCGATGGCCGCCCGGTCGGAATCTGCCGGGAGCCCGGCAAGAACTTCCCTGTAGGCCGCACTCCCTCCCGCCCTGGCAGAACGGCGGTCGGATCGCTATAGACTCCGCCAGCGGCGCCGGGATCCGCTTGCCGGAGCCGCCCCGAGACACCCCCTCGCACGGTCATGAACTCGCTCGATCTGCACAAGGCCCCGGAAGACACCCGCGTCGTGGTGGCGATGTCCGGGGGCGTCGATTCCTCGGTCGTCGCCGCGCTCCTGAAGCGCGAGGGCTACGACGTGGTCGGAATCACGCTGCAGCTCTACGACCACGGCGCGGCCACGCATCGCCGCGGCGCCTGCTGCGCCGGCCAGGACATCCACGATGCCCGCCGCGCCGCCGAGACCATCGGCATCCCGCATTACGTCCTCGACTACGAGGACCGCTTTCGCGAAGCGGTGATCGACCGCTTCGCCGACAGCTATCTCCAGGGCGAGACGCCGATTCCGTGCGTCGAGTGCAACCGCTCGATCAAGTTCCGCGACCTGCTCACCACCGCCCAGGACCTCGGCGCCGACGTGCTGGCGACCGGCCACTACGTCGCGAGCCGGGCGCTGGCGCATGGCGGCCGCGCCCTCCACCGTGCCCTCGATCCGGCCCGGGACCAGAGCTACTTCCTGTACGCGACGACCGCCGAGCAGCTCGACCTCCTGCGCTTCCCCCTCGGCGAGCGGCCGAAGGACGAGACCCGGGCGCTGGCCAAGGAATTCGGCCTCTCGGTCGCCGACAAGCCCGACAGCCAGGACATCTGCTTCGTGCCGCAGGGGCGCTACCAGGACGTGATCGCGCGGCTGCGGCCCGACGCGGTGCGCCCGGGCGAGATCGTCCATCTCGACGGGCGGCGGCTCGGCCGTCACGACGGCATCATCGGCTTCACGGTCGGCCAGCGCCGCGGCCTCAACGTGGCGGCGGGCGAGCCGCTCTACGTCGTGCGCCTGGAGCCCGGCGAGGCCCGGGTCGTGGTCGGCCCCCGCGAGGCGCTCGCCACCTCGGTCATCCGGCTCGCCGATCCGAACTGGCTCGGCGACGCTCCGCTCGCGGCCTCCCGCGACCTGCCCGTGGCGGTGCGGGTGCGCTCGACCCGCGAGCCCCGCCCCGCCCTCCTCGCCTGGAACCCGGACACGGCATCGGCCGAGATCACGCTGGCGACCCCCGAGGACGGGGTGTCGCCGGGCCAGGCCTGCGTCATCTACGCCGATGACGGGCCCCGGGCACGGGTTCTCGGCGGCGGCACCATCCGGCGGGTCGCGGCGGACAGCCTGGCGGCGGCCTGATCCGACCCCGGCCCTCGCCCCTGCCGATGCGATTTTTTCGAAGATTTCCCGCGGAAACCGTACCACACACGCGCGCATCGACGCTCGCGCGGCGATCGAACTCGGAGAGATGACGGACATGCTGAGCGAGCCGCGGGAGGCCGGGCCCACCACCGCCTTGATGCGCAAGGCCTATGCGCGCTGGGCGCCGGTCTACGACGTGGTCTACGACAAGCTCACCGAGCCGGCGGCGCGGGACGCGGTCGAGGCGGCATTGGCCGGCGGGCGGCGGATCCTGGAGGCCGGCGTCGGCACCGGCCTGTCGCTCGGCTACTACCCGAAGGATGCCGAGGTCTACGGCGTCGACCTGTCCGAGGACATGCTCCGCCGAGCCAACCGCAAGGTGGCGCGGCGCGGGCTTTCCCACGTCAAGGGCCTACAGGTCATGGATGTCTGCCGCCTCGGCTATGCCGATGCGAGCTTCGACGCGGTGGTGGCGCAGTTCCTCATCACCCTGGTGCCCGACCCGGAAGGGGCGCTGGACGAGTTCCTGCGGGTGACGAAGCCCGGCGGCATGATCGTGCTCGCCAACCATTTCGGCCAGGACCGCGGCACCGTCGCCAAGGTCGAGGAAATCGTCGCGCCGCTCTGCGAGAAGATCGGCTGGAGCTCGGCCTTCAAGGCCGCCCGGATCGAGGCCTGGGCCAAGAGCCGCGGCGTGACCTTCCTCGGCGTGCGCCCGACCTTCCCGGGCGGGTTCTTCAAGATCCTGCGCATGCAGAAGCCCGGGTGAGCGCGCCGATCCGGCCTGACGAGCCCCCGTCCGGCGAGGACGCCCTCCCCTCGGAGGCAGGCCCGGAAGCCGTGGCGGCCCCGGCCTGGCGCGGATGGCTGCGGGTGCTGCCGCTCGTCGCCCTGGTGGCCCTGTCGCTGGGCCTGCTGGTCGGAGGCATCACCCGCTGGTTCAGCCTCGACCAGCTCCTCGCCTCCCGGGCCTATGCCAAGGCCTGGGTCGCGGAGGGATTCTGGCGCGCCTATGCCTGCGCGTATCTCGCCTATGTCGCCACCGTGATCGTGTCGCTGCCGGTTTCGGTGGTGATGACGACCCTGTGCGGCTTCCTGTTCGGGCCGGTCGCCGGCGCGTTGGTGTCGATCTCGGCCGCCACCACCGGCGCCGTCGTGGTGTTCTCCATCGGCCGCACCGCGGCAGGCGAGGTGCTGCTGCGTCGCGCCGGCTCGCGGCTGGGGCGCCTCGCGGAGGGCTTTCGCCGCGACGCCTTCTCGTACGTGATGGTGTTGCGGCTCCTGCCGGTCTTCCCGTTCTGGATGACCAACCTGGCGCCCGCGATCTTCGGCGTGCGCCTGCGGACCTTCGCGCTCGCCACCCTCATCGGCATC
Source organism: Methylobacterium sp. 142-1Y (assembly GCF_057747795.1). NCBI lineage: Bacteria > Pseudomonadati > Pseudomonadota > Alphaproteobacteria > Hyphomicrobiales > Methylobacteriaceae > Methylobacterium > Methylobacterium sp. 142-1Y. Next base: position 1,731,223 of record NZ_CM173224.1, on the reverse strand, counting down.
AGCCCCGGCGCCTTCATCTACGCCTCGGCCGGTGCCGGAGTGGAGAACGTCGTGGCGGCCCACCAGGCGGCGAAGGAGGCCTGCCTCGTTGCCGGCGGCATCACCTGCGACGCCGCCCTGTCGCTGCGGGCCATCGTCACGCCGCAGCTCGTCGCCACCCTGCTCGGCCTCGGCGCCCTGGCGCTGCTGCCGGTCGCCTGGCGACGCTGGCGCGGCAATCCCGGCTGAACCTCACCCCCGATACGATCACGCGCAATTCTTTGGCTGGCGTCTGGATTTTTTTCGATCCGGGGATAGCTTCCTGTCGCTCCCCATGCGTGAGGGGGGGCCGAGGTCGGCGCGGGCGTGTTAGTGTCCCGTTGGCCGGGGTATCGGGACCCATCGGACGAGCGAGGACGTCGAGACCGTGCATTGGGCCGATGACGCGGCGAGCCAGGGTGGCCTCCGGCGTCTCGCCGGCCGGGTCGGGCTGTCCGGTCGCCTGCTGCTGCTCACGGTGGTCTTCGTCCTCATCGCCGAGGTGCTGATCTACGTCCCCAGCGTCGCGAGCTACCGGCGCTCCTGGCTCTCCGACCGGGTCGCCGCCGCGCAGGTCGCCGCCCTGGTGCTCGACGCCGCGCCCCAGCAACGGGTCTCGGACGACCTTGCCAAGCGCCTCCTGATGGGCGTCGGCGCCCGAGCCATCGCCCTCAAGGCCGGCGGGGCGCGCCGCCTCCTCAACCTCACCCCGATGCCGCCCGAGGTCGGCGAGACCGTCGACCTGCGCGATTCCGGCTGGATCGACAGCATCGGCGGCGCCTGGCGCACCCTGACCCAGGCGAATCCCCTGCCGCTGCGGGTGGTCGGCCACGGCATGGAGGGGGTCGATTTCGTCGAGCTGGTCCTCGATCCCGCCCCGTTGCGCCGGGCGATGATCGCGTTCTCGGGGCGGATCCTGCTCGCTTCGCTGGCGATTTCCGGCATCACCGCCGGCCTCGTCTTCCTGGTGCTGCAGCTCTCGATCGTCCGGCCGGTGCGGCGGCTCGCGCGCAACATCGCGACCTTCGCGGAGGATCCCGAGGACCTGTCGCGGCGGATCGCTCCGTCCTGGCGCAGCGACGAGATCGGAGCCGCCGAGACGGCGCTCGCCCGCATGGAGACCATCCTGTCGGACGAGCTGCGCCAGAAGCGGCGCCTGGCCGATCTCGGCCTCTCGGTGAGCAAGATCAACCATGAGCTGAGAAATCTCCTCACCACCGCGCAGCTCCTCGTCGACCGGCTCGAGCACGTCGCCGATCCGGGGGTGCAGCGCGTCGCGCCCCGCCTCGTCGGGACGCTCGGCCGGGCGATCCGCTATTGCGAAGCGACGCTCGCCTACGGTCGCGCCGCCGAGCGGCCGCCCGAGCGCCGGACGATGCCGCTGCGGCCGATTCTTCGCGACGCCCTCGACCTCGCCGGGATGGCACCGGGCGCCGCCGTCACCATCGAGGACCGCACGCCCGACGATCTGAGCGTCGATGCCGATCCCGACCAACTGTCGCGGGTGCTGGTGAACCTCGTTCGCAACGCCGTCCAGGCGATCGGCCTCGCGGGGGCCAGCGAGGGGGTACCGCGCGTGACGATCGAGGCCGAGCGCCGGGGCACCGCCGTCACGATCCTCGTCACCGACAACGGCCCCGGCCTGCCGGAGCGGGCCCGGGCCCATCTGTTCGAGGCGTTCCAGGGCGCCAGCCGCTCCGGCGGCACGGGGCTGGGACTTGCGATCGCGGCCGAGCTGGTGCGGCTCAACGGGGGAAGCCTGAGCCTCGACGAGACCCACACCGGCGCGCGGTTCCGGATCACCCTGCCCGACCGGGAGGAGTGAGCGCGACGGTTGCCAATGCGCGGGTCGACGCCGCATCGTAGCGCCATGTCCCTGCGCGTCCCCCTCTCCGCCGTCCGCTCCTTCGAGGCCGCGGCGCGCCGCCGCTCCTTCAAGGATGCGGCGGCGGAGCTGAACCTGACCGCGAGCGCCGTCAGCCACGCCATCCGCAAGATGGAGGCGTCGCTCGGTGTCACCCTGTTCGAGCGCCAGGGCCAGGGCGTGGTGCCGACCGCCGCCGGCGAGGCACTGCTGGAGCATGTCGGCCGCGCCTTCGACGAATTGCATCGCGGGCTCGACCTCGTGGCGGCGCGAGGCCCTCAGCTCCTGCGCCTGCACTGTGCGCCGAGCCTCGCGGCGCAATGGCTGACGCCGCGCCTCGCCCGCTTCCTCGCCGCCAATCCCGGTTTCGAGGTGCGGCTCGCCGCCGGCATGGACTATGCCCGTTTCGTCGGCGACGAGTTCGACGCCGACCTCGTCTACGGCCCGCCCCGGGGCGAGGGGCTGGTGACGGTGCCGCTCTGCACCGAGACGGTGATGCCGCTCTGCGACCCCGATCGGGCCGCCCGCATCCGCACGCCGGACGACCTCCTGGACCAGGTTCTGATCCAGAGCGACAACAAGCAGGTGCGCTGGCCGCTCTGGTTCGCCCGCAACGGGTTGCCGGCGCCCCGCCCGCTCGGCGTGCGCTTCGACCGCAGCTTCCTCGCCATCGCGGCCGCCGCCGACGGGCTCGGCGTGGCGCTCGAATCGACCCTGCTCGCCGAGCGCGAGATCGCCAGCGGGCGCCTCGTCGCGCCGTTGCGGGGCATCGCACAGGACATCACGTATGTCGGCCACCACCTCGTCTATCCGGCGACCACGCGACGGCGCGCGCCGTTGCGGGTCTTCGCCCGCTGGCTGGCGCAGGAGATGAATATCGTGCTGCCGGAGGATCTGACGTGAATTGAAGGAAATTACTATCTCATCCGCAGATTTATCTTAAAAAAGCCGTCTGAGCAGATTGATATTTTGAATAATAAATTGGAGGATGAGAAATCCAAATCCCCACCTCATCCTGAGGTGTTAGTCGATCGAAGATCGACTAACCTCGAAGGAGGGCTCCAGGTACCGCCGCGACCTCTGGAGCCCTCCTTCGAGGTCAGTCCATCTCCGATGGACTGACACCTCAGGATGAGCTTGCGGATGGGAGAAAGACGGCTACGCCGCCGCGCTGCCCCTTCAGGTGAATCTCATTCACCTCCACCTGCAATTTCCGCGTTTGCCCCACCTCCTCTCGCCGGGCACTCTGCCGGCAACGAGACGAGGGAGGCACCGTCGAGGACGGGCGGCGATGCAGGGGGGCCCTGCCGCCGAGGTCACTCCCTCGTGCCCGAACGAGACAGGGAGGACGACATGCTGCTGACCGACAAGGTGTGCCTGATCACCGGCGCCGCTTCGCTGCGGGGCATCGGCCGCGCCACCGCGAAGCTCTTCGCCAGCCACGGCGCCAAGGTGGTGATCCTCGATCTCGATGCCGGCCAGGCCGAAGAGGCCGCCCGCTCGCTCGGCGAGGGCCATCTGGGTCTTGCCTGCAACGTCACCGACAAGGCCGCCTGCCAGGCCGCCGCCGACGAGGTGGTGTCGCGCTTCGGCCGCATCGACGTGCTGATCAACAATGCCGGCATCACCCAGCCGCTGAAGTTCATGGAGATCGAGCCCGGCAATTACGACGCGGTGCTCGACGTCAACCTGCGCGGCACGCTCTACATGAGCCAGGCGGTGGTGCCGCAGATGCGCAAGCAGCAATCCGGCTCGATCGTCTGCATGTCGTCGGTCTCGGCGCAGCGCGGCGGCGGCATCTTCGGCGGCCCGCATTACAGCGCCGCCAAGGGCGGCGTGCTGGGCCTCGGCAAGGCGATGGCCCGCGAGCTCGGCCCGGACACGGTGCGGGTCAACAGCATCACCCCCGGCCTGATCCAGACCGACATCACCGGCGGCAAGCTCACCGACGAGCTGAAGGTCGAGATCGCCAAGGGCATCCCGCTCGGCCGCCTCGGCGTCGCCGACGACGTCGCCAATGCCTGCCTGTTCCTGGCCTCCGACCTCTCCTCCTACATCACCGGCGCCGTCATCGACGTGAACGGCGGCATGCTGATCCACTGAGGACGACCATCATGCCTGCCACAGAACCCGGGCGGAACGGCCCGTCGCTGGCCGAGCGCGCCTACCGCATCCGCCGCAACGCCCTGCTGATGGGCGAAGTGCAGGGCCAGGGCTACATCGCCCAGGCGCTGGGCATCGCCGACGTGCTGGCGGTGTCGTACTTCCACGCCATGCGCTACCGGCCGGACGATCCGGAATGGGAGGGGCGCGACCGCTTCCTGCTCTCGATCGGCCACTACGCCATCGCGCTCTACGCCGCGCTCCTCGAGGCCGGGATCCTGCCCGAGGACGAGCTGACGAGCTACGGCGCCGACGACAGCCGCCTGCCGATGTCCGGCATGGCCGCCTACACCCCCGGCATGGAGATCACCGGCGGCTCCCTCGGCCAGGGCCTGGCGCTCGCGGTGGGCTTCTGCCTGGGCTTGAAGCGCAAGAAGTCGGATTCGTTCGTCTACTGCCTGATCTCCGACGGCGAGCTCGGCGAGGGCTCGATCTGGGAAGGCGCCTGGTCGGCGAGCCACTGGAAGCTCGACAACCTGATCGCCATCGTCGACGTCAACAACCAGCAGGCCGACGGCCCGGCCTCGCAGGTCACCGGCTTCGAGCCGGCGGCGTCGCGCTTCGAATCCTTCGGCTGGCACGTCCAGCGGGTCGACGGCAACGACATCGACGCCCTGGTCCAGGCCTTCGACGCGGCGCGAGCCTGCGCCGAACAGAAGCCCCGCATCATCATCTGCGACACCAAGATGGCGAAGGGCATCCCGTTCCTGGAGGCGCGCGAGCGCAACCACTTCCTGCGGGTGGAGCCGCAGGAATGGCAGGACGCGATCAAGATCCTGGATGCCGGGAGGCCCGCATGAAACGCTCGAAGTACACGCGCCCGGCCTGGCTCTCCGAGGCCAATACGGGCGAGCGCCTGACCACCTCGGCGATGATCGCCTCGCTCGCCGGACCCGACCAGCGCACCGCCCCGGCCCCGTTCGGCCATGCGCTCGCCAAGCTCGCCGAGGAGCGGCCGGAGATCGTCGGGCTCACCGCCGATCTCGGCAAGTACACCGACCTGCACATCTTCGCCCAGAAGCACCCCGAGCGCTTCTACCAGATGGGCATGGCCGAGCAGCTGCTGATCAGCGCCGCCGCCGGCATGGCCCGCGAGGGCTTCCAGCCCTTCGCCACCACCTACGCGGTGTTCGCGGCGCGGCGCGCCTACGACTTCATCTGCATGGCGATCGCGGAGGAGAACCTCGACGTCAAGATCGTCTGCGCGCTGCCGGGCCTGACCACCGGCTACGGCCCGAGCCACCAGGCGACGGAAGACATCGCGATCTTCCGCGGCCTGCCCAACATGACGATCCTCGACCCCTGCGACGCGCACGAGATCGCGCAGGCCGTGCCGGCCATCGCCGATCACAAGGGGCCGGTCTACATGCGGCTCCTGCGCGGCAACGTGCCCCTGGTGCTCGACGAGTACGGCTACAAATTCGAGCTCGGCAAGGCCAAGACGATCCGCGACGGCAACGACGTCCTGATCATTTCGACAGGCCTGATGACCATGCGGGCGCTCGAGGCCGCGGATGCGCTGAAAGACGACAGGATCGACGTCTCGGTGCTGCACGTGCCCACGATCAAGCCGCTCGACACGCAGACCATCCTGCGCGAGGCCGGCAAGGGCGGACGCCTGGTGGTGGTGGCCGAGAACCACACGGTCGTCGGCGGCCTGGGCGAGGCGGTGGCGGGGCTGCTGATGCGCTCCGGCACGGTGCCGAAGGCCTTCCGCCAGGTCGGCCTGCCGGACGAGTTCCTGGATGCCGGCGCCCTGCCGACCCTCCACGACCGTTACGGCATCTCGACCAGCGCCATGGTGCGGAGCATCCGCGAATGGCTGTGAGCGCCGAGCGTCCGGTCGCTTTCGTCGGCCTCGGCTCGATGGGCCTGCCGATGGCCCGCAACCTCGTGCGGCACGGCTTTCCCGTGCGCGGCTTCGACGTGAGGGCGGAGGGCCGGAGCGCCTTCGCGCAGTCCGGCGGGACACCCGCCACGACGATCGCCGCGGTGGCCAACGGCGCCGGGACGCTGGTGCTGATGGTGGTCAATGCCGACCAGGCCGAGGCGGTGCTGTTCGGCGAGGGCGCCCTGGAGCGTCTCTCCGCCGACGCTGCCGTGGTGCTGATGGCGACCTGCCCGCCGGCCTCCGTGGCGGCTCTCGCCAAGCGCGTCACCGCCACCGGCCGGGCCTTCGTCGACGCTCCCGTCTCCGGCGGGGTCGTCGGCGCCGAGGCCGGGACGCTGACCATCATGGCGGCGGCCCCCGCCGCCGTGATCGCGCAGGTGAGGCCGCTCCTGGCGGCGATGGGCGACAAGGTGTTCCATGTCGGGCCCGAGCCCGGCCAGGGCGCCACCATGAAGGCGGTCAACCAACTCCTCTGCGGGGTCAACCTCGCGGCGGCGGCGGAAGCCCTGTCGCTGGCGGCCAAGGTCGGCATCGACGGCGCGACGGCGCTGGAGATCGTCTCGGGCTCGTCCGCGTCGAGCTGGATGCTGCGCGACCGCGGGCCCCGGATGCTGGAGGAGACCCCGCGGGTCACCAGCGCGGTCGACATCTTCGTCAAGGATCTCGGCATCGTGCTGGAGGCCGGGCGCAGCGAGAAGGCGGCCCTGCCGCTGGCGGCGCTCGCGCATCAGCTCTTCCTCGCGGCATCGGGCCGTGGGGCGGGGGCCGAGGACGACAGCCAGGTGATCGGGTCGTACCGGGCGCTCAACGGAATGCAGTAGTTCAAGCATACGATCTGGGCGCTGCAATGTTTTTCGCAGCGCGTCGCGCGCATTCCCTCTCCCCGCGGGCGGGGAGAGGGCTTCGATGACCTTGCCGTCATCGAAGCGAGGCGGCAGCCGAGGGTGAGGGGGTGCCTCCGGACGAGACTCTTCCGGAAACCCCCCCTCACCCTCGCTCCGGCGATGCCTCCGCTTCTTTCGCCCCCGACAAGGGGGGCGAAAGCCTCTCCCCGCCCGCGGGGAGAGGGTAACACCCGCGCTTCACTCGGAATCCTGTAGCGACAGCTGCAGACGCAACCATCACGTCCAGAGGCCGGCCCAACCGGCCCAGTTCCCCCCTATCCCCGAGGAAACCCCCATGAGCCACACCGTCTCCCGCCGTACCCTGCTAGCCGGTGCCGCCGCCTTCCCGCTGGCCACGGTCTTCACCCGGCCGGTCCGCGCCGCCGAGTTCGAGTACAAGCTCGCCACCGGCCAGGACCCGACCCACCCGGTCAACATCCGCGCGCAGGAAGCGCTGAACCGCATCCGCGAGGCCTCGAACGGCCGGCTCGACATCAAGCTGTTCCCGGCCAACCAGCTCGGCTCCGACACCGACCTGCTGTCGCAGGTGCGCAACGGCAGCGTCGAGTTCTTCAACCTCTCGACCTCGATCCTCTCGACCTTCGTGCCCGCCGCGGCGTTGCCGAATACCGGCTTCGCATTCAAGGATTACAACGACGTCTGGAAGGCGATGGACGGCGGTCTCGGGACGTATATCCGCGAGCAGATCGCCAAGACCCCGATCCAGACCGTGTCCAAGGTGTGGGACAACGGCTTCCGCCAGATCACCTCCTCGACCCGCGAGATCAAGGCGCCGGAGGACCTCAAGGGCTTCAAGATCCGCGTACCCCCGTCGCCGATGCTGACCTCGCTGTTCAAGGCGTTCGACGCCGGCGCCGCGCCGCTCAACTTCAACGAGCTGTACTCGGCATTGCAGACCAAGATCTTCGAGGGCCAGGAGAACCCGCTGGCGATCATCGCCACGACCCGGCTCTACGAGGTGCAGAAGACCTGCAGCCTGACCGGCCACGTCTGGGACGGCTACTGGATCCTCGGCAACAAGAAGGCCGTCCAGCGCCTGCCCGAGGACCTGCGCGCCCTCGTCACCCGTGAGCTCGACCGCTCGGGCGACGACGAGCGCGCCGACATCGTCAAACTCAACGACTCCCTGGTGAAGGACCTCGGATCGAAGGGAATCACCTTCATCGACGTCGACCGCCAGAAATTTCGCGATGCGCTCGGCCGCACGACCTTCTACAAGGATTGGAAGAGCAAGTACGGCGACGCGGCCTGGGAGCACCTCGAGGCGGTCTCCGGCAAACTGGCCTGAGGGAGGCTGAGAGATGCATGTCGACATCGCGACGGAGACGCCGGCCTTGCCGGCGGCCTCCGCCAATCGCGCCTGGGCGCGCACGCTCGACACCGCCCTCGGCCCGCTGATCGAGATCCCGGCCGCCCTCCTGGTGGTGGCCGAGGTGGTGGTGCTGCTGGCCGGCGTCGTCAGCCGCTACATCTTCCACTCGCCGATCGTGTGGTCGGACGAACTGGCCTCGATCCTGTTCCTGTGGCTGGCGATGCTCGGCTCGGTGGTGGCCTACCGCCGCGCCGAGCACATGCGGATGACGGCTTTGGTCAGCATGGCCTCGGTGAAGACCCAGGCCTTCCTGGAGGCGGTGGCGCTCGCCGCCGGCCTCGCCTTCGTGCTGATGCTGCTGCATCCGGCCTACGAGTTCGCGGCGGAAGAGGTCTTCGTCCAGACGCCGGCACTCGAGATCACCAATGCCTGGCGTGCCGCCGCCCTGCCGGTCGGCTTCGCCCTGATGCTGGTGGTCGCGGCCCTGCGCCTGATCGAATGCGCCGACTGGCGCCACGCGGTCGGCGCGGTGGCCGTCACGGCCCTCGTCATCGCGGCGCTCTGGCTCGCCGAGCCGCTGCTGCGCGGCTTGGGCAACTGGAACCTGCTGATCTTCTTCGTGCTCGGCGTCGGCGCCCTCGTCTTCACCGGCGTGCCGATCGCCTTCGCGTTCGGGCTCGCCACCTTCGGCTACCTGATGCTCACCACCCGGGCCCCCGCCATGGTGGTGGTCGGGCGCATGGACGAGGGGATGAGCCACCTCATCTTGCTGGCCGTGCCGCTCTTCGTGTTCCTCGGCCTGCTGATCGAGATGACCGGCATGGCGAAAGCCATGGTGGGCTTCCTCGCCAGCATGCTCGGCCACGTCCGCGGCGGCCTGCACTACGTGCTGGTCGGCGCGATGTACCTCGTCTCGGGGATCTCGGGCTCCAAGGCCGCCGACATGGCGGCGGTGGCGCCCGTGCTGTTTCCCGAGATGAAGAAGCGCGGCGCCAAGGAGGGCGACCTCGTCGCGCTGCTCGCCGCCACCGGCGCGCAGACCGAGACCATCCCGCCGAGCCTCGTGCTCATCACCATCGGGTCGGTGACCGGCGTGTCGATCACCGCGCTCTTCACCGGCGGCCTGCTGCCCGGCGTCGTGCTCGGCATCACGCTGTGCACGCTGGTCTGGTGGCGCTACCGGGGCGAGGATCTCAGCCACGTCCGGCGCGCCACCAAGGGCGAGGTCCTGAAGTCCCTCGTGATCGCCTTCCCGGCCATCGCGCTCCCCTTCGTCATCCGCGCCGCGGTGGTGGAAGGCGTCGCGACCGCCACGGAAGTCTCGACCATCGGCATCGTCTACGCGATCCTCGCCGGCCTCCTGATCTACCGCCAGTTCGACTGGCGCCGGGTCTACCCGATGCTGGTCTCGACCGCCTCCCTGTCGGGGGCGATCCTGCTGATCATCGGGGCGGCGACCGGCATGGCCTGGGCGCTGACGCAGTCGGGCTTCTCGCAGAGCCTCGCCGTGATGATGAAGAGCCTGCCCGGCGGCGCGCTCGGCTTCCTGGTCGTGTCGGCGGTGGCCTTCGTGATCCTCGGCTCGGTGCTGGAGGGCATCCCGGCGATCGTGCTGTTCGGCCCGCTGCTGTTCCCGATCGCCCGCCAGGTCGGCGTGCACGAGGTGCACTACGCGATGGTGGTGATCCTGGCGATGGGCGTCGGCCTGTTCGCGCCGCCGTTCGGGGTCGGGTACTACGCGGCCTGCGCGATCAGCCGGATCCACCCCGATGCCGGCATCAAGCCGATCGTCGGCTACATGACCGCCCTGCTGGTCGGCCTCGTGGTGGTGATCCTGGTGCCGTGGATCTCGATCGGCTTCCTGGGGTGATGCGATAGGGGTGTTCGCCGCCATCGTGGCGAATACCCCTGACAATGGGCCGCCACCATGCCCGGGCGGCGCAGAGCTGTCCGGCGACAGGAAATGGCGCGGGCTTCCCCTCTCCCCGCCCGCGGGGAGAGGGCCGACTACACCTTGTCGTGTAGTCGGCAAGCGGAGGCGCAGCCGGAGCGAGGGTGAGGGGGTGTTTCCGGATGAGACTCGTCCGGAAATACCCCCTCACCCTCGCCCTTCGGGCTCGCTGCTGACCCGACAAGGGGTCAGCAGCCCTCTCCCCGCCCGCGGGGAGAGGGGAAGCCCGCGCCATTTCCTGTCGCCGGACAGCCCTACGGCCCGCCGCCTCACCTCTCGAACAGCGATCCCTGCAAGGCGCCCGCCTCGGGCGCCTTTTTCGCGTCGGTCCCGCTCTCCTTGCGCCGGGCCGCCCGGCGCGGGGCCGGTCGCGCGGGAGGCGGCGGGGTCTCGGGCGGAGCCGCGCCGTCGATCGTGGCGGCGACGCGCCCGTCGGCGAACTCCACTGTCACCTGCCCGGCCGCCCGCGCCGCCTCCGCCGCGCCGACCGGCCGGCCGGAGCCGTCGAGCACCAGCGCGTAGCCGCGGGCCAGCACCGAGCGGTAGTTGAGGCTGGAGAACAGGGCGGTCGCCCGCGACAGGCGGCCCGCGAGGCGTTCGAGGCCCTGGGCCGGCGCCCGGTCCAGCCGACGCGCCACCCCGTTCAGCCGCTCGCCCTGCACCGCCAGCACCCGCTCCAGGGCGTGGCGCGGGCGATGGTCGATCGCCGCCAGGCGCTCGCGAGCCCGGGCGAGGCGCAAGGACGGTGGATTGCGGGCGAGCCCCTGGAGCGCCCGGTTGAGGCGGCCTTGCGCATCCCGCGCATTGGCGGCGAGCGCCGGCGCCAGGCGGGCTTCCGCGAGGTCCAGGCGCTGGCGCTTCTGGGCCAGCAGCGCCTCCGGGCCCGGCAGCGCGCGGGCGAGCCCGCGCAACTCGCCCCGGCGCTGGTCGACGAGACGGATCAGCGCGCCGGCATGGCGCCGGCTCAGGGAGTCGAGGTCGGCCAGCAAGTCGTGCAGCACCGGCACCGCCATCTCGGCGGCGCCGGTCGGGGTCGGGGCGCGCCGGTCGGCGGCGTGGTCGATCAGCGTGACGTCGGTCTCGTGCCCGACGGCGGAGATCAGCGGGATCGCGCTCGCCGCAGCGGCACGGACCACGATCTCCTCGTTGAAGCACCACAGATCCTCGATCGAGCCGCCGCCGCGGGCGACGATCAGCACGTCCGGCCGCGGGATCGCGCCGCCGGGCTCCAGCGCGTTGAAGCCGTGGATCGCCGCCGCGATCTCTTCCGCGGCACCCTCCCCCTGCACCCGCACCGGCCAGACCAGGACGGGGCGCGGGAACCGGTCGGCGAGCCGATGCAGGATGTCGCGGATCACCGCGCCGGTCGGCGAGGTGACGACGCCGACGACCTGGGGCAGATAGGGCACCGGCCGCTTGCGGGCGGCATCGAACAGCCCTTCCGCGGCGAGGAGGCGCCGGCGTTCCTCCAGAAGCGCCATCCAGGCGCCGGCCCCGGCAGGCTCCAGCGAATCGACTACGATCTGGTAGGCGGACTTGCCCGGATAGGTCGTGATCCGCCCGGTGACCACGACCTCCAGGCCCTCCTTGGGCTTGTGGCGCAGCCGCAGCATCGTGCCCTTCCAGATCACGGCGTCGATCTTGGCGCCGCCGTCCTTGAGGCTGAAATAGGCGTGGCCGGACCCGTGCGGGCCGCGATAGCCCGAGATCTCGCCCTTGAGGCGCACATGCCCGAACGCATCCTCGAGGGTGCGCTTGAGGGCGGTCGCCAGTTCGGTGACCGACCATTCGGGCACGTTGGCGATCGGGGCGGAGAAAGCGGAAGCGGACATCGCCGCAAGGTTACCGGGCCGGGCCGGGCCGCGGAAGGCCGCCCCGCCGCTTGCGCGGGGGCGTGACCCCCGCGCATCAGTCCGGTTGCCGGCAGGAGCCGCCTTCCCTAAACGTCGCGCGAGATGTCAGGATTCTTGTCGGAACCGGCGATGCGCGACCAGCACCCCCTCACCCTCCTGCTGATCGGCTCCGGCGGGCGCGAGCATGCGCTGGCCTGGAAGCTGGCCCAGAGCCCGCTCTGCCGGCGCCTGCTGATCGCGCCGGGCAATCCCGGCACCGCGGCGCATGGCACCAACCTCGCCCTCGACGTCACCGACCATGACGCGGTGATCGCCGCCTGCCGGCAGGAGGGCGTCGATTTCGTGGTGGTCGGCCCCGAGGCGCCGCTCGTGGCGGGGCTGGTCGACGCGCTCTCGGAGGCCGGCATCAGGGCCTTCGGGCCGAACGCCGCGGCGGCCCAGCTCGAAGGCTCGAAGGCCTTCACCAAGGAACTCTGCCGGGAGTTCTCGATCCCGACCGCCGGCTTCGCGCGCTTCCGTGCGGTCGAGCCGGCGCTCGCCCACCTGCGCGCCGGCCGCATCCCGGTCGTCGTCAAGGCCGACGGTCTCGCCGCCGGCAAGGGCGTGGTGGTGGCCGAGACCCTGAGCGAGGCCGAAGCCGCCGTGGAGACCATGCTGGGCGGTGGGATGGGGGCCGCCGGGGCCGAGGTGGTGATCGAGGAGTGCATGGTCGGCGAGGAGGCGAGCCTGTTCGCCCTCTGCGACGGCACCCGCGCCGTGCTGCTCGGCACCGCCCAGGACCACAAGCGCGTCCATGACGGCGACCAGGGCCCGAATACCGGCGGCATGGGCGCCTATTCCCCCGCTCCCGTCCTCACGCCGGATCTGGAGGCGGAGGTGATGGAGCGGATCATCCGCCCGACCCTCGACGGCATGCGGGCGCGGGGCACGCCGTTCTCGGGCATCCTCTATGCCGGGCTGATGCTGACGGCCGACGGCCCGATGCTGATCGAGTACAACACCCGCTTCGGCGATCCCGAATGCGAGGTGCTGATGCCGCGCCTCGCCTCGGACCTGGTGCCGCTGCTCACCGCCGCCGCCTCGGGCGACCTGTCGGGCATCGAGCCCGAGTGGCGGACAGAGGTCGCGCTGACCGTCATCATGGCCGCGCCCGGCTATCCTGGGACCGTCGCCAAGGGCTCGGAAATCCGCGGGCTCGCCGAGGCGGAAGCCGCCGGCGCCCTGGTGTTCCAGGCCGGCACCAGGCGCGACGGCGAGCGGCTGGTGGCCGACGGCGGCCGGGTGCTGGCGGTGACGGCGCTCGGCCGCGACGTGCGCGAGGCACAAGGACGTGCCTATGCCGCCCTCGACCGGATCGACTGGCCTGAAGGCTTCTGCCGCCGCGACATCGGCTGGCGCGCGGTGGCGCGGGAGACCTGAGCCTTACTTCGTGCGTTACCCTGGGGGTCCAACTGAGAGACTCTTGGGGTGAGAGACCCTTGGGGAGCGCCCGATGCCCGCCGACCTGTTTCCCGGCTTCACGTCGCACTGGATCGAGACACCCGACGGGCGCTTCTTCGCCCGGGCCGGCGGGCCTGCGGACGCACCACCCCTGGTGCTGCTGCACGGCTTTCCCCAGACCCATGCCTGCTGGCACAGGATCGCGCCTTCGCTCGCCCGCACCCACCGGGTGATCTGCCTCGACCTCAAGGGCTACGGCTGGTCGGCCGCGCCCAAGGGCGATGCGGCGCACGAGGCCTATTCGAAGCGGCAGATGGGCCGGGAGGTGGTCGCCGTGATGGAGCGGATGGGCCATGTCCGCTTCGGGCTGGTCGGCCACGACCGCGGCGCCCGGGTCGGCTACCGCCTCGCCCTCGACGAGCCGGGCCGGATCGAGCGCCTCGCCCTCCTCGACATCCTGCCGACGATCTCCCAGTGGCAGAAGATGGACCGGGAGCCCGAGGCCTACCCGCATTGGCGCTTCCTGGCGCAACCGGCGCCGATTCCCGAGCAGGAGATCGGCCAGGCGCCGATTCCCTATTACGAGGACCTGCTGCGGATCTGGACCGGCTCCGGCACCCTCGACGCCTTCTCCCCCGGCGCCCTCGACCTCTACCGCCAGAGCTGGAACGTGCCCGAGCGCATCCACGCGAGTTGCGAGGATTACCGCGCCGGGGCCGGCCCCGACCGGGCCGCCGACGAGGCCGACCTCGCGGAGGCGCGCCGCCTCGCCGGGCCGGTGCTGGTGCTGGTCGCAGACCGCTTCGTCGGCCGCGACGGGCTCGACCCGGTGCGCCAGGCCTGGACCGGCACCTTCGCGCCGGAGGACACCACCTTCGAGATCGTGCCCTCCGGCCATTTCGTCGCCGAGGAGAACCCGCAGGCGACGTTGACCGTGCTGGAGCGGTTCCTGGCCCCCTGAATTCTGGTTGCCCAACCTCGCGGGAGACCCGCGCGGAGCGGGTGACCGCTCCCCGCCCCGGCCCGTAGCGGGCGTGTCGCCCCTGCGGCACAACCCGGGCGGGCGCACGTCGCCCGGGGGAAACATCCGTGGGTCTGATCTACGCGCTCGGCGCTTTCCTGAGCTGGGGCCTCGTCGTCCCGGTCCATTTCCGCCTGCTCGACGGGGTGCCGGCCTGGGGCATCCTCGCCCATCGCATCGTCTGGTCGGGCCTGTTCATCGCGCTTCTGCTCGTGACCTTACGGCTGATGCGCCGGGGACCGATCGTCTCGTTCCAGCGCCGGCACGCCTTCCTGCTGCTCTCGGCCCTCGTCATCGCGGCCAACTGGTCGCTCTACCTGTGGGCGGTGCAGAACGGGCGGATGCTGGATGCGAGCCTCGGCTATTTCATCAACCCGCTGGTCAACGTCGCGCTCGGCGCCCTGGTCCTGCGCGAACGCCTGCGCCCGCTCCAGCTCACGGCTGTGGCGCTCGCCGCCATCGGGGTCGTCGCGGCGGTCGTGGCGGCCGGGACCCTGCCGTGGATCGCGCTCACGCTCGCCGTCAGCTTCGCGATCTACGGCCTGATCCGCAAGCTGGTGCCGATCGACCCCATCCTGGGCTTGGGCGCCGAGACCTTCGCCCTCGTGCCGGCGGCACTGGCCTACTTGGCGGTCGCGCCGACGCCGCCGGGCCAGGGCGCCGGGCAATGGCTGCTCCTGATGCTCACCGGCGTGACCACCGCGGTGCCGCTGATGTGGTTCGCGGCCGCCGCTTCCCGGCTCAAGCTCTCGACGATCGGCCTGATGCAATACATCGCCCCGTCCTGCCTGCTGGGCCTGAGCGTGCTCGTCTACGGCGAAAAGCTGCCGCCCTCCCGGGCTCTCGTCTTCGGGCTGATCTGGGCGGGGCTGGCGCTCTACGCCGTCGATGCCGCGCGCCCGCGCCGCGCGGTCGCACCGGCGCCCGAGGACAAGCCAGCCTGACGCAAGCCCCACCGGTCAAGCTTCCCCTGTCCAACCATAATCGCCGGGCTCTCTGGCCTCACGCGACGAATCGGCGGGGGCCGCGATGATCCTGGACGACGTGAAGACGAGGGACACGGACGGGCCGCACCCGATCTGGCTGGTGGTCGGTCCGTGGGCGGTGTTCGCCGTGGCGGTGGGGGGATTTCTGGCGCGGTGGTGGCCGTGAGCCGACATGCCCAGTCTGACACTGACGGTTGTGCTCCACCGCGTCATTCCGGGGCCGCGTAGCGGAGCCCGGAATCCAGACACTCAGTTGGTAAAAGATAAAACGGAACGCGATCCGCCTTCTTCTGAACCATCCGCGGTTCTGGATTCCGGGCTCCGCTTTCGCGGCCCCGGAATGACGAGGAGTGTGTCAGATCCGTCTTGAATCTCGAGGGATCGCACTCACGTGAGCATCTGCAGGTCACCGTCCACCGCCAGCGCCTGGCCCGAGATGGTCTTGCCCCGCGCGGAGGCGAGGAACAGAATCTGGTCCGCCAGCTGGCGGGCGGTGACGTAGTCCTTGATCGAGGCCGCCGAAAAAGCCGCCTGCTCCATCTCCGAGAAGCCGATGCCGCGCTGCTGCGCCTTGGCCTCCAGCACCCGGCGCTGCCGGTCGCCGGCGACGATGCCGGGGAGCACCGCGTTGACCCGGATGCCGTCCGGCCCCAGCTCCCGCGACAAGGACTTCGTGAAGCCGATCACCGCCCATTTCGCCGCCGCGTAGGGCGTGCGCAGCGGGAAGCCGAAGCGGCCCGCCGCCGAGGACAGGTTGACGATCGACGGGTTGGCGCTCCTGCGCAACGCCGGCACCGCCAAACGCACGCAGTTGAACTGCCCGGTGATGCAGATGTCGAGGGTACGGTCCCAGTCCTCCGGGTTGATCTCCTCGACGCGGCCCGTCGGCCCGGCGATACCCGCGTTGTTGACCAGGCAATCGAGCCCGCCGAGGGCTTTCTCCGCCTCCGTAAACAGCCGGGCGACGTCGTCGCGCGAGGCGACGTCGGCATAGGTGCCGGTGATCCCGGCCGGCAGGGCCGCGAGCGCGTCACGGTCGACGTCGCAGACATGGACCCGCGCCCCCTCCTCCGTGAAGGCCTCGGCCACCTCGAGCCCGATGCCGCCAGCGCCCGCGGTGACCAGCACCTTCAGGCCGTTCAGTCCCATCTCCATGACTTTACTCCGTTGTCAGGGGGCGAGCCGCCCCGTCGTCTCGATGAAGGCGGCGCTGCCGGCGATGTCGGCGCTGAGCGCCGCGCGGGCGCCCTCGGCATCGCCGGCCGCCAGCGCCGCCACGAGGGCGGCGTGGTGGGCCTGCGCCCCGCCCTCGGCGAGGCGGCGGGGCGAGGAGCGCATGTCGAGGTTGAGCACGGGGCCGATGCGCAGCCACAGGCCCTCGATGATCGCGACGAGGGAGGGCAGGCCGGCAGCCTCGTAGACCGCGAAATGCAGGTCGCGATTGGCTCGCATCGCTCGCTCCAGGTCGGGCTCCGGTGACCGCACCTCCTGCCGGAACGCCGCATCGTGCTGACCGATCGCCGCCAGGGCGTCCGGTCCCACCGCCCACGCGGCCTCGGCGGCCGCAAATCCCTCGACGGCGATGCGCACCCGGGTCAGCTCGCGGAATTTCTGCAGGGTGATCACCGGCACCCGGACCGCGCGGTTGGGCAGCACCTCCAGGGCCTCGTCGGCGACGAGGCGCGACACCGCCTCCCGCGCCGGCATCATCGAGGTGCCGAGCCGCTCGGCGACCGTGCGCAGGGACAGCCGTTCCCCGGGCGCCAGCCCGCCGGCGATCAGCAGGTCGCGCAGCGCATCGTAGACCTGGGTGCCGAGGGTGATCCGCGCGAGCGCGCCCGCCGGCTCCGGCCGGTCGCCCGCAGGCCCCTTCCGGCTGCCTGCCGGCGGCCCGCGCCCAGGCGCATGCAAGTCCCGCCTCTCCAAGCGACGGACCTCCCCCTCACGTTTCCCCACACGGCGCGAACGGACGGCTTCGACCGTCTCGACAGGCGCGCCGTTTGATGCCAGCCTAAGTGTGATCACAGATCACGGCAACCCGAACGACCGTGATGCGATCTCGGGCAGGACACGCACCATGACGCAGGGCTCCACACCCAAGCGCCACCCCCTCTCTCGCCGTTTCCTCGTGCAGGGCGGCCTCGCGGCCGGCGCCGCGCTGGCGATGCCGGGCCTCGTGCGGGCGCAGGGCGCGCAAGCCATCCGCATCGGCCACCTCACGCCGCGCACCGGCTTCCTCGGGCCGCTCGGCGAATACGCCGTGATGGCGGCTCAGCTCGCCGCGGAGGAGATCAACGCCGCCGGCGGCATCGGCGGCCGCAAGGTCGAGCTCCTGACGGAAGACTCGGTCAACCCGCAGACCGCGTCGAGCAAGGCCGAGCGCTACGTCGAGCGCGACAAGGTCGCGGCGATCGTCGGCGAGATTTCGTCCGCCTCGGCACTCGCCATCGGGCAGGTGGCGCAGCGCGGCAAGACGATCTTCCTCAATACCGGCGCCAATTCGGACGCGTTGCGCGGGCAGGATTGCAAGCGCTACATGTTCCACGTCGAGGGCGCGAACTCGATGTACGTCAAGGCGGTCGGCCGCTCCCTGACCGAGCAGGGCTTGGTCAAGGGCAAGCGCTGGTACTCGCTGACCGCCGATTACGCCTTCGGCCACGACCTCCTGCGGGTCGCCAAGGGGTTCATGCAGGGCCAGGGCGGCACCTTCGCGGCCGACGAGCTGGTGCCGACCGACGCCACCGATTTCTCGGCCTACCTGATCAAGATCCGGCAAGCCAAGCCCGATCTCGTGATCTCGAACCTCGCCGGCAACCAGATCACCAACTTCCTCAAGCAATACGCCGAATACGGCCTGCCCTTTCCGGTCGCCGGCTTCGGCTTCGACACCGCGCTGGCCTGGGGTGCCGGCCCCGGCAACTTCGCCGGTACCTGGCCGTGCCTGTGGCACCACAAGGTCGATACGCCCTCGGCCAAGGCCTTCGTCGCCGCCTTCACCAAGAAATACGGCAAGCCGCCGGAGAACCAGGCCTGGGGCGACTACAACGCAGTCAAGATCGTCGCCAAGGCGATGGCCGATACGGGCTCGACCGAGGGGCCGAAGCTGGTCTCGTACCTGGAGGGCGGCGCGAAGTTCGACGTGCAGAAGCCCCGCCCCGGCTATTTCCGCGCCCGCGACCACCAGTTCATCAGCGAGATGTACGCGATCACGGCGCTGCCGGCCGACAAGGTCAAGGACAAGTGGGACCTCTTCACCTCCACCCCGGCGATTCCCGGCCCGAACGAGGACATGGAGGTGCTGGCGCCGACGGCGGAGGAGGCGGCGTGCCGGATGGAGGGGTAGGGATCCGGCTTCCTGCGTGAAGTCGCTCCTCTCTCCACGATGACAGCGGCGACTGGTGAGCATCTCCCCTCTCCCCGCGGGCGGGGAGAGGGCTGTGTCCCCGTTCAGGGGGCGCAGCGAGGCGTCAGCCGAGGGTGAGGGGGTCGCGACGAACGAGACTCCTCCGGAAACTCCCCCTCACCCCCGCTTCGGCTTCGCCTCCGCTTGCCGCGTCTCCTGAACGTCGACACGGCCCTCTCCCCGCCCGCGGGGAGAGGGGAAACCCGCGCCTCATCCTGAAATCATGTGGCGTACGCCCATGAACGCAAAGATGTTCGACAGGAACTAACCCCGTGCTCTTCCTCACCCTCGCCGTCGAGCAGGTCGTCAACGGCCTGTTCCTGGGCGCGATCTATCTCCTGATCGCGCTCGGTCTCTCGCTGATCTTCAGCCTGGGCGGCATCGTCAACCTGGCCCACGGCGCGTTCTACGCGATCGGTGCCTACCTGACGATCCAGCTCTCGCCCGCTCTCGGCTTCGGCGGCTCCCTCGTCGCCGCGCCGGTCCTCGTCGCGGCGATCGGCCTCCTGGTCGAGCGGTTCCTGTTTCGCCGCTTCTACCGCGCCGACCCGATCCTCTCGCTGCTCCTCACCTTCGGCCTCGCCATGGTGGCCGAGCAGGCCCTGCGGATGATCTTCGGCGCGCCGCCCCTGCCCTATTCGATCCCGCAAGCCCTGCGCGGGCAGATCTTCGTCGGCGATTTCGTGCTGTCGCGCTACCGGCTCACCATCCTGGCGGCGGTGGTCGTGGCGGTGGCGGGCGTCTGGTTCCTGCTCCAGCGCACCACCTTCGGGCGGGTGGTCCGGGCCGGGGTCCAGAATCCCGACATGGTCGCGGCCCTCGGCATCTCGCTCAAACCCTACATGGCGACCGTGGTGGGCCTGAGCGTCGGCCTCGCGGCGCTCGCGGGCGTGATGCTGGCGCCGATCTCCGGCGTCCATCCGGCCATGGGCGCGGAAGTGCTCACCGGCGCCTTCGTGGTGGTGGTGATCGGCGGGCTCGGCTCGTTCTGGGGCGTGGTGCTGGCCGCCCTCATCGTCGGCATCGTCCGCGGCCTGATGGTGCTGGTCTATCCCGGCTTTGCCGAGGCGGCGATCTACGCCCTGATGGCGGTCATCCTGCTCGTGCGGCCCCGCGGCCTGCTCGGCGAGCGCATCCTGCGGTTCGAGTGACGACCATGACCGACCGCAGCGAGAGATTCACCCTGCCGCTCATCGCGGTGGCCCTCGTGGCCCTGCCGTTCGGCCTGTCGGCGCTGGGCCTCACCCTCACCTCGGCCACCGACGTGGTGGTGTTCGCGGTGGCCTGCATGGGGCTCAACATCCTGGTCGGGCAGACGGGCCTCGTCTCCTTCGGCCACGGCGCCTTCTTCGGGCTCGGCGCCTACGCGGCGGCGATCGGCCAGCGGACGTTCTTTCCCGGCACCCTGCTGCCGCCGATCCTGTTCGCCCTCGCCTTCGTGGCATTGGCCGCCCTGCTCCTCGGCCTGCTGATCCTGCGCCGGCGCGGCGTCTACTTCTCGCTGCTGACGCTCGCCCTCTCGGCCCTCTCCTTCACGGTGGCGTTCCGCTGGACGGCGCTCACCGGCGGCGAGAGCGGCTATGGCGGCGTCGAGCGGACGCGCTTCCTCGGTCTCGATCTCGACGCGGCCTGGACCTGGTACGGGTTGGTGGCCGTCACCGCCTTCGCGGTCGCGTTCGGGCTGGCGCGGTTCCGCCGCTCGCCGGTGGGCACGGTGCTGGAGGCGATCCGCGAGAACGAGCAGCGCGCCCGCTTCCTCGGCTACCCGACCCAACGCTACAAGCTCCTCGCCTTCACGGTCTCGGCCACCGTGACGGGTCTGGCCGGCGTGCTCAGCGTCTTCACCCACCGCTTTGCCTCGGCCGAGCCGCTGGGCACCGCCTTTTCCGGCGAATTGCTCGCCATGGTGGTGATCGGCGGGATGCGGGGCTTTGCCGGGCCGGCGATCGGCGCCCTGTTCTTCATCCTGTTCCGCGAGATGCTGTCGATCTGGACCGCCGACTGGCTGTTCTGGTTCGGCCTCCTGTTCGTCGGCTTCATCCTGTTCTCGCCCGACGGGCTCGTCGGCATCGGCCGGCGCGTGTACCGGATGGTGCGCCCGCCCGCGACCGAGGACGCCGCCATGGCGGGCCGCAAGGCCGGGCTTCCTGAGAACCTGCCCGCCTTCCTGCGGCCGGACGGCGCGATCGACGGGGTGATCCTGGCGGCCCGCGGCATCGCCAAGCGCTTCGGCGGGCTGAAGGCGGTGGACGGCGTCACCATCGCGGTGCGAGACCGGACGCTGCATGCCCTGATCGGCCCCAATGGTGCGGGCAAGACCACCGCCTTCAACCTGATCTCCGGGATGTACAAGCCCGAGACCGGCACGGTCACCCTCGCCGACCGGTCGATCGCCGGCTTCGCCCCGGAGCGGATCTGCGAGGCCGGCATCGGCCGCTCGTTCCAGATCACCAACCTCTTTCCGGCCCTCACCGTCGCGGACAACATCCGGCTCGCCGTGCAGGGGCGGCGCCCCGGCCGGTTCAACCCGTGGCGCGACGCCCGTGCCGACCGGGAAGCGGCCGCCGAGACCGCCGAGATCCTGCGCTGGCTCGGCCTCGCCGGGCTGGAGCGGGCGGAGGCCGGCTCGCTGTCCTATGGCGGCCAGCGCCTCCTCGACATGGGGGTGGCGCTGGCGACCAAGCCCCGGATGCTGCTCCTCGACGAGCCGCTGGCGGGCCTGGCGGCCGCCGAGCGCACCCGCATCGGCGACATCATCAAGCGGGTCTCGACCGAGGTGCCGGTCCTGATGGTCGAGCACGACATCGACCGGGTGTTCCAGATCGCCGACGCCGTGACCGTGATGAACGAGGGCACGGTGCTGGTCGACGGCACGGTCGAGGATGCCCGCACCAGCCCCAAGGTGCAGGAGGTCTATATCGGCTCGGGCACCGCCGCGATGGCGGCCCGCCCCCGCCCGAGTGCCGCCGAACCGCAGGTCCTGCTCGCGCTCGAGAACGTCGATACTTTCTATGGCAAGAGCCACATCCTGTCGGGCGTCACCTTCGACGTGCAGACCCACGAGATCGTGGCGCTCCTCGGCCGCAACGGCGCCGGCAAGTCGACCTGCCTCAAGACCATCACGGGGCTCGCCCCCCACGCCGCCGGACATATCAAGCTCGGGGCCGACCTCCTCGACGGCCGCTCGGCGGCGGCGATCGCGCGGGCCGGCATCGGCTACGTGCCGCAGGGGCGCGGGCTCTTCGCCGGGATGAGCGTCGCCGAGAACCTGGAACTCGGCCGGCTCAAGCGCCGCACCGGCAACGGCGTGCACTGGGACGAGGAGCGGGTGCTGTCCTACTTCCCGCGCCTGCGCGAGCGCTGGAAGACGCCCGCCGACTACCTGTCGGGCGGCGAGCAGCAGATGGTGGCGGTGGCCCGCGCGCTGTCGGGCGACGTGCGGGTGCTGCTCCTCGACGAGCCGTTCGAGGGCCTGGCCCCTGCGGTGGTCGAGAGCCTGTTCGAGACCTTCGACGCCCTTCGCCGCGAGGTCTCGATCGTCATCGTCGACCACAACCTCGACCTTGCGCTCGCCCTGTCCGACCGCACCGTGGCCCTGGAGCGCGGCCGGGTGATGCATGCCGGCCCCTCGCAGGCCCTGCACGACGATCTCGCCCTTCGCCGGCAGGTGCTGTGGCTGTGAGTTCTTCGATATGATCCATTCCGGGGGAGATTCGCCAAAGATGCCGACCGTCGCAATCGTCGGGGCCGGGCTGATCGGCCGGTCCTGGGCCGTGGTCTTCGCCCGGTCCGGGTTCGCCGTTCGCCTCACCGACATCCACAACGAGGCGCTCGATGCCGCCCCCGGCCACATCGCGGAGGCCCTGCGCCAGCTCGAGACCCACGGCCTCGTGACGGACATCCCGGCGATCCTCGCCCGGATCCGGACCTGCCCGACCCTCGCCGAGGCGGTGGCCGGCGCCGATCTGGTGCAGGAGAACGGGCCCGAGACGGTGGAGGCCAAGCGCGCGCTGTTCTCCGAGCTCGACGCCTTGTGCGGGCCGGACACGATCCTCGCCTCCTCGACCTCGGCCATCGTCGCCTCGCTGTTCACCGAAGGGCTCGCGGGGCGGGCCCGCTGCCTCGTCGGCCACCCGGTCAACCCGCCCCACCTCGTGCCGGTGGTGGAATTGTGTGGCGCGCCCTGGACCGATCCGGTGGTGGTGGAGCGGGCACGCGCCCTCTACGAGGCGGCCGGCCAGGCACCGGTGATCGTGAATCGCGAGGTCGAGGGCTTCGTGCTCAACCGCCTGCAAGGCGCCCTGCTGTCGGAAGCCTTCCGCCTCGTCGCCGAGGGCGTGGTGAGCCCGGCCGATCTCGACAAGACGGTGGCCGAGGGCTTGGGGCTCCGCTGGTCGTTCCTCGGGCCCTTCGCCACCATCGACCTCAACGCGCCGGGGGGCGTGGCCGATTACGCCGCCCGCTACGGCGGCTTCTACGGCCGCCTCGCCGCCGATCCGGCCCCCGCCTCGGTCTGGTCGCCCGAGAGCACCGCCCGCATCGTCGCCGCCTGGGATGGCGGCCCCGATCCCGCCCCGCCGCCCGAGCGCAGCCGCCGGCGCGACGCGCGCCTCGCGGCGCTGATGGCGCACAAGCGCGCCCAATCCTAGATAATCCAGGAGGACATTCCCATGGCCAAGAGAAAAGTCGTCATCACCTGCGCCGTCACCGGGGCGATCCACACTCCCTCGATGTCGCCGCACCTGCCGGTGACCCCCGACGAGATCGCCAAGGCCGCGATCGGCGCGGCGGAGGCCGGCGCCGCGATCGTCCACCTGCATGCCCGCGATCCGAAGACAGGCAAGCCCGACCAGTCGCCGGAGGCCTTCGAGCCGTTCCTGAAGGTGATCAAGCAGCGCTCGAACTGCGTGGTGAACCTCACCACCGGCGGCGCCCCGACCATGGGCATCGACGAGCGCCTCGGACCGGCAGCCCATTTCAAGCCGGAGGTCGCCTCGCTCAACATGGGGTCGATGAATTTCGGCCTCTATCCGATGCTGTCGCGGTTCAAGACCTTCCAGCACGACTGGGAGCAGCCCTATCTGGAGGGCTCGCGCGACCGGATCTTCAAGAATACGTTTGCCGACATCGAGCACATCCTGACCACCTGCGCCGAGAACGGCACCCGGTTCGAGGTCGAGTGCTACGATATCGGCCATCTCTACACACTCTCCCATTTCGCCGATCGCGGGGTGATCAAGCCGCCCTTCTTCGTGCAGAGCGTGTTCGGCATCCTCGGCGGCATTGGCCAGCATCCGGAGGACGTGCAGCACATGAAGCGCACCGCCGACCGGCTGTTCGGCGACGATTACCGCTGGTCGGTGCTCGGGGCGGGCCGCAACCAGATGACCATCGCCGCCCAGGCGATCGCGCTCGGCGGCAACGTCCGGGTGGGCCTGGAGGATTCGCTGTGGATCGGAGCGGGTAAGATGGCCGAGTCGAACGCCCAGCAGGTCCTGAAGGCGCGCCAGATCATCGAGGGCCTTGGGCTCGACGTGGCGACGCCGGACGACGCGCGCGAGATTCTTGCGCTGAAGGGCGGGGATCGGGTGAATTTCTAGCTACCGATCGAGGATGGACTCCGGCAGCGCCGACGCCCAACCCTCCCCCCTCTGCGGGGGAGGGTGCCCCACGGAGTGGGGCGGGAGAGGGGCGGCGCGACGGGACTGGGTATGGCGCCCGTCAGAACGGTTCAGTTCGATCCGGAAACGGCGTCCCCTCTCCCGGCCCCCTCCGGGGGCCACCCTCCCCCGCAGAGGGGGGAGGGTTCATGCGCGGCGGCCGTCTTGCCTGTGCAGAAGGCGTAGTCTTACGGCACCATCGCCCCTTGCGTCTCGACATACACCGCGTAGATCGACGTGCTCGCGGCCATGAACAGTCGATTCTTCTTCGGCCCGCCGAAGCACAAATTGGCGCAGGTCTCCGGCAGGTGGATCTTGCCGATCAGGTCGCCGGACGGCGCGTAGCAGCGCACCCCGTCCTCCTTCGGGTCGGCCCAGCCCATCGAGCACCAGACGTTGCCGTCGACGTCGGTGCGCACCCCGTCGGTGAAGCCCGGCGCAAACCCTTCCGCGAAGACCCGGTCGCCGGTGAGCTTGTCGCCGTCCACGTTGAAGGCGCGGATGTTGGCCCGCCCGCCATGGGTGGCGCCGGAATCGACGACGTAGAGGATCTTTTCGTCGGGCGAGAAGGCGAGCCCGTTCGGCCGGTCGATGCCCTCGGCCGCGACCTTGGCCTGGCCGGTCGCGGGATCGAGGCGGTAGACCCGGGTCGGCAGTTCCGCCTTGGCCTTGTGGCCCTCGTAGAACCCGTCGATGCCGTAGCCCGGATCGGTGAACCAGACCGCGTTGTCGGAGGCCACCACCGCGTCGTTGGGGGCGTTGAGCGGCTTGCCGTCGAATTTGTCGATCAGCACCGTGATCGTGCCGTCGGGCTCGGTGCGGGTGACCCGGCGGGTGTCGTGCTCGCAGGTGATGAGCCGGCCCTGGCGGTCGCGGGTGTTGCCGTTCGAGTAGTTGGAATTCGCCCGGTAGACGCTGACATGGCCGTTCTCGAGCCAGCGCATGATCCGGTTGTTGGGAATGTCGCTCCACAGGAGGTAGCCGCCGTCCCGGAAATAGACCGGGCCTTCGGCCCAGCGGAATCCGGTGGCGATGCGCTCGATGGCGGCGTTGCCGACCTTGTAGCGGAAGCGCTTGTCCAGGGCCTCGACCCGCGGGTCGGGATAGCGGGTGCCCGGCAGGTCGCCGAGGGGCAGCCGGTCGGCCCTGGCTGCGACCGTGGTCGCGGTGAGCGCAGCGGCGCCCGCGAGGACGTCACGTCGGTTCATCACTCGTCTCCTCCCGTCCGGTCTTCGCGCCGGACGGGGGGATTGTACGGAAGCCGAGGCCTATGTCTCGTGGTTTTCTGGTCGATGAGGCGATGGTGCCGTGGCGGGGAGCGCTCGGTAAGGTCGCGAGTTGGGGGGGCGGCGCAATGGCTCGCACCGTGACTAAAATGAGCGAGGACCAGCCTGTCTGCTCGCGGCCGGCGCCTCATCATGACAAGATCGAACCCAGAAACTGCCAGCAGGTCGGCCAGAACATCCCTTCCGAGCGCCCTGACAATCTCTCCGCAATCCTTAACGTGATCGACAGCATGCCGGACGACATGCCGTGCAATCTTCATGACGGCTTCTCACAAGAGCGAGACGATCAGTAAAACTTACCGCGATAGCGGTGACTCGGCTGCCTCGTCGACATCATCCGGCACGACGCCGGTACCGAGCGCCGCGAAGGCAGCCTCCGGCTCTCGCGCCACGACGGTCAGCAGGGCGCGGGCCGGGGCATCCGGCACGGTGCGGCCCTGTTCCCAATTGCGGATCGTCGCCAAAGGAATGTGGAGCGCCTCTGCAAATTCTCGCTGCGTCAGGCCGAGTCGAACCCGCACGTCCCGCGGACCCGGCACGACCCGCACCGCTTTCGGCTCGAACTCGGGGTCAAAGCCGTCCTCCTCCTGATAGGCCCGGATATCCTCTTCGGTCGTTGCATCCAATTTGACTTCGTCGACTTGAGGGAGGTGCAGAAGCGCCTGCCTCAGACTGAATTTCGCCATCGGGTACGCTCCTTCCTGTTCGAGGGCCAGGCGGTGATGATCCAGCGGACCAGGCCCTCGATCCGTGTAGACGACGGTGTAGAACCTGCCTCCGACCTCACCGACCGCAATCATGCGAGGTTCGCCGTAGGCTTGGCGCAGGTCCTGCCACTCGACAATCTGGCCGAGGAAGATCCCGACCGCATCCTCGAAGCCGAAGCCGCGCTCCGCGCGCACCTTCTCGTTCTTCTCGTCATGCCAGTCGAAATCCATGCAGCAAGGTAAGCTTACAGCGCACTCGCCGCAAGGTGCCCACAAGGGGATGGTGAGGATCGGCTTCCGTGAAAGCGCAACTTCAGCTCACCCCCGATACGCCTCCCCATCCAGCCCGAATAGCCGTCCCGCCGCCAGCAGCGTCTCCCAGACCGGATCGGGCAGCGGCACGCCCTCGGCCAGGCGCTTGGCCCTGGTCCGCCGCTCCGGCTCGCCCGGCAGCAGCACCTCGCCGCCGGGCACCGGCCGCGCGCCCTTGAAGAAGTCGAGATAGGCGCGGGTCTCGCGCACCATCGCGTCCTCGGAGCCGAAGGCCTCGGGCGTCATGTAGAGCGACAGCATCCCGTTGCAGAACCGTCGCGCGCCAGGGCCCGCGGTCCCCGATCCGGTGAGCGCACCGGCGAGCAATTCGCATAGCAGGGCGAGCCCCGAACCCTTGTGCTCGCCGAAGGCCCGGATCGCGCCGGCGCCCTTGAGGTTGTCGCGCTCCGGGCCGTCGAGGGGGCCGTAGAGCGTCGCAGGGTCGGCCGAGAGACGGCCATCCGGTTCGATCAGGACGCCATCGGGCAGCGCCTTGCCGCCCTGCGAGGCGACCAGCACCTTGCCCTCGGCCACCGCCGAGGTGGCGAAATCGAGGATCACAGGCTCGGCGCCCGCCACCGGAAAGCCCGCCGCGAAGGGCGCGGTCGAGAAGCGTCTGTCGACCGAGCCGAACGGCGCGACCAAGAGGCTCCCCGCCACGTTGACGAAATGCACCGAGACGAGGCCGGCGGCGGCCGCCTGCTCGGCCCACTCGCCGATGCGGCCGAGATGGCCGGCATGGCGCAACGCCACGATGGCGACGCCGTTCTCGCGCGCCTTGCGGATGCCGAGTTCGGTGGCGAACGGGCCGGCGGTCTGGCCGAAGCCGTAATGAGCGTCGACCAACGCGAAGGCCGGGCCGTCGGTCACCACCTCGGGCGTCCGGTCGGCCTCGACCTCGCCCTCCTTCAGCCAGGAGACGTAGCGCGGCACCCGGATCACCCCGTGGCTGTCGTGCCCGGTCAGGTTGGCGGCGACGAGGTAGCGGCCGATCCGCTCGGCCTCCGCCTCCGAGCAGCCCGCGCGTGAAAAGATGTCCCGGACGTAGGCGGTCAGGCCGGCAGCGGCGATCTGCATGAGAAATCCTCCCGGTTTCTTGATTGTGGCGCGCCGGAGAATGGCCGTGCCGCGGCCGGAGGTCGAGGGCATCCGGCGCAGATCAGGCCCGGCATTTTTAATCCGGGGTGCGGACAGGGGGATGGACATGGCAGCGCTGCCGGTGTCTCATCCGGGCCAAGGCCGGGCCTCGAAGCACCGGTCATGTCCATGGGAGGAACATGCCGATGAGGACGACGCGCCGCGTTTTCCTGAAGAGTGCGGCCACGGTCGCGGCTGCCGGCGTCGTCGCGCCGTCGATCATCCGGCCGGCGAGCGCCCAGGGCGGCACCCTTCGCATCGGCATGGTGCTGCCGGTCACCGGGCCAGGCGCCGATGCCGGCCGGTTCGCGCTGAACGGCGCCAAGATCGCGCTCGAGGCCGTCAACAAGGCCGGCGGCGTGCTCGGCAAGCCGATGGAGATCGTCACCGAGGACGACCAGACCACCAATCCGGGCGCGGTGCTGGCCTTCTCCAAGCTCGCCTCGCAACCCGACCTCGTGGCGTTCCTCGGCTCGATCCGCTCGACCCAGAACCACGCCATGGCGCCGGACATCCTCAAGACCGGAAAGCCCGTGGCCTTCGGCGGCACCGATCCGGTGCTGACCCAGCTCGGCAACCCCTGGCTGTTCCGCTTCCGCCCGAACGACAGCTTCTCGGCCCGCGTCATCGCCGAGTACGGCGTGACCACGCTCGCCAAGAAGAAGTGGGCGATCATCCACTCGACCGACGCCTTCGGCACCAGCGGCGCCAAGGCGCTGACGGAGGCCCTCGGAAAGTCCGGCGCCACGGTCGCCCTCGACCAGGGCTATTCCAACCAGAGCCAGGACTTCACGCCGGTGGTGCTGGCGATCCGCCAGTCGGGCGCCGACGTGATCGGCTCCTACTTCACCTTCGAGAACGACCTCGGCATCTTCGCCCGGCAATTGCGCCAGCTCGGCGTCCAGGCGCCCTGGGTCGGCTCGGCCTCGATCGTCAACGTCACGGCGCTCAAGCTCGCCGGTCCCTCGCTCTACAACACCTACGGGGTGGCGGATTACGCGGAAGAATCGAGCGACGCGGCGCGCAACTTCGGCAAGGCCTACCGGGCGGTGATGAAGATCCCGCCGGACAACCAGTCCTCCTGGACCTTCGATGCCGTGACGGTGCTGGCCAAAGCCATCAACGCCGCCGGCAAGACCGACCCGAAGGCGATCCGCGAGGCCCTGCTCGCCATCCGCGGCCACGAGGGGGCGGAAGGGACCTACAACTTCGACCAGAACGGCGACGGCCTGCACGGCTACAACGTGGTGCGCAACGACAAGGGCAACATCGTCTTCGACAAGCGCATCGACTTCTACAAGGGCTGACCTGTCGGACGACCTGACCGGGACGGCCTTGCGCCGTCCCGACGCCGTCTCAGTCGCTGCGCCCCGCGCGGCGGCACGCTCCTCTTCATCCGATCGGGACGGGCCCGCATGGACCTCATCCTCCAGCTTCTGTTCACGGGAATCGGCATCGGCGCCGTCTACGCCCTCGTGGCGCTCGGCTTCGTGCTGATCTTCCGCGCCACCAACGTGGTGAACTTCGCGCAAGGCGAGTTCTCGATGGTCGCCGCCTTCCTGATGGTGGTCTTCGCCGTCGACCTGCAATGGCCGTACTGGCTGTCCTTCCTGCTCGCCATCGGCGGCATGGCCTTGCTCGGCGCGCTGTTCAACCTCGGCGTCTATTACCCCCTGCGCCACCGCACCTACCTGCCGGTGATCATCTCGACCATCGGCGCCTCGATCTTCCTCGCCAACACCACGCTCGCCCTCTACGGGCCGCAGCCGCAGGTGCTGCCGCCGGTCTTCGAGACGCAAGGCTTCCTGGTCGGCCCGGTCTACCTCGACACCCAGTACCTGCTGATCATCGCCGTGACCGCGGTGCTGGTGGCGTTCCAGTACTGGTTCTTCGAGCACACGCTCCTCGGCAAGAAGCTGCAGGCCACCTCCCAGGACAAGGAGATGGCGGCGTTGCTCGGCATCCCGGTCGCCGGGATGATCATGCTGACCTTCGTCTACAGTGCGGTCCTGGGCGGCATCGCCGGCATCCTGGTCGCACCGGTCCTGTTCGTGTCGATCCAGATGGGCGGCACCATCGCGCTGAAAGCCTTTGCCGCCACCATCATCGGCGGCTTCGGCGACGTCACCGGGGCGATCATCGGCGGGCTCGCGCTCGGCATCATCGAGACCTTCGGCGCCGCCTACATCTCGGTGCCCTACAAGGACGCCTTCGCGTTCATCGTCCTCGTCGCCTTCCTGGCCCTGCGCCCGCAGGGCATCTTCGGCGAACGCATCGCGGAGAAAGCATGACCGGCTCCCCTCGCCCCGTCGCGGCGGACCCGGTGTCCGCCGCTCCCGCCCGCCGCTTCCCCGTCGGCACCCTCGCCTATGTCGCCCTGGTGGCGGTCGCGGTGTTCCTCGCCGTCACGACGCCGTTCAGCGGCTACGTGCTCAACATCCTGATGCAGGCCGCGACCTACGCCATCGCGGTGATCGGGCTCACGGTCGTGCTGGGTCTGTGCGGGCAGATCAACCTCGCCCAGGCCGCCTTCTTCGGCATCGGCGCCTACGCGGTCGGCCTCGGCACCGTCGATCTCGGGATCAGCTTCTGGCTCTGCCTGCCGATCGGCCTCGTCCTGGCGCTGGTCCTCGGCGCGGTGCTCGGGGCCTCGACGCTGCGCCTCGGCGGCCACTACCTCGCCATGGTGACGATCTCGTTCCAGCAGATCGTGACGCTGATCATGATCAACTGGATCCCGGTCACCCACGGGCCGGACGGCGTGCCGAACATCAAGCGCCCCGGTCTGTTCGCCGACGGCCAGAGCTACCTCGCACTCTGCATCGTCGTGCTGGCGGCGGTCGCCTACGCGGTCTGGCGGATGCCCAAGACCCGGCTCGGCCGCGCCATGCGGGCGGTGCGCGACAACGAACTCGCGGCGGGCGTCACCGGGATCGACATCTACCGCACCAAGGTGATGGCCTTCGCCATCGGGGCCCTGCTCGCGGGCCTCGGCGGCGGGCTGTTTGCCGGCAGCTTCACCTATATCAGCCCGGACCAGTTCTCCTTCGCCGAGTCGGTGGTGTTCCTCACCATGGCACTCTTGGGTGGTGTCGGCTCGCCGGTCGGCGCGGTGATCGGCACCGGGCTGCTGATCCTGATCCCGGAATGGCTGCGCTTCCTCAAGGAGATCCCGGGCCTCTATCTCGCGATCTACGGGCTCGCCGTGATCCTGATCGTGGTGTTCATGCCGGAGGGCATCTGGGGCTTCCTCGGCGACCAGGTGAAGCGCCTGCGGCCGCCGAAGGCCGCTCCGCCCCGGGCCCAGGATCTGACGCTGACGCAAGAGGCGGCCTCCGCCGCCCCGGTGCTCCAGGTCGAGGGGCTGTCGAAGCATTTCGGCGGCCTGAAGGCGGTCGACGAGGTGAGCTTCACGGTGGCTCGCGGCGGCATCCACGCGCTGATCGGCCCGAACGGGTCGGGCAAGACCACGACGCTCAACGTCCTGTCGGGCCTCTATACCCCGACCGGCGGACGGGTGCGGCTCGACGGGCAGGACATCACCCGCTTCGCCCCGCACCGCCGCGCGGCGTCTGGCCTCGGGCGGACGTTCCAGAACATCCGCCTGTTCCGCTCGATGAGCGCGCTGGAGAACGTGGTGATCGGCGCCGAGCGGCCGGGCAACGGCATCGTCGCCCAGGACCGCGCCGCGCTGGAGGCGCGGGCGCGCGCCGCTCTCGCCTTCGTCGGGCTGGAGGGGCGGGCCGACGAGCCGATCTCATCCTTCTCCTACGGCCACCAGCGCCTCGTCGAGATCGCCCGGGCGCTCGCTGGCAACCCGGTCCTGCTCCTCCTCGACGAGCCGGCGGCGGGCCTGAATTCCAGCGAGAAGAACGCGCTGACCGTGCTTCTGCGCCGGATGGCCGCCAAGGGCCTGACCATCCTGATCATCGACCACGACATGACCCTGGTGAGCGACGTGGCGAGCCACATCACGGTGCTGAATTTCGGTCGGCGCATCGCCGACGGGGTGACGGCCACGGTGTTGCGCGAGCCGGCGGTGATCGAGGCCTATCTCGGCCAGGAATCGACCGACGGGCCGACTATCGGCCTCAAGACCGACCTCGCGACGGCCTGAGACGCAGGAGACACGGATGGCACTCCTGGAAATCCGCGACCTGACCGTGCGCTACGGCGAGATCGAGGCCGTGCGCGGCATCTCGTTCTCGGTCGAGGCCGGCGAGGTCGTGACGCTGCTGGGCTCCAACGGGGCCGGCAAGTCGACCACGCTCAAGACCATCTCGGGGCTGGTGAAGCCCGCCGGCGGCGAGGTTTTGTTCGAGGGACAATCGCTGCTGGGCTTGAACCCCGAGGAGATCGTGCGCCGCGGCGTGGCGCATGTGCCGGAGGGTCGCCGGGTCTTCCCGGGCCTCACGGTGCGCGAAAACATCATGCTCGGCGCCTCGAACCGGAAGGGGCTCTCGACCCGCCAGATCAAGGACGAGGCGGAGGGCATGTTCGAGCTCTTCCCCGACATCCGCCGCTTCGGCGACGCGCTGGGCTGGACGCTCTCGGGCGGCCAGCTCCAGATGGTGGCTTTGGCCCGCGGGCTGATGGCCAAGCCCCGCATCCTGCTCCTCGACGAGCCCTCGCTGGGCCTCGCCCCGGTGATCGTCCAGGCGGTGTTCGCGATCATCGCCGAGGTGCGCCGGCGCGGCACCACCGTGCTCCTCGTCGAGCAGAATGCCCGCATGGGCCTCTCGGTCGCCGATCGCGGCTACGTGCTGGAGACCGGGCAGCTCGTGCTCAGCGGCGCGCCGCAGGATCTGTGGGCCAACGACGACATCCGGGCGGCGTATCTCGGCGGGCGGGCCAAGGCGGAGGCGCTGACGCATTGAGGACGAGGTCGCAGGTGCGGTAGCGACGGCCGTGCGCACCCAACCCTCCCCCCTCCGCGGGGGAGGGTGGCCTGCGGAGCAGGCCGGGAGAGGGGACGCCGCTTCCGGCGCGGTCGCGACCATGGTGACGAGCGCCAACCCAGAATCGTCGCGCTGCCCCTCTCCCGGCCCCTGCTGACGCAGGGACCACCCTCCCCCGCAGAGGGGGGAGGGCTCATGCTCTCAACCGCCGCTCACGCACCCGAGCATCCTGCTGTACCGTGCTCGACACCATTCCAGACCGCTCCAAGCGGCCGTATCATTCAAAGACGTTTCCCCAAAAGGTCCCACCCATGTCCGCCCCCACCCCGCTCCACCCCACCAACCCCCGCATCGTGCGCCTTGCCCACGAGGACAACGTCGTGGTGGCGGTGGACCCGATCGTGCCCGGCGCCGTCGTCGAGGGCGTGACCGCCTCGGCCCGCGTGCCGCGGGGCCACAAATTCGCGGTGGTGCCGATCGCCGAGGGCGCGCCGATCCGCAAGTTCGGCCAGATCATCGGTTTCGCCAGCCGTGCCATCGCGCCAGGCGAATGGGTCCACGAACACAATGTGGGCCTCGGCGAGGACAAGGGCGACTTCGCGCGTGACTACCGCTTCTGCGAGGAGGCGCGTCCCGTCGCGATGGTGCCGGACGCCCAGCGCGCCACCTTCGAGGGGTACCGCCGGGCCGACGGCAAGGTCGGGACCCGCAACTATGTCGGCGTGCTCACCTCGGTGAACTGCTCGGCCACCGTGGCCCGCTTCATCGCGGAAGAGGCCCGCCGCTCCGGCCTCCTCGACGAGTTCCCAGGGATAGACGGCATCATCCCGCTCACCCACGGCACCGGCTGCGGCTACGACATCCAGGGCGAGGGCGCCGACATCCTCAAGCGGACGCTCTGGGGCTACGCCGCCAACCCGAACATGGGCGGGGTGATCATGGTGGGCCTGGGCTGCGAGGGCCTGCAGATCGACCGCTGGAAGCGCGCCTACGGCATCGAGGAGAGCGAGACCTTCCGCAGCTTCACCATCCAGGACAGCGGCGGCACGCGGCGCACCATCGAGGCCGGCGTCGCGGCGCTCCGCGAGATGCTGCCCGCCGTCGCGAAGGCCAGGCGCGAGACCGTGCCGGCCTCCGAGCTGATGCTGGCGCTGCAATGCGGCGGCTCGGACGGCTATTCGGGCATCACCGCCAATCCGGCCCTCGGCGCCGCGGTCGACCGGCTGGTGGCCGAGGGCGGCACTGCGATCCTGTCCGAGACGCCGGAGATCTACGGCGCGGAGCACCTGCTGACGGCGCGGGCCGCCACGCCGGAGATCGGCCACAAGCTCGTCGAGATGATCCACTGGTGGGAGGCCTACACCGCCCGCAACGGCGGCGAGATGAACAACAACCCCTCCCCCGGCAACAAGGCCGGCGGGCTCACCACCATCCTGGAGAAGTCGCTGGGCGCCACCGCCAAGGGCGGCTCGACGACGCTGACCGGCGTCTACCGCTACGCCGAGCCGGTGACCGCCAAGGGCTTCGTCTACATGGACACGCCCGGCTTCGATCCGGTGGCCGCCACCGGCCAGGTCGCGGGCGGCGCCAACGTGCTGTGCTTCACCACCGGCCGCGGCTCGGCCTATGGCTGCAAGCCGACCCCGTCGATCAAGCTCGCCACCAACAGCGAGATGTACCGGCGGATGCAGGACGACATGGACATCGATTGCGGCGACGTGCTCGACGGCGTCTCGATCGAGGAGAAGGGCCGCCAGATCTTCGAGACCGTCCTGCGGGTCGCCTCGGGCGAGCGCACCAAGTCCGAGGGCTTCGGCTACGGCGATGCCGAGTTCGTGCCCTGGCAGATCGGTGCGGTGATGTAGCCGGCGCGATATGGCGGCGACGGCCGAACCGTTCTAAGGGGCGCTCCGGGGCACAAGGACAAGAACGCCCCGGAGGACACCACGATGACACCGGATGTGAGCAGCGGGAGCGATCTCACCCGCCGCCAATGGAAGATGACGCTGCTCGCGAGCCTGGGCGGCGGGCTCGAGTACTACGACTTCATCGTCTACGGGATCTTCGCCAAGGACATCGCCGCCGCCTTCTTCCCGGCGAGCGATCCGGTTGCGGCGCTCACCCTGTCGCTGGCGGTGTTCGCGGTCGGCTACCTCGCCCGGCCGCTCGGCGGGCTGGTCCTGAGCCATTTCGGCGACCGCTACGGCCGCAAGACCGTGTTCGTGGTCACCGTCTTCACCATGTCGGCCTGCACGCTCGGCATGGGCCTGGTGCCGTCCTACGCCTCGTGGGGCGTGTGGGCGACCCTGCTCCTCGTGCTGTTGCGGTTCGTGCAGGGACTCTGCATCGGCGGTGAATTGCCCGGCGCCATCACCTTCGTGGTCGAGACCGCCTCGCGCCGGCCGGGGCTCGCTTGCGGCATCGTCTTCTGCCTCGTCAATGGCGGCGTGCTGCTCGCAGCCCTCGTCAACCTCGCCCTGCAATCCTGGCTGCCGCCCGCCATGATGGCGGAATACGGCTGGCGCATCGCCTTCCTGTTCGGCGGCGCGGTCGGGCTCGTCAGCTTCGTGCTGCGGCGCAGCTTGGAAGAAACGCCCGAATTCCTTCGCCTCCAGCACCGCGCCTCGCGCCGGCCGATCGGCGAGGTGCTGCGCGACCATCGCCGCCCGGTACTTCTCGGCATCGGCATCGTCGCGCTGACGGCGGGCTTCAACGGCATCCTGTTCGCCCACATGCCGGCCTACCTGATCCAGGTGCTCAAGTATCCGCCCAAGACCGTGGCGATGGCGATGAACGTCGCGCTGTTCGCCATGTCGGCCTCGCTGCTCTTCGCCTCGTTCTTCGCCGACAAGGTGCCGCCGCGCCGGCTGATGCAGGTCTCCGCGCTCGTCATCCTGATCGGGGTGATCCCGGCCTACCAGGTTCTGGCGCGGGGCGACGCGAACCTGTTCCTGGTCCTGCCGCTCCTCACCATGGCGGTGGCCGGGGCCAATGGCAGCTTCGCCTTCCTGCTCGCCGGGCTGTTTCCCACCCGGGTGCGGTTCAGCGGCGTCGCGCTGTCGCTCAATCTCGGCTTCACGCTGCTCAGCGGCCTCGGGCCGCTCGCCGCCAACGCGCTGATCGGCGCCACCGGCTGGAATGCGGCACCGGGCCTGATCATCGCCGCCTCCGCGCTGATCGGCCTCGCGGTGGCGAGCCGTCTCTCCGACCGGCCGGCAACGCTGACCGAGGCGGTGCCGGCTTCCGGCTAAGCGGAGGATCAGGCCGGGCCAAGGGCAGCCGGGATCGGGTCACGGCCGTCAGGTCGGGCCAAGGGCAGCCGGGATCGGGTCACGGCCGTCAGGTCGGGCCAAGGGCAGCCGGGATCGGGTCACGGCCGTCAGGCCGGGCCCGGGGCGAGCCGGGTGAGCCAGGCACCCCAGAACAGGCTGGAGAAGAAGCGCAAAGGCGGCGCAAAGCCGGTCTCGCGGAGCAGGTCGGCCACTGCCTGCTCCGATGGCGGCGGGTCCGCCTCCAGGACCCTCGCCCGCCTGGCGACGATCTCCGCCGGCCCCGCCCCGTGCTGGCGCCAGCGCTCGCCCCAGGCGGCGAGCAGCAGCGGCTGGCTCGCATAGGGGCAGTGGTTGCAGGCGAGGATCAACGGCGCGCCCGGGCGCAGGCGCCGGGCGATCGCCGCCAGGATCGCCCGCTTCGCCCTGTCCCCCGCCAGATGATGGAGCACCCCGATCAGGGTCGCGGCGTCGAAGGCCGCCTCATCCGGCAGGTCGGCGAGGGTCCCGAGCACGGTCTCGGTGCGGGCGCCGAAGCCGGTCTCCTCCAGGCGGGTGCGGGTGAGGGCCAGCATCGGCTCTGATGGATCGACGGCGGTGAAGCGCCAGAGCGGCTCCAGCCCCGCCGCGGTGACGATTTCCTTCGCCCCGCCACCCGCGCCGACCACCAGCACCCGCGCCGTGCGGCCCGATCCGAGGGCGGCGGCCAGCATGCAGGCGGCGAGTTCGTGGCAGGCCTCGTAGCCGGCAAGCGCGATGCGGCTCTGCTGTTCGTAGTCCCCGGCGCGGGAGGCGTCGAAGTGTCCGGTGACGGCGTGCGCGATGGTCACGGGCGGGCTCCGGTCGTGGAACGGGCCTGCGAGTTGGGCGCGATCGGCGCCGGGGCGCAAGGGAGCGGAAAGGGGCCGCGCCCTCATCCCTCCGGATGACGTTCGCGCCAGCGCGGGCCGGGGCCGCGCATGTAGTGCAGCTCGGGACGGTAGGGATCCATGATCTCCGCGACGAGGTCCCGCCAACGCTGGGTGAGGCGTCCGACGAAAGCCATCAGCATGGAACCGTCCTCCTGCGCGCGTATCGCCTCGCGGTCGAGCCAGGCAGGGATCGTGCCGGCCGTTCGTTGCGAAACTCTTGCCGGACAGCCTGGTCCGGAGCTTTGGCGAGAGTGCGACGGCGGCGTGGGCAGCGTGAGGCAGGATTTCGTCGGGGCGAGATCGCGTTACGGCAGGATCCCGGCGAGCTTCAGCCCGCCCGCGGCGATCACCGCCAGTACCACCCCCCAGAGGTCGAGGGGCATCGCGGCCCACCAGGCGGTGCTCTCGGCGCGCGGCAGCGGCGCGCCCTGCGTCCGTGCGACGTCGTGCATGGTCGTCTCCTCGTGCAGCGTCCTCCGGGAGCCCGTCTGGTGCGGGCCTCCCTGCACGAAACTACAGCAAGGCGCCTCGCTTCGCAGCAGAAAGGCCAGGAAACGGCCACGGGCCGGCGCTCAAAGATGCGCCGTCGGCGACGGATGCCGATCGAACGGGCAGCTTATCCATGAGGCGACATTCGGCATAATCCGGCTGTCCCGGGCGGAGCGCAGGCCCTCCCCCGTGCGCTCGACGCCTTGCGCGGCCTGGCATGGCGGGGAACAGGGCTGCGCGAAGTGCAAGGATCGCGCCTGTCCCGATGACGAAGCCGTGTGTTCGTCACGGGCTCGGCTTGCGCGTCCCATCGCCTCACCTTACATGCACAGCGAGCGTTACAAGGCCATCAGCGCGCCCGGCATCTCGGCCGAGCACCCGTACGGCCGGGCGCGTCGCGATCAGATTTTGACAATGTGCTCCCGGTGGCGCCGACCGCGACGGCGACCCGGGTGGAGAGTGTGAATGGCGAAAGAAGAGTTGATGCAGTTCGACGGTCTCGTGCTCGAGATCCTGCCGGACGCGCGTTACCGCGTGCAGCTCGACCAGGGCCACGAGATCGTAGCCTACACGGCCGGCAAGATGAAGAAGAACCGCATCAAGACTCTGGCCGGCGACCGCGTCACCGTCGAGATGTCGCCCTACGACCTGGAGAAGGGCCGTCTGGTGTTCCGCCACAAGGACGAGCGCTCCTCGGGCCCGCGTCCGCCGTTCCGCGGCGGCAGCCAGTTCCGCCGGCGCTGATCGTCCGTCCATAGACCTGTGTCTGCGCGGGGCTGGGGTGAGAACCCTGGCCTTTTGCGCGTTTCAAGAGGCCTGCCATGACCCGTCCCCTGGTGATTGCCCCCTCGATCCTGTCGGCCGACTTCGCCCGGCTCGGCGAGGAGGTCCGCGACGTGGTCGCGGCCGGGGCCGACTGGGTCCATATCGACGTGATGGACGGGCATTTCGTGCCCAACATCACCTTCGGCCCCGTCGTGGTGAAGGCGCTGCGCCCGCACACGAGTGCGGTCTTCGACGTCCACCTGATGATCGCGCCGGCCGACCCGTATCTGGAGGCCTTCGCGGAGGCCGGGGCCGACATCATCACGGTCCACGCCGAGGCGGGTCCCCACCTGCACCGCTCGCTCCAGACCATCCGGGCGCTCGGCAAGAAGGCGGGCGTGGCGATCAACCCGGGCTCCCCGGCGAGCCTCGTCGAGCCGGTGCTCGACATGGTCGATCTCGTGCTGTGCATGACCGTCAATCCCGGTTTCGGCGGCCAGAGCTTCATCGGCTCGGTCTGCGAGACGGTATCGCGGGTGCGCGCGATGGTCGGCGGCCGCGACATCGACATCGAGGTCGATGGC
The DNA here is from genome assembly GCF_057747795.1 of Methylobacterium sp. 142-1Y. Classification (NCBI taxonomy): domain Bacteria; kingdom Pseudomonadati; phylum Pseudomonadota; class Alphaproteobacteria; order Hyphomicrobiales; family Methylobacteriaceae; genus Methylobacterium; species Methylobacterium sp. 142-1Y. The sequence goes on along the minus strand of NZ_CM173224.1, from coordinate 1,692,398 downwards.
GGCGTGACGGCGGAGACCGCGCCGGCGGTGGTGAAGGCAGGAGCCAACGCCCTCGTGGCGGGTTCGGCCACCTTCAAGGGTGGGCGCGAGGCCTATGCCCCCAACATCGCGGCGATCCGCCGGGCGGCGGAGGGGGCTGCGGGGCAGTGGGTGTAGAATCGGCCCGCGGTCAGTCAGACACCCCTGCCGAGCGACCGGCCGCCCTGCACTACCAGAGGGATCGGAATGGTGCTCTCTACAAGGCAGCGGATATCCCGGCCCGATGCCATCGTCGCGCCAGTCCGGCAAAGAGCGGTGGAGCGAGGAGCAGAGCCACGGCCGCCGCTCCGCTCTCCCACAGCAGGGACAGCGATCCTTCCCGCCGAATCTCGTCGAACCATTCCCAGACCGTCCAGAACCCGATCTGACCCCAGATCAGGGTGACCGTCCACACCAGCAACCACCGGCGACCTCCGCTCGCCGCCGCGAGGGCGGTCAGAAGCAGCAGGACGCAGGTGACGATCCAGTACTCTGCGCGTGTCTCGTCGATCTTGTCCGACACTTCAGCGAATGCCGGGCCGACCGTGAAGATGACCGCCAGAACGATGGAGGCGCGACCGGCCATCCGCATTCCGATGGTCAGCACCGAGCCACCCGCCTCACCGCTCCAGGATGCGCCTGCCGGCCCCGGGGTGGCGCGGCCTCGGCCCGGGCCGTCCGCCGGTCGAGCCGGGCGGCGGAGCGGCGCAACGTCATCACGCCGAGAACAGCCGCGCCTCCGACGAGGCACGGCACCAGGACCAGGGCGTAGGTCGTCAGGCTCATCATCGCAGATTCGTCAACGTCAGCCTCGCACCGAAGTGTAGACCAACGCCGAGCACGAACCAAACGGCCATCAGGGCGAGGGCGGGCGCAGTGACGCGGCCCGTCGCCATGGCGGCGGTGAGGGGTGCGACGATCCCCGTGATGGCAAAGCCCGCCGCGCCGATATTCATCAGGTTGGCGGTGAGCTTCACCTGCTCGTTATGGACGAGGATGTCGCGGGCGAGCAGCACCCGCTCGCGCTCCTCGTCGCCCTTGTCCTCACCCTCTCCAACGGATTGCGGCCCGCTCGCCATGCGCGATCCGGGCCCCGGTCACGGGCGGCCGGATTTGGGGTAGCCCCGCGGCGCCATCGCCCCGGTGCCGCCGCGATGGCCGACCCACTTCGCCAGGTCGTCGCCGGCCTCGCTGCGGGTGCGCCCGGCACTGTCGGGCCAGGTCAGGCCATCGGCGAGGCGGAAGATCACGACCGAGTCGAGGGTGGCGTCACGGTATTTCTGCAACCGCACGCCCTTGCCGCGGACCATTTCGGGGATCTCCGCGAGGGGGAAGACCGTGAGCAGGCGGTTGGTGCCGCAGACCGCGACGTGGTCGCCCTCCCCCACCTCGACGACGAGGCTGGCGGTGGCCGGCTCGTCGAGGCCGATCACCTGCTTGCCCTTGCGGGTATTGGCGACGAGCCCGTCCGCCGGGGTGACGAAGCCGCGCCCGTCGGTGGTGGCGAGCAGGAGCCTCACCCCGGGCTTGTGCGCCCAGACGGTGACGATCTCCGAGCCCTCGTCCATGTCCACCATCAGGCGGATCGGATCGCCGAAGCCGCGCCCGCCCGGGAGCTTGGCGGCCTCCAACGTGAAGACCTTGCCGTTCGAGGCCAGCACCAGGATTTTCGCCGTCGTCTCGGTCGGGAAGCTCACTTTCAGGGTGTCGTCGCCCTTGAACTGCACGGCCGAGAGGTCGGCGACGTGGCCCTTGAGCGCCCGGATCCAGCCCTTCTGCGAGACGATCACGGTGATCGGCTCGCGCTCGACCATCGCCTCGGAAAAGTCGATGCCGGAGGTATCGGGCGGATTCTCCAGCGTGGTGCGGCGACGGCCGAGCGGGGTCTCGGGGCCGTAGGTCTTGCGCACCGTCCGGATCTGGGTCGCGATCGACTTCCACTGCTTGTCGTCGGAGGCCATCAGGCCGTCAAGATCGGCCTTCTCCTTCGTCAGCGCGTCGTGCTCGCGCTTCAGCTCCATCTCCTCCAGCTTGCGCAAGCTGCGCAACCGCGTGTCGAGAATGGCGTTGGCCTGCAATTCGGTCAGCTCGAAGACCCGCATCAGCTCGGCCTTCGGCTCGTCCTCCTCGCGGATGATCTGGATCACCCGGTCGAGGTCGAGATAGACGATGAGCAGGCCGCCGAGGATTTCGAGGCGGCGCTCGATCTGGGCGAGGCGGTGGCGCGAGCGGCGCTGCAGCACGACCCGGCGATGGTCGAGCCATTCGCGCAGGGCCTCGGCGAGGCCGATCACCCGCGGGACCGTGCCGCCGACCAGCACGTTCATGTTCAGCGAGATGCGGCTTTCCAGCTCGGTGAGCCGGAACAAGGATTCCATCATCACCACGGGATCGACGGTCCGCGAGCGCGGCTCCAGCACCACCCGCACGTCCTCGGCCGATTCATCGCGCACGTCGGCGAGCAGCGGCAGCTTCTTCTCCTGCAGCAGCTCGGCCATCTTCTCAATCAGCCGGGCCTTCGGCACGCCGTAGGGGATCTCGGTGACGACCACCGCCCAGGTGCCGCGGCCGAGATCCTCCTTCTGCCAGCGCGCCCGGACCCGGAAGCCGCCGCGCCCGGTGCGGTAGGCCTCGGCGATCGAGGCCGCGGAATCGGTGATGATGCCGCCGGTCGGGAAGTCCGGGCCCTTGACGAAGGTGGTCAGTTGCTCGGAGGTCGCCGAGGGGTGGGTGATGAGGTAGAGCGCGGCCTCGCAGAGTTCGGCCACGTTGTGCGGCGGGATCGAGGTCGCCATGCCGACGGCGATGCCCTGCGAGCCGTTGGCCAGGAGGTTCGGGAAGGCCGCCGGCAGGACGACCGGCTCCTCTTCCTGCCCGTCGTAGTTCGGGCGGAAATCGACCGCGTCCTCGTCCATCCCCTCGAGAAGGAGACGGGCGACCTCGGTCATCCGGCACTCGGTGTACCGCTGGGCCGCCGGGTTGTCGCCGTCGATATTGCCGAAATTGCCCTGGCCGTCGACCAGCGGATAGCGCTGGGCGAAGTCCTGGGCGAGGCGCACGAGCGCATCGTAGACCGCGACGTCGCCGTGGGGATGGTACTTACCGATCACGTCGCCGACGACGCGGGCGCATTTCTTGTAGGCGCTGCCGGGATCGAGGCGCAAAAGCCGCATCGCGTGCAGGATGCGCCGATGCACGGGCTTGAGGCCGTCGCGGGCATCGGGCAGTGCCCGGTGCATGATGGTCGAGAGCGCGTAGGCGAGGTAGCGCTCCTCCAGCGCCGCCTTCAGGTCGACGTTCTCGATCCCGTCGCGGTCGGAGGGTGGCTCGAAGGGCTTTCCCATGGGCGGACGTCAACTCACGATCTCGGCGTTCTCGAGATGAGAACATAACACGAACATGCAGCGATGGCCAGGAGGGTGATACAACCTCTCCGCGCAATCGAACACGGCTCAACCCGACCCGGCGGTACTCAAGCCGACGAACCGCACCCGCTCCTCCGGCTCGGCCACGTCGCGCGGACCCCAGATGTGCTGGTCGAGGAAATATCCCGTTAAGGTAAAGCCTTGCTTGACCTCCCGGGCGGTCGGCACGTTGAGGCCGCGGCGGTCGGCCCGGTCGACCAGGAAGTCGGGCAGCGCCAGCAGCCGGTCGCGCCAGGGCTCGCCGGCCGCCGCGCTCACCGCCCGCCCGCTCTTCGGCGAGACGTAGGCGAGGTATTCGTTGGTCCCGGTGGCGGCGCAGGCCGAGAGGTCGAGGCCGAAGCCGAGCTCGGCGAGCATCGCCAGCTCGAACCGCACCATCAGGGCGGGGGCGATCTCGGGCTCGTGCAGGTGCGCGATCAGCACCTTGGCGACCGCGAACAGAGCCGGATGGGGATCGCGCTCGGGGAGAAGCCGCAGCAGCCCCGCGGCGTAGCCGATGCCGTAGAGGGCGAGACGCGAGCCGATCAGCCGCGCGCTGGCGCTCTCGATCGGCTCGACCGCGTAGGCGCCCAATCCCTCGTCGAGCCGGGCCCGCCACACCGCCCGCACCAGGTTGCCGGGCTGGAGCACCGGCTGCATCCGCCGCGAGCGCCCGCCATGGACGAGGCCGAGATGGCGGCCGTGCTCGGCCGTCATCAGTTCGAGGACGACGCCGGTCTCGCCGTGCCGCCGCGCCCCGAGAACCAGCCCGTCATCCGTCCATTGCATGGGAGGTAGATAATGCGGGCCTTGCCGGAACTGAACGGCTCATCACGCCGCCGGCAGCAGAACGGAAAACCAGATCCGGGTGCCGCGTCCCGGCTCGCTCGACACGCCGATCTGCCCGCCCATCAGCTCGACGAGGTGGCGGCAGATCACGAGGCCCAGCCCGCTGCCGCCGAAGCGGCGCCGAATCGATTCGTCGCCCTGGCCGAAGGGCACGAACAGCCGTTCCTGCTGCGCCGCCGACATGCCGATGCCGGTGTCGCTCACCGTGAACAGCAGCCGGCCCGCGCCGCCGCGACCGGTATCCGGCCCCACCGCCAGGGCGACCCGGCCGGCCGGCGTGAACTTCACCGCGTTGGTGAGGAGGTTGAGCAGGACCTGGCGCAGGCGCCCGACATCGCCCAGCACCAGGGTGGGGGTGGCGGGATCGCGCAGGACCTCCACCGCCACGCCCTTGCGGGAGGCCGCACCCCGGGCGACCTCGGCGGTGCCGGCCAGGAGGTCGGCGAGCAGGAAGGGCTCCGGATCGAGGGCGACCTGGCCCGCCTCGATCTGCGCCACGTCGAGCACGTCGTCGACGACCCGCATCAGGATCTCGCCGGCCTCCTGGACGGCGGCGAGGTGGCGTAGGGTTTCTGGCTCGCGCGAGCGGCTGAGCATGTGCTCGGTATAGCCGAGGACCGCGTTGAGGGGATTGCGGATCTCGTGGCTCATCATCGCCAGGAAATCCGACTTGGCGCGGTTGGCCTGCTCGGCCCCGTCCTTGGCGTGGGAGAGCGCCTGCTCGGCCCGCTTGCGGGCGGTGATGTCGAGGGTGAGGCCGACGATGCGCCCGCTCAGGCCGTGCGCGTCGTCGAGGACGCGTCCGAGGCTCTGAATCCACCGGACGGCGCCGTGCTCGGCGGTCACCCGGACATCGACCGAGAACGGGGTGCGGGTGGTGACGGCCTTGGTGACCGCGTCCCACAGCATGGCGCGGTCGTCGGCATGGACGAGCCCGGTCCAGGCCGAGGAGGTGATGATGCAGGCCTGCGCCGAGAGGCCGTGCAGGCGCGCGCCCTCCGCCGAGAGCGAGAGCGCGCCGGTGCGCATGTTCCAGTCCCACAGGCCGACGCCGGCGGCCTTGTGGGTCAGGAGCAGCAGGTTGGTGGTGGCCTCGAGCGCCTGGTTGTCGGCCACGACGTCGTCGACGTCGGCGGCCGTCATCATCCAGCCGGTGATGCCCGCGCCCTCGCGGATCGGCACCACGTCGGTCTGGTGCCAGTGCCAGCGCCCGCTGGTGTCGCGCAGGCGGATCGTCAGGTCGTAGGGCTGGCCCGACCGGATGGCGGAGCTGCGCGCCACCGCCGCCCGGGCGCGGTCCTTGGGGTGGATCACGCTGTCCCAGCCGTCGGGCTCGCCGAGGCTGGTGCCGATCTCCCGCGCCGCCCGGTTAGCGAAGCGCACCACCCCGTCGCGGTCGAGCATCCAGATCTTCTGCGGCAACGCGTCGAGGATCAGGCGCGACGGCAGCCCGCTCATCCCCGGCTCGCTCTCCGGCAGCGCACGGCCGAGGGCATCGTCCGGTCTGTCCACCGGGATACCCGCGATCGGATGCGCGGTCCGCGCCGTCATCAGCTCTCCTGGCGATCGCACCGAGCGTGGGATGGCCGGCGCCCGCGCGGCAGGCCGGCGCGACCCCCGTCACGCCTCAGCCGCCACCCGCACCCAGCCGAATCGGGTAAATCCCGAGTCCTGCTTCTGCTAACCTAAGGACGCGTTTTGTCCAAGAGCCAGACACCGACTTCGAAAGCTTTCCTGGGCAAAATCGCCAACGGCCCATGATCTGCCAGAGCGTCACGCAAATCATCTTGGCACTTGGCTCCACGGGACGCCGAATAGGGTGGCGCGCAGAGTGGAGGCGCGTCTGCACAGTCCTAGGTAGTGCCACCGCGGAGGAAGGCACCTTTAAATCAAGTAAACCGTACAATCGTCGGTGGATCGACCTCCCGAGGCGCCAGGTCAGCGCGCGCGTCCCGGGAGATCGGGGCAGGCCGCCGCCTCGAGGCGCGCGGCGATGCGGTCCCGCGCCGCCGGGTCGAGGCCGAGATGGACGCCGTCCGGCGACCGGCTCGAGGAGGCCGGGTCGCGCAGGTCGGCATAGGCGTCGACGAAGCGGCAGCCGGCCCGGGCGCATTCCTCCGACAGGATCGCCGTATAGGCCGGCGCGGCCTCGACGTCGTAGAACTTCGCCACGCCGGGACGGCCGGCATCGAAGGGCGGCACCGCGGTGACGACGACGCGCCGGGCCCGGGGCACGAGTTCGGAGAACAGGCCCCGGGCCTCCTTGCGGAACTGCGCCGTGGCCGCGTCGGGATCGCCGGAGCGCTGGCGCCGGGTGAGGTCGTTGGTGCCGATGGTCACCACGATCGCCTCCGGCGGCCGCGGCAGGTCGATCCATCCCGCGACGGCGCGCAGGCCGGAGATCCGCGTGCCCGCGATGGCGGCGTCGATGGCGGGATGGCCGCACAGGGCCGGCAGGTACAGGCGCTCCATCTGCGAGTCGCCGAGGAGCAGGCTGTAGGGGCCCTCGACCTGCTTGAGCACGCCGGAGACCGCGAAGGCCCGGGCCTCGCGGAACGCCGCCACCCCCTGCCCTGCCCCGGACTTGTGCCGGACAACCAGGACAGCGGCGAGGCCGGCCGCCAGCAGGGCCGCGACCAGGCCGATTCCGATCTTAGTTCTCGTCTGCACGCGCCCTCGCGTCCGGTCCCGACGCCCCCGGGCCGGACCAAGCTCCGCCGCCCGCCGCGAGTCAATCGTCGGCCTCGCCCACAGCGACGGTGACAAGCCCGGGTTATCCACAGGCCGACAGTTTTCCCCCGACATCTTCACGCCTGATTCGGTGGTTCTGATCATGGTTGAGGGCAGGTAAGTCGGAGAGCCCGCGCCATGAAGCCAGTGGAGATCGATCCGTCCGAGGTGCGTCGGCCGCGCGAGGACCCGCACGGGAGCGTGGTTACGCGCCTCGGCCGTCCGGCGATGCTGGCGGCCCTGGGCCTGGTCGGAATCGGCGGCTGCGCCGGGCTCGCCGCGGCGGCCTATCCGGCGATCAGCGACATGCTGCGGCCGCGGCCCCCGGAGGTGCATTTCGGCCGCGTCGCCGACATGCCGGAGATCAAGGACGGAATCCCGGCCCTTCGGACCACGCCGGCCCCGACGGTGCGCCAGGTTCCGCTGCCCCAGGCCCCGGGGAGCCAAGCCCCCGGGAGCCAAGCGCCGGGGAACCAGACGCCGGGCATGCAGGCTGCGGCGACGTCCGAGTCGGCACCGCCCCTGGCGCCGCCGATCGCTCCTGCCGCCCTGCTCGACCCGAAGCCGGGTGCACTGACACAAGGTGCTCCGGCGCGGGGGTTCTCGGCTCAGGGCAATCCGGTGCAGGGTTCCTGGTCGCCGGCTGCCGACGTCGCCGCGACCGGCACCGCTGCCCCGTTCCAACCCGCTCCCGCCGCCCCGAAGGCCCAGGAAACACCGCGCCCGGTCGTCGCGCCCCGCGAGGCGGTCGCGCCCCGCACCGTCGCGGTGACCCGCGAGCCCGCGCCGCTGCCGCCGGCCCGGGCGGTCGACCCCAAACCCACCGTCCCGGCGCGCGAAAAGGTCGCGGAGCCGAAGGCCACGCCGCGGCTCGCACCGGCCCGGGAGGCCAAGGCCGAAGCCAGGTCTGACGCGAAGCCCGCCCCGGTCAGGCACGCGGCCGAGAAGCCCGTCATCGAGAAGCCGGTCGCCGAGAAACGGGTGGCGGAAAAGCATGCCGCCGAGAAGCCGGTCGCCCGGCGCGAGAAGCCCGAGGCGCATCAGCGCAGCGCCGCCGCCCAACCCGGCGCGGCACCCGCGCCGACGGCGGAGGAGCCGACCCGCTTCCTCGGCGTGCCGATGCCCGACCTCGCCCCGGCGGGCCGCGCGATCAGGGAGACGGTCGACGCGGTGATCTCCCTGCCCAGCCGGCTGTAGAATCCGCCGCCGGAGCACTGCCCGGTCGCGCTGCCATCCGGGCAGTGCCTCAGATCCCTGATCTTGCGGCATTTCCTTATCGACGAACCGGTCCTCCGCTTCGTCGAACGATGCGCTAGCCAGCCCTCGCCGCCCCATCCAGCACTTCGAGCACCAGCGCGTCGCGATGCGCGCGGCCGTACTCGTCGGTCGCCTCGACGGTGAGGCGGTGGGTGCCGGCCGCGAGGTCCCGCGGCAGCCGCGCCACCCAGAGATGCGAGCACGGCTCGGCCTTCACCCAGGACTTCCTGGTCGCCGCGTTGCGGGCATAGAGGGCAGCGACGAACGGGTCCGGCCGGCGCACCCGCGTCATCGGCACGAGCGGACGATCGCCGATGCGGAATGTCACCCGACTGCGCGGCCCGCCGTCGAACAGGTTGACCACCACGTTCGTCGCACCGGCGCTCTCGGCCGGAATCGTCGCGCCGAGCAATTCGTAGAGCCGCGTATCGGGCAGGCGGGCGAGGTCGTCGGCGTGGAACTGGCTCTCCAGCACGATCCGCATCTGGCGGCCGGCATCGTCGCTCGCCGGGACGTAGCGGGTGGTGTAGTGCCGGCCGCCGGTGATGCCGAGCACGTGGAATCCGTGCGGCGTGCCGTCGCGGCTGTCGGCGGTGGCGATGCCGCGCCGGTCCGGCGGACCGCTCCACCACGAGCCCGAGACGGCGGTGAGCACATGGTGATGGTGGGCGTCGTCGCCCGGGGCGCCGGGCCGGCCGTCCGAGCCGAGATAATGATGCTCGGTGGTGTGGGTGTGGCCCGAGACGCTGAAGGACGGCCGCCCGGCTAGCAGCCGCAGCAGCTGCGCCCGGTCGGCGGTGCCGATGCCGGGATCGTCCGGCCCGAGATCGCTGGCGAGCGGGATGTGCATCGCCACCACCACCAGGCGGTCCTTCGGCACCTGCGCCAGCAGGTTCTCCACGAAGGCGAGCTGACGCTCGCCGATCCGGCCCTCGTAGCGCCCGCCCCGGCCCGCCGTCGCGGTGGCGGCCCCGAGATAATGGACGTTGTCGAGCATCAGGAACAGCACGCCGCCGTGTTCCAGCGCGTAGTACGGCGCTCCGAAGCTGCGCTTGAAGGTCTCGCGCGAATGGCGGGCGTCCGGCGCCTCGAAGTTGAGGTCATGGTTGCCGCCGATGTGGAACCACGGCACGCCCACCTGCGCGATGAGCCGGTTCTGGCGCGGATAGAGCGAGAGATCGTCAAACAGCACGTCGCCCGTCGTCATTCCGAACGCCACCTTGCCGAACTCGCCCCGCAGGCCGAGCACCCGGGCGATGGCGGTGTCGCGCACGAAGGTCAGCTCGGCGTGGCTCTCCGGCTGGGGATCGGTGAACAGCACCACGTCGAAGTCGCCGCTTTCCGGGCGGCGCACCAGGCCGAAATCGACGGATGACGGCAGCGGCCCGGTCGGCGCGATGCCGGGATAGCGGAGCGAGAGATCCGCCGGGGTGCCGGCCGGCTGGTGCAGGTACGAGAAATGCGGCAGCCCGTCGGGCCCCGGCGGCAGGGCGAAGCCGGTCGGCTTGACGACGAAGATCACCGCCTCGTCGCCGACCGGCAGGGTGTAGCGTCCCTGCGCGTCGGTGCGGGCCACCTCGCGGCCGTTCGAGACCAGCACGTCGGGCAGCCCCGGATCGTCGGGCCCGCGCCGGCCCTTGGCCCCGCGATCCTCGTAGACGATGCCGGCGACCTGTGCGGGCGCTCGTCCCTCGCCTTGCGCGTGTCCCGGCCCCGCACCCGGAGCGCCCTGTGCCAAGGCCGCGAGGGGAGCGAGCGCCAGGGCCGTCGCCCCGGCCAGGGTGGTACGCCGGGTCAGGGTGGTGTGATCCGTCATCGCGGCCCTCGTCCTCCCGGCAGCCCCACCCGCCGGGGCGGATAGGGGCTGCGCGTTGATCCGTGCCGAGGCAATCACGCCTCCTTGACGGTTCGGTGACGGCCTCGCGGTCGTTCTGCCGGCTCAGGCGGCCCGCACGCGCTCCAGGAAGCGGGAGACGCCCCGGCGCAGGTCCTCGGACTGGTGCGACAGGGCCGAGGCCGCGGCGAGCACCTGGTCGGCGGCGGCGCCGGTCTCGCCCGCCGTACCGGCGACGCCGTCGATCGTCTCGGTCACCCTGCGGGCTCCCGTCGCCGCGTGCGAGGCGTTGTGCACGATGTCGCGCGTGGCGACGCCCTGCGCCTCGACCGCGGCGGCGATCGAACGCGTCACGGTGCTGATCTCGCGGATCCGCGCGTCGAAGCCGCCGATCGCCGACACCGCCTGCGCGGTCGAGCCCTGGATCCGGGCGATCTGCGAGGAGATTTCGTCGGTGGCCTTGGCGGTCTGGTTGGCGAGTTCCTTCACCTCTGCGGCGACGACCGAGAAGCCCCGCCCCGCCTCCCCGGCCCGGGCCGCCTCGATCGTGGCGTTGAGCGCCAGCAGGTTGGTCTGGCTGGCGATGGTGGCGATGATGCCGACGACATCGCCGATCTTGCCCACCGCACCGTTCAGTTCCTGCACCAGCTCGGCCGTGCGGCCGGCCTCGTCGGTCGCGGTCCGGGCGAGGTCCGCCGAGGCGGAGGCCCGGCGCCCGATCTCGGCGACGGATTCGCCGAGCCGGCCGGCGGCGTCGGCGACGCCGCCGACATGCCCGGACACCTCCCGGGCACCGCCCGAGGCGGCGCCGGACTCGTTCGTCGTGCGGGTCGCCGCCGCATTCATCGACCGGGCGGTCGCCTGCAGCTGGACCGCCGAGGACGACACCGTGTCGACCACGCCGCCGATCGTCGCCTCGAAGCTGTCGGCCATCTCGCGCATCCCGGCGAGCCTCTGCGTCTCCGCCGAGAGGCGCGCCTGCGCGGTCTCGGCCTCGAGGCGGCGGGCCTGACTCATCGCGTCCTTGAACACCCGCATGGCCTCGGCCATCTCGCCGATCTCGTCGCGACGCCCGAGCCCGGGCACCGCGACGTCGAGCCGGCCGGCGGCCAGCTCGCCCATGCCGCGGGTCATCGCCCGGATCGGCTGCAGCACGCCGCGGACCACGCAGACGAGGCCGAAGATCGACAGGGCCAGGGCGGCGGCGAGGATCGCGCCGTTGCGGATCACCATCCGGCCGGCCTCGTCCTCGAGTTCCCGCGCCCGCTCGACCATCACGTCGAGCGCGACGTTGGCGAGATCGACGATGGTGCCCTGGTTGTCGGTGTCGCGACGGCGCAGGTCCTGGATCGAGATGCCGACCGGCCGGCCCGCGCCCAGGGCCTCGGCCAGGGCGCGGCGCTCCTCCTTGGCGGTGGCCGAGAAGTTGCGCGCCTGCGCGGTCTCGAAGGCGACCCGGATCGGTCCGTCCGACACCCGGCCGATGGCGTCGATGGCGCCGGCCCAGGTCTGGTCGAGGCGCCCACGCTCCTCGGCCGCCGTCAGGGTGGCGGCGGGCGACCACGAGGCCGGGTTCGCCACGCCGGTCTGCAGTCTCAGCGCCGCCCCGCCGGCCGCCACGCGGGTCGCCCAGGCGGCCCGCTTGATCAGCCTGGCGGCGCGCAGAGCCGGATCGGCGGAGGCGATGGCGGTATCGACCGTGTCCGTCGTCGCGGTCAGGCCGTCGAGCAGGGCCCCGTAGGCGGCCGTCGCGTCGGCGAGGATCGACGGCTCCCGGGCGGTCCGGGGCCGATCCAGGGCAGCGTCGATGCGCGGGCGCAGGGCGGCCAGCGCGCCTTGCGCCTCGCGCAAGCGGCCGATCGTGCCGGCGACGCTCCGCAGGTCGGTCCCGTCCAGGGCGGCGATCACCTCGGAGAAGCCTTTGTCGGCGGTGGCGCGCCCCTTGGCCAGGGAAGCCCGCATGTCGGGATCCGCCGGCGCCTCGACGCCGAGCGCCGTGAGGGCGGTGCCGCGCTCGATGCGGTTCGCCAGCAGCGTCCCGAGAAGGGCGCGGCTGCCGACGGACAGGGTGACGACCTTACCCGCCTGCGCCTGCTCGCGGGCGGCGCCGACGAGCGCGCCGGCGGCCTGAGCGATCACCAGCACGCCCATGAGCCCGAGAACGATGCAGAGCATCCAGGAGACCGAAATCCTGGTGATCGACGGTCGGGCAAGGGAGAGGTTAGCCGGGTTCGTCATGACGGGCACCGCCGATCGGGATCTTGATGAGGCGGACCTTGCCCGGATATCGGTGAACCTTCCCCTAAGACAGGAACGGGGAACTGATGTCGGCTCCAGCGCAGCAAGAGACGACAATGCCGGATTTCATTTTTTTTACGCGACGTCAATCGACGACACGGCGATGCGCATCGGCGGTCGGCTCGATGGCCCGGGTGGCTCAGTCGAGGCCCGGCTTGCCGCCTCTCAGCTTCTTCACGTCGCCCCGCCGGCCCTTTTCCTCCAGCCGCCTCTTCTTGGAGGCCAGCGTCGGCCGGGTCGGGCGGCGCGGGGTCGGGGGCACGGCGGCCTCGCGGACGAGGTCGGCCAGGCGCTCGCGAGCCTCGGCCCTGTTGCGCTCCTGGGTGCGGTGGTTCTGCGCCGTGATGACCAGCACCCCATCCGACGTGAGCCGCCGCCCGGCGAGCTTCATCAGGCGGATCGCGACGGCGTTCGGCAGCGCGGGCGAGCGCCGCACGTCGAAGCGCAGCTGTACCGCGGACGAGACCTTGTTGACGTTCTGGCCGCCCGGGCCGGAGGCGCGCACGAAGCTCTCCTCGAGCTCGGACTCGTCGAGGGTGATCCAGGGCGTGCATTCGAGACCCACGACGGCGCTCCCGAGAACGGTTTCAGGTGCACCTCACGAAACTCCCGCTGCACCGACGCTGCCATCGCGGCCGACGACGGCGACAGGGAGTTTTGTGAGAGACACCAAGGCCGCCGCCATCCCACGAAACGAATGCGCGCGCTACATCGGAGGGCGTGCCCAAGAATTCTCTCCCCAAACGCCCCCCCGATCCGTCCCCCGCGCTCCCCGCCGCCTTCGCCGGGTGGTTCGCCGCGCGCGGGTGGGCGCCCCGGCCGCACCAGCTCGCCCTGCTGGCGGCGGCGCAAGCCGGGCGCTCGGCCCTGCTGGTGGCGCCGACCGGGGCCGGCAAGACGCTGGCGGGCTTCCTCCCCACCCTGGTCGACCTGGCGGAGGGGGACGACAAGGGAAACGACAAGGGCGGCTTGCACACCCTCTATATCTCGCCGCTCAAGGCGCTGGCGGTCGACATCGCCCGCAACCTCGAAGCGCCGGTGGCCGGGATCGGGCTGGAGCAAAGGATCCGGATCGAGACCCGCACCGGCGACACCCCGTCGCACAAGCGGACCCGCCAGGTCGCGCGCCCGCCGCACATCCTGCTCACCACGCCCGAGCAGCTGGCGCTGCTGGTCGCCCATCGCGAGGCGGCGGAACTGTTTCGGAATCTCAAGCGGGTGGTGCTCGACGAGCTGCACGCGCTGGTCACCTCGAAGCGCGGCGACCTCCTCAGCCTCGGCCTCGCCCGGCTGCACCGGCTGGCGCCGGGCCTCGCCACGACCGGCCTGTCGGCGACCGTGCGCGAGCCCGATGCATTACGGCGCTACCTGGTACCGCAAGGATTCGGGCAAGTGCCCGAATCGGCGATGGCCGACCTCATCACCGTCCAGGGTGGCGCGCGCGCCGACCTGCACATGCTGGAGACCGGCCGCACCCTGCCACTCGCCGGGCACACGGCGTGGCAATCGATGCCGGCGGTCTACGACCTGATCCGGCGGCACAAGCTGGTCCTGGTCTTCGTCAACACCCGGCTCCAGGCAGAGTACACCTTCCAGGAACTCTGGAATCTGAACGACGACGGGCTGCCGATCGCGCTCCATCACGGCTCCCTCGACGCGACGCAGCGCCGGAAGGTCGAGGCGGCGATGGCCGCGGGCGTGCTCCGGGCCGTGGTCTGCACCGCGACCCTCGATCTCGGCATCGACTGGGGCGACGTCGATCTCGTGATCAATATCGGGGCGCCGAAGGGGGCGAGCCGGATCATGCAGCGGATCGGCCGGGCCAACCACCGGATGGACGAGCCGTCGAAGGCCTATCTGGTGCCGGCCAACCGCTTCGAGATGCTGGAATGCCGCGCCGCCCTCGACGCCGTCGAGGAGGCGGCGCAGGACACGCCCGATCCGCGCATCGGCGCCCTCGACGTGCTGGCCCAGCACGTGCTGGGCATGGCCTGCGCCGGGCCGTTCTCCGAGGACGACCTCTACGACGAGGTCCGGGCCGCCTCCCCTTACGCCGACCTCACCCGCGAGGATTTCGGGCTCGTCCTCGACTATGTCGCCACCGGCGGCTACGCGCTCCGGGCCTATGAACGGTTCGCCAAGATCCTGCGCGGACCGGACGGGCTGTGGCGGGTGCGCGATGCCCGGACCGCGCAGCAGTACCGGATGAATGTCGGCACGATCATCGAATCGACGAAGGTCAAGGTGCGGCTCGCCCGGCGCAACCGGACCAAGCCCGGCGCCGTGCTCCCCAGTGGGGGCCGCGTGCTCGGCGAGATCGAGGAGGATTTTGCCGAGACGCTGACGGTCGGCGACACCTTCCTGTTCGCGGGCGAGATCCTGCGCTTCGAGGGCCTGCACGAGGACGAGGCGCTGGTGACCCGTGGGCCCCCCGGCACCGATCCGGCGATCCCGAGCTATGCCGGCTCGAAATTCCCGCTCTCGACCTTCCTCGCCGCCCGGGTGCGGGCGCTGATCGCCGACCCGTTCGAGTGGGACCGGCTGCCGGCCCAGGTGGCGGATTACCTGGTGCAGCAGCGCCGCCGCTCCGTGCTGCCGGGCCCGCGCGACCTGCTGGTCGAGACCTTTCCGCGCGCCAACCGCTACTATCTCGCCTGCTTCCCGTTCGAGGGGCGGCTCGCCCACCAGACGCTCGGCATGCTCTTGACCCGGCGCCTGGAGCGGGCCGGGATGCGCCCGCTGGGCTTTGCCGCCAACGATTACGGCCTCGCGGTGTTCGGCACCCGCGACCTGTCGGAGCGCATCGGCCGCGAGCCCGGCTTCCTCGATGGGCTGTTCGCCCAGGACATGCTCGGCGACGACCTCGAGGAATGGCTCGACGAGTCCGCGATGATGAAGCGCACCTTCCGGCAATGCGCGGTGATCGCCGGGCTGATCGAGCGCCGTCATCCGGGACAGCGCAAGACCGGCCGGCAGGTGACGATCTCGACCGACCTGATCTACGACGTGCTGCGCAAGCACCAGCCCGGCCACCTGCTGCTGCGGGCGGCGCGGCAGGATGCGGCAACCGGACTCCTCGACGTGGCCCGCCTCGGTATGATGCTTGCGCGCATCCAGGGGCGAATCATCCACAAGGCCCTCGACCGGGTCTCGCCGCTCGCCGTGAACGTGATGCTCGAGATCGGGCGCGAACGGGTCTACGGCGAGGGCGCGGACGAGATCCTGGCCGAGGCCGAGGCGGCGTTGCTCGACGAGGCGCTGGCCTGACGTGACACACCGGAGGGCGCCCCGCTCCGAGAGGAAAGACGACGATCGTGGCGCTGCCGCTGAAGCTCGAGAAGACCCACAAGACCCCAGGCAGCATGCTGGCCGGAGAGACCCTCGCCCTCGATCTCAGCGGCGGGTTATGGCTGCCGGAGCACCGCACCCTGGTGGTCTCCGACCTGCACCTCGAGAAGGGCTCGGCCTTTGCCGCCCGCTCGGGCCAGTTCCTGCCGCCCTACGATACCCGCGAGACCCTGGCGGCCTTGCACGAGGCGGTGGCCCGCCTCGACCCGGCCTGTGTGGTGTGCCTGGGCGATTCCTTCCACGACGCGCAGGGGCCGTCGCGCCTCGACGTCGCCGACCGCGCGCTCATCGCCGCCCTGCAGGAGGGGCGCGACTGGGTCTGGATCTCCGGCAACCACGACCGGGCGGTGCAGGACGGCATCGGCGGCCGCTTCGCCGACACCCTGACCGTCGGCGCCCTCACGCTGCGGCACGAGCCCGCGGCACACCCTGAGACGGGCGAGGTCGCCGGCCACTTCCATCCGGTCGGCAAGGTGGCGATGCGCGGCCGTGCCGTGCGCCGGCGCTGCTTCGTCCTCGATGCGACCCGCCTGGTGATGCCGGCCTTCGGCTCGCTCACCGGCGGGCTCAACGTGCGATCCGATACCTTCGACACGCTGTTTCCCGGCGGGTTCACCGCGCACCTGATCGGGGATGGGCGGGTCTTCGCGATCGGCCGGACGATGCTGACGCGGGAGTAACAGGCGGCGGCGGGGGGCAGCCGGTTTGGCTTGGTGCGGTCATTCCACTGTCCCTCCCTCGACCTCATCCTGAGGTACGAACGGAGTGATACCAACGGTCGTTGGAAACGACCTTTGGTTCCGCTCTCGAATTTTCGCCAAGCCTCTGGCTTGAAATCGAAAATTCGAGATGGGTCAATGGCCCGATGCGTCAGCATCTTGGGCCATTGGTATGAGCCTCGAAGGAGGGCTCCAAAAACCACCGCGATCTCTGGAGCCCTCCTTCGAGGCCTCCGCTTTGCTCCGGCACCTCAGGATGAGGTTGCGGGTGGGTTCGGGACAAGATGGTTCGATCGTGACGAGGCGCACGGGCCGTCACGCCGCCCCCCAAATCCCCGCCGCCAGCAACGCCACACCCGCCACCCCCGACAGAACCAGCCGCAACCGCCCGAGCCACGCCGGCACCAGCCCGCGCCGCGGCAGATCCTGGTCGACGAGGCCCCAGGCGAGGACGAGGGCGCCGAGCACCCTCAAGTCCCACGGCGCCGGGGCGAGCAGGGCCGCCCAGGCGACGAGCGAGGGCAGGACCGACACGGCGTAGTCGGCACCCTTCCCTTCCGGCGAGGCGGCCGCCGCGCCCCAGCGCAGGCCGCCGAGGAACGAGGCGATCACGGCGCCATAAGATGCGAGCAGCGGGCGCGGCGCGACTCCGAACAGCGACTGGCCGAGGATCACGAGGGCGCTCAGGCCGACGAACGGGATCAGGCCCGCACCCCCGAGGATCACGGCGGCGGGGGGTGCGGCAGAGGGTGCGCGAAATGGCATCAGTCTCTCCGGAAGATCACGCTGGCGAGCCAGCCGGAGATGAGCGCGAGAGCGCCGACGGCAAGCCCGTAGGCCGGCGACCAATCGCGGGCGAATGTCGCGAGGCCCTGCTCGATGCCCGACTTGACGAGGTCGAACCGCGCCTCGTGCCGGGCGAGCGGCACGCCGCCGGCGAGCAGCACCACCTCGACGTCGTAGGCGCCGACCGGCGCGGTAGCGGGCAGCGGCGCGGTGGCGCGGAAGACCGACGGCGCCAGGAACCGTACCCCCGCCTCGCTCTCGGTGAACAGACGCTCGCGCCGACGCAGGCGCAGCAGGGCTTCCCGGAAGGGATCGTCCGGCGCCGGCGCCGCCAGGGTCAGGTCGGGGGCGGCGACGATCGCCGCGAGGCCGAGCCGTAGGCGCCGACGCGTCGCCTCGTCGGCGATCTCGGGCAAAGGGCGGGAGGAGAGGACCGCCAGGAAGCTCGGCACCTCGGCGAATTTCTGCTGCGCCCGATTGACCCAGACCGGCCCCAGCGCCTCCTTCTCGCGCACCGTCAGCGCTTGGCGGGGCCCGCGGATCGTTACCGCCACGTCGTAGCCGCCGGAGCGCGCCCCTGACTGCCCGTCACGCTCGACGGCGCCGAACACCGCCACCGAGGCACCGGTATACGACGAGGTGACGGCGAGCCGGGTGAACGACAGGCTGACCACCAGGGATTCCGCCCGTGCCGGGCCGATGGCGAGCAGGGCCAGGATAACGATGGGCACGGCGCGCATCAGCGCGCCTCCATCCTTGGCAGGAACGGCGCGCATCAGCGCGCCTCCATCCTTGGCAGGAACGGCGCGCATCAGCGCGCCGCCATTCCTGGCGAGAACGGCGCGCATCAGCGCGCCTCCATTCCTGGCGAGAACGGCGCGCATCAGCGCGCCTCCATTCCTGGCGAGAACGGCGCGCATCAGCGCGCCTCCTGGACCACAATCGAGAACGGCTCCGCGGGGCGAAGGACCAGTTCGACCGCGAAGCGCAGGCCGACCGCCAGGACCAGGATGGCGAGGAGGAACCGGAAGTAGTCCGAGCGCAGGTTGCGCCCGGCTCGCGCCCCGAACTGCGCCCCGAACACCCCTCCGGCGATCAGGATCACCGCCAGCACGATGTCGACCGCCTGATTCTGCACCGCGTGCAGCACCAGGGCGACGAAGCTCGTGCACAGGATCTGGAACTGCGAGGTGCCGACCACCACGCCCGTCGGCACCCGCATCAGGTAGAGGAGCGCCGGGACCAGGATGAAGCCGCCGCCGATGCCCAGAACCGCGCCGGCAAAGCCCACGAACAGGGCGAGGCCGAGGATCGGGATCACGCTGGCATAGAGCCGCGAGCGCGGAAACCGCATCCGCAGCGGCCAGGCCATATAGGCGGCGTGGTCGCCGCCGAGCCGCGCCGGGCGGGGGCGGCCGCGATGCCGCGCCCAGGCGCTGCGCAGCGATTCCGCCAGCATCAAGCCGCCCACCACCGTGAACAGGGTGACGTAGGCGACCGTGATGACGAGATCGAGCTGGCCGGCCCGCCGCATGGCGGCGAAGAACCACACGCCCAGGCTCGTCCCGACGAAGCCGCCGAGGACGAGGACGAGGCCGAGCCGGAGGTCGAGGGCGTTGCGCCGCAACGCCGCCAGGACGCTGGTGGTCGAGGAGGCGACGATGGGCGCGGTCTGGGTCGCGACGGCGATCGCCGGCGGGATCCCCATCACGATCAGGATCGGCGTCATCAGGAAACCGCCGCCGATGCCGAACAGCCCCGACACGAAGCCGACCGCCGCGCCGAGCCCGAGCAGGACCAGGACGCTGACCGGCATCTCGGCGATCGGAAGATAAATCTGCAACGACGGGAGGGTCCGGGGCGGCGGGATCCCCGATCTAGACCATGTCGGCGCACCGAGGAACCCGCGGCGCCGACGGGCGCGGACCGTACCCGGTCCGCGCCCGTCGGCGGATCCTGCCTCCGCGACTACACCTTGCCGGTGCCCGTCCCGGTCCCCTTGCCGACGCTGAGGGGCGGCGGCGCGCCGATCAGCGAGATGGCACCCGGATTCGCCGCGGTCTCGACGCGGGCGGCCGGCGGATCGTTCACGGCTGCGTCGGGCGTCTTCGCCTTCCAGGCTTCGGCGGCGTTGCGGGCGGCCGCCAACTCCTTCGGCGCCAGCTTGCCCGCCACCTCGTCGCGCTTGCGGCCGGCATCGTCGTCGCCCTGCCCTGCCGCCGCCGCGAACCAGCCATAGGCCTGGGGCAGGTCCTGGGTGACGCCGAGGCCGCGGGCGAGCAGCACCGCGAGGTTGTACTGGCTGTCGCGCACCCCGTATTCGGCGGCCTTGCGGAACCAGGTCGCCGCAGAGGTGTAGTCGGGCTTGCCGCCGGCGCCGCCGGATTCGGCCAGCATCACCGCGAGGTTGTGCATCGCCCGGACATGGCCCTGCATCGCCGCGCGGCCGTACCAGAGCCGCGCCTTCTCCTGGTCGCGGACCAGGCCGAGACCCTTCTCGTACTGGCTGCCGAGGCGGTACTGGGCCGGGGCGTAGCCGGCGCCGGCCAGGCGGTCGAACAGCTTGGCGGCGAGCGCGGTGTCGCGCGGCAGGCCACGGCCGTCGACGGAGCGGCTGGCGAGTTCGTAGATCGCCGCACCGTCACCTTCGAGGGCGGCCTGGCGCAGGGAGCCGGCCCCGGCCGGGACGCCGGCGAGGTCGTGGCTCAGGGACGCCATGTCGGTCACCCGCGGCAGCGCCGGGTTGGCTGCGGGAGCAGCCTTGGCCGCGAGGGCGGGCTTCGCGGTCTCCGGGCCGGCCTCGGCGCCCTTCTGGGGGGTCGCCTCGGGCTTGGCGGCCGCCGGCTTCGCATCCGCGGCCTTCGTGTCGGGCACCCTGGTGTCGGGCACCTTGGTATCGGCGACCTTGGCGTCCGGCGCGTCGGTGGCCGCGACCGGGGGCGTGCCCTTGGGCAGGGCGAGCGCGCCGATGGCCTGCGTGGTCGCCGGATCGACCGGCGCGGCGGCCTCCTGGGAGACCTTGGGCGCGGCGACCCGCGACCCCGAGTTCTGGAGGGCCTGCAGCGTCCCGAGCGCCAGCACGATCGCCGCGATGCCGAGGAGCAGCGGCCGGCGACGGCGCTCGATCGCGGCCCGCAGCCGCTCGACCAGGCTGCCCTTGGCCTCGCCGGTCCGCTCGACGGCGGGCGGGGTCTGGCCGGCCCCGGCGGCCTCGGCCGCGGCGGCCTGGGCGGCGCGGCGGGCGGCCGCGATGAAGCTCGCCTTGATGTCGCCGGCCGGCAGTTCCGGAGCCGGGGAGGCCTCGCCCTGCGGCTGGCGCGGACGAAGTGCGCCGGGCTCGATCATCTCGTCGGCCGGGCTCGGCGTGCCGGCGCGGGGCGCGTCCGGCCGCCGGGCCGGGCGCGCCTCGGGCGCCGGCGCGGTGGTCTCGCGCAGCGAATCGCGCAGGTTGCGGGCGGTGCGGGCCGGGGCAGCGTCGGCGACCGGCGCGGCCGCCTCGCTCCGGGGCGCGCCGTCGAGATGGGTCAGCCGGGAGACCAGCTGCTCGAGGGCGGAATGCACGCCCTCCATGGTGGCCTGGAGCCGCTTGTCGGAAGCCGCCTGCTGCGCCCGCATGTCGGCCAGGACCGCCTGAAGCCCGCCGAGGCCATCGGAGACGGACGAGTCCTTGCGCTCGGCGCCGATCGAGTCGGCGACGCTGCGGGCGGCGCGCTCCGCGGCGGCCTGGATCGGCGCCTCGTCGCGCAGGAGCGCGACCTGGGCCAGGAGGTCGCCCATGGTGCGCTCCAGGCCCGCCAGGGCCGGGTCGCTGCCCCGGGTGTCGATGCGGCCTGCGAGCGCCAGCACCTGCCGCTCGAGGCCGTCCAGGGCCTCGCCGCCCGCCCCCTGCCCGACCCGGTCGAGCTTGTCGGCGAGGCCGCGCAGCATGCCGTGGATCGACGCGAGGTCGCTGCTCGGCAGCGCCGGCTGGCGCAGGGCGTCGCCGATCTGCTCCAGCCGATCCATCACGTCGCCGACGGTGGTCACCGCCGCGACCTGATCGACCTTGGCCGAGAGGGCGTCGATGCGGCCGAGGATGGCGCCGGTGGCGTTCGGCTGCTCGCGCCGCTCGGCCCGCAGGTCGTCGAGCTTGCGGTCGAGCTCGGCGATGCCCTGCGCCAGGGCCGGCGCGTCGGCGCCGGGCGCCCGCACGCCCTCGCGGATCTCCTCCAGCAGCGGCCGCAGCTCGTTCATCAGGGCCGGGCTGTCGAGCATGCCGTTCCCGAGCCGGGTGACGGTCTCGGTGAGTTCGTCGACCGACTGGGCGAGATTCTGCACCCGGGCCGGCTCGGCGAGAACCGCGAGCCGGCCGCGGATCTCGTCGAGTTCGCTGAACAGCTTGGCGATCGCGTCGCGATCGGCGAGACCGGCGCGGTCGCCGCCCATCGCCCCGTCCACCTGCTGGGCCAGGCGCTCGACGTCCTGGGCCACGCGGGCATGGACGTTGGCGGCGACGTCCTCGGCGAGGCGGCCGACCTGGACCCGCATCAGGTCGATCGGCCCGGCGATGGCGACGAGGTCGGCCGGCTCGCGGGCCCGCTGCACCTCGTCGGCCAGGGTGCGGACCGCGTGCTCCAGGGTCACGAGGTCGCCGCTGGTGGCGAGCGTGCCGATCGAATCGCGCAGGCGCGAGGTCTCGGCCTGCAGCCCGGCGATC
The DNA here is from genome assembly GCF_057747795.1 of Methylobacterium sp. 142-1Y. Classification (NCBI taxonomy): domain Bacteria; kingdom Pseudomonadati; phylum Pseudomonadota; class Alphaproteobacteria; order Hyphomicrobiales; family Methylobacteriaceae; genus Methylobacterium; species Methylobacterium sp. 142-1Y. The sequence goes on along the minus strand of NZ_CM173224.1, from coordinate 1,670,459 downwards.
GCCGGGGAGAGTTTGTCGGCGGCGGCCTCGGTCGTTTCCATCACCCGGGCGAGGTCGCGCCGCAGGCCGTCGACCAGGATCTCCTGATCCTCCTCGGGGGCGCCGTCGTCGAGCTGCTGCTGGCGCTGGCGGATTTCCGCCACCGCGGCGGCGAGGCTGTTGGGCGCAGGCCGGCCGCGCCGGCCGGCCGGCCGCGGTGCGGCCTCGAGCGGGGCGCTCTCGGCGAGATGGGCCTCGATGCCTTGCACCGCCTTCGCGACGGCCTCGTCGGCGGCATCGCGGCTCGCGCCGATGCGCTGGTCGATCGCGTCGAGGCGCCGGCCGATCGCCGCCACCGCCTCGATCAGCTGCGGGTCGCCGGCCGGAGCGCCGGCGAGCGCGGCGGCCTGCGCCGAGGGAACCTGAAGCGGGGCTGCCTGCACCCGAGTCGTCTGGACCGGCGCCGGCTGGAGTGAATTGGTCTGGAGCAGCGCCGGCTCGGCCGCCTGCTCCGGGGCATGGCCCCGCCCGTGGCGCGGCCGTTGCACCCGCGGAGCGTCGTTCTGCCAACTCCGCTCGGGCCGCCGGGGCTCGGCGATGTCGGCCCCCTGGAAAACGTCCTGCCGCGTGCGCCGAGAGCCGGCGGTGCGGCGCGATTGCTGGCGTACGCCCGCACGGGCCGAGCCCTCGCTGATCGCCTCGGCGAGCCACTCGTCGACGGACAACCCGGCGCGGCGTGCAGCCTCGCGGGCGGCATCGCGCAACTCCGGGTCGAAAGCGTCGAGTGTAGGAGCGGTCCGTCTCATAGCGGGCTCTGCGCAAGGGGCCGAAGGATCTCGCGGACAGGCGCCGGCTCGTCACCGGCAGGAACCCCGCGCCCCGCTCGATCCTGAAGATCCGGTCAGTGGCAGCGGCCTGAAAAGGTTCCTGTCGGCACTTTCGAGCGGCAGGGTAAATAAGCAGTTAAGCGACGACCTTGCGTCCGCTCATGGGCAGGACGGACCTTCGCGGGACCTCCGCGGGACCTCCGCGCGCGCGAGGATCGCGACGAGATCACCGTGGTCCGCTCGAACCTCCGTTCGGGCAGGTCGGGACTCCCCCGATCGTTGCGCGCGCAACCCAATGATGGTCGATTTATGCTCACAACTCCCGCGCGAACTCCTGCGTTCGCGGCGGGCATTTCGGGCTGCGCCTGCCGATTTTTGTCCACATAACGGTAATGTGATTTATGTCATAAGCGATTGGCACATATGGTATTTTACCGTAAGTAACACACGCTCAAGTTGACGTTACCTTTCCCTTAGGTAGGTCATTTGACCTTCTTTGTGTCACAGAGGCGTCCGTGGGGCGTCGCTGGTACGGACAGTGCGCGTGTCTCAACGGGGGAATCGGCATGGCTTATGATCGGCAGACCGAGGGCAGCAGGGGGGCGCCCGCTCGCTCCGGCGGGTCCGCTTCGCGCACCGGCCGGCCGGCCGGACGCTCGACCGCTCCGGCGACTCTCACCATCGGCGACCTCGCCGAGGAGTTCGGCGTGACGCTGCGGGCTCTGCGCTTCTACGAGGCGAAGGGTCTGCTGCATCCGCAGCGCCGCGGCACCACCCGCCTCTACACCGAGGATGACCGTTCGCGCCTTGCCACCATCCTGCGCGGCAAGGAGCTGGGCTTCACCCTGCGTGAGATCGCCGCGATGGTCGACGGCGACGAGCTCGCCGAGGCCGGCCCCGGCGCGACCCTCGCCCTCTCGCCGGCCCAGGTCGCCGAGCAGATCGCCCATCTGGAGAACCAGAAGGCGGAGATCGAGCGGGCGCTCGAGGCCCTGCGCGGCTACGGCAAGACCGTCGCGACCGCCTGAGCGGCGCGCGAACCAACCGGGCGGCGCTCTGCGGGGGCGGGCGCCGCCGGGATCGAGCCATCCAGGTTCGACCCCTCGATGTCGAATCGTCAACCGTGTCACCGGTGAAACCTGGCCACGCGCCGGACCACCCCTTGCCGTTCCACACCGAGATAGTTTACATATGAACTATCTCGCCGCGGGAATCGCCGCGGACCAAGCGTGGGAGCGGGGGAAACATGCCGAGCTACAAGGCGCCGGTGGAGGACGTGCTGTTCCTCCTCAACGACGTGTTCGGATTCGCGCGCTACAGCAACCTGCCCGGCTTTGCCGACGCGACGCCCGACGTGGTCGAGGCCGTGATCGCCGAGGGCGCGAAGCTCTGCGAGGAGGTACTGGCGCCCCTCAACCGCATCGGTGACACGGAGGGCTGTACCCGCCACCCCGACGGCCGCGTGACGACGCCGAAGGGCTTCAAGGCCGGTTACGACGCCTATGCGGGCGGCGGCTGGATGGGCCTGTCGATGCCGGCCGAGTATGGCGGCCAGGGCCTGCCCCACACCCTCAACAGCGTGATGCAGGAATTCGTGTCCGGCGCCAACACCGCGCTCGGCATGTATCCGGGCCTGACGCAAGGCGCCATGGCGGCCCTGCTGGTCCACGGCTCCGAGGAGCAGAAGCGGACCTACCTGCCCAAGATGATCGAGGGCACCTGGACCGGAACGATGAACCTGACCGAGCCGCATTGCGGCACGGATCTCGGCCTGCTCAAGACCAAGGCGGTCCCGAACGGCGACGGCTCCTACGCGCTCACCGGCACCAAGATCTTCATCTCGGCGGGCGAACACGACCTGTCCGAGAACATCGTCCACCTGGTGATCGCCCGGATCGAGGGCGCGCCTTCCGGCACCAAGGGCATCTCGCTCTTCGTGGTGCCGAAGTTCCTGGTCGGGCCCGACGGGACCGTGGGTGCCCGCAACGGGGTGTCGTGCGGCGCCATCGAGCACAAGATGGGCATCCACGGCAACGCAACTTGCGTGATGAACTACGACGGCGCCACCGGCTGGCTCGTCGGCGAGGCCAATCGCGGCCTCAACGCGATGTTCGTGATGATGAACGAGGCGCGGCTCGCCGTCGGCATCCAGGGCCTCGGCCAGTCCGAGGTCGCCTATCAGAACGCCGTGGCTTACGCCCGCGACCGGCTCCAGGGCCGGGCGCTCACCGGCGCCGCGGCGCCCGAGAAGCCCGCCGACCCGATCATCGTCCATCCGGACGTGCGCCGGACGCTCATGAACATCCGGGCCTTCAACGAGGCCGCACGGGCGCTCGTGATCTGGACCGCGCTCCAGGCCGACATCGCCCACCGTTCCGAGGACCCGGCCGCCCGCCAGGCGGCGGAGGACCACATGGGCCTCCTCACCCCGGTGGTGAAGGGCGTCCTGACCGACCGGGGATTCGCCAACGCGGTCGATGCCCAGCAGATGTTCGGCGGCCACGGCTACATCGAGGAATGGGGGATGTCGCAATTCGTGCGCGACGCCCGCATCGCCCAGATCTACGAGGGCGCCAACGGCATCCAGGCGATGGACCTGGTCGGCCGGAAACTGCCGCGCGACGGCGGCCGGGCGATGATGCGCTTCCTCGCCGAGGTCGAAGGCTTCTGCAAGGAGAATGCCGGGGACGAGACCCTCAAGGTGTTCTGCGCGCCCCTGATGAAGAGCCTCGGCCACCTGCAGCAGGCGACGATGTGGCTGATGCAGAACGCCATGGCGAAGCCCGACAACGCGGGTGCCGCGGCAACCGACTACATGCACCTGATGGGTCTCGTCGCCATGGGCTACATGTGGGGCCGGATCGCCAAGGCGACGGCCGAGAAGAAGATCTCAGGCGAGGGCATCGCCGAGCGCCTGGATGCGCGGCTGGCCACCGGCCGGTTCTACGTCGAGCGCGTGCTGCCGGAGACCGGCACCCGGCTCGCCCGCATCTCGGCCGGATCCGACGCCGTCATGGCGGTGCCGGCGGAGCTGTTCTAGGCTCCGGCCCGTATCCACGGAGCCTGCCGCGATGGCCGAACCCGAGAACCTGGTCCTCGAACATCTTCGCGCCATCCGCGGGTCGATCGAGCAGCTCGAACGCAAGGTCGAACGGCTGGAAGCCAAGGTCGATAGCCGGTTCGACCATGTCGAAGCCCGCATCGACGAACTCGACACCCGCGTCACCGGCCTGACCCACGCGGTCGTGGCCGGGTTCGGGGCCCTCGTCCATCGCCTCGACGACCACGAGCGCCGTATCGCCCGCATCGAAGCGGAGCGCGCCTGACCGGCGCGCTCCTCCTCCCCGGCGCCCCGTCTCGGGGCCGCCGCACGATTATTCCGGGAAGACGCCCCATGCCCGACGCCTACATCTACGACCATGTCCGCACGCCCCGCGGCCGCGGCAAGCCCGACGGCTCGCTGCACGAGGTGACGGCGCTCCGCCTCGCCGAAACGGCGCTCCGCGCCCTCAAGGACCGCAACGCCCTCGACACCACGCCCGTCGACGACGTGATCCTCGGCTGCGTCGACCCGGTCGGCGAGGCCGGCGGCGACATCGCGCGAGCGGCGGCGCTGGTGGCCGATTACGGCAACCACGTGCCGGGCGTGCAGATCAACCGGTTCTGCGCCTCGGGCCTCGACGCGGTGAACTTCGCCGCCGCTCAGGTGATGAGCGGCCAGCACGACATGGCGGTCGGCGGCGGCGTCGAATCGATGAGCCGCATCGGCATCGGGGCGTCGGGCGGCGCCTGGCCGGTCGACCCGGCCATCGCCATCAAGTCGTACTTCATGCCGCAAGGCGTCTCGGCCGACCTGATCGCCACCAAGTACGGCTTCTCCCGCGACGAGTGCGACGCCTATGCCGTCGAGTCGCAGAAGCGCGCCGCCCGGTCCTGGGAGGACGGCCGGTTCAAGAAATCGGTCGTGCCGGTGCGCGACGTCAACGGCCTGACGCTCCTCGACCATGACGAGCATCGCCGGCCGAGCACCGACATGCAGTCGCTCGCCGCCCTCAAGCCCTCCTTCGTCCAGATGGGCCAGATGGGCGGGTTCGACGCGGTGGCGGTCGATGCGCATCCGGATGTCGAGGCGGTGGAGCACGTCCACCATGCCGGCAATTCCTCCGGCATCGTCGACGGTGCCGCCGCGGTGCTGATCGGCTCGCAAGAGGCCGGCGCCAAGGCGGGCCTCAAGCCCCGCGCCCGCATCCGGGCCTTCGCCAATATCGGCTCGGACCCGGCCCTGATGCTGACCGGCCCGGTCGACGTGACCCGCAAGGTGCTCAAGCGCGCCGGGATGAGCGTCAGTGACATCGACCTGTTCGAGGTCAACGAAGCCTTCGCGGCGGTGGTGCTCCGCTTCCTCCAGGCCTTCGACGTCGATGCCGCCAAGGTCAACGTCAATGGCGGGGCCATCGCGCTCGGCCATCCCCTCGGCGCGACGGGGGCGATGATCCTCGGCACCGTGCTCGACGAGCTGGAGCGCACCGGAAAACAGACGGCGCTCGTCACCCTCTGCATCGGCGCCGGCATGGGCACCGCCACCATCATCGAGCGGGTGTAACAGCAATGCGCAGTCCCCTGCCCCACCTCGCCGCCGGCCTCGCCCTCGCGCTGGTCCTCGCCGGCCCGGCCCGGGCCGACGACGAGCGCCTGACGCTCGCCCGCGACATCGTCACCAAGACCGTCGCCCGCAACCTGACCCAGGCGTTCAAGCAGGCCGAGGAAAAAACCCTCGCCTCGCTGAGCGCCGAGCAAGCCGGCAAGATGCGCCCGGAACTCGACAAGACCTTCGCCGAGGAGCGCGACACCCTCGTCGACCAGCTCTCGAAGGAATACGCCCAGAAGTTCGACGCCGCCGAGCTGAAGCGGCTGGCCGGGATCTACGACGACCCGGTCTACCAGAAGTTCCAGGCGCTCAACGCCGACCCGACCTCGATGGTGACCACGATCACCAAGGATGCGGTGACCAAGATGATGAACCTGCTCTCGCTGGCGGCCCTGTCGCAGCAGGGCAACGGCCAGACGCCGCAGGGCGGGCCGGCTCCGATGCCGACCCCCGCGCCCCCGCCGGCTCCCGCCCCCGCTCCTGCCAAGCCGTAATCGATCTCACAAGGCCTTCGCCATGAACCTCACGAACTTCCGTTTCGAGACCGATGCCGACGGCGTGGCGCTCGCCACCTGGGACATGCCGGGCCGCTCGATGAACGTCGTCACCCGGGAGGTGATGGACGAGTTGAACCGGATCGTCGACGCCGTGGTGAAGGACGCCGCCATCAAGGGCTGCGTGATCACGTCGGGCAAGGACACCTTCTCGGGCGGCGCCGACCTCACCATGCTCCAGGGGATCGGCGCCGAATATGCGCGGCTGGCCCGCGAGCGCGGCGAGGAGGAGGCGATGACCTTCTTCTTCGAGGAATCGCGCCGGCTCACCCTGCTCTACCGCAAGCTCGAGACCTGCGGGAAGCCGTTCGCGGCCGCCGTCCATGGCACCTGCCTCGGCGGCGCCTTCGAGCTGGCGCTGGCCTGCCATCACCGGGTGCTGTCGGACGACGACAAGACCCGGGTCGGCCTGCCGGAGATCAAGGTCGGGCTGTTCCCGGGCGCCGGCGGCACCCAGCGCGTCGCCCGCCTGATGCAGACCGGCGACGCTCTGCAGATGCTGTTCAAGGGCGAGCAGATCCGCCCGCTGATGGCCCGCAACATGGGCCTCGTCCACGCGGTCGCGCCCCGCGCCGAGATCGTCGAGAAGGCGCGTGAGTGGATCAAGGCCGGCGGCTCGGCCGTCGCGCCCTGGGACCAGCCGAAGTTCAAGGCGCCGTCGGGCAAGGTCTATTCGCCCGCCGGCATGATGACCTGGCCGCCGGCCAACGCGATCTATCGCCGCGAGACCCACGACAACTACCCCGCCGCCAAGGCGATCCTGCACGCCGTCTACGAGGGCCTGCAACTGCCGATGGACCTGGCGCTCAAGGTGGAGAGCCGGTACTTCGCCAAGATCCTGCGCTCGCCGGAAGCGGCGGCGATGATCCGCACCCTGTTCCTGTCGATGGGCGAGCTCAACAAGGGCGCCCGCCGGCCGAAGGGCGTCGGCCCGGTGCAGCTGAAGAAGGTCGGCGTCGTCGGCGCCGGCTTCATGGGGGCGGGCATCGCCTACGTCTCGGCCAATGCCGGGCTCGAGGTCGTGCTGGTCGACCAGTCGGCGGAAGCGGCCGAGAAGGGCAAATCTTACGCCCACAAGCTGGTCTCCGACCAGATCATGAAGGGCCGCGCCAAGACCGCCGACCGCGACGCCCTGCTCTCGCGCATCACCGCCACGGGTGATTACAGCGCGCTCGCTGCTTGCGACCTTGTGGTCGAGGCGGTGTTCGAGGACCCGAAGGTCAAGGCCGAGGTGATCGCCAAGGTCGAGGCGGTGATCGGGCCGGACGCGATCTTCGCCTCCAACACCTCGACCCTGCCGATCAGCGGCCTCGCCAAGGCCTCGTCGCGGCCCGGGCAGTTCATCGGCATCCACTTCTTCTCGCCAGTCGAGAAGATGATGTTGGTCGAGATCATCATGGGCCAAGCGACGGGTGAGCGGGCGCTGGCGGTGGCCCTCGACTACGTCCGGGCGATCAAGAAGACCCCGATCGTCGTCAACGACGCCCGCGGCTTCTTCGCCAACCGCTGCGTCGGCGCCTACATCCTCGAAGGCCACCTGATGCTGGCCGAGGGCGTGCCGGCGGCGATGATCGAGAATGCCGGGCGCCAGGCCGGCATGCCGGTCGGCCCGCTGTCGCTCAACGACGAGGTCGGCGTCGACCTCGCCCTCAAGATCGTCAAGGCGACGAAGGCGCAGGTCGACGAGGCTGCCATCAATCCGCACCAGGAGCGCCTGCTCACGGCGCTGGTCGAGGGCGAAGGCCGGCTCGGGCGCAAGAACCGCAAGGGCTTCTACGACTACCCCGAGCAGGGATCGAAGAAGCTCTGGCCGGGCTTAGCGGGCCTCCAGGAGACCAGGCTCGACCCGGATTTGGTGGACTTCTCGGAGCTGAAGCAGCGCCTTCTCGTCACCCAGGCGCTGGAAGCGGCCCGCACATTCGGCGAGGGAGTCGTCACCGATCCGCGCGAGGCCGATGTCGGCTCGATCCTCGGCTTCGGCTTCGCGCCGTTCACCGGGGGCGCCCTGTCCTACATCGACTTCATGGGGGCGGCCCGGTTCGTCGAGCTGTGCCGCACGCTGGAGGCCAAGCACGGCGCCCGCTTCGCCCCGCCGGCGACGCTGGTGGCGATGGCCGAGACGGGCGGCACCTTCTACGGCGAGGCGGCGAAGAAGGCGGCGTGAGGCTCTGCCAAAGCTGATTTCGAATTGTCTCCAACCCATGATCTCTTCTCGATGTCATGGGTCGTATGATCGACTTGGCCCAACCGAGTTGACATTCACTGCGTCATTCCGGGGCCGCGTAGCGGAGCCCGGAATCTAGAACCGCAGGACGTTCAGGAAAGGGTGGAACGCTGTCCGCTTTTTCTTGGGCGACCTGAGTGTCTGGATTCTGGGCTCCGCTTTCGCGGCCCCGGAATGACTCGGAGGATGATCAAATGGTCAGCGCCAGCAAGCAAGGGCTTCGCGAAACCGACTCTGCCATCTGCCTGAGATGCAGGACCGGCATCCTGCCCGGGGCGGCGCCTCCGCCGCTCGGGATGGTCTCGTGACGAATCAGAGTGGTGAAGCGCCCACCCGCCGGATCGTGCTGGTGGCGAATGGTGCGGCGGGCTCCCTGGTCGATGGCGTCCTGACGCCGGACGCCCTGCGCCAGCGCATGCGGGCGGCCGGCCTGGAGGTAGTGGCCGAGCCGCAGCCCGAAGCAAACCTGCCCGACCGGCTGGAGGCCGCGGCGACCATGCCGGGCATCGACGCCGTGGCGGTGGCCGGCGGTGACGGCACCCTGGCCTGCGCCGCGCAGGTCCTGACCGGCCGGGACGTGCCCCTCGGCATCCTGCCGCTCGGCACGATGAACCTGCTCGCCAAGGATCTGAGGCTTCCCCTCGACCTCGACGCGGCCATCGCCGTGCTGGCACACGGCATCGTGCGCACGATCGATGCCGGCGAGGTCAACGGCCACGTCTTCCTGATCAATTCGGTGCTCGGCATGCCGGCCCGGCTGGCGCGCCACCGCGAGGCGAAGCGCGGCCGGATGGGCCTTCTCGACGTGGCTCGCATGGCGGCGGGCCTCCTGCGCCATCTCGGGCGCTACCCGCGGGAGCGGGCCGTGCTCACCCTCGACGGCCGAACCCGGAAGGTCCGCTTCCGGACGCTCGCGGTGGTCTGCGGCGACTATCGGGAAGGCCTCGGCGAGGTTCTGTCGCGGGCGGGCGTCGACGGCGGGCACCTCACGCTCTACCTCGTCGAGACCCTGTCGGCGGCGCGGCTCGTGCGCCTCGGTCTCGGCTTCGCGATCGGCGAGTGGCGCCGCCTGCCGGAGCTGGAGCGGCACGAGACCGACACCGTGACCCTCGATGCCCGCGGCCGCGCCGTCCGGGTGATGAATGACGGAGAGGTCGTGCTGATCGCCCCACCCCTGCGCTACCGCCTTCGCGCCTCCGCCCTCCGGGTCCTCGTGCCGGCGGAGGATCCCCGGTGAGGCGGATCGCCCATATCTCGGACCTGCATTTCGGCCGCACCGACCCGGCGGTGGTGGAAGGCCTGGTGGCGGAGCTGACCCGCGACCGCCCGGACCTCATCATCATCTCGGGCGACTTCACCATGCGCGCCCGTACCCGGGAATACCTGGAGGCCAAGGCCTTCCTCGACCGGCTGCCGCATCCCTGGATCGCCGTGCCGGGCAACCACGACATCTCGCCGTTCCGGCTCTGGCAACGCTTCTTTCATCCGTTCCGGCGCTACAAGCGCTACGTCGCGCCCGAGACCGAGCCGGTCTTCCAGGACGACGAGATCGCGGTGGTCTGCCTCAACACGGTGAGGACCTGGGCGCCGGAGACCGACTGGTCGCAGGGCAAGATCACCCACGCGCAGATCCGGCGCACGGAAGCGAAGCTCGACGCCCTCCCCCCGGGGCTGTTCCGCATCGTCGTCGGCCACCACCCGTTCATGCCGCCGCCCTGGGACGAGGAGGCGCGCCTGGTCGGACACGCCGACGACGCGCTCGACGCCTTCCAGCGCCGCGGCGTCGGCCTGACGCTCGCCGGCCATCTTCACCGCGGCTATGCCCGCTTCGCCGAGCCGACGCCGGACGGCCCGAAGGCCGAGATCGACCGGCCGGAGGCCAAGGCGACCGGCCGGCGGCTGCTGGCGGTCCAGGCCGGCTCCGCCACCTCGACCCGGCTGCGCGGCAACGAGCCCAACGCCTATAACCGCATCACCGTGGAGAACGGCGTCGCCACCGTGCAGGTGCGGCTGTGGACCGGCACGGACTGGTGCGACGCGGCAGAATCCGGCGCGGCGCGGTGCGCAGCGAAGGAGTGAGGCTGAGCGACCGTTAGAGCATTTTCCGACGAAGTGGAAACCGGTTCGTCGCAGAAAATGCGGCATAATACCAACGGTCGTTGAAAACGACCTTTGGTTCCGTTCTCGAATTTTCGCCAAGCCTTTGGCTTGGGGTCGAAAATTCGAGATGGTTCAACGGCCCGATGCGTCAGCATCCTGGGCCGTTGGTATAACAAGGACTTGGAGAGCTTCGCGATTGCAACGCGATCGTGAAGCTCTCTAGATCGTCGAGATCCGGCCGGCCATCACCGCCGTTACCTCGATCTCGACCTTCATCTCCGGTCGCAGCAATCCCGCCACCACCACCAGGGTCGCGGCCGGGCGGATCTCGCGCAGGACCCGGCCGCAGACCGTCAGCACCGCCTCGGCGTCATTGCGGTCCGTGACATAGTAGGTGGCGCGCACGACGTACTCCAGCGACGAGCCCGCCTCGTCGAGCACGCCCGCGATGGTGCGCCAGCACGCCTCGGTCTGGGCGGCGGCCTCTTCCGGCATCGTCATCGCGGTGTAATCGTAGCCGGTGGTGCCGGCGACGAACACGAAGCCGTTCTGCACCACCGCGCGGGAATAGCCGTAATCCCGCTCGAAGCTCGACCCGCCGTCGATCCGCCGCCGCATGCCCTGCCCTCCCGATTCGTCAGGGCGAGACCATGGCGCGTCAGCCCACCTCGCTCCAGCCCTCGAATCCGGCGAGCGGTTCCTGGTCGTAGGCCGCCATCAGGGCCCGCATCGCATCCTCGTCGCGCAGCCGATCCTCGGCCGCCAGAGCCGCCAGCCCCTCGAAGAACCCCTCGCGGTGGAGCGCCGGGGTGAAGGTCAGGGTGAAGCGCACCGGCTTGTCGCCGCGATTGGCGAAGGCATGCGGCTCGCCGGGGCGCACCAGCACGAACTCGCCCGGGCCCACCGTCACGTCGCGGTCGTTCAGCCGCAGGGTGAGCGCGCCCTCATGCACCTCGAACGCCTCGGTGAGCCGGGCATGGCGGTGCAAACCCGCCCCGGGCGAGCGAGCCGCCAGAGTGACGGCGTAGATGCCGAGCGCGTCATGGGTGGCGTCGCTGCGGGCGAGATAGCGCACCTGCATCCCGCCGATCGTGGCGCCGGTGCCGGGTTCGGGTGTGTCCATGGCAAGCTCCTCGTCAGGTCAGGCCTTGGACAACGCCGATTCAGGGCTTGAGGATGCGGACCAGGGTGACCATCGCTCCGATGATGGCGACGGTCTGCAAGCCGACCGCACCGATCATCCACTTGGCAAGCTCGGCCCGAGTCTCCGAGAGGTGCGCCTTGAACTCAGAGCGCAGATTTTTCTCCATTCCCTGCAGATCGCTGGCGAACGCCTTGTGGTCGGCACGGAGAGCAGCGAATTCGGTACGCAGGCTCGTCTCGACCCCTTTGATCTCGGCGCGCAGGCTCGTCTCGACCTCTTTGATCGCGGTGCGCAGGCTCGTTTCGACTTCTTTGATCTCGGCGCGCAGACCCGTCTCAACGGCCTTGATGTCAGCGCGAAGAACTGCCTCCGACGCTTTGAGGTCCGAATTCGTCGCGAGATCGCCCTGTACCGCATCGGAAATCGCCTCGGCGAAACCTTCCGCCTGATCCGGCGACAGCTTCGCCTTGTCCCGCAGGGTGCGGGCGAGCTTCAGCGTATCGAAGGCGACGGCAGTCATGCGGGGCACCCGGGCACGCGATCGTGCCGCAATCGAAGATAGCACCTCGACCGTTTCACCGCCACTATTACCCTACGTCAAAAAAAACCCCGCCCGGATCGTTCCGGGCGGGGCTCATCATCGCTTAAACCCTTGCAGCCTCAAGCCTTACTCGGCCGCGACCTTATGGGCCTGCGAACCATCCGTGTAGGTCTCGGCCTTCAGGCGCTGGCCCGGGGCGGCGCGGCCCGGGAGCGGCGGAAGGGCCTTGGCCTTCTCGAGGTCGATGCCGGCGCCTTCGGCGACGCGGCGGCCGTAATCCTCGTCGGCATGCCAGAAGTGCCAGACCATCCGGAGCTGGATCGCCTCGGGGCATTCCTTCATGTCGGCGACCAGGTTGGCGATCAGGTCCTCACGCTCCCACGCCTCGAAGGAGCGGTAGCGCACGCCGGCCTGGGTGTAGTCGTCCTCGGTGCGGCTGGCCTGGTAGCGGCCGAGCTTGCCCTCGACCGGCTGGTGGTACTCCTTTGCGGGCTTCGGGGCCTCGCGCAGGCCTTGGGCCAGGGTGCTCGGCTCGTAGTTGATGTGCTTGTTCTCGCCGACGCCGTCGACGTAGAACGTCATCTGGCCGTCGCGCTGGTTGGTCGAGGTCTTCACGCCCGGCGCCGGCGCGTTGATCGGCAGCTGCAGGTAGTTCGGGCCGACGCGATAGCGCTGGGTGTCCGAGTAGGACAGGGTGCGCCCCTGGAGCATCTTGTCGTCCGAGAAGTCGATCCCGTCGACCAGCACGCCGGTGCCGAAGGCCGATTGCTCGACATCGGCGAAGAAGTTGTCCGGCACCCGGTCGAGGACCATGCGGCCGCAGGGCAGCAGGGGGAACTGGTCCACCGGCCACAGCTTGGTGTCGTCGAGCGGATCGAACGACAGGTGGTCGTTCGGGCCGTCCGGCATGATCTGGACGGCGAATTCCCATTCGGGGAAGTTGCCGGCGGCGATGTTGTCGTACAGGTCCTTGGTCGCGTGGCCGACGTCGCGGCCCTGGATCTCGGCGGCCTGGGCCGAGGTCAGGTTGCGCACGCCCTGCTTCGGGATCCAGTGGAACTTGCAGAGATGCGCCACGCCCTGGTCGTTGACCAGCTTGTAGGTGTTGACGCCCGAGCCTTCCATCTCACGATAATTGGCCGGAATGCCCCAGGGCGACTTCAGGTGGGTCACCATGTGGATCGACTCGGGATGCGCCGCCACGAAGTCGAAGAAGCGCCAGGCCTCCTGGCGGTTGGTCACCGGATCCGGCTTGAAGGCGTGGATCATATCCGGGAACTTGATCGCGTCCCGGATGAAGAAGACCTTCAGGTTGTTGCCGACGAGGTCCCAGTTGCCGTCGACGGTCTTGAACTTCACCGCGAAGCCGCGCGGGTCGCGGGCGGTCTCGGGGCTCTCCTTGGCGCCGGCCACGGTCGAGAAGCGCACGAACATCGGCGTCTTCACGCCGGTCTCGTTGAGGACGCGGGCGCGGGTGTACTTGGAGGCCGGCTCGCCGCCGATCGTGCCGTAGGCCTCGAAATAGCCGTGGGCGCCGGCGCCGCGGGCATGAACCACGCGCTCGGGGATCCGCTCACGGTCGAAATGGGTGATCTTCTCGATGAACTGGTAGTTCTCGAGGGTCGCCGGGCCACGCTCGCCGACCGTGCGCATGCTCTGATTGTCGCGGACCGGGTGGCCCTGGCGGGTCGTCAGGATCGGGCGTTGGTCGCTCATGGAAACTCCTCTGGCAGGCAGGCACGGCGTGCCGGGACGGGGACACCGTGCGAGAGACCGCTCACATGGGGTGCCGGCCAGCCGGCCAACACCCTGGAACTGGTCTGGCTCCAGCGTATGAAGGCTGAGCGACCCGAAAACAAATGCATCGTTGCGAAACCTCCGATAGACACAGCCTATGAACGTCGCCGGCCTGTCCCTCCGGGATCTCGAATATGTCGTGGCGGTCGCCGATGAGGGCCATTTCGGCCGGGCCGCCGAGCGTTGCGCCGTGAGTCAGCCGACCCTGAGCGTGCAGGTGCGCAAGCTGGAGGAGGCGTTGGGCCTCGTCCTGTTCGAGCGCTCGAACCGCCGGGTGCTTCTCACCCCGAACGGCCAGGCGGTGGTGCGCCAGGCCCGCGCGGTGCTGGCGGAGGCGAGAGCGCTGCTCCTCCTCGCGCGCGAAGGGTGCGGGCACGGCTTGCGCGGCCGCCTCGTCCTGGCGGCGATCCAGACGCTCGGTCCCTACCTGTTCCCCCGGGTGCTGCGCGGCCTGCGCCAGGCCTTCCCCCACCTCGCCTTCGGCTTGAGCGAGGGGCGCACGGCGGAAATCCTCGATGCCTTGCGCGAGGGCCGGACCGACGCGGCGCTGATCTCCCTGCCGATCCCCGAGGCCGGGCTGACGGTGGTGCCGCTGTTCGACGAGCCGTTCCTGCTCGCGTGTCCGGCCGAGCACGCCTTTGCAGGCGAACCGGCGCCGCTCCCGGGCGATCTCGCCGGGCCCGACCTCCTGCTCCTCGACGAGGGCAACTGCCTGCGCGACCAGGCGCTGGCGGCCTGCGGCGCCGGGCCGGCGAGCGGGCGTCACGCGACCAGCCTCGAGACCCTGCGCTCGATGGTGGCAGCGGGCGCCGGCTACACCCTGCTGCCGGCGCTCGCCGCCCCGCCCGGGCCGGATCCGACCGGGCTCACGATCTGCCGCCCCTTCGGGCCGGAAGGCCCGCGGCGCACCATCGCGCTCGCCTGGCGCGCCAGCGATCCGCGCACCGGGGGCTTGCGCGAACTCGCCGCGTTCTTCCGCCAGCATGCGCCGGATGCAACGCTGCCCCTCGGGCAGCCGGAGGCAGAGGGCATCGATCGCGACAGTCTTGCGATTTCCGTATAGCGAGCGGGCGATTCTTCCCCGAAACACCAGGACGCCATGCCACCCGCCCCGCCGGATTCGCGCCGCTCGCTGCCCCGCGCCGTTGCCCTGTGGGCCGGCCTTGTCGCGGTCTCCGGGGCGCTGTCGGGGCTGTTCCATCTCGCCGGGTTCCCGGCCGCCCTGCTGCTCGGGCCGATGCTCGCCGGCATCGCGTTCGGAGTGCGCGGTGCGTCGATCCGGGTGCCGAAGCCCGGCTTCCAGGCCGCGCAGGCGCTGATCGGCTGCCTCGTCGCGCATGCGGTCAATGCCTCGATCGCCGCGACGCTGCTCGAGGACGGGTTCCTGATCCTGGCGGTGGTCGGCGTCACCGTCGTGGCGGCGTCGATGACCGGCTGGCTGCTGACCCGCATCCGCCTCCTGCCGGGCACTACCGCGGCCTGGGGCTCCTCCCCCGGCGGCGCCTCCGCCATGGTGGCGATGGCGGAGGAGTTCGGCGCCGATCCGCGCCTCGTCGCCTTCATGCAATATGTCCGGGTCGCCTGCGTGGCGCTCACCGCCTCGCTGGTCGCCCGCTTCCTCGCCGGGGGCAGCGCCGGGCCGCCCGGCTCCGGCATGGATCCGGCGCCGCTCTCGGTCCTCGCCACCCTCGCGGTCGCGGGCATCGGCGCCTGGGTGGGTTTGCGCCTGCGCATCCCGGCCGGCGCGATGATCGGCCCGCTGGTCCTGGGCGCCACGCTCCACTCGACCGGCCTCGCCGAGCTGGCCCTGCCGTCCTGGCTGCTCGCGCTCGCCTATGCGGGGATCGGCTGGACGGTGGGCCTGCGCTTCACCCCCGCCACCGTGCGGGCGACTTTGTTCGCCCTGCCGGGGGTGCTGGTGGCGACCTTCGGGCTGATCGGGCTCTGCGGGCTCTGGGCCTTCGGGCTCACCTTCCTGCTGCCGATCGATCTCCTCACTGCCTATCTCGCGACGAGCCCGGGCGGGCTCGATTCGGTGGCGATCATCGCGATCGGCACCCATTCGGACGTGTCCTTCGTCCTGGCGGTGCAGACCCTGCGTCTCCTCGTGGTCATCGTCACCGGCCCGATGGTGGCGAAATGGATTTCTCGCAGTGCCGGAGAGGCCCACTGAGACCGACCGGCATCAGTCAAGCTCGCATCCCGCAGCGAAACCCGCTATTCCGGCGCCTCCGGCGGGGCGCCCCCCGCCCTCGGATCATGACGTAAAGCCGTGCACGACTACATCAAGAAGATCCTCGGGGCCCGCGTCTACGACGTCGCCATCGAGAGCCCGCTCGATCCGATGCCGCGCCTGTCGCAGCGCCTCGGCGCCAAGGTGCTGCTCAAGCGCGAGGATCTGCAGCCGGTCTTCTCGTTCAAGATTCGCGGCGCCTACAACAAGATGGCGAGCCTGGCGCCGGAGGCCCTGGCCCGCGGGGTGATCTGCGCCTCGGCCGGCAACCACGCGCAGGGCGTGGCCCTCGCCGCCAAAAAACTCGGCGTCACCGCCGTCATCGTGATGCCGCGCACCACCCCGGCGATCAAGGTCGAGGGCGTGAAGTCCCGCGGCGGCCAGGTGGTCCTGCATGGCGACGCCTTCGACGAGGCCTATGCCCATGCCAAGGGGCTCGAGGCCGAGCAGGGGCTGACCTTCATCCATCCCTACGACGATCCGGACGTGATCGCCGGCCAGGGCACGATCGGGCTCGAGATCCTGCGCCAGCACGGCGACCCGATCGAGGCGGTGTTCGTGCCGATCGGCGGCGGCGGCCTGGCGGCAGGCGTCGCCACCTTCATCAAGTTCATGCGGCCCGAGACCAAGGTGATCGGCGTCGAGCCGGCGGATGCCGCCAGCATGGCGGCGGCGATCGCCGCGGACGACCGCGTGGTGCTCGACACGGTCGGCCTCTTCGCCGACGGCGTCGCGGTGCGCCAGGCCGGGGCCGAGACCTTCCGGCTCTGCCGCCAGTACATCGACGAGGTGATCACGGTCGATACCGACGCGATCTGCGCCGCGGTCAAGGACGTGTTCGACGACACCCGCGCCATGTCCGAACCCTCCGGCGCGCTGGCGGTGGCGGGCCTGAAGGAATACGCCGCCCGCGGCGGCATGGGCTCGGGCGCCCTGGTGGCGATCAACAGCGGCGCCAACCTCAACTTCGACCGCCTGCGCCACATCGCCGAGCGGGCCGAGATCGGCGAGCGCCGCGAGGCCCTGCTCGCCGTCACGATCCCCGAGCGGGCGGGCAGCTACCGCGCCTTCATCCGGGCCATCGGCCGGCGCGCCATCACCGAGTTCAACTACCGCTACGCGCCGGGTGCCGAGGCGCAGATCTTCGTCGGCGTGCAGCTCGCCGGCGGGCGGCCCGAGAAGGAGGCCCTGATCGCGGAGCTGCGCGGCCTCGGCTACCCCCTCGTCGACCTCACCGACAACGAGGTGGCGAAGCTCCACGTCCGCTACATGGTCGGCGGCCGGGTGCCTGGCCTCGCCGACGAGCGGCTGTTGCGCTTCGAGTTCCCGGAGCGCCCGGGTGCGCTGCTGAAGTTCCTCGACAGCCTCGGCGTCGCCTGGAACATCTCGTTGTTCCACTACCGCAACCACGGTGCCGATTACGGCCGGGTTCTCGCCGGCATCCAGGTGCCGGAAGCCGAGCGCGGGCAGTTCGCCGCGGCTTTGGCGGAACTCGGCTACGAGCATGTCGACGAGACCGACAATGCGGCCTACCGGCTGTTCCTCGATGGACAGCCGCGGGAGGTGAAGGCGCGAGAGGCGATTGCGGCGCCGGCGGCGTAAGGCTTTGTTCGGGGGCAGTTTCCTCCTCCGTTGATGAAGGGCCGTCCGGGAAGAAAGTGGCATAGGTTCACCCTCCCTCTGCGGGCAGGGCGATCGCACATGATACCAACGGCATATGATACGGCTTCCGGAAGATTCCTTCCGGAAGCCGTATCACCAGCCCACGCGGTGAAGCCGTAGGCTTCACACGCCTGAGCGAAGCCGATTTCCGCATCGCGAAGCGATCAGTCGGAAATCGTATGACTCCAGTGGGGGTGTTCGAGGCGCCCCGGGCCCAACTGAATAACGGGCTCTTCTGCACCATAGAAAAACCGACATCTTCGCCGACGGCGGTGCCATGCTATCACAACCGCATGACCTCGCCAGTTTCATCCAGGGCGGGTCGGCCGAAAGACGGTGTGGAACTAAATAGAAACTCGCTATCCAGGGTAGCATTTGCCGCCCTGGATAGCGAAACAGTTTCATTCGCTAGGGACCGCGAAGCCGGTGAACAACTTATACCGACGGTCGTTGAAAACGACCTTTGGTTCCGTTCTCGGATTTTCGCCAAGTCTCCGGCTTGGGATCGAAAATTCGAGAAGGGTCAACGGCCCCGTCGATCTCGGGCCTGCCCGAGATCGAATCGATGCGTCAGCATCTTGGGCCGTTGGTATAAGGAAACGGCTAATGGGCCATGAACCGAAATGAGCCACGCCTCCATTTCTGGATCGGCGTCCCCCGTTTCTTCCTCCGTCCTAAATGGACGGAACTTCGTGAGAACTGCCAGCCCAAGCTTGCGTGCGCGCCAACGCGCTCGCCCGCTCAAAGCGCTCCCGCGCCGAGGCCTCGATGCGGGATAGACCGAGTGCGTGGCCCATCAATCTGATGCGTTCGGTTTCCGAAGCACTGGCTCGGAGGGTCCCCGCAAGCCCGACGAGTTCCGCCATCGGCGTGTCGAAGTGGCCGCGCACGGTCGCGTCAGCCGACCGGTGCGGATGTCTCGTCTGTGGCTCCTCGCCCGATGGCCACAGAACCGTCCGACCATCATCGTCGGTTCGCGCAATCGAAGCGTCGATCTGGTCGGACACCGCTGCGCGGATCAGGGGGCCGACACGATTGAACCCGTGCGCGCGGGCGATACGCCGGACGAGGACATCCTCGTAGATGGGCGCTTCGACCGCGAGGACGTGCGCGACCATCGCAGCCAGGGTCGTGCGGTAGGAGGCGTCGTAGAACCGCTCCGGCTCGACCGGCAGCCCGAGATCGACGAAGTCGGCGATCCGGTAGACCCGCTCGTCATGAAGGGGCTCGGCTTCCATCGTCGGGGCGGTCGAGGGCCTGGCCTGGTCCGCGTAGAGGCGTGGCAGCTCCGGATCTCGTTCCGGCTGCGGATCGTTGGCTGGCTCCGGCACAACGTCTGCAGCGGCCACTTCCGCTGACACGTCGTCCACGGATTCGGGTCCATCCAGCTCCACGTCGACAGGTTCAGGAGCTTCTTCAGCCGGAGCTGCGGCTGAGCGCGCGCGATCCTGTTCCAGGTCCTCGCGCAGGCGCTGGTCGAGCTTGGCGAGCGCAGAATCTGCGTTCATCCACCACTCGGTGCTCCAGACCCGGCGGATGCGCCAGCCGAGACCGGTCAGCACGTGCTCGCGCAGGCGGTCGCGGTCGCGGGCCGTGGCGGAGCTGTGATAGGTCGCCCCATCGCACTCGACGCCGGCGAGATAGCGGCCGGGCGCGTCGGGGTGAACGATTCCGAGGTCGACCCGGAACCCCGACACACCGATCTGGGTGCGCGCGCGCCAGCCCTTCGCCTCGAGGCCGGCGAGAACGGCGGCCTCGAACGGGGACTCGACGTCGCCTCCAGTTGGCGCGAAGGCCTCGGCGAGGGCGCGCGCCCCGCGATCGGCGAATTCGAGGAAGTGCTTGAAGTCGCGCACGCCGCGCGCCCGGGTCCGACCGAGGTCGATCTGCTCAGGTTTCAGCGAGGCGAAGACGACGAGCTCGCGGCGGGCGCGGGTGATCGCGACGTTCAGGCGGCGGTACCCGCCGTCCTTGTTGAGGGAGGAGACGGTGCTGACCGGCCGGCCCGCCTGGTCCGGCCCGACGGCCACGGAAAACAGGATCGCGTCGCGCTCGTCGCCCTGCACATTCTCCAGGTTCTTCACGAAGACCGGCTCGTGCCAGCGGTCCTTGTCGAAGAACGGCTCGAGTTCCGGGTACGACCGCCGCTGCGCGTCGAGCAGGTTCTCGATCAGGCGCTGCTGCTCGCCGTTGAAGGTGACGATGCCGAGCGAGCGGCGCTCCTGCGCGAAGCCCGGATCGCGCAGGCGGCGCACGATCTCGGCGACGATCGCCCGGGCCTCGGGCCGGTTCACGCGGGCCCCGCCGCGCTCGTAGACGCCGCCCGGCACGAAGGAGAGCCGCACCGCGCGGTCGTCGGTCACCGGCGACGGGAAGGTGACGAGCCGTCCGCCGTAGTAGCGGGCATTCGAGAAGGCGATCAGGCTCTCGTGGCGGCTGCGGTAGTGCCAGTCGAGGTTGCGCCGCGGGATGTTGGCCGCCAGGCACTCGTCGAGGATGGACTCTTGGTCGGTGACGTCGCTGCCGTCCTCGATGTCGTCGACGCCGCGGTCGCCGACATTGGTCGGCGGCAGCTGC
This sequence comes from Methylobacterium sp. 142-1Y, assembly GCF_057747795.1. Taxonomy (NCBI): domain Bacteria; kingdom Pseudomonadati; phylum Pseudomonadota; class Alphaproteobacteria; order Hyphomicrobiales; family Methylobacteriaceae; genus Methylobacterium; species Methylobacterium sp. 142-1Y. The sequence continues at coordinate 1,650,173 of NZ_CM173224.1, read as the reverse complement.
TCGGGATCGCCGACGATGACGACCTGCCGGCCCCGGGCGATCGCCCCGACGGCGTCCCAGGGCGAGATCTGCGAGGCCTCGTCGAAGATGACGACGTCGAACGGCTCCTTGTCGGGCGGCAGGTACTGGGCGATCGAGAGCGGGCTCATCATCACGCAGGGGGTGAGCTTGGTCAGCGCCGTCGGCATCCTGCCGAACAGCTTGCGCAGGGCCAAGTGCTGCGCCTTCTTCGTCAGCTCGTGCGAGAGCGTGCCCCATTCCGGATCGGCCCCGAAGGCCGTGGGTCCGGGAATGCCGCCGCCGAGCCGCGCGCGCACGACCTGCTTGGAGAGTTCGGTGACGCGGGCGTCTACCGCGCGGAAGCGGGCGATCGTGTCCTCGTGGCGTTCCGGCAGGAAGCGGCGCAGCACCGGATCGTGGCTGACGACGCGGTCGATCCACCAGCGCGCGTAAGCCGTCTCGAACGCGGCCTCGGCTCGATCGGGTGCGACCCTGCCCTCTTCCAGCGCCTCGATCAGCGGAGCGAGGCCGCGGCCGCGGGCGTTCTGCGCCGCCGCCTGCCAGGCGCACCACCCTTGCGCGCGGCCGAGCCCGGACGCCCAAAGCCGTGCCTGGGCGATGCTGGCGTCGATCCAGTCGGACCCGGTCGCCAGCGGCTCATCGGGATCGGCACGCCCGGCGAGCCGGCCGAGCGCCCCCATGGCCTTGGTCGCCCGCCCGCGATCCTGCTCGAAGGCCGCATAGGCCTGCGCGATACGACCGCCCTCGCCCAGGGCCCGGGCCTGGCGTTCGACGAGCTGGACCAGGTGATCGCGTAAGCCCTCGATGCCGAGCGAGGGGGGACCGAGGATGTCGAGGAGACGCTCGACCTTCTCGGCCCAGGCGATGGCAGCCTGAAACTCGGAGGCCGGCATGTTCGGATCGCTCCAGGGCGGCCCCAGCCGGGCGAGGAGCGCGTCCCCGGGACAGCCTAGCTTCACGTGCCGGGCGACCTCGATGAGCCCGACGAGATCCGGCCCGATATCCTCCGGCAGCGCCCCCTCGGCATAGGGCTGGACCTGCGTTCGGACCTTCTTGAGCCTTCCTCCCTTCACCAGGAAGTTCGAGGCTTGCGCGGCCGCCCATTCCGCCTGGAGGCCGGCGAGATCCTGGTCGAAGATGCCGGGCCGGTACCGGCCCGAGAGGCGGCCGAGCAGCGCGTCCAGCGTTCCCTGGAAGTGCTCGCGCGCCGCGAGAGCCCGATGCAGGTCGCCCGTGCCGTCGGCCAGGAAGGCCGCCCCGCATCGCGCTTCGGGCCGGACCAGGAAGTTGCCGAGAACCGCGAGCCCGCGCGTGCCGGTGTAGGTCGCGAGCAGGGATTGCAGGCCGATCGCCCCGGCGAAGGCCTGTCCGCTGGCGCGTAAGGCCATGAGCGTGCTCTCGACGGCCTCGATCGCGGCGCTCATGTCGTCGCGCCAGACCGGCGACCATTGCGTGGCCTCGACGCCCTGAAGCGGATGGTCGGCGAGCGAGCCCACCGCGGCGAGGACCGGACGCAGCTCGCGGCAACCCGCGCGCAAGGCCGCCAGCGTCTGCGGGTCATGGGCGCGATGGTCCGGCCAGGCGAGCCGGAGCCCGGCATCGCCGCCGCCGGCCACGATCACGCGGCCGAAGGCCTCGTAGGCCGAGAGACCGTTCTCGCGCCGCCGGTGGAGCGCGCTCACGAGGCCGTTGAGTTCCTCGCGCAGCGCTCCGAGCTCGCGCGTGGCCTCGTCCCAGGCCCCCTGCGAGGGCGTCGTCCGCTCGTGCCAGGCCCTGCGCAGCTGGTTGAGCACCGCCGATTTCTGCGCCTTGGTCGAGTGCACTTCCAGGCAGTAATCGCCCAGTCCGATCTCCTGCAGGCGGCGCTGCACGACTTCGAGCGCGGCCGTCTTCTGCGACACGAACAGCACCGTGCGCCCCTGTGCGAGGCACTGGGCGATCATGTTGCCGATCGTCTGGCTCTTGCCGGTGCCGGGCGGCCCGAACAGCACGAAGTCCTTTCCTTTCGCCGCCGCCAGCACCGCGGAGAGCTGGGAGGAATCGGCCGAGAGCGGCGCGAACACGGTCTCGGGCGGATGGTCCCGGTCGAGGCTGGCCGGCTCGGGGAAGGGCGAGCCGTCGCCATAGGAGTGCTTCGGCGTCTCGATCAGGTGACGCACGACCGGGTTGCGCTTCAGGAGCTCGGCCCGGTCAACCAGGTCCTTCCACATCAGGTACTTGGTGAAGGAGAAGGCCGACAGCACGACGTCCGGCACCACCTCCCAGCCGCGCAGGTCGCGGACATGCCCGCGCACGATCCGCATGATGCCGTCGACGTCGATGCCGGAGGCGTCCCGCGGCAGTTCGCCCTCGAGTTCCGGCATCCGCAACCGGAAATCCTCGCGCAGCATCTCGAGCAGGGTCGGGTTGATCCGCACCTCGTCGTCGTGCAGCGCCAGGCGGAAGCCCGCGCGCACGCTGGAGCGCTTCAGCGCGACCGGGACCAGCAGCAGGGGCGCGCGATAGGCGGCCTCGCCCTCCTTGCGGGTCCAGGACAGGAAGCCGATCGCCAGGTAGAGGATGTTGGCCCCGCCCTCCTCGAAGCCGTTGCGGGCGAGCCGGTAGAGATCGAGCAGGCGGCGATCGAGATCGGCCTCCGTCGCGGTGGTGTAGATCTCCCGCCGGGCGAGCGCCGCTTCGAGGTAGCTGCGACGGCCGTCGTCCTGATGCCGCCTCGCGTAGAGGTCGGCGCTGCGTTCGTCGGACCCGGTGAGCACGTCGGAGACGGGCTTCAACCGGAACTCGTGCCCCGCCGCCAGCCCGTCCTCCAGGGCTCCGGGGGAGACGCATTCGAGGGCGACCGACCCCGTCCCCGGCTTGAAGTTGAGGAGCTTGTTGCGCAGCGTAAGGTCGAGGAGCTTGCGCTTCCAGCGCTCCAGGCGACCGACCGGGGTTTCGGGGGCCTCGTCGACGGGCGGCCGCGGCGCGTCGTCGCCGAGCGACGGCGGCGGGGCGATCGGCTGGTTGATCGGAGCCGTCGGCACGGGAGCGATGCCGCCCGGCCTTCCCTCCCCGAGATCCATCGGGCGGATGCCGCGCCGGCGGCAGCGGCGGACATCGATCGCGACCTCGAGCGCGGCCGGGGCATCATCCTCGACCTGTGCGCCGCCCCGGGCCGTCGCCGCCTGAAATCCCGCCGGCGGGGTATGGGTCAGGAGCGTCGTCTCGACGAGGATCAGGTCCTGTAGATCCCGGCGCTTGCGCAGGAGCTGCCTGTCGTCGACGGCGGCCGAGGAGAAATCCTCGTCCTGCAGCCACAGGCCGACGAAGGCGTGGCCCTCCGTCAGCACCAGGACCGGGTTGAGCCCCGCCTGTTCCAGGCAGGCGGCGTAGAGGAGCGAGAGGTCGAGGCAGGTGCCGACCCGCCGCTCCAGCACCTCGCTCGGACCGCGCACCTTCTGACCGGCCCGCTCGAAGCTCGCCGGCGGCAGGACATAGGCGATGCTCCGGTCGGCGAGCGCCGCCCAGATCGCCGCGGCGAGCTCCCAGGCGCGGGCCTTCCTGCCCGTCGCATAGCCGTTCAGCCCGGTCTCGCGGCCCGCCTCGCCGAGCTTCGTCGCGGCATCGCGCAGGACGATGTCGACGGCCGGATCGTTGGGCCGCACGAAGGCGGCGAGCAGTTCCGGCGCGCTGACGCCCCCACCCCAATGAGAGGGCGGCAGGAGACGGATCTCCGCCACGTCCCGGGCCAGCGCGCTCCCCGCCCCTTCGAGGATCGTGGTCAGCTCCAGGCGGCTCGCCTCGGTGAAGCCGGCGAGCAAAGCGGCATCGAGACGGAGATCGGGAGCCTCGATGTGATGGTTCGCGCCGGCCGGAATCCGGTCGATGCGCAGGGTCAGCGGCTGCACGAAGGCCGGTCGGCTTTCGACCCGGATCAGCAGGTCGACGATGTCCCGATCGGAGGGGTTGGCGACGACGATCTCCCGGATCACCGGGATGGCGTTCTCGTGATAGGCGAGGCTGACGTGCTCCGTGGCGGTGCAGCCGATCCGCACGGTGGCCTCGGTCTCGATGTCCGCGACGGGTTCGATCGTCTCGATGCTCACGGCGCGATCCACCGGCTGGAGAAGCGCTCGCCGAGCTTGTAGCGGGCAAGCTTGGGGCCGACCTCGTCGCAGGGCTCACCGAACGGATCCCGCGTGACGCCGAACTCGGCATCGTTGACGTAGCCGGTGACGTAGCAGACGTCCTGGTACTCGCCCTTGATGCGGTTGCGCATCCTGATCCGCGTGGTCGCCAGCGCGGTCTCCAGGGGGCGATCCTTGTAGAGGGCGGTGCCGTAATCGAGGATAGTCGTCTCGCTCGACATGAACTCCCAGCGATCCTCGGCTTGCGCCTGATAGTGCCGCGCGAGCCGCTGATAGCGCGAGAGGAAGGCGTCGGGTTGCGTCCCGGTCGCGAAACCGCGTGCCTCCTCGCCGAGAGCCTGCTCGAAGAACCGCGCCCGTTCGCCGTACTGGGCGCGCAACGCCCTCTCCCGGGTCTCGCGGCGGGCGCTCTCGTCCTTCTCCTTCTCGCGGTCGAGCCTGCGCCGGTCGTCCAGCTCGCGCTGGCGCTTGAACTGCTCCTCGGCGCTGCGCGTCTTGCCCTCGTCGATCTCGGTCTGCGCCTGGGCGACCTCGGACGGCGCGATCCAGAGCGGCAGGAAGCGGTGGGACAGGCCGTCCCGGGTCATCGCCTCGGTGATCGCCGCAAGATCGGCCGCCGCGGCATAGACCGCGCCGCACTCGGCCCGCTTGACCGCGATGAAGGCTCCGTCCGCCGAGGTGGCTGCGACGACCGGACGACCCGGCAGCTCGTCGCCGATCCGATCCGACAGGCGGGTGAGGATGGCCGCATGCGCCTCGGCCTTGTCGGGCACGACCCGGCACAGCACGCTCGACGGATTCGGCACCACGACGACGCCGAAGCCGTCACCCTTGCGGTCGCGCACCAGCGCTTCGACCTCGTTGGCCTTCGCGGCGTCCGCCTGCCGCACGGCGGCGAGGGCCGCCGCATCGACGACGGCAAGCCGGGCGAACAGGTTGCCGTTGACGGCCTCGACCAGGGTGATCACCCGGTCGACGGGCTCGCGCAGCAGGCGCTCGCGCTCGGCGAAGATCAGGTCCTGCTTGGCGAGGTCGTTCGGCCCACAGGCCTGAAGCGGCAGGTCGAGCTTGGCCCCGAGCTCGGCACTCCGGTCGCGGATCTGCCGGTTCAGGAACACGTCCGACAAAGGTGCGTGGTACAGGCAGGCGGCGGCCCGGCCGTCCTCGAAGACCAGTTCGCCGCGCAGGTTGCGCACGACGGACGGGGCCTTGCCACTGTCGTTGGTGAGCATGATCAGGTCGCCGCGACCGCCCTCGAGCAGGAACCGGCTCTTTCCCGTCACCGCCCGGGCGAGCCGCGCGGCCGCATCGATCCGGGCCCGCTTGCCCGCATAGGCCTCAGTGAGTTCCTTCAGGCGCTCGTCGCTGGTCTCCGGCACGATCCCGGTCACGTCGGCGACGAACCCCGACAGGAAAGTCTGGAGATCCTGCGGGATGCCGCCCTTCAGCCCCTCGGGAGCATCGCTCCGGGTGCGCGCCTCGGCCTGCGCTCGCAGGCTGCTCATCCGATCGAGGGCGGACAAGCGCACGGCCTCGGCCTGCGACAAGGGGCCGAGCCCGCCGACCTCGCGGTCGATCGTCTCCGTGTCGGGCGCGGAGGGCCCGGTGCGGGCCGCGAGCTGCTGCTCGATCCGGCCCTGGATCCGCGCGGCCTCGGCACGCACGACCGGGGATGCGTCGCGCTGATACGGGGCGAGGTTGGTCTTGAGCACCTGGAGTTGCTCGGCCCGCCCTTGCGCTTCCGCCCGGGCCTGCCGCGTTTCGCGCGCCTCGCCGGTCTCGACCTCGGCGACGACGATCCGCGTGCCCGAGAAGTGGAGTTCGATCGCCTCCCGGGGTTCGACGGGATGGACTTGATTGTTGCCGTCGCGCGTGGCGAAGGTTTGGTTGCAGGTGGTCGCGACGGACCAACCGTGCTCGTCCGTCGTCGTGCAGCCGACATTGCGCCGGAGATTCGGTTCGGTGAAGCGCCGGCACTCTCCGAAGATGCTGCCGAGCCGTCCGTCGTCGGGGCCGATGCCGCTCTGGATCAGGCCTTCGATGGTGGTGTTACGCCGTGCGAGCGCGCGATCGACGCAGAACCGGTCGAGGGCCGAGAGCCGGGCCCAGGTCTCGCGCGCCGACTGGATCTGGGCCGCACCGAGCAGACCTCCGAAGATGTCGAGGGGCGTAACCTGCGCGACGATTGGACCGATCGAAGCCATGAAAGCCGCAATCGACAGAACACCGCGCCGTCCACCCCAGCCCATCGTGACACCCTGCGCAAGCCTTGCGATCTGTGTCGCCGGTTTTCGCCTCCCGTTCAAGGCGATGAATGCCGCGCGCAACGCAATATTTTTCGGGCCGCCAATCTCGCAGCATCGAAACAAAAATTTGACATATCAAGATTTAAAACACAAATTGGAATTATGTTTTCAAAGGTGCCGCCGCCATCAACCATTTTATAATTATCATTACGAATGATCACGGGAACATGAACGATGGAAGTCCGGAGCGTCGTCGATCGAGAGTTCCAGCTGCATGCAGAGGGCAAGGCGCCCTGGGTCACACGCCACCGCCGACTTCGGACCCTCGCCAAACCGGAGCCGTCTCGCGATGATGCCGGGCCAGCCGAGGGACGCGCGCGATGGATCGGTTCGAGCGGCTGACCGGGTTCCGGGAAGCAGGGTACGGAGAGACGCAGGCGCGGCTGCGCGTGGTCGACGGCCGCCTCGTGAACCGGGAGACCGGCGAGCGCTTCGCGGTCGGGACGCTGACCCTGCCCTCCCTCGCCGGATTGCGCATCGCGGCCAGGAGCGCCAGACGACCGGGCCGCCTGCGGTTGAGCATCGTCGAGGGCGACGTGCGGGCCATGCACCGTCTCCCTGAGAACCGGGGCGCCCTGGTCCAGGTCGCCTCGCAGTTCGACATGCTGGAGATGGTGGGGCCCCACATCACCCCGGAGGATGGCGTCGCCGGTCGTCTACGCGGGCACGCTGCTGGCCGGACTCCTGAACGCGGCGCGCGGCGCCTCGAACCGCGTGCTGCTCACGCGGCTCGGCGGGGGCGCCTTCGGCAACGCCGACGGCTGGATCGATCCAGCCATGACGCCGGCTTTGCAGCGGGCCCGTCACCACGACCTCGACGTGGCCGTCGTCAGCTATGGCCCCCCGTCGCGGGCGCTGCGCGACCTCGTGCGGCACCATGACGAGCAATCCGGGAAGCCGGACTGATACGCAATCCGGAAGATCACTTCCGGATTTCGTATCACCAGCCCGCGCGGCGCGTGAGCGAAGCCGATTTCCGCATCGCGAAGCGATCAGTCGGAAATCGTATGACCGCGACGGTTTTTGCCGCCGCGCGATCGACGGGGCGGCCCGACCGGTCGCACCGGCAACGGGACGCGCCGCCTCCCTCCTTCGGCGGATCCCCGCTCAGGCTGCGGACGGGGGCCGGTAGCCGGGAGCGGACCCGAGGCGCGCCGCCAGCATCGCCTCGAGCCGGTCGAGCGCCTCCCCCGGCAGCGCCGCACCGACGGCGAGGCGGTAGACCTCCCAGCCGACCGATACGAAGCTGAGGCCGAACCGTTCCGCCGCGGCCCGGGCGCCCAGGGCCGCATCGGCGGCGCCGGAGGCGATCACCGCCGCCACCGCCTGGTGGGTGAATTCCTCCAGTCCGTAGCCGACGATCTCATCGGGACGAATTCCGGCCTCGGCGAGCAGCCGGTCGAACCAGGCCCGGGTGCCGGAGCCCTTCTGGCGGTTGACGAAGCGCGCCTTCGTGGCGCGCAGGTCCGCCGGCGTGCCGAGTCCGAGCGGGTTGCCGGCGGCGACCAGCAGCCCCTGCTCGCGGGCGAAGAGCGGGCGTACGCGGAAGGCCGGATCGGCGACGAGGTCGCAGAAGGGCGGGCCGGCCGCCTCGGGCTCGATCGCCCCGCAATGGAAGCCCGCCGCGTCGGCGCGCCCGTCGATGAGGCGCATCACCGCGTCGCGGCTGCCGGTCACGGCGACCTCGGCCCCGCCCCACTCCGCCAGCACCTCCATCAGCAGGGGATCGTGGCTCACGGCCACGGCGAGGCGATGGGGCGCGGCGAGCGGCCCGGCGAGGCGCGCCCGTATCACCCGCGCCTCCCGGGCGAGCGGCAGGGCGAGGCCGTCCGCCGCGCCCGACAGGGCGTCGTGCAGGGCGGCCCCGGTCTCGGTCAGCGTGGTGCCGTGCCCGCGGGTCTTGCGAACCAGCGGCCGGCCCGCCGCCGCCTCGAGGGTGCGCACGCGCTCCCACGCGGCGCGGTAGGACAGGCCGAGCGCGGCCGCCGCCCCCTGCACCGAGCGTGTCCGGGCGACGGCCCGCAGCAGCGCCAGGGTATCGGCGACGGCAAGCCGCGCCCCGCCGATCCGCAGGTGGCCGCCGAGTTCGAGCTCGACCGAAAAGGGGCCGTCGTCGGGCCTCGTCATCTCGGGCTCATCCCAGCTCTTTGCGAGTTCTCCATCGGTCCTCCCGCCGCGGCCGGCGCACATCGACGGCTCCGGCCGGGCTCGCCACGCGACCCTATAGGCAATTCACGTCCTATTGAAGCCGGTCCATCGGCATCGTACCGCCGATATGCCCGCCGCCTCCGGGACGCGAAGGACCGTGCGATGCATCCCGAACTCCTCCACCCGGACCGTCCCTCGTCCCCCGCCCGGCCGATGCGCCGACCGGGCCCGGTGGCGATTGCGCCGGCACGGGGATCGGGCGGAATCTCCCTTCTGCCCACGCGCTGGATCCACGAGGGGGGCTTGCGCGCCTTCAGGGCCGATGCCGGCTATGTCGGCCGCTCCATCGCGGCGCTCAAGCTCTACCTCACCCTCGTCGTCAGCCAGGAGGAGCGATCGGCGCCCGGGCTCCCGATCGTCCTGTCCTACGAGCGGATCGCCGCCCTGTCGGGCCTGTCCGACCCGCTGATCTGCTCGGGCAAGAAGGCGCTCCTCGACCAGGGGCTCGTCACCACCTCCGGCGAGCGGCAGGGCCGGACGATCGCCTACCGCCTGTGCGGCCCGCACGCTCCGGCCGACCTCGCCGTGCTCCCGCACGGGCCCCGGGACGGCGGGCGCATCGCCGCGCTCCACGCCCTCACCTGCCGCAAGGCGCCGCATCTCGCGGTTCTGAAGATCGGCCTGCTCCTGAGAGCCGGCGCGGACGAGGCGGGCATCGCGGCCCTCGACCTCGACGCCGCGGCGCAGCTCACCGGCCTCAGCCACGTGAAGGTCTCGGCCGCCCTCGCTGCGGCGCAGGCTCTCGGGCTGGTCGAGCCGGGCGCCGAGCGGGCCGGCCCCGCGGAGCGGCGGGTCGTCCGCCTGCTCCCCTTGACCTGAGCCGACACCGCATCGCACGCTGCCGCTCGCGCTCGGGCCGGTCTCGCCGCCGGACCGGTCACGACTCCGGCATCGGCCATGGCGTTCGAGATCGCGATCGGCCATGCCATGGACGATCAGGAGCGCGCCATGCCGCTGACCATCTCCGTGTTCTCCGACGTGATCTGCCCGTGGTGCTACGTCGGCAAGCGACGGCTCGAACGCGCCCTCGACCGGCTCGGGCAGCGGGAGAGCACCACGATCGAGTGGCTGCCGTTCGAGCTCAACCCCGACATGCCGGCCGACGGCATGGCGCGCGCCCTCTACCGCGCCCGCAAGTTCGGGCCCGAGCGCAGCGCGCAGCTCGATGCGCAGATGATCGAACTCGGGCGGCAGGAAGACATCCGCTTCGCGTTCGCAGCGACGATGCGCACGCCGAACACGCGGCGCGCCCACATGCTGATCGCGGCAGCAGGGCAGCACGGACGGGCCGATCCGATCGTGGAGGCCCTGTTCCGCGCCTATTTCGAGGAGGGGCGGGACATCGGCGCCCCCGACGTTCTGCGCGACATCGGCGCGACGGCCGGGCTCGATCCCGGCCTCGTCGACGATGCGCTCCGCAGCGAGCCGCTGAGGCAGCTGGTCGAGGCCGTGGAGCGGCAGGCCGCCGCGATGCAGGTCGCGGGCGTGCCGTTCTTCATCGTCGACCGCACATGGGCGGTGTCGGGAGCGCAGCCGACCGAAGAGTGGCTCGCTGCCCTGAGCGCCGCTTGAGCCGCCGCACCGGCACCGTTCTGCGGCCGTGCCGGGCCGGTCGGGCCGCCGCGGGAGGAGCGCTTGGCGACGCTGCTCTCCGGGCCGCGCATCGCCGTGCACGGATTCCGGCGCATCCCGATGCCGGGCGATCCCGACATCCATCCATGCCGGCACGCGCGAGCCGGTCCGGCCGACAGGCTGCCGGACACGGGCCGGGCCCGGATCGGCCGGTCGACGATCTCGCACCGACGAGCGGCCGTGCCTCGACGCATCGGGAGATCGACGCATGAGGACACCGCGCTTCGCGATCGCCGAGCGTGCCGCGCAAGCGGCTCATCTCGCGGCGGTGGCCGCGGAGGCCGTCGGCTTCGCCGGCGCCGCCTATCGCCTGCAGCCGGAGCGGTGGCAGCTCAACCTCGCGCCGGCGATCCGCGACGCGGCACCGGCCTATTTCAGCCGCCACGGCATCACCTGGCACCGCCATCGGAACCACGGCCTCTCCTCGCAGATCTGCTGTCTGAACTGGCTCATGCCGCTGGCCGAACGGCCCGCCGCTCTGGCGCGCCTCGTCTCGGCCGCGCTCGACATCGCGCCGCCGGAGATGCTGACCGTCGAGGACGGCCCGGACGGTCACCCCTGGTTCGTCGGCTTCGAATGGATCGGGACGGACGACTATCTGAACGAGGGCCCCGGGCGAACGCGCGGGGCGAACGCCACCAGCGCCGACGCCGTCCTGCGCTTTCGCCACGCGGGCCAGGTCGAAACCCTGCTGATCGAATGGAAATACACCGAGGCCTATGGCGGCCCGCTGCCGGAGGCCGGCAACCCCACCCGGATCCGCCGCTACCGCGACCTCGCCTTCGCTCCCGCCGGGCCGGTTCGCGCCGATCTCGGCCTCACCGTTGCCGACTTCTTCCACGAGCCGTTCTATCAGCTGCTGCGCCAGCAGATGCTCGCCGCGCGCATGCAGGCGGCGGGAGAGGGGCAGGCCGCCCGCGTGCGCGTGCTGCACATCGCCCCCCGCGGCAACCACGCCCTCCAGGCGGTCACCGCGCCGGCCTTGCGGGCGCATGGGGGGAGTGCCTTCGCGGCGTTCGGGGCGGTGCTGAGCGACCCCGGCGCCTTCGTCAGCCGCACGACGGACGCCGTGTTCGGCCCGCTCCTGCGCAGCCCCGAGGCCACCCCGCGCGAATGGGCGGCCTATCTGCGCGACCGCTATCGTTTCGCCGAGCCACTTTCTCCTTCGCTCGTCGATGACGTGCTTCAGGTCATGCCGCCGCATTCCGGGTCGGCGCCTCGATGATTCCGACGAGCCGGGTGGTCCGGGTGTCGTCGCAAGACCTGCTCCGGGGCCCGGGGCGCTCCACCCGTGACGGGGGCCACGGAGAGCGGGCCCGGCTCCCTCACGCCCGGAGCGATGAGACGATCGACGACGAGATCGAGGAGTGCGATCCGCGCCCGCGTCACCGTTCCGCCCCGAGACACCCGGCGAACGCCTCGTCGGCCCCCGCCCCTCCGCCTGGAGCCTTTCGCCCGGAGCCTTTTCGCGCGGGCCGGCGGTCCCTTTCCCTGTTGCGCTCCGGCCTGAGCCGGGCTACAGAGGCTTCGCGGTCAGCACCCGTAGCTCAGCTGGATAGAGCGTTGCCCTCCGAAGGCAAAGGTCACACGTTCGAATCGTGTCGGGTGCGCCACTCTTCTCGATGACATCGCTGGTTGGTGGCTCTGGTTCGAACGGGGCCGCGGAATCGCTGCGGAAGCGGTGAGCGCCACGCTCTGCTCCGGTGTGGTTGGATGAGTCTCCCTGCCTCGCGTCCGAGAACGAACGCCTCGGCCCAGCGGCCGGGTAGACCTTCGAGAGGATGATCCGCCCGATGCCGATCAAGGCGCTCAACGACCGCAAGAAGCTCTCGTCCGACTTCAACGAGGCCAACGACGCCTTCATCGACGCGGTCCTCGCCGCGCTTCAGGCCGGCGAGATCCCGCTCGACCTGGCGCGAGCCTACCTCGCTCATCCGGTCGCCATGATGCACGCGAGTGGCGCGCAAGCGGTGGCGGACTATTTCGAGCGCATCCTGTCGCAGAAGCCCACGATCGACTGGACGCCGGGGACCTGAGGGTTGGCCGGCCACGCACGAAGGCGACACGCGCCGGACGAGCGGGCACACCCTCTGCCGCAGGTCGAACGCCGAACAGGGAACCGAGCGTGTACAAGGTAACAGCAACCGACCCGACCGGCCGCGCGCTGACATTCGCCTGCGGCACCGATTTGCAGGCGCTCGACAAGGTCCGGGAGCTGATGGGGCGCGGCTTCCGCGACATCTCGGTGGCAGACCCGAAAGGGAAGAAGTCCACCGGCACGGCGTTCGAGCACTCCGTCGGATTAGAATACGACTAAATAGAAACTGGCTCTACGGGTTTGATTTCGCACGCAAATCCAAGGCGCTCGATCTGCCGCACGAGCGCCTTGGCGCGGATGGTCGGGGCCGCCTTGCGGCCGTGATCAGGCCCGGGATCGACGTAAGCCGTGCCGGCCTTGAGCATGTGATAGATCGCGGTCAACATCGAAGCGGCGACCGCGCAGATCGCCTTCTTGGGGCCGCGCCGGCCGCGCAAGCGCTGGAACTGCGCCCTGATGTAGCTCGCCTTCTTGCGCACTCCGGCCCAGGCGGCCTGCACCAAGGCCGTCTTGAGCCAGGGCGCGCCCTTGCGCAGCCGCGTCGAGCGCCGCTTGCCCGCGCTCTCGTCGTTCCTCGGGCACAGCCCGGCCCAGGAGATCAGATGGCCGGCGGTCGGGAAGCGGCTCATGTCGGGGCCGATCTCGGAGAGGATCACCTGCGCGGTGAGGTCACTGATGCCCGGGATCGTCACCAGCAGCTTCACCGCTTCCCGGAAAGGGCCGAGGTCGCGCTCCACCTGCGCGTCGATCTCCGCGATCGCTCGCCCCAACCCGTCGTACTGGCGTAGATGCACACCGAGCAGGAAACGGTGGTGATCCCCGATCCGGCCCGTGAGCGCGGCCCGGATCGCCTCGGGCGCCGCCTTCACCCGCGGGCTGACCAGCGCCTGCAGCCCGGCTGGATCGCGCTCGCCCTTGACCAGCGCGTCGAGCACGGCGCGACCGGACTGGCCCATGATATCGGTGAGCACCGAGGCGAGCTTGAGGTTGGCCTCCTCGAGGGTCTTCTGGATGCGCTGGACGTGGCTGGCCTGCTCGCGGACCAGTTGCTTGCGGGTGCGCAGCAGGTCGCGCATCGCCTGGGTCTGGGCCTCGGGCACGAAGCTGGCGCGGATCAGGCCGTGGGCGAGCAGGTCGGAGAGCCAGACCGCGTCGGCGACGTCGGTCTTGCGGCCGGGCACGTTCTTGACATGGGCGGCATTGGCCAGGATCAGGGTGCGGCTGTCGGCGTCGAGGACCTGCCAGACCGGGCGCCAGTAGATGCCGGTCGCCTCCATGGCGACATGGGTGCAGGCGTGCTCGTCGAGCCAGGCGGAGAGGTCGAGCAGAGCGGGCGTGGTGGTGGCAAACGTACGCACCTCACGCTGAACCTCGCTGCTCTCGGCCAGACGGATGGCTGCGACGACGGTGTCCTTGTGAACATCGAGGGCGGCGCAGCGGGGGTAGAGGACCTCCATCACGATCTCCTTGCCGTCAGGCCGCCGGCGCAGGCTCCCGTGAGATCAAATCTAAATGACGCGCTCCGGGGCTGGCCCGAGGACCGGCCCGTGACGCAAGCGAGGGGACTGAAGAGGAGCCCGGATCCAACTGATACGCGGGGTCTGGCACACCAAAGACGAACCGATCTCTCCGCCGACGGCAAGTCCACTCTGCCATATGTTTCATCCGCAAGGGACCGCGAAGCCGGTGACGAACTGATACGAAATCCGGAAGATCACTTCCGGATTTCGTATCACCAGCCCGCGCGGCGCGTGAGCGAAGCCGATTTCCGCATCGCGAAGCGATCAGTCGGAAATCGTATGAAACCCGCCCAGTCCACGGCCGACGGATGTCGCTGTTCCCGCTCAACCCCCGCACCGCACCGCCACCACCGCCCCGGCGAAGCGCCCGGCGATCGCGCCGGCGGTGAGCGGCGGGGTAGCGGGACCGGACGCCTTGGGAGCGTCCGGGCCGAGGACGGTCCTGAGTGCCGCGAGATCCACGAGCGGGTGGGTGAGCGGCGGCAGCACCCCGGCGACGAGGCGGGGCTGGGCCGGTAGGCGGGCGACGAGGCCGACGAGACGGCCGGAGCGGTCGAGCACCGGGGCGCCGGCGGCGCCGGGCTGGAGCGGGGCGAGGAGGCCGGAGGCCGCGACCTCGCCGGTGGTCACGGTCGCGCCCTCCGCGCCCGCGGCGAGCACGATCGCAGCCTCGCCCGGGGCGGCAGGAGCGGGGGCAAGGGCGGGCGTGAGAGCGGGGGACGATCCGGCCGGGGCGGCGCCGTCGAGGAGCGCGAGGCCGCTCGCCTCGTCGCGCCGCAGCAGCCGGGCCGGCTCTTCGGCGATCCGGGGACCCGGGCAGGAGCCGGGCAGCACCGCGACGATCCGGCGGGGGCCGACGACGAGGCCGGTGGCGGCCGCTTGTCCGGTCGCCGGTGCGGTCGTCGGACCGGTCGTCGGACCGGTCGCCGGTGCGGTCGGTCCTGCCGCCGTTGCGGCCGGGCGCGGCGGCGCCGGCGGCGTGTCGCCCGGGAAGGGCACGAAGCTGTTGGCGATGGCGATCACCAGCCGGTCCATCTCCCGGGCCGAGGCCTTGTCGTAGGAGAGGGTGAAGCCGCGGATTCCCGCGGGGCCGGCGGCGTGGCGGATGTAGAACTTGCCCGCCGGGGTCTCGCCGGTGACGACCGTGAAATCCGGCCGCTTGAGGGAATAGGTCACCTTGCGCTCGGGCGTGACCAGGGTGCTCTGCGCGAACAGGGCATCGAGGTCGGTCTCGCCGGCGGCGGCGGCCTTGGTGTCGAGGGTGATCCGCCCGTCGGGGCTCTGCCAGCGGGTACCGCCGGGCACGCGGGCGCGCTTCGACAGCCACCGCTCCGGCACCCCGATGACGAGGCCGGTGGCGGGATCCGCCGCCACGGTGAACCGGGCCGCCCGGCGCGCCGCCTCGCCGGCGGCCAGCAGGGCGGCGCGGGCGGGCTCGTCCAGGATGCCGGTCGCGGGGGTGCCGGACTTCGTCTGCCAGGCCCCGATCGCCTCGTAGGTGCGCCGGCCGAAGGCGCCGGTGACGACGCTGTTGTAGCTGCCGGCCCAGACCAGGGCGTCCTGCACCGCCCGGCGCTCCGCCTCGGGCCGGGCCTCGAAGGCGGCGCGGGCGGCCTCGAAGGCGGGATCGGGCGTGGCCGGGCCGGCAGGACGGGGCGCGGGCGCCTTCGCGGCAGGGGCAGCGGGGCCGGGGCTTTGCGCCACGGCCGCCGATGCGAGGCCGCCGCAGGCGAGGAGCGGCAGCAGGCCGGCGGCGATCAGGCGGGCGGGTCGCGGCATCGGTCACTCCGAAGACGGGCGCCGGACCTTGGCAGAGGCGAGGCCGGACTTCCAGGCCCGTTCCGCGTCTTGACGGCCGTGACGTCGGTCGAAAAGCTGCCGTGACGAAGTGGAGCCCGGATCGGCCGGGACCGGCGGGAAATCGATCGCTCCGGGTCGACATCGGATTGCACCGCGAACGGGCGCTGCTTAGGCTCCGCCCGCGCGGGGAATCGCTGCGAGGCCGGACATGTCGCTCATCTCAACGGTCGGTCGCGTCGCCATCGGCTCGGCCGGAATCCTGGCCGGAATCCTGACAGGGCTTCCGGGTGCCGAGGCCCAGCCGTCCCCGAACCCGGCCCCCCGCCGCGCCGCCCTGATGCAGCCGGCGCCCCACCCCAAGACCTTCGTGCGGCAGACCCTCGCCAGCGAGGCGGTGCGGCTCGAGGCGCGGGTGAGGGAGGAAGGCGGCGCGGGCGGAAAATCCGCCGCGCAGTGGCGCCGGGAGGCCGACACCCTCAAGGCCAAGGACGAGACCGACGGGGCGCTCGCCGCCTATCGCCGCGCGGCGACCGCGGAGCCGACGGATTGGCGCAACTGGTACGCCCTGGCGGAAACCGCGGGCGACGCCGAGAACGACGACTACGACACCAACCAGAAGCTGAAGGCCGAGGCCCGGGCCGGCGCCTACCTGGCCTATCAGCGGGCGGTTGCCCCGGCGGATGAGGCCCGGGCATTGGCGCTCCTCGGCGCGGTCCTGGCCAAGCAGGAGAGCTGGCGCCCGGCATTGGAGGCCTACGCGGCGAGCCTGGCGCTGGCGGGCGACCCGGAGACCGCCAAGACCTACGAAGGTTTACGCGACGCGCACGGCTTCCGGGTGCTCGACTACAAGGTCGATTCCGACGCCGCCGCCCCGCGGGCCTGCTTCACCCTCTCGGAGACGATCGACCCCAAGGCGGATGTCGCGCCCTTCGTCGCCGTCTCGGGCGCCTCCGACACCGCCGTGACGGCGCAGGGCCAACAGGTCTGCGTCGACGGGTTGCGCCACGGCGAGCGCTACGGCGTGGTCCTGCGCCAGGGCCTGCCCTCGACCGTGGGCGAGTCCCTCCGCAAGGCCGCCGATTACGAGATCTACGTCCGCGACCGCAGCCCGCAGGTGCGCTTCACCGGGCGCAACTACGTCCTGCCCCGCACCGGCCAGGCCGGGGTGCCGCTGGTCTCGGTGAATGCGCCCAAGCTCGACGTCGAGGTGGTGCGCATCGGCGATCGCGGGCTGCTGCCGGCCCTGCGCTCCGACGAGTTCCTGTCGCAGCTCTCGGGCAGCGGCCTGCGCACCATCGCCCGCGAGCGCGGCGTGCAGGTCTGGAAGGGCACCCTCGACACGGCGCCGGCCGAGACCAACCGCGAGGCCGTGACCGCCTTCCCGGTGCTCCAGGCGGTCGGAAAGGTCGAGCCCGGGCTCTACGTGATGACGGCGCGTCCGAACGGCACCGCCGCGCTGGCCGACGAGGAAGGCGGCTACGAGAGCGAGGCGACGCAGTGGTTCGTGGTCTCCGACCTCGGGCTCACCGCCTTCAAGGGCCGGGACGGGATCCACGTGCTCGCCCGCTCCCTCGCCTCGGCCGCCGTGCTCAAGGGAGCGGAGGTCCGCCTCGTCGCCCGCAGCAACGAGGTGCTGGCGACGAGGAACACCGACGGCCAGGGCCACGCCGCCTTCGATCCGGGTCTCGCCCGCGGCGAGGGCGGGGCGGCCCCGAGCCTCGTCGTGGCCCGCCTCGGCGACGATTACGGCTTCCTCGACCTGTCCTTGAGCGCCTTCGACCTCGCCGATCGCGGCGTGAAGGGCCGGCCGGCGCCGGGTGCTGCGGAGGCCTACCTGTTTCCCGAGCGCGGGGTCTACCGCTCCGGCGAGACGGTGCAGTTGACCGCGCTCCTGCGCGACGCCAGGGGCGCGGCGATCCCGGCCCTGCCCCTGACCCTGGTGGCCAGGCGCCCGGACGGGGTCGAGTATCGCCGGGCGCAGGTGGCGGATGCGGGCTTGGGCGGCCGGGCCTTCTCCCTGCCGCTGCTGCCGGGCGCGCAAGCCGGCACCTGGCGGGTCGCCGCCTATACCGACCCGAAGGCGCCGCCGGTCGGCGAGGCGACGTTCCTGGTCGAGGATTACGTGCCTGAGCGCATCGAGGTGACGCTGACGCCGGCCGAGGCCGCCTTGAGGCCGGGGGAGCCCGCGACGGTCGCGGTTTCGGCGCGCTACCTCTACGGCGCTCCGGGCGCCGGCCTGAGCGTCGGCGGCTCGGTCGTGGTGCAGCCGGCCGCCCGCAGCGGCATCAAGAACTTCGAGGAGTTCTCGACCGGCCTCGACGACGAGCGCGTCGAGCCGGTGACGGCGGAGCTGGACGCCCCCGTCACCACCGACGCGCAAGGCCGCGCCACGGTGCGGGCGCCGGTGCCGGCATCGAGCGGGCCGCGGCCGTTCGAGGCGAAGGTCTCGCTCCAGGTCGGCGAGCCCGGCGGCCGGGCGGTGCAGCGCAGCCTGACCCTGCCGATCCTGCCCGCCGGCCCGGTGATCGGGATCCGAAAGACCTTCGGCGAATTGCGCGAGGGGGCGACCGCGACGTTCGAGGTCGCCGCCGCCCGGCCCGACGGCACGCGGCTCTCGGGTGAGGCGACCTGGACCCTGCTGCGGGTCGACCGGCGCTACCAATGGTACCGGGCCGATGGGCGCTGGTCCTACGAGCCGGTCAAGACCACCGCCAAGGTCGCCAACGGCCGCGTGACCCTCGAACCCGGCGCGCCGGCGAAGGTCGCGATGCCGGTCGATCTCGGCCAGTACCGCCTGGAGGTGCGCGGCCCCGGCCTCGAGGCGGCGAGCCTGTCGTTCAACGTCGGCTGGAGCGGATCCGAGACCGCCGACGCCCCCGACCTCCTCGACCTCACCCTCGATCGCGAAGCCTATGCCTCGGGCACCACCCTGAAGGCGCAACTGCGGCCGCGCTTCGCCGGGACTGCGACGATCGCGGTGGTGAGCGACAAGGTGCATGAAATCCGCACCCTCGACCTGCCGGCCTCCGGCGCCACCGTCGAGATCCCGGTCAAGCCCGATTGGGGCGCGGGCGCCTACCTCGTCGCCACCGCCTACCGGCCCCTCGATCAGGCGGCCAAGCGCCTGCCCGGCCGGGCGATGGGGCTCGCCTGGTTCGGGATCGACCGCGACGCCCGTACCCTCGGCGTCACCGTGGAGGCCCCCGCCAAGATCCGGCCCCGGGGCGATCTGCGCCTGCCGATCCGTCTGGCCGGGCTGAAAGCCGGCGAGGAGGCGCGGGTGACCGTGGCGGCGGTCGATGTCGGCATCCTCAATCTCACCCGCTACGCCAACCCGGATCCGTTCGGGTTCTTCTTCGGCCAGAAAGCGCTCTCGACCGAGATCCGCGACCTCTACGGATACCTGATCGACGGGATGCAGGGCACGCTCGGCGCCATCCGCTCGGGCGGCGATACCGGCGGGGCGGAGCTGGAGGGCTCCCCGCCGGCGCAGGAGCCGCTGGCGCGCTATTCGGGCGTCGTCACGGTCGGACCGGACGGCCGGGCCGAGGTGGCTTTCCCGATTCCCGCCTTCAACGGCACCGCCCGGGTGATGGTGACGGCCTGGAGCGCGGCCCGGGTCGGCGCGGCGTCGGCCGACGTGGTGATCCGCGACGCGGTGGTGGCGAGCGGCACCCTGCCGCGCTTCCTCGCGATCGGCGACCGCTCGCGCCTGCACGTCGCCCTCGACAATGTCGAGGGACAGGCCGGCGACTACGCGGTGGATGTCGATCTCTCCGGGCCGGTGGTGGTGCCGGCCGGCGCGCTGAGCCGTACGTTACGCCTGGAGCCGGGCGGGCGCGGCGCGGTCGAGATCCCGCTCACCGCTGCCGGTCCGGGGTTGGCCCGCATCGACCTGCGGCTGACCGGCCCGGGGCTGACCGAACCCGCCGGCCAGAGTTTTTCGTTACGGATCCAGCCCGGCACCGGGGCGCTCCTGCGCCGCGAGGTGCGCAAGCTGGAGCCCGGCGCGAGCCTAACCCTGTCGAGCGACCTCCTCACCGAGGTGATCCCCGGTACCGGCTCGGTGACGCTCGCCGCCTCGCCGCTCGGTGGCATCGACGTGCCGGCCCTGCTCCAGGCCCTCGACCGCTATCCGTATGGCTGCACCGAGCAGGTGGTGAGCCGGGCCCTGCCGCTCCTCTCGGTCAACCGCCTGGCGGCGCTCGCCCAGCTCGGCCTCGACGGCACCGCCGACGAGCGGGTGAAGGGGGCCATCGACCGGGTGCTGTCGCGCCAGGATTCGAGCGGCGCCTTCGGGCTGTGGTCGGCGGGCCAGGCCGAGGATCTGTGGCTCACGGCCTACGCCACCGACTTCCTGACCCGGGCGCGCGAGCGCGGCTTCGCCGTGCCACCGACCGCGATGGCGCTCGCCCTCGACCGGCTCCGCAACAGCGTGGCGAATGCCAACGAGGTCACCGATGGCGGCCTCGACCTCGCCTACGCGGCCTATGTGCTCGCCCGCAACGGCCGGCCGGTGATGGGCGACCTGCGCTACCTCGCCGATACCAAGCTCGCCGCCTTCGCCACGCCGCTCGCCCGCGGCCAGATCGCCGCGGCGCTCGCCCTGCTCGGCGACCGGACCCGCGCCCGCACCGCCTTCGAGGCCGCCGTGGCCGCACTCCGGGCCGAGCGCGACGGCGGCGCCTACCGGGCCGATTACGGCTCGCGCCTGCGCGACGGCGCCGGGCTGATCGCGCTCGCCGCCGAGACCGGGGTGGCGCGGGACGCGATCGGCCCGCTGGGCCATGTGGTGGGCGAGGAACGGGAATCGGGGCGCCCGACCAGCACCCAGGAACAGGCCTGGATGGTGCTGGCGGCGGCCGAACTCGCCAAGGAGGCGGCCAAGGATGCGCCGTCCCTCGCCGTCGACGGCGCACCGGTCTCCGGCGCCCTTTACCGCACGTTTTCGGGATCGGCCCTGGAGGCGAAGCCGGTGACGGTGGCCAATGGCGGCACCGCCCCGGTGCCACTCGCGCTCGGCATCGCCGGCAACCCTGCTGTGCCGGAACCGGCCGCGGCGAAGGGCTACACGATCGAGCGTAGCTACCACCGCCTCGACGGCAGCCCGGCCGACCTCGCCGCGTTGCGCCAGAACGACCGCCTCGTGGTCGTCCTGAAGGTGACCGAGGCCAAGGCCAGCGCCGGCCGCCTGCTCCTCGTCGACCGCCTGCCGGCCGGCCTCGAGATCGACAACCCGAAGCTCCTCGACACGGACGCGACCGCCGGCCTCGCCTGGGCGAAGTCCGACGTGAAGCCCACCCATACCGAGTTCCGCGACGACCGCTTCGTGGCGGCCTATGACCGCGACCCGAGCCAGTCGGCCTTCTTCAGCGTCGCCTACACGGTGCGGGCGGTGACGCCGGGCCGCTACGTCCACCCGGCGGCGACGATCGAGGACATGTACCGGCCCGAGCGTTACGGACGCACGGCGTTCGGAACGCTGGAGGTGGGGGCGGCGCGGTGACCGGCCGGCGCCGGGGGCGACAGGAGGACCTGCGTCAGAAACTCACCAGGCGCCGGGGCGTCTCCGGCCGCGCGCGCTCGGGCGCCGCCTCCCCGGCCATCATCCCGGCGATCCGCTCCACCGGCTGCGGCTTGCCGAACAGGTAGCCCTGCATCTCCCCGCAGCCTTCGGCGATCAGGAAGCGCATCTGCCCCTCGGTCTCGACGCCCTCGGCCACCACGCGGATGCCGAGGCTGCGGCCCAGGCCCAGGACGGCGCGCACGATCACGGCGGCCGCCGGACGCCGCTCCAGCTGGCTGACGAAGGAGCGGTCGATCTTGATCGCATCGAAAGGGAAGGCCTGCAGGGTCGCCAGCGACGAGTAGCCGGTGCCGAAATCGTCCATGGCGATCCGGATGCCGAACGATTTCAGGCGGCGCAGGATCGTCATGGCGCGGGCCATGTCGTTGATGATGACGGTCTCGGTGACCTCGATCTCGAGCCGGTCCGGCGACAGGCCGGTCTCGCTCAGGATCGCCAGGACGCGCTCGGGCAGGTCGACCTGCTGGAACTGCCGCGGCGACAGGTTGACCGCGACCGTGAGCGGGCGCGCCCAGCCCGCCGCCTCGCGGCAGGCGGCGCGCAACACCCACTCGCCGAGGGCGACGACGAGGCCGGTCTCCTCGGCGAGGGGGATGAAGGCGCCCGGGGGGACCAGCCCGCGCGACGGGTGCCGCCAGCGCACCAGCGCCTCGAACCCGACGATCCGTTCCTCCGGGGAATCGTCCTCCGGAAGCGCTCCTCCGCCCGGCCGCACCTGCGGCTGGTAATGCAGCACCAGTTCGTCCTGCGCGATGGCGCGGCGCAGGTCGGCCTCGAGCTGGCGCCGCTCCGCCAGCGCCAGATCCATTGCGGGGTCGAAGGCGCGGGCCGCGTTCCGCCCCTCGGCCTTCGCCTTGTAGAGGGCGAGGTCGGCGCGCCGGAGGATCGCCTCCTCGTCGGTCCCGTCCGTCGGCGCGGCGGCGATGCCGATGCTGGCGCCGATCTCGATCGCGTGGTCGCCGATCCGGATCGGCCGGCCGATCTCCCGGATCAGGGCTTGCGCCCGCGCCATCGCGTCGCCCGACCCGTCGACCGAGGCGAGGAGGATGGCGAACTCGTCGCCGCCGAGCCGCGCCGCCGTGTCCTGCGCCGCCAGGCCGGCCTGCAGGCGCCGCGCGACCTCGCGCAGTAGCGCGTCGCCCGCGAGATGCCCGAGGGCGTCGTTGACCTCCTTGAAGCGGTCGAGATCGACGCACAGGATCGCGCAAGGCCCCTCGCCGCGCCCGATTCCCGAGAGCCGCTGCCGCAGCCGCTCGCGAAACAGGGTGCGGTTGGGCAGGTCGGTGAGGGCGTCGTGGGCCGCCAGGTGGGCGATACGGCTCTCGGCCTCCTTGCGCACGCCGATATCGACGTCGGTGCCAACGATCCGGGTCGCCTGTCCACCGGCATCGCGCCCGACCACCTTCGCGCGGGTGAGAACCCACCTCCAGCCGCCGTCCTTGCGCCGCATCCGGTGCTCGCACTCGAAGACCGGCGTTTCTCCCGCTATGTGCGCCCTGAGGTGGGTGAGGGTCCCGGGCCGGTCGTCGGGATGGATCAGCGCCTGCCAGGTGCTGGAATGCGGCGGCATCTCGCCCGGCTCGTAGCCGAGCATGTGCCACCAGCGATCGGCGGTCCAGACCGCGCCGGTGGCGAGGTCGCAATCCCACAGGCCGTCGCTGCCCGCATCGAGCGCCAGCGCCAGACGCTCCTCGCTCTCCTGCAACGCCTCGCGGGCGCGGACCATGTCGTCGATGTCGAGCGCCGTGCCGATCCACTCGACGACGGCGCCCTCCTGCATGACCGGGGCGATGACGATCTTGTGCCAGCGATACGCGCCGGAGGGATCCTGCCAGCGGAGCTCCTCCTCGAAGGTCCGCTTCTCCGCCCGGGCCCGCTCCCAAGCGGCGGCGATTCCATCGCGGTCGTCCGGGTGCTGGGCTTCGATGCGATTCGCGTAGTCGGCGGTCCTCTCGCCGAAGAACGTCTGAAATTTCTGGTTGCAGTAGAGGGTCCGGCCGTCGCCGCGGCAGACCCAGATCATCTGCGGCAGCGCGTCGGTGAGCGCCCGCATGCGCTCTTCGTTCGCAAGCAGGGCCGCCCTCTGCTCGCTCAGCACGCGGTTCATCCGGCGCAGGCGGTCGGCGACCAGCGCCAGGGCCGAGCAGGCGAGCACCACGAGGGTGACCCCGGCGATGCCGGCGGCGATCGCGGCCCGCGGCAGGCTGGCGGCGTCGCTCGCGGCGCGCGGATCGGGCACGATCTCGGCGGCGGCCATGGCGAGGAAATGCACCGTGGCGAGTCCCCCCGACAGCAGGGTCGCCGCGGGGACCAGGCCGTCCCGGTGCCGGAGCATCAGCAGGGAGGCGCAGGTCAGGGCGGACCCGAGCACCAGGGCCGCCGCGGCCAGGCCCGGATGCCAGACGAAGGTCCCGGGGATGTGCACGCCTTGCATGCCCGCGGCGTGCATCGCGACGATGCCGAGGGTCAGGAGGAGTCCCGCGGCGATGCAGCCGAGAGTACCGTCGGCGCTCCGCAGCAGGGTCAGCGCCGCGAGCGCACCGGCCACCGCGACGAGGAGCGAGGCGAGGGTCACCGCCGGATCGTAGCCGACCCCGATGCCCGGATCGTAGCCGAGCATGGCGATGAAATGCGTGCTCCAGATGCCGGCGCCGGCCGAGAAGGCGGCACCGAGCAGCCAGCCGAGCGAGCGCCCCCCCCGATCGACGCGCGCCTGCGCGAGCAGCTGCAGCGCCGTGTGGCTGGAAAGCCAGGCGACCACGACCGCCAAGGGAATGGCCCAGGCCGTGTGCTCGGCAGTCAGGCAGACGAACGCACGATACATGGCATCCCGTCACGGCAATCACGCTGATATCCAGAGTGCGACGAAGTTGTTTATCAATTATTACTGGTGTCGAATCCTCTCACACAGGAGTAAAATTATCGACAAATAACGGGTTATATTCTAGATAACATCAGATATTCGACACAGAATAGCGCTCTCCTCATCCGGTTCCGAAGATCGCTCCGACTTCTGCGCGCGCCGACAACGCGGTCGTTTCACCGAATGGCCTATGCAGATCGATCTATGGACCTGGTCTGGACGTTCGGAAAAGAGCCTGCGGCGCCGGAGGCCGGCCCCGGTCAGGACCGCGGCGTGCCCTCGCCGAGGACGACGACCCTGCCGGAGCCGTCGTCGCCCGTCTCCCGCCCAGCATCGGGCTTCGGGGATCGCGCGCCCCTGCCGAATGTCTGCGCCCAGGTCAGCACGACGATCTCGGCCCCCGCACCGCCCTCGTCACCGCTCGTCCGTGACGCGCGCCGGCGCCCGGCACCGATCCACCGTCCTCCGATCCGGCCTCCCCCGCTCCCTCGCCCCACCGCCCGACTCCCCTCCGACGACAACCGGACGACATGTCGGGTGCGGACGGTGCCGGGGCGATCGGCCTCCGTCCCAATTCCTTGCGCGAGCGTCCCATTCCGCCGTGCCATGCGAGATCCGACTGATGGCTCGGCGATTGCCGCGCAATCGCTTCCTCCGTGCGGATTTCAGGCCCGCTCAAGCGTGTGAAGCCTGCGGCGTCACCGCGCGGGCTCGCGAGACCGGTACCCGGAAGGAATCTTGCGAAACACAGGATCAGGCGTCGAGCATCAGGACCCAGTCGTAGAACTCGTCCCAGTCGCCGGCGGGCGGCTCCGACGGCCCGGGCCGGTCGGCCGGCGCGCCCTCGGCCCGCGCCCCGGCCCTCACCTCGGCGGGGCTCACGCCGAATTCGAGGCGAAAGGCGGTGGTGAAGCTCGCCGGGCTGCCGTAGCCGTAGCGGTAGGCGATCTCGGAGATCCGGGCGGCCCGCCCTCCCGCCTCGCCGAGATCCCGGTAGGCGCGGGCGAGCCGGCGGCGGCGGATATACTCGACCACGCCGCCGATCGGCGCGAACAGGCGGTAGAGCCCGCTGCGGGAGACGCCGAAGCGGTGGCAGATCTGATCGACGCCCAGTTCGGCGGACCCGATCTCGGCGTCGATATGGCTGCGGATGGCGAGGAAGACCGGCGCGCGCTCCGAGGACTGCCCGGGTCGGCCGGCCCCGATGACCGCGCCCGCGGCGGACAACAGCACGGCCGTGGCCTGCGCGGCGGCGCGCGCCTCCGCGGGGCTCAAGTGCGGGATGGTCTCCCCGAGCGAGCGCAGGTGGTCGCCTACGAGCCGCCCGAACGGCTCGGCGCCGCGCAGGACCGTCCCGTGCGCCTCGTCGAGCCGGGCCCCGCCCTCCGGGAACAGGCCGCGCGGGATGATGACGGTGATGGCGCGGTAATCGGTCGAGTCCAGGGAGAGGGGCTGCGCGAGGTCGAGGAGCGCGATGTCCCCGGGGTTCATCGGCGTCTCGCGCCCGGCGGCGCGGAGCAGGGCCCGCCCCTCGGTCCGGATCTGCGCCGCGACGTGATCGACGCCCATGCGGGCGACGAGGCCGCGCGACCGCTCGTTGCGCAGGCCGGAGGCCGCGGTCAGGCCGATGATCGCGTTGCCGAGGTGATAGACGTCCGACCGGCCGCGGAAATCCGGGGTGTCCTCCCGGCGGATCTCGACGTCCCAGAACGGCGCCACGGCCTCGCGCCAGGCCGGGATCGTCCGCGGCCCGAAGGTCGACCCGGCCAGGCACAGGTTGGGGCCACGCACGGTCATGTCAGGCTCGAATCCGGTGCGGCCCGCCGCCCCTCACCGCCAGGCTCGCATGCCGTTCGCGCCGACGCAAATCCATCGATCGCGCCGCTCGAGCGCTTCACGATCGCGCGGCAATCGCGAAGCGCTCTGTGTCTTCGATTTACCGAATTTTCTTCGACGAACCGGTCTCCACTTCGTCGGGAAAACGCTCTACCGCCGCCTTACGCTGGCGGCCGCCCCGTCCGCCTTCTCGCCCATCCAGACCACGTGCCGCCCGCCGCTCCCGGCCGAGCGGACCTTGTGCTCCTCGACCAGGAAGCCGCCGCGCTGCAGGCGGGACTTGAACTTGCGGTCGGGCCTCTCCGACCACACGCCGAGCAGCCCGCCCGGCCGCAAGGCCCGGTGTGCGGCGCCTAAGCCGGCGACGTCGTAGAGCCGGTCGTTCGTGCGCTGCACCAGCCCCTCGGGGCCGTTATCGACGTCGAGCAGGATGGCATCGAAGCCGCCCGGGCTCGCCGCGATGAGGTCGTGGACGTCGGTCTCGTGCAGCGCCACCCGGGGGTCGTCGAGGCTGCCGGCGAAGATGTGGGCGAGCGGCCCCCGGGCCCAGGCGGCGACGGCCGGGATCAGCTCGGCGACCACGACCTGCGCCTCGGGGCCCAGCTCGGACAGGGCCGCCCGGAGGGTGAAGCCCATGCCGAGCCCGCCGATCAGCACCCGGGGCGCCTTGTTCTCCCGCAGGCGCCCGCAGGCGAGGCTGGCGAGCGCGCGCTCCGAGCCGCTGCGGCGGCTGTTCATCAGCTCGATGGAATCGACCACGATCGCGAACTCGTCGCCCCGGCGCATCAGGCGCAAGGACGCGGTCTCGCCGGGGATGGCGCTGGTATCGAGGTGAACCCAGGGGATCAAGGATCGGACTCCATCGGGACCGCGCCGCTGCCGGGGAAGCGGCATCGTTGTTCGCGATCGGAACGGGATTGTCGGGACGCAACGCGTGCGGGGCGGCTTCGGCCGGGCATCGGCCGCATCGCCCTGCCGACGGGATACCGGAACGGCCCCGGCTATCGCACGGGCCGGGCCGCCGCGTCGAGGGCGTCAGGAACAGGGGGATTCGGCCGGCAGGAGGTTTGTCCTCCGCGGGGGTTCCGTGCCATAGTTCCGCGGATGAGCGACAACGAATTCTATCCCTTCACCATCGAGGTGGCCCCGCTGAGCAGCCCGAAAGGAAAATTCGGCTGGGCGATCCGCAAGCACGGCAAGCTGCTGGAGCGGTCGGACCGGCCGCACGACAGCGAGGAGCGGGCCTATGCCAGCGCTACCGCCGCCGTGGAACGCGCCTTCAGGCCGGCCGACCCGCGCCGTCGCTAGGGCCAACAGCTCGGTCGGGCGCGAGGCGACGGCCCGCCCGGCGGTGCCCTGGCGCCGATCGGCCTTGCGCAGATCAAGAAGAATGCAGCTTGCAGGCGACGATGAAACCGTTCATCGTCGAACGAACGATCATCGGCTGACTGTCCGGAATCCGGAAGCTCGGGCTTTCGGAACCGGCTTCTCCCTTCCGATGTGATCGCGAAATCTGTCCAGCGGCACCGATCGCGGGCAGAGATGCCTCCGGCGGGTCCGCCTTCCGCACGAGAGGATCGGCCATGGCCAAGATGTTCATCACCGGCTCGGCCCGCAGCCCGTCGAACGAAGAGTTCAAGGCGCGCATCGCGCGGCTGGCGGAGATGCCGGCCCACCATGCCGCACCCTCGGCGGCGCGCAGGAACAAGCCCGCCAAGCCCGCCTACCAGCCGCAGCCGGAGGAGCCGGACGAGCAGGCACCGTCGGCCGAGCCGTCCTCGGAGGAGCCCGCCGAGGAGACGGACTGAGCACGCCGAACGGCTTTCCGCCCCTCGCCGGCCCCCTGATATGTTAGACCTTGCGGGCGGGATCTGACCAACCGGTTGCGATGCGCGCCGGCCCCCGCGGCAGGAGAGCCTCATGAGCTTCGTGACCACCGGCGACGGCGTGGAGATCTTCTACAAGGATTGGGGGCCGCGGGAGGCGCAGGCCATCGTGTTCCATCACGGCTGGCCGCTCTCCTCCGACGACTGGGACGCCCAGATGCTGTTCTTCCTGCAGCACGGCTACCGGGTCGTCGCGCATGACCGGCGCGGCCACGGCCGCTCGTCCCAGGCGCCCGGCGGGCACGACATGGACCATTACGCGGCGGATGCGGCGGCGGTCGTGCACCGGCTCGGCCTGACGAAGGCGATCCATATCGGGCATTCGACCGGCGGCGGCGAGGTCGCCCGCTACGTCGCGCGCCACGGCGAGCCGCAGGGGCGGGTCGCCAAGGCGGTCCTCGTCAGCGCCGTGCCGCCCCTGATGCTCCGGACCGAGGCCAATCCCGGCGGCCTGCCGATCGAGGTCTTCGACGGGTTCCGCGCCGCGCTCGCCGGCAACCGGGCGCAATTCTTCCTCGATGTCGCGGCCGGGCCGTTCTACGGCTTCAACCGTCCGGGAGCGCAAGGCCAGGAGGGCGTGATCCGCAACTGGTGGCGCCAGGGCATGATGGGCTCGGCCCTCGCCCATTACGACGGCATCAAGGCCTTCTCCGAGACCGACCAGACCGAGGACTTGCGGGCGATCTCGGTGCCGACCCTCGTGCTGCACGGCGAGGAGGACCAGATCGTCCCGATCGACGCCAGCGGCCGGAAGTCCGTCACGCTTCTGCGCAACGGCACGCTCAAGACCTATCCGGGCCTGCCGCACGGCATGCTGACGACCCATGCCGAAACCTTGAACGCCGATCTCCTCGCCTTCGTGAAGGCCTGATCCCGCGCCAAGCGGACTTGCATGGCAGGCCAACGCCTCGCCGGGCTCCACCCGGTCACGGGCAGGGAGGCGAAGCCGGCCCGGCGCCGGACGGCGCGGACCGGCCCGCCTCGCGCACCACGTCGAGGAAGGCCCGGAGCGGCGCCGGCACCTGCCGGCGGCCCGGATAATAGAGGTGGAAGCCCGGGAAGGCCGGGCACCACGGCGAGAGCAGCCGCATCAGGGAGCCCGACGCGAGGTCGTCGGCGACGTATCCCTCGAAGACGAAGCCGATCCCGAGCCCGTCGAGAGCGGCGAGCCGGACCAGGTCCTGGTCGCCGAGGATCAGCGGGCCGTCGACCGCCACGGTTTCCGCGACGCGATCGCGCTCCAGTTCCCACGGAAACAGGCTGCCGCCGGGAAAGCGCTGGCGCAGGCAGGCATGGCCGGCCAGATCCGCCGGCACCTCCGGAACGCCCCGGCGCGCCAGGTAGGCGGGCGCGGCGACAACGGCGAAACGCTGCGGCCCGCAGACCGGCACCGCCACCATGTCGAGGGCGAGTCGCTCGCCGAAGCGGATCCCGGCATCGAAGCCCTCGCCGACGATGTCGGTAAGGGCGTCGTCGCTCGCCACCTCGACGCGGATCTCCGGATGGAGGGTCAGGAAGCGGGAGAGCAGCGGCATCAGGACCAGCCGGCAGGCGCTGCGCGGCGCGTTGAGCCGCAAGGTCCCGGTGGGCCGCGAGGCGGACGCGCGCGCCGCCGCCACAGCCTGCGCGATGTCGTCGAGGGCGGGGCCGAGCCGCACCAGTAGGGCGGCGCCGGCCTCGGTCGGGGCGACGCTGCGGGTGGTGCGGTTGAGGAGCCGCAGGCCCATCCGCTCCTCCAGCCCGCGCACGGCATGGCTGAGCGCCGAGGGCGACAGGCCGAGCTCGGCCGCGGCGCGCCGGAAGCTGCGGTGCCGGGCCACGGCCGCGAAGGCCGCGAGGTCGGAGAGGTCGTCGCGGACCATTGGTGAGTTTGGCTCATCGGTTCATGCCGGGCGGTGCAGCTTATCGGAGGAGGGCCGGAGCGCCAGATCGGTGCGGTCCGTTCAGGAGTGCTCACGATGCAACGACGTTCCCTCGGCCGCTCCGGCCTCACCGTCTCCGCCCCCGGCCTCGGCTGCATGGGATTCTCGGAGTTCTACGGCCCGACCGACGAGGCGGCGGCCCCCGCCGCCCTCAAGGCCGCGCTCTCGCTCGGCTACGATTTCCTCGACACGGCCGACATGTACGGCGTCGGCCGCAACGAGGAGCTGATCGGCCGCGTGCTGAAGGGCCGCCGCGACCGGATCGTGCTGGCGACGAAATTCGGCATCGTGCGCGAGGGAGGCGCGCGGCGGATCGACAACAGCCCGGCCTATCTCACCACCGCCTGCGAGGCCTCCCTGCGCCGCCTCGGCGTCGAGACCATCGACCTCTATTACTGCCACCGCCGCGACCCTTCGGTGCCGGTGGACGAGATGGTCGGCGCCATGGCGCGCCTCGTCGAGGCCGGCAAGGTGCGGGCGCTCGGCCTGTCGGAGGTCTCTCCCGAGACCCTGCGGGCCGCCCATGCGGTCCACCCGATCGCCGCGGTGCAGACCGAGTATTCCCTGTGGAGCCGGGAGCCCGAACAGGGCCTGCTCGACGCCTGCCGCGACCTCGGAATCGCCCTCGTCGCCTATTCGCCCCTCGGCCGCGGCTTCCTCACCGGAGCGATCGACGTCGAGACCCTGGCACCCGACGACTTTCGCCGCGGCAACCCGCGCTTCCAGGGCGAGGCGCTGGCGCAGAACCGCCGCCTCGCGGAGGCCCTGGGCGACTTTGCGCGCGAGCGGGGCGTCACCGCCGGCCAGGTGGCGCTCGCCTGGCTGATGACCCGCGATCCGAACGTCGTCCCGATCCCCGGCACCCGCCGGCCCGAGCGCCTGGCCGAGAACGCGGCCGCCGCCGACCTCGCCCTCACGCCCGCCGACCTCGCCGCCCTCGACGCGCTGTTCGCCCCCGGCGCGGCGGCGGGCGCCCGCTACGCTCAGGCTGGGATGGCGGGCATCGAGAGCGCGGCCGGGTAGGACGCCTCACGCCGGCAGGCAGGCCTGCGCCACCCGCAGGTAGTTGCCGCCGAGGATGCCGGCCGCCTCCTCCGGCGTGAACCGCGCCAGGAGGAGCACCGTGAGATCGGGCAGGGCCGTGTAGGCCGGCAGGGCGCTCGGGCCGACGAGGCCCATCATGTCCGTTCCGATCCCGACATGCCTTGCACCGACGACGTCCGCCATCCGGGCGATGCCGTCGGCCAGGGCCGGAAGATCGGGAAACAGGCTGACCGGCGGCCAGATGCCGATGACGCCGCCGGTCCCCGCTACGATCCGGGCGTGGTCCGGGGTGATGCGGCGGGTGCGCGGCCGCGGCCGGGTCGTGAGGGAGGTGTGCGAGAGAACGAGCGGCTTCGTCGCCACCTCCGCCGCGCGGCGCACCAGATCCTCGGTGCCGTGCGCCACGTCCACCACGATCCCGAGCGCCTCGCAACGCCGGATCACCGCGGCGCCGAAATCGGTCAGGCCGCCATGGACCGGCGGCTCGGTCTGGATGTCGCCGAGCGCGTTCACCCGGTAATGGGTAAGCTGGAGGTGGCGCAGGGCGGCGCGGTGGAAGGCCGTTTCCAGGGGACCGAGATCGCCCTCCAGGAAATCCGCCCCTTCCGCCGAGACGAGCACCGCCGGGGCGTCGGACCGGGCGGCCGCGAGGTCGGCGGCTTTGCGCACGAGTCGAAGGCCCTGCTCGCGCACGAGGGCGTGGAGGCGGGTGAAGCCGCGCTCGGCGTACGCCGCGAGTTCCCCGGGCTCGGGCTCGCGAAAGGCCTTGATCCGTCCCTCGGGGGTGACCCGGTGGGTCGGGCTGTCGGAGACGATGGCGAGGCAGGCGACGGCGAGCCCCCCGCGGCGCATCGGCTCGGCGAGCGGCGTGAAGGGAGCGTGCCCGTCGGCCTGATCCACCCGCAGGATGCGGCCGGCATGGCTGTGACAGTCGATCGTCGGCCGCGCGGCGAGGAAGGACGCCGCCGCCGTCAGCCCTGCGGGTGCCTCTCCTGCCGCCGGCGTTTGGGCTGCCGCCGGGACCGGCAGGCACAGGAGCGAGGCCGCCGCCATGAGGCGGCGGCGAGACAGGCCGAGACGGAGCGGAGCGGACACCATCGCCGCCTCGTCGAGCCGGTAGCGCCAGCCGCACGGATCGTCGCGCAGGCGCCGGAGCACGCCGCGCAGGGTGACCTCGCGGCCGTCCAGGGGCACCGGCGCGACGGCGACGACCTCGATGCAGGCCGTGGGATCGCCCGGCAGGCAGCCGCGGCAGCAGACGGGCTCAGGGATGAGCAGGCAGTAGCGCGCCTCGGTCGCCTCCCCGGCGGTCACCGGCCAGCCGGCGACCGTGACGACGGCCCCCTCCCGCCGGTCGGCCGAGCCGTCGAGGAGGGACGACCAGGGCAGGCTCGCGCCCGGGCCGGGCGGGGTCGGACCGCGCATCGCTAGAGACCCTTTCGGATGAGGGGAACACGGCGCAAAGCCGCGGCGCCGGCCCAGCTCGCCGCGACGGCGAGGGCGGAGACGAGCGCGCCCTTGAGGGGCGCACCGAGCGGCCGGGCCAGCAGACCGAACTGCAGCCAGGTCACGACGGGATAGTGGAGCAGGTAGATGGCGAAGCTGTTCGCCGACAGGCTGTCCCAGGCGCGGGAGGGGCGCCCGCCGAAACGCAGGAAAAGCGCCGGGAGCGCGAAGGCGGCGGCGGCGCAGAAGACGGTGCGCGCGATACCCTCCAGCACGAGCGCAGGCCCGGCGGGCAGCCGGCCCGCGGCCCCGATCGCCCCCGCGGCGAGTAGCATCAGCCCCGCCGGCAGGGCGAGGAGCGCCCAGAGCCGCCAGCGCACGACGAGGGCCTGACCGAAATGCAGGACGGACGGCCTCCCGCCCCATCCCAACGCGACGCCGGTCGCGAAATAGCCCGCGTAGAGCCCGACGCGGCTGGCCTGGATCGCGAACGGTCCGAGGCCGACCCAGTGCCCCGGACCGACGGCGAGGAGGAGCGGGAGGTAGAGCAGGCCGGAGAGTGCGACGAGGAGGAAGAAGCCGCGGGCGGGCGCGGACAGGACTGTCCGGGGAAGAAAGAGACGCGGGTTCTCACCTCTCCCCGCGGGCGGGGAGAGGGCTTTGCTCCCCTTGCCGGGGGCAAAGCAAGCGGAGGCGCAGCCGGAGCGAGGGT
Organism: Methylobacterium sp. 142-1Y; assembly: GCF_057747795.1. NCBI lineage: Bacteria > Pseudomonadati > Pseudomonadota > Alphaproteobacteria > Hyphomicrobiales > Methylobacteriaceae > Methylobacterium > Methylobacterium sp. 142-1Y. The sequence continues at coordinate 1,617,165 of NZ_CM173224.1, read as the reverse complement.
GAGGGGCCGGTGCCGAAGGAGGCTCCTCCGGAAATACCCCCTTACCCTCGCGTCGATCCCTGCCGGGATCGATGCGAGGGCTCCCTCCGCCCCCGGCAAGGGCAGCGGAGCCCTCTGCCCGCTCGCGGGGAGAGGAGATGATCCGCGCCTCGCCTTTTTTCCGGTCGATCCTGTCGAGGCCCGGGGAACGGCATGGGTCCACTCCACCCGGGGCGCCACGCGCGATCAGGACGAAGACGAGGGTCGCGGCCACGTCGAACGCCAGGAGAACGCCGAGGAACCAGGGCGGCCCGCTCGGCCATGGCCCGACGGTCACCGTCCGGATCCAGAACGCCGGAAAGCCCGCCCCGCCGCCGGCCTGGAGGGACGAGGGGTAGTAGGCGAACGGGATCAGCGTGAGGACCGCCACGGCGAAGGGCAGGACGAGGCGCCGCATCCGGCCGCGCAGATAGGCGCCGGGCCCCTTCCGGCCCAGGCCCTCCCGGACGAACAGCCCCGACAGCAGAAACAACAGCGGCATGAAGAAGCCGTCGTCGAGCAGCACCAGGGCGTCGAAGGCGCGCCAGCGTTGCGCATCGACGATCGGCGCCGTCGACAGGGCGTAGTCGGCGCGATCGACATGCCCGAAGGTGCAGTAGGCCAGAACGGCATGATGCAGGACGACGAGGACGACGAGGGCGCCCCGCAACCTGTCGATCGCCGCGAGCCGTCCGCCCTGCCCTACGGCAGGCAGAGCCTGGGACGCGGGCGGAACCTGGCAACCTGGAGGGAACATCGCGGAGCCGACGGCATGGACCGGCCCGTTCTACGCGCCGCACGAGGCGTGCTCCACCGGAGATCTGTTGCCGGTCTGCAACCGGCACGTGGCCGGCGCGATTCCGAACGGCAGTCCCACCGGCCGAAGACCGACATGCGAGCGCGCGGGACCTCAGGCCGCAGAGCCCGTTCATCATCCTCGCTTAAGAACGTGACGGCCCGCCGGCGAGGCGGTACGGCCCTTCCCTCCCGCGGCCCCGCCGACACCGGAGAGACCGATGACCGACCCGACAGCCCGGCGTTCGAGCCGCCTGCCCCGCCGGGGCGGCATGGCCCTGGCCGGCCTGTTCTCGCTGCCCTGCCCCGGGCTCGGCCATATCCGGGCGCGGGCCTGGCCGCTCGGCGCGGCGCTCGTGGCCGTGTGGACCCTCGCGACGATCGTCCTGTTCGGGATCACTGCCCTGTGGCCGCCGACGCCACCGGTGGTGACGGCCTGGCTGGCGCTCCTCGCCATCGTCATCCTGTTCTGGATCGGTGCCGCCCTCGACGCCATGCGGCGGGCCCGGTCGTCCGCGATGCGGCCCTGATCGTGGTGCCGCTTCAGGCCGGGCTGGATTCGGCACTGCCGTTCGGGTGGCGCTCGTTCTCCATCCCCTCCGCCTCGATGAATCCCGGCCTCGTGGTGGGCGACGTCTTCCTGTCGGATGCCCGCCGGGACCGCCCCTTCCCGGCCCGGGGCGACATCGTGATGTTCAGGCCGAAGGCGTCGTCCGACACGATCTACGTCAAGCGCGTGGTCGCCCTGCCCGGCGACACCGTCGCCATGGCGGGCGGGTCCCTGGTCCTGAACGGCCAGCCGGTGCCGGAGGAGGCGGACGGGGCCGTCACGGTCGGCGGCGACGACCAGCCGGCGCACGCCTTCGTCGAGCGGCTGCCGAGCAAAGCCGGCTACCGCATCGCCCGGCTCGACGGGGCCGCGGGCGGGCGGGACCTGCCGCCGCGGACGATCCCGCCGGGCGCCGTGTTCGTGCTCGGCGACAACCGGGACAACAGCCTCGACAGCCGACACGACCGGGTCGGGCTCGTCCACGCCGAGGACCTGGTCGCGACGGGCGGCACCTTCACCTGGTCGCCGGTGAAGGGGCGCCTGCTCACCGCCCTGCGCTGAGGGCGGCCTTCACCCCTTCCAGTTCTTCAGCGCCGCGAACGGGCTGTCGGCGGCGGCACTCTTTGGCGGGTTCAGCACCGGCTCGACCTGGGCCACGGCATCGCTGAGCGAGAAGGCGGTGCCGCTCGGCAGCTTGCCGCCAGCGGCATCCTGGTGGCCGCCGCCGCGGAACAGGCGGGCGCCGTCGAGGGCGGTGCCGTCGATCGAGCGGAAGGACAGGGTGCCGGCGCGCTGCACGTTGACCAGGCGCTTGGCGCGCCCGCTCGCCATCACCAGGTCGGAGACCCGCTGGAAGGTGCCGGCATCGAGGGCGAAGGACAGGAGCGTGCCGTCCGGGAGCGCGTGGAACAAGGCGTCGGAGCGGGCGAGGGCCCGGGCCATCCGCTGCCGGGTGGTCAGGCGGGCATCGTCGTCGGGGGCGTCGCGCATCAGGTCGTCGACGATCGCGCCGCGGATCGCCGGCACGGCGCGCTCCAGCTCGGCCGGGGTCGCGCCGGCACGCAGCTTCGCGGTCGCCTCGATCAGCAGGCGGGCCAGGAAGGGATCGTGCGCCGGATGCCCGACCGGTACCAGGGTGCCGACATTGTCCCAAAAAATCTCGTCGAGGGCGAAGCCGCCGGGGAAATGCGGATCCTCCTTGCGCCAGAGATCGAGGGCGTCGACGGAGGCGACGAGCAGCGCCAGGTTCTCGGCCTGGCCCGCATCGGGCTCCTTGGTGGCGAACAGGGCGCGATGGGTGTCGACCATCCTGGTCGCGCTGGAATTCTCGTCGATCAGCACGGTGACCGACGGGTCGCCGAGGTCGAACCGCGACAGGCGCGGGTTGTCGGCGTCACGCTTCGGCTCCAGGTTCTGGCGCCGCATCTGGTCGATCGAGGAGGTGTGGTGGTCGAGGACGATCAGCCGGTGCTGGGCCTCCGGCTCGCGCTTGCGGTTCATAGCGGCGAAGCGGCGCAGGAACGCGATCGTCGGCTCCTCGATGCCGAGATCGGTGATCAGCACCATCTCGGCCGCCTTGGTCTTGGTCAGGCGCTTCAATTCGTCGTCGACCACGGGACCGACATCGCCGTAGCGCGGCACGTGCACGATCCGGGCGGGCTCGGCATAGGACGCGACGAGGGTCGCGGCGCCGTAGCCGTCGAGGTCGTGGTGGGTGATCTGGGTCAGGCGCACGTCGATAAGGTCCGGGGTCGGTTCACGTCGGGAACGAATCCCGTCAGCATAGCGGCTCGCGCGCGGCTCCGGCAGGGCCCACGATTCAGGAAATGGCCGGTGCCTCGCCCGCCAGTTCCTCGCCCGCCAGTTCCTCCCCCGCCAGGTGCCGCAGCAGGTCGCGCAGCCAGCGATGGGCCGGGTCGTCGTCGTAGGAGGCGTGCCAGAGCATCCCGACCGCCACGTCGTCGAGAGGGACGGGCACGGGGCTCACCGTCAGCCCCAGGGTTTCGGCGAAGAGGAGCGCCAGGCGGGCATGCATGGTGGTGAGGACCGGCGCGGCGCGCACCAGGAACGGCACCGCCAGGAAGCGCGGCGAGGTGACCGCGAGGGTGCGGGCGAGGCCGAGCTTGGCCAGCGCGTCGTCCACCACCCCGTGGGCGGTCCCGCGCAGGCTCGTCAGCACGTGCGGGAAGCGCAGGTAATCGTCGAGCGAGATCGGCGGCGTCAGCCCCACCAGGGCGGCGTTGAACAGGCAGACGTAGCTGTCGCGGTAGAGCAGGCGCTGCTTGTGGTGCATCTGCCCGCGGAACGACAGGTCGATGGCGAGGTCGATCCGGTCGGCGTCGAGTTCCTCGAGCACATGTGCCCGGTCGACCGAGCGCAGCAGCAGACTGATCCCCGGCGCCTCCCGGCGCAGATGGGCGAGGAGCCGTGTGCCGAGCAGCACCTCGGTGCTGTCCGGCAGGCTGATCGTGAAGGTGCGAACCACCGTGCGAGGATCGAAGGCCTCCTCCCGGCGCACCAGGGTCTGGACCTGGCGCAGGACCGTCCGCAGCGGCTCGGCGAGCGCGAGCGCCCGCGGGGTCGGCCGCATCCCCTCGGGCGCGCGGGTCAGGAGTTCGTCGCCGAACAGGGTCCGCAGCCGCGCGAGCGCAGAGCTCATCGCCGATTGGCCGATGCCGATGCGGGAGGCCGCCCGGGTCACGCTGCGCTCGGCGAGGAGTGCGTCGAGGGCGACCAGAAGGTTGAGGTCGATCCGGGACAGATCGATATGATCAATAGTCATTATCGATACGATCTGTTTGATCCATGCTGCACCGCAGCGCATATCGGGGTCAACACGGCGGGCCGAGCCGGTCGCGCCGCAAGCAGGACACCCCGCATCATGACGTTCCGCCCTCTCTCCCGTCTCACCCTCGCCCTGGCTGCCGCGACGCTGCTCGCGGGCGCGGTCCAGGCGGACGAACTCCGGCCCGCCCGGGCGGCCAGCCTCGACCTCGGCCCGCTCGCCGGCGTCGCCTATTACACCGCCGAGCCGGACGGCCACCACGTCGTGGTGACGCTCGCGCCGCGGGCCGCGGCGCCGGCCTCGCGCGTTGAGGCGGTGCTCGCCTCCGGCCAGAGCCTCACGGTCTCGACACCGCGCCAGGAAGGCGCGGCGGCCCGCACGGTCACGATCACCCGCCAGGGCGAGACGACGACCGTCGAGGCCGTCGCGGTCCGGACCCTGGACAGCGCGGCGCTGAACTGAGGGGCGTGTCGTGTTCACACGTCTCAGTTCGAGCGTTGTTCCCTTCCCCTTGTAGCAGGGCTGTCCGGGGAGAGGAGTGGCGCGGGTTTCCCCTCTCCCCGCGGGCGGGGAGAGGGCTGCGTCTCCGTTCAGGAGATGCAGCAAGCCCGCAGGGCGAGGGTGAGGGGGTGGTTCCGGAGGAGTCTCACTCGTCGAGACCCCCTCACCCTCGCTCCGGCTGCGCCTGCGCTCGTCGCTTGCACGACAAGGTGCAAGCGACCCTCTCCCCGCCCGCGGGGAGAGGAGATGAACCCGCGCCATCCTTTTCACCGCCCAGCCCTGCCACAAAGGAGAGGCAAAAGCGGCGGACTTTCAAATGGATAGGCTTCGTCGACGGTGGGTGAAACGGCAAGACCGGGCAATCGCGGCACCCACCGGAATGCCTCAGCCGACGCCCGTCACCCCGGCCGCCGCTCCATCCCGGCCCAGCGCCGCCGGGCGCTCCAGGCGTAGCGCGAATCGCCCTCCAGCAGGTGCAGGTGGTCCTGCAGCCGGTTGCGCTCCAGCCAGGCGAGGGCCGCCTCCAGCTCCTCGGCCGTCATCGCGGCGCGACTCTTGTTGCCGAAGAGGCGCTTGAGCACCGCGTTGTAGCGGTGCGGCAGGGGCGCGCCGGGCCGTCCGCGCAACTCGGCCTCGTCCTCCACCGCCTGCGCCGTCACCATGGCGGCCACGCGCGCGCGCAAGGCCCGCTCGACCCGCGAGGGCGGCACGGGCGCCGCCTCGTTCGCCTCGGGGCGGGCCATCGCCACGGCGGGGCCGGGGCGCAGCATGGCATAGCGCAGACCGAGCGCGTTGCTCTCCAGCGGTACGATGCCCTCGTCGGCCTCCCGGGACAGCGGCCGCGGCTCGGGCGAGGCGGCCCCGGTCGGGCGCTTGCGCGGTCGCGTCGCGGTCGCCTGCTCGGTCTCGATCCGGGCGCGGAACTGCGCGAAGAGCGGGTCGTCGGGGTGGAAGACCAGGGCGTGCTGGTCGGCATAGTCGCCGGCATGGGGATCGACCCGGGTCGCCCGGGCGATCATCTGCTCGAGCCAGGGCCGCGAGCGGATATGCGTCAGCGCCGCCACCACGGCGACCTCGGGGGCATCCAGTCCCTCATAGGCCATCGCCACGGTCACCAGCACGGCGGGCTCCGGCGTGAGCCGGAAGGCGGCGAGCGCCGCGTGCGCATCGGCCTCGGCCGAGGTCGCGATGCGCACGTCGCGGCGCGCCTGCTCCTCGGGCATCCAGGCCTGGATCATCGCGTGGTAGCTCTGCGCGCTCGCCTGGTCGGGCGCGACGACGAGGAGCTTGCCGAGACCCCGGACGGCTTCCGTGGCGGTCAGCCCGCGCTTGCGCCGGCGCTCGGCCCGCAGGCGGCGGGTGGCGTAGAACGCCTCGCGCAGGAGGTCGCGGGCAAAGCCGGTGCGGAGCGCCGTGAACAGGGCCGGCCGGGTCGTCGCACTCGGTCCCGAGCCGGAGAGCCGGTGCGGGCCGACCCGGGCCTGGCCGCTGGTGCGGCCGCCCTCCAGCCAGCTCGCCTCGCCGTCCAGCGCCCCGAAATTGACCGGCAGCACCGCCTTCTCGGCGAGCGCCTCGGCACGGGAATAGCCGATCACCGTCCAGCCCGGCGCCTCGATGTCCGGCACCTGCGCGCCGTTCTCCGTCCGGTAGGGCAGCCACAGGATGCGCCGCCCATCCGCCCGGGCCAGGGTGCCCGACAGGAGGAGCCGCAAGCTCGCCTCGCGGAACAGCGGCAGCAGGGCGCCGCTCCAGGCCGCTGCCTCGCTGCCCGATTCGCCGTCGGACAGGGCCGGCAGGTGGTGGACCTCGTCGACGACCAGCAGGGTGCGGTGGCGGCGCATCTCGGCGAGGTGCAGGGCGGGCGCCGCCGCCACCGCCTGGTAGGTGGTGACGTAGCCCGCCAGCCCCCGGCTCGGATCGGGGGAATTGTCGGCGGCCCGCACCGAGAGCGTGTGGCCCAAAGCCGAGCGCCAGGCCGGATCGGCGAAGGCTTCCTCGGCCTGCAGGCGCAGGGAATCCCGCGGCACGACCCAGACCACCCGGTCGACGAGGCCGGCGGCGATCAGCCTCGACGCGGCGATGACCGGCAGCAGCGACTTGCCGCCGCCTGGCGTCACCGCCGCCAGGATGTCGGTGATGCCCGTGGCCTCGCCGCGGGCGAGCGAGGCCACGAGTTCGGACAGGCTGCGCTGGTGGCTGCGCAGGGGGCGGGTCGGGGCACTCACGCCGGGAGGGAATCACGGACCATCCCCGGACCATGCCGGACCCCGGCCCCCTTGTGAATCCGGGGGACAAGCAGGATTTCTGCGTTCCCCACATCGGAAAACGGTTGCGCGGCGGGCGCGGATCAGCCTCGGCCGCGTTCCAGCAGCCGCGAGACGACGCGCGCCGTGAAATCGACCATCGGGACGATGCGGGCGTAGTTGAGCCGGGTCGGACCGATGACGCCGACGACGCCGACGATGGTCTGGCTGCCGTCCCGGAAGGGAGCGGCGATCATCGACGAGCCGGAGAGCGAAAAAAGCTTGTTCTCCGAGCCGATGAAGATCCGCACGCCCTCGCCGCCCTCGGCGCGCGACAGGAGGTCGATCACGTCCTTCTGGCTCTCCAGGTCGTTGAAGAGCAGGCGGATGCGCTCCAGGTCCTCGGCCGCGCGCAGGTCGTCGAGGAGGTTCGCCTGTCCGCGCACTATGAGCTGGCGCTCCTCGCTCGGGCCGACCGAGCGGGCGAGACCGGCATCGACCAGGCGCTCGGTCAGCTCGTCGAGCTCCTGCTTCATCGCCGCCCGGGCAGTCTCGATCTCGCCTCGCACCTCGCCGAGCGTACGGCCGCGGATGCGGGCGTTGAGGAAGTTCGAGGCTTCCTGGAGTGCGCCGGCCGGCAGGCCGTGCGGCAGGTCGAGCAGGCGGTTCTCCACCGACCCGTCGTCGGAGACCAGCACCACCAGGGCGCGGCCGGGATCGAGGCGAACGAACTCGATGTGGCGCAGGCGGGGGTTCTGCTTGGCGGTGACGACGACGCCGGCGCCGCGCGAGATGCCCGACAGCAGCACCGAGGCCTCGGTGAGCGCGCTGTCGAAGGTGTGGCGCGAGGCGGCGGCGCGCATCTGCGCCTCGATCCGACCCTTCTCCTCCTGGCCGACATCGCCGAGTTCGAGCAGCGCGTCGACGAAGAAGCGCAGGCCGTGCTCGGTCGGGAGCCGGCCGGCGCTGGTATGGGGGGCGTAGATCAGCCCGGCCTGTTCGAGATCCGACATCACGTTGCGGATCGAGGCCGGCGAGAGCGCCATCGGCAGGATGCGGGCGAGGTTGCGCGACCCGACCGGCTCCCCGGTGGCGAGGTAGCTCTCGACGATCTGGCGAAAGATTTCCCGCGAGCGCTCGTTGAGCTCTGCGATGGCACGGGCCTGTCCGGAGCCGCCGGGCAGGGGTGGGAGGTCGCGCGTGTTCATCAACCCTACGGGAGCCATACGACCGCTTACTGTGATGGCCGCAGCCGCCCGGCGCAAGCGGGCGCGACGCCGCGCGGGCGCACAATCCGATCACCGCCTGAACGAAGGCCGACCCGCCGTCTCAGGCCGCGTTCAGCCCCCCGGCGCCACTCTCGTCTCCATGGCCGCACGAGGATGCGGCGAGACGAACCCGGAGGCGACCATGCTGACGTTGCGCAACCCCCTGATGGCCGGCAAGCGGCTCCTGGTGGCTGCCACCCTGGTCGCCGGCGGCCTCGTCACGGCCGGCGCCGCCCAGGCGGCCCCCTTCGCGCCCGGCGCCGCATCGGCCCCGGCCGCGGAGGTGGTGCAGGTGCAGTACGGCCATCATCACGGCTGGGGCCACCGCCATCACCACCATGGCGGCTGGGGCCGTCACCATCATCACCATGGGGGCTGGGGGCACCACCGCCGCCATCACGGCTGGGGCCACCATCACGGCCGGCACCATCACCGGGGCTATGGCTATTATTGAGGTGGCGGCGGACCACCGAGACAACGAATCAAGCGCTTGACGAACGGTCACGCTTTTGAGCGCGGGATTCCTCCTCCCCCGCAGAGGCAGGGCTGTCCGGGGAAAGAAATGGCGCTGGAGATCCCCTCTCCCCGCGGGCGGGGAGAGGGCTGCGTCCCCGTTCAGGGGACGCAGCAAGCGGAGGCGCAGCCGGAGCGAGGGTGAGGGGGTCTCGACGCGTGAGGCTCCTCCGGCAACACCCCCTCACCCTCGCCCTTCGGGCTCCCCGATCACCCGACGGGGGGTGATCGGGCCTCTCCCCGCCCGCGGGGAGAGGAGGACGCCCGCGCTTTTCCGGCTTCCCCGGACAGTCCTGCCGCAGAGGAGGAGGGGAAACCCGCGCCAGACCGAAATCCGTCTTCGGTTGCTTCAACTTGCGTAGAAAATCGCCTACTCGTTCCATCCGCAAGGAATGGCGAAGCCGGTGAAGACCTCACACCACCCTGAGCGGCTTCTCCAGCACCCGCAGCACCTGCGCCAGATCGTGCCCGCGCTTCAGGATGCGCCCGGTCTCGGCGATCACCGCGTAGGCGCCCTGGCGGCGGGCGAGGCGGGGGTCCTTCTCGATGCGGTAGAGCGGGCGCTCGGAGGTGCGGCGATGGATGGAGAACACCGCCTTCTCGCGGGTGAAGTCCATCGTGTAGTCCCGCCACTCGCCCTCGGCGACCATCCGGCCGTAGAGGTTCAGGATGATGCGCAGCTCGTCGCGATGGAAGGACACCTGCGGGGCAACGCGCGGGGACGAGACCGGAAACGGTACGACCTGGGCGCCGGCATTCCAGCTTTCGGCCGTCTCTCCTTCGCTCATCGTCTCTCCTGCCTGTCGGGGTGATTCGCGCCCGGGGGACCGGACGCGGGGTGACGAGCCGGCGAACGACCCGCCTGCGACCATGATGGGATGGCACCGACGGCCCCGCAAGGGTTGCATCGGAGAGACACCGAGCCGTCAACCCGTCGATGCGAGACGGAAATAGCACGGAAACGATCGCTGCCGCCCACAAATCGCCACAATCGCGCCGCGCGCCGGCCTTGATGCGTGCGCAAGGATAAGCCGACCTCATGGCCCGGCTCGTCGGCCGCTCCGGTACCCAGCCCCCCAGCCCCCGCGATGCCGGCGGGCCGGGCCTCCTCCGAGGTTTCGAGACCCAAACGACTTCAGGGCCGCCTCCTTCGGAGCGCGGTCCCTTTTTTGGCAGCCCCCGACTTCGGGCGGACGCCCCGGCGGGCTTGCGTCGGCAGGCCAACGCTCTGTCCCCTCAGACCCTTGTTCCGTCGCAGATTTTTTCGCGAACCCGGCAGCCGCTTCTGCGGAATCCGCTCAGGGCTGCATCCACATCTGGGCGGCGAGGGCGCGGGCGCGGGCGACCCGGATGTGGTCGAGCGTCCAGAATCCGATCGTCAGCGCTCCGGCCAGGAGCGCGACGGGCAGGGCGAGCGCCAGGTAGGGGTTCTGCCGCGGCGGTGTGGTCATGCTTCCTCCTCTTCGCGGGACGTGCTGTCCTTACGCGAACGCGCCCGGCGCCGCGTGGTGCCAGCGAGCCGATTGCCCGACAAGGACATCCTGCCGCCAACAGAGTTTTACCCCGCGCTTTACCCGGCGAGCGGCGCGAAGAAGCAGAACACGGTGCCGTCGCGGTGGCACCAGTGGTACCGACCGTCCTGGCTCGGCCGCACCTTCGCCATCGGCACGAAGATCCCGTGCGTCTGGTAGCCGCCCGGCACCTCGACGGCGTCGGAGACCGGCTCGCAATCCTGATCCGAGCAGCACTCGAACGGGTACCAGGAATGCGCCGGCTGGACGAGGGAGAGCGCGGCGACGGCGAGGGCGACCTTCATGGGCGGCATACCTCCAGCGGCTGAACCCGGCCCCGAGGGGCGCCGGAAGCCGGGAGCGGCACACCGCGTGCCAGATGGCGCAGGCCGGGCGCGAGCGCGTCATCGACGCGCAGGGCCTTCGTACGCATCCCTCCCCGATCCGGCGCGTCGGCGCGCCTGTCACGGCGCCGATCATCGCGCCGCGCTGGCCGGAAGGAAACGCCACCGGTTGGATGAGCAGGGATTTCGAAACCCGAACGCGCGCACATCTGCGCGATGCGCCCGTTCGATGCCCGCCACGCCGCCCGCTATCCCGTCCTCATCGGCTGCGACGAGGTCGGCCGCGGCGCGCTGTGTGGCCCGGTGATCGTCGCGGCGGTGCATTTCGATCCGGCCGCCCTGTCGGGCGACCTGCTGGAGGCCCTCGACGACAGCAAGCGGCTCGACGCCGCCACCCGCGAGCGGCTGGCACCGCGGATCATGGCGAGCGGGCGCGTGGCGCTGGCCGGTGCCTCCCGCGACCTGATCGACCGGATCAACGTGCGCGCCGCCACCCTCGACGCCATGCGCCGCGCGGTCGCGCGCCTCGGCATCGAGGCGGAGGTGGCGGTGGACGGGCGCGACGTGCCCCCAGGACTGCCCCTGCCCTGCCGGGCCTTCATCGGCGGCGACCGGCTGGTGCCGCAGATCGCCGCGAGCTCGATCGTCGCCAAGGTGGCGCGCGACCGGCTGATGCGGGCGCTGGCCCGGCGCCACCCGGCCTATGCCTGGGAGCGCAACGTCGGCTACGGCACCGCGGCGCACCGGGCCGCGATGGCGAGCCTCGGCCTCACCCGGCATCACCGGCTGAGCTTCAAGTCCAAGAGCCTGTGACGATGCCCGCGTGACGGGTCCCGGCGAAGCGCCTCACCCCGGCAGGACCGGTGTCTTCCCCGTCGGCAGGCCGGCCAGCACCGACTCGTCGATGTCGAGATGCGCCCGCACCAGCGCGTGCGGGGTGAGCGCCATCCACTGGTTCAGCGACACGTCGGCGTAGACCGGGCTGCGGAACAGTTCGAGGAAGCGGAGCGGCGTCGTGCCGGTATTCTCGATGTAATGCCCCATAGCGAAGGGCACGTAGCCGACGTCGCCGGCCTGGTAGTCGAAGGTGCGGGCCTTCGATTCGGAGCCGAACACCGTCATCCGGCCCTGGCCCGAGAGGTAGTATTGCCACTCGTCGCCGTTCGGGTGCCAATGCAGCTCGCGAAGTGCGCCCGGCTCCAGCTCGACCAGGGCCGCCGCGATGGTCTTCGAGGCCGGGAAGATCTTGGAATCGGTGATGCGGACGGTGCCGCTCTTCGTACGGATCGGCTCCTGCGCCAGCATCCGGTGGCTGAAGCTGTCCGGCACCGGCCCGGCGCCGCCGGTCCGGTCGCCGGCGAGCGGCCCCGGCATCGGCGCCGGGAAGATGTACTTCTCCTTGTCCGGCAACCGGGCGAGGGCCGATTCCGGCACCCCGAAGTTCTTCGCCAGGATGTCGCGCGGGGTATGGGCGAGCCAATCGGTGATCAGGAAGGTCGAATCTTCGGAAAAGTGGCCGTCGTCGAAGACCAGCAGGAACTCGCAGCCGTCGATCTCACCCGGCAATCCCTGGATCGAATGCGGGATGCCGGACGGGAAGTACCAGAGGTCGCCCTCAGCCACATCGTCCACGAAGGTGCGGCCGGCCTGGTCGACGGCGGTGATGCGGGCGCGGCCCTTGAGCATGTAGGCCCACTCTGCCTCCTTGTGCCAGTGCATCTCCCGGGCGACGCCGGCCTTGAGGCGCATGTTGACGCCCGCCATGGCGGTCGAGATCGGCAATTCGCGCACCGTCGTCTGGCGTGCCCAGCCGCCCTCCTCGAGCCGCATGTGGCTGTCGGTGAACGACCATTTCAGGTTCGGCATCGTGCCGTGGTCGGTCGTCGGCGGGCGCGTGGTGAACGGCTCCTCGGCCTGCCGCGCCGGGTTGGTGGGCCCGAGGATGTCCGCCCCGTCCTTGCCGCGCACGGGCTGCGGTCCCGGGGCTGGGGTCTGCGCCTGCGCACCGGCGGCGGTGCCCACGAGGCCGGCCGCCGCGGCGGCCAACGTGTCGCGACGGGAGATGAGCGTCATGGACGGGCTCCACCTGTGGGCGGGGCCAGGATGCGCGGCCCCGCGTGACGCCCGACAATGCGTCGCTTGGCGGGGGGTTCCGATTCACGGGTGTGGCCTGACGCAGCGCATGACGTCGGCGCCTGGGAGAGACTGTTCGTTTGTTCTCTCTAAATATCAAATCTACTGCGTCATTCCGGGGCCGCGCAGCGGAGCCCGGAATCCAGAACCGCTGATGGTGCAGACAATGGCGGTTCGCGTCCCGCTTTATCCTTCACAACCCGAGTGTCTGGATTCCGGGCTCCGCTGCGCGGCCCCGGAATGACGACGAGGGTGTAGATACGGTCGATCCACTCAGATTCTCACACACCATCACCTGCCCGATACCGCTCCGGCCGGCTGCCATCCTCGTCGGTGAAGCCGTAGGCCCGCGCCAGGTCGGCGGCGTGCAGGACCCGTCCGGCCCGGGACGCGACCGCGGGATCTCCCGCCAGCGCCGCCAGCGCCCGCCCGGCATAGAGCGGGCTCTCCCCGGCCTCCCCGCCCATCCCGGCCTCCAGCACCCGCTCGGTCCGCACCAGGCCGGGCGCCAGGGCCAAGGCCGTGACGCCGTAGGGCTTGAGTTCCGCGGCCATCGCGAAGGCCAGGCGGTTGGTCGCGGCCTTGGCGAGGTCGTAGAACAGGTCGCCGAGGTAATCGTCGGTGCCGAACGAGACCAGAACCAGAAGGCCGCCCTTGGCCGAGACCATGGCGGGGGCGACGGCCCGGGCGAGGATCAGCCCGGCGAGCGGGCCGGTCTCGAGGTTGTGGCGCAACGGGCCGAGGCCGCGGCGCCAGAAGGCGGTGCCCCAGGTGGCGCCGTCGGGATAGCGCACCCCGTCATAGCCCTCGTTGCCGCCCCAGACGCTCGACACCGCGACGTCGATGCGGCCGAAGCGGCGCAGCACCCAGCGCACCATCGCGTCGACTTCGGGCTCACGGGTGTGGTCGCAGAGGTAATGGTGGCCGCGTCCGCCCGCGAGATCGACCTCCCGGGCGGTGTCCTCCAGGGCCTCCATCCGCTGGTCGGTGCGGGCGCCGGTCTCGCTGGAGCGGGCGGTGACCACCACGGTGGCGCCGGCCTCGCCCAAGGCCCGGGCGATGCCGCGGCCGACCCCGCGCGAGGCTCCGGCGACGAGGCAGACCTTGCCGGAGAGGTCCGGGATGCCCGGGGGCCTCACCGGGTGCCGCGGGACAGGAAGCGCTGGAACGCGGCTTGCGCCTCGGGCGAGCGGAGCGCCGCGTCGAAGGCTTGCGCTTCCGCATCCATGGCGGCGCACACGGCCTCGTGGTCGCCGCGGATCAGCCGGCGGGCGGCGGCGAGGGCCTGACGCGGCTTGGCGGCGAGCTTCGCGCCCTGCGCGAGCGCGTGTTCGAGGAGCCCGTCGGCCGGCACGACCGCGTTGGCGAGCCCGAGCCGCACCGCCTCGTCGGCCCCGTAGGCCTCGCCGAGGAGCAGCAGTTCGGTGGCCTTCACCAGCCCGATCCGGCGCGGCACCAGGTAGCTGGAGGCCGCCTCCGGGACGAGGCCGAGATCGACGAAGGGCATCCGGAAGGTCGCGGCGGGCGCCACGTAGACGAGGTCGCAATGATAGGTCAGCGTGGTGCCGACCCCGACCGCGAGCCCGTCCACGGCCGCCACCATCGGGGTGCGGGTCACGGCAAGCTGGCGGATGAAGCGCAGCGACGGCGCCTCGCCGAAGGATCGTTCGGCCCGGGCGACGAAATCGGCGATGTCGTTGCCGGCGGTGAACACGCCCTCGGTGCCGGCGAAGACCACCGCGCCGACGCCCGAGCCCTCGCGGTCCGCGCCCTCCAGGGCCTCCCGCATGGCGTCGTACATGGCGCCCGTCAGAGCGTTCTTCTTCTCGGGGCGGGTGAGCTGGACGAGGCGGACGCCGCCGGGCTGGTCGGTGATGCGGACGTGGTCGGTCATGGGAGCTCCGGAAATGAGGCGCGGATCATCGAGGAATGGTCCCGGCGTCGGCTGAGGAAACATCCACTCGTCCCAGCCACGACCTCATCCTGAGAGCCTGTTTGAGTGGTTTTTCTATCACTAAGAGCCGGATAATCAAGGATATCCTACCCTCTCACCTCATCCTGAGGCGTTAGTCGATCGAAGATCGACTGACCTCGAAGGAGCCCTCCAGAAACCTCAGCGATCACTGGAACCCTCCTTCGAGGTCAGTCCATCTCCGATGAACTGACACCTCAGGATGAGGTCGTGGGCAGGATATGCCCTGCTGTTTCCAGCTTTATGAAAGACGATCTCGCTCAAACAGGCTCTGAGGTGCTGGGCGATCGAAGATCGCACAGCCTCGAAGGAGGGCTCCAGGGATCGCCGAGGACTCTGGAGCCCTCCTTCGAGGTCGGTCCATCGTTGATGGACCGACACCTCAGGACGAGGTTGCGGGTGGGAGAGCCAGGTTCGTCTTGCGGTGTGCGCCTCACCCCGCCAGCGCCAGCACCCCATCCTGCAGGAAGCCGCCGCCCCCCGTCACCGTCTCCTCCAGGCCCCGGGCCGCGGTGGCGAGGTTCTCGGCGAAGAAGCGGGCGAGCGCGATGCGGGCCGGATGCGCCGGATCGCCGTCGCCGGCCTTGGCCGCCGCGTTCGCCGCGAGCGCGGCTTGCGCCAGGCAGGCGCCGCCCTGGGCGAGACCGAACAGGCGCAGGTAAGGGGTGGCGCCGGCCAGCGCCTCGTCCGGCCGGTTCGAGCCGAGGGCCTTCAGGAGGGAACTCGTCGCCCGGTCCAGCGCCTCGATCGTCTCGCGCAGGCGCGGGGCGGTGTGGCCGAAGGCGGGACCGCCCTCCTTCAGCACCCGCTCGGCGATAAGGCGCATCGCCCCGATCTGGCCACGCACCACGGCGCCGTTCTCCAGCGGCAGCTTGCGGGTGACGAGGTCGATCGCCTGGATGCCGTTGGTGCCCTCGTAGATCGCCGCGATGCGGGCGTCGCGCAGATGCTGGGCGGCGCCGGTCTCCTCGACGAAGCCCATGCCGCCATGGACCTGGATGCCGAGCGACGCGACCTCGATGCCGATATCGGTCGAGAAGGCCTTCGCCACCGGGGTCAGAAGCGAGGCCTGGGCCTGCGCGATTTTACGCGCCGCCTCGTCCGGCGCCCGGTGGGCGCGGTCGATCGCCTCGGCGGTGAGGTAGCAGATGCCGCGGGAGGCCCCCGTCAGCGCCTTCATGGTGAGCAGCATCCGCTGCACGTCGGGATGATCGATGATCGCGCTCGCGCCGTCCGTGGCGGCGCTCGCCCGGCCCTGGCGACGGTCGCGGGCATACGACAGCGCCTGCTGGTAGGCCCGCTCGGCGATGGCGACGCCCTGAAGGCCGACGCCGAGGCGGGCGTTGTTCATCATCGTGAACATGCAGGCCAGCCCCCGGTTGGCCTCGCCGACGAGCCAGCCGACCGCGCCGTCATACACCATGGTGCAGGTCGGCGAGCCGTGGATGCCGAGCTTGTGCTCGATGCCGGCGCATTTCAGCGCGTTGCGCGAGCCGTCCGGGAGCACCTTCGGCACCAGGAACAGGGAGATGCCGCGGGTGCCGGGAGGCGCGTCGGGCAGCCGCGCCAGCACCAGGTGCACGATGTTGTCGGTCAGGTCGTGCTCGCCCCAGGTGATGTAGATCTTCTCGCCCGAGATCCGGAAGCTGCCGTCCCCGACGGGCTCGGCCCGGGTGCGCATCACCGAGAGGTCCGAGCCGGCCTGCGGCTCGGTGAGGTTCATGGTGGCGGTCCACTCGCCCGAGACCAGCTTCTCGAGGTAGCGGGCCCGCAGTTCCTCGCTGCCGTGGCGGCTCAGCGCCTCGACGCCGCCGGCGGTGAGCAGCGGCCCGAGGCCGAAGGCCATGGAGGCCGAGTTCCACATCTCGATGCAGGCGGCGTTGAGCAGGATCGGCAGGCCCTGGCCGCCATACTCGACCGGGCCCGGCAGGGCGTTCCAGCCGCCCTCGGTCCAGGCGCGGTAGGCCTCGCGGTAGCCCGGCGGCATCGTCACCACGCCGTCCTTGAGCGGCGTGCCGTGGCGGTCGCCCACCTTGTTGAGCGGCGCCACCACGTCGTTGGCGAAGCGCCCGGCCTCCTCCAGGATCGTGTCGACGAGGTCGTCCGAGAGCTCGCCGTGCAGGCCCTGCGCGATGGCGCGGTCGAGCCCGGCGACGTGCCGGAGGGTGAAGGCCATCTCGGCCACGGGCGCGCGATAGGTCATCGAGGGCTCCTCCCGGGAGAGCGGGGCGGCATCTCGGAGGAGCCCGCCGTGCGGGCTCCCCTGGAGCCACCCTTTGGATTTGACGTGCGAGTGCCGCCGACGCTACGGCCGACAGCATGGTGACGGATAGTTTAGACGTGAACGATGATCCCGGGTCAATGCCGACCCGGCGGCTGACCGCCGACGACGCGGGCATCCGGGAAGCCGGCGCCCTGTTGCGCGCAGGGAAGCTCGTGGCGATCCCGACCGAGACCGTCTACGGCCTCGGCGCCGATGCGGGCGACCCGGCGGCGGTGGCGGGCATCTACGCCGCCAAGGAGCGGCCGCGGTTCAACCCGCTGATCGCCCACCTGCCCGACCTCGACGCGGCGCGGCGGGAGGGGGTGTTCGGCGCGGACGCCCTGCTTCTGGCGGAGGCGTTCTGGCCCGGCCCGCTCACCCTGGTGGTGCCGGTGGCGGAAGGCGGGCGGGTCTGCGACCTCGCCCGGGCGGGCCTGGGAAGCGTGGCGCTGCGGGTACCGGACAGCGTGGTCGCCCGCGCCGTGCTGACGGCGGCCGGCTGCCCGGTGGCGGCGCCCTCGGCCAACCGGTCGGGGCGGGTGAGCCCGACGGAGGCCGATCACGTGCTCGGCGACCTCGACGGGCGGATCGCCGCGGTTCTCGATGGCGGCCCCTGCCCGGTCGGGGTCGAATCGACCATCGTCGCCTGCCTCGACGGGCCGCCGGTACTGCTGCGACCGGGCGGCGTGCCGCGCGAGGCGATCGAGGCGGTCTTGGGCCGGAAGCTGGCACTGCCGAGCGTGCCCGAGGGAGCGGCGCCGGTCTCGCCGGGGCTCCTCGCCTCGCATTACGCGCCCCGCGCCGCGGTGCGGCTCGACGTCACGGAGATCCGGCCCGGCGAGGCGGCCCTGCTGTTCGGCCCTGCAGCACCCGATGGTCTCGATGCGGCGGCAGCGTCCCTGAACCTCAGCCCGGCCGGCGACCTCGCCGAGGCGGCGGCCCACCTGTTCGCCTTTCTGCGCCGGCTCGATGCGAGCGGTGCGGCGACGATCGCGGTAGCGCCGATCCCGGAGGACGGCCTCGGCGAGGCGATCCGCGACCGGCTGGCGCGGGCGGCGGCACCGCGCTGAGCGATGGCGTAAAATTTTTTGCGAAATCCGCGGAACCGATCCCGCGGGCCTCGCGTTGTCGGGTCCTAGAAGGTCACCTAAGCCCCCATCGACCTTCCGCCTCAGAGGCCCGGATTTGCATCCGGGCTTTTTTCTTTTGCGGAGCGTCAGCCGGCGAGCTTCGCCGCGATGCCGGCGACGTGGCGGCCCTGGAAACGGGCACCTTCGAGCTCGACCGCGCTCGGCTGGCGGCTGCCGTCGCCGCCCGCGATGGTCGAGGCGCCGTAGGGCGAGTTGCCCATCACCTCGGCCGTACCGAGCTGGCCCTGGAAGCTGTAGGGCAGGCCGACCACCACCATGCCCTGATGCAGCAGCACGGTATGGAAGCTCAGGATCGTCGATTCCTGGCCGCCATGCTGCGAGGCCGTCGAGGTGAAGACCGCGCCGACCTTGCCGACGAGGGCGCCCTTCGCCCATAGGCCGCCGGTCTGGTCGATGAAGTTCTTCATCTGCGCTGCCATGTTGCCGTAGCGGGTCGGCGTGCCGAAGATGATCGCGTCGTAGGACGGCAGCTCGTCGACCGTGGCGACCGGCGCCTTCTGGTCGAGCTTGTAGTGCGACTGCCGGGCGACCTCCTCCGGCACCAGCTCGGGCACCCGCTTGACCACGACCTCGGCCCCCGCCTCGCGGACGCCCTCGGCCACCGCATAGGCCATCTGCTCGATATGGCCGTAGGTCGAGTAGTAGAGGACCAGAACCTTCGCCATCGCTTGGATCTCCTGGATGATTGCTCGGCGGGAAGCATCGCGGATCGCAGGCGCCCGGGAAATGGCCTATGGTGCAAGCCCGCGCTTGCAGGCGCGCAAGGTCGGGAGTTCGATACCATGACCGCCGCCCTCGCCTGGGACGATTTCCGGCTGGTGAAGGCCATCTCCGACCAGCGCGGCCTGACCCAGGCCGCCGAGCGGCTCGGCATCAACCACTCCACCGCCTTCCGGCGCCTCGGCCAGATCGAGGCGGCCCTGCGCACGCCGCTCTTCGAGCGCCACCGCACCGGCTACGTGCCGACGCCGGCGGCCGAGGAGATGGCGCGCATCGCCGCCCGGATGGAGGAAGACGTGCTGGCCTTCACCCGGCGGATCGAGGGCCGGACCCTGAGCCCCGCCGGAGAACTGCGCATCACCACCGCGGCCTCGCTGCTCACCGGCCTCCTGACCCCGATCCTCGCCGCGTTCTGCGCCCGCTGCCCGGAGGTCCGCCTCGACGTGGTGGTGTCGGAGCAGGCGCTCAATCTCGCCAAGCGCGACGCCGACGTGGCGCTCCGCGCCACCAACGACCCGCCCGACACGCTGGTGGGTCGGCGCCTCGCCACCATCGCCTGGGCGCTCTACGGCCGGGCCGATCTCGACCGCGGCGTCTCCGCGAGCGAGCAGCGCTGGGTCTCGCCGGCGCCCCGGCTCGGGGCGGCGGCGGCGGCGCGCTACGTGCAGGAGCGGACCGCGCCCGAGCGCGTGGTCCTGCGCCTCGACACCGTGCAGGGACTGGCGGATGCGGTGGAGGCCGGGATCGGCATCGGCCCCCTGCCCTGCGTCATCGGCGACCGCCGGCCTGGCCTCGTGCGGCTCTCGAGCCCGGAGCCCGATCTCGCCGCCGGCCTCTGGCTCCTCACCCATCCGGATCTGCGCCGCGCCGCCCGGGTGCGGGCCTTCCTCGACTTCGTGGGCGACGCGATCGCCAAGGAGCGCGACCTGATCGAGGGGCGGTTCCCGCCGCATCGGACCGAGGCAGCACCCACGCTTTGACCGGCGGCAAGGCGGGGCGTCCGTCCCGCCGCGAGGACGATAACAGCTATACTCGGTTGTTATGGAGTTGCGGACGCTCACGCGGCCCTGCATGGTCGTATTCGATATTTCTGTTTCGTGACGCACAACGCCGCCAGTGGTTGAGCAATGACCCAAAGTTTCAAGGCACAGGGCGAACATTTGATAAGAGGACGATCCATCAGCTTGGAATGACGATGAATTGCCGAATAGCACGTTTTCCCAACATATGTTGCCATACAAAACAAGGCTTTGAGTGTGACGCAGCGTCTTTTCTCAATTCATGTTGCCAAGGCGGGGGGCAGTTTACTCCGCACAAGTCTCCAGAATGCATATGGAAACGAGTTCCAGGCCCAGTACGATGACGACCCGGCCAATTCGGTAGCTCCGCGCAATCTCGATCCTGCCCACTTCATCGCGCGGCGGCTGCATCCGGTGCCGGGCACGACATTCATCTATGGCCATTACCATCCGGGCCGCTTCGCCATCACACGTGATGACTACCTGTTCACCATCTTGCGAGAACCCATCGAGAATATCATATCGATCTAATTTTTCTGGAAGAAATTAGAGCGGCAAGGGAGCTTGATCCACAATTATTTTCTTGACAACGATTTGGGCATTACCGACATGGCGCGCCTCCCGATCATGCGGACGCTCTACTCGCATTTCTATTTCGGGGGCTTTCCGATGGAGCGCTTCGATCACGTCGCGGATAACCGGTATCGCAAGGCGGCGCTCACGCGCCTCGGCTCGGCGATTGGCCGGCCGCTGGACGTGGATGTCCGCGTGAACGTGACGCCGCCCGACGCCCAGCGCCGGATGGTCGAGGCGGATGCACGCCTCATGGCCTCGCTACGGGACATCCTGATCGAGGACGTGCGCTTCTTCGAGAGATATGCCGAAGGACGTTGAGGTTGGAGAAGCGTCCGCCCGCCGCGCTCGACCCGGAGGCCGTGCCGGGGACGCCGATCGCTTCAACGGACCGAGACGATCTCGACCTCGTGACCCGCCACCGTGACGGCGTCGCCCGCCTGCTTGCCGGTGAGCGCGCGGGCGAGCGGCGCCACGTAGGAGAGCGTTCCCTTGGCCGGGTCGGCCTCGTCCTCGCCGACGATGCGGAAGGTCTGTTCCGTTCCATCCTCGCGGGCGATGGTGACGGTGGAGCCGAAATGCACGCCGTCGCCGGGTGGCTGATCCACCACCTGGGCCGAGTTGCGCCGGGCGGTCCAGTAGCGCAGGTCGCGGTTCACCCGGGCCATGTTGGCCTTGTCGTCGGGCGACAGGCCGGCATGCTCGGTGTGCAGCCGGTCCAGCTCCGCGTCGATGAGGGCGAGGCCCTCCGGCGTGACGAAGTTCGGGTGCGGGGAGACGGGACGGTCGGGGAGATCCTCGAAGGCCTCCCCGCCCTCCTTCTCGCGAACGAAGGCGATGCTCATGAAACGGGCAATGCGCGGAACGTCGCCAAGGTTCCGCGCAAGGTTCCGCGCATCGCTCGCGCCTACGCGATCGTCACCACGATCCGCCCGCGGGTGCGCCCGGCCAGGATCTCGGGGCCCCGCGCGATCACCTCGGCGAGCGGCACGGTGGTGGTCATCGCCGAGAGAGAGGCCGGGTCGAGGTCGCGGGCCAGCCGGCCCCAGGCCTCCCGGCGCAAGGGGAGCGGTGCCATCACGCTCTCGATGCCGTAGAGCGCCACCCCGCGCAGGATGAACGGCGCCACCGAGGTCGGCAGGTCCATGCCGCCGGCCAGCCCGCAGGCCGCGACCGCGCCGCCATACCGGGTCATCGCCAGCGCGTTGGCGAGCGTCGCGGAGCCGACCGCATCGATCGTGGCGGCCCAGCGCTCCTTGCCCAGGGGCTTGCCCGGGGCGCTCAGCTCGGCCCGGTCGATGATCTCGGCGGCCCCTAGGCCGCGCAGGTACTCCGCCTCCTCGTCCGCCCGCCCGGTCGAGGCGATGACGTGCCAGCCGGCACGTGCCAGGAGCGAGACCGCGACCGAACCGACGCCGCCCGCCGCGCCCGTCACCAGGGCCGGGCCGGATTCCGGGGTGAGGCCGTGGCGCTCCAGCGCCAGCAGGGCCAGCATCGCGGTATAGCCGGCGGTGCCGATCGCCATCGCCTGCTCGGGGGTGAAGTTCGCCGGCAGGGCCACCAGCCAGTCGCCCTTGACCCGCGACTTCTCCGCATAGGCGCCGAGATGCGTCTCGCCGGTGCCCCAGCCGTTGAGCACCACGGCGTCGCCGGGCTTCCAGTCCGGGTGGGAGGAGGCCTCGACCACGCCGGAGAAATCGATGCCGGGAATCATCGGCCAGCGCCGCACCACCGGCGCCTTGCCGGTGAGCGCCAGCCCGTCCTTGTAGTTGAGGGTGGAGTGCGTGACCCGGACGGTGACGTCGCCGTCCATCAGTTCGGACTCGTCGACATCCTTCAGGGCGACGCGCTGCCCGCCCTCGCCCTTCTCGATCACCACCGCCTTGAAGGTGCCCACGCTTTCGCCTCCCCGCCCGCGCGCGGCGTTCCGGCCGCGTTCGCTCGACGGGGTTGTGGGGCGCTGCCCCCTCTGCGGCAAGGACCTTGCGGCGAGGCGGCCCGGGAACGGCCCGGGCCGCGATCCGGCTCAGTAGCCGTCGTAGATGCTGCCGCCGCCGAAGACGAGCCCGGTGCCGGCTCCGACGGCTGCCGCACCGAGGCCGATCCCGGCACCCGCGAGGCCGAGGCCCGCCCCGACGATCCCGCCCGGGGCCGGACCGGCCGCGTAGCCGCCGCCATTGGCCGGCACCCAGCCGGAGCGGGCGGGCTCGACCAGGACGCGGCGCTGGTAGGAGGCGTAGGCCGGCGGGATCACCTGCGGCACCACCTGGGCCGGGCGCACCAGCACCCGGCGGGTCTGGGTGGCGTAGCGGGGCGGGATCGTGACCCAGCAGCCGACGGTCTGGCCGTAGGCGTCGACCGAGGTCTGCCACACCCGGCGGGCCGGCGCGACCAGCACCTGCTCGGAGACGGTGTCGTAGACCGGCGGGACGACGTGGTTCACCGTGCGCGGCGGGCGCACCATCACCTGCTCGGACACCGTGCCGTAGACCGGCGGGGTCGAGACCTGGCGGTAGCAATCGGTGGTGCAGCCGTAGCCGCCGGCGAAGGCCGGGGCGGCGGAGAGCAGGCCGGACGCGAGGGCGGTCGCGGCGATGGCACGGGTGACCCGGGCGGTCATGTTCGGGCTTTCTCGGAAGGGTAGCGGGGAAAAGGTCCGCGCGGTGCTCGCCAGCGCCACGCTTGCCCGAGAGAGAAGCCGCTCCGATGCCCTTCAGGCAAGCCGAAAGCCGGAAGAGGGTAAAATTGCCCTCGGGATTTACTACGTATTTCGGTGAATTACGGAGGGAATCGCGCAAGCCTGGGAGTCGATCGGCGATCGGGACTCGGGAACCCTCGACTTGTCCTTGGCCGATAGTGTCGGCGTAAACCATGGCCCCGGATTCGACTGGGGACGAGCCGAGCGCCAGGGTGGTCGTGCGACGGAGCCGGTCGATGCGGCCGGTCGACGACGAAAAAACCCTCCGGGAGGATCCGGAGGGCGTCAGGTTCGTCGATCGGGCGATCTGTCGTGCGGGGGGGCCGACGCCCACCGGTCAGGTCTGGCCCGGCCGCAGCTGGTAGAAGATGTGGCGGCCGATCACGTCCATTTTTCGTAGGCGGCGCGACCAGCGCGGCTTCACGTAGTCGGCATGGTAATGCGTCGCCCCACCGACATCGGCGAGGTAGGTGCGGCCCTCGACCACCGCATGGGCGATCCGGGTCGCGGTCTGCCAGGAGGAATCGTCGGTGATGCGCAGCGACTTGCCCTCGCAGGCGAAGGAGAACTGGCAGCCCATGTAGCGGTGGCGGTTCTGGTACACGACACCGCAGATATTGGCAGGATACAGGCCGCTCTTGGCGCGGTTGAGCACCACCTGGGCGACGGCGGCCTGGCCCTGCTCGGGCTCGCCGCGGGCCTCGAAATACACGGCCTCGGCGAGGCAGCGCTGCTCCTTCTCGGCATTCTCCGGCGTGATCAGGTCGGCGTAGCGGCGCCGGTCATCGTCGCTCGGCGGGACCTCCGGATTGATGCGGGCGGCGGTCGTGACGGCGGATTTCGCGTCGCGGTCGAGGCGCGGCGAGATCTGGCCGCCGGCCGCGATCTCGACCGGCGTCGCGTCGGCAGGCGCCGGCGTGGTCGAGGACAGGGCGACGGCGCGGGGCACCGCCGGGGTGCTGCCGCCCTGGCCTGCCTCGCGTGCTTTGGGAACCCGGGCCTTGCCGGCAGCGGTCTGCCCACCGGCCGCGGCGCCGCGGGTCGGCGCCGAGGCGCCGGCCGCAGGCGAACTGGCGCCGGCCTCGCCGGCATCGGGTTCGGGCAGGGGCACGAAGCCTTCCTGCGGCTCCAGTTCCGGGTTCCAGGTCGCGGAGCCCGGCGTGAATGTCGAGGCGACGCTCGGACGGTCGCTGCCGAGCCAGCCGGCCGCCAGAGAGGCCGATGGGGCGGCACCGGTCACCCGGGCCGGCACCAGGGCGTCGCCCTTGCGCGCGCGCTCCGCCAGGGGCCGGGTGCGGGCATCCACCTTCAGGTCCGGGCGCAGGGGCTCGGTGTCGAGGACGACGCGCAACGGCCCGGTGAGGCTCAGCGATGAGAGGCTGACCGGCGTGATCAGGCCGCGTTCCGGCAACGGCGGCATGCCGCGCGGCACGAGGCGGGCCACCGCGCTCGATCCTAGCGATGCTTCGTAGCCGGCGGACGCCGTGAACGAGACCAGGACGCCGAGGCCGACGGCCCAGGGCGCGACGGCCGCGGCGAGCCAGCGCATCCCCTTCGCCCGTCGCACCTGCCGTCTGCGCAGGTCACGCCTGCGCAAGTACCGCCTGCCCACAGCCCCGTCCCCACTCCGCAAACCGGCCCGCGCGGGACCGACACCTCGACACGGAGTGTTACGGGGTATGGTTGAGCGTTGGTTAAGCCGACGCCGGAGAACGCAACCGTCCGGCGAGATCGGCGGCCCGCGCCGCATAGACCACGGGCAGCTCCGCCCGCACGCCCCTGACCGCCACGGTCTCGACCCGCAACCCGTCGAGGGCGATGCCTGCGCGGTGCGCGGCTTCCGCGGAGGCGACGAGCTGCACGTCGGCGGCCTTGGCGAGGGATTCGAGCCGGCTCGCCAGATTCACCGCCGGGCCGATCACCGACATGCCGCGGCTCTCGCCGTAGCCGAGGCGGCCGAGCACCAGGGGGCCGGCATGCAGGCCCATCGCCATCCGGAGTGCCGCCGGCAGCTCGGCGGCGAGGCGCCGGTTGAGGTCCGTCACCGCCCGGTCGACCGTGCCGGCGGCCGTGAAGGCGGCCCGGCAGGCGGGGCCGATCCCGTCCGGATGGGTGAACAGGGCGAGCAGCCCGTCGCCGGCATAGCCGCCGATCCAGCCCCCCGCCGCCTCGATCTCGCGGCCGGCCGCCTCGAAGAAGTGGTTGAGGATGAACACCACGTCGAAGGGCAGCTTACGCTCGGAGAGCGGCGTGAAGCCGCGGATGTCGATGAACAGGATCGCCACCTCGCGCTCGATCCCGGCAACGTCCGTATTGGTGAGGTGCTCGCCCGCGGAATCGCGGCGCGGGTCGAGGATGCGCACGAGCGCCACGTCGCCGCCGGGCCGGGCCTGGCAGGCGAGGCGCACGTTGCCCGGCGCGCCGATCGCTCTGAGCGCCGCCGCCTCCTGGGGGCCGGGGGCCGACAGGCTCTCCTCGCCGGCGACCACCAGCACCCGGCAGGTCGAGCAGCGCCCGCGCCCGCCGCAGACCGAGACATGTGGCACCCGGTTCGCCCGGCTGATCTCGAGGAGCGTCGGTCCTTCCAGGCTCCTCACGGTCGGGCCGCCGACATAGGTGACGCTGAAGCGCCGCGCCCGCAGGGTCGCGGCGGCCCGGATCAGCACCATCCCGAGAGCGACGGCGACGGCGGCGTAGATCGCCCCGGTGACGGTGTCGGCCCAGGCGGCGACCGCCGAATCGACCGACGGCACCGGCCAGCGGGCGGCGAGGTCCGGCGCATCGAAGCGGCGCGCCAGCACCATGTCCCGCTCCATCAGGCGCCCCTGCGTGACGATGCCGGCGAGCGCCGCCGCGGGCAGGCCGAAGGCCGGCACGGCCAAGAGCGGCGCCATCCGCCGGTAGAGCGGCGACAGGCGCAGCCAGGCATGCAGGCCGAGGCACCCATGCAGCCAGACGACGAGCAGCAGGGCGGTCTGGAAGCCCATGCCGTCGGGCCAGATGCGGGCGATCACGTAGGCGTAGCTGGTCCGCGTACCGTCCACCAGGTTGGCGATCCGGGTCCCGAGGACGTGCGGCACCAGCAGGAACGGGATCGCGAAACCGAGCAGCGTCTGCAACGCCTCCCAGGGCGGCATCCTGAGCGTGCGGCGCTCGGCGAGCCGCACCAGGGAGAAGGTGACGTGGGCGAGCAGCGCGAGCCCGAGGATCAGGCTGCCGGGCAGCGAGCGCGTGACCGCGACCCGCCAGCGGGCCGCCTCCATCATCGTCTCGAGGCCGACGAGGCCCAGCGCGTGGTTGGCGAAATGGGTGCCTGCGAAGGCGAACAGGATCAGGCCCGAGACCAGCCGCAGGCGCTGCGCGAGCGAGCCGCGCCACAGGCGGGCGCCGGCCTCCGGGGCCGGGCCGACGGCGGCCTGCGGGTCGCGCATGGGGGTTTACTCTTTCCTGCCGCGGGTTTCCCCTCTCCCCGCGGGCGGGGAGAGGGCTGCGTCCCCGTTCAGGGGATGCAGCGAGCCCGAAGGGCGAGGGTGAGGGGGTGTTTCCGGAGGAGCCTCATTCGGCACCTCCCCCTCACCCTCGGCTGACGCCTCGCTCCGTCGACCATGAAGTCGCCGGAGCCCTCTCCCCGCCCGCGGGGAGAGGAGAATGCGCACAGCCCGAAGTGGGACGCTTCGGGCCGCGCATCGATCACGCCTCGCCGCGGCCCTTCACCTTGAGCGCCGCCTGCGCCGCCGCCAGACGGGCGATCGGAACCCGGAACGGCGAGCAGGAGACGTAGTCGAGGCCGGTCTCCTGGCAGAAGGCGATCGAGGCCGGGTCGCCGCCATGCTCGCCGCAGATGCCGAGCTTCAGCTTGTCCCGCACCGCCCGGCCGCGCTCGGCGGCGAGCCGCACGAGTTCGCCCACGCCCTCCTGGTCGATCGACACGAACGGGTCGGAGGCCAGGATGCCGCGTTGCGTGTACGGTCCGAGGAAGCGGCCCGCATCGTCGCGGCTGATGCCGAGCGTGGTCTGGGTCAGGTCGTTGGTGCCGAAGGAGAAGAACTCCGCCGTCTGGGCGATGTCGCCGGCCCGGAGCGCCGCGCGCGGCAGCTCGATCATCGTGCCGACCTGGTACTCGACCTTGGTGCCGGTCTCCGAGGCCACGGCGTCCGCCATGGCGTCGATGCGGGCCTTCACCAGGTCGAACTCGGTGCGGGTGAAGACCAGCGGCACCATCACCTCGGCGATGATCGGCGTTCCGGTCTGCTTGGCGGCTTCCACCGCCGCCTCGAAGATCGCACGCGCCTGCATCTCGGCGATCTCCGGGTAGAGGATCGCGAGACGGCAGCCGCGGAAGCCGAGCATCGGGTTGAATTCGTGCAGCTCGTTCATGCGACGCCGCACCTTGTCCTCCTGGACGCCGGTGGCGGCGGCGACCTCGCCGATCTCCTTGTCGGAATGCGGCAGGAACTCGTGCAGCGGCGGATCGAGCAGCCGGATCGTCACCGGCAGGCCCGACATGATGGTGAACAGCTCGACGAAGTCCTGGCGCTGGTACGGCAGGAGCTTGGCGAGCGCGGCACGCCGGCCTTCCGCGTCGTCCGCCAGGATCATCTCGCGCATCGCCACGATGCGCTCCTCCTGGAAGAACATGTGCTCGGTGCGGCAGAGGCCGATCCCTTCCGCGCCGTACTTGCGGGCGGTGCGGGCGTCGAGCGGCGTCTCGGCGTTGGTGCGGACCTTCATGGTGCGGACCTCGTCCGCCCACTCCATCAGCGCCGCGAAGTCGCCCGACAGCTCGGGCTCGACCATCTCGACCGAACCCTGCATCACCTGGCCGTTCGAGCCGTCGATGGTGATGCGGTCGCCGGCCTTCAGCATCACGCCGCCGACCGACAGGGTGCGGGCGGCGTAATCGACCCGGATCTGGCCGGCGCCCGACACGCAGGGCTTGCCCATGCCGCGGGCGACCACCGCCGCGTGCGAGGTCATGCCGCCGCGGGTGGTGAGGATTCCTTCCGCGGCGTGCATGCCGTGGATGTCCTCCGGCGAGGTCTCGATGCGGACCAGGATGACCTTGCGCTCGGCCTTCTTGGCGGCCTCGGCCTCCTCGGAATTGAACACGATCTCGCCCGAGGCGGCGCCCGGCGAGGCCGGCAGGCCGGTAGCGATGACCTTGCGCTCGGCCTTCGGGTCGATGGTCGGGTGGAGCAGCTGGTCGAGGGAAGCCGGCTCGACACGGCCGACCGCCTCCTGATGGGTGATCAAGCCTTCCGCCGCCAGTTCCACGGCGATGCGGAGCGCGGCCTTCGCCGTGCGCTTGCCGTTGCGGGTCTGGAGCATCCAGAGCTTCCCGGTCTCGACCGTGAATTCCAGATCCTGCATGTCGCGATAATGGTGCTCGAGCATCCCGTAGATGCGCACCAGTTCCGCGTAGGCCTCCGGCATCGCCCGCTCCATCGACGGCTTGTCGGAGCCGGATTCGATGCGGGCGACCTCGGTGATGTCCTGCGGCGTGCGGATGCCCGCCACCACGTCCTCTCCTTGAGCGTTGATCAGGAACTCGCCGTAGAGCGCCTTCTCGCCGGTGGAGGGGTTACGGGTGAAGGCCACACCCGTGGCCGAGGTCTCGCCCATGTTGCCGAAGACCATGGCCTGGACGTTGACCGCGGTGCCCCAGCTCGCCGGAATCGAGTGCAGCTCGCGGTACTTGTTGGCGCGCGGGTTCATCCACGAGCCGAACACCGCGCCGATCGCGCCCCAGAGCTGGGCCTGCGGGTCCTGCGGGAAGTCCTGGCCGAGCTCGCGCTTCACCAGCGCCTTGTACTCGCCGATCAGGTGCTTCCAGTCGGCCGCGCCCAGTTCGGTGTCGAGGGTCAGGCCCTTCTCGTCCTTGTAGCGCTCCAGCACCTCCTCGAAGGAGTGGTGCTCCACGCCGAGCACCACGTTCGAGTACATGGTGATGAAGCGGCGGTAGCTGTCATAGGCGAAGCGATCGTCGCCGGCGCCGCGGGCCAGCGCCTCGACCGTGGTGTCGTTGAGGCCGAGATTGAGCACCGTGTCCATCATGCCGGGCATCGAGGCCCGGGCGCCGGAGCGCACCGACACGAGGAGCGGCGACTCGGCATCGCCGAAGCGGCGGCCGGTCAGCTTGCCGACGGCCTCCAGCGCGCCCGCGACCTGGCCCTCCAGCTCGGGGGGGTATTGCCGGCCGTGGTCGTAATAATAGGTGCAGACCTCGGTGGTGATGGTGAAGCCCGGCGGCACCGGGAGACCGAGATTCGACATCTCGGCGAGGTTCGCGCCCTTGCCGCCGAGCAGGTCGCGCATCGCCGACTTGCCCTCGGCCTTGCCGTCGCCGAAGGTGTAGACCCACTTCGCCATGTCACTTCCGGCCATATCACTCGTCCGTTCGTAGCGGCTGCCGCCTGACGTTCCCGCCGGGTTGAACCATTCCCCGCCCCAACGCAAGCTGAACGGCAGGGCCGTCCAAAAGTCTTAAAGGCAGGTATCTTGGGGGGCGGGGGCGCCCTGGGCCCGGCCACTGCACGACATGTAGCGCCAGAAAGGCTGGCGGCCACGGTTTCCGGCGGGGGTTCAGCCTCTGCGCGCTCGGCGCGAGGCACTCCTACCCGCGACCTCATCCTGAGGTGTTAGTCGATCGAAGATTGACTGACCTCGAAGGAGGGCTCCAGGGATCGCGGAGACTCCTGGAGCCCTCCTTCGAGGCTCGTTTCACTCGCACCTCAGGATGAGGTCGCGGGTGGGGAGGAACGAGCAGGCGGCGCTTCCCTAGCGACCGCTCAGGCAAGCTGAACGATCAGCCCGTTCTGGATCGTCACCCGCCGGTCCATCCGGGAGGCCAACTCCAGGTTGTGGGTGGCGATCAGCGCCGCGACGCCCGAGGCCCGCACCAGCGAGACCAGGATCGCGAAGACGTGGCCGGCGGTCTGCGGATCGAGGTTGCCGGTCGGCTCGTCGGCCAGCAGCAGCCGCGGGCCGTTGGCAAGCGCCCGGGCGATGGCGACGCGCTGCTGCTCGCCGCCCGACAGCTCCGCCGGCCGGTGGCTCAGGCGCTCCTTGAGGCCGAGGAACGACAACAGCTCGCCGGCGCGCGAGCGGGCTTCCCGGGCCGACAGGCCGCGGATGAGCTGCGGCAGGACCACGTTCTCCAGCGCCGAGAATTCCGGCAGTAGGTGATGCGACTGATAGACGAAGCCCATCTCCTCGCGCCGCATCCGGGTGCGGGCGGTATCGTCCATCCGGGCGCTCGGCTGGCCGCCGATATAGACCTCGCCGCCGTCGGGCCGCTCCAGAAGGCCGGCGACGTGGAGCAGGGTCGACTTGCCGGTGCCGGAGGGCGCGACCAGCGCCACGATCTCGCCGGGCCAGATCGCGAGATCCGCACCGCGCAGAATCTCGAGATGGCCGGTGCCTTGGGTGTAGCGCCGCTCGACCTGGGCGAGGAAGAGCGCCGGGACCGGCTGCTGCGGGGACTCGTCCATCGGCGTCAGGCGCCCCTCGCGGTGGGGCGCGGGGGGAGAATCGGAGAATAGACGGGTCGCGGCATCCGGTGGGTACTCGGGAACAGGATCGGGGGGCGAGGGCCGGAAAGGCTCAGCCGTAGCGCAGGGCCTGCACCGGGTCGAGCCGGGCGGCGCGCCAGGACGGGTACAGCGTGGCGAGGAGCGACAGCACCATCGACATCGCCACCACCGCCACGACCTCGCTCGCATTGGTCTCGGACGGGATCTCGGACAGGAACCGCACCGTCGGATCCCAGGCGCCGGGAAACAGCGTGCGCTGGATCACCGTGAGGTTGGCCGAGAAGACGAGCCCGAGGACGAAGCCGGCGAGCGTGCCGAGGATGCCGATCGAGGCGCCGGTGATGAGGAACACCCGCATGATCGCGCCCCGTGTCGCCCCCATGGTGCGCAGGATCGCGATGTCGCTCGACTTGTCCTTCACCAGCATGATCAGGCCCGACACGATGTTGAGCGCCGCCACCAGCACGATCAGCGTGAGGATGATGAACATCACGTTGCGCTCCACCTCGAGGGCGGAGAAGAAGGTGCGGTTGCGCTGGCGCCAGTCGGTGATCAGCACCGGGCGTTCGGCGGCGAGTTCCAGCTCTCCCCGCGCCTCGCCGACCGAATCGGCATTGTCGAGGAAGATCTCGATCACCGAGACGTCGCCGTCGCGGTTGAAGAAGGCCTGGGCTTCCGAGAGCGGCATGTACACGAAGGTGCCGTCGAACTCGGACATGCCGACCTCGAACACCGCCGCGACGTTGTAGCTCTTGATCCGCGGCGCGGTGCCGAACGGCGTGGTGGCGCCCTTCGGGGTGGCCAGCGTGATCGTGTCCCCGGCCTGGAGCCCCAGGGACTCGGCGAGCCTCTTGCCGATCGCGACGCCGCCGCCGGTGTCGAAATTCTCCAGCGTGCCGCCCCGGATGGTGCCCGCGACCGACGGGATCTTCTTCAGGTCGTCGGCGCGCACGCCGCGCACCAGCACGCCCGAGCCGCCGAATTGCGAGGAGGCGAAGGCCTGGCCCTCGACCATCGGCAGGGCGAGGTGGACGCCCGCCACCTTGCCGAGCCGGTCGGACAGGTCGGCGAAGTCGGTCAGCGGCCGGTCGATCGGCGCGACGAAGATGTGGCCGTTGATGCCGACGATCTTGCTCAACAGCTCCTTGCGGAAGCCGTTCATCACCGAGAGCACGATGATGAGGGTGGCCACGCCCAGCATGATCCCGAGGAACGAGAACAGGGCGATGACCGAGACGAAGCCTTCTTTGCGCCGGGTGCGCAGGTAGCGCCCGGCGATCGTCCATTCGAAGGGCGCGAATGGCAGGGTGGCGCCCCCGCCGCGTCCCGCGAACAGGGCGCCGACCTTCGGGATGCGGTCGCGGATCGCGGCGAGGGGCATCGGCTCAAGACGCCCGGTTCTGGCGGAGATAGGCCGGGACGGCGTCGGGGGCCACGGTCTCGCGGGCGCCGGTGGCGCGGCGCTTCACCTCGACCTTGCCCTCGGCAAGCCCCTTCGGCCCGACGATGACCTGCCAGGGCAGGCCGATCAGGTCGGCGGTGGCGAACTTTCCGCCCGGGCGCTCGTCGCGATCGTCGTACAGAACCGTGAGGCCGGCGGCCTCCAACTCGCCCTGGAGCTTGGCGCAGGCGGCATCGGTCGCCGCATCCCCGACCTTGAGGTTGAGGAGCGCGACGTCGAAGGGCGCCACCGCATCCGGCCACACGATGCCGGATTCGTCGTGGCCCGCCTCGATGATCGCCGCCACCAGCCGGCTCGGGCCGATGCCGTAGGAGCCCATATGAACCGGGCGCTCCTGCCCGTCCGGCCCCGTCACCTTCGCGCCCATCGGCTCCGAGTACTTGGTGCCGAAATAGAAGATGTGGCCGACCTCGATGCCGCGGGCGGCCATCTGCTCCGGCGCCGGCACCTGCCCGAAGGCGTCCGCGTCGTGCATCTCGGAGGTGGCGGCGTAGCGCGAGGTCCAGTGGTCGACCGTGGCCTGGAGAGCCGCGACGTCGTCGAAGTCGGTCGCCGCCTCCGGGGTGGCGAAGTCGAGATAGGCGCGGTCGCAGAAGACCTCGCTCTCGCCGGTCTGGGCCAGGATGATGAATTCGTGGGACAGGTCGCCGCCGATCGGCCCGGTCTCGGCCCGCATCGGGATCGCCTTCAGGCCGAGCCGCGCGAAGGTGCGCAGGTAGGCGACGAACATCTTGTTGTAGGAATGCCGCGCGCTCGCCTGGTCGAGGTCGAACGAGTAGGCATCCTTCATCAGGAATTCGCGCGAGCGCATCGTGCCGAAGCGCGGCCGCACCTCGTCGCGGAACTTCCACTGGATGTGGTAGAGGTTCTTCGGCAGGTCCTTGTAGGAGCGCACCGCCGAGCGGAAGATCGCGGTGATCATCTCCTCGTTGGTCGGCCCGAACAGCATGTCGCGCTCGTGCCGGTCCTTGATGCGCAGCATCTCCTTGCCGTACGCATCGTAACGGCCCGACTCGCGCCACAGATCGGCCGACTGGATCGTCGGCATCAGGAGCTCGATCGCGCCGGAGCGGTCCTGCTCGGCCCGGATGATGTCGGCCACCCGGTTCAGCACCCGCAGGCCCAGCGGCAGCCAGGCGTAGATGCCGGCGGATTCCTGGCGGATCATGCCGGCGCGCAGCATCAGCCGATGCGAGACGATCTCCGCTTCCTTGGGCGTCTCGCGCAGGATGGGCAGGAAGTAGCGGCTGAGACGCATGTCGGACCTTGGCGTGGCAGGCGGGTGGCGTGTCGCGGGGCGAAGCCCCGCCCGAGGGTCTCTCCCCGGGGAACGCCCTTTTGCACGCTTCCGGCGCCGTTCGCAAAACATGAAACGCGGGCCCGAGCGCCGAACCCATGCGCCGACCGACCCTCCGCTTCCCGCGTCCGGCGCGGGGCGCAGGAGAAAAATGCGCCGGCCATGCAAAAAAACGCATCAACCTGCTGGAAGGCAGGTGACAATGCGAATTCTTATTCCTATAAGCGGCATCGCGATGATGCGCAGGCAGGCCGAACGGCGCCGCGCAAGGTCCGAGTCTCGGGAGGAAAAGCCAGCTTCAACGCCCATAAGGGTGAATAACAGAGCATAGGCTGGCGAAAACATTCAGAAAGCTTACAAGCAAGGCTTCCGAGCCTTGCTTTTTTATTTTGGGTCTCGACGTCTCGGGTTTCAGTCTCCCGGGAGTCGATCGCGACCTTGTCGGTCGCGATCCGTTACAGCCCGGCGAGCGGGAAGGCCGCGACCGCCAGGATGAACACCACGTCGGAGACCAGCGTGGTCCACACCGCCTTGCGGCGCATCTGCGGCTTGTGCGGCGCGCCGAGATCCTGGCCCGGCACGACCACCTCGGTGCCGTCGGACGCGGCCCGGAACGGCAGCACTCCGAACAGCGCGATCCACCACACCACGAAGTAGAGGGCGCCCGCCCCGAAGCCGCTGAGGCGAAAGCCCCAGATCGCCAGCGCCAGCACCGGCAGCATCAGCCCGACGCAGACCGCGAGGGTGCGGGGAATCGTGGCGGTGGCCCGCTCGAGGAGGGCGTCCACGCTCACGCCTGCTCCAGCTCGACCAGGGTGCCGAGGAAGTCCTTCGGGTGCAGGAACAGCACCGGCTTGCCGTGAGCGCCGATGCGCGGCTCGCCCGAGCCGAGGATGCGCGCGCCCTGCGCCTTCAGCTTGTCGCGCGCCGCCATGATGTCGTCGACCTCGTAGCAGACGTGATGGATGCCGCCGCCCGGGTTGCGCTCCAGGAACGCGTTGATCGGCGAGTCGGCACCCAGCGGCTCCAGCAGTTCGATCTTGCTGTTGGGCAATTCGACGAAGATCACCGTCACGCCGTGCTCCGGCTGCGGCAGCGGCGCCGACAGGGTCGCCCCGAGGGTGTCGCGATACACCTTCGCCGAGGCGTCGAGATCCTTCACCGCGATGGCGACGTGGTTGAGCCTGCCGATCATGGGGGTGTTCCTCCGGTGGTCCGTGGGTGATTTGTCGATTTTAGGGTGTGGCGCGGGGTGGCGCTACGGCATCGCCCTGTCCTCGTACGCCAACGGCTACCGCTTGAAGCGCGGATACCCCCTCCCCCCTTCTGCGGGGGAGGGTGCCCCACGGAGTGGGGCGGGAGAGGGGAACCACGCTTCCTGATATGGCGGACCTGTTCTGAAGGGCGCCTTCTGGATCAGCGTCGCGCTGCCCCTCTCCCGGCTCACTGCATTAGCCACCCTCCCCCGCAGAGGGGGGAGAGTTCGGGCGCTCTACTCGGCCGCGTCAGAGGACGATGGCCCTCACACCTCCACCACCATCACGTGGCAGGCCGGCTTCTTGCCCCACACCTCGTTGACCGCCGAGCGGATCGCCCGGTCGACGGCGTTCTCCACCGCCTCGGAATCCCGCCGCTTGACCCGCGACAGCCCGTTGACCGTCCGCTCGACCGCGTCGCCGATGATGTCGATGATGACCTCGCCCTTGCGGCCGTAGCTCGGCAGACCCATCAGGTCGATCGACGGCTCGCCCTTGACCTCGCCGTTCTTGTCGAGCGCGATCGCCACCGAGACGATGCCCGTGAAGGCGAGCTTGCGCCGCTCGGGGATGGCGCGGTCGTTCGAATCGACGAGCACGTTGCCGTCCTTGTAGATCCGGCCGCTCTTCACGTGGGTGACGATCTCCGGCTCGCCCGGCGCCAGCCGGATCAGGGTGCCGTTGCGGGCCTTGACCACCTGCTCGACGCCCTGCTTGCGGGCGAAGGTGGCGTGCTCGGCCAGATGCAGGGCCTCGCCGTGCACGGGCACCGCGATGCGGGGCTTGGTCCAGCGATACATCGCCGCCATCTCGTCGCGGCGCGGGTGGCCGGAGACGTGGACCAGTTCGGTCCGGTCGGTGATGACCTGGATGCCGGCCTCGATCAGGTCGTTGATGATCGCGCCGACCGCCCGCTCGTTGCCGGGGATCGCCCGCGAGGAGAAGATCACCCGGTCGCCGGGGGCCAGCGAGATCTCCGGATGCTCGTCGCGCGACACCCGGGCCAAAGCCGCCCGGGCCTCGCCCTGCGAGCCGGTCAGCAGCGCCACCACCTTCTCGCGGGGCAGGTAGCCATAGGCCTCGGCGCCGCGGATCTCCGGCAGCCCGTCGAGGTAGCCGCATTCGCGGGCGACGTCGATCACACGGTCCATGGCGCGGCCGACCGCCACCACGTCGCGGCCGCAGGCCTGCGCGGCGAGGCAGACGGCGCGCATGCGCGCGACGTTCGACGCGAAGGTCGTCACCGCGACCCGGTGCGGCGAGTTGCGGATCAGCTCGGCGAGGTGATCGGCGACTTCCGCCTCGCTCGGCGAGCGGCCCTCGCGGGTGACGTTGGTCGAATCGCAGACGATCGCCAGCACGCCCTCCTCGCCCAGCCGCGTGAAGGTCTCCTCAGAGGTCGAGTTGCCGGCGACCGGGGTGTCGTCGAGCTTCCAGTCGCCGGTATGCAACACCATGCCGAGGGGCGTGCGAATGGCGAGCGCGTTGGCCTCGGGGATCGAGTGCGCCACCGGCACGTACTCGATCGAGAATGGCCCGAGTTCGAGGCGGCCGTCGGCCGGGACCTGACGCATATCGATCTTGGGCGCGCCCGGCTCGCCGAGGCGGCGGGCCTCGATCAGGTTCTTGGTGAAGCGGGTGGCGTAGATCGGCACCTTGAGCTTGGGCCACAGCTCGCCGATGGCGCCGATATGGTCCTCGTGGCCATGGGTGATCAGGATGCCGAGCAGGTTTTCGCGCTGCTCCTCGGCGAAGCTGAGATCCGGGTACATCAGGTCGACGCCCGGCATGTGCTCCTCACTGGCGAAGCCCATGCCGAGATCGACCATGATCCACTTGCGGTGTTTCGGAGGCCCGAAGCCGTAGAGCGCGGCATTCATGCCGATCTCGCCCACCCCACCGAGGGGCACGAAGATCAGCTCATCTCCCTTGTTCGACATTCCCATACCATCGCTACTCGGACCGCCGTCGCGGTCCCCTCGAGGAACGGCCTCGTCTGCCGTCACGGTCACGGCGCCGTCATGTTGCGTGTGCGGCCGAAAACGGCCGCGCGGCGGCGGCGCCGTGAGGCGCCCCGCCGAAAAGACTTCGAACGTATCGGGGGAGAGCGTCGTCGCCGCACGGGCGCCGGAGCCGCCTCCCCGTCAGGCCGCGCTGGCGGCCGCTCCGAAATGCACCTCGCCGGCGGAGACTGGGACGCGGGTCCCGCCCGCCAACCGAACGACCAGCCGGCCGGCCTCGTCGATCGTCTCGAAGGTCCCGCTTAACCGGCGCTCGCCGGTCTGGACGGCCACCGGACCGTCGAGTCCTGCGGCCAGACCGAGCCAGGCACCGCGGATGCGCGAAAAGCCCCGACCTTCATCCCACAGCCGCGCGACCTCGACCCAGGCGCCGCTGAGCAGACGAAACAGCCCCGGCGCATCGACGGCGCAACCGGCCTGCGCCAGGGAGGTCGCCGCGTAGGGAAGCCCCTCGGGCGCGCCGGTCACGTTGATGCCGATGCCGATCGTGACGAATGCCCCGCGCTCGGGCAGGGTTTCCATCTCGAGCAGGATACCGACGAGCTTGGCCCCGTCGAGAAGAACGTCGTTCGGCCATTTCAGCCGGAAATCGGGGGTTCTCCGATCCGGTCCGGGACCGCAGGCACGACGAAGCGCCCGTTCCACCGCAAGACCGGCGACGAAACCCAGGGTCGCGACCCGATCAGGCGCGAGCCCGGCGGGTACAGGCCAGAGCAGGCTCGCGGCGTGGTTGCCCTCGATCCAGCCCCAGCCCTTGCCGCGTCGGCCGCGGCCGCCGGTCTGTTCGCGGGCGACGACCCAGCACGGCCCGGTCTCGCCGGCCCGCGCCAGTTCCATGGCCTGCGTGCTCGTCGAGCCGAGGCTGTCATGGACCTCGAGACGGTATCCCGCGGCCTTGGCCGCGGGGTCGAGCACGAAGGTCATGCGCCTAGAACAACGACTTCGCGGCGGTCCCGGCGATGCCGACCAGCGGGGCCGGCATGAGCCAGAACAGCAGCACCACCACGCTCGACAGGCCGAGCACGATCCGCAGGCCCGGGCCCATCGGCTCGTAGGCCTCGGCCGGCTCGTCGAAGTACATCACCTTGACGAGGCGCAGGTAGTAATAGGCGCCGACCACGCTGGTCACCACGCCGATCACCGCCAGGGTCACGAGGTTCGCCTTGATGGCCGCGGCGAAGACGTAGAACTTGGCGAAGAACCCGGCGAGCGGCGGGATGCCGGCGAGCGAGAACATCATCATGGCGAGCAGGAACGCGATCCACGGATGGGTGCGCGACAGGCCCGACAGGTCGTCGATGGTCTCGTACATCTTCCGGCCGCGGCGCAGAGACAGGATCACCGCGAAGGCACCGAGCGTCATGGCGAGGTAGATCGCCATGTAGATGACGACGCCGCGCACCCCCTCCTGCGTGCCGGCGGCGAGCCCGATGAGCGCGTAGCCGACATTCGCGATCGAGGAATAGGCCATCAGGCGCTTGAGGCTGCGCTGGCCGATCGCCGCGAAGGAGCCGAGCGCCATCGAGGCGATCGACACGAACACGATGATCTGCTGCCACTCGGGCGTGATGACCGGGAAGGCGCCGATGAAGACGCGCACGGCCATCGCCATCGCGGCCATCTTGGGAGCCGACGCGAAGAAGGCGGTGACCGGGGTCGGCGCGCCCTCGTAGACGTCCGGCGTCCACATGTGGAACGGCACGGCGGCGAGCTTGAACGACACGCCGGCGGCGACGAACACCACGCCCAGCACCACGCCGAGACCCGAGCCCTCGCGAAGCGCGGTGACGATGTGCGGGAACGAGACGGTGCCGGTGAAGCCGTAGACCAGCGAGGCGCCGTAGAGCAGCATGCCGGAGGACAAAGCGCCGAGCACGAAGTACTTCAGGCCGGCCTCGGTCGAGCGCACGTCGTCGCGGTGGAACGACGCGATGACGTAGGCCGCGAGGCTCTGCAGCTCGAGGCCCATGTAGAGCGCGATCAGATCGTTGGCCGAGGCCATGATCATCATGCCGATCGTCGAGAGGACGATCAGGATCGGGTACTCGAACCGGGCGATGCGCTCGCGCTCGAAATGCTCCTTGGCGAGCAGGATGGCGGCGGCCGACCCGATCAGGGTCAGCGCCTTCATGATCCGGGCGAACCCGTCGACGATGAAGGAGCCGTTGAAGGTGGTGACCTTGGCGCCGAAGGGCTGGCTGACCACCGCGAACAGCGCGAGGATCAAGAGGATCAAGGCGCCGACGCTGACGCCCTCGGTGGAGCGCTCGCCCTTGAAGGCGCCGTAGAGGATGAGCACCAGGACGCCGACCGAGAGGATCAGCTCCGGCAAGGCGGGCCCGATGGCGGGCATGACGATCTGAGCGGCGTTCATCGCGAAGAACTCAGTGCGGGACCGGCAGCGCCGCGGCAGCGGTCTGGGTCGTGGAGAGGGCGGCGCGCATGCCTTGCATCAGCGCGTCGGTCGAGGGCGCGAAGACGTCGAGGATCGGGCCGGGATGGACGCCGTAATAGATCGTCAGCGCCACGAGCGGGGCGAGGATCAGCATCTCGCGGCGGTCGAGGTCGGTGATCGCCTGCAGGCTCGGCTTCTCGAGCTTGCCGTAGACCACACGGGCGAACAGCCACAGGGCGTAGGCCGCCGACAGGATGATGCCGAAGACCGAGAAGAACGACACCATCGGGTTGGCCCGGAAGGCGCCCATCATCGCCAGGAACTCGCCGACGAAGCCCGAGGTGCCCGGCAGGCCGACATTGGCCATCGTGAACACCATCATGGCGACCGCGTAGAGCGGCATCCGTTTCACCAAGCCGCCATAGGCCGAGATCTCGCGGGTGTGCATCCGGTCGTAGATCACGCCGACGCAGAGGAAGAGCGCGCCCGAGACGATGCCGTGCGAGATCATCAGGAACAGGGCGCCCTGGATGCCCTGCTCGTTGAGCGTGAACAGGCCGAGTGTCACGAAGCCCATATGCGCCACGGAGGAATAGGCGATGAGCTTCTTGATGTCGGTCTGCACCAGCGCGACCAGCGAGGTGTAGATGATCGCCACCACCGACAGCGTGTAGACCATCGGGGCGAAGTAGTGCGAGGCGTCCGGGAACATCGGCAGCGAGACCCGGATGAAGCCGTAGCCGCCCATCTTCAGCAGGATGCCCGCCAGGATGACCGAGCCGGCGGTCGGCGCCTCGACGTGGGCGTCGGGAAGCCAGGTATGGACCGGCCACATCGGCATCTTCACCGCGAAGGAGGCGAAGAAGGCGAGCCAGAGCCAGATCTGCATGTTCGCCGGGAACCGGGTCTGCAGCAGGGTCGGGATGTCGGTCGTGCCGGCCTGCCAGTACATCGCCATGATGGCGAGCAGCATCAGCACCGAGCCGAGCAGGGTGTAGAGGAAGAACTTGAACGACGCGTAGATCCGGCGCTTGCCGCCCCAGATGCCGATGATGAGAAACATCGGGATCAGGCCGGCTTCGAAGAACAGGTAGAACAGCACCAGGTCGAGGGCGCAGAATACGCCGATCATCGTGGCCTCGAGGACCAGGAACGCGACGAAGTACTCCTTCACCCGGTGCTCGATCGAGAGCCAGGAGGCGCCGATGCAGAACGGCATCAGGAAGGTGGTGAGCAGCACGAGCGGCATCGAGAAGCCGTCGACGCCGAGCTTGAACCGGATCGTCTCGGTCAGCCAGGCGTGGGTCTCGACGAGCTGGAACTGCGCCGTGGAGGTGTCGTAGCGGCCCCAGGCGACCAGGGACAGCAGGAAGGTGGCGAGCGTCGCGATGAGCGCCGCCCAGCGGGCGTTGCGCCGGACCGATTCGTCGTCGCCGCGGAGCGTGAGGATGAACGCGGCGCCGACGAGCGGCAGGATGATGAGGCCGGAGAGGATCCCGAGGCCGAGCATGATTCTCTGTTCTCCGGTCAGGTCAGTGGGTGGCCGCGGAGACGCCGGTGATCAGGTACCAGCTCACCAGGGCCGCGACGCCGACCAGCATCACGAAGGCGTAATGGTAGACGTAGCCGGTCTGGAGACGGACCACGCCGCGGGTGATGTCGACGACGCGGGCGGCGATGCCGTTCGGGCCCATCCCGTCGATGATGCGGCCGTCGCCGACCTTCCACAGGAACTCGCCGAAGCCCTTGGCAGGACGGACGAAGATCCGGTCGTAAAGCTCGTCGAAGTACCACTTGTTGAGCAGGAAGCGGTACAGCAGCGGCTGGTTCGTCGCGAGCTGATGCGGCAGTTCCGGCCGGCGGATATACATCCAGAAGGCGAGCAGGAAGCCGAGCACCAGCATCACGAAGGGCGAGTGCTGCACCCAGGCCGGCGCGTTGTGGATGTCGTGCATGATGTGATTGTCGGGGCCGTGCGCGAGCGCGCCCTTCCAGAACTCGTCCATGCCCTCGCCGATGAAGCGGTTCTTGAACACCAGGCCGGCGAAGAGCGCGCCGAGCGCCAGGACCGCGAGCGGGATCGTCATCACCCGCGGGCTCTCGTGCGGGGTATGGGCGTGGTGGTCGTGGTGCTCGATCGCCGAATGCGAGGCCGGCTCGACGTCATGGCCCTTGTCGTCGTGGGCGACACCCTCGTGGTGGCCCGGTGCGCCGTCGGCTTGGGCAGAGGCATGGGCGACCGCATGGTGCGCGTGGGCATCGCCGTGGTGGTCGTCATGACCATGGGCGTTCTGCCAGCGGGCAGGCCCCTCGAAGGTCATGAAGAACAGGCGCCAGGAGTAGAACGAGGTCATGAAGGCCGCGATGACGGTCGCCAGGAAGGCCAGCACGTGGCCCGGCCTGGTCGACATGTAGGCCGCCTCGATGATCGCGTCCTTCGAGTAGAATCCGGCCGTGAACGGGAAGCCGATCAGCGCCAGGGTGCCGATCGCCATCATGGCGGTGGTGAAGGGGATGTAGCGGCGCAGAGCGCCCATGTTCCGCATGTCCTGCTCGTGGTGCATCGCGTGGATGACCGAGCCGGCGCCGAGGAACAGCAGCGCCTTGAAGAAGGCGTGGGTGAAGAGGTGGAACACGCCCGCCGCGTAGGCGCCGACGCCGAGCGCGACGAACATGTAGCCGAGCTGCGAGCAGGTCGAGTAGGCGATGACGCGCTTGATGTCGTTCTGCACGAGGCCGACGGTGGCGGCGAAGAAGGCCGTGATGCCGCCGATCACCGTGACGACGATCAGCGCGTTGGGCGCGGCATCGAAGAGCGGCGACAGGCGGGCGACCATGAACACGCCGGCGGTCACCATGGTGGCGGCGTGGATCAGTGCCGAGACCGGGGTCGGGCCCTCCATCGCGTCCGGCAGCCAGGTATGGAGCAGGAACTGCGCCGACTTGCCCATCGCGCCCATGAACAGCAGCAGGCAGCAGATGGTGAGCGCGTTCCAGTCGTAGCCGAGCAGGTGGAACGTCGCGTCCTTGAGTTCCGGCACCTTGGCGAAGATGGCGTCGTAGCTGACGGCGCCGAACAGCACGAAACAGAGGAAGATGCCGAGCGAGAAGCCGAAATCGCCGACGCGGTTGACGATGAAGGCCTTCATCGCCGCGGCGTTGGCCGAGGGCTTCTCGTACCAGAAGCCGATCAGCAGGTACGAGGCGAGGCCGACACCCTCCCAGCCGAAGAACATCTGGACGAGGTTGTCCGACGTCACCAGCATCAGCATGGCGAAGGTGAAGAGCGACAGGTAGGCGAAGAACCGCGGCCGGTGCGGGTCCTCGTGCATGTAGCCCATCGAGTAGAGGTGGACGAGCGCCGAGACGCTGTTGACCACCACCAGCATGACCGCGGTCAGCGTGTCGGCCCGGAACGCCCAGTCGACCGTCAGGCCGCCGGCGGTGAACCACGTCGCGACGTGGTGCGTGGTGGCGCCGTGGCCGTGCCCGCCGGTGACCTCGAAGAAGGCGACCCAGGACAGGAGCGCCACGAAGACGAGGATGCCGGTGGTCACCACCTCGCTGGCCCGCGGGCCGATGCGGCGCCCGAACAGACCGGCGATGAGGAAGCCGATCAGGGGCAGGAAGACGATCGCGTGGTACATGCTCGGGGTCCGGCCTCGCGTGGCTCTTGCCGCTGCGGCACTGGTTCTTCGGAAAAGGGCTGAGGGCGTGGGGCCTGCGTCAGCCCTTCATCATGTTGACGTCCTCGACGGCGATCGACCCGCGGTTGCGGAAGAACACCACCAGGATGGCGAGGCCGATGGCGGCCTCGGCGGCGGCGACCGTCAGCACGAACAGGGCGAAGACCTGGCCGACGATGTCGCCGAGATGGGTCGAGAACGCCACCAGGTTGATGTTCACCGCGAGCAGGATCAGCTCGACCGACATCAGGATGACGATGATATTCTTGCGGTTGATGAAGATGCCGAGCACCCCGAGGGTGAACAGGATCGCGGCGACCGTCAGGTAATGGCTCAAACCGATCATCGTGCCTCTCGACCGCGGGCGGCCGCCTTCGTGTCGCGAGGCTTCACCGAAGCCCCGCCGCTCGTGCCATCAGCATCGCGAGGCTCGTCGAGCCCCGCACGACTTCTTCAAACCGCGGCGAGGATCAGACCTCGACACCCTGCCCGGTCGGGACGTGGCGCACCTCGACGGCATCGGCCTGGGTGCGGGCGTTCTGGATCGCGATGTCCTGGCGCTTGACGCCGGGCCGGTCGCGCAGGGTCAGCACGATCGCGCCGATCATCGCGACCAATAGGATCAGGCCGGCGACCTGGAAGAACAAAAAGTAGTTGGTGTAGAGAACGAGACCCAGGGCCTGCGTGTTGGTCACGGTCTCCGAACCGGGCGAGACCGCCAGCGGCCCGTGCACCAGGCCGGGATCGATCGCCCAGGAGCCGACGACGAGAAGCAGCTCGATCAGGAACACCGCCCCGATCAGCCCGCCGACCGGCAGGTAGTCCTGGAAGCCCTGGCGCAGCTCGGCGAAATCGACGTCGAGCATCATCACGACGAACAGGAACAGCACCGCGACGGCGCCGACATAGACCACGACCAGGATCATGGCCAGGAACTCCGCCCCCATCAGCACGAACAGCCCGGAGGCGTTCACGAAGGCGAGGATGAGGAAGAGCACCGAGGTGACGGGGTTGCGCGAGGCGATCACCATGAAGCCGGAGGCGACGGTGATCGCGGCGAACAGATAGAAGAAGGCGGCGGCTGCGGTCATGCGCTGAATTCATGCCGCCTGGCGGCGGCCTCCTGCCCGACCCCCGGAGCGTCCCGGCGGCCCGTCTATAGAACCCGCTCCCGCGGCGCACAACCGGGGGAGCGGCGAATGTGTCGTCGGTGTGGGGAGGATCACCGCCCTCCCCTGTGCTCGAACCGAGGGAGGGACCGCCCTCCCCCGCGGGCGATCAGCGGTAGGGCGCGTCCGCCGCGATGTTGCGGGCGATCTCGCGCTCCCAGCGGTCGCCGTTCGCGAGCAGCTTCTCCTTGTCGTAGAGAAGCTCCTCGCGGGTCTCCACCGAGAACTCGAAGTTCGGCCCCTCGACGATGGCGTCCACCGGGCAGGCCTCCTGGCACATGCCGCAATAGATGCACTTCACCATGTCGATGTCGTAGCGGGTGGTGCGGCGCGTGCCGTCGTTGCGGCGCGGGCCCGCCTCGATGGTGATGGCCTGGGCCGGGCACACCGCCTCGCACAGCTTGCAGGCGATACAGCGCTCTTCCCCGTTGGGGTAGCGCCGCAGGGCGTGCTCGCCGCGGAAGCGCGGGCCGCGATGGCCCATCTCGAAGGGGTAGTTGATCGTCGCCTTGGGCTTGAAGAAGTAGCGCATCGCCAGGGCGAA
Organism: Methylobacterium sp. 142-1Y; assembly: GCF_057747795.1. Taxonomy (NCBI): domain Bacteria; kingdom Pseudomonadati; phylum Pseudomonadota; class Alphaproteobacteria; order Hyphomicrobiales; family Methylobacteriaceae; genus Methylobacterium; species Methylobacterium sp. 142-1Y. The sequence goes on along the minus strand of NZ_CM173224.1, from coordinate 1,572,746 downwards.
CCCGGTGACGAACTCCTTCAACAGCAGGCCGCGGGCGACCTGGTCGAGCTTCATGGCTCGTTCTCCGACGGTTGGGTTCAGGAGACCGGCGCGAGGCCGGTCAGCTTGAGGACGAAGGCGACGACGAAGACCATGACCAGCGAGAGCGGAAGGAAGACCTTCCAGCCCAGCCGCATGAGCTGGTCGTAGCGGTAGCGCGGCACCATGGCCTTCACCATGGCGATCATGAAGAACAGGAAGCTGGCCTTGAGGGCGAACCAGATCAGGCCCGGGACCCAGGTGAAGGGCGCGAACGGGATCGGGGAGAGCCAGCCGCCGAGGAACAGGATCGTGCCGAGCGCGCACATCGTGACGATGGCGACGTACTCGCCGAGCATGAACAGCAGGTACGGGGTGGAGGAGTATTCCACCATGTAGCCGGCGACGAGCTCGGATTCGGCCTCCGGCAGGTCGAAGGGCGGGCGGTTCGTCTCGGCGAGCGCCGAGATGAAGAACACCACGAACATCGGGAACAGCCACAGCCAGTACCAGCCGAGGATGCCGAGCGAGGTGTCCTGCGCCCGCACGATCTGCGACAGGTTGAGCGAGCCGGCGCACATCAGCACCGTCACGATCACGAAGCCGAGCGAGACCTCGTAGGACACCATCTGGGCGGCGGAGCGGAGCGCGCCGAGGAAGGCGTATTTCGAGTTCGAGGCCCAGCCGCCCATGATGACGCCGTAGACGCCGAGCGACGAGATCGCGAAGATGTAGATGATGCCGACATTGATGTCGGCGATCGGCCAGCCGTCGGCGAGCGGGATCACCGCCCAGGCGGCGAGCGCCAGGGTGGCGAAGATCAGCGGCGCCAGGAGGAACAGGCTCTTGTTGGCGCCGGCCGGAATCACCGGCTCCTTCAGCACGAACTTCAGGAGGTCGGCGAAGGATTGGAACAGGCCCCAGGGCCCGACCACGTTCGGGCCGCGGCGCAGCTGCACCGCCGCCCAGATCTTGCGGTCGGCCAGCAGCGCATAGGCGATGAAGACGAGCAGCGCCACCAGCAGCGCCACGCTCTTCAGGGCCACGAGGAGGACGGTGCCCAGCACCTCCCAGACGGTCATCGGTCGGTGCTCCTCATTCCGCCGCTTCGAGGGCCCGCCCGCGGGCGAGACCCGAGCACTCGGCGAGCACCCGCGAGGCGCGGGCGATCGGGTTGGTGAGATAGAAATCGGCCACCGCCGGGCGGAACGGCTCGCGGCCGGCCTCGCCCGAGAGACCCGCCAGCGTCGTCAGCGCGGCGACGCCGTCGCTCTGCGCGACCTGATCGATGCCGGCGAAGTGCGGATGCGCGGTGTAGAGCGCCTTGCGGAGCGCGGTCAGCGAGTCGAACGGCAGGCGCTGGCCGAGCACGTCCGACAGGGCGCGCAGGATCGCCCAATCCTCGCGGGCATCGCCCGGCGGGAAGGCGGCGCGGTTGGCGAGCTGGACCCGGCCTTCGAGGTTGACGTAGGTCGCCGACTTCTCGGTATAGGCCGCGCCCGGCAGGATCACGTCGGCGCGGTGGGCGCCCTTGTCGCCGTGGGTGCCCTGGTAGATCACGAAGGCGCCCGGGCCGACCTCGACCTCGTCGGCGCCGAGGTTGAACAGCACGTCGAGCGCGCCGCCCTGCACCATCTCGGCGAAGGTCAGGCCGCCCTCCCCCGGCACGAAGCCGAGATCGAGGGCGCCAACGCGGGACGCCGCGTTCTGGAGCACGCCGAGACCGTTCCAGCCCTCGGCCTTGGAACCGAGGCCATGGACGAGCTTGGCGACCGCGGCGAGGAGCGCTCCGCCATCGGCACGGGCGAGCGCCGCCTGGCCGACGATGACGAGCGGACGCTCGGCCCCCTTCAGCGCCTCGGCGAAGCTGTGACGGCCCGACGCGATCTCGGCCAGGGTCTCGGGGCCCGCGCCGAGATAGGTGTGGGGATAGGTGAGGTCCGCATCCTCGCCGATCACGCCGATCTGGACCGGGCTCATCCGCCAGCGCTTGCGGATGCGGGCGTTGAGCAGCGAGGCCTCGGTGCGCGGGTTGGCGCCGACGATCAGGATCGCGTCCGCCTGCTCGATGCCGGCGATGCCGGGACCGAAGGTGTAGGCGGCCCGGCCCCAGGCCGGATCGATCGCCGCGCCGTCCTGGCGGCAATCGAGGTTCCGGACCTTCAGCGCGCCCATCAACGTCTTGAGCGCGAAAATCTCCTCGACCCCGGCGAGGTCACCCACGATCGCGCCGACGCGCTTCGGATCGGCGCCCTTCAGCTTCGCCGCGATGGCCCCGAAGGCCTCGGCCCAGGAGGCCGGGCGCAGGCGGCCGTTCTCGCGCAGGTACGGCCGGTCGAGGCGCTGGAGGCGCAGGCCGTCGACGACGTGGCGGGTCTTGTCGGAGATCCACTCCTCGTTGATCGCCTCGTTCACCCGCGGCTCGATCTGCATCACCTCGCGGCCGCGGGTGTCGACGCGGATCGCCGAGCCGACCGCATCCATCACGTCGACGGACTCGGTCTTGTTCAGCTCCCAGGGGCGGACGTTGTAGGATTGCGGCTTGTGGACGAGCGCTCCGACCGGGCACAGGTCGGCGACGTTGCCCTGCAGCTCCGATTCCATCGCGCGCTCGAGATAGGAGGTGATCTCCATGTCCTCGCCGCGGCCGATGGCGCCGAGATCCGGCACGCCGGCGACTTCCGCCAAGAAGCGGACGCAGCGGGTGCAGTGGATGCAGCGGTTCATCGCGGTCCGCACCAGCGGGCCGATATACTTCTCCTCGACGGCGCGCTTGTTCTCGCCGTAGCGGGTCGAGTCGACGCCGTAGGCCATCGCCTGGTCCTGCAGGTCGCAATGGCCGCCCTGGTCGCAGATCGGGCAATCGAGCGGGTGGTTGATGAGGAGGAACTCCATCACCCCCTCGCGGGCCTTCTTGGTCAGGGCCGACTTGGTCGACACCGCCGGCGGCTCGCCGTTCGGGCCCGGGCGGCAATCGCGCACGGCCCAGGCGCAGGAGGCGACGGGCTTGGGCGCGCCCTTCAGCTCGACCAGGCACATGCGGCAATTGCCGGCGATCGACAGGCGCTCGTGGAAGCAGAAGCGCGGGATCTCGGCACCCGCGACCTCGCAGGCCTGGAGCAGGGTGTAGTCCGGCGGGACATCGACCTCGATGCCGTCGACGAGGATTTTGGTCATCGGTTCAGCTCAATGTGTCGCGTCGGCGAGATCGAGTCGGCGCTCGATGCGCTCGACGCGAAGCTCAAGGCGGTCGATCCGGCGATGGACGCCGGCCAGATTCTCTTCGACGCCGGAAACCCGCCGCTTCAGGTCGTTCACGTCGTCGATGAGGCGATCGACCTTCTCATCGATGCGCCGCAGGTAGACCAGAACCAGGTTGTCGGGTTCGCCGGCCATGACAGTTACTCCGCCGCCATCGGCACCGGGGTCGGGTGCGGGTTGGCGGTGTAGCGGTCGATGCGCTTCTCGATCTCGGGACGGAAATGCCGGATCAGGCCCTGGATCGGCCAGGCGGCGGCGTCGCCGAGCGCGCAGATCGTGTGGCCCTCGATCTGCTTCGTCACGTCGAGCAGCATGTCGATCTCGCGCTTCTGCGCCCGGCCTTCCGCCATGCGCAGCATCACGCGCCACATCCAGCCGGTGCCCTCGCGGCACGGGGTGCACTGGCCGCAGGACTCGTGCTTGTAGAAGTAGGCGATGCGGGCGATCGTCGCGACCATGTCGGTCGACTTGTCGAACACCATCACGGCGGCGGTGCCGAGACCCGACTTCAGGTTCTTCAGCGTGTCGAAATCCATCGGCGCGTCGATGATCTCGGCCGCCGGCACCAGCGGCACCGAGGAGCCGCCGGGGATCGAGCAGAGCAGGTTGTCCCAGCCGCCGCGCATGCCGCCGCAATGCCGGTCGATCAGCTCGCGGAAGGTGATGCCAAGCTCTTCCTCGACGTTGCACGGCTTGTTGACGTGGCCCGAGATGCAGAACAGCTTGGTGCCGGTATTGCCCGGCCGGCCGAGTCCCGCGAACCAGGCGCCGCCGCGGCGCAGGATGGTGCCGGCCACCGCGATCGACTCGACGTTGTTCACCGTCGTCGGGCAGCCGTAGAGGCCCATATTGGCCGGGAACGGCGGCTTCAGCCGCGGCATCCCCTTCTTTCCCTCCAGGCTCTCGATCAGCGCCGTCTCCTCGCCGCAGATGTAGGCACCGGCGCCGTGGTGGACGTAGATGTCGAAGGGGTAGTCGTGGAGGTTGCTCTCGCCGACGAGGCGGGCGGCATAGGCCTCGTCCACCGCGCGCTGGAGCGCGTGCTTCTCGGCGACGTACTCGCCGCGGATGTAGATGTAGCAGGCATGCGCGCCCATGGCGAAGCAGGCCAGCATGCAGCCCTCGATCAGGAGATGCGGGTCGTGCCGCATGATCTCCCGGTCCTTGCAGGTGCCCGGCTCCGACTCGTCGGCGTTGACCACGAGGTAGTGCGGCCGGCCATCCGACTTCTTCGGCATGAAGGACCACTTCAGGCCGGTGGGGAAGCCGGCGCCGCCGCGGCCGCGCAGGCCCGATTTCTTCATCTCCTCGATGATCCAGTCCCGGCCCTGCTGGAGCAGGAACTTGGTCCCGTCCCACGCGCCGCGTTTCTTCGCGGCCTCGAGACCGGGGGAGTGGAGACCATAGAGGTTGGTGAAGATCCGATCCTGATCGGCGAGCATGGCGATCGTCCTACAGGCCTGCTGTGAAGGGAAAGTACGTCATCGTCGTCAGGACTTCGCCGTCGGCGCCGGCGCATCCTTGCCGTCGGTGGGCTTGCCGTCCGCGGCCGCCTGCGCGGGCGCCGCGGCGGCCTTGCTCTCGGTCGCGCGGCCGGCATCGGGTCGCGCCGCCTTCGGGTTCTCGGCGGCCGAGGCCTCGGTGCGGGCCTTCTCGCCGGTCGTGTCGGCGCCCTGCTCCTTCAGCCCCTCTTCCTCGAAGCGCTTGCGCCAAGCGCCGACGCGCGAGCCGTCGAACAGCGTCTCGTCTTGGAGCGTCGTGACCGCGTCCTTGGGCTCGGAGGAGGTCCGGCCGATCTGCGACCCGATCTTCACCGGGCGGCCGGCGGCGAGGTCGTCCATCAGCTTGCCGAGGAGCTCAGGGGTGAGATCCTCGTAATAGTCGTGGTTGATCTGCGCCATCGGGGCGTTGCAGCACGCACCCAGGCACTCGACCTCGAGCCAGGAGAAGTTGCCGTCCGGGCTGACATGACCCGAGGGGCCGAGCCGCTCGTGCAGGTACTGCTTCAGCTCGCGGGCGCCGCAGACGTCGCAGGGAGCTGTGCCGCAGACCTGGATCCAGTAGCGGCCGACCGGCTCGAGGGCGAACATGGTGTAGAAGGTCGCGACCTCCAGCACCCGGATATGCGGCATGCCGAGCTGGTCGGCCACCGCCTCGATCGCCTTCTGCGGCAGCCAGCCGCCATTCTGCTCCTGCGCCTTCCACAGGAGCGGGATCACGGCCGAGGCCTGGCGCCCCTCAGGGTACTTGGCGATCTGCCCCTTGGCCCATTCCGCGTTCTCAGGCGTGAACGCGAAGCTCTCGGGCTGCTCGGATACCGGGGCGAGTCTGCGGTTGGCCATGTCTCAAACGTCCATGTCTCATACGTCTCCGGCGGGTGCGGTCTTCAGGCGCGATGCGCCCTCACCGGTCCACCTCGCCGAACACGATGTCGAGCGTGCCGAGGATGCACGACACGTCCGCCAGCATGTGGCCGCGGCACATCCAGTCCATCGCCTGGAGGTGGGCGAAGCCCGGAGCGCGGATCTTGCAGCGATACGGCTTGTTGGTGCCATCCGCCACGAGATAGACGCCGAACTCGCCCTTGGGCGCCTCGACCGCGGCATAGACCTCGCCGGCCGGGACGTGGAATCCCTCGGTATAGAGCTTGAAGTGGTGGATGAGCGCTTCCATCGAGCGCTTCATCTCGCGCCGCGGCGGCGGCGCGACCTTGCCGTCCTGCGTTGCGATCGGCCCCTGGCCGGCCGGCTCGCGCAGCTTGGCGATGCACTGCTTCATGATGCGCACCGACTGGCGCATCTCCTCCATGCGGATGACCTGGCGATCGTAGGTGTCGCCGTTCTTCCCCACGGGGATGTCGAACTCCATCTCGGCGTAGGCTTCGTAGGGCTGCGACTTGCGCAGGTCCCACGGGATGCCGGAGCCGCGCACCATCACGCCCGAGAAGCCCCAGGCCAGCGCCTCCTCGACCGACACGATGCCGATATCGACGTTGCGCTGCTTGAAGATGCGGTTCGACATCACGAGGTCGTCGAGATCGTCGACGATCTGCGGGAAGGTCTCGCAGAACGCCTCGATGTCGTCGATCAGGCTCGGCGGCAGGTCCTGGTGGACGCCGCCCGGCCGGAAGTAGTTGGCATGGAGACGCGCACCGGACGCGCGCTCGTAAAAGATCATCAGCTTCTCGCGCTCCTCGAAGCCCCAGAGCGGGGGCGTGAGGGCGCCGACATCCATCGCCTGCGTGGTGACGTTGAGGAGATGCGACAGCAGCCGGCCGATCTCGCAGTAGAGGGTGCGGATCAGCTGGGCCCGGCGCGGCACCTCGATGCCGAGCAGGCGCTCGATGCCGAGGCAGAAGGCGTGCTCCTGGTTCATCGGCGCGACGTAGTCGAGCCGGTCGAAATAGGGCGTCGCCTGGAGGTAGGTCTTGACCTCGATCAGCTTCTCGGTGCCGCGGTGGAGCAGGCCGATATGCGGATCGACGCGCTCGACCACCTCGCCGTCGAGTTCCAGCACGAGGCGCAGCACGCCGTGCGCCGCCGGGTGCTGTGGGCCGAAATTGATCGAGAAGTTGCGGATGCTGTGCTCGCCCATGTCGGCTCAGCCTTTCGCCGGTGCCTTGTCGGCCTTCTCGTCGCCCGGGAGCACGTAATCGGTGCCCTCCCAGGGGGACAGGAAGTCGAAGTTGCGGAATTCCTGCGTCAGTCGCACGGGCTCGTAGACCACCCGGGCCTCGTCCTGGTCGTAGCGGACCTCGACGAAGCCGGTGAGCGGGAAGTCCTTGCGGAGGGGATGCCCCTCGAAGCCGTAATCGGTGAGCAGCCGGCGCAGGTCCGGATGGCCCGAGAACAGGATGCCGTAGAGGTCGTAGGTCTCGCGCTCGAACCAGTTCGCGGCCGGGAAGACCGGGATCGCGGACGGGACCGGCGTGCGCTCGTCGGTCTGCACCTTCACGCGGATGCGCCGGTTATGGCGCATCGACAGCAGGTGGTAGACGACATCGAAGCGCTTCGCCCGCGCCGGGTAGTCGGCGCCGCAGATGTCGATGAAGGTAGAGAAGGCGCAGGCTGGATCGTCCCGCAGATGCGTGAGCACCCGCAGGATCTCGGAGCCCTCGACGATCAGGGTCAGTTCGCCGAAGGCGATCGTCCGGTCGTTGATCGCGGCGCCCAAGCTCGCGGCAAGCGTGTCGGACAGGGCCTGGAGGACCGCGTCGCCCTGCTCGCTCTGGGTATGGGCCCGGATGGTGATGCCGTTGCTCATGCGATCCCCGCCTCAGCGCTCGATGGTGCCGGTGCGGCGGATCTTCTTCTGCAGCAGCAGAACGCCGTAGAGCAGGGCCTCGGCGGTCGGCGGGCAGCCCGGGACGTAGATGTCCACCGGCACCACCCGGTCGCAGCCGCGCACCACCGAGTAGGAATAGTGGTAGTAGCCGCCACCGTTGGCGCAGGACCCCATCGAGATGACGTAGCGCGGCTCCGGCATCTGGTCGTAGACCTTGCGCAGCGCGGGCGCCATCTTGTTGGTCAGCGTGCCGGCGACGATCATCACGTCGGACTGGCGCGGCGAGCCGCGCGGGGCGAAGCCGAAGCGCTCGCAATCGTAGCGCGGCATCGACATCTGCATCATCTCGACGGCGCAGCAGGCCAGGCCGAAGGTCATCCACATCAGCGAGCCGGTGCGGGCCCAGGTGATGAGGTCGTCGGTGGTGGTGAGCAGGAAGCCGCGATCGGCGAGTTCGTCGCTGATCGTCAGGAAGGTCGGGTCGTTTGCGCCGATCGGCTTGCCGGTGGAGGGGTCGAGGATACCCTTCGGCTGCGGCGCGATCGCGGGGGCGCGGACGGTGGTGAGGGACATGGCGGGGTCCGGTGCTTCTCGTCTCGGGGGCGGCGTCGACGCTTTAAGCTTCTAGTCCCACTCGAGGGCGCCCTTGCGCCACTCGTAGACGAAGCCGACGGTCAGCACGCCGAGGAAGAGCATCATCGACCAGAAGCCGAACCAGCCGAGGTCCCCGAACGTGATCGCCCACGGGAACAGGAAGGCCACTTCGAGATCGAAGATGATGAACAGAATGGCGACGAGGTAGAAGCGCACGTCGAACTTCATGCGCGCGTCGTCGAAGGCGTTGAACCCGCACTCGTAGGCCGAGAGCTTCTCCGGGTCCGGGCTGTTATAGGCCACCAGGAACGGGGCCACGAGGAGCGCCGCCGCGATGAAGAGGGAGACGCCGATGAAGATCACCAGCGGCAGGTAATCCGACAGGAGGCCGTTCATCGAGCATCCTCAAGGGTTGGCGCGAGGCCTTGGTGCGGGCCCGCGCCGCGGGGGCCGCCGGGGCCGTTCTCGGAACGGTTCCAAAGCCCGGAAGGTGCGCGAGGCTTAAACGAGCGAGTATGACGAAACAAGGGGCGTTCGCACCGCACAAAGCGCGAACGTCAATCCGACAGATAGGGTGGCGGCCGGAGCGCACAACGCCGGGAAGCCCGGGTCCGCCGGGGAGTATCGTCGCAGGCCCCTCCCCTTCCGGGGCGTTTGCCGCCGTCCGGGCGTTTTTCGCGATCCGGTCGCCGTGCTGCGGTGCAGTATGAAGTGTCAACCGTCCGACAGGATCAGGGCCCAGAACCGCTTGTAGCGGCTCCCGGGCGCGTCGACGCGGGCGATGCCGACGCGCTTGACCTGCGGCATCAGCATGTTGCGGTTGTGCTCGGGCGAGACCTGCCAGCGCTTCAGCACCTCGTCGAAGGTGGCCGAGCCGGCGCTGAGATTCTCCGCAGCGTAGCGGCCGCCGAAGCCGGCGCGCTTGAGGCGCGCATCGAAGGTGCCGCCGACCTCGTGCGAGAGCTGTCCCGCCCGGGCATTGGCCCCGGCCTGGTAGGAGGCGGCGCGGATCAGCGAGGAATCGACGACGACCGGCCCGAGGCCGTGGCTGGCGCGATAGCGCGAGATCGCCGCCGCGGCGGCGGCCTCGTCGAGGATCACCGGCGTCGTCGGCAGGTCGGGCGTCGGCAGGATCGCCGTGCCGCTGCAGCCGGCAAGTGCCAGGGCTCCGGCGGCCAGGCCCCCGGCGAGGAGCGTCGTCGCGAGGCCGCGCCGCGGGACCCCTGCCACGCGAGAGGCGGGAACCGTCGAACGGAACGGATGCGACATCGTCTTCACTCAAGCCCTGGACAAGCGGCGCCATGCGCGAAGCCGCCACCTGTCGGGCGATTGTGGAGATTTTCGGGGCGAGGGCCCGCCTCACGCCGCCCGTAAGGTCGCGAGGAAGCGGTGGACCTCGGCGCCGATGCTGGCCGATTGCCGCGCGACGGTGTCGGCGGCCTCCAGCACGTGCCGGGCGGCCGCGCCGGTGGCCTCGGCATCGAGGGCCAGGCCCTCGACCGACCCGCTGACCTGGGCGGTGCCGGCGGCGGCCTGCGCGACGCTCGACACGATCGCCTGCGTCGCGCCGACCTGGGCCTCGACCGCGGCGGCGACCCGGGCCGAGACGCCGCTGATGGCGCGGGCCTGTGCGGCCACGTCGCCCATGGCGGCACTCGCCTGGCGGGTGGTGTCCTGGATCGCCGCGACCTGGGCCGAGATCTCCTGCGTCGCCCGGTCGGTCTGGCCGGCGAGCTCCTTCACCTCGGCGGCGACGACCGCGAAGCCGCGCCCCGCCTCGCCCGCCCGGGCCGCCTCGATCGTCGCGTTCAGCGCCAGCAGGTTCGTCTGCGAGGCGACCCCGGCGATCACCGATATCACGGTGCCGATGCGCGAAGCGGCCTCGTTGAGGCTGTGCATCACCGCGGCGGTCCTGTCGGTCCCGGCCACCGCGTCCTGCGCCATCGCGGCGGCCTCGCGCACGCCGGTCCCGACCTCGGCGATCGACCGGCCGAGCCCTTCGGCCGCCTCCGCCAACCCTCCGGCCTCGCGGGAGGCGGCGGCGGCCGACGCCGCGGCGGTGCCGGCCCGGCCGACGGCCTCGGCGGCGGTGCCGGACATCGCCCGGGCGGTCGCATCGAGGTCGCGGGCCGCTTCATCGACCTGGGCCAGCACCCCCGCCACCGCGGTCTCGAAGGCCCGGACCTCCTGACTCATCTGCGCGGCGCGGCGGGCCTGCGCTTCGCTGGCGTCCCGTTCGGCCGCAAGCGCTTCGCGCTCCATGAGGACGATCCGGAACCCGTCGATGGCCCGGGCGATTCCCCCGATCTCGTCGCGCCGGCCGGTGCCGGGCACCGCGACGTCGTAGCGGGATGCGGCGAGCGCCGCGGTGGCCCCGGTCAGGCTTTCGAGGCCGCCGACGATCGAGCGCCAGCCGAGCACGCCGAACAGGCCGACGCCGACGAGCGCCGCGCCCGCGATGGCGCAGAGCCACAGGGCATGGCGCCAGAACGCCGCGTCGATGTCGTCGATGTAGACGCCGGTGAAGATCGCGAGCTGCCACGGCGCGAAGCCCTGGATGTAGCTCAGCTTCGCGACGTGGGCGGTGCCGCCCGGGCGGGTGAACAGGTAGCGCAGGGTGCCGGGCGTACCGGATCGGGCGATGGCGGTGATGGCCTTGACGAGGAGCATGCCGCCCGCATCCTTCAGGCCGCTCATGTCCTTGCCGATCCAGTCGGGCTTCGGCGGCATCACCAAGGCGGTGCCGGAAAAGTCGTAGACCGCGAGGTAGTTGTCGCCCTCGTAGCGCATGTCGTGGGCGCGGGCGGAGAACTGCGCCATCGCCGCGTCCCGGGTCAATGTGCCGGCCTTCACCTGCGCCTCGAGGGCCGTGGCGGCCGCGAGCGCCACGTCGGAGAGGGCACGCATCTTCGCCACCCGCTCGGCGATCAGGCTGTCGTGGTTGGCCCGCAGGGCATAGACTACCACCGCCCCGAAGCCGATCACCGCCGCCATCATCATGACGGCGAACTTCCGGCTCACGCTCGTGTTCGACCAAGACATCGTCGATCCTCGACCCTTCGGGCGGGACCTTACGGCAGCGATGCTTGAGATTGCCTTAGCGTCAGTTCGGCATCGCAACATGAGGTGCGAGGCTGGTAAGCGACCGAAACCGGAACGATATATGGCGAGTGGCGCGGGCGACGGGGCTCGAACCCGCGACCTCCGGCGTGACAGGCCGGCACTCTAACCAACTGAGCTACGCCCGCGCGGCGTGCTCGCTTCACCATGTAGCTTGCGCTGACATTCTCGCAGGGGAGAATGGCGCGGACGACGGGGCTCGAACCCGCGACCTCCGGCGTGACAGGCCGGCACTCTAACCGACTGAGCTACGTCCGCACATGGCGCTTTGCACTACAGAAACGCCCTTTCCGATAAAGGAAGTGGCGCGGACGACGGGGCTCGAACCCGCGACCTCCGGCGTGACAGGCCGGCACTCTAACCGACTGAGCTACGTCCGCCCGGCGTCTCGCAGTGCTGCGATGGCCGCGGTGTATGGGGAGCCCCCTACCCTGTCAAGCCGCCGGCTCAAGAAAGTCGGGAGGGGGTCGGCGCAGGATGGCGGGTGGGGTACCGCTCCCCTCGCCCGCCATCCTCCCGCCCATGGGACGCCCCGCATGCGAAGGCTCGCGACGCCGTCTTGCACTCGCGCCCCAGGCGCCTTAACGATGCCGACACCCGGGCGGTTAGCTCAGTTGGTAGAGCATCTCGTTTACACCGAGAGGGTCGGCGGTTCGAGCCCGTCACCGCCCACCAAATTCTTCAATGATTGAGCGCCCTCTCGCGCGCCGGCGGCCTTGTCCCGCTGGTGGATCGGCTCGATGGCCTCCGCGTCGTCGAGATTTCGCGCACCTCTGCCAAGCGGCGAGACGACGGTTTCGCCCTTGCGGCAATCCGAATGCTCCTACCCTCCCGCCTCATCCTGAGGTGCCGCGTCGCGGCCTCGAAGGAGGGCTCCAGCAATCTCCGCGACTCCTGAAGCCCTCCTTCGAGGCCCTCGATCGAAGATCGACCAACACCTCAGGATGAGGCGGGAGGGTAGAACATCCCGCACTATCTCATTGCCACAAAGACCAATGCCTTCAAAATGGCTCCCAGGCCTCGCCTCAGAGAAGATTTGAGCGCGATCCGCCCGGTCATTCGGCGCTTGCGCTGATGGGTCCCGGGTTCTCGCCTGCGGCGAGCCCCAGGATGACCCTATGAGATGGGGACGCGGAGCGTGTTTCGAGCGGCGCGCTGTCAGCGATACGCCGCCGCGATCCCCAAAAAGTCCTCCGCCTTCAGGCTCGCCCCGCCGACGAGCGCGCCGTCGACATTGGCGACACCCATCAGCTCGGCGGCGTTCGAGGGCTTCACCGAGCCGCCGTAGAGGATCCGTACCTTGGCCCCTTCCTCTCCGAGGCGGCTCTCGAGCTCCTTGCGGATCAGCGCATGGACTTGCGCCACGTCGTCCACCGTCGGGGTGAGCCCGGTGCCGATCGCCCAGACCGGCTCGTAGGCGATCACCGTGTCGGCGGCTTTAGCGCCGTCGGGGAGCGAGCCGGCGAGCTGGCCGCGCACGATCTCCAGGGTCCGGCCGGCCTCGCGCTCCTCGCGGGTCTCGCCGACACAGATGATCGCGACCAGCCCGGCCCGGCGGGCGGCGAGCGCCTTGGCGCGGATGTCGGCGTCGCTCTCATGGTGGTAGGCGCGGCGCTCGGAATGGCCGACGATCGTGGCGGTGGCGCCGAGATCCGCCAGCATCTCGGCCGAAACGTTGCCGGTATAGGCGCCATTCGCCTCGGCATGGACGTCCTGCCCGCCGACCCCGACGGGCGAGCCCTCCAGCGCGGCGGCCGTCGCGCCGACCAGCGTCGCGGGCGGGCAGACCAGCACGTCGATCCGCTGCGCCAGCCCGGCATCGAGGCCGTCGCGGACCGCCTCGGCCACTTTCAGCGAGGCCGTGAAGCCGTTCATCTTCCAGTTTCCCGCCACCAGCGGGCGCGGCCGTTCGGTCGTCATCGTGTCTCCCCCGATCGTCGATCAAGCGTCGCCGGGTAACAGGTCCGCCGCCGGGCGGCAAACGTCCGGGGAGGCCCGCTCTTTGCCTTGCGGCGCTTATGCGGTATCGCGGCCCGATCCGGGCGCCCCCTCGCGGCAGGCGCCCCCATGCATTCGAGGATCGCGATGCTCCAGGGGTTCCGCGCCGCCAGCCAGAGCTGGCTCGGCAAGATCGTGGTGACGGTGGTGTTCGGCCTCCTGATCGCGGGCCTCGCCATCTTCGGCATCGGCGACATCTTCCGGGGTGGCGGCAGCAACGCGGTCGCCACGGTCGGCAGCACGCAGATCCCGGCGGAAGCCCTGCGCACCGCCTACCAGAACCAGCTCCAGCGCCTGTCGCGCCAGACCCGGCGGCCGATCACGCCGGACCAGGCGAGGGCCCTCGGCCTCGACCGGCAGGTCCTGGGCCAGCTCATCACCGAAGCCTCCCTCGACCAGAAGACCAAGGATCTGGGCCTGCGCATCCCCGATGCCGCAGTGGTGCGGCTGATCCAGGAGGAGCCGGCCTTCAAGGGCCCGAACGGCGCCTTCGACGTCAACACCTTCCGCGATACCCTGCGCCAGGCCGGCCTGACCGAGCAGGGCTTCGTGCAGGAGCAGCGCGCCGTCGCCGCCCGCCTCCAGCTCGCAGACGCGATCACCGCCGATCTGCCGGTGCCGCTGGCCGCCCGCGAGGCGATCCACCTCTACACCGCCGAGCGGCGAGCGGCCGCCTACTTCACCCTGCCGGATTCGGCCGCGGGCGAGATCCCGGCCCCGACCGAGGAGGAGGTCACGACCTTCTATAACGACCGCAAGAGCGCGTTCCGGGCGCCGGAAGTCCGCAGCGTCAACCTGCTCGTCCTCGACCCTGCGACCCTGGCCAAGCCCGACGCCGTGACCGACGCGGAGGCCCGCGCCCGCTACGATTCCGAGAAGAGCAAGTTCGGCACGCCCGAGAAGCGCACGATCCAGCAGATCGTGTTCCCGAACGACGCCGACGCGGCGGCGGCTCTCGCCCGCATCCGCAGCGGCGCGGTGAGCTTCGACCAGCTCGCGACCGAGCGCGGCCTCGACGCCAAGGCGCTCGATCTCGGTACCTTCACCAAGTCCGAGCTGTTCGATCCCGCAGTGGCGGATGCCGCCTTCGCGGCCGAGCCGAACGCCGTCAGCGAGCCGGTCAAGGGCCGCTTCGGCACGGTGCTGCTGCGGGTCACGGCGGTGCAGCCCGAGGCGCGCAAGCCCTTCGACGAGGTGGCCGGCGAGGTCCGCCAGGAGGTCGCCCTCGACAAGGCCCGGGACGGGCTGGAAAAGGTCCATGACGCGATCGAGGACCAGCGCGCCGGTGCCAAGCCCCTCGCCGACATCGCCCGCGAGCAGGGCCTGCCTCTCGTCACCGTCCCGGCGGTCGATGCGCAGGGGCGCGATCCCCAGGGCAAGGCGGTCGAGGCGATCCCCGACAAGGACACGACGCTCGCGGCGATCTTCCGCAGCGACATGGGCGCCGACAACGAGGCCCTGCGCACCCGCTCCGGCGGCTACGTCTGGTACGACGTGACCAAGATCGACCCGGCCCACGACAAGCCGCTGGCCGAGGTCCGCGACGCCGTGGTGGCGCAGTGGAAGGCCGACGAGATCGCCCGCCGCCTCGCCGCCAAGGCGAAAGAGGCGACCGAGCGGCTCGACAAGGGCGAGGCGATCGAGGCGGTGGCGAAGTCCCTCGGCCAGGAGGCGAAGACCGCAACCGACATCGCCCGCGGCCGCGGCCGCGACGGCCTCTCCACCGAGAGCGTCGCTCGCATCTTCACGACGCCGGTGGGCAAGGCCGGCACCGCCGCCGGCGAGGAGACCGCCAGGGTGGTGTTCCGGGTGACGAGCGCCACGGTGCCGGCCTTCGTGCCGAGCGCGCCGGCCGCGGTCGCGGTGGAGCAGCAGTACCGCACGGCTCTGGCCGACGACATCCTCGCCGAGTACATCGCCGACGTGCAGAAGCAGGCCGGGGTCTCGGTCAACGAGGCCGCGTTCCGCCGCGCCATCGGCGGCGAGTACTGATCCCGTGCTGGTCGCCCCCTCTCAAGAGGCCGCCGCGGCGGCCTTCGACGCGGGCCGCCCGGTCCTCCTGCGTGCCACCCTGGTGGCCGACCTGGAGACGCCGGTCGCCGCCTTCCTGAAGCTCAAGGCCGGCCGCGAGGGCGCGGCCTTCCTGCTCGAATCGGTCGAGGGCGGCGCCGTCCGCGGCCGTTACTCGATGATCGGCCTCGATCCCGACCTGATCTGGCGCTGCACCGAGGGCCGGGCCGAGCGCGCCGTGGCACCCGACCTGGCGGCGTTCCGCCCCGAGGAGGCCGCCCCGCTCGACAGCCTGCGGGCGCTGATCGCCGAGAGCGCGATTCCCGCCGAACCCGGCCTGCCGCCGATGGCGGCGGGCCTGTTCGGCTATCTCGGCTACGACATGGTGCGGGAGATGGAGCGGCTTGACGCCCCCCACCCCGACCCGATCGGGGTGCCGGACGCGATCCTGATCCGCCCGACCGTGATGGTGATCTTCGACGCGGTGCGCGACGAGATCGCCCTCGTGGCGCCGATCCGCCCTGCGCCCGGCCTATCGGCGCGAGCCGCCTACGAGGCGGCGCTCGCGCGGCTGGAGAGCGCCGCCGACGCGCTGGAGGGCCCGCTGCCGGTCGAGGCGCGGCAGAACCCGACCGGGATCCCGGCGCCCGCCCAGGTCTCGAACATCGCGCCCGACGACTTCCTCGGCATGGTGGCGCGGGCCAAGGAGTACATCGCCGCCGGCGACATCTTCCAGGTGGTGCTGTCGCAGCGCTTCGAATCGCCGTTCACCTTGCACCCGCTGGCGCTCTACCGCGCCTTGCGCAGGGTCAATCCGGCGCCGTTCCTGTGCTACCTCGATTTCGGCGCCTTCCAG
This sequence comes from Methylobacterium sp. 142-1Y, assembly GCF_057747795.1. Taxonomy (NCBI): domain Bacteria; kingdom Pseudomonadati; phylum Pseudomonadota; class Alphaproteobacteria; order Hyphomicrobiales; family Methylobacteriaceae; genus Methylobacterium; species Methylobacterium sp. 142-1Y. Next base: position 1,556,605 of record NZ_CM173224.1, on the reverse strand, counting down.
ATCGTCTGCTCCTCGCCGGAGATCCTGGTGCGGGTGCGCGACGGCGCGGTGACGATCCGGCCGATCGCCGGGACGCGGCCCCGCGGCGCGACGCCGGAACAGGACCGGGCACTCGCCGACGAGCTGCTCGCCGACCCCAAGGAGCGCTCCGAGCACCTGATGCTGCTCGATCTCGGCCGCAACGATGTCGGCCGCGTCGCCGAGATCGGCAGCGTGCGGGTGACGGATTCGTTCTTCCTCGAATTCTACAGTCAGGTCATGCACATCGTGTCGAACGTCGAGGGCCGCCTCGACGCGCGCCACGACGCCCTCTCGGCGCTCGCCGCGGGATTTCCCGCCGGCACGGTCTCGGGCGCCCCGAAGGTGCGGGCGATGCAGATCATCGACGAACTGGAGCGCGAGAAGCGCGGGCCCTATGGCGGCTGCATCGGCTATTTCGGGGCCGACGGCCAGATGGACACCTGCATCGTGCTGCGCACCGCCATCGTCAAGGACGGCCGGATGCACGTCCAGGCGGGTGCGGGCATCGTGCACGATTCCGATCCGGCTTCCGAGCAGCAGGAATGCGTCAACAAGGCCAAGGCGCTGTTCCGGGCCGCGGAAGAGGCGGTGCGCTTCGCCGCCCAGGCACGGCGGGGGCAGTAGCGCGCGGTCGTCGTCGTAGGAGAGCTTTACGCTAGGTCGGAGAGGCGCTGGTTTCTCCCTCCCCCCTCTGCGGGGGAGGGTGCCCCACGGAGTGGGGCGGGAGAGGGGACGCCGCTTCCGGAAATGTCGCGACCAGGGTGACGGGCGCCCTCTGGATCAGCGTCGCGCTGCCCCTCTCGGCGGGACTTCGTCCCGCTGCGCTCACTCCGTTCGCCACCCTCCCCCGCAGAGGGGGAGGGGAAACCCGCGCCTTTCCCCGAATAGCCCTGCGAATGCCGGTACACCGGCCGAGGCAGAACCTCCCTCGCCCCGCCTTTTCTCGGGCGACGGCCCCTCGGCCCCCCGGCGTAAAACTTTATCTGCGGCCCCCGATGGTGTAGGCGCGGCGATCCGTTCCGCCCGCCCGCGGCGTGCGCCCTCCCCGGGGGGCGCCGCCGCCCCCGAGGTCGCCCCCGATGTCCACCCGCCTCGCCGACACCTTCGCCCGCTGCCGCACGGAGAACCGCGCCGCCCTCGTCACCTACGTGATGGCGGGCGATCCCGATCCCGAGACCTCGCTCCAGGTGCTGCGCGCCCTCCCCGAGGCCGGGGCCGACATCGTCGAGTTCGGCCTGCCCTTCACCGATCCGATGGCCGACGGGCCGGCGATCCAGGCGGCGGGCCTGCGGGCGCTCAAGGTCGGCCAGACGCTTGCCGGCACCCTGGAGCTGGTGCGCCGCTTCCGAGCCGAGAACACCGGCACGCCGGTGATCCTGATGGGCTACTACAACCCGATCTACACCTACGGCGTCGCCCGCTTCCTCGACGAGGCCAAGGCGATCGGCATCGACGGGCTGATCGTGGTCGATCTGCCGCCGGAGGAGGACGACGAGCTCTGCCTGCCGACGCTCCGGGCCGGCCTCGCCTTCATCCGTCTCGCCACCCCGACCACCGACGAGGCGCGCCTGCCGGCGGTGCTCGCGAACACCTCGGGCTTCGTCTACTACGTGTCGATCACCGGCATCACCGGCACGGCGACCCCGGATTTCGGCGTGGTCGGCGGCGCGGTCGAGCGCATCCGCCGCCACACCGACCTGCCGGTGGTGGTGGGCTTCGGCGTCAAGACCGGCGCGCATGCCGCGTCGATCGCCCGCTACGCCGACGGCGTCGTGGTCGGCTCGGCGATCGTCGATGCGCTGGCCCGCTCGCTGGACGGCGAGGGCCGGGCGCAAGCCGGCTCGCTCGAGGCGGTGACGACGCTCGTGCGCGATCTCGCTGCCGGCGTGCGCGCCGGACGCGCGGGCTGACGCTGCAGACCCCATATCACCGACACGATTCCGACGACCGAGGAGCGATCATGGTCGAGGCGATGAACTGGATCTCCGAGGTCGTACGCCCGAAGATCAAGACGCTGTTCAAGCGCGAGACGCCGGAGAACCTCTGGGTGAAATGCCCGGAGACCGGCCAGATGGTGTTCCACAAGGAGGTGGAGGCCAATGGCTGGGTGATCCCCGGTTCCGAGCACCACCTGCGCATCACCGCGCAGCAGCGCCTGAAGCTGGTGTTCGACGAGGGCAAGTGGGTCGACGTGCCGTTGCCCGACGCACCGGCCGATCCGCTGAAGTTCCGCGACGAGAAGCGCTACGCCGACCGGCTCAAGGATGCCCGCGCCAAGACCGGCATGACCGACGCGTTCAAGGTCGGGTTCGGCCGCGTCGGCGGCCTGCCGATGACGCTGGCGGTGCAGGATTTCGGCTTCATGGGCGGCTCGCTCGGCATGGCGGCCGGCGAGGCCTTCGTGCGCGGCGCCGAGACGGCGCTCGAGAAGCGCACCCCCTACGTGCTGTTCGCGGCTTCCGGCGGGGCGCGGATGCAGGAGGGCATCCTGTCCCTGATGCAGATGCCCCGCACCACCGTGGCGGTGCGCCGGCTGAACCAGGCCCGCCTGCCCTACATCGTGGTGCTGACGAACCCGACCACCGGCGGCGTCACGGCCTCCTACGCGATGCTCGGCGACGTGCATCTCGCCGAACCCGGGGCGCTGATCGGATTCGCCGGCCCGCGGGTGATCGAGCAGACCATCCGCGAGAAGCTGCCCGACGGCTTCCAGCGCGCCGAGTACCTGAAGGAGCACGGCATGGTCGACCAGGTCGTGCACCGCCGCGACCTGAAGGGCACGATCGCGCGCCTGTGCGGGCTGCTGATGCAGGTGCCGGCAGAAGGCCTGGTGCAGGGCGAGACCAAGGTGGAGGCGAAACCCGAGGTAAAGGCCGAGGCCAAGCCGGTGCCGGCGTAAGACGAGGACCGGAGGCGGGCGTGGCCCCCGGCAAAGGCCGGGCTTGCGGGCTCGGCCCGCCTCTGATCCTCTCTCGCGCCCTGCCCTGACCGGTGGCGGGTGAGGTCGACATCCCCCTGCGAGAATGCCGCGCGAGACCACCGATGGAATCCTCCGACGCCCTGATGGCGCGCTTCCTCGCCCTGCATCCGCGCACCATCGACCTGTCGCTGGGCCGGATCGAGCGCCTGCTGGCGGCGCTGGGCCATCCGGAGCGGCGCCTGCCGCCGGTGATCCACGTCGCGGGGACGAACGGCAAGGGCTCGACCATCGCCACCATGCGGGCGATCCTGGAGGCCGGCGGGCTCTCGGCCCACGTCTACACCTCGCCCCATCTCGTGCGCTTCCACGAGCGCATCCGACTCGGCGCGGTCGGCGGCGGCCGCTTCGTGCCCGAAGAGCGGCTGGCCGAGGCCTTCGCCCGCTGCGAGGCGGTGAATGCCGGCGAGCCGATCACGGTGTTCGAGATCACCACCGCGGCGGCGCTCATGCTCTTTGCCGAGGCGCCCGCCGACGTGCTGCTGCTCGAAGTGGGACTGGGCGGCCGGGTCGACGCCACCAACGTCATCGATAAGCCGGCCTGCGCCGTGGTGACGCCGATCGGCCGCGATCATGCCGAGTATCTCGGCGACACCGTCGAGGCGGTGGCCGGCGAGAAGGCCGGCATCTTCAAGCGCGGCTGCCCGGCGGTGATCGCCCCCCAGGACTACGCCCAGGCCGATGCGGTGCTGTGCGCCCGGGCCGAGGCGGTCGGCGCAACGCCGATCCTCGTCGGCAACCAGGATTTCTCCGCCCACGAGGAACGCGGCCGGCTGGTCTACCAGGACGAGGACGGGCTCCTCGACTTACCCCGGCCCCGCCTCGCCGGGCGCCACCAGATCGTCAATGCCGGCACGGCGATCGCGGCCTTGCGCGCCGCGGGCTTCGGCGACATCGGCACCGAGGCCTTCGAGGCCGGTCTGTCCGCGATCGAGTGGCCGGGCCGGCTCCAGCGCCTGCGCCGGGGCCGGCTCGCCGGCCTCGTCCCGCCCGGCTCGGAACTCTGGCTCGACGGCGGCCACAACATCGACGGCGGCCGCATCCTCGCCGCCGCGATGGCGGATCTGCAGGAACGCGGCGACGCGCCGCTCGTCCTCGTCAGCGCCCTGCTCGGGACCAAGGATGCGGAAGGGTTCCTGGCGAATTTCGCCGGCCTCGCTCGCTTCCTGGTGGCGGTGCCGCTGCCGGGCCAGATGGCGGCGCGGCCGGCCGAGGAGGTCGCCGAGATCGCCGGTCGGGTCGGCCTCTCCGCCATGCCGGCGCCGAGCATCGAGGCGGCCCTGGTCTCCTTGAACGACCGGGCCTGGGAGCGCCCGCCGCGGGTGCTGATCTGCGGCTCGCTCTATCTGGCGGGCGCCGTGCTCGCCGCCAACGGCACCCCACCGACCTGACTTCATCCCGTGAAGCGGAGGGAGAGCCGTCGCGGCGCGAGAAAACCGTTGCGGACCGGTAAACGGCCGGGGACGGGAGAACCGTTATATGAGGGGGAAACGCGGGATGGTTTGCCGGCAGGCTTGACATTTTCCGGGGCTCGCTGGCCGCCCGTGTCGTTGCCGCACCGATGTGGCCGAACTGCTACATCGTGCACGACGGAAATGGTCTAGCTTGGCCTCGATCGGGGAACCTGCTGGGGACCATCATGAAGAAACTCCTGAGTGCTTTCGCTGCCTTCACCGCGCTGACCGCCGCCGCTTCGGCCGCGGACCTGCCGCGTCGCGTTGCTCCGCCGCCGGTCTTCACGCCGGTGCCGGTCTTCACCTGGACCGGCTTCTACGCCGGTTTCAACGCCGGCTACGGCTTCAACACCGCTGACACCCGCGCTCCGACCGTGATCGGCGTGCCGGCCGGCCCGAACGCCGCCAGCAGCGTGTTCGTCACCGCCGCCGGCGTGCCGACCACCGGCGTCATCGCCTTCGGCAACCGCAACAGCAACGACGGCTTCGTCGGCGGCGGCCAGATCGGCTACAACTACCAGTTCACCCCGGGCTCGGGCGTGGTCGTGGGTATCGAGGCCGACGCCCAGTACGTCGACTTCGGCCGCAGCCGCAACCGCTTCGCCTTCGCCACCGTTCCGGGCGGCGGCATCGCCCCGGGCACCCTGGTGTTCAACCCGAACGGCATCTCGGGCCTGGACTTCTTCGGCACCGTGCGCGGCCGTCTCGGCTACGCCTGGGACCGCACCCTCGTGTACGCCACCGGCGGTTTCGCCTACGGCTCGGGCGGCGGTCGCGACTTCGGTCTGACCAACGCGTCGCGTGACGATTTCCAGACCGGCTGGACCGTCGGCGGCGGCGTCGAGTACGCTCTGCCCACCGACTCGTTCCTGAACTTCTTCCGTTCGTCGGCCGTGACCCTCAAGGTCGAAGGCCTGTACGTGAAGCTCGACCAGGGCAACCGCAACAACGGCGTGTTCACCCAGACCGCCAACGGCACGCAGTACTCGGTGTTCTCGCCGGGCGTCGTGTCGGTCGGCCCGGCCAACCTGTACCGTCGCGAGACCGAGTTCGCGGTCGTCCGCGCCGGCCTGAACTACAAGTTCGGCTCGTACTAAGACCTGACTTCCGTCATCTCGACGGAGCGGAGCCCGGCCTCACGGCCGGGCTTTTCGCGTTTGTGGATCCCGCTCGGGCGCCGTTCGCGCGCGCGACCGCCCCTCCGGCCGAAGGGTGCATTCCCGTTGAAGCCTGGCTGTCGCCACGGCACGCTGCCGAATCATGGCTGCCGGCCCGCGCGGGCCGACGGGACTGCCGGAGAGTCAGCACCATGCACGACACGCGGCGCAACGCCCTCGTGGACGCCGCCCGCCGCCTCGCCGGCGCCCGGGCGGCCCTGCCGCAGGGGCTTCGGGACGGGCTGGGGGATCTCGCCCGCTGGGCCGAGGACGGGCTGGCGCGATGGCGCGACCGGCTGCGGGGCGATCGTCCGCGCACCGCCCCCGGGCAGTTCCTGTCGGAGAGCTTCGCGGGTTCGCCGGGCCGGCGCGCCTACCGCCTCTACGTGCCGGGGGGCTATCGCGGCCGGCCAGTCCCGCTGGTGGTGATGCTGCATGGCTGCACGCAGTCGCCGGAGGATTTCGCCGCCGGCACCGGCATGAACGTGCTGGCGGATTCCGAGACAGTCCTGGTCGCCTATCCGGAACAGACGCGGGCCGCCAACCAGGCCGGTGCTGGAACTGGTACAGCCCCGGTGACCAGGGTCGCGACAGCGGCGAGGCCGGGATCATCGCCGGCATCACCCGGGCGGTGATGACGGCTTATGCGGTCGATCCGCGGCGGGTCTTCGTCGCCGGGATCTCGGCCGGGGGCGCAGCGGCGGCCAATGTCGCGGCGGCGCATCCGGAGCTCTACGCGGCGCTCGGGGTGCATTCGGGCCTCTGCGCGGGGGCGGCCCGCACCCTGCCGGGGGCAATCGCGGCGATGCGCGACGGCGGCACCGGCACTGCCTCCCCGGTCCCCACCATCGTGTTCCATGGCGACCGGGACACCACCGTGAACCCGAAGAACGGCGCGGCCCTCGCCACCGCCGCCGGCGGCCGCCTGATCCGGCGCGAGGAAGGCCGGGCCGGATCAGGCCGCACCTTCGAGCGGAGCCTCTACGCCGATGCCGCCGGGCGCCCGACCGTCGAGCATTGGGTGATCCACGGCTCCGGCCATGCCTGGTCCGGCGGCCGCCCTGACGGCAGCTACACCGATCCGCAGGGGCCGGACGCCACGCGGGAGATGTGGCGGTTCTTCAAACAGCACCCCCGGCGCGGGTGAGCCGTCACCGATAGTCGTTCGGGTCGAGGCCGTGGCGGGCGATCTTGTCGTAGAGGGTCTTTCGGGGTGTCCCGAGGGCCTCGGCGGCCACCCGCACGTCGCCGCCGGCCATGATCAGCTCGTCGCGGATCAGGCCGCGCTCGTGGCGGTCCATCTGCTCGGCCAGCGTCGCCGCCTTCGCGGGCTCGGGCACGGCCGGGCCGGTGGGGCTCAAGCCCAGGGCGCAGCGCTCGGCGAAATGGCCGAGCTCGCGCACGTTGCCGGGCCAGTCGTGCCGGCTCAAGTGCTCGCGGATCGCCGGCGTCACCGGCGGCAGCTCCCGGTTGAAGCGGGCGGCGGCCTTGCGCAGGAAGTGCTCGAACAGGAGCGCCACGTCCTCGCGCCGCTCGCGCAAGGGGGGGATCGCCACCGAGACGACGTTCAGGCGGTAATAGAGATCATCGCGAAACGTGCCCTGCGCGGCGGCCTGGCCGAGATCGATCTTGGTCGCGGCCACCACCCGCATGTCGACGGGCTGGATCGCGTTGGTGCCGAGCGGCTCCACCACCCGCTCCTGCAGCACCCGCAGGAGCTTGACCTGGATGTTGAGCGCCATGCTCTCGATCTCGTCGAGGAACAGCGTGCCGCCATCGGCATGCGCGATGCGCCCGACCCGCTTCTTGAGCGCGCCCGTGAAGGCGCCGGCCTCGTGGCCGAACAATTCGCTCTCGACCACGGTGTCGGGCAGCGCGCCGCAATTCATCGCGACGAAATTGCCCTTGGCGCGCCGGCTCCAGCGGTGGAGCGCGCTCGCCACCACCTCCTTGCCCGAGCCGGTCTCGCCGAGCACCAGCACGTCGACATCGGCCTGCGCCACCTCGCGCACGAACTGGCGCAGCCGCGTGATGGCAGGCGAGACGCCGAGGAAGGCCGGGTCCTCCGCCACCGCGGCGTCGAGGCGGGCGCGTAGATTCCGGTTCTCCTCCACCAGGGCCCGGCGCTCCAGGGCGCGCCGCACCGAGGCGACCAGGGTGTCGGCCGGATAGGGCTTGGCGAGGAAATCGTACGCGCCCGCGCGCATCGCCCGGACCGCCATGGTGATGTCGCCGTGGCCGGTGATCAGGATCACCGGCAGCTCCGGATCGGCCTCCTGGATCGCCGAAAACAGCCCGAGCCCGTCGAGGCCCGGCAGGCGCACGTCGGTGACGACGACGCCCGGCGGCTCGGCGAGGATCGCCCGCAGGGCCGATTCGGCGTCGCCGTAAGTCTCGACGGAAAAGCCCGCGAGGTCGAGGCTCTGGCCGTTGGCCCGGCGCACCTCCTCCTCGTCGTCGACGAAGATCACGCGGTGGGAGGGCGCGGTCACGCGGCGGCTCCCGGCGCCGCGGCACATCCCTGCGTGGCGGCGGGGGCCAGCGGCAGCTCGACCCGGAACAGGGCGCCGCCCTCCGGCGAGGCGCCGGCCGAGAGGGTGCCGCCGCATTCCTCGACGATGCCGCGGGAGATGGCCAGCCCGAGGCCGAGGCCGCTCGCCTTGGTGGTGAAGAACGCGTCGAACACCTGGGCGCCACCATCGGGCAGCCCGCCACCATTGTCGCCCACCTCCAGCACCGCGCGCTCCCCCATGACCCGCACCGTCACGGCGATGCGTGGATCGTTCACGCCCGCGACCGCGTCGAGGGCGTTCTGCACCAGGTTGACCACGACCTGCTCCAGCCGCGGCCCCTCCCCCAGCACATAGGGCGAGAGCTCGGGGACCGCGAGGGCGAGGTCGATGCCGGAGAGCCGCCCCTCGACCACCTCCAGGCTCGCCCGCACCACACCGCCGAGCGCGACCGGGTCGCGCCGGCCCGAGGCCTTGCGGGCGAACCCCTTGAGCTGGCGGGTCAGGGCGGCGATGCGCTCGGTCAGGCGGCCGACCGCGGCGAGGTTCTCGGTCGCCTCCGGCAGCCGCTCGCGCTGGATCAGGATGCCGGCATTGTCGGCATAGGAGCGGATCGCGGCCAGCGGCTGGTTGATCTCGTGCGCCATGCTGGCGGCGAACTGGCCGAGCGCCGCGAGCCGGCCGGCATGGGCGAGCTCGCGCCCGAGGCGCTGGCGCTCGGCCTCCGCCCGCTGGCGCTCGGCGATCTCGGCCTTGAGCTTGCGGTTGGTCTCGGTGAGGGCTTCCGTCCGCGCCCGCACCCGCTCCTCCAGATCGATGCGCCGGGCCGCCGCCTCGGCGAGGCTCGCCCGCAGGCGCCGGCGCCGGCCGACGATCTCGGCCAGCCCCAGGCAGGCGAGGCCGACGCCAAGGCCGGCGATGACCTGGGCCTGGATCCGCTCGCGCGCCACCGCGACGCCGACCCGCGTCAGGGTGTGAAGCCGCCAGGTCGTGCCCGGGATGTCGGCGTCGAGGGGCAGGGCCAGCCGCGCCGGCTCGGCCCCGTTGCCGATCCGCACCAGGGTTCCATCCGCCGCCGGATGGATCGGCACCGGCGCGAGCGGCGCGGCGCCGAATTCGAGCCGCTCGCGGATCAGCCGGCGCTCCTCCTCCGGCACCGGCCGTAAGCTGCCGAAGCGCCAGGACGGCTCGCTCGCCATCAGGACGATGCCGCGGGGATCGGTGACCATCACGGTCTCGCCGCCCTTCTTCCAGGAGTCGCGCCAGGCCGCCTCGATGCCGTCGAACTCGACCTTGACCACCACCACCCCGGTCCGTCCGCCGGGGCCGGCGACCCGGCGGCTGAGATAGAGGCCGGGCCGGCCGCTGACGGTGCCGAGCGCGAATTGCCGTCCCGCCCCCTCGGCGAGCGCCTGCTGGATATAGGGCCGGAACCCGTAATTCGTTCCGACGAAGCTGCCGGGCTCGCCGGCATTGCTCGCCGCGATCGCGAGGCCGTCCTGGCGGACGACGTAGATCACCGCAGCCCCGGAGGCCCGGGCGATCTCGGCCAGGCGGTCGTTCACCCGGGCGAGCAGGGCCGGATCCGGCGAAGGACCGACCACCGCGGTGATCTCAGGATCGGTGGCGAGCGCGAGCGGCAGCGATCCCTGTTTCTGCATCTCGGTGCGGAAGGCCGCGACCTGAAGCGCGAGCGTGGCATTCGCCGAGCGCCGCAGGTCGGCGAGCGCCGCCCGCTCGGCGGTGCGGCCCGCAAAAAGGGCCGCCGCCAGCACCGCGGCGAGGCCGAGGAGCCAGGGCAAGGCCGGGGAGCGCGGCAAGCCGCGCCAGCCGGTCACGGCCGCCTCGCCGGACTAGGAATTTTCCTGACGATGGATGCGGATTTCCGGAACAATTCCCGCCCCGCGTTGCGGGGCACCGGAAGCCTCTCCGTGGCCGTTTCCCCCTGTCCCATGAAAATCCTTTTATTGGTCGGCACTTAACAAAAAATTTCGGAATTTCGCCGGCTGGCACGCCGGTTGCCATTGTGTGTCCGTCCGCAGCCTGCCGGTGAGCGGCAGGCCTTCGCGAAAAGGTCGATCACAGCCGAACGGCGAGAGCCGTCGTGAGGCCAAGAGCAAGAGCGCCACAGCGGTTCGACCGCCAACGCCGTCCTGCAACGAGCCATGTAGGGAGAACGTCCAATGGCTACCTCCGTCCCGTCCCCGCTGACCGCGCCCCACGCGCCGCCGGCCCCGAAGCCGATCTACAAGACCCTCTATTTCCAGGTGCTGGTCGCCGTCGCGATCGGCATCACGCTCGGCCACTTCTACCCGGCGCTCGGCGCCGACATGAAGCCGCTCGGCGACGCCTTCATCAAGCTCGTCAAGATGATCATTGCCCCGGTGATCTTCCTCACCGTGGTCTCCGGCATCGCCGGCATGACCAACCTCGAGAAGGTCGGCCGGGTCGGCGGCAAGGCGCTGATCTACTTCATCACCTTCTCCACGCTGGCACTGATCGTCGGCCTGATCATTGCAAACCTCGTCCAGCCGGGCGCAGGGATGCACATCGATCCGAAGTCGCTCGATCCCAAGCAGATCGCGATGTACGCCGAGAAGGCGAAGTCGCAGACGATCACCGACTTCCTGATGAACATCATCCCGTCGACGGCGGTGGGTGCGTTCTCGGGCGGTGAGATCCTCCAGGTCCTGTTCTTCTCGGTGCTGTTCGGCTTCGGCCTCGCCTTCCTGGGCGAGCGCGGCAAGCCGGTGCTCGACTTCATCAAGATCCTGTCCGAGGCGATCTTCGGCGTCGTCCACATCATCATGAAGGTCGCTCCCATCGGCGCCTTCGGCGCGATGGCCTTCACCATCGGCAAGTACGGCATCTCCTCGCTCGCCAACCTCGCCTATCTGGTCGGCGCGTTCTACCTGACCTCGGCGATCTTCGTCTTCGGCGTGCTCGGTCTCGTCGCCCGCTACAACGGTTTCTCGATCGTCAAGCTCGTCCGCTACATCAAGGAGGAGCTGCTGCTGGTGCTCGGCACCTCGTCCTCCGAGTCGGCCCTGCCCTCGCTGCTCGAGAAGATGGAGCGCGCCGGCTGCTCGAAGCCCGTCGTCGGCCTGGTGGTCCCGACCGGCTACTCGTTCAACCTCGACGGCACCAACATCTACATGACCATGGCGGCCCTGTTCATCGCCCAGGCGACGGACACGCCCCTTACCTACGGCGAGCAGGCCCTGCTCCTCCTCGTCGCGATGCTGTCCTCGAAGGGCGCGGCCGGCGTCACCGGCTCGGGCTTCATCACGCTCGCCGCGACGCTGGCGGTGGTCCCCTCCGTGCCGGTCGTCGGCATGGCGCTGATCCTCGGCATCGACCGCTTCATGTCGGAGTGCCGGGCGCTCACCAACTTCATCGGCAACGCGGTGGCCTGCATCGTGGTCGCCCGCTGGGAGGGTGAGGTCGACATGGACCGCCTGAAGGCCGCCCTCGACGGCAACCCGATGCCGCTCGACGAGATCGGCCCGGTCCCGGCGCTCCAGCCGGCCGAGTAAGCGACGATCCGGGGCGAACGCCCCGGGTTGCGAGGATCGGGGGCGGCCCTGCGCACGGCGCGGGGCCGCCCTTTTCGTTTTCCGGGTTATCGTCCCGCATGGCTTCGGGAGGATGTTCGATGGCGGGCGGCGACTGGCGCGGGATGGACCGCGCGACACTGAGCAAGGCCTACGACAATTCCGGCGCGGTGCCCGGCAGCAGCGCCTTCATGGCGGCCTTGCGCGAGCGCAGCGCGGCCTTCCGCGAGGCCCGTTCCGGGGAACTGGACATTTCCTACGGCGCAGGCGCCCGCCAGCGCCTCGACCTCTTCCGCTGCGGAAGGCCGGGAGCGCCGCTCCTCGCCTTCATCCATGGCGGCTACTGGCAGCGCAACGACAGAACCGGCTTCTCGGCGCTGGCCGAAGGACCCCTCGCCCGCGGCCTCGACGTGGCGATGATCGGCTATACGCTCTGCCCCGAGGCGACGATGACCGCGCTCTGCGCCGAGATCCCGGCGGCGCTCGCCCGTTTGCGCGCCCATGCGAGCCCGCCGCGCCTCGTCGTCTCGGGCTGGTCGGCCGGCGGCCACCTCGCGGCGCTCGCCATGGCCTGCCCCGAGGTCGATGCGGGCTTGGCCATCTCCGGCATCTTCGACCTCGCGCCGATCCGGCGCACGGCCCTCGACGACACGCTCCACCTCACCGAGGACGAGGTCGCCGCGCTCTCGCCGATCCGTCACCTACCGGTCGCGGCCGGTCCGCTCACGGTAGCCTATGGCGGCGACGAATTGCCGGAGCTGTGCCGGCAATCGCAGGTCTACCAGGCCGCCTGGGCCGGGACCGGCCTTCCCGGCGACCTCCTGCCCCTGCCCGGCGACGACCATTTCACGGTGCTCGACCAGATGATCCGGCCGGACGGGGCGTTGACGGAGGCGGCGTTGCGGCTGGCGGCGGGGCGAGCTTCCGTCCCCCACGGTGCTGTCTAGGGACAGGAAATAGCGCAGGGTTCCCCTCTCCCCGCGGGCGGGGAGAGGGCTGCTGACCCCTTGTCGGGTCAGCAGCAAGCGGAGGCGCAGCCGGAGCGAGGGAAGGGGGGCTCGACGGATGAGACTCTTCCGGCAATTCCCCCTCACCCCCGCGGCGAACCTGCGGTTCGCTGCCGGGCTCCCTGAGCCCCTTCGGAGCTCAGGCCTCTCCCCGCAACGAAGTCGGGCTTGCCCGACTTCGTCCGTCGCTTGCAGATCCCGGGCAAGCCCGGGATCTGTCGGGGAGAGGAGTAAAGCCTGCGCTCTTCTTGTCTGGAAAGTTTCCCCGGACAGTCCTGCCGCCCGCGGGGCTCGCCGTCCCGCGGCGCGCGCCCTAAAGCAGCGGTGCCGGAACGACCGCGTGGGCCGGATGCCTGCGCAAGGGACGAGAGGAGCGGGCATGGGCCAGCACCACGACCACGCGCATCACGACCACCACGACCACGGGCATGACGACCACGGTCATCACCATCACGGCCCGGGCCACGTCCACGCCCCGGCGAATTTCGGCCGGGCCTTCGCCATCGGCATCGCGCTGAATACCGGCTTCGTGCTGATCGAGGGCGCCTACGGGTTCCTGACCGATTCGGTGGCGCTGCTGGCCGATGCCGGCCACAACCTGTCGGACGTGCTCGGCCTCGTCGTCGCCTGGGCGGCGGCGACGCTGGGCCAGAGGCTGCCGACGGCGCGCTTCACCTACGGCCTGCGCTCGTCCTCGATCCTCGCCGCCCTGTTCAACGCGGTGTTCCTGCTGGTCGCGGTCGGGGCCATCGCCTGGGAGGCGATCCAGCGTTTCAGCGAGCCCGCCCCCGTCCCGGGGCTCACCGTCACGATCGTGGCGCTGATCGGCATCGCGGTGAACGGCATCACCGCCTGGCTGTTCGCCTCGGGCGCCAAGGGCGACATCAACGTCCGCGGCGCCTACCTACACATGCTGGCCGACGCCGCGGTCTCGGCCGGCGTCGTGGCAGCGGGCCTCGTCATCATGGCGACCGGCTGGACCTGGATCGACCCGGCGACCAGCCTCGTCATCGTGGCGGTGATCGTCGCCGGCACCTGGGGGCTCTTGCGCGACAGCGTCGTGCTCTCGCTCAACGCCGTGCCCCCGGGCATCGACCCGGCCGAGGTGCGCCGCTGCCTCGCCGAGCGCCCGGGCGTGGCCGAGGTCCACGACCTCCACGTCTGGCCGATGAGCACCACCGAGACGGCGCTCACCGCCCATCTGGTGATGCCGGAGGGCCATCCCGGCAACGCCTTCCTCAACGACTGCGCGGGTTTGCTGCGCCGCCGCTTCGGCATCGCCCACGTCACGCTGCAGGTGGAACTGGCGGGTGGGCCGGCCTGCGCCCTGGCGCCGGACCACGTGGTCTGACGGCGAGCCCGAACGAAAAGAGGAAGCCGCGCTGTTTCGTGCGAGGCTTCCTCGAAGAGGGACGATCTTGCGGCGGCCCGGACAAATCCGGACCGCCGGCCACCACGCCGACGGCTCAGCCGATATTGCCGGCGCCGAAGGTGGTGTCGCCGAAGGTGGAGCGGCCCTCGAGCGCGCCGTATTGCAGGTAGTGCTGCATCGGGTCGAGCTTGGCTTGCGCCACGTCGCCGTAGGCCCCGAGATACGCCGTGGAGTCGAAGCCCTTCGACGGGTCGCGGCCTTCCTTCCAGCCGTACTGGTCGTAGTGCATCAGCGGGTCGATGCCGGCCGCCTTCACGTCGCCATAGGCAGTCAGGTAGCCCTTGGTGTCGAACACCGCGTTCGGGTTGCGGCCCTCCTTCCAGCCATAGGTCTGGTAGTGCTGGTAGGCGTAGGCCGACGAGTCGCCGCCCGCCGCGATGGCCGCGCGGGCTACGTCGGGGTTCGACAGGAGGTAGTACTCGGCGTCGAAGCCCGGATGCGCCGCCAGATCGGCGGTCTTGCCGATCGCGTCGTAGATCTTGCGGCCCTCGCCCTGGCCGTACTCGATGTAATGCTTGAGCGGGTCGATCCCGGCGGCCTTCACGTCGGGGTTGCGGGCGAGGTACAGCTCGTTGTCGAAGGCGGCGGAGGGGTCGCGGCCCTCCTTCCAGCCGGTGGCATCGTACTGATCGAGCGGGTTCTGGCCCGCGGCGCGGACGGTCGGATTGGCGGCGAGGTAGCCGGTGGTGGAGAACAGCGCGTTGGGGTCGCGGCCCTCCTTCCAGCCATAGGCGGCGTAGTGGGTGTCGGCGTCCTGGCCGGCGGCGAGCACGTCCTTGTTGGTGGCGAGGTAGAACAGGTCGTCGACGAGGGGGGAGCCATCGGCGACGACCACCGTGGCGTCGGTGAACTGGTAGCGCTCGAAGCCGGTGACCCGGTCCTGGCCCTCCGGCCCGACGATCAGCATGTAGGCGCCGTCGCGGGTGACGGTGGTGTCGGCGAGCCGCGAGTTGAACACCAGGGTGTCGGTGCCGGTCGCACCGCCGGGCGAGCGGCCGCCGAGCAGGATGTCGTTGCCGGCAGAGTTGACGATCGTGTCGTCACCGGCGCCGCCGGTGATGATGTCGTCGAAGGCCGTCCCGGTCAGCGTATCGTTGCCGTCGGTGCCGGTGCGGACGACGCCCCGGGCGAGAACCGTGTCGCTGCGGGCGGCGAGGTTCTGGATTCGGGTGTCGCCGGCGGGCGTGGTGTCGGCGGTGCCGTAGGGCGTCGAGGCGTAGAAGGCGCGCAGGTATTCGGCCATCGCGTCCTGCTCGGTGCCCTGCGCCGCGAAGGTCGCGGTGTTGGGCAGCGCGGCGCCGGGCATGGCGGAGGCGAGCGCCACCTTGTTCTCGCCGTAGGCCGGGAAGGGATAGTTGTCGCCGCCGAGGCCCGGCGCGGTGGAGGTGCCGGTCGCCAGGAAGTCGAGGGTGACGGTGCGGATGCCGCGGTTCGGGTCGCCGACGAGCTGGCCGTTCTGCACCAGGGTGTCGGTGATCCGGCCGTTCTCGTCGACGATCGCGGCGTTGAGGACCCGCTGGCCCTCGCGGGTGACGGTGCCGTTGGCGTCGAGGGTCTGGGCGGTCTTGCTGGCGTCGAAGGAGAAGCTCAAGCCGCCGATCTGCGGGAACTGCCCGGGCGTCGCGCCCGCGGCGGTGGCCGAGACCGCGTGTTCCAGGATCCGCTTCATCTCCAGCGCCGACACCGTGGTGACGGCGAGCGCGTTGTTGAAGCGGAGCGAGTTGGTGACGTCGAGCTGCGAGATATCGCCCGATTGCTTGCCGGCGGAGGGGTTCGCCGCCGGGGGAAGCTCGGCGGTGCCGCCGCCCGCGGTCGAGAACGAGCCGATCGAGTCGCGGATGCCGCCGCCGTTCTTGATCGAGACCGCGACCGTGGAATCGTACTGCTTGGCGTACCAGAGATTGGCGTCGGCGGAGAGGTCGCCGAGGTTGGTCTCCTCGGTGCGGACCTCGCCGCGGCGCCCCTCGAGGTAGACGCTGGTGCGGCCGAGGATGTTGCCGTCCTGCTGGCGGATGATGTCGGCGACGCCGGCGGTCTCCTGGATGCCGTCGTTGTTGACGTCGAGGCCCTCGATCATTTCCCTGACGAGGTAGCCCTTGGTGCCCGGCGCGAAGGCCGCGTCCTTCGAGCCCCAGAGCTGCGCCACGCTGGTGTCGTCGACCGCGACCGCACCCGAATTCTGCGGCGTGATCGAGTCGCGGATGATGGTGCCCTGGTCGTCGAAGGTGACGGTCAGGCGGCCGACATAGGAATATTCGGAGGCGGTGTTGACCAGCGCCAGGGTCTGGCCCGAGGCGTTGGTGAAGAATTGCGGGTAGGCGCCGCCCGAGACGTCGCCCGGCAGCAGCCGGTCGTTGGAGTCGGAGAGCAGGGTGTGCGAGCCGCCGCCGATCAGCACGTCGACGTTGCGCAGGAGCGGGGCCAGCGCCTGCTCGTTCGACAGCTGCTGCAGGTGGGTGCCGACGATGACCTTGTTGAGGCCCGGATTGGCCGCGAGCACCCGGTCGACCTCGGCATTGATCTGCTGGGCGAGCAGCGCGATCTCGTCGCGGCCGGTGAAGCCGTCGAGGGTGACGTTGCCGAGCGTCGTCAGCAGCGGCTCGAGCTGGGTGGTGGCGCCGATGAAGGCGATCTTCTCGCCGTTCTCGGTGATGACCACCGACTTGGCGATCTTGTCGGCGCCGGTGCCGGTCTGGGTCGAGGTCGGGCCGGTCTCGGCGAAGGTCGCGGCGTCGCCGTCCTTGTGGACGAGGCCCGACAGCGCCGATTCCTTCGAGAAGTTCAGGTTGGTCGAGAGGTAGGGGAATTGCGACCCGACCCAGGTGTCGTCGGCCGCGCCCGGCGCCGTGCCGAGATTGGCGCCGATGATGTTGGCGACTTCCGTGGGGCCGGAATCGAATTCGTGGTTGCCGAACACCGCGGCCTGGACGCCGATGATGTTCTGGATCGTGATGTCGGCCCGGCCCGGCGAGGCGGTGAGCTTGCCGTAGGCGTTGGCGCCCGAGAGCCCGTAATATTGGTTGTAGATGCCGTTATAGGTCGCGTTCAGCTGCGGGTCGGCGCCCGCGATGAAGAACGGGCTCGGGATCCAGCCGTCGCCGGTCGAGAGGGTGATCGAGTTCGGGGTCGCGTCTTCGAGCTTGTCGACGATCGCCGCGAAGTTCGGCGCGCGCTGGGTCGCCAGGAGACCGGCCTCCCAGTCCGAGGCGTGCAGGATCTGGAGCGTGTAGGTCATCGGGGCGGCCTGCTGGGTGGTGAAGTCGAGCTGGTCCTGCGCGAGGCCCGCGAAGGCGTTGCCGGCCGTGTCGGTGATCGCGCCCTTCGGCACGATCACGTCGTAGGCCGTGCCCGCCTTGAGGTCGGCGCTCGGATCGATCGTGACGGTGTCGCCCGCGATCGCGACCTGGGCGGCGTCGGAGACCGCGATGGTGCGGGTGTCGCCGGCCCCGTCGGTGATCGTGATCGCGCCGGTGCCGGCCTTCACCGCCTCGCTGAAGCGCAGGGTGATGCTGGCGCCGGGCGCGACCCCGGTGGCGTTGTCGGCCGGTGTGGCGGCGACGAGGGTCGGGGCGGTCTGGTCGAGCTTGAGGCCGACCAGGACCGGATCGTGGTCGGATTCGCGCGCCGCCACCTTGCCGTCGAAATACGAGGCGGGGCGGTTGAAATCGAGGTTGTAGTCGATCGCGTCCGCCTCGTCGGCATTGACGTGCCACTCGGTCACGCCGGTCACCTGGCCGTTCAGGCTCGGAGTGGCGAAGGCATGGTCGAGGGCGCCGAAGGCCCCGTCGAAGACGTAGGAATAGGGGTCGGCGAGGCGATCCTCGGCGAGGTTGGTGAAGCCCCCGGCCTTGATCGTGGCGAGGGCGTCCTCCTTGAGGTAGGCGTTGAAGTCGCCGAGCAGGATCACGTCGGAATCCCGGGTGCCGGTCGGCTTCGTCGCCACCCACTCGGTCAGCGCCTTGGCGGCGAGTTCGCGCTGCTGCTGCCAGTTGCCCTGGCCGTCGCCCTGGTCGGCATCCGCGCCGGTGCCGGTGCCGCTCTTCGACTTCAGGTGGTTGATGACCGCCGTGAAATCCTCGCCGCTGGCGATCTCGTGGAACGTCACCGCGAGGGACGCGCGGCTGGTATTCACCCCGTTGAACAGGTGACCGGTCGTGCTCTGCTGCAAGAGCGCAGGATCGATCCGCGCCACGTCCGTATCATCGAGCTTCTCGATCGTGGTGTCGAGCGCGACGCTGACCTTGCTCGGCTTGTAGATGAAGCCGACCGCGATGGCATCGCCGCCGAGGAACTGGCCCTGGTCGAGCTGGTTGCCCGGGTTCACGTAGGCGTAGGTGCCGGCGCCGACCCGGGCGTTGAGCTGGCCGACGAGGTATTCCAGCGCGTTGCCCGGGTTGCCGGGCTGGAACTGGTTCTCCAGCTCGGTGAGGCCGAGCACGTCGGCCCCGGTACCGATCAGGGTCGTGACGAGCTTCTCGGTCTGGCGCGCCAGTTCCTCGCTCGAATTGGCGCCGCGCGGCTGCTGGCCAATCGCGGTGAGCGAGCTCGACGAGGTGTTGAGCGTCGTGAAGTAGTTGAGGACGTTGAGGCTGCCGACCTTCAGCGTGCCGCCGACCGCGTCCGGTGCGCTCGGGCGCGGATTGGCCTTGGTGAAGCTGTTCGCGCCGTCCTCGATCGACCGGACCCGGAAGGCGTTGGTCGGGCCGAACCCGAGGGTACCGGTGAGCCCGGTCACCGTGTCGCCCATCCGGGGCGCGGTGGCGGTCGAGTAGATCGGACCGAAGCCGTCGAGATTCTCGACCGGCAGGTTCTGGCTGTTCGAACCGTCGTCGTAGGTGATCGAGCGGGCGGCGGTCTGAGCGAGGTAGGCGGCGTAGCCTTGCGCGTTCGGCTCGAACTCGTTGGTGAAGGTCTCGGGCCGCCCGCCCGCCGCGAGGCGGATCTCGTCGAAGCGGTCGAGGTTGAACTGCTCGGAGATCGTGAGGGTCTGGGGGAAGCGGACCAGCATCCCCTCGTAGCGTTCGAGGTCCGGCTGCGCCGTCGTGCCGGTGCCCACCACGCCCGCCGTCGGCAGGGTGACGTCGACCGCCTGCGCCTTGACCTCGGCGGCCGAGAGGGCTCCGGCCTGGACGACCTGGATGCCGGAGGCGGCGTTCACCGTGAGCTGCGTCTCGCCGTTGAATTCGGTGACCGTGCCGGTGACCCGGACCCGGTCGCCCTCGTGTACGTCGACGAGGCGGTTGCCGGTGCCCTCGTAGACGAACACCCCTTCCGAGGTCAGGGGGTTGGCATCCTGATCGGCTTTCTCCTCCTGGAGGTAGAAGCCGCCGAGGTTGCGCTTCCCGTCCGCGTCGCCGTTCTGGAAGTCGCCGACGACGATCGCCTCGACCGTGACGGTCTGGCCGACGAGCGGGCTGGCGCTGCCGGCGCCCTGCACCGCCGAGATCAGAGTCACGTCGTCGTTGACGATGGTGCCGGTGGCGCTGGCGTTGCCGGCGCTCACGCGGGCGGTGATGCCGGCCTGGCTCGAACTGGCATTCAGGAGCGTGAGCGCGAAGGTCTCGCTCGGTTCCGGCGTCGCGTCGCCCTGGACGGCGACCGTGACGACCGTCGAGGCGGCACCCGCCGGGATCGTGCCGGTGACGGTGAGCGGCAGGGCCGGGCTGCCGGTGAAGTCGGCGGCGCTGGCCGGGTTGGCGCCGGTGCCGGAGAGCGCGGCGGTGAAGGCGACGGCGCCGAGCGTGCCGTTCGAGCGCTGGACCGTGAAGCTGAAGGTCGTGGTGCCGCTATCGCCCTCGGGACGGCTGACGCTCAGCGAATCGGGCGCGAAGGAGATCTCCTGCGTCGCGCCCTGGGGCAGGGCGGCGTAGAGCGTCGCACCGCCATTCGCCACCTCGTTGGCCGAGACCACGAGGTTCGTGCCGGTCGGGTTGCGGTCGGCGGGAATGAACGTGAGCACCTCCGGCCCGAGATCGGCGGCCGAACCGGCGAGCGGCGGCACGTAGGAGACGTAATTCGCGTTCGCCGGATCGGTCACGTCGTAGACCAGGATGCCGCTCTGGCGCTCCAGGCCGACGAAGGCGTAAATGCGCCCGTTCACCGTGCCGACGGCGATGCCCTCGGGCTCCGGCCCCTTGTTGTCGGAGCGGTCGTCGGGGGTGTTGGAGACGGTCTGGTCGTTGTTGAACCGCTCCGGCGCGATCTGGGCGAAGATTTTTTCGAACTCGCCGCCGGTCTCGCGCACCTTGGTGATGGTGCCGTCGGCATTCTGCCGGAAGATCGAGATGCCGCGGCCGCCCAGCGTGTTGAGCCGGTCGATCACCCCGTCGCCGTCGGTGTCGCCGGTACGCAGGAGCACGTTGAGCCGGGCATAGGCCGGATCGGATTTCAGCGCCTGGAGCACCGGGGTGAGCCGGCTGTTCGGAACCGCGCTCAGCCGCGCGACGTCGTTGGCATCGTCGGCACCGCCGATGACCCGCTGGTCGCCCTCGTTGGCGGTGACGAAGTAGGTCGCGCCGCCGGTGGTGAACGACGCGATGCTGTCGGGCTGGAGCAGGCCGAGGATCGGCGTGCCGGCGGGCGTCGCGGCGATCCGGATCGAGGCGGTGCCGCCCGGCCCGTCGCGGTCGGAGGCGTCGAACTCGTTGCCGGGCAGCGAATGATCGACCGCGCCGAGCGGCTGGATCGCGATCGGCGCCGTGCCGGGATTGGTGAGGTCAATCACCGCGACACCGTTCACCTCCTGGAGGGTGACGTAGGCGAAGCGGTTGTCGGGCGAAATCGCGATGTATTCGGGCTCGATGTCGGCGGACGCGGCCTTGCCGGGCGTGATCGCGAGGCCGCGGGCGCGCAAGGTCGCCTCGGCGCCGTCGAGCCCGGTGAACCCGACGGTCGTGGCGACCGAGGCACTGGCCGCGCCGCCCGAGACGTCGATGATCGAGACGCCCCCGACCGGGTTGCTGGCGGCGCTCGCCTGCTCGCCCTCGTTGGCGACGAGGAGGCGGGTGCCGTCGCGGGTGAACACCAGCTGGTCGGGCCCGACCCCGACGGTGAGCGAGCGCAGCAGCGTGCCGTCGGCGTTGAACAGCGCGACGCGGCCCGGCGCGTCCCCGGTCGCATTGGCGTAGGCCACCGCCACGAGGCCGTTGAAGACCGCGACCGAGTTCACCGCGCCGTATTGCTCGAGGCCAGAGAGCAGGATCTCGCCGGTCTTGGCGAGGGAGCCGGCGGCGTCGAGCCCCACGATCTCGATGCGGTTCTCGCTGGTGTTCTGGACGTAGAGCCGGCTGGTGGTCGCATCGTAGGCCACCACCTCGGCGTTCGGCGCGACCGTCGTCGCCGGATCGTTGGTGGTGGCGTAGGCGCCGAGCCGCACGAGCTGGAGCGCGTTGGTGGCGCTCGGCGGGGTCGTGGCGGTCGCACCCGACAGGCCCTGGAGCGAGGGCGCGGCGTCGTAGATCGCCGTGCCGCCGATCCGGGTGCCGGTATCGTCGTTGAGGATCGTTCCGGTGCCCTGGCCCTTCGCCACCGTGGCGCCCGAGACGTTCGCGACGCTCACCGTGAAGGTTTCCGTCGGCTCGACCACCGTGTCGCCGGTGATATCGACCGCGAAGGTCGCGCGGGTCTCGCCGGCCGCGATGATCTGGCGGGTGAGGCTGCGGGCGGTGTAGTCGCTGCCGGCCGTGGCCGTGCCGTCGGCGGTGGCGATATCGAAGGTCACGCCGCCGGCGGGCGCCGCCGCGCCGAGCGACACCGTGAAGGTGAGCTGCTTGGTGCCTGCATCGCCCTCGCTCGCCTGGACGTCGTCGATCGACAGGGTCGGAAGGGATTGCGCCGCGGTCACCGTGAAGGGAGCGTAGGCGGCGTCGCCGACCCGGGTGGTGGTGTTCTGGGTCCAGGACGAGGTCGTGCCGACGGAGGCCAGGATCTGGTCGCGGGTGCCCGAGGTCGGGCCGGCATAGCGGCCGTTGGCGGAGGGGAGCGCGACGGCGCTCTGGCCCAGCGTCAGGCCCGGCGGCAGGGCCGAGGTGCCGGCGCTGGTGGCGTTGCCGGCAAACGTGGTGCCGCCATCGGCGAAGTTGATCGCGTACAGGAAGGTCGGGCTCGCGGCCGCGCCCTGATAGGCCAGGATCTGGTCGCCCGAGGCGTTGAGCGCGAAGTTCTGCGCCGTGAAGACCGGCGAGTTGGTGCCGCCGGCGGCACTGTCGGTGGTCGGGCGGATCACCGTGCCGGCGGCGAGCGCCGAGGGCGCCGTGTAGGTGTAGGTGCCCTCGCCGGTGCGGAAGGCGCCAGTGCTGGAGCTCCAGCCGTTATCGGTGAAGCTGATGGCCGTTCCGGCCTCGACGTCGCGCAACACCACGAAGGCGAAATCGTCCGGGTTGGTGGCGTCGTAGCCGACGATGGCGATGTCGCCGGCGGCAAGCGTCGTGGCCATGGATTCCAGTGTCTCCGGGCGCGCACGAGGAGCGGCGGCGCCCGAGGCGGCACCACCCGTCAGCGCGAGGCTGTTAGGGCTTATCGGGGAGGGAAAGCGCGCAAGCGGCACCGGGCTCGCGGCGAACGTTCGACGTATCGGACCGGTCGGCGAGGCTGCCTTGTTACAGCATGTTTCGGACTGTGTTCGTTCTGTATGAGTGTTTTGCGACAGTGCTGTGAAGGTTGCCGGGCCGTGAAGGCCAGCCTGTCGCCTCTCCGCGGCGACGGGCGATGGTCGTATCGTTTCCCGGCAAACTATCTTTTCGACGATCCGTCGTTCGCGACGGCAACGCGGCACGAAAAAGCCCCGCCGTCGATCTCTCGACGACGGGGCGCGATCGCCTTGGAGCATTTTCCGACGAAGTGGATGCCGTTTCGTCGTAGAACATGCCGCAAAATCAAGAATCTGGAGATCTTCGCGATTGCAAAGCGGTCGTGAAGCGCCCTAGAGCGTGTTATGAACTGTTTACGATGCGTCCAAGCTTGCTGAGCATGTCGCAGACGAAGGCGATCATGTAGATGCCTGCCAACGTGGTGGCATAGCGCTCGTAGTCCTTGACCAGCCGGCGGCAGCGCGCCGCCCAGGCCAGCGAGCGCTCCACCACCCACCGGCGTGGCAGCAGCACGAAGCCGCGCTTGGCCTCGGGCGCCTTGACTACCTCCAACGCGATGCCGTTCGCGTCGGCGGCCTTCGCCGGCTTCTCGCCCGTGTAGCCTTGATCGACGAACGCCGTCTCCACGCTCCCGTCCGTCTCCGCTTGCACCGCACACGTCAGCGCCCCAACCTGGCTGCGGTCGTCCACGTTCGCCGGCGTGACGTGCAGCGCCACCACATGCCCGGGCGTGTCCACCGCCAGGTGCACCTTCGAGCCGCGCTTGCGCTTGGCCCCGTCGTAGCCCGCCCGCTCACCGCTCTCGGGCGAGGAGCGTTGGGTCCGGCTGTCCAGGATCACCGCAGACGGCTCCGGCTCGCGCCCCGCCGCTTCCCGCAACACAGCACGCAGGTCGCCCGCCACCGCGCCAAAGCAATCGGCGGAAAGCCAGCGTTGGGTCTGCTGGTAGACCGCCGCCCACGGCGGCAGGTCGTGGGGCATGAACCGCCACGGCGCACCGGTCTTCACGATGTAGCGCAGCCCGTTGAACACCTCGCGCAACTCGTGGTCGCGTTGACCCGAGTCCTCGCGCAGCAGCGCCAGATAGGGGGCAACCAGCGCCCATTCTTCATCGGACACGTCGGACGGATAGGCGGGGCGATCAGCACTCATGCCCCTCAACGCTCACGCTACGTCATAGGTTCATAACACGCTCTAGAAAAGCCGGCGGGACGGTTCTACTGCGTCCCGCCCTTGGCTTCCTTCTGGAATTCCTCGATCACGTCCTTGCCGACGCGCTTCGCCATGTCGGCGGTGACCGGCTCCAGGGCCGCCTTCCACGCCGCCTTCTCGTCGGGAGTGAGTTCGATGAAGGTAGTCCGACCGGACTTCTTCATCTCGTCGAGGGCGTCGGCATTGTCCTTGTCGGCGACCTGGTTGGCGTAGGCGGTCGCCTCCGTCATCGCCTTGTCGAGCTCGGTCCGGATCTCGGCCGGAAGCCCGTCCCAGAACTTCTTGTTGGTGATCACTGCGTAGCCGATATAGCCGTGATCGGACAGCGTGATGTATTTCTGCACCTCGTGGTGCTTCTGGGTGAACATGTTCGAGGGGGTGTTCTCCGAGCCGTCGACCACGCCGGTCTGCATGCCTTGGTAGACCTCCGAGAAGGCCATCACCTGCGGGATCGCACCGAGCGCGCGGAACTGCGCCTCCAGCACCTTCGAGGACTGGATCCGCATCTTCAGGCCGCGGAAATCCGCCGGCATCCGCAGCGGCTTGTTGGCGCTCATCACCTTGAAGCCGTTGTCCCAATAGGCGAGCCCGGTGATGCCCTTCGATTGCAGCTTGTCGAACAGGCGCTTGCCGAGCGCCCCGTCGGTGACCCGGCGCAGGGCCGCCTTGTCGGGCAGGATGTAGGGCAGGTCGAAGACCTCGAACTCCTTGGCGCCGAGCGGCCCGAACTTCGCCAGCGACGGCGCCAGCATCTGCACCGCACCGAGCTGCAGCGCCTCGACCTCCTCCTTGTCCTTGAACAGCTGGGAGTTCGGGTAGACCTCGACCTTGACCTTGCCGTTGGTGTACTTCTCCGCCAGTTCCTTGAACTTGTCGGCGCCGCGGCCCTTCGGCGTGTCCGGCGCGACGACGTGGCTGAACTTGATCACGACCGGCGCCTGCGCCAGGGCCGCTCCCGACAGGAGCAGCAGGGCGGTGCCGGCCGCGAAAGCACGGCGGGTCAGTGTCGGCATGGCGTTTCCTCGTCGTTGTCTGGTTTGTTGCGAAGCTGACAGTTCGGACCCGGCGGCGCAATGCGCCGATCGCCTAACCCTCACCCCTCAGTCTCCGCCTCCATGTGGACGGCACCCCCGACCGCGGTCCAGCCGCGAAATCCCTCGCCCTCGCGCCGTCCCGCCACCGCGAAGCGCGATCCGGCGATCATCGGCGCGACGCCGCGATAGCGGAACCGGGCCGGCACCCGGCCGAGGCGCATGGCCGCGAGGTTGAGGAGCAGGCTCGCCTGCATCGGCCCGTGCACGACGAGGCCGGCATAGCCCTCGACCTGCGTCGCGTAGGGATGATCGTAGTGGAAGCGGTGGCCGTTGAAGGTCATCGCCGAGTAGCGGAACAGCAGCACGGAATCGGCCTCGACCGACCACCCGGCCTCGTCCGCGGCGGGGACGAGCTTTGCCGGCGGGGCGCCATCGCCCGGCCGGCTCGCCTCGCGGTAGACGATGTCCTGCCGGTCGCGGATCGCCAGACCCCGCTCCGTCTCGTAATCGTGCCGCACGGTGACGAAGCAGAGCGTGCCGGTGCGCCCGACCTTCACCGCCACGTCCGCCACGGTCTCGCGCCGCACCACCCGGTCGCCGATGCGCAAGGGGGCCAGGGTCTCGACCTCGCCGCCGGCCCACATCCGCCGCGGCAGCGGCACCGGCGGCAGGAACCCGCCCTTCGCCGCGTGGCCGTCCGGCCCGAGCGCGTCGGCGGCCGGGGTCTCGGGGCCGAGGCACCAATGCAGCGCGAGCGGCGCCTCGCCCTCCCGCACCGACGCGAGGTGGGGCGCCAGCGTCGCCCGGTACTCGGCCACGAGGCGCGGGGTCACGATATCCTCGACCTCCCGGGTGCGGCCGATCCAGCCGCGCAAATGGTCGATGTCGATCTCGGGCATCAGGCTATCCCCCGTTCGCCGCCGGCCTCGTACCGGGCCGTGACAGCCTATATCGGCCTCTCTTCGCGCCTGCACACCTTCGCGTCTGCACACCTGCCGCCTGGACCGCGCCCCGGCCCGGTGCTTAACTCCCTGTCAACAAAGATGAAGGTGGGAGACGCCCCGTGGCTGCGCAGCACAGGTGCATCGCGATCGTCGGTCCGTTCCAGAGCGGCAAGACCGCCCTGCTCGAGGCCATCCTCCATCGCACCGGCGCGATCGACCGGCCCGGGCGCGCCGGCTCCCGGGTCGGCGACACCTCGCCCGAGGCGCGGGCGCACGGGATGAGCGTCGAGCCCGCCTTCGCCACGGCGCGCTTCCTGGGCGAGGCCTTCACCTTCGTCGATTGCCCCGGCTCGATCGAGTTCGCGCACGACCTGCGGGCCGTGCTGCCGGCATGCGACGCGGCGATCGTGGTCTGCGAAGCCGACGAGCGC
Organism: Methylobacterium sp. 142-1Y; assembly: GCF_057747795.1. Lineage (NCBI taxonomy): Bacteria > Pseudomonadati > Pseudomonadota > Alphaproteobacteria > Hyphomicrobiales > Methylobacteriaceae > Methylobacterium > Methylobacterium sp. 142-1Y. The sequence goes on along the minus strand of NZ_CM173224.1, from coordinate 1,530,284 downwards.
AAGCTGCCGGCCCTGGAACTCACCCTGCGCGAGCTGGAGGCCGCCGGCATCCCGCGCCTCCTCTTCATCAACAAGGCCGAGACCGCGCCGGGCAGCTTGCGCGATGCGCTGGCGCTGCTGCAGCCCGCCTCGCGGGTGCCGCTCCTGATGCGCCAGATCCCCCTGATGGAGGGCGAGGCGGCGGTGGGCTTCATCGATCTCGCGCTGGAGCGCGCCTTCATCTGGCGCGAGCAGGCCCCGAGCGAGGTGGTGGCCCTGCCCGACGGCGAGCTGCCGCGGGAGAAGGCCGAGCGCTACACCATGCTGGAGCGCCTGGCCGACCACGACGACGCGCTCATGGAAGACCTGATCGCCGAGGTCGAGCCGCAGGCCGACCGGGTCTTCGCCGATCTCGCCGGCGAGCTGCGCCGGGGCCAGGTGGTCTCGGTGCTGTTCGGCTCGGCCGAGCACGGGCACGGCGTCACCCGCCTGCTGAAGGCACTGCGGCACGAGGCGCCGGGCCTGCCCGAGACGCGAGGACGCCTCGGCGTGACGGACGAGGGCGCGCCGCTGGTCCAGGTGATGAAGACCCTGCATACCGGTTTCGGCGGCAAGCTCTCGGTCGGCCGGGTGCTGCGCGGCGCTCTCCGCGAGGGCGAGGCGGTGACGGGATCGGGCGGCGGCACCGCCCGGGTGGCGGGCCTGACCCAGCTCGCGGGCGCCTCCGGCCACCGGGTGCCGGAGGTGCAGGCGGGCGAGGTCGCAGGGCTCGCCAAGCTCGATTGCGTCGCCACCGCCGAGACCCTGACGACCGGATCGGAGACGCCCGACGCCCTGGCGCAGCTGCCGGCGCCGGACCCGGTCCATGCCCTGGCGCTGCGGGTCCGCGACCGCAAGGACGACGTGCGGCTCTCGGCGGCGCTGACCAAGCTCGCCGAGGAGGACCCGTCGCTGATCGTCGAGCACCGGGCCGAGCTCGGCGACCTGCGCCTGTCGGGCCAGGGCGAGATGCACCTGCGGGTGGCGGTGGAGCGGCTCGCCTCGCGCTTCGGCATCGGGGTCGAGACCGAGCCGGCGCGGGTCGCCTATCGCGAGACGATCCGGGGGCCCGCCGAGGCGCGGGCGCGGCACAAGAAGCAGACCGGCGGCCACGGCCAGTTCGCCGACGTGGCGCTCGCGGTGCGGCCGCTGCCCCGAGGCGAGGGTTTTGTCTTCGAGGACGAGGTGGTGGGCGGCGCGGTGCCGCGCCAGTACATCGCCTCGGTCGAGGCCGGGGCCCGGGCCTTCACCGCGAAGGGGCCGCTCGGCTTCCCGGTGGTCGACCTCGCGGTGACCCTCAAGGACGGCGCCGCCCACGCGGTCGATTCGTCGGATGCCGCCTTCCAGGCCGCGACGCGCCTGGCGCTGGAGGAGGCCCTGGCCAAGGCCGGACCGGTGCTGCTGGAACCGGTCCTGGCGGTGTCGATGGCGGTGCCGAGCGGCGCCACCGCCAAGGCCACCGGCCTCGTCACCGCCCGCCGCGGCCAGATCCTCGGCTTCGACGCGCGCCCCGGCTGGTCGGGCTGGGACGTCGTCGAAGCCCTGATCCCGGAGGCCGAGATGACCGACCTGATCGTCGAGCTGCGCTCGGCCACCGCCGGGGTCGGCACCTTCACCACCCGCTTCGACCACCGCGCCGAGCTGACGGGCCGTGCCGCCGAGGCGGTGCTGGCGCGCCAGCCGGTGCGCAGGGCGGGGTAAGGAGCCCGGTTACGCGGCCCGGTCGTGGCGGCCTTCCTGGACCTCCTCGATGATCTTGGCCGAGAAGGCGTCGAGGTCGCCCGGGTTGCGGCTGGTCACGATGCCCTTGTCGGTGACTACGGGCAGGTCGTGCCACTCGGCGCCGGCATTGATCACGTCGGTCTTGATCGAGGCGTAGGACGTCATCTTGCGGCCCTTGGCGGCGCCGACCTCGACCAGCAGCCAGGGCGCGTGGCAGATCGCGGCGACGACCTTGCCGCTCGACAGGAAGCTGCGCAGGATCTCCAGGGCCTTCGGCTCGAGGCGCAGCTTGTCCGGATTGATCTGGCCGCCGGGGAGCACCAGGGCGTCGTAGGCCGACGCGTCGACGCTCTCGAGATCGGCATCCACGGTCACCGGGCGGCCCCAGTCGGTCTTGTCCCAGCCGCGGATGCTGTCCGGATTCTGGCGCGATTTCGGGGCGGCCACCGTGACCTGCGCGCCGGCCTCCGCGAGCTTGGCCTTCGGCACTTCGAGCTCGGATTGCTCGAAGCCGTCGGTCGCCATGATGAGGATTTTGGCCTGGGTGATGCTCGGCATCGGATCGTACTCCAAGGGTGATTGTGCCCTGGCAACGACCCCGGATCAGGCCGGTTCCGGCGCCCTGCCGCGACGGAACCGCTTCCGGCCGGGCGGTTTAAACCCTCATACCCCCGACCCGAACAGGAGGCACGACCATGGCCAATCCCGGTCTCCCCGGCCACGAGCCGACCCCCGGCGGCGGCATCCCGGGCGACATCCCGCCGCCGGTCGGTCCCGACGACCTGCCGGATACCGGCCCGACCGGGCCGCGCTCGCCCTATCCGGTCAACGACCCGGGCATCACCGACCCGACCGGGCCCGGCTCCGAGCCGGACTACCTGCCGGGCGGCCCGACCAATCCGGGCACGCGGTTCTGAAAAAACGAAGGGCGCCCCGCGGGGCGCCCTTTTCGCGTCGATCGAGGCTCGGGTCGGTCAGTGCCCGCCATGCGAGCTGCGCACGTCGCGCGGGGCGTTCAGGATCTCGTTGAGGGAGGTGGCGACGTGCCGCGCCTCCTCGTCGGTGAGGCGGAGCTGGAACGGCGGCAGGCCGCCGGCCTGGAGCGCCACCACTGCCTGGCCCTGCTCGTCGGTCCCCACCTCGATCGCCGGCGAGGTCACGTCCAGCAACGCCGCCTCCTCGTCGCCGAGATCGTCCGCCTCGGCCTCGTCCGGCTCGTGCATGACCGTGAGGAGCTGGCCCACCGCGCGCACGAGGGCGCGGGCCGCGCTCGCATCCATGATGACCGCGGTGGCCTGGTCGTCCTTCTGGAACGAGAGCTGGATGTTGGAACCTTCGAGGGAAACCGAGATACCCGCCATGGAGCGTCCGACACTGTACGATGTCGTCCGTATATGGGAGCAATCCCCCGGACGCGACAGGGAATTCCACGCAGAGCCGGGCTGCGCGGCCCGAAACGCCTCGGGCCCCGTCCGCGTTGATCCTTCACATGGTCGCCCGCGAACGAGGGGCAGGAACGAGAGGGACGACGCCATGGCCGCGCACAAGACCACCCACAAGACGACCGATGCACAGAAGAGTACGATCGCCCGGGTGATGCACGAGTTCAAGGAAGGCGAACTGGAGCGGCGCGACGGCGAGCCGGTGACCGATCGGAGCCAGGCCATCGCCATCGCGTTGCGCGAGGCCGGCGCCTCGAACCAGGAGAGCCCCGCCGACAACCGGGCGAATTTCCGCCGCACCCGGTCCAAGGAGCGCGACACGCGGTCCCAGGCGACCCGCGCCGCCCTCTACGACGAGGCGAAAAACCGCGACATCAAGGGCCGCTCGCGCATGAGCCGGGACGAACTGGAGAAGGCCCTCAACCGTTGAGCGCGCTCACGAGAGGGACCACCCTATGAGCTCGAAGCAGCCGAAGACCACGACGCCAACCGATGCCGACCTGAAGGGAAATCCCGGCATCGGCACCTCCAAGGGCATGACGATGTCCGGCGGCGATCCCGAGGATCTCGCGGGCGCCAATACCGACGAGGGCGATGTGGCGAACGACACCACGCCGCAAGGCGGGGTCGACCCCAACCAGCGCGGGCGCAGCCATCCCTGACCGCAGCCCCTGACCGCATGCCGCGCACCGATTGGGACACCCTGCCTTGTTCCGGACAGACTGGGATCCTAAATAGGGATCAGCGGCAACGGGCGGGTGGCTCCGGGCGATCGAGCCCCGCATGGGCTCCCTGAGCCTCGCGAAGACGAGCCACCTCCCGAAATACTTGGCGCCGTCGCGCCGCGTTGCCCTCGCTCTTGAGGGTGGCCCGCTGCGACTTCTAACGAGACGAGGACGACCGCGTGAATACTGGTACTGTCAAGTGGTTCAACGACCAGAAGGGCTTCGGCTTCATCCAGCCGGATGATGGCGGCAAGGACGTTTTCGTCCACATCTCCGCAGTGGAGCGGGCTGGCCTGCGCGGCCTCGTCGAGGGCCAGAAGGTCTCCTACGAGCTGCAGGCCGATCGGCGCGACAGCAACAAGATGTCGGCCGTGAACCTGCAGGTCGCCTAAAGGCGTCCTTTCGGCCCGGGTTTACGGAGCCTTAACGATAATCCCGTTAAGGTTACGGAACCTCGGCCGTACTGGAGCGTTTTGAGCCCCCGGGCTCACCACTTGCTCCGCTGGCGGCCCCATGGCCGCCTGCCACTCACAGTCGCTCCCCCGGGGAGCGCCGCAAAGATAGAAGAAAAGACATCATGTTGTTCGAATTTACCCGGCGCGACGGCGCGCCTTCCGTGTTCAACGGCTCTACCTTTCATGTCGACCAGATCAGCCGTTTCGGCGAGGGCAAGAGCCCGATCGACGTCAGCCACCTGATCGACAAGAGCTACGGCTATCATTCCTCCCGCGAGCTGCGCTGGCATCTCGCCGAGCGCTTCGGCCTGACGCCGAACGCCGTGGCCGTGCGCGAAGCCCACTAAAGGCTCGCCGGTCAGCCAAAAGACCGCCGTCACCGTACGAGGCGGGCCGCGCGCGAGCGCGGACCCGCCTTTGTCGTGTCTGGATCGGGAATCGCCGCGCGCGTCCTCTGCCGTCCTCGACCGACCGGACGCCCCCCGCGTCAGTCCGACAGGTCGTATCCCGGGGTTACCGTGTGGCCAGGTCCGGCGCACCTTCCGGCGCAAAGCCCACCCCTGGCCACGCCCTCCTGGCCACGCCCTCATTGTCGCGCCAGAGCGTTTTCCGACGAAGTGGATGCCGGTCCGTCGTAGAAAATGCGGTACAATCAAGGCTCTAGAGAGAGCTTCGCGATTGCAACGCGATCGTGAAGTGCTCTAGCACGGGCTCCCTCCCCTCACCCGGAGCCCGCGCCTTGCTCGACGACCGCCAGCCGCCGCCCCGCTTCAACGGCGCCCGCTACTGCCTGGAGGCCAATGCCCGGGAGCGCGGCGACAAGCCGGCCCTGGTCATGGTCGGCGATCACGGCCGGACCGACATCATGACCTTCGCCGAGGTCGACCGGGCGGTGCGCGGCGTCGCCGCGGGGTTGCGGGATCTGGGATTGCCGCCGGGCGCCCGGGTGATGATCCGCATGGGCAACGACGCGGATTACGTCATCACCTATTTCGCGGCGCTGGCCGCCGGGCTCGTGGCGCAGCCCTCCTCGCCGCAGCTGACGGCCGGCGAGGCGGCGTTCCTGATGCAGGATTCCGACGCCGCGGTGATCGCGGCGGCCGACGAGTGCCCCCTCAACCCCGAGGCCTGCCGTGGCCGGATCGTGCTGCGCCGCAACGACATCGCCCGCATGCGGGCCGGCCCGCCGATCGATGCCTACGCCGACACCGCCGCCGACGATCCGGCGACCCTGGTCTACACCTCCGGCACCACCAGCCGGCCGAAGGGAGTGCTGCACGCCCACCGCACCCTCTGGGGCCGGCGGCCGATGCACGATTTCTGGCTCGGCCTGCGCGAGGACGACGTGGTGCTGCATGCCGGCACCATGAACTGGACCTATACCCTCGGGGTCGGCATCCAGGACCCCTGGGCGCGGGGCGCCACGACGGTGCTCTACAACGGAAAGCGCGACCCTGCCCTATGGCCGGCGCTGATCGCCCGCCACCGCGCCACCCTGTTCGCGGCGGTGCCGAGCCTCTTCCGGCAGATCCTGAAATACGCCGATCTCTCCGCGCACGATCTCTCGTCCCTGCGTCACGGCATCACGGCGGGCGAGGCGTTGTCGCCTCAATTGCTCGCCGAGTGGCAGGCCGTCACCGGCACGCCGCTCTACGAGGCGCTCGGGATGAGCGAGATCTCGACCTACATCTCGACGAGCCCCCTCGTCCCGATCAAGCCCGGCTCCCCGGGCAAGCCGCAGCCCGGGCGGCGGGTCGCGATCCTGCCCGTCGACGGCCCGCCGGAGCCGCTGCCGCCAGGCGAGGTCGGGCTTCTCGCCATCCACCGCTCGGACCCGGCCCTGATGCTCGGTTACTGGAACCGCCCGGAAGAGGAGGCGGCGGTGATGCGGGGCGACTGGTTCACCGGCGGCGACCTCGCCTCTCTCGATGCCGACGGCTACGTCTGGTTTACAGGCCGCAACGACGACATCATGAACGCCTTCGGCTACCGGGTGTCGCCGAACGAGGTCGAGAGCGTGCTGATCGCCCATCCGGACGTGCAGGAGGTGGCAGTGACCGAATTGCCCGTCCGCGACGACGTGCGGGTGATCGCTGCCTTCGTGGTGCCGAAACAAGGCGCCGAGCCGGCGCGGGACGCGCTGCTGGCCTGGTGCGGCGAGCGGCTCGCCGCCTACAAATGCCCGCGGGAGGTCGTCTTCCTGGAGACGCTGCCGCGGACCCCGAACGGCAAGGTGCAGCGCAAGCGGCTGGCGGCAGGCTGAGCGAAGCCGGTTTCCGCATCGGGAAGCGGTCGATCGGAAAGCGTATGAGAGGGCCCCGGCGACGGAGCCGCCCCCTCTCACGCCGGCTTCGCCGCCAGCAGGTCGCGCAGGGTGGTGATGGTCGAGGCGTCGGCGACGCCGTCGACCCGGGCCGGGCGGAAATGGCGCTGGAAGGCGGCGACCACCGCCTTCGTCCGGGCATCGAAGGTGCCGCTCACCGGCACGTCGTAGCCGTAGAGCGCGAACATCGATTGCAGCGCCTCGATCGGCTGGCCGGCATCTCCTTGCGAGAAGAAGCGCCCGTCGCGGATCGGCGCCGGCGCCACCCAGTGGCCGATGCCGTCCCGGTGGAGAGCGGGCCACGAAAAACTCTCGCCGGGGTCGATCTTGCGCTCGGGCGCGATGTCGGAATGCCCGAGCACCCGGTCGGGCCGGATCGGCCAGCGGCGCAGGATGTCGCGGCAGAGCGCCGTCACCGCCGCCATCTGCGCCTCCGGGAAGGGCGCCACGGTGCCGTCCTCGGCATGGCCCGGATGCGCGATCTCGATCCCGACCGAGCGCGAGTTCATGTCCCGCACGCCCTCCCAGGCCGAGACCCCGGCATGCCAGGCGCGGCGGGCCTCCGGCACCATCTGCACCACCCGCCCCTCCTCGAAGACGAGGTAATGCGACGAGACCTTGGAGAGCGGGTTGCACAGCCGCAGCAGCGCCTCGCCGGCGCTCGCCATGCCAGTGTAATGCAGGATCAGCGCATCGACCGGCAGGGTCCGCTCGTCGTGGTTGGGGGAGGGCACCACCTGGGTGGCGACCGGGCTGTCGGGGGTGAGGCTCATCAGGATCAGCTCAGGCGCCGCTCGGCGGCGATGCGGTCATAGGCGGCGTTGATGGCGGCGAGGCGCCGGGTCGCGATGGCGACCGCGGCGGGCGGCAGGCCACGGGCGATCGCCCGGTCGGGATGGTTCTCGGAGACGAGCGCCCGGTAGCGCGCCTTCAGCTCCGTGTCGGTGAGGGCGCGGTCGACCCCCAACACCTCGTAGGGGTCGTCGGCGAGCCGCAGGTGCCGGGCGGTGACGGCGGCGAAGCGCGCCTCGTCGAAGCCGAAGATCGTCGCCACCTCGGCGAGGTAGCGCGCCTCGCTCTCGTGGACGGCGCCGTCCGCCTTGGCGATGTGGAACAGGCCGTCGAGCACGTCCTCGAGCAGGGCCGGCTCGTCGTGGAAGGCGTCGGCGACCTGGCGGGCATAGCCCTCGAAGCCGCTGGTGGTGCGCTTGGCGAGATCGAACAGGCGCTCGACCCCGGCGCGTTCCTCCTCGGGCACCTGCACGAGGTCGGCAAAGGCCGCGACCTCGGACGGCGTCACCACCCCGTCCGACTTCGCCATCTTGGCGGCCAGCGCGACGAGGCCGGTGGTGAACACCACCTCCCGCGGGGTCGGCCCGAACAGCGAGCCCTCGCGGTCGAGGAGGAAATGGCCCGCCACCGCGCCGATCAGCGCGCCGAGCGGACCGCCGGCGGCGAGCCCGATGCCCGCACCGCCGAGCTTGCCCCAGACGCCCTGGCTCACGCCCGCCTCCCGGTCCCGGTCGGGCGGACGGACGGTGTCGGGTCTCGGGGGGGCAAGGACATCGGGATCAGGAGCATCGGAGGCAAGCGCGTCATGCCGCCCTTGTAGCGCCCCCGAGGCGTCTGCGGAATGTGGCAGCGCACCCGGCGGAACACGCCGCCGGGGCTTCACGCGAGGCCGATCAGCGGCAGAAGACGTTGCCGTAGGGGTCGCGGTAGGTGCCGTAGGGGCACTGGGGAGCGGTGGCCGCGCCGACCACGGCACCGCCGGCCGCGCCGATCAGGCCGCCGGCCAGGGCACCACCGGCCCGACCCGTGGCCGCCGCGCCGATCGCGGCACCCGTCAGGCCGCCGAGCGCGGCGCCGCCCGCGGCGCGGTCGCCCGGGGTGTTGCAGGCGCCGAGCGACAGCGCCATGGCACCGGCGATCGTGGCGGCGATGAGCTTCTTCATGGAGTTCTCCCCTCGTGCATGTCGCGGTCCGGCACCGGGTCGTCGACCCCGCACCCTGCATTCGAGCTTAGCCGTAACGCAGCCGAACGCCAAATGAGCGTGGCCGTGCAATGGTTCCCGGTGCCGGGTCCGGGTGGGTAACGATTCCTTAAGGTGCGGCGGCCGGGCCACAGGCGGGGAGCGCCGGAGGACCTGCCGCGGGCCCGGCAAATGCTCTACAGGAGGGGCGAAATTCCCGGCATGACGCCCGTGAGGTCCCGATGCAGCGCGCCACCACCATCGTCCGCAAAGCCGCCGTGCGCCCCGACGCCGTCGCCGACGAGGTCGCTCTCGACCACGCCGCCCGCTCCCGCCGCAGCGCCGATCTGACGGCGACGGGCGGCCTCGCCTTCCGGCTCGACCTCGACCGCGAGACGACGCTGGAGGACGGCGACGCGGTGCGCCTCGAGGACGGCCGGCTGGTGCGCGTGCTGGCCGCGCCCCAGGCCCTGCTCGCGGTCACGGCCGGGAACCCGGCCCGCCTGACCCGCCTCGCCTGGCAGCTCGGCAGCAACCACGTCCAGGCCGAGGTGACGGCCGACGCGCTCTACGTCCTCGACGATCCGGTGGTGGCGGAGCTGGTCCGCGGCCAGGGCTGCACCGCGACCGCGCTCCAGCGCCCGTTCCGCCCCGAGAAGGAGGTGGAGGCCCACGACCACAGCACCTGCGGGCACGACCATCATCATCACGGTCATGACCACGGGCACGAGCATGACGATCACGGTCACCACGCTCACGACCACGGTCACGGGCATCACGACCACGCCCATCACGATCATGGCCATAGCCATGGCCGCGACAGCCATGATCACGGTCACCACGCGCACGATCACGGACATGTCCACGGCCCGAACTGCAAGCACGGCCACTGACACGAGTGCCGCCTGATCTGTTCGCAGACCGGCAAGGCGCGTCTCCCCTCTCCCGACCGGGAAAGGGGAGACGCACCTCGTCTTTATCCAATTGCATCAAGTAGAGCGCGCCTTGGAGAGATCATTCGCGTTCCGGGCCGAGCGCCCGATCGCGTGCCTCCACCCGTGATTTTTGTGCGGCGCAAGATCAACCATCCGGCGAAGCTTTAATCCGGACTTAAGCCGGGTGTCATACCCAAGATCCCGGTAACGGTAAGCTCCGGGTTCACGGTCCGATGACGATCAAGGCGCGCCTCCTCTGCGGCTTCTCGGTGATGCTGGCGCTGACCGCCGGCGTCGCCGCCTCGGGCTGGGTCAGCCTGTCGGGCTTTGCCCAGCGCGTGGACACCGCGAACGCGGCGCAGACGCTCGCGGGCCGCGTCGGCGATCTCGCGCTCGCCGCCGAGCGGTCGCTGCACGATGCCGGCGGCCGGAGCGAGCAGGCGGTGACGGACGGCCTCGCACGGGCCCGCTCCGGCCTCGCCGCCGTGCCGGGCGCGGAGGCGATGGCGCGCGGCATGGACGCCTTCGCGCAGACCCGCGCCACCTACGCGGCGGAGCAGGACCGCAAGGCCCGGGTCCAGGCCGAGCACCTGCGCCTGATCGAGGAGGTGCAGGGGGCGGCCGGCCGGATCGGCGCGGCGCAGAAGGCGCGCCTCGCGGCGGCGAGCCAGGCGCTCCAGGACAGCGTCGAGGCGCTCAAGGAGGCCGCCACCGCCGGGTCGCTCGCGGGCTCGGCGGTCCGCGGCGCCCTCGAGATGCGCAACAGCGAGCAGGTCCCCGGGGGCGACCGGGCGGCGGTTGCCGAGCGGTACCGGCTCCTGTCGACGATCCTGAAGCGTCTCGGCGGACAGGACGCGATGCGGGTTCCGGCCAAGGCCGCGATCGACGCCCTCGACGATTACTTCGATGCCATCGACTTGAGCCCCGACGAAGCGGGGCGGGCCGACACCATCACGACCTCGTTCACCGCCATCATGGCGGCCCTGCGGCAGGTCGAGCAGCTCCAGAGCGACGCGGGCGTCGCGGTCCAGGTCCGCCTGCAGGAGCAGCAGGACCGGGTCGAGCGGGCAGCCGCCCTCCTCGGGGCCAGCGCGGACGCGATCGAGGCCTCGAAGTCGATTCAGATCGCCGAGGGCGACTTGTTCTCGGCCAAGGACCCCTCCGCCAAGACCCCCTCGAAGGACGAGGGCGCGGCGGTCGTCGCCGGCGCCGATGCGCTGCTGAGGGCGATCGAGACGATCCACCGCGTCGAGACCGATCCCGCCGCGCGCCGGTCGATCGAGGACCTGATCGCGAAGGTGCGGGACATCAGGGGCCAGGTGCCGGGGATCGTGGCGGCGAACGCCGCGCAGCGCGCGATCGTCGCCGAGCGCGATCGCCACCTGACCGCCCTCGTCACCGCCGCCCATGCCGCGGGCGACGACGAGATCGCCCGGATCGGGTCCGAGCGGCGCTCCGCCGAGATCCTGCTCCTCATCGGGGTGGCGCTCGCTGCCTCGCTCGGCATCGCGGCGGCGTTGTGGCTCGCCCGCGGCATCGTGCGGCCGATCGGGCGGCTCGGCGACGCGATGCGGGCGCTCGCCGCCGGCGACCTTTCCGCCACGGTCTCGGGACAGGAGCGGCGCGACGAGATCGGCGGCATGGCGCGGGCCGTGGGAGTATTCCGGGAGGCGCTCGCCGCCAAGGCGCGCAGCGACGCCGAGGCCGCAGAGGCCGCCCGCGCCGAAGCCGCGCGAGCCCGGCGGCTCGGGACGCTGACCGCGGGCTTCGAGGCGACGATGTCGTCCTCGACTCGAGGACTGGCGCAGGCCGCCGACACCATGCAGGGCACCGCCGCGTCGATGTCGGCGGCGGCGGCGCGCACCAACGCCCGCTCGGCCGAGGTCGCGGAGGCCGCCTCCCGCACCTCGGCCAATGTCGAGACCGTCGCCGCGGCCACGGAAGAGATGGCGATCTCGATCCGCGAGATCGCCCGCCAGGTCGCGCATTCGGCCGAGAAGGCCACGGATGCCGTCGGCCGTGCCCGGGAGACCGACGCCGTCATCGCGGCGCTCGCCGCCGGTGCCGAGCGCATCGGCGAGGTCGTAGTCCTGATCCAGGGCATCGCCGGGCAGACGAACCTGCTCGCGCTGAACGCCACCATCGAGGCGGCCCGGGCCGGCGAGGCGGGACGGGGCTTCGCGGTGGTCGCGGCCGAGGTCAAGCAGCTCGCCGGCCAGACCGCGAAGGCCACGGAGGAGATCGGCGGCCAGATCGCCCGCATCCAGGACGCGACCCGCGAGGCCGTCGCGGCGTTGCAGGCGATCGGCGGGGTGATCGGCGAGATGTCCGAGATCGCCACCGGCATCACCGCCGCCATGGAGCAGCAGGGCGCGGCGACCCAGGAGATCGCCCGCAACGTCGGCGAGGCCGCGCAGGGCACGCAGGTGGTCTCCACCGGCATCCGCGACGTGCGCCGCGACGCCGAGGGCGCCGGTGAGGCCGCCGCCCGGGTGCTCGCCGCCGCCGAAGCGCTGGCCGGCACCGCGACGGGCCTGCGCGGCGAGGTCGATGCGTTCCTGGGGGGGGTGAAGGCGGCGTGAGGCACAGGCCGGGTGGCGCGGGTGCAGGGCGCGATCCCGGCAAGCGGGGACGTTCGAACGATGACCGGTGGTGCGCCCGGGCGAAGCTTACGACTTCCCGCTTCGGTCCGACGACCAGCACCGCACCAGTTGCAGATTTGCGACTTTCTGTGAAAAATTTCAAGCATTGATTGCAGGTCGAGATTCAAGGCCTTAAATGTGTCTTAACTGATTTGAACTGCACAAGACAATAGAGAAACAGACATGGCTGGCGGTCCTCTTTATAATACTGAGCAATATAAATATTCATTCAATGGATCTCTCCCGAACATATCGGGAGAAAATTCCGTCAATATAAGTGGTTATTATATCTTCAATTATGATAAAAATTCCACTTTTGGGTATGCCGGGCTCTCTGATTTTACCGTTGGACAATATACGTTTGGAGATTCTAGAAGCAGCTCACTTATAAGAAATCTCGATGGATCACTTGAATATCGAACCATATTCTATGGGACAAGTCAGTTCAACAATGAAACCGTTTCGGCCACATTTACCTCACCTATTGGCGGGCGGCTTCTCGGCACACTCGATACAGCCCAATTTACCAAGACTGTCGTCGACTACAGCACGATCCCTTCGACGACGAATGTGATCACATTCGGCTCGAAGAACTTTGCCGTGACGAGCACACTCGTCAACGAGGCCCCCTGCTTCGTGAACGGTACGCGCATCCGCACGACCCGCGGCGACATCGCCGTCGAAAATCTCGAAATCGGCGACCGGGCGCTCACCGTCTCCGGCTCGTCGCGGCCCATCGCCTGGATCGGTCACCGTGACCTCGCCATGCGGGACGGCGTCCTTCCCCTCGACCTCCAGCCCGTCCGGGTCGGCGCCGACGCCTTCGGGCAGGGCCTCCCTGCCCGCGCCCTGCGCCTCTCGCCGGGCCACCCGGTGCTGGTCGGGGCCGACGCGGAGGGCGAGGGCGGCCACCTCGTGCCGATCATGTGCCTGATCAACGGCACCACCATCGCCCGCGAGCCGGTGGCCTCCGTGACCTATTGGCACGTCGAGCTCGACGCCCACGACATCCTCCTCGCCGAGGGCCTGCCCGCGGAGAGCTACCTCGACTGGGGTGATCGCCCGTTCTTCAGGGAGGCCTCGGACCACGCCCTCCATAACCCCGATTTCGTGGTGCCGGGCCTGTCCGCCCGCTGCCGGCCGGTCGCGGTCGACGGGCCGGTGGTCGAGGTGGAGCGAGCGCGCCTGTCGGCCCGGTTCGGCGGTACACTCGCCGCGCAATGCGCTTGGGACGAGGCCTAACGCTTCGCCTGGCTCACCGCCTGAGTGCCGGCGCGACGAGAGGGCGATGGTCGCCCTCCCGCGATGTCGCGACCGAGCGGCGGCACGTCGCCTGGAACGACGGCGCACGATGCGGCATACCGCCGATCATGATGGCTGACACGACCAACGGGCCCGGCGCCGGCAGCGCCTGGCGCTTCTCCGTCGCCCCGATGATGGACTGGACCGACCGCCACTGCCGGGCGTTCCACCGCACCCTCTCGGCCCGTGCCCTGCTCTACACCGAGATGGTGACGACCGGGGCGGTGCTGCACGGGCCGCGGGAGCGGCTGATCGGCTTCGATGCCGTGGAGCATCCGGTGGCGATCCAGCTCGGCGGGTCGGAGCCGGGCGACCTCGCGGCGGCGGCGCGCATCGCGGAAGGCTTCGGTTACCGCGAGGTGAACCTCAATGTCGGCTGCCCGTCGGATCGGGTGCAGGATGGGCGCTTCGGCGCCTGCCTGATGCGCGAGCCGGCCCTCGTCGGGGACTGCGTCGCCGCCATGAAAGCCGTGGTCTCGGTGCCGGTGACGGTGAAGTGCCGCATCGGCGTCGACGACCAGGATCCGGAAGCCGCGCTCGATGCGCTGACCGCCTCCGTCCGGGCGGCCGGCGTCGACGCGCTGATCGTGCATGCCCGCAAGGCCTGGCTCAAGGGCTTGTCGCCGAAGGAGAACCGGGACATCCCGCCCCTCGATTACGGCCGGGTCCACCGCCTGAAGGCCGCGAATCCCGATTTGACTGTCGCCCTCAACGGCGGGCTGCAGGACCTCGCGACCGCCACGGCCGAGCTCGAACCCGTGGACGGCGTCGCCCTCGACGGGGTGATGCTCGGCCGTGCGGCTTACGCCGAGCCTTCCCTGCTGCTTGGCGTCGATCCCGAGGTGTTCGGCGCGTCGGCGCCGGTGGCCGATCCGTTCGCGGCCATCGAGGCCTACGAGCCCTACATCGCGAAACGGCTCCAGGAAGGCCTGCGCCTGCACGCCATGACCCGGCACATGCTCGGCCTGTTCAACGGAAGGCCCGGGGCGCGGCCGTATCGCCGCCACCTCTCGGTCGCCGGCACCCGGCCCGATGCCGGCCTGTATACCCTGCGGGAGGCGGTGGCCCTGGTCTCCCGCGAGATGTCGCGCGAGCCGGCGGGCGCGGCCGCCTGAGGACGGGACCCGGCTCCAGCTTGGCAGCCGGCCGGCCTACGGGCATGGTTCGGTTCCGAACAGCTGTGCCCGAGGGAATGACGGACCGGATGATCGCACTCGATGACGGCGCCGCGGGCCCGCTCGGCGCCCATTTCGACGGGCGCGGGGTCAATTTCGCGCTGTTCTCCGCCCATGCGACGGCGGTGGACCTCTGCCTGTTCGATCCGACGGGGCGGGTGCAGACCGACGTGGTGCGGCTGCTGCGCCGCACCGACGACGTCTGGCACGGCTACCTCTCGGGGGTGCTGCCGGGCCAGCTCTACGGCTACCGGGTGCACGGGCCCTGGGAGCCGGGACGCGGCCACCGCTTCAACCCGCACAAGCTCCTCCTCGACCCCTACGCCCGCGAGATCCACGGCCGGGTGCGCTGGCACGACGCGCTCTATCCCTATCGCCGCGGCGGCCACCGCGAGGACGCCCTCGACCGGCGCGACAGCGCCCCGATGATGCCGAAGGGGGTGGTCACCGCCCCCGAGGCACCGGTCCACGACGATCCGCCCCTGCGCCATCCCCTCGTCGACAGCGTGATCTACGAGGCGCATGTCCGGGCCCTGACCCAGACCCATCCGGGTGTGCCGCTGCCCTGGCGCGGCTCCTACGCGGCGCTCGGGCATCCGGCGATCGTCGACCACCTCGTGCGCCTCGGCGTCACGGCGATCGAGCTCCTGCCGATCCAGGCCTTCGTCGACGACCGCTTCCTGGTCGAGAAGGAGCTGACCAATTTCTGGGGCTACTCGCCGCTCAACTACTTCTCGCCCGAGCCGCGCTATCTCGGGCCGGCCGGCGCCGCGGGGCTCAAGAGCGCGATCCGTCAGCTCCATGCCGCCGGCATCGAGGTGCTGATCGACGTGGTCTACAACCACACCTGCGAGGCCGACCATACCGGGCCGAGCCTGTCGTTCCGCGGCATCGACAATGCGAGCTACTACAAGCTGAACCCCGAGGACCCGCGCCGCGACATCGACTGCACCGGCTGCGGCAACACCCTCGACGTCTCGGTGCCGCGGGTGATGCAGATGGTGCTCGATTCGCTGCGCCACTGGGTCGAGGCCTACCGCATCGACGGATTCCGCTTCGACCTCGCCTCGAGCCTCGCCCGCGCCCCCCACGATTTCACCCCCCGGGCCGCGGTGCTCCAGGCGATGGCACAGGACCCGCTCCTGTCGCGGGTCAAGCTCATCGCCGAGCCCTGGGACATCGGCATGGGCGGCTACCAGCTCGGCGGCTTCCCGGTCGGCTGGAGCGACTGGAACGACCAGTTCCGCGACGCGGCCCGCGGCTTCTGGCGGGGCGATGCCGGCCAGTTGCCGAAGCTGACGCAGGGGCTGACCGGCTCCAAGGAAATCTTCTCGGCCTCCGGCCGCGGGCCGTCCGCCAGCGTCAACTTCATCGCCTCCCACGACGGCTACACGCTCGCCGACGTCGTCGCCTACGAGGAAAAGCACAACGAGGCCAACGGCGAGGGCAACCGCGACGGCCACGGCCACAACGTTTCGCGCAACTACGGCGTCGAGGGGCCGACCGACGATCCCGCGATCCGGGGCGTGCGGGCGCGCCAGAAGCGCAACCTGCTCGCCACGATCCTGCTCGCCCAGGGCGTTCCGATGCTGCTGATGGGCGACGAGCGCTCGCGCAGCCAGGGCGGCAACAACAACGCCTATTGCCAGGACAACGCCACCTCCTGGGTCGATTGGGAGAATGACGGCGGCGATCCCACGCTCACCGAGTTCGTGCGCCATCTCCTGGCGCTCCGCCGCGACCACCGGGCTCTGCGGCGCCGAAAATTCCTCACCGGCGAGACCGTGGCGGCGGGGGGCCTCAAGGACGTGCACTGGCTCTCGCCCTGCGGCGCCGAGATGGACGAGGCCGCCTGGGGCGACGGGAAGCGCCGCGCCTTCGGCATGCAGATCGGCAACGATGCCCCGGACGGGCGGCGCCTGCTGATCCTCGCCAATGCCGGCGAGGGGGGAATCGACTTCCACCTCGCCAAGGTCATCGGCGGGCCGTGGACGCCGCTCTTCGACACGACGGTGCCCGATGGCAGGCCGGTCGCCCGGGAGGCGGTTCGCGGCGGCGGGATGGTGCGCATGCCCGAACGCGCGCTGCTGGTCCTGGCGCGGACCACGCGCGGGGCGAAGGGTGGGGGGGCGTGAGGGGGTAGGCCTGCTGCTAAGAGTCCCGTCGACTGAGTAACAGCATTCAAACCCTCCGAGTCGTACCAACGGGCCAAGATGCTGACGCATCAATTCGATTTTGGGAGTGCCCGAGATCGACGGGGCCGTCGACCCATCTCGAATTTTCGACACCAAGCCCAGAAGTCCGGGACCTCGGGCTTGGCGAAAATTCGAGACTTGGCGAAAATTCGAGAACGGAACCAACGGTCGTTTTCAACGACCGTTGGTATTACATCGGACCGATGCGTCAGGGGGCGCCGCAGCGCCCCCGTCTTCCCCTCACCCGTGGCTGCTGCCGAGCCGTTCCCGCGGCAAGTCGGCCCGGGGTGGGAGCTGGCCCTGAGGCGGGGCTTCAGCCGGTACCTCCGCCGCGCCGCGGGTGCGCCACAGGCTGTAGACGATGCCGCCGGCGAGCAGGACCACGGTGACCACCAGCGCGACCCAGGGCTGGATCTCGACCAGCTCGAACGTGTCGGCCAACACGATCTTCAGGCCGATGAAGATCAGGATCAGGGCGAGCGCGGTCTTGAGGTAGGCGAAGCGGTCGACCATCGCCGCGAGTGCGAAGTAGAGAGCGCGCAACCCTAAGATCGCGAAGATGTTCGAGGTGTAGACCACGTAGGTATCGGTGGTGATGGCGAAGATCGCCGGCACGCTGTCGACCGCGAAGATCACGTCGGCACCGTTCACCAGCACCAGCGCCAGGGCGAGCGGGGTGAGCCACAAAGCCGGCCGGCCGGTCTTCGGATCGGGCTTGCGGGTGGTGAAGTTCTGGCCGTCGAGCTCGTCCGTCACCCGCATGTGCCGGCGCATGAACGCGGTGAAGCGGTCGGCGGACGTGTTCTCGCCCTCCTCCTCGTCGCCGGAGACCAGCATCTTGATGCCGGCATAGATCAGGAAGGCGGCGAAGATCGTCAGCACCCACTCGGCCTGGTGGACGAGGGCGGCGCCGAGCCCGATCATCAGGCCGCGCAGCACGATCGCCGCCAGGATGCCCCAGAGCAGCACCCGGTGCTGCGCATTGCGGGGGATGCCGAGATAGCCGAAGATCACCGCGATGACGAAGACGTTGTCCATCGACAGCGACTTCTCGACCACGAGGCCGGCGAGGTATTCCTGGCCCGCCTGCGGGCCGAGATACCACCAGACCCAACCTCCGAAGAGAAGGCCGAGGGTGAGGTAGAAGGCAGTGAGGAGCAGGCTCTCCTTCACGCCGATCTCGCGGCTCTTGTCGCGGTGCAGGAGACCGAGATCGAGGGCGAGCAGGATGAAGATGACGGCGTGGAAGCCCAGCCACATCCAGATCGGCTTGCCGAGCCACGTCATATACAGGAAATCGACCATCGCGGGACCGTGATGCTTCGAGGAAGAAAGCATCGGCTCCGACATCACGAGCGCGCGTTGCGCCGCTCGCCAGAGGGGCCCGCAGCCGATGGATGCGACTTATGTCCGTGATGGCGGCGGATCAAGGGCGGCCGGGGCCGGTGGCCGCGCCCATATTTTTCGTTTCTGCCCCGGCGGCAGGTTGACAGGCCCGCCGGCGTCGCGGCCTTCGACGGGACATGACACAGGCGAGCATCCATGTGGCGGTGATCGGGGCCGGACCCGCGGGCCTCTCCGCCGCCGAGATCCTGGCGGAGGCGGGCCTGCGGGTCACCGTGATCGAGCGGATGCCCTCCCCCGCCCGCAAGCTGCTGATCGCGGGGCGCGGCGGCCTCAATCTCACCCATAGCGAGCCGCTGGAGCGCTTCCTCGCCCGCTACGCCCCGTCGGCCCGGTGCCTCGACGCGGCGATCCGGGCGTTTCCGCCCCAGGCCCTGCGCGACTGGTGCGAGGCCTTGGGGCAACCGACCTTCGTCGGGTCGAGCGGCCGGGTGTTTCCGCAGGCCTTCAAGGCCTCGCCGCTGCTGCGGGCCTGGCTCTCGCGGCTCGATCGTCTCGGGGTACGGTTGCGCACTCGCACCCGCTGGACCGGCTGGGGCGATGACGGCGCCCTCGCACTGACGGGCGAGCATGGCCCGGACACCTTGCGGGCGGAGGCGACGGTCCTGGCCCTCGGCGGCGCGAGCTGGCCGCGGCTCGGCTCGGACGGGGCCTGGGTGCCGGTGCTGGAGGAAGAGGGCATCGCCGTGAACCCGCTGCGCCCGGCCAATGCGGGCTTCACCGCCGATTGGTCGCCGGTTTTCGCCGAGCGCTTCGCCGGCGCGCCGCTCAAGCGCGTCGCGCTCCGCCTCGGCGCCGCCCAGGTGCGGGGCGAGGCGGTCATCACCCGGGAGGGCATCGAGGGCGGCGCGGTCTACGCGCTCTCGCGGCCGATCCGCGAGGCGATCGAGGCGCAGGGCGAGGCTTCGGTGGATCTCGACCTGCGGCCGGACCTCGACACAGCCACCCTCACCCGGCGCCTCGCCGGAGCGCGGCCGAAGGAATCCCGTGCGACGGTTTTGCGCAAGGCCGCGGGCCTCAGCCCACCGGCCGCCGGCCTGCTGCGCGAGGCTTTGCGCGACTTGCCGGCCGACCCCGCTTCCCTGGCGGCGCTGATCAAGGCGGTACCGCTGCGACTCACCGGCCTGCGGCCGATCGAGCGCGCGATCTCCACCGCCGGCGGCGTCGCCTTCGCGGATCTCGACGACCGCTTCATGGTACGGGCGCGCCCCGGCACCTTCCTCGCCGGCGAGATGCTCGACTGGGAGGCGCCGACCGGCGGCTACCTGCTCCAGGCGAGCTTCGCCAGCGGCCGGGCGGCGGCGAAGGGGGTGCTGGACTGGCTCGGGGAGCCCTAGCCGGCCGCTGCGAAAGGGCTTCGCCTGTCGGTAGAAGCGTGATTCACGGCCCTGCGATCAGTGGGAGATTTTTGAGCACGCGGTCATGATCTCCGAAGCAGATCGCTGTTTTCCTACGTCGACATCGAGCGCCGCATCCGGCCTGCCCCCCCCTGAGAACGATCGGGATTTTGGTCGACGAAGCGCTTACGACGCGCGATGGGCCGTCTTCCGGGCTCACCTCACAGATCGGCCGCCCCGCGATCCCACCCGAGGCACTCCTGCGCGCCTTCCCGTGCGTCGCACGGCTGCTGTCGCCAGCTCATTTCACACCCGACGGCACCTCGATCAGGCTTGGGACTCGATCAGACTTGGGCCTTGATCAGACTTGGGCCTCGATCAGACTTCGGCCTCGATCGGCACGCCACCCTGGCGATGCGATCAGCCAGACCATCCGCAAGCGGATCGAGGAACGCTTCGGCTGAGGTAGGGAGATCGGCCTGATTCGCCGCATCCGGGTCCGAGGGCGGGAGCGGATCGACACGGCCTTCGGATCGACACACGGCCTTCGCCTTCTCGGCGGCGGCCTTGACCCTCGTAAGGCTGCCAAAACTCCTGGCCGTGTGAGCGGACCCGTGATGAAAGGACGCCGCCTCCCTCTTGCTGCACGCGGCTGAGCCCTGCTCCAGCGCAGCAGGCCAGCCCGGCACGACCAGCCACCGCAATGCCGGGGATCGGCGCAACCCGCCAGACCGAACGACGCCGGGCCACGCACCAGAGCAACACGCCTTTTTCGGCAGCCTGACAGAGCGTTTTCCGACGAAGCCGATACCGGTTCTATGTAGAAAATGCGGTAAAATCACAGACCTGGAGAGCGTCACGATTGCAACGCGATCGTGCAGCTCTCTAGTCCTTCCGGCATGGAAACGCGTCGCGCAGGGCCAGCAGGGCCAGGACGCCGGCCGGCTCGCGCAGGGCCGGCGGGTGGGCTGCGCCGTATTTCACCACCGCCCGCACGAGTTGCAGTCGGTTGCCGTCGGGCGGCAGGCAGGCGCCGAGGATCGGCGGCTGGTTGGCGGTATCGGCGACGCCGGCGAGATCCTGCACCGCGCCCATGAAGGCCCAGCAGCCGACCGTTTCCGGATCCTGGCGGAACTCGACGTCGTTGCCCCGCACCTTGGCGCCGCGCAGCAGGTTCTTGCACTGCGCCACCAGGACCGCGCCCTCGGCGGCCCGCGCCGGCGCCGGGGCCATCGCCGCCCCGACCGCCATCATCGCAGCCACGAGAAGGGCGAGAGGAGACCGTGAAGCGAAGCGTCGCAGAGTCTCGCGGAGTGACGGGGCGCGGTTCGAGAACCCGCGGGGACGGTTCGGGAACCTGCTCGGAATCGACATGCGGACACAACTCGACGCGGGAGGCCGCCTGCCTGCGGCCCACCCCATCCTAGCAAGCGCAGCCAGACGTTGCGCCGCGTCGCTCGCGACGAGTCACACCCTCGTTGCCGCAGGCTTGGAAACAGCGAAATGTGGGGATGGTCAGCGCGCCGGATACACCACCCGGGCAAGCGCCGCCTCGACGCGCGGGGTCGGCACCGTCGTCGCCGAGGCCTTCTGGTACTGGGCCATCATCCGGCGGGCGGCGTCGGCCGGCAGCGCACCGATCGGCGCCGTCATCGCCAGCAGTTCCTTGCGAGTCTTGGCCGCCACCACGCCGGGACGGTTCACGTCCTGGAAGTCGCGCATCGCGTGCGTGTCGGAATCGGGGTCGCCCCGGAACACCCGCGGCCCCTCGGGCATGATGACGATGTCGCCCGGGCGCAGGGTCGGGTCGCGCAGGAGCGCGGTGCGGGCATCGAGGGACTTGAGCGGCGACACTGCGATCGCCAGGGGCTTCGTCTCCTTGTCCTTCGCCTTCACCTCGGCCTTCGGCAGGGCGACGTAGCGGGTGCGCCCGCGCAGGGCCTTGGCCGAGAGGCGGTTGCGCCGGGTCGCCCGCTGGCGGATCGGTGCGTCGTAGGGCTGGACGATGGTGGGCTGCGCGACGGGCGCCGGGGCGGCGGCCGGCCCGGAGAAGATCTGCCGGAGGAAATCGAGGCCGTCATTCTCCGCCCGCGCTCCCGCGCTCGAGGCGATCAGCAGGCAACCGGACGTCATCGCGAGGAGAAGGGCGCGAAGCCGGGCAGCCGGCATGGTCTGGGGCAGCGGCATCGAGCCTCTCCAGTGCGTGGTGTGACCTTGGGAAATCTGTACTGGTACTCGGCCGTTTAACCTCGACGGCAGCCTGCCAGTTCCGGGCTTTCCGCCAAAGATGAACAATTTATGATCGTGCCCTCCGGCCTCCTGTCCGATCGGATGAAGCGCGGGCCGCGCAGGGCGGCGGAGAGGCCAGGGGATGGACCGGAAGCCGCGATCTCTGGCCTTCGTCTTGGAGGCCGAGGAGTGAACATTGACCCCGGCCCGGGACGAGGCGACAAGCAACGACGACGCAACGGGAGCCGATGCCGATGCCGCCGCGAGGATGCTTTCCGGTTCGCGCGCCGGTTCGCGCGGCCTTCGGCCTTGCCCTGGCACTCGGGACGGCCGCCCCGGTCCACGCACAGGCGCTGGACAAGCGCGTGCCGATGGAGCCGACGGCCTGGCCGTTCACGGCGATCGGGCGGGTGAACGTAGTGCGGGGGCCGGCGCATCGCGGCCATTGCACCGGCACCCTGGTCGGGCCGCGTCACGTGCTGACCGCCGCCCATTGCCTGTTCGACGACCGGCTCGATACCTGGGTCAAGCCGCACCAGGTCTTCTTCGTCGCCGGCCAGGCCCGCGACCGGAATGCCGGCACCGCCGAGGTCGAGGCGTTCCGGCTCGCTCCCGGCATCGACCTGCGGCTGGCGACGCGGCCGCATCGCGACGGCATCGCCTCCGAGATGATCGGGCGCGACTGGGTGATCCTCACTCTGCGCCAGCCCCTGGCCCTCAAGCCGGTGCCGTGGCTCGTTCTGGCGGGGGCCGAGCTGCCGAAGAGCCGGCCGGGGGCGGTGGTGGCGCTCGCCGGCTACGCCGCCGACCGGCCGTACCTGCCGGTGATCGACCACGGCTGCGCCGTGCGGATCGACGCGCCGGTTCCCGGCCAGCTCACCGACGCCTGCGAGTCGATGTCGGGGGAATCCGGGGCGCCGGTCCTGGTCCTCGATGCCGATGGGGGTGCGTCGCTCGTCGGCATCCACACCGCGGTCACGGGGGGCGAGCGGGTCGGGCGGGCCTACCGCTCGGGGACGGGCCGCGGCGTCGCCGCCGGCAGCTTCGCGGCGGCGCTCGACGCGATGGTCAGGAAGTGAGGCGCCAGAACGCCACTTGCGTGTCGCCGTAGGTCCGGCGCTCCAGCTCCGAAAAGCCGTCGGGCGCGGCAAGCGCCGCGGAGGCCGCCTCCTCCACCACCGCGAGGGCATCGTCGGCGAGCCAGCCGCCGTCGCGCGCCGCGCTCAGCGCCTTGGGGGCGAGGTCGCGGCCATAGGGCGGGTCGCAGAAGACGAGGCCGAACCGCTCGCCGGGCGGAGCGGCGCCGAGCCGGGTGGCGTCGCGGCGAAACAGCCGCGTCACCCCGCCGAGCCCGAGGGTGTCGAGATTCTGGCGGATCACGCCGCGGGCCTCCGCCCCGTCGTCGACGAGGAGCGCGAAGGCCGCGCCACGGGAGATCGCCTCGCAGGCGAGCGCCCCGGTGCCGGCGAACAGGTCGAGGACGCGGGCATCCGCGACCGGATCGTCATAGGCATGCGTGAGGACGTTGAACATCGCCTCGCGCAGCCGGTCCGAGGTCGGCCGGATCGCGTCGCTGCGCGGCCCGGCGAGGCCGCGGCCGCGCAACTCCCCTCCGACGATCCGCATCGATCAGGCTCAGCCGCGCGGCGGCCGGCCGCCGCCGCCGCCCGGACGACCACCGCGCCCGCCGGGCTTCGACCCGCCGCCGCCACCGGCGCGGAAGCCGCCGCCGGGCTTGCCGAACGGCTTGCCCCCCGGCCGGCCGCCGCCACCGGGGCGACCCTCGCCCTTGGCCCCGAAAGGCTTGGCGCCGAAGGACTTAGCCCCGCCGGGCTTCGCGCCGAACGGCTTTCCGCCGAACGACTTGCCGCCGGGCTTGCCCCCGAACGACCGGCCTTCGCCGCCGCCGGGGCGGCCTTCGAAGGAGCGGCCACCACCACGGCCCTCGGCCCCGAAGGAACGACCTTCGCCGCCGGACCGGCCCTCGAACGAACGGCCAGCGCCGCCCGGACGGCCTTCGCCCTTGCCGCCGAAGTCCTTGCCGCCGAAGTCCTTGCCGCCGAAACCGCGGTTCCCGCCGCCGAAGGACCGGCCTTCACCGCCGGAGCGGCCCTCGAACGAGCGACCGCCGCCACCGGGACCCCGGCCTTCGCCCCCGAAGGAACGGCCCGCGCCGCCGGAGCGGCCCTCGAACGAACGACCGCCCCCACCGGGGCCACGGCCTTCACCGCCGAAGGAACGGCCTTCGCCGCCACGGCCCCCGAAGCCCTTGTTGCCGCCGAAACCGCGGCCCTCGCCGCCCTCGGGACGTCCGCCGGACCGGCCGAAGCCGCGGCCGCGGCCGCCGTCGTCGCCGAGGCCGGCCTTCGCGCCGCCCCGCGGCGCGAAGTCGTCACGGGAGCGCCGCATCGGGCGGTCGTCGCCGCCAGGCCCCCGGTTGGCATTTGGGCCCCGGTTCGGCGCCCCGTCCCGGTCGTCGCCGCGGAACTTCGTGCGGCGATGAGGCGCCGCCTCGTCCTGCGGCGTGGGCACCAGGCGCTCGACCAGCACCCGGCGGTCGCCCGAGGCGATGGCGCCGACGCGCTTGCGCGGGGCATCCGCCATGGCGGCGCGGATCTCCTGCGGGCTGTCGCCGCGCCGGTGCACCCGGCCGCGATTCGGCAGGTCGCCGGCGGCCTCGGCCTCGGTGTCGCGCCAGACCGTCCGCGCGGGAGCCCGGCGGCCGGCCTGGGCCGTGGGCGGCTTGCCGAATTGCGGCCGGGCCGGGTCGCGCCCGCGGGGCGCCCCCTCCTGCGCCGCCCGGGCCGCCGCCTTCGGCGAGCCGAACGGCGCGATCGGCTCGCGCACCGGGCTGGTGAAGTCGACGCCGGCCTGCTCGGCCAGCGTGTTGCCGAGCTGGTCCTTCAGCACCCGGGTGCGGATCTCCTCGACCAGCCCGACCTCGAGCTCGCCAAGCTGGAACGGGCCGAAGGAGAGCCGGATCAGCCGGTTCACCGACAGGCCGAGATGTTCGAGGATCCGCTTGACCTCGCGGTTCTTGCCCTCGCGCAGGCCGAGCGTCAGCCAGACGTTGTCGCCCTGCGCCCGGTCGATCGTCGCCTCGACCGGGCCGTACTCCATCCCGTCGATGGTCACGCCCTTGCGCAGGCCGTCGAGCATCGCCTGGTCGACGTCGCCGAAGGCGCGCACGCGATAGCGGCGCAGCCAGCCGGTCTCCGGATGGGCGATGACCTTGGCGAGCCCGCCATCGTTGGTGAGGAGCAGGAGCCCCTCGGTGTTGATGTCGAGCCGGCCGATCGCCACCACCCGGGGCATGTCCTCGGGCAGGGCGTCGAACACCGTCTGGCGCCCTTCCGGGTCGCGGGCGGTGGTGACGACGCCGCGGGGCTTGTGGAACAGCCACAGGCGGGTGCGCTCGCGGGTCGGCAGCGGCTCGCCGTCGATCGTGATGCGGTCGTCGGGCGTCACGTTCACGGCCGGCGAATCGAGGCGCTGGCCGTTCAGGGTCACCCGGCCTTCCGCGATCATCGCCTCGGCGTCGCGGCGCGAGGCCACGCCCGCCCGGGCGATCGCCTTGGCGATGCGCTCCGGCTCCGGCTCGGCCGCCGCGGCCGGCTTGGCCGCTACCTTGGCCGATGCCGTCCCACGCTTGCTGGAAGCCTGCCCCTCCGGGGAGCCCGCGGATGCCTCATTCCGTCCGCGACGCTGTTGCGGCGCCCCGGTCTCGTCGTCGTTGATGTCGTTCATGCGCGCCTGATACCAGACGGGGTCTGTCGACGCGAGTGGAACCGATGCGCGATTTTGCAAGGGGGGACCTGTCACCAAGCGGGGCTCTGCGCCCGGATCCCCTCGGCCTCGCCTTCGACGCGGCGCGCGAGGCGGCCTCCCGCGGTGAGGTGCCGGTGGGCGCCGTCGTGGTGCGGGACGGGATCGTGCTGTCGGTCGCCGGCAACCGCCCCCGGGCCGACCGCGACCCGACGGCGCATGCCGAGATCCTGGCGATCCGCGCCGCCTGCGCCGCCCTCGACGACGAGCGCCTGACCGGCTGCGACCTCTACGTCACCCTCGAGCCCTGCGCGATGTGCGCTGGCGCGATCAGCGTCGCGCGCATCCGCCGGCTCTATTTCGCCGCCGCCGACCCGAAGGGCGGCGCCGTCGAGCACGGGCCGCGCTTCTTCAACCAGCCGACCTGCCACCACGCCCCTGAGGTCTATGGCGGCTTCCGCGAGAGCGAGGCCGCCGCGCTCCTGCGCGACTTCTTTCGCGATCGGCGCTCCTGACCCCTCACGCCGCGAAGGATTGAGGCAAGCCTGAACGGGCGCCGGCGCCCCTGCACCGGACGCCCCCGCATCGACGTGTCGATGCCGGGGCACTGAGGAAAGCACCCTGGAATTCAGCCTTCTCAAATCAATATAGCAGTGGCTATATGAGTCTGCCCGAAGCAGGGCGGAATCGTGAGGAGCGCGGGCGGATGCGGGACGGATGGGCATGGCGCGCGGGCACCGAGGCGGCGGAGCCGAGCCTCGGGGCGATGAATGCGAGCGTGCCGGTGCGGGCCACCGGCTCGTGGCCGCGGCGGCTCCTCGCGTTCCTCGGCCCCGGCTACATGGTCTCGGTCGGCTACATGGATCCGGGCAACTGGGCCACCGACATCGCCGGGGGCGCGCAGTTCGGCTACACCCTGCTCGCGGTCATCCTGCTGTCGAACCTGATGGCGGTGGTGCTCCAGGCACTCGCCGCGCGGCTCGGCATCGCCACCGGCCGCGACCTCGCGCAGGCCTGCCGCGACGCCTATTCGCGCCCGGTCGGGATCGCGCTCTGGCTCGCCTGCGAGGCGGCGATCATCGCCTGCGACCTCGCCGAGGTGATCGGCACCGCCATCGCCCTCAAGCTCCTGTTCGGCCTGCCGCTGCTCGCCGGGGCGGTCCTGACCGGCCTCGACGTACTGCTGATCCTGCTCCTGATGCGCCGGGGCTTTCGGGCGCTCGAAGCCTTCGTGATCGCATTGCTGTCGATCATCTTCGCCTGCTTCGCGGTCCAGATCGCCATGGCCGCGCCGCCGATCCGCGACGTGCTCGGCGGCTTCGTGCCCTCCCCTGAGATCGTCACCAACCCGGCGGCGCTCTACCTCGCCATCGGTATCATCGGCGCCACGGTGATGCCGCACAATCTCTACCTGCATTCCTCGATCGTGCAGACCCGCGCCTATCCCCGCGACGAGGCGGGCAAGCGCAGCGCGATCCGCTTCGCCACCGCCGATTCGACCATCGCACTCACGCTCGCGCTGTTCGTCAACGCGGCGATCCTGATCATGGCGGCCAAGGTCTTCCACGGCACCGGCCATACCGGGGTGCAGGAGATCGAGGAGGCGCATGCCTTGCTCTCGCCGCTGCTGGGCGTCGGCCTCGCCTCGACCCTGTTCGCGCTGGCGCTCCTCGCCTCGGGCCTCAATTCCACGGTCACCGCGACGCTCGCCGGCCAGATCGTGATGGAGGGGTTCCTGCGCCTGCGCCTGCCCGACTGGGCGCGCCGCCTCGTCACCCGCGGCATCGCCATCGTGCCGGTGGTGGTGGTCACCGCGCTCTACGGCGATGCCGGCACCGCCCGGCTCCTGGTGCTGAGCCAGGTCGTCCTGTCGATGCAGCTGCCCTTCGCGGTGATCCCGCTGGTGCGCTTCGTCTCCGACCGGGGCAAGATGGGCGTCTTCGTCATCCCGCGCTGGCTGACGGCCCTGTCCTGGGCCATCACCGCCGTGATCGTGGTCCTGAACCTGAAGCTCCTCGCCGACACCCTGGCGAGTGGCTGACGCGGATGTCGGCGAGCGTCGGAAAGCAGACGCAAGCGCAGAGGTGTGGCGTCTGCACAACATTTGGGCGGAGTCGTAGAGTCTAACGGAGCGAGAACTCGGAACAAGAGCGGCCGATCGGGCTTTATGCACCACGTTTTTCGACTTGCGTGGACGCCACGATGAAAATCCGCACCGGCTACTCGATCGCCTTCGACACGCCCGGCCCGACCCCGATGGTCCTGATGCTCAACGTACATCCGGACCGGGCCGGCGACCTGATCACGCCCGACACCATGACCATCGACCCGCCGGTCCCCGCGCATCAGTTCGTCGATTCCTTCGGCAACCTCTGCACCCGCGTCACCGCCCCGGGCGGCCGCATCACCTTCTCGGCCGATTTCCTGGTCCAGGATAGCGGACAGGTGGACGACTATGCGCCGGATGCCGTGCAGCACCCGGTGCAGGACCTGCCCGACGAGGTGCTGCCCTTCCTGCTGGCCAGCCGCTATTGCGATACCGACAAGCTGTCGAACACCGCCTGGCAGCTGTTCGGAAACACGCCGGAGGGCTGGGCCCGGGTCCAGGCCATCGTGACTTACGTCCACAACCACATCCGCTTCGACTACCAGCGCGCCGACTCGACCCGCAGCGCCCTCGACGGCTTCAATCAGCGCGAGGGCGTGTGCCGCGACTTCGCGCACCTCGCCGTCACCTTCTGCCGCTGCATGAACATCCCGGCGCGCTACTGCACCGGCTATCTCGGCGATATCGGCGTGCCGGCCGTGCCCGACCCGATGGATTTCTCGGCCTGGTTCGAGGTCTATCTGGGTGGGCGCTGGTACACGTTCGACGCGCGCCACAACAAGCCGCGGATCGGCCGCATCGTCATGGCGCGCGGGCGCGACGCTACCGACGTCGCCATCTCGACGAGCTTCGGCCCGGCCTGGCTCGCCAAGTTCGAGGTCCATACCGACGAGGTGGTGGGCGACGCGCCGCAGCAGGTGGAATGGCTGCAGGCGGCGGAGTGACGGTCGGGCGCGGTTTCTCTCCTCTCCCCGCAGGCGGGGAGAGGGCTGTGTCACCGTTCAGGTGACGCAGCAAGCGGAGGCAAAGCCGGAGCGAGGGTGAGGGGGTGTTTCCGGAGGAGCCACGTTCGGCACCTCCCCCTCACCCTCGCGGCGAACCTGCGGTTCGCTGCCGGGCTCCCTGAGCCCCTTCGGAGCTCAGGCCTCTCCCCGCCCGCGGGGAGAGGGGAGCACCCGCTCCATGATCGCGCCGGTCATGCCTCTGATGCGCGGGTAACACGACGAATCGGCGAGCCCACCTCCCCCGCTGTCAAGCCTGGATGCCCGCGCATTCTCCGGCTATGGCGGCGCGATGCTGCTTCGCCCCTACCAGCGCGCGAGCCTCGACGCGCTCCAGGCCGATTGGGCGCGCGGCGGCCGCAACGGCCTGATCGTGCTGCCGACCGGGGCCGGCAAGAGCCTCGTCATCGCCACCCTGGTGCGGGAGACGATGGCCCGCACTCCGCAGGCCCGGATCGCCGTCGTCACCCATACCCGCGAGCTGATCGCCCAGAACCACGCCGAGCTCATGAACCTCTGGCCCGAGGCGCCGGCCGGCATCGTCTCGGCCGGGCTCGGGCGGCGGGAGGAAACGAAGGCGATCCTGTTCTGCGGCATCCAGTCGGTCTGGAACCGGGTCGAGGTGACCGGCGGC
Organism: Methylobacterium sp. 142-1Y; assembly: GCF_057747795.1. Classification (NCBI taxonomy): domain Bacteria; kingdom Pseudomonadati; phylum Pseudomonadota; class Alphaproteobacteria; order Hyphomicrobiales; family Methylobacteriaceae; genus Methylobacterium; species Methylobacterium sp. 142-1Y. Next base: position 1,500,900 of record NZ_CM173224.1, on the reverse strand, counting down.
TTCGACCTGGTGATCGTCGACGAGGCCCACCTGATCCCCCGCGACGCCGAGACCCGCTACGGCCGCTTCCTCGACGCGGTGCGGGTGCGCTCGCCCGGGATGCGCCTCGTCGGGCTGACCGCCACGCCCTACCGCCTCGACAGCGGCCGCCTTGACGAGGGAAAGGGCCGCGTCTTCGATTCCATCGTGTACGAGGCGCAGGTCGGCGACCTGATCCGCGAGGGCTATCTCTCGCTCCTGGTCTCGAAGGCCACCGCCACGATCCTCGACGTCAGCGGGGTCCCGTTGCGGCACGGCGACTACGTGCCGGGCGCTCTCGAAGCGGCGGTGAACCGCGACGTCATCACCAGGGCGGCGGTGGCCGAGATGGTGACGTACGGTGCCGAGCGCCGGGCCTGGCTCGCCTTCTGCGCCGGTGTGAAGCACGCCGACGCCGTGCGCGACGCGATCCGGGCCGAAGGGTTCTCCTGCGAATCGATCTCCGGCGAGACGGGCAAGCGCGAGCGCGACCGGATCGTGCGCGATTTCCGGGCCGGGCGCCTGCGCTGCCTCACCTCGGTCGGGGTGCTGGCGACCGGCTTCAACGTGCCGGAGGTCGACCTGATCGCGCTCCTGCGCCCGACCCAGAGCACCGGCCTCTACGTGCAGCAGGTCGGCCGGGGCCTGCGCCTCGCGACGGGCAAGACCGACGCCCTGGTGCTCGACTATGCCGGCCTGGTGCGCCGGCACGGACCGATCGACGTGCTCTCGGCCAATGCGGTGGCCCGCGCCCGCCTCCTCGGCGATACCGGCGGGCCCCGGGCCAAGCCCTGTCCCGGCTGCGGCGCGCTGATCGCGCTGAATGCCAGCACCTGCGAGGGCTGCTGGGTCGAGCCCGAGGAAGCGGACGAGGCGGAGCTGCCGCACGAGGCGGTGGCCGACGACGAGACCGCAGTGCTCTCCGCCGGCACCGTCGCGGTGGTGCGCGAGGCGCATGCGCGCTGGTGGCCGGTCGCCGGCTGGCGCTTCCGGCGCGAGGCGCGGGCCCGCGGCCCCGACCTCCTGGTGGTCGCTTTGGAGGGCGACGAGGACGCGATGACCGTGAGCCTCGACCTCGAAGCCTCGGGCTTCGCCCGCGAGAAGGCGGTGCAATGGTGGCGCCGCCTCGGCGGCGAGATGCCAGCGCCCCTCGACGTCGACGAAGCCCTGGCGCGCTGCGACGAGCTCGCCCTGCCGGAGGCGGTCCGGGTGGTGCCGACCGGCCGGCTCTCCGAGAGCGTCGATTACCGCCTCGCCGACGGGGCGATCTGGACCGATACCCGGCGCGTCGCCTGAGCGGATCAGCCCGCCGCGATCAGGCGGGCGACCTCGGCCTCGGCCAGAACCTTCTCGGCGGCGACGGCGGCGGCGAGATCCCGGATCGCCTCCAGGTCGCCGTCCTGGCAGGCGATTTCCAGGGCGGCGCAGAGGCGCGACAGCCGGGCGAAGCCGATCAGCCCCGAGGAGGCGATCACCCCGTGCGCCGCGGCGCCGAGCGCCGCCGGCTCGCCCCGCACCGACCAGTCCCGCAACTGGGCCTGGAAGCGCCCGAGCAGCATCGGCATCGCCTCGTCGCCGACCGCCTGGCGCAGGTCGGCATAGGTCGCGGCGTCGAGGGAGGGGGGCGTCGTCGCCATGGCGTCCGGCTCCAAATGCGCCGCAACGTGTCGTTGCGCGTCGGCTCTCGGAGCGCGATGCTACAGGATATGGGGCGGCCGCGATGCTCGGCCATCAGGCCGATCCATAACGGATCGGTGCCGATCCATAACGGATCGGTGCCGATCCATAACGGATCGGTGCCGATCCTCGATAGATCGGTGCCGATTCCGGATCGCGGCCGCGATCGTGGCCTCAGGCCGAGCGCGCCACCGAGGTCCCGATCTCCGCCGACCGGGCGGCCTCCGCCTCGCGGGCATAGGTCCGCGCCCGGAGGATGGCCTCGGAGGGCAATTGCTCGACGACGTATCCATCCGGGCCGACGACCTGGAACACGATCTGCTGGCTGTCGGCATCGCGCCGGTAATGGGCCCGGTCGGCCTTGGACTCGGAGCTGTCAGCCGGCGCGGCGGTGCCGCGCGCGACCGCCTTCCGGGCATCGGGGCTCAGGTCGTAGGTCACCGCCGGGTCGAGGGGCGGGTCGACGGGGGCCTTGGTCGCGGGAGGGGGGCTGATCCGCACGATCGGTTCGACCGCGGCCGGCGGAAGCGCCGCGGCAAGGCTGCTGGTCTCGAACACTGCGAAGTCCTTTCGAGCGATCTATTCCTATCCAGTTAGCCGCGATGAGCCCTACCCGGATGTTAACGGCCGGCAGGGGCTTTAAGACTGCATTAAAGTGGGGTTTCGGTGTTTTAAACAATTTTATGGAATGGGATGGAGGCGCGCGTGAACCCTCCCCCCCTCTGCGGGGGAGGGTGGCGAACACAGTGAGCCAGGAGAGGGGAACCACGTTCCGGAAAGGACTGAACTGTTCTGAAGGGCGCCCGCTGGACCACCGTCGCGCGGCCCCTCTCCCGGCCCCTGCTGACGCAGGGTCCACCCTCCCCCGCAGAGGGGGGAGGGTTCACGCGCGGGTCATCGGAGGGGGGAGAGCCCGGTCGCAGCGTCGTTGCCCTCAATGCAGATCGAGGCGTCGGCTGCGAGTGAATGTATCGATTTCACTACCGCCCTAAACAACCAAGCCAGAACCCATCACAACGCGATGTCGATACTCGCCGCCGTGCCACGCTCGGCCTGCGCGTAATCGATCTGCGCCCGCAGGTTCGACGCCATGGCGCGCACGATGCGCGAGCCCAGCCCGGTGCCGCGCGGGGTGCCCGCCCCCTGCCAGCCGACGCCGTCATCGGCGACCGTGAGGCGCAGATGATCGCCGTCGCGGCGCGCGGTGATGCGGATCTCGCCGGTGACGCCCTCGGGATAGGCGTATTTGTAGGCGTTGGTGACGAGCTCGGTGACGATCACCCCGAGCGAGACCGCCTTGTCGGTCGCCACCTCGACCGGGGCGGCGTCGAGCAGGATGCGGTGGCGCTGGCCGGTGGCATTCATCGCCCCGTCGAGATCTTCGACCAGGGTCGCCAGATAGGCGTCGACCGCCACCACCCGCACGTCGTCGGAGGTGTAGAGCCGCCGGTGGATGCCGGCGATCGCCGTGATGCGGGTCTGGGTCTCCTCGAGTGCGGCGCGCGCGGCGGCGTCGGTGACGGCGTTGGCCTGCATCCGCACGAGCGCCGCCACCAGGGCGAGGCTGTTGGCGACCCGGTGGTTGACCTCGCGCAGGAGCAGTTCGGCCCGGTCGCGGGCCTCGCGCACCTCGGCCTCGGCCCGCTCCTTCTCGCGGCGGGTGCGGTCCTGCAGCACGGCGGTGGCCACCGCCTCGGCCAGCAGCTCGCGAAAATGCCCTTGCAGGTCCTTCCAGACGTAGTCGACGGCGCCGGCCTTCAGCGCCGCCACGGCGACGCGGCTGTCCTCGGAACCGGTGACGTAGATCACCGGCGGCGCCTCGGGCAGGGCACGGATGCGCGGCAGGATCTCGAGCCCGGTCTCGTTCGGCATGTGGTGGTCGAGGGCGACCACGTCGAAGGGCTCGGCCGCCACGAGGGCGAGGCCGGTCTCGCCGTCGGGGGCGTGCACCACCGCGCAGCCGCGGGCCGCCAGCGTGCGGGCCACCAGCCGCGCCAGCCCGGGATCGTCGTCGATGTAGAGCAGGCGGACCGGTTCGGTCACGGTCAGGCGCTCTCCGGAACCTGCATCACCGCGAAGAACAGGCCGAGCTGGCGGATCGCGTTGGCGAAGCCCTCGTAGTTCACCGGCTTGGTGATGTAGACGTTGCAGCCGAGATCGTAGCAGCGCTGGATCTCGCGCTGGTCGTCGGTGGTGGTCAGGATCACCACCGGCGAGCGCTTCAGGTGCGGGTTCGATTTCACCTTCTGGAGGATATCGATGCCGGTCATGTCCGGCAGGTTGAGGTCGAGCAGGATCAGGAGCGGCCGGCCGGCATTGATCTCGCCGCTGCCGTCGGGCCCGAACAGGGCGGCGAGGGCGGACGTTCCGTCCCGGAACGACTCGATGACGTTGTTCACGCCGGCGCGGCGGATGTTCCGCTCGATCAGCCGGGCGTGGCCCTCGTCATCCTCGATCATCACGATGTGTACGGCCGGCACCTGACAACTCCCCGTGGCGGAAACCCGGACCGGCCGGGACGCCTCTTCCTCGCGCGCGCTCGCGCCGACCGCGGGAGACATGCTCCCGTCACACACTCTCTAGACCATTTTCCGGCGCCGTGGACACGCGGCTGGCGTAGAAAACATGCCGGTCACGTTAACCTGCCGTTGCACCGCCGCTCAGGCCTGCCGGAGCGGCAGCGTCACCGTGAAGGTCGTTCCCGCTCCGAACTCCGATTCGAGGTCGATCCGCCCGCCGAGCGCCCGCACCAGGGTGCGGACATGGGCGAGCCCGATCCCCTCCCCCGGCCGGTCCTGGACGCCGGAGCGGCGGAAGAGCTCGAACACCCGGGCGTGATCCCGGGCATCGATGCCGCGGCCGTTGTCGCTCACCCGGATGACCGCGAGCCCGTCCGAGAGAGTGCCCGTCACCGCGATCCGGCCGGGCCGGTCCTTCGCCAGGTACTTGATCGCGTTGTCGATCAGGTTGCCGAAGATCTGCCCCAAAGCCACCCGGTCGGCGACGATGTCGGGCAACTCGCCGATGGTGATGACCGCAGCCACCGTGTCCGCTTGGTGGCGCTGCGCGTCGGCCAGGCTCTGGACCAGGGCGGTCATCGCCAGGGGCTCGGGCTGGAAGTTGCGCCGCCCCTCGCGCGACAGCTTCAGGATGGCGTTGATCAGCCCGTCCATCTTGGTGATCGCCGCCTTGATGAAACTCACCGATTCGGCGAGGTCGGCGTCGATTCGCGCGGCGTCCGGCCGACCCGCGAGCGCGGTCCGGATGTCGTCCTGGCTCGCCTCGATCTCGCTGGTGAAGCCCATGATGTTGACGAGCGGCGCCCGCAGGTCGTGGCTGACGATGTAGGCGTAGCGCTGGATCTCCTCGTTCGATTCGCGCAACGCGGCTTCCGCGGCGCGCTGCTCGGTGATGTCGGAATGCACGCCGACCCATTCGCGGATCGTGCCGTCGGGATCGAGCACCGGCACCGCCTGGATCGCGTAGGTGCGGAAGACCCCGTCGTGGCGGCGCACCCGGTGCTCGTGGGTGTAGCGTCGGCGCTCGGCCACCGCGGCGTTCCAGCTCTCGACGCTGGCGGCGCGGTCGTCGGGATGCACCGCCTCGGCCCAGCCATAGCCTTCGTACTGTTCAGGGCTCTGACCGGTGAGCGCGGCCCAGGCCGGCTGGTCGCCGGTCATCCGGCCGTCGGGACCGTTGGTCCAGAGCACGCCGCGCACCGCCTGGACGGCGGCGGCGAAGCGGTCCTGCTCGCGCCGCACCGAGGCGAACAGGCGGGCATTGTCCATCGCCACCGCCGCCTGGCCGGCGAGGCCCTCGATCACGGCGGCCTCACGGGTCCCGAAGCGGTGCGGCTCGGGATGGCCGAACAGCAGGGCGCCGAGGGTGGAGCCGGTGCCGGAGACCACCGGCACCGCGAGGTAGCTGCGCACCGGCAGGTGGCCGTGCGGCATGCCGCCATGGCTGCCGTAGCGCGGATCGGTCGTCACGTCCTCGCTCAGCACCACGCCGCCGGCCGCGAAGGTCGCGCTGAACAGGTTCGTCACCCGCGGCAGGCCGAAGCGGGTGAAGGCCTCGCGCGGCCCCCCGGTCAGGCTGAGGAGCCGCCAATGCTCCGGCCCGTCCGGGCCCTCCGGCACCCGCTCGAACAGGGCGCCGTAGGCCGCCCCGGTCAGGTGGGTGGCGGCCTCCACCACCGCGTCGCCGAGGCGCTGGCGGTCGAGCTCGCTCGAGAGCGCCGTGCCGAGGCGGTTCAGCACCTCCAGGCGCTGGGTCTCGGCGCGCAGCGCCGAGGCGGCCCGAGCCCGCTCGGCGGTCCGCTCGCGCTGGCGCTGCGCTGCGCCGGCGATCTCGGCGCTCACCGCCGCGACCTCCGCCGGCACCCCGGCCAGCACCGGCGCCGCGCGGCCCAGCCCGAGGGCGACCGCCTGGTCGCGCAGGGCGTGGAGCGGCGCCGCGATGCCGCGGGCGAAGGCCAGCGCCAGCACCGCCGCGATCGCCGAGAGCATGACGCCGAGCCCGGCAAACCAGACGAGGGAGGCGCGCACCGGCGCCGCCAGCGCCTCCTCCGGTACCCCGACGGCGACGCGCCAATCCGGCACCCCGGCCCGCGCATAGGCGATGAAGAACGGCTCGCCTTCGAGCGAGCTGCCGCGCCAGTGGCCCTCCGGCCCGGTGGCGGCGCGCAATTCGTCGGGGGCCTGCGCGCCGGTGAACCGCTCCGGCAACCGGGTGCGGGTCAGCACCCGGTGGTCGCGGTCGATCACGCTCATCACCCAGTCCTTCGGCACGCCGCCGGAGGCGAGCACGTCGCGCAGCCGCGAGGTGGGCAGGGAAAAGGACAGGAGATAGAGCACCGCCTCGCCGCCCCGGCGCATCACCGGCACCGTCACCCGGAAGCGTCCGTCGATCACGCCCGAGACCGCCGGCCGGCCACCGAGGGCCGCGGCGTCCGCGGCGTCGATCCGTTCGGGGATCGGTTCGCTGCCGAGATCGATCAGCCGCCGCCCGTCGGGATCGCGCAGGATCGTCGGCAGGCCGCTGCGGCGGGCGAGTTCCTGCACCTGCTCGCGGAACGCCGTCACGTCGCCGCGCTGGAGCGCGTTGGAGAGGCTCAGGGCTTCGAGAGTGGCGATGAGGCTCGCCAGCTCGCGGTCGACCGCCGCCGCCTCGATCCTGGCACGGCCGAGCGCCTCCGATTCCAGGCGCCCGCGGGCGGCGCCGGCGAACTGCCACAGCACCACGCCGCCGAAGATCAGGATCGGCACCGCCAGGCCGAGGCCGAAGACGACCAGGCGGCGCACGATCGAGCCGGGACGCCGAGTTCCCGGGACAGGGGACGGGGCAGGCCCGGGCGGGGTGGCGGGGGCCTGCATCGGCATCGTGGAGGATCCTTACTCGCCGGCTTCGACGTACAGCCTCCCGCCCTCGCCCAGGAATTCCGCCGATTTTTGGGCCATGCCGGCTTCCCGCTCCGCTTCGCTCAAGGGTGTGGCTTTCGCGATCACCTCGCCCGCGGCCTCCATGGCGAGCACGTCGGCGCGCAGATCCTGGGTGATCTTCATCGAGCAGAATTTCGGGCCGCACATCGAGCAGAAATGCGCGACCTTGTGGGCGTCCTTCGGCAGAGTCTCGTCGTGGTAGGCGCGCGCCGTGTCCGGATCGAGGGAGAGGTTGAACTGATCCTCCCAGCGGAAGTCGAACCGGGCCCGCGACAGGGCGTCGTCCCTGAGTTGCGCCGCCGGGTGGCCCTTGGCGAGGTCGGCGGCATGGGCGGCGATCTTGTAGGTGATGACGCCGGTCTTCACGTCGTCGCGGTTCGGCAGGCCGAGATGCTCCTTGGGGGTCACGTAGCAGAGCATCGCCGTGCCGTACCAGCCGATCATCGCCGCGCCGATGCCGGACGTGATGTGGTCGTAGCCCGGCGCCACGTCGGTGGTGAGCGGGCCGAGCGTGTAGAACGGCGCCTCGCCGCACTCGGCGAGCTGCTTCTCCATGTTGACCTTGATCTTGTGCATCGGCACGTGGCCGGGGCCCTCGATCATCACCTGGCAGCCCTTGGCATGGGCGATCTTGGTCAGTTCGCCCAGGGTCTCCAGCTCGGCGAATTGCGCCGCGTCGTTGGCGTCCGCGATCGAGCCCGGGCGCAGGCCGTCGCCGAGGGAGAACGACACGTCGTACGCGCGGCAGATGTCGCAGATCTCCTCGAAGCGCTCGTAGAGGAACGATTCCCGGTGCCCGGCGAGGCACCAGCGCGCCATGATCGAGCCGCCGCGCGAGACGATGCCGGTGACCCGCCGCGCGGTGAGCGGCACATGGGCGAGGCGCACGCCGGCATGGATGGTGAAGTAATCCACCCCCTGCTCGGCCTGCTCGATCAGGGTATCCTTGAACACCTCCCAGTCGAGCTTGAGCGGGTCGCCGCCGACCTTCTCCAGCGCCTGGTAGATCGGCACCGTGCCGATCGGCACGGGCGCGTTGCGCAGGATCCAGCCGCGGATGTTGTGGATGTTGCGCCCCGTCGACAGGTCCATGACGGTGTCGGCGCCCCAGCGGATCGCCCACACCATCTTCTCGACCTCGTCGGCCGCCGAGGAGGTGACGGCCGAGTTGCCGATATTGGCGTTGATCTTGACGAGGAAGTTGCGGCCGATCGCCATCGGCTCGAGTTCGGTGTGGTTGATGTTGGCCGGGATGATCGCCCGCCCGCGCGCCACCTCGTCGCGCACGAAGTCCGGCGTGATGAAGGGCGGGATCGCCGCCCCGAAACTCTCGCCGTCGGCGAGCGCGCCCTCGGCCTGCGCCAGCATCGCCTCGCGGCACAGGTTTTCACGATGGGCGACGTAGATCATCTCGTCGGTGACGATCCCGGCCCGCGCGAACTCGTACTGGGTGACCCTCTGGCCCGGGCCGCCCCGGCGGATCGTGCGGGCGGCCGGGCACGGCGCCACCAGCCTGTCCTCGGCCACGAAGCCGTTATCCTCGGGCTTCACCGCCCGGGGCGCCACCGCCGCATAGCCGCGCGTCTCGATCCAGGGGGCGCGGATCTCGGGCAGGCCGGATTGCAGGTCGATGCGGGCGCCCGTCTCGGTATAGGGCCCGGAGGGATCGTAGACCCGCACGGGCGCCTCGCACGGATCGGTCAGGACGATCTCGCGATAGGGCACCGCCAAGTCGGGGCGGTCCCTGGGCGACGCATAGACCTTCGCCGAGCCGGTGATCGGCCCGGTGGTGACGCTCGTTGGAAGATCTTTGGCGAGGATCGGTGCGTTCATGGATCTCTCCGGGGGAGACGATCCGGCCTCGGGGCGCGAGGACGCACGGGCAACGTCGATCATGGCAGGTTCCCGTCCCTCCGCCGGTACGAACCGGATCAGGTTCAAGGGTCAGGACGCACGCTCGTCCAATCTCAGCCCCTGCCGGCGGGGCCCCCCTCGGTAACGGCACCACTGTCCGGCGGCGGGTGGGGTTTGTCAATCGCGGGTTGAAGGAACGCTGCGGCATCCCGGCGGCCGCGGTGGCGGTTGCGCGGCCTTGAACCCCGCCCAGCCGGCGCCCCAGATACGGGGGACTTCCCCGTCTTTCAGGAGTTGGCCTTGGGACGCCGTGACCGGCGCTGGCGCGACGACGATCCCTCCACGCACGGCCCGGGCGCCCGCAACCCGGTGATCTGCCCGCTCTGCGAGCGGCCGATCCCGCCCGGCGCCCGCCAGAGCCGGCACCACCTGACGCCGAAGCTCAAGGGCGGCACCCATGGCGAGACGGTGCAGCTGCACCAGATCTGCCACTCCGCGATCCATGCCCGCCACAGCGAGGCCGAGCTGGCGCGTCGCCTCAGCGACGTCGAGAGCCTGCGGGCCGAGCCGGAGATCGCCCGCTTCCTCGCCTGGGTGCGCGGCAAGCCGGACGATTTCCACACCGCGACGCGGATGACCCGGACGCGGCGGGAGACCAAGCGGAGCTTTCGTTGAGAGACGCCGGGTCCTCGTCAGCAGGGTGAATCGATCCCGACGATTCTTCGCGCGATTCGACCGGCCGGTCCGGCTCCGATCTTTACGTCTCCCTGCGAGCCTCGGGGCCGTCCTCGTGGAGACGCCCGATGTCCGCCCGTCCCAACACCGAACCCGCCCTCTCGGTCCGGCCGGACGATCCGGTCCGCCCGCCGGTCCGCCCGCACGCCGCGCCGGAGACGGGGCGCCTCGCCTGGGTCGACGTCGCCAAGGGCATCTGCATCATCCTGGTGGTGATGATGCACTCCACCCTCGGGGTCGGCGAGGCGATGGGGGGCGAGGGTTTCATGCACCACGTCGTGGAATTCGCCAAACCGTTCCGGATTCCCGATTTCTTCCTTCTGTCGGGCCTGTTCGTCGGCCGCGTGGTCGATCGCGACTGGCGCCTCTTTTCCGACCGGCGCATCGTCCACTTCGCCTATTTCTACCTGCTGTGGATGGTGCTCCAATCGGCGGTGAAGTACGGCCAGATCACCGAGGGGGCGGGCCCGGGCGCGTTCCTCGCCCATCTCGCCTACGGCCTGATCGAACCCTATTCGACGCTCTGGTTCATCTACCTGCTGGCGGTGTTCTCGGTCGCCGTGAAGCTGCTGCGCGGGGTGCCCGGCCCGGTGCTGCTGATCGGCGCCGCCCTGCTGCAACTGGCCCCGGTCCATACCGGCTCGACCCTCATCGACGAGTTCTGCGCCCGCTTCGTCTACTTCGTCGCCGGCTATCTCTTCGCGGCCCGCATCTTCGCGCTGGCCGACTGGGTGCGGGCGCGGTCGGGCCTCGCGCTCGTCGGCCTCGCCGCCTGGGCGGGGATCGAGGGGGCGCTGGTCTTCACGCCGACCGGCTTCCCGTCTCATCCGAACCTGGCCGGCCTGCCGGGGGTGAGCCTGGTGCTGGGAGCCGCCGGCGCGCTCGCTATCGTGAGCGCGGCCGCCCTGCTGACCCGGGCCGGCGGCCCCGTCACGGCGATGCTGCGCGCCTGCGGCGAGCGCTCGATCGTGATCTACCTCGCCTTCTTCCTGCCGATGGCGGGGTTGCGCACGGTGCTGGTGAAGAGCGGGATCATCGCGGATGTCGGGGTCGTCTCGCTCCTCGTCACCGCGACCGCGGTGGCCGTGCCCCTCGGGATCGAGCGGTTGGTCCGCCACACCCCGGCCCGGTTCCTGTTCCGCCGGCCCGCCGCCTTCCACCTCGTCGGCGAGGAGCGCGCCACCCCGGCACCGGGCCTCGCCTCCGCTCGCGCGACCTGATCCCGCGGATCTCCGTTCACGAGTCTTCTTCCACGAGTCTTCGGCTCGGCGACGGCGCTCCCGCAAGGGGCGCCGTTTCACAGCCCGGCGGGCGCAGGGCATGTCTTCCCTCACGTCCTGACTTACGGTTAGCCGGACGGGCTGCGGCGCAATGGTCGCAAGTCTTTACCGATCATCAGCGATTTCCGCACAGATTCCGCCAAGGTCATGGAACCGGGGCGGACCCAGATGGAAGCGTGTTTCCGCCTCCGGGACGGCGCCGGCCTGTTGCTGCTCCTGCTTGCGCCACTCCTCGTCGTCGCCGTGCCACGCTCCGAGGCGGTGGCCGTGCTCGGCCGGCCCGGCAGCGGCATCGCCGAGGCGGCCGGCATCGTGGCGGCGGCGGGCGGCGTGCTGGTGCGGACGGGCGCGGCCGGCCTCGTCGTGGCGCGGTCGAGCGAGGCGGGCTTCGTCGGACGCCTCTACGGCGCCGGGGCGTGGCTGGTGCTCGACCCGGTCGTCGCCGGCGGCTGCGGCCCGGGACCTGACCCACAAGACGCTTCTTCTCCGTCACCGAGCGCTGCCCGATGATGACCGACGCCGACGATCTCCGCCGTTCCTACGCCCGCATCCTGATCGGCCTGCTCTGGGCCCACGTCCCGGTCGCGGCGGTGATACCGCTCCTGCCCGGCGAGGGTGGTACGCTGGCGCCGGCCGGCGCCGCGACCCTGCTTGCCACCCTCGCCACCCTGTCGTGGTGGCGCGACCCCACCGGGCTCCGGACCCGGATCGCCACCGCTTTGGCGCTCGTCGGCATGGCGGCCGTACTGCTCTACGCCAGCGCCGGCCATCCCTGGCAGATCGACCTGCACATGTACTTCTTCGCCTGCCTGGCGGTGCTCGCCGGCTGGTGCGACTGGCGGGTGATCCTGGCGGCCACGGCTGCCACGGCCCTGCACCACCTCGTCCTCAACCTCGTCCTGCCCGGCGCCGTCTTCCCCACGGGAGCGAGCCTGCAAAGGGTGCTGCTCCATGCCGGGATCCTGACGATCGAGGCGGCGATGCTGGCCTGGATCTGCCGCACCGTGTCCGGGACGCTGGCGGGGCTGGCGCGATCCGAGCGCGAGGCGCAAAGCCAGATGGCGCGCCTGCGCGACCTCGAGCGGCAGGGCGAGACCGCCCGCGAGGCGGCCGAGCACGATCGGCGCGAGAGCGTGATGCGGATGGCGGCGGCGTTCGAGGCGGCGGTGGGCGGCATCGTCGGCGAGGTCGCGGCAGCGGCGGGCGAATTGCAGGCGACGGCGCATGCGATGTCGCAGAAGGCGGGCAGCGCCGCCGCGCGCTCGGCAGAGGCCGAGGCCGCCGCGGGCCAGGCGGCCGGCGATGTCGGTGCCGTCGCGGCGGCGACGGAGGAGCTCGGCGCCTCGGTGCGCGAGGTCGGCCAGCAGGTCGGCGAATCCGCCGGCCTCGCCCGCGCCGCGGTCACGGAGGCCGACCGCACCGCTGCGCTCGTCGGCGAGCTGAGCGAGGCCGCCTCGCGGATCGGCGACGTGGTGAGCCTGATCTCGGGCGTCGCCGACCAGACCAACCTGCTGGCGCTGAACGCCACCATCGAGGCGGCCCGGGCGGGCGCGGCCGGCCGCGGCTTCGCGGTGGTGGCCGCCGAGGTGAAGGAACTGGCGAGCCAGACCGCGAAGGCGACCCAGGAGATCAGCGGCCAGATCGGCCGCATCCAGGGTGCGACCGGCGATGCCGTGCGGGCGATCGAGGCGATCGGCGGGCGCATCCGCGGCATCGACGGGGTCGCCGCCGCCGTCGCCGCGGCGGTCGAGGAGCAGGGCGCGGCGACCCGGGAGATCATCCGCGCCATGGACCGGGCCGCCGCCGGGACCGGCTCGCTCACCGCCACGATCGGCGCCGTGGCGCAGGCCGCCGGCGACACCGGCTCCGCCGCCGGCCGGGTGCTCGCCTCCGCCGATGCCCTGACCCATCAGGCCGATCATCTCGGGGCCGAGGTCGCGCGCTTCCTGCAGGGCGTGCGGGCGGCGTGAGCGCTTCGGGGACTGTGTGAGCAGGCCTCCTGTCGAAAAAATCCGATAGATGTGCAAATCCCACCCACACCCTCATCCTGAGGTGTTGGCGATCGGAGATCGCACGCGATCGAAGATCGACCGACCTCGAAGGAGGGCTCCAGATACCTCAGTGCCTTCTGGAGCCCTCCTTCGAGGCTCACTTCGTTCGCACCTCAGGATGAGGTGAGTGGGTGGGATGCTCCACCCCCTTTCTCTTTCAGATCACCCCTCAGACAGGCGCTCGGGCGCGGCTGCTCCGCGGCCGCACCAACCGATCGAGAAAATTCCCGATCTCCCGCCGACGCCGCTCCGGCTCCAGGACCTCGGCCACGACCCCGAGGCGCCAGGCAAGGTCGGGACGCCCCTCCGGGTCGTGGTGCAGATCGCGAAACGCATCCGCGTAAGCATGGAGCGCGGCCTCGTCCGGGCACAAACCCGCCTCCACCACCCCGCTGGCGGAGAGCCGCAGCATCGCCGCGACCTCGTCGAGGTCGAGCTCGGGATGGTATTGCGTGCCCCAGAACACCCCCTCGCCGAGGCGGATCTCGATCGCCTGGACGTCGAGGCGGTCGTTGCCCGCCAGCACCCGGCTGCCCGGCGGCGGGTCGATGACGGCGTCGTCATGGATCGCCGGCGCGTCCCAGGCCGGCGGGCGCCCGTCGAGGAGCGGGTGCCCCGCCCCGGCCTCGGTGCGGTGGATGGCGCGAGCGAGCCCGTATTCCGGTCCGCGCGGGTTGCGGGCGGCGCGCCCCCCCGCGATGGTGGCGGCCACCTGCACGCCCCAGCACGAGCCGAAGACCGGGAGCCCGGCAGCGAGCGCCGTCCGCACCAGGTCGCATTGCCGGGTCACCGCGGGCCCGCCCTCCTCGACGTGCAGGGTCGAGCCGGTGAGCACGAGGGCGTCGCAATCGGCGAGCGCCCGCGGCAGCACCGTCCCCGCATCCGCCGGGGCGACGAGATGGCAGAGTGCGTCCGGGGCGAGCGCGCGCAGGATGCCCGCATAGGTCTCGGCGGAGGTCTTGTCGCAGACCGAGAGATGCGTCTCTCGGCCGGCCCGGTCGTTCCCATCCGCCACCAGCAGGTGCAACATGTCGGCTCCTTGTGAGAGCCTCCGCAACGCTCCCCGGAACGGGCCGTTCCCGGAACGGCTTGCCGCAGCCCTGCTGCAACGATGCTAAGTCTCGGTGATTATTCGACAAAATTTCGGTTAACGGCCCTTAAACCCGCCTCATTTAGCGTCTCTTGAATGCCCCGAGCGGGCCGGCGACGCCCCGCGGGGGACGAATGTCCGGGGGCGAAGGGGAAGTCGGCGGGATGGCGAAGGGACGCGAGCGGAAGGGTCGGGTCGAGCCGCGATTCGAGGCGGATGGATCCGGAGATCCGGCTTCCCTCGACCTGCGCCTGTCGCGCGGGGACCGGGCGGGGGGCGGCGTGGCCAAGGACAACTCCAAGGGCAGGGACAACTCCAAGGGGAAGACGGCGCCGAAACGGTCGGCCCGCGCGCCGGCCGCGCCGCGGCGCCGCCGGCGCTCGTTCCTCGGCACCCTGGTCTACGGCACGATGATCCTCGGCCTGTGGGGCCTGGTGGCTTTGGCCGGCATCGTCGCCTACCACGCCTCGCAGCTGCCGCCGATCGACCAGCTCGCGGTGCCGAAGCGCCCGCCCAACATCGCGATCCTGGCCGCCGACGGCTCGCTGCTGGCGAATCGCGGCGAGACCGGCGGGCGCACGGTGAGCATCCGCGAATTGCCGCCCTACCTGCCCCGCGCCTTCGTGGCGATCGAGGATCGGCGCTTCTACTCCCATCTCGGCATCGATCCGGTCGGCATCGCCCGCGCCATCGGCCAGAACCTGACCCGCCGCGGCGTGGCCCAGGGCGGCTCGACCCTGACCCAGCAGCTCGCCAAGAACCTCTTCCTGACCCAGGAGCGCACCGCCTCGCGCAAGATCCAGGAGGCGATCCTGGCGCTCTGGCTCGAGCACAAATACACCAAGGACGAGATCCTCGAACTCTACCTCAACCGGGTCTATTTCGGCGCCGGCGCCTACGGCGTCGAGGCCGCGGCCCAGCGCTACTTCGCCAAGCCCGCCAAGGACGTGACGCTGGCGGAGGCCGCGATGCTCGGCGGCCTCGTCCAGGCGCCCTCGCGGCTCGCCCCCAACCGCAACCTGCCGGCCGCCCAGGCTCGCGCCGCCCAGGTGCTGGCGGCGATGCAGGAGCTGGGGTTCGCCAAGCCCGCCGACGTGAAGGTGGCGCTCGCCCAGCCGGCGAGACCTGCGCGGGCGAAGGGCGGCGGCTCGGCCAACTACGTCGCCGATCTGGTGATGGACGTGCTCGACGATTACGTCGGCAAGATCGAGACCGACGTCTCGGTGCAGACCACCGTCGATCCGGCGATCCAGGCGGTGGCCGAGCGGGCTTTGGTCGACGAGCTGAACCAGAAGGGCGGGCGCTACAATGTCGGCCAGGGCGCCGTCGTGACGATGCGGCCGGACGGGGCGATCCGGGCGCTGATCGGCGGGCGCGACTACGCCCAGAGCCAGTTCAACCGCGCCACCACCGCCAAGCGCCAGCCCGGCTCGGCCTTCAAGCCCTTCGTCTACCTCGCGGCGGTCGAGCGCGGCCTGACCCCCGACACGGTGCGGGAGGACGCGCCGATCAACATCAAGGGCTGGAACCCGGAGAACTACTCGCGCAACTACAGTGGCCCCGTAACCCTGCGCGACGCGCTCGCCCACTCGCTCAACACCGTGGCGGTGCGCCTCGGCATGGAGGTCGGCCCGAAGGCGGTGGTGCAGACGGCGCAGCGCCTCGGCATCACCTCGCCGCTCCAGGCCAATGCCTCGATCGCGCTCGGCACCTCCGAGGTCACGCCGCTCGAGTTGGTGGGCGCCTACGCGGCCTTCGCCAATGGCGGCATGGGGGTGATCCCCTACGTGATCGCCAGCGTGAAGACCTCAGACGGAAAGACCGTCTACAAGCGCGCCCCGAGCAGCCTCGGCCGGGTGATCGCCCCCGACGCGGTCGGCATGATGAACGCCATGATGCACGAGGTTTTCGTCAGCGGCACCGCCAAGAAGGGCGACATCCCGGGCTGGGATCTGGCCGGCAAGACCGGCACCAGCCAGGATTTTCGCGATGCCTGGGTGATCGGCTTCTCCGGGACCCTCGTCACCGGCGTCTGGCTCGGCAACGACGACGGCGAGCCGACGAAGAAGGTGTCGGGCGGCAACCTGCCGGTCGAGATCTGGAACCGCGTGATGAGTGCGGCGCTACGCGGCGACAAGCCGGTGCCCCTGCCGGGCGCCGCCCGCTGGCGGCGCAGCACCGCCGTCGCTTCCGCCAACCCCGCCCCCGCCGAGCCGCCCTCGCTGGGCGGCCTGATCGACGACCTCGTCGGCGGCGGCCAGCCCCCGGCCCGCCAGCCGGCCCCGCAGCGGGGCGGCCCGACGCGGGAGGACAAGAACTTCCTGGAGCGGCTGTTCGGGGTCGATTGAATATGGTCCGACGAATTGGATCTCAGTTCGTCACGATGCGACCTGCGCAGCGACAAGCTCGACGGTCGTGCGCGTGAACCCTCCCTCCCTCTGCGGGGGAGGGTGCCCCACGGAGTGGGGCGGGAGAGGGGAACCCGCTTCCGGAGAAGTCGCGACCGTGGTGACGGGCGCCATCTGGATCAGCGTCGCGCTGCCCCTCTCCGGCCCCTGCTGACGCAGGGGCGGCCCTCCCCCGCAGAGGGGAGCGGTCGTTGCGCGGCGGCCGTTGGCTCGTTGAATGAAAAAAGCCGGCCCCCTGCGAAGCCGGCCTGTCGATGGGGTTTCGGCCCCAGGGCGGGGCCTCGTGGGAGAGGAGCCGCGCCGCCTTCAGCGCCGCCTTGCGTCCCCCGAAGCCTCCGACACCAGCCGGCCGAGGCCGCGCTGGTCGAGGCGAGCGGGCTTCACCTCGGCCGATTTCGCCCCGACCCTGCCGGGCGCGATGGTGCCGGTGGTGGCCGGGTCGGGAATGGCAGCGAGCGCCGGGCTCGGCGCCCGGTCCTTCTCGCGTAGCGCGATCCAGTTCGCCGCCGTGGTCAGCGCGGCGATCGCGATGATGACTTTGATTCCGCCGGTGAGGAGGCGCCACATGGCTGGTCGGGACCCACGATCTCGTCGGGCCGGCGATCCGGCCCGTCCGAACAGTCTTGGGCCACAATGCTTAACGCGCGGCCCCTCGCGGCGCGGATAGGACCGTCCCACATCGGGAGCCGGCAAGTCGGCGCGTCGGCCGGGCGGGGTCTTGCCGCGTCGAGCGCAAGTCTGGTGGGCCATGCGCCAGGGTCGCGGTTCCTGTTCCCCGAACCCGTGACGCTCCTGCGACTGCTCGGCCCACTGAGCCTCACAGGAATGGGTTGCAGAGAACTGGTCCGCCCCACCCCGTCATCGCCGACCTCTTTGCCGCACAGCCCGGATGGGTTCCGGAAGCCTCCGGGCGCGCCGGCATCGAGGACGGCCCGTGTAAGCCAGACCGGGCCGGGGGAGCAACCGGAATGCGGGCCCCGCCCTTGCGTCTAAACGCATCGGCCGGAAAAGCTTGACCGGATCCGAGAAAAAACCCGGCGGGCGCGGGCCTGCCGGGTCGAATCAGGTGATCGGCCTATGGCGCGTTCAGCGCAGCGAGCCGCAGAAGCGCTGGATGCGGTGGCAGGCCTCTTCCAGGAGCTGGTTCGAGGTCGCGTAGGAGATGCGCAGGTTGGGGCCCAAGCCGAAGGCCGAGCCGTGCACCGAGGCGACGCCCTCGGCCATCAGCAGCTCGGTGACGAAATCCTCGTCGGTCTCGATCACCTTGCCGGACTCGGTGCGCTTGCCGATCAGCTCGGCGCAGGACGGATAGACGTAGAACGCGCCTTCCGGCGTCGGGCAGCGCAGGCCGTTGGTCTGGTTCAGCATCGACACGACGAGGTCGCGCCGGGTCTGGAACGCGGCCCGGAACTCGGCCAGGTGGTCCTGCGGCCCATCGAGGGCGGCGACCGCCGCCCATTGCGAGATCGTGGCCGCACCCGAGGTCTGCTGGCCCTGGACGAAGTCCATCGCCTTGATCAGCTGCTCGGGTCCGGCGGCGTAGCCGATGCGCCAGCCGGTCATCGCGTAGGACTTCGAGACGCCGTTCATCGTCAGCGTCCGGTCGTAGAGCGCCGGCTCGACCTGGGCCGGGGTCACGAAGGTGAAGTCGCCGTAGACCAAGTGCTCGTACATGTCGTCGGTGAGCACCCAGACATGGGGATGGCGCACCAGCACGTCGGTGAGCGCCTTCATCTCGGCATGGCTGTAGGCGGCGCCCGACGGGTTCGAGGGGGAGTTGAGGATCACCCACTTGGTCTTCGGCGTGATGGCGCGCTCCAGCTCCTCCGGCTGGAGCTTGAAGTTCGTCGCCATCGTGGTCTCGCAGAAGACCGGGGTGCCGCCGCACAGGCCGACCATCTCCGGGTACGACACCCAGTAGGGCCGCGGGATCACCACCTCGTCACCCGGGTTCAGGGTGGCGAGCAGCGCGTTGTAGATCACCTGCTTGCCGCCGGTGCCGACGATGGTCTGGCTCGGCTTGTAGTCGAGGCCGTTCTCGCGCTTGAACTTGCGGGCGATCGCCTCGCGCAGGGGCACGATGCCGGAGACCGGCGGATACTTGGTCTCGCCGCGGGCGATGGCCTCGATCGCCGCCTGCTTGATGTGCTGGGGCGTGTCGAAATCCGGCTCGCCGACCGACAGGCTGATGACGTCGCGCCCCTGGGCTTTCAGGTCCCGCGCCTTCTGGGTCATCACGATGGTGGCGGAGGGTTTCACGCGCGAGAGGGCGTCGGCCAGAAAGCCCATGATGATCGACTCCGGACAAGAAGCTTTGGGACACGGCCCGGTCTGGCCGCGCTTGGGCCGCCCGGGTCTTCGAGCGGGCGGGACCCTAGTCCCGCGCGTCGGTGCGGGCAAGCGGCGCGGTGCCCGAAGAAGAGGCTGTCCCGCCTCGCGAAATCGCCGGTTCTGGACTTTTCCGCGCACCCCGTGACACCGTACCGGGCCGGGCCCGGGAGCCCGGGCGGTGGCGGGACCGAACGGCGATGGGCGAGGCGGAGCGTGTGCGGCGGGTATCCGAGGAAATCGGCCTCGCGGTCGACCATGCCGCCTGTGACCCCGCCGCCTGGGACGCCGTGATGGCGGAGATCGGCCGCCTCCTGCCCGGGGTCTGGCCGGTGCTCCAGATGGTCGATGCCGCCGCCGGGACCGGCCTGCCGCTCGTCCAGTGGGGCTGGGACCCCGCCCATGTCCGGGCCTACGAGGCGCATTACGGCGCGGTGAACCCGTGGATCTCCGTGATCCTGACGACGCCCACGATGGTGGCGATGCATTCCGAGGAGCGGATGCCGGTCTCGTCCCTGCGCCGCACCGAATTTTACGCGGACTGGCTGTCGCGGCTGGGCGGCATGACGGCCTCGAGCGGGATCAAGCTGATCGATGCCGACGGCCGCCTGGCGGTGCTGAACCTCCAGCACGACCTCGCCCGGGCGTCCCGCGACCACGGCCGGCTCGCTGCCGTGATGGGGCGGATCGGCCCGCGGATGCGCCGGGCGATCGAGACCAACCGGGCCTGCTTCCCGGTGAGCGCCGCGCTTGCGCCCGGGGAGACGCTGCTGGAGCGGGTGGCGGATCCCGCCTTCGTGGTGACGCGGGACTTGGTGACGCGGGACCTGCGCCTCGTCGAGGCGAGCCGCGCCGGCCGGGCCCTGATCGCCGAGGGCGAGGTGCTGCGGGTCGGCGCCCTCGACCGGATCCAGGTGAGGAACCCGGACCTTGCCGCGGCGATGGCCCGCGAGGCGGCGCTCGCCTGCGGCGACGCCCCCTCCCCCGGGAGCCCACCGGGCCCGATGCGGATCGGCGGGGAGACCTGGCAGGTCACGGCGATCGGCCTGCGCCAGGACCTGCGCGGCGTGCTCGGGATGGCGCGGCTGCTGGTGCCGGACCAGCTCGCCCTCATCGTCCTGCGCCGGGTGGCGGCCTCGGGCGGCGGCGGACCGGAGCGCTTGGCCGGGTTCGGGCTTTCCCCGGCGGAGGCGCGGCTCGCCCTGCTGATGGACGGGTCGCGCTCCCTGGTCGAGGCCGCCGCGAGCCTCGGCATCCGTCACGAGACCGCCCGCTCGCAGCTGCGCCAGGTCTTCGCCAAGCTCGGAGTGTCGCGGCAATCCGAGCTCGCGGTGTTCATCCTCCGGCTCAGGCAGGGCGCCTGAGCCGGAGAGCGGCAAGGTCAGCCCGGAATCACGTCCACGATCTCGTAGGTATCCGGATCGATGATGACGATGTCGTCGCCGACCAGCACGTACTGGAAGCCGCGATAGGCCGGGACCAGGGTGAGGATCGCCGGCGGCAGGGCGTGCAGCGTCACCGAGCGCGGCACCGCGACGCCGGCGCGCAGGGCGAAGTTGACGCCCGTCAGCGGCCGCACGCCGGAGCGCACGATGGTCTGGCGGAACTCGGTGCGCTTCGTGGTGTCGAGCCGCGAGACGGCGCCCCTCGCCTCGGACCGGCCGCCGCCGCGCTCGCCGCGTTCACCCCGCTCGGCTCCACGCTCGCCGCGATCTCCCCGCTCGGCTCCGCGCTCGCCACGCTCCGCGCCGCGCTCGCCGCGGTCTCCCCGCTCGCCGCGCTCCGCGCCACGCTCGCCGCCCGGCTCGGTCCCGCGTCCGCCCCGCTCGCCCTGCTCGGCCCCGCGCGCGCCGGCACCCGGCTGGGCGCCCTCGCCACCGGCCCGGCCGCCAGGGGCCCCCGGCTGCTGGCCCGCGCCGCCCGCCGGCCCGGCCCCGCCGCCCGGCTGGGCCGCACCGGCGCCGCCGCGAGGACCGGCCGCACCACCCGCGCCGCCGCCGGCCCCCACGCCCGCGCCACCGCCGGCACCACCGACGCCCGCTCCTCCGCCGGCACCACCCGCGGCCCCGCCGGCCGCACCCGCACCGCCGCCCCCTGCTCCGCCGCCGGCACCACCTGCGCCACCCTGTGCGAAGGCCGTGGCCGCGCCGAGCACCAGCACGGCGGCCGTCATCGTTCCCCGAAGCGCCTTGCCGCGAATGAGCTTGCTCATGTGACCCCTCTCCCGGCACCGCACCCGCGCGGCCGATGGCGCGGGTTGCTGCAGTGCCGGGCCGCAACGGAGAGGTGTGGGAAATGGTTCCGCACACCCGCCCGGTCCCGGAGGACCGGGCGGGCGGGCCTCAGCCGATCGCCTCCGCCACCGCGAGCCCGCAGGCCGCCGTGTCGGCGTTGCCGCCGAGGTCGCGGGTGCGCAAAGTCCGCTCGGCCAGCACCCGCTCGATGCCGGCGACGATCTCGGCCGCGGCGTCCTTCTCGCCCAGATGCTCCAGCATCATCGCGCCGGACCAGATCTGGCCGATCGGGTTGGCGATGCCCTGGCCGGCGATGTCCGGGGCCGAGCCGTGGACCGGCTCGAACAGCGACGGAAAATCCCGGTCCGGGTTGATGTTGCCGGACGGCGCGATGCCGATCGTGCCGGTGCAGGCGGGGCCGAGATCCGACAGGATGTCGCCGAAGAGGTTGGAGGCCACCACCACGTCGAACCAGTCCGGATGCAGCACGAAATGCGCCGTCAGGATGTCGATGTGGTACTTGTCCCAGGCGACGTCGGGATAGTGGCGCGCCATCTCCTGCACCCGCTCGTCCCAGTACGGCATGGTGATCGAGATACCGTTCGACTTGGTGGCCGAGGTCAGGTGCTTCTTCGGCCGGCTGCTCGCCAGCTCGAAGGCGAATTTCAGAACCCGGTCGGTGCCGCGGCGGGTGAAGACCGATTCCTGCACGGCGAATTCGCGATCGGTGCCCTGGAACATCCGGCCGCCGACCGAGGAATACTCGCCCTCGGTGTTCTCGCGCACGACCCAGAAGTCGATGTCGCCGGGCTTGCGGCCGGCGAGCGGGCTCGGCACGCCGGGCATCAACCGGACCGGGCGCAGGTTGATGTACTGGTCGAACTCGCGCCGGAACAGGATCAGCGAGTTCCACAAGGAGACGTGGTCCGGGATCTTCTCCGGCCAGCCGACGGCACCGAAGAAGATCGCGTCGTGCCCGCCGATCTGGGCCTTCCAGTCCTCCGGCATCATCCGGCCGTGCTTGGCGTAGTAATCGTAGGACGAGAAGTCGAACCAGTCCTGCTGCAGCGTGAAGCCGTGGCGCTTGGCCGCCTGCTCCAGCACGCGCACGCCCTCCGGCACCGTCTCCTTGCCGATGCCGTCCCCGGGGATCACGGCGATGCGGTAATGGCGCTTGGCTGACGGCATGGGATTCCCTCCTGTTTTTTCGCCCCCGCCGTCGCGCATCCGGCCGCCCCGGTCAATCGCCGTTCGGTGTCTCTCACAAAACTCCCGATCGCCGTCGTCGCTCGCTGTGGCAGCATCGGTGCAACGGGAGTTTTGTGAGGTGCACTCACGCCACCTCTCCGACGCTCGCCCTGCGCTGGCGGTCGAGCTCGTCGCTGTAGCGCTTGAGGGTGTGCTTCTCGGTGAGGATGCCGATCACCCGGGCGGCCTCGCGGCTCTCGACCACCGCGAGCGCCTCGCTCTCGGCCTTGTCGAACAGGGCGACCGCCTCCTTGGCGTTCATCTGCGGCACGAGCACCTGATCGCGGTAGCGCAAGAGATCGGCGACCCGGGTCTCGGCCGCCTTGTCGTCGATCGGCGCGGCATGGGCCTCGGCCACCAGCACGATGCCGGCATAGAGCCCGGCCTCGTCGACGGCGACGACCTGGGTCCCTGAACCGAGCGGGAAGGCGCGCCGGAACGCCGCCAGCGTGGTGTCGCTGCGCACGGTGCGGACCTCCCGGCGCATCAGCTGGCCGACCGTCAGGGTGCGGATCCAGCCGACATCGTGGGCGCTGCGGATCGACTCGCCGCGCAGATGGAAGCGCCAGGTCGCGAAGGAATAGCCGAAGGTCTTGCGGACGGTGAGCGAGGAGGCGATCACCGCCACCAGCACCAGGCCGGCGATGGGGAAGTCGCCGGTCACCTCCAGCGCCAGGAAGGTCATCGTCATCGGCCCGCCGATCACCGCGACGGCGAGCGCGCTCATCCCCACCACCGCGTAGGTCACCGGCGGCAGCACCATGGCGACCAGCGGCGGGGCCAGCATCACGAAGATCTTGCCGGCCAGCGCCCCGAGGAACAGCGAGGCGAAGAACAGCCCGCCGCGAAAGCCCGAGCCGATCGAGACCGCCGAGGCGAGCGCCTTGGCGAGGAAAAGGAGGATCAGCCCGGCCGCGCCGGTC
The DNA here is from genome assembly GCF_057747795.1 of Methylobacterium sp. 142-1Y. Lineage (NCBI taxonomy): Bacteria > Pseudomonadati > Pseudomonadota > Alphaproteobacteria > Hyphomicrobiales > Methylobacteriaceae > Methylobacterium > Methylobacterium sp. 142-1Y. The sequence continues at coordinate 1,477,613 of NZ_CM173224.1, read as the reverse complement.
GCCGCACCGTCCTCGGTCAGGTTGAGGTGGAGCGCCCCGTGCCCGGCGGAGAGCACCTGCGGCGTCGCCACCAAAGCCAGCACCCCGACCGCGACGCCGCCGAGGACCGGCCGGGCGAGCGGCGGCACCTTGGTGCGGCGCACCCCCTCCTCCACCAGCGTGACGCCCTGCATGATCAGGATGCCGAGACCGGCGCAGATCAGCCCGAGGCCCAGCGTCGGCAGGTAATCGGCCGGGCCGACCGGTGGGGTCGGCCCGATGGTGATGACCGTCTGGTGCCCGAGGATCGCCCGGGACACGAAGGCGCCGGCCAAGGCCGCGGTGACCACCGGCGTGAGCGAGGCGATGGCGTAGGTGCCGATGATCAGCTCGAAGGCGTAGAACGCCCCGGTCAGCGGCGCCCCGAACGCCGCCGCGATGGCGGCCGCCGCCGCGCAGCCCACAAGGATCCGCATGTCGTTGCGGCGCAACTCGAAGCTGAGGCCCAAGCGCGAGGCGAATCCGGCCGAGATCTGGGTATAGCCGGCCTCGAGCCCGACGGAGGCGCCGCAGCCGTTCGAGATCAGGTTCTGGACCGCGACCAGCACGGAGTCGCGCAGCGAGAGCCGGCCGCCATGCAGCGCGTTGGCCTCGATCGGGTCGATCACCGGGCTGCCCGGGACCCGCCGCACCCGGCTCCCGAGCCAGAGCGCCAACCCGAGAGCGACGCCGCCCAGAGCCGGTACGCCGAGCGCCACCAGCGGCGGCACGTGGGCCGTTGCGCTCAGGCGCTCGTCGAGGTCGAGGCCGAACAGCCATTCATGGGCCCCTTGCGCCGCCCAGCCCATGAAGCTGACCAGCGCCCCCGACACGCAGCCGACGAGGGCCGCGAGCAGGATCAGGCCGATCTCGCCGCCGCGCACCCAGGCGCGCAAGGCCCCCGGCGCCTGCACGAGAGCGCTCTCCGTCAGGGAGCGGCGGACCGTCTCGGATTTCGGCGTCATCGGACCGGAGGATCGGGCTTGTCGGGAATCGGCGGGCGCCGGCCGCGGTTTACGGCGTGGAGGCCGACCGGTCGATGACCATTCGGAATGGAGCCGGCGCAGATTCCCGCCCTTTCGGTGCGAAAGCCGCGGATCGGCGCTTGCCACGACGCTCGGGCCGGACTACACAGCCCCCCGTCGCGAGCCGCCATAGCTCAGTTGGTTAGAGCGCTAGATTGTGGATCTAGAGGTCCCCCGTTCGAGCCGGGGTGGCGGTACCACGGACACTCGCGGATCGAAGCACCGGCGCCGGGCGCCGCGGATGCGCCGAACGATCCGCACCAATCCTTTCAAATTTGTTAAAGCATCGGACAAGTGGTCTGTGCACATCTGTCCCCGGAACGAGGGGAGGACGGTGTGCAGCGCTACTTCTTCGATCTGAGCGCCGGTGCTTGGCAGTGCCGGGACGATATCGGGCTCATTCTGTGCAGCCAGGACGAGATCCGCGGCGAGGCGACCCGGACGGCGATCGAGTTCGCCGGGGCGGGCCTGGCCGGTGCCGATCTCTCCGATCTGAGGGTTCGGGTCCGCGACCGGACCGGCGACCCCGTCATGACCGTGAGCCTCGCCCTCACCGTGCGCGGGCCGGAGGAGCCGTTGCGGCTGGCGTCGCGCGCTGCCCGGCCCCGGATGGTGCGGGCTGCCTGACGGCGGCAGCGGGCGGTCGGTACCGCCCGCCCTACCCGGTTGCGATCCGGCGGCCGGCGAGGCCGCGCGCGGCGGCGAGCCCGATCAGGGCGCCGCCCACGCTCGCCGCGAAGTCGACGGCCTGCGCGGTGCGGCCCGGGACCCAGAACTGTCCGATCTCCAGGATGCCGGCGAGGAGCGCGAGGCTGAGGCCGAGACGCCAGGCCGGCAGGCGGGGAAAGCCCAAACCGAGAAGCCCCGCCGTGCCCGCATAGGCGAGGAGGTGCTCGACCTGGCCGGCCGCGCCGGTGCGCAGCTCCCAGTCCTTGGGGATCCAGGACAGCCAGACCAGAACCGGCAGGCAGGCGAGGCCCGCCATCCCGGCGATGCGCCGCGGATCCGGCCGCGCGATCGATCCCATGCCCCGCCCCTTTCGTCCCGGTCACCTGCCGCCCCGGCCCACCCGGCGTCTCGCCCGCATGGTCGACCGGACGGACCCGGCCGCACAAGCGCGCCATCGGGTGCGGCACCGGTCCTCGACCCTCGCGATCGGGGTTACGCCGATGGCGGTAGATGGAACGATCGGCCATGCGGTGCGATAGCCGGACAGAGAGCCGGAGGCGCCCGATGACCGATACCGCCGAGACGTCCCTTCCCCCCGGCGCCGCCCCGCCCGAGGCCGAGCGCGACGAGGAGGCGTTCCACATCCCGGACGAGCTCGCGCTGGCGCTGACCGAGTTCGCGGCCGTGGAGCAGGTCTCCCGCGGGGAAGCGATCTGCCTCATCCTGCGGGATTACCTGCGGGCCAAGGGTTACCTGCCAAGGGTTACCTGAAGGGCGCTCCCTCGCCTTAGGCCCTCCGCGGTCGTCAGGCCGCGCCGCGCAGCTGGATCTCCAGGCGGCCGACATCCTCCGTCAGCCGCTCGACGATGCGCCGCGCCTCGCCGTCCCCGGGCGCGGCCCGCAGGGCGTCGGACGCCGCCGCGAGCGATTCGCGCTTGGCCTGGAGCGCGAAGGCGATCTGGGCCCTGGCCATCTCGGGTGTCCTGTCGGCCATGTCTGTCCTCCTCCGATACCGGTGATGCGAAGAGACCATCGAGCCAACGCGCCGGGTGCGGTCCGGATGCGGTGGATGCGACGATTCGGACGCGCGACGCGAAAAGCAGGTCCCTCGCGCGAGGAACCTGCGTTGAGATCATGCTCCGTCGCCAACCGATCGACCGTCGGGACGATCGATCGGCGGGATCCTGCGTCAGCAGTCGTTGGCCTGCTGCGCGGCGGTCTTCTCGCCTTTTGACTGCCGGCTGACATCGGCCGGCGAGGTCGCGGTCTGCGAGCCGAGATTCTGCATCGCCCCCACCGTACCGGGCGATTCGGCCTTCGCGCCGGGCGTGACCGAGGCGGTGGAGGACGGATCGACGTTCGAGCTCTTGTCCATCTTCTGCGCCGTATTCCCGGCGGTCTGCCCGGGCGCGCAGGGGCCGGCGGCCGCACCGAGCGTCCCGGCGAGCAGGAAGAGGCCGGCACCGAGCGCGATAAAGCGTGTCATCGAATTTCCTCCGAGGGTTGTTGTCTCCGCTCAACAACCACACGGATATCCGGTTCCTCGCCCATTGGGCTGCGGCAAGCCCGGCCGATCTTCGCGAGCGCGCGAATCCGAAACCGGATTCCGAAAGCCCAATCGCAGTAGCAGCGCTGCCACAGATTTCGATCGCCGGCAAAACCGAAAATGCCGCTTGCGTTTTGTGCGCTGCACGCTAATGTGTGCATCGCACGGTCGCGATGGCGTCGCGGCGGTGCAGCCCTCTTTGGGCGTTTCCTCCCTAGACTTCGGGCCGCTCGCAAGAGCGGCCTTTTTTCTTGGGGCAGAGTCATCTCCTCGACCCATGGGGTGAACGCGAAGAAGGGCCGCGCACGGCGTAGCCCCTCGACGAACGATCGGATCAGTGCGGGGCCGTGGGGTCAGCTCGGCAGCATCTCCCCCGGGCGCGACTGGGCGTAGAGGCTCGCCCCGGCATCGGCCCCGACGACCCGCACCAGGGCGGCCTGGTCGCAGGTGCCGGCGATGCGCAGGCCGAGCCGGTGCAGATGGTCCTTGTCGGTGCAGTAGGCCGCCAGCCGCGCCCGTCCGGTCACGGGCATGCGCGAGACCAGCGCATCCACGTCGTCCTCGCTGGCCCGGTGCAAGACGGCCAGGAGTTCGAGGGGAATCGGGTAGCGCGCGAACGCCGTGGGCAGCGGGCGGGTCTGAGCTTGCGGCATGGATCACCTCGGTGCGGTTCAGGTTCGCCCGATCCTCCGACGCGCATGGTTAGCGAACAGTTAAGGCGCCGGCGGTGCCGCTCACGGCCAGTGTCGGAGAGGAACGCACCGGCTTCCGCGGTGGTACCGCGCCCGTCACATCGATCGGACCGGCCGGCGCGGCACCGGGCCGCAACGATCAGACCGGCGGTTCGAGCTTCGTTACCACGTCATGGGTCAATTCGCCGAGATCGCGCGTGGCCGGATCATACGCATAACGTATGGAGCAACCTTTCGCGCGAATGATTGTAGTGGAAATCCCGCGCCGATTCGCGGACCGGCAATTGGTCGACCGGACTGAGACGTGATGAGTGAGCAGACCAGTGCGGAGGCCGTCTCGGCCGAAGCCGTGCGCCGTAGCCTCGACGGTTGCTTGCGTGCGCCCGCATTCCGGCGGTCGCAGAAGCTGGCGGCCTTCCTGAGCTACGTCGTCGAGGAGGAACTGGCCGGGCGGGGTGAGGGCATCAAGGCCTACACCATCGCCACCCAGGCCCTCGGCCGGGCCGACAGCTTCGATCCGAGCAACGATCCGAGCGTGCGGGTCGAGGCCGGCCGCCTGCGCCGCGTCCTCGACGAGGTCTATGCCGACGAAGGCCGGCAATGGCCGATCCGGATCCTGGTGCCCGTCGGCGCCTACCGCCCGACCTTCGTGCCTCAGGCCGGCGAGGAGGCGCCGCCGGAGGACACGACACGGCCCGTCGCCGTCCTGGTCCCGATGTCGCCCCCGGCTGTCGCGCGGCCGGCGCGGCGCATCGGGGCCCAGGCCCTGGCGCTGTTCGACACCCGCGGCCAGGCCGTGCTGGCGCTGCTCCTCGCGGTGATCGCGTTCCTGCTCGCCGTCGAGGTCGCGCTGCAGATCTACGTCCTCACCGCCGCCTGAGCGCCGTGCCCTTCGGTATAGGTCACATAGCCTGGGAACCGGACGACGACTTGCGCTGTTCATTGCGCTGTTCAGTGACGTCCGTGACATGACGTACGGGAGATGACCATGCGCAAGATGATCGCCGGTGCCGTTCTGGCCGTGGGTCTGGCCGGGTTCGCCGGCGCCGCCGAGGCGAAGGGCTGCATCAAGGGAGCGGTCGTCGGCGGCATCGCCGGCCACGCCGTCGGCCATACCTTCGCGGGCGCCGCCGCGGGCTGCGCGCTTGGGCGCCATCAGGCCAACAAGCGCCAACGCGACCGCGACACCGCCGTTCAGCCCGCCCCCGCCCGCTGACTCCGCCACCGCTTCGCCGCATCGCAGCATCGACCTGCGCAGTCACCGATCCGGCCCCGCAGGTCGAGCTTGGCCGTAACGGGCCCCGAATGCTCGCAGGCCCTGACTGCGAAGCTTGTGTGAGGTACGGCTGAGCTGTGCGAGCGCTGCCGTCATATCGCCACATCTCACCGGCTTCTTGCGCCCCAGAGGCGTGGAAACCGGGGCGACACATCACATGCGGCGTCGAGCGGACGGAGCGGCACGGCGGAGCGGCTTGCGGATGGCGGGAGCCCACGGGAATGTCCTCTCGGGGCATGCCGTCTCGGGGGACACCCTGGCGCTCGGCACCCGTGCCGCGCATGGCGGCATGCCCTGCATGGCGCGGACGCTGCTCGCGGCGGGGTGCCTGGCGGCGGGTCTCTCCGCCCTGCTGCACCAGTACGGCGGCGACCTGATGACGTCCCGCCCCTCGGTCACCATGATGGCCGACCTCCTGGTGATGCCGACTCCCAAGATCCAGACCGTCAAGGTCCCGCCGGCCGCCGCCCGCGACACCGCCGCGACCGCCTCCTCGATGGCGCCCCTGCGCGAGCCGGTCCACGACCTCGACACCGCGCTGGGCTCGGCCGGCGTCGACCGGGTCTCCTACGACGACCTGCTCGCCGCCAGCACCGGGGGCGACCCCAACGAGGTGCTGAGCTTCGGGCCGATGCGGATCCGCCGCCACCTCGTGCAGACCATCGTGCGCGCCGCGGCGACCGTACGGACCGATCCGGTGCTGCTGATGGCGGTGGCCGACAAGGAATCGAGCTTCCTCACCGAGGTCCAGGCCCGGACCTCCTCGGCCACCGGCCTCTACCAGTTCATCGAGCGCACCTGGCTGCAGGTGATGCGGGAATTCGGCGCCCAGCACGGCTATGCCCGCGAGGCGGCGCTGATCGGCGAGGATAACGGCGTCGCCGATCCGGCCGAGCGCGCCCGCATCCTCGACCTGCGCCGCGATCCCTCGCTGGCCGCCGTGATGGCGGGCGAGATGCTGAAGCGCGATTCCGCCCGCATCGCCGCCCGGATCGGCCGCGACCTCACCCTCGGCGAGACCTACCTCGCCCACTTCCTCGGGCCGGACGACGCCGAGCGCTTCATGGCCAAGGTGGTCGAGGAGCCGAAGGCCGAGGCCGCCGCCCTGCTGCCGAAGCCCGCCAAGGCGAACCGGCCGATCTTTTACGAGCGCGTCGGCCGCCGGAAGGCCCGCAGCCTCACGGTGGCGCAGGTCCACGACAAGTTCGAGGCGATGATGAGCACCCGCGGCGCCCGCTATCGCGACGTCGGCGCCCTGATGGGCGTGATGGCCTACGCCGCCGATACCCCCTGAGAGCCTACGAAAAAGCAATGCCGTCGCGCCTCCTGCTGGGGAAACCTCGCCGCGCGTCGAGATTTATTCTCCTGACCGAGTTCACTGGATCAGGAGGTGGCGATGGGCGCGGCAGGCGCCGGGTGCCGGATGGGCGGCACGCAACTCAAACCCACCCTCTCCCTCGACGCCCTCGGGGCGGGCCTCGCCGCGGCCTATGACGGCCTGATGGCCGAGGCGGTGCCCGAGCGGCTGGGCGCACTCCTGCGCCAGCTCGAGTGGCACGAGGCGGAGACGGGCCTGGCAGCCGGCGGCGATGCACGGCGCCCGGACGGCGCCGGGGCATCCGTGGGGAGTCCGCCCGGGATCGCCGCCGGGCGGCTCGCCCTGCTGGTCGGCGACGTGCCGGCCGCCGGGGATGCGACGTCGCTCCTGGCACGCGCGGGCCTCGAGACCCGCCGCTGCATCGACCCGGATGCGGGCCTTGAGGCCTTGCGCCTCCATGGCGGAGACGTCGCCCTGGTGCTGATCGGCCTGCCGACCGAGCGCGCCGGCGCCCTCGACGGGGCCGGCCTCGCCCGGGCCGTCGCGACGCTCTGGCCGACCGTCCACCTCGTCGTGGCGCAGCCGCCCCCGCCCGGGGCCCGGGTGCCGGACGCGCTGCTGCCGCCGCAGGCGGTGCCGCTCGACCGAGCGCCCGACCTCCTGGGCCTCGCCGAGCAGGCGGCGCGCAGCCCGCGCCCGCCGGTGGCGTGAGTGCACCTCACAAATCTCCCGCTGCACCGCCGCCGCAGCGGTCGGCATCGGCGACCGGGAGTTTCGTAAGGGACACGAAATCCGTCATGCGGCTTGGTCTCCGCCGGGAGGTTTCCCCTTCCGGCGGATTTGATCGGCACGGCGATCGTGCCTTAGTGTCAGGCAGGTCGGTCGCGTCGCTCGAGAGCCGCGCGGCCACCGGGAGGTCGAACGGATCGGGGGATCTGGCATGAAGACGAACGAGCGCGACAGCTACCGGGCCGAATACGCCGCGACGGCGGGCCAGCAGGCGGCCTTCTTCCGCGAGCAGGCCGAGCGCCACCGCCAACAGGCCGAGCAGGCGCGGGTCTTCGCCGAGTTGAGCCCGGGCGAGGAGAGCCTGGAACAGAGCCGGCGGGCCGAGCGGCTCGAAACCCTGGGGCGCCACGACGACACGATGGCGGACGCCTTCGAGGCCCGCGCCCGCCGCAGCTGACGCGAGGGCGCAGCCCGCGCCGACGCTCCTGCGACCGGCCGCGTTCGCGCACGCGATGTCCCATGCTCGGCCGTCGATGCAATGGGCCGAGGATGGGTAGCCAAGGGCCCGGCTTGGCCGCGGATTGGCCGGCGCGGCAAAACTTCGCTCAGCGCCTGCCGATTATTTGGGCAACCGCCGGCGGCGCGGAGCCTTACCCTGTGTTGTGGTCGAGGGCATCGGCCCATCGACGGCATCAGGGAGCCAGCAGCGTCATGAGGATTCGGACCGGGTACGCGATCGCCTTCGATTCCCCGGCACCGACGCCGATGCTGCTGATGCTCAGCGTGCATCCCTCGCGGCTCGGCGACTGCATAACGCCGCCGACGATGCGCTTCGACCCGCCGATCCCGGCGCGCGACTATGCCGACCGCTACGGCAATACCTGCACCCGCATCGTCGCACCGCCGGGACGGCTGACCGTCTCCGCCGATTTCCTGATCCAGGATAGCGGCCGGCCGGACGATTATGCGCCGGACGCCGTGCAGCACCCGGTGCAGGACCTGCCCGACGAGGTGATGGTCTACCTGCTCGGCAGCCGCTACTGCGACACCGACAAGCTGTCGAACACCGCCTGGCAGCTCTTCGGCCATACGCCGGAGGGCTGGGCCCGGGTCCAGGCCATCGTGACTTACGTCCACAACCACATCCGCTTCGACTACCAGCGCGCCGACGCCACCCGCTCGGCCCTCGACGGCTTCAACCAGCGCGAGGGCGTGTGCCGCGACTTCGCGCACCTCGCCGTCACCTTCTGCCGCTGCATGAACATCCCGGCGCGCTACTGCACCGGCTATCTCGGCGATATCGGCGTGCCGGCCGTGCCCGACCCGATGGATTTCTCGGCCTGGTTCGAGGTCTATCTGGGTGGGCGCTGGTACACGTTCGACGCGCGCCACAACAAGCCGCGGATCGGCCGCATCCTCATGGCGCGGGGGCGCGATGCCACCGACGTCGCCATCTCGACCAATTTCGGCCCCTCGCTGCTCGCCGGCTTCCAGGTTCATACCGACGAGGTCGCGTGAGCGCCCGGCCCTGTCCGTCGGATGCAACGCGATCGGTCAACCACTCGTGAACCGCTCCACCGGACTCGGTACTCCACCTTCGCGATAAGCGTCGCTTTAACCGGGAACCACTGAGCCGGGACAGCATTGTACAGCAAAGGTAACTGCTGAGGTAAGGCTCCGGCCATGAAGATCTTCGCTACTGCCCTGGCGGGCGCCCTGAGCGTGTGCGTTCTTGCCTCCGCGCCGGCCAAGGCCGCCCCCTACGATCCCTTCGACGCCAATCCCGGCGAGGATTACTACGCCAGCCAGCCCTACGGTGCGCCGGGCGCCCGGACGCAGGGCTATTACGGCCAGGGCCAGTACGGCCAAGGGCAAGCCGCCGGCAGCACCGACCAGGCGCAGGTCGCCCCGATCCCGCGCGAGCTGGTGCCCTTCAACGGCGCCTACGCCCCGGGCACGATCGTGGTTTCAACCGCCGAGCGCCGGCTCTACCTCGTCCTCGGCGACGGCATGGCCCTGCGCTACGGCGTCGGCGTCGGCCGTCCGGGCTTCACCTGGTCGGGCACGAAGACGATCACCGCCAAGCGCGAATGGCCGTCCTGGACGCCCCCGAAGGAGATGCTGGCCCGCCGCCCCGACCTGCCGCGCTACATGGCCGGCGGCATCGACAACCCGCTCGGCGCCCGCGCGATGTATATCGGCGGCACGCTCTACCGCATCCACGGCTCGAACGAGCCCGACACGATCGGCCAGGCCGTGTCCTCCGGCTGCATCCGCATGACCAACGACGACGTCACCGACCTGTATTCGCGGGTCAAGGTCGGCGCCAAGGTGGTGGTGCTGAACTGACGCCGCCCGGGCGGGAACGCCGCCCGGATCGCCGGTTTCTCTCCGGACAAGGGCCGCCGAAGGGCGGCCCTTTTTCGCGTCGGGCGGGTCTTTCCGAGAGCCGCCCCTTGCCCTGTCAGGGCGACACGCGGCCCGGAGCCGGCGGCTGCGGCGCGCTGAAGCTCGCCAGCGGCACGTCGCAGAAGCAGCGGGCGCCGAGCGGCCGCGGGCCGGGCAGCGGGCAGGAATAGGGCTGCGGGCCGGTGAAGCCGCGCTGCACCGCGTCGCAATTGTAGCCGACCGCGCGCCGCGGCGGCGGGCGCTCGTACCGGTCGTAGCCGTAGCCGGGGGGCGTGTCCTCCCGGTAGTACTGCGCCTGGGCCGCGCCGGTCATGACCGCGACCAACAGGACGGCCGACGACAGGCCGGCGCGAACGAACCCTCGCATCATTGCGTTCCTCTCTGGCGGGGAGTTACCGTACGTGACGCCGCGCATGGGGCGCCCCGGCGCCGCATCGGTAGCCGAACCGCCCCGGCCCGGCAAATCCGCGGCGGATGCGCCGCGCGATCGAGTTCCGGGATCGAGCCAGGGAGATCCGCCGTGACCACCTCGGCCCAGTGGCAGCGCACCCTCGATGCGGTCCTCGAACTCGCCGAGGACATCGCCCGCCTCTCGCCCGACTGCGCCGATCGGGCGATGCAGATCGTCCGGCTCCTGCGCGCCGTCGACCCGCCGACGCGACGGGCCGGCACCGGCAGTCCCGACGACCTCGACGAGGACGACCTCGACGAGATGGATGTCGGCGTCGGCCCGCTCAACCGCCGCAGGGCGTCGGACGCGGTGTGACGGCGGCCCGTCCGGCAGAGCTTCAAAGGCGATTGGCGTGATCGCGAGGCCCCGGCGCCTACTGGCCGATCGCGGCGGCGGCCGGCTCGGGCATCGCCGCGGCGGTCTGGGGAACCGGCGGCGTGGGCTTGCGCAGGACGAAGTGGCGGAACTCCACCGGGCGCCGCGGCGGCAGCGGCATCTTGGGGCCGGCCTCGGGCTCGGGCAGCGCGGCGGCCGGATCGAGGGAGGCGACCGTGGCGGCGGCGGGCGGGGCGGCCGGTGCGGGAGCGGCGGCCGCCGGAGCCGCCGCGAGGCTGACCGTCTGGCCGGAGGTCGGGAACGGCAGGACGGCGGCGTTGCCCGCATAGGCGAGGACGGCGCCGGGGGCCGGGGCGGCGTGGAAGGCCAGGGAGGCCGGGCGAACCGGCGGCAGCGGCACGGTGACGACCGGATCGGCGGCGGCGGCTTGCGCCGTCGCCGGCGCCACGGCCTCGGGTGCCTGGACCTGCGCGGCGGCCGGCTGGTAGGCGGCGAGGGCCTGCGGGGCCGCCGGCGGCGGCAGCGTGTATTGCGGCGCCGCGCCGGGCTGGGCGACGGCGCTCGACAGGGCGGCGACCGACGGGTCGGCGGAGGCGGTGGCAACCGCATTCGGCTGGCGGGCGCCGAACACGCTGCCGAGGAACTTGTTGAGCGGGTTGGTGGGAAGCTCCCGCACCGGCGGCGCCTCGAGCTCGGCCACGTCGGTGCGCACCCCCGCCCGCTTGGCGGCGTAGTAATAGCCGCGGGCGTAGTAGCTGTAGGCCTGGGCCTCGTTGCCGTGTGCGGTCTTGTAGGCGCCGGCGAGATAGGCGACGCCGTAGGTCAGGTTGACCCGGGCATCGAGCAGGCCGGAGGCCGGGCCGTTATAGCCCAGAGCCCGGGCGGTGCCGTGCTTGATCTGCATCAGGCCGAGCGCCCCGCCGCGGCCGACCGCGCGGGGATTGTAGCCGCTCTCCCGCTTCACCACCCGGTGGATGAAGCTCGCCGGGACGCCGTTGGCCTTGGCATGCGCCTCGATCAGCGCGTCGATGTTGTCGCGGGCGGGGCTCACCTGGGCCGTGGCCGGGAGCGGCGCCGCGACGGCGACGGCGATGAGGAGGCGCTTGCGCATGCAACAACCTGCTGGAGGAAGCCGGTGCGCTGCCGCACCGACGGGAAGGCCCATCCTGCTCCGGTTCAAATGCGGCGGGAAAGAGACTTGGCCGTTCCACCCCCCGACTTGGCCGTTAACTGAGCCGTCGGATACCCAGGTTTCGCAGTGCGGTGTGGCCGCACGGACACAACGGCCAAGCTTTTTTCGCCTCTGACGGTGGAGTCGCGATGTCCCGTGATTCGGCTGATTCGTCTCAGCGGCGGCCCCCGCCCCCGAACCCGCCGCCGCCGCCGAAGCCCTCGCCGCCGCCCGGCCGGCCGAACCCGCCGGGCCCCCCCTGCGGAGCCAGGCCGCCCGGCCCGCCGAAGCCGCCTCCCATGCCGCCCTGGCCTCCGATGCCACCTTGGCCGCCGGGCCCGCCGAAGCGGCCCATCCCGTCCCCGCCCGGCAGGCGCGGGTCGATCTCGCCGCGGCCCGGGCCGCCGAAGCGTCCGCCTTCGGAGCCGCCGAACGGCCGGTCCCCGCCGAGATCGGGCGACCGGCCGAACCCGCCGGATCGCCCGCCGGGCTCGCCGCGCGGGCCGCCGGGGGAACCACCGCGGGAGCCGCCAGAGGCGCCACCATGGGAGCCCCCGTGAGGACCGCCCTGTCCGCCGCCCGGACCGCCCCGGGATCCGCCCTGACCCGGACGGCCCGGGCCGCCCTGCCCGCGGCCGCCCTCCCGCCCGGCCGGGTCGGGCCGCAGGCGCACGCCCTCGAGGTCGAGCCGGCCGCCGCGGCCGGCGCGGCCGTCGAGGATCGCGAGCCCGCCGCCGGCCGGGACGAGGCCGCCGCGGCCGGTCACCGCGTAGCCGGCGCCGGTGCGCAGAGCGCCGCCCTCGCGGGTCACGTAGGCCTCGATCGAGAGGCGCCGCACCTCGGCGCCGAACGGCTCGCTCGCCGGCAGCCCCCGCATCACCGCGAGCCGCCCGCCCGCGAGGCTGCCCTGGACCACCGCCCGGCCGCCGGCGAGCGCCGGATCGAGACCCGAGAGCGGCAGGTTGCCGATGCGCAGGGCGCCCGCGGGCCCGCGCCGCACCGGGCCGGCGACGAGGTCCGGCGCGTCGCCGGCCGGGTCGATCCGGCTCGCCGCAATGCTGCCGTCCGGCCGGCGCAGCCCGCTCACCGCGACCCGCTCGCCGAGCACCGGCCGCGGCATCCCGGGCGGCAGCCCGGCGGTCGCGACCGTCTGGCCGAGCACCGTCAGGCGGTCCGCGCCGAGGCCCTGCACCGGGCCGACCACCTCGTGGATCACCGCGATGCCGGCGGTGGAGAGACCGCCCTCCCCCGGCTGCGCCAGGGTGCGCACCACCTGGCCGACGCGCAGGTCCTCGACCCGGGCCGGGCGCCCGTCGATCGTCACCGGCACGTCGGCCGGGTAGGCGATGCGCAGGTCGTTGACGATGATGCTGCCGAAGCCCCGGATGGTGCCGACGACGCCGGTGCCGCCGATGCCGCGGTCGCCCTCCTCGTCGGGCCCGGGCCGGATGCCGGTGCCGCCGATCCCCTGGTCGAGGATCTTGTCGCCGGCAGCCCCGGCAGGCCCCGCGGCCGCGAGCCAGCTCGCGCCGGAGAGGAGGCGCAAGAAGCCGCGCCGGGTGACGGAGGAAGCGCGTCGCACGGGCCGCTCCCTCACGCCTTCGGCTCGGGCCGAGGGGCCTCTTCGGCATAGATGTAGATGCCGAAGTTCCAGCGCGCGTCGCCGCCCGGATCGGTCTCGCAGGCCGCATGCGCCTCGCGGTTGGCCTGCTGCAGCGCCTCCATGGCGATCTCCCGCGCCCGCCCCTCCAGCCGCCGCGCCAAGGCGGGCGACAGCCCGTCGTAATGCACGGCGCGCTCCAGGAAGCGCGGCTTCTCCTCCAGGATGTTGGCGACCGCGGCGGCAATGTGGTCGTGGAGGTTGCGGCCGAAATAGTAGAGCTGCTGGCTGCCGCCGCCGCTCGGCACGAAGGCCGCCTCGGCCAGCACGATGCGCTCCTCGTCGTCCAGGGTGACGAGGCCGCGGTCGAGCCATTCGTCCAGCACCGCCCGCGGGCGCAGGTCCTTGGTCACGGAGGCGACCAGGCTCTCGAAGGACGGGCCGCTCTCGGCCGCGCGCGGCAGGGGCTTCGGCCGGCCGTCGGCCTCGGTGAAGTCGGGTGCGGCGACCCAGCGGGCGATGATGCGGCTGGTGCGCGAGACCGCGGCCGGCACCGCGCTCACCGGCGCGCCTGCCCCGCGCAGGCGCCGCACCTCCTTGCGGTGGATGCCGGTGAGCAGGCTCACCCGGCTGTCGGTCTGGTCCTTGCCGGGCAGGGCGAAGTCGTACTCGGCGACGTTCACGTAGAGCTCGCGCAGCAGGTCGGTCAGCGCCGGGAAGGTGATCCCGCTGCGCACGAACAGGCGCACCAGCGGGCGCAGCAGCCGGGCGAGCGGGGCCTGCAGCGCACCGGCATCCGGCGGCAATCGTGGGATCGGCTCTGACATCACCGCCTTTGTAGCCCAGGAGCCGTGGGACACAATCCCACGAAAGCACGGCGCGGAGCGATTTCCCGTTGACGTGGGAATTTTGCCCACATAGAAAGTTGGGCGTGGTCAGATTTCCCACGCCGTCCGACGCCACAGGATCCCCCGATGGCCAGCTCCCCTCCCCTCGTCTGCCGCGCTGCCGAGCCGCTCCGGATCGCGAAAGTCCGTCGGCCCCGGCCGGTGTCGCGGCTGCCCGTGGCGATGCTGGTGCGCGCCCTGGCGGTCATCGCCGGATTGGGGCTGCCGGTGGCGGCGGCGACGCTCGCCGACCTCGCCCATCCCGTGCCCTCGGCCCCGGCCCGCTGACAGAGGAATCCGCCCCCATGCTCGAAGCCCTGCGCAGCGACCGGCCCCACCCCGCCCCCCTCGGCCGGGCCTTTCCGGCGCCGGAGATCGAGGCGCCTCGCTCGGCCCTCCGCTCCCGGCACGAGCCGGCGGATGGCGGCGAAACCATCATCGTCGCCGCCCTCTGCCTCGTCATCGGCGGCGCGATCCTGCTGGTCGCCCTCCAGGCGATCTGCATCGTCCAGAACCTCTGACCCGGTTCGGACCCGACACCTGACGGCCCGGACGGTCCGCCGCCCCGGCCCCCATGCACCCCACGAAACGGCATCCTCGATGACCAGACCCACCGCAGCGCTCGGCCAAAGCAGGTTTCGCAAAACTGGCCACCGGTTTTGCGATAAAAACCTGCGTCACGAAAAGGACCTGAGCGGAGGAAGCGTCGGCTTGCCAACGCAAGTCTGCTTGGCCGGCGCGCTCGCCCTCACGGCTGTCCTCACGTCCCTGTCGCCGGCCGCCGCCGCCGACCTGCCGCGCCGGGCCGCCCCGCCGCCGGCCTTCACCCCCGTCCCGGTCTTCACCTGGACCGGCTTCTATGCCGGCGTGAACGCGGGCGCCGGATTCGGCGGCGGGGGCGGCACCATCACGGATGCCACCTACGGCACCGTGACCCCGGGCCACCGCGACGCCGCCTTCGTGGGCGGCGGCCAGATCGGCTATAATTACCAGTTCACGCCGGGCTCCGGCTTCGTGATCGGCGCCGAGTCCGACATCCAGGGCACCACCTTCGGGCGGGCCCGCAGCGGGCTCGTCGGGTCCACGACCTTCTACGACGTCGGCCCGAGCCTCGACTGGTTCGGCACGGTGCGCGGCCGGATCGGCTACGCCTTCGACCGCTTCCTGGTCTACGGCACCGGCGGCTTCGCCTATGGCGGCGGCAGCACCCCGGCGAACGCCTCGTATTATACCGGCACCCTGCCGGGGACCTTCCGCACCGGCTGGACCGCCGGCGGCGGCGTCGAATACGCCATCACCGAGCGCCTGAGCGCCCGGATCGAGGCGCTCTACGTCAGCCTCGACCGCAACGGCGGCAGCGGCGGCCTCGTCTACGACACCGGGACCAACGCCTACTACGGCCTCGGCAAGCCCAAGTCGGAGTTCGGCGTGGTGCGCGCCGGCCTGAATTACCGGTTCTCGACGGACTGACCCCAGCAGGCCGCGTCGAGAAGGAGCCGGGGGCGATGCGGGAGCATCGTCCCCGGTCTACTTCGCCGGGCCGCCCCGCGCGGCCTGGCGGACTACTTGTCGAGGGCGTTCTCGATGACGTCCTTGGCCTTGCCGCGCTCCTGCTGCGCCTGTCCCCGGAGCTTCTGCTCGCGCCCCTCGGCCTTCAGCGACTCGTCCTCGGTCAGGTTGCCGACGCCGCGCTTGGCGCTGCCGACCGCCTCGTTGGCGAGGCCCTTGAGCCGGTCGACCGCACCCGCCGTCGTCGGCGTGTCGTCGGCGAGGGCAGGCCCCACGGAAGCGAGGGCGAGCCCCAGGAAGGCGCCACGGAGCGCCGAGATGCGGATGCTGCTCATGCGGGAAATCCCGACAGTTTCAGGGGAGCGCGGTCATACCGGCCGCAACCGCCCGGGCAATGGTGCGGCTGCACCAGATCGGGCTGCCGGATACCGGTAGAGGACCGGCCGGTCCGTCGCCAGCCGGTCCATGGCCGGATTCCCGTCGCGGGCCGAGCGGTCGCGTCACGCCTTCGTGTCGATCAGCTGCGCGACCCGGCGCAACGCGAGCAGATATCCTTGCGTGCCGAGCCCCGCGATCACCCCGTCGGCGCGCAGCGAGACGTAGGAGTGATGGCGGAAGGCCTCGCGCTTGTGCACGTTCGAGATGTGCACCTCGATCACCGGCGCCTCGACGGTGTTGAGCGCGTCGAGGATCGCCACCGAGGTATGGGTGAAGGCCGCCGGGTTGATGACGATCCCGCCGGCGGTCTCGCGCGCCTCGTGGATCCAGTCGATGATCTCGTATTCGCGGTTCGACTGGTGGAAGCGGATCTCCAGGTCGAGCTCGCCGGCGAGCGCCCGGCACGAGGCCTCGACGTCGGCGAGCGTCTCGCTGCCGTAGATGTGCGGCTGGCGCTTGCCGAGCAGATTCAGGTTCGGGCCGTTCAGCACATAGACGAGGCGGCTCATGACGGGGCTCCTTCTCGGGGCACGGGGACAGCGCGTTAGGCGCCCGTCCGCCGCCTCGCGTCAACCATCGCGCCAGAGCCGGACGGCATCGCCACGATAGGCGAACGGCATTGGCCCGCGGAGGCCTGCGGCGGCGATGATCTCCCTCGACGAAGCGGGACATCCGGTCCCGTTCCCCGAAAGGATCCCTTCCGATGCGCAGCCTTCTCCTTGCCGGCGTCGTGCTCGCCGCCTTCTCCACCGGCTCCGCCCAGGCCTGGACCCAGTCGCTTCTGCATCCCGAGAGCCGGGACGCCGCGATCGTGACCGCGATGCCGGCGCCCCCGCATTATACCGGCTACGGCGAGTCCGGCATCCGGGCGGCGCGCCGGGTGCCCCCGATGGTCCGCTCCACGGTCGCGCCGGTGCGGCCCTCCGACCCGCCGGCCTGGCCCTCCTGCCCGTGGTGCTGACAAGCGTCGTTCCCGACCGGCCTCCGTGGTGTTAGCCTCGACGCAGTCCCCGGCATCGGGGCCCTTCGGTGCGAGGCCGATGCTGCGGAGGGCGACGATGGAGATGCACCAGATCCGGTACTTCCTGGCGCTGTGCGAGGAACACAACTTCACCCGCGCGGCCCAGGCCTGCCACGTCACCCAGCCCTCCCTCACCCGGGCGATCCATTTCCTGGAAGAGGAGCTGGGCGGGCCCCTGTTCCACCGCGAGCGCACCGGCACGCGGCTCTCCGAGCTCGGCCGCACCGTGCGGCCCTACCTGGAAGAGGTCTATGCCAAGGCGCAGGCCGCGCAAGCCGAGGCCCGCGCCTTCGGCCGGCAGCGCCGCACCCGCCTGACCCTGGGCGTGATGTGCACGATCCAGCCCGACGCCCTGGTCGGGTTGATCGGGGGCCTGAGGTCGCGGCATCCCGACCTCGAACTCGACATCGTCGATGCCAGCGCCGGGGCCCTTGAGGAGCGCCTGCTGGCGGGGTCGCTGGAGGTCGCGCTCTACTGCCTGCCGGGCCGCGAGCCCGATCCGCGGCTGCACCACCTCGCCCTGTTCCGCGAGCCGATGGCGATCGCGGTGGCGGCGGGGCACCCGCTCGCGGCGCTCGAGGCGATCCGGCCGCAGGATCTCAGCGGTCAGCACTACGTGCATCGCCTCAACTGCGAGTTCCGCGGCGTCGCCGGCCCGATCTGGGAAGCGCAGGGCTGCACCGATTGCGAGACGGTCTACCGGAGCGAGCGCGACGACTGGATCCTGGCGATGATCGCCTCGGGGCTCGGCTTCGGCTTCATGCCGCGCTCCTGCGTGACCCATCCCGGGGTGGTCGCGCGCCCGCTGGTGGAGCCGGAATTCTGGCGCGAGGTCAACCTCGTCACCGTCCGCGGCCGGCCGCACGCCCCGGCGGTCGGGGCGCTGCTGCGCGAGGCGATGCGGGCGGAATGGTTCGGTGCGCCGGCGCTGGCGACCGAGCGCGAGCGGGCGCGGGGCGGCGAGGGTTGAGGCCGGCTGCCTGGGCATGAGACACGCCCGGGCGTTCGCGCAGCGGTCTTGACAGACTCAGAGCCTGTTTGAGTCGAGAGATCAGCATAGCGAGGGATTTATTATCCCACACACGACCTCATCCTGAGGTGCGACTGAAAGGAGCCTCGAAGGAGGGCTCCAGATACCGTTGCGGTCCCTGGAGCCCTCCTTCGAGGTCAGTCGATTTTCAATCGACCAGCCGCGTCGGCGAGATGCGATGTCCCTGGACTACCGCTTCCGGTAATACTGGTCGATGCTCACCGCTCCCAGCAGCACCAGCCCCTTGATGACCTGCTGGTAGTCGATGCCGATGCCGAGGATCGACATGCCGTTGTTCATCACCCCCATGATCAGCGCGCCGACCACCGCACCCGTCACCTTGCCGACGCCGCCCGAGGCCGAGGCGCCGCCGATGAAGCAGGCGGCGATCACGTCGAGCTCGAAACCCAAACCCGCCTTCGGGGTCGCGGTGTTGAGGCGGGCGGCGAAGATCAGGCCGGCCAAAGCCGCCAGCACCCCCATGTTGACGAAGGTGAGGAAGGTCAGCCGCTCGGTGTTGACCCCTGAGAGCTTGGCCGCCTTCTCGTTGCCGCCGAGCGCGTAGATCCGCCGGCCGATCACCGTGCGGCTAGTGACGAAGCGGTAGAGCAGGATCAGCGCGAACATCACGATCAGGACGTTCGGCAGGCCGCGATAGGTAGCGAGCCAGGTGCTGAAGGCGACGATCACCGCCGCGACCAGCGCGTTCTTGAGCGCGAAGGCGCCGATCGGCTCAGGGGAAAAACCCTGGCGCTGCTGGCCCATCCGCCGGCGCAGGTTCGAGCCGACGAGGATGAGGGCGAGCGCGACGCCGACCAGCACCGAGGTGATGCGCAGCGCGCCGCCGGTGACGATGTCCGGGATGAAGCCGGAGCTGAGCTTCTGGAACTCGGACGGGAACGGCCCGACCGACTGGCCGGCGAGCAGCGCCAGGGTCAGGCCCTTGAACACCAGCATGCCGGCGAGCGTCACGATGAAGGACGGGATGCGCAGGTAAGCGACCCACCAGCCTTGCGCCGCGCCGATGATCCCGCCCGCGACGAGGCAGAGAAGGGTGGCCGGCAGCGGGTGCAGGCCCATCTGTACCATCAGCACCGCGGCGAGCGCCCCGATGAAGCCGGCGGTGGAGCCGACCGACAGGTCGATGTGGCCGGCCACGATGACCAGCAGCATGCCGAGCGCCATCACCACGATGTAGCTGTTCTGCAGCACCAGGTTGGTGAGGTTGAGCGGGCGCAGGAGTGCCCCGTCGGTGAAGAACTGGAAGAAGATCACGATGCCGACGAGGCACAGGATCATGCCGTAGTCGCGCAGCGAGCCGGACAAGGCCTTGGCGTTGAAGCCGGGAATCGCCGGCGGCCGCGGGGCCTCGACGGGAGTCGCGGTGTCGCTCATGGCTGTCTCATCCTCCCGAGGTGACGATGGCCCGCATGATCGCCTCCTGCGAGGCCTCAGCGGCGGAGAGTTCGCCGACGATGCGGCCGCGGTTCATGACCAGGATGCGGTCGCACATCCCCAGAAGCTCCGGCATCTCCGACGAGATGATCAGCACGCCCTTTCCCTGGGCCGCGAGGTCGTTGATGATCGCGTAGATCTCGTACTTGGCGCCGACATCGATGCCGCGGGTCGGCTCGTCGAGGATCAGCACGTCGGGATCGGCGAAGAGCCACTTGCTCAGGACGACCTTCTGCTGGTTGCCGCCCGACAGGTTCACCGTCGCCTGGTCGATGCCCGACGAGCGGATGCGCAGGCGCTCGCGGTAGCGCTCCGCCACCGCCCGTTCGCGGTCCTCGTCGATGACGCCGCGTGCCGCGACGCCCGCGAGATTGGCCAGCGACACGTTGGTGCGGATATCCTCGTGCAGGACGAGGCCGTACCCCTTGCGGTCCTCGGTGGCGTAGGCGAGGCCGGCCCGGATCGCCTTCTCGACGCTGCCGAGATCGACGGGCTGCCCCTTGAGGCGCGCCTCGCCGGCGACGCGCTGGCCGTAGGCGCCGCCGAACAGGCTCATGGCGAACTCGGTCCGCCCGGCGCCGAGGAGGCCCGCCATGCCGACGACCTCGCCGCGGCGCACCGTCAGGCTCACATCCTCCACCGCGAGGCGATCGGGATGGAGCGGGTGGCGCACGCTCCAGCCCGTCACCTCCAGGAGGGGTTCGCCGATCGCCACACCCTCCCGCGGCGGGTAGCGGTGGGCGAGGTCGCGCCCGACCATACCCTTGATGATCCGGTCCTCGTTCAGTGTCCCGTCCGGCCCCAGCATCGCCTCGCGGGGCAGCGTCTCGACGCTGGCGCCGTCGCGCAGGATCGTGACGCTGTCGGCGACCCGGGCGATCTCGTTGAGCTTGTGCGAGATCAGGATCGAGGTGATGCCCTGCGCGCGGAATGCCTCCAGCAGGGTGAGGAGCGCCGCGCTGTCGCTCTCGTTGAGCGAGGCGGTCGGCTCGTCGAGGATCAGGAGCCGCACGCGCTTCGACAGCGCCTTGGCGATCTCGACGAGCTGTTGCTTACCGACGCCGAGATCGGTGACCAGCGTCTCGGGCGCCTCGTTCAGGCCGACCCGCGCCAGGAGGTCGCGGGTGCGCGCCATGGCGAGCGGCCAGTCGATCACCCCGAAGCGCGACGCCGCCTCGTTGCCGAGGAAGATGTTTTCCGCGATCGACAGGAGCGGCACCAGGGCGAGTTCCTGGTGGATGATGATGATGCCGAGCGCCTCGCTGTCGGGAATGCCGGTGAAGCGGCGCTCCTCGCCGTCGAACAGGATCTGGCCGTCATAGGAGCCGGCGGGGTAGACCCCGCTCAGCACCTTCATCAGGGTCGACTTCCCGGCCCCGTTCTCGCCGCAGACGGCGTGGATCTCGCCGGCGCGGACGGCGAGGTTGACGTCGTCGAGCGCCTTCACGCCCGGGAACGCCTTGGTGATGCCGCGCATCTCCAGGATCGGAGAGGTTTCGGGCACCACCGCCAAGGCCGGGGACGCCGCCATCACTTGACCTGCTGGGCCTTGTAGTAGCCGCTGTCGACCAGGACCTTCTCCCAGTTCGACTTGTCGACCGTCACGGGCTTCAGGAGGTAGGACGGCACCACCTTGACGCCGTTGTTGTAGGTCTTGGTGTCGTTGACGGGGACCTGGGCCCCGGTCGAGATCGCGTCGACCATGTCGCTCGTGACCTTGGCGAGCTCGCGGGTGTCCTTGAACACCGTCATGCTCTGGTCGCCGCGGATGATCGCCTTGACGGAGGGGATCTCGGCATCCTGGCCGGTGATCACCGGCATCGGCTGGTCGGACGAGCCGTAGCCGACGCCTTTGAGCGACGAGATGATGCCGATCGAGATGCCGTCATAGGGCGACAACACCGCGTCGAGGCGCTTGTTGCCGTAGAAGGCCGAGAGCAGGTTGTCCATCCGGGCCTGGGCCGCCGCGCCGTCCCAGCGCAGGGTCGAGACCTTGTCCATCCCGAGCTGTTTGCTCGGCACGACCAACTTGCCGGAATCGATGTAGGGTTTGAGCGCCGACATCGCGCCGTCGTAGAAGAAGTAGGCGTTGTTGTCGTCGGGCGAGCCGCCGAACAATTCGATGTTGAACGGTCCCTTGCCGTCCTTGAGGCCGAGCTTGTCGACGATGTAGCTGCCCTGCAGAACGCCGACCTGGAAATTGTCGAAGGTGGCGTAGTAATCGACGTTCTTCGAGCCGCGGATCAGGCGATCGTAGGCGATCACCTTGATGCCGCGGTCGCTCGCCTGCTGCAGCACGTCCGACAGGGTGGTGCCGTCGATCGCCGCGATCACCAGCACCTTGGCGCCGGTGGTGATCATGTTCTCGATCTGCGACAGCTGGTTGGGGATGTCGTCCTCGGCGTATTGCAGGTCGGGCGTGTAGCCCTTGGCCTTGAGCGCCTGGACCAGGCCCTGGCCGTCGGCGATCCAGCGCGCCGAGGACTTGGTCGGCATCGAGACGCCGATCTTGCCCTTCTGCTGGGCGGCCGCCGGGGTTGCGAGCATCGCGGCAGCCATCAGGGCTCCGCCGATGAGGGCGACGAACGACTTCATGTGTCCTCCCAAATCCCCGCATCTTGGTCGTGCGGAGCTGCCGGTGAGTGGGGCCCGGCAGGATTGTGGCCTGCTCATCTGCCGGGATCGGTGTTTCTGTCGTGTGGCTGGTGGGTGAGGACAGCTTGAGACTTCCGCCGGGGGAGTCTCGGAACCGTTCAGATCAGGGAATGGCTCGGGTCATCCCCTCCCCCCTCTGCGGGGGAGGGTGGCGAGCGGAGCGAGCCGGGAGAGGGGACGCCGCATCCGGAGAGGTCGCGACCTTTGTGAAGGGCACCACCTGGATCAGCGTCGCGCTGCCCCTCTCCCGCCCCACTCCGTGGGGCACCCTCCCCCGCAGAGGGGGGAGGGGAAACCCGCGTCATGACCGGCTCCGGACGCGCTCATGGGAGCCCCCTCCTCACACCCACCCACCATCCACGACGTAATGCTGGTTGGTACACGCCCCCGCCTCCTCCGAGGCGAGGAACACGGCAAAGCGCGCGACGTCCGCCGGCACCAGCTTGCGCTTGAGGCACTGGCGGGCGTTGATCTCGGCATCGGATTCCGGCGTCACCCAGAGGGCGAGCTGGCGCTCGGTCATGATCCAGCCCGGCGCGAGCGCGTTGACTCGGATGTTGAAGGGGCCGAAATCGCGGGCGAGGGAGCGGGTGAGCCCGATCACCCCGGACTTGCAGGCGGTGTAGGCCGCCATGCCGCCCTGGCCGATCATCCACGACACCGAGCCGAAATTCACGATCGCGCCGCCGCCCTTCGCCTTCATGTCGGGCAGGACCGCTTGGGCGGCGAAGAACTGGTGCTTGAGGTTCACGGCGATGCGGCCGTCCCAATAGGCCTCCGTCACCTCCTCGGTGGCGTGGCGCTCGTCATGGGCGGCGTTGTTCATCAGCACGTCGACCGGGCCGAAGCGGTCGCGGATGCGGCCGATCGCGGCCTTGAGAGCCGGAATGTCGGTGACGTCGGCATGCTCGAAGGCGACGGCGAGGCCTTGGCTCCCCAGCTCGGAGGCGAGCGCCCGCGAGGGCTCGTCCGCGATGTCCAGGAAGCCGACCCGCGCCTTCTGCCGGGCGAAATGCCGGACCAGCTCCGCCCCGATCCCGGAGCCGCCGCCCGTCACCACCACGACCTTGCCTGCCAGGTCCGGATAGATTGCCGCCAACGCTTCCTCCCTCGAAGCCCGTCGGATCGCTCGACGCACTGAAAATCATTTAATATGACTATTTCAGCGACCCGGCCCTTATCGCGGAATCCTGACGCCCGGGCAAGAGGCGAAAATCACGGGGAGGATGCAACCTTGGATGAGACCGGCGCCAGGATCGTGTCATCGCAGGGTCCGGGTCACGCCCGGGTGGCCCGGGCGCTCGGCACCGGCATCGTCGCCGGGCAGTTTCCCGAAGGCGCCGTGCTCCCGGCCGAGCCGGTGCTGCTCGCGCGCTTCGGCGTGTCGCGCACCGTCCTGCGCGAGGCGATCAAGACCCTGTCGGGCAAGGGGTTGCTGGAGACCCGCACCCGGGTCGGGACGCGGGTGCGCGAGCGGGCGGCCTGGAACCTGTTCGACCGCGACGTGCTGGCCTGGACCCTCGATGCCGGGATCGACCGGCGCTTCCTGCGCGACCTCGCCGAGATCCGCCTGGCGATCGAACCGGCGGCGGCGGCGCTCGCGGCCGAGCGCCGGACCGACGGCGACGTCGAGGCCCTCGAGGCCTGCGTCGCCGCGATGCGCGCGGCACCCGGCCTCGATCCGGCCTTCGCGAGCGCCGACCTCGCCTTCCACCTCGCGCTGGCGGACGCGTCCGGCAACCTCTTCATGCATTCCGTCGGCGCCGTGACCGAGGCCGCCCTCGACGTGGTCTTCCGGATGAGCCGGCCGACCGACCCGCACGCGCACGAGACATCCTGGCGCGCCCATGCGGCGATCGCGGCGGCGATCCGCGCCGGCGACCCCGCTGCCGCCGCCCGGGCGACCAAGGTGGTGGTGCGCGACGGGCTCCGGAACGGCGCCGCGGCGGTGGAGACTGCCGGCCCCGCGCCCTACCCTAGTGCCGGCCCGATGCCGCCGGCCAAATCCCGTGAGGAATCCGGTCCCGTGAGGAATCGTTCATGAGCACCCGAGATCCCGTCCCCGTCGGCACGATGCCGGACGGCAGCCCGATCCTCGAAGCGCGGCTGGAGGGCGACGGGCTGGGGGTGGCGATCCTGAGCCTGGGGGCGGTGCTCCGCCGGCTCGACTTCCACGGACACCCGATGGTGCTCGGTCGCGACGATCCTCACGACTACGTGGAAAAGACCCCGCAATTCGGCGCGACCGTCGGGCGCTTCGCCAACCGCATCGCCGGCGGGCGCTTCACCCTCGACGGCGTGGCCTACGACCTGCCCCGCAACGAGGCCGGCCGCACCCACCTGCATGGCGGCGCGGCCGGGTTCTCGCGCCGCAACTGGACCTTCGCGGAGGTGGGGGCGCGCAGCCTGACGCTCACCTACCGCGCCGGGGACGGCGAGGAGGGCTATCCTGGCGCGCTCGACGTCACCTGCACCTACGCCATCACCGGCTCGGGCACCTTGCGCGCCACCCTGACGGCGCGGACGGACAAGCCGACCCTCGTCAACCTGACGAACCACAGCTACTTCAACCTGAAGCTGCCGCCCACTGGCTTTCCGGCCCCGTCGATCGACGACCACGTGATCGCAATCCCGGCCGATGCCTACCTGCCGGTCGACGAGGCGCAGATTCCCACGGGCACGATCGCCCCGGTCGCCGGCACGCCCTTCGACCTGCGCCAGCCGACGCGCATCGGCGCCCGAGCCTTCGATCACGCCTTCGTGCTCGGGCGCGAGACCGTCGCCGAGCCGCGGCCGGTCGCCCGGGTGACGGCGGCAGGCAGCGACGTGGCGCTGACAGTGCTGGCGACGGCGCCTGCCGTGCAGTTCTACGACGGCACCCAGCTCCCCAAGGCGGGCCTGGGCTATGCCGCCCGCACGGCCTTCTGCCTCGAACCCGAGGCCTATCCCGACGCGCCGAACCATCCGGACTTCCCGAGCGCCGTGTTGCGCCCCGGCGAGACCTACCGCCAGATCATCGAGTACCGCTTCACCCGGGAGACGCCCCGATGAGCGGCTGGGCCGGGATCTTCTGCGACCGCGCCTGCATCCTCGGCGAGGGGCCGGCGGCGCATCCCGGCCTCGGCCGGCTCTACTGGCTCGATATCCTCGGCCAGCACCTGTGCGAGCGGCCGTTCGAGGGCGGGAGCACCATCCTGCACGACCTGCCGGTGATGGCCTCGATGGTGGCGCGGGTCGACGATCACACCCTGCTGCTCGGCGCCGAGGACGGCCTGTACCTGCGCGATATCGCCAGCGGGCGGATGCGGCTCCTCACGCCGCTGGAAGCTGATCGGTCCGAGACCCGCTCCAACGACGGAAGGGTCCATCCGAGCGGCGCCCTCTGGCTCGGCACGATGGGCAAGGAGGCCGAAAAGGGCCTCGGCGCGATCTACTGGTTCTTCCGCGGCGAGGTCCGGACGCTGTTCTCCGGCCTCACCATCCCGAACGCCATCGCGTTCTCGGCCGACGGCACGAGCGCGATCTTCGCCGATTCGGAGGCCGGGACGATCTGGCGCGTCGCCACCGATCCGGCGACCGGCCTGCCGGTCGGCGATCGCCGGGTCTTCGTCAACATCCCGGCCTCCGAGGGCGCGCCGGACGGCGCAGTGATCGACGAAGAGGGCCTGGTCTGGAACGCCCGCTGGGGTGGGGCCAGTCTCGACGCCTATGCCCCCGATGGGAAACGGGTGCGCAGCATCGCCATGCCGGCCCGCCAGGTGACCTGCCCGGCCTTCATCGGGCCGGAGGCCGACACCCTGGTGGTCACCTCGGCGACGGAAGGCCTCGACCCGGGCCGGACAGACGACCTTTTCGCCGGGCGGACCTTCACCGTGCCGGTCAAGGTGAAGGGGCGGTTCGAGCCAGTGGTGTGGGTGGATTAGGTCATGACCCGCCGTGTCCTCATCACCGGCATCCTAAGAGAAGTAGGATATTTTTCTTGCCTTACTCTATTGACATCAGCAATTATAGGGAAATTTTTATTATAAAATGGATATTTTGACAATATCGGCGCTCTGAAATTCCGAATTGTTATCGGATAAACGGTATGCCTCAAAAATCCGTTCGGCCAAGGGCCTTGCAGAGATCGAGGTTGGCCCGTCAAAATCTTGATGCGCCCATAAATTTATTTCCTTAAATTCTTGAACATCTTATGAGTTTCGACAATCTCTCTCGCCAAATTTGCCAAATCCGGATATATGTCGCCCTTGCGTAACCCAGCCGCAAAAAGTTGCGTAGCCATTTTTACTGCGCACTCCGCAGGGATTACGAAAGGTATCAAAAACGCCGAATGATTCTGATGAAGATTTAGGGGTGTGCGGTCCGAATGAATCGTAAAACAACCTTGCTGAATAAAAACTCTCATATCGATGTCGTCCGCCATAACGGCAAGCACCTTTTCTTGTCTTTCTACATCGTAGAACGCGCCTTCTAGTATAAATCTACAAGTTTCTGAGGCAATCGATGGAGTCAAGCCGCCAACATCATTCACTTTTTGCGTTTCATTCAGGCCATGGGGATCTAAAACCCATAAAACGGAATCTTCCGGCTCGGCATCCATATTCTCAAGCAAATATTCCAAAGCAAAATATAAACCCACCAAGGGGGATCTACTCCAGTCCATCAGCCTCGTTGGCAGCCCATAATGCCTCATCAACACCAACCACTGAGCAATATTATCGAATTCCGGAGCCTTCGAAGTTCGTATAACGGCTCGCGAGCGGAACCTGTGACTAAAATTCCTTTCGTCTACAGGGTCGTAATCTCGGAAAACAGAAGGATCTACGTTCCACGAAAGTTTTCTATGCCCTCTGTACCAAGGAATTGATCCGCGAGTGGCGCCCAGATTTATAGAATGATCGAGCATTTCGCCTATGGAGCGAATTTCAATAGGATCGATGTTCGATACCAATCCTTCGAATGACATAATATTCTCCTTTGAAATTATTTCTGCCCTAGAATACCGCGTATCTCGAAAAAATACAACAACAAGCGCTCAAAAAATATGAGGTGAAATATAAGTTTTTATTCACAAAATATATTTTACACTCCAGTATTCCAATCATTTAAATATGCGTGAATTCAATTTGCATGGAACACCGTATACATCTCCACCGCCTCCCGCTCCGCCCGCAATGCATTCACCGGCTCCTCCGGATCGGCAACCCCCAAAGCCATCCCGCACACCACCATCTCGCTCCCCGGAATCCCGAGTTCCTCTCGCACCACCCCGGGATAGCTCGCGATCGCCGCCTGAGGGCAGGTATCGAGGCCGCGGCCGCGGGCGGCGAGCATCAGGGTCTGGAGGAACATGCCGGTATCAAGCCAGCTGCCCTGCTCCAGGTCGCGGTCGATGGTGAAGACGAGGCCGACGGGGGCGCCGAAGAACGTGAAGTTGCGCCCCATCTGGCGCTTGGCGCCCTCCCGGTCGCCCTTCTCGATCCCGGCGAGCCCGTAGAGTTGCCAGCCGAGCGCCCGGCGCCGGCCGAGATAGGGCTCGCGCCAGGTCACCGGATAATACTCGTACTCGCGGGCCTCCGGTTCGTCGCTCTGATGAGCGGCCGAGAGGGCATTGGTGAGGCGCCGCAGGGCGTTGCCCGTGACGACATGGACCTTCCAGGGCTGGATGTTGCTGCCGCTCGGCGCCCGGCCGGCGAGCGCGATCAGGTCGCGGAGCGTCGCCTCCGGCACCGGATCGGGCCGGAACGCCCGGACGCTGCGCCGGCTCACGATCGCCGCTTCGACCGCGTTGCGCTCGGTCATGGTCGTCTCCCCCCATTCAGATCGTCGTCGGCGTGGCCGGCGCCGACGGAGCGAACCACCCTAGCCGCCCTCGCCCCGCGCGCCACCTGCCGGGGGCGATCCGTGAAGATCACACTGGGGAGACGACCGAGCCCCGGCGGCCGCTCGCGTGGCGGCCGGGGCTCGGGATCACGGCGAGCGGGGGCGACCCGACCGATCCTCTCTCACGCCGCCTCTTCCGGTTCGTCCGCCGGGGTATGGGCGACGAGTCAGTCGGGGGCGATCCGGCCGATCCCGTCGTGATCGACGCCGAGACGGTCGGCGGCCTCCGGCGCCTCGTAGACCATGCGCAGGCGGATCGCCGGGTGTTTTGCGGCGAACTGCCGGGCCTGCACGGCCATGGCATGGACCCGTCCGTTCAGCGCCCCGTGGACGTACCAAGTCGGCCGCTCCGGCATCTCGGCGCAGATCGTCTCCCGCCGCGCCGGTTCGTCGGACATTGCTCCCGGCCATGGCTCGCGCCGCCGTCACCCGCGTCGCACCGGCCGCCGGTCCTGCGGCGTGTAGTCGATCGTCGTGAAGCTGCCGCCCTGGAGGGTACGGGCGACCGGATCGAGGGGGTTCTCCTGGCCTAAGATCTCCTCGGCCCAATCCTCCGCCGACTGCGTCGGGCGGTAGCCGATCGCGGCCGCGGCCTGACTGTTGTCCCAGTAGCTGCGCGGGTTGTTCGAGGCACCCCAGACCGCGACGTAGCCGGGGATCGGCGCCGCGATGCTGCGCAGGACCAGTTGGCCGAGGTCGTCGTGACCGAGCCAGGTCGAGAGATGGCGGAACTCCGTCGGGCGCGGCAGGGCGCTGCCGATGCGCAGCGCCACCCCCTCGATGCCGTGCCGGTCCCAGTACATCCGGCCCATCAGCTCGCCCCAGGCCTTGCTCAGGCCATAGGCGCCGTCGGGCCGGAACGGCGCATCGATCGCGAGCCGCTCGTCCACCGAATGCATGCCGAAGGCGTGGTTGGAACTGGCGAAGACGATTCGGCGCACGCCGTGGCGGCGCGCGCCCTCGTAGACGGCCTGCAGAGCCACGAGGTTGTTGTCGATCACCTCCGGCAGGGGTTTCTCGACGCTGGTGCCGGCCATGTGGACCAGCACGTCGGTATCTGCAAGCAGCCGGTCGACGGCCTCGGCGTCGCGCAGGTCGCCGGTGGTGACGGTCTCGGCGTCGGAGAGCGGCGTCAGCGCCGTCGGCCCGCCGCCGGAGCGCAGGACGTGGCCGGCCGCCAGCAGCCGCGGCCGCAGCACCGCCCCGATCTGCCCGCCCGCCCCCGACAGGGCGACCCGGATCCCCGCTGCCTCGCTCATGATTCCTCCCGTATCATCGTTGGTGCGCGCTCGAAGCGGCGCGAGCTCGACGCTCATCATCGGCGAGCGGCGGCCCGCCGTCGAGGCGCTCCCGCTTGCATCGGACGGCTCCTCCCGCATAGCTCCGCCGCCAAGAACCCGAGACGCAAGGAGGAACGCCGCATGTGGACGCCGACGATCCGGTATCCCGACCCCGCCATCGAGGTCATCGACCCGTCCTTTGCCCGCTACCGGGTGTTCAGCGCCGGAATCGAGCGCCTCGCCACCGGTTGCCGCTGGAGCGAGGGCCCGGTCTGGTTCGGCGACGGGCGCACCCTCCTGTGGAGCGACATCCCCAACAACCGCATCCTGCGCTTCGACGAGGAGACCGGCGCGGTCTCGGCCTTCCGCAAGCCGTCGAACTTCGCCAACGGCAACACCCGCGACCGCCAGGGCCGCCTCGTCACCTGCGAGCATGGCGGGCGGCGGGTGACGCGCACGGAGTACGACGGCAGCATCACGGTGCTCGCCGATGCTTACGAGGGCAAGCGCCTCAACTCGCCGAACGACGTGGTCGTGGCCTCCGACGGCGCGGTCTGGTTCACCGATCCGCCCTTCGGCATCCTCGGCAACTACGAGGGCGAGCGGGCCGAGCCGGAACTGCCGCAGAACGTCTACCGCCTCGACCCGGTCACGGGCCTGCTCACCGCCGCGGCGACCGACCTCGCCGGACCGAACGGCTTGTGCTTCTCCCCCGACGAATCGATCCTCTACCTCGTCGAGTCGCGGGCGCAGCCGAACCGCCGCATCCTCGCCTTCGACGTCTCAGGGGGACGGCTCAGCAACCAGCGCGTCCACATCGATGCCGGCCCCGGCACGCCGGACGGCTTCCGCTGCGACACCGACGGCAACCTCTGGTGCGGCTGGGGCATGGGCGACGACGCCCTCGACGGGGTGATGGTGTTCAACCCGGAAGGCACCCTGATCGGCCGCATCCGCCTGCCCGAGCGCTGCGCCAACCTCTGCTTCGGCGGCCGCCACCGCAACCGGCTGTTCATGGCGGCGAGCCAGTCGCTCTACGCGGTCTACGTCGATGCGCAGGGCGTGGCCGGGGGGTGAGCCCGGCCACACCGAGGCGGGGTCGCTAAACCCGCCGCCCCGCAGCCACCAGGCACATGAGCTCGAACAGCACCTGCGCGGCGCATTGCGCCGTGTTGCTGGTCGGATCGTATTGCGGCGCCACCTCGACCACGTCGCCGCCGACGAAGTTCAGCCCAGCGAGCCCGCGCAGCAGTTCCAGCACCTCGCGGGGCGTGAGCCCGCCCATCTCCGGCGTGCCGGTGC
Organism: Methylobacterium sp. 142-1Y; assembly: GCF_057747795.1. Classification (NCBI taxonomy): domain Bacteria; kingdom Pseudomonadati; phylum Pseudomonadota; class Alphaproteobacteria; order Hyphomicrobiales; family Methylobacteriaceae; genus Methylobacterium; species Methylobacterium sp. 142-1Y. The sequence goes on along the minus strand of NZ_CM173224.1, from coordinate 1,446,913 downwards.
CCGGGGCGAAGCCGGGATCGAGGCTGTCGACGTCGAAGGAGAGATAGGTCGGGCCGTCGCCCGCGACCTCGCGGGCCCGGGCGATCACGGCGGGAAGCCCGAGCTGCGGCACCTCCTCGGCGTGGATCACGGTCATGCCGGAGACGTACGAGAACTCCCACAGGTACTCGGCGCCGCCGCGGATGCCGATCTGGATCGTGCGCGCCGGATCGAGCACGCCGTCGAGCACCGCTTGGCGGAAGGGCCCGCCATGGTGGAACTTCGAGCCCTCGTAGACGCCGCCGGTGTCGCAATGGGCGTCGATGTGGATCATGCCCACTGGCCGGTCGGCACCGACCGCCCGCAAGGTGGCGCGGCTGATCGAGTGGTCGCCGCCCACCGCCAGCGGCACCACGCCGGCCTTCACCACGGTGGCGAAGAACGCCTCGATGTCCTCGTGGCAGCTCTCGAGGGAGAAGCGGCTGCGGAACGGCACGTCGCCGATATCGGCCGCCTTCAGCTCCGCCGCCGGCGTCATCCGCAGCACGTGCTCGTAGGGGCCGATGCGCTCCACCGCCCGCACCGCCCGCGGCCCGTGGCGGGCGCCGGCCCGGTTGGTGACGCCGAGATCCATCGGCACGCCGATCAGCGCCACGTCGAGGCCGCCGAAATCGGGGAGCGCCGCGGCCTCGGGGCGGTAGGGCAGGCCGAGGAAGGTCGCGACATCGGCGAACGGCCATTTGCGCCGGTCGCTCTCGCTGAATTGCTGACGCGCCGCCTTGGCGAAATCCGGGTCGTCGATGTCGCCGCCGGTCGCGTCGAGATAGCGGGCGCGAAGGGCCGCGAGCTTGGCCTGATCCATAGGTGCTCCGGTCGTGGGGCCCGCCAGGGCGCGCGGGCACGGCACTCGGGGGGTCGGCCTACGAGGGCCCCGGCGCGCCCGGCGTGCCCTCGGCCCGCGCCACCCGGCCGCGACAAGAGCGCAGGCCGGCCATGCTGGCAAGCCCGTTGTCCCTGCGGGTACCGGCGGGCCAGGACACGGGCATCAGGACACCGTCATCCGCTTATCCGCCGCCGAGATCGTGAAGGCCGCCATCGATGGGCGACATCCTCCCCGACGCCCCTCCGGGCCCCCGTCCCCGCCGCCGACGGGCCGGCCCGATCCTTGCGCCCATCCTTGCTCCCGTCCTTGCTTTCCTGGCCCCCACCTGGCCCGGCGTCTGGCTGCTCGCGGGCGCCCATCTCCTGGCCTTCGCGGACCGGTTCATCGCCGCCCTGGTCGCCCCGGCGATCAAGGCGGATCTAGGCTTGAGCGATTTCGAACTCGGCCTCGCCCAGGGCACCGCCTTCGTGGCGGCTTACGCGGTCGCCTCGCTCGGTGCCGGCCCCCTGGTCGACCGCGTCCACCGCCCGCGCCTGATCGCGGCCGGAATCCTGGTCTGGAGCCTCGCCTCCCTGGCTTGCGGGCTGGCGACCGACCTCGCCGAGTTCGTCCTCGCCCGGCTGATGCTCGGCCTCGGCCAGGCCGCCCTCACCCCGGCCGCCCTCGCGCTCATCGCCACGCACCAGAGGCGGGGCCGGATCGGGCACGGCGTCGCGCTCTACACCGCCGGCGCGGTCCTGGGGCGCGGCACGGCCCTGGTGCTCGGCGGCGGGCTCCTCGCCCTCCTGCCGGCGATGGTGCCGGTGCTCGGCCTCGCCGCGCCGGTCGCGGCCTGGCGGGTGCTGTTCGTCCTCAGCACCGTGCCGAACCTGATCCTCATGACCGTGCTGCTGCGGCTCGACGATCCCGGCCGCGGCGGCAAGCGGCGTCCCTCGCGGGCGCGGGTCGGGCCGTGGCTCGCCCGCCATGCCGGGGCCTACGCCGCCCTCATGGTCGCGGGGGCCGCCGTGACCCTGGTGGTGCAGACCACCAATGCCTGGGCGGTCACGCTGCTGGTGCGGCGCTTCGGCCTGCCGCTCTCCTCGGCCGGGATGCTGTTCGGGTTCGTGGTGGCGGTTGCCGCGCCGCTCGGCCAGATCGCCGGCGGGCGCCTCCTCGACCGCGGAGCCAAGCGGATCTCGCAAACGTGGCCGCTGGTTTCGCGACGAGAACCTGCGACACGACAAGAACCTCGGCGGATGAAGCGTCGGCCTGCCGACGCAAGTCCGCCGAGGCGCCGCCTGTCCGGCGGACGGCCGCTGCTCGGCGTCCTCGTCGGGACGCCGCCGCTCTTGAGCGTCGTCTGCCTCGCGGACAGCCTTCCCCTCGCGGCGGCTTCCCTCGCGGCCCTGGTCTTCTGCCTCGGCATCGGCTCGGTGGCGGCGCTCGCAGGCCTGCAGATCATGACGCCGCGGTCCCTGCGCGGCCGCGTCACGGCCCCGTTCATGGCCGGCGTCACGCTGGCGGGCTTCGGGCTCGGCCCGCCGCTCGTCGGCTTCCTGGCCGACCGCGTCTTCGGCGAGGCCGGGCTCGGCCGCGCGCTCCTGGCGACCTGCTCTCTGGCCTATGCGTTAGGAATCATTGCCCTTCTGCTGGGAGCGCCCTACCTTAAGGGCACTGGGGCGAGACCCGGGACCGGACAGGCGCGGGCCGCCCGCTGAGCGGGTCCGCGAGCGCGATGGATACGATCACCCTCGAGCCGAGCCCATCGGGCCGGACCCATGACGATCAGGCCCAGGACGACCGGGTCCAAGACGACCGGGCCCACGACGACGCCTTCGAGGCCTATCGCGCGCTCTATAGCGGCGGGGCCGACGTCGAGCGGCTGGCCGACCCCTCCGGCGGTTCCTTCACCGGCCGATTGCGGATCGAGGTCGTGGCCCACCGGCTGCCGCGGATGCTGCTCTTCGACCGCCGGCTGGCCGGCGTCTCGCATGCCCGGGCGCCGCGACGGGTCGCCCGCGACGGCTTCGACCACGTCACCCTCCACCTCGTCCTGTCGGGCAGCATGATGCTGGAGGTGCCCGGCGCGATCCGTCGGGTCGAGGCCGGGAGCTTGGCCCTGTTCGACCTCACCCGGCCGCAGCGCACCTGGACCGAAGGCGCGCGCATCGTCACCGCGGCAATCGCCCGCGACCGGTTCGACGCCGCGGCGCTGGACGGCCTCGACCTGCACGGCCTGGTCCTCGGCCCGCGCGAGGCCGGGCTGGTCATCGACTTCGCGCGCTCGCTCGCCGCGCATGCGGTCGCCCTGACACCGGAGATCGCCGCCGCCGCGACCGAGTCGCTGTGCCTGATGCTCGGCGCCACCCTGGCCACCTTGCGCGACAGGCATGCGCCGCTGGCACCGCCGGTCGCGGGCAGCCGCGCCCGCGCCCGCGCCCTCGCCTATATCGAGCGGCATCTCGCGGATCGCGACCTCACCACGGCGGCGATCGCGGCCGGGGCCGGCGTGTCGCGCAGCGTGCTCTACCGATTGTTCGAGCCGGTGGGCGGCGTCGCCCGGTTCGTGCAGCAGCAGCGCATTGCGCGCCTGCGCCGCGCGCTGTCCCGGGCCGACGAGGAGCGCAGCATCGACGAACTCGCGAGCGCCGCCGGCTTCACCTCGCCGAGCCATGCCGGTCGGCTGTTCCGTGACGCGTTCGGCATCCCGCCCGGGGAATACCGGCGCTCCTTGCGCACCGGGTCCTCCCCGGCCTCGATCGTCCCGGTCGGCGCGCCGCAGCGGAGGCTCGCGGCGGGCCCGCCGATCGGCCTCGCGGCCTGGCACGGCGAGCTCCTGTGATGCGGTCCCGTGAACGGCGCGGCCGGCCCCCGCCGGCCGCGCCGGACGATCACGCCTTGCGCGGACGGCCGCGCTTGGCGGTCTTGGTGTCGGCCGGCTCCTTCACGACGGCATCCGACGCGGCGCGCTTGGCGGCGGCGGCGACGTTGCGGCCCCGGCCCAGCCCGATGCTCTTGGCGAGCTCCGAGCGCTGGGCGGCGTAGTTGGCGGCGACCATCGGGTAGTCGTGCGGCAGGCCCCACTTGCGGCGGTACTCCTCGGGGGTGAGCCCGCGGGTCGACAGGTGGCGCTTGAGCGACTTGTACTGCTTCCCGTCCTCGAGGCTGATCAGGTAGTCCGGGGTCACCGTCTTCTTGATCGGCATCAGCGGCACGGGCTTCTCGGCCTCCTTGGCGGCCGGCTGGCCGAGGGAGACGAAGGCGCTGTGCACGGTGCCGATCAGGCTGGCGAGGTCGGCAGCCGGAACGGAGTTGTTGGCGACGTAGGCCGATACGACGTCAGCGGCGAGGGCGACGAAATCGACCTCCTGGACCAGATCTTCTTGCGACACGGAGAATCATCCTAACTTACGCGCCCGTTCGACGGGCTTATGTGCGATATCGGGCATTGCACCACGGTTTCAACCCATCCTCGCGCATGCACCCATGAATTTCCCACAGATGCTTTTGATAATCGGGCACGCCTGCCATCGCGCAACGGCTTCATGGGGAATTCGGAGATGCACCCAAGCCTTGCGCCGTCCGGAGCCTAGACGCCCCCCTACTCTGCAACGAAGCTCGGACCGGCGGATCGCGGGCGGAAGAATGAGCACAAATAGCTCAGGAGCGTCGAGTCACCGGCGTGAAATCTCGCATACCGCCCTTTCCATGGCGTCGGACTTGCACTAACGCCGACGCACGACCGGCGAGCGCCGCATGCCCTTCAACTCCCTGCCGTTCCTGCTGCTGTTCCTGCCGGTGGCGCTCGGGCTGCACGCGCTCTGCATCGCCCGGCGGCCGGGCTGGCGCGTCGCCTGGCTGGCCTTGCTGTCCTTCGCCTTCTACGGCTGGTGGGACCGGCTTTTCGTGCCGCTGCTGGCGGTGTCCGTCGCGCTCAACTGGCTCGCCGGCGAGGCCTATCTCAGGAGCGGACGCGGCGCGATCCTCACCGTCGCCATCGTCCTCGATCTCGGGCTGCTCGGCCTCTACAAGTATCTCGGCTTCTTCGCCGGCTTGGTCGACGCCGTCACCGGCGCGGATCTGAAGCTCGTCTCCCTGGCCCTGCCGCTCGGCATCTCGTTCTTCACCTTCCAGCACATCGCCTACCTGGTCGATCTGCGGCGCGGCACGGCGGAGCGGATGGGGCTCGCCGAGTACACGGTCTACGTCGCGTTCTTCCCCCGCGTGATCGCCGGTCCCCTGGTGCGGCCGTCCGAACTCGTCGGCCAGTTGCGCGTCCCCGAATCGTCCTCCGCCGACCGCGCCGCAAGCGGCCTGATGCTTCTCACGGCCGGCCTCGCCAAGAAGGTGTTTCTCGGCGACGGGCTCGGGTCATACGTCGATCCGCTCTGGGCCGCCGCCGCTGCCGGCGGGCAGCCTGATCTCGCCACCGCCGCGCAAGCGACGATCGGCTACGCGCTCCAGCTCTATTTCGACTTCTCGGGCTATACCGACATGGCGCTCGGCCTCGCGCTCCTGTTCGGCATCGTCCTGCCGGAGAACTTTCGCGCGCCGTACCGGGCGGTCTCGATCCAGGATTTCTGGCGCCGCTGGCACGTCACCCTGTCGCTGTTCCTGCGCGACTACCTCTACATCCCGTTCGGCGGCAGCCGGCACGGCGTGCCGCGCCAGATCCTGGCGCTCTTCGCCACCATGGCGCTCGGCGGGCTGTGGCACGGGGCGGGGCTCACCTTCGTGGCCTGGGGCGCGGCGCACGGGATCGCGCTGGGCCTCCACGTGCTGTGGCGCCGCGCCGGTCTCGCCCTGCCGGAGGCGGCGGGTTGGCTCGCGACCTTCACCTTCGTCTGCCTCGCCTGGGTGCCGTTCCGGGCTCCGGATTTCACCACCGCGCTCAGCCTCTATCGCGGGCTCCTCGGCCTCGGTACCGAGAGTGGCGGCACCGCCGCGTTCTGGCCCCTCGCCACTGGTGCCGCGGCGCTCGCCATCCTCGGTCCCACCGCCCGCGAGGCGGTGGAGCGCCTGATCCCTCGGGCATGGGCCGCCGCAGCTACCGCCCTGCTCATGGCCGCGATCCTGCTCCAGGTCGGCAACGATGCCAACCAGGCCTTCATCTATGCCCGCTTCTAAGGTCCCCAGCAGGTTTCGCAACAGTGGCCGCCGGTTTTGCGAAAGGAACCTGCGACACGATGAGAAGCCAAGCGGACGAAGCGTTGGCGTGCCACCGCAAGTCTGCTTGGCCCGCCGCTTCCTGGCGCTGACGGCCCTGTTCCTGGCGCTCCTCGTCGCCGGAGTGGCGGGCCGGGTGATCTGGTTCGACGCCTACTGGGTCTTTCGCCAGGACCCGCCCTGGCGGGCGGCGACCGGGGGCAACAGCCGCCTCCTCGACCGCCAGACCCGCCGGGCCAAGGTGCTGCAGGCGCTGACGCGGCCCTACGACCTCGCGCTGATCGGCTCCTCGACGGTCTATCACGGCCTCGATCCCGCCGACGTCACGGCTCTCGCACCGAGCCGGGTGTTCAATGCCGGCATCTCGGCGATCATCGCCACGGAGCTGCCGGTGATCGCCGCCATCGTCGCCTCCCGGGGCCCGGCGCGGGCGACGCTCGGGCTCGACTACTACATGTTCTCCCGCCCCAGCGTGCCGGTGCATCTCGACGAGGCGCTGGCGACACCGAGCGGCCGGCTCGCCGCCCTGATGGGGAGCGTGCTCGGCCGCTACGCGCTGACCGACAGCCGGCTCGCGGCGGTCGCGGGCGGCGACGATCCGGGCGCCTGGACCCGAATGGGTTTTCGCATCACTCCGCCGCTCCCCGCAGAACTGACCCTGGAGAACGACGCCACGCGCCGGCGCACCACCGCGCCGTTCCGGCCCGAGACCCTGGCGGGCCTCGCGCTCGCGCTGGACCGGCTCTCCGGCCTCGATCTGACGATCTACCTGTCGCCGGTGAGCGACGCGCAGCGGCGGGTGCTCGCCGCGCTCGGGCTCACCGACGATTTTTCGCGGTGGCGCGAGGCGGTGATGCACCTCTGCGCCGCCCGCGGCCGGCCGGTCCTCGACCTCACCGCCCTCGGCGATCCCTACCCGTTCGATCCGGCGCAAGGCTCGACCCCGGCCTGGCTCGACAACCTGCACTACACGCCGCTGATCGGCCGCCAGGTGCTGGAGCGGCTGGGCTTGCGGCGGGTGGCGGGGCGGTGAGGGGTCGGGAGCCTCACCCCACCGACATCGTGAGCGGCGGCTGCACCTCCGCCGGCAAGGGCGACACGTAGCCCTCCGCCCCCGTCCGGGCCCTGAGATCCGCCTTCGCAGCCTCGCGCAGTGCCCCATCGGTGGCGAGCCGCGCGCCCAATGCCGCCATGGCTTTGGCCACCTGCACCATCGCCTTGTGGGCGGCCGGCGTCTTGCCCTGCGCCACCACCTGCCAGGTGTGGAACGGGGTGCCCACCGCCACCGTCGGCGCATGGGCCTGGACGGTCGGCACCACCCAGCTCACGTCGCCGACATCGGTCGAGCCGATCGCCGGGTTGCGGCGGGCATCGAGCGGCACCAGGAAGTCGGCGAGGGGCGCCTCCGTCACCGGCAGCCCGATGGTGCGATAGACCGCCGCGATGTCCTGCGGGGAAAGCGTGCCCTGGATCTCACGAGCGAAGGCGCGGTCGGCCTCGTCGAAATGGGGCGTGCCGAGGTCCTCCATCACCCCGTGCAGGGCCTCCTCCAGGGCCGTGTTCCCGACGAGGTTCGAGACCGCGCTGACGACGCGCATCTCCATGGTGGTCTCGGTCATCAGCGCCGCGCCCTCGGCGATCTTGCGCACCCGGGCGACGAGGTCGCGCATGCCGGGCAGGTCGCGGGCGCGGATCGAGTAGCGCACGCGGGCATGGGCCTGGACGACGTTGGGGGCGATGCCGCCGGTCTCGAGATAGGCGTAATGCACCCGCGCGTCGCTCGGCATGTGCTCGCGCATGTAGTTGACGCCGACATTCATCAGTTCGACCGCATCGAGGGCCGAGCGCCCGAGATGCGGGGCGGCGGCGGCATGCGCGGCGCGGCCGGTGAACACGAAATCGGCCCGGGTGTTGGCGAGCGAGAGCGGCGGCGCGACCTCCCAGAAGCTCGACGGGTGCCAGGTGACGGCGGCGTCCGCATCCGAGAACAGGCCCTCGCGCACCATGAAGGCCTTGGCGGCCCCGCCTTCCTCGGCCGGGCAGCCGTAATAGCGCACGCGGCCCGGCAGCCCCTGCTCGGCGAGCCAGTCCTTCAGGGCGGTGGCGGCGAGGAGCGCCGCCGACCCGAGCAGGTTGTGCCCGCAGCCATGGCCGTGGCCGCCGGTCTCGACGGGACTGTGCGCGGCGACGCCCGCCTCCTGGCTCAGGCCCGGCAGCGCGTCGTACTCGCCGAGGAACGCGATCACCGGACCGCCCTCCCCCGCCTCGCCGATCACCGCGGTCGGGATGCCGGCGGCGCCTTCCGTCACGCGAAAACCCTGGTGGCGCAGCTCGGCGGCATGCGCCGCGGCCGAGCGCGCTTCCGTATAGCAGACCTCCGGCATGCCCCAGACCTCGTCCGAGAGGGCGATCAGCCGGGCCTTGTGGGTGTCGACCTGGCGCCAGACGGCGTTGCGGTTGTCCATGGGGGTTCCTCCTTGCACCCGAGCCTCATGCACGGAGCCTGCCGGCTCAAGCGCGGCGGGAGCGGATGTGGCGCGCGAATTGCGAATGGCTGTGGGAATGGCTGTGGGTCTAACGGCTCGGAGGCCGAATGCCCCGGGGCAACGATTTTCAGTGGCTTGCGGACCGGGAGCGCGGGCGCGATGGTGCCTGTCAGTTTCTCGAGCCAGCCAGAAGGGTGAGCGTCCATGACCGAGCATGACCTGCGCACGATGATCGGCGAGGTGAAGGACGGGAGCCTGTCGCGGCGCGGTTTCGTTCGGCGGATGCTGGCGCTCGGACTCACCGCCCCGATGGCCGGGATGATGCTGGCCCAGAACGGCGTCGCCTTCGCGGCGAATGCCTTGCGGGATGCCTACAAGCCGACCAAGGCCGGCGGCGGCGGGCCGCTGAAGCTGCTGTTCTGGCAGGCCGCGACGCTCATCAACCCGCATTTCGCCATCGGCACCAAGGACCAGGAAGGCTCGCGCATCTTCTACGAGCCGCTGGCGGCCTGGGACGCCGACGGCAACCTCTTCCCGATCCTGGCGGCCGAGATCCCCTCCAAGGAGAATGGCGGTGTGGCGGCCGACGGCCGCTCGGTGACCTGGAAGCTGAAGCCGAACGTGAAGTGGCACGACGGCAAGCCCTTCACCGCCGACGACGTGGTCTTCACCGCCGAATACGCCGCCAACCCGGCCACCGCCGCGGTGACGAGCGGCAGCTACATCAACGTCAAGGTCGAGAAAGTCGACGACCTGACGGTGAAGCTCTCCTTCAAGGAGCCGACGCCGTTCTGGGCCGATGCCTTCGTGTCGAGCGCCGGGATGGTCATCCCCAAGCACATCTTCGCGGATTATATCGGCGACAAGTCCCGCGACGCGCCGGCCAACCTCGCCCCGGTCGGCACCGGGCCGTACAAGTTCAGCGAGTTCCGCCCCGGCGACACCCTGCGCGGGGTACGCAACCCCGATTACCACGTGCCGAACCGCCCGTTCTTCGACTCGATCGAGATGAAGGGCGGCGGCGACGCCGTCTCGGCCGCCCGCGCCGTGCTGCAGACCGGCGAGTACGATTACGCCTGGAACATGCAGGTCGAGGACGAGATCCTCAAGCGGCTCGAGGCCGAGGGCAAGGGCCGGGTCACCATGGAATACGGCGGCAACCTCGAATTCCTGCTGCTGAACGCCACCGATCCGAACGTCGAGGTCGACGGCGAGCGCGCCTCGCTCAAGACCAAGCACCCGGCCTTCTCGGATCCGGCGGTGCGCAAGGCGATGAACCTGCTCGTCAACCGGGCGGCGATCCAGCAATACATCTACGGCCGCACGGGGCGGGCCACCGCCAACGTGTTCAACGGCCCGGCGCCCTTCGTCTCGAAGAACACCTCCTTCGCCTTCGAGCCCGACAAGGCGGCGCAGATCCTCGAAGACGCCGGCTGGAAGAAAGGTGGCGACGGCATCCGCGCCAAGGACGGCAAGAAGCTGAAATTCGTCTTCCAGACCTCGATCAACGCCCCGCGCCAGAAGACCCAGGCGATCATCAAGCAGGCGGCCCAGAAGGCCGGCATCGAGATGGAGCTGAAATCGGTTCCCGGCTCGGTATTCTTCTCCTCGGACGTGGCGAACCCGGACACCTATCCGCATTTCTACGCCGACATGGAGATGTATACCTGGAACATGACGCAGGCCGATCCGGCGGTGTTCGCCCTGCAATACGTGTCCTGGGAGGCCGCCACCAAGGCCAACAAGTGGCAGGGCCGCAACATCTGCCGGATGCAGAACCCGGAGGTCGATGCCTGCTACCGCGCGGCGCAGGGCGAGCTCGACCTCGTCAAGCGCGCCGCCCTGTTCGTCAAGATGAACGACCTGGTCGTGGCCGACTACGTCCTGCCGCTGCTCCACCGCGCCCAGGTCTCGGCGATCAACGGCAAGCTCCAGGCGCCCGCGACCGGCTGGGACAACTCGCTGACCTTCCTGGCCGAGTGGTACAAGCAGGCTTAAAAGACCACAGATGGGAGCCTATCTCCTCCGCCGCCTGCTGATCGCGATCCCGAGCCTGCTCGGGATCAGCCTCATCCTGTTCACCGTCCTGGCGCTCGCGCCGGGCGACCCGTTCGGGGAACTCGCCACCAACCCCAACGTGCCGCCCGAGGTGCGCGAGGCGCTGCGGCTGAAATTCGGCCTCGATGACCCGATCCTGGTGCGCTACCTGCACTGGCTGACGGCGATGCTCCAGGGCGACTGGGGTTTCTCCTTCGCCAGCCGGGTGAACGTCGACGAACTGATCCTGCAACGCCTGCCCACCACCCTGTTCGTCGTCGGCTCGTCGCAGGTCCTGGCGCTCCTCATCGCCGTGCCGGTCGGCATCCTGGCGGCGATCCGGCCCTACTCGGTCTTCGATCAGGTGGCGAACACCCTCGCCTTCATCGGCTTCTCGCTACCGACCTTCTTCACCGGCCTGCTGTTCATCCTGCTGTTCAGCCTCACGCTCGACTGGCTGCCCTTCGTCTACCAGGCCGACATTGCGGCGACGGGCTGGCGCTGGGCCTGGGAGCATGTGCGGCAGGCGATCATGCCGGTCTGCGTCCTCGGCTTCTTCCAGGCCGCCTCCTACACCCGCTACGTCCGCGCCTCGGTGCTCGACGTGGCGCGCCTCGACTACGTCACCACCGCCCGGGCCAAGGGCCTGTCGGACGGCACCGTCACGGTCCGCCACATCGCCCGCAACGCGCTGATCCCGGTCGTGACGCTCGTGGCGCTCCAGATCCCGGCGGTGTTCGGCGGCGCCATCGTCACCGAGCAGATTTTTCGCATCCCCGGGATCGGCTCGCTCCTCATCAACGCGATGCTCGCCAACGACACGCCGGTGGTGATGGCCGTCACCTTCGTGTTCGCCTGCCTCGTCGTCCTGTTCAACCTCGTCGCGGACCTCCTCTATGGCTGGCTCGACCCTCGCATCTCCTACCGCTGAGGCGGCGCCCGCGCCGCCGGCGGTCTCGGGGCGGGACACCTGGCGGCGCTTCCGCCGCCACCGCCTCGCGGTCGTCAGCGTCGGGGTGCTGGGCCTGCTGGTGCTCGCGGTCCTCGTCGGCGGCTGGGTCTGGCCGGTGGCGATCGACGACATCGACTTCGCCGCCACCCTCCAGGGTCCGTCCTGGGCCCACCCGCTCGGCACCGACGATCTCGGCCAGGACCTGCTCGCCCGGATGATCTATGGCGGCCGGATCTCGCTGGCGGTGGGCTTTGCCGCCATGGTGGTGGCGACCGTCGTCGGCGTGGTGGTCGGCGCGCTCGCCGGCATGTCGCGGCGCTTCCTCGACCCGTTCCTGATGTGGCTGACCGACCTGTTCCTGTCGCTGCCGCAGCTGCCGCTCCTGCTCCTCATCATCTACCTGTTCCGCGATCAGCTGAAGCAGCTCTTCGGCGTCGAGGGCGGCGTCTTCGTGATGATCGTCGCGGTGATCGGCGGCCTGCGCTGGATGCCGGTGGCCCGCCTCGTGCGGGCGCAGTTCCTGTCCTTGCGCGAGAAGGAATTCGTGGAAGCCGCGCGCTCGCAGGGCGCGACCGCCTGGCACCTCGTCACCCGCCACATCCTGCCGAACGCGATCGGCCCGGTCATCGTCGCGGCGACGATCGAGGTGTCTTCGGCGATCATCGCCGAATCGACCCTGTCGTTCTTAGGCCTCGGCTTCCCGCCCGACATCCCGACCTGGGGCCGGCTCCTCTACGACGCCAAGGACCACCTCGACGTGGCGCCGCACTGGGCGCTGTTTCCGGGCGCCGCGATCTTCCTGACCGTCCTGTCGATCAACTTCATCGGCGACGGCCTGCGCGACGCGCTCGATCCGCGGCGGGTGTTGTGACGGCACGCTTCGCCTGGATTCCCACCCTGGGCCTCATCCTGAGGTGTCAGCCCATCGGAGATGGGCTGACCTCGAAGGAGGCCTCCAGATCCCTCGGAGACCGCTGGATGTCTCCTTCGAGGCTCGCTCCGCTCGCACCTCAGGATGAGGTCGCGGGCAGGAGAGTGCGTGAGCAGGGCAGCCCACGATGACGCCTACAAGTCACTCCCGCCCGATCCTCTCGGTCCAGGACCTCACCGTCGCGTTCCGCTCCGAGCAGGCCTGGCGCCCGGTGGTGCACGGCGTCTCGTTCGACATCGGCCCGAAGGAGACCGTCGCCCTCGTCGGCGAATCGGGCTCCGGCAAGAGCGTCACGGCGATGTCGATCATGCGGCTCACCCCGCGCGACGCGACCCGGACCGGCGGCCGGGTGCTGCTCGAAGGCCGCGACCTCCTGCGCCTGCCCGACGCCGAGATGCGGCGCATCCGCGGCGACGACGTCGCGATGATCTTCCAGGAGCCGATGACGAGCCTCAACCCGGTGCTCACCGTCGGCTTCCAGATCGGCGAGGCCCTGCGGCTCCACCGCGGGATGTCGCACAGCGAGGCCGAGGCCGAGACCGTGCGGCTGTTCGACAAGGTGCGGATCCCCGCCGCCGCCTCGCGGGTGCACGATTACCCGCACCGCTTCTCCGGCGGCATGCGCCAGCGGGTGATGATCGCCATGGCGCTGGCCTGCCGGCCGAAGCTCCTGATCGCCGACGAGCCGACCACGGCGCTGGACGTGACGATCCAGGCCCAGATCCTCGACCTCATCAAGCTCCTCCAGGAGGAGGAGGGCATGTCGGTCCTGTTCATCACCCACGACATGGGGGTGGTGGCCGAGATCGCCGACCGCACCGTGGTGATGGTCGACGGGCGCGCCGTCGAGACGGGGGCGACCGAACAGATCTTCCGCCGCCCGGCCCACCCTTACAGCCGCGCGCTGCTCGCCGCTGTGCCGACCCTCGGGGCGATGAAGGGCCAGCCGCACCCGGCCCGCTTCCCGATCGTCGACCGCGCCACCGGCGAGCCGGAAGCCGCGCCGCCGCTGCCCGACACGGTGCGGGAGGGCGAGCGCCCGGTGCTGGAAGTCAAGGGCCTCACCACCCGCTTCGACATCCGCGGCGGCCTGCTCTCGCGGGTGCGCGGCCGGGTCCACGCGGTCGAGAACGTCTCCTTCGCGGTGCGGGCGGGCGAGACCCTGGCCCTCGTCGGCGAGTCGGGCTGCGGCAAGTCCACCACCGGCCGCTCGGTGCTGCGGCTGATCGAGCCGGTCGCCGGCGCGGTGCTCCTCGACGGCGAGGACGTGCTCGGCCTGTCGCCCGCCGCCCTGCGCGCCACACGCCGGCGGATGCAGATGATCTTCCAGGATCCCTTCGCCAGCCTCGATCCGCGCATGAGCGTCGGCGCGGCCATCGCCGAGCCCCTGCTGATCAACCGTCTCTGCTCACGATCGGAGGCCCGCGAGCGCGCCGCCGACCTGCTGCGCCGGGTCGGCCTCAAGCCCGAGATGGCCGGCCGCTTCCCGCACGAATTCTCCGGCGGCCAGCGCCAGCGCATCTGCATCGCCCGCACGCTGGCGCTCGAACCCCGGCTGATCGTGGCGGACGAATCGGTCTCGGCCCTCGACGTGTCGGTGAAGGCGCAGGTGGTGAACCTGATGCTCGACCTCCAGGCGTCGCTGAGCCTGGCCTACCTGTTCATCTCGCACGACATGGCGGTGGTGGAACGGGTCAGCCACCGGGTCGCCGTGATGTATCTCGGCGAGATCGTCGAGATCGGCCCCCGCGCGGCGATCTTCGGCGCGCCCCAGCATCCGTACACGAAGAAGCTGATCGCCGCCGTGCCCGTCCCCGATCCGGGGCGGCGCCGGCAGCTGCACGCGGTGCGCAGCGACGAGATCAAGAGCCCGATCCGCCCGGTCGATTACGTGCCGCCGGAGCGGCCGTACCGGGAGGTCTCGCCGGGGCACGTCGTGCAGGTGTGGGGGCCGGAATGGGAGGCACCGGCTGTGGCGGCAGTCGCGGTGGCGTGAGCGATTCGGTAGCTCAGCGCTTCTAAACCCTGCCGTGGACGGAAAAACCTTCTTTCCTACCCTCGACCTCATCCTGAGGTGTCAGTCCATCGAAGATGGACTGACCTCGAAGGAGGGATCTAGAAGTCTCCGAGATCCTTGGAGCCCTCCTTCGAGGCTCCCTCCGGTCGCATCTCAGGATGAGGTCGCGAATGGGATGTTTCTTGGAGGTGATCGACCTGGAGAGTATGTCTTCAGAGGCGAATGCGCCCCGCTCGATCGTCGCCCACCTGAGGTTATGGAACCCGGGCTCCGCTGCGCGGCCCCGGGATGATCAGGTGTCTGTCAGGCACGTCCAGCGGATCGGCTCCGTCAAGGCAGGATGGTCGCGCCTACCGCCCCGGCCCGACCACCTCCGGCACCTTCGCCGAGACCGGCACCACCGGCGGGGTCACGGCCCCGGCCGGGATCGGGCTCACAGGGGCGACGGCGTTGCCGGGCTTCGGGGCCGGCTCGGCGCCGTTGAGCGCACCGGCCGCAGCCGGCGCGGGCTCGTGCGCGGTCCCGTGGGCACGGCCGAGCAGGTCCGGCGGGGTCTGCCAGACGAAGGCGTCGAGGCGGCCGCTGACCGGGGAGATCGGCGCCCAGCGGTCGGTGACGAGGCCGTCGGCGCACCAGGCCGGATCGCGCGGGGCGCGGGCGGCGCGGGCCTGCCATTCGCGGGCCTTGCCGGACGCCGCGCCGTGCTCGGCCTCCTCGATCTCGGCCATCAGCTCGTAGGCGCGCACGGTCGGCTGATCGGTGAGCAGCGGCGCCAGCACGTCGCGGGCGCGGCCGAACTCGCGGGCGTCGAGCGCCGCGCGGGCGATGGCGAAGCGCGATTCCGGATGCCAGGACGAGATGCGGGCCAGGGTCTCGGCGCGGGCCAGACGATCGCGGCTCGAATCACCGGTGCGCAGGTCGAGATAGACCCGGGCGAGGTCCGGATGCGGGTTGGCGCGCCAGGCGGCCTCGACCACCTTCGCGCCGCGCTTGAGGTCGCCGCGGCGGGCGAAGAGCCGGCCCGCCACCGCGGCCGCCGGCACCAGGTCGGGGGCGAGCTTCACCGCCTCGCGTCCTTGCGCCAGGGCGCGCTCGGGATCGCCCGCCTCGAGGTCGAGGGCGCTGGCGGTCAGCAGCACGGCGCGCTGGCGGCGCATCGCCGCCTTGTCGGAGAGGCCCAGCGCCGCACGGCGCGAGACGGTGTCGAGGGCGCCCGACCAGTCGCGGTCGGCGCACTGGCCCTCCATCACCGCCTCGTTGGCCCAGGTCACGCTCGGGGCGAGGCGGGCGGCCTCGATCGCGTAGGCGCGGGCCGAGGCTTCGTCGTCCTGGCGCCGGGCCTCGACGAACAGGCCGCGCAGGCCGAGCACCCGGGTCTCGGGATCGTCGACCATGCGGCGGAAGGCGCGCTCGGCCCCGGCGCGGTCGCCGGAGATCTGGGCGGCCTGGGCGGTCAGCAGCAGGGCGAGCGGTTCGGCGCCGAGCAGGCGCTCGGCCTCGCCGGCATGGCGGCGCGCCGCGATCGGATCACCGGACCCCACCGCCACCATGCCGCGCGACAGGGCGTTGTAGCCCCGGGCCTGGCGCCGGCGCCGGCTCGACAGGGTCAGCCGCTCGGGCAGGTTCAGGATGCCCCGGGCGAAGGCCCAGACGAAGCCCAGCACCACCGCCAGCACCATCACGCCGACGAGCGCGGCGGCGAGGCTGGTCGCCAGTTCGTAGCCGCCCCAGGTCACGGTGACCACGCCGGGCCGGTCGGCGAGCCAGACCGCCCCGTAGGCGGCGAGGGCGAGGAGAGCCAGGAAGGCGAGTGCGCGCCACATCTTTCCATCAACTCCAGAAAGCCGCGCTGCCGCTAGCGGGCGCGCGAGGGGGCGTCGAGCGAGCCCCGAGAGATCACGGCGGCCGCCCGGACGGGCGGCCGCATTTTGAGAGCGTCAGCGGGTCGCCGGACCTTGAATGGCCGCGAAGGAGGCGGCCAGCCGCGCCCGCGCGGCCTCGCCGGCTGCGGCGCGGGCCTTCAGGCGCTGGCCGAACTCGGCGGCCTCCTTGCGGGCGGCCTCCGGCAGGGCGTCGAAGGCCTGCGCCGCCTCCGCCACCGCGCCGCGGGCCAGCGCATCCTGGATCTTGGCGACGCCCGCCTCGGTCGGGTCGGCGGCGTTGCTCGGCGCCGGAGCCGCACCCTCGGATCCGACCTTCTTCACCGAGACGATCGATTCGGCCATGCTGGTCAGCCGGTCGGCGATGCTGCCGCGCTCGGCCACCGCCTTCTGCCGGGCGGCGAGCGCCGCCGCGTTCAGCTTGGCGGCGACCGGCTGGAAGCTCTGGGCGAGCGAGGCCGCGGTCGGCGCCCCACTTTGCGCGAAGGGCTCCAGCGGCGCCAGCGCCCCGGCCTGGCCGGGATCGAGCTGCTTCAGGGTCGCCAGGGCATCGGCGTAGGGCGCGCCGGTATTGAGCGCGCTGGCGATCCGGTCGGAGGCCACCACCCGGAGCGCCGCCTGGACGCTGCTCGCCTCGGCCCGGCCCTCGACCGCCTTGGCGAGGTCGGCGAGGCGCTGGTCGACGGTCTTGGTGCGGGCGTCGGCGGATTGCTGGAGCGCGTCGAAGCGCTGGTCCGCCGCCTTGGCCCGGGTGTCGAGGGCCTGTCGCAGCTCGTCGAGGCGCTGGCCGAGCGCCTTGTCGGCCTGCTCCTCGGCCGCCGCGCGGGTGCCGAGATCGGCCTGCAGCGCCTTCAGCCCCTTGTCGAGCCCGTCGAGGCGGCCGCGCAGGTCGGCGCCGTCGCCGCGGCCCTGGAGCGCCGTCACCGCCTGGGCGAGGCCGTCGACCCGCTGGCGCAGGCCGGCATCGGTCCCGCCCGAGCGGCCCTGGAGCTCGGCGACCTGCTTCTCAAGGCCCTGGAGACGCACCGGATCGATGCCGGCGCTCGGCGTCGGGGTTGCCCCCTGAGCCACCGGCGCCGCCTGTCCGGCCGCCGGGGCGGGCGCGGCCTCCGCCTTGCGCAGGGCCTCGTCGGCCCGCTGGCTCGCCGCCTTGGCGGCGGCATCGGCCGCCCGCACCGCGTCGGGCAACGGACGCACCGTGGACTCGAGCGAGGCGATGCGGCGATCGAGGGCCTGGACGCTGTCGCGCGGCGCGAGATCGGCCAGGCGCTGCTCCAGCGGCACCGTGCCGGCACCGTCGGCCTGCGGCGTGCCGGGCTTCCGCAGGTTGATGCCGTAGGCCGGGCCGTAGGTGGTCACGCCGTAGAGCAGGCCCGCGCCGACCACGCCGCCCAGGAGCGAGGCTGCCAGAACCGAGCCGAAGCCGGCACCGGAGCGGCCTTGCGGCGCTGCCGCGGCCGGGACGGCACTCGCCGGGATGGCACTCGTGGTCCTGGCGGCCTCGGGCTTCGGGGCATCCTTCGGAGAGGTCACGCCGGGGCCGGTCGCCTGGGGACCCGTCTTGGGCACCGTCGCGGGCGGCACGGTCGAGGGCTTCGCGCCGGTGGCGCCGACCGGGTTGGGCCCCGAGCCCGCCGAGGCGGCGCCGGTCGTCGCGCCGGTGCCGGCGGTGGGGGATTTCGGCTCCGGAGGCTTGCCGCCGGTCGCGCCGGTCACGGGTGCAATGGGTTTCCCGTCAGCCGGCTTGGCATCGCCGACCTTGAGCGGGCCGCTGCCCGGGCCCGTGACCACCGTGCCGGTCGGAGATTTCGGGGCGCCTCCGGTCGGGGAGACGGCCGAGGCCGTCGCGGAGGACGGCGCGCCGGGCTTGGATTCGCCGGGCTTCGCGGACGCGGCCCCCGTCGCGCCGACTGGCGTCGCGGCGCCTCCGGTCGCGCCGCCGGCCGGCTTCGATGCCGTGGCACCGGAGGCACCCGGGGTCGAGACCGGGCCGGACGTTGCGCCGGTCGCCCCCGGCTTCGAGGCCGAGGCGCCCGACATCGAAGCCGCGCCGGTCGCGCCGGTCGCGCCGGGCTTCGGAGCCTCGGCCGCCTTCGGCGGCTCGCCGGGCTTCGCGGTCGCGGGAGCCGTCACGCCGGGCTTCACCCCGTCGGATTTCACCCCGTCGGACTTGGCCGCATCCTTGGCCGCATCGAACGGCTTCGCCGGCTCGGACTTGCCCGGTTCAGTCTTGCCCGGTTCAGTCCTGCCCGGCTCCGTCTTGGACGCCTCCTTGGGCGCGTCCGCGATGCGGGTCGCCTTCAGGTCGATGATCGGCCCATCCGCCGGGTTGCCGCCGCGCCCGCCCGGACGGTTGCGCGAATCCTTCTGGTCCTTGTCGGATGGGGTCACGGCCGAAGATCCTCACCTGTGGCTCCGGGCCGGGGCGCGCCGGAAGGCGGCCTGATCGGCTCGGCGTGGGCACGACCGCGGGGCAGGATCCCGCCCGGGCCGCGCAACGATTGATCGTCCCTTAGCATCGCTCCCGGCCCGGGCGAAGGGCCGGCGACACCTCTGCGTCATTGTCCTGTCGAATGGGCGCCGGACCGGCCGAGAGCAAGCCCGCCAACAGAGCCTCCTCGTCCGGCCGTGCCGCGACGACATGGGACAGGATCCCGGCCGCGACCAGGGGCGCGGCCACGTCGGCCGACAGGCAATGATGCGCCAGGTGGCAAAAGGCGTCCTCCCGCCCCGCGGCCCGGGCGAGGCCGAGGGCCGTCGCGGCGCTGCGCCGGGAATAGTGGAGCGCCGCGTCGAGGGCGCCCGCCTCCAGGGCCTCGGCTACCGGCTCCGGCAGGGCCGGCAGGGGCCGGGCCGCGTAGGCGACCCAGACCGTGAGCCGGTAGCCGCGGGCGGCGAGCGTGTCGCCCGGCTCGTCCTTGCGCTCGCGCCCGGCGGCATGGAGGAGGCGCGCGCCGCGCGGCAGGGCGGCGCCGATCAGGTCGGCGAGGGCGCGGGCGTCGCCCCCGGCCTCGTGGACGGGCCCGAGGCCCGCCGCGCGGGCGGCACAGGCCGTGCGGGCCCCGACGCAATAGGCCGGCAGCGCGGCGAGCGGGGAGCCGGCGAGCGCCGGTACCGCGCTCGCGCTCGTGAGGACCAGGGCGTCGAACGGACCGTCCGGCGCCGGCGCGCCGCTGAGCGCCAGATCGAGGACCGGGGCGAGGAGCGGGCGGTGGCCCAGAGCCGCGACGCGCTCGGCCGTGCGTGCGCCGGCCGGCAGCGGCCGCGCGACCCAGACCCTGAGGGCGGTCCGGCATTCCGTCGCCCGCGTCACGCGTCACGCCCCCGGGAGTCCCGCTCCAAAGCGCCCCACCCCATGCATCCGACCCCTTTGCCGGCCATGCCCGGCGGGTTATCTGAAGGGCACCATACCGGCCGCCGCGCGGCGTGCCAGCCCCCTCGCGAGACCATGCCCCCACCATGAACGTCCTCGGGATCGAAACCACCTGCGACGAGACCGCGGCCGCGATCGTGACGGTGGAGGAGGACGGGCGCGGCGCGATCCGCTCCAACGAAGTGCTGAGCCAGATCGCCGAGCACGCCGCCTATGGCGGGGTGGTGCCGGAGATCGCGGCGCGCGCCCATGTCGAGGTGCTGGACCGGCTGGTCGCCCGGGCGCTCGACAATGCCGGGATGCGGCTCTCCGATCTCGACGGCATCGCGGTCGCGGCGGGGCCGGGCCTGATCGGCGGTGTGCTGGTCGGCCTCGTCACCGGCAAGACCCTGGCGCTGGTGGCGCGAAAGCCCCTCGTGGCGGTCAACCACCTCGAGGCCCATGCGCTGACCGCCCGTCTCACCGACGGCCTCGCCTTTCCGTACCTGCTGCTGCTCGCCTCCGGCGGCCACACCCAGCTCGTCGCCGTCAAGGGCGTCGGGGAATACGTGCGCCTCGGCGGCACCATCGACGACGCGATCGGCGAGGCCTTCGACAAGGTGGCGAAGCTCCTGGGCCTCGCCTATCCGGGCGGGCCGGAGGTCGAGCGCGCCGCCGAGGGCGGCAACCCCGAGCGCTTCGCCCTGCCGCGGCCGATGCTCGGCCGGCGCGAGCCGAATTTTTCCCTGTCCGGCCTCAAGACGGCCTTGCGGATCGAGGCCGAGCGCATCGCCCCTCTCACCAACCAGGACGTGGCCGATCTCTGCGCCGGCTTCCAGGCGGCGGTCGTCGACGTGGTGGTCGACCGGGTGCGGGTGGCCCTGCGCGATTTCGGCCCCGTCGCCGGCCACCCGACCGCGCTCGTGGCCGCCGGGGGCGTGGCGGCCAACGGCGCCCTGCGGCGGGCGCTGGCCCGCCAGGCCGGCGAGGCCGGGCTGCCGCTGGTCGCCCCTCCCCTGCCGCTCTGCGGCGACAACGGCGCGATGATCGCCTGGGCCGGCATCGAGCGCCTGCGGCTCGGGCTCACCGACGACATCACCGCGCCGGCCCGGCCGCGCTGGCCCTTCGCGCAAGCCAAGGATGTCGCGCCGGCCCAAGCCGCCGGATGAGTGCCGCGGAGGCCGAGGCGCAGCAGCGCCGCTGGCGGGAACTGGTCGACGAGCGCCTGCCCGCCGCCGCCGCCGCGCATCCGGACTGGCCGGTCTCGCAGAATCACTGCTTCGCCCGCATCCTGCTCGACAATGCCTGCGGCGGGCCCTGGCGCGAGAGCGTGGCCCCGCCCGCCTGGGCCAACATGCCGCCCGAGCGCCTGGGCCTGGCCCTGAGCCTGGGCGAGGCCGTACTGGAGGGCCGGCAGGACCTCGCCGCGCTCAATCATCGTTCGCTGCTGTGGCGGCGCAAGCGGCGGGCGCCGCCGCCGCCCGAGAGCCTGCAAGGCGA
Source organism: Methylobacterium sp. 142-1Y (assembly GCF_057747795.1). Classification (NCBI taxonomy): domain Bacteria; kingdom Pseudomonadati; phylum Pseudomonadota; class Alphaproteobacteria; order Hyphomicrobiales; family Methylobacteriaceae; genus Methylobacterium; species Methylobacterium sp. 142-1Y. Next base: position 1,425,748 of record NZ_CM173224.1, on the reverse strand, counting down.
GGATTTTTCCCTGCGGCGCTGGCGGCTCTCCGACGACGAGCCCTTCGCGGCGCTCTGCGCCGACCCGGAGGTGATGCGGTTCTTCCCCGCTCCGAAGACCGTGCGCGAGAGCCAGGTCGAGGCGAGGGCGCTGGCCCGGCGCTTCGACGAGGACGGGTTCGGCCCCTGGGTCATCGAGGCGCCGGAGGGGTTCTGCGGCTTCGTCGGCTGCTGGCGCCCGGCTCGCCCACTGCCCCTCGGGCCCCTGATCGGGCAGGAAATCGGCCTGGTCGAGATCGGCTGGCGCCTCGCCTGGCCGGCCTGGGGCCGGGGCTTCGCCGTGCGCGGCGCCCGCCTGGCGCTCGCCGACGTGTTCTCGCGCTGCGCGCTGAACGAGGTCGTGGCCTATACGGCCGAGGTGAACGTGCCCTCGCTCCGGGTGATGCAGCGCCTCGGCATGAGCGAGGTCGGCGGGTTCGACCATCCGGGACTGCCCGAGGGCCATCCGTTGCGGCCGCACCGGCTGTATCGGCTGGCGGCGACGGATTTCCTCGCCGGTGGCGGGGCGGGCGGCGCTGGCCTAGAATAGAATCCGCTTGCGCCACCGTCGGACGTCCGGTTTTCGTCACCTCGCGAAACGCCGTTTGCCCATCCGTCGGGACGCAGGATCGGGGAATCCGGAAGGCGCACCATGTCCCAGCCGACACCGTCGAGACCGCCCCGCCGGGCGAATCCCGGCCCGGGTCGGCGCCGCATCGGGGTCCTCGTGCCCGACATGCGCGCCCCGACCTTCCGGCGCGACGCGCAGCAGCACGCGGAGGCCGTTGCGGCGAGTGGCCAGGCGCAGGACGACCAGGATTTCATCGATGCCGTCGCGGCGGGTAACGACAGAGACCGGTCTCGTGAGACGATGACGCTGCGTCGGCGTCAGCTGCGCCTGCCGGAACCTCGCGACGCGACGACAGCTTCCATGGACATAATCCCGTGCTCCCACCGTTGATCACACGAGGCTGGCTCGACCGATTGCATCGACCGGCGCGCCACGGACTTGCCCCCACCCGCGACCTCGTCCTGAGGTGCGACCGTCAGGGAGCCTCGAAGGAGGGCTCCAGGGACGCCAGAGACATCTGGAGCCCCCCTTCGAGGCTGCCGCGCGCGGCAGCACCTCAGGATCAGGTCGCGGGTGGGATGGGGCCGATCGCCGATCCGGCAGCCTCCGGATGCGACGCTCTCGCCCTCGGTTGCGCATCATGACCGGCATCGGCCCGATCGCGGTCCTGGGCGGCGGGGCCTGGGGCACGGCGCTCGCCAACGCGGCGGCGGCCGCGGCCGAGCGGCCGGTGGTGCTGTGGATGCGCGATGCGGGAAGCGCCGCCGACATGGCGCGCACCCGCGAGAATGCCCGTCACCTCCCCGGCGTGAGCCTGCATCCGGGGGTGCGCCCCACCGCGTCCGCCGCGGACCTCGGCGAGGCCGAGGCTTTGCTGGTGGTGACGCCGGCCCAGACGCTGCGGAGCGTGCTGATCACCTTGCGCCCGCAGCTGCGGCCGGACGCCGCCCTGGTCCTGTGCGCCAAGGGCATCGAGCGCGGGACCGACGCCTTCCTGACCGACGTCGCCGCCGAGGCCGCGCCGGGCGCGGCCCTCGCGGTCCTGTCGGGCCCGAGCTTCGCGGCGGATGTCGCCCGCGGGTTGCCCACCGCCGTGACGCTGGCGAGCCGCGACGGCGCGCTGGCGGCGCGGCTCGCCGCCGCCCTGTCCGGGCCGACCTTCCGGGTCTATCACGGCAGCGACCCGCGCGGGGTCGAGATCGGCGGGGCGGCCAAGAACGTGCTCGCCATCGCCTGCGGGGCGGCGATCGGCCGGGGCCTCGGGGAAAGCGCCCGGGCGGCGCTGGTCGCCCGCAGTTTCGCCGAGCTGATGCGTTTTGCCCGCGCCTGGGACGCCTGCCCCGAGACGCTGATGGGGCTGTCCGGCCTCGGCGACCTCGTGCTCAGCGCCGCCTCGTCCCAATCGCGCAACTTCGCCTTCGGCGAGCGTCTCGGGCGGGGCGCGAGCCTCGAGGAGGCCTCCGGCGGCAAGCTTGCCGAGGGGGCGCTGACCGCCCAGGCGCTGGTGGCGCTCGCCCGCCGGCGCGGCGTCGAGATGCCGGTGGCCGAGGCGGTGGCCGGTCTGCTCTCCGGCGCGCTCAGCCTCGACGCGGCGATCGCCGACCTGCTCAGCCGGCCCCTGCGGGCCGAGGTCTGAGCCGGCCGGACGGCGCGAGGGGCGTTATACCAATGGCCCAAGATGCTGACGCATCGATTCGATCTCGGGCAAGCCCGAGATCGACGGGGCCATTGACCCATCTCGAATTTTCGACACCAAGCCAAAGGCTTGGCGAGAATTCGAGAACGGAACCAAAGGTCGTTTCCAGCGACCGTTGGTATTAGAACAGCCCCTCGATCCGACCCTCGGCGTCGAGATAGATCCCTTCCGCCGCCGGCACCTTGGGCAGGCCCGGCATGGTCATGATCTCCCCGCAGATCGCCACGACGAAGCCGGCGCCTGCCGAGAGGCGCACGTCGCGCACCGCCACCACGTGGCCGCTCGGCGCGCCGATCAGGGCCGGGTCGGTGGAGAACGAGTACTGGGTCTTGGCCATGCAGACCGGAAGGTGGCCGTGGCCGCCCTGCGCGAAGGCCGCGAGCTTCGCCGCCGCCTTCGATTCCACCTGGATGTCGGCGGCGCCGTAGAGCGTCTTCGCGATGGTGCGGATCTTGTCCTCGAGCGGCATCGCGTCCGGGTAGACGAAATGCGGCGTCGCGGCAGGACCCGCATCGGCGAGGCTCGCGACCGCGTGGGCCAGGCCCTCGGCGCCCGCCCCGCCCTCGGCCCAGTGCCGGCAGGTGATCGCCTCGACGTCGAGGCGGTCGCGGCAGAGCGCCTTGAGGGTGGCGTGCTCGGCCTCCGTGTCGGCGTGGAAGTGGTTCACCGCCACCACCACCGGCGCGCCGAAGCGGCGCACGTTCTCGACGTGGCGGGCGAGGTTGGCAAAGCCCCGCTCCAGGGCCGCGACGTCCTCGCGGCCGAGATCGCCCTTGGCGACGCCGCCATGCATCTTGAGGGCGCGCACGGTGGCGACGATCACCACCGCGGACGGGTTCAGGCCCGCCTGCCGGCACTTGATGTCGAAGAACTTTTCCGCCCCGAGATCGGCGCCGAAGCCGGCTTCCGTCACCACGTAGTCGCCGAGCCGGAGGCCCGCCCGGGTCGCGATCACCGAGTTGCAGCCATGCGCGATGTTGGCAAACGGCCCGCCATGGATCAGCGCCGGGCTGCCCTCCAGGGTCTGGACGAGGTTGGGCTGCAGCGCGTCCTTGAGCAGCACCGTCATGGCACCGGTGGCCTTGAGGTCGGCGAGCGTCACGGGCTTGCGGTCGCGGGTCTCCGCCACCACGATCCGGCCGAGGCGCGCCTCCAGGTCGGCGAGGTCGCGGGCGAGGCAGAACACCGCCATCACCTCCGAGGCCACCGTGATGTCGAAGCCGTCCTCGCGCGGATAGCCGTTGGCCACGCCCCCGAGGCTCTGGGTGATGGTGCGCAAGGCCCGGTCGTTCATGTCGAGCACGCGCCGGAACGCCACCCGGCGCAGGTCGATGTCGAGCTTGTTGCCCCAGTAGATGTGGTTGTCGATCAGGGCCGCCGCGAGGCTGTGGGCCGAGGTGATGGCGTGGAAGTCGCCGGTGAAGTGGAGGTTGATCGCCTCCATCGGCACCACCTGGGCCTTGCCGCCGCCGGCCGCCCCGCCCTTCATGCCGAAACACGGCCCGAGGGAGGGCTCGCGCAGGCAGATCACCGTCTTGCGGCCGGTGCGGTTGAGTGCGTCGCCGAGGCCGACCGTGGTGGTGGTCTTGCCCTCGCCGGCCGGGGTCGGGCTGATCGCCGTCACCAGGATCAGCTTGCCCTCGGGCTTCGCTTCCAGGCTCCGGATATGGCCGTGGTCGATCTTGGCGATGTGCCGGCCGTAGGGGTGCAGGGCGTCGTCCGGGATGCCGAGGCGCTCCGCAATCGCGGTGATCGGCTGGAGGGTGGCCGCGCGGGCGATCTCGATGTCGGTCGGCATTGTGTCCCGATCGTTGTTCTGGGAGCCGGAGGGAGGCGGCTTGGCGTGGCGGGGATTCTAGGCGGAGGCCGCCCTTGTCGAAAAGATCAAATCGCTTGAGCAGGATACTCAGAAAAATTGAAGACCCTTGCGCGGGTTGCGAACAGGCGAGTGACGACCGGACGTGTCGCGAGGCCGCCGTTAGCCATGCCGGCAGATCGCCGCGGTCCCGGCGGCGAAGGCTTCACCATTGCGGCTCCAGGGTGGTGCCGTTGCAGGCCGGCGGTGAGCGGGAGAGACTGGGATGGCCTTCTGGCTGCGGGCCGGGCTGGTGATCGGCGCGATCTACTACCTGTCGCCGTTGCGCCTCGGCGAGGCGCCCTCCCCGGCCCGGACGGCGCAGGCCGCCCCGGGGCTCGCCGAGATCGCAGGGCCGGTCCTCGCCGCATTGCCAGATTCCCTACGGCCCGAGTTCCTGCGCGCCCGGATGGGCGAGGCCGCCGCCGCGGAGGCCGGGCGCACCCTCGGGGCGGGCCTGCGCGCAGTCGCGGCGGAGGCGGGCCGCGCGCCCTCCCGCGACACCCTGACGGTCCATGACCGGCAACCGGCCTGGCGCGGCGCCGCCGAGCGGGAGATGCGCTGACCCCGTTTCGCCATGAACAGGCAAGGATCCGATGGTACAGACTGCGCCTAGACCGAAAGGCCTATGCCTGTCGTATGAGCAGCAAGCGGAACTTTGGCCGACTGCCTCTGTTTCCAGATTGTGAACCTAACAAGCGATCATCGGAATTGCTGTACGGCTCCGAGCCGATAACGGGCGAGGCGGTGGTATTGCTTTTTTCTGTCCAACAAAGCCTTGAGCCCGATCTGCCGTGCCCCGCTACTTCTTCGATATCCTGGATTCGACGCAGAGCGTGCCGGACGAGGCGGGCCTCGATTGCCGCGACATCGCCGAGGCGCATCGCCAGGCGCAGACCCTGATCGACGACGCGATGAACGGCCCCGAAGCGACGCGGATCGACTGGTGCGCGTGGCGCGTCGAGGTGCGCGACGAGGCACGGCACCTGATCTTCACCGTGCCGTTCCCGCCCCGCAGCGATTGAACGCCCACGAAATCCGCCATCCTCTCACGCAGGCTATCCCCAGGGTCGGCCGGCTCACCGGGCGGCAAGGGCTAACATCTCGCGTTCCCGCCACTATACTCAGTCGGAGTGTTGTGGATCCGGCTGCGTCGCGCAGCGGGATGCGACGGTCCGGAGCGCGTCTCCGGCCGCGCCGGGAAGGCTTTGCGATGTCCGACACCGAGGAGGAGGTACCGGCCGACCGTGTGGTCGAGACCCTTGAGGTTTTGCTGCGCTCGCCGCCTTTCCTGCGCTCGCCGAAGCTGGCGCGCTTCCTGCGCTTCGTGGTCGAGGAGGAGTTGGCCGGACGGGGCGCGACCATCAAAGCCTACACCATCGCCACCCAGGCGCTGGGCCGCGGCCCCGATTTCGATGCGAGTCTTGATCCGAGCGTGCGGGTCGAGGCCGGCCGCCTGCGGCGGGCGCTAGACGACACCTATGCCCAGCACCCTGCGGGGCTCGAGGTCCGCGTCACCGTGCCGGTGGGCGGCTACCGGCCCCGGTTCGCCCTCGTGGCGGAGGCGCCGGCCGCCCCGGAGGATGCGGCCGTGCCGGAGCCCGAGGAGGCCCTGCGCCTCCCGGCGGCAGAGGAGGAGCCGCGCGCGATGGTGGTCGGGTTCAGCCCCCGCGGCCAGGTGGCGGTCATCGCGCTGCTCGCCGGCATCCTGTTGGTGCTCTGCGTCGATCTCGGTCTGACCCTGAGCACCCGCTTAGGCGCCGATCCCGTGCCGCCGCGCGACATCGCCGCACGAAGCAAGTAACGGCGGCAAGTAACGGCGGCGAGTAACCTCAGCAAGTAACCGCGGCAGATGAACGGTCAGGTCCAGCGGGTGGCGAAGCGAGCGAGATCCGCCGCGCTTGCGAAGGCGACGACGCCAAGGGTGCGGGTCTCCTCCGGCAGGCCCGGGAACAGCACGTAGGTCACGCTGCGCCGGCTATAGGCGGTGCTGGGCGCCTCCGTGACGGTCCAGTCCCGCACCTCCTGCGCGAGCGCGTCGGGATCGTCCGGCGCGACCAGGCCGGACCGCTCGCGCAGGGCGAGCACGTAGGGGCCGAGATCCGGATGCTGCTCGCGCAGGACCTTGACGATATCGATCATCGCTCGAGCATTTTCCGACGACGTGGAGACCGGTCCGCGAGGACAAGGCGGCAAAGCAACGGGCCCGGACCACCGCCCGACCGCAGCGCGGTCGAACGGTGGTCCGGATATCAGAAGCTCTGCGGCTCGTTGATTTGCACCACCGGCTGGCCCTTGAAGAAATTCGGGATGTCGCCGAAGATTTCCTTGCCGTGGGCCGCGCCCGCCTTCTGGAAGTCGTCGAGCGAGCGGAAGGCGAGGAGCGCCATCACCTGGAACGGGGCCGGGCTGCCGTCGGGCGTGCCACCGGCCTTCACCACCTCGACCTTGTCCAGGCCCATCGGGGACCAGCGCTCGCGCACCAGCGGAATGTGGTGCTTGAGGTAATAGTCGAGGTCGAAGGGCAGGGCGTCGGCGCCGCCCGGATACATCACGCTGACCAGGATCATGGCGTTCGGTCTCTCCCGGATGCGGGACCCGTCCCCGGTCCCTGACGGCCAGAGAGCATCCTTTGCCGGCCCGGCGCAAGCGCGCCGGGCTCGGGCTCGGGTCGGTTCAGGCGGAAAAATCCGTCATCCCCACAAGGCGGGCTCCGGCGGGTGGACCAGGCTGCCCTCGAACCTCAGGCCGGGCTCGCGGTCGCTGGCCAGCAGCAGCGGGCCGTCGAGGTCGACGAAGTCGGCGAACCCTGAGAGCAGCATCGCCGGCGCCATGGCGAGCGAGGTGCCGAGCATGCAGCCGACCATGATCGACAGGCCCCGTGCCTTCGCGTCCTGCGCAAGCCGCAGGGCCTCGGTGAGGCCGCCGGCCTTGTCGAGCTTGATGTTGATCGCGTCGTAGCGATCTTTCAGGGCGTCGAGGTCGACGTCGCCGTGCAGGCTCTCGTCGGCGCAGATCGGGATCGGACGCGCGATCCGGGCCAGCAGCCCGTCATCGCCCGCCGGCAGGGGCTGCTCGATCAGTTCCACCCCGGCCGCCGCGCAGGCCGCGAGGTTGGCCTCCAGCGTGTCGGCCGACCACGCCTCGTTGGCATCGACCACGAGCCGCGACGCCGGCGCACCCCGGCGCACCGCGGCGATCCGCTCCGGATCGCCCGCCCCGCCGAGCTTCACCTTCAGGAGCGGCCGCGCCGCCGCCATATGGGCCGCCGCCGCCATCTCCTCCGGCGTGCCGAGGCTCAGCGTGTAGCAGGTCGTCACCGGCGCGGGCGCCGGGATGCCGGCGAGCACGTGGGCGGGCCTGCCGCTCCGCTTGGCTTCGAGGTCCCACAGGGCGCAGTCGAGGGCGTTGCGGGCGGCCCCCGCCGGCATCCGGCCGGCGAGATCCCGGCGGGTGAGCCCGGCGGCCAGCGCCTCGCCTTGCTGGGCAATCAAGTCGCGCACGCCCTCCACGGTCTCGCCGTAGCGGGCGTAAGGAACGCATTCGCCGCGGCCGGTGACGGTGCCGTCCGTGACCTCGGCCACCACCACCACGGCCTCCGTCCGGCTGCCGCGGGAGATGGTGAAGCGGCCGGCAATCGGCCAGCGCTCGATTGTCGTCGCGAGCCGGATCACGCCGGGAACTCCGCGACCAGCCGGTCGACCAGCCCCTCGACGCCGAACCGCACCGGATCGGTCGCCGGCAGGCCGTAATCGCCGGCGAGCGTGTCGAGGAGCGCCCTCGCCTCCCCTTCCGCCAGGGCCTGGGTGTTGATGGCGATGCCGGTCGGCCGGATCTCCGGGTTGGTCAGGCGGCCGAGCTGGATGGTGAGGTCGATCACCTCGCGGATGCTCGGCAGCGGGTGCTTGACCCCGCGCATCGTCGTGCGGGTCGGCTCGTGGCAGACCACGAAGGCGTCGGGTTGGGCGCCGTGCAGCAGGCCGAGGCTGACGCCGGCGAAGCTCGGATGGAACAGCGAGCCCTGGCCCTCGATCAGGTCCCAATGCTGCGGATCGGCGGCGGGCGCGATCCACTCGACGGCGCCGGAGATGAAATCGGCCACCACCGCGTCGATGGCGACGCCGCGGCCGGAGATGAACACCCCGGTCTGGCCGGTGGCGCGGAAATCGGCGTCGAGACCGCGGGCCCGCATGCCCTTCTCGAGCGCCAGCACGGTGTATTTCTTGCCGACCGAGCAGTCGGTGCCGACGGTGAGCAGCCGCCGGCCCGGCCGCCGCGTGCCCTTGCCGGTATCGAAGCGCTCGTCGGAATGGCGCACGTCGTGGAGCTGGCGCCCGTGGCGCGACGCGGCCTCGGCGATCGCCGGCACCGAGCCGAGGCGGGTGTGAAGCCCGCTCGCCACGTCGAGCCCGGCCTCGATCGCCTGGACGATGGTGGAGATCCAGTGCTCGGGCAGCACGCCGCCGGCATTGACCACGCCGACGATCAGCGTACGGGCGCCCTTGGCGACGCCCTCGGCGATCGTCAGGTCCGGGATGCCGAGATCGGCGGCGCAACCGGGCAGGCGCAATTGCCCGACGCACCATTCGGGCCGCCAGTCGACGATGCCGTAGGCGGTCTTGGCGGCGAGCTTGTCGGGCACGTCGCCGAGGAACATCAGGTAGGGCGTGGCGATCTGCATCGGTCTCGTCGGTCCGTCGTCGCGGGGGCGTCACGGGTGCCGGGCGCGCGTGGCAATCACCGGCAGGACACCTTCGCGCGGGCGCGGCCACGGTGCAACAGGCCCGCCGCGAGGGGGTGCCCAGCCAGGGGCGACCTGCACCGGCGCCGACTGGCCCGCGCCTTGCCAGGGGCGGGCCGGGCACGGCCCTCGGTTTGTCAGGTCTTGCGCAGAATGCCCCACCCGGCGGCGGCGGCGGCCCCGAGCCTAACCCTTGACGTGATGATCGCCGTGGCGGACTAGGTCGATGCCCAATAGGAGAGCACGAATGCGTTTGAGAAGCCTGCTTCCCGTCCTGCTCGCCGGTCTGGCGGCCTCCGCCGGCACCGCTTCGGCCCAGGATCTCAGCGGGACGCTGAAGAAGATCAAGGAGACCGGGCAGATCACGCTGGCCTACCGCGATTCCTCGGTGCCGTTCTCCTACCTCGACAACAACCAGAAGCCGGTCGGCTTCGCGATGGACATCTGCTACAAGATCGTCGACGCGGTGAAGTCCGAGCTGAAGCTCGACAAGCTCGAGGTCAAGCTCAACCCGGTGACGTCGGCGACGCGCATCCCGCTGATCGCCAACGGCACCGTCGACCTCGAATGCGGCTCGACCACCAACAACGTCGAGCGGCAGAAGCAGGTCGCCTTCACCAACACCCACTTCCTCACCGCCAACCGCTTCATCGCCAAGAAGTCGAGCGGCCTGACGAAGTTCGAGGACCTGAAGGGCAAGACCGTCGTGTCGACCTCGGGCACGACCAACATCAAGCAGATCAACGAGTACAACGCCGAGAAGAAGCTCGGCATCACGATCCTGCCGGCCAAGGACCACGCCGAGGCGTTCCTGATGGTCGAGACCGGCCGCGCCGCCGCCTTCGTGATGGACGACGTGCTGCTCGCCTCGCTCGCCGCCTCGTCCAAGGAGCCGACCGCCTACGCGATCTCGACCGACGCCCTGTCGAAGCCCGAGCCCTACGGCATCATGCTGCGCAAGGACGATGCGCCGTTCAAGAAGGTCGCGGACGCCGCCACCGCCGCCTTCTACAAGAGCCCCGAGGCCAAGGTCACCTACGACAAGTGGTTCATGAAGCCGATCCCGCCGCGGGACATCAACCTGAACCTGCCGATGAGCGAGGCGCTGCAGCACGCCTTCGCCAAGCCGAGCGACAGCCCGGACCCGGCCGCCTACTGATCTGAAGACCGGGCGCCGCTTTCGCTGCGGCAGGGCGGCGCCCCACTTCGTTCCCTCTCGGCACTTTTTCCCTGTGCCTTCGCCCGCGTCCGGCCTCGCCCGGGCCGGAAAACCGTATACCATCGGACGCCGACATCAGCCTCCCCGAGAACCGAGCGGACCCGGAAGACAGGGCATGAACTACAACTGGAACTGGGGCATCTTCTTCGAGGCGTCGCCCGAGGGGAACGGCACCTACGCCGACATGCTGCTGTCGGGCCTGATGTGGACGATCCTCACGGCGCTCTGCGCCTGGGTCATCGCCTTCGCCATCGGCTCGGTCGTCGGCGTGCTGCGCACCCTGCCGAGCCGGGCCGCGCAGGCCGTCGGCAACGCCTATGTCGAACTGTTCCGCAACATCCCGCTCCTCGTGCAGATGTTCCTCTGGTACTTCGTGCTGCCGGAGGTGCTGCCGGAATCCTGGGGCACCTGGCTGAAGCAACTGCCGAACGCGCCGTTCTACACCGCCGTGGTCTGCCTCGGCTTCTTCACCGCCTCGCGCGTCGCCGAGCAGGTGCGGGCCGGCATCCAGGCCCTGCCGCGGGGCCAGCGCATGGCCGGCACGGCGCTCGGGCTCACCACCGCCCAGACCTACCGCTACGTGCTGCTGCCCAACGCCTACCGCATCATCCTGCCGCCGCTGACCTCCGAGTTCCTCAACAACCTGAAGAACACGTCGGTGGCGCTGACCATCGGCCTCCTGGAGCTGACCGCCCGGGCCCGCGCGATGCAGGAATTCTCGTTCCAGGTCTTCGAGGCCTTCACGGCGGCGACCCTCATCTACATCGTCATCAACCTGCTGGTGGTGACCGTGGCCGGCGTGATCGAGCGCCGCGTCGCGGTGCCGGGCCGCTGATCCTCTAACGCTTCGGGCAGGGTCCTCGCGATGTTCTCGAATTTCGATTTCGGCGTCATCCTGAATTCCTGGCGCTACCTGTTCCTCGACGGGATGACCTTCACGCTGACCCTGACCGCGCTCGCGGCGATCGGCGGCGTGATTCTCGGCACGCTGATCGCCATGATGCGGCTGTCGGGCCTGCCTGTGCTGCCGCAGATCGCCAAGGTCTACGTCAACTTCATGCGCTCGCTGCCGCTGGTGCTGGTGATCTTCTGGTTCTACTTCCTGGTGCCGTATATCGGGCAGTGGGTCACCGGGTCCGAGCGGCCGATCCAGGTCGGCGCCTTCTCGTCCTCGCTCATCACCTTCACGCTGTTCGAGGCGGCCTACTTCTCCGAGATCATGCGGGCGGGCATCCAGTCGATCCCCAAGGGACAGGGCGCGGCGGCCTCGGCGCTCGGCCTCACCTACTGGCAATCGATGGCCAACGTCATCCTGCCCCAGGCCTTCCGCAACATGCTGCCGGTGCTTCTGACCCAGACCATCGTGCTGTTCCAGGACACCTCACTGGTCTACGTCCTGTCGATCACCGACTTCCTCGGCGCCGCCTCCAAGATCGCGCAGCGCGACGGGCGCCTCGTCGAGATGTACCTGTTCGCGGCCGTCGTCTACTTTGCCGTCTGCTTCATCGCCTCGCTCCTGGTGCGCCGCCTGCAGCGCCGGGTCGCCATCATCCGATAGGATCCGCGCCATGACCTCCTCCGCGATGCCGCCCGTCAGCCCCGTCTCGGAGCCGCAGGCCGCGGCCGACGCGGCGCCGGGCACCGGCCCCGTCGGTACCCTGCTCACCGAGCGCCCGCCCGTCGCGGCGACCACCGGCCCGATGATCGCCATCGACACCGTCTCGAAGTGGTACGGCGACTTCCAGGTGCTGACGAACTGCACCACCTCCGTCACCAAGGGCGAGGTGGTGGTGGTCTGCGGCCCCTCGGGCTCCGGCAAGTCGACGCTCATCAAGTGCGTCAACGCTCTCGAACCGTTCCAGAAGGGCCAGATCACCGTCGACGGCACCAAGATCGCCGACAAGAAGACCAACCTGCCCAAGCTCCGCTCGCGGGTCGGCATGGTGTTCCAGCATTTCGAGCTGTTTCCGCACCTGTCGATCACCGACAACCTCAGCCTCGCCCAGCGCAAGGTGCTCGGGCGGAGCAAGGACGAGGCGCAGGCCAAGGGCCTCGCCCTGCTGGAGCGGGTCGGCCTCAAGGCCCATGCCCACAAGTTCCCGGGCCAGCTCTCCGGCGGTCAGCAGCAGCGCGTGGCGATCGCCCGGGCGCTCGCCATGAACCCGATCGTGATGCTGTTCGACGAGCCGACCTCGGCCCTCGACCCCGAGATGGTCGGCGAGGTGCTCGACGTGATGGTCGAGCTCGCCAAGGAGGGCATGACCATGATGGTGGTGACCCACGAGATGGGCTTTGCCCGCAAGGTCGCCCACCGGGTGATCTTCATGGACAAGGGCGAGATCGTCGAGGACGCGCAGAAGGAAGAGTTCTTCGGATCGCCCCGCAGCGAGCGCGCCCAGACCTTCCTGTCGCGAATCCTGTCGCACTGAACGTGCGCCATCCGCAGGTGTGAGTGCGAGGGGCCCCGCGTGGGCCCCTTGTCGTTGGTCGAAGACCCGCAACCCGACCCTCCCCCCTCTGCGGGGGAGGGTGGCCCCCGGAGGGGGCCGGGAGAGGGGACGCCGCCTCCGGAGAAGTCGCGACCAGTCTCAAAGGCGCCACGTCGATTAGCGTCGCGCTGCCCCTCTCCCGGCTCACTGCGTTCGCCACCCTCCCCCGCAGAGGGGGAGGGTTGAGGTCGAGCTGGTTGACATCCGCCGCTCACGCGGATGTGAACGTCTCCCGCAGAACAGCGAGACCCCGCGGGATTAGACGCCGCCCGGCGCACGTTCACCCATTATGATGCTTCGCAAGCGCCCCGATGTCCTCGACCTCCTGGTGCCGCTCCGGCGCTACGCCCGGTCCCTGACGCGCGATGCCGCGCAGGCCGACGACCTCGTGCACGACACCCTCGTGCGCGCCCTCGAGCGCCAGGGCTCCCTGCGCCCGGGCACCAACCTGCGCACCTGGCTGATGACGGTGCTGCACAACGCCTTCATCGACGACCAGCGCCGCCGCAAGGTGGAAGCACGCTACGCCGATGCCCTCGGCCACATCGTCGAGGAGGCGACGCCGCCGGCCCAGGAAGGCCATGTGCGCCTGGCCCAGGTGCGCGAGGCGTTCGGGCGCCTGCCGGCTGAGCAGCGCGAGGCCCTGCACCTCGTGACCATCGAGGGGCTGGCCTACCAGGAGGCCGCCGACGTGCTCGGCATCCCGATCGGCACGCTGATGTCGCGCCTCGGACGGGCCCGGGCGGCCCTGCGCAATATCGAGAGCGGCGGCGTCTCCCGCCTGCCGGCCCCGGAGGACGCGCCCGAGCGACCGGCCCCGCGCCTGCGGGTGGTCGAGGGCGGCACCAGCACGAGGGCGTCGTGATGAGCGGCGAACACTCACCGGAGACGACCATGGATCCGATCACCGAGGCCGACCTGAACGCCTATATCGATGGCCAGCTCGACCTCGGCCGGCGGATCGAGGTCGAGGAGCATCTGGCGGCGCGGCCGGAGGTGGCGGCCAGGGTGATGGCCGACCTGCACACCCGCGACGCCCTGCGCGCCGCCTTCGGGCCGGTGCAGGGAATCGAGGGGCACGGTGTCGACGTGCGGCCTGGCCCCTCGCCCGAGCGCCTCGCCGCGGCGGCCCGCCGCCTCGACCGGGCGCTGACCTGGCGGCGCATCGGCGCGCGGCTCCAGCGCGCCGCCGTGATCGCCATGCTGGTCGGGACCGGCTGGCTCCTGCACAACGAGACCGGCGATTTCGGCGTGCAGAACACCAACGCCTCGACCTATTCCCCGACCTTCGTCGAGGAGGCGTTGCAGGCCCGCCAGGCCGCCCAGGTCCGCGCCCGGGTGACCTCGCAGCGCCCGACCCCGGCCTATGACCGCCGCGAGGTCGAGGCGGCGACCGGCATCGCCCTGCCCGACTTGCCGTCGGACTGGCGCGTCGACGACATGCAGATCTTTCCCTCGCGCAGCGGCGCGGGCGTCGAGGTCGCGATCGATGCCGGCCAGCTCGGCAAGGTCGCGCTCTTCGCCACCCGCATGCCGGATGCGGAGGCGAGCGCGCCCGCCATCGTCCGCTCGCCGGAGGCCGTCACGGTCTACTGGAAGGCCGGGCACGGCGCCTACGCCCTCAGCGGCTCGGGCAGCGAGCCCGATCTCGGCCGCGCCGCCGCCACCCTGGCGGCCCTGAAGCACTGACCGTCTCACCCGCCCCATCCCGGAGCACTCTCCCCGATGAATACTCCTTACGCCTGGCAGACCCATGCGGCTCCCGCCGGTGCGGTCTTCGACGAGGGCCTGCGGCGCCACATGCTGCGGGTCTACAACACGATGGGCCTCGGCCTGGCGCTGACCGGCCTCGTCGCGCTCGGCGTCTCCTCGACCCCGGCACTCTATAAGCCGCTCTTCGGCACGCCGCTGAAATACGTCGTGATGCTGGCCCCGCTGGCCTTCATCATGGTGCTGTCGTTCCGCGCCGACCGGATCTCGGCCGCCACCGCCCACACCCTGTTCTGGACCTTCTGCGGGGTGATGGGGCTGTCGCTCGCCTCGATCTTCCTGGTCTTCACCGGCACCAGCATCGCCCGCACCTTCTTCATCACCGCGGCGATGTTCGGGGCGACCAGCCTGTACGGCTACACCACCAAGCGCGACCTCTCGCGGATGGGCTCGTTCCTGGTGATGGGCTTGATCGGCCTCGTCATCGCCAGCCTGGTCAACATCTTTCTGGCCTCGTCCGCGCTGCAATTCGCGATCTCGCTGATCGGCGTGGTGATCTTCACCGGCCTCACCGCCTACGACACCCAGTCGATCAAGGAGCAGTATGCCGAGAACTGGGGCGAGGAAGCCAATTCCAAGCTCGCGGTGTTCGGCGCCCTGTCGCTCTACCTGAACTTCATCAACCTGTTCCAGATGCTGCTGAGCCTCACCGGCGAGCGGGAATAGGCACGGCCCTCCACCACGGACCCTCGACTTCGCACCCGCCTGTCCCGCAAGGGAGGGGCGGGTTTTTTCTTGGGCATCGACGCCTTCGATTCGACACATCTGACCCCATCCGCAGCCTCATCCTGAGGTGCGACCGAAGGGAGCCTCGAAGGAGGGCTCCAGATGTCGCCGCGATCCCTGGAGCCCTCCTTCGAGGTCAGTCGATCCATGATCGACTGACACCTCAGGATGAGGTCGAGGGTGGGAGAAAGAATGCCTCGGCTCTTGGGCAGGGATAGTCCTTGGGAGGCGCCCCCGGCCCCGTACGTATTCCAGGCGCCGCGCCCCTCCCCCTTGACCTCCGGCCGCCCCAAGCCCCACACCGCGCGCCGAGAGGCGCCCATGTCCGACATCCTGGTCATCGACAACTACGATTCCTTCACCTGGAACCTCGTCCACCTGATCGGGCCGCTCGCCGGCGCGATCGAGGTGGTGCGCAACGATGCGATCACCGTCGAGGAGATCCGCCGGCGCGCGCCCGACGCCCTGGTGCTGTCGCCCGGCCCCTGCACGCCGAGCGAGGCCGGTATCTGCCTCGACGTGGTGCGGAGCTTGAGCGACGAGATCCCGATGCTCGGCGTCTGCCTCGGCCTCCAGGCGATCGGCCAGGCCTTCGGCGGCGATGTGGTGCGGGCGCCGGCTCCGATGCACGGCAAGGTCTCGCAGGTGCGGCACCGGGCGACCGGGCTGTTTCGCGGCATCAACGGGCCGTTCTCGGCCACGCGCTACCACTCGCTGGTCGTCGAGCGGGCGACCTGCCCGGCGAACCTCGTCGTGACCGCGGAGGCCGACGGGCTGATCATGGCCCTGGAGCATGCGGAGCGGCCGGTGCACGGGGTGCAGTTCCACCCCGAGAGCATCCTGTCGCAGCACGGCGAGACCATGGTGCGCAATTTCCTCGCCCTCGCCGCGGCGTGGAATATGAAGGCCCGGGGTGACAAGCGCGGCCGAGATGTGCATTGACGGGACCGGCCCGACACAGGCGCTGAGATCAGGCACGTACTCGTCATGGACTCGTTCAAGCCCTACCTGGCGAAGGTCGCCACGGGCGCCGCGCTGACGCGCGAGGAGGCGCGCCGCGCCTTCGATCACCTGCTCTCCGGCGAGGTGACGCACGCCCAGGCCGGCGCCTTCCTGATGGCCCTGCACGTCCGCGGCGAGGCTCTGGACGAGATCACCGGCGCCGCGGGCGCCTTGCGCGAGCGCATGACCCGCGTCGCGGCGCCCGAGGGCGCGATCGACATCGTCGGCACCGGCGGGGATCATTCGGGCAGCTACAACGTCTCGACGCTCGCGGCGATCGTCACCGCCGCCTGCGGCGTGCCGGTGGCCAAGCACGGCAACCGCGCCGCCTCGTCCCGCTCGGGCGCCGCCGACGTGCTCGCGGCGCTGGGCGTCGGCATCGGCCTCACCCCCGATCACCTCGCCCGCTGCCTCGCAGAGGCAGGCCTGTGCTTCATGTTCGCCCAGTCGCACCACGCCTCGATGCGCCACGTCGCGCCGGTGCGGGTCGAGATCGGCACCCGGACCCTGTTCAACGTGCTCGGGCCGCTCTGCAACCCGGCCGGGGTGTCGGCGCAGCTGCTCGGCGTCTACGCGGCTTCCCTCGCCGAGCCGATGACCCGGGTGCTGGGCGAACTCGGCAGCCGCCGGGTCTGGACCGTGCACGGCTCGGACGGGCTCGACGAGATCACCACCACCGGCCCCACCGCCGTAGTCGCCCTGGAAAACGGCGCGATCCGCCGTTTCACCCTCGATCCGCGGGAGCTGGGCCTGCGCCTGGCGCAACCGGAGGAGTTGCGCGGCGGCGACCCGGCGCACAATGCGGGGGCCCTGCGCGAGGTCCTCGACGGCGCCCGCACACCCTACCGCGACATCGGAATCCTCAATGCCGCAGCGGCCCTGATGGTGGCCGGGCGCGTTGACAGCCTGCAGGACGGCGTGACCCGCGCCGCCCAGGCGATCGATACCGGCGCGGCCAGGGCGGTCCTGGAGCGCCTGGCGGTCGTCTCGAACGCGTAATTCGACGGCGTCTCCCTGAACTCGATATCCCCGACACGCTCCCGAGGGGAGGACACGGCCTTGTCCGACACCGATACGACGTCTTCCGACGGCGAGGGCCGGCCGCGCCCGGCCGACGTGCTCGCCCATATCGAGGCCTACAAACGGCGCGAGATCGCCTCGGCGAAGCTGCGCGTGCCGCTGGCCGAACTGGAGAAACGCGCCGCGAAGGCCGACCCGCCCCGGGGCTTCGCCGACGCGATCGCCGCCCACGTGGCGCAGGATCGCTTCGCGCTGATCGCCGAGATCAAGAAGGCCTCGCCCTCCCGCGGCCTGATCCGCGAGGATTTCGATCCGCCGGTCCTCGCCCGCGCCTACGAGGCGGGCGGCGCCACCTGCCTGTCGGTGCTCACCGACGAGCCCTCGTTCAAGGGCAAGCCCGAATACCTGACGGCGGCCCGCGCCGCCTGCTCGCTCCCGGTCCTGCGCAAGGACTTCCTGTTCGAGCCCTACCAGGTGGTCGAGGCCCGGGCCTGGGGCGCCGACTGCATCCTCGTCATCATGGCGAGCCTCGACGACGACGAGGCGTCGGCCCTGGTCGAGACCGCCCACGATCTCGGCATGGACGTGCTGGTCGAGGTGCATGACGAGGCGGAGCTGGCCCGCGCGCTGCCCCTCGGCACCCGGCTCATCGGCGTCAACAACCGGGATCTGCGGACCTTCAAGGTCTCACTCGACAACGCCGTGCGCCTGAGCCCGCTGGTGCCCCAGGACCGGATCCTGGTCGGCGAGAGCGGCATCGGCAGCCACGGCGACGCGCAGATCCTGGCGCGTGCCGGCATCCGCACGCTGCTCGTCGGCGAGAGCCTGATGCGGCAGGACGACGTGACGGCGGCGACGAAGCAGTTGCTGTTCGGCGATCAGGCCTGAGTCGCGACGGGGGCGGTCAGGAACCCGATCAGGGCTTCGCCGACCGCCGCCGGCTCCTCGTGCTGGAGCCAGTGGGTGGCCTGCGGAAAGTAGCGTAAAGTGCCCTGCTCGCAGAGGCGCAGGCTCTCGGCGGCAAGCCCGCGTTCGAGCGCCGTGTCGCGCTCGCCCCACAGCACCAGGACCGGCGGCCGGATCGGTCCCGGCGCCGGCCCCCGCCTCAGGCGCAGGGCCCGGTACCAGTTCAGCATCGCCGTGATGGCGCCAGGCCGGCGCCAGGCGGCGGCGTAGAGGTCGAGATCGTGGGGCGAGAAGGCCCCGGCCCGGCTCGAATTCGTCAGGGCGCGGCGGAGGGCCCTGCAATCGCCGGCGCGCAGCAGCGCCTCGGGCAGGCCGGGGAGCTGGAACAGCCCGACATAGACGCTCCGCAGCATCTGGGTCGGGTGCCGGCGGGCATAGGCGCCGAACACGTCCGGATGCGGTGCGTTGAGGATCGCCAGCCGCTCGAGCCGGTCGGGATGGCGCGCGGCCACCCACCAGGCGACGAGGCCGCCCCAATCGTGCCCGACGAGGCGGAAGCGATCATGCCCGAGGGCGTCGGCGAGGCCGGTCACGTCGTCGGCGAGACGGTCGAGATGGTAGGCCGCGATCCCCTCCGGCCGGCTCGACAGGCCGTAGCCGCGCTGATCCGGCGCCACCACCCGCAAGCCCGCTGCCGCGAGCGGGCCGATCTGGTGCCGCCAGCCCCACCAGGTCTCGGGGAAGCCGTGGAGCAGCACGGTGAGGGGCCCGTCCTCCGGGCCGGCCTCGGCGACGGACAGGGTCAGGCCGCGGACCGGGATGCGACGTGTCGTGGGATCGATCGGCGTCATCGCGGCGGCCTCCTCGGTGACTTGAGCCTCGATGACTCAAGCCTCGGTGACTTGCCTCGGTGACTTGGACAGCGAGAGCGGAACGCGGCACCGAGGTCGGGTTCGGTAGACTGACGCTGAGCGAGGCGTTGCGCCGCAGCATCACCTGCGACGTGGATACCACAAAACGCGGATAGACCCTTGCCAGCCGAGCGGGCAGGGCTTAGCTTTTAATGGCAACGCGGCGATGGCGTCGCAGCGTTGCTGCCCTCTTTGGGCGTTTCCTCCCTAGACTTGGGCCACACCTCGCGTGTGGCCTTTTTTCTTAGGTGCGAGGACGTCTGTCAACGGTCAAGCTGAGTGGGATTCACCGTGTTTTGCGCGAGCCCGCAGGGCCTTGCGCCGGGACCGACAAGGTCCGGACAATCCCGGACCGGCCGCGTTCACCATCCATCAAGCAAAGGTGCGGATGCGCACGGCGCAAGACGCCCTTACGTCCTAAACGTCGCCCTGTCACGCGGCGAAGGAGGCTCGGCGATGATCAGGGAAAGACTCGACGACATCCGGTTCCTCGTGACCCTCGCGGTGGTGGCGATGGTCGGCAGCCTGCTCGCGGGCCTGTTCACCTGAGACGGGCAGGCCCGATTTTTTGCCGATCCGATTTTTTGAAAAACTTCTTTTCGGCGGTGGCATCGGGGCGGTTCACGCCGTGCCGGCCACCAGGGCCGCGACGGCAGCGCGGTCCGGCAGGGCCTCGAACACGCCCTTGCGGCAGACCACGCAGGCACCGCAGGCGGCAGCCATGCGCAGGCTCTCGGGGAGCGGGCGGCCCTCGGCGAGACCGACCGCGAGCCCCGCCGTGAAGGCGTCGCCGGCCCCGAGCGTGTCGAGCGCCGTCACGGAGAAGGCCGGCTGGGCCAGGACGGGATGGCCGATCCGGAAGGCGAGCGCGCCACCGGCCCCGAGGGTGATCACGACGAGGTCCGGCCCGCGGGCGAGGAGCGCCTCCGCGAGGCCGCCCCAGGCCTCCGGGCCCCCCTCGCCCGCCCCGCTCCCGCCATCGGGCACGGGCATCCCGAGGGCCGCGCCGAAGGCCGCCGCCTCGACGGCGTTGACGACCAGGATCGCGGCCTGCGCCAGAATCTCAGGCGACGGCACCCGGAACGGCGACGGGTTGAGCAGGGTGCGCACGCCCGCCGCGCGGGCGATCCGGAAGGTCTCCGCCACCGCATCGTCACCGACCTCGAACTGCGCCAGGACGAGGGCGCTCCCGGCGATCCGCTCCGCCGCCGCCCGCACCTCCGCGGCCCCAAGCCGGGCATTGGCGCCCGGATGCACCGCGAGGCAGTTCTCGCCCGAGGCGTCGATGAAGCCGATGCCGGCCCCCGTCGGGCCGGCGAAACGGTGCAGCATCGCGGCGGGCAGGCCGGCACGGGCGAGGGCCGGCGCGGCGAGGGCCGCGAGCGGGTCGTCGCCGATCGCCAGGAGGCCGTCGACCGTGGCGCCGAGACGCCGTGCGCCGACCGCGAGGTTGAGGCCCTTGCCGCCCGGCTCGACCAGGAAAGCCTGTGCCCTCAGCGATTCGCCCGCTCGCGGCAGACGGTCAACCGTGGCAGAACAGGCCACCACGAAGCTCCCGAGGACGAAGAGAGCCGGATCGGCCACCATGTCGACTCTCTCCCCGACGCTGATTTCGGCGCTCATGCCCCCTCCCCATCCCGTCGCCCGCGCCGTGCCGGCGCGCGGCCGTCGCATCGGCTGAGCCGCCGATGCCCGAGCCCTCGTCCGGGCCCGGCCCGGGCCCCCCTGCCCTGACGAGCCTGGTGCGGCTGCGCCACGATACCGCGAAGCCGCTCTATCAGCAGCTGGAAGAGCAGCTGCGCGGGCTGATCGAGGACGGCACGGTGGCGGGCGGCACGACGCTGCCGGCCGAGCGGCCCTTCGCGGAGGCGTTGGGCGTGAGCCGCACCACGGTGCAGCGCTGCTACGATTCCTTACGCCGGCAGCACTACCTCACCGCCCATGGCCGGCACGGCTTCATCGTCGCGGCCGGGCGCACCCGGCTCAGCCCGGGCATGGACCGGCTCAAGGGCTTCACCGAGGAGATGCGGGAACTCGGCCGCGTGCCCTCGACGCGGATCGTCGATCGCCGCGTGGTCCAGGACCGCTCGATCGCCTCGCTGTTCGGCCTGCCCTCGACCGCCCCGTTCCTGAAGCTGGTCCGCATCCGCTGCGGCGACGGCATGCCGCTGTCGCGGGAGGTGGCGTGGTACGACCTCACGGCGGTGCCGGCGCTGGCCGAGGGCGATCTCGACGGCTCGGTCTACGCATTCCTGGGCGCGCACGGGGCGGCCCTGGTGCGCTGCCGCCAGACCATCGAGGCGGCGATGCCGGACGAGACGGAATGCGCGGTGTTCGGTTTCACGCAAGCCCTGCCCTGCCTGCTGATCAAGCGCCACTCCTATGCCCGGGACGACCGGATGATCGAGTATGTCGAGGGCCTGTTTCGCGGCGACGCCTACGCCTACCGGCTCGACCTGAGGGCGTGAGCCCGAACCGCCGCCACCTCGGCACCGTAGGCCACCGGCAACTGCACCGCCGCCACCAGGGCGACCAGTTGGCTCTGCTGCCGGGTCCCGGTCTTGAGGAAGATGCGGGCGACGTGGGTGCGCGCCGTGGTGACGCTGATGCCGAGTTCCGCGGCGATCTCGGCGAGGCAGCCGCCATGGGCCAGGCCTGCGCCGACCTGCGCCTCGGCCCGGGTGAGGCCGAACAGGGTACGCAGCTGCACCTCGATCTTCCCTTGAGCCCGCAGGAGCCGGGCCACCACCACCGCCCGCCCCGGCGCCGCTTCGTCGTCCAGAGGCGAGACGCAGACCGAGACGCCCGGCTCGTCCGGGCCGCCGCCCTCGAGCTGCAGGAAGCCGACCGCCTCCCCGGGCCGCCCGTCGCAGGCCGCCTGGATCAGGGCCTGGAGCCGCGAGCGGCCCTCCGCCTGGCGTGCTCCGAGGTGCCTGACGACGTGATGCGCGGTTCCGTGATGCTTGGTGCCGTGACAGCCGCCTGTCGCGTGCTGGCCCGACAGGGCTCCGTCGGGCCGGTCGAGGAGGTCCGTCGCCTCCCGGTTGGCGTGGAGGATGTGCCCCTGCCGGTCGACCACCAGCACCGCGAGGGCGAGGGCGTCGAGGGCGGCGGCCGCCGCCGGCTGCCAGGCGGTCATGCCGGCGGTCACGGTGCGGTGGTCCCGGTCACGCGGCTGCGGCGCCGCCCGTCCTCCACCCCACACCCACTGCACGCGTGCATCGTCGCCCCCCGGCAAGCCGTCGCGAACGAGCGGGTCTCGACCCGTTCGGGTCCATATAAGTACCAAAACCTCTGCGGCACAAGACTGTTCATCGCAGCCGCGGCGCAGTGATTAAATCAGACATGATTGGTCTGATTGCGGTCAGATGCTTGCATCCGGCATCAATCGGAGCCCTGTGGTCGGGATTGGTATCATCCTTTCGGATGAGACGCGGGCCACCGAATGATCGACCGCTTCGTCTCGGTGCCGGCGCCATGGTCGAGGCCGCCGTGCTGGCGATCCTCACCGTCGGCTCGGCAATCGATCGCGGCATCTTCGGAGACGATCACCTGCAATCCAGGCAGTACGATTTCATTTCACGCCAGATAACAAATTGCCTGATCCGTGAATTTTTACAGCAATTGCTCGTTTCTGGAGTGCGTTCGCCTCATGAATACGGGATCGACCCCGCATCGTCTCCCCTGATCCGGGCAGCCAGGAATCCGGTATGTCGCGGAGCGTGTTCGACGCCCACGCCACATCCGCTGCACCGGCCGATCGAACCGGCTCCCGAGACGGGCCACCCGCCGTCCGGTCGACGCCGTCAGGCGGGCGCGCTCGCCAGGCGCGGCGTCGCTCCCGCCCGGCGCGGGCGGCGCCAGATCAAGCGGCCGAGGGCCGTGCCGGCGCGGCGGCAGAACAGGGCGGCGGCGAGAAACCAGGCGAGGCCGAGCCAGAGGCCCTGCAGGATCGCCAGCAGGGCCGAGCCCAGCACCAGGGCACCGCGGCCGAGCAGCGCCAGGACTGCGCGGGTGCGCCCGCCCAGGCCCTCGGACAGGCGGGCGACGCGGCGCAGGTCGTCGGCATTCTCCGCCACGGCGAGGGCCTGGAGGGTGCCGCGGGCGCCGAGCCGCGCCTGGATCCGGGCCGATTGCTCCCCGACGCTGCGGATCTCGCGGAACGCGCCCGGCTTGAGAACCCCCTTCGCCCCCTGGCGCAGGGCAGCGATGTCGAGCCGGCCGGCGGCCGCGGTGGCAAGGCCCAAAGCCTCCCGGTCGATCGCGGCGCCGGCGCTGCGGGTGAGATGCGCGGCCAGCGGCCGGGACAGCTTGCCGGTGCGGGCGGCGAGCTTCAGGGTCGTGGTGCCGGCATGGACCGGCACGCTCGAGCCGAGGGACACGATGGTGGCGCCGGTCAGCGCCAGCCCGGCGGTGGCAAGCCCGAGGAGCAGCGGGTCGTAGGCCTCGCCGCGGGCGAGCCGCCCGCCCTCGCGCCACACATCGCGCAGATCGCCGTAGCCGACGAGGTCGCCCGCCACGGCGCCGGCGAGCCCGGCCATGCCGGCCCCCTCCCCGCTGACGAAACCGGTCGCCGCGTCGGTCAGCGCCCGGCGCGGCGCGGTCTCGGCGAGCGCCGCCACGGCCGCCCGCCGCTCGGGCGAGACCGCCACGCCCCGCTCCTCGGCCAAGGCCAGGAAGCTGTGCGCCAGGTCGTCGTCGCCCGCCGCCACGGCCGCGTCGAGGCCGGCACCGATCCGCTCCGGATCGGCGACCGAAGCCAGGCGCAGGGTCGCCAGCGCCGCCGGGTCGTCGGCGGCCTCGCGCAGGCGCCAGGCCTGCGCGCAGTCCGGCAGCAGGACGGGCGCGGAGACCGCGACGCCAGCGCCGGCGAGCAGCATCAGCGCCCCGGCCGCGCGCCGGCGCCAGCGCGAATCCGGCACGGCGATCCGCACCGCCTAGCCCGGCTCGACCTGCGGGGCATGGCCGCCGAGTTCGTCGACCAGCACCCGGGTGTTCTCGGAGTAGTCGATCGGCACAGCCACGAGGTGCACGCCGCCCGCCGCGAAGGCGGCCTCCAGGGTCGGCGCCAGCGCCTCGGCGGAGGTCACGCGATGGCCCTTGGCGCCGTAGGATTCGGCGTAGACGACGAAATCCGGGTTGCCGAAGGTCATGCCGTAATCGGGGAACCGATCGACCGCCTGCTTCCAGCGGATCATGCCGTAGGCGCTATCGTCGAGCACCAGCACCACGAGGTCGAGCTTGAGGCGCACCGCCGTCTCGAGCTCCTGGCTGTTCATCATGAACCCGCCGTCGCCGCAGACCGCCAGGACCCGGCGCTCCGGATGGACGAGCTTGGCCATCATCGCCGAGGGCAGGCCCGCCCCCATCGTGGCGAGCGCGTTGTCGAGGAGCAGCGTGTTGGCGACGTGGGTGCGGTAGTTGCGGGCAAACCAGATCTTGTACATGCCGTTGTCGAGGCAGACGATGCCGTCCTCCGGCATCACCGCCCGGACATCATGGACGAGGCGCTGCGGCGTCACCGGGAAGCGGTCCTCCTCGGCCCGGTCGTTGATGCGGGCGAGGATGTGCTGGCGCATCTCCAGGAGGGCGGGCTCCGGATCGAGCCGTCCGCCGAGCCGGTCGGCCAGCGCCGTGACGGTGGTGCCGATATCGCCCACCACCTCGGCATCCGGATGGAAGACCTGCTCGACGCTGGCCGAGACGTAGCCGACATGGATCACCCGCGGGCCGCCCGCGACCCGGCCCATCAGGAAGGGCGGCTTCTCGACGGTGTCGTGGCCGATCGAGATGATGAGGTCGGCGCTGTCGATCGCCTCGTGGACGTAGTCGCGCTCCGACAGGGCCGCGGTGCCCACGTAGAGGTTCGAGCCGCCGGTCACCGCGCCCTTGCCCATCTGGGTGTTGAAGAACGGAATCCGGGTGCGGCGCACGAAGTCGGAGAGCGGCTCGACCAGGCGCGGGCGGTTGCCGGCGGCGCCGATCATGATCAGCGGGCGGCGGGCCTGGAGGATCATCGCGGCGGCGCGCTCGATCGCCGCGGGGTTGGCCACCGGCCGGTCGATCGGGTGCGACGGCACCAGGGCGACGTCGGCCTCTTCCGCCGCGATGTCCTCCGGCAGTTCGAGGTGGACCGGGCCCGGCCGCTCCTCGGTGGCGACCCGGAAGGCGTCGCGCACGATGGTGGGGATCGAGGCGGCCGACACGATCTGGCGCGTCATCTTGGTGAGCGGGCGCATCGCCGCGATCACGTCGACGATCTGGAACCGGGCCTGGCGGGCGCTCATGATCGGCTTCTGGCCGGTGAGCATCAGCATCGGCATCGCGCCGAGATGGGCGTAGGCCGCCCCCGTGGTGAAGTTGAGGGCGCCGGGGCCCAGCGTCGAGATGCACACGCCGGGCCGTCCGGTGAGGCGCCCATGGGTCGCCGCCATGAAGGCCGCCGCCTGCTCGTGGCGGGTCAGCACCAGCTCGATCTTCGACTGTCGCAGCGATTCGACGACGTCGAGATTCTCCTCGCCCGGGATGCCGAAGATCCGGTCCACGCCCTCGTTCTCGAGGGCGGCGACGAGCAGATCGGAACCTTTGGTCATCGGGCGCTCCTCCGGGCGTGTCCGTCTCTTGAGTTAAGACCCCGGATGACTCGGCGCAACGGATCGGACGCCGCCGGGTCGGTCCGGGATCGGATCGCGGCATCCGGAAGCACAGGAGCGGGGGAATGCGGCCAACGGCCCCATCATCCCGTACCCTCGGCAAGTCCGGTGCACGGACTGCCCCGATCGTCATCGCTGCGCCGGGACGAGATCGTCGTACTCTCCCGCCGTGACATCCGCAGCGTCTCGGCAGAAAGGCGCCACTCCAAATGAATAATATTATAAATTTTGTATATCGATAATTTACATTCGCAAATTTCAATTATAGATACACGTCAATATTTTAAATACTCCAGCCAGGTATCAAGCGGCAACGATCGGTACCGAAGGGCCATCACGCTGTAGCGTCGCGTAAAAATCCTCCTCTTCCGTGCCATTTTATCGATCGCCGGAGACGTGGTGGCCTATCGTCAGAGAAACGATCCAGACAAAATAAGATAAAACTGGTGCGACGCGGGGGCCTCCCGGCATAACTTCGTCCTTCTGCGTCAGATTTGCCATCTCACCGTGAGGAACCGGGCGCGAGATGCTGTGTTGCCGTGCCGCGCTGCAACGGCCCGATCCGAGCCGCCGCAATGGTCCTGTCCTTCGAGCAACGGACGATTTGATGTCACCTCAATTCTGGCTCTGGCTCGGCTTCGCCGGCATGAGCGTCGGCGCTGCCCTCATCCTGTTCATCGGCAAGAGCCGCACGCCGGCCGAGGAAACGGACACCATCATCCACGGCCTCGTGCCGATCATCGCCGCCTGCTCGTATCTCGCGATGGCGACCGGGCAGGGCAGCATCGTCCTGCCGGCCGGGCCGGATGCCGGCACCGCCACCCGGGCGTTCTACTTCGCCCGCTATATCGACTGGTCGTTCACCACGCCGCTGCTGCTGCTCGGCCTGGCGAACACCGCGATGCACAGCGGCATGCGCCGCCGGGCGGTCGTCGGAGGGATGATCGGCTCCGATCTGATCATGATCGTCACCGCGCTGGTCTTCGGCCTGAGTCAGGTGGCGTGGCTGAAATGGACCTGGTTCGCGATCTCCTGCGGCGCCTTCCTGGCGGTATATTACGGCATCTTCGTGCAGCTGCGCCAAGAGAACGCCCGCGAGCGGGACGATACCCGCGCCGACTTCCTGCGCAACGCCGTGTTCCTGTCGGTGATCTGGCTCGCCTATCCGGTCGTGCTCCTGTTCGGCGACGACGGGCTCGGTCTGCTCGGTCCGGCGCTCGGCCTCGGCATCATCGCGGTGCTCGATCTCGTGGCGAAGGTCGTCTACGGCGTGATGGCGACGATGCAGACCGCCAAGCGGGTCGAGCGCGACCTCGCCGAGGGCAAGGCGGCACCGGTGCGCCCCCACCTCGCGGCGGCCGAGTAGGCGCCGATGATGCGCCGGCCTTCCCCGATCCCGGCGCTGGCCGGCGCGCCGATGCCGCAGATCCTGCGGCCCGGCCTCCTTCGGGGAGCGGCGTCCTGCCTGCTCCCCGCGGCCGCCCTGCTTCTCGCTGCGACCGCCCTGCTGCCGCGGCAGGCGGGCTGGCTCGCCGTCCTCGCCCTGGTGATCGGTCTCGGCGTGCCGCACGGCGCCCTCGACGGCGAGGTGGCGAGACCCTTCCTGCGCCCGCGCTTCGGCCGGGCCTGGTTCGCCGTCTTCGCCGCCCCCTATCTCGCGCTCACCGCGGCCGTCCTGATCGCGTGGAGGCTGGCCCCCGGGACCACCCTCGCGGGGTTCCTCGGCCTGTCGGTCCTGCATTTCGGCCGGGAGGATGCCGGGCCGGGTCGTCCGATCGAGGCCCTCGTCAGGGGCGGCCTGCCGGTCGCGCTACCGGCCCTGGCGAGCCCCGACGAGACCGCCCGCATCTTCGCGGTGGTGACCCACACCGCGATGCCGGTGCCGCCGACATGGTGGACGGCATCCGCCTGGGCCTGGCTCGGCCTCGCCCTCGCCTGGCTCATCGCGGGCCGGCCTGCCCCGCGCGTGCTCGCGGAGGTCGCCGCCTTGGGCCTCGCCTTCCTGGTCCTGCCGCCTCTCAGCGCCTTCGGGCTCTACTTCGTCTGCCTGCACGCGCCGCGGCACATGCGGGCGCTGGCCGACGACCCCGTCCGGGCGCCTGCGGTGGACGGAATGGGCCGGGCGGTCCTGCTGGCGCTGCCGGTCTTCGGGCTCACGCTGGTCGTCGGCCTTCTGCTATGGCCGACCTATCCGCAGGGACACGGCGTCGAGCGGTTGCTCGCACTGACGCTCCAGCTCCTCGCCGCCCTGACCCTGCCGCACCTGCTGCTGGACGGGTGGGTCGAGTGGTCGGCGATGCGGGCCGATGCGCGATCCCGTTCCCACCGCGGTGGGCGGTGAGCCACCGCCTCACTCCTGCTGGCGCGGGCGCCGCGGCGGGCGGGCCGCCATCGCCGCCGAGGCGAGGGCGTCGGCGGGGGCGGTCTTGCCGCGCACCAGGGCGCGAGCCTTCTCGGAGGCCGGGCGGGCCGGCGGCGCGGGCATCTCGGCGGGCTCCGGGGCCGCCGCGGGCGTCTCGTGGGCCGCCTTCTCCGGGACCGCCTTGGCGGCGGGCTTCGCCTTGGCAGGCTCCTTGGCCGCCCCCTTGGCCGGACCCTTCGCGGACTTGGGCTTCGCCACCGGCGCCGCGACCGGGTCGAGGTCGGCGGCGAGCGCCATCAGGTGGCGGCGATGCGCCACCGCCGGTCCGTCCTTGAGGTCCGGGTGGTGCTTGTCGAGGCGGGTGACCAGGGCCTTGACCTCGGCATCCTTCAGCCCGTCGACGATCAGCGCCAGGGGCTGGGGGCCCAGCGCCTCGCGCACCGCCCGCAGGCCCGCCAGATCCAGGGTCTTGGCCTTCAGCTGCTTCGTCACCAGGGCGTGGGCGGCCTTGGTGACGTCGCTGCGGATCGCCGGGAAGGCCTCCGGCGCCTCCGCGATCGCGCACAGGACCGCGAGGCCGTCGATCTCAAGCGCCATCCAGGGCCTCCTTCAGCTCGGCCACCACCGGGGTGATCACCTCGCCGATCAGGTCGCGGCTGGCGTCACGATACTTGTTGGCGAAGGTCTGATACTCCAGGGTGAGCGCGTTCGCCAGGGCCGCCGATTGCGGCACGCGGGTCCTGAACAGTCGAAACCGCGCGCCTTCCGCAGCGGCACTCTCCTGGAGCGTGGCGTAGGTGGTCGCCTGCTGCTTGGTGTTCTGCCAGCGGGTGATCAGCACGTGCGGGGGTCGTTTGGGCGCCAGCATGCTCTCCGAGGCGCTGCCGACGCCCCAGATCGTCTCGTAGAACGCCTTGAGGCCGTAGGTGGACAGGAAGTCCGAGATGCAGGCGACCACCACGAGGTCGCTCGCCCGGATCGCCACCTCGGTCATCGGCGAGATGCCGGGGGCGCAGTCGAACAGCACGTAGTCGTACTGGTCGCGCAAGGGCGCGAAGTCTTCCTGGAACAGCTTCCACAGGTGGCCCTCGATGGCGTGCATCGAGTATTTGCGCTTGGTGAGCGCGTAGATGATCTCGCGCTCGACGATGCGCAAGGAGGGGCCGGAGGCCAGCAGCGAGATCGGCAGCGGCTCGCCGAGATGGGTGGTGCTCGAGACGTAGTCGCGGATGAAGTCCGGCAGGGCGGCCTTGTCGCGGTCGACGATGCGCAGGCCCAGGTAATAGTCGAGGGTGCGGCCCCCGGTGATCATCTCGGCCAGGATCCCGTCGCCGGCAAAGCACACCGAGGCGCTGGCCTGGGGGTCGAGGTCGATCACCAGCACCGAGGCGCCGCCGGCGGCCAGCGCATCGGCCAGCATCACCACGCTGGTGGTCTTGCCGACGCCGCCCTTCATGTTGGCGACAGCAACGAGCTTGCCGGAAACGGGCTTGCCGGTCATGTGCGGATTCCCGGCCGCTCGGCGGGGGCGCGGGTCCGCAGCGTCGTCGCGGCGGGCGGGCGGAACGGGGCCATCGGGGCTCTCTTCACGGCGGGTCCCCTTTCCACCACCGGGGCTTGCGGCAAGTCAAGGCCGGTTGCAGGGCGCTCCCTGCTTCAGCCGCCGCAGCGGGTATAGGTGGCCGAGCCGCGCTCGCTCGCCCAGGTCAGGCGGCTGCCCGCCACGGTCAGGCGCACCCGCGAGGTCCAGTGGCGGCCGGCGCTGCTGCACGAGGCGGTCATGGTCCAGCTCCGCCCCTCGCGCCGCGTGTTCCGGAACCGGCACACAGTCTTGCCGGCCCGGGCGCTGCCCGGCCGGATCACCGCCGGCAGCAGGCCGTGGCGGGCGGAGCGTCGGCTGGAGCAGGCAGCAAGGCCCGGTCCCCACACGCCCGCATAGGCCGGTGGCACGTCCTCGTCGGCGTCCCCCATCGCCTCGACCGCGCGGGGAGCCTCCTTGACGGGCCGCTCGCGCTCCGCCCGGCCCTCCTCGCGCGGCTCGGGCTTCGGCCGCGGCGTGGCGGTCCGGACGGGCGGGGCCGGCGTCCTGTCCTCCGGATCGTCCTCGGGCGCGAGGTCGCGGGGGGCGAGGTCGTGGGCGGGGGCGGGCTTGACCGGACCGAAGCCGGACTCGTCCGGGCCCGCATCCCGCAGCGGCGCCGCGCCATCGCGGGCGCCGACCCGGCCCGGCGGCTCGCGCCAGGTGCTCGCCGGCTGGCCCGCCTCCGTCGGCACCGCATCCGGCGGCGGACGGCGGCGATAGATGGGAATCGTCGAGCGGTAAGGCTTCGACAGGACCGGCGGGTCGGCGGGGATCTCGAGGTCCGACTGCGCGACGGCCCGGCCCGGCCCGGCCATGCTGGCCGCGCCGGCCAGCACGAACAGGCCGGCCGCGAAAAGGCCCGCGCGGTGAAACGCCCTCATGATGCCCCCAAGGGTCCCCCGACGGATGCCGGCGGTCAAGTCTTAGAGCGCGCGCGAACCTCATGGACATGGGCTTCGGGACCGAGCGCGCAGCGAAATCGTCGGTGTCGCCCGGCGGACACTGTCCCGAGGGGCAAACTTGCCTAGAGCGCTTCACGATCGCGCTGCCATCGCGAAGCTCTCTAGGTCTTTGATTTTGCCGCATTTTCTGCGACGAACCGGTATCCGCTCCGTCGGAAAACGCTCTAGCGGCCGAAGATGCCCTTCAGGAACTGCGCCGTGCGGTTGCGCTTGCGCTTGCGCTCCAGCTCGGCCGCGTCCTTCACCCAGGCGACCTGCACCACCCGGCGCTCGCCCTCGAACGGGCGGTGGCCGTGCCAGGAATTGTCGGCGCGCAGGAAGGCGAACATCGTCCCCATGGTCGGCGGCACCTCGACCGCGTAGGGCTCGAACCGCTCGCCGTCGTAGAGCACCCGCAGGCGCCCGGCCTCCGGCGCGTCCCACTCGTCGTTCATGTAGACGAGCAGCGTCATCACCTTCGAGGGGCCGTCGGTGTGGATCGCGCCGTATTTCGGCTGCGAGCGGCGCATGATCGTGGTGAGCCGCGGGCAGGAGACGAGGTCGATGCCGAACTTCTCGCCCAGCACCCGCGAGAAGGCGTCGCTCTCCAGTTCCTCGATCAGGTCCTTGAAGCGGCCGGTGAGCTGCACCTCGTCCACCGTGAGGTAGCCGGGCTTGGCGATGGCCGGGAAGTCGCGCTTCAGCTCAGGCACCGCGTCCGGGCGCAGGACCTGCCGGCCGAGGAAGTACTGGTAGGGGTCGTGCGCCACGGGGGCGGCGCGCACGGCGTCGACATCGAGGATCGAGAGGGACGACATGGGAGCAATCGCACTCGTCAGGCTGGAGCATTCTCCGGCGAAGCGAATACCGGTTCGTCGGAGAAGACGCTGCAAGATCGAAGACCCGGAGCCGCCCCCGATCGCAACGCGATCGCGCGCGGCTCCAGGCGTGGGGCACGCGGAACACCGGCGGACCATCGGGGCGGATTGCGGCAGCGGCGGGGCACCGCGGCCCTTGGCTACGCGCCCCAGGTCTGGCCCCGTGCGTTCACGTCTCGGCGAGCGCGCGGGGGCGCGCACCGATGTTCGACGCCTTGCCGCAAGGGGACCGGGCTTGACGCGTGAACGGGGTTTAACTTGCAACGGCAACGGCGCCATGGTCCTGCCACGGGGCTGACCCATGGCGGGTCGGACGGCCGCGGGCTTCGGATGCCCTCGCGAGAGTCCCGCCGCGATGACGGCGACCGGGAGCGTCGCGAGAGGCACGCGAGGCCAGGCGCTCCCGACCGCCACCGAATCACCGGCCCGCCGCCTTGAGAGGCGGGCCCGCATGAGGCCCGCCCGCCGGGCGGCCCGGAGACCGCGATGCACGGCTTGAAGCAGGCCCTCCTGCAGATCTGGCGCCTGGCCTATCCCTACTACACGACCCGCGAGGTCACGACGGTGCGGCTGTGGCCGCTGCCGGCGGTGAAGATGCAGGAACGCTGGGTCGCGCTGACCATGGCGGCCCTGGTGATCGGCATCGAGTTCGCTCAGGTCGCGATCAACGTCCGCCTGTCGTACTTCAACCGCGACTGGTTCAACGCCATCCAGAGCAAGGATGCGGCGGCGTTCTGGTCGCTCCTGTTCTCGGTGTTCTGCCTCTGGGCCGCGGTCTACGTGGCGAGCGCCATCATCCAGTACGTGATCCAGTCGTTCCTGCGCATCCGCTGGCGGGCCTGGATGACGCGGCACTACGTCGACCGCTGGCTCGGCAACGACACCCATTACCGCATGGGCTTCTCCGGTGCCCAGGCCGACAACCCCGACCAGCGCATCGCCGACGACATCGACCAGTTCACCCAGACGACGCAGTCGCTGACCATCAGCTTCCTGTCGGCGGTGTCGAACCTGATCTCGTTCTCGGTGATCCTGTGGAACATCTCGGCCGCCTTCACGGTGCCGGGGATCGACTGGCACGTGCCGGGCTTCCTGGTCTGGGGCGCGCTGATCTATTCGGCGCTCGTCACCTGGATCACCCACCGCATCGGCAAGGCGCTGGTCGGGCTCAACTTCGAGCAGCAGCGCCGCGAGGCGGATTTCCGCTTCTCGCTCGCCCGCCTGCGCGAATACGGCGAGCAGGTGGCGCTCCTCGGCGGCTCCCGGGCCGAGAAGGTCTCGCTCGGTGACCGCTTCTCCGCCCTGATCCAGAATTTCTATGCCATCGTCGACCGCCGCAAGAAGCTCGCCGCCTTCACGGTCAGCTACCAGCAGGTCAACGTGGTGATCCCCTACATCCTGGTGGCGCCGTACTACTTTGCCGGCCAGATCCCGCTCGGGGTGATGACGCAGACCGCCGGCGCGTTCTCGCGCGTCGAGAGCACGATGTCGTTCTTCATCACGTTCTACGTGACTTTGGCCGACTACAAGGCGCAGGTCGACCGGCTCACCACCTTCGACGCGGCGATGAACCGGGCCGACGCGATGGCGGCGGGCAGCGCGCTGGCGGTCGGGCCGGCGAGCGGGGCGGGTCTCCACCTCAAGGGCCTCGCCCTCGACCTGCCGGACGGGCGGCGCATCGCCGAGGCGCCCGCCCTCTCGTTCCGGCCGGGCGAGACGACGCTGCTCACCGGCCCCTCGGGCTCGGGCAAGTCGACGCTGTTTCGCGCCATCGCGGGCATCTGGCCCTTCGGCGAGGGCTCGGTCACGACGCCGGAGGGCGCGCGCCTGATGCTGCTGCCGCAGCGGCCCTACCTGCCGATGGGGACCTTGCGCGCCGCCACGACCTATCCGGAGCCCGCCGGGCGCCACGACGACGCGGCGGTCCGGGCGGCCCTCGAGGCGGCGCGGCTGCCGCACCTGGCGGATCGCCTCGACGAAGAGGCGCCCTGGGCGCAGGCCCTGTCGCTCGGCGAGCAGCAGCGCCTCGCCGTCGCCCGGGCGCTGCTCGCCAGGCCCGACTGGCTCTTCCTCGACGAGGCCACCGCCGCCCTCGACGAGCCGACCGAGGCCGCGCTCTACCGCATGCTGCGCACGGAGCTTCCGGACACCACCATCGTGTCGATCGGCCACCGCTCGACGCTGACCGCCTTCCACGACCGGCGGATCGACATGACCCGCCGCGAGGACGGCCGCTTCGTGCCGACCGACCTCGCCGCGGCGGTGCCAGCAGAGTAGTCGGAGCGAGGAGCCGGAGACGGGGCGACGAAGCGCCTTGACGCGCCGCGTCGCCCCGCCTAGAAGCCGGCTCACAGGGCGCGTAGCTCAGCGGGAGAGCATTCGCTTCACACGCGAAGGGTCACAGGTTCAATCCCTGTCGCGCCCACCACCCTTTTTAGAGTTGGATGGCTTCGATCCCGGCGTCCCGTCGCCGAGCGATCCTGCCATCGAGACAGGTTCGGTCCGCGATTCGGCTCTTACGCCGCATCACACCCCGCACGGGACCGATCGGCGGGCGCGTAGCTCAGCGGGAGAGCATTCGCTTCACACGCGAAGGGTCACAGGTTCAATCCCTGTCGCGCCCACCACTTCTTTCTCCAGATTTTCGATCCGCTAGGGTTTCGTCCGGCGATCTTGCTCACGTGACACGACAGCAGCCTGAAGCCTGCAGGCGATGGGGCTCTCCCACCCTCAACCTCATCCTGAGGTGTCAGTCGATCGAAGATCGACTGACCTCGAAGGAGGGCTCCAGAAGCCTCTGCGATCCCTGGAGCCCTCCTTCGAGGCCCACTGCGTGGGCACCTCAGGATGAGGTCGCGGGTGGGAAAGACCAAAGCCTCACGTGAACGGTCCTGTCGTGTACCGTGGCCATCGCTGCCCCCTCAGGGTCACCCTGGGGTCCCGCCTGCGGCAGGACCCCGGATGACGATGGAGCGTGTCAGGCCACGCCCGGATCCAGCCGCCGCACCGCCTCGTACAGCGCCTCGAAATGCTGGATCACCACGTCCGGCTCCAGCTCCTCCACCGGCACGTCGGTATATCCGAACGGCACCGCCACCACCGGGATGCCGGCAGCCTTGGCGGTGGCGACGTCGGTGCGCGAATCGCCCACCATCACGGCCCGGGCCGGATCGCCGCCGGCCCGCACGATCGTCTCGGTGAGGTGGCGCGGATCGGGCTTGAAGTAGGGAAATGTATCGCGGCCGCAGATCGCCGCGAAGCGTCCATGGATCCCGAGCAGCTCCAGGAGCCGGACCGAGTGGTCCTCCGGCTTGTTGGTGCAGACCGCGAGCCGGTAGCCCGCCGCCTCCAGCCGGTCGAGGGAGTCCACGACGCCGGGAAAGAGATGCGACACCTCGCAGAGATGCTGGCCGTAATGGGCCAGGAACACCCGGAAGAGTTCGTCGAGCCGGGTCGGGGTCAGTTCGCGTCCGCCCGCCGCGAAGCCGCGCTGGATCAGCGCCCGCGCCCCCGCCCCGATCAGCTCCCGCGCCTGCGAGACCGCCACGGACGGCAATCCCTCCCGCTCCAGGATCATGTTGAGCGTGCCGATCAGGTCGCCCGCGGTCTCCGCGAGGGTGCCGTCGAGGTCGAACACGACGATCGGCGGCAGGGCGTCGGGGCTGGTGGTCGGCATAGTCTCTCGCTGGCTCAAGGCGTCGGGACGCCTCCCATACAGGCGGGCGAAGCGGGGCGGAACCCGTGGGCGAGGCAAGCCCGGGACAAGCGGGGCCGAGCTATAACAGCCCGAAACGGACGAGTCGGCCGCCGCGCAGGCATGGGCCGTCGTCGCGATGCGTGCGAGGAGCGGCCGCCATGCTGGGGATTGCGGGTTATCGGATCAGGGCCGCCGGAATCGCGGCCGGGCTGCTCGCCGCGGGCGCGGCGCATGCCGCCTCCTACGAGTTCGTGCCGGCCCCCCAGGCCGATCTCAACCGGGTCTACCGGGTCGACAAGGCCACCGGCGAGGTCATCTCCTGCCAGTACGGGTTGCAGGAGAACACGATCGGCACCACCCTGTGCTTCGGCCCCGGCGAGGGCGCCGGCCCCCAGGCCCCGTCCGATTACAGCCTGGTCGCCTCGCGTCACCTGCGCGAGGCCGGCGTCTTCCGGGTCAACCAGCGCACCGGCGCGATGAGCATCTGCTACGTCCTCGACGACGCCGTGGTCTGCACCCCCCAGGGCAATGCCGGCAGCGCGGCGCCGGCGGCCAAGCCTTGAACGATTCGAGGCGGCGGGCGCGCGGATCCACGACGGGTCACGTCGTGCGCGGCCCAGCGGCCCGCTCCCATTCCCCAATGATCTCGTGCCCGCCGCAATCGACGGCCGTATAGACGGTCTCGCCGTCGATCAGGTCCGGCCGCAGGCGCAGCTGACGCTCCTGCGGGGCGCGCTGGAAGCGGATGAGCCGGTTGATGACATGCTCGCGCCGCCCCTCGGACAGGAGGGCGAGCCGCTCCCGGAAGCGGTCCGAGAGCCGGAGTGCCACCATCAGGCCGCCGGCGCGCGCAGATACTCCTCGAGCGCGGCCGGATCGGTGAAGATCGGGCCGGACCGCGCGGCAGGATCGTAGGTCGCGCGGAGCGCCCGCAAAGCCAGGATGAGGTCGAAGCGAATCAGGCAGGACCGCGCATAGGCGGCAAACAGGCGGTCGCGCTCGGCGGTGAGCCGCGCGCCCTCGTCGGGCGCGCGTGCCTTGACCTGCTTCAGGAACCGCCGGGTTCGCTTCTCCTGGCTGCGGAACGTCGCGGCCTGGGCGTCGGTCTGTTCCGTGAGCAGGTCGATCAGCCGGTCGA
Organism: Methylobacterium sp. 142-1Y; assembly: GCF_057747795.1. Taxonomy (NCBI): domain Bacteria; kingdom Pseudomonadati; phylum Pseudomonadota; class Alphaproteobacteria; order Hyphomicrobiales; family Methylobacteriaceae; genus Methylobacterium; species Methylobacterium sp. 142-1Y. The sequence goes on along the minus strand of NZ_CM173224.1, from coordinate 1,389,573 downwards.
GCTGGCGCAGATCCTGTGTCGTGACCGGCCCCTTCTCCATCCGAAGCCGAAGCGCATCGACCTGAGCCTCGGCGTCGCGCGCCCATTCGGCGTTCCATCGTTCCGCATCGCGGACCAGCCGTTCGGACGCGCGCGCCGTGGCCGCGCCCCGCACGGCAAGGTGAGGCGAGACGATCGCCGGAGGCTGGCGGCTGAGATGATACGTCAGGTCGATGATCGCGGCATCGATCATGGGCTTGCCTCGTCGGACCGAGTCTAGCATCGGCATCGTCTCCCGGCGAGGCCGGATCGCCGCTTCCGCCTCCCCTGGCCCCGTGCTAGGGGGCCTCTCGATCAGCGGGGCCGGCCGTGAGGACGCCCCGCCCGCCTTGCTGTCGCCCCAGGGGTGCGTCACGGCGGACGAGACAATCGAATCGAGACGCCATGCCGATGTCCCAGATCCGTCAATCCCGCGGAGGCCGGCGGTGAGCCCCGCCGAGCTCAAGCGCGCCGCCGCCGCCCGGGCGGTCGGGCTGGTCGAGGACGGCATGCGCCTCGGCCTCGGCACCGGCTCGACCGCGACCCTGTTCGTCGAGCTTCTCGGCGAGAAGGTGCGGGCCGGGCTCAAGGTCGTCGGCGTGCCGACCTCCGAGGCGACGCGCCGGGCCGCCGAGGCGGCGGGAATCCCGCTCACCACTCTCGACGAGACGCCCGACCTCGACCTCACGGTCGACGGCGCCGACGAGATCGACCCGCAGCTCCGCCTCATCAAGGGCGGCGGCGGCGCGCTGCTGCGCGAAAAGATCGTGGCGGCGGCGAGCCGGCGCATGGTGGTGATCGTCGACGGGGCCAAGCGCGTCGAGACGCTGGGGCGCTTCCCCCTGCCGATCGAGGTGGTGCCCTTCGGCCTCGTCGCCACCACGCTCGCGGTCGCGGCGGCGATCCGCTCCGCCGGCTGCGCCGGGCCGCTCTCCGTCCGCAAGGGCACCGACGGCGCGCCGTTCCTGACCGATGGCGGCCACCTGATCCTCGATGCCGGCTTGTCCCGCATCCCCGATCCGGAGGCCTTGGCCCGCGCCCTCGTGGCGGTGCCGGGCGTGGTCGAGCACGGCCTGTTCCTCGGCCTCGCCACCGGCGCGATCGTCGCGGAGGCGGCCGACGGCCAGCCCCGCATCGTCACCCTCGGGGCGGCCTGACGCGCCGCCCGCCTCGTTCGTCACGGCCGCCCCCGAGCGGGCGCCGCCTTCCGGAGCCAATCGATGTCCCCGCGCCGTACCCGACTCCTCCTGGCGGGTCTCCTCGCCGTGTCCGTGTCGAGCCCCGCCCTCGCCCAGACGAAGCCCGCCGCCCCGGCAGCACCCGCCGCGCCGCAGCAGGCCGCGATCACCCCGAGCCACCTCGCGCTGGCCAAGGAGGTGATGCTCTCCTCCGGCATCGCCCGCTCGTTCGACTCGATCCTCCCGGCCTTCGGCGAGCAGATCAGGCAGGCGGCGGTCACCCGGCCCGAGCTGACCAAGGACCTCAACGACGTCATCGAGAAGCTGCAGCCCGAGCTGGAGCTGCAGAAGCAGCGCATCATCGAGACCGCCTCGCGCATCTACGCCAACAAGCTCACTGAAGCCGAGCTGCGCGACATCGCCACCTTCTTCCGTTCGCCCGCCGGCAAGCGCTACGTCGAGACCCAACCCCAGGTGCTCGACGACATGGTGCAGGCGATGCAGACCTGGACCCAGGAGGTCTCGGAATACATGATGGTCCGGGTGCGGGCCGAGATGGGCAAGCGCGGCCACCAGCTGCAGTGACCGCCCGCACGGCCGGAGAGCGGGCCGAGACGCTCGATCGTCTCGGCGCGATCGTCATCGCCGCCCTGCCGGCCTGCATGGCCGTGGCGAACCGGTCGAGCCCGGTAGTGGTCGGCCTCGCCGGGCTCCTGCTGCTCGCAGGTGCAGCTTTGGCCGGGCGTCCGCTGCGGGCGCCCCTCGTCGCGCCGCTCGCGACGCCGGTCGGGATCGCGGCGCTCGCCTTCCTGGCGTGGTGCGGATTGAGCCTCGCCTGGAGCCCGCTGCCGGGCCTGTCGCTGCGCACCCTGTCCGAGTTCCTGCCGGCGCTCGCCGGCGCCTACCTGGTGGCGCGCCTGGCGCCGCCGCATCTGGCCAGCGTCGCCGGGCCGGCGGCCTGGGTGATGATCGCGACCTGTGCCTACGTGGTGGCGGACCTCGCCTCCGGGCTGATGATCCGCGAGGCGTTGGGGCAACGCGTCGCCGCCTTCGCGTTCAACCGGCCGCTCCTCATCATGATGCTGCTGGCCTTCCCCCTGGTGGCGTTCCTCGCCGCCACCGGGCGGCGCGGCCTTGCGGCGCTCGTGGCTGCATGTCTCGCCGTGGCGGCCTGGCGTTCGGTCAGCGGCGCGACGGTGCTGGGGCTCGCCGCCGGCGCACTCACCGTCTGCGCGTTGCGCTGGCTGCCCGCCCGGGCCGGGATCGGCCTCACCGGCGCCGCCCTCCTCGGGGCGCTGATCCTCGCGCCGGTCGAGGGCGATCTCCTGGCCCGCACCATGCCGGAGGCTTTGCACCAGCGGCTCGCCGGCAGTTCCACCCGGGCCCGGGTCGCCATCGCCCGCAGCTTCGGCGCGGCGGTCGCCGCCGATCCCTGGCGCGGGGCCGGCTACGGCACATCCGGGCGCTTCCAGGACGTGCCGGCGGCCGAGCGGATCGAGCCCGAGATGCGCTTCATGCTGGCGGTCGGGCATCCGCATAACAGCTTCCTGCAGGTCTGGGCCGAGCTGGGCGTCGTCGGCGCGACGCTCGCCGCACTCGTCCTGGTCCTGACCTTGCGCGCCCTGTCGGCCTGGACGACGGTCCCGCGCAGCACCGCGCTCGCGCTGCTGGCGTGCGCCGGCATCGTCGCCTTCGTCGAGCACGGCGCCTGGCAGGCCTGGTGGACCGCCGGGGTCGGCGCCGCCATCGCCTGGCTGCGCGCCTTGCAGTATCAGTCGCAAGATCTAACGGACGAGCGGTGAGCCCCATGACCGAGACCCGAGACCAGGCTTTCGGCGAGCAAGAGTTCGATGTGGATCTGTTCGTGATCGGCGGCGGCTCCGGCGGGGTGCGGGCGGCGCGCATCGCCGCCGGCTACGGCGCGCGGGTGCAGCTCGCGGAAGAGTACCGGGTCGGCGGCACCTGCGTGATCCGCGGCTGCGTGCCGAAGAAGCTGATGGTCTATGCCGGGCGCTTCGCCGACGAGTTCGAGGATGCCGCCGGCTTCGGCTGGGAGGTCGGCACCCCGCGCTTCGACTGGGCGACCCTGAAGGCCAGGCGCGACGCCGAGGTGACGCGGCTGGAGAGCATCTACGCCACCAACCTGATGCGGGCCGGCGTCGAGGTGGTGGCCGATCGGGCGGTGATCGAGGATCCGCACACGGTGCGCCTGGTCCGCTCCGGCACCCGGGTGCGCGCCCGACACATCCTGGTCGCGGTCGGCGCGCACCCGGTGAAGGAGCCGCTGATCCCCGGCGCCGAGCTCGCCATCACGTCGAACGAGGTGTTCGAGCTGGAGACCCAGCCCGAGCGGATCCTTGTGGTCGGCGGCGGCTACATCGCGGTCGAGTTCGCGGGCGTGTTCGCGTCCTTGGGCACCCGCACCACCCTGCTCCACCGCGGCGACCGGCTGCTGCGCGGCTTCGACGGCGAGATCCGCCAGGCCCTCGGCGAGGCCTACGCCAAGCGGATGGACCTGCGCCTCAACACCACCGTGCACCGCCTCGACCGGCGCGACGGCGCGATTTGCGCCACCCTGAACGACGGCAGCGAGATCCTGGTCGACCAGGTGCTGGTGGCGACCGGGCGGCGCCCCAACGTCGCCGGCCTCGGGCTGGAGAAGGCGGGCATCACCCTGGATTCGGTCGGGGCGATCCCCGTCGACCGGTTCTCGCAGACCGCCGCGCCCTCGATCTACGCCGTCGGCGACGTGACCAACCGCGCCGCTCTCACCCCGATCGCGATCCGCGAGGGCCACGCCTTCGCCGACACGGTGTTCGGCCAGAAACCCTGGGCGGTCGACCACGACCTGATCCCGACCGCGGTGTTCTCGACCCCGGAGATCGGCGTCGTCGGCCACGGCGAGGAGGTGGCGCGGCGTCTCTGCGGCGAGATCGACGTCTACGAGGCCCGGTTCCGGCCGATGAAGGCGACCCTGTCGGGCCGCGACGAGCGGATCCTGATGAAGATCATCGTCGAGCGGGCGACCGACAAGGTCGTCGGCGTCCACGTGCTCGGCCACGATGCCGGCGAGATCATCCAGGCGGTCGGCATCGCGGTGACGATGGGCGCCAAGAAGGCCGATTTCGACCGCACCATCGCAGTCCACCCGACGGCCGGCGAGGAACTGGTGACGATGCGCACCCCCTCGGTGGTCAAGCAGCCGGTGGCGGTGGGGTGAGCCAGTTTCCATTGATGCGGGACGCCCTCAGAACGGCGACCCGTATGTCAGGCTCAGCGCCCGCGGGTCGCCGGCCACCCGCGCCGGGTACGAGATCGTGCGGATCCGGGCCGGATCGGCCTCGATCGCGATCATGCGGATCAGGCTCGCCCGGGCGAGGTCGTGCTCGCTCGGCGCGGCCTCGCCCGGGCCGCGGGTTTGCGCCAGGCAGGCGGTGAACGGACAGGTCGCGTAGTCGGCGAGCGGATAGGGATGCCAGCCGTCGGAACCGAGCGGGCTCGGGCGTTCCAGGATCCACTCGGCGGTGGCGCCCGAGACGTGCCGCCCGCCCGGGGCCGCGACGTCGAAGGCCTGGAGCATCGTGCCGGTGGTCTCGTTCTTCAGGTTGAACCGCACCGTCGCGGGGTCGAGGAGCGTGAGCATCGCCGAGACCTCGTCGCCGGGCGCGACGTCGAGGCCGAGGGTCTGGGGCGCGTGCTCCTCGCCCCGGGCCCACCATTGCACCCACGCCTCGTAATGGGCGCCGGCGCCGTCCCAGGCCTGCAGCGTGCCGATCTGCGGCAGGCTGGCATTGCGGTAGAAGCCCTGGCCGTCGAAGCCGATCCAGGCCGAGGCACGCGCCGGCCGGCCGGCCGCGCCCGACACCGCGGGCACGCGCCAGCGCGCCATCACGCCCACGAGGCTGCGGGCGCCCTCGGCCGCGAGCGACCCGCCCGACCAGTTGACGCTGCGGCCCGCCGGGACGAGGCCGTGGGTGCGGACGGTCACCGGCCCGGGCGCCGCGCCCGGCGGCACCGCCTCGACGAAGAGCAGGGGCCGGCCGGCGGGCGGGGCCAGGAAGGCACGGCGGAACGCCGCCGCCGCCGGGCCGTCCCCGGGCCGCGGCGCCGGCAGGCCGTAGCGCAGGACCAGGGTGGGCTGCGCCGTCGACGGGTCGAAACCGGCGGGCGGCAGCGGCAGCGGCCGGATCGGCAGCGGCGACGGGGGCTTGAGTAGAGGCTGCTTGGGTAGAGGCTGCTTGGGGGGTTGGGTCATCGCGTCCACCTCCCTGATCACGGCGCGTCCTAAGGCAGGACCAACTCGGGGTTGAACTCCCGGGCGGCCTTGATGACGGCATCGCCGAAGGCCGGCAGGGCATAGTCCGCCCGGGCGAGCCCGGTGCCGGCATGCTGCGACAGGACCCGGAACGCCGCGTCGGCGAGGACGCGGCCGGCGGTCGAATCGCTGGGGTAGTGCAGCCCGGCGATCTCGCGGTTGCGGGCGATGCGCCGGGCGAGCGCCTTGAGCGTCGCGTTGGCCGGCAGGCGCTCGGCGTAGGGCAGGCCGGCGAGGCGCAGCGCATAGGCCACGCAGCGGGCCATCAGCCGCGCCTGGGTGGCGTGGCCGCTCGGGAACGAGGCATGCCCGGGCACCGGCACGGGCGGCAGCAGGGCCGGGCACAGGAAGGAGGGCCGCGGCCGGTCGAACGCCTCCTTGAAGCGCAGGGCCGCGAACGAGCCGACGAGGCTCGCCGCGTGCAGCACCCGGTAGGTGCGCGGATGCGAGCCCGGCGTGATCGACAGGGCCTCCATGAAGGCGGTGACGAACTCGACGTCCTGGGCCAGGATCTCGCCCAGGGCGGCGGCGCGCTCGTTGCGCGCCATCGCCACGAGTTCGTCGAGCTCGATCTCCTGGTCGGTCTTCAGGTGGGCGGGGTCCTTGGTCTTGAGGTTCAGGGCGAGGAGGATCCCGGCGAGGTGGTCGCTGAGCGCGTCGGTGTCCCAGGCGGACGCGGCGAACTCGCGCAGCACCCGGTAGGCGTACCAGCGCCCGGCCCAGGCGCGGTTCTCGAAGGCCAGGGAGCGGCCGTTCGGCGTGTCGGCGGCGCGGAAGGCGAGCGTCTTGCGGGTGTCCCCCGGCGGGGTCTCGTCGCGGATGAACACCCGGCGCCGCAGGGAGCCGATCTCCTCGCCGGTCCCCGTCACCTCGAGGGAGAACGGGAAATCGGCCCGGTCGGGCACGAACCAGCCGCCGCCGGCATCGCCGTCGAGGCCTGCATTGCCGGTATTGCCCGTATTGCCGGTGTTGCCCGTATTCCCCGTGTTGCCGGTCATCGCTCCCCTCCCCGGCTCAAGTTCCAGTCTCGCGTCCCAGTCTCGCCCGTCCGGCCCGGACCTTCCGGGAAGCCGGGATGAGGCCGTTCCGGATGGTGCCGCCGGCCCGCATCCGGGCCAGACCCGCTTCCGGCGCAGGCCGCTCATCCTTTCGGCGAGGGTCGCCTCGTTCCCCTCACTCGGGCAGCCCGGCCGCCCGCAGATGGTCGAGCCAGCGCGTCAGGACCGGCGGGGCGAAGGGGCAGCGCGGCGCGTAGACGCTCAGACGGAAATCCGGCTGCAGCCGCATCAGCTCGCCCGCCGCCTCCCGCGCCTCCGGCAACCGGCCGGCCGCCGCCAGGCTCGCCGCGAGGATACGCAGGGTGAAGCGGATGGCGCGGTTGCGGGCCACCGCGCTCAAGCCCCAGGCGACCGCCTCGTCGTAGTCGCCCGCGACGTAGTGCGCCTGGGCGAGCAGGCCCTCGTGCCAGAAGGTGTAGGGGTCGCTCGGCGCCAGGCGCTGGCCCTCCTCGCCGTGCCGCACCGCCAGCCGGCCGTCGCCGGCAAAGCCGTGGGCGGCGCTGCTCATCGTCCAGGCGATGGCGACGCTCGGGCCGGCCTCGATCGCCCGGTCGAGGAAGCGCCGGGCCGTCGCGGGGTCGCGCAGGCTGAAGGCCTGGACGTGGCCGTAGATCGCCAGCGCCAGGGGATCGTCGCCGTCCCGCGCGATCGCCGCCCGGGCCCGCTCCGCCGCCGCCCGTCCGTCGCCGTCGGGATCGGGCGAGCCCATCTCGCCGACCCGCAGGACGTGCCACCAGGCCGCGTAGGCGAAGGGCGGCGCGTAGGAGGGATCGAGGGCGATCGCCTGCTGCAGCAGCCCCCCGGCCCGGGCGAAGCTGTCGGGATCCATCTTGTGGAGCTGGTCGAGGGCCTGGAGCAGCAGGTCGTAGCTCGTCAGGCTCGCCGGGTGCTTGCGCAGGGCCCGCTGCAGCTCGCGCTCGCGCACATGCGGCGCGAGGTGGCGGATCAGCTTGAGGGCGATGGCATCCTGGAGGGCGAAGACCTGGTCGACGAGGCCCTCGTGATGGTCGGCGCTGACGACCGCGCCGGTGCCGCACTCGATCAGCGTGGTGCAGACCCGCAGCCGGCCGCCATGGTGCTGGATCGCCCCGTCCATGACGTAGCGCACGCCGAGGCGGCGCCCGAACGCCGCCGGGTCGGTGTGCCGGCGGCGATAGGCCAGGGTCGAGCCGCGGGAGATCACGAACAGGTCGCGCAAGGACGACAGGGCGCGCACGATCCAGTCGGTGAAGCCGTCGGCCAGGGTCGGGCGGCCCGGCTGGCCGCCCCGGAACGGCAGCACCGCGATCGAGGCCCGCGCCTCGGTGCCCGGCGCGCTCTCGCCGGTGCGCGGGCCGGAGCCGGCCCGCAGGGCGAAGACCTGCACCGGCCGGGCGTGGTTGCGCAGGGGCAGCGGCCCGAGATCGATCGCCCGCGCCCTCGCCTCGGCACTCGCCGCGGCGAACACCGCCTCCGACACGATCACGTCGCCGGCCTCGGCATAGGCCTGCAGGCGGGCCGCCACGTTGACGCCGTCGCCGAACACGTCGCCGTCCTCGACGATGACCTCGGCGAGGTTGACCCCCATCCGGAACAGGAGCCGCGACTCCTCGGGATCGTCTTCGGTCGCCCGGGCGATCCGGCGCTGGAGCGCGAGGGCGCAATCCGCCGCCGGAGCGGCCGCCGGGAAGGCGGCGATGAAGCCGTCGCCGGTGTTCTTGACGATCCGGCCGCCATGGGCGGCGACCCCGGGATCGATGATCCCGCCGCGCAGGGCCTTCAGGCGGCGGAACGTCGCCTCCTCGGCGATCTCGCTCAGCCGGGTATAGCCGACCACGTCGGCGACCAGGATGGCGGCGAGGCAGCGCTCCATCCCGCCCGGCGCGCCCGTTCCGGGTGCCGCGGCGGCGGGGCCGGCCGGCGGCGGCGATCGTCGGCGCCCGCTCATCGCGGCAGGCCTCGCGCGATCGAAGAGCGAACAATCCGAAGCGTTGCGGCGGAGCTGATGATCAATATAGAGGCAATCATGGCGGCACCGATCCGGTGCGAAGACTGTCATGTACTGACGATCGGATCCAGCGGCAAGTGAGGCCGGGGACAAGCACAACCGCAGGTAAGGCGCGCACGGACCGCCGCAACGGCGCCGGGGACGCGGCGACCTGCCCGCCCGTTGCGGAAAGACCCCTCGCGCGATCGCCCAAACCCCCCTATAAGCCCGGCTTCCGCGACCGACCTGACCGGTTATCGAAGAGGTGCGCGAGGAGAGGACGATGAGCGAGCGTTGGACCCCCACTGGCTGGCGGCGGCTGCCGATTCAGCAGGTCCCGGATTATCCGGATTCCGCTTCCCTTGCGGCGGTGGAGCGGCAGCTCGCGAGCTTTCCTCCGCTGGTCTTTGCCGGCGAGGCGCGCAAGCTGAAGCAGAACCTGGCCAAGGTGGCGGCCGGCGAGGCGTTCCTGCTCCAGGGCGGCGACTGCGCCGAGAGCTTCGACGAGCATTCCGCCGACAACATCCGCGACTTCTTCCGCGTCTTCCTGCAGATGGCGCTGGTGCTCACCTTCGCGGGCGGGTCGCCGGTGGTGAAGATCGGCCGCATCGCCGGGCAGTTCGCGAAGCCCCGCTCCTCGCCGACCGAGACGGTCGACGGCGTCTCCCTGCCGAGCTACCGCGGCGACATCGTCAACGGCATCGGCTTCTCGGAAGCGGAGCGGATTCCCGACCCGCGCCGGCAGATCGAGGCGTACCGGCAATCGGCCGCGACGCTGAACCTGCTGCGCGCCTTCGCGACCGGCGGCTACGCCAATCTCGAGAACGCGCATCGCTGGATGCTCGGCTTCGTCAAGGACTCGCCCCAGTCCTCGGCCTATGCCGACCTGGCGCAGCGCATGACCGAGACCCTCGACTTCATGCGGGCGATCGGCATCAACCCGGAGACGCACCAGGAGGTGCGCCAGACCGATTTCTACACCAGCCACGAGGCGCTGCTGCTCGGCTACGAGGAGGCCCTGACCCGGGTCGATTCGACCAGCGGCGACTGGTACGCCACCTCGGGCCACATGCTGTGGATCGGCGACCGCACCCGCCAGGCCGACCACGCCCATATCGAGTTCGCTCGCGGCATCAAGAACCCGATCGGCCTCAAATGCGGCCCGTCGCTGAAGGCCGACGACCTGATTAGACTCGTGGACTTGCTGAACCCAACGAATGAAGCCGGCCGCCTGACCCTGATCTGCCGCTTCGGCGCCGACAAGGTCGGCGACCATCTGCCCGCCCTGGTGCGGGCGGTGGAGCGCGAGGGCCGGAACGTCGTGTGGTCCTGCGACCCGATGCACGGCAACACCGTGACGGCGAGCGGCTACAAGACCCGGCCGTTCGAGCGGGTGATGAAGGAGATCCAGGGCTTCTTCGACATCCACCAGGCGGAAGGGACGCATGCCGGCGGCATCCACCTCGAGATGACCGGCAAGAACGTCACCGAGTGCACCGGCGGCGCTCGCGCCCTGACGGCCGAGGATCTGCGCGACCGCTACCACACCTATTGCGACCCGCGCCTCAACGCCGAGCAGGCGCTGGAAGTGGCCTTCCTGACCGCCGACCTCGTCAAGCGCGAGCGCCGGCAGCACGAGCGGCCGCAGATCGAGGCGGCGGAATAGACGTTCCGACATAGCCGGACGACGATGAGGCCCGGGACGGGGGCCGCCTTTTAGGCGGCCCCCGTCCCGGGCCTTTTCGCGTCGAGCGAGGACCGCATCACTCCAACGGCCGGTCGAACGCGACCCCGGCGAACTCGCCGTTCCGCCAGACCAGTCTCGCCCGCCGCGTGACGGTCATCTGGGGGATGACGATCCAGATGCGGTCCGGCAGCATGTGGCGGCGGGAGAGATTGATCTTCGCGCCGGTGGCCGACAGGTCGCGCACGACGCAAGGGATGCGGCCGTAATCGGGCAGAACCACCGTCGCCGGCATCACCGTGCCGTAGCGGCGCCGGCTCCGCTTGTCTTCGGGGGAACGGACCCGAGCATCCGCTCTACCTCCGGCCGCGATGATTGGTCCCTCGCTCATCCCAACCCAGGCTCCGACATGCCGCAACGTCATAGCGATACCAGGGGTAACGCGATCGCATCCGATCGGGAGCAGGGCCATCCACGCACGCGGCGCGGTGTTGAGCGGCAGGGTTAAACCACTCCTGCTTGCTTTCTCGACAATCGCCGCCCCAGGGCGTGCGGGCCTCCGGCACGCCAAGCTCCGGTGCCATAGCCGGTCGAATTGACCCACCGACATGGATGGCCGACATGGCCGCCGAAATCGCCGACCAAGAGGGTTGCGCCCCGTCTGAACCGTCGCTATACCCCCGTCATCCCGCCGGGCCAGCTCCCATCGTCTAGCGGTCTAGGACGTCGCCCTCTCACGGCGAAAACAGGGGTTCGAGTCCCCTTGGGAGCGCCACCGGCCGGACCTTCCGTATAATGCTGCTTGACACGATCGCCGCGGCCCTAGGCCGCCGCCTCGTCGCGCGTTTCGGCCACCATCGACCAAAGAGGTAGCGGGGCTTACCCCGTACACCCAAGGGATGCGCGCGCCGTTGCCGTCCCGGCTGTCCTCATGTGTATCGGCCTGCTAAGCATCGGTCATACCAACAATCGATGCTCGGCGAGAGATGTGATGCAGCGAATGGTCGTGCGCCTGCTGGTGTCGGCAATAGTGTGCCTGATGTTCGCGACATCGGCCCGTCTGTTGTACGGCTCCCTGTCTCCACGTGTGTTGGCGGTGATGCCGAACGACGGCGCGGCGCAAGTCTATCCCGGCCTGCCGATCGCGGTCGGCTTCTCCCGCGCGATGGCACCGGAGACGATCGGCCCTGAGACGATCGCCCTGCACGAGGAGGGCGGCGCGGCCGTGCCGGCGGCGATCGGCTACGATGCGGACCAGCACGCGGCCCGGCTGGTGCCGAAGGTGCCGTTGCGGCCCGGCGCGACCTACCGGATCGCGGTCGGGACCGGGAGCCGGCCTGAGAGCGCCCTCGGGCTGTCCCTCGCCGAGCCGGCGGAGGGGCGCTTCACCGTGGCGGCCGCCCCTCGCCTCGCCGCGATGCCCGGGGCGCCGGTCCTGGTCGCGGTCGGGCCGAAAAACCCCTTCGGGCCCTACTACGCCGAGATCCTGCGGGCGGAGGGGCTGAACCTGTTCTCGGTGGTCGCCACGGGAGATCTCACCCCGGACCGCCTCGCCCGGGCCACCCTGGTGCTGATGACCGAAGCGCCGGACGAGGCCCTGGCCGCGCGTCTCTCCGGCTGGGTGCAGGAGGGCGGCAACCTGATCGCGATCCGGCCGGAGGGCGTCTGGCTGCCGCTGTTCGGCCTTGCAGCAACCGGGGAGGCGCCTCCGGTCGAGCGCTACCTGCAGGTCGATGCGGGAGCGCCGGCCGCCCGCGGCATCGCCCGCCAGGCGATGCAGTTCCACGGGCCGGCGAGCCGTTACGTGCCGGAAGACGCCACGATCCTCGCCCGCCTCTCGACCGGGGCCGAGACCCTACCCTGGCCGGCGGTCTCGCTACACCGGGCCGGCCAGGGCCAGGCGGCGGCCTTCGCCTTCGACCTCGCCACCTCGGTGGTGCGCCTGCGCCAGGGCAACCCGGCCTTCGCCGGCCAGGAGCGGGACGGGCTGCCGCCGCGGCGGCCGAACGACCTGTTCTTCCCGGACTACCTCGACCTCTCGCGGGTGGCGATCCCGCAGGCCGACGAGCAGCAGCGGCTGCTTGCCAACCTGATCGTGACGATGAGCGCCGAGCGCCTGCCGCTGCCGCGGGTCTGGTACCTGCCCGACGAGCGCCGCGCCGCCCTCATCATGGCGGGCGACGACCACGCCACCCGCCGCGGCACCCTCGACGCCTACAAGCGCCTCGTCGCCGAGAGCCCGCTCGATTGCCGGCCCGAGACCTGGGACTGCGCGCGGGCGACCTCCTACGTCACGCCGGCGACGCGGCTCGCGCCGGACCAGGCGCACGCTTACGCGGCGCTCGGCTTCGAGACGGGCATCCACGCCGATACCGGCTGCCGCGACGTCGATGCCGCGACCCTGGGCCTGGCCTTGAGCCGGCAGGTCGGCGGCATCGGGCGGCAGCTCGGCCTGCCGGCGCAGGAGACCCACCGCCTGCATTGCGTGACCTGGAACGGCTGGGCCGACACCGCCAAGATCGAGCGGGCGGCGGGCATCCGCCTCGATCTCGGCTATTACTACTGGCCCGGCTCGTGGATCCGGCGCCGGCCGGGCTTCATGAACGGCTCCGGCTTCCCGATGCGCTTTGCCGACCTCGACGGCCGGGTCCTCGACATCTACCAGGCCGCCAGCCACCTGGTGAACGAGAACGGCATCGACCAGCGCGCCGGCATCGACGCGATGCTCGACCGGGCGCTCGGCCCCGAGCAGTTCTTCGGCGCCTTCGGCACCCATTACGACTACACCGACGGCTATTTCGACCACCTGGTCGCGGCCGCCCGCGAGCGGGGCGTCGCGATGATCTCGGCCGCCCAGATGCTGCGCTGGCTCGACCGCCGGGAGGCGACCCGGTTCGAGGCCCTGGCCTGGAACGGGCACGACCTGACCTTCCGGGTCGATCTCGCCGAGGGGCCCGAGCGGGTGACCGGGATGCTGCCGGTCTCGGCCCTGTCGCACCGCCTCGCGGCGATCACCCGCGGCGGCCAGCGGGTGCATTTCCGGACCGAGACCATCAAGGGCCTCGACTACGCGCTGTTCGACCTGGAAGCGGGCAGCTACGCCGTGGTCTACGACGAGAAGACCTCGGCGATGCCGCTCCCGGCCCGGCTGCGGTGAGGCTTTCGCGCGGGGCTCGCCCCCGTCGGGGCTGCGTCATTTGGGGGCGCAGGCCCTTTCCGGAGCCCGGGCGTTGGGTCGGGACCGCGCCCCGCATCCTGCGGCGGCCCCTTCCCCGAGGCCCGACCCGATGGCTGCCGACAGCAATCCCGTTTCCGACCGCGCCCTCTCCGACCGCGCCCTGTCGATCTTCGCCTTCGCGGCCTACCATCACCTGATCAGCGGCCAGCCGGTCAGCTCCGTGGTGCGCCGGGACGGCAACGGCCACCACGCCGACCCGGAGGGCGCCGCCGAGGTCGAGCAGCGCGGCCTCGCCACCTTGAGCGACGACGCGATCACCTTCACCGCGCCGGGCGTCGCCTTCGTCGAGACGATCGTCGCGGCGATCCGGCAGGCCGGCAGGCGCTGATCCTCGGCAGGTTTCGCAAAAGTCGCCGCCGGTCTTGCGATAAGAACCTGCGACGAAACAAGAATCCAAGCGGACGTCGCGTCGGCCTGCCGACGTTAAGTCTGCTTCGGGCGCTTGACGGTCCGGCCGCCGCGATTGCACTCCTGCCGTCGCGGCGCCGGGCATCCGGGCTCGCGTCGCCCGGAGAGGATTCCCTTGGACGCATCCGCCCTCGCCCGCCTGATCGACCACACTCTCCTGCGGGCCGACGCGACCTCGGCCGAGGTGCGGCGCCTGTGCGAGGAGGCTTTGGCGCACCGCTTCAAGGCGGTCTGCGTCAACCCGGTCCATGTCGGGCTCGCCGCCGGGATCCTGGCCGGCGGCGAGGTCGCCCCCTGCTCCGTCGTCGGCTTCCCGCTCGGGGCGGCGACGCCGGAGGACAAGGCGGCGGAGGCCGCGGGCGCGGTGCGCCGCGGTGCGGCCGAGATCGACATGGTGATCGCGCTCGGGGCCCTGAAGGAGGGGAACCACGCGGCCGTGCGGGCCGACATCGCTGCGGTCCGGGCGGCCTGCCGGGGGCGGGTCCTGAAGGTCATCATCGAGACCTGCCTGCTCGACGAGGCCGAGAAGCGCCTCGCCTGCACCCTGGCGGTCGAGGCCGGGGCCGATTTCGTCAAGACCTCGACGGGCTTCTCGACCGGCGGCGCCACCGGGGCGGACGTCGCCCTGATGCGTGCGACCGTCGGCGACGCCGTCGGAGTCAAGGCGTCGGGCGGCGTGCGCAGCCTCGAGGCCGCCCGCGCGCTGATCGCCGCCGGGGCGACGCGGCTCGGCACCAGCTCGGGCGTGGCGCTGGTGACGGCGGGAATGGCGGGCGAGGCGTATTGAGGCCGCCTTCGACGACCCGTCCGGGTCAGGCCGTCGAGGACCAGGCCGGTTTGGACGCCCCCTCGCCCCGCCCCTCGCCCACCCCCCTGCCGGTCAGCGCCCGGATCGGCGCCGACCTGAAGGCGCAGATCGCGCGAGGGGTCTATCCGCCGGGCAGCGCCCTGCCCTCGACCCGGGCGCTGGCGGCCGAGCTCGGGGTCTCGCGCACCACCGTGACGGCGGCCTACGACCAGCTCGTCGCCGAGGGCTACCTGGAGACCCGGCCCGGGGCCCGGACGCGGGTCGCCGCCGGCATCCTGGCGGGGGCCTCGCCGGCTACGGCCGCTCCGATCCCGCCGCATCGTCTCTCCGCCTTCGGGCGGCGCCTGCTCGCCGAGCCCGCGCCGCCCTCAGGTCCGGCGCCGGCGATCGATTTCCGCTACGGCGACCTCTCGGGCGACGACTTCCCGGTCCTCGCCTGGCGGCGGGCGCTCAACGCCGTGCTGCTGCGCCGGCCGGCGCGCCTCGGCTACGGCGATCCGCGCGGGCTGCCGGAGCTGCGCGCCGCGTTGCAGGCCTATCTCTGGCGCGCCCGGGGCGTGAGCTGTGGCCTCGACCAGATCGTGGTGGTCAACGGCTCGCAGCAGGGCATCGACCTCTGCACCCGGCTCCTCGTCGATCCCGGCGACCGGGTGGTGATGGAGGATCCGGGCTACGGTGCGGCGCGCCGGGCCTTTGCCACTGCCGGCGCCGCGCTCCTGCCGGTCCCGGTCGATGCGGAGGGCTTGCAAACCGGGCGCCTCGCCGGAATCGGGCCCGCGCGCCTCGCCTACGTCACGCCCTCGCACCAGTTCCCCCTCGGCGGCGTGCTGCCCGCCGCCCGCCGGCAGGCCCTGCTCGCCTGGGCGGAAGCGTGCGGCGCGATGATCGTCGAGGACGATTACGACGGCGAGTACCGCTTCGACGCCCGGCCCGTGGAGGCGCTGGTGAGCCTCGATCGGGCGGGCCGCGTGATCTATGCCGGCACGGTCTCCAAGACCCTCTCGCCGCAGCTGCGCCTCGGCTACCTGGTGGTGCCGCCGGGCTTGGGCGAGGTCTTCACGGACGCCAAGCGCCTCGCCGACCGGCAGGCGCCGGGCCTGGAACAGGCCGCCCTCGCGGAGTTCCTGGCCGAGGGCGGCTACGAGCGCCACCTGCGCCAGGCCCGGCGGCGCAATGCCGGCCGCCGCGCCGCCCTGCTCGCGGCGCTGGCCGAGAGCTTCGGCAACGCGGTGCGGGTGGAGGGCGCGGCGGCGGGCCTGCACCTCGTCGCCTGGTTCGAGGGAGTGCCGGCCGCCGCCGAGGCCGGGATGGCGGCGGCGGCGCGGGCGGCGGGCATCGGCGTCTACCCGGTCGGCCCGCTCTACCACGTCGCGGCGGCGCGGCCGGACCGGGCCGGGCTGCTCCTCGGGTTTGCCGGCAGCGAGCCGGACGCGATCCGGGCGGGCATCCGCCGCCTCGCCGCTTGCCTCGCCGCTTCCCTGGCCGCTTGCCTCGCCGAGGCGCGTCTTACCGCGAGCTAACCGATCGTGGACGATGGCTCATGCAGGGTCGCAGCGTCCGTCTCGACGCCGCGGACGATTTCCTCCGAGAGATCAAGCGGGTAGCGGGCACCGGGAGCGAGCCTCTCCCGGCAGCCCGTCGGCGGCTCTCAGCATTCGGAAAGATTTGCCGCGTAGCCCATCAGCAACGACGGCAGCAGGCCGGCGCGTCGCTCCGGCTCTTCCCGAGGGTTACCCGTGCAGCACCCATCTCCGGCACCGGCCCCTCCCTCGAGACGGTTCGGCCGCGCGTCGTCCGGATCGCGGGAGGTCAGGCTCGGGCGCCGCCTCTGGGGCACCGCCCTCCTCATGGCGGCGGGGCTCTTCACCCTCACGGCCATCGTCATCGCGCCCTCGGTCACCGCCTATCGCGGCAGCGAGCGCAACCTCCTGCACATCAGCCGGCTGCGGCAGGTGTTGGAGGCCGCCAACCGCCTCTCGGCGGAGCGGGGTCCGGCGAACGTCATGATGTCGATCGCGCCCGGCAGCGATCCGGCGGCAGAGGCGCGACTGGCCGCGTTCCGCGCGGCGAGCGACGGGGCGCTGGCGGCCCTGCGCGAGCCGGCGGCGGACGAGGCCGGCCACGCCCTGCCCTCCCGCCTCCTCTCGGCGACCGCCGCCCGGCTCCACGCGGCGCGGCGGGACGTGGACCGGGTGGCCGGCCTGCCGGAGGCGGAGCGGGACCTCGAGGGCCTCGCCAGCGCCATCGCCCGGATGATCGCCGCGGTGGACACGTTCCAGGGCGTGGTCGCCTGGGAAATCCAGGCGATCGGCCGGGCCGATCCCGCCCTCGCCGGATCGGCCCTGATCGGCCACGCGGTGAGCGACCTGCGCGAGTATGGCGGCCGGATCGGCTCCGCCATCATCCCGGCCGTCGCCGTGCACCGCCCCCTCGATACCCGCCAGTTCACCGACGCCACGCAGATCCGGGGGCGCATCCTGGAATTGCTGCGGCTCCTGCGCGGGCAGGCGGCGTTCGGGCCCGGGCAGCCCCTCGAAGCGCTTTTTCGCGAGGTCGAGGAGACCTTCGCCGGGCAGGGGCTCGGCCTCATCGAGGCGACGATCGCGGAGGGCCGCGCCGCCGGCCGCTACGGCCTCTCGGCGGACGAGCTGACCCACCGCTACGTGCCGACCCTGAAGCCGGTCGAGGCCCTGCGCGACCGCTACCTCGCCGGGATGGTGGCGGGCTTTGCCGCCGAGCGCGACGCGGTGCGGATGCGGCTCGCAGGGGTCGCCTGCGGCGCCGTCGCGGTCCTGGCCCTGCTGGTCGCCCTGCTGCAATCCTTGCGCGCCTCGGTGCTGCGCCCGCTGCTGATCGCCCGCGAGACCGCGATGGCGCTCGCCGAGGGCGGCGTGCCGGCCAGGCGTCCGACCCTCGGCCCGGCCTTGCGCATCGTCGAGATCCGGCGGCTGTTCGACGCGCTCGCGGTGCTGGAGGAGCGGATGCGCGAGCGCGCCCGCCTGATGGAGACCCTGCGCCGGCAGGCCGAGACCGACGGTCTGACCGGCCTGAGCAACCGCCGCGGCCTCGCCCTGACGATGGCCCGCCTCGCCGCTGCACCGGACGCGCCGGCCGCCGCCCTGATGATCGACCTCGACGGCTTCAAGAAGGTCAACGACACCCTCGGCCACGAGGCGGGCGACGCGTTGATCCGGCAGGCCGGGGCGCGCCTGCGCGCTTGCCTTGCCGGGGACGGCCTCGTCGCCCGGATGGGCGGCGACGAGTTCGCGGTGCTGCTGCCCGGCTGCGACGAGGCCGCCGCGGTCACGGTCGCCGAGACGATCCTGCACAGCCTCTCCGAGCCGTTCCCGGTCGACGGCCAGCCCCTCCATATCGGGGCGAGCATCGGCATCGCGCTGAGCCCGGTGCACGGCCCCCTCACCGACGCGCTGCTCGCCTGCGCCGACATGGCGCTCTACGAGGCCAAGCGCGGCGGGCGGCACTGCCACCGGGTGTTCACGCCGGCCCTGCGCGACGCCACCCTGTCCTGGACCGCCCGCCAGCAGGAATTGCCGCGGGCGCTGGCGGCCCGGGAATTCGAGGTGTTCTACCAGCCGCAGGTGCGCCTCGCCGACCGCCGGATCGTCGGCGCCGAGGCCCTGATCCGCTGGCGCCATCCCCGGCTCGGCCTCCTCGCCCCGGCGGCGTTCCTGGCTCCCCTGGAGGCGAGCCGGCTCGCCGCGCCGGTCGGACGCTTCGTGCTGCGCGAGGCCTGCGCGCAGGCCGCCGCCTGGCACCGGGCCGGCGCCGCGGACCTGCGCGTCGGCGTCAATCTCTTCGGCGCGCAGTTCCACTCGGCGAGCCTCGTCGACGAGGTCCGGGCGGCGCTCGCCGAGTCCGGCCTGCCGGCCTCCTCCCTCGAACTCGAGATCACCGAGACCATCATCCTGCAGCACGACGAAGCCCTGATCGCCCCGCTGCGGGCCCTGCGCGACCTCGGCATCGGCCTCGCCTTCGACGATTACGGCACCGGCTACGCCTCCTTGAGCCTGCTCAAGCGCTTCCCGCTGACGCGGCTGAAGATCGACCGGTCCTTCGTGCAGGGCATGGAAGGCTCAGGCCAGGATCAGGCGGTCAAGGACCGGGCGATCGTGCGATCGGTGCTGACCCTCGGCCGTAGCTTCGACCTCTCGGTGATCGCCGAGGGCGTCGAGACCGAGGCGATGGCCGGGCAACTCTCGGCGGAGGGCTGCGCGGAAGCGCAAGGGTACCTGTTCGGCCGGCCGATGCCGGCGGCGGCGTTCGCGGCCCTCTGCTGGCCGGAGGAGCGGCGCTCGGCGTGAGGGTGCATGCGCCCTTCGCCAGGCGGGACAGCGATCCGGGGACCCAGGAAGTCCGGGACTTTTCGTCTATCCGGGCCACATTTCCTCCAAGAGAAGGGGTGAAACGCGCTGTCTAATACCAACGGTCGTTGAAAACGACCTTTGGTTCCGGTCTCGAATTTTCGCCAAGTCTCAAATTTACGCCAAGCCCGAGGTCCCGGACTTCTGGGCTTGGTGTCGAAAATTCGAGATGGGTCGACGGTCCCGTCGATCTCGGGCCTGCCCGAGATCGAATCGATGCGTCAGCATCTCGGGCCGTTGGCATAACGCAGGAATCGCCTGGATCATCCCGACCCTATTCGATACACCTGCGCTCGGTCGATCTCGCGTAAGCCAGAACCATGTCGGGGCGAACAGGCCTTCTATCCCCGGGGCGCCGCACCTGATCTCAGGCCGGACGCGACACATCCCCGGACGACACTCCCACCCGGGGGCCCGCTCACACCGCCGCCGCCATCGCCTCGCCGAAGGACTGCACCAGGCGCGCCTCCAGCTTGCCGTCCATGGCCGACAGGATCCCCATCGCGTCGGCCATCGGCATCGGGGACTTGTAGGGGCGGCGCTCCGTCAGGGCGGCGTAGATGTCGCAGATGGTGAGCAGGCGGACCATGTCGCCGATCCGGTCGCCGGCGAGGCCGTCGGGATAGCCGGAGCCGTCGAGCATCTCGTGGTGGTGGCGCACCGCCGAGAGGGTCATCGGGTCGCGCTCGCCGCCGGCGAGCAGCACCTCGTGGCCGATGGCCGCATGGGTGCGCATCACGGCGAGTTCGTCCGCATCGAGGCGGCCGGGCTTGTTGAGGATCTCGAGGGGGATGCGGGCCTTGCCGACATCGTGGATCAGCGCGGCGCGCACGAAGCGGAACTGGTCCTCGTGCCGGAAGCCGAGATGCAGCGCGAATTGCGCGGCGAGGCCGGCCACCAGCAGGCAATGCTGGTAGGTGGCGTCGTCGTGGGTCCAGACCGTGTCGAGCCAGCGGGCGAGGCCGCCCTCCTGCACCGCGGTGAGGATCGGGCCCAGGCCGGCCTCGACGGTGCCCATGCGGATCGGCAGGCCGGCCCGGGTCTCCGCCATGAGGCCGGTCAGCGCCTCCCCGGCCCGGACGACGCCCTGGCTCACCGCCTGCTCGGCGGCGCCGGCCATGATCCCGGCCTGGTTGGCCAGGGCCGCCACGATCGTCTCGGGCGGCACGTAGGCGGGCATGCACACCGTCGCCCCGAGGGTCTTGGCGTGGCGCAGCGCATCCTGGGTCGCCTTGCGCAGGAGGCAGACCACCGGCAGGGGCCGGTCGGCGAAGCGGCGCTGGAGCGCGCGCAGGCAATGATCGGCCTCCGGCCGCGACAGCGTCAGGTCGGAGACGACGCCGGCCAGAGCCCGCCGGTCCCGCCACGTCTCCTCGGGTCCGACGACGTCGCAGATCCCGATCGCCCGCAGGGCCGCGCTGATCGCGGCGCTGCGGTCCGGCCTGTCGGTCACGAGGACGAAGGTCCTCTCGTCGGGCATCGCGTCCCTCCCGGCGGCCGCACGGCCCCTTCTGTCCTCATCAGTTACCCGTCCAGTCCCGAACAAATGCTTACGGGGATGATCGACAGAAAAGGTGCAGTGACGGCAAGAAGGAAACAAAACCGCTCATCGGCGGCGAAAGCCGCCGGCCGCGCCCGCCGCCCGGCCTCGTCGCGGCCCCGGCGCTCCTTGCCGAGGATTGTCCCGCGAGACCGGATGCCTCTGCGTTATCGTCCTTGTAACGGTTAGGCCGCATGGTCGCGACGCGCTCGATTGAATCGGGGCACTCTCTCGGCCGGGTCCGTCCTGCGGCACCGGCCGTCTGCCTGCAACCCGTCGGCGACCCGGACCGGCCGCGTTCCGACGCCCGGGGACGGCTCGCCCTCACCCAAGGCCCTCGATGTCGCTCAAGATCGCCGCCCGGATCCAGGCCCTGACCGGCGTCGCGCTGGTCGGGCTCCTCCTCATCCTCGGCCTGTCCGCCTACGATCTCGCGGGCGCGGTCACCAGCGGCCGCTCCCTCAAGACGAAGGACCTGGTGGACGCCGCCCACAGCCTGCTGGTGCATTTCGAATCCGAGGAGCGTGCCGGGCGGATGACCCGGGACTCCGCCCAGAAGACCGCCGCCGCGGCGATCGGCGCCTTGCGCTACGGCAATGGCGAGTTCTTCTGGATCAACGACATGCAGTCGCGGCTGGTCGCGCATGCCGAT
This sequence comes from Methylobacterium sp. 142-1Y, assembly GCF_057747795.1. Lineage (NCBI taxonomy): Bacteria > Pseudomonadati > Pseudomonadota > Alphaproteobacteria > Hyphomicrobiales > Methylobacteriaceae > Methylobacterium > Methylobacterium sp. 142-1Y. Next base: position 1,368,326 of record NZ_CM173224.1, on the reverse strand, counting down.
GCCAAGCTGGTCGGCCGGGACGTCAGCGGCCTCGCCGAGCCGTCCGGCCGCAAGTTCTTCGCCGCGATGATGCGCAAGGTCGAGGCGGACGGCGCGGCCTTCGAGACCTACACGTGGACGCGGCCGGGCTCCGACGTGCCGGTCGAGAAGGTATCCTATGCCCGCAGCTTCCGGCCCTGGGGCTGGGTCGTCGGCTCCGGCATCTATGCCGACGACACCGCGGTCCAGGTCCATGGCTGGCTGAAGAACCTGTTCGTCGGCGCCGGCCTGGTGGCGCTCCTCGTCGCCGCCGCCGCGACGCTGATCGGCCGCAGCATCGCCCGGCCGCTGGTCGGGCTCTCCGGCAGCATGGCGGCGCTCGCCGCCGGCCGGCTCGACGAGACGGTGCCGGCAACGGCGCGCCGCGACGAGATCGGCGCCATGGCCGCGGCCGTGCAGGTGTTCAAGGAGAGCATGCTGCGGGCCCGCGCCCTGGAGCAGGAGACGGCTTTGGCCCGCGCCTCGGCCGAGGAGCAGCGCCGCGCCGGGATGCGCCAGATGGCCGATGCCTTCGAGGCGGCGGTCGGCGGCATCGTCGGCCGGGTCTCGGCCTCGGCCACCGAGTTGCAGGCCACGGCGCAGGCCATGACCGCCACCGCGCGGGAGACCGCCAGCCAGTCCAACGCCGTGGCGGCCGCGGCCGCCCAGGCCGCCGCGAATGTCGGCACGGTCGCCGCCGCCGCGGAGGAACTCGGCGCCTCGGTCGGCGAGATCGGCCGTCAGGTCGACGGCTCGGCGCGGCTCGCCCAGGCCGCCGTCGCGGAAGCCGGGCAGACCGCCCGGGAGGTGCGCACGCTGACCGAGGCCACCGCCCGGATCGGCGACGTGGTCGGGCTGATCTCGTCCATCGCCAGCCAGACCAACCTCCTGGCGCTCAACGCCACGATCGAGGCGGCCCGGGCCGGCGCGGCGGGACGCGGCTTTGCCGTGGTGGCGGCGGAGGTGAAGGAACTCGCCGGCCAGACCGCGAAGGCCACCGAGGAGATCACCAGCCAGATCGCGGCGATCCAGGCCTCGACCGGCCAGGCGGCGAGCGCGATCGGCGGGATCACCGCGCGGATCGAGGAGATCTCGACCGTCGCGACGGGCATCGCGGCGGCGGTGGAGGAGCAGGGGTCGGCAACCCAGGAGATCGTCCGCAACGTTTCCCAGGCGGCGGCCGGCACCGACGAGGTGACCCACGGCGTCGCGGCGGTCGCAGGCGTCGCCGAGCAATCCGGGATCTCGGCGTCCCAAGTCCTGGCGGCATCCTCCGAGCTGTCGCGGCAGTCCGAGCATCTCGGCGCCGAGGTGAACCGTTTCCTCGCCACCGTCCGGGCGGCGTAATGCCGGGCCTCGCGGGCTCGCCGACCGCCATGCGAGCGCGCGATCCGGCATGAAGACAGTCATCCGTGACCTGCCGCCCGGGACCGATACGATCCCGGGCGGCGGATAAATGTCCGCCTTCTCCCGATGACGATGCCGTCCGGCCACATCAGGGTGTGGGAAAGACCGAGTGATCGCCGCGCCCCGTCCGATGGTGCGGCGAAGGGATCGCTCGACTGTCCGGCGAAACGACGGCGGGACAAAAAATCGACCGCAATACTTGATATGATGCCGGATAATCAATCGCTGCACATTGTTTCTCGATGTATCCGCCAGCATGATCGTCATCCGGACTTCATACGGCCAAGCTAGGCGGCGGCTCCGAACGGACTAAAGACTCCGAGGGGCTCATGCGATCGAAACTCAACGTCGCCCTGCTGGCGGCGACATGCCTGTTCCCGGTCGAAGCCTGGGCGCAAACCGTGCCGACCTCGCCGCCGGTGGGATTTGCCAACAGCACCTCGGTCAATCCGGGCACGGTGCTGAACCGCGTGCTCGATTCCTATGCCGGGCTCCTCGCCGGCAACCCGGCGGTGCTGACCCAGAACTACCAGACCGTCGTCACCATGACGCAGGGTCGGACCGAGGCGCAGACCCTGGCGGCGATCCACGACGACCGCACCGGCCAGGCCTACAGCATCCTCAACGGCCTCGGGCCGCTGACCTCGGCCTATCTCACGGGTGCCGGCGCCTCGTTTTCCGGCACGACCCCGACGAGCCTGACGCCCACCACCTACGTCGCCACGACGCTCGCCGACTACGCGGCCAACATCGCGACCGGCAACAACGCCAATGCCGGGTCGCGGACCTTCGGCAACGGCACGGCGACACCGCTCGCGGCGGCCGTCGCCTTCATCGACGACGTCGCCCGCGCCAGCGGCTCGACCGAGCCGGCCAAGCGCATCTTCGCCCGCTACCAGGGCGACAATCCCGCCATCAACCCGCTCGATCCCCGCTTCAACAATTACAGCGCGACGACGAACCGGACCGCCCTCTCGACCCGCGACACCGCGGGCCTGGTGGTGCCGACCTACCTGTCGAACTTCCCCGTCCCGGCGGTCTACGGCACGGTCGACCGGTGGGTGCGCGGCTTCACGGTCACGCAAGCGATGATCGACGCCAATGGCGGCCGGCCGCTCACCGTGCCGAATGTCGGCACCTTCTCGGGCGGCGTCTTCACCGCGGCGACCTTCGGGGTCGGCGATTACGTGCCGGGCATCGGGACCTCGCCGCGCCCCTACCGCGTCTCGACCGACGTGAACGTGCCGGTGCCGCTGCGGCAGATCATCAACAGCACCAATCCTTACGCCGACGGCGCCTATCCGAGCGGCCACACCAATTCCGGCTCGATGCAGGCGCTGGCCACCGCCTTCCTGGTGCCGGAGCGGGCCCAGCAGCTCCTGACCCGGGCCTCGGAACTCGGCTACAACCGCATCCTCGCCGGCATGCACTCGCCCGCCGACGTGATCGGCGGCCGGATGGAATCGACGGCGATCGTCGCCACCAACATCTACGGGGCGCTCTACGACGCCAGCGGCAACCGGGTCGACTGGACCAACCCGGCCAACACCGCCGCCTACGGGGTCTACCAGGCCTACCGCCAGACGCAGTCCTACCTCGCCTCCTCCTGCGGCGCGGCGAGCGTCGCCGCCTGCCTGAACACCGCCTCCGGCAGCCAGGACGCCTTCGGCAACGCGGCACAGAACAAGGCGGACTACACCGCCCGCCTGACCTACGGCTTCCAGCCCACCGGCACCGTCACGCCGATGACCAGTGCCGACGTGCCGCTCCAGGCGCAGGTGCTGCTGCTGACCCGCTTCCCCTACCTCACCGACGCGCAGCGCACCGAGGTGCTGGCGAGCACCGGCCTGCCCTCCGGCTATCCCATCCTGAGCGGCAACACCTATGACGGCTGGGGCCGGCTGAACCTCTACGCCGCCTTCGACGGCTACGGCGCCTTCACCCGCGCCGTCACGGTGACGATGGACGCTGCGCAAGGCGGCACCTCGGCCTTCGATACCTGGCGCAACGACATCTCCGGCCAGGGCTCGCTCACCAAGGCCGGCACCGGCACCCTGGTGCTCACCGGCACCAACACCTATGCCGGCGGCACCACCGTGTCGGGCGGCACCCTCGTCGGCCACGCCCAGGCCTTCGGCTCCGGGGCGATCCGCAACGATGCCAGCCTGGTCCTCGATCAGGCGAGCGACGCCGCCATGGCCAACGCGATCTCCGGCGCCGGCAGCCTGACCAAGCTCAATGCCGGCACCCTGACGCTGACCGGCCAGAGCGGCTTCACCGGCGCGACCGCCGTTCTCGGCGGCGGGCTGGCGGTGAACGGGTCGCTTGCCGGCTCGGCCGTCACGGTCGGCCCGGGCGCCCGCCTCGGCGGCACCGGCACGGTCGGCGGGATCATGGCGCAATCCGGCGCCACGGTCGCCCCCGGCAACTCCATCGGCACCCTGTCGGTCGCCGGCAACGCCGCCTTCGCACCCGGCTCCACGTTCCAGGTCGAGGCCAATGCGAGCGGCCAGTCCGACCGCCTCGCCGTCACCGGGACCGCCACGATCCAGGGCGGTACCGTCCAGGTGCTGGCGCAAAACGGCAGCTACAACCCCCGCACCGGCTACACCATCCTGTCGGCCAACGGTGGGGTCACCGGCACCTTCGCGGGCGTCTCCTCCAACCTCGCGTTCCTCACCCCGACGCTCCGCTACCAGCCGGCGCAAGTCGACCTCACGCTCACCCGCAACGACGTCGCCTTCGCCACCATCGCCCGGTCCCGCAACCAGGCGGCGGTCGCCAACGCCGTCCAGGGTGCCGGGTCGGGCGCGGGCCTCTACAACCGGACCGTCGGCCTCACCACGCCGGAGACCGTCACCGCCTTCCAGGCGCTCACCGGCGACATCCACGCCAGCTCGGTCTCGGCCGCTTACGAGACCGCGTTCTTCGTCCGCGAGGCGATCCTCGACCGGCTGCGCGGGTCGGGCGAGGCCACCCGCGACTACGGCAGCCTGCCCGCCACCTACACCGCCGACCTGCCCGGCCGCGCCGCCCCGGTCGCCCCGGTGCCGGTGCGGGTGCTCGATCCCCGCGTGTTCGGCCTGTGGGGCCAGGGCTTCGGCAGCTTCGGCCAGGCCCACAGCGACGGTAACGCCGTCACCCTCAACCGCGACACCGCCGGCTTCGTGCTCGGCGCCGATCTGCGGCTGGAGAGCGGCATCACGCTCGGCGTCGCTGGCGGCTACACCCGCACCAACCTCGACGCGCCCGGCCAGACGGCGAGCGGTACGATCGAGAGTGGGTTCGGCGGTATCTACGGCGGCTACGAGGCCGGTCCCTTCGCCCTGCGCCTGGGGGCGGTCTATGCCGACAACAGCCTGCGCCTGCGCCGCTCGGTGGTGTTCCCGGGCTTCTCCGAGACGGAGAGCGCCCGCTACGGCGGCTCGACGTTCCAGGGCTTCGGCGAGATCGGCTACCGGATCGCGCTCGGAGCAGGCGTGCCCGGGAAGGCCTCGCCGGTCACCTATCTCGAGCCGTTCGTGGGCGGGGCCTATGTCGGCATCGATCGCGACCGGTTCGCCGAGACGGGTGGCGTCGCGGCCCTGAGCGGCGCCTCGCGGTTGTCGGAGATCCCGACGCTGACGGCGGGCGTGCGCGGGCAGACGGAGGTCGATCTGGGCTTCGGCGCCCCGGTGTCGCTGCACGGGCTGGTCGGCTACCGCCGCGCCTTCGGGGACGTGATCCCGACGGCGTTGCTGGCCTTCGGGACGGGCCCGAGCTTCGTGACGGCGGGGATCCCGATCACCCGGGACGCGCTGGTGGCCTCGGCGGGGATGGATCTGCGGGTGTCGCGGGCGGCGACGATCGGGGTGTCGTATACCGGCCAGGTGGGTTCGCGAGCCGAGGACCACGCGGTGAAGGGGACCTTCACCTACCGGTTCTGATCCAACGCGACGTCAACAAGACGGGGGCGCGGCGCGAGCCGCGCCCCTTCTGCGTTTTTTGCGAGATCGATCGGTTTGACTTGAGAATATCGCAGGCTCTTTCCCTGCGAACACGCTCGCACCCGAACCCTCCCCCCTCTGCGGGGGAGGGTGCCCCGCGGAGCGGGGCGGGAGAGGGGACGACGCCTCCGGACAAGGCGGAAGCGTTTTGACGGGTGCCCTCTGGATCAGCGTCGCGCTGCTCCTCTCCCGGCCCCTGCTGACGCGAGGTCCACCCTCCCTCGCAGAAGGGGGGAGGGTTCAGGGCGCGCGTCTCGTGACGGGCCTCACGCCGCCTGGCGATGCATCACCGGGCAGCGGTCCGGGGCCCCTTCGTCGTCCGTGCTCCAGCGGCAGACCGGGCGACCGGTCTCCGGATCGAGCGACCAGGTGGCGCGCAGGACGGCCTTCGCCGCCACGGCGGGGGCCGCGGGCAGGCGGACGGCGCCCTTCGGCGCGAAGGGCAGGATGGTGATGGTCATGATGCACCTCTCGGGGGGCGGCCGTCCGCGCGGCCGGCGCCCACGAGAGAGCGCCCGATCAGGCGTCCCTGCGAGTGGCGGCCGGCACGAACGGCGCGGTCGATCGACTGTGACTGTCGCTCGGCATGGGGTTGACGGGTCCTGGATGGAGGTGGCGGGGCGCGAGGAATCCGGCCGGGCCACCGCGGCTCCATACGCCTCCGGGCCGACGTGTCAACACGCTTTTGCCGGCCGTCCGAATGGAGGGATTCGCACGTACCGCGCAGGCGCGGCGCGCTCCCCGCGCAGGGTGGGGATGAGGCCGGAGCAGGTGCGGCGGGGGCGGCTTTCCGCTACGGCTCGGGCGGGCGCCAGGAGTCCGACAAGGAGCGCGGGACGGATGACGGGAGCGGCGGGGCCGGTGACGGCGGAGGTGGCCGACGGCCTGCCGACCCGGGAGAGGCTGTGGGCGATGCTGGCGATCGGCATCGCCATGTCGATGGCGGTGCTCGACGGCGCCATCGTCAACGTCGCCCTGCCGGTGATGGCCCGGGATCTCCAGGTCAGCCCGGGCGCCGCGATCTTCGTCACCAACGGCTACCAGCTCGCCGTCACCGCCTCCCTGCTGCCGCTGGCCTCGCTCGGCGACATCCTCGGCTACAAGCGGGTCTATTGCACGGGGCTCGCTCTGTTCGCCGCCGCCTCGCTCGCCTGCGCGCTCGCCGGCTCGCTGCCGGTGCTGGTCGCGGCCCGCATCGTCCAGGGGCTCGGCGCCGCCGGCATCATGAGCGTCAACATCGCGCTCGTGCGCTTCATCTATCCGCACCGGATGATCGGGCGCGGCGTCGGCACCATGGCGCTCATCGTGGCGATCGCCTCGGCGGCGGGCCCGAGCGTCGCGGCCGCCGTGCTGTCGGTGGCGACCTGGCCGTGGCTGTTCCTCGTCAACGTGCCGCTCGGCCTCGCGGCGCTGACGCTCGCCACCCGGATGCTGCCGGTCACACCCCGCAGCGGTGCCCGCTTCGATGCCCTGAGCGCGCTCCTCAACGCGGTGTTCTTCTGCCTGCTGATCACCGGCGTCGACGGGCTCGGCGAGCCGGGCCGCAGCGGCACGGCGCTCGCCCTGCTGGCCGGGGCGGCGATCGTCGGCACCGCCTTCGTGTGGATGCAGGCCCGCCTGCCGGCCCCGCTCCTGCCGATCGACCTCCTGCGCATCCCGGTCTTCGCCTTGTCGATGGTGAGCTCGGTCTGCTCGTTCTCGGCCCAGATGATGGCCTACGTGGCGCTGCCCTTCTACTTCCAGGACGTGCTCCACCTCACCAGCACCCAGACCGGGGTGCTGATGACGCCCTGGCCGATCGCCATCGCGGTGATCGCTCCCTTCGCCGGGCGGCTGGCCGACCGCTACCCGCCGGGGCTGCTCGGCGGCATCGGCCTCGTCGCCCTCTCGGCCGGCCTCGCCCTGATGGCGAGCTTAGGGCCGGATGCCTCGCCGCTGGCGATCGCCCTGCGGCTGACCTTGTGCGGCCTCGGCTTCGGGCTGTTCCAGTCGCCCAACAACAAGGTCATCATCACCAGCGCGCCGCGGGAGCGCAGCGGCGGCGCCAGCGGCATGCAATCGACCGCCCGGCTACTGGGCCAGTCCCTCGGCGCCGCGATGGTGGCGGTGATCTTCGGCTACCTCCACACCGGCGGCACCGTGACGGTGCTCTGGCTGGCGAGTGCCCTGGCGCTGGCCGGCTCGGTCGCGAGCGGGCTGCGGGTGCGGCGCTGACGGAGCCCTACGGATCGCCGCGCGAGATGCGGCAGAGTGTCATACCCGAAATTAATGACGCGCAGAGGTTGAATTCGCGGTTCCGACGACTCCCATGGATGAAACCGCCGGCCTAAAACGTGACCGGTGAACCGGCCGGCAAGGACCGGGACCTGGGAACCGGTGCCTTGGGGACCGGACGCAAGGAGGGCAGCGTGGACGCGCGCGTCGTCGATCGAGACACCAAGGGGGCATCCGCGCCCGGATTCCTGACCCGCGAGCGCATCGTCGCCCGGGCCGGCTTCAACCGCTGGCTCGTGCCGCCGGCGGCGCTCGCCATCCATCTCTGCATCGGCATGTCCTACGGCCTGTCGGTGTTCTGGCTGCCGCTGTCGCGGGCGCTCAGCGTGGGCCGGCCCGCTCCGGCGGCCTGCCCCGACATGGGGCTCGCCACCGCCCTCGTCACCACGACCTGCGACTGGCGCGTCAGCGACCTCGTCCTCACCTTCTCGATCGGCATCGTGATGCTGGGCCTCTCAGCCGCCCTGTTCGGCGGCTGGCTCGAGCGCGCCGGGCCGCGCAAGGCCGGGCTCGCCGCCGCCCTGTGCTGGAGCGGCGGCTTCCTCATCGGGGCGCTGGGGGTGTATCTGCATCAGCTCTGGCTGATCTGGCTCGGCATGGGGCTGATCGGCGGCATCGGGCTGGGGCTCGGCTACATCTCGCCGGTCTCGACCCTGGTGAAGTGGTTCCCGGACCGGCGCGGCATGGCGACCGGCATGGCGATCATGGGCTTCGGCGGCGGCGCGATGATCGGCTCGCCGCTCGCCGACCTGCTCATCACCCGCTTCAAGGGGCCGGATTCCGCCGGCGTGTGGCAGACCCTCGCCGTGATGGGCGCGGGCTACCTCGTCGTCATGCTCTGCGGCGCCTTCGGCTACCGCGTGCCCCCGGCGGGCTGGCGCCCCGACGGCTGGACGCCGCCCGCCGCCCGCAACCGGATGATCACCAGCGGGCACGTCCACCTGCGCGACGCCCACAGGACGCCCCAGTTCTGGCTGCTCTGGGCGATGCTGTGCCTGAACGTCTCGGCCGGGATCGGCGTGCTGGCGCTGGCCTCGCCGATGCTCCAGGAGATTTTCGGCGGCGCGCTGATCGGGCAGCCTCAGGTCGGGTTCGGGCAGCTCGATCCCGGGGCGAGGGCGCAGGTCGCCGCGATCGCCGCCGGCTTCGTCGGGCTGCTGTCACTGTTCAACATCCTGGGCCGGTTCTTCTGGGCGACGCTGTCCGACCGCATCGGCCGCAAACTGACCTACGCGACCTTCTTCGCGCTCGGCTGCGTGCTCTACGCGGCGGCACCCTGGGCGGCCGGCATCGGCTCGAAGGCGCTGTTCGTGCTGTTCTTCTGCGTGATCCTGTCGATGTATGGCGGCGGCTTCGCGACGATACCCGCCTACCTGGCCGACGTGTTCGGCACCCAGTTCGTCGGCGCGATCCACGGCCGGCTGCTCACCGCCTGGTCGACGGCGGGCGTGGTCGGGCCGCTCGTCGTCACGGCGATCCGGCAGGCGCAGGTCGATGCGGGGGTGCAGGGCGCGGCGCTCTACGGGCGGACGCTGCTGATCCTGGCCGGCTTCCTGGCGGCCGGCTTCGTGGCCAACCTCCTGGTGCGGCCGCTCGCCGAGCGCTGGTTCATGAAGGCGTCCGAGCTGCCCGCCGCGCCGGCCGCGGTCGAGAGCCAGGGCGGTGCCGACGGGATCGGCCGGGGCGGCCTGACGCCTGCGGCGATCCTGGCCTGGGCGGCGGTCGGTTTGCCGATCCTGTGGGGCGTCTGGATCACGCTGGCGAAGGCGCTGATCCTGTTCCGGTAACCAGCATTCGCCGGGCCGGTTACCGGCTCGGCGCCAACGATGATGCAAGAACGAGAGATGCGCAAAAGTTGCTCCGCGCGACGTAGACCGTATCCGGACCCGAACCCGTCTCGACAGAGTTCAAACCCGCCGTGTCATCCCGGGTCCGCGCAGCGGAGCCCGGGATCCATAACCGCTGACTGTGGAGAATGAGGCGGCCGGCGTTCCGCTTCATCCAGCACCGTCGGCGTTCATGGATCCCGGGTTCTCGTCTTCGACGAGCCCCGGGATGTCGCGGAGAGATGTCGGCGCATGGGTCTGATCGATCGGCGCAGCCGCTCGAACAGGCTCTGCGGATATCCAAAGGTCACGGATCACGGCGCGGTTGCGGAGAGCGACAGACCGCGCTCCCCTCCGTACAGCGTCCTCAGTTCGCGGGCTGCGACGCCGCGACGCGGTTGCGGTTCGGCGCCTCGGTGCGCTTGCCGGCCTCGGGTACCTTCTCCGCCGGCTTGGCGGCGGGCTTCGTCTCGGCCGCATGCTTGGCGTCGGCGGGCTTGCCGTCGGCCTTCGTCGCGGCTGCAGGGTTGAGCCCGTCGACCTTCACCGACGCCGTGTGGGCGGCCGGGTGGAACCGGGCGGTGACCTTCTTCGGCAGGGGCGCGGCCGGCGAGATCGCCGCGACCGGGGTGGTGTCGGCCGCCGGCGGGGCGGCGGGGGCGACCGGAGGCGCCGCCGGGGCGCCGCCGAACAGGTTGCCGAGGAGCTTGCGGTAGGTCGCCGGGTCGCCGTCGGCGCTCGCCACGGTGATCGGCGCCGCCGGGGCGGCGGCCTGAGCGGCCTCGCGGGTCGGGATCGGGGCCGGGTTCGTCGCCGGGGCCGCGAAGGCGAGCGCGGTCGGTCTCACCGCCCCGTGCTTGCCCTTCTCGTGCTTCGCGTCGAACTTCGGGTCCATCTTGGCGAGCAGGACCGGCTTCACCTTCGGCTCGATCGTGATCTCCTCGGGCGCCGCCGCCAGGGCCTCGGGCCGGCTGATCGTCCCCATGTTGGGCCGCGGCTGCGCCTGCTCGGCGAAGAGCTGGGTGCTCGGCGAGGATTCGCGGAAGAACGGGTGCTGGCCGCCATCCTGGTAGACGAGGCGGGTCGCCGGGGTGCCCTTGGCGACGAGCTCGGCCACCTCGACCTCGTCCTTCTCGTGCTTGGCGGCGACGAGCGGATCGACCTTCGGCTTGCAGGCGCCCGCCGCCGCGTCCGAGCCGCCGAAGACGTAGCGGGTGCCGCAGACGCCGACCCGCGGCTCCTCGTGCAGGGCCTCGAAGTAATCCGAGCCCTCCTTCAGGTTGCGCCAGAATCCGATATTCGGGTCGTTGCGGAACTTGGCGAGGTTCTGCGCCGTCATCCGGAACGGATAGGACTGGAACTGGAACGCCCGCTGCCCGCCGACGAAGGCCTCGCGGGCGATGGCGTAGATCTCGGCGATCGACTCGTCGGTCATCGCGAAGCAGCCGGCGGACGAGCAGGTGCCGTGCACCATCAGGTAGCTGCCGGTACGGCCGTTGGCGCGGTCGAAGGCGTTCGGGTAGCCGGTGTCGAAGGACAGGTAATAGGATGAGTTCGGGTTCATCTGGCCCATACTGATGGGATAGAACCCCTCCGGCGCCTGCCGGTCGCCCTCGCGCACCTTCGGCCCGAGCTGGCCCGACCAGCGGCAGATCGGGAAGGTCTTGAGCAGCGCGTACTGGCCGTCCGTCCCGCGCTTCCACACCTCCATCTCCGATTCCTTCTTGAAGGCGCGGATCAGGATCGGGTCGCGGGGCGACATGTTCTTCGTCGCCATCAGGGCGACGGTCTTTTGCGGGATCGGCTCGCGGGCCCGGGCCGAGCCGGCGGCCGAGAAGCCGGCATCCTGGCACGCCCCGAGGGACAGGGCGACGACGAGCCCGCTCGCCGCCAGCACCGGACGCATCGCCAGACGCCTCGCCAGACCCACCATGGGAACCCCGCCTTCTCGCCATCGGACCGCCGGCACACTGACGCCGCGGACCGGTCTCCCCAACCCCATAGCTTCGTTAAACTTACCCGGCTCTTACCGCAAGAACGGTCAAGGTTGCGGGAATTCGCTCAACGATGGACCGGCCAAGACGCCGACGTCACGCATCACGGGGTTCACCCGCGAAGACATCCGCCCGGTCTTCGGCAAAACCAAGGCCGGGTTGTGTCTGAGCCGTGTGGGTTGTGCGGGGCTGTGGAAGACGGGGATTGAGATCAGAGGCTCCGGCCGATCTCCAGGAACTTCTGCGCCCGGCGGTCGCGCAAGGCCTCCGCGTCGAGGGCCGAGAGCAGCTCCAGGGCGTTCGCGATCGCGTCGCCGGCGGCCCGGATGGCGGCCTCGCCGTCGCGGTGGGCGCCGCCGGTCGGCTCGGGGATGATGCCGTCGATCACGCCGAGCCGCAGCAGGTCCTGGGCGGTGATCTTCATCGCGGTGGCGGCGTCCTGGGCCCGGCCGGCATCGCGCCACAGGATCGAGGCGGCGCCCTCCGGCGAGATCACGCTGTAGATGGAATGCTCCAGCATCAGCACGGTGTTGGCGGTGGCGAGCGCGATGGCGCCGCCAGAGCCGCCCTCGCCGATCACCACCGTGACGTTCGGGGTCGGCAGGCCGAGGCAGGCTTCCGTCGAGCGGGCGATGGCCTCGGCCTGGCCGCGCTCCTCCGCCTCGATGCCCGGATAGGCGCCGGCCGTGTCGACGAAGGTGAGGACCGGCAGGCCGAAGCGGCCGGCGAGCCCCATCAGGCGCACCGCCTTGCGGTAGCCCTCGGGCTTGGCCATGCCGAAATTGTGCCGGATGCGCGCCTCGGTGTTGGCGCCCTTCTCCTGGCCGATGACGCAGACCGGGCGGCCGCGGAAGCGGCCGAAGCCGCCGACCACCGCCTCGTCCTCGCCGAAGACGCGATCACCGGCGAGCGGCTGGAACTCCTCGATCAGCCCGGCGCAGTAATCGACGAAATGCGGCCGCTGGGGGTGGCGGGCCACCTGCGTCTTCTGCCAGGGGGTGAGGCCGGCATAGAGTTCGGCGAGCGCCGCCGCGGCCTTGGCCTCCAACCGCGCCACGTCCTCGCTGATCGCCACCGCGCCGTCGCGGTCGCCGAGGGCCTTCAGCTCCTCAAGCTTCGCCTCGAGCTCGGCGACGGGCTTTTCGAAGTCGAGGTAGGAGCGCATCGGGACCTATGCTGTGTCGGGCCGGCGTCGCGGAGATCGAGGCGGGAGGCCGGGGCCTGTTGCGAGCCCTGCGGGTGTGGAGCGCCTGCGGGTCGGGGCGGCCCATCGGGGACCGGGCGGCGCGGAGGCTTGGCGGAGGGGCCGGCCCGTGTCAACCCGGGACGCCGGCCGGGCGGGACCCGGAACCGGGCAGAAACGAGCGTGGACGGTGCCCGGCTCGCGGCCGCGCGGACCGTATGGCGAGCACGCGGTCCGGACACATCCGTCGCCCTGCCTCTTGCCCTCTCGTGAAAACCTGCTATAGGCCGCGCCTCGCGTTCGCTCCGGCCGGGGGCTGAACGGACGGTGGCGGATCTCGAACGACTCGCCATAGGGGTTCGCCCCGTCGTCCCGTGTCTCCGCCTTCGAACAACCGCTCGGGCCTTTGCAGGCTCGAAGGGCTTGGCGCCGTGCGACGCGAGGACGAACCGGCCCGACGCCCGAAACCGCTTACCCGCGTTGTCGTGCAGCGGGCCTTAGTCTCCCTGAGAAAGGCCCATCATGGCTCTCTATGAGCATGTGTTCCTGGCTCGCCAGGACGTGACCTCGCAGCAGGTCGAAACGATGGTCGAGACCTACAAGTCCGTCATCGAGCAGAACGGCGGCAAGGTCGAGAAGACCGAGATGTGGGGCGTGAAGTCCCTCGCGTACCGCATCCGGAAGAACCGCAAGGCGCATTTCACCCTCCTCAACATCGACGCTCCCCCGGCGGCCCTCGCCGAGATGGAGCGCCAGATGCGCATCTCCGAGGACGTGCTGCGCTTCATGACCGTGCGCGTCGAGGAGCTCGAGTCCGAGCCGTCCGCGATGATGCAGAAGCGCGACCGCGACGAGCGCAAGGACCGCGAGCGCGGCCGTCGCCGCGACGATGACGGCTTCGGCGGCGGCTTCGGCGGCGGTGACCGCCCCGAGCGCGGCGACCGTCCGGATCGCGGCGATCGTCCGGAGCGGCCTGAGCGCGCCGAGCGCAACACGAACGAGGAGCAGTAAGCCATGGCTTTCGGTGCTGGTGGCGGCGGCGGTGGCCGTCGTCCGTTCTTCCGTCGGCGCAAGACCTGCCCGTTCTCGGGCCCCAATGCCCCGAAGATCGACTTCAAGGACGTGAAGCTGCTCTCGCGCTACGTCTCCGAGCGCGGCAAGATCGTGCCCTCGCGCATCACCGCGGTGTCGGCCAAGAAGCAGCGCGAGCTCGCCCAGGCGATCAAGCGCGCCCGCTTCCTGGGCTTCCTGCCCTACGTGATCCGCTAATCGTCTGATCAACAACCCGGCGGCAGCGCGCCGCCGGGTCGCTGGGGCGGTCTTGCATCGCCTCTAACCGCACCCGGACCGGGCGGCGGGACAGCGGGCATAAGGTTTCCATGGTTCGTCACACCGGCATCGGCGTCATCGCCGGCCTCGCCTCGGCACTCCTGATCGGGGTCGTCGTCCAGGCGACGCCGCTCGCTCTCGCCCTCTACCTGCTCGCCCCGCTGCCGATCCTGATCGTGGCGATGGGCTGGAGCCACCGGACCGGCCTCGTCGCCGCCGCCGCCGGCACGCTCGCCCTCGCCCTCGCCGCCTCGCCGTTGCGCGGCCTCGCCTTCCTGGTCTCGACCGCCCTTCCCGCGTGGTGGCTCGGCTATCTCGCGCTGCTGGGCCGTCCCAAAGTCTCCGGTGGGACGACGTCCGGCGAGATGGAATGGTACCCGACCGGCCGGCTGCTCGCCTGGGTCGCCGTCACCGCGTCCATCGCCCTCGTCGTCGTGGTGATGCTGTCGTCGGGCGACCACGCCGCCTACCAGGACCGGGTCCGCCGCCTCGCCCGGGCGATGCTCCAGCTCCAGATCCAGGAGGCCCCGTCCCGGGGCGCCGGGCTGGAGGAGGACGACCTCGCCCGCATCGCCGAGCGGGTCGCGGGCCTTGCCCCCGCCATCATGGCGACGACGTTCACCCTGCTCCTGACCTTCTACCTCTGGGCCGGCGCCCGGGTGGTGCAGATCTCCGGCCGCCTGGCCCGGCCCTGGCCGGATCTCGCCGCCACCGCCCTGCCGCGCCGGGCGTTGTGGGGATTGGCGATCGGTGCCGCGCTGTCGGTCGCGCCGGGCTATGCCGGCGCCTTCGGCGTCGCGCTGCTCGGCGCCCTCTCGACGGCGCTCGCCCTGCAGGGCCTGGCGGCGCTCCACGACCGCAGCCGCGGCAAGCCCGGCCGCGTGCCGATGCTGATCGGCCTCTACGTGCTGGTCTTCCTGACGCAGGGGCTGGCGCTCGCCGCACTCGCCCTGTTCGGCCTCGTCGACGCCCTGACCGGGCGGCGCCGGCCGGCGCAAGTTCCGCCGGTGGCCTGACCTGAATCCCCGGGCCGCTGCGAGGCGATCCGGATCCCCGACGGCGGGCACGCTCCGCCATCACACCCCGAGGCCCGAAAAGCCTCACCAACGTAAGGACGACGACCATGGAAGTGATCCTGCTCGAGCGCGTGGCCAAGCTCGGCCAGATGGGTGAGACCGTGAAGGTGAAGGCGGGCTTCGCCCGCAACTTCCTGCTCGCCCGCGGCAAGGCCCTGCGCGCCACGGAAGGCAACAAGAAGCGCTTCGAGGACCAGCGCGCCCAGCTCGAGGCCCGCAACCTCGAGCGTCGCGCCGAGGCCGAGAAGGTCGGCGAGACCCTGAACGGCAAGAGCTTCGTGCTGATCCGCCAGGCCGGCGAGACCGGCGTGCTCTACGGCTCGGTCTCCCCGCGCGACCTCGCCGAGGTGGTGACCCAGGACGGCTTCACCATCAACCGCGACCAGTTCAACATCGCGCAGCCGATCAAGACGCTCGGCCTGCACACCGTCCCGGTGGTGCTGCACCCCGAGGTCGAGGTCACCGTGACCGTCAACATCGCCCGCAGCCCCGAGGAGGCCGAGCGCCAGGCCCGCGGCGAGTCGACCACCACCCGCGAGGAGTTCAACCTCGACGATCTCGGCCTCGAGGTCGGCGCTGCCCTGGCCGAGGCCGGCCCGGACGCCAGCCTCGACCGCTGATGATCCACACGCTGTCCTGTCCTCCGGGGCGGGATAGCCGGGACAGCGGGGACAAGCCCGGGATCCGGGCTTGACTTGTTCCCATTTTGTTCCAGCATGGCGGGGTCCGCGGCGTGAGTCGCGGGCCCCGCTGTCGTTTCGAACCGCCGTTCGCCACCCTTCGGTCAAGGTTTGGTCAACGATGGTGGTGCGATGGTCGCCGCAGCGTTTGTTCCGACACGCGGTCGCCCCGACCCGTGCCGCCCCCTCGATTGAGCCGGAGCCCCGCCGGATGGCCATTCCCAGCACCCTGACGGCGAATCTCGAACCCGTGCAGCAGGAATACCGCGTCGCGCCGCATAACATCGACGCGGAGCAGGCGCTGCTCGGCGCGATCCTGGTGAACAACGACGCGTTCTACCGGGTCTCGGACTTCCTGCTGCCCGAGCACTTCATGGAGGAGGTGCACCGGCGGATCTACGAGGTGTCGATCACGCTGATCAAGGCCGGCAAGCTCGCGAGCCCGATCACCCTCAAGACCTATCTGGGCGACGCCGATCTCGGCGGCCTCACGGTCGGCCAGTACCTCGCCCGGCTCGCCGCCGAGGCGACGACGGTCATCAACTCGGAGCATTACGGCCGCACGATCTACGACCTGGCGCTCCGCCGGCGCCTGATCACCATCGGCGAGGACTTGGTCAACGGCGCCTACGAGGCCCCGGTCGAGACCTCGCCGCGCGAGCAGATCGAGGCGACCGAGCGCCGGCTCTACGAACTCGCCGAGACCGGCAAGTACGACGGCGGCTTCCAGAAGTTCTCCGACGCCCTGACGGCGGCGGTCGACATGGCGGCCAAGGCCTATCAGCGCGAGGGCCGGCTGTCGGGCATCGCCACCGGCCTGTCCGACCTCGACGCCAAGATGGGCGGCCTGCAAGCCTCGGACCTGATCATCCTGGCCGGCCGCCCCGGCATGGGCAAGACCTCGCTCGCCACCAACATCGCGTTCAACATCGCCAAGGCCTATGTCGGCGAGAAGCAGCCCGACGGCTCGATCGCGACCAAGAACGGCGGCATCGTCGGCTTCTTCTCGCTCGAAATGTCGGCCGAGCAGCTCGCCACCCGCATCATCGCCGAGCAATCGGGCGTCGCCTCCTACAAGATCCGCCGCGGCGACATCCGGCCGGAGGAATTCTACAAGATCACCGACGCCGCCCGGGACATGCAGACGATCCCGTTCTACATCGACCAGACCGGCGGCATCTCGATCGCCCAGCTCGCGGCGCGGGCCCGCCGGCTGAAACGCCAGCGCGGCCTCGACCTGCTCGTCGTCGACTACCTCCAGCTGCTCTCCGGCTCGTCGAAGAAGGGCGAGAACCGGGTGCAGGAGATGACCGAGATCACCACCGGCATGAAGGCGCTCGCCAAGGAACTGGCGGTGCCGATCGTCGCCCTGTCGCAGCTCTCGCGCCAGGTCGAAGCCCGCGACGACAAGCGGCCGCAGCTCTCGGACCTGCGCGAATCGGGCTCGATCGAGCAGGACGCCGACGTGGTGATGTTCGTGTTCCGCGAGGAATACTACGTCAAGAACAAGAAGCCGCGCGAGGGCACGGAAGAGTTCTTCACCTGGGAAGCCGAGATGAACCGCGTCTACGGCAAGGCCGAGGTGATCCTCGGCAAGCAGCGCCACGGTCCCACCGGCACGGTCGAGCTCCAGTTCGACGCCGAGATCACCCGGTTCTCGAACCTGGCGCAGGGCGACCGGCTGCCCGATACGATGTGAGGCACCGCCTCGCCTGACTTTCGGGCAGGCGCCCCCCTCCTCGGCCCTGGCCTTGCCCCCTCGTCAGAGGGTAGACCGGGGCCGAGGAGCGAGATCATGACCGAGCCCACACCCATCGGCCATGGCGGCCGCCTCACCATCGACCTGTCGGCCCTGCGGGCGAACTGGCGGATTCTCGCGAAAGCCGCGGAGTGCCCCGAGACCGCCGCGGTCATCAAGGCCGATGCCTATGGCTGCGGGATCGCCCGGGCCGCGCCCGCCCTGTGGGCGGAGGGCTGCCGCACCTTCTTCGTCGCCCACCTGTCGGAAGCGCTCGCTGCGCGAGTGGCAGTACCGGAGGCGGCGATCTACGTGCTCAACGGATTTCCGCCGGGCAGCGCGGCGGCCTACCGCGCCGCGGGCTTGCACCCCGTGCTCGGCTCGCGCGAGGAGGTCGCCGAGTGGGCGGCGGCGAACCGTCAGGAGGGCGTGACGCGCCCGGCGGCCCTCCACGTCGATACCGGCATGAATCGCCTCGGCCTGTCGGTGCCGGAGGGACTGGCGCTCGCCGGAGACCCGATCGTGCAGCAAGCCGGCATCGACCTCCTGATGAGCCATCTCGTCAGCGCCGAGGTCGAGCACGATCCGCTCACCGACCACCAGGCGGCGGAGTTCGCGCGGGTGCGCGCCGCCTATCCGGGAATCCGAGCCTCACTGGCGAACTCCTCCGGCGACTTCCTGCCCTCCTGCCGCGCCGACCTGGCGCGGCCGGGCTATGCCCTCTACGGCGGCAACCCGCGGCCCGGGCGCGATAATCCGATGCGCCCGGTGGTGCGGCTCGAGGCCGGTATCCTCCAGGTCCGCGAGGTCGCCTCCGGCGAGACCGCCGGCTACAATGCTCGCTGGGTCGCCCCGGGGCCGCGCCGCCTCGCCACCCTGTCGCTGGGCTATGCCGACGGCTTTCCCCGCGCCTCGACCGGCCGCGGCGAGGCTGTGGTCGGCGGCGTGCGCTGCCCGTTTGCCGGCAACGTCTCGATGGACCTCATCATCCTCGACGTGACCGAAGCGCCGCCCGGGGCCCTGTTTCGCGGCGCACCCGCGACGCTCATCGGCGACGGCCTCGACGTCGACGCGGTCGGGCGCAGTGCCGGGACGATCGGCTACGAGATCCTGACCGGGCTCGGGCGACGCTACGAGCGGGTGTATCGGGGCTGAAAGATCGCTCCGGATCGTTCTGGCCGGACAGGACTGCCGCCCTCCGTGTCATCCTGGGGCTCGGCGCAGCCGAGAACCCGGGATCGATAACCGCTGACGTGGAAAAATGGACGAAAACCGTCCCGCCTCATCCTGAATCGTCGGCGTTCATGGATCCCGGGTTCCGCTGCGCGGCCCCGGGATGACACTGAGGGTATGAACCGCGTCGAGCGAGCGACAGAGCCTTCGAAAACCCGGTACGGCCCCGGTGCAGCCCATCGCCTCCACCCCTTTCGAAAAGGCGGTTTTGCTCGAGCGCGGTTGGCGCTAGGCTCACCTCCGGCAAGGCCGGGGCGCGAGAGACCCTGGCGACGGGAGGATTCGCGCATGGACTTCACCCTCTCCGAGCGGCAGCGCCACTGGCGCGACCGGGTCCGGGCCTTCATGGACGAGCATGTCCGCCCCATGGTGCCGACCTACAAGGCCGAGATGGAGGCCTTCGGCACCGATCGCTGGCAGCCGGTGCCGGTGATCGAGCGATTGAAGCCCAAGGCCCGCGAGGCCGGGCTGTGGAACCTGTTCCTGCCCCCCTCCCCCCAGCACGACGACGGCGATTTTCGCGGCGCGGGTCTCACCAACCTCGATTACGCGCTCTGCGCCGAGGAGATGGGCCGGATCTCCTGGGCCTCCGAGGTGTTCAACTGCTCGGCGCCCGATACCGGCAACATGGAGGTGCTGCACCGCTACGGCACCAAGGCCCAGAAGGAGCGCTGGCTCACCCCTCTGATGGCGGGCGAGATCCGCTCGGCCTTCCTGATGACCGAGCCGGACGTCGCGTCCTCGGACGCCACCAACATCGAGACGAAGATCCGCCGCGACGGCGACCATTACGTGATCAGCGGCCGCAAGTGGTGGTCGTCGGGCGTCGGCGACCCGCGCTGCGCCGTCGCGATCGTGATGGGCAAGACCGACACCAGCGCCCCCCTGCACCAGCAGCAATCGCAGATCCTCGTGCCGCTCGACACGCCCGGGATCGAGGTGGTGCGGATGCTGCCGGTCTTCGGCTACGACGACGCGCCGCACGGCCATGCCGAGGTGATCCTGCATGACGTGCGGGTGCCAGCCGAGAACCTGCTGCTCGGCGAGGGCCGCGGCTTCGAGATCGCGCAAGGGCGCCTCGGGCCGGGGCGCATCCACCATTGCATGCGCACCATCGGGGTGGCCGAAGAGGCGCTGGAGAAGATGGCCAAGCGCCTGCTGTCCCGCGTCGCCTTCGGCAAGCGCATCGCCGACCACTCGGTCTGGGAGCAGCGCATCGGCGAGGCCCGCACCGATATCGAGATGACGCGCCTCCTCTGCCTCAAGGCGGCGGACATGATGGACAAGGTCGGCAACAAGGGCGCCAAGCTCGAGATCGCGATGATCAAGGTCGCGGCCCCGCGCATGGCGCTGAAGATCATCGACGACGCGATCCAGGCCCATGGCGGCGCCGGGGTCAGCAGCGATGCCGGGCTGGCCTATTCCTATGCCCGCATCCGCACGCTGCGCCTCGCCGACGGGCCGGACGAGGTCCATAACCGCTCGATCGCCCGGCTGGAACTCGCGCAATACGGCAACCGCGAGCGGTCGAAGGCCTGAGCGGCGATTCGGAAGATCGTCAGCGCGGGCGGCCCGTTCGGGAGAACGGGTTTTTCGCGCAGGCAGCAAAAAAGCACGACGATGCTTTTGACGGCGCGGATAGAGCCTTCGATACTGAAGGTCAACCGCGCCGTTCGACTATCACGGCGCCGGTTCTTCTCGACAATCGATGAGCGAGGACCCGCCATGACGCAGCAAACCGCAGAGCCGATCCGCTTCGCCTATTGGGTGCCGAACGTCTCCGGCGGCCTCGTCGTCAGCAAGATCCCCCAGCGCACGTCCTGGGACGCCGATTACAACCGCGACCTGGCGCGGATCGCCGAGCGGGCGGGCTTCGATTACGCGCTGACGCAAATCCGTTTCACCGCCGGCTACGGCGCCGAGTACCAGCACGAATCGGTCGCCTTCAGCCACGCTCTGCTCGCCGCCACGACCAAGCTGAACGTCATCGCGGCGCTCCTGCCCGGGCCGTGGAACCCGACGCTGGCGGCCAAGCAAGTGGCGACGATCTCGCAGCTCACCGGTGGGCGCATCGCCGTCAACATCGTCAGCGGCTGGTTCTCGGGCGAATTCCGGGCGATCGGCGAGCCCTGGCTCGACCACGACGAGCGCTACCGCCGCTCGGAGGAATTCATCCGCAGCTTGCGCGGGATCTGGACGGAGGACAACTTCACCTTCCGGGGCGACTTCTACCGCTACAGCAACTACACCCTGAAGCCGAAACCGGCCGAGCCCCTGCCGGAGATCTTCCAGGGCGGCTCCTCGCGGGCGGCGCGGGACATGGCGGCCCGGGTCTCCGACTGGTACTTCACCAACGGCAACACGCCGGAGAACATCCGCCTCCAGGTCGACGATATCCGCCACAAGGCTGAAGCCGAGGGGCGGCACGTCAAGATCGGCGTCAACGCCTTCGTGATCGCCCGCGACACCGAGGCGGAGGCCCGCGCCGTCCTGAAGGACATCATCGACCAGGCCGATCCGGACGCGGTGCGCGCCTTCGGCCAAGAGGTGAAGAATGCCGGCGCGGCCTCGCCGGAGCGCCAGGGCAACTGGGCGAATTCCACCTTCGAGGACCTGGTGCAGTACAATGACGGCTTCCGCACCGACCTGATCGGCACGCCCGACCAGATCGCCGAGCGCATCCTCGCGCTCAAGGATGCGGGCGCCGACCTCGCGCTGCTCGGCTTCCTGCATTTCCAGGAGGAGGTGAAGTATTTCGGCGAACAGGTGATCCCGCGGGTGCGGGCACTGGAGGCGGCGCGGGCCGAGCGCAAGGAGGCGGCCTGACGCGCGCGACCAGGCCCCCGGATGAATCGCAATTTAATCGACCCGGTGCGTCGATGACCTGATCATGGCAGCCCACGCCACGGCTGCCGAGACCATGACCCTTCTTCGCTCCTGCACGACGGCGCTTCTTGTCTCCCTCGCCGCCGTGCAGGCCCTCGCGGGGGAGATGGGCCGGACGCGGACGCTGACCGAGCCGGTCTATGTCCGGCCGATCTACGGGACCTATCGCCAGTGCGGAGGCGCCTGCCTCAAGAGCGGTAGCCTGTCGTGGTTCTGCGGCGCGCGCCAGCAATGCAGCCTCGATTGCGCGATCGCCCCGCCTGTCCGCCGCTGCGCCTCGCCATAGATCGGGAGAGATGACGCGAGGAGGCCGGGCATGACGAAGGCGCGGAAGGAGGTCGCGAAGAAGCAATCGACGAAGAAGGAATGGACCTGGACGAGCGCCGGACCGATCCACGCCTTCCTCGCCTGTCAGGGTCAGGACGGGAGCGGACGCACTCTGTCGGACGTGCTGGCTTTCGATGATGCGCGCCTGGATCGCGAGCACGATTTCATCCAGTGGCTGTTCCCGCTGCGCGAGCCGAGCCGGGCAGTCCCAGGGTCGCCGGTGCTCGGGGACGCGGAGGCCACGGCAATCCGGAGCGATTCCCTGGCTCAGTCCGGCCTGCTTGCCGCCAGGGTCCGGATGGTGCGCTTCTATGTTCAGACCAAGGGATGGCTGACGGCCTTCGACCACAACCACCTGCGCATCACCCGCATCCTCACATCCCTGCGCGACCTCGTCGGGCCGGGTGAAGCCAGGGCTTTCTACGAGGATGTTCTCACCCTCGACCGGCTGGCAGGCTCCCCGGTGAACCCGGAGAGCCTCGAATATTGGCGGAAAGCGGTGGAAGGTTAGAAGAACGCCTGCAGCCCGGTCTGCGCCCGGCCCAGGATCAGGGCGTGGACGTCGTGGGTGCCCTCGTAGGTGTTCACCGTCTCGAGGTTCTGGGCGTGGCGCATCACGTGGTACTCGCCCATGATACCGTTGCCGCCGTGCATGTCGCGCGCCTCGCGGGCGATCGCCAGCGCCTTGCCGCAATTGTTGCGCTTGACCAGCGAGATCATCTCCGGCGCCATCCGGCCCTCGTCGAACAGCCGCCCCACCCGCAACGAGCCCTGGAGGCCCAGCGCGATCTCGGTCTGCATGTCGGCGAGCTTCTTCTGCACCAGCTGGGTCTGGGCCAGCGGCCGGTTGAACTGCTTGCGGTCGAGCGTGTATTGCCGCGCCCGGTGCCAGCAATCCTCGGCCGCGCCGAGCGCGCCCCAGGAGATGCCGTAGCGCGCCCGGTTGAGGCAGCCGAACGGACCTTTGAGCCCCGAGACGTTGGGCAGGAGCGCGCTCTCCGGCACCTCGACGCCGTCCATCACGATCTCGCCGGTGATCGAGGCGCGCAACGAGAGCTTGCCCTTGATCTGCGGCGCCGAGAGCCCCTTCATCCCCTTCTCCAGGATGAAGCCGCGGATCTGGTTGTCGTGGGCGGGCGACTTCGCCCAGACCACGAACACGTCGGCGATGGGAGCGTTCGAGATCCAGGTCTTGGCGCCCGACAGGCGGTAGCCGCCGTCGATCTTGTCGGCCCGGGTCTTCATGCCGGCCGGATCGGAACCGGCATCCGGCTCGGTCAGGCCGAAGCAGCCGACGAACTCTCCGGAGGCGAGCTTCGGCAGGTACTTCTTGCGCTGGTTCTCGTCGCCATAGGCGTAGATCGGGTACATGACGAGCGACGACTGCACGCTCATCATCGAGCGGTAGCCGGAATCGATCCGCTCGACCTCGCGGGCGACGAGGCCGTAGGCGACGTAAGACGCGCCGGCGCAGCCGTATTCCTCCGGCAGGGTGACGCCGAGGAGGCCCAGCTCGCCCATGGCGTTGAACAGCGAACGGTCGGTCTTCTCCTCGGCATAGGCCTCGACGATGCCGGGCAGCAGGCGCTCCTGGGCGAAGCTGCGGGCCGAGTCGCGGATCAGGCGCTCGTCGTCGGTGAGCTGGTCGTCGAGCAGGAAGGGGTCGTCCCACCGGAACGCGCCGCGGGTCCCTTCATGGGGCTTCACCGGGCTGAGGTTGGTCTGGGTGGCGACCGCGGCGGACGGGGCGTTCATGCATTTCCTCCTTGCATTTCGGCCGGGACGTTACCCCGGGCGTGCCGGCTTCGCCAGGATGCGAAATCGCATTCCGCACGCGCCAGCCATGCAGGCGGCAGACGCCGCGGGAAGCGCGCTACTTGATCGGCTGCTTGTCGAGCTTGCGGGCGAGCGTCCGCCGATGCATCCCGAGCCTGCGCGCCGTCTCCGAGATGTTGAAGTCGGTCTCGACCAGGGTCTGGTGGATGCGCTCCCATTCGAGCGTCTTGATCGAGGTCGGCCGGCCGTCGAGGGACACGTCGACGTCGCCCGCCGCCTTGGAGAAGGCCGCCTCGATGTCGTCGGTGTTGGCGGGCTTGGCGAGATAGTGGCAGGCGCCGAGCTTGATCGCCTCGACGGCGGTGGCGATGCTGGCATAGCCGGTCAGCACCACCGTCAGGATGCCGGGATCGTGGTCGTGGAGCGCCTTGACGCAGGCGAGCCCCGATTCGCCGTTGAGCTTCAGGTCGACGACGGCGTAGGCCGGGGTTCGCTCAGCGAGCAGCGCTTCCAGGGCGCTGAGGCCGGTGAGGCTCACGACGGTATAGCCGCGCCGCTCGAGGGAGCGGGTCAGGGTGGCGGCGAAGCGTTCGTCGTCCTCGACGATGACGAGCAGGCGGTCTTCGTCGGACATCTCAGGGCCTGTTGAACGTGAAATCGGAGTGTCAAGGTTTCTGCTTCATCCCACCCACAACCTCATCCTGAGGCGTCAGTCCATCCTTGATGGACTGACCTCGAAGGAGGGCTCCAGTTAGCTCCAAGACTTCTGGAACCCTCCTTCGAGGTCAGCCGATCTTCTATCGGCTAACACCTCAGGATGAGGTTGCGGGCGGGATAGACTGTCGAAGTAGTCGAATGGGCTCATCTCACACCGTCAGGCCGGAGAGCGGCAGGCTGATGGTCACGACGGCGCCTCCATAGCTGCGGTTGCGGGCCTCCACCGTGCCGCCGAGCTTGCGCACGACGTTGACGACGAGAAACAGCCCGAGCCCGCCGCCGAGGCGGCCCTTGCTCGATGTATAGGGCTGGCCGAGCCGCGCCAGCATCTCGGGCGCGAAACCCGGGCCGCGATCGGTGACGGAGAGCCGCAGGGTGTCGCCGTCGCGCCAGGCGGCCAGCTCGACGAAGTTGGGCGACAGCTCCAGCGCGTTGTCGAGGACGTTGAACAGCACCTGCTTGAGCGCGGTGTCGGAGACGATCTCCTGGTCCTCGCCGAACTCGTCGCGGACCTCCAGGCAGAAGCAGGATCGCATCCGGCGCCAGTCGCCGACGAGCTCAGTCACGAAGCCGCGCACGGTGGTGAGGTGCGGCGCCTCCCCGCGGGCGGCGCCGGCGGCGAGCAGGATGCCGGTGACGATCGCCTTGCAGCGCCCCACCGCCTCCTGCATCTCCTCGATCTCGCGGGCGATGTCGGGCGAGGCGGTGAGGTCCGGCATCCGGCGCCAGTCGCCGAGGATCACCGAGAGCGAGGAGAGCGGCGTGCCGAGCTCGTGCGCCGCGCCCGAGGCGAGGAGTCCCATGCGGACGATGTGGTCCTCCTCCGCCGCGCGCTGGCGTAAGGAGGCGAGTCGCGCATCCTGCCGGCGCAGGTTGCGCGAGATCCGGGTGACGAAGACCGCGATCAGGGCGGCATCGATGACGAACGCCACCAGCATGCCGACGAGGTAGAGCCGGAACAGCTCGCCGCTGTCGTCGTCCGGCGGCAGAACCAGCGGCCGGTAGGCCAGCATCAGCAGGCCGAGCGCCGCGGTGGTGACGGCGACGAGGCCGATCGTCGCCCGGCTGCTAAGCAGCACCGCCGCGAGCGTGAGCTGGAGCAGGAACAGCGAGGTGAACGGGTTGGTGGCACCACCGCTCAAGGAGAGCTGCACCGTGAGCGCCACGACGTCGAGGAGGAGGGCGACGAACAGCGCGCCCTCGCTCACGGTGCCGCTGCGGGCGATCCAGGCCAGGCTGACGAGGTTGAGGATGACGAGCCCGGCCAGCACCACCGCCATGGGCCCGAGCGGCAGCGCGATGCCGAGGCCCGCTTGCGCCACCGCGATGGTGACGACCTGGCCCGCCACCGCGATCCAGCGCAGTTGCACCAGGAGCAGGAGGTTCTGACGCCCGCCGTCATGGTCCTCGGGCGTGCCGGGATCGCCGAGGCCCGCCAGGGTGCCGATGCCGAGGCGCCGCGCCGCTCGCCCCACGGCCTCGCGGGCGGTCCGGTGCAGGGCGGCCCAGTCGGTCATGCCGTCAGCTCTCCGGGGACGGGATCGGCCCCTGCAGGCTCAATGCCCGCTCCCCGCCGGCAGGGCGCGGTAGAACGCGACCACGTCGCGGTAATCCTGGTCGACCGGCGTGACCGGCACGGCGAGGCGCAAGGAGAGGCCCGCAAGGCCGGTGAGCAGGGCGAGGACGAGGCAGGCGCGCAGCAACATCGGCGGGCGGTGCCAGAAACGCCGCCGCGCGTAAAGCCGGGGCGGCGGAAACGGGTACGGCCGGGCCGTTCACGGCTTCGAGCGGAGCGAGGGGGCGGAGCTCAACCCGAAGTCGCGGCCGGCCCGGCCGCATGCCCAGAACCTACCGGAGGAGTGATGAATGTCAACATTCGTCACTCGCCACCGCTCCGTGTGCGTCGCCCGATGTGCGCCAGCGCACAAAGTCGTTCCGGCCTCGAATCCGCCCGAGATCTTGCGTTCAAGGAGGCGCCGCTGCGGGAGCCTTCGATCGTGAGTGCGACCATGAAGCCTTTCGCAGAGATCGCCGCGGCGACGCTGCGGCGGCTGCGGCCTAAGCAGACTTGCGTTGGCAAGCCAACGCTTCGTCCGCTTAGGTTGTTGAATTATCGCAGATTTTTGTCGCAAAACCGGCCGCCACTTTTGCGAAATCTGCTTAGTGTCTTGCCGCTGCCCCTGTCCTTCGTGCTCCTGGCCCTGGCGGGCGGGCCGGCCCCGGCCGAGGAGGCCGGGCTCGCTGCGCTGGAGACCCGCTGGCACGATTGCGTGCGGCAGGCCTTCGGCGGCCAGGCCTTCGGGATGGAGCGGCGGGCGGCGCAGAGGGCCGCGCTCGCCGCCTGCAAGCCGCACGAGGACGCCTATGTCCGCGCGATGCTGGCGGCCCAGGAGGCCGAGGCGCGGGCGCGCACGACCCGCAGCGTCGTCGCCCGGGCGCGGGACTGGGCGATCGGCGCGGCGGGCTCGGCGCGGGCGGCCCTTGGCGGGGTGATGGACCGTCTGCGCTGGTGAACCGTGGCGCTTCCGTCCCGTTGGAGACCATGACAGCCAGGAGACCCGACATGACGACCGCCCCACGCACGCTTCTCGGCGCCCTGCCTCTCGCCCTCGTGCTGATGGCCGTGCCCGCGCTCGCGCAGCAGCAGCAGCAGCAGCAGCAGCAGCAGCAGCAGCAGCAGCGTCCGGCCGCCCCCGATCCGGCGGCGGGATTCCTAACCCGGCCGGAGCCCGGCTTCGTGCGGGCCTCAAAGCTCGTCGGCGTCAAGGTGATCGGCATGGACCACGTCCGGGTCGGCGAGATCGAGGACGTGCTCCTCACCGAGGACGGGCGGGTGCGGGCGGTGGTGATCGGCGTCGGCGGCTTCCTCGGCATCGGCCAGAAATCCGTGGCGGTGCCGTTCGACACGATGGCCTGGAACACCGGCGCCGCCGCCGCCGAGGCCCCGCCCTCCTTCACCACGCCCGGCCGCGCGCCGAGCGACGCGGCTGCCAATACCGCCGGTCCGGAGACGATGCCGGGTGCCAAGGTGACCGACCGGGCTTTGGCCGCCGTGCCGGAGAAGCGCAGCGGCACCGTCGACGACGCCACCGGCTCGGTCGCGGCGCCCGCACCGCGGGGCCGCGCCACGGTGCTGGCGACCGGGCCCGACGGCACGGTGGCCGAGGCCGAGGTGCGGCTGACGAAGGCCGAACTCCAGGCCGCGCCGGCCTTCAAGTACGAGGCCGCCCGCTGAGCACGCCGTCCTTACGCTGGCGCCCTTTACGGGTGCCGGACCTCGCCGCCGCCTCGTCCATCGCCGCCCGCATCCATCCGGATTACCCGGAGGACGACGCGGTGATGGTCGAGCGCCTGCGCCTGTGCCCGGAGGGCTGCTTCGCGCTGGCCGCCGGGGATCGATTGCTGGGCTACGCCGTCGGCCATCCCTGGCGGGCGCACTCGGTGCCGGACCTCGACACGCTCCTCGGTGCCCTGCCCGAGCCGGCGGGCGCCTGGTGCATCCACGACGTGGCGCTGCTGCCCGAGGCCAGGGGCCGCGGCGCCGCCTCCGACCTCGTCGGGCTGATGCGGGAGGAAGCCCGGCGGCGCGCCTTGCCCGGAATGGTGCTTGTCGCGGTCGGGAACGCCGCCGGCTTCTGGCACCGCCACGGCTTCCGGCCAATCCCGGAGGCGCCGCCCCCCGGCTACGGTGCGGGTGCGGCCCTGATGGTGCGGGACGTGTAATATAAATTCCGCCGATCCGCCCCCGAACCAATGAAGCGCGGGGTCCCCTCTCCCGTGTCGGAGAGGGGTAGGGGTGAGGGTGATACGCTTCAATGTAAATCTCAAGGCGTCACGCTGCCCGCACTACGGTCCGATTTTTATCGTGGAAGCGTGTCACCCTCACCCCCGGCCCCTCTCCCACACGGGAGAGGGGAGACGCGTTCCATTGTTTACTGAACAGATCAATCGACAATCGCATGACAACTTGGCCACCTCGGCATGAGGCGGGCGGGCGCGCCGGTTGCAGAACTGTGACATTCGGCCTTTCTCGCACCCGCGGCATCTGGCCGAGGCCGGGCGCTGCGCCACCTAGTCTCGCATCGTTCCGAACTGAGCCGCGACGGCATGACGAGGACGGCGTGCAGAGCGTGATTCCCGCCTCAAGTCATGACGCGTCGGCCTCCCCCCGGACTGGAGCCTGACGTCGTGCGCCAGCTCTTCGCGCCGGGCGCGGATGCCCTCCTGCGCCTTGCGCTTCTCACCGGGGCCGCCTGCCTGGCGGCTTTGCCGGTGGTGGGGGCGGGGCTGGTGCGCTCGTCCTACGTCACCGGCGTGGGGGTGGCGCCGGCCCAGCCGGTGCCGTTCAGCCACAAGCACCATGCGGGCGAATTGAAGATCGACTGCCGCTACTGCCACACGACCGTGGAAACCCAGGCCACCGCCGGCCTGCCGCCGACCCAGACCTGCATGACCTGCCACAGCCAGATCTGGTCCGGCTCGGACATGCTGGAACCGGTGCGGGCGAGCTACGCCAAGGATCAGCCCCTGGTCTGGACCCGCCTGAACAAGCTGCCGGGCTACGTCTACTACAACCACGCCGTCCACGTGACCAACGGCATCGGCTGTTCGACCTGCCACGGCAGCGTCACCGACATGCAGCTCACCTACCGGGCCAACGCCTTCGAGATGAGCTTCTGCCTCGATTGCCACCGCAACCCCGAGAAATACGTGCGGCCGAAGGACCAGATCCTCAACATGACCTGGAGCCCGCCGGCGAACCAGGCCACGCTCGGGCCGGATCTGGTGCGCCAGTACCATATCCGCGGCGGCGAGCGCCTGACCGAATGCGGGATCTGCCACCGATGACAGACGACATCGGCGCGCTCCGCGCCCGCCTCGCCGCCGGCGACGGCCCGGCCTTCTGGCGCAGCCTCGACGCGGTGGCGGATTCGCCCGAGTTCCGGGCCTTCCTCGACACCGAGTACCCGGCCGCCGCGCGGCTCGCCGCCGCTCCCGACCGGCGCGGCTTCCTCAAGCTGATGGCCGCCTCCTTCGCGATGAGCGGATTGGCCGCCTGCGGCCAGCCGGACGGGCGCACCAAGGAGATTCCGTATGTCCGCCAGCCCGAGCGGATCATCCCGGGCGCGCCCCTCGCCTATGCCTCGGCGGCGCTGATCGACGGCTTCGCCAACGGCATCACCGTCACCACCCGCAACGGCCGGCCGCTCAAGATCGAGGGCAATGCCGAGCATCCCTGGAGCCGCGGCGGCACCGACGTGTTCGCCCAATCCTCGGTGCTCGGGCTCTACGATCCGTTCCGGCTCCAGACCCCGCAGCATCTCGGCCGGCCGAGTTCCTGGCAGGCCTTCCGCGCCGCCATGACCGGGCGCTTCGCGGCGCTCAAGGCCAGTGAGGGCGGGCGCGGCCTCCACCTCGTCACCGGGCCGGTGACCTCGCCCTCGCTGGCAGCCCAGATCGCCGCGATGCGCCGGGATTTTCCGGCGATGCGCTGGCACGTCTCGGCCCCGGTCGGGCGGGACGCGCTCTACGAGGGCACGCGCCGGGCCTATGGCCGGCCGCTCGAGGCCCGCTGGCGCTTCGACCAGGCGAGGGTCGTCGTCTCGCTCGACGGCGACGTGCTCGATCCCGGGCCGGGCCAGGTCGGGCAGGCGCGGGACTGGATCGAGGCCCGCCGCAAGGCCGCCGGCGAGGGGCGGCTCGTCGCCCTCCACCATGCCGGCCCGAGCCCGAACCTGACCTCGGCCAAGGCCGATGCCCCCCTCGTCATCGGCTCCGACGGCCTCGACGCCCTCGTCCGCGACCTCCTCGCCGAGGCCGGGGGCGGCACGGCGGAGGATCGCGGCGGCCCGGCCGCCGCATGGCGCCAAAAGGCCTTCGCGGCGCTGAACGCGGCCCGCGGCAACGGAATCGTGCTCGCCGGAGCACAGGCCGGGCCGGAACTGCTGGCCCAGGTCCATCGCCTCAACGCGACTTTGGGCAATACCGGCCGGACCGTGTTCCACACCGCGCCGGTGCCGGTTCTCGATCCGGAGCCCCTGTCGGCCCTCACCGAGGCGATGGGCCGGGGCGAGGTGCGGATCCTGGTGATGCTCGACGTCAACCCAGTCTACGAGGCGCCGGGCGATCTCGGCTTCCTCGACGCCATGGCGCGGGTGCCGCTCAAGATCCATGCCGGGCTCTACCAGGACGAGACCGCGTTCCACTGCGACTGGAACCTGCCGCTCGCCCATCCGCTCGAAGCCTGGGGCGACGCCCGCTCCCTCGACGGGACGGTGACGCTGATCCAGCCGACGATCCGGCCGCTCTATGACGGCCGCTCGGGTCCGGAGATCCTGTCGATCCTGACCGATGCCGAGGCGAAGGACGGCGCCGCCCTGTTCGACGCCCATTGGCGCTCGTCCGGCGAGTCCGAGGCCGCCTGGACCGCCCGGCGCGAGGCCTTCCTGCAGGCGGGCTTCTTGGAGAACAGCGCGCTCCCGCCCGAGACCGTCGGGGCGCCGCTGCCCGCCACCGCGGCGGCGCCCCGCCCCGCCCCCTCCCCCGCCGGCCCGGCAAGGCGGGTCGAGGTGCTGTTCCGGCCCGACGCGACGGTGTGGGACGGGAGCCTCGCCAATCTCGCCTGGCTGCAGGAGCTGCCCAAGCCCCTGACCAAGGTGGTGTGGGGCAACGTGATCGCGGTGAGTCCCGCCCTCGCCGAGCGCGAGGAACTTCGCCAGGGCGACGTCGTGACCCTGGAGGCCGAGGGGCGGCGGATCGAGGGGCCGGCCTGGATCCAGCCGGGCCAGGCCGACGACGCCGTCACGGTCTTCCTCGGCTACGGCCGGCGGATCCCCGAGCAGCTGGCGGACGGGATCGGCTACGACGCCTCGCCCCTGCGCGCCAGCGCCACGCCCTGGCGTCTCGCCGAGGCGACCCTGGCGAAGACCGGCCGCAGGGCGCCGCCGGTGACGACGCAGGATCACGGCACGATGGAGGGGCACGACTTCGTCCGCGTCCAGGCCGTGGGCAGCACCACTCCCGTCGCCTCCCGCGCGGCCCTGCCCTCGCTCTATCCCCCGGCCCCGACCTCAGCCGGAGGGCGCTACGATCACGAGCGCGCCTGGGGCATGGTGATCGACCTCGATGCCTGCATCGGCTGCAATGCCTGCGTCACCGCCTGCCAGTCCGAGAACAACATCCCGGTCGTCGGCAAGGAGCAGGTGGGCTTAGGCCGCTGGCTGCACTGGCTCAGGATCGACCGCTACTACGAGGGCGGGCTCGACGCCCCCAAAACCCACTTCATGCCGGTGCCCTGCATGCATTGCGAGCAGGCGCCCTGCGAGGTCGGCTGCCCGGTGGAGGCGACAATCCACGACCGCGAGGGCTTGAACCTCATGGTCTACAATCGCTGCGTCGGAACGCGGGCCTGCTCCAGCTACTGCCCCTACAAGGTCCGGCGGTT
The DNA here is from genome assembly GCF_057747795.1 of Methylobacterium sp. 142-1Y. Classification (NCBI taxonomy): domain Bacteria; kingdom Pseudomonadati; phylum Pseudomonadota; class Alphaproteobacteria; order Hyphomicrobiales; family Methylobacteriaceae; genus Methylobacterium; species Methylobacterium sp. 142-1Y. The sequence continues at coordinate 1,336,432 of NZ_CM173224.1, read as the reverse complement.
CAACTACCTCGACTATTCCGGCGACGTGGCGCCGGTGCAGCAGCAGCAGCGCAACCCGGAGGTCACCGTCCGAGCCCGCGGCGTGATGGAGAAATGCACCTACTGCGTCCAGCGCATCGCCGCGGCGCGGATCGACTCGACGAAGAGCGACCACGCCCCGATCCCCGACGGCGCGGTCGAGACCGCCTGTCAGGGCGCTTGCCCGACCCGGGCCATCACCTTCGGGGATTTGCGCGATTCCGGCAGCCGGGTCGCCGCGGCCGCCGCCGATCCGCGCAATTACGGGCTGCTCGCCGAACTCAACACCAAGCCGCGCACCACCTACCTCGCCCGGTTGGTCGAGGACGCCGCCGTCAAGCCCGGGAGCGCCCTGTGAGCGGGACGGTCACATCCCTGCCGGCCCGGGCCGGCCTCCTCGGCAAGGGCGAGGATTTCGCCTCGATCGGCCGCGCCGTCACCGGCGCCCCGGCCCGCACCCGCTCGCGGGCCTGGTGGATCGCCTTCGCGGGGGCCTGCGGGCTTCTCGGCGTCTTCGCCGTCACCCTCGCCTGGCTGCTCATCAACGGCGTCGGCATCTGGCACAACAACAACCCGGTCGTCTGGGCGCTCGACATCGTCGCCTACGATTGGTGGATCGGCATCGCCTGCGGGGCGCTCCTCACCTCCGCCACCCTGCGGCTCACCGGCGCGGCGTGGCGCTCAGGGCTGGACCGCATCGCCGAGACCACGGCGATCCTGGCGGCGGCGGCGGCAGCCCTCTACCCGATCATCCATCTCGGGCGCCCCTGGGTGTTCTACTGGACCCTGCCCTACCCCAACACCCTGGCGCTGTGGCCGCAATTCCGCTCACCGCTGGTCTGGGACGCGGTCGACATCATCAGTTTTCTCGGGGTCTGCCTCTCGCTCTGGTATGTCGGCCTCCTGCCCGACTTCGCCACGCTCCGTGACCGCGCCTTTGAGGCGGCGCTCACGGAATCCGACGAGCGCGGCCGAACCCGGCGGCTGACGCTCCTGAAGGCGCAGGCCTACGGCATCCTAGCGCTCGGCTGGCGCGGGGCCTCGACCCATTGGGAGCGCTGGCTGATGGCCACCCGCACCCTGTCGGCGCTGGCCCTCGTCCTCGTCGTCTCGCTCCAGACCGGGGCCTCGGTGATGCTCTCCGGCACCGTGCTGCCGGGCTGGCACGACACGCTGCTGCCGGTGAGCTTCCTCGCCGCCTCCTTGCTCGCGGGCGTCGGGGTCACCGCGGCCCTCTCCGTGCTGGTGCGCCGGGCGCTCCACCTCGACGCGCTCATCACCGAACGGCACGTCGCGCTCATGGCCCGCCTGATGCTGGGTCTCGGCCTCGCCTCGGCCTATTGCTATGCCACCGAGATCTTCTCGAGCCTGCTCCACGGCGATGCCTACGACCGGGCGGTGCTGGTCCGCCGGCTCTCGGGCTCGCATGCCTGGGCGTTCTGGATCATCGTGGTCCTCGCCCTCATGCCGGTGCAGCTGTTCTGGTTCTCCGGTTTTCGCCGCTCCGGCCTCGTCGTGGCGCTGGTCGGCGTGGCGGCGGCCATCGGCAGCTTCGGCGATCATTTCATGCTGCTGATCGTGACGCTGAGCCACGATTTCCTGCCCTCCTCGGCCCATCCCTATTCCATCGGCGCCTGGGGCCTCGCCACGCTCGCCGGCACGATCGGGCTGTTCCTCGCCCTGCTGCTGCTGGCTTTACGCACCCTGCCGATGGTCTCGATCGCCGAGACGCGGCGCTTCGCCGAGAGCCACCCGGACGGGCGCCCGAGCGGCGAGCGGGCACCGACCCTCGCGGAGACGGACAGCGCACGGCTCTGGGGCGTCAGCGCCGAATTCGACGATTCTGGTGCCCTCGCGGCGGCGATCGAGGCCCTGAAGCAGCGCGATTTCGGCGCCCGGGTCGAGACCTACGGGCCGGTGCCGATGCGCCGCGCCGCCGAGACTCTGGGGCGACCGGCCGGGATCCTGCCGCTCCTCGCCCTCGGCGCGGCGCTGGGCGGGGGCATCGCCTTCATGGCCATGTGCCTCTACGCCACCGGCTTCGACTACGTGTTCGATGTCGGCGGCCGTCCCCGCTTCTCCTGGCAGGCCTTTTTGGTGCCGAGCGTGTCGTTCGGCACCCTGTGCGGCGGGCTGACGGCGTTGCTGGCGCTGCTGTTCCAGAACCGCCTGCCGCGGCTCAACCACCCGGCCTTCGCGATCCCGGGGTTTTCCCGCGCCAGCGAGGACCGCTTCTTCCTCGCGCTGGAGGCGGCGGGCCCGCGCTTCGATCCGGCCCGGATCGAGCAGGCCCTGGCGCGGCTGCCGCAGGGCCGGCCACTGATGGTCCGGAGGGTGCCGCTGTGAAGCGTCTCGCGCTCCTTCTTCCGCTGGCGCTCGTATCCTGCGATCAGGCCGACATGGTGAGCCAGCCCAAATCCAGGACCTGGGACGCGAACCCGTTCTTCCCGCAGAACCAGACGATGCGCCAGCCGGTGCCCGGCACCGTGCCGCGCAACAGCCCGGACCGGCCGGTGCCGCAGCCAGCCGCCGCGACGCCCGCCCTGCTGGCGCGGGGCCAGGAACGCTACGACGTGTTCTGCACCCCCTGCCACGGTGGGGCCGGCCACGGCGACGGGCTGATCGTGCAGCGCGGCTATCCGCGCCCGCCCGCCTTCGACGAGGCCCGCCTGCGGGCGGCCCCGGCCCAACATTTTTATGACGTGATCACGAACGGTAAGGGCACCATGCTGCCTTATGGGCCGCAGGTGCCGTCGGCCGACCGCTGGGCGATCGTGGCGTATATCCGCGCCCTGCAACTGAGCCAGGGCGCGACGCCGGCGAGCCTGCCGGCGGAGGACCAGGCCGCTCTCGCCGCGGCGAGCCGGACCAGCCCGGGGGGCACACGATGAACCGTCGCCCGATCTCCCTCGCCCTCGGCATCGCGGCGCTCGCGGCCTGCGCATTCGCCGGTGCCGCCGGCAGCCCGGTGATGCCGTCCTATCTCGCCGCCTGGCTGGTGCTGGTGGCCCTGCCGGTCGGCGCGCTGCCGCTGCTCATGGGGCTCGAACTCGCGGGCTTCGCCGCCGGCCCCATGGCCGCGTCGTTACGCCGCCTGCTCGGGCTCCTCCCCATCGCCGGCCTGCTGCTGCTGCCGGTGCTCTTGAGCCTCAACGGCCTCTACCCCTGGGACCGCGGCGTGCCGCCGCGCACGCCGTTCGCGGCCGTCTGGTTCACGCCGCTCCTCTTCATCCTGCGCAGCCTCGCCTATCTGGCGGTCTGGCTCTGGCTAGCCAACACCTTCCGCCGCCCGGCCGCCGAGCCCGGGAGCCCCGCGGCAGACAAGCGCCGGAGCCGCGCCATCCTCGGCCTGATCCTCACCACGATCACCGGCACGCTGGCGGCGGAGGATTGGGTGCAATCGGCCGATCCGGGCCTGGCCTCGACCGCCTTCGGCCTCCTGGTGATGACGATCCAGGCGGGGCTCGCCCTCTCGGCGGCGGCCCTGATCGCGGCACGCGATTCCTCCGGCCGGCCCGGCCGCGACCAGCGCACCGCCGCCGCCTTCGCCGACCCGATCCTGGTGCTGCTGGCGATCTGGGGCTTCGTCCATGCGTGCCAGTACCTCACCGTGTGGTCGGCGAACCTCCCCGACGAGGCGCGCTGGTACCTCGCCCGGGACGGGGCGCTCGGCCGCCTCGGCGTCTGGGCCGGGATCGGCGTGATGGTGCTGGCGGTCCTGGTCCTGATCCCGCGCCGGACCGCCGGCCGCCCGGCGCTCCTCGCCGGCATCGCCCTGCTGATCCTGCTGCTCCACGGTGCCGAGATCTTCTGGCTCGTCACGCCGGGCTTTCGCGGCGCCTTCCGCTTCACCTGGGCCGACGCGCTGGCGCTCGTCGGGGTGGTGGGCGTCGCCGGCGGCCTCTACGGCCCGGTCGATCGCCGCCTGCGGGGGCAGGTCTCGTGAGCGGCATCACCCGGCCCGGCCCCTTCGCCCTGCTCTCGGCCGTCGCGGCGGCGGGGATCCTGCGCCTCTCCGGCATGAAGCCCGCCGCGCCGCCCGAGCCCGATCAGGGCCCGCACAACCCGGAAGGGTTCGAGGAGGAGGATGTCGACGTCCGCCGCACCACCGTCGTGGTGGCGGGGCTCGCCGGCTCGGTCGCCCTCGCGATCGGCGCGGTCGGGCTGATGATGCACCTGTTCGGCGCCTGGCACGTCGCCGACACCCCGCGTCTCACGCCGCAGCAGACCGCGAAGGTGCAGCCGCCGCCACCGAACCTCCAGGGGGCTCCCTACGAGGACCTCGCCCGCCAGGAGGCGCGGGACAAGGCGCAGCTCACCACCTACGCGGCCCTGCCCGATGGGCGGGCCCGCATCCCGGTCGCGCGGGCGATGCAGCTGATCGCCGGCAAATCCCTCGATCCGTCCCCCCTCGATCCGGTCCCGCCCGCCGGCGGAGCCCCCGTTCGATGAACCCGACCGACCTCGCGCTCCAGCTCTGGCCGGCCGCGGCCTCCGCCACCGCGGTCGAGACCGACTGGCTGATCCTCGCCTTCACGGTCCTGACCCTGCTGCTCACGGTGCCGGTCTTCGTCGCCATCACCTGGTTTGCGATCCGCTACCGCCAGGGCGAGGAGGCCGACCGCAGCCACGGCAATGTCCGCAGCGTGCTCATCGAGATCAGCTGGATGCTGATCCCGTTCCTGCTCACCCTGATCTTCTTCGTCTGGGGCGCCCGGCTGTTCTTCATCTCGAAGCAGGTGCCGGGCGATGCCATGGTGGTCGAGGCGATCGGCCGGCAATGGATGTGGAAGTTCCAGCACCCGACTGGCCAATCCGAGATCAACGACCTGCACCTGCCGATCGGCCAGCCGATCAAGATCCGGATGATCAGCCAGGACGTGATCCACAACCTCTACCTGCCGGCCCTGCGGATGCAAATGGCGACCCTGCCCGACCGCTACACCGAATTGTGGTTCAAGGCCGACCGCACCGGCAGCTACCGGCTGTACTGCTCGGAATATTGCGGCACCGACCATTCGAAGATGGACGGGACGCTGACCCTAATGACCCAGGCCGACTACGCCGCCTGGCTCCAGAATGCCGGCGCCCAGCAGGGCGGCCAGGCCGGAGCCGGCCGCGTCGTCTACGAATCCTATGGCTGCGGCGCCTGCCACGATCCCGGCGCCAAGGTGCGGGCGCCGTCGCTCGCCGGCCTCTACGGGCGCGAGGTCAGGCTCGCGGACGGCCGCACGGTCACCGCCGACGAGACGTATCTTCGCGACAAGATCCTGAACCCGAACCGGCAGAAGCTCGCCGCCGACTACAAGCAGGTCATGCCGGCCTTCCGCAACGTGATCCCGCCCGACGACCTCGACCGTCTCGTCTCGTACCTGAAGAGCACGGGGGCGACGGCCCAGCAGGAAACGAGCCCAAGAGGTCCGGTTCAATGACGAGCGGCACCATCACCGACGGGCCGGCCCTGCGCGACCCCCACACCCCGGATTCCCGCATCGGCCACGGGGCCGATTACCTGCATGCCGAGCACACCCTGCGCTCGTGGTTCTTCACCACCGACCACAAGCGCATCGCGCTTTTGTATCTCGCCAGCATCACCGCGTTCTTCGTCATCGGCGCGGTGACGGCGGGGCTGGTGCGCCTGGCCCTCGTCGTCCCCGACGGGCAGGTCTTCACCAACGACACCTACAACAAGCTGTTCACGATCCACGGGGTCGTGATGGTGTGGTTCTTCCTGATCCCCTCGATCCCCGCCACCTTCGGCAACTTCCTGATCCCGCTGATGATCGGGGCGCGGGACCTCGCCTTCCCGAAGCTGAACCTCGCCTCCTGGTACGTGTTCATGACCGGCGCCCTGTTCACGCTGGCGAGCGTGGTCTTGGGCGGCGTCGATACCGGCTGGACCTTCTACACCCCGCTCTCCACCGCCTTCTCGAACACCTGGGTGGTGCCCGCCCTCATCGGCGTCACGATCGTCGGCTTCTCGTCGATCCTGACCGGCCTCAACTTCGTGGTGACGATCCACACCATGCGGGCACCGGGCATGACCTGGTTCCGGCTGCCGATCTTCGTCTGGACCCACTACGCCACCAGCCTGATTTTTTTGCTCGCCACCCCGGTCATCACCGTGGCGCTGATCCTGCTCATCGCCGAGCGGGCCTTCCATATCGGGGTGTTCGATCCGGCCTATGGCGGCGATCCGGTGCTGTTCCAGCACCTGTTCTGGTTCTACTCGCACCCGGCGGTCTACATCATGGTCCTGCCGGGGATGGGGGTGATCTCCGAGATCGTCCCGGCCTTCGCCCAGAAGAAGCTGTTCGGCTACAAGTTCGTCGCCTACGCGGCGATCGGGCTCGCCTCGGTGACCTTCTTCGTCTGGGGCCACCACATGTTCGTCAACGGGCAGAGCGATTTCGCCAGCGTGGCGTTCTCGGTGCTCAGCTTCGCGGTGGCGGTGCCGTCCGCGGTCAAGGTCTACAACTGGACCGCGACGATCCACAAGGGCTCGCTCAAGCTCGACACGCCGATGCTCTACGCCATGGGCTATATCGGGCTGTTCGTGCTCGGCGGCCTGACGGGTCTCTATCTGGCGACGCTCGCCATCAACCAGCATGTCCACGCCACCTACTTCGTCGTGGCGCATTTCCACTACATCATGGTCGGCGGCACGGTGCTGGCGTTCCTCGGCGGATTGCATTTCTGGTGGCCGAAGATCACCGGGCGGATGTATATCGAGGCCTGGGGCCGGATCTCCGCCTTCCTGATCTTCATCGGCTTCAACGTCACCTTCTTCCCGCAATTCATCCTCGGCTATCTCGGAATGCCGCGGCGCTACCACGTCTATCCGCCGGAATTCCAATTCCTCAACATCCTGTCCTCGGCGGGATCGACCATCCTGGCGGTCGGCTACCTCTTCCCGATGGTCTATCTCGTCTACTCGATCTGGTTCGGGAAGCGGGCGCCGGCCAACCCTTGGGACGCCAAGGGCCTGGAATGGACCGTGCCCTCGCCGCCCCCGGCCCACAACTTCCTCACCGAGCCGGTGGCCCCGAAGGTGCCCTACGACTACCCGCTCCAGGCCCGCGAGACCGGGAGGCAGCACTCGTGAGCGCAGGCGCGACCGACACCGCGGTGGGCGTCAAGCTCGTCTCGCATTTCGCGACCGTCGAGCAGCAGAAGCGCGCCGCCGTGCTCGGCATGTGGGCCTGGCTGCTGACCGAGCTCCTGCTCTTCGCCGGGCTGTTCCTCACCGCGCTGATCCTGCGCATCCTCCACCCCGAGGCGGTGCAGGCGGCGGCGCGCCACCTGAAGTTCTGGATCGGCGCCACCAACACCGTGGTGCTGATCGGCTCCAGCCTGACCATGTCGGGGGCGATCCAGCTCTCGCGGCTCGGCTGGCAGCGCGGCATGGTGCGGTTCATGCTCGCGACCGCGGCGCTCGGCACGCTGTTCCTGCTGCTCAAGGGCTACGAGTACTACGCCGATTACCAGGAACACATGATGCCGTTCCTGTCCGACCGGCCCTACGAACTGAAAGATTCACCGCCCTCGCGGCTGTTCGTGAACCTCTACTACGTCGCGACCTCGCTGCACGGCCTGCACCTGATGACCGGCATCACCATCCTGCTGGTGATGACCTGGCAGGCGAGCCGGCCGGGTTTCCTGAGCGTGCATCAGAACCGGATCGAGATCTTCGGGCTCTACTGGCACTTCATCGACCTGATCTGGATCCTCGCCTTCCCGATCCTCTACGTGGTCAACCGGTAGGAGGCGCCCCCATGTTCGGCACGAGCGACGAGCGCCGCATCCTCTGGCGGCACATGCGCGAGCCGGTCCTGACGGCGTGCGCGCTCCTGGCGATGCTCGGCGTCAACGTGGGATTGGGCGCCACCCTCCCCTTCCCGCATGTCTGGATCGTCGAGCTTCTGGTGGCGAGTGCCATGGTGGTGACGATCCTGCTGTTCTCCATGGAGGTCCGCCACGAGCCGCCGCTGGTGAAGCTGTTTGCCGGCATCGGCTTCTTCTGGGTCGGGATCCTGTTCACGATGACGCTGGTGGATTACCTCTCCCGAGGGTAAGCCCGTTCACTCCCCGCTCACCGATCGGGCCCTATAACCGTCGCCATGTGCGAATTGCTCGGCATGAGCGCCAACGTCCCGACCGATATCCGCTTCAGCTTCGCGGGCCTGGCGCGCCGCGGCGGCGAGACCGGGCCGCATCAGGACGGCTGGGGCATCTCATTCTACGAAGGCCGTGGGAGCCGCAGCTTCCACGACCCGGAGCCGAGCGCCCGCTCGGAGATCGCCCGGCTCTTGCGGCAATACCCGATCAAGAGCCGGATCGTGATCGCCCATGTCCGCCGGGCCAATCGCGGCCGGGTGTCGCTCGAGAACACCCATCCGTTCAGCCGCGAATTGTGGGGCCGCACCTTCACCTTCGCGCATAACGGCCAGTTGAAGGGCGTGAAGCGCCTGAAGCTCGGCCGCTTCAAGCCCGTCGGCACCACCGACAGCGAGCACGCCTTCTGCTGGATGCTGGGCAGGCTCGAGGAACGCTGGGGCAGCCTGCCGAAGCCCACCCGCCTCGACGGGGCGGTGCGGGAGCTCTGCGCCGAGTTGCACGGCCTCGGGGTGTTCAACATGCTGCTCTCCGACAGCCGCACCCTCTATGCCCATTGCGGCAAGCGCCTCTGCACCCTGACCCGGCGGGCGCCGTTCGGCACCGCCACGCTGATCGACGAGGATTGGCGGGTGGATTTCGCGCAGGAGACCACGCCCGACGACATCGTGACCGTGGTGGCGACCCGGCCGCTGACCCGCGACGAGAACTGGACCGACCTCGCCCCCGGCGAGGTGCTGGCCTTCCGCCTCGGCGTGCCGGACGGGGACGAGAATGCGGCCGGCGCCGGGGGCTGAGCCTGCGCCGGTGGTGACGATGGTCGTGACGATATTCGTGTCTTGCCGCCCCTATCGGTTCCGGCCGGTTTCTCGCTAAGCTCTCCCTTTCCGGTCGCGGCCCCCGGGCCCATCTTCCTGAATGACAGGCAGACGCGAGAGCCATGACGCGAGACATCGTCCCGAATCAGTCGGCCAACGACCCGTCGACCCGGACTTCGCCGGCGGAGGACCGCCCCGGGCTGTCGGCCAGCATCCGGTCGCATCTCGGCACCCATCTCCGGGCCACCTACGAGGCCCTGGGCGAGGCCGATCCGGACAACCGGTTCGCCGACCTCATCGCGCGCCTCGAAGCGGCGCTCAAGGCGCAGGGCGAGATCGTCCTGCCGGAATTCCGCGACGGGCTGCTGCAGGCGGTGCCGTCCTTGCGCGCCTTCGCGCTGTCGCTCACCAGCAACCCGGCCCGGGCCGACGACCTGGTGCAGGACACCCTCCTGAAGGGCTGGCAGCACCGGGCCCGGTTCCAGGCCGGCACCAACCTGAATGCCTGGCTGTTCACGATCCTGCGCAACATCTTCTATTCCGATCACCGCAAGCGGGTGCGCGAGGTCGAGGACCAGGACGGCTCCTACGCCGCGCGGCTGGCCACCGCGCCGCACCAGGGCGACCGGCTCGACGTCGAGGATCTGCAGAGCGCGCTCGCCAAGCTGCCGCCGGACCAGCGCGAGGCCCTGGTGCTCGTCGGCGCCGAGGGCGTCTCCTACGAGGAGGCGGCGGCGATCATGGGCTGCAAGGTCGGCACGGTGAAGAGCCGCGTCAGCCGCGCCCGCGGCCGGCTGGCGGAATTGCTGGGCTACGACGAGGAAGATCTCGGCACCGATCGGCTGATCCAGTCGGCGATGCCGAAAGACGCCTGATTCGGCCCGGAGTACTCCTGCGGGGTTCGGGGCGATTTTTTCGGCCGAACGATTGAACCGTTTCGCCGGGGGCGACGTTACTCCCCCCGAAGAGCTGCCCCGCTCGACCGGGGTAGACTGGACGAAACGGAGATCGACCCGATGAAGAAGACCCTCCTGGCTGCCGCTGCCCTCGCCCTGACCCTGCCGATGGCCGCCCAGGCCCAGGGCCTGCTGCCCGGCGCCCAGCGCGGCGCCGAGGACGGTGCGGCGGCGGCCGGCCCGGTCGGCGCGATCGTCGGTGGTGCGGTCGGCGCCGCGACGGGCGCGGTCGGCGGCCTGCTCGGCGTCGACGATCGCCCGCGCTTCCGCTCCTACGCCGTGCGCCAGCACCGCTCCTACGACTGGGACGGCGATGTCGCCGTCGGCACCGTGCTGCCCTCCTCGGGCGTGAGCTACTACGAGGTCCCGTCCGATTACGGCATCCGCGGCCGCCGCTACACCGTGGTCAACGACCGCGTCGTGCTGGTCGATCCGGGCACCCGCCGCATCGTGCAGGTGATCGACTAACCGTTACGGGCGCCGCCTTCGGGCGGCGCAAACCTGGCGTACAGGAAGCCCCGGTCTTGCACCGGGGCTTTTTGCTGTCCGGTCGCGTGAAATCGTGTCGGCCGTTGCGTCGGAACCTGCAACAAATCCGGCTTGATCGTCGTTCTTGTTGATGATCGGGGCAGGCGGATTGACACCTGCGCCACGGACACTCGACGAGACGAATCCCAATGCCTTCCGACCCGCACGGGAACCACGACGCCGCGCTGCCGCAGCCGGTGCGCGAGCACCTCGGGCAGCAGCTCCGCTCGGCCTACAATGCCGAGGCCGAGAAGCCCGACTATCTCGGCGATCCGAGCCTGCCGCCGGAATTCACCCCGCAGCTGCGCCGCCTCGAAGGCCGCCTGAAGGCCCACGACACCGGCCGCGAGGCGGTGGAGGATGCGCTCAACGACATCCTGCGCGAGTTACCGGCGAAACGGTGAGCGTCACCGCCGCGCCGCCAGCAGGTCGCGGATCTCGGTCAGCAGCTTCACGTCGGCCGGATCGTCCTTCTTCACCTCCTCGCGCCGCACCAGCTGGTTCATGCCGCGGATCACCAGGAACAGCACGAAGGCGACGATCAGGAAGTTGAGCGCCACGGTCACGAACTGGCCGTAGCCGAGCACCGCGCCCTGCTTCTTGGCCTCGGCATAGGCCAGCCCGCTCTGCACCTTCGAGGACAGCGGCAGATAGTAGTTCGAGAAGTCGAGCCCGCCGGTGATCGCGCCGACCGTCGGCATGATCACATCCTGCACCAGCGAGGTGACGATGGCGCCGAAGGCCGCGCCGATCACCACGCCGATCGCCAGATCGACCACGTTGCCGCGCAGGGCGAATTTCTTGAATTCCTCGATCATGCCTTGAATCTCCGCGGAGGGGCTTTCCGTGCGGGCAATTCTGCCCCGCGCAGGCCGACGTCGCGCGGGCCGCACCCGTCCGGTTAAGCTGGGGCGGAGACGCGCGACGGGGAGTCGTCCGATGGCGGATTGGGATGCGGGCCAGTACCTGAAATTCGCCGACGAGCGCACGCGGCCGGCCGCCGACCTGCTGGCCCGGGTGCCGCTCGAAGCGCCCGCCCGGGCGGTCGATCTCGGCTGCGGGCCGGGCAACAGCACCGCGCTGCTCGCCGCGCGCTTTCCCGAAGCCCGGATTACCGGGCTCGATTCCTCCCCCGCCATGCTGGAGGAGGCGCGTCGGACGCTGCCCGCCGTCACCTTCGTCGAGGCCGACCTCGCCGCCTGGGAGCCGGACACAGCCCCCGACCTGATCTTCGCCAATGCCGTGCTGCAATGGCTGCCGGACCACGCCGCCCTGCTGCCGCGCCTCGCCGGCTTCCTGGCGCCGGGCGGCTGCCTCGCCGTGCAGGTGCCGGACAATCTCGACGAGCCGTCGCACCGGCTGATGCGCGAGGTGGCGGAGGAGGCGCCGTTCGGCGAGGCCCTGGCCGGTGCCGCGGGCGCCCGCACCCCGCTCGGGACGTTCCAGGATTACGACACCTGGCTGGCGCGGGCGGGCTGCACCGTCGATTTGTGGCGCACCACCTACGTCCACCCGCTGCAAGGGCACCGCGGCATCGTCGAGTGGGTGCGCTCCACCGGCTTGCGGCCGTTCCTGGCGCCGCTCGATCCGGGGACCCGGGCGGCCTATCTCGCCCGCTACGAGGATGCCTTGCGCCGGGCCTATCCGATGCAGGAGGACGGGCGGGTGCTGCTGCCGTTCCCGCGGCTGTTCATCGTGGCGCGGCGGGTGTGAGCGACGGTCATCACAGCCCGGTCGATCCGATCGCTCTTCCGATCCTACCCGCGACCTCATCCTGAGGTGTCGGCGATCGGAGATCGCACGCGATCGAAGATCGACTGACCTCGACGGAGGGCCTCCAGAGAGCACAGAGGCTTCTGGAGCCCTCCTTCGAGGCTTCCTACGGGTCGAATGCGATTTTCGATCGCCAGCACCTCAGGATGAGGTCGTCGATTGGATGGAGAGAGTGCCTACGAGTCTTTCCTTGTCCAACCGGTCGAGCGCTCAGGCCGCCGACGCGTCGTCGCCCGGGGCCGAGGGGGCCTGCAGTACCTCGGCCTTGAGCTTGCGCCGGTACTGGGCGGCGCCGATCGGGATCGCGCAGAGATAGCCGAGGCTCAACAGCGCCAGGATCTCGAACGGGAAGCTGATCAGGAGCCCGAACGCCGCCACCGTCACGACGAAGATCGGCAGCACGTATTCCCGCGGCACGCGCTTGCCGACGGTCTTGCCCGAGAAGGTCGGCACGGTGGAGATCACCATCAGGGCGATCACCAGCATGTAGATCAGCGCCACCGGGGCCAGGGCCGGCGACATCTCGAAGCCGAGGAAGTGCAGGTAGAGCGGCAGCATCACCGTCAGCGCGCCGGCCGGGGCCGGCATGCCGACGAAGAAGTCCTTCTTCCATTCCGGCCGGTTGGGATCGTCCAGCATCACGTTGAAGCGGGCGAGCCGCAGGGCCATCGCGATGGCGAAGATCAAGGCGACGATCCAGCCGACCGACTTCAGGTTGTGCAGCACGAAGGTGTAGAGGATCAGCGCCGGGGCGCAGCCGAAATTGACGAAATCGGCCAGCGAATCGAGCTCGGCGCCGAAGCGCGAGGTGCCCTTGAGCAGGCGCGCCACCCGCCCGTCGACGCCGTCGAGCACCGCGGCGGCGATGATGGCGATCACCGCCGGCTCGAACTTGCCCTCGAAGCCGAAGCGCACGGCGGTCAGCCCGAGGCAGACCGCCATCAGGGTGATCATGTTGGGGATGATCATCCGCACCGGCACCGGCTTGAACCGGCGGGGTTTGGGCTCGTTCGGTTCCGGCGCGAAGGGCGGGAAGAGATCGTCCATGGTGAGGCCTCCCCGGTCAGGTGCGGCGGAACTGCCGCACCGGGCCGGTCCCGCGCAGGTCGGCGAGCACGGTCTCGCCGGCCACCGCCTTCTGGCCGAGGCCGACCAGCACCCGCGTGCCCGCCGGCAGGTAGACGTCGACCCGCGAGCCGAAGCGGATCAGGCCGAAGCGGTCGCCGACGGTGAGGTCGTCGCCGGGCTTGACCCAGTCGACGATGCGCCGCGCCACGAGGCCGGCGATCTGCACCACGCCGATCCGCACCGGCTCGCCGTCCTGCCGGGTCTCGATCACGAGGCCGTTGCGCTCGTTGTCCTCGCTCGCCTTGTCGAGCTCGGCATTGAGGAAGAGGCCCGGGGTGTAGTGGACCTGGTCGATCCGGCCGGTGACCGGCACCCGGTTCACGTGGCAGTCGAACACGTTCATGAACACCGAGATGCGCAGCATCGGCACCGAGGGCAGGTCGAGTTCGGAGGGCGGCAGCACGGTGCTGATCAGGTTCACCCGCCCGTCGGCCGGCGAGACGATCAGGCCGTCGCCGACCGGCACGACCCGCTCGGGGTCGCGGAAGAAGTAGCAGACCCACAGCGTCAGCAGCAGGAAGATCCAGCCGAGGAACTGCACGAAGGTGCCGGCGAGCACCGTCAGCACGATGCCGATCGCGATGAAGGGGTAGCCCTCCTTGTGGATCGGCACCAGCACGCGGCGGATCGTCTCGAACAGGTCGGTCATGAGTCCTCGGGGTCGGTCCTCGGGCCTTGTGCCGGCCGCGCGCGGCCGGTCCAGCGCCCGCGGATGGCAGGCGCGTGGCGCCACGTCAATCATCCGATCGACGCGGGAGGGCCCGCTTGTCGGCCATCGCCTGGAGAATGTTGGAGAAATCGTCGGTCCAGGGACGCCGCGCCAGGTCCGGGGCGATCCGCTCCCAGGCCGGATCGGTCGCGAGCGCGCCGAGATGGGCGGGATCGCGGGCGAGCACCGCGACCGTGCTCGCGGCGCGGAACCGCACCGGATCGAAGGGGAACGATTCGCGGGCGACGTGGGTCGACAGGCCGAACTCCGCCCCGACCCGGGCCAGGATGCGGCCGAGATCGAGGTGGCGGTTGGTGATGTGCATCGCCAGCACGCCGTCCGGCGCGAGCTTGGCGAGGTAGAGGGCCAGGGCCTCGCGGGTGAGGAGGTGGGCCGGGATCGCGTCGGACGAGAAGGCGTCGACGACGAGGGCGCCGAGCCCGCCCGGCGCTTCGGCGAGGGTCAGGCGGGCATCGCCCAGCACCACCGGCATGTCGGGACCGCAGGCCGCGAGGAAGCGGAATTTCTTCGGATCGCGGGCGATGCGGGCCACGACCGGGTCGATCTCGTAGAAGCGCCAGGCCTCGTCCCCGGCCCGGTGGCAGGCGAGGCTGCCGGTGCCGAGCCCGACCACCGCGACCCGGCCGAGGGAGCCGCCCCGCGCCGCGCGGACCTCCCGGATCGCCGTGCCGAGGGGTCCTTCCGGCGTGTAGTAGACCAGGGGCTCCGGGGAGCCGTCGGGTTTCGCGAGCCGCATCGCCCCGTGCACGGTGGTGCCGTGCATGAGCAGGCGCATCGGCCCGTCCGGCGTCTCGACGATCCGATGGATGCCGAAGAACGAGCGCAGGCTCACCGCGGCCTCCGCCTGCATCATCGCCAGGCAGGCGGAGACGGCGAGCAGGCCGGCCACGGCGACGCGGTGCGGGTCGCGCCAGCTCGCCGCCAGCAGGCCCGCGCCCGCCAGCACGAGGAGCTGCGGCATGGCGGCCGCCCCCAGGAGCGTTCCGGCCAGGACCATGATGGCCGCCGCGCCCGCGCCCGCCAGCGCGCTGGGCCCCGCCTCGGCGAGCCAGGCGCGCGCGCTGCCGGAGAAGAAGCCGGGCCGGCAGGCTAGGGCGGCGACGAGCAGCACCGGGTACTCGACCACCCGCGAGACCACGAGCGGCGCGACGAGCCCGCAGGCGATGCCGCCCAGCACCCCGCCGAGGGAGACGCAGACGTAGAACTCGGTCAGCCGGTCGGGCGCCGGCCGCACATGGTAGAGCGTGGCGTGGGCGATCAGGGCGCTGACGAAGAACAGGCCGAGATGGAGCGCGAGCCCGCCCCAGAGCCCGAACCCGATCGGGAAGCTCGCCAGCGCCAGCGCCGTCCCCCAGACCTGGAGGCGCAGCAGCCTGCGGCCGGGCAGGGCCGTCCCGTCCCGGAACGCGATCGCGAAGGTGAGGAGGAAGAGCGCGAGCGGGACCACCCACAGCAGGGGCGTCGCCGCGATGTCGGTCGAGATGTGGGCGGTGACCGAGACCAGGAGCGCCGAGGGCACCAGGGCGAGGCCGATCCAGGCGCCGCGCCGGCGCCAGCCGGGCGCCGCCGAGGCCGATGCGACCCGCGCCTCGTCCGCGCCCGCCGCGCCCGCGCTCGCGGCCAGGCCCGATGCCAGGACGAGGAGGCCCAGCAGCACGAACCCGCCGCACCAGGCCTCGGCCTGGGCCCGCAGCGGCAGCACCGGCTCGATCAGGACCGGATAGGCGACGAGGGCGGCGAAGGAGCCGATGTTGGAGGCGGCGTAGAGGAAATACGGATCGCGGGCCCGCGGATGGCCAGATCGGGCGAACCACGCCTGGAGCAGCGGGCCGTTCGCCGAGAGGGCGAAGAACGGCAGCCCGACCGCGGTCGCGAACAGCCCGACGAGCCAGAGCGCCTGGTTCTCCACCGGCGGAGGGCCGAAGCCCGCCGGCAGGCCGATGGGCAGGGCGAGCCCCGCGACCAGCATCAGCCCGAGATGCAGGGCGAGCGCCGCCCGGATGCCGAGCCGCCGGGCCAGCAGATGGGCATAGAGGTAGCCGCCGAGCAGCAGGGCCTGGAACACCACCAGGGCGACCGACCACGTCGCGGAGCTGCCCCCGAGGCGCGGCAGCACCATCTTGGTGAACATCGGCTGGACCGAGAACAGCAGGAACGCCGACAGGAGCAAGGCCGCGGCGGCGGCCGGGACCTGCGCGCGGGCGAGGGCCGGGCCGAGGCGGGGGGCCGTGCGGAGCGTGGTGGTCGGCATGGGATCGGTCCGGCGGCGACGGGTCCCGTCATAGCCGCCCGCGATTTAAGATGCCGTGTGGGAGAGCGATCGGGAGACGGGATCGGGCACGGGTTTCATCTCTCCCCCGCTCTCGCACGGGCTGTCGCAATCACGCATCTCGGTCCGGGTCACGCGGCCAGCCGCGCCTCACGACACCGAGGCCGGCTCCGGCGCCTTCGCCACCGGCCCCGGAATCTCCCCCGGCTCCAGATGGGTGCGCAGGCTCGCGCCCTCCTCCGCTTCCGCCCGCTTCAAGGCCTCGCGGGCGGCCTCCGCCTCGCGCTGGCGGTTCCACATCGCCGCATAGGTGCCGCCCTGGTCCAGCAGCGCCAGATGGGTGCCGCGCTCGGCGATGCGGCCCTGGTCGAGGACGATGATCTCGTCGGCACCGACCACGGTCGAGAGGCGGTGGGCGATGACGAGCGTCGTGCGGCCCCGGCTCACCCGGTCGAGGGCGTCCTGGATCTCGCGCTCGGTGAAGGAATCGAGCGCCGAGGTCGCCTCGTCGAGGACCAGGATCGGCGGACCCTTCAGGATCGTGCGGGCGATGGCGACGCGCTGCTTCTCGCCGCCCGAGAGCTTCAGGCCGCGCTCGCCCACCGGGGTGTCGTAGCCCTCCGGCAGGGCGGCGATGAACCGGTCGATCTGGGCGAGCGTCGCTGCCTCCCTCACCTCCTCCTCGCTCGCCTCCCAGCGGCCATAGCGGATGTTGTAGCCGATCGTGTCGTTGAACAGCACGGTATCCTGCGGCACCATCCCGATCGCGGCGCGCAAACTATCCTGCTGCACCGACGCGATGTCCTGCCCGTCGATCGTGATGCGGCCGGCTTGCGGCTCGTAGAACCGGAACAGCAGGCGCGACAGGGTCGACTTGCCGGCGCCCGAGGGGCCGACGATCGCGACGGTGCGGCCTGCCGGCACCGTGAAGCTGATGCCGCGCAGGATCGGCCGCTCCGGCACGTAGGCGAAATGCACGTCCTCGAACCGCACCACCGCCTCGCCGATCGCGAGCGGAGCGGCAGCCGGCCGGTCGGCGATCTCCGGGTTGCGGTGCAGGATCCTGAACATGTCGTCGATGTCGATCAGGGCCTGCTTGATCTCGCGATAGATCATGCCCATGAAGTTGAGCGGCATCGAGAGCTGCACCAGCATGGTGTTGACCAGCACGAAGCCGCCGATCGTCGCCCGCCCGGCCATGATGTCGCGGGCAGCCAGCCACATCACCACGCTCATGCCGATCGTGAAGATCACCGCCTGGCCGGCATTCAGCACCGCAAGCGAGACGTAGGTCTGCGTCGAGGCCTTCTCGTAGCGGGCCATCGACTGGTCGTAGCGGGCGGTCTCGCGGGTTTCCGCACCGAAGTACTTCACCGTCTCGTAGTTGAGCAGCGAATCCACCGCCTTGGTGTTGGCATCGGTGTCGGAATCGTTCATCCGCCGGCGGATGGCGATGCGCCACTCCGTGGCCTTGTAGGTGTAGCCGAGATAGGCCGCCACCATCACCAGCACGACCAGTGAATAGGACAGGCTGAACTCGTAGGCGAGCGTGCCGAGCACCAGCAGGAACTCGACGATGGTCGGCACCAGCGTCAGCACCATCAGGCGCGACAATTCCTCGATGCCGTTGCGGCCGCGCTCCAGCACCCGGGTCAGGCCGCCGGTCTTGCGCTCCAGGTGGAAGCGCAGGGACAATTGGTGCATGTGCCGGAAGGTCTGGAGCGCCAGGCGCCGCACCGCGTGCATCGCCACCTTGGCGAACAGCCCGTCGCGCACCTGCGTCAGCAGCGCCATGGCGATCCGGGCGGCGCCGTAGAGCAGGATCATCAGGGCCGGCGCGGCCCAGATCCCGGTCGGGACGCTCTCCTCCTTGCCGCCCACCACCGCCACCAGGGCGTCGGTCGCCCATTTGAAGGTGAACGGCATCGCCAGGGTGACCACCTTGGCGACGAGCAGCAGCCCGAAGGCGGTGAAGACGCGGCGCTGCAGGTCGGGCCGGCCGTGGGGCCAGAGATAGGGCCACAGGCGGCGGTAGGTCGCGACGAGGCCGGGCCGCTCGGGCTCGGCCGGGGGGATCTGGGTGGTGGACAAGGGACCGGTTCCGGACGGGATCGGCGCCGCATATAGGCCAGGACGCGACGGGGAGACAGCGCGCCCGACGCGGCCCGGACCTGCGGCGGGGCGCACCCGCGCGGCGGTCGACCTGAGACACCTCGCGCGATCGGGCGCGATCGGGTCAGCCGCGGCTTTCCGGCTCCCGCGCTTGCGGCCCCTCGCCCGGCAGCACGAAGACCTGGCCGGGATAGATCCGGTTGGGATCGCGGATCTGGCCCTGGTTGGCGTCGAAGATCACGGTGTAGCGCAGACCCCGGCCGTAGGCCCGGCGGCTGATGCTCCACAGGTTGTCGCCGCGGATGACCTTCGCGGTGCTGACACCGGGCACGAATACCGTGCCGGGATCGACCGGATTCGGCGATGCCTCGGCGACCGACGATGGCGGTGAAGCCGCGACCGTTCCGCCCGCGGACGGTGCGGCTGCCGAGGGGGCGGCTGCGGGGCCGGTGGTGGCAGGCGCGCCGCGCAGCAGGGTCTGGCGGGAAGGGGCTTCGGCGGGGGCCGGCCGGTCGAGGCCGGGCGGCACCGCGAAGGCGGTCTCGGCCCGGGTCTTGACCGCGCCGGAGGCGGGATCGACCTGGTCGATCCGCACCCGGTAATCGCCCGGCTTGACCCCGCTCCCGATGGTGAAGGCGACGCGGCCATCGGGTCCCGCCTGGCCCGGCGCCACCAGCGTGTCGTTGAGGTAGAGGCGCAGGTCCGCCTTGGGCGCGCCCTGCGCGGTGACGTAGAGCCGCCCACCCGGCTCGGCATCGACGCCGACGACCTTGACCGGCGGGGAACCGGCAAGGGACCTGGTCTCGGGCTTGATCTCGGCCTTGGCCTCCGCCTTGCCGGATTCGATCTTGCCGGGCTCGGCCTTGGGCGCGGTGTCCGGCAGGGAGAGCACGGCGGTCGGCCGGCCGGGCGCCGTCACGGCGACGAGGGGCCTGGTGCGGCGGTCCTGCGCCACCACCACCACGGCGCTGGCCCGGCCGGCGGCTTTGGCGCCGTCCGATGCGGTGCTGCGCAGGGTGATCTCGTGGCTGCCCGGCGGCAGGACCGGCGGCACCAGGGCGAAGTTGCCGGATTCGTCGGCCTTGGTGCGGGCGAAGGGCTGGCCGTCGCGCAGCATCTCGACCTCGGCCCCGGGGCGGCTGCGCCCGGCGACCACGCTCGCCCCGTCGGGCTCGACCCGGATGACGTCGAAGGCCGGCGCCTCGTCCGCCTCTGGCTTGGCGGGGGCATTGGCGGGGGCATTGGCTGGGGACTCGGCCGGCAGGGCGGCGAGCGGTTTGACGGCCGGGGCGGGCGCCTGCGTCGCGGTCGTCGCTGCCGGCTCGGCTTCCGGCGAGACGAGCGAGAACAGCCGCGTTCCACTCGCTGCGACGCCGATGAGCACGAACCCGGCGACGAGGCCGACGCCTGCGAGGACGATGCCCCTGCGCAACTCGGTCGTCCGCAACTCGGTCGTCATGGCGCAACACTCCCGCTCACGGGTCCTCCCGCCGATGGCCCACGCACGACCGCGCGACCTTTCGCCTCCGGTCGACACGCCCGCGCCATCACCCTCATATTAACAGGACTGGCGGGGCGAGACCACGCGGCGCTCACAAGCGCGGCGCGGCCGGAAACTTGCGTGGCGACGGCCGGGTATCGGCTGCGAACGGTGCGGAGACTCGATGCGGACGGTTTGCGTGTATTGCGGCTCGGGGTTCGGCACCGATCCGGTCTTCGAGGCGGCGGCGCGGGCGCTGGGGCGCCAGCTGGCCGAGGCCGGCATCGCCCTGGTCTATGGCGGCGGCAATGTCGGGCTGATGGGCACGGTGGCACGGGCGGTGCTCGACCATGGCGGCCACGTCACCGGCATCATCCCGGACTTCCTGAAGTCGCGCGAGCGCATGCTCGACGACGTGCAGGAGACCATCGTGGTCTCCGACATGCACACCCGCAAGAAGCTGATGTTCGACCGCTCCGACGCCTTCGTGGCCCTGCCCGGCGGCATCGGCACCCTGGAGGAACTGGTCGAGCAGATGACCTGGTCGCAGCTCGGCCAGCACGCCAAGCCGATCCTGCTGCTCTCGGTGGCCGGGTTCTGGGCGCCGTTCCTCGGCCTCCTCGACCACATGCGCCGCACCGGCTTCATCCGCGAGGGGCTGGATCTCAGCTACCTCGTCGCCGAGGAGCCGGACCAGGTGGTGCCGATGCTGCGGGAGGCGATCGCCAAGACGGTGCCGCGGCCTGAGGCCGAGGCGCTGATCGAGGAGAAGTTCTGAGCCTGCAGCGGCTCATGAGAAGGCCTGCCACCTCCGGCACATTCAGGAGCCGGCGGTGGCAGGCTCCGCACTCTCGCCTACCCTCAACCTCATCCCGAGGTTGTGGATGGATAAGCACATAACGCCACCAGGAGCCCATCTTGACCACGGCCCCGGACTCGAAGCCCCCGAACGACATGCTGCCCTACCGCCTGATCACGGGTAAGGACGACGCCCATTTCTGTCGCCGTATCTCGGAGGCGCTGGCACTCGGCTACCGGCTGTACGGCTCGCCCTCCTGCACCTTCAACGGCACGGATGTGATCGTGGCGCAGGCCATCGTCTGGCCGTCGGTGGTCAAGGAGTGAGGGCGGCACGAGGGGCGGTACGCCGCCCCTCGGCCCATGGTTCTACGAGCCCACCGTCCAGGTAGTGGTGCCGTCCTTGTTATCCTTCACCGTCACCCCCAGCGCCGTGAGCGCGCCGCGGATCCGGTCGGATTCGGCCCAGTCCTTGCGGGCGCGGGCGTCCTTGCGCTCGGCGATCAGCCGCTCCACCGCCGCCGCATCGACACCGGAGGCCGCCACCGCCGCCCGCTCGCGCTCGGACTTGGTCTGACCGAGCAGGCCGAGCAGGCCGGCGCCCGCCTTCAGCGCCGCCGGGTCGTCGAGGCGGTGCACCTCGCCGAGGGCCGCCGGGGTGTTGAGGTCGTCGAGCAGCGGCTCGAGCACGCTGTCGGGCGCCGGACCGGGCTCTGCGTCGCCGACGGCGTCGTACCAGCGGTCGAGGGTGCGGCTCGCCTCCTCCAGGCCGCGGAGCGTCCAGTCGATCGGCTGGCGGTAATGGGTGCGCAGCATGGCGAGGCGCACGACCTCGCCCGGCCAATCCGCCAGCACCTCGCGCAAGGTGACGAAGTTGCCGAGCGACTTCGACATCTTCTCCCCCTCGACCTGCAGGAAGCCGTTATGGAGCCAGATGTTGGCCATCACCGGCGTGCCGAAGCAGCAGCGGGACTGGGCCACCTCGTTCTCGTGGTGGGGAAACACCAGGTCGATGCCGCCGGCATGGATGTCGAAGGTCTCGCCGAGATGCTTCCAGGCCATGGCCGAGCACTCGATATGCCAGCCCGGACGCCCCGGGACCGTGATCCCGCCGGGCGAGGGCCAGGACGGCTCGCCGGGCTTGGACGGCTTCCACAGCACGAAATCGAGGGGTGAGCGCTTGTAGGGCGCCACGTCGACCCGGGCCCCGGCCTCCATCTCGTCGAGGGGGCGGCGCGACAGGGCGCCGTAATCGGGCATCGAGGGCACGTCGAACAGGACGTGGTCCTCGGCCACGTAGGCGTGCCCAGCGGCGACGAGGCGGTCGATCAGCGTCGTCATCTCGACGATGTGGTCGGTCGCCCGCGGCTCGATCATCGCCGGAGGCTTGCCGGCCACGTTCACGTCCCCCGGCATCAGGATGCCGAGGCGGCGGATGTCGTCGTGGAACTGCGCCAGCGTGCCGTCGGTGAGTTCGCGGATGGTGATCCCGCGCTCGGCCGCCCTTGCGTTGATCTTGTCGTCCACGTCGGTGACGTTGCGGGCATAGGTCACCGCCTCCGCCCCGTAGAGGTGGCGCAGCAGCCGGAACAGCAGGTCGAAGACGATCAGCGGCCGGGCGTTGCCGATATGGGCGGCGTCGTAGACGGTCGGGCCGCAGGCATACATCCGCACCCGGCCCGAATCGATCGGCCGGAGCGGCTCCTTGGCCCGGGAGAGCGTGTTGTAGAGGCGCAACAGCGAGGCCATGAAACACCTGCGGGACGGGGTCGGGCCGGGGCGCCGCGCGGGGCACCGGCCGAGGTTCTAAGTCGTTGCCGGATCGGGCTCGGTCCCGTCCGGCGGAAGGCCCGAGCGGCGCCCGTGCCGGCGACCGAGGCGGCCGCCTGTTGCACGGGTGAGACGCCCGAACGAGCCGATCCGGGTTAGCTCAAATCCGTGAGCAATTCGAGAAGGCAGACGCCGCCGGGTGCAAAGCCCTGCCGGACCCTGCGTAATCGCCCCGCTCGCACGATGCGTAGAGAGATTGTTTACCACCCACGCCCAGTGTCGGGCCGGAGCCGGATGCCGACGGCTCCGATCAGAAGGTTTGCCCCATGCGTCGCACCCTCGCCGTCCTCAGCGCCCTCGGTGTCCTGGCCTCCGCCACCGCCCCGGCGCTGGCCGCCTCGCAGGGAACCGGCCAGGGAACCGGCGTGGAGAAGACCTTCCTGATCCCCTCCAGCGACGGCTACGGCGTCGCCGAGTGCCTGACCACCGGCGGCGAGTGCGGCCAGGTGGTGGCGGATGCCTGGTGCGAGTCGCAAGGCTACGCCAAGTCGGCCTCCTACGGCATCGCCGCCCAGGACGAGTATACCGGCGCGATCGAGGCGGCTCCCGCCGTGAAGACCTCGGAGCGCCCGATCCGGATCACCTGCCGGGATTGATCGGTTTCTGAGGAGGGAGCTGTCTGCTCGATAGCAGGGCAGCATCCGCTTCATCCAATCCTGGACCTCATCCTGAGGTGTCAGTCCATCGGAGATGGACTGACCTCGAAGGAGGGCTCCAGACACCTCCACGATCCCTGGAGCCCTCCTTCGAGGCTCCTTTCAGTCGCACCTCAGGATGAGGTCGAGAGTGGGATCAATATTCAGATCTCAACGGGTAGTCTGGCAGGCCGCGCGGCCTGCCCTGCATGCGACACCCGCTTCGCCGGATCGCGCATGCCCCGCTGGCGCGCCGCGCAGATCCGCCTATCTCGGGCCCTATGCGCCGCAGGAAGCGGCAGCCGGGAACGCAGGGCATGATCCGAAGCCTCGTCATCGTCGCCACGGCCCTGCTGCCGACCCTCGCCGTCGCGGCGCCGCGGCCTCGCGCGGCCGTCGTCCCCGGCCTGCCCGGCTACGATTGCCGGATGTGGACCCCCTTCGACCACGACGCCGTCGGGCCCTACGCCCGCCCGGGCGCCCGGCCGGTGCGGGCCGCGAGCGGCTGGGGCGGCACCGCCTACGGCTACGGCACCGGCGGTGCCTCGGCCTCCGGTGCCGTCGCGTTTCCGGCCGACAGCGCGGCGGAGTGCGACATCGGCGAGCTGACCTTCGGCCGCACCGGCCTCGACATCCTGCCGCGCTGAAAGGCCCGGCTCGGCAGTCTGTTCGAGTGGGCCGACCGAGTTGAAACCCTCGATGTCATCCCGGGGCCGCGAAAGCGGAACCCGGGATGACGGGAAGACATGCGTGCGCAATCGATCGACGCAACTGCTCAAACAGACTCTCAGAGCCTGTTTGAGCAGCAATTTCTGAAAAATACATGAGATTATTGGGGGGATATCCTACCCACCACCTCATCCTGAGGTGCGACTGAAAGGAGCCTCGAAGGAGGGCTCCAGAAGCCTCCGCGATCCCTGGAGCCCTCCTTCGAGGTCAGTCGATCTTCGATCGACTGACACCTCAGGATGAGGTGGATGGGTAGGACATCTCATGCTCACCGTCGGATTTTGGCTGTCAAATCCGCTCAAACAGACTTTCAGGTGCCCGGCCGGTCGTGCACCGCCTTGGCGAAGAAGTCGGTCCATGCCTTCGGCCGGTTCTTCAGCACGCCGGCCTTGGCCAGGTGGTCGGCCTGGAGCATCGTGCCGTAGGGCGTGGCCGAGAAGACGACGCCGGGCTGCTTCATCATCGCGACGAGTTCGTCGGGCGTGAACTTCTCCTTGGTCGCCGCCAGGTAGATCTCGGCGGCCTTGTTCGGGTCGTCGCGGATCAGCGCGTTGGCCTCGTCGATGGCGGCCAGCACCGCGGCGGTGGTCTTCGGGTTCTGGTCCATGAACTTGCCGCGGCCGAACACGATGGCGTTGCTCAACGGCCCGCCGACCACGTCGTAGGAATTGAGCACGACGTGGATCTTCGGGTCCTTCAGCTCGATCTGCTGGTAGGGCGGCAGCGAGAAGTGGCTGTTGACCTCGCTGGTGCCCCCCAGCAGCGCGCCGACCGCGTCGGGATGGCCGAGCTGCACGGTGAGCGCGTCGAGCTTGTTGCGGCCGGCCTCGCCGAACTGGCGCTCGGCGGCGATCTGGAGCATCACCGCTTGCGCGGAGACCTTCACGGTCGGCACCGCGATCCGGTCCTTCGCCGAGAAGTCGGCCAGCGTCTTCACCGCCGGGTTGCGGGTGACGAGCATCATCGGGGCGCCGGCCGAGGCGGCGAGACCCTTCACCTCGCCGCGGGTGCGGTCCCAGGCGAGCAGCAGGTTGGTGGCGCCGCTGGTGACGAAATCGACGTTGCCGGAGATCAGCGCATCGACCGAGGCGCCGCCGCTGGTCAGCGTGACCCAGCTCACCTTCACGTCGCCGAGGCCGGCCGACGCGACGTGCTTCTCGACCAGGCGCTGCTGCTCGGCCAGCACCATCGGCATGTAGATCAGGCCGGGCTGGCGGGTGAAGCGCACCTCGCCGGTCTCGGCGTGCGCGGCGGAGGTGGCGAGGCCGAGCGCGACGGCCAGCGCGCCGACGGCGCGCCTGAGGAACGGCATGGGCGAATGCTCCCTGGTCTCGGCCCCTGTCCGGACGCTTCGATCGAGCGCCCGCCGGGGCCGTTCAGGGAGCCAGGGTCCGGAAATGTCCCGGACACGTCAACCCGCGACGAAAGAAGCAGGCGTCAGGCCGAGACGGCGGAGGAGGTCTCGGTCCGATGATGGGCGGCGCGGCTGCGATTCGCCACCATGCGGTCGTGCAGACGGACGATCGTGCGCGAGCCGGTCGAGGTGAAGGCGAAGGGCAGGATGCCGTGGACGAGGCAGGCGAGCCCGCCGGCGATCATGCTGAGCCCGAAGCTGGTGGCGACGCCCATATGCTCGACATAGGTCTCGCCGACGGCGGCCGGGTGCTCGGAGAAGGACAGCTTCGACATGGGGATTTCCAAGGGTCTCGGTGGTCTCGAAAGGCAGGCTGAGGATCGCACGGACCCCGCGAAGGCGGATTGCGAATTTTCCTCCGTTTTCGCATGATCGCGCAATCAGGTTGCGCCAGAACGCGATCGGTTGGGAAAATTTCGCGTGGACGAGTTCGACCGGAAAATCCTGTTGTGCCTCCAGGAGAACGCGGCCGAGTCGCTCGAGGCGATCGCCGCCCGGGTCGGCCTGTCGGCCTCGCCGTGCTGGCGGCGGATCCAGAAGCTGGAGGCGCAAGGGGTGATCCAGCGCCGGGTGGCGCTCCTCGATCCCGACCGGATGCGGGTCGGCGTCACGGTCTTCGTCTCGGTGCGGACCAACCGGCACAATGCCGACTGGGCCGAACGTTTCTGCGCCGCCGTGGCGCAGATCCCCGAAGTGGTCGAGTTCTACCGCATGAGCGGCGAGATCGACTACTTGCTGCGCATCGTCGTGCCCGACATCGCGGCTTATGACCGGGTCTACAAGCGGCTGATCCAGTCGGTCGAACTCTACGACGTCAGTTCGGCCTTCGCGATGGAGCGAATCAAGTACACCACCGCCCTGCCGGTGACTTACGCTGAGTAAGACCAGGTCCAATCATGATGGCGCGGGTCTGGCCTGCGCCGGGCGCCGGTTGCTTTCCGGGCCGATCGGTTTAGCTGCCGCCCTCGTCCCCTCCCCTGCCCGACGAAGCCCGCGACCATGACCACCTCCCGGACGACGCGCCGTCCCCTCGTGATCGCCGCCGTCATGGCGGCGATGGCCATGGTGGCGATCGAGGCGACCATCATCTCGACGGCGATGCCGGGCATCGTCGGCGAGCTCGGCGGGCTGTCGCTCTATGCCTGGGTGTTTTCCGGCTTCCTCCTGACCCAGACCGCCGCCACCATCGTGTTCGGCAAGCTCGCCGACATCCATGGGCGCAAGCCCGTGCTGCTCACCGGCATCGCGGTGTTCCTGGCGGCCTCGGTCATGTGCGGCTTCGCCTGGTCGATGCCGGCGATGATCGCCTTCCGGCTGATCCAGGGCATCGGCGCGGGCGCGATCCAGCCGGTCTCGCTCACCATCGTGGGCGACCTCTACTCCGCGCAGGAGCGCGGGCGGATCCAGGGCTTCCTCGCCAGCGTCTGGGCGATCTCGGCGGTGGTCGGGCCGGTGGCGGGCGGCTTCATCATCGCGCACGCCTCATGGTCGTGGATCTTCTGGATCAACCTGCCGGTCGGCCTCGTCGCGAGCGCGCTGTTCATCGCCTTCCTGCACGAGGGCGAGCGGCGCGAGCGCCGGCCGGTCGATGCGGCGGGCGCCGCCCTGTTCACCGTCACGGTGGCGGCCCTGATGGTGGCCCTGACCGAGGCCGGCGAGGCACGCTGGACGATCGTCGGCATCGCCGCCGGGCTCGGGATCGTGGCGGCCATGCTGCTGGCGTTCCAGGAGCGGCGGGCGCGGGAGCCGGTGATCGACGCCGCGCTCTGGCGCCGCCGGCCGATCGCCGCCGCCAATGCCACCTCGCTGCTGGCCGGCATGGCGCTGATCGGGCTCACCACCTTCCTGCCGATGTACGTCCAGGGCGTGCTCGGGCAGACGCCGATCGTCGCCGGCATGGCGCTCACCGTGATGGTGCTCGGCTGGCCGATGGGCGCGACGCTGGCGGCGCGCTCCATCCACCGCTTCAGCCTGCGCCGCATCCTGGTCACCGGCAGCCTGATGCTGCCGCTCGGCGCCATCGCCGTCGTGACGCTCCAGCCCGGCAGCCACCCGGTCCAGGCCGGGGCCGGCTCGCTGATCATGGGCTTCGGCATGGGGCTGGTCAGCAACGCTTCCCTGATGCTGATCCAGGAGATCGTGCCCTGGACCCAGCGCGGCAGCGCCACCGCCTCGAACATCTTCTCGCGCAACCTCGGCAGCACGCTCGGCGCCACGGTGTTCGGTGCGGTGCTCAATCACGGGCTCTCGGCGGCGGGCAGCACCGTCACGGCGGACAGCCTCCAGCAGGCCCTGGCGGCGGGCGGCCTGCCGGGCGAGGCCGAGACCGTGCGGCTCGTGCTCCAGCACGCCCTGCACCAGACCTTCTGGGCGGTGCTGATCATCTCCGCGGCGGCCTTCGCCACCGCGCTCCTGGTGCCGCACGTGGCCCTCGGGCGGGCGCGTGAGGTGCCGGCGGAGTAGGCCTCTCTCAAGAAGCCCGCGCCCGCGGATGGGCGGCGTCGAAGGCGTCGAGCAGGCGGGCGGCATCGACCTTGGTGTAGACCTGCGTCGTCGCCAGGGAGGCGTGGCCCAGGAGTTCCTGGATCGCCCTGAGGTCGCCCTGGCGGGCGAGCAGGTGGCTGGCGAAGGAGTGGCGTAGCGCGTGCGGCGTCGCGGTCGAAGGCAGCCCCAGCGCGCCCCGCATCGACGCGACGGCGAGTTGCACGATGCGCGGCGAGAGCGGACCGCCCTTGGCACCGACGAAGAGCGGACCCTCCGGCGGCAGGGCGTAGGGGCAGAGTTTCAGGTAATCCTCCACCGCGGCCTGGACCTGGGCGATGGCCGGCACGCTGCGGGTCTTCTGGCCCTTGCCGACCACCGTCACGGCGTCGACCCCATCGATGGGCGCATCGCGCCGCGTGAGGCCGAGCGCCTCCGAGATGCGCAGGCCCGAGCCGTAGAGGAGCGCCAGCACCGCGGCGTCGCGGGCCAGCACCCAGGCCGGGCGGTCCTCGCCGGCGCGGATGTCGGGACTCGCCATCGCGACCGCGGCGGCGACGGGAAGCGGACGGGGCAGGCGCCGCTCGACCTTGGGCGAGCGCACCGCCGACAGAGCCGCGACGCTGCCATGGCCCTCCCGGTCGAGGTGGCGGGCAAACGAGCGCAAGCCGGCGAGTGCCCGCATCAGGCTGCGCCCGCCGACGCCGTCCTGGCGCCGCGACGCCATGAAGCCGCGCACGTCCCGGGGCTTGAGCCCGATCAGGGTCGGGATGTCGGGATTCCGGCCCCCCTTGGCCAGGTGGGCGAGGAACTGGCGCAGATCGCGCCGATAGGCCTCGACGGTATTGGGCGACAGGCGCCGCTCCGAGGCCATTCCTTCGAGCCAGGTAATGGCCGCCGCCCGCACGTCGGGGGCGCCGGGCAGCAGCAGGTCGACGGGGTCTGCGTCGGACATCGGGGGCCGGGCTCCGGTTGGGGGGAGACGAGTAGGCCCCGGATCGGGTTTATGGTGGGTTGACGCCCCCGGTCAGGCGGGGGTGAAGCGCAAGGTGACGCCGTGGCGGGCGCTCGCGCCCGGCGCCAGCAGGCGTTGCGAATCGCGCTCCGCCAGCTCGCCGGAGAAACCCATCCAGTCGGCGTGGCCGGTCCAGCATTCGAGGGACAGGAACGGCGCAGTCGGCTTGGTCCAGACCGCGAGATGCGGGAAGTCCTCGACCTCCAGGGCGATGGTCGCGCCCGAAGGCGCCGTGAAGCGCATCGCCCGGCTGCGGGCGTTCAGGAATACCAGCGCCTCGGTGAACATCTCGGGATCGAGGGGCAGGGTGTCGCCGGCGAGGGGCAGGGCCCGCTCGCTGCGCACCAGCAGCCCGCCGGGCCCGACCTCCGGCACCGCCGGCCGCTCGGGATGCGCGAAGTGCACCGCGTAGCCGCCCCCGGCCACCCGTTCGCCGCCGGCGAAGGGCCAGGGAAAGGCCGGGTGGAAGCCGAGGCCGTAGGGCAGCGGCTCGGAGCCGGGATTATGGACCTCGCAGGCGAAGGTCAGTGCCCCGTCGGTCACCGTGGCGGTGACGTCGAGGCGGAAGGCGAACGGATAGGACTGACGGGATTCTGGCGTGTCGGTCAGGCGCAGGGTCACGCTGTCCTCGGCCTGCGCCACCACCGTGAAGCGGCTGTCGCGGGCAAAGCCGTGCTGCGCCATCGGGTAGCTGTGGCCCGCCACCGTGACGGCGCCCCCGGCGGAGGCACCGACGACCGGGAAGAGCCAGGGCGCGTGCCGGTTCCAGTGCGCCGGATCGCCCGACCACAGGTACTCGGTGCCGCCGACCCGCCAGGAGACCGGCTCGGCGCCGGCGAGGGCGAGGCGGGCGGCGGTGGCGCGGTGGCGGATCTCGACGATGTCGGTCATCGGGGCCTCATGCAGCGGCGGGCTGTCAGAAGGCCCGCGCGTGAACCCTCCCCCCTCTGCGGGGGAGGGTGGCGAACGCAGTGAGCCGGGAGAGGGGCAGCGCGACGTTGATCCAGTTGGCGCCCGTCAGAACGGCTCCGCTTTATCCGGAAACGGCGTCCCCTCTCCCGCCCCACTCCGTGGGGCACCCTCCCCCGCAGAGGGGGGAGGGTTCGAGGGGGCGCCGTTGCGGCAATGCCGATTTCGGGTGCGCGAGCCAGAAGAGCCCGCTCCCTTTACCCCCGCCGGGCGTTGTTGCTGCGCCGGGGCTGGCGGGGACGCGGCGGGACCTCGGCCTCGCCCCCGGCCAGGGCCTCGACCTGGAGGTCGGCCGGGCCGGTGCGCGGGAAGGTGTGGGCGAAACGCTCGGCGGCGCCGCCGCGGACCTCGAACTTGGTCTCGCGGTCGAAGATGCGGATCGCGCCGATCTCCTCGCGGGTCACGTCGCCGCGGCGGCACAGCATCGGCAGCAGGCGGCGCGGATCGGCGTTGTCGCGCCGGCCGACATTGAGGCGGAACCACACGCTCGACCCGAACGGGGCGCGCGGGCCGTCCCGCGGGGTGGTCTCGCGCTTGGTCGTCGCGCCGCGGCCGGTGGTGAAGCCCGGATCGGTGACCTCCTCGGGCGCCGGCAGGCGCGAGCGGTAGGCCCGCACCAGGGCGGCGGCGAGGTCCTCGGCCGAGCGCTGGGCGAGCAGCGACTGGGCCATGGCGCGGTCCTCGTCGCTCACCTCGTCGGTGACGAGCGGGTCCTGGAGCAGGCGCTCCTGGTCGAGGGCGCGGATCTCGTCGGCCGGCGGCGGGCCGGACCAGACCGGCACCACGTTCGCCCGCACCATCAGCTCCTCGGCCCGGCGGCGGCGCGACGGCGGCACCAGGAGCACGCTGATGCCCTTGCGCCCGGCCCGGCCGGTGCGGCCGGAGCGGTGCTGCATCACTTCCGCATCGTTGGGCAGCTCGGCATGGATGACGAGGCCGAGACCCGGCAGGTCGATGCCGCGGGCGGCGACGTCGGTGGCGACGCAGACCCGCGCGCGGCCGTCGCGCAGGGCCTGGAGGGCGGCGTTGCGCTCGCCCTGGCCGAGCTCGCCCGAGAGCGCCACGGCCTGGAAGCCGCGCTCGGTCAGCACCGCCTGGAGGTGGCGCACGGAATTGCGGGTGTTGCAGAACACGATCGCGGTGCGCGCCTCGATCTGGCGCAGGGTGTTGACCACCACGAGCTCGGTCTCCCGCGGCAGGATGCGGAAGGCGCGGTACTCGATGTCGGCATGCGCCTTGGTCTCGCCGACGACCGCGATGCGCATGGCGTCGCGCTGATAGGACTCGGCGAGCGCCACGATGCCCTTCGGCAGGGTGGCGGAGAACAGCAGGGTGCGCCGCTCGGCCGGGGTGGTGCCGAGGATGAATTCCAGATCCTCGCGGAAGCCGAGGTCGAGCATCTCGTCGGCCTCGTCGAGCACCACGGCGCGCAAGGCCGACGGGTCGAGGTTGCGGCGCTCGAGATGGTCGCGCAAGCGGCCGGGCGTGCCGACCACGATGTGGACGCCGTCGGCGAGCCAGCGGCTCTCGCGCCGCGGGTCCATGCCGCCGACGCAGGAGACGACGCGGGCGCCGGCCGGGCCGTAGAGCCAGGACAGCTCGCGGTGGACTTGGAGCGCCAGCTCGCGGGTCGGCGCGATCACCAGCGCGAGCGGCGCGCCGGGCGCGGGCAGCATCTCGGCGTCGCCGAGGAGGGTGCGGGCGAGAGCGAGGCCGTAGGCGACGGTCTTGCCGGAGCCGGTCTGGGCCGAGACGACGAGGTCGCGCCCCTCGGTCTCGGGCTCGAGGACGGCGGCCTGGACCGGCGTCGGGTCTTCGTAGCCGCGGTCGGCGAGGGCCTTGGCGAGGGGGGCGGGTAGAACAGGAAAAGGCACGTGGATTCGATCCCAGGTAATGGCGACGCGCGGGGATCGAATCGGCTCCGGAGGCCCAAGGCTTGGTAGCACATGGCCTCATCAGAGGGCCGGCCGCATGGCGGCGGGCGCTCGCGGCGCGCGGGGAATCCCTACGGTCTTTTCGTGGAGGAGGCAGCCATTACAGGGGTTGGGGCCGGAGGTCCACCCCGCACCCCGCATGGGTGGCACCTCCTCAAGGGATGCCCCGGACGGGATGATTCTCGGCGGGATGATTCTCGGGGATCACCCCTCGATGATCGCCCGGATCCGCCGCGCCAGCAGGTCGACCGGGAAGGGCTTCGTGACCATCTGCATCCCGGGGGCGAGAAACCCCGCCATGGCGGCGTTCTCGGCATAGCCGGTGATGAACAGCACCTTGAGCCCCGGGCGATGCTCGCGGGCGGCGTCGGCGAGTTGGCGGCCGTTGAGGCCCGGCAGGCCGACATCGGTGACGAGAAGGTCGATGCGGGCGGCACCCCGCAGGGCCGCGAGGCCGGCCGGGCCGTCCTGGGCCTCCAGCGCCCGGTAGCCGAGGTCGCGCAGCACGTCGACGATGAGGCTGCGCACCGCCGGCTCGTCCTCCACCACCAGCACGGTCTCGCCGCTGCCGGCGGGCGGCGCGGCCGGGCCGGGGGCCGGGCCCTCCGCCTCGCCGAGGGGACCGTCGTGACGGGGCAGGTAGAGCGCCACGGTGGTGCCGCGGCCGACCTCCGAGGCGATGACCGCGTGGCCCTCGGACTGGCGGGCGAAGCCGTAGATCATCGAGAGCCCCAGGCCGGTGCCCTGGCCGATGGGCTTCGTGGTGAAGAACGGGTCGAAGGCGCGGCGCACCACCTCGGGCGGCATGCCGGTGCCGGTATCGGTGACGGCGAGGCGGATATAGGCGCCCGGCGCCACGTCGCCGTGGGCGGCGGCGAAGACCCCGTCGAGGGTGACGTTGCGGGTCTCGATGGTGAGGTGCCCGCCGTCGGGCATCGCGTCGCGGGCGTTGATGGCGAGGTTGAGGATCGCGCTCTCGAGCTGGTTGGCGTCGCAGAGCGTCGGCCACAGGCCCTCCGTGAGGCGCGTCTCCAGGGTGACGGTCTCGCCGAGCGTCCGGCGCACAAGATCCTCCAGGGAGGCGACGAGGGCGTTGGCATCGACGGGGCGCGGGTCGAGGGGCTGGCGCCGGGCGAAGGCGAGCAGCCGATGGGTCAGCGCCGCGGCCCGGTGGGCCGAGGTCAGGGCCGCCTCGATGTAGCGCGCGGCCACGTCGGTGCGGCCCTGGGCCAGGCGCGTCGACAGGAGGTCGAGGGAGCCGACGATGCCGGTGAGCAGGTTGTTGAAGTCGTGGGCGATGCCGCCGGTGAGCTGGCCCACCGCCTCCATCTTCTGCGACTGGCGGAAGGCCTCCTCCAGCTCGCGCTGCTCGGTCACGTCGCGCCCGACCGCGTGCAGGTGCTCTTCCCCCGGCACCGCGGTCCAGGACAGGATGCGGTAGGAGCCGTCGGCGTGGCGGTAGCGGTTCTCGAAGAGCAGCGTCGCGTGGCCGTCGGCGAGGCGCCTGGTCTCCGCCAGCGTGCGCTCCCGGTCGTCCGGGTGGACGAGGTCGAGGAACGGGCGGCCGATGAGATCCTCGGCGGTCCAGCCGAGCACCGCGTGCCAGGCGGGGTTGAGCGCCGCGATCGTGCCGTCGAAGCGCGCGACCAGCATCACGTCCTTCGACAGGCGCCACATCCGGTCGCGCTCGCGGGTGCGCTCGGCGACCTGGGCCTCCAGGGTCTCGTTGACCCGCCGCAGGGCATCCGCCGCCTCCCGCCGGACCCGGGCGAGGCGCAGGTTGGTCTCGACGCGAGCCAGCAGCTCGCGGGCCGAGAACGGCTTGATCAGGTAGTCGTCGGCGCCCGCGGCCAGTCCCTCGATGCGGGCCTCCTCGCCGGCCCGGGCCGAGAGCAGGATCACGGGGATGCCCCGGAGCGCGGGATCGTCCCGCAGGGCGGCGAGCAGGCCGAACCCGTCGAGGCCGGGCATCATCACGTCGGAAAGGACGAGGTCCGGGGCGTGGCGGCGGGCCGCCGCCAGAGCCGCCTGCCCGTCGCCCACCGCCTCGACGACGTGGCCGCTGTCGCCGAGCAGGCGCCCGACATAAGCGCGCATGTCGCCGTTGTCGTCGGCGAGCAGCACCCGGCCGGTGAGGCCGGCGGGGCTCGGCACCTCGCCGAGATCGGGCGGGCCCGCCGCCTCCTCGTCGAGCCAGCGGGTCGCCTCCTCGACGAAGACGTGGGAGCGGGTGGCGGTCGAGATGCCGGCCCGGGCGGCGCGGATGCGATCCTGCGGCAGATGGGCCCGGCCGAGGGGCAGGCTCACCGTGAAGGTGCTGCCCTTGCCCAGCGTGCTCTCGACCCCGACCGTGCCGCCATGGAGCCGGACCAGCTCCTGGACCAGGGCGAGCCCGATGCCCGATCCCTCGAAGCTGCGACCCTGCGCGCCCTCGACCCGGTGGAAGCGCTCGAACAGCCGCGGCAGCTCGGCCTCCGGGATGCCGAGGCCGGTATCCGCCACCGACAGCACCGCCCGGCCGCCTTGCGCCCGCAGCCGCACGGTGATCGTGCCGTCGAGGGTGAACTTGAAGGCGTTGGAGACGAGGTTGAGGACGACCTTCTCCCACATCTCCGGGTCGACGAAGGCGGGCTCCGCAAAGGGTGGTCCGGGCAGGCTCGCGCAATCGACGTCGAGGACGAGGCCGGCCTTGTCGGTGGCCGAGCGGAAGCTGGAGGCGAGTTCCGCGGTGAAGCGGGCGAGGTCGAGGGGCTGGAAGGCGGCCTGGGCCCGGCCGGCCTCGATGCGCGAGAAATCGAGCAGCGCGTTGACGAGCTTCAGGAGCCGCAGGCCGTTGCGGTGGGCCAGTTCCACCAGGCGGCGCGTATCGGGATCGAGCGCGGTGGGCGGCGCCTCCAGCACCTCGGTCAGCGGTCCCAGCATCAGGGTCAGGGGCGTGCGGAACTCGTGGCTGACGTTGGAGAAGAACACGGTCTTCTGCCGGTCGAGCTCGGCGAAGGCCTCGGCCCGGCGCCGCTCGGCCTCGTAGGCGTTAGCGTTGGCGAGCCCCGTGGCGATCTGGCCGACGAACAGCTCGACGAAGCCGCGATACGCCTCGTCGACGGGTCGGTAGGGGTTCAAGCCGGCGACGAACACCCCGGCGGGGCGGCTCTGGCCCTGCTGGGCGATCGGCACGACCAGGGCGTGAGTGGGGGGCCGGTCCCAGGGGCCGGACGGCAGGGCGGCAAACAACGGGCCCAGCGCCTCGACCGGCAGCAGCACCGAGGTTTGGCCGATGGGATCGGCAGGATCGAGGTGACCCATCGCGGCGGCGGCGGCCTCGGCCGCCCGTTCGGCGGCCGGGTGGTCCGGCCCGATTCCCGCGCGGGCCAGCAGGGCCGGCGCGTCGCCCGCGAGATAGGCGAGCGCCACCGGCAGGTCGCCGGTCCCCTCCCCGAGGCAGGCAGCGACGACGGTGCCGACCTCCGCCGCGGTGCGGGCCGCCGCCATGCCGGCGCCGAGGTCGCGCAAGGACCGCAGGCGCCGCTCGCCGATGACCCGCTCGGTCTCCTCCGAGACGACGCAGAGCAGGCCGTTGACGGTGCCGGCATCGTCGGCGAGCGGGCTGTAGGAGAAGGTGTGGTAGCTCTCCTCGGCAAAGCCGCGCCGCTCGAGGAAGAGCAGCAAAGCCTCGTCCCAGGTCGCCTCGCCGGTGCGCAGCACCTGGGCGATGCGCGGCTCGATATCGGGCCAGATCTCCGCCCAGACCACGTCCGAGCGCGAGCCCAGCGCCCAGGATTCCTTGACGCCCAGCGTCGGCCCGTACGCGTCGTTGTAGAAGAACGCGAGGTCGGGCCCCCAGGCCATCCACATCGCGAAGCGGGAGCCGAGCATGATCCGCACCGCCATGGTCAGCGATGGCGGCCAGGCCTCGATCGGCCCGAGGGACGTCGCCGCCCAGTCGTGGGCGCGCAGGCGGGCGCCCATCTCGCCGCCGCCGGGAAACAGGGTCTCGTACGCGTTCGGCCGATTACCGGGCATGAGTATCGTCCAGCATGCCCCCGCGATGGCACGGGCGCCGCGGAGTGTCAAAAACCAGGCATAAAGGAATTCTGACTCGACGGGCCGGACGAGCGTATTTTCTGGAAGAACTCCGACCGACCGGGGCGTCCGGCCCGCCGGGTGCGGTTCGTCCTGCGCGGAATCAGGCGCCTTGCGCCGGCCGGCCGGTCAGGGCCCCGCCGATCTCGGCCACGATCGCCTGCGGGGGGGCACCGATCGAGACCACGAGCGGGTTCTCGTCGGGCGTCGGCTCCTCCAGGGTGCGGAACTGGCTGTCGAGCAGGCTCGTCGGCATGAAATGGCCGTGGCGGGCGGCCATGCGCCGGCCGATCAGCTCGCGGTCGCCCTTGAGGTAGACGAGGCGCACGTCCGGACGGTCGCCGACCAGGATCTCGCGATAGGCCCGCTTGAGCGCCGAGCAGGTCACCACCCCGTGCCGCCCCTCGGCCCGGAGCCGGTCGATCCAGGCCGCGATGGCGGCGAGCCAGGGCCAGCGATCCTCGTCGGTGAGGGGGTGGCCGGCCTGCATCTTCTCGACATTGGCCGGGGGATGGAAATCGTCGCCATCCTCGAACTCCCAGCCGAGCCGGCCGGCGAGCAGGCTCGCCACCGTGCTCTTGCCGGAGCCCGACACGCCCATGACCACGACGACCGCGGGAGGGGTCGGATTGCCTGCGGCATTGTCCATCGTGGCGTGTCCTCCCGTTTTCTTTGTCATTCTCAAGTAGACGATGCGGCGCTCGGCGCCCAACCCTCCCCCCACGGAACGCGGGCTTGCCCGAGTTCCGCATCCCTATGCCCAAGTCGGGCAAGCCCGGCTTGGGGTGGGGGAGGGTGGCGAGCGGAGCAAGCCGAGAGAGGGGCAGCGCGACGATGCAGGACGTGGCGTCCTTCATCGCGGTCGCGACCTCTCCGGAAACGGCGTCCCCTCTCCCGCCCCGCATCCGCGGTGCACCCTCCCCCGCAGAGGGGGGAGGGGTATAGCCGTCGCGCTCACATATGCAGAGCGCGCTTTTCCACCGCGAGGGCGGCTTCCTTCACCGCCTCGGTCAGGGTCGGGTGGGCGTGGCAGGTGCGGGCGATGTCCTCGGAGGAGGCGCCGAACTCCATCGCCACCGCGACCTCCATGATGAGGTTGCCGGCATCGGGCCCGACGATGTGGACGCCGAGCACACGGTCGGTGGACGCATCCGCCAGCACCTTCACGAAGCCGTCGGTGGTGTGGTTCACCTTGGCGCGGCCGTTCGCCGTGAACGGGAACTTGCCGATATTGTAGGTGATCCCGTCCTTCTTCAGCTCCTCCTCGGACTTGCCGACCGAGGCGACCTCCGGGGTGGTGTAGACCACGTTCGGGATCACGCCGTAATTCACGTGGCCCGCCTTGCCGGCCAGGATCTCGGCGACCGCGACGCCCTCGTCCTCGGCCTTGTGGGCGAGCATCGGGCCGGCGATCACGTCGCCGATGGCGTAGAGGCCGGTGACGTTGGTGGCGTAGCGGTCGTCGGTCTGGATCCGGCCCTTGTTGTCGAGCTGGATGCCGACCGTATCGAGGCCGAGACCCGCGGTGTAGGGCGTGCGGCCGATGGCGACGAGGACCACGTCGGCCTCCAGGGTCTCGGCGGCACCGCCCGCGGCCGGCTCGACGGTGACCTTGGCACCCTCGCCGCTGCGCTCGACGCCGGTGACCTTCTGCGACAGGCGGAACTGGATGCCCTGCTTCTGCAGGATGCGCTGGAACTGCTTGCCGACCTCGCCGTCCATGCCCGGCAGGATCCGGTCGAGGTACTCGACGACGGTGACCTCGGAACCGAGACGCCGCCAGACCGAGCCGAGTTCGAGGCCGATCACGCCGGCGCCGATGACCACGAGCTTGCCCGGGACCTTGGTCAGGTCGAGGGCGCCGGTCGAGGAGACCACGACCTCCTCGTCGATCGTCACGCCCGGCAGGTTGGCGACGTCCGAGCCCGTCGCGATGACGACGTTCTTGGCTTCCAGGATCTGGTTGCTGCCATCCTCCGAGGTGACCTCGACCCGGCCAGCGCCGGCCAGCCGCCCGGTGCCCTGGAAGGCGTCGATGCCGTTCTTCTTGAGCAGGAACGCGACGCCCTTGGTGTTGCCGTCGACGCCCTCCTGCTTGAACGCCATCATCTTAGGCAGGTCGAGCTTCGGCTCGCCGACGGTGATGCCCAGCACGGGCAAGTGCTTGGTCACCTCCTCGAACGCCTCGGAGGCGTGGAGCAGGGCCTTCGAGGGGATGCAGCCGACATTGAGGCAGGTGCCGCCATGGGTCGGGCGCTTCTCGACCACGGCAGTCTTCAGCCCGAGCTGGGCGGCGCGCAGGGCGCAGACATAGCCGCCGGGGCCGGTGCCGATGACGACGAGATCGTAGGAGGACATTCTGGACTCGCGAGGTTGGGAGCGGCGGGCCTCACGGGCAAAGCCGCCGATGACGTGGATGGGGTGAGGAGAGTTAGCGGCCGCCCGAGATCGTGAGCGTCGTGCCGGTGGCGTAGGAGGCCTCGTCCGAGAGAAGCCACATGATCGCCGCGGCGACCTCGTCGGCGGTGCCGGCGCGCTTCATCGGCACGAGCGGGCTCAAGCGCGCCAGCCGGTCGGGCTGGCCGCCGCTGGCATGGATTTCGGTCTCGATCAGCCCGGGGGCGACGCCGGTGACCCGGATCCCCTCCTCGGCGACCTCGCCGGCGAGCCCGGTGGTGAAGGTGTCGATGGCGCCCTTGGACGCCGCGTAATCGACGTACTGGTTCGGCGCGCCGAGGCGGGCGGCCACCGAGGAGAGGTTGACGATGACGCCGCCCTGGCCGCCATGCCGGGTCGACATCCGCCGCACCGCCTCGCCGGCGCACAGGAACGAGCCGATGACGTTGGTGGTCATCATCCGGTGGAGCCGGGCGAACGTCATCTCGTCGACCCGGGCGGCGTAGTCGACCACGCCGGCATTGTTGACGAGGCCGCCGAGCGTGCCGAGGCCGTCGGCGGCCTTGAAGAGCGCCGGGATGTCGGCCTCGACCGCGACGTCGCTCCTGACGGCGAGAGCGGTGCCGCCGGCTTCCTCGATCTCCCGCACCAGGGCGTCGGCGGCGTCCTTGGCCGCGACGTAGGAGAAGCAGACCCGCCAGCCGGCCCGCGCGGCGCGCAGGGCGACCGCCCGGCCGATGCCGCGGCTGCCGCCGGTGACCACCAGGACCTTGTCCGTCATTGCCGTGCTCCCCGATGACGAGAGACCCCTCCCCCAGGCGACGAAGCTATCCGGGAGGAAAAAAGAGGCGCGGGCTTCCCCTCTCCCCGTGGGCGGGGAGAGGGCTGTGTTCCCGTTCAGGGAATACAGCAAGCGCAGGCGCAGCCGGAGCGAGGGTGAGGGGGTATCTCCGGATGTGGCTCCTCCGGATATACCCCCTCACCCTCGCGGCGAACCTGCGGTTCGCAGCTCGCTCCGTCGACGACAAGGTCGCCGGAGCCCTCTCCCCGCCCGCGGGGAGAGGAGGAAACCCGCGCCACTCTCGTCACGCAAGTTTTCCGAAGGCCCCTCCCCCGGGTGGGGCAGGGGCTCTGGTTTCAGCCGAACCTCAGAGGTCGAGCACGAGGCGCGCCGGGTCCTCCAGGGCCTCCTTGACCCGCACCAGGAAGGTCACGGCCTCCTTCCCGTCGACGATCCGGTGATCGTAGGACAGGGCGAGGTACATCATCGGCCGCGCCTCGATCTTGCCGTTGCGCACGACCGGGCGCTCCTCGATGCGGTGCATGCCGAGGATGCCGGATTGCGGCGCGTTGAGGATCGGGGTCGACATCAGCGAGCCGTAGATGCCGCCGTTGGTGATCGTGAACGTGCCGCCCTGCATGTCCTCGATCGACAGCTTGCCGTCGCGGGCCTTGCGGCCGAAGCTGGTGATGGCCTTCTCGATGCCCGAGATCGACAGCCGGTCGGCGTCGCGCACCACCGGCACGACGAGACCCTTGTCGGTGCCGACCGCGATGCCGACGTGGTAGTAGTTCTTGTAGACGATGTCCTGGCCGTCGATCTCGGCGTTCACCGCCGGCACGTCCTTCAGGGCGCCGATCACCGCCTTGGTGAAGAAGCCCATGAAGCCGAGCTTGGCGCCGTGCTTCTTCTCGAACACGTCCTTGTATTGCTGGCGCAGGGCCATCACCGCGCCCATGTCGACGTCGTTGAACGTCGTCAGCATCGCGGCGGTGTTCTGCGCGTCCTTGAGGCGCCGGGCGATGGTCTGGCGCAGCTTGGTCATGCGCACCCGCTCCTCGCGGGAGGCATCGTCCGGCGCGGACGGGGCGCGGGCGACCTGCGGGGCCGGGGCCGGGGCGGGAGCCGAGGCGCCGGACGAGATCGCCGAGAGCATGTCGCCCTTGGTGACGCGGCCGTCCTTGCCGCTGCCCTTCACCGACGACGGATCGACGCCGGATTCCTGGGCCAGACGCCCGACGGCCGGGCCGTTGTCGCCGGCCGAGTGACCCTTCGGGGCGGCGTCGCCGTGGCTGCCGTACGAGGCGGACGAGGACTTGGCGGGCGCCTCGGCGGCAGCCTTCGGGGCCTCCTTGGGAGCCTCGGCCTTCGGAGCCGCGCCGTTGCCGGCGGAGGCGCCGCCCTCGACGATCGAGCCCAGCAGCGCGCCGGGCTCGACCGTCTCGCCGTCCTTGGCGACGATGTCGCCGAGCTGGCCGGAGGCCGGGGCGTTGACCTCGAGGGTGACCTTGTCGGTCTCGAGCTCGACCAGCGGCTCGTCGGCCTTCACGGTGTCGCCGGGCTTCTTGAACCAGCGGCCGATCGTGGCCTCGCTCACGGACTCGCCGAGCGTCGGGACGCGGATTTCGGTGGCCATGTCTTCCGTCAGGGTTGGGGCGGTGGGGTGCCCGGAAAAGGATCAGGCGGCGCCCCGGAAGGGGCGCCGGTGACGAGGGATCAGACCGCCAGGGCCTCGTTGAGGAAGGCCTGGAGCTGGTCGAGGTGCTTCGACATCAGGCCGACGGCGGTCGAGGCCGAGGCCGGGCGGCCGACGTAGCGCGGGCGCTTGGAGGCGGAGCCGGCCTGGTTGAGGACCCATTCGAGGTAGGGGTCGACGAAGGCCCACGAGCCCATGTTCTTGGGCTCCTCCTGGCACCACACCACCTCGGCGTTGCGGAACCGGGAGATCTCGGTGGCGAGCGACTTCAGCGGGAACGGGTAGAGCTGCTCGACGCGCATCAGGTACACGTCGGAGATGCCGCGCTTCTCACGCTCCTCGTAGAGGTCGTAATAGACCTTGCCCGAGCAGAGCACGACGCGCCGGACCTTGTCGTCCTTGACGAGCTTCACGCCGTCCTGCGCCTTCTCGGCGTCGTCCCACAGCACCCGGTGGAAGGTCGAGCCCTCGGCGATGTCGGCGAGCGCCGAGACCGCCCGCTTGTGGCGCAGCAGCGACTTCGGGGTCATCAGCACCAGCGGCTTGCGGAAGTCCCGCTTCAGCTGGCGGCGCAGGATGTGGAAGTAGTTCGAGGGCGTCGTGCAGTTGGCGACCTGCATGTTGTCCTCGGCGCACATCTGCAGGTAGCGCTCAAGACGCGCCGACGAGTGCTCCGGACCCTGGCCCTCGTAGCCGTGCGGCAGCAGCATCACCAGGCCCGACATGCGCAGCCACTTGCGCTCGCCGCTGCTGATGAACTGGTCGACCACGACCTGCGCGCCGTTGGCGAAGTCGCCGAACTGCGCCTCCCACAGCACCAGGGAGTTCGGCTCGGCGAGCGAGTAGCCGTACTCGAAGCCGAGCACCGCCTCCTCCGAGAGCATCGAGTTGATGACCTCGTAGCGGCTCTGGCCGTCCTTGATGTGGTTGAGGGGCGTGTAGCGCTCCTCGTTCTCCTGGTCGATCACCACCGAGTGGCGCTGCGAGAAGGTGCCGCGCTCGACATCCTGGCCCGACAGGCGGACCCGATGGCCTTCCGTGAGGAGCGAGCCGAAGGCGAGCGCCTCGGCGGTCGCCCAGTCCAGGCCCTCGCCGGTCTCGATCGCCTTGGCGCGGTTGTCGAGGAAGCGCCGGATGGTGCGGTGCAGGTGGAAATCCTGCGGCACCGTGGTGATGGCGTGCCCGATCTCCCGCAGGGTGTCGGCCGGCACGCCGGTGCGGCCGCGGCGCGGGTCGTCCTCGTCCTCGCGCACCGCCTTCAGGCCCGACCAGCGGCCGTCGAGCCAGTCGGCCTTGTTGGCCTTGTAGGCGGTGGCGATGTCGAACTCGCTGTCGAGGGTGGCGCGGAACTCGGCCTTGCGGTCCTCCAGCTCCTTCTGGCTCAGCACGCCGCTCTCGGTCAGCCGCTTGCCGTAGGTCTCCAGCGTCGAGGGATGCTTGCGGATGATCTGGTACATCTTCGGCTGGGTGAACGCGGGCTCGTCGCCCTCGTTGTGGCCGAAGCGGCGGTAGCAGAGCATGTCGATCACGACAGGCTTGTGGAACTTCTGCCGGTACTCGGTGGCGATCTTGGCCGCGAAGGTGACGGCCTCGGGGTCGTCGCCGTTGCAGTGGAAGATCGGCGCCTCGACCATCTTCGCCACGTCGGACGGATAGGGCGAGGAGCGCGAGAAGCGCGGATCGGTGGTGAAGCCGATCTGGTTGTTGATGATGAAGTGGATCGAGCCGCCGGTGCGGTGGCCCTTCAGGCCCGACAGGCCCAGGCACTCCGCCACCACGCCCTGGCCGGCGAAGGCGGCGTCGCCGTGGATGAGGAGCGGCAGCACGGTGGTGCGCTGCTCGTCGCCGGTCTGGTCCTGCTTGGCGCGCACCTTGCCGAGCACCACCGGATCGACGATCTCGAGATGCGAGGGGTTGGCGGTCAGCGACAGGTGGACGGTGTTGCCGTCGAAGGCCCGGTCGCTCGAGGCACCGAGGTGGTACTTCACGTCACCCGAGCCCTCGACCTCGGCCGGGGAGGACGAGCCGCCCTTGAACTCGTGGAAGATCGCCCGGAAGGGCTTCGACATCACGTTGGCGAGCACGTTGAGGCGGCCGCGATGGGCCATGCCGAGCACGATGTCGGTGACGCCGAGCGCGCCGCCGCGCTTGATGATCTGCTCGAGCGCCGGGACCATCGCCTCCGAGCCGTCGAGGCCGAAGCGCTTGGTGCCGGTATACTTGAGGTCCAAAAACTTCTCGAAGCCTTCGGCCTCGATCATCTTGTTGAGGATCGCCCGCCGGCCCTGCTCGGTGAACGAGATCTCCTTGTCCTTGCCCTCGATGCGCTCCTGGATCCAGGCCTTCTCCTCCGGATCCGAGATGTGCATGAACTCGACGCCGAGCGTCTGGCAGTAGGTCCGCTCCAGGATCGCGACGATCTCCCGGATGGTGCCGAATTCGAGGCCGAGCACGTTGTCGAGGAAGATCGGGCGGTCCCAATCGGACTCGGCGAAGCCGTAATGCTGCGGGTGCAGTTCCTCGTGGTCGCCGCGCGGCTGGAGGCCGAGCGGATCGAGCTTGGCGTGGAGATGGCCGCGCATGCGGTAGGCGCGGATCAGCATGATCGCGCGGACCGAATCCTTGGTGGCCTGGAGCACGTCGGCCGGGGCGACGGGCTGGCCCTTGGCCTCCTGCTTCGCCTTGATCTTCTCGCCGACCGCCTTCTCGACCTGCGCCCAGTTGCCGTCGAGCGCCGAGACGATCTCGCCGTTGG
Organism: Methylobacterium sp. 142-1Y; assembly: GCF_057747795.1. NCBI lineage: Bacteria > Pseudomonadati > Pseudomonadota > Alphaproteobacteria > Hyphomicrobiales > Methylobacteriaceae > Methylobacterium > Methylobacterium sp. 142-1Y. The sequence goes on along the minus strand of NZ_CM173224.1, from coordinate 1,292,991 downwards.
CGGCGATCGGCCAGTTCGGCTTCGCCCAGGACGCGCCCTCGGCGTTCTTGACGACGATCGCGCTCTCCTCCTTCAATCCGGAGAAGAAGCTGCGCCACTCGGGATCGACCGCGTTGGGGTCCCGGGTGTAGGTCGCGTAGAGCTCCTCGATGTAGTCGGCGTTGCCTCCGTAGAGGAACGAGGTTCCGAGGAGGGCGTCGTTCGCGTCCTGGCGTGCCATGGCGATCTGTCTATCCGCGCTGGTCGATCGGGGGCCGGCTTCTCTCCCTCAGTTGAGGCGGGAGGATGGCGGGGGATCGACGGTGGGGGCGTCCGGTCTCACCGGACGCGAGGATGTCTTACGCACTCAAGAGAGTTGACGTTTGCTTGCGATATGGGTGCGGAACCGGAATTCCGCACGCCACGCCTGCCATGCGCGAGGCGAAGGGCTTTTTAGCCCTTCAGGACCTCGACCAGGGTCTTGCCGAGACGGGCCGGCGACGGCGAGACGCGGATGCCGGCCTCCTCCATCGCGGCGATCTTGTCCTCGGCGCCGCCCTTGCCGCCCGAGATGATCGCGCCGGCATGGCCCATGCGGCGGCCGGGAGGGGCGGTGCGGCCGGCGATGAAGCCGACCATCGGCTTCTTGCGGCCGCGCTTGGCCTCGTCACGGATGAACTGCGCCGCCTCTTCCTCGGCCGAGCCGCCGATCTCGCCGATCATCACGATCGACTCGGTCTTGTCGTCACCTAAGAACATCTCCAGCATGTCGATGAACTCGGTGCCCTTGACCGGGTCGCCGCCGATGCCGACCGCCGTGGTCTGGCCGAGGCCCTCGTTGGTGGTCTGGAACACCGCCTCGTAGGTCAGCGTGCCGGAGCGCGACACGATGCCGACCGAGCCCGGACGGAAGATGTTGGCCGGCATGATGCCGATCTTCGACTCGCCGGCCGTCACGATGCCGGGGCAGTTCGGGCCGATCAGGCGCGACTTCGAGCCTTCGAGCGAGCGCTTGACGCGCACCATGTCGAGGACCGGGATGCCTTCGGTGATGCAGACGATCAGCGGGATCTCGGCGTCGATCGCCTCGCAGATCGCGTCGGCGGCGCCCGGCGGCGGCACGTAGACCACCGAGGCGTCGGCGCCGGTGGCGTGACGGGCTTCCTTCACGGTGTCGAACACCGGCAGGCCGAGATGGGTCGCGCCGCCCTTCCCCGGCGAGGTGCCGCCGACCATCTTGGTGCCGTAGGCGATCGCCTGCTCGGAGTGGAAGGTCCCGTTCTTGCCGGTGAAGCCCTGGCAGATGACCTTGGTGTTCTTGTCGATGAGGATGGACACGTGCGATCTCCGGAGATCTGCATTCTGGGATGGGCGGTGCGGCTCAGGCGAACCGAGCCTCAGGGGATGCACCGCGCCTGAGAAACTGCGCCGAGGGAGAGCCCGATAGCCGAGCCCCGCTCACGAGAAGGGCGCCCTCGCGGGCGCCCTGCCCTCCTCAGCCCTTGCGCACCGCCGCGACGATCTTCTGCGCCGCGTCGTCGAGGTCGTCGGCCGGGATCACGTTGAGGCCCGAGGAGCGGATGATCTCCTTGCCCTTCTCGACGTTGGTGCCCTCGAGGCGCACCACCAGCGGAACTTGCAGGCCCACGGTCTTCACGGCCGCGATCACCCCGTTGGCGATCACGTCGCACTTCATGATGCCGCCGAAGATGTTGACTAGGATGCCCTTCACGTTCGGGTCGGCGGTGATGATCTTGAAGGCCGCGGTGACCTTCTCCTCCGAGGCGCCGCCGCCGACATCGAGGAAGTTCGCCGGCTCCTCGCCGTAGAGCTTGATGATGTCGAGCGTCGCCATGGCGAGACCCGCGCCGTTCACCATGCAGCCGATCGTGCCGTCGAGCGCGATGTAGGCCAGGTCGTACTTCGAGGCCTCGATCTCCTTCTCGTCCTCCTCGGTGATGTCGCGCAGCTGCACGATCTCCGGGTGGCGGTAGAGGCTGTTCGAGTCGAACGAGATCTTGGCGTCCAGGCACTTCAGGTGCCCGTCCTTGGTGACGATGAGCGGGTTGATCTCCAGCATGCTCATGTCCTTGGCGGTGAACGCCCGGTAGAGCTTGGTGGTGAGGTCCTCCGCCTCCTTGGCGAGCGGGCCGGTGAGGCCGAGCGCCTTGGCGACCGCGCGGCCGTGATGCGGCATCACGCCGGTGGCCGGGTCGACCGAGAAGGTGATGATCTTCTCGGGCGTGTCGTGGGCGACCTGCTCGATGTCCATGCCGCCCTCGGTCGAGACCACGAAGGCGACCTTGCCGGTCTCGCGGTCGACGAGCATCGACAGGTAGAACTCGGTCTCGATGTCCGAGCCGTCCTCGATGTAGAGGCGGTTGACCTGCTTGCCGGCCTCGCCGGTCTGCACCGTCACGAGGGTGCGGCCGAGCATCTGCTCGGAGAAGGCCTTGACCTCCTCGACCGACTTGGCGAGGCGCACGCCGCCCTTCTCGCCGGCCTCGGCCTCCTTGAACTTGCCCTTGCCGCGCCCGCCGGCATGGATCTGGGACTTCACGACCCAGAGCGGGCCACCCAGCTCGTTGGCGGCGGCCTCGGCCTCGGAGGCCTTGAAGATGGCGCGGCCGTTCGAGACCGGCAGGCCGAACTCCTTGAGGACGGCCTTGGCTTGATACTCGTGGATGTTCATGGGGCGACAAGCTTTCTGAAAGTCAGGCGGGGCGTGCGTGCAGAGGCGGCGCGGGGAAGGCCCCCGCGCCGCCCGTGTCAAGCGTTACGCCAGCGCGCCGTTGATGCCCTTGCATGCCTCGACCAGGCCCTTCACGGAAGCGACCGACTTCTCGAACATCGCCTTCTCCTCAGCCGTGAACTCGACCTCGACGATGCGCTCGACGCCGTTCTCGCCGATCACGATCGGCACGCCGATGAACAGGCCGTCGACGCCGTACTGGCCGGTGAGGTGGGCCGCGCAGGGCAGGACCCGCTTCTTGTCCTTGAGGTAGCTCTCGGCCATCGCGATCGCCGAGGCGGCGGGCGCGTAGAAGGCCGAGCCGGTCTTGAGCAGGTTGACGATCTCGCCGCCGCCCTTGCGGGTCCGCTCGACCATCGCGTCGAGCTTCTCCTGGGTGGTCCAGCCCAGCTTGACGAGGTCGGGCAGCGGCACGCCGGCCACCGTCGAGTAGCGCACCAGCGGCACCATGTCGTCGCCGTGGCCGCCGAGCACGAAGGCGGTGACATCCTCGACCGAGACCTGGAACTCCTCGGCCAGGAAGTGGCGGAAGCGGGCCGAGTCGAGCACGCCGGCCATGCCGACGATCTTCTTCGGGTCGAGGCCGGAGAACTTCTGCAGCGCCCACACCATCGCGTCGAGCGGGTTGGTGATGCAGATCACGAAGGCGTTCGGGGCGTGGGTCTTGATGCCGGTGCCGACCGCTTCCATCACCTTCAGGTTGATGCCGATCAGGTCGTCGCGGCTCATGCCGGGCTTGCGCGGCACGCCGGCGGTCACGATCACCACGTCGGCCCCGGCGATGGCGCTGTAGTCGCTGGCGCCGGAATACTTGGCGTCGAAGCCGTCGACCGGGGCCGACTCGGCGATGTCGAGGCCCTTGCCCTGCGGCACGCCGTCGGCGATGTCGAACAGCACGACGTCGCCCAGCTCCTTGAGGCCGGCGAGGTGCGCGAGCGTGCCGCCGATCTGTCCAGCGCCGATGAGCGCGATCTTCTTGCGTGCCATGTCAGAACCGATCCTTCGCGGTGTGGTGGAACCGTCGTGGGCCGGGGTCCGCTCGCGAGGAGCCCGCGCCGGCGGGTGCCTCTTTGGCGAAAAAAGCCGGGGCCGACAACCCGAGGGCCCGGCACGAGGCGCCAAGGCGCCGCCGCGGCCGCGTTCAGGGGCCGTCACACGACCAGAAACTTCCTTTCTGATCAATGCTTTGCCCTGAACTCCGACCGATTGTTACATTTTCGATAGTTTGTCAGCGCCGCTACAGCGTGCCGATGCGCAGGATTCGCAGCATCGCCCGGATGACTGCGCCGAGGCGGGTCTCGATCAGGTCGCGGGGCATCTCGGCGTCGAGCTGGATCGAGACCGGGTGCAGGAAGCGGTGGCTGGTGTCAAAGATGAAGGCGATGCCGCGCTCGCGGTCGCGCAAGGAGAATGTGCCGGCATTCATCCCCTCCTCGATCACCCGCTCGACCAGCTGGCGCAGGCGGCCGCGATGGCGCCGGGCGATCGGCCGGGACTCGACCGTGGCGTCGCGGTGGACGGCGAACAGGTGCGGGTCCCGCGCCAGCACCTCGCGCTGCATCGAGGCGAGCGCCAGCAGCAAGCGTTCGAGCTTGTCGTCGGCGGGGTCCGGCGCATCCGCGATGGCGCCGAGTTCGGCCTCGACCTCGCGCAGCCAGCGGCCCGCCACCGCATCGACGAGGGCGGTCTTCGACGGGAAGTAGCGGTAGACGTTGGCATGCGTCATGCCTGCCTCGGCCGCGACCCCCACCACCGTGACCTGCCGGTGGCCGAGCCGGCGCAGGTGGTCGGCCGCGATGGCAAGCAGCCGCGCGTCCGCCGAGGGTGGCACCGGCCGGGCGCGGGCGTTCGGGCCGGGGGAGCTTGAGCCGGGATAGTTCGGGCCCGTTGAGAACGGCGGGTCCGCCGGATGCGTCTCGTCGCGGGTCTGGGCGCCGGGGCGGCTGCGGGGCATGGAACTCGAAATACAGTCAGGATCGACGGCGCGACGATCCCTCCAGGGTAGCGGCCGGTCGGCGCCAGGAGAAGCCCCGCTCCGGCGCCTTGGAGCCGCAGTCGTCAGACCCTGTAGCGCCGGTGCAGGCTCGACACCACATCCTCCGCCAGCCCCAGCCGCTCGGCGAGATAGGCGAGATACAGTTGGTTGACCCTGCGGCGCTGGTCGACGGCGAGCAGCGAGGCGACATAGGCGTAGGCGCCGAGATCGGCGTCCAGGATCGCGTCGAGGAGGTCGCCGAGCGCCAGCGGCGCGGCGAGCGCCTTGTCGAGGCGCTGGCGCTCGGCCTCCGCGGCGCTGATCCGGGCCAGCGCGTCGCGCACCGGGGCCGGGTCCTGCCGCCGCCCCTGCGCCAGGAACGCCGCCGCCATCGCCTGGATGACGAGGTCGCGCTGCGCGGGCTCCAGCACCCTGAGGTTCAGGGTCAGCGGCACCAGGGTCTGGTGGCGGTTCTGCAGGAAGGCGTGCAGCACCTTCTGGCTCAGGGCCTCGGTCACCACCGCATCCGCCCGGCCGGCCCGCCGGTCGCGCCGCGAGGCCCGGACCGGAGCGGCCGGGTCTTGCGCCGGGCCTTGCACCTCCTCGGCCGGATCGCCGCCGCCGAAGGCGCGGGTGAGGAAGGCGAAGCTCATGCGGGATTCCGGGCCGGACCTTTCAAGTCCCGCATCAACGTGCGACCGCGCGCCGGGCTCCACCTCCCCTCCCCGCTCCCTGCGTTGCGGGCCCGCCCGCCCGTGGCTAAAGCCGGCCCGGACCTCGCGCGGGAGCACAAACGCCATGCAGACCTTCGACTCGGACGGCGTGCCGATCGCCTATCTCGACGTCGCCCCGGCCGAGGGCGCGGCCGAGCCGATCCTGCTGATCCACGGCTTCGCGTCGAACCACGCCGTCAACTGGGTGAACACCTCCTGGGTGCGCAGCCTGACCGGAGCCGGGCGGCGGGTGATCGCGCTGGACAATCGCGGCCACGGCCGCAGCGGCAAGCTCTACGAGCCGGAGGCCTACGGCTCCGACCTGATGGCGGAGGATGCCCGCCGGCTCCTCGACCACCTGGAGATCCCCCGCGCCGACGTGATGGGGTACTCGATGGGCGCGCGGATCACCGCCTTTCTGGCGCTCGGCCACCCGGATCGCGTCCGCTCGGCCGTGCTCGGGGGTCTCGGCATCCACCTGGTCGAGGGGCGCGGGCTGCCCGCCGGCATCTCGGACGCGATGGAGGCGCCGTCGCGCGACGCGGTCACCGACCCGACGGCGCGGATGTTCCGGGTCTTCGCCGAATCGACCGGCAGCGACCTGCGGGCGCTCGCCGCCTGCATGCGCGGCTCGCGCCAGACCCTGTCCCGGGCCGAAGTCGCGCAGATCGAGGTGCCGGTGCTGGTGGCGGTGGGTACCACCGACACGGTGGCGGGGTCGGGCCCGGCCCTCGCCGCCCTGATCCCGGAGGCCAAGGCCCTCGACATCCCCAACCGCGACCACAACCTCGCGGTCGGCGACAAGGTGCACAAGGCCGGCGTGCTGGAGTTCCTGGCGGGGCGGCCCTGACGGGGCGTCGGCCGGAAGCGTACTCGAACCCCTCCCCCCTCTGCGAGCTATCGTATTCACACATCTCGATTTGAGCGCCTCTCCATTTGAGAATAGCGCGCTTCTCCTCCCCACAACTTGCAGCGATACCGGGCAAGCCCGGGATCGCCGGGGGGAGGGGAAAGCGCGCATATTTACAGTGAGTTAGCTCTCAAGAGAGAAGCATGAAGCCACTAGAGCGTGTTATGAACCTATGACGTAGCGTGAGCGTTGAGGGGCATGAGTGCTGATCGCCCCGCCTATCCGTCCGACGTGTCCGATGAAGAATGGGCGCTGGTTGCCCCCTATCTGGCGCTGCTGCGCGAGGACTCGGGTCAACGCGACCACGAGTTGCGCGAGGTGTTCAACGGGCTGCGCTACATCGTGAAGACCGGTGCGCCGTGGCGGTTCATGCCCCACGACCTGCCGCCGTGGGCGGCGGTCTACCAGCAGACCCAACGCTGGCTTTCCGCCGATTGCTTTGGCGCGGTGGCGGGCGACCTGCGTGCTGTGTTGCGGGAAGCGGCGGGGCGCGAGCCGGAGCCGTCTGCGGTGATCCTGGACAGCCGGACCCAACGCTCCTCGCCCGAGAGCGGTGAGCGGGCGGGCTACGACGGGGCCAAGCGCAAGCGCGGCTCGAAGGTGCACCTGGCGGTGGACACGCCCGGGCATGTGGTGGCGCTGCACGTCACGCCGGCGAACGTGGACGACCGCAGCCAGGTTGGGGCGCTGACGTGTGCGGTGCAAGCGGAGACGGACGGGAGCGTGGAGACGGCGTTCGTCGATCAAGGCTACACGGGCGAGAAGCCGGCGAAGGCCGCCGACGCGAACGGCATCGCGTTGGAGGTAGTCAAGGCGCCCGAGGCCAAGCGCGGCTTCGTGCTGCTGCCACGCCGGTGGGTGGTGGAGCGCTCGCTGGCCTGGGCGGCGCGCTGCCGCCGGCTGGTCAAGGACTACGAGCGCTATGCCACCACGTTGGCAGGCATCTACATGATCGCCTTCGTCTGCGACATGCTCAGCAAGCTTGGACGCATCGTAAACAGTTCATAACACGCTCTAGCCCGCAGAGGGAGGGTTCGCGTGCGGCGGTCATCCTTCCGCGTCGCACAGACGGATTGCAAGTCGATCGGTTGTGCGCAAAACAATAGGGTAGCTGCGCGCCCCGGAAGAGGGCGCGCGCCCCGGGAGAACGCCATGCCGATCGACGCCAACAAGGATCTCGCCCGCGCCTACTTCACCGCCTTCCTCGACCGCGACGAGGCCTGGTGGCAGCGGCACATCGCGCCGGACTTCGTGCGGCACGATCCCGGGCTGAACTTCACGGTGCGCGGCCCCGAGGGCGTGGCCCGGCTCGGCGAGGTGCTGCATGGCGGCGTCACCGAGATGACGTTGCCGATCGACGAGGTGATCGCCGAGGGCGACCGGGTGCTGGTGCGCCTGCGCTTCCGGGGCCGCCATACCGGCGACCTGATGGGACTGCCCGCCAGCGGCCGCAGTATCGACATCGCGGTGATGGACCTGTTTCGCATCGTCGACGGGCGCCTCGTCGAGCATTGGGCGCTGCTGGACAATCTCGGGATGCTGAAGCAGGTCGGCGCCCTCCCGGCCTGATCCCCATCCCTCACCACCCGTCAGCCGGGAGCCTCCGCATGTCCACGCCGCAGATCGTCCTGCACCACTACGCCTTCTCGCCTTACGCCGAGAAGGTCCGCCTCGCCCTCGGGATCAAGGGGCTCGACTGGGGCTCGGTCGAGGTCGCGATGATGCCGCCGCGCCCGCTCCTCGATCCGCTCACCGGCGGCTATCGCCGCATCCCGGTGATGCAGGTCGGCGCCGACATCTATTGCGACACCCACGCGATCCTGCCCGCCCTGGCGCGGCTGCACCCCGAGCCCGGCCTGTCTCCGGGTTTCACCCCGGCGCTGGCCGAGGGCCTGACCTACGGCCTGGAACGCGATCTGTGGCTCGCGGTCATCGGTGTTACGGTGCATTTCGCCGGCGACCTGCCCGAGGCGTTCCTGCGCGACCGCAAGGACGATTACCTCTACGTCGACATCAGCCACGCCGCCATGGAGCCGGATTTCGCCCGCAACGCGCAGCGGGTCGCGGCCTGGACCGCCTGGCTCGCCGCTTCCCTGTCGGATGGCCGCCGGTTCCTCGGCGGCGACCGGCCGGGGGTGGCGGACCTGGCGCATTACCACCTGCTCTGGCTGATGCGCGGCGGCGGCCGGGCCGGCTCGGTCGACCGGCTACTCGGGCTCAAACCCCTCCTCGGCTGGATCGACCGGGTCGCCGGCCTCGGCCACGGCCGGCCGCAAGCGATGACCGCCGAGGCGGCCCTGGAAGTGGCGAAGGCTGCCGAGCCGGCACCGGTCGAGGCCGCGAACGCGGTGCCGGACCTGATCGCGGCGGCCCCCGGCGAGCCCGTGACGGTGACGCCGGACGATTTCGCCCGCGTGCCGGTCGCAGGGAGGCTCGTCGCGGTCGATGCGGAGCGCATCGTCATCCGCCGCGACGATACGCAGGTGGGCGCGCTGCACCTGCACTTCCCGCGGGCCGGGTTCACGGTGGCGAAGGGCTGAAGGCCGGCGGTCCCGGCGGATCGGCTCACCCATCCGCGCCGTGCCGGCGCCGCGGCCCCGGCACGATGCCCGCTCGCAAGCCCCCGGGCCGCGATGAACGGGAATTTAGTGGCCGCAACGGGATCGGCGCCTATCTGCCCCGGCGCATGGTCTGATCGTGTCGGGTCCGGGATGAAGAGCTGTGTCCTCAAGTCGGCGCCAGGGGCGGAACCGCCCATCGCCCAGGGGCATGGCCACATCCATATACTCGGCACCAGTATAATGCATCCTCCGGGATCGAACCAGAACTTCTGAGCGGCGTGCCTCGCGCGGTCGAGGCCCGTCGCTCGTGCATCCCGATCGCCGCGCGATCGGCACGGAAGGAGCCACGGCGTGGAAACCTATACTGACGTCCTGTCGGGCAAGTGCCCCTTCGGCGGCGACCGCGTCGGCGGCGCCTTCGCGACGCCGCCCACCCTGGAGAATTGGTATCCCGACCGCCTGCGCGTCGAGATGCTGCACCAGAACGGGCCGCAGGCGAACCCGCTCGGCGAGGCCTTCGATTACCGGGCGGCCTTCGCCTCGCTCGATTACGAGGGGCTGAAGCGCGACATCAAGCAGTTCCTGACCAGCTCGGTGTCGTGGTGGCCGTCCGATTACGGCAATTACGGCCCGCAGATGATCCGCATGGCCTGGCACTCCGCCGGCACCTACCGCATCGCCGACGGGCGCGGCGGCGCCGGCCAGGGCCTGCAGCGCTTCGCGCCGATCAGCAGCTGGTGGGACAACGGCAACACCGACAAGTCGCGCCGCCTGCTCTGGCCGATCAAGCAGAAATACGGCAGCGCCCTGTCCTGGGCCGACCTGATGGTGCTGACCGGGACGTGCGCTCTTGAGATCATGAACTTCCCGACCTACGGCTTCGCCGGCGGTCGCGAGGATGCCTGGGAGGCCGACAACGCGACCTATTGGGGCCCGGAACTGTGGGACCCGACCAACGTCGAGGCCTTCGACGGGATGGTGCAGCGCGACAAGCGCTGGCGGGGCAAGAACGGCGAGGCCGAGTACGACCTCGAGAACCCGCTCGCGGCCTCACACCAGGCGCTGATCTACGTCAACCCGGAGGGTCCCTACGCCAACGGCGATCCGATGGGCTCGGCCCGTGACATCCGCATCACCTTCACCCGCATGGCGATGAACGACGAGGAGACCGTCGCGCTGATCGCCGGCGGCCACGCCTTCGGCAAGAGCCACGGCATGGTCAAGGCCGACAAGGTCGGGCCGCCGCCGGAGATCGCCCCGATGGAGGCGATGGGCCTCGGCTGGCATAACCCGGAGGGCACGGGCTTTGCCCAATACACGATGACCAACGGCATCGAGGGCTCGTGGACGCCCGATCCGACCACCTGGGACAACAGCTACCTCGAGAACCTGTTCAAGTTCGAGTGGAAGCAGACCCGCAGCCCCGCCGGCGCCCTGCAATGGGAGCCGACCGACCCGAACGCGCCGCGCACCCCCGACGCCCATATCCCGGGCCAGTCGCACCCGCTGATGATGATGACCAGCGACATCGCGCTCAAGACCGATCCGGTCTACCGCGCGATCTGCGAGAAGTTCCTATCCGACTTCGACTACTTCACGCTGCAATTCTCCAAGGCGTGGTACAAGCTGACCCACCGCGACATGGGCCCGAAGGAGCGCTATGTCGGGCCGGAGACGAAGATCGAGCCTGATCTTCTGTGGCAGGACCCGATCCCGCCGGTCGATCACCCGCTCGTCGACGAGGCCGACATCGCCGCCCTGAAGGCGGAGGTTCTGGGCAGCGGCCTGTCGGTCTCCGACCTCGCCTTCACGGCCTTCTCGTCGGTCGCCACCTACCGCAACAGCGACAAGCGCGGCGGCGCCAACGGCGCCCGCCTGGCGCTCGCGCCGCAATCGGGCTGGACCGTCAACCGGCGCACCCTGCCGGTAATCGAGAAACTGCGCGGCATCATGGCCGGGTTCAACGGCAAGGCGTCCGGGGGCAAGAAGGTGTCGCTGGCCGATCTCATCGTGCTCGGCGGCTGCGCTGCGGTCGAGGAGGCGGCGAAGGCGGCAGGCGCCGCGACCACGGTGCCGTTCGTGCCCGGCCGGATGGACACCACCGACGCGCTGACCGACGCCGAGAGCTTCGAGTGGCTGAAGCCCCTGGTCGACGGTTTTCGCAATTACGTCGATCCGTCCTTTGCCGAGATCACCAAGGGCCGCGTCTCGCCCGAGGAGGTCTTCCTCGACAAGGCCAACCTGCTGGCGCTCACCGCGCCGGAATGGGTGGTGCTGACCGGGGGGCTGCGGGCGCTCGACCTCAACTACGACGGGTCGCGGCACGGCATCTTCACCGACCGCGTCGGCGTGCTGACCAACGACTTCTTCACCGTGCTGACCAGCATGGACTACGAGTGGAAGAAGGCGGACGACGGCGGCATGACCTTCACCCTCGACGACCGGCAGACCGGCGCGACGACGTTCACGGCGACGCGCTGCGACCTCGTCTTCGGGTCGAACGCCCAGCTGCGGGCGGTGGTCGAGATCTATGCCGGCAGCGACGGCCAGGCACGGTTCGTGCGCGACTTCGTCAAGGTCTGGCACAAGCTGATGATGCTCGATCGCTTCGACGTGAAGCGCAACGAGGCCGGAATGACCACGGCGGCGTGAGGGACAACGCCTCGCCGGCATAGCGCAGCGCCCTCCTTTCCCCGCCTGTGGCAGTGGCATCCGGGGGAAGGAATGGCGCGGGTTTCTCCCCTCCCCCCTGTTGCGGGGGAGGGGGAAACCCGCGTCCACTCGTTGCCGGTGCAGGTCACGCCTGCGCCGGCATCACCCTCCCCACGCCCCCATCACCGTCGGAATCTTCCCCCGCAGCCGCGAGAACCCGCGATTCGACAGCGGCCAGGCTCGCTCGTCCCACTCCCGCCTGATCCGCGAACAGCCCGCCGGCAGCGCCTCCGCCGAGGGGCCGACGGGAGCGAACGGCGTCACGACCGGCAGGGCGCCGGCCCACCCTTCCTCCGCCGGCCCGGCCGGGCAGCCGAAATGCTCGCCCGCGCGGGCCAGCGCATCCGCCATCGCCGCCGCATCCGCCGCGCGGACCCGCTCGGTCGCCCCCTCGATCGAGGCGGTCAGGCCGCCGACCCGCACCACCCGGGCGCCGCCGAGGGGCAGGCTCTCCGGGTGCAGGTCGTCGAGATGCAGGAGCAGGGCGACCGGACCGTCGGGCGGCGCATCGGCCGGCGCCGGCCGAACCTCGCGCGGCGGCGTCTCCTCCTCCAGCGAGGCGGCGTGCTCGTCGAGGTCGTCGGGGTCGTGGCGGCCTTCCGTGAACTCCCGGATGTTGTCGCGCCGCGCGAGATAGTGTTTGCCCCGCGTGTGCAGGCCCGCGACCCAGCGCCAGGACAGGGTGTTGCTCGCCGGATCGCCGTCGAGAAGGTGGCGCAGGAAGAACGCGGCACCGAGTTCCCAGGGCAGCCGCAGGGAAAAAATCCAGATCGAGGCGAACCACATCCGAGCGTGGTTGTGCAACCAGTTCTCCTCGATCAGTTGCACCGCCCAGGTATCGAAGCCGTCGATCCCGGTCTCACCGGTGATCGCCCGCTCGTAGGTCCGGCGCAGGCCGGGCTCGGCGGCGAGGCGGCCCTGGGCGGCCTCGCGCCCGGCGAGGTAGCGCGCCCACACCTCGGGATGGGTCTCGAGATGGCCCTTGAAGTAGGTGCGCCAGAAGACCTCCGTGACGAAATTTTCCGCTCCGCGCTCGCCGTAGGCCCGCACGCCTGCCCGGGCGACCTCCTCCTCGGTCAGGAGCCGGCGGCGCAGGTAAGGCGAGAGGGCGGAGGTCGTCGGCGCCACGCCGCGGCCGCGATCGGTGTTGCGGGCGGCGGCGTAATCGGCGCCGGGGCCGGCGAGGAACGCGGCCAGCAGGTCGAGGCCGGCCGCACGGGTCATGACGGGAGGATGGGGCATGCCCGCCATGTAGGACGGCGGCGCCCGAAAGCGGGGCGGCGCCGTGCCTCAGGCCAGGGCCGCCGGCGCGGCGAGCCCCGGCCGAGTCGGCGGCGCGCGGCCCGTCCTCGGCCTCGCCGGAGAACCGCATCACCGTGGCGCGCAGGCTTGCTCCATCGGCACACGCGGCACCCAGCCCAGGAACCCGGCGGCGCGGCGTCGTGCGGGCGCTGCCGCGAAGACCTCCGGCCATCGTGCATCCTCCGCCTGGGCGTCAGGCGGAGGATGCACCATCCCACTCCGGGACGACCCACCGAGGCGGAGAGCAGGCTGGAGCCTTAGAAGACGAGGCTGGGCATGCAGCGCGGGAGTCTCCCTCTTGCGCGTCGCGCACCCGCGATGCTCCCTGACGGTATGCCAGATGGCGGAGCGTCGGCGCTCGGCAAATCCCCCCGCGCACGGCACCGGGGCCGCCGCCCCGCGTTGACACCGCGGAAGCCCCGGCCGATACCGCGCCCGGCTCCCGATGCGCAGACAGATCCTCAAGACCGCGACGATCATCGTCCACGACCTCGTGGCGACGGCCCTCGCCGTGCTCCTCACCTTCGCGATCCGCTTCGACGGCCCGCTGCTGGCCGAGCGGCTCGCCCATTTGCCGGTGCTCCTGCCGCCCTTCGTGGCCTGCGCCGGGCTGGTCTATCGCGCCTTCGGGCTCTACCGGACCAAGTGGCGCTTCGCCTCGCTGCCGGATCTCGCCAACATCGTGCGGGCCGTGGCTTTGCTGACGCTGCTGCTGCTGGTGCTCGACTACGTGCTGGTCTCACCGGCCCTGTTCGGCATTTACTTCTTCGGCAAGATCGCCATCGGGCTCTACTTCGTCCTGCAGATCTTCCTGCTCGGCGGGCCGCGGCTGGCGTTCCGCTACCTGAAATACAGCCGCTCGCGCCAGAGCGCGGCGCGGGCCGCCAGCACGCCCACCCTGCTGATCGGGCGCGGCCACGACATCGAGGTGGTGCTCCGCGCGATCGAATCGGGCGCCGTGCGCAAGCTCGACCCGAAGGGCATCCTCTCGCCCCGGGCCGAGGAGCAGGGCCAGACCATGCGCGGGGTGCCGGTGCTGGGCTCCGTCTCGGATCTCGACGCGGTGGTGGCCGGCCTGGCCGCCCGCGGCGTGCCGATCCGCCGCCTCGTCGCGACGCCGAGCGCGCTCGCCCCCGAGGCCGAGCCCGAGGCGTTGATCGCCCGGGCGCGCCGCCTCGGCCTGCCGCTCGCGCGCGTCACGAGCCTCGGCGATGCCGGACGCGGGGCGGAACTCGCCCCGATCGAGATCGAGGACCTGCTCTTACGCCCGACCGTCGCCATCGACCGGCCGCGGCTGGAGCACTTCCTGACCGGCCAGCGGATCGTCGTCACCGGCGGGGGCGGCTCGATCGGCTCGGAGATTTGCGCCCGCGCCGTCGCCTTCGGGGCGAGCGCCGTCCTGGTGCTGGAAAGTTCCGAGCCCGCCCTGCACGGGGTCTTGAGCCGCCCCGGGCTCTCCGGCCGGGAGGGGGTGAGCGGCGTCATCGCCGATATCCGCGACCGCGACCGGCTGTGTCGTGTGCTGGCGGAGTTCCGGCCCGACTACGTCTTCCACGCCGCTGCGCTGAAGCAGGTGCCCTACCTGGAGCGGGACTGGAGCGAGGGCATCAAGACCAACGTCTTCGGCTCGGTCAACGTCGCCGACGCGACGCTGGCGGCCGGAGCCAAGGCGCTGGTGATGATCTCGACCGACAAGGCGATCGAGCCGGTGTCGCAGCTCGGCGTCACCAAGCGCTTCGCCGAGATGTACGCCCAGGCCCTCGATGCCGGGCGCACAGCGGGCGAGACCCGCCTCGTCGCGGTGCGGTTCGGCAACGTGCTCGGCTCGGTCGGCTCGGTGGTGCCGGTGTTCAAGGCGCAGATCGCCCGCGGCGGCCCCGTCACGCTGACGCACCCGGACATGGTGCGCTACTTCATGACGGTGCGCGAGGCCGCCGACCTCGTCCTCACCGCCGCCTCCCACGCCGACCGCGAGGCCCGCGACCCGGCGGCCGGCGACCAGCGTGCCGCCGTCTACGTGCTCAAGATGGGCCAGCCGGTGCGCATCCGCGACCTCGCCGAGCGGATGATTCGGCTCGCCGGCTTCGAGCCGGGCGAGGACATCGACGTGGTAGTCACCGGCGCCCGCCCGGGCGAGCGCCTGAACGAGATTCTCTTTGCCCGCGACGAGCCGATGGTGAACCTCGCCGGCATCGACGGGGTGATGGCAGCGAAACCCATCTTCGCCGACCGCGCCCAGTTGCAAGCCTGGCTCGACCGCCTGGCCGAAGCGGTGGCGGCGGACGACCGGGCGGCGGCCGACGCGGTGTTCGGCGAGGCGATCCCGGACTTCCTGCTGCGGAACCGGCCGGCCGGCGAGACCGGCCGCCTCTCGCAGGTGGGCTAAGCAGATTTCGCAAAAGTGGCGGCCGGTTTTGCGACAAAAATCTGCGATAATTCAACAACCTAAGCGGACGAAGCGTTGGCTTGCCAACGCAAGTCTGCTTAGGGCATTTTCCGACGACGTGGAGACCGGTTCGTCGCAGACAATGCGGCAAACCAAAGACCTAAGTTGAGGTCAGTCGATCTCCGATCGTGTGCGATCTCCGATCGCCGACACCTCAGAGCCTGTTTGAGCAGCAATTTCTGAAAAATACTTGAGATTATTGGGGGGATATCCTACCCACCACCTCATCCTGAGGTGCGACTGAAAGGAGCCTCGAAGGAGGGCTCCAGAAGCCTCCGCGATCCCTGGAGCCCTCCTTCGAGGTTAGTCGATCTTCGATCGACTGAAACCTCAGGATGAGGTGGATGGGTAGGACATCTCATGCTCACCGTCAGATTTCGGCAGTCAAATCCGCTCAAACAGGCTCTCAGGATGAGGTTGAGGGTTGGACCGCCCCATGGCCGGCAGGCTTCAGGTCGCTGTCGTGTCCCGTGGCAACGTGATCGGGCGCTGCCCTCGGGGACGGTACAGGCCTCCTCCGGGGGAGCCATCGCGCCGGGCGATCGGGGACAGTCCCGTGCTTGCGAAGGCCCTTGCCGCGCCTGCAATCCGGACATGCCCCGCAGATGAATCGCCACGCCGCCGAGCGTGTGGCCTGCCAGGGCAAGCCTGCTCGAGACTGTGGCGGCGAGCGAGCCTATGACCTGATCCTGTGACCTGATCCGATGACCGCGTCGAGTCCAGCAGGCCGGCAGCGCCGGCCGGTCCTGCGACATTCGGCGCCCGTTCAGTACATGACACTGCCGGATGCAATCAACTCGGGCTCACTCAACTCCGAGGCGCATCATGAGATGCCTTGACAAAAAAATTGGACATCAGGATAAAGACTAAATTCGGAAAACGATTATATATATCGTCGTGTCGAGCGCCGGGCTTCATGGATGAATGAAAAATCGCAGACCTGAGTATCGAGCTGCAGGAAAGTATAATGGCGATTTATAAAATCAAGAAGACTCTTTCGCTTGCAAACATTCACAGAAACAAAACGGCAACACAACCCGCATTTCCGATCGCGTCGGCGCTTCCTGTAGAACTCGATGTTGTATTCTACAAAAATTTCTATGCGGATCTCAGTCATTTCAACAGCACGGACTCCCTGAGCCATCACTACGTCAAGCATGGCCGACGCGAAGGACGTTTCCCGAACGCGACGCGGCTGAATGAAGCGCTCGCAAAGCTGCCGCACGATTTCAGTCCGGTCGAATACCGCAAGATCAATCCTGAAGCCGAGAACCTGAGCGACCAGGATGCCCGCCTCCACTATTGCACGGTCGGCAAGTCGCTAGGACTCGCCTATCGCCCCGATCAGATTCCAGGCTTCGATCCGGATCATTTTCGCGAAACGCATCCTGCCTTCGCCCATGCCGACGATGCGACCTGCCAGGACGCATGGCAGGCCCAGGGCGGTCCGGACGGCGCCCCAGGGACGCAGGCCGCGCATCTCCAGTGCCTCGGCCTCGCCCTGCAGGCCTACCCCGCCGCTTTCCCGTGGCGCTTCTATACGCGCCTCTACCCGCGCACCGCCGTGCACCGGTGGGCGGCCCTCGCCGATTTCCTGCGCGAGGGCTTCGCCGCGGCCGGCGAGCGGCTTCCCTATGGCGAGGATGCGGCGTCGTTCCTGATCGCGGTCGGCGATCGTTTCACGCGGCTCGGCCGGCAGGAAGCGATCCGCGCCTACGAGCTGGCCGCCGCGCTGGAGCCCTCCGCCTCCACGCAGGTCAGGCTCGCCGAGGCCTATGGCCGCGCCGGCGCCTGGAGCGCCGCCCTCGATCTCTACGATACGCTCCTGGACGATCTGTCGGCGGACGGCGCGGGCGACGACGCGGCGCTGCGCGGCTTCGTGGCCGCGGCGGTGGCGCGTGGCGCGTGGCCGCGCCTGTTCGGCCGCCTTCGGGGCCTCGCCTCGCGAGTCCCGACACCCGCCGGCGACGCCCTGGTCCGCGACGCAACCGAGCATTTCTTCGCCGAGCGCGGCCGGGCGGCGCGGTCGCTCTACGGCGACGGGCGACGGGAGGAGGGCGATGCGCTCCTCGCCCAAGCCGTGCGGGACGTGGCGGAGCTGTCGGCCGCGTGCCTGCCCGCCGGGGCGCGGGCCCCGTCGCCCGAACCGTTCGTCGCCGTGCTGGCCGACGGCCTTCCGGAGCGGGCGCGGCGCCGGCTCGGCCGCTCGGTCGAGCTTCTCGGCCGCATCGGTTACGCGGTGCGCGTCTTCGACCTCGCCACCGTCCGTGCCTTCGAGGACGCGCTCCCCGCCGCCACCGCGGCGATCCTGGTGCGGATGCCGGCCTGGCCCACCGTCGTCCAGGCGCTGGTGCGCGCCCGGCGTCTCGGCGTCCCGACCCTGTACGAGACCGACGAGATGACGTTCGACCCGCGCCACGCGCCGCCGCCGCGGGCGGCCTTCGAGGGCCGGATCGGCGAGCGGGCCTACGAGGACCTCGTCTTCGGGGTGGCGCTCTATCGCGGGGCGGCGGCCTTGTGCGATCACGGCCTCGCGCCGACCCGGGCGCTCGCCGGCCATCTCGACCGGATCGTCGCGACGGGACGCAGCTTCGTCGTGCGGGACGCGGCCGAGCCGGGCGAGCGGTCGGGCGCGGCGGGGGACGCGATCCGCCTGTTCCTCTCCACGCCGCAATCGCGGATCGTGGGCCCGGCGGATCCCGTCGGCGCGGCCCTGCTGCATGTTCTGGAGCGGGAGAAGCGGGTCAGGCTGACGACGGCCGGCTTCGTCCTGCTCGACGACGCCTTCGCGCCCTTCGCCGACCGCATCACCCGGCGCGGGCCCGTCCCGGACGGGGAGGAGGCGGTGCGGGACAGCGATCTGAACCTCGTGCCGGTGGACGGAAGCGAGGCCGAATCCTGCTTGGGCCCGACCGGCTGGCTTTCCGCCGCGCGTTTCGGGATCCCGACCCTGGCGGGCGACACCCTCGCCCTCCGCGAGACCCTGCGGGACGGGGTCGAGATCCGCCTCGCCGCCGGGGCGGCGGCGTGGATCGCCGCGCTCGGCGACCTCGTCGCCGCGCCGGACCGGCGCGCGGCTTTGGGTGCGGCGGCGGCGCAACGCCTGCGCACAGCCCACGCACCCGAGGCGGCGGCTGCGGATTACCGTACGATGATCGACGCCCTCCGGAGCCGACGGCCGCGATGAACGCCCCGAACCGCCTCAGCCTCACGGCCCTGCGCCGCACCCTCGCGCGGCTCCTCGATCCCGATCGCGGGAGGCCCGCGCCGGCGCCCATTTCGGAGGCAGCCCCGAAGCCGGCGGCAGAGACCCCGCCCGAGACCCTGGACGCGCAGCTCGAACGCCTGATCGGCGCGATCGCCGCCCGGGCGACGACGCTTGCCATGGACGGATCCTTCTACCACGAGGTCGGCCCGGCGGTGAACGGCGACAGCCTGGAGGCGGCGTCGGCCGAGGACCTGCTCGCCGCCGCCTTCCAGCCAGGAGCCCGCCTGCTCGATTTCGGCTGCGGGTCGATGCACAGCCGGCCGTTCATCGAATCTCTCGGCTATGCCTGGCAGGGGGTCGACCATCTCGACAGCGTCTCGGGCACGGTCCGGGACGAGGTGGCGCGCCTCGGCGACGCCGTGCGTTTCTACGACGGGCGCGTGCTGCCCTTCGCCGACGGCGAATTCGACGTGGTCTGGGCGATGGTGGTGCTCCACCACGTGCAGCACATCGATCTCAGCTTCGGCGAGATCGCCCGCGTGCTGCGGCCCGGCGGCAAGCTGATCGGGCAGGTGGCGTATCTGGAGCAGATGCAGGATTACGGCACCTTCAACTTCACGCCCTACGGCCTGAAGGTGGCGGCGCAGGAAGCGGGCCTGCGGCTGACCCGGGTCGAGCCGAAGCACGATGCCTTCGTGTTCCTGCTGCGCCGCCTGCTGATCACCCTGACGGCGAGCGACGACACCCCGTTCAACGCCATGATGGGGCCGGGGGGCTTCGTCCACCGGTCCCTGATCGAGACCGGGCACCGGCTCGGCCTCGACATCCGGACCATCAACCTGCTCCGGATCCTGTTCTGCACGCATGTGGTGTTCGAGATCGAGAAGATCCCGGGCGAGGCGTCGTGATCGGCGCCGTGCCGGGCCATCCCCCGCCCGCCGGCCCGGAGCGGCGGGAGACGCCCCGCCCCGGCTGGGCACAGGCCGGCGCCGATCCCGTCGCGGCGGTGCGGGCGGCCGAGGCCCTGCGGGACCGCGGCGACATCCTCGGCGCGGCCGCGATCCTCGCCGAACTGTGCCGGCTGTTTCCCCACCTGCCCTATGGCTGGCGCGAGCGCGCGATCCTGCGCCGGCGGGCGGGCGACGCCGCGGGAGCCGCGCAGGACTTCGCGCGGGCGCGGGCGGCCGACCCGGGCGACATCCTCACCCTGGTCCAGTCGGTGCGCCAGCTCGCCGGCTCCGGGCGGCTCGACGAGGCGCAAGGGTGCCTGTCGGCCTTTTCGGCGACGCCCGCGCAAGCCGGCCGGGTGGCCCGGCTCGATCAGCTGCTCGCCTTCATGCGGCGGCATCCCGAGGCGGAGGCGATGCGTCTCGCCATGGCGGTCCGCACCTCTCAGCGCCATCTCGGCACCGCCGCCGTGGAGGCGCGCATCGGGGCCGCCCTCTCCGGACGGGAGCCCTTCTCGCTGATCCGGCTCGGCGACGGCGAGGGCGCCTGGATCAGCGATCCCGACGAGGAGGGCGGGCGTTTTCGCGATCTCTATCGCCGCAACCGCAAGCGCATCCTGCGGACCTGGTTCGGCAGCGACGCCCTGATCGACCGCCGGGACTTCCTCGACCTGCGCCAACGCATCCTGGCGACGATCCCGGCCGCCTCGGTCGTCGGCGTGACCTATCCGGAGCGGGTGCGGCACGAATACGCCATCGCCAGTCCCGACGGCGTGCCGTGCTGCACCAACGTGCTGCGCCACGTCGCAGCCCTCCTGGGGTCCGGGGGTCCGTCCTTCTGCACCCACGACATCCACCTCGACCTGCACCTCTCGGGCGCCCTGCACCGGCTCATGGGAGCGGGCCACCCGGTCGGCCTGATCTCCTGCCACCCGGCCTTGGCCGCCACGCTCGCGCGCCGGCCCGGCACCCGGGTCGCCGCCGCGCTGCTGGTGCCGGAGGAGAAGCGGTTCACCCGCGTCATCGGCGCGACCGGGATGCCGGGCACCCATTATCCGGACGCCTTCGCGCGGGTGACGGCGCGCCTGCGGAGCCGGGACTGGACCGGAATGCTCTGGCTCATCGCCGCCGGCTACCTGGGCAAGCTCTACTGCCACGAGATCGCCGCCCGCGGCGGCGTCGCCGTCGATATCGGGTCGATCGCGGATGCGTGGTCCGGCAAGGCGACCCGCCCGGGCCTCGCCGACCTCGCCCGCTACCGCCTCGACGGCGTGTCTCCACCCCGCGCGGAGGGCGCATGACCGAGAGGGACGCTACCACGAGGGACGCGACCGCGAGGAACGAGACCGCGATGACGATGCCGGCGACGGAGCGGGTGCTGGGCGCCCTGGCGGCCCGCCAGCCCCTGGACCTGGCGGTGGCCGTGGTCACGGCGCATCCGGACGACGAGACGATCGGCCTCGGCGGGGTGATGGCCCACCTGCGCGACCTGACCCTGCTGCAGCTCACCGACGGGGCGCCGCTCGATCCCGCCATCGCGGCGAATGCCGGCTTCGCGACCCGCCAGGCCTATGCGGCGGCCCGGCGCGGCGAGCTCGTCGACGCCCTCGCCGTGCTGGTCGAGGGCCGCTTCACCCGCCAGGCCTTCTACGAGATTCCGGACGGGCGGCTGGCCGACCACCTGGCGGTGGCGGTCGAGCGGCTGGTCGAGGACCTGATCTGGGTCGATGCGGTCCTGACCCACCCCTACGAGGGCGGTCATTTCGACCACGACGCGGCGGCCTTCGCGGTGCAGGAGGCCTGCGCGCGCCTCGTGCGCCAGGGCAGCCACGCCCCGGCGCGGCTCGAATTCACCAGCTACCACCGGCGGCACGGCCAGTTGCGCACCGGGCGCTTCCTCGACGATCCGGGCCTCCCGGAGATCGTCGTGCCGCTGACGCCGGAAGCGGCGCGGCGCAAGGAGGCGGCCTTCGCCTGCCACCGCAGCCAGACCGGCAATCTCGGTCTGTTCGGGTTCGGCCCGGAGCGTTTCAGGCCGGCCCCGACCTACGACTTCTCGCGGCCGCCGCCGGGAAGCGAGGTCATGTACGGCCTGGAGGTCTGGCAGGGCCTGAGCCGCGCCGTCGCGGCCGTGGCGTCCTGAGCACGACTCGTACCGCCGCCCCTTCGAACGGACCTGTTCGAAGGGGCTGGCCAAGCCCCAACGGGCATCGGCGCCCATGCGCCGGACGCTGTCGCATCGACGTGTCGAGGCGACAGCGCAACGGTATCAAGCCCGCGGATCGATGATCGCGATGCCGTCGGGCGCCCTGCCGCCCATCGCGACGAGCGCCGGAATCGCCTCGGCAAGGGAGAGCGTCTCGCCCAGGAGCCGCTCCGGCTTGAGCCGGCCGGCCCGGATCATGTCCAGCATGGCGTCGTAGCGCCAGGCCTGCATGCCGTGGCTGCCGTAGATCTCGAGTTCGTGCGCGATGACCTGCGCCATGGGAATTGGCGCCCGCGCGTGGTCGGCCAGCATCAGGCCGACCTGCACGTGGCGGCCGCGCCGCCGCAGGTTGGCGATGGAGTTGAAGCAGGTCTCAGGGTTGCCGAGCGCGTCGATCGACACGTGCGCGCCGCCGCCGGTGATCTCCCGGACCGCCTCGACCACGTCCGGCACGTCGCGGCCGTTGACCGTCGCATCGGCCCCCATGGCCCGGGCCAGCGCGAGCTTGGACGCGGCGATGTCCACCGCGACGACCTGGGCGCCGAGGGCGGACGCGATCATGATCGCCGAGAGGCCGACCCCGCCGGCGCCGTGGACGGCGACCCACTCGCCGCCGCGCACCCGGCCCTGGTCGACGACCGCCCGGAACGACGTCGCGAAGCGGCAGCCGAGGCTCGCGGCCGTCGGAAAGGTCATGTCGTCGGGCAGGCGCACGAGGTTGTGGTCGGCCCGGTCGATCGCCACGAACTCGGCGAACGAGCCCCAATGGGTGAAGCCGGGCTGGAACTGCGCCTCGCAGACCTGCTGGTGGCCGGCATGGCATTCCCGGCAATGGCCGCAGGCCGCGATGAACGGAACCGTGACCCGGTCGCCGACCCGGAACCGGCGCACCGCCGATCCCGTCGCCGAGACCACCCCGGCGAATTCGTGTCCCGGCACGTGGGGCAGGCGGATATCGGGGTCGTGCCCCTTCCAGCCGTGCCAGTCGCTACGGCAGAGCCCCGTCGCCTTGACGTCGATCACCACGCCGTCGGGCGCGGGCGTCGGGTCCGGCACGTCGCGGATTTCCGGGACCCTGTCGAAACGCTCGACGATCATCGCTTTCATGGCGGCCGCATCCTTGTCTCGCGGGGAAAACCCGCTCCTTCCGACAGGATTGCGACCGGGAGCGCAATCCTCAGCGACCGAAGGCGCCCTGCCCTCCCGCGACCGTCTCTCCCGCTCCTCGCCGCGCGGCGCAGTAGCCCGCCACCGTCCCGATCGCCCACAACGCCTTGTCGCGCGCCGTGCCGGTGTCCCGTCGCAGGAGCGCGCGGGTGCCGCTGGCGGTGAAGCGGGCGAGGCGAAAGCCGAGATAGACGAGGCCGTAGCGGTGCAGCCGCAGCACCCGGCCGAAGCCGCGGGCATAATCGGCGGCGCGGGTGTGGCGGCCGGCCTCAGCCACCTGGTCGTGGTGGACGACGAGGCCGTGGCGGAACACCACCCCCCTCCCCTGCGCGAGGAGGCGCAGCAGGAAGTCGGTCTCCTCGCCGGAGCGGAACGGGGTCGGGGCGCCGACGCCCAGGCTCTCGTCGAAGCCGCCGACCGCGCGGGCGGCGGCGCGGCGCACGAACAGGCCGTTGGAATTGCCGGAGAACCACACGTTGCGCCGGTCGACCGCCTGGTCGGCGGCCAGGAACGCGCCGAGGGACTCGCGGCCGGCCGCGTCGAGCGTGCGCCCGGTCACGGCATCGGCCCCCGGGTGCTCGGCGAACAGCCGCACCACCGCGGCAACGAGGCCGGGCGGATACCAGCAATCGTCGTCCGGGAAGGCGATCAGGTCGCCGCGGCAGCGGGCGAGCCCGACATTGCGGGCCCGGGACAGGCCCGGCGCCGAACGGGCATGGTCGATGCTGAGCCGGTCGCGGTAGCGGCCTACGATCGGCTCCAGGGTGCCGGGCTCGTTCTGGTCGACCAGCACCACCTCGAAATCCCGGCAGGTCTGGAGCAGCAGGGACTCGAACAGCCGTTCGAGCTGCGCCGAGCGGCCCTTGGTGCAGACCAGCAGGGAGACGAGCGGCGGGGGAGCGGAGGGGGCGTGCTCGGTGCTCATCGTCTTGATCCTCAGCCGCCGCGTGACACTTGCAGGGGTGACACTTGCAGGGGCGACGCCTGCAGGGGTGACGCCTGCAGGAACAGGTCGCCCGGACCCTGGGCCTGCCGCGGGGCCGCCGGCTCGGGGGCGGCACCCGGCCGGGTCTCGGGCCGCGTGTCGCGCACCACCCGTTCGAGGATGGCGAAGATCCGGTCCTGGTCGACCGCGCGGCTCAGGTTGTGGTCGGTACCCTCGAGGATCTGGACCGGGTAGCCGAGGCGGCGGGCGATCCGGGTCTCCGACTCGCCGAAATGCGCCCGCACCGTCGGGATGCCGAGGTCGTCGGCGCTGTAGACCATGCAGATCCGGGCGCCGCGGCGGCGCAAGGAGGCCACCCGGCCGGCGACGCTCGCGGCGGAGAGCGTCCGCCACGGCATCCGGGCGGTCGCACGGTCGAGGCGGGCGGCGCCGTCGCGCAGGAGCGCGCGGGCGATCTTCATCAGGCTGAGGTCGCCGGTGAGGATCCGGTGCCAGAACCGGCCCTGCCGCGCCCGCTCGCCGTAGCTCTGGCTGTGGCGAAACGTGTCCCGCACCATGGTCTCGACGTCGGTGCCGGCTTTCAGGTCGAAGCAGTACAGGTTGACCAGCACCGCCGCCCGCAGGCGGGCATCGCGGACGAGGGCCTGGAACGCCTGGTAGGCGCCGCTGCAATTGCCCAGGACCACGCCGGGGGTGTGGCCAGACGCCGCCAGGTGATCGATGGCCGCCGTGACGTCGGCGACCGAATCGGCGGCGTAGAGCGGCAGCGAGCCGTCCGGCCGGTCGGGACTGTCGCCGATGCCGCGCAGGTCGAAGCGGAACGAGGCGATGCCGGAGGCCGCCAGGCGCCGGGCGAGCCGCGTCGTCTGGCGCCCGTGCCCGGCCCGCGGGTTGCGCCCGGAATTGACCACCAGCACGGTATCGCCGCTCCAGGCCGCGGCCGGCCGGCACAGGATGCCGACGAGGCCGGGGCCGAAGCGCGACACCTCCTCGCGCCAGTCCTCGTCCTCCAGCCGGCAGGGCGGCAAGGGGGGCATGGTAACCGGCTCGATTGCGGCCGGCGCCTCCGCCGCCGCGAAGTCGCGCACCAGCGCGAAGGTCTGGTCGGGGGTGCGGGAGAAGAGCGGATCGGAGACGAGCTGCGTCAGGTCGGGGAACGGCCCGGTCTCGACCTGGCTCCCGAGCGCCCGGTAGCGCTCGGCGATGGCATCGACCTTCGGGCCGAGCATCAGGATCCGGGGTGCCGGGGGGCGTTCCGCCGCCGCGAGGTCGAGCCGCGCGAGGTCGGCGAGGGTCTGGGACCCGAGGAGGAAGCTGCCGATCATCAGCGAATCGGGCTCCTGCGGCATCGGCGTGCGGTCGGGCATCACGTCGATGAGCCGGGCCTGCATCGCCATCTCGCGCCGATAGGCCTTGCCGCTCGGGAACGGGCTCAGCATCACCAGCCGGTCGATGTCCTCGCCGGTGAGCGCCGCCAGGGTGGCGCCGAGCCGCAGGCCCACCACGGCGATCTCCTCGGCGCCCCGCTCGCGCAGGAAGGCGAGGCCGGCGCGGATCGCATCGAGCGCCGCCGGGATCTCGGGCCCCGCCGGGTCGCGCGAATCGCCCTGGCCCGGATAGTCGAAGCGCAGGGTCGGGCAGCCGGCCCCGGCGATCATCACGGCGAGTTCGCGCCAGGAGCGATAGGCGCACCATTGCTCGAACCCGAAGGTGCCGCAGAGCAGCACGCCGCGCCGGCGCGCGCCGGGGCTGTACCAGCCGAACGCATCGCCGAGGGCGACCGGGACCGGCTCCGTCGCGGCGGGCCTCTCGCCCGTGCCGTCGGTCAGCATCTGCACAGTTCCTTCTCGTTCGATCGGAACAATCCTCGACCCTGGGGCCGGCCTGGATTGTTTTAGCGCTTGAATTTTTCTGATTCGTCTAAGACGAGCGGGGTCGGGGAGGCGCCGGCCGTGACGGATCATGCCTCGTGATCCGTCACGAAAGGGTTTTCGCGGTGATGGGCTGGCTGCGGAAGGAGTGGCGCGGGTTTCCCCCTCCCCCGCAGAGGGGGGAGGGAGAAACCCGCGCCACTCCTTCTCCCCCAAAGCCTAGCTGTGTCCCCTCACGACCGCGCCACCCGGACCGGCCGGTCGCGCATCAGGCTCGCCAGCCGCAGGCGCAGGATCGCGACCAGGAAGACCACGATGTCGACGGTGTAGCGTCGTCCGAGGCGGCGCGGCTCGCGCAGGAGACGGAACAGCCATTCGAGCCGCACGAGGCGAAGCGCCGCGGGCGCGCGGAGGGAGGCGCCGGCGGTGTAGTCGAGGAGCGCGCCGACTCCCATCAGCACGCGCGCGTCGATCCGGTGCGCGTGCTCGGCGATGAACATCTCCTGGCCCGGATTGCCGAGGGCGACGAGGAGGATGTCCGGCGAGGCGGCGTTGATCGCGGCGATGACGGCGCCGGTCTCCTCGGGCGCGAAGTAGCCGTCCCGCACGCCGACCACCCGGTGCTGGGGATGGAGGAGCGCCAGGTTGCGCGCCGCCGCCTCGGCGATGCCGGGCTTGGCCCCGAGCAGGAACAGGGTGCGCGGCACCGTCTCGGCGGCCAGGAAGGCCGGGACCAGGTCGGTGCCGTTGAGGTTCTGGCGGAAGAACCGGCCGCGGAACAGCCCCGAGCACAGGTCGATCCCGAGCCCGTCGCTGACGAGCAGGAAGCCGCGCAGGGCGGCGGCATAGGCAGGCAGGCCGAGCGCCTTCAGCAGCATGTTGGCGTTGCAGAAGCCGAGGCAGACCTGTGCACGCCGGTCGAGGGCATCGCGCAGGCGGGAAAACACCTCGTCGCGGGTGAGGTCGCTGATGCTGACGCCTTCGAGTTCGAGCCGGTCGACGCTCGCAGCTCCGGGCGCCGTGTCGGGGGCGCGGTCAGGCATGGGACGCTTCCGATTGGGGGTTGCGGTGATCCGTGTCGAGGCAAGACCATCGCGGCGATCGGTGAAGAATTGCCGGCGGTCCGCACCCGCCTCACGATGAATGCAGCCACCCGCACCCGAGATGCAGCCTTAATTCAGTGCAGGGTTAACGGCGCGTTGGACGAATACCGGCAAGTCCGTATCGGAGCCGTTACGAATGGATAAGCTTGTCGTCTTGTTACGACGTCGCGACGATATCCCGATGGTCGGGGCGCACGCGCGGGATCGCGTTAAAGTCCCGATAGGGGATCGCTGCTAAGTCCGAGGGATGAGCGGCGGGCGCGAAGACCCCGCCCCATCGAGAGGCGACGGACACGATGCTGACACTCGTCGCGCGGCTGCGCCGATCGGCCCGCTCGCAGCAATTCGCCTCGGCCTTCGTCGCCCGGATCGCCAGCGCGGTGCTCGGCTTCGTGATGCTGCTCGTCGCGAGCCGGGTCCTCACCACCTACGAGTACGGCGTCTACGTCTTCCTGTTCTCGCTCGGCAGCGGGCTCGGCCTGATCGCGGCCTTCGGCCAGCAGAACCTGGTGCTGAAGCATTACCGCGCGCAGGACGGCGTCACGCCGCACAATGACGGGCTGGTGCGCTACAATCTCGGCTGGCTCGGGATCGCGATCACCCTGATGGTGGGTGTGAGCGCGGTGGTCTTCGTCGCCGAGGAATCCCTGCCCGACCCGTATCACCGGCTCCACCTCGCCTGCGCCTTCGCGGCCGTGTTCGCGCTGTCGGAATATCTCCAGAGCTATTTTCGCGTTCACGGCCGGATCTGGCTGGCGCTGCTGCCGCGGGAGGTGGTCTGGCGCGGCGCCTGCTCGGTGCTGCTCTGGGGTGCCTCGCTCGCCGGCCTCCTCACCGGCGCCACCGCGGCGATGGGGATCGTGCTCGGGCTGCTGCTGGCGATGACGCTCTACCAGATCGGTCACCTCGCGAGCCTTCACGGCTGGGATTCCTGGCGCGGGGGCTTCGGTCATCCGCAGAAGGCGCCGGCCTGGCGCAGCGAGAGCCTGCTGTTCACCGCCAACAACGTGATGGTGGCGGTCACGGCCTTCCTCGAGACCGTGATCGTCGGGGCGCTGCTCGGCATGGAGCAGGCGGCGTTCTACTTCGTGGCCCTCCGCTACGCGACGCTCGTCAACCTGCCGAGCGCGGCGATCGACACCGTCAGCATGCCGATGATCGCGGGCCATTTCCAGGCCGGCGACCGGGAGGGCGCGCAGCGCCTGGTCGGCCGGCTGTCGCTCGCGAGCTTCGCGATCTCGTCGGCAGGCGCGGTGGCGATGGCGGTCGGCGCTCCTTTCGCGCTGACCTTGTTCAAGCCGGATTTCGCCGCCCATACCGACGTGCTGATGGTGCTCAGCCTCTCGTCGGTCGTCACCGCGTTCTTCGGGCCGGGGGCCTCGCTGCTGACGATCGGCGGCGGCGAGCGCTACATCCTGATCAGCAACGCCGTCCTGTTCTCGGTCTACGCGGTCCTGCTCTGCCTCGTGGCGGTACCGTTCGGCATCCTCGGCGTCGCGGTGGCGAATGTGTGCTGGACGATCGTCATCAACCTGGTGCTCGCCCGCTGGGTGCGGGCGAACTGGAACGTCGACAGCCGCGCGACCGCCTTCTTCACCCGCCGCCGGGCGCCCGCCCCCTCGCAACCAGCCCCCTCTCAATCCGCCCCCTTGCAGCCCGCCGCCCAGGCGGCCGAGTGACATGCGCCGCCTCCTCGCCCTCGCCTGCCTGTTCCTGGCGCTCCCGCCCGCGCCTGCCGCCGCCGCACCCGCACCCGCACCCGCCTGCCTGCGCGGCGTCAACATCAGCGGGGCCGAGTTCGGCACCGTGCCGGGACGTTACGGCTTCGATTACCTCTACCCCTCGGCCGCGACGATCGGCCGGTTCGCGGGTTTGGGCCTCAGCGCGATGCGGCTGCCGATCCGCTGGGAGCGGCTGCAACCGACCCTGCGCCAGCCCCTCGATCCGGACGAACTCGCCCGCCTCGAAGCCGCGGTCGCGGCCGGGACACGGGCGGGCCTGCGCACGGTGATCGACCTGCACAACTACGCCTATCACGGCAAGGCGCGGATCGGCACCGAGATGGTGACGCCGGAGGCCTTCGCCGATGTCTGGCGACGCCTGGCGCAGCACTTCCGGGGCGACGCCTCGGTGGTGTTCGGGCTGATGAACGAGCCGCACGACATCCCGGCCGATCGCTGGCTCACCGCCGCCAACGCCGCCATCGCGGCGATCCGGGAGGCCGGGGCCAGGCAGCTGGTGCTGGTGCCGGGCTCGGGCTGGACCGGCGCGCATAGCTGGACCGCCGACCTGCCGACCGGCAACAACGCCGCGATCATGCTCGGTACGGTCGATCCGGGAGAGAACTACGCCTACGAGGTGCACCAGTACCTCGACGCCGATTTCTCCGGCACCCATGCCGAGTGCAGCCGCGGCGCCGACGCCCTCAAGGCGGTGGAACGCCTGACCGGCTGGCTGGTGCAGAACAAGCGCCGCGCCTTCCTGGGCGAGATCGGCGCCTCCGGCAAAAGCGGCTGCCCGGAGAAGCTGGCGGCTTTGCTGGCCCATCTCAACGCGAATCCGCAGGCCTGGGTCGGCTGGACCGCCTGGGCCGCGGGCGACCTGTGGGCGCCGGATTATCCCTTGAGGCTCGATCCCGCCGGGGCCACCGCCCCGGTCGTGGCCGCGATCCAGGCCGCCGCCCAAGCCAAGCCGTCCTGCGAGCCGTGAGCGCCAGGTTGACAATCGCCATGCCGAACCCCGCCCCCCTCTCGATCCTGCACGTGGTCCGCCAATTCCTGCCCAATCGCGGCGGGCTGGAGGATTTCGTCGCCAACCTCGCCCGCGAGCAGGCCCGCCTCGGCCACCGGGTCCGGGTGCTGACCCTCGACCGGCTGTTCTCGCAGCCCGACGCCCGGCTGCCGGCGCGGGAGCGGCTGGAGGGGATCGACATCGAGCGGATCCCGTTCGTCGGCTCGCACCGCTATCCCGTCGCGCCGTCCGTGTTCCGGCATCTCGGCGACGCCGACCTCGTCCACGTCCACGCCATCGACTTCTTCTTCGACGCCTTCGCGCTGGCCAGACCCCTGCATCGCCGGCCGATGGTGGCGACGACCCATGGCGGCTTCTTTCACACCAAGGCGCATTCGCGGCTGAAGCAGCTCTGGTTCCAGGGCCCGACCCGAATGAGCGCGCGCGCCTACGAGGCGATCATCGCCTGCAGCGAGAGCGACGCCCGGCTGTTCTCAGCCATCACACCCGGCGACGTCACGGTGATCCAGAACGGCGTCGACCTCGACAAGTTCGCGGACGCCGCCTCCCGCGAGCCCCGCCGCGCGCTCCTGACCCTCGGCCGCTTCGCCCACAACAAGCGCCTCGACCGCCTGCTCGCGGCGATGCAGGCGCTGACCACCGGCGGCGCCGGCTGGCGGCTGCGGATCGTCGGGGTCCCCTCCGATTGGACCGAAGCCGCGCTCACCGCCGAGATCGACCGGCTGGGGCTGACCGGCGCCGTCACCCTGCATACCGGCCTCGACGCTCCCGCGGTCCGCGACCTGATCGGGCAGTCGAGCCTGTTCGTCTCGGCCTCGCAATACGAGGGGTTCGGGATCGCCTTGATCGAGGCGCTGAGCGCCGGGCTCGTCCCGGTGGCCCATCCCAACGACGCCTTTGCCTGGCTCGGGCGGCACCACCCCTCGATCACCCTGACGGATTTCGCCGATGCGCCGGGCGCCGCCGCGGCGATCCGCGGCGCCTACGACCGCCTGGAGCGGGGTGCGATCGTGCCCGGGTCGGAAGACCTGTCGGAGTACCGCTGGTCGAGCGTCGCGGCGCGCTACGTCGCGGCCTACGAGGCGGCGCTCGCCGGGACCGGGCCGGTGGTGGCCGCCACGGCGGCGTGAGGGGATCTGGGCCAAAAGGTCTGCGAGCCTGCCCCCTTCTGCGGGTCAGGGTGGCCCCCGGAGGCGGCCCGGGAGAGGGGACGCCGATTCCCGAGAGGTCACGCGCAGCATGAAGGGCGCCACATCTTTCGGCGTCGCTCTGCCCGTCTCCTGCCGCGCAGAGGGGGGGAGGGCTTGGCCGCGCTCCGTCAACACACCGTTAACCCTCATCCGCGACCCTGGCCGGGCCGCGGCGACGGATGCCGTTGCCCTCCCCTCCCCTGCCAGGGCTCGCCGCGTCGCAAGTCCTCATGCGATAAGCGTGCGGGACCCGCCCGCAACAGGATGACAATGCACCTCGTCGTGACCGCCCACACCGCCAACGGCCCGCTGTCGCACCAGCGCACCTCGCCGGAGGATGCCCTGGAGAAGGCGCAGGAACTCGAGGCCGAGGGCCACGACCACGTCGTCATCACCGACATCACCGGCCGGGACTACGCGCCGCCGGAATTCGACAGCCTGTTCCTCAATCCCGGCCGCTGACACCATGGCGGCGATCACCATCCTCGTCGATGCCGATGCCTGCCCGGTCAAGGACGAGATCTATCGCGTCGCCGGCCGGCATGGCGCCCACGTGGTCGTGGTCGCGAATGCGTTTCTGAACGTGCCCCGCGAGCCGTGGATCGAGCGCGTCATCGTGTCGGACAAGTTCGACGCCGCCGACGACTGGATCGCCGAGCGGGCCGGGCCGGAGACGGTCGTCGTCACCGCCGACGTGCCGCTGGCCAGCCGCTGCGTGAAGGCCGGCGCCAGCGTGCTCGGCCCGACCGGCAAGGCCTTCACCGATTCCTCGGTCGGCATGGCGCTCGCGACCCGCGACCTGATGCAGTCCTTACGCGAGGCCGGCGCGGTGACCGGCGGGCCGAAGCCGTTCTCAGCGAAGGACCGCTCCGCCTTCCTCGACGCCCTCGACCGGGCGCTGGTGCGGCTGCGGCGCAACGCCCAGGGCGGCTGAGCCCGCTTCCCGCGAACTTACCCAATCCCTGCGGGTTCCTTGTCGGCGGCTGCCTTTCGCCGCCGGGAGAGCCAGCATGTCGGTCGAGGAGAACACGGTCCATTACGACAGCCCGGCCGGCGGCTGGGGCTCGGTGCGCGGCATTGCCGAGGTGTTCGGCAAGGAATGGGCGACGCCGCTCGCCACAGAGACCTTGTTTCGCCAGAACAAGCCGAAAGGCTTCATGTGCGTCTCGTGCTCCTGGGCGAAGCCCGCGAACTACCACCCCTTCGAGTTCTGCGAGAACGGCGCCAAGGCGACCCTGTGGGAGCTGACCACCCGGCGCTGCACGCCAGACGTCCTCGCCAAGCATACGCTGACCGAGTTGCGGGGCTGGAGCGACTACGATCTCGAGCAGCTCGGCCGCCTCACCCACCCGATGCGCTACGACCGCGCCAGCGACCGCTACGTTCCTTGCGGCTGGGACGAGGCCTTCAAGGCGATCGGCACGGAGTTGCGCCAGCTCGCTCCGAAATCGGTGGTGTTCTACTCGTCCGGTAGGGCCAGCCTCGAGACCTCGTATCTCTACGCCCTGTTCGCCCGGCTCTACGGCAACAACAACCTGCCCGATTCCTCCAACATGTGCCACGAGACGACCTCGGTGGCCTTGAAGAAGGTGATCGGTGCCAGCGTCGGCACGGTCGTGTTCGACGACCTGTCCAAATGCGACGCGATGTTCTTCTTCGGCCAGAACACCGGCACCAACTCGCCGCGATTCCTGCACCCGCTCCAGGAGGCGGCCAAGCGCGGGGTGAAGATCATCACCTTCAATCCCGTGCGCGAGCGGGGGCTGGAGAGCTTCACCAACCCGCAGAGCCCGGTCGAGATGCTGACCCGCTCCTCGACGCAGATCAGCGCGCAGTACCATCAGGTCCGGCCCGGCGGCGACATCGCGGTGATGCTCGGCCTGTGCAAGCACGTATTCAACGCCGACGACGCCGCCAAGGCGCGGGGCACCCGAATCCTCGACGTCGACTTCATCGCCCAGCACACGACCGGGCTGGACGCCTTCGAGGCGAAGGTCCGGGCGACCCCCTGGGAGGAGATCGAGCGCGAATCCGGGATCCCGCGCGCCGATATCGAGGCGGCGGCCCAGGTCTATGTCGAGGCCGAGCGAACTTGCGCCTTCTACGGCATGGGGCTGACGCAGCACGTCCACGGCTTCGAGAACGTCGCGATGGTCGTCAACCTGCTGTTGCTCAAGGGCAATATCGGGCGCGAGGGCAGCGGGGTGTCGCCGGTGCGGGGCCATTCCAACGTCCAGGGCCAGCGCACCGTCGGTATCTCGGAGAAGCCGGAACTGGTGCCGCTCGACCGGATCGCCGAGCAATTCGAGTTCGAGCCGCCGCGGGAGAAGGGCGTCAACACGGTGGAGGCCTGCGAGGGCATCCTCGAGGGCTCGATCAAGGCCTTCATCGGGCTCGGGGGCAACTTCGTGCGGGCGATTCCCGATCAGGACCGGATGGAGAAGGCCTGGACCGGCATGCGCCTCACCGTGCAGGTCGCGACCAAGCTCAACCGCTCGCACCTCGTCAACGGCGAGATCGCCTACCTCCTGCCCTGCCTCGGCCGCACCGAGGAGGACAAGCAGGCCGCCGGACCGCAGGCGGTGAGCATCGAGGACACGTTCAGCTGCATCTACGGCTCGCAAGGGCGCCGCACCCCGGCGAGCGACTTCCTGAAGTCGGAGGTCGCGATCGTGGCGGGCCTCGCCAAGGCGACGCTGGCGGAAAACCCGAAGGTTCGGTGGGACGAGTGGGTCGGCGATTACGGCCTGATCCGCGACGAGATCGCCAAGACCTATCGGGAGGAGTTCCACGACTTCAACGACCGGCTCTGGATCCCCGGCGGTTTCTATCGCGGCAACTCGGCCCGTGAGCGGATCTGGAAGACCGAGAGCGGCAAGGCGGAGTTCACCGCGCCCGAGGTGATGTCGGCAACCGGATTCGAGGACGAGCCCGGCCGCTACCGGCTGATCACCATGCGGTCGAACGACCAATTCAACACCACGATCTACGGCTACAGCGACCGCCTGCGCGGGATCGAGGGGACCCGCGACGTGCTGTTGATGAACCCCGGCGAGATCCGCCGGGCCGGCTTGCGCGAGGGCCAGGTCGTCTCCCTCGTCAGCGATGCCGGCGACGGGATCACCCGCGAGGTGACCGGCCTCACCGTGACGCCGTTCTCCCTGCCGGACGGATGCCTGGGGGCCTATTACCCCGAGATGAACCCCCTGATGGCGCTCTCGCACCACGACATCCAGTCGGGAACGCCGGCGGCGAAATCGGTGCCGGTGCGGATCCGGCCGGAGGCCGGCGGCGCGAAGACCGACCGGCTTGAGCCGACCGGGCACGCGGCGCATCCGATCTGACGGAGGCCGACATCGTCGGGGCGGGGTGTCGCGCGCCCCCTCCCCTGTCATGAGATTTGCCCTGCCCCGGGATCTGCGCAGGAAAATGCCAGGTGCCCGGGAATGACGCACAATTGTGCTTGTGCGGGCGTGAATCGCCGGGTACCACTGTGATCACAGACACGAAACATGCCGCCCTCGAGAGCGGCCCGAAGTCTGGGGAGGAAGGCCCTCAACGAGGGCAAGCACCGCCGCGACGCCATCGCGGCGGTGCTTCCATGTTGTCCCACACGCAACCGGGCCGCGCAATCCGGCCAAAGGGACAAGCCGCGCGGCCACCGTGCCGATGGGCTGCAACCTGCTCACCGTACCGAGCGACGCAACGCTCTCCCCGAGGGGAAGGCCGTCGCGTCGGCCGGCATCAGGCCCCCTGCCCTTCTCCTTGCCCCGGCGGCTCCGGAAACGGCGTCCAGTCGGTGAAGGCGTCGACCTCGTAGCCGTAATCGGTGGTGGCGACGTGCCAGGGCCGGCCGTCCCCGAGCCGCCCGGGATCCCAGCGGATCACGGCGCGCCGGTCCGGCTCGTCCCGGTGGATGGCGATGATCCAGCGCCCGTCCCGGGGCGCGCGATCGATGGGCCTCCAATCGGTCATCGGGTGCTCCACGGTCATTGCCTGTGCCCGGGTCAACGCGCCAAGACTAACGCGCCAGGCCTGCCGCCGTTCGCCTCAGCGCGGCGCGGCACCCCGCACCAGGCGCTCGCCCGCCTCGCATTCGCGCAGGTAGGTCGCCCGGTTGTCGTCGGTGATTCCGGCTTGGTCGGCCTTGGCCTCGCAGGCCCGGCGTCCCTCCGCCGGAGCCGGATCGGGAGCGGCCTGAGCAGACGCGGCGGCGGGTGACAGAAGGGCGAGAATCAGGAGGGCGTGGCGCATGACGGGCCTCGATCGGCAGGTGGTTCGTCCCGGTCCAGCGCCGGTCCCGCCCGATGGCTCCCCACGCGGGCTCAAAGGGCCGTCGCGGCCATCCAGATCGCCATCGCCACCATCATCAGGTTCTCGGTCAGCGACACGAAGCCGAGCGGGACGTTGCTGCCGCCGCCGACGCAGGCGCATTTCAGCTCGCGCCGGTCGAGATAGACCGCCTTGAACACCGAGACCGCGCCGATTCCTCCGATGACGAAGGCCACGGGCACCGACAGCCATGTGAGCATTCCGGCGGCCATCAGCAGGCCGGCGAGCGCCTCGGCATAGGGGTAGATCGTGGCGTACGGGACCCATCTCTGGGCAAGCAGATCGTAGCCGAGGAACATGCTGGAGAAGGTCTCGACGTTCGAGAGCTTGAGGATCGCCAGCACGCACATGCTGAAGGCGATGAACCACTCGCCTGCCCGCATCGTGAGCGGCGTGCCGTAGGCGGCCTGGCTGACCGCCAGCGCCATCAGGGCCGTCATGCTGAACAACGCAACGACCGGGCGATAGCTCACCGCGTTCGGGTCGCCCACCGGCTTGCCGAGGCGGCGGCGCAGGTCGTCGTAGCCGCCGACGCGCTCGCCGGCGATGAAGACCTGCGGCGTGGTCTTCACCCCGTGCTCGGCCTTGAAGCGGTCGGTCTCCTCCCGGGTGGTCAGGGGGCGGTCCTCGACCGCGTAGCCGGCTCGGGCGAGCAGGTGGCGGGCCTTCAGCCCGTAGGGGCAGACATGGCTGTCGGTCGCCATGCGGTACAGGGTGGCGTTGCGGGCGGAAGCGGTGCTCATCGGGCAACCTCGTCTGGTGTCGCGGATGGGCCGATGGCGTAGCATCCGTACCATGCTACGGAGTCAAGCCATGCCCCTCTCGAAGACCGCCGACCTGACCATCGCCGGACTCGCCCGGGCCGGCGGCGTCGGGGTCGAGACGATCCGCTACTATCAGCGGCGCGGGTTGCTGCCGGTGCCGGCACGAGCCGGCGCCATCCGGCGCTACGGCCGCGAGGAGATCCGGCGCCTGCGATTCATCCGCTCGGCGCAAGGCGCCGGCTTCACCCTGGAGGAGATCGCCGAGCTCCTGGCACTCGATGCCGGCGAGGACCGGGCCCGGGCGCGGGAGCTCGCCCGCCTGCGCATCGAGGCCCTGGAGGCCCGGATCGCCGAGCTGAGCGCGGCCCGCGACGCGCTCACGCGCCTCGCCGCGGCCTGCGGCGCCACGACGCGCGGGCCATGCCCGATCATCACCGCCTTCGAGCCGGAGTGAGACGGCGTCAGGGCTTCCCCCGTCCGGCCCGATAGGAGGCCAGGATCTCCGGCAGCCGGTCGAGAACGTAATCGGCGAGGCCGGGCTCCAGGCTCTCGTCGAAGGACAGGGCGACCCGATCGGGCAGGCGCTCGATCCGGGCGATGCCACGGCCGGCCTCGTCGCTCCAGACCTGCGGCGCCGGCCGCTTCGGCGCAGGCGGCGAGAGCGCGTTCAGCACCGCGGCGAAGCGCTCGTTGGTCGGCTTCTCCCGGAAGCCGGGATCGGCGAGCAGGCCGTCGATCCGGCGGGCCGGGGCCGTCCTAATCCGCTCGGCGAGCAGCATCCAGCGCGGCCGCCCGGCGGACGGCGCCGGGCCGATCGCCCGGACGATCTCCGCCGGCACGGTGCGGGCCACGGAGATCAGGGTCGAGAGGTCGCCCTTGCCGACACCCATCGCGGCGGTGATCGTCGCGCGCGGGAAGCCGTGCTCCTCGAGCCGGAGCGCGAAGAAGGCCCGCTCGATATAGCTCAGGTCCTGCCGCTCCAGGTTCTCCTTGCCCTGGGCCACCACCAACTCGGCGTCCGAGAGCGGGCGCACCACCGCGCGGACGGCTTGCGCGAGACGCCGCGCCGCCTGGATCCGCCGCCTGCCATAGGCGACCTGGTAGCGCTCCGGGCTGTCCGGATGCGGCCGTACCAGGATCGGCACCTGCTGGCCGCTCTCGCGGATGCTCTCGACCAGGGCGGCGAGGCCCGGATCGTTGGCGTCAGTCACCCGGTCGGCGATGAAGGAATCGTCGATGCGCTCAGGCTCGATCTCGACGACGACGGTGCCGGCCTCGATCTCCGCCGCGGCATCGGCCCGGGCGGCGAGCCCGCGCAGGGTGCTGCTCATCGCCCGGACCGCGCCGCTGCGGCTGCGCTCCGGGGCGCGGGGGTTTGCAGCTGCAAACTCGGGCTCGGGTGGGCTCGGGTTTGCAGCTGCAAACGCCTCCGGCTCCGGCGTCGGCGGGGCCTCGGGGACAGCCGGTTTGGCCGTCGGCTTGGCGCCGAACAGCGCGTCGAGGTTCGACTTGCGGCTCATGACCGGCCCCAGGCGCGGCGGATCAGACCCTCGATCTCGCCGTTGACGGCCTCGAGCGATTCGAGCGCCCGGTCGTAGGTCGAGCGGGTCACGCTCTCGCGGCCGATCTCGTAGAGGGTCTGCTTCGACAGGCCGGCATCGGACACGGCAGAGGATTTGAGCATCGGCGCGGTCAGCACCGCATCCTCGAACAGGGTGCGCAGCATGCCGACGATGCGGGTCTGGGGCGCATCCTGCTGCTCGTAGCGGGTCACCAGATAGCGCAGCCAGTCGTATTGCAGGCGCCCGCCGGATTCGGCCACCACGCCGAGCAGGTCCTCGGTCATCGCCAGGAACTGGCTCATCGAGGCGACGTCGAGCATCTGCGGATGCACGGTGATGAGCAGCGAGGTCGCGGCGCAGAGTGCCGAGAGGGTCAGGTAGCCGAGTTGCGGCGGGCAATCGATCACGACGATGTCGTAGGACGAGGCCACCGAGTCGATGGCGTGGGCGACCCGATCGAAGAACAGCGGCTCGCCGGCCCGGCGGCGGGTGAGCGCCCGCGGCGTCTCGTGCTCGAACTCCATCAGTTCGAGATTGGCCGGCACCAGGTCGAGGCCGGTGAAGTAGGTCGGGCGCACCACGTCGCGAAGCGGCCTGGAATCGTCGTACCGGATCGCGCCGTAGAGCGTCTCGTCGGCCCCGACATCGAGTTCCGGCTGCACGCCCAGCAGCGCCGAGAGGCTGGCCTGCGGGTCGAGGTCGATGGCGAGCACCCGGTAGCCGCGCAGCACCAGGGACTGGGCGAGGTGGGCGGTGGTGGTGGTCTTGCCCGACCCGCCCTTGAAGTTCGCCACCGCCACCACCTGCAGGTGTTCGGAGCCCGAACGCCGCGGCTGGTAGCGTCGGCCGCCCCGGGTATTCTCGTCGAGATAGGCGCGCAGGCCGTGGATGTCGGCGAGCGTGTAGGAGCGGCGGCCATTGGCCGAGACCTCCGGCTGCGGCCCGAGCCCGTCGGCGGCGAGCTGCTGGAGCCGCGACACCGTCACGCCGATGATCCGGGCGGCCTCGGTCGAGGTGAAGCGGCGCAGGCCCTTGGCGGCGGTGGGCGGGAAGAGGCCCGACGAGATCGCCTGGAGCTGCGCGCGAAGCGTCGCCGCATGGGCGCCGATCGTCGCGGCGGGTGCCACCGGGGCGGGGGGTTGCGGCGGCGTGTGCTGATTCATCCTCGCAGGCCCTGTTTGCAGAAAATTCGCCGGTTCGGCGTTCGAACTGCAATTGGCCTGTTTTTACCCCGATTCGCAATCGCCGCCGCGCCGCCCCGCAAGCCCGGCGCAAGCTCCCGACGCCAGGGGGCCGGGAAGGAGAGGGGGCTTTCCGGCTCCGAGCCCCTCCACCCGGAGCGGGGCAGCCCCTCCGGACGGCATAGGACCTACCTCGAAGTGAGGCGGCCACGACCGCTTCATCGCGCCTTCGCCCGGCGCTAGGGTCCGGATCGGCGCCGAGACCCATCGACCAAGCTCAACCCGAAGCGGCAGGCCGCCAGAGGGTGGCACCCCAAGAGCGCGCGACGCGCACCAGGCTTAGTCCTCTCGGTGAAATCCGTAAGCTTGACGGAATTCCATCTCAAGGGCGCTCCGGCGGTTTGCCGGCCGTTAAGCTGTTCAGAGTTTAGTGTCCCGCATCCACTCGGATCGACCGGGTCGCCCCGCAGTGGAACAGAAAATTCCCTAAAATAGACATGTGAAAATTTACCAAGAAGTGGCCCGGAGATTGCAATCTCATCTGCCGAATGGGATGCTCGTCTCACACAGGAAGGTGGTGCCTCATGGTCGAAATCTCTGACATCCGCGACGTGCTGAAGTCGCTGGAATCGCTGAAGGCCGTCGTCGATGGGCTGTCGGACGACGACGACCTGTTCGAGAAGGGACTGGATTCCTTCGGTTCGGTGCAGCTGATGCTGGCCCTCGAGGAGCGATTCGACATCGAGTTCCCCGATTCGGCGCTCGGCCGGCGCTCGTTCTCGACCATCCGCATCATCCGGGACACCGTCTCGGGCCTGGCCCAGCAGGAGGCCGCATGAACATGCACGTCGAGGTCGCGGCGGCTCTGCCCGCCGCGACGCCGGCCCCGGCGGGCGACCTCGACGCGCGGGCCAAGCGCGTCGCGGAACAAGCCGCCCGCCACGCCGACGCCGTCGACCGCGAGGGCCGCTTCCCGGCCGAGGCGGTCGCCGCGCTCAAGGCCGAGCGCCTCTTCGGCATCCAGGTCCCGCGCTCCCTGGGCGGGGAGGGGGCCTCGATGAGCGAGATCGCCGAGCTTTGCGCGGTTCTCGGGCGCGCCTGCTCGGCCGCCGCGATGGTATTCGCGATGCACCACATCAAGCTCGCGAGCCTCGTCACCCACGGCCTCGACAGCGCCTGGCACTGCACGCTGATGGAGCGGATCGCCGCCGAACAGATGCTGATCGCCTCCTCGACCACCGAGGCCGGCATCGGGGGCGATCTGCGCAACAGCCTCTGCGCCGTCGAGGTGGAGGGCGACACCTTCCGCCTGACCAAGGAGGCGAGCGTCATCTCCTACGGCGCGCAGGCCGACCTGATCCTCGCCACCGCCCGCCGCCACAAGGAGGCCGCGACCTCCGACCAGGTGCTGGTGGCGCTGCTCGCCGACCAGATCACGCTCGAGCGCACCAGCGTGTGGGACACGCTCGGCATGCGCGGCACCTGCAGCGACGGCTTCCTGCTCAAGGCCGAGGGCCTGCCCGTGGCCCAGGTGCTCCAGAAACCCTTCGCGGAGATCGCCGCGCAATCGATGCTCGCCGCCTCGCACCTGCTCTGGGGCAGCGTGTGGTTCGGCATCAGCAGCTACGCGGTCGACCGTGCCCGCGCCTTCGTGCAGGCCGAGGCGCGCAAGAAGCCGGGCCAGGTGCCTCCAGGCGCCCTGCGCCTGGCGGAAGCCGCCAACGAACTCCAGGCGATGAAGAGCACGGTCGTCGCCGGGCTCGCCCGCTACGAGGCCGCCAAGGGCGACCCCGATGCGTTGAGCGCGATCGGCTTCTCGATCATGCTCAACAACGTCAAGACCACCGTCTCGGTCCAGGCCGTCGACATCGTGCAGCGGGCGCTCAGCGTCGTCGGCATCATGGGCTACAAGAACGGCACCCCGTTCAGCCTCGGCCGGCAGCTGCGCGACGTCCTCTCGGCGCCGCTGATGATCAACAACGATCGCATCCTCTCCAACACCGCCAACCTCCTGCTGGTGCAGAAGGGCAGCGGCAAGCTCCTGAGCGCGTGATGGACCAGAGCCTCTCCCCCTCCGATCTCCTGCCCGCCTTCGACGATGCCGAGGCGCCCGCGCCGCGCTCGTTCCTCGACCGCCTGTTCGATCGCGGCCTCCTGATCCGCACCGGGGTCGACGGTCTCTACGGCCGCTCCGGCGCCTTCGAGAGCGTGGTCGAAGCCCTCGACCGGCTGGTCTCGCGCATCGGCGGCGCCGACGGCGCCGAAACCTTACGCTTCCCGCCCGGCATGGCCCGCTCCAGCTTCGAGCGCAGCGGCTACCTCAAGGGCTTCCCGCACCTCGCCGGCACGGTGCACAGCTTCTGCGGCAACGAGGCGGACCATGCCCGGCTCCTCGCCTGCCTGGACGCCGGCGAGGACTGGACCGCCAAGCAGGCCGCCACCGACATCGTCCTGACCCCGGCCGCCTGCTACCCGCTCTATCCGGTCGCCGCCGCCCGCGGCCGGCTGCCCGAGGGTGGGCTGCTGTTCGACCTGCAATCCTACTGCTTCCGGCACGAACCCTCGCTGGAGCCGACCCGGATGCAGCTGTTCCGCATGCGCGAATACGTCCGCATGGGCACGCCGGAGCAGGTTCTGGCCTTCCGCGAACTGTGGCTGACGCGCGGCACCAAGATGATGAGCGATCTCGGCCTGCCGCTCGCCATCGACCCGGCCAACGATCCGTTCTTCGGCCGCGCCGGCAAGATGCTGGCCAACAACCAGCGCGCCCAGGCGCTGAAGTTCGAGCTGAACGTGCCGGTCAACAGCGAGGACAAGCCGACCGCCTGCCTCAGCTTCAACTACCACCAGGACCATTTCGGCACGACCTGGGGTATCGCCCAGGCCGACGGCTCCACCGCCCACACGGCCTGCGTCGGCTTCGGCCTGGAGCGGATCACGCTTGCGCTCCTGCGCCACCACGGCCTCGACCTCGACGCCTGGCCGGC
Organism: Methylobacterium sp. 142-1Y; assembly: GCF_057747795.1. Lineage (NCBI taxonomy): Bacteria > Pseudomonadati > Pseudomonadota > Alphaproteobacteria > Hyphomicrobiales > Methylobacteriaceae > Methylobacterium > Methylobacterium sp. 142-1Y. The sequence continues at coordinate 1,251,426 of NZ_CM173224.1, read as the reverse complement.
GGAGGTCCGCGCCCAGCTGTTCGGCTGAGGCCGCGATGTCGGCCGCCCTCGCTCACGCCATCGCGCCGCGGACGGAGACGTCCGCGGCCCCGATTCTTCCCCGTCCCGTGCACACGCCGCACGCGCTCCACGCCCCCGACCGGACCTGGCCGGAGACGAATTGCTACGTCGATCTCTGGATCGAGCTCCTGCACCTGCGGGGTCTTAGCCCCGAGGCGATGCTGGGCTTCACCCTGCGGCAGGATTTCGAGGGCGACCAGTTCACCTTCTTCAAGCCGAAGGCCGCCGACATCGAGGCGCTCTACGGCCTGGAGATCCTGGAACTGGCGCTCTACGAGGATCTGGAGAGCCACAGCCTGGTCCAGGCGGCGCGGGGATTCCCGGTGCTGGTCGAGGTCGATGCCTTCTTCCTCCCCGACACCGCCGGCACCACCTATGGCCGCGAGGCCTCGAAGACCACGATCGCGATCCTGGCCCTCGATCCGGCGCGGCGCGTCCTCGACTACGTCCACAATGCCGGGCGCTTCACGCTCGAAGTCGCCGATTACGACGGGATCTTCGCGAAGGGGCGGCTCCTGCCCTATGCCGAGTTCGTGAAGCCGTGCGGCTTACCCTTGAGCCCGGCCGAACTGCCCGGCGCCGCCCTCGCCTTGCTGCGCCGGCACCGCGCCCACGCACCGGCGGCCAACCCGGTCACTGCCTTCCGCGCGTGCCTGGCGGGCAAGGCGGATTCCTTCGTGCAGCGTCCGCTCACCGCCTTCCACGCCTACGCCTTCAACACCACCCGGCAGCTCGGGGCCAATTTCGAGCTTCTGGGCAGCCATCTCGCCTGGCTGACGGCAGCGGGGGCAGGGTCGCTCAGTGAGGCGGCGGAGGCGGCGACGCGGCTGGCGCAGGAGGCCAAGGCGTTCCAGTTCCAGCTCGCCCGCGCCTTCGCCCGCGGCAAGCTCGCCGGTCTCCCGGAGCGCCTGTCGGCCGCCGAGGCGACCTACGCGGCCGTGTTCGCGGCGCTCGACCGGGCGCTTCCGGCGGAGTGAGAGCCAGCATGATCGGCGAGGACCAGCCTCGCCGATGTCTGTGTCGATCCCATCCACGACCTGACCCTGAGGTGCCGGCCGATCGAAGATCGGTTGGCATCGAAGGAGGGTTCCGGAAGTCTCCGAGATCTCCGGAACCCTCCTTCGAGGCGAGCAATGCTCGCACCTCAGGATGAGGTCGTGGGCGGGATCCTATCGACTTACCCCATCGAGCAGGCTCTGACCGACAGCATGGCCCTTCCGCGCACCGTCGACCGGCCCCTCGACGGGCCTTGGGACATGATCGTGATCGAGCCCGGCGCCTGCGCCGGGCCGGAGGAGCTGAAAGGTCTCACCGGCTTCATCCCCGCCCCGGTGCCCGGTACCGCCGCGGGCGCTCTGCGCGCAGCCGGCCGCTGGTCGGATCGGGAGCCGACGCCGCTGCACGGCTCCGACATCTGGTACCGCACGCAGATCGAAGGCCGGGGCCGCGAGATCCTGCGCTTCGAGGGCCTGGCGACGCTCTGCGAAATCTGGCTGGACGGGCAACTCGTGCTCTCCTCCCGCTCGATGTTCCTCGCCCACGAGGTCGCGGTCGATCTCGACGGCACTCACACCCTCGCGCTCGCCTTCCGTTCCCTGGCGCAGGATCTCGCCCGGCCGCACAAGCGCGGCCGCTGGCGGCCCCAGCTCGCCACCCCCGGATCCTTGCGCCATGCCCGCACCACCTTGCTCGGCTTCATGCCGGGCTGGTGCCCGAGCGTCGACGCCGTCGGGCCGTACCGGCCGGTCACCCGGAGAGGGGAGGGGGCTCGACCCACCGACATCGACCTGCGGGCGAGCGTCGAGGAGGGGGCCGGGATTCTCGCTGTCGGCTTCAGCTTTCCGAAAGCCCGCGGCCCCGTCACCCTGAGCTGCGATGGCCGCGAGAGGGGGCTCGCCGAGACCACGCCCGGCCGGTTCGAGGGCCGGCTCGAACTGCCGGGCGTCGCCCTGTGGTGGCCGCACACCCATGGCGAGCCGCGGCTGCATGCCGTCACGGTCGAGGCCGGGGGCGAGGCGTTCGATCTCGGCCGGGTCGGATTCCGCACCATCACGCAGACCCGCCCCTTCGCCGAGGGCCTGAGCCTCGCGGTCAACGGGGTGCCGGTCTTCTGCCGCGGCGCCTGCTGGACCCCGCCCGATCTCGTCGGGCTGCCGGGCGACCGCGCGTCTTATGCCCCCTCCTTGAGCCTCGCGGTGGAGGCCGGCATGACCATGATCCGGGTCGGCGGCACGATGCTGTACGAGGCAAACGCCTTCCACGATCTCTGCGACGAACTCGGCCTCCTGGTCTGGCAGGACCTGATGCTGGCCAATTTCGATTATCCGACCGACGATCCGGCCTTCCGCTCGGCACTCCAGACCGAGATCGCGCAGCTCCTCGACCGGGTCCAGGCCTCGCCCTCGCTCTGCATCGTCGGCGGCGGCAGCGAGGTCGAGCAGCAGGCGGCGATGCTCGGCTTTCCGGAATCGGTCTGGCGCGCAAAGGCCGTGGAGGCGATGCTGCGCGAGGCCGCGGCGGAGATCCGGCCGGACCTCGTCGTGGTGCCGAACTCGCCCTCGGGCGGCGACCTGCCGTTCTCCACCAATGCGGGCGTGACCCACTATTACGGCGTCGGCGCCTATGGCCGCCCGTTCGAGGATGCGCGCCGGGCCGACGTGCGCTTCGCCTCCGAATGCCTGGCCTTCGCCAACGTGCCGGAGCCGGTCTCGCTCGCGGAAGCCGGCCTGACCGATCCGCGCGATCCCGCCTGGGCCCTCGGCGTGCCGCGCGACCGCGGCGCCGACTGGGACTTCGAGGGCGTGCGCGACCACTATGTCGGGTCGCTCTATGGGGTGGACCCGCAGGCCCTGCGCCGCGACGATCCGGAGCGCTACCTGACCCTCGGCCGGGCCGCGGTCGCCGAGGTGATGGAGGCGACCTTCTCGGAGTGGCGGCGCGCCGGCTCGATCACAGCCGGCGGTCTGGTCTGGCTCTACCACGATCTCGCGCCGGGGGCGGGCTGGGGCGTGGTCGACGTCGCCGGGCGGCCGAAATCGGCCTGGTACGCCCTCAAGCGCGCCTTCCGGCCGGTTCAGGCCGTGCTCACGGACGAGGGGCTGAACGGCCTCCACGCGCACCTGCTGAACGAGACCGCCGATTCGATCGAGGCGACCGTCACGCTCACCTTCGCCACCGCCGCCGGCAAGGTCGCCGCCAAGGCGGAGCGCGCCCTGACGCTCGCACCGCGCAGTGCGCTCGTGCTGTCCTCGGCCGCTCTGCTCGGCCGCTTCTTCGACGCGACCGCCGCCTACCGCTTCGGCCCGGCGGCGCACGACCTGGCACACCTGCGGCTCACCTGCGCCGATGGGACGTTCCTCGCCGAGGCGTTCCATTATCCGGCCGGCCGGGACGCGACCCCGCGGGAGATCGGCCTCTCCGCCGCCCTCGTCGAGGATCGCGACGGCGTCGGGCTGCGGGTCGCGACGGAGCGGCACGCCCTCGGGGTGCATGTCGTGCTCGACGGCGAGGGGCGCCCGTCCGACACCTGGTTCCCGCTTGCGCCGGGAGGAGAGCGACGCCTCGCATTCACCGGGACGGAGGGGCGCCCGAGCGGGACGGTGCGGGCGGTGAACGGGAGCGAGGTGGTGCGGTTCTGAAGGGCTGCCCCACGTCATATCAAGATGAGACGCAGGATCCCCTCTCCCGTGTGGGAGAGGGGTAGGGGCGATCGAAGATCGCGCGAGGGTGCTACGGCTCCGTGTAAAGCTGCCAGCACCACGCTCAGCGCTTTATACTGAAGCGTGTCACCCTCACGCGGGATTTTCGATCCCCAGGCCCCTCTCCCACACGGGAGAGGGGGGATGTGCTCCAGCTCTACACGAACTCATCACGGAGACGTCGCCTCACTCCCCCCGCCGCAGCTCCACCAGCGGCGCCGTCAGCGTGCACACCACCCCCTCGGGCGGGTAATGCATGGTGACCTCGCCGTCGACGGTGCCGGCCAGCCCCCGTTCGATCAGCCGCGAGCCGAAACCCTTGCGGGTGGGCGGCGTCACACGGGGACCGCCATGCTCCTGCCAGCGCAGGGCCAGGACGGGGGCGGCGGGGTCGGTGATCGTCCAGTCGAGGGTGACGTAACCGTTGGGGGTGCGAAGAGCGCCGTACTTGACCGCGTTGGTGGCGAGTTCGTGCGCCATCAGGGCGAGGGAGAGCGCGGCCGGCGCCCCGCACGGCACCGGCGGGCCGTCGAGGCGGAACCGTCCGGGCCGGCCGTCGTCGTGGATGGCGAGCGCACCGCCGAGCACCGCCCGTAAGGAGGCGCTCTCGCCCTCGCCGGTCAGCAGGAGGTCGTGCGCCTTGCCGAGCGCCACCAGCCGGGCCACCAGCGCCTCGCGGGCCGCAGCAGGGTCGGTGGCGTTGCGCAGGGTCTGCACGGCGATGGCCTGGACCATCGCCAGGGTGTTCTTGAGCCGGTGGCTCAGCTCGCGGTTGAGGATCTCCTGCTGCGCCTCCGCCGCCTTGCGGGCCGAGATGTCGTGGCTGACCGCCGCGAAACCCTCGAACGCCCCGAGCGACGAGGAGCCCTTCGGCCCCCGCAGGGCGAAGAGGTTGTAGCGCACCGGCACCACCGCCCCGGTGATGCGGTTGCGCAAGCGGAACTCGCCGCTCCAGCACCCGCCGGACCGGATGGCGGGCAGGATCGTGTCTTCGGCAAACGGCAGGTCCTCGGGGGTGAAGACGTCGGTCAGGCGCACATCCTGCGTCGCGTCCTCGCCGAGACCCACCAGGGCCCGGCCGGCCGGGTTAACGTAGTCGATCCGGCCTTCGGCATCCGCGATGGCGATGAAGTCGCTCGACTGCTCGGCCACGAGGGCGAGCCGGCGCAGGGCGGCTTCCGCCTCGCGCTGCTCGGTCACGTCGAGGAACACCGTGACCGCGGCCCGGATCGCCCCGTCCTCGTCCCGCACCGGGCTGCTCGAGACCTCGAGCAGGCGCAGCGCCCCGGTCGCGGCGTTGCGGTAGCGCATCGCCTCCCCGGTCACCACCGCGCCGTCCCGCAGCGCGCGTAAGGACGGGTACTCGTCGGGCGCGTAGGGACGGCCGTCGGCGTGCTCGGCGCGGAAGGAGGCGTAGCGGGAGAGGGCGGGACCGTCGATGCCGTGGCCGAGGATCGCTTCGGCCTGGGCATTGATCAGGTTCGGCGCGCCCGGCCCGATCCCGGCGACCGAGATGCCGACCGGCGCCTGCCGAAACACCGCTTCGAGCAATCCGCGTTCGAGGTCGAGCCGGCGTTCCGAGTCGCGCCGTTCCGCCTCGGCGCGCTTGCGCTCGGTGAGGTCGAGCATCGCGCCGATCATCCGCACCGCGCGGCCGGCCTCGTCGCGGATCACGGAACCGCGATCGAAGACGTCCGCGTAGGAGCCGTCGGCGCGGCGGAAGCGGTACTCGTCGCTCCACACCGTCCCGGTCCCGTCGATGACGGCATGGATCGAGGCGTCGATCCGGGCGCGGTCGTCGGGATGGATGTGGTCGATCCACCACGCCCCGGTCGGCGCGACATCGACGAGGACGTGGCCGTAGGCCGCCTCCAGCGCCTCGTTCCAGAGCACGTGGTCGGTGGCGAAATCCCAGTCCCAGATGGCGTCCCGGGTGGCCTGGGCCGCCCGGCGGTAGCGCTCCTCGGTGGCCTGTGCCGCGCTCAAGGCCGCCTCCTGCTCGGCATTCGCCCGGCGCAGGGCGAGCTGGCCCATCACCTGGCGCGCCAGCGCCCGCAGGTCCCCGGCCTCGGCATCGCTCAAGCCCTCCGGCCGCGAGACGTAGTCGATCACGCAGAGCGTGCCGAGAACCAGCCCGTCGGGCGTGCGCAGCAGCGCCCCGGCATAGAACCGGATGCCGGGCGAGGCGGTGACGAGCGGGTTGTCGCGGGTGCGGGGATCCCGGCTCAGGTCGGGGATGACGAGGAGCGCGTCCGGCTGCGCCAGGGCGTGGGCGCAGACCGAGCGGCCGAGATCGGTCTGGGGCAGGGGAAAGCCCGTGCGGGCCTTGAACCATTGCCGGGTGCCGGCGACCAGGCTCACCAGCGCGATCGGCGTATCGCACAGGCGGCTGGCCAGGCGCACCACGTCGTCGAAGCCCTGCTCGGGCAAGGTGTCGAGGATGGCATACGAATCGAGCGCGGCGAGGCGGTCGGGATCGCACACGGCAATCGGCGGATCGGGAGGGAGTGACATGCGTGGCCGGGGCTTTCTGTCCCGGCTCTTAACGCGAGGACGGCCCGAAGGTCACGGCTCTTGCGTCACCCGCCCCCCTCAATCGATCACCTCGACGACCCGGCGCGTGCCGGGCTCGACCAGCACCGGGTGATCGTTGACGATGGTGTAGTTCAGTCCCTTGAGGGCGAATTCCGGCGGCACGTCGTAGTAGATCACGCCCTCGGGCGGCAGCACCGTGCCGACGCGCAGCGGCCCCTCATGGCGGAAGGACCGCCGGTGCTCGCCCGCGGCATAGATGCGGAAGCGCTCGCGCCGGTCGATGCCCAGGATGCTGTTGGCGGTGCCGACGGCGGCCCCGATGGCCCCGCCCACCACCGCGCCCACCGGCCCGGCGATCGCCTCGCCCCGGGCCGCGCCGTCCTGGGCCCCGCGGGACGCCCCTTGCGCCTGGGCGGCACCGATCCCGAAGCCGAGGAGGAGGGCCGTGGTGGCGAGGCGCAGGGCGATGGTCATGAGTCGTATCTCGGGCGGTGTCTCGGGACCGGCCGGGAGCTTGGCCGTATCGGGAGAACGGTGGGGATGCGGGGCCGGTTCCCGGTCCTTGCCGGACCGACGCGCGCCGCTCTCCCCTTGTGCAAGGAGCTGTCCGGGGAGAGAAAAAAGCGCGCCTCCCTTCTCCCGTGTGGGAGAGGGGCCTGGGGATCGAAGATCCCGCGTGAGGGTGACACGCTTCAGTGTGAAGCTCGAACTATCGTGCCGGCAGCTCAACGATTCAGTTTCATTCTGAGCCGTGTCACCCTCACCCCTACCCCTCTCCCACACGGGAGAGGGGATCCCGCGCTTGATCTTAAAGGGGATTTTCCCCGGACAGCCCTGCGCCCTGTGGGCAGGAAGGGGAGGGGCCCACGACCCCGTCGCACCGCATCCCGCTCGCGCGGGTGGCGCGACTGCCGGAGACAATCGTCCCACCCGCGCGGGTTCCGCCTCAGGGCGCCAGATCGCCGACCGGTCCCTTGACCGGCGTGTCGCTGCTGTTGAGCACGGTGTCGCTCACCGGAGTGGGCTTGAGCGGTCCGCGATCGATCGCCGGCGGGGCCGGCAATTGCAGCTGCTCGCTGGTATAGGCCCAGGCTTGCGCCACCTTCTCCGGGTCGTCGTTCAGGCGCTGGCCGTAGCTCGGGACGATCCGGCGGATCTTCTCCTGCCATTCGGGTGTGGCGACGTTCTTGGCGAAGACCTTCTGCAGCACCTCCAGCATGATCGGCGCCGCCGTCGAGGCGCCCGGGGAGGCGCCGAGCAGAGCCGCGATGCTGCCGTCCTTGGCATTGACGATCTCGGTGCCGAGCTTCAGCACGCCACCCTTGTCTTTGTCGCGCTTGATGATCTGCACGCGCTGGCCGGCCTGCCACAGGCGCCACTCGCCCTTCTTGGCCTTGGGGAAGTACTCCCGGAGCGCCGCCAGGCGGTCGTCGTCGGAGAGCATCAGCTGGCCGGCGAGATATTCGACCAGCGGGTACTCGTCCATGCCGACCTTCATCATCGGCCAGACGTTGCTGGTCGTGGTCGAGGTCAAGAGGTCGAAATACGACCCCTCCTTCAGGAACTTGGTCGAGAAGGTCGCGAACGGGCCGAACAGGATGACGCGCTTGCCCCCGAGCACGCGGGTGTCGAGATGCGGCACCGACATCGGCGGCGAGCCGACCGAGGCCTTGCCGTAGGCCTTGGCGAGGTGGAGCGTCGCGACGTCCGGATTCTCGTTGATCAGGAACGAGCCGCCGACGGGGAAGCCGGCATAATCCTGGCCCTCCGGGATGCCGGAGGCCTGGAGCAGGTGCAGCGCCCCGCCGCCGGCGCCGATGAACACGAACTTGGCGTCGATGGCCTGGCGCGACCCGTCCTTGAGATTGCGCGAGGTCACGCGCCAGGAGCCGTCCGGATTCTTCTCGATGCCCTGGACCTCGGTCGAGACATCGAGGCGGAATGTCTTCTGGTTCTTCAGGTGGGCGACGTATTGACGGGTGACCTCGCCCCACTCGACGTCGGTGCCGAGCGGCGACCAGGTGGCGGCGACCTTCTGGTTCGGGTCGCGTCCCTCCATCATCAGGGGGACCCAGGTCTTGAGCTTCTCGGGATCGGTCGAGAACTCCATCCCGGCAAACAGCGGGCTCGCCTTCAGCGCCTCGTAGCGCTTCTTCAGGTACGCGATGTTGTCGTCACCCCAGACGAAGCTCATATGGGGCGTGTAGTTGATGAAGGACTTGGGGTCCTTCAGGACACCGTTCTTCACCTGCCAGGCCAGGAACTGGCGTGTGACCTGGAACGCCTCGTTGATCTCAACCGCCTTGGCGATCTCGATCTTGCCCTTCTTCTCGGGGGTATAGTTCAGCTCGGCCAAAGCCGAATGGCCGGTGCCGGCGTTGTTCCAGCCGTTCGAGCTCTCCAGCGCCACCTGGTCGAGGCGCTCGATCATCCGGATCGACCAGCCGGGCTCCAGCTCGTTGAGCCACACGCCGAGCGTCGCGCTCATGATGCCGCCGCCGATCAGCAGCACGTCGACCTTGTCGGCACTCTGCGCGAAGGCGAGCGACTCGGGCAGCGCCGAGGCCGCGAGGCCGGCGGCCGCACCGCCGAGGATCTGGCGGCGGCTCACGCCGGTCAAGCAGGCGGCCTTCAGGGAGGTGGTCTTGTCGTCGGCACGCATGGCCAGATCCCGTTCTCGTGCGGGCCGGCGGATGCGCGAGGCACCCCCGGCCGTGACAGGCGTCAGATCGCGACGACGGGAGGGCCCGCGCGTCCCAAAGACCATTCGGGTGGGTTTCCTCGTATCGGTCGCGGCACCCGGCCGCGATCGGCCGGTCCCTCGCGACGCGGGTCCCGCTCCCGGTCCGGGATCGCGGGGGCGTCCCTTCCGCCGGGGATGAAGAGGCGGCACGGCGCGGACAAGACCGCGGACCGACCTCGGGGGCGGGGAAGACGCTGGCCGGTTCGGCTCGATGATCTTGCGGTCGGCTCATAGCCGATGTGAACCGGAAGGACAATCGCCCCGCGACCGCCGCTCCCGCCGTGCCCATCATCGTCGAGTGAGAGCAGTTCCGGACTTTGCTGACACTTCCTCAACGGCGGTGCCTGAGAACTATAATGCCTGTCCTGCTGCTGCCGGTCCATGAGTTGCCGCGCACGCGGATGAAGCGGGGGGTCCGGCCGTCACAGCGCCGCGGCGATCACCTCGGTCAGGGTCACCGGCCGGCCGGCCTCCCGGGCGAGGCGCAGCAGCGTCGACTGGCGGAAGCGGGCATCCGCCGTGACCTCGCGGCCGAGCCAGTCGGGCAGGCCGACGACCTGCGCCTCGTGCTCCAGCTCGATCTCCGCCAGGACCATTCCGGCGAGCGAGCCGCCATATTCGTCGACCGTCCAGACCAGCCCGTCATGGGGCACGGAATGGCGGGTCTTCTCGATGAGGCAGGTCTCGCAGACGAGGCGCAGCATCGCCTCGGCCTCGTCCCGCGGGATCTCGTACTCGAATTCCGGCCGGGACAGGCCGTCGCGCCGGCCCTTGACGGTGAGCCAAGCCCGCTCGTCGTCGAGCCGCACCCGTACCTTGCCGGTGGCGAACTCGCCCACGAGCCCGTCCGTGAGCCGCTGCCGGCTCACCGCCCCCTCGCGCCAGCCCGCATGGGCGACCAGGAACTTCCGCTCGACCTCGTACCGCATCGCCCTCGACCGTTCGTGCCCCGCCTCGCGGCCACAGGGCGCCCGGGCGACGCTGGTGCGAGCGCCCGGCCGGGCCCGGCCGCTGCCGGGGCGGCGGGGCTGATAGCCGATCGGCCCTGCGAGGGCCAGGGCCGTTATGTCGATCCGCTGACGGTGCGACGCGCGAAGACCCCGTCCGTCACTCCGCCATCAACCGACGCAGCACCCCCGCATACCGCGCCCCCACCGCCTCCCGGGCGACGTGCCGCCCGCCCGTGACGACCTGGCGGCCCGCCACCCACACCGACTCCACGGCCCGCGATCCGGCCGCGAAGATCCAGCCGTCGAGGAGGGCGTCGCCGTGCCGTTCGAGCAGCGCCGGATCCATCCCGTCGAGAGCGACGCAATCGGCCGGGGCCCCGGCGCGGAGCCCATCACCCTCCGCTGCCAGCGCCTGCGTGCCGCCGGCGAGCGCCGCCTCGAACAGGGCGCGCCCGGTCGAGGCGCCGGGGGCGGCGAGCACGTTGCGCTGGCGCTGCCCGAGGCGCTGGGCGTATTCGAGCTGGCGCAGCTCGTCGGCCGCCCCCACCAGCACGTTCGAATCGGTGCCGATCCCGTAGCGTCCGCCCGCCGCGACGAAGCCGGGGGCCGGAAAGATACCGTCGCCGAGGCTCGCCTCGGTCACCGGGCACAGGCCCGCGACGGCGCCGCTTCCCGCGAACCGCGTCGTCTCGTCCGGGGTCATGTGGGTGGCGTGGATCAGGCACCAGCGCGGGTCGAGCCCGGCGTTGTCGAGGAGCCATTGCACCGGCCGCGCGCCGGACCAGGCCAGGCACTCCTCCACCTCCCGCACCTGCTCGGCGGCGTGGATATGGACCGGCCCGCCTTCCGCAAGGGCGACGGCAGTGGACAGATCGTCCGGCGTCACCGCCCGCAGGCTGTGGGGCGCGACGCCGAGCGTGGCGCCGGGGAGGGCCGCCAGGGCGGCGCGGGATTCCGCGACGAGGCGCCCGAACAGGTCGAGATCGCTGACGAAGCGGCGCTGACCCTCATTCGGCGCCGCACCGCCGAAATTCGACCAGCGGTAGAGCACCGGCAGCAGGGAGAGGCGCAGGCCCGTCAGCGCCGCCGCGGCGGCGATCCGCTCCGCCATCTCGGCGACGTTGCCGTAGGGGCGCCCGTCCGGGGCGTGGTGCAGGTAGTGGAACTCGCCGACCCGGGTGAAGCCGGATTCGAGCATCTCGACATAGGCCTGGGCCGCCACCGCCTCGGCCTCGTCCGGGCTCATCCGCAGGGCGAAGCGGTACATCGTCTCGCGCCAGGTCCAGAACGTGTCGGAGGCGGGCCCCCGCCGCTCGGCGAGCCCCGCCATGCCGCGCTGGAAGGCGTGGCTGTGGAGGTTGGGCAGGCCCGGCACCAGCACGGCGACCCGGGTATCGCCGGGCTGCGGCGCGGCGCCCGCCTCGAGCGTCGAGAACCGGCCCTCGGTCACGGTCAGCCGGAGATCGGCCTGCCAGCCCGTGGGCGTAAGACCTTGAGCGGCGTGCAGCACGGTCATCGGAGCATCCCCTGCATCGGCGCGTCTCCTGCATCAGGCGGTGCGCTCCCGCGCGCCGCCATTCATGTCTATACAAAGCGGATCGCTCATGTCTATACATATAGGCGAATCGGAGGAAACGCGCATGAGCGGGAGTGAAGGCGTGCCACAGGTCTGGCGCAACGTCCGGCTCGCCACCTTCGCGCCAGGGCTCGCAGGAATCGGCGCGGTCGAAGACGGCGCGCTCGCGATCCGCGACGGGCGCATCCTGTATGCCGGGCCCGCGGCCGAGCTGCCGGGGGCGGCCTTGGCGGGGGCCGAGACGATCGACGGCGAGGGCCGCTGGATCACGCCGGGCCTGATCGACTGCCACACCCATCTCGTCTGGGCCGGCGACCGGGCGCACGAATTCGAATTGCGCTTGGGCGGCGCCTCCTACGAGGAGGTGGCGCGGGCCGGCGGCGGCATCGTCTCCTCGGTCGGCGCCCTGCGGGCGGCGAGCGAGGACGACCTGGTGCGCCAGACCCTGAAACGGCTCGACGCGCTGATCGCCGAGGGCGTCACCACCGTCGAGGTGAAGTCCGGCTACGGCCTCGACCTGCCAAGCGAGCGCAAGGCGCTGCGCGCCGCCCGCCGGCTCGCAGAGCTGCGCCCGGTCGGCATCCGCACCACCTTCCTCGGCGCCCATGCCCTGCCGCCGGAGGCCGGGGGCGACAAGGACGCGTATATCGCGGAGGTCGCCGACACGATGCTGCCGGCACTCGCCGCGGACGGCTTGGTCGATGCGGTCGATGCGTTCTGCGAGGGTATCGCCTTCTCGCCCGAGCAGGTCGCGCGGGTGTTCGAGCGCGCCGAGTCTCTCAGGCTGCCGGTGAAGCTCCATGCCGACCAGCTCTCGAATCTCGGCGGCGCCGCCTTGGCCGCGCGCCATCACGCGCTGTCGGCCGACCACCTCGAACATACCGACGAGGCCGGCGCCGCCGCCATGGCGGCGAGCGGCACCGTCGCGGTGCTCCTGCCCGGCGCCTATTACTTCATCCGCGAGACCAAGCTGCCGCCGGTGGCCCTGTTCCGGCAGCATGGCGTCCCGATGGCGGTCGCGACGGATGCCAATCCCGGCACCTCGCCGCTCACCTCGCTGCTGCTGGCCATGAACATGGCCGCCACGCTGTTTCGCCTCACCGTCGACGAGTGCCTCGCCGGCACCACCCGCGAGGCCGCCCGCGCGCTCGGAATCCTGTCCGAGGTCGGCACACTCGAAGCCGGCAAACGCTCCGACCTCGCGGTGTGGTCGGTCGAGCGGCCAGCCGAGCTCGTCTACCGCATGGGGTTCAACCCGCTTCATGCCCGTATCTGCGGAGCGCGCTGAACTCAAAATCATTCTCTCCCATCCGCGATCTCATCCTGAGGTGTCAGTCCATCACATTGATGGACTGACCTCGAAGGAGGTCTCCAGAAGTCTCCAAGATCACTGGAGCCCTCCTTCGAGGCTCGCTTCGCTCACACCTCAGGATGAGGTTGTGGGTGGGATGAATTGGACGACATTCGAACGCCATCCTCCTGCCCGGAGCCACCCATGACCCGCATCGACAACGCCCGCATCGTCCGCGCGCCCCACGGCACCACCCTCACCGCCAAGAGCTGGCTGACCGAGGCGCCGCTGCGGATGCTGATGAACAACCTCGATCCCGACGTGGCCGAGCGGCCGGGCGAGCTGGTGGTCTATGGCGGCATCGGCCGCGCGGCGCGGGACTGGGCGAGCTTCGACCGCATCGTGGCGGCCCTGCGCGACCTCGACGACGATCAGACCCTGCTGGTCCAGTCCGGCAAGCCGGTCGGGGTCTTCCGCACCCATGCGGATGCCCCCCGCGTGCTGATCGCCAACTCGAACCTGGTGCCGCACTGGGCGACCTGGGAGCATTTCCACGAGCTCGATCGCAAGGGCCTGATGATGTACGGCCAGATGACGGCCGGGTCCTGGATCTATATCGGCAGCCAGGGCATCGTTCAGGGCACCTACGAGACCTTCGTCGAGATGGGCCGCCAGCATTATGCCGGCGATCTCTCCGGCCGCTGGATTCTCACCGCGGGTCTCGGCGGCATGGGCGGCGCGCAGACGCTGGCCGCCACCATGGCGGGGGCCTCCTGCCTCGCCGTCGAGGCGCAGGCCTCGCGCATCGAGTTCCGGTTGCGCACCGGTTACGTCGACGTCCAGGCCCGCGACCTCGACCACGCCCTCGAACTGATCGAGGAATCCTGCCGCAACAAGACCCCGCGCTCGGTGGCGTTGCTCGGCAACGCGGCCGAGATCTTCGGCGAACTCTACGCCCGCGGCGTGCGCCCCGATTGCGTCACCGACCAGACCTCGGCCCACGATCCGGTCAACGGCTACCTGCCGGCGGGCTGGACGGTGGCCGAATGGGAAGCGAAGCGCGAGACCGATCCGGCCGCGGTGGCGGCGGCGGCGAAACGCTCGATGGCGGTGCATGTCCGGGCGATGCTCGATTTCCACCGCGCCGGCGTGCCGGTGGTCGATTACGGCAACAACATCCGCCAGATGGCGCTGGAAGAGGGGGTCGAGGACGCCTTCGCCTTTCCGGGCTTCGTGCCGGCCTACATTCGCCCGCTCTTCTGCCGCGGAATCGGGCCGTTCCGCTGGTGCGCCCTCTCGGGCGACCCCGAGGACATCTATCGCACCGACGCCAAGGTGAAGGAGCTTCTGCCCGACAACCACCACCTCCACCGCTGGCTCGACATGGCGCGGGACAAGATCAGGTTCCAGGGCCTGCCGGCGCGGATCTGCTGGGTAGGCCTCGGCGACCGCCACCGCCTCGGGCTGGCCTTCAACGAGATGGTGCGCAAGGGCGAATTGAAGGCCCCGATCGTCATCGGCCGCGACCACCTCGATTCCGGCTCGGTCGCCTCGCCGAACCGCGAGACGGAAGCCATGCGCGACGGGTCGGACGCGGTCTCCGACTGGCCGCTCCTGAATGCGCTCCTCAACACCGCGTCGGGCGCCACCTGGGTCTCGCTGCATCACGGCGGCGGCGTCGGGATGGGATTCTCGCAGCATGCCGGCATGGTGATCGTCTGCGACGGCAGCGAGGCCGCCGACCGGCGCCTGGAGCGGGTTTTGTGGAACGACCCCGCCACCGGCGTGATGCGCCACGCCGATGCCGGCTACGAGGAGGCCGAGGCCTGCGCCCGGGAGCATGGGCTGGACCTGCCGTCCCTCGGGTGAGGGGTTATTGGCGTAAAATCCTACCCTCTCACCTCATCCTGAGGTGTTGGCGATCGGAGATCGACTGACCTCGAAAGAGGGCTCCAGGGATCGCAGCGACTTCTGGAGCCCTCCGTCGAGGCTCCTTTCAGTCGCGATCTTCGATCGCCAGCACCTCAGCATGAGGTCGCGGGTGGGAAGGGCCGGAGTCGCACGTGGAACTGTCCCGAGACCGCTCGACGTATTTCGGGAACTTCGCCTTTACGGCCATGATGTCGGCGAGAAGCCTTGGAGACTGCAAAACCGCCTTGCCCTCGATGTGCAGCCCCTGATCCCCAGGGCCGCCCTCCCGCGCCTGCCCTGTCCACCGAGGCGGGGTTCTGGATTGCGGGGAAACCGTGCAGGACCGGCACTCCGATCGGTCGCTTCTCCCCGCTGTCCCCGATGTACGTCCTTGCGCCGCCGCAGCTGGTCCGCGTCCGGGATGTCACGACGCTGTCGGGGTTTCGTGACCGCGACCGGTACCCTCCCGCTCCTTTTTGGCGTTCCGGATCACCCTTCCATCCCATCACCCACCGTCCGGGCGTACTTCACGAACGGTTCGCCATGGCGCGAACCTCCTGTTGTCCGCCCTCGCGCATCGCCATCCGTCCCCATCGCTGCCCTGAATCCGCTCGTACGATGCCGAGGTCCGATGAGTCGAGATCGTGATCCTCCATCCCGGAGAGTCCCACAGGAAAGCTTTCTCGAGTCGAGTCCAGTTTGACCCTCCCAGTTGGACAGATGCCGTAGCCGACTGGGTCGTTCCGGTGAGTCCCGTGGACTCCTGTGGGTGCCGTGTGGATCGCGCCTCGACTCGCGATTGCCATCAACGACTCGGGGGCCGACTCCCTGTCCGGCTTTTCCCCAGAATGCACCGCTTAGAGTGTTACAGGAATCTTTATCGATTTAGGCGCTTGGGTGGCGGCGATTCCTGAAACCCGCCCAAATGTTTAATGCAGGTGGACCGTTCCCGTTGTACCGGGGATTCGTCCCCGTTGTACCGGTCGTCCTGTCCCCGAAGTACCGTGCCGGCGTTCCCGATCGCACGGTGTGCGTTCCCGAAGTGCCGATCCGCCCCCAGGGCGTTCCCGAAGTGCCGAGTCCACCCGACTCGTTCACAGGGATTCCGGGGATTTCCCCTCGGGACCGCCGCTCTCCTGCCCCGCTCCCCTCGTACATCGGGAACGGGGTCCCTGTGGATCAGTGTGCGTCGCGCACGAAGCGCTCGGCAAACCCCAGGAAGGCGCTCTCGTAGTTCTTCGGCTCGCGGGTCGCGTCGCCTTCGAGCCAGTGGTCGAACTCGGTCTTCAGCCCGTACACGTCCCAGCCGGGATGGGCCTTGCGGCAGAGGGCGATCGTCTCGTCGGACAGGTGGCGGAAGAGCGGCAGCTCGGCCGACGCCTTCGGCTTGCGGGTACGCTTCGGCTTCGGCGCGGCGACGATCAGCCCTTCCTCGGTGACGAGGTCGCGGCGGATCATCCGCAGATGCGGCTCGCCGCGCTCCTTGTCCTCGATCCGCAGGACGAAGCCGGGCAGCTCGTCGGCCTTGGCGATCTTGGCAATCTCGAACTTGAACCGGCGATAGGTCCCTTCCGCGCCCGACTTGTCGAACAGGGTCGGCAGGCTGATGGCGAAACCCCCTTCGCCCGCGCCCCCGGCATGCTTGCGCGCGATGCGGTAGAGCCAGCGCTCGCGCCCACCGGTGATGCCGAAATAGGCGGGGTCGATGGCGAGCACGCCGCCATCCATCAGCACGCCCTCGTAGAACCAGTCCGACAGAGTGATCGACATGCCCCGGCTGGCATTGGTCTCCTCGTCGATCGTGTCGTCGAAGGCGTCGATCCAGCTGAACTGGCGTTCCTTGCGCTTGGCCTTCTCGGCCCGGATGTTGGTGCGCACCGAGGTCGATTGCAGGCGAAACAGCGCGTCGCGCAACAGCTTGTATTGCCGCCCGCCGGTCTCGCGGCCGATCCCCTTCAGAAGGTCGTAGGGCATGAAGTTGAGCTTGCGCGGGATGTCGTTGCGGCCGCGCTTCTTCATCTCGCAGATCGTCGAGGCGGCCCAGATCAGGATGTCGGCGTCCCAGATCGTCGCCATGCCGTAGGCCTGGTTCGGCAGCACCCGCACCCAGACCGAGCCGTCGGGGCTGGTATAGTCGATCTCCTTCAGGCGCTTCTGCTTGGCGATCGAGAAGAACGGACGCTCCATCGTCTCCCGCTGGTCGCGGAAGTGCACGAAGGGCACCACCATATCGATCTGGTCGTTGCGCCGATGGCTCATCGTCACGTCCGTATCGGGCCCATGGACGGCGCCCGCCGCGCCGTGCCGCCCCCTGTCGCCCTGCCGTCCCGAATCCGTCTCATGGGTCCGAGGCTAGGCCCCGCTCTCCTTCCAAATCGTGGACACAACAGGGTTTTTCGATGCCGTCCCCGATCCTCTTCAATCGCGGTTAACGTCGAATCCGGATTACCGCTCTGGTCGTGGGCGCGCTTGTCGTCGGGCCCTGCGCCCTGGTAACCGGGTGTTAGGATTTGCCGGATGGCTCGCGGCCGCGCGGGCTGCCGCCGGAGGGAGCGCAGCATGATCCAGCTCTATGCCTGGGACACGCCGAACGGCCGCAAGATCAGCGTGGCCCTGGAGGAGATGGGCCTGACCTACCGGGTCGAGCCGGTGGACATCACCAAGGGCCGGCAATTCGAGCCGGCCTTCCTGCGCTTGAGCCCGAACAACCGCATCCCGGCGATCGTCGATTCGGAGGGGCCGGACGGGGCGCCGATCTCGGTCTTCGAATCCGGCGCGATCCTCGTCTACCTCGCCGAGAAGACCGGGCTGTTCCTGCCCGCCTCCGGGCGCGGCCGGGTTCAGGTCATGGAGTGGCTGATGTGGCAGATGGGCGGTTTCGGGCCGATGCCGGGCCAGGTCCACCACTTCCTCGGCGTCGACGAAAAGGATCGCGCCTACGGGCTCGAGCGCTACCAGAAGGAAACGCGCCGGCTCTACGGCGTGCTCGACAGGCGGCTGGGGGAGGGGGAGTTCGTCGCCGGCGCCCTGTCGATCGCCGATTTCGCGATTCTCGGTTGGGCCTGGCGCCACGCCCGGCACCGCGTCGATCTCGCGGACTATCCGAACGTGCAGCGCTGGTACGAGGCGCTGATGGCGCGGCCGGCGGTGCAGCGCGGCTTTTCGGTGGCGCTCACCTGATGCGCCTGATGAGAGTCTGGTCTGACGGCATCACTGGTGTTTTTCCATCCCACCCGTGACCTCATCCTGAGGTGTTAGTCCATCGAAGATGGACCGACCTCGAAGGTGGGCTCCAGGGATCGCTGTGGTCTCTGGAGCCCTCCTTCGAGGCTCCCTTCGGTCGCACCTCAGGATGAGGTCGCGTGTGGGAGAAAAATGGATTGACGACGGCGAGCAGGCTCTGAGGGAACGACACGCCATGGCGGACGAGACGGCCCTGCGGGCGCAACTGGTCGAGCGGTTTTTTCGCTACCTCGCGGTGGCGAGCCAGAGCGATGCCAGCGCCACCACCCTGCCGAGCACGCCGGGCCAGCGCGCCCTGGCCGAATTGCTGGCGGATGAGCTGCGCGGCTTAAGCCTGACCGATGTGGTGCTCGACGACCACGCGATCCTGACCGCCCGCAAACCCGGTACCCGGCCCGGCGCGCCGCCGATCGGCTTCGTTGCTCATCTCGACACCGTCGATGTCGGGCTCTCCCCTAAGATCCGCCCGCAGGTGCTGCTTTTCGACGGCGCCGACCTCTGCCTCGACCGCGACCGGGACATCTGGCTGCGCGTCGCCGAGCATCCGGAGATCGTGCCCTATCGAGGCGAGGACGTGATCGTCGGCGACGGCACCAGCGTGCTCGGGGCCGACAACAAGGCGGCGATCGCGGTCCTGATGACCCTGCTGACGACCCTGACGCCGCAGGACCCGCATGGCGACATCTGGGTGGCCTTCGTGCCCGACGAGGAGATCGGGCTGCGCGGCGCCAAGGCCCTCGACCTCGCGCGGTTTCCCTGCGACTTCGCCTATACGATCGATGCCTGCGGCCTCGGCGAGGTGGTGATCGAGACCTTCAACGCGGCCGGCGCCGAGATCGTGTTCACCGGTGTGGCCGCGCATCCGATGTCGGCCAAGGGCGTGATGGTGAACCCGCTCCTGATGGCGCACGACTTCATCAGCCGGTTCGACCGGGCCGAGACGCCGGAGAACACCGAGGGGCGCGAGGGCTATATCTGGTTCAACGGCCTCCAGGCCCATTCCGGCGAGGCCCGCCTCCAGGCGATGATCCGCGACTTCGACAAGACGAACTTCGCCGCCCGCAAGGCGCGCCTGCACGCGGTGACGGAGGAGATCGCCGCCCTCTACCCGACCGGCCGGGTGGACTGCCGGATCACCGACACCTACGGCAACATCCACGACAGCCTCGGCGACGATCGCCGGTCGGTCGACCTCCTGTTCGCCGCGCTCAAAGCCGAGGGGATCACCCCGAAGCAGATCCCGATGCGCGGCGGCACCGACGGCGCGGCCCTCTCGGCGCGTGGGCTCCCGACGCCGAACTACTTCACCGGGGCGCACAATTTCCACTCGCGGTTCGAGTTCCTGCCGGTCTCGGCCTTCGCGGCCTCGTGGCGGGTGACGCGGCGGATCTGTTTGCTGGCGGCGGGGTAGGTCAGCGCGCCGCCGGCGCGAACAGCCCCAGGAACAGCGGCCGGGCGTAGAGGTCGGCCGCATTCTCCGGCGTCACGCCCGGCACCCAGGCCGGCAGCTCGGCGGCGGCGTTGACCATGCTGGAGACGAGTTGCGCCGCGATGCCGGCATCGAGCGGGCGCACCGAGCCGTCGGCCATGCCGTCGACGAGGCAGAAGCCGAAGCGCTCGGTCAGGCGGTTCATGGTACGCCGGGTCTCGGTGCGCAGGGCCTCCGGCAGGGCGCTGAAGGCGGTGACGCGCAGCAAGGGACCGCCGGGGCCGAGCTGGCTGCGCACCAGCGTCGCCGAGGCGGTGCAGATCCGGTCCCAGCCGCTGCCGCCCCGCGCATCCGCCGCGTCCTGCACCGCCCGGATCTGCGCGAAGCTGCGGGAAAAGCAATTGGCGACGAGGTCGTCCTTGTTGTCGTTGTGGTGGTAGAACGAGCCCTTGGTGACCTTGAGGAGCCCCGAAATCTTCTCCACCGAGGCGCCGCGATAGCCCTGCTGGTTGATGAGGATGGTGGCGGCGCGCAGGAAGGCCTCCGGCGACACCTCGCTCTCCTCCTGCGGCGCCTGTTCGGGCAGCAGGGCCGGGCGCCACTCGGAGCCTGCCGCCGCCATGCCGCGGGTGAGCAGGTCGGTCATCCGGGCGCCGGCCCGGGCATAGTCCCGCGGCTCGTAGCGGCCGATCCACAGCCGGGTCGAGTGGATCACCGAGAGCAGCAGGTGGGTGCGGGCGTTGCGGTCCCGCCGGTCGAGGCCGTCCCCGTCGAACAGGCCGCGCAGGCGGCGAAACAGCGCGTTGTAGGCGGCAAACACGCTCTCGGCCTGGGGGGCGGGCAGGGCCCGCACGTCGTTGAGCACGGCGATGTCCGGCTCCTCGCCCATCGCCATCGCGGCCCGGTGGGCGGCCGCGAGGTCGAGGAGGCGAGCGAGCCGCGCCGGCCCGTCGGGGGCGCCTTCCGCCTGCGCCACCAGCCCGTCGAGCACCCCGATCGTGTGCAGGAAGCAGGCCGCCGCCAGGTCCTCCTTGCGGCGGTAATAGTAGGTGACGCTGTTCGTCATCAGCCCGACGCTGCGGGCGACGTCGGCCAGCGTCGTGCCCTTCACCCCGGCCTCGTTGATCAGGGCGGCGGCGGCGTGGAGGATCGCGTCGCGCTTCTGGGCGTAGCGCCGGGTCTGGCGCGGCGCCGCCTCGGGGGCGG
The DNA here is from genome assembly GCF_057747795.1 of Methylobacterium sp. 142-1Y. Classification (NCBI taxonomy): domain Bacteria; kingdom Pseudomonadati; phylum Pseudomonadota; class Alphaproteobacteria; order Hyphomicrobiales; family Methylobacteriaceae; genus Methylobacterium; species Methylobacterium sp. 142-1Y. The sequence goes on along the minus strand of NZ_CM173224.1, from coordinate 1,230,784 downwards.
GCACGGTCTCGGGATCGAGGCTGCGGGGCATGGGGGGATTGAGCACTGTCATGGCCTCCATGACAAGCCGGTGATTTCACGGGCCTCGTCAGGCCCCGGTGCCGTAATGCTCCCGGTACCAGGCGACGAAGGCCGGAATGCCGGAAGAGAGCGGCGTCGCCGGCACGTAGCCGACGAGGTCGCGCAGGAGCTCGGTGCTCGCTTCCGTCCGCTCGACGTCGCCGGGCGGCAGGTCGCGCAGGTGGCGCACGGCGCGCGCCCCCAGGGCCGCCTCCAGGGCATCGAGCATCACCGCCACGCTCACCGGCCGGCCGCCGCCGATATTGACCATCCGGTAGGGCGCGACCGGGCTCAACGTATCGGCCGCCGAGACGGGATTCGCGCCCGGCAGGGGAGGGGGCGCGTCGATCAGCCGGGCGATGCTCTCGACGAGGTCGTCGATATAGGTGAAGTCCCGAACCGCGCGGCCGTGGTCGTAGACCTCGATCGGCTCCCCCGCCAGGATCTTCCGGGTGAACAGGAACAAAGCCATGTCGGGCCGGCCCCACGGCCCGTAGACGGTGAAGAACCGGAACGCGGTCGTCGGGATCTTCCACAGATGAGCGTAGGAATGCGCCATCGCCTCGCCGGCGATCTTCGAGGCGGCGTAGATGGTGAGCGGCCAGACCGCCCGGTCGGTCTCGCGGAACGGCACATCCCGGTTGCCGCCATAGGCCGAGGAGGTCGAGGCGAAGAGCAGGTGGCGCACCGGATGCGCCCGGCAGCCCTCCAGCACCTGGAAGGTCCCGACCACGTTGCCCGATACGTAGGCCTCCGGGTGCTCCAGGCTGTAGCGCACCCCGGCCTGCGCGGCGAGATGCACTACCACGTCGGGGCGCGCCTCGCCCATCAGGCGCATGAAGGCGCCGGGCTCCTCCAGCAGGAACTCGTGCGCCGAGAAGCCCGGCAGCGCGTCGAGCTGCGCCAGCCGCGCCCGCTTCAGGGCGACGTCGTAGTAGTCGGTCAGCCCGTCGACCCCCACGACCTCGTGGCCGGCCTGCAGCAGGCGCCGGGCGAGGTGGAAGCCGATGAAGCCGGCCGTGCCTGTCACGAGGAAGCGCATGGCGGGTCCCTGGGCGCGTAAGGGCAAGAGCGCCCGCTAGGGCGCGGTTACACCGACGTGGGACCGGTTGCCAGCCCGGCGAGGCCGCGGATCGCCCGTCCCCCGTGCCGACGCGTCGCTTGACCTCATCGCATATTTTATACAATCTACGAATTACGACGCGCAGAGGACCACGCCGTGCCCGACACCGCACTCGAGACCAGGGGGCTGACCAAGGCGTTCGGCGGCTTCCGGGCGGTGCGGGGGCTCGACCTCAAGGTCCGGCGGCACACGATCCACGCGCTGATCGGGCCGAACGGCGCCGGCAAGACGACGGTGTTCAACCTGCTCACCAAGGTCCACGTGCCGACGGACGGGCAGATCCTCTACGAGGGCCAGGACATCACTCGCGAGTCCTCGGCGGCGATCGCCCGGCGCGGGGTGGTACGCTCGTTCCAGATCTCGGCGATCTTCCCGAACCTCTCGGTGCGCGACAACGTCCGGGTGGCGCTCCAGCGCCGGCTCGGCACGCAGTACCGGTTCTGGCGCTCGGGCCGCTCGCTTCAGGTGCTCGACGACGAGGCGATGCGGCTCCTCGCCGAGGTCGGGCTGGCGGAAGCCGCGGAGTCCCGCGCCGCCGACCTGTCCTACGGCCGCAAGCGCACCCTCGAGATCGCCACGACGCTCGCCCTCGATCCGCCGTTCCTGCTCCTCGACGAGCCGACGCAGGGCATGGCGATCGAGGATGTCGACCGCATCAAGCGGCTGATCCGGCGCATCGCCAAGGGCCGCACCATCCTGATGGTGGAGCACAACATGTCGGTGGTGGCCGATCTCTGCGACACCATCACGGTGCTGCAACGGGGCGAGATCCTGGCGGAGGGGCCTTACGCCGCCGTCTCGGCCGATCCGGCGGTGAAGGCGGCCTATCTCGGGGGCGGGCATGCCTGAGATCGTCCTCGAGACGCGCGGCCTCCAGGCCTGGTACGGCGAGAGCCACGTGCTCCACGGCATCGACCTCACGGTGCGCGAGGGCGAGTGCGTGACGCTCATCGGCCGCAACGGCGCCGGCCGCACCACGACGTTGCGCGCCATCCTCGGCCTCACCGACCGGCGCGCCGGCTCGGTGCGGGTGCGGGGCGCCGAGGCGATCCGGCTGCCGCCCCACCGCATCGCGCGGCTCGGCGTCGGCTACTGCCCGGAGGAGCGCGGCGTCTACCGCACGCTTACCACCCGCGAGAACCTGACCCTGCTCCCGCGCCTCGGCGAGGGCGGGCTGCCGCTCGACGAGGTGCTGGCGCTGTTTCCCAACCTCGCCGAGCGGGCCGACAGCTATGGCGGCCGGCTCTCCGGCGGCGAACAGCAGATGCTGGCGCTCGGCCGCATCCTCACCACCGGCGCCCGCATCCTGCTCCTCGACGAGATCACCGAGGGGCTGGCGCCGGTCATCGTCGAGGCTCTGGGCCGCGCCGTGGCGATGCTGAAGAGCCGCGGCTTCACCATCGTGCTGGTCGAGCAGAACTTCCACTTCGCCCGCCACCTCGCCGACCGCCACTACGTCGTCGAGCACGGCCGCATCGCCGCGGAGATCGCGGCGCACGAGGTTGAAGCGCGGGAGGAGGAGGTCGGGCGGTTGCTGGGGGTGTGATGTCCTCAGTGCCCTTTTTTCTTTGCAGCGTCAGTAACTCATAATGGTTCATCCCATCCACCACCTCATCCTGAGGTGCGACTGAAAGGAGCCTCGAAGGAGGGCTCCAGAAGTCTTCATGCTCACTGGAGCCCTCCTTCGAGGTCAGTCGATCTTCGATCGACTGACACCTCAGGATGAGGTCGAAGGTGGGATCGGCAATCACGTCAAAGATGCTCTGAGACAGCAGGCGCGCCGTTCAGGCGATCACAAGGAGGCTAAAAATCATGCGGTCGCGTGTCATCGGCTATGCCCTCGGTCTGTCGCTCGCCGCCCTGGCATCGGGCGCCCGCGCGGCCGACGCGGTCAGCGACGGGGTGGTCAAGGTCGGCATCCTCAACGACCTGTCGGGAATCTATTCCGACTTCACCGGCCGCGGCTCGGCGGTCGCGGCGCAGATCGCCATCGACGAGATGGGGGGCAAGGTGCTGGGTGCCCCGGTCGAGCTCGTCGCCGCCGACCACCAGAACAAGCCCGACATCGCCGCGAACCTCGCCCGCGAGTGGTTCGACCAGGGCAAGGTCGACATGATCGCCGACTTCCCGACCTCCTCGACGGCGCTCGCCGTGATGGAGATCGCGCGTCAGAAGAACCGGGTGACGATGCTCTCGGCCGGTGTCGCCATGGCGGCGATCACCGACAAGTGCTCGCCCTTGAGCGCGCAATGGATGGTCAACACCTACGCGCTCGCCGCCGGCACCGCCAAGGCTTTGATGAAGGCGGGGCGTAAGAGCTGGTACTTCGTCACCGCCGATTACACCTTCGGCCATTCCCTGGAGAAGGACGCCGCCGCGGTGGTCGAGGCCGAGGGCGGCAAGGTCCTAGGGGTCTCGCGCCATCCCTTCCCGGGCGGCGATTTCTCCTCCTACATGCTGAAGGCGCAGAGCACCGGCGCCCAGGTGATCGCGCTGGCCAATGCCGGCAGCGACACCGTCAACGCCGTCAAGCAGGCCGCCGAATACGGCATCGGCCGCAGCGACAAGCAGGTGATCGCGCCGCTGCTGACCTACATCACCGACGTGAAGAGCCTCGGCCTCGCCAAGGCCCAGGACATGTACCTCACGGAAGCGTTCTACTGGGATTACGACGACCGCTCGCGCGCCTTCGCGGAAAAATATTTTTCCAAGATGAAGCGGATGCCGAGCGCCTCGCAGGCCGCGATCTACTCGGCCGTCCTGAGCTACCTGAAGGCGATTCAGGCGGCGGGTACCGACGAGGCCGGGGCGGTGATGAAGCAACTGCGCGCCATGACCATCGACGACGCGGTGATCCGCAACGGTCACCTGCGCGCCGACGGGGCGCTGGTGCACGACCTGCTGCTGCTCCAGGTGAAGAAGCCGGCGGAATCGAAGCGCGACTGGGACTTCTACCACGTCAAGGCGGTGCTCAAGGGCGACGACGTCTACCCGAAGCCGAGCGACGCCTGCCCGCTGAACGCCAAGGGGTGAGCCACTACTCTGAACCCTCCCCCCTCTGCGCAGGGCCGTCCGAGGAAAGACGAGGCGCAGGTTTCCCCTCTCCCCGCGGGCGGGGAGAGGCCTGAGCTCCGAAGGGGCTCAGGGAGCAGCGAACCGCAGGTTCGCCGCGAGGGTGAGGGGGTGGTTCCGGAGGAGCCTCACGCGTCGAGACCCCCTCACCCTCGCTCCGGCTTCGCCTCCGCTTGCCGTGTCTCCTGAACGTCGACACGGCCCTCTCCCCGCCCGCGGGGAGAGGGGGAAACCCGCGCCATTCTCTCTTCCCCTGAAAGCTCTGCTCAGAGGGGGGAGGGAAAACCCGAACCGTCCCGCCTCATCCTCCCCGGTGCCCCCATGTCGGACATCACCCTCCAGGCCTTCATGGCCCAGCTCACCATCGGGCTCATCGGCGGCTGCTTCTACGCCATGCTGAGCATGGGGCTGGCGATCATCTTCGGCCTCTTGAACATCATCAACTTCACCCACGGCGCCCAGTTCATGATGGCGGCGTTCCTGGCCTGGATCGGGCTGACTCAAGGAGGGCCCTGGCTCGGCCAGCCGGACCTCCAGGTGAATTTCTGGCTCGCTTTGGTCCTGGCGCCCGCCCTCGTCGCAGTGTTCGGCATGGCGATCGAGCGGACCCTGCTGCGCCGGCTCTACCACCTCGATCACCTCTACGGCCTGCTCCTCACCTTCGGGGTGGCCTTGGTGATGGAGGGCGGCTTTCGCTACGTCTTCGGCGTGTCGGGCCAGGGCTACGAGCCGCCGGAGATTCTTCAAGGTCCGGTCGATGTCGGCTTCATGCTGCTGCCCAAGTACCGGGTCTTCGTGGTCGTCGCCTCGCTGCTGATCTGCCTGGCCACCTGGTACCTGTTCGAGCGCACCAAGCTCGGCGCCTATCTTCGCGCCGGCACCGAGAATCCGCGCCTGCTCCAGGCCTTCGGCATCAACGTGCCGGTGATGATCACGCTCACCTACGGCTTCGGGGTGGCGCTCGCCGGCATCGCCGGGGTGCTGGCGGCTCCCATCATGCAGATCACCCCGCTGATGGGCGGGAGCCTGCTCAACATCGTCTTCGCCGTGGTGGTGATCGGCGGCCTCGGCTCGATCCTCGGCGCCATGCTGACCGGGCTCGGCCTCGGGCTGATCGAAGGCTTGACCAAGGTGGTCTATCCGGAGGCCTCGACCGTGGTGGTCTTCGTCATCATGGCCCTGGCGCTGCTCCTGCGCCCGGCCGGCCTGTTCGGGCGGGAGGCGTGAGATGAACTCCAGACACCTGTTTGCCGGCCTCGTGGCCCTGCTGCTGGTGGTGCCGCTGGTGCCGGGGCTGATCTACCCGATCTTCGTCATGAAGGTGATGGCCTACGGGCTGTTCGCCTGCGCGTTCAACCTCTTGCTCGGCTTCACCGGCCTCGTCTCCTTCGCCCACGCCGCCTTCCTCGGCACCGCCGGCTACGTGACGGGCGCGCTGATGATCCGGCTCGGCGCCCATCCGCTCGGGGTGCCGGTGTCCTTCGCGGCGGGAGTGGCCGCGGCGGTGCTCGTCGGGTTCGCCATCGGCGGCCTGGCGATCCGGCGGCGCGGCATCTACTTCGCGATGATCACGCTCGCTTTGTCGCAGATCGTCTACTTCCTGGCGGTCCAGTTCCGCTGGACCGGCGGCGAGGACGGCTTGCAAGGCATCCCGCGGGGCACGCTTCTCGGCCTCGTCGACCTCTCCAGCGACACGGCGATGTACTACGTGGCGCTCGCGCTCTTCGTCGCCGGCTTCCTGTTCATCCACCGGGTGGTGCATTCGCCCTTCGGCCAGATCCTCCAGGCGGTGCGCGACAACGAGGCGCGGGCAGTGTCGCTCGGCTACGACGCCTCCCGGTTCCAGCTCCTCGCCTTCGTGCTCTCGGCGGCGGTCGCGGGCTATGCCGGCGCCCTCAAGGCCCTGGTCTTCGGCCTCGTCTCGCTCAACGACGTGTCGCTCCACACCTCGACCGAGGTGGTGCTGATGACCCTGCTCGGCGGCGTCGGCACCCTGGTCGGGCCGCTCGTCGGCGCCGCCCTGGTGGTCGGGTTGCAGAACTACCTCGCCACCATCGGCGACCTCGTCACGGTGGTGATCGGCCTGATCTTCATCCTCTGCGTCTCGTTCTTCCGCCGCGGCGTCGTCGGCGAGTGGCTGCACTGGCGCCACCGCCGGGCCGCCCGGACCGCGCCGCCGAGCCCCCGGTCGTCCCCGGTCGCCGAGGCGGCCTGATTCCTTCACCTCAATCTTTCAAGGAGATACGACCATGTGGACAGGCGTCATTCCCGCCGTCACCACCAAGTTCACCGCCGAGGGCAGCCTCGACCATGCCGAGATGGAGCGCTGCTTCGCCCTCCAGATGCAGGCCGGCTGCGACGGCCTGATCGTCTGCGGCTCGCTCGGCGAGGGCCCGATGCTGTCGCCCGACGAGCGACTCGAGGTGCTGAAGACCGCCCTGTCGGTCGCCGGTCCCCATCCGGTGCTGATGACCGTCTCGGAGGCCGGCACCCGCGAGGCCTGCGCGCTCGCCGCGCGTGCCGCCAAGGCCGGTGCGTCGGGCCTGATGGTGGTGCCGAGCCCGATCTACCACACCGACGAGGACGAGACCGTCGCGACCCTGAGCGCCGTTGCGGCGGCGGGCGACCTGCCGGTGATGATCTATTCCAACCGCGTCGCCTACCGGGTCGACGTGACGCCCCGGATCATGGAGCGCCTGGCCGGCGACAAGCACTTCGTCGCCATCAAGGAATCCTCCGACGACATCCGCCGCACCACCGAGATCATCAACCACTTCGGCGACCGCTTCGCGGTGCTGACCGGCGTCGACAACCTCGCCTTCGAGGCGCTGAGCGTCGGCGCGGTCGGCTGGGTCGCGGGCCTCGTCGTCGCCTTCCCCGACGAGACCGTGGCGATCTACCGGCTGATGAAGGCCGGCCGCACCGCCGAGGCGCTCGAGATCTACCGCTGGTTCCGCCCGCTCCTCGACCTCGACGTCTCGACCTTCCTGGTCCAGAACATCAAGCTCGCCGAGGCGCTGGCGATCGGCTCGACCGAGCACGTCCGGATGCCGAGGAAGCCCCTCTCGGGCGAGCGCCGGGCCGCCGTCGAGGCGATCATCCGCACCGCTCTGGAGCGCCGCCCCTCCCTGAAGCTGGCGGCGTAAGGGCTCATGACCCGCGAGGTCGCGATCGTCGGGGCCGGCATCGTCGGCCTCGCCACCGCCCATCACCTGCTGGCCGAGGGCTGGCGGGTGCGGCTGATCGAGCGCGGCGGGATCGCCGAGGGGGCGAGCTTCGGTAATGCCGGGGCGCTCGCCTTCACCGACGTGCTGCCGCTCGCCTCGCCGGGGATCCTCCGCAAGGCGCCGCGCTGGATGCTCGATCCCCTCGGGCCGCTGGCCTTGCCGCCGGCCTACCTGCCGCGGATCGCGCCCTGGCTGCTGCGCTTCTGGCGCGCCAGCCTGCCCGATCGGCACCGGCACGCGACGCGGGTCCAGTCCGGCCTGATGCGGCTCGCCGCGCAGGCCATGGCGGCGATGGTGGATTCGGCCGGCCTCGCCGGGCGCCTTCGCCACGACGGCAACCTCGAACTCTACGAGAGCGAGGCGGAACTCGCCGCCGCCGGGCCCGGCTGGGCGGCGCGGGAGCGGGAGGGCATCGCCTTCGAGCATGTCCGGGCTGACCGCCTCGCGGAGTTGCAGCCCGGCCTGTCGCCCCGCTTCGTCGCCGGCACCTTCACGCCGAACTGGATGACGGTGGACGATCCGCACCGTTTCGCCCTGGCGCTCCACGCCGACACCATGGCGAGGGGTGCCACGCTCACCAGGGGCGAGGTGCGGGACATCGCGCCCGCGGGGGAGGGCGTGCGCCTGACCTTCGCCGACGGCACGGTGCTGACGGCCGATGCCTGCGTGCTCGCTACTGGGGCCTGGTCGCGGGACCTCGCCCGCCGCCTCGGCGACCGGGTGCCGCTGGACACCGAGCGCGGCTACAACACCACGTTGCCGCCCGGCGCCTTCCCGTTGCGCCGCCAGCTCACCTTCGGCGGCCACGGCTTCGTGGTCACGCCGCTCGCCACCGGCATCCGGGTCGGCGGCGCCGTCGAGTTCGGCGGTCTCCACCGCCCGCCCAACTTCGCCCGCGCCGACGCGATGCTGACGAAGGCCGCCGCCTTCCTGCCGGGCCTCGACACCGCAGGCGGCCGGCAATGGATGGGGTTCAGGCCCTCGCTTCCCGACAGCCTGCCGGTGATCGGCCCGTCGCGGGCGAGCCCGCGCGTGATCTACGCCTTCGGCCACGGCCATCTCGGCCTGACGCAGAGCGCCGGGACGGGGCGGATCGTGGCGGACCTGCTGGCGGGGCGGGCGCCGGCCGTGGCGGTCGAGGCGTTGCGGGCGGGGCGGTTCGGGTGAGGGGATCGTTGAGAGCCCGATGGCTTCTCTCGACGGAATCGACACCCTCCTGGTCGTTCCAGGGCCGCGAAGCGGAGCTCGGAATCCAGAACCGCGGATGGTGCAAGGTAATTCGGAGACCATCCTGCTTTATTTTGAAACACCTGACAGCCTGTTTGAGCAGAATTTTCTACTCAAGCTTGAGGCAGGCGAAATCATCCTATTCTCTAACCTCGTCCTGAGGTGTTAGCCGATTGAAAATCGACTGACCTCGAAGGAGGGCTCCAGGAATCTCAGTGGCATCTGGAGCCCTCCTTCGAGGTCAGTCCATCGACGATGGACTGATACGAAATCCGGAAGATCACTTCCGGATTTCGTATCATCAGCCCGCGCGGCGCCTGAGCGAAGCCGCTTTCCGCATCGCGAAGCGATCAATCGGAAAGCGTATGACACCTCAGGATGAGGTCGTGGGTTGAGGATGGCTCCTGAAGAATCAGTGCGCGACAACTCCTCACGCCCGCCCCGCCACCGGCAGGTCGGCGAGACTCGGCCGCGGCCGCTCGATCAGGGCGGCGGCGAGCATCGCTTCGAGGCGGATCAGGTCCTCGTCGGGCTCCGGCTGCCAGCCGCAGCCGCAGCGGGGCGCCGGGCCGTGCAGGGAGGCGATCTGTCGGTAGAGCGTGCCGACCGTGCGGGCGGCGGCTTCGAGCGCCGCCATCGGCGGCAGCGGGCCGCGCTCCAGGGCGTCCCAGAAGGCGAGCGTCAGGGCCTGTTCCAGGGCGGCCTGCCGCCGGCTCTCGGTCTGCGCCTCGGCCTCGGCGAGCCGGCGTTGGTGATGGTGCAGGGTCATCGCGCGCTCCTCGCGTCGCTGAAGAGGCCGACCAGCCGCTCCCAGGGCAGGCCGACCGGAGGCCATCCCTCCCGGATCAGGCCGGCACAGCCGTGAATCAGGATCAGCGCTCGCGCCATCGCGGCCTCCATCTCGGGATCGTGCCGGGGTTCGGCCCGCCCTGAATGCAGGACATCACCGCTCTGCGCAAGATTGGTTTGAAATATTGGAGATTTTCTATTTTGCGAACCGAGGCATATACTATCACATGAATTATGAAAATTCCAAACTGCGTCCGGGACGGGAGGCGGATTGGCAGCGGCGCCCGGAGCGGCTATCGGGGCGCCGGCACGTTCCCACAGGCAGCAAGTCCCGAAGGCTCCAGACCGATGACCGATACTCCGCCCGACCGCCTCAGCACCGATCCGCGCAGCCCCTTCCACGATGCCGCCCTGCTCGAGCGCGGCGTCGGCGTCCGCTTCAAGGGCGTCGAGAAGACCAATGTCGAGGAATATTGCGTGAGCGAGGGCTGGGTGCGGCTCGCCGCCGGCAACGCCAAGGATCGCTTCGGCAACCCGATGACCGTGAAGCTGAAGGGCCCGGTCGAGCCCTATTTCCGCACCCAAGAGGGCGGCACTCAAGAGGCCGGCACGGCCGACGCCGAGTAGCCGCCGGGGCGGACACCCGGCGCCCCGGCTCCTCGCGCCCGATCCCGCCCGGCCGCGCGATGCCGGGCGGGCCGTCAGCGGGCTCGCGTCGCCTCCTCCCGCAGGGAGGCGAGGTCGAGGCGGCGGGTGACCATCTGCAGGCCCCCCGCCGCGTCCCGCGGCCACTCGCCCTCGGGCCGGTCGCGGTACAGTTCCACCCCGTTGCGGTCCGGATCGTCGAGGTAGAGCGCCTCGCTGACGCCGTGGTCGCTGGCGCCGGTGAGCGGGATGCCGGCGGCGTCGAGCCGCGCGAGGGCGTCGGCGAGGGCCGCCCGGGTCGGGTAGAGGATCGCCACGTGGTAGAGTCCGGTGCTGCCGGCCGGCGGGGGCAAGCCGCCGGCGCTGTCCCAGGTGTTGAGCCCGATATGGTGGTGGTAGCCTCCCGCCGACACGAAGGCCGCCTGGGTGCCGTAGCGCTGCATCAGCGTGAAGCCGAGCACCCCGCAATAGAAGCCGAGGGCCCGGTCGAGGTCGGCCACCCGCAGGTGGACGTGCCCGATGCGGGTGCGCGGGTCGATCGGTCCGGTCATGCTCCACTCCTCCGGCGGCCCGCCCCGTGCGGTCCGCCACTTGCAGGCCGTCCGTGCGGCTTGCGCAGATTGCACCCTTTGAGAATGTCCGGAAATCCGGCATCCCGTAGCATCACTTCACACGTCCAGAGTGAGACCGAGCCGTGCCCGACCGGCTGACCGGAATGCAGATCTTCGTGCGCGTCGCCGCCGCCGGCAGCTTCTCGGCCGCCGCGCGGGCGCTCGGCCTGTCGCAGAGCGGGGTGACCAAGCACGTCGCCGCCCTCGAGGACCGGCTCGGTGCCCGGCTTCTGCACCGCACCACCCGCCGCCTGACCCTGACCGAGGCCGGCCGGCACTACCTGGAGGCCTGCGAGCGCATCCTCGCCGAGATCGACGAGGCCGAGGCGGCGGCCGGGGCCGAGGCGGCGGAGCCCCGCGGCACCCTACGGCTCAACGTGCCGGTCTCGTTCGGGGTGCTGCAGGTCGCCCCCGCCCTCGCGGAGTTCGGGCAGGCCCACCCGTCGCTGACCGTCGAGCTCGGCCTCAACGACCGGCCGGTCGACCTGATCGAGGAGGGCTGGGATCTCGCCCTGCGGATCGGCCACCTGCGCGATTCGAGCCTGGTCGCCCGGGCGCTCGCCCCGTGCCGGATGCGGGTCTGCGCCGCGCCGTCCTACCTGGCGGCAAGAGGCCGGCCACGGCGCCCCGAGGACCTCTCCGCCCATAACTGCCTCGGCTACACCCTGGCGAGCAGCGACGGCTGGCGCTTCGAGGGCGCCACGGTCGCGGTCGCGGGGAGCTTGCGCGCCTCGAACGGTGCCGCCCTGGTGGCCGCCGCCGCCGCCGGGCTCGGGGTGATCTACCAGCCGACCTTCCTGGTCGGCGAGGCGCTCCGCTGCGGCAGCCTGCTGGCGCTCGATCTCGGTGCCATCCCATCCCTGCCGATCCACGCGGTCATGCCCTCGCGGCGCCGCCCGCCCGCCAAGGTCCGGGCCCTGGTCGCGTTCGTGGCGGCCCGTTTCGCCGATCCGCCCTGGGACCGCGACCTGCCCGCCCCGCTCGGAGCCGACGATCCGCTGCCCGGGATGTGCGACACCCCGTGGCCGGAGGCCGGCCCGGTGCCCGCGAGGCTGTCATGAGCCGGCGCGTGCCGCCGCACGGCCTGCCGGCCGGTCCCGTCCCGGCCTGCCCGCCGACCGTCCCGGACCAGGATTTCCTCCGCCTCGTCGAGGCGCACGGACTGACCGGCAGCTGGACCTGGACCTTCGCCACGGACGAGCATTGCTGGTCCCCGGGCCTGTTCCGGCTGCTCGGCTTCGAGCCCGGTGCGGTGCGGCCGGATTACGACCTGTTCCTGAGCCTCGTCCATCCGGAGGACCGGCCGGCGATCGAGAACAACGCCCAGGTGATGCGGGATGGGGCCTTCAACGACCACACGGTCCGGGTGATCCGGCCGGACGGGTCGCTGCGGGTGCTGGCCAATCGCGGCACGGCCTATTTCACCCCGGACGGGCGACCGCGCGCGGTGGCCGGGGTGGTGCTGGACGTGACCGATACCGAGCGCCTGGCCCTGCTGCACCGCGAGGAGCAGCGTCGCCGACGGGCCCTGTTCGAGCAGGCGCAGGCCTGGATGCACGCCTCGCCCTACTCGGACACGTTCCGCATCGCCTCGCGCGAACTCCTGACCCTCACCGGCCTGACCCAGCAGGACTTCCACGACGACTGGACCCGGATCCTGGTGCCGCAGGAGCGCTCGAGAGCCTACGACACCATCCTGGCGCGGATCCGGACCGGGCTGCCCTTCGTGGCCGAGAACCCCCTGGCCCTGGCCGACGGCGAGAGCGGCTGGTTCCGGGGCGTGTTCGTCCCGGTGCGCGACGCCGAAGGGCGGATCGAGACCTGGGCCAGCCTGAATTCGCGGGTCGACGGGATCCGGCCGGTGCCGACCGGGCTGGCGCGGCGCGGCCTGGAACAGGCCGTCCAGGGCGCGCATCTGCGCGCCGCCCGCGGCCTGCTCGACTGGTCGATGGCCGACCTCGCCGAGGCCAGCGGCCTCTCGCTCTCGACCATCCGGCGCCTGGAGGACGGGAGCGAGGGGCCGGCGGCCCGCAGCCGCCACGCCGCGGTCGAGGCCCTGCGCCGGGCCGGTATCGGCTTCCTGCTCGTCGAGGGCGACACGATCGCGGTCGCCAAGGTGCGGTGATCCAGGCTCCTCCGATTCGAGGGGCGGTGCGCGGGCTGCGGTGATGCGGGCCCTTTCCGGCCCCGGCATGGCTTGCCATATCGGGGGTATGCCCGCCCCGAAGAAGCCCCGCCTGTCGACCGGCAAGGCCTCGAAGCCCGAGTTGAAGCCGCTCGACCCGTTCCTCGCCGAGCTGCTGAACCCGGCGCTGAACCGCGACCGCCTGCCCGCCGTCGCGCCGCCGCCGCCGCCCGAACCGCCGAAGCGCGGCCGCCCGCGCAAAGCCGCGGTCGCGACCGAGCCCTCTCCGGAGCCCGCCCGCAAGGCCGGGCACAAGGCCAGGCAGCGAGAGGGGGCGACCCCGGAGGGCTTCGGCGAGGCGCCGCAGGCCGCCTTCGCCCATGGCGACGCCGCCGACGTCGAGCCGGCGCTGGCCCAGGCGCTGGGCCTGCGCGAGCCGGACGGCGAGGCGGTGGAGGAGCGCGGGTCGCTTGCCGCCGAGGGCGTCTCGGCGACGGTCGACGCCCTGACCAAGCTCCTCACCGAGGGCAACCCGCTGTTCAAGAACGGCGAGCTGTGGCGCCCTCACCGGCCCGAGCGGCCGCAGAAATCCGAGGGCGGCGTCCCGTTCCGGCTGAATTCCGAGTTCACCCCGGCCGGCGACCAGCCCCGCGCCATCGCCGAGCTGGTGGCCGGCATCCAGGGCCAGGAGCGCGACCAGGTGCTCCTCGGCGTGACGGGCTCGGGAAAAACCTTCACGATGGCCAAGGTCATCGAGGAGACCCAGCGCCCGGCCCTGATCCTCGCCCCCAACAAGACCCTGGCGGCGCAGCTCTACGGCGAGTTCAAGAGCTTCTTCCCCGACAACGCCGTCGAATATTTCGTTTCCTACTACGACTATTACCAGCCCGAGGCCTACGTCGCGCGCTCCGACACCTTCATCGAGAAGGAATCGTCGATCAACGAGCAGATCGACCGGATGCGCCACTCGGCGACCCGGGCGCTGCTGGAGCGCGACGACGTCATCATCGTCGCCTCGGTCTCGTGCATCTACGGCATCGGCTCGGTCGAGACCTATACGGCGATGTCGTTCACCGTCAGCCTCGGCGAGAAGATCGAGCAGCGCCAGCTCGTCGCCGACCTCGTGGCCCTGCAATACAAGCGCATCCAGTCCGACTTCGCGCGCGGCACCTTCCGGGTGCGGGGCGACGTGATCGAGCTGTGGCCGGCCCACTTGGAGGATCGCGGCTGGCGCATCGGCCTGTTCGGCGACGAGATCGAGTCGATCTCCGAGTTCGATCCGCTCACCGGCAAGACCCTCAACACGCTCAAGTTCGTCAAGGTCTACGCCAACAGCCACTACGTGACGCCGCGCCCGACCCTCCAGCAGGCGGTCAAGGGCATCAAGGACGAGCTGAAGTGGCGGGTCGAGGAGCTGACCCGGATGGGCCGGCTGATCGAGGCCCAGCGCCTGGAGCAGCGCTGCACCTTCGACCTCGAGATGATCGAGGCAACCGGCGCCTGCAACGGCATCGAGAACTATTCGCGCTACCTCACCGGCCGCAAGCCCGGCGAGCCGCCACCGACCCTGTTCGAGTACCTGCCCGACAACGCCCTGGTCTTCACCGACGAGAGCCACGTCACGGTCTCGCAGATCGGCGGCATGTACCGGGGCGACTTCCGCCGCAAGGCGACGCTCGCCGAGTACGGCTTCCGGCTGCCCTCCTGCCTCGACAACCGCCCCTTGCGGTTCGAGGAATGGGACGCGATGCGCCCGCAATCGATCCACGTCTCGGCGACGCCGGCGAAGTGGGAGCTGGAGCAGACCGGCGGCGTCTTCGCCGAGCAGGTCATCCGCCCGACCGGCCTCGTCGATCCGGTGATCGAGGTACGCCCGGCCCGCTCGCAGGTCGACGACCTGCTCGGCGAGGTGAAGGAGGTGGCGGCCGCCGGCTACCGCACGCTGGTGACGACGCTGACCAAGCGCATGGCCGAGGACCTGACCGAGTACCTGCACGAGAACGGCGTGCGGGTGCGCTACATGCATTCCGACATCGACACGCTGGAGCGGATCGAGATCATCCGCGACCTGCGGCTCGGCGCCTTCGACGTTCTGATCGGCATCAACCTCCTGCGCGAGGGCCTCGACATCCCGGAATGCGCCCTCGTCGGCATCCTCGACGCCGACAAGGAAGGCTTCCTGCGCTCCGAGACCTCGCTGATCCAGACCATCGGGCGGGCCGCCCGCAACGCCGACGCCCGCTGCATCCTCTACGCCGACCACATCACCGGCTCGATGGAGCGGGCGATGGCCGAGACCGAGCGCCGGCGCAAGAAGCAGCTCGCCTATAACGAGGAGCACGGCATCACGCCCCAGAGCGTGAAGCGCAACATCTCCGACATCCTGGAGAGCGTCTACGAGCGCGACCACGTCCAGGTCGATACGGGGCTGGCGAAATCCGCCGTCACGGTCGGCCACAACCTCAAGGCGGTGATGGCCGACCTCGAGAAAAGGATGCGGGCGGCCGCCGCCGATCTCGACTTCGAGGAGGCGGCGCGGCTTCGCGACGAGCTCAAGCGCCTCCAGGCGACCGAACTCGCCATCGCCGACGACCCGATGGCCGAGCAGGCCGATGTCGAGCGCGAGGCCGGCCGCTTCGGCGCCAAGCGCAAGCGCCGGGGTGCGGAACCGCTCGGCTACGGTCCGGGCGGCAAGGGCGTCTCGGACGAAGGCACCCGCATCCGCCAGCCCGACCTCGACGACATGGGCCCGGGCACCGACCGCGAGGTGCCGTTCACCTACGCCGAGCGCCCGACCGGCCGCTCGACGCAAGGGTTTCCTGGTCAGAAGCCGAAATACAAGGGCCGCAAGGGGCGGGGCTGAGGCGCAGGCCCGGACCGGCGCGGCGGACAGTCCCGCGCCGGTCGAACCCCGCGCGGAACGTGCCTCATCGTCCGATCGACCCGTGACATCCCCGTCTATCACCCCGGTTGCTGCGCCCTCGCGCCGCTTTTTCGAAGCCGCTTGCGGAACACTTGCGGAACGCTTACCATGTTCGCGATTTGTTTCCGGAGCGCGGCAGCGCGGGGATGAGAGTGTCACATGCTCACGCGTAAGCAGTTGGACCTGCTCCGCTTCATTCAGCAGAGAATGCGCGAGACGGGCGTGCCCCCGTCCTTCGACGAGATGAAGGACGCCCTCGATCTCAAGTCGAAATCGGGCATCCACCGCCTGATCACGGCCCTGGAGGAGCGGGGCTTCCTGCGCCGCCTGCCGAACCGGGCCCGGGCGATCGAGGTGATCCGCCTGCCCGACACGGTGACGGGACCGGCGCAGGCCGCACCGGCCGCCGGGGCCGAGGTGGTGCGGTTCAATCCCAGCGTGGTCGAGGGCGGGCGCGCTCACGAGCCGAAGCGGCAGGCCGGTATCCCCGCGATGGCGACGGCGTCGGACGAGAACGGCCACTCGGTCAGCGTGCCGGTGATGGGCCGGATCGCCGCCGGTACGCCGATCTCGGCGATCCAGAGCCAGAGCCGCACGGTGGCGATGTCGCCGGACTTCCTGGCCAGCGGCGAGCATTACGCCCTGGAGGTGCGCGGCGATTCGATGATCGAGGCCGGCATCCTCGACGGCGACCTGGTGGTGATCCGCCGCCAGGAGACCGCCAATACCGGCGACATCATCGTCGCGCTGATCGACGACGAGGAGGCCACGCTCAAGCGCCTGCGCCGCCGCGGCTCCTCGATCGCGCTCGAGGCCGCCAACCCGGCCTACGAGACCCGCGTGCTCGGGCCCGACCGGGTGCGGATCCAGGGCCGGCTGGTGAGCCTGGTCCGGAAGTACTGAAGGGGCTTTCAGTCAAGCGCGGGAACCCTCCCCCCCTCTGCGGGGGAGGGTGGCGAACGGAGTGAGCGCAGCGGGACGAAGTCCCGCCGAGAGGGGCAGCGCGACGCTGATCCAGGTGGCGTCCGTCACTATGGTCGCGACCTCTCCGGAAGCGTGGTTCCCCTCTCCCGGCCTGCTCCGCAGGCCACCCTCCCCCGCAGAGGGGGGAGGGTTCAGGGCGTCGCGCTCGTCAGTGCGCGCTGCCGGTCGCCACGAACTTGAACAGGAACACCGCGGCGATCACCCACACCACCGGCTTCACGTCCCGGAACCGCCCGGTGAGCAGCTTGATCACCGCGTAGGTGATGAAGCCGAAGGCGACGCCGTTGGCGATCGAGTAGGTGAAGGGCATCAGCAGCGCCGTGACGCAGGCCGGCAGCACCTCGGTCAGGTCGTCCCAGTCGAGATCGACCAGCTCGTGCAGCATCAGGCAGGCGACGTAGAACAGGGCCGGCGCCGTGGCATAGGCCGGGACCGAGCCGGCGAGGGGCGCGAAGAACAGGCAGGCCAGGAACAAAACCGCCACCGTGGCGGCGGTGAGCCCGGTGCGCCCGCCCTCCTCGACGCCGGACGCGCTCTCGAGATAGGCGGTCGTGCTCGACGTGCCGAGCAGCGAGCCGACGAAGATCGACGAGGAATCCGCCATCAACGCCTTGTCGAGGCGCTCCATCTTGCCCTCGGTCAGCAGCCCCGCCCGGTTGGCGACGCCCATCAGCGTGCCGGTGGCATCGAACAATTCGACGAGGAAGAACACCAGGATCACGTTGAGCAGGCCGCCCGACAGCGCGCCCTTGATGTCGAGGGCGAACAGGGTCGGGGCGATCGAGGGCGGCAGCGAGGCCACACCCTGGAAGGTGTTGTCGGCGACGATGAAGCTCAACGCCGTCACGGTCAGGATGCCGGCAAGCAGCGCGCCGCGCACCTTGCGCACCGAGAGCACCGCGACGATCAGGAAGCCCAGCACCGCCAGCACCGTGCTCGGCTTGTGCAGGTCGCCCAGCGTCACGAAGGTCGCGGGGCTCGCCGTCACCACGCCGGCGCTCTTCAGCGCGATGATCGCGAGGAAGAGCCCGATGCCGACCGTGATCGCGATGCGCATCGAGCGGGGAATGCCCTCGACGATGATCCGTCGCAGCCCCGTCAGCGTGACGACCATGAAGCACAGGCCGGAGATGAACACCGCGCCGAGCGCCGCCTGCCAGGTGTAGCCCATCTGGAGCACCACCACATAGGCGAAGTAGGCGTTGAGCCCCATGCCCGGCGCCAGCGCGATCGGGTAGTTGGCGTAGAACGCCATCACCAGGGAGCCGATCGCCGCGACGAGGCAGGTCGCGACGAACACCGCCCCCTTGGGCATCCCGGCATCGCCCAGGATGTTGGGATTGACGAAGACGATGTAGGCCATCGTCAGGAAGGTGGTGAGCCCGGCGAGCAGCTCCGTGCGCACGGTGGTGCCGTGGGCCGAGAGCGCGAAGGTGCGCTCCAGGAAACCCGGGGGCCGGGTCAGGCCGGCGTCGCGCTTCATGTCCATCGCTGCTCCTCGTCGCTCTCTCTGATCTGTCGGTAGATCCGGTCGGGCGCGAAGGGCGTCGCGGTCAGCCGCGCGCCGGTCGCGTCCCGGATGGCGTTGGCCAGAGCCGCCGCGACGGGGTTGAACGGGCTCTCGCTCATCGACTTGGCGCCGAGCGGCCCGACCGCGTCGTGGGTGGCGGCGAAGATCACCTCGGTGCGGGGCACGTCGGCGATGGCCGGGATGTGGTAGGTGCGGAAGGACGGGGTCGCGACCCGGCCCTCGCCGTCGATCGCCAGGTCCTCGTAGAGCGCCGCGCCGAGCGCCTGGGCGACGCCGCCCTCGACCTGGCCGCGGCACTGCGCCGGGTTCATCACCCGGCCCGCATCGGCGGCGTGGACGCTCCGCAGGATGCGCAGTTCGCCGGTTCCCGGATGCACCGCGACCTGGAAGCCCTGGACGTTGAACGCCACCGAGCGCGGGCTGCCGTCGGCATGGCCGATCGCCTCCGCCGGGCCGAGATCGGCGAGGGGGACCCGCGCCTCTCCCGCCGTGACCGCGTCGCCGTCGAGGCGGCAGGCGGCGGGATCGAGCCCGAACCGGGCGGCGGCGCGCCGGCGCAGGATGTCGGCCAGGCCTTGCGCGGCCCGCAAGGTCGCCTGGCCCGCCACCACGATGCCGGTGCTGCCATAGGCGCCGGTATCGTGCCCGACCGCGTCGCTGTCGCCCTGGCGCAGGGCGATCCGGTCCGGGGTGGTGCTCAAGGCCTCGGCGGCGATCTGGCCATGAACCGTCGAGGTGCCGTTGCCGAACTCGACCGTGCCGACGCGCAAGGCGTAGGCCCCGTCCTCGCCGAGCGCGATCCGGGCCTCGGCGAAGTGGCCCCGCGGCGGGATGGTGTCGATCATCGACAGCGCCATGCCGGAGCCCGTGCGCCAGCCCGGCGGGGCGGGGGGAGGGGGCTCGGCCAGGGCCGCCGACACCGCGTCGAGGCATTGGTCGAGGCCGTAGCTGCCGTATTGCACGTCGTGCGGTTCGAGGCTCGTCGAGACCATCGGGTCGCCGGGCCGCACCACGTTGCGCCGCCGCAGCTCGAACGGATCGAGCGTCAAGGCGCGAGCGAGCTCGTCCATGGCGGATTCGACCGCGAAGATGGTCTGGCTCAACCCGTAGCCGCGGAATGCCCCCGCCGGCAGGGTGTGAGTGTGGACGGCATAGCCCGCGACCCGCTTGTTGGCGCAGCGATAGACCGCGATCACCTCGTTGCAGCCGTGATGCAGCACGCCGCCGGCATGGTTGCCGTAGGCGCCGGTATTCGACAGCACCTGGAGGTCGATCGCCGTCAGGGTGCCGTCGGCCCGCGCGCCGAGGCGCACCCGCACCCGCATCGGGTGGCGGGTGGTGGTGGCGGTGAACTGCTCGGTGCGGGTCAATTCCCAGCGCACCGGCCGGCCGGTGGCGAGCACCGCGAGCGCCACCAGATCCTCGGTCAGCATCTCCTGCTTGCCGCCGAAGCCGCCGCCGACGCGGCCGCACTCGACCCGGACCGCATCGCGCGGGAGATCGAACAAGGCGCAGAGCGCGTCGCGGGTGAGGAACGGCACCTGGGTGCTGGAGCGGATGACGAGGCGTCCATCGGGATCGCGCCAGCCGATCGCCGCATGGGTTTCCAGATGCGCGTGCTGGATCCGCTGCGAGCGGTAGGTGCCCTCGTGCACCACGTCCGCCGCGGCAAGGCCGGCCGCCACGTCGCCGATCTCGCCATGCGCCTCGGCGGCGAGGTTGGGATGGGGATGGAGCGGCGGCGCGTCCTCGCCTGTGGGGCGCAGGCCGTGGACGAGCGGTGCGTCGGGCTCCAGCGCCTGCTCGGGATCGAGGCAGGCCGGCAGCACCTCGTAGTCGACGACGAGCGCCCGGCAGCCGGCCTCCGCCGCCGCCTCGCTCTCGGCGACCACCGCCGCGACGCGCTGGCCGACGAAGCGCATCACCGAATCGAGCACCCGCGTGTCGCTGGCATCGTCGGCGGGGTTCTGGTGCCGGGCGGTGGAGAAGAGCCGGTCCGGTGCGTCCGCGTGGGTCAGCACCCGCACCACCCCGGGCAGGGCGAGCGCGGCCGCCGCGTCGATGCGCAGCACCCGCGCATGGGCGTGGGGCGAGCGCAGCACCTTGAGATGCAGGGCGCCGGCAACAGTGAGGTCGAGGGTGTAGCGCGCCCGGCCGCTGACGATGGCGGCGCTGGCGGGAGCCGGCGGGCTGTGCTCGCGGGGGGCCGGGCAGGGCGCCGGGACTTGGCCGTCGAGGCCTTCGATCGCGTCGGCGATCGACCGGTAGCCGGTGCAGCGGCAGAGATTGCCCTTCAGCGCCGCCGGCAGGTCCCGCCGCTGGCCCTGGTCGAGGGCGGCGGCCGTCATCACCATCCCGGAGGTGCAGAAGCCGCACTGGAAGCCTTGCGCGGCGACGAAGGCCGCCTGGACCGGGTGGAGGGTGCCGGGCACGCCGTCCCCCGGCGCGCAGGGGCCGGCCAGCCCCTCGATCGTGGTGATGCTCCGGTCCGCCGCCCGGAAGGCCGGCACCAGGCAGGCATGCAGCGGCTCGCCGTCGACATGCACCGTGCAGGCGCCGCAATCGCCGGCGTCGCAGCCCTTCTTGACCCCGAACCAGCCGAGTTCGCGCAAGAACGTGCGCAGGCACTGCCCGGCGCGGGGCGCGGCCTCGTGGACCGTTCCGTTGACCGTCAATCTCACGCTCGCCGGTTTCATGCGCCGCCTCCCGCGAGCTCGGCCCGGGCCTCCTCGGCCAGAAGCCCGGTGACGTGGCGGCGCCAGTCCGGCGCACCGTGGACGTCGTCGTACCAGAGCCCGTCCGGGATCGCGGCGGCGAGGGCCGCCGCCAGTTCCCCGGCCTCCGGCAGGCTGCCCAGGTCGATCCTGACCGGGCGCCGCGTCGCCGCCGTCACCGTGAGGGCGAAGGCGCCCGAGGCGTCCAGGGTGGCGATGGTCAGCGCCCCGGAGCGGCCGTTGGGGCTCAAGGACAGGCGCCGGAAGGCAGCGCGACGGCACAAGGCCGCCGCCGGCAGGGTGATCTCCCGCAGGATCTCGCCGGTTTCGAGCGCCGTGTCTTGCGGCCCGCGCACCAGGTCGCGGATGGGCAAGGTTCTCTCGCCGCCTTCCGGCGTCCAGATCAGGCCGATGCCGTCGAGGGCGACCGCGAGCGCGATCATCGGCCCGGCGGGGAGCGCCAGGCAGACGTTGCCGCCGACGGTCGCGGCGTTCCAGACCTTGAACGAGCCGAGGAGCGCCCGGCAGCAAAGGCCGATCAGGGGTGCTGCGGCGTAAGGGGCCGGCAGTTCGATCCGGTCGAGGGCCGCGATGGTGCAGGTCGCGGCGAGCGTGAGGCCCTGCTCCGTCACCGCATGGGGCTCCCAGCCGAGGGACGGCAGATCGACCAGCCGGCCTATCCCCTCCTGCGGCTCGGAGAAGAGCCAGGTCCCGCCGGCGAGCCAGGAATCTCCGGGCCGCCAGGCCGGCAGGGCGGCGCGGCTGCGGGGCGCCACCACCTCCGTGATGCTGTCGAGGTCCATGAGCCGTCTCGCGCGCCTCCCGCCTGCGCGCCCCGGACGGGGACGCCGCTCCATCAAGGCAAGATCGCGTCCAAAGCGGCGGCGGCGCAAGGCGCGCGGAGCCCCTCTCCGCCTCTCCCGCATGGGCTATCCCGCCCCGATCCGCCGCGCGCGTAAAATGCTGAATTTCGCTGTGATCGAATTAACTCGCCGTTGATTCTCGATTGACTTTAGTAAGTCGTTAACCCCTTTATCGCGCGCCACGGGACGATGAGCGGGTCGTCGTCGCGTGGAAGCTAGAAAAGTTTACTTGCGGCTTTACGTTGCGAAGCGAGACAGGGGTGAAGGACATGCAATCGGCCTATCCCAGCGACGTTGGCGTTCTTGAAGCTGCGCCGCTGCCGCTCGACTTCGGGTCGGCGCGGAATAAAATCCAGAAAGGCGGAAAATCCGCCGGAAAAATCAATCCAGAGTTGATCATCAAGTCGTTCAACACCTGGGCGTTCAAGCGTGAGCAACCCGGCAATCCCGAGCGGCTGGTGCCGGCGGTCGAGGCGGCGATGCGGGACGGGCGGCCGCTCGAATTCGTGCTGTACTGGGGCAAGGGCCCGCGGACCGAGATCGCCGCGCCGGATCTCGCCTGCCTCGACTATCTCGGCCAGCTCGCCGAGCGGGTGCGCCAGGCCCATGCGCCGGGCGCAATCTTCCGGCTGATCTTCACCGACACCCATGCGGCGCTGAACGGGCACCCGGCCGAGGCGGCGGATGCCTATTTCGGCGCCATCGATGCCGCAGCGCAAGCCCGCGGCTTCGCCAGCACCCGGCTCAGCGACGTCGTCGCCTTCGCCCGGGAGATCGGGGCGGACACGCCCGAGGAGGAGCCCTCCGGCGCGATCCTGGCGAGCCTGATCGCCTGCGCGGCCAAGTGGTATCGCGGCGAGGGCTCCACCGAGCAGGGCGCCCTCGACTATCACCGCATGAACATGGTCGAGAAGCGCGCCGTGGCGGCGGCCTTCCCGGAAGCGGTGTTCGTCACCTTCAACGGCAGCGAGTTCCGCGACCTGTTCCCGGCGACCATGCCGATCTTCTACATGTACTCGTTGCGGCGCGGCGTCGGGGTGAAGCCCTGGTTCATCACCGCCGCGCCGGAGGCCGGACCGGCCGCCTGACCCGCCTGACTGCCCCGGAGATCGTCATGCAGAGCGCCGCTCGCGCGTCGGCGGCCGTTCGGCCGCCGGTGGAGGCCGCACGCCCGGCCGACAACATCCCTCTCGGCATCGCGCTGATGATCGGCGCGACTGTGCTGCTGACCCTGTCGAACGCGTTCTCCAAGCACCTCGTCGCCCATTACCCGGTCGGCGAGGTGATGTTCCTGCGCTCCTCGATCGCCTTCGGGCTGGTCGGCGCCGTGATGCTGCCGGTGACGGGGCTCGGGGTGTTCCGCACGAAGCGGCCCGGCGCCCATCTCGGCCGCGGGCTGTCGCAGGCGATCTCCCAGACGCTGACGGTGCTCGCCCTCGGGCTGATGCCGCTCGCCGGCGTCACGGCGATCGGCTTCTCGGCGCCGCTCTTCGCGGCCGTGGTCGCGATCCTCTGGCACAAGGAGGCGTCGGACCCGGTGCGCTGGGGCGTGCTGCTGGTGGGCTTCCTCGGCGTGCTGGTGGTGACCAATCCGGGCGCCGATTCGCTCCAGGTCGGGGCGTTGTTCGCGCTGGGCAACGCCGTGATGTACGGCACCGTCACGGTGGCGGTGCGCGGCATGGCCAAGACCGAGAAGGCCTCGACCCTGCTGATCTGGCAGATGGCCGTGATGGCGGCGGCCCATTCGCTGCTGCTGGTCTTCGGCTTCCGCTGGCCGGGCGGGACGGACGCCGTCCTGTTCGGGCTGCTCGGCGCCTCGAATGTCGGCGCGCAATATCTCTGGACCCGGGCCCTCGCCGCGGCGCCGGCCACCGCGGTGTCGCCGTTCTACTACCTGATGCTGGTCTGGGGCATGGGGCTCGGCTACCTCGCCTTCGGCGAGGTCCCGAATTCGCACCTCGTCATCGGCGGCGTGATCGTGGTGGCGGCCGGCGCCCTGCTCCTGTGGCACGAGACCTTGATGCGGCGGGGGCACGCGACGCGGATGCCGGCCTGGGTCGGGGCCTGGATGCGCGGGCGCGATGGGGGGCCGGTGCGGCTTGCCCGCCCGGAGGTCCATCGGTTGCACAGGCCGGTGGCGCTGGGGCTGTCACGGGATTTTGCGGGTTGAGGGGGCTCTGCCCTTAAAGGGTAGAGCCCACAGCTTGACTGGGTAAAGGGCTGTTGGGGGTGGTTCACAAATGTTGTCTAGTCGACTTCGTTCTTGGCCTGTTGCTGCCTCGACTTGAGTGCGTTGAGCGCTGCTTCCGCGCTCTCTTGAGGGACAAAGACATGATCGTGGTGATAGGCCGCTACGACGTTGCAAGAAATACCCTCGTCGGCGAGCGTTGAGGCCACTGCCGCGGTCAGCCCAACGCCGTCCAAAGCGGAAAAAACTTCAAGCACGATTCGGCTCATCGGTAGATGGGTGCCGAACCCATGCGCCTCGGCGTCGGTTCGTTTGAGAAGAAGCGTCACTCCCTCCTTCTCGACGAAGATCATGAGGGCCTTTCCTGCGCATCTCTCGATGATAAGGCTATCTCTGGTCGAGCAGAAGAAGTAGGTGCCTTCGTCAAGCTCAGGCTTCATGGCGGCGATCATGGCATTGCGCTCACGGACAATATGGTTGATCATTCGTGATCCAATCAACAACGGTATGTGGTGGCGGGCCATCCGCGCGTGAGGGCCCGCCTAGGGCCTAAGTGTCTGTCCGGGATCATGCTGATTGTTGGCAGAGTTTTCTGAGCATGATGCGGATGGAAGCAAGGCGCAGGAAAGCCAGCGCCTTGCGGGTGCGGCACTCCCAATCCTTCGCCAGCCGCCGGCAGCGATTGAGCCAACCAATCGTCCGCTCCACGATCCAGCGCTTGGGCAGGACCTCGAACCCGACCGCCTGATCCGACCGCTTGACGATTTCCACCGTCACAGACCGGCAGACCCGTTCCAACGCCTCCCGGAACACCGGCCCCTGGTAGCCGCCATCTGCATACAGCTTCAGCAGGAACGGGTAGAGACTAAACAGCGTCGCCATGACCCATACGCCGCCATCACGATCCTGCACGTCGGCCGGATGCACCAGAGCATGCATCAGCAGACCTTGCGTATCGACGAGGAGATGGCGCTTCTTGCCTTTGATCTTCTTGCCCGCATCATAGCCGGACGGGTCGATCGTGCGCCCCCTTTTTCCGCGCTCTTGACGCTCTGGCTGTCAATGATCGCTGCCGTTGGGCTGGCCTCACGTCCTGCCTGTTCGCGGCAGAGAACGTAGAGGGTGTGATGGATGCGCAGGAGAGTTCCGTCGTAATCCCATAAATCGAAGTAGCCATGCACCGTCGAGCGAGGCGGTAGATCTTTTGGGATAGCGCGCCATTGGCACCCCGTTCCAAGGACATACATCAAGCCGTTGACCACCTCGCGCAGATCAACCGTTCGTTTGTTTCCCCCGCGTCGAGCCGGTGGGAGAAGGGGAGCAACAAGCGCCCATTCCTCATCCGTCAAATCAGTGGGATAGCGAAGCTTGCTGCGGTCGTACCGCTGGCGGTTCTCAGGCGTCCACATCGCTCAAGCATACGCCTGTCGGCGCGAACCGCAACGCGCTCCGAAAAAACAAATTCTTCCCGGACAGACTCTAAGGCGGCGTCGGCGTCGAACGATCATCGTCGGACGGGTAAGACTCATGCGGCCCCGCTAGGGGAAATCTTCGCAGAACGCAATCATCATCCGCCGTCCACTGGGGGGTGCACACGGTCTTCCGCTTGGTCATGCTGGTCGGGTTTTGTCCCCGGCATATCAATCGGCCGCGCGCCTCAGCGGTTCTCGGGCTACCGCGGTAACAGCACGACCAGCTTGTGATCCGGCTGGCTCGCGGGAACGAAGGTGACCTGTTCGTAGCGCAGGATGCCGTCCTGCGGGTGGTCGAATGTCCGCAGACCCCCTTCCCGCGCCAGCACCGCATGCTCGTTCCAGAACGTCGTGAACTCGGCACTGCGCCGGCGCAGGTCGCGGACGAGGGCGTCCATCGCGGGATCGTCCGGGTTGTGCCCGGTATCGGCCCGGAACTCGGCGAGCAGACGGCGGGCGCGGTTCTCCCAGTCCTCGATGAAGCGGCGCGCCGCCGCGTGCAGGAACACGAACCGCAGCAGGCAGGGCTCGCCGCTGTCGAACCAGGGGGCGAACAGGCGGCCTGCGGCCGCGTTCCAGCCGCGCGCCTGCCAGAGCCGGTCGAGGAGATAGGCCGGCGCCGACAGGGCATGAAGCGCATCCAGCAACTCGGGCGGCGCGGCGTCCGGCACCGGCGCGGCGACGGGCGCGGCGGGGTCGCGCCGCCGGGTCAGCTCGAACAGGTAGGCGCGCTCCGCCGGGTTGAGGCGAAGCGCCTCCGCCAGCCGGGCGAGCGCTTGAGCCGACAGGGCGATGTCGCGCCCCTGCTCGACCCAGGTGTACCAGGTCGTGCTCAGCCCGCTGAGCTGCGCCACCTCCTCGCGCCGCAGGCCGGGCGTGCGCCGACGGCCGGTCGGCTGCCCGATCGCGGCGGGCGCCAGCGCCTCGCGGCGGGCGCGCAGGAAGGCACCGAGGAGGCGCCGCTGGTCGACGGGCAGGGTCATGCGGGTGCCGGACATACCAGGATATCCAGCCAACTTGTACCAGCATGGCAGTGGGATCAGGGTGACGGCGCCACAGCGGAGCACACCCAGCGGAGCCCATCGATGACAACGCAGCACGCCTTCGTCGCACAGGAATATGGTGTCCGGGCCTCGGACTACGTCGCCAGCGCGGTTCACAAAGCCGGGGCCGACCTCGACCAGGTGGAGGAGATCGTCCGGGGCCTCAGCACCGCACGGGTGCTCGATCTGGGCTGCGGCGGCGGCCATGTCAGCTACCGCGCGGCGCCCCACGTCGCCGAGGTGGTCGCGTGCGACATCACCCGGGCCATGCTGGACGCCGTCGCCGCCACGGCGGCGGAGCGCGGCCTGGCCAACATCGCCGTCCGGCAGGCCGCGGCGGAGGCGCTGCCCTTCGAGGCGGCCTCGTTCGACCTCGTCCTGAGCCGCTTCAGCGCGCATCACTGGCAGGATCTGGAGGCCGGTTTGCGGGAGGCGCGCCGCGTCCTCAAGCCCGGCGGCCGGGCCGTGCTGATCGACACGGTCGCGCCCGCCGACCGCGTCCTCGACAGCCACCTGCAGGCGATCGAACTCTTGCGGGACGCCTCGCATGTCCGCAACGCCACCACGGCCGAGCTGATCTCGGCCCTGGCGCGCGCCGGCCTGGCCGTCGAGGGCGTCACGATGCGGCGGCTGCGGATGGAGTTTTCGATGTGGACGGCCCGGACGCGGACGCCCGTGCTCCACGCCGAGGCGATCCGCTCGCTGCAGGATCGCGCACCCGACATCGTCAGGGCGTATTTCGCCATCGGCCCGGACGGGAGCTTCGACCTCGATGCGGCGACCCTGGTGACGGTCGCCGCCTGAGCAGACTTCGCAAAAGTGGTGGCCGGTTTTGCGACAAAAATCTTTGCCACGGCAAAAACCTAAGAGCCTACCGGATCAGATTTTGCTTCGTGAAACCGATAGCTAAATAGAAACTGGCTCTACGGGTTTGATTTCGCACGCAAATCCGAGGCGCTCGATCTGCCGCACGAGCGCCTTGGCGCGGATGGTCGGGGCCGCCTTGCGGCCGTGATCAGGCCCGGGATCGACGTAAGCCGTGCCGGCCTTGAGCATGTGATAGATCGCGGTCAACATCGAAGCGGCGACCGCGCAGATCGCCTTCTTGGGGCCGCGCCGGCCGCGCAAGCGCTGGAACTGCGCCCTGATGTAGCTCGCCTTCTTGCGCACTCCGGCCCAGGCGGCCTGCACCAAGGCCGTCTTGAGCCAGGGCGCGCCCTTGCGCAGCCGCGTCGAGCGCCGCTTGCCCGCGCTCTCGTCGTTCCTCGGGCACAGCCCGGCCCAGGAGATCAGATGGCCGGCGGTCGGGAAGCGGCTCATGTCGGGGCCGATCTCGGAGAGGATCACCTGCGCGGTGAGGTCACTGATGCCCGGGATCGTCACCAGCAGCTTCACCGCTTCCCGGAAAGGGCCGAGGTCGCGCTCCACCTGCGCGTCGATCTCCGCGATCGCTCGCCCCAACCCGTCGTACTGGCGTAGATGCACACCGAGCAGGAAACGGTGGTGATCCCCGATCCGGCCCGTGAGCGCGGCCCGGATCGCCTCGGGCGCCGCCTTCACCCGTGGGCTGACCAGCGCCTGCAGCCCAGCCGGATCGCGCTCGCCCTTGACCAGCGCGTCGAGCACGGCGCGACCGGACTGGCCCATGATATCGGTGAGCACCGAGGCGAGCTTGAGGTTGGCCTCCTCGAGGGTCTTCTGGATGCGCTGGACGTGGCTGGCCTGCTCGCGGACCAGTTGCTTGCGGGTGCGCAGCAGGTCGCGCATCGCCTGGGTCTGGGCCTCGGGCACGAAGCTGGCGCGGATCAGGCCGTGGGCGAGCAGGTCGGAGAGCCAAACCGCGTCGGCGACGTCGGTCTTGCGGCCGGGCACGTTCTTGACATGGGCGGCATTGGCCAGGATCAGGGTGCGGCTGTCGGCGTCGAGGACCTGCCAGACCGGGCGCCAGTAGATGCCGGTCGCCTCCATGGCGACATGGGTGCAGGCGTGCTCGTCGAGCCAGGCGGAGAGGTCGAGCAGAGCGGGCGTGGTGGTGGCAAACGTACGCACCTCACGCTGAACCTCGCTGCTCTCGGCCAGACGGATGGCTGCGACGACGGTGTCCTTGTGAACATCGAGGGCGGCGCAGCGGGGGTAGAGGACCTCCATCACGATCTCCTTGCCGTCAGGCCGCCGGCGCAGGCTCCCGTGAGATCAAATCTAAATGACGCGCTCCGGGGCTGGCCCGAGGACCGGCCCGTGACGCAAGCGAGGGGACTGAAGAGGAGCCCGGATCCAACTGATACGCGGGGTCTGGCACACCAAAGACGAACCGATCTCTCCGCCGACGGCAAGTCCACTCTGCCATATGTTTCATCCGCAAGGGACCGCGAAGCCGGTGACGAACTGATACGATTTCCGACTGATCGCTTCGCGATGCGGAAATCGGCTTCGCTCACGCGCCGCGCGGGCTGGTGATACGAAATCCGGAAGTGATCTTCCGGATTTCGTATGACACGGGATATCCTGCCCGATCACCTCATCCTGAGGAGTTGGTCGATCGAAGATCGACTGACCTCGAAGGAGGGCTCCCGAAGTCTCGCGATCCCTGGAGCCCTCCTTCGAGGCTCCCGTTGGTCGCACCTCAGGATGAGGTGGGAGGTTAGGACAGCCTCGATCGTCTCAAGCCTTGAGTAGAAAATCCCGCTCAAACAGACTCCAAGCGGACGACGCGTCGGCTTGCCAACGCAAGTCTGCCGAGGCGCGGCCGATCACGCCGCCAACGTCTTGGCCTTTCGGTTCTCGGGGCACCAGCGGCCGATCAGTGTACGCACCTCCGCGGCGGGCACCGGGCGGCTGAACAGGTAGCCCTGGACCTCGTCGCAGCCCAGCAGCGCCAGGACCCGCTGCTGGTCGGCGGTCTCGATGCCCTCGGCGGTGGTGCGCATGCCGAGCACCCGGGCGATGTCGATGACGGCGCGGACGATCGCGGCGTTCTGCGCAGCCGTGCCGAGCCCGGTGACGAAGCTGCGGTCGACCTTGATGCGGTCGAAGGGGAAGCTCCGCAGGTAGTTGAGCGAGGAATAACCGGTGCCGAAATCGTCCATCGCCACGTGCAGGCCCAGCGCCTTGAGCTCGCGCAGGATGGCGAGCGTCGCCTCGCCGCTGTCGAGCAGCATCTGCTCGGTGATCTCGAGTTCGAGGCGGTGGGCCGGCAGGCCGGTCCGCTCCAGCACCCCGCGCACCATCCCGACGAGGTCCGGCCCCGAGAACTGCACCGGCGACAGGTTGACGGCGATCTTCAGCCGCTCGGGCCAGGTCGCGGCCTGGCGGCAGGCCTCCTCCAGGGACCACTCGCCGAGCGCGTGGATCAGGCCGCATTCCTCGGCGATCGCGATGAACAGCGAGGGCGGCACGTTGCCCCGCTCCGGATGGCGCCAGCGCGCCAGCGCCTCGAACCCGGCGATCTCGCCGCTCTTGAGGGTGACGGAGGGCTGGTAGTGCAGCTCCAGCTCCCCCCGCTCGATCGCCCGGCGCAGGTCGGCCTCGATCTGGCGCCGTTCCTCCAGCCCCTCGCTCATCTGCCGGTCGTAGAACCGGAAGGTGCCGCGCTTGCCCCCCTTCACGGCGTAGAGCGCGAGGTCGGCGGCGATCAGGAGGTCGTCGGCGGATCCGCCATCCGCGGGCCCGACCGCGATGCCGATGCTGACGCTGGAGCGGATCTGGTGACTGCCGATCTCGAAGGGCGGCAGCACCGCCGCAGCGATGCGCCGCGCCAGAGCCTCGATCGCGTCCCGGCCGCCGGCGCGGGGCACCAGCAGGGCGAACTCGTCGCCGCCGAGGCGGGCGAGAAGCTGGCCGGGGGCGAGCACGGCGGCGAGCCGGTCGCCCACCGCCTGGAGCAGGTGATCGCCGACCTTGTGGCCGAGGGTGTCGTTGACGATCTTGAAGCGGTCGAGGTCGAGGAACATCACCGCGAAGGTCGCCTCCGGCGTCGCCCGCGCCGTCTCCGCCATCGCCTCGAGGGAGGCGCGGAACACCCGGCGGTTCGGCAGGTCGGTCAGGGGATCGAGGGAGGCGAGCCGCACCACCCGGGCCTCGGCCTCGGAGCGCTTGGCCTCGATGCGCAGGAGCTTCTCGACCGCGATCCCGACGAGCAGCGTCAGAATGGCCGCCGTCAGGGCGTCCATCCGCAGGGTGGCGCGGGAATCCTTGTAGATCTCGCTCTCCGGCACGCTGACGCTCACCCAGAGGGGATGCTCGCGCACCTTGCGGATCGTCACCAGCCGGCTCTCGGCACCGTCCGGCATGGTGAGGGTGAAGGTGCCGGACCGGCCGGAGCGGATCTTGCGGTAGGTCTCGGTCCGCGTCAGGTCGGCGCCGACCCCGAAGCCGCCGCCGACGCCGCCGCTGGAGCGCACCACCCCGTCGCTGCCGATGAGCGAGATCGAGGCCGGGGTGCCGAGGTCGATCTTGTCGTAGAACCGGGTCAGGTGGCTCGGGTTGAGCGAGGCCACCACCACGCCGCCGAACTCCCCGTCCGGCCCGCGGAAGCGGCGGCTGATCTGCACCGAGACCCGGCCGCTCGCCCGCCCGATCACCGGGCGGCTGATGTAGAGCACGTCGTCGGAGGTCTCGACGTGGATGCGGAAATGCTCGCGGTCGCTGAGATCGGTCGCCGGCGGCGGCTGCGGCCCGGCATTGGACGCCCGCATCACCCCGTCCGGCCCGATGATCGCCACCTGCACGATGATCTCGCTCAGGAGATCGGTCGTGTTGACGATCGTCGCATAATCCTCCTTGCCGGCGCGGTTCTCGATGCTGCGGCGCATGTAGAGCAGCGACTTGTCGATCTCGCCGATCGAGCGCAGCACGTTCTCCTCGAACACCATCGCGAAATTGTGCGTGGTGCGCTCGGAATCCTGCAGCGCGCCCCTGACGTCGTTCTCGTGCTTGGCCGCCACGCCGATCCACAGCACCACCACCACGATCAGGCCGATGATCACCGGCCCGCGGCGCTCCGCCAGGAATCTGGGAAATTGCTTGAGGTGCAGGGCCATCCCGGCTCGTCCAGCGGCTTCGGTCCCTGGCACTATGCAACCCGAAAGTTATCGGTATCTAAATCACGGGCTGCCATTCCGACTCTTTTGCGCGCCGCCGCAATGGTATAGCTTCAATGGAAAGCGCATCGACTACCGGATTGCTTGTCAGATCGTCTCGTTTTCCTGCCGTATAATCCGAATGACAGCATGGCCTATGAGCGTGACGGATGCACGGCCTGCATGTCGAAATGTCCGGAGATCGAGATCGGTGGAAGACGACCCACGAAATCACAACCGGAGGTGGTTTAAGTTGCAGTTTTTCCGTCGGCGTTGCAGGTCGAGTCGTGGCGGTTCCAGCGCGACCATACCTAAACGTCACTCGGTTAACGTAGTCAATCGTGCTCAATTCGATCATCGGGGCCGCCGGGGCGTCCTGCTGATCCGCGACGCCGCCGCTTTCCGTCCCGGTTCCGTCTTCGCGGACGCCGCCGCGAGATGAGGCAACGTATTCGATGAACTTCAGAACGACATGTCAGTGAAACCGGCGTCGCGAGGCGATCTCGGGTCGAGCCGACGCGGCCGAATTGGGGCGGTGTTGCCGCCGGTCTCGTGCCGGACACGAGATTTTTTGTTTCCACTCACGACGGACCGACGGGAAAACCTGTCCTGCTCAACCGCGGCGCAGGCGGCGCCAGCCGAGAACCGCGCCGCTTCCCGACACCACCAGGCCGAGGGCGCTGAAGGCGACGATCACCGTCAGCCGCAGGGCCGGGTGTTGCGCCAGGGGGCCGGCATCGAGGGTGTGGAGGGCATCGAACAGCCAGCGGTTCGTCCGCCCGCTGCGGTCGGTCCGCCCCAGGATCGTGCCGGTGGCGGGATCGATGTGGAACCAGGTTCCGGCCGGATCGTCGAAGGCGAGCCGCAGGACCGGCAGGGGCGGGGCGCCGTGGCGGTCGTACCAGTAGGCATCCGGCGCCTCGAGCCGGGTCACGGAGCGCAACGCCGCCCCCGGCAGCATCGCGCGGGCCGCCGCCACGATCGCGTCCGGCGTCGGGGCGGTGCCGCAGCACGGGGCCGCGCCGCCCGGGCCGGTGGCGACGACGATGGGTTTTCCGCCGATCCAGGCGAAATCGAGCGCGGCGGTGCCGGCGGGCGCTCCCGCGAGGGCGTCGGTCCGAGCGGGGAAGACGGGGGCCGTCTGCCCTGCATAGGCCGCCAGCATGGCGGCGTCGGGCGCGCGGGGCCCGAACCAGCCGCGCGGGTTCATCGACAGCCAGCCGCTGAGCAGGAAGGTGACGACGACGAGGCCGCCCGCCACGCCGACGAGGTGGTGCCAGGCGGCCCAGCCGCGATACGGCGTGAGTCGGCCGCGCATCAGCCGGACGAAGCCCAGCACGTAGCCGCTCACTCCCCCGGCGAGGGCGATGCCTGAGACCCACAGCACCACGTCCTGCCACAGCCCCGCCCGCGCCCGCAGCGGCGTGAGGTAGATCCAGTGGGTCACGGCGCCGGCCCAGTTCCACACCCGCTCGGTCCGGGTGGTGTCGAGGGCGAGCTCCCCCGTGGCCGCGGAGAGGTACAGCTCGGTCCCGGCCGCGTCGCTTAAGCCCACGAGGCGGAACGGCCGCAGCGGATCGAAGCGCGCCGTCACCGTCCACTGGTCGCGGGTGACGAGGCCGAGATCGACCGTGTGGCGGGAAGCCGGATGGGTGGCGGCGAGCGCCGCCGCAGCCTCCCCGGTGAGGGGCGGGAACGGTTCGCCGGTCACCGCCGAGAGCGCCTGGCGCCGCCCGTCTCCTTGCGTGATCCAGTAGGCGGGCTCGGATCCCCGCATCGCCAGGGTGAGGCGGGCGGGAAAGCGCGGGCTCCCCGACCGCTCCAGCGCACCCTGCGGCGTCAGCCGCACGGCGTCGAGGCGGAGCGTCCCCAAGGCCGCGACCCGCTCCGCCTCGGTGAGGGTGGGGAAGCCGACGGCCAGCATCACCAGCCCGGAGACGAACCAGGTGACGATGAAGAGCGCGGTCGCGATGCCGAGCCAGCGATGGCCGAGATGCAGCCATCGCTTCAGGCGCTTGACGACACCTTTCATCAGAACGTGACGTGATAGGCGAGCTCGACCGAGCGCGGGCGGCCGAGCAGCCAGGAATTGGTGTTGCCCGAGATCGCGTAGAGCTGGTCGGTGAGGTTGTAGCCGCGCAGCGACAGGCGCGAGGTCGGCGTCACCTGCCAGTCGAGGGTGGCGTTGAGGAGCGTGTAGCCCGGCCGCTTCACCGTATTGGCGAAGTCGCTGAAGACCGGCCCGACATCGTTGACGCCGAGCCGCGCCACCCAGCCCGGCGCGAAGGCGTAGGCCAGCCAGACATTGGTGACGCGCTGGGGCACGTCGACCGGGACGTTGCCGGTAAACGACACCGCGGCGCCGTTGATCGTCTGGGCGAAGTTGTCGTAGCGGGCCCGCAGCAGGGCGGTGTTGGCCTCGATGCGCCACGCATCGGACAATTGGTAGGCGAAGGCGACCTCGACGCCGCGGGACGACTGGCTGCCGACCTGGGCCACCTCCGTCGGCCGGTCGGGGATCGGGGTCAGCAGGTTGTCCTTGCGGATGTGGTAGGCGGCGAAGGTCCACTCGCCGCGGCCATTGTCGAACAGGCCCTTGGCGCCGGCCTCGACCTGTTCGCCGGTGGCGAGCTGGAACTGCGATTGCGCCACGCTGGTGGTGATCAGGCTGCCGAGGGGATCGGCGGCGGTGGCGTATTGCGCGTAGAGGGCGAGGTCGGGCGTCGGATTGTAGACGGCGGCGACGCGGGTGCTGACGGAATCGAAGGTCTTCTCGAAGGCGGTCGACGCGAGCGGCCGGTTCACCGCCACCCGGGGGGCGTCGTAGCGGACCCCCGTGACCAGGGCGAATTGTGGCGTCAGCTCCAGCCGGTTCTCGGCGAAGACCGAGGCCTGGCGGGTGCGCGAGACGATGTCGGTGCGGGTGCCCGTGAGGTTGATGAAGCGCCCTTGGGCGAAATTGTACGGATCGACGACGCTCTCGCCGTCGAAGGGGGAGTTGCTGTCGCGGCGGAAATCGACGTGGTTGACGTCGAAGCCCAGGACCGTCGACGTCTTGAACCCGAACAGGCTGCCGCGGAACGTGGCATCGAGGCGGTTGCCGATCTGCTCCTCGTGATGGAAGATCTCGATATAGTCGCTGCGCTGGATCAGGCCGGTCGCCGGCTGGTAGGTATATTGCTCGACGTCGCGCCAATGCCGCTCGGTCGAGAGGCGGTAGGCGGTGTTGCGGATCGTGATGTCGGGAGTCGGGTTCCACTCGGTGCGCAACTGCGTCCAGTTGTCGAACCAGGCGATCTGCGAATCCCGGATGTTGTAGTTGGTGAAGCGCAAGCGGTCGGGTACCCGGCCGCCGACGAGCGGCGAGCCCCAGTAGCGGGTCGGCTCGTTATAACCGAGGTCGTGCGAGAGCGTGACGCTCAGGTCGGGCGCCGCCCGCCAGGTCACCGCGGCCGAGAGGGCGAGATTGCGGAAATCGCCGTCGGGCTTCACCCAGCCGTCGGCCCAGTTGCCGCTGAGATTGAACCGGTAGGCCAGGTTCTCGCCGACCGGCCCGCCGCTGTCGAGGGCGAGGCGTGCCAGGCCGTCCGAGCCGATCGCCGCCCGCGCCTCGCCGATGGGCGTGAAGACCGGCTTCTTCGGCACCACGTTGATGATGCCGCCGATCGCGCCCTCGCCGTAGAGCACCGAGGCCGGGCCGCGCAGGACCTCGATCCGCTCCGCCGACCAGGTGTCGAACGGGAAGGTGACCGTACCGGCCCCGACATAGAGCCGCGTGCCGTCGTAGAGCTGCTGCACCGAGCCGGCCCCGGCGAAGCCCCTCGCCGTGAAGGCGAGGTTGCCGTTGCCGGGCGCCGCGATGCTGGTGATGCCGACGGCGTTCTGGGTCACCGCCTCCTCGACGGTGTTCTGGCCCCGGGCCCGGACGGTCTCGCCGCTGATGATGTCGAGGCTCGCCGGGGTCTCGAGCGGGGTGAGGCCGAGGCGGGACCCCGAGCGCGACGGCGTCGCGAGGTTGAGGCCGGGCGCGGCCTCCTCGCGGTTGCGGCCCCCCGCGACGTCGATGCGGTCGAGGCTGATCTCCTCGGCGCAAGCAGGGGCGGCAACGAGCAGGACGGTGGCGGCGAGGGCGGTGGAGCGACGGGCGCGGAGCGCGGGCATGGAAGAGTCCAGGGCAGGATGGCGCCCCGTCCGTAGCCGGTCTCGCAAAAAATGTAACGTTATAAAGTTACATTTCCACTCTCCCGGACGATCTGCAGGACGCATTGCGCGCGTCCTGTCGGCGGATCGGGAGGGGAGGGGAGCGAGCATGGCGGGACGGCGCGAGGCTGTGGCACGTCACCGCGAACGACAGCGGGGCGAAGGCTCCTCGCCTCTCGCCTCGACACCCATCAGGACACCCCGCCCGACGTGCTCGCGTGTGACCACGGCTGACGGCAGGTCTCCTGGCTCACGGGTCAGCGCCTGCCATCGTCTTCCCAGGGAGCGTCGAGGATCCCCAGTGACGTAAGGTGATGGAAGGCTCGCCGCTTACAGTTGCGGGGGCAGCCGCGGCTTCGGGCTCGTCACCCTCACCGCGTTCCCTTTTGATCCCCGGAGGGAACCGTCGGAGGCAAGCTTAGCGATTCGGTTACGAAGGAGCAATGGTGATCGCGCGGTCGCTCACGGGGGCGATGCGCGGCGCCTCGCCGGATGGGCCGCCCGCGCAGTGGCGATCCGGTCCACTGTCCCCCCGGTCGATGGCGCAACGCGGCGCGGAGCCCGGCGACCTGTCGCAACGGCAGACTTGACGCCCTAAAATATTAGTGCACCAATGGATGAAAGTATGGAGCGATCCGTCGTCGCTCAAGGGCCGGCAGAGCCCGCAGGCAGCAAAACGGGGGAAACATGACGATCACACGCCGCAATGCGGTCGCGGGGCTCGCGGCCGGGGCGGGGCTCGTCCTCGGCGGGCGCGCCTGGGCGAACCTCGCCCTGCCGACCTCGCCCGTCGTCGTCACGGTGGTGGATGTCGCGGGCAACCTGGCGCTCACCCAGAAGGCGATCGAGGCCTATCGCCGGGCAAAGCCCGGCATCGTCTCGCGCTTCGCCTTCACCAAGGCACCGGCGCCGGAACTGCCCTCGAAGCTGAAGGCCCAGCAGGCCGCCGGCCGGGTCGACATCGACCTCGTGCTCACCGGCACCGACGGCATCGCCGCCGGCATCGAGCAGACGCTGTGGATCGACCTGAAGCCCTATGCCGGCCAGTTGCCGAAGCCCGCCGACATCTATCAGCCCGCCGCGCTCAGGCTGAACGGCCTGGCGCAGGGCCAGGGCCTGTGCGTCGCCTGGTACCCGTCGGGCCCGCTGATCGAGTACATGCCCGAGCGGGTGAAGACGGTGCCGACGAGCGCCGAGGAGCTTCTGGCCTGGGCGCGCCAGAACAAGGGCAAGTTCATGTATGCCCGTCCGGCCAATTCCGGTCCCGGTCGCACCTGGATCATGGGCCTGCCCTACATCCTCGGCGACAAGGACCCCAAGGACCCGGACAAGGGCTGGGACAAGACCTGGGACTACCTGAAGGCGATCGGCGAGACGGTCGACTACTACCCGGGCGGCACCTCGCAGACGATGAAGGAACTGGGCGAGGGCAGCCGCGACATCATCGTGTCGACCACCGGCTGGGACATCAACCCCCGCGTGCTCGGCGTGGTGCCGGCCGAGGCCAAGGTCGGGACGCTGAAGGATTTCCGCTGGGTGGCGGACGCCCATTACATGGCGGTGCCGAAGGGCGTGCCCGAGGAGAAGCTCGCGGTCATCCTCGACCTGATGGCCTTCCTGCTCCAGCCGGCGCAGCAGGCCTATACCTACGACGAGGGCTACTTCTATCCGGGCCCTGCCGTGAAGGGCGTCACCCTCGACATGGCCCCGCCGGAGAGCCGCGCGGCGATCAAGGACTTCGGCCGGCCCGAATACGACCGGATGATCGCCGACCACCCGATCGAGATGCCGCTCGACGCCGACAGGATGGTGGTGGCCTTCCGCCGCTGGGACGAGCAGGTCGGCTCCGGCAAGAAGCGGTGAGCCATGCCCGATACACGACAGCGTCCGGCCTTATGCCACCCGCAACCTCATCCTGAGGTGTCAGTCCATCAGAGATGGACTGACCTCGAAGGAGGGCTCCAGTTGGCTCGGAGACTTCTGGAGCCCTCCTTCGAGGTCAGTCGATCGAAGATCGACTAACACCTCAGGATGAGGTTGCGGGTGGGATAAGGCCGGTGCCGCACATGAACCGTCCCGTCGTGTACAGTGGCGTTGCGATTGGTCGCTACTCTATATATTCTATTTTGCCGCATTTTCTATGACGAGCCAGTCTCCGCTTCGTCGGGAAATGCTCTAACGCCGCAATGGTCGCCCGCAAAGAGGCGACGCGGCAGGAGAGGACACCGATGGCACGCCATCACGAGGCGCCGCAGGACCTGTGCTTGAGCGGCCTGAGCCGCCGGTTCGGCGCGATGACCGCCCTCGACGGGCTCGACCTGACGATCCGGGGCGGCGAGTTCATCGCGCTCCTCGGCCCGTCGGGCTGCGGCAAGTCGACGGCGCTCAACTGCATCGCCGGGCTCCTGCCGCTCACCGGCGGGTCGATCCATCTCGGCGAGCGCCGCATCGACCGGCTGAAGCCCGAGGAGCGCGGCTTCGGCATGGTGTTCCAGAGCTACGCGCTGTTCCCGCACATGACCGTGGCGAAGAATGTCGGCTTTGGCCTCGCCATGCGGGGCATCAAGGGCCAAGAGGCCGCGCGCCGGGTCGAGGATGCGCTGGCCCTGGTGCGGCTGCAATCGCAGGCCGCCAAGCTCCCGGGCCAGATGTCCGGCGGCCAGCAGCAGCGCGTCGCCATCGCCCGGGCGATCGTGATCGAGCCGCCGGTGGTGCTGATGGACGAGCCGCTGTCGAATCTCGATGCCAAGCTGCGACTGGAGATGCGGGCCGAGATCCGCCGCATCCACGACGCCATCGGCTCGACCACGATCTACGTCACCCACGACCAGGACGAGGCCCTGTCGATGGCCGACCGGGTCGTGGTGATGCGCGACGGGCGCATCCGCCAGGTCGGCACGCCGGAAGACCTCTACGAGCGGCCGAGCCACCCGGACGTCGCCGACTTCATGGGTTTTCGCAATCGCCTGCGCGGGCGCGCGGTCGCGGTCAGCGGCGACCGGGCCGAGGTCGAGATCTGCGGCACCCGCCTCGCCGGTACCCTGCGGGACGCTTTGAGCCCCGGCGCCCCCGCGGTCGCGGCGATCCGCCCGGAGGACCTGACGATCGCGGCCGACGGCCTGCCGGCCCGTGTCGCCAGCGTCGAATATCGCGGGCGGGCCTTCTTCGGCACCGCCGTGGCGCAGGACGGGACCGAGCTGTTCTTCCGCTCCGACCGATTGGTGTCGCAGGACGAGACCCTGTGCTTTGCCGCCGCCTCGCCGCGGGTCCTGGTCTTTCCCGGGGAGGCGGCGTGACCTCGGCCTCGCTTCCCAAAACCTCGCTTCCCAAGACCGCGCCGGCCCGCGAGGAGGCGCCGCCGCTCTCGGTGCGGCTGGCCGCCCGCGGCCTCGACGGCACCACGCTCCTGGTGCTGCCGGCGCTGCTGACGATCCTCGGCCTGTTCGTCTATCCCTTCGCCTATGGGCTGGTGCTGTCGTTGCAGCCGAAGGCCGGGGCGTGGTGGGCGAACTATGCCCGCTTCTTCTCCGACCCGTTCCTCTACGACACGATCGGCGCCACCTTGCGCCTCGCGATCCCTGTCACTGTGCTCAATCTCGTGCTCGCGGTGCCCATCGCCTTGCGCGTGCGGCTGATGCGCAGCCAGCGGCTCCTCACCACCATCCTGGTCCTGCCGATCACGCTCGGCACCGTGCTGGTGGCGGAGGGCCTGCTCAACTTCCTCGGGCCGCAGGGCTGGTTCAACCGCAGCCTCGTCTGGCTCGGGGTGATCGGGAGCCCGCTCAAGCTCACCAACAATTACTGGGGCGTGTTCGCCTCGCTCCTCATCACCGGCTTCCCGTTCGCCTTCCTGCTGACGCTCTCCTCCGTCACCGGCATCGATCCGGCGCTGGAGCAGGCCGCGGCGACCCACGGCGCCAATGCCTGGCAGCGCTTCCGGACGGTGATCCTGCCGCTGATCCTGCCGGGACTTGCCGTGACCTTCTGCCTGTCCTTCGTCCAGGCCTTCTCCGTCTTCCCGTCCGCGGTGCTGCTCGGGGCGCCGGCGGGCGCGACGCGGGTGATCTCGATCGCAGCCTACCAGGCGGCGTTCGAGGAATACGATTATTCGCTCGCCTCGGCGATCGCGATGGTCATGGCGGCGGTGCAGCTCGCCATCGTCGGCCTGCTGCTCTGGGGCCGCACGCTCCTCTATACCGGCCCGGTCGGAGGCACCAAGGGATGATCCGCGACACCGGCCTCGTCTCGCGCCTGTGGCGGATGGCGGTCTGGGCCGTCACGCTGCTGTTCTGCCTCAACCTCATGGCGATGATCGCCGCGGTCGTGCTCAACTCCTTCGCCACGCGCTGGCTCGGAACCTGGCTGCCGCTCGGCCTCACCACCCGCTGGTACGCCTCGGCCTGGGACGAGTTCCAGCTCGGCGACGTGCTGGTGGTGACCCTCCAGGTGGTGTTCCTGGTGGTTTGTCTCTCCGGGCTCCTCGGGGTCACGGCGGCCTACGCGCTGGCGCGGCGCGACTTTCCGGGCAAGCGGCTGGTGATGCTGGTCTTCCTGCTGCCGCTGCTGGTCCCGCCGATCACCTACGGCATCCCGCTCGCCACCGTGCTCTACCGGGCGGGGCTCGCCGGCACGCTCTGGGGCGTGGTCCTGGCCAACCTCGTGCCGAGCGTGCCCTTCGTGGTGCTGGTGATGATCCCGTTCATCGAGCAGATCGACCCGCGCATCGAGGCGGCGGCCCGGGTCTTCGGCGCCGGCACGGGCCAGCTCTTCCTGCGGGTGCTGCTGCCGCTCCTCATCCCCGGCATCCTCGCCGCCCTGCTGCTGGTGCTGGTCCGCACGATCGCGATGTTCGAACTCACCTTCCTGGTCGCCGGGCCGACGAGCCAGACGCTGGTGGTGGCGCTCTACTACGCGGTCTTCGCCGCCGGCGTGCGGGCCGGGCAGTCGATCGACGCCATGGCGGTGGTCTACATGGCGGTGACGCTGGTCTGGCTGGTGATCGCTTTGCGCTTCGTCAACCCGACGCAGATCGTCGCGAGGGCAAAGCAGCCGGCGGCCCATTGACGGTCTTCACCCTGCGCCGCCGTGTCGGCGCAGGACGAGGTGGGACGTCGGGCCAGACCCCGATCGGTGTGACCCGGTGCGAGGGGCCGGAAGGGGGCGGGGAGACGACACGGGCCCTCCGCCCGGGCGTGGACATCGGGATCCAATCCCGCTCGACTCGACAGCCCACGATGAATTGGTGCGCACGCGACAGCGGATTTCGCGACTC
The DNA here is from genome assembly GCF_057747795.1 of Methylobacterium sp. 142-1Y. Lineage (NCBI taxonomy): Bacteria > Pseudomonadati > Pseudomonadota > Alphaproteobacteria > Hyphomicrobiales > Methylobacteriaceae > Methylobacterium > Methylobacterium sp. 142-1Y. The sequence continues at coordinate 1,189,637 of NZ_CM173224.1, read as the reverse complement.
ATCGCGGTGCGTCTGACGTTGAGACAATCGTGGGTTGCTTCGCCGATGTCTCACGGTCTTCGCCGATAAGCTGCGGCTTAGCGAAAATTTATAGCCGGCCATTCATTCTCGCGGCTCCTCCCCGGAGCTGCGCTCGGTCAATGGCCTCCTGGTTCGCGACACTCTCGATCAAGCACCGGATTGCCGGCGCCCTCGCCCTGCTCATCGTCTGCCTGCTCGTCGTGAGCGGCGTGGGCCTGCATGCCGTCGGCACGCTTGCCGGCGAGCAGAGCCGTCTCGGCAAGAACACGCTGCCCAGCGTGCGGTATGCCGGCGAGCTGCGCGGCAACGTGATCGATGCGCGCGTCAGCGTCGTCAACCACATCCTCTACGCCGAAGCCGCGCGGATGCGGACCGAGGAAGAGGCCCTGTCGAAGAAGACCGAGGCCGTGGTCGCAGCGATGCGCCACTACGAGCCGCTGATCGACGGCCCGAAGGAGCGTGAGCTCTTCGCGGTGTTCGATCGCGAATGGAAGAACTATCTCGCGGCCATCCCGGCCGTGCTGGAACATTCGCGGACGGGGCGCAAGGATCTGGCGTTGCGCGAGAACCTCACCAACGTCCGTCCTCACATCAAGGCGGCCTCGGAGGCGCTCGAGAAGATCGTCGCCCTCAACAACGACAACGGCGAGAAGGCGGTCGCCCAAGGAGAGGTCACCGCATCCGGCGCCGAGCGGATGATGTTGGCGATCGGTGTCGTTGCCTTGGTGCTCGCCGCCTCGCTGGGGACGCTGATCGTGCGCAGCATCTCGGCCAGCGTCCGCGCCATCCTGGAGCCGATGCGGCAACTCGCGGCCGGTGATCTTGCAGTCACGATACCGCATCAGGGCGAGCCGAACGAGATCGGCCAGATCGCCGATGCCGTGCAGGTGTTCAAGGAGTCGAGCATCGAGGCCCGGCGGCTGGCCGCCCTGCAGGCCGAGGCCGATGCCCTCAAGATGCGCCGGGCCGAGATCCTCGATCGGATCACCCGCGGCTTCGAGGCCGAGGCCGGCGCGCTCACCGAGGAACTGGCGGCCGCCGCGACCGAGATGGAGGCCACCGCGGCATCGATGACGGAGATCGCCGCGCAGACCAACACGCTCGCGGCCCATGTCGCGGTGGCCGCCGAGCAGACGTCGGGCAACGTGCAGCAGGTCGCGGGTGCGACCGAGGAGATGGCGGCCTCCGTGCAGGAGATCAGCGGGCAGGTGACGCATTCGGTCGGGATCGCCGCCTCCGCCATTGCGCGCGCACGGGAGACGGGCACCATCATCCGGGAACTGTCGGACAGCGCCGACCGGATCGGCGCGGCGGCGGGCCTGATCTCGGGGGTGGCAAGCCAGACCAACCTGCTGGCGCTCAACGCCACCATCGAGGCGGCCCGGGCCGGCGAAGCCGGGCGCGGATTCGCGGTGGTGGCCGCCGAGGTCAAGACGCTGGCCGAGCAGACGGCCCGGGCGACCCAGGAGATCACCGCCCGGATCGGGGCGATCCAGTCCGCCACCCGCGGCGCGGTGGAGGCCGTCCAGGGCGTGAGCGGCACGATCGACGACATGTCCGGCATCGCCACCCACATCGCCTCGGCGATCGAGGAGCAGGGTGCGGCCACGCGCGAGATCGCCCGGAACGTCCAGGAGGCCGCGCAGGGGACCCGGCAGGTCACGGGCCATATCGAATCGGTGCGGGCCGGCGCCAGCGAGACCGGATCGGCCGCTGCGCAGGTTCTCGGCGCCGCGCGCACCCTCGCGGTACGGTCCGACGGGCTCAGCCGTGCCGTCCGCGGCTTCCTGGGCGAGGTCCGGGCGGCTTGATGCATTTTTCGACGAAGTAAATACCGGCGTATCGCAGAAAATGCGGCACGCTCAAAGATCTGGGGCAGAACTACGATTGCGGCGCCACACTACGCGATAGAATCTGCTCCCAGCGTCGCATGCCCTTCCCGCCCACGACCTCATCCTGAGGTGTTAGCCGATTGAAAATCGGCTGACCTCGAAGGAGGGCTCCAGGGATCGCACAGACTTATGGAGCCCTCCTTCGAGGTCAGTCCATCAAGGATGGACTGACACCTCAGGATGAGGTTGCAGATGGGAAAAGCCTGACGATCGCGGACTTTGCGCCAGTGTCGTGTACCGCGTCGCAGCGCGATCGGGCGCTGCCCTAGCCGAGCGGGACAACCGGGGATCGGCGGGGTCACGCCACCTTCACCCCCGGAACCGCCACACCCCCGTCCGCTTGATCTCGGAATCCTCCAGCGCCCGCGTCACCGGCACTTCATAGGTCGCCACGTTCTCCAGCCGGTCCTTCGGCAGGTAGGCCCGGCCGGGATCGCCGAGCAGCACCCGGGCGCCGCGGGCGTGAAGTCCCGAGAGCCAGTCGCCGACCCGCGCGGCGAGGTCGCGTTCGTAGAAGATGTCGGCGGCGAGCACGCAATCCCAGCCGTCGTCGCGGCCGATCAGGTCGGCGCTTATCGCGGTGATCCGATCCGCGACGCCGTTCTCGGCCGCGTTGAGGCCGATCGCCGCCAGGGCGAAGGGATCGAGGTCGCTCGCCGCGATGGATGTTGCGCCCGCCATGGCGGCCGCGATGGCGACGAGGCCGGAGCCGGAAGCGAAATCGAGCACCCGGGCGCCCGCGACCGTCTCGGGGTGCTCCAGCACGTAGGCCGCGAGCGCCTGGCCTCCGGCCCAGGCGAAGGCCCAGAACGGCGGCGGCAGGCCGATCTCGCCCAGTTCCTCCTCGGTCCGGCCCCACAATTCCGTCGCCTCGTCGGCGACGTGCAGGCGGATCGCCGGGGCGTGCGGCACCGGGCGCAGCGCCGTGTGAGTGCGGATGAAGGCGAGGGGGTCCATCAGGCGAGGTCCGCGTAGAGCCGCAACACCCGCCCCGTCACCGCCGCCTCGGTGAAGCCGCCCTCGACGATGCGGGTCCGTGCCGCCGCGCCCATCCGGGCGACGAGAGCGGGATCGGCGGCAAGCCGCACCATGGCGGCGGCGAGCGCGTGTGGATCGTCCGGCGGCACGACCAGCCCCTCGATCCCGTCCCGCACCAGGGTCCGGCAGCCCGGCACGTCGGTGGTGAGGATCGCCCGGCCGCTCGCCGCAGCTTCGAGGAGCGCCCGCGGCAGCCCCTCGCCGCCGCGGGACGGCAGGCAGGCGACGTGGGCCTGGCTCAAGGCTGCGGCGACGTCGCCGGTGGCGCCGTGCCAGGTGATCCCGTCCCGCGACCAGTCGCGCAGGGTCGCCTCGGGGATCGCGCGGCGGTTCGACGGGTCGGGGGCGCCATAGAGCGACAAGTCCAGGTTTGCGCCCTTCGCCCTCGCGAGGCGGGCGGCTTCCACCGCGGTATCGACCCCCTTCGACCACAGCATCCGGGCGGTCAGCACGATCCGCAACGGGCCTTGCGGCGGCAGGGGTTTCGGCACCCACGCCTCCGGGTCGATCCCGGCCCCGCCGATGATCATCACGCGAGGGCTTTCGGGATCGAGGCCGAGCAGCCGCGCATCGTCCGGATTCTCGAACAGGTAGCGGGTGCGCGCCGTCTCCAGGGGACCGCGGATCAGGAGCCGCAGGGCGGCGCGGGCGAGGCGCCCGGTCCGATCCTGCCGGGCCCCGATCAGCCCGAGGCCGGTGAGCGCGTAGACCCGGGACGGGATGCCGGCGAGCACGGCCGCCGCGCCGCCGACCAGGATGCCGCGCAACGCGATGCAATGGACGATGTCGGCCTGGAGGGCCTTCAGGATCGCGGCGAGCTGGCCGGCGGCATAGCCCGCCGCCATCGGGTTCAGGCTCGATCGCTCGGCCTCGAGTTCCACCACCCGGGCGCCCGTCGCCGCAATGACGTCGCGATGCGCCCGCACCCGGGTAACGACTGAGACCGGGTGGCCGGCCGCCACCGCCGCGCGGGCCATCGGCAGGAAGTGCGAGGCGAAGAACCAGTCCTCGGTGACCACGAAGGCGATGTGCGCCCGCTTGTTCTCCCGGCTCGCGTCCTGTGGCTGCACCCGGTCCCTCCCGCTCGTCGAGCCCCCTCCCTACAGGCTGGCGCCGCGCCGGGATACCGCGGCCTGTCATGCCCCGTGACGGCAGGAACCGGGACGGCCGAGCGCCAGTTGAGATCGACTTGAACCGCGCGAGGTCGTGATACCCATGCTGTCGGATGCCGAGAGGGCGGAATCGGCCGCCGAGGATCGCGTCGACACCCGCGACGCCGCCCGCGAGGCGGGCCTGCGCTACGTGAGCGACGAGGAGCCCGGCTATCGCCGCAAGCGCAACGGGCGCGGCTTCACCTACGTCGATGCCAAGGGCGCGAAGGTGCAGGACCAGAAGGCGCTGGCGCGCATCAAGGCCCTGGCGATCCCGCCGGCCTATACCGACGTGTGGATCTGCCGCCACGCCAACGGCCACATCCAGGCGACCGGGCGTGACGCTCGCGGCCGCAAGCAGTACCGCTACCATCCCGAGTTCCGCCAGGCGCGGGACAGCACCAAGTTCGCCCACATGATGACCTTCGCGGAGGTGCTGCCCGGCATCCGCGCGACGGTGCAGGAGCATATGGGCCGGCGCGGGCTGCCGCGCGAGAAGGTGCTGGCCACGGTGGTTCACCTGCTGGAGACCACCTTGATCCGGGTCGGCAACGATGACTACGCCAAGCAGAACAAGAGCTACGGCCTCACCACCCTGCGCGACCCGCACGTCAAGGTGGAGGGCAAGGAACTCACGTTCCGCTTCAAGGGCAAGAGCAACAAGGTCTGGGAACTCGCCGTCCACGACCGAAGGGTGGCGAAGATCGTGAAGGCCTGCCAGGACCTGCCGGGCCAGGAGCTGTTCCAGTATCTCGACGAGGACGGGGTGCAGCGGGACGTGACTTCGGCCGACGTGAACGCCTACCTGCGCGAGATCACCGGGCGCGACATCACCGCCAAGGACTTTCGGACTTGGTCCGGCACGGTGCTCGCCGCCATGGCTCTGCGCGAGTTCGAGGCCTTCGACAGCGAGGCCAAGGCCAAGCGCAACGTGCGCGCGGCGATCGAGCGGGTGGCGGAGCGGCTCGGCAACACGCCGACCATCTGCCGCAAGTGCTACGTCCACCCCGAGATCCTCGGCTGCTACCTCGACGGCGAGCTGCTGCTCCAGGTCAAGGACGAGGTCCAGGCGGCGCTCCGCGACGAGATCGCCTCCTTGCGGCCGGAAGAGACGGCGGTGCTCGGCCTGCTCCAGGGCCGCCTGGCCCGGGTTGAGCGGGAGGCGAAGAAGGGGCGCGCCAAGGCCGGCACGAGGAAAGCGGAACCCGCGACCGGGCGTTCGATCAAGGGCGGCTCATCGCCATCCGAAAAGTCCCGGCGATTCGAAAAGACCCGGTCCGGCAAGGCAGGGGCCCGCAAGGCCGCCTGATCCGGCCGGCAGGACAAGTCCGACGATGGCGGTCGCTCAAGGACCGCCCGATCCCGCGCCGCCCCTCAGTGAGGGACGACGCGGTGCGCCTCGTGGGCGATGCGCCGCAGGGGCCGGGCTTCGCCCTCCAGCACCGGCGCCAGGCCGATCTGCCGGGCGAGCTGCACCAGGTCCTTGAGCCGGCCGGTCTTGGTCTTGCGGCGCAGGTTGAGCCGGTGGGTCTCGACGGTGCGCACGCTGACCGTGAGGCGGCGCGCCACCTCCTTGTTGCTGAAGCCGGCGGAGAGGAAGCGCAGCACCTCGGCCTCCCGCGGGGTGAGGCCCAGGCTCTCGGCCGCGGCTTCCGGGGCCGGCGCTTCCGCCTCGCCCTCGTGCAGCGGCAGGCCGTGGGCGAGCGCCAGGATCGTCGCGCAGATATCCTGCGGGGTGCTGCCGCGGGCCACGAAGGCGTCGGCGCCCGCAGTCGCGAGCCGGCCGATCTCGGCGGCGTCCGCGGCCTTGAACGCCACCAGGATCCGGGCCTCCGGCGCCCGCTCGCGCAAGGAAGCCACGGCCTCCGGGCCGTATTCCGGCGCGAAGGCCAGGACGACGCAGGTCGTGCCCGCATCCTCCAGCTCTTCCTCGCCCACCGTGAGCAAGGCCGGGCTGTGTTCCAGCGTCGCCCGGAAGGCGGCGCCGAGATCCGACGGCTCGTTGATGATCAGAACCCTGACGGCGTCACTCATGCCGTTTGCCTCCGTCCCAGCGCGATACAGGCGCGGTGCCCATGGAGGAGACGGATCAAGCCGCGTTCCACTCCGGCGGGGGGAGAGCGGGGCGGGGATGGACTCCCCGGCCTCGGCATGGCCCGCCCGAGGGGCGGAATGCCTAGGTAGACCGACTCCGCGTCAGGATGTCGCAAAACCCTGGCCGGACGGGGTCGGAGACCAGGGCTGCGGGGACGAAAGGGCCGGACCAGTTTGGAACGCGGGCCTCGGTATTTTCCCGCAATGGGTCAGGCCGGGACGCGACACGCGGAGGCGTCTTCGGGCCTTCCCGCTCGCCGGGCCGACCCGGCGCGCGCCGCACGGCCGTTGCGAAAGGCCGGCTCGCAAAACGAAACCGGACGCACGTTAATGAGGGTCAGCGCCGTTCGGGTGTGAATGGGGAACCGCTGGTTGCGCACGTCATGGGGGAAGACAAGAGCGCCCGTTTCCGCGGCGGCAAGAAATCTGCGCGTGACCGGCTCTTCGGTGTCGACGATCCAGGGTTCTGGAACTGGTATCATCGCAAGGAGAAGGGCCGGACGGGGGGCAGTGGACGTGACTTCGGCACTGTCGATGAGGTGCGCGAGTTATACGACGAATGGGTGCAGCTTGGTCGTCCGAAAGCGAAGTGAGATGTGAACATGAATCTCGCCTTCCTGATCGATAATGCACGTCGAGAGCCCGGTCATCCTCGCCTTGAAGGTGACGATCTCGTCGTTCATGCGTTGCGCAACGCTCGCTTCGCCGGTGACGATGACAAGAGCGATCTGGCCAATCTCGTGGCGGATGTCCTGAACAGGACGGATTCGAGCAAGGTCCGCAATGCGGCGGCGCTACTCCTGACTGATTTGATTGGCAGGGGCGCCGATCAAATTATCATTCGACTGCTCGAAAGGCCAGGCATGCTCAAGATGTCAGGGTCTCTGCTTTTCGCGCTCAACAATATCGAAGCAATTCTTCCGCTCGACCTGATCGTGACGATCATAGAAGAGGGCTCCCTCGAGGCGCAAGGCGAAGCGCTGGTGTTTCTGGAGAGCGGGCGAATCACGGAAACGACTGATGATGCCGTCCAGGCGTCGAGGCAACGCCTCCAAGACTTGTCGGCCCGGACGAACGACAAGAACCTCAAGATAGCGGCTGACATCGCGCTCGAATGCCTGGACGATATTTCATAATATATCGTCCAGGATTCGGTGTCTGGTGACTTCGTCGAGATTTATCGACCTCCGCGCAGGCCGGCCAGGTATGTCGAGGCGTCGCCTCTTCGAGGCGTGCGGACCTGGTCGGGCGCGGAGGACGGATTGTCCCTTGATCTCCGGAGGGCCGGTCTCATCCCGCCCGCGCCAGGATCAGGTCGGTGGCCGCCGAGACCACCCGGTTGCGGCCGGTGCTCTTGGCCTCGTAGAGGGCGATGTCGGCGCGCTTGAGTAGCCCGCCGACGGTCTCGCCCTCGGACCAGGCGCTGACGCCGAAGCTCGCGGTGAGCTGCACCGGGCCGCGCTGGCCCTTGAAGCGCAGCTGTGTGCAGCGCAGCCGCAGGCGCCCGGCGGCGGCCTCGGCCTCCTCCAGGGTGCGCCCCGGCAGGGCCACGGCGAATTCCTCGCCGCCGAGGCGCCCGGCGATGCCGCCGGCCTCCGTCAGCATCTCCGCGGCGACGCCCCGGATCGCCGTGTCGCCGACATCGTGGCCGTGCTGGTCGTTGATTGTCTTGAAGTGGTCGATATCGACCACGACCATCCCCACCCGGCCGTGGGCGCCGGCCCGGTCGGTCATGTCGCCGACCCGCTGCAGGAAGGCGCGGCGGTTGAGGAGCCCGGTCAGCGCGTCGGTCTCGGCGAGGCGAATCAGCTCGCGCTGCATCCCGGTCATCCGCTCGGCGGCGCGCAGGCGGGCATAGAGCTCCTCCGGGCTCGGCGGCTTGTCGATGAAGTCGTCCGAGCCGCTGTCCAGCGCCTCCGACAGGTTGCGGGCGTTGCGGGCCGACGACATGGTGATGATGTAGAGCGGCCGATGCGCATCCGCGAGGAGCCGGGCCGACCAGCACAGCTCCAGGCCGCCGAGGGGGCGGACCTCGAGGCTGGTGATCAAGGCGGTGACCGACGCGTTGTCGGTGACGAAATCGAGCGCTTCGCGCGAATCCGTGAAGGTGTCCACGGTATGGCCGCGGGGCGTCAGGAGCCCGCTGATGACCTTGAGCACCACCCGGCTCGGATCGACGACGACGATATGCATGGCGCCCCCAGGCAGGAGGACTGACTCCCGCTTCCCGCGACGAAGTTGCGCGCGAAGGTTTAACGCCGCCTCAAGAGGGGCCGGGCGAGCGGCGATCTTACCGTGACGGGGCGCAAGACTGTTCCGACCACCAAGACTGTCCCGACCACGCCGGACGGGCGCTACATCGTGGTACGCGGGCGGCTGTGGCGCCGCTCCGACCCGGATCTGCCGGCGGAGCGCCGCGAGGCCCTGGTGCAGGACCTGATGCGGGCGCGCCGCGCGGTGCGCGACGCCAAGGGGGAGGGGGGCGCTGCCCTGGCGGCGGCCCGCGCGGCGGTCGATGCGGCCAAGCATGGGCTGGGCGAGCGAGGGCCTCCCTGGTGGACCGACGGGGCGCCGGACTACACCCGGCACCTCGCCCGCAACACGCCCTACGCGGCGTGGTTTTCCGGGCTGGAGGAGGGGTGAGCCGTCAATCGACGATGCCCAGCGCGCGCATCCGCTCGACCGTCTCCACCAGCTTCGGCCCGGTATCCTTGCGCAGCACCTCCTCGGTGAGCAGGAAGGCCGGGCCGCTGATGTTGAGGGCGAAATGACCCCGCCCGCCCGGGGCCTGGATCGGGGCGGCGACGGCGTTGATGTCCTGGTGCCAGATGCCGATGCCGACGCAGAAGCCGTGCTGGGCGATCTCGGCGGCGCAGCGGCGATAGGTCTGCTCCAGCTTGCCCGCCTCGGCGCCGTCGCGGCGCAGGCGGGTCATGAGCGCGGTGCGCTCCGCCTCGTCGAGGCTCGACAGGGTCGCCATGCCCATGGCGCTGCGGGCGAGCGGCAGGCGGTAGCCGACCTCGCTCGACAGCACGATGCGCTGGCCCTCGCCGCGCCAGAGCTGGACGTAGACGCTCGACAGCCCGTCGAGGAGGCCGAGCGCCACGTGCGCCTGCACGGCGGTGGCGAGGTCCTGCAGGAACGGCTTCACCATCTGGGGGAAGGAATTCTGGCGCAGGAAGGCGGAGCTCAGCGCCAGCACCGCGGGCCCGAGGCCGTAGCGCTCGTCCTCCGGGTCGTGCACCAGGTAGCCGAGGGCGAGCAGCGTGTGGGTCAGGCGCGAGACGGTAGGCTTCGGCAGGCCGGTGCGGGAGGCGATCTCGCGGTTGCCCAGCATCTCGGCCGCGTCCCGGAAGGCGCGCAGGACCTGGAGCCCGCGAGCGAGCGCGGTGACGAATTGCCGGTCGCCGTCCTCCGGCTCCGCTGCGTTCTGTACGATCGAGCTTTTGGCGATCGCATTTTCGGCGACCGTGTCCTGCGTGATCGCGCCGGCGCGCGCCGCCACCGCCTGTGCCATGCTGCCGCCTCCCTCCCACGCCCTGTTCTGCGGATCCCGCCCCGGGCTGCCATAGGGTGACGATCCGGCGCCGGCTCGGCAACATGTTTCGCGATGCGGATCGTCATTTCGCGTCTTGACCGGTCCCGGATGGGGAGGCACTGTCGGACCAAGGGGGCGAAGGCCCCCGGGCGACGCCGAATACGGCGCGCTGCAAGAACACGGGAACGCCATTCCAGGAGGACGCCTTGGTCAAGACCCTCGCGCGCATCACGGCCGCCGGCCTCATGGCCCTGGCGGCCTCGACTGCGCTCGCCGCGCCGATGAGCCTGAAGATCGCCTTCGTCGATCCGCTCTCCGGCGGCGGGGCCAGCACCGGCGAGGCCGGGCTGAAGACCTTCCAGTTCATGGCCGACCAGCTCAACGCCAAGAACTCCGACCTCAAGCTCGAGGTGATGGGCTACGACAACAAGCTCAACCCGCAGGAGAGCATCGTACAGCTCCAGAAGGCGATCGATTCCGGCGCCCGCGTGGTGGTGCAGGGCAACGGCTCCTCGGTCGGAGCCGCGCTGATCGACTTCGTCGGCAAGTACAACGACCGCAATCCCGGTAAGGAAATCCTGTATCTCAACTACGCAGCGGTCGATCCGTCGCTGACCAACGCCAAGTGTAATTACTGGCACTTCCGCTTCGACGCCAATTCCGACATCAAGATGGCGGCCCTGACCAACTACATCAAGGGCAAGCCGGAGATCAAGAAGGTCTACCTGATCAACCAGGACTACTCGCACGGCCAGGCGGTGCGCGCCGCGGCCCGGGCGATGCTGAAGGAGAAGCGGCCCGACATCCAGATCGTCGGCGACGAGGTGGCGCCGCTCCAGAAGGTCAACGACTTCTCGCCCTACATCGCCAAGATCAAGGCCTCGGGTGCCGATTCGGTGATCACCGGCAACTGGGCGCAGGACATGGCGCTGCTGCTGAAGGCCGCCGGCGATGCCGGCTTGCAGGCCAACTTCTACACCTATTACGGCGGCGGCAGCGGCGGGCCGACGGCGATCAAGCAGGCGAACCTCCCCGATCACGTCTTCCAGATCTCCGAGGGCTACGCCAACATCGACTACAAGCCCGCGCACGACTTCGAGACCGCCTTCCGCGCCAAGACCGGCCAGGAGCTGACCTATGCGCGGGTCGTCAACCTGATGAACGTGCTGTCGAAGGCGACGCTCACCGCCAAGTCGACCGATCCCAAGGCCATCGCCAAGGCGATGGATGCGATCCACAACGACACGCTCTACGGCAAGGACAGCTTCATCCGTCCGGACGACCACCAGATCTTCCAGCCGATCTACATCTCGCGCTTCGGCCCGGTCGATACGTCGAAGGTTCTCGACAGCGAGAATACCGGCTGGGGCTGGACCGGCGACGGCGTGGTCGAGGCGAAGGACACCCTGCTGCCGACCACCTGCAAGATGGATCGGCCGAGCTGAGGCGAAAGGCAGGGCGCCCCGATCCGGCGGGGGACTCGAAAGCCCTGTACAACTTACGCTTTCCCAAGCCACGACCTCATCCTGAGGTGCCGCGTAGCGGCCTCGAAGGAGGGCTCCAGTTCGCTCGGAGACTTCTGGAGCCCTCCTTCGAGGTCAGCCGATCTTCAATAGGCTGACACCTCAGGATGAGGTTCTGGGTGGGAGTCACAGGTACGTCAGCCAGACCGCGCTGTCGTGGACGGTGGTCCCATTCGCTAGTTTTCGCCAAGCCTTGGCTGGGTATCGAAAATTGGAGATGAATAGGCAGCCTGATGCGTCAGCATCTCGGGCCGTCGGCATGAGTCCGGCGGGTGCCTCCCGCCCTGCACCCGCCCTTTCGGCATCCCGCACCGGCAGGAGACCCCGCGTGCTCGAACTCGTCATCATCTCGACGCTGAACGGCGTGCTCTACGGGATGCTGCTCTTCCTGATGGCGAGCGGCCTGACCCTGATCTTCAGCATGATGGGCGTGCTCAACTTCGCGCATGCCAGCTTCTACATGCTGGGCGCCTTCTTCGGCTACCAGATCAGCAAGTTCACCGGGTTCTGGATCGGCCTCGTCGCCGCGCCGGTCGTGGTCGGCGGGATCGGCGCGCTCGTCGAGCGCTACGGCCTGCGCAACGTCCACCGCCACGGCCACGTCCCGGAACTGCTCTTCACCTTCGGCCTCGCCTACGTGATCGAGGAGGTGGTGCAGATGGTGTGGGGCAAGCTGCCGGTCGATTACCGGGTGCCGGCCGTGCTCGACTTCCCGGCCTTCACGGTGTTCGGCACCAACTACCCGGCCTACAAGCTGTTCATGCTGGTGATCTCGGTGGTGATCTTCGTCGCCCTCTTGGTCGCGCTCACCCGCACCCGGGTCGGGCTGATCATCCAGGCGGCGCTGACCCATCCCAACATGGTGGCGATGCTCGGCCACGACGTGCCGAAGGTGTTCATGCTGGTCTTCGGCGTCGGCACGGGCTTGGCCGCGGTGGCGGGCGTCATCGCCGGGCCGGCCCTGGTCACCCAGGCCAACATGGCGGGCCTGCTCGGGCCGATCCTGTTCGTGGTCGTGGTGGTCGGGGGCCTCGGCTCCCTGACCGGCGCCTTCGTGGCCTCGCTCCTGATCGGGCTGGTCCAGACCTTCGCGATCTCGCTCGACGTCTCGGTCGCCAGCGTCCTGCAATCACTGGGCATCGACGCCGCGCCGTCCGGCGGCGTGCTCGGCGATCTGTGGACCGTGACGATCGCCCAGATCGGGCCGATCATCCCCTATCTCCTGCTGGTCCTCGTGCTGATCGCGCGGCCGACCGGCCTGCTCGGGAACCGCGAAGCATGAGCGACCTCGCCGACATCGCGCCGTCCGGCGACTGGACGCAGGCCGGCCGCCGCCCGTCGATCCGCCCCAAGGGCCTGAGCCTCGCCGCGCAAGGGCTGCCCTGGCTCCTCGCCGGAGCGATCCTGGTCGCCGCACCGCTCGTCTTCACCAGCGGCACCGCGCTGACCATGATGAGCCTGATGGGCATCATGGTGGTGTTCTCGCTATCCTACAACATGCTGCTCGGCCAGACCGGGCTCCTGTCCTTCGGGCACGCGGTCTATTACGGCTTAGGCGCCTTCTTCACCGTCCACGCGATGAACCTCGTCGCCGGTTTACGCCTGCCGGTGCCCCTGCCGCTGATGCCGGTGGTGGGCGGGCTCGCCGGCCTCGCCTTCGGGATCCTGTTCGGGGCGATCTCGACGAAGCGCGCCGGCACCGTGTTCGCCATGATCTCGCTCGGCATCGCCGAACTGGTCTCGTCGGGCTCGCACATCCTGCACAGCTTCTTCGGCGGCGAGGAGGGCATCACCGCCAACCGCACCAAGATGCTACGGCTGTTCGACCTCAGCTTCGGGCCGCAGATCCAGGTCTATTACCTGATCGCCGCCTGGTGCCTGATCTGCGCGCTCGCGATGTACGCCATCACCCGCACGCCGCTCGGGCGCCTGTGCAACGCCGTGCGGGAGAACCCGGAGCGGGTCGAGTTCCTGGGCTACGAGCCGCAGGCGATCCGCATCACCGCCTTCTGCCTCTCGGCAATGTTCGCGGGCGTGGCGGGGGCGCTCGCGGCGATCAATTTCGAGATCGCCAACTCGGCCTATCTCGGCGTGCACCAATCGGGCGTGGTCTTGCTCGCGACCTTCATCGGCGGCATCGGTACCTTCATCGGCCCGGTCGTCGGTGCCGTGGTGGTGACGCTGCTCCAGGTCTCGCTCAGCGACCTGACGGAGGTCTGGCAGCTCTATTTCGGGCTCCTGTTCATCGCCATCGTGATGTTCGCCCCCGGCGGCATCGCGGGCCTCGCCCTGATGCACGGTCCGCTGATCCGCGCCGGCACCGCGCATCGCCTCCTGCCGGCCTACCTCCTGGCCCTCGGGCCCTTCCTGCTCCTGCTCGCGGGGTCGATCGCGCTGATCGAGATGGCGTTCCGGATACTGGTCAAGGCGAGCGACGGCACCGAGATGAGCCTCATCGGCATCTCCTTCGACGCCGCCCACATCCTGCCCTGGATCGTCGCCGGCGCGATGGCGGTCGGCGGCGGCCTCGCCTTGCGGGCCGTGCTGCCGCGGGTGAATGCGGCCTGGCACGAGGCCTCCGATGCCGCGAAGGAGAAACTCGCATGAGCGCCCCCGCGATCGAGTTGTCCGGCCTCCACAAGAGCTTCGGCCCGGCCAAGATCATCAACGGCGTCGACCTCTCGGTGCCGGTGGGCGAGCGCCACGCCATCATCGGGCCGAACGGCGCCGGCAAGTCGACCCTGTTCCACCTGATCAGCGGCCGCTTCGCGCCGACGAGCGGCACGATCAAGCTGGAGGGCCGCGACATCACCGGCTGGCGCCCGGCGGCGATCAACCGGGCCGGCCTCGCCCGCAGCTTCCAGGTCACCAACATCTTCCCCAAGCTCAGCGTGTGGGAGAACGTGCGCTGCGCGGTCTTGAGGGCGATGGGCCACGGCCCGTCCTTCTGGCGCGGGGTCGAGGGGCTGCCGGGCGTCGCCGAGCGCACGGAGGAGATCCTCTCGCGCATCCGCCTCGGCCACCGCGCCGCCGTGGCGGCGGGATTGCTGGCTTACGCCGACCAGCGGGCGCTCGAGATCGGCATCGCGATCGCCAGCGACGCCAAGGTCATCCTCCTCGACGAGCCGATGGCCGGAATGAGCCACAGCGAGAGCGAGCACGCGACCCAGCTGATCCGCGAGGTCACGACGGGCCGCACGCTCCTGATGGTCGAGCACGACATGGCGGTGGTGTTCGGGCTCGCCGACCGCATCTCGGTCCTGGTCTACGGCCGGATCATCGCCACCGACACGCCCGCCCGCATCAGGGAGAACCGCGCCGTGCAGGAAGCCTATCTCGGCGTCGCCACCGGGGAGGAGGCCGCGTGAGCGCCGCCCTCGCGATGCCCGCCGTCGGGGCCGCTCCCGCCCTCCTCGAGGTCGAGGACCTGCACGCCTATTACGGCAAGAGCCACATCCTCCAGGGGGTGAGTTTTTCGGTCGGGGCCGGCGAGATCGTGTCGATTCTCGGCCGCAACGGCGTCGGGCGCTCCACCACCCTCAAGGCGATCATGGGCGACGTGCCGCCCCGCGGCCAGATCCGCTTCAAGGGGCAAGCCATCGCGGGTCTCAAGCCCTACGCGGTCGCCCGAAGGGGTCTCGGCTACGTGCCGGAGGAGCGGGCGATCTTCCCCAAGCTCACGGTGCGGCAGAACCTGGCGCTCGGCGAGAAGGGCGGTAAGCGCGGCGGGCGCTGGTCCTATGCCGACATCTTCCGGCTGTTTCCGCGGCTGGAGGAGCGGATCGACACGCCCGGCGGCGTGCTCTCGGGCGGCGAGCAGCAGATGCTCACGATCTGCCGCACCCTGATGGGCGATCCGGATCTCATCATGATCGACGAGCCGACGGAAGGGCTGTCGCCCCAGATGGTCGCCCGCGTCGCCGAGATGATCGGCGAGATCGCGGCCCGCGGCGTCTCGGTGCTGCTGGTCGAGCAGAAGCTGACCATCGCCCTCAAGCTGTCGCAGCGCCTCTACGTGATGGGTCACGGCCACGTCGTGTTCGAGGGCACGCCGGCCGCGCTCTCGGCCAACGAGGCGGTGCGGCGGGAGTGGCTGGAAGTCTAGACGCGTGTCCTGGCCCGCAAAACGACATCCTGTCCTTGTCATCCCGGGTTCCGCTTTCGCGGCCCCGGGATGACGCTTGCAGGCGTCAGCGAACGCCGAGCAGCTCCACGTCGAACATCAGCGTGGCGTTCGGCGGGATCACGCCGCCGGCGCCGCGGGCGCCGTAGCCGAGCTCGGGCGGGATGATCAGGGTGCGCTTGCCGCCGACCTTCATGGTCGACAATCCCTCGTCCCAGCCCTTGATGACCTGGCCGGTGCCGACCGCGAAGCTCAGCGGCTGCTTGCGGTCGAGGGAGCTGTCGAACTTCGCGCCCTTCTTGCCGTCCTGGTAGAGCCAGCCGGTATAGTGGACGTTGACGGTCTGGCCGGTCTTCGGCTGGGGGCCGGTGCCGACCACGTCGTCCTTGACCTGAAGGCCGGACGGGGTGGTGGAGAACGAAGCGGCGGAGGCTGAAGCGGTCATGGCGATCGTGAGGGCTCCGACAAGGAAGAAGGGCGAACGGCGCATCGACGGGATCGTTCCTGTGCGTGACGTCGGGACTCGAGTTAGGGCATTGCGGCGTCGAGGGACAGGGCGTCAGGCCGGCGGCAGCGATCCGGGATCGATCGTCCCGCCCTCGGCCCAGCCCATGAGCAGGTCCCGCACAGCGGCCGGATCGGCCACCCGGTGGCGGGCGACCGTGTCGCCGGGCCCGACCCGGATCGTGATCCCGCCATCCTCGTTCACCGGCACGAAGGCCTTCTCGTCGGTGAGGTCGTCGCCGATGAAGATCGCCCGGCGGCCGGCATAGGGCGCCTCGCGCAGGAAGGCCCGGATGGCGTGGCCCTTGGTGGCGCTGGCGGGCAGGATCTCGGCCACCGCCTTGCCCTGCTGCAGCCGGTAGGCCTCGCCGAGGATGCCCGCGATGGAGGACGCGGCCGATTGCGCCCGGACGGCATCGGCCTCGTTCGCGAGCCGCCAATGCACCGCGACCGAGCAACCCTTGTCCTCGATCAGCACGCCGTCGAGATCGGCCACCGCCCGCTGCAAGGTCTCGACGCCCGCCCGCAGAGCCGGATGCGCCGCCGGATCGCCGCCGACCACCTGCCCGTCGCGGCGCATCTCGACCCCGTGCAGGCCGGCGACGTCGAAACGCTCCGGGTCCAGGAAACCGTCGACGGTGGCGATCGGCCGCCCGGTCACCAGCGCCAGCGCGCCGCCGAGGCGGCCGCGCAGCCGCGCCAGGCCCGGCGGCAGGGCGGGCGGGACCACGACGCCGTCGGGGCGGGGGGCGATCTCGACGAGCGTCCCGTCGAAATCGAGGAAGAGGGCGTAGGCTCTGTCGGTCAAGGGATCGCGTCTCCCGTCGCTGCCGAGGACCGCCGTCGAGAGAGTGCCGCGACCGGCCCGCATCCCGGGGTTAAACCGCAACCGGGCCCGCGAGGCAAAGCCGGGGAGAAGCGGGCGCGACGGCATCGTGTCGCGGGGGAAGCCGTGCCGCCGGAGCGGTGCGCCCCTCGGCCCGGAGGCAGATTGCCGGCTCTGACGCAACTTCCATCGCATGACTGCGGCGTCGATGATAGGATTCGCTCAAATATCCGCCGTTGTAAGTCGAGCCTCGGGGACGAGGCGTGTCCCGTGACACGCGCCGACCCTGTCCGGCGGGCCACAGGGCGGAGATTTTTACCCGGGACTAACCGTCATCTGCTGGTCTGGGACAGGAAGGTAACCTTTGATTCAAGCGGCCGTGATTCTTGGGCGAGATCGCGGTGCCATGATCGGCTGAACCGGACGGGGTGGACGCGCAGTGCGCAGGATGAAGACCATCGTCGACCTGTTCCGGGTCGATACCGGGAATTCCGACCTGATGCGGGCGCAGATGCAGGCCCTGCACAGCCAGGTTCCGCTGCTCTACGTCATCCTGGCGATCAACTCGACGGCCCTGGCGGTCACCTATCTCGGCGCGGCGCCGGACCGGCTCACCCTCTATCCGCTGGGTGCCCTCCTGGCCGTGTGCGCCTTGCGGCTCGGGCTGTGGCTGCGCCGGGCCCGGCAGCCGATCGACGAGACCCGGCTCGCCGCCAGGCTGTGGCTCACGGTCGTCCTCGCGGGCGTTCTCGCGGTCGGCTTCATGGCCTGGGGCTGCGCGCTCTTCGGGTACGGCGACGCCTACGCCCGGGCCCACATGCTGTTCTATGTCGGCACCACCACAATCGCCTGCGTGTTCTGCCTGGCGCAGCTGCGCGCGGCGGCCCTGCTGGTGACGGCGATCGTCACGATTCTCTTCTGCCTCCACGTCAGCAGCCTCGACAACCAGGTCATGCGGGCGATCGGCCTTAACCTGGTGATCGTCAGCGCCGCTCTGGCCTTCGTGATCCTCACCTATTACCGCGACTTCACCCGCCTGATCGGACAGCAGGTCGAGCTCGGGCGCCTGAGCCGGGAGAACCTGCGGCTCGCCAATCTCGACGTGCTCACCGAGCTGCCCAACCGCCGCAGCTTCTTCGCCTCCCTGGACCAGGCCGTGGCTGAGGCGGAGGCGGGGGCTGGGCCGTTCGTCGTCGGCCTGATCGATCTCGACGGGTTCAAGCCGGTGAACGACGCCCACGGGCACGGCGCGGGTGATGCCGTGCTGCAGGAGGTCGCCCGGCGCGTGCGGGACGTGGTGGGTGAGGCCGGCGTGGTGGCACGCATCGGCGGCGACGAGTTCGGCCTCGTCCTGCGCGGCACCGCGGCGCTCGCGACGACGGGCGAGGCGATCTGCGGTGCGCTCGCGGCGCCGTTCCGGCTGCCGAACGGCGGCAGCGCCCAGATCGGCGCGTCGATCGGCTTTGCCGCCTATCCGGAGGCGGGCCACAAGGCGGCCCAGCTGGTCGAGCGGGCCGATTACGCCCTGTACTACGCCAAGGCGCAGAGCCGCGGCGCCGCCGTGCTGTTCACCGAGGAGCACGAGCGGCTCCTGCGCACCCAGAGCGTGATCGAGCAGGCGCTGCGCCACGCCGACCTGTCCCGCGAGATGAGCCTGGTCTTCCAGCCGATCGTCGACGTGCGGCGCGGCCGCACCGTGGCGTTCGAGGCGCTGGCGCGCTGGACCAGCCCGGAGCTCGGCCCGGTCTCGCCTGCGGTGTTCGTGCCGATCGCCGAGCGCTCGGGCCTGATCACCCGCATCACCGCGGTGCTGTTCGGCCAGGCGCTGGCCGCCGCCCGGGCCTGGCCGGACCGGCTCGCCCTGTCCTTCAACCTGTCGATGGCGGATATCGCCTCGCCGCAGGCCGCCGCAGGCCTCGTCGCGGCCATCCGGGCGAGCGGACTGGAGCCGGAGCGGGTGATCCTGGAGGTGACCGAGACCGCGCTGATCCAGGACGTGGCGCAGGCCCAGACCGTACTCGAGACCCTGAAGGCCACCGGCATCGCCATCGCGCTCGACGATTTCGGCACCGGCTACTCGTCCCTGAGCTACGTCCACCGCCTGCCCCTCGACAAGCTCAAGATCGACCGCAGCTTCATCAGCGAGGTCACCACCGATCCGGCCAGCCGCGACATCGTCACGTCGATCGCCGCGCTCGCCCGCAACCTGAAGCTCGACTGTGTGGTGGAGGGGATCGAGACACCCGAGCAGGCCCGCCTGCTCGAAGGGCTCGGCTTCGTGCTGATGCAGGGCTACCATTTCCACCGGCCGATGGGCTTCTCCGACACCCTGCGCTACCTGGATTCCGAGGCGGTGCGGGCGATCCGGCCGGTCCAGGGGATCGCCCGCCAGCAAGCGGTCGCCTGACGGGGAAGCGGCCGCCCGTGAGGGAGGGACGGCCATGCTCACTTACGCGATCGGCGACATCCACGGCCGCGCGGATCTCCTGGCCCGCCTGCTCGCCCGGATCGAGGAGCACCGCGCCGGGCGCCCGCGCCGCCTGGTCTTCCTCGGCGACGCCGTCGACCGCGGGCCCGACAGCGCCGAGGTCATCGCGATCCTGCGTGACCTCCAGGCCGGCGAGCCGGAGGCGGTGACCTGCCTGATGGGCAACCACGAGGCGATGCTGCTCGACGCTGCCGCGGGTACGAACCTCGACCTGTGGCGGCTCAACGGCGCCGGCCCGACACTCGCCTCCTACGGCGTCACGCAGCCCTGCGACCTGCCGGCCGAGATCGTCGCCTGGATCGCCGCCCTGCCGACCCTGCACGGCGACGCGCGGCGCTGGTACGTCCATGGCGGCCTCGACCCGGCCCGGGGCGCCGAGGAGAGCGACCGCGAGACCCGGCTGTGGATGCGCGAGCCGTTCCTGTCCTCGGACCACGATTTCGGCCGCCACGTCGTGCACGGCCACACCCCGACGCGGGACGGCCGGCCGGAACTGCTGGTCCACCGCACCAACCTCGATACGGGCGCGGTGTTCGGCGGCCCGCTCACCGCCGGTATCTTCACCGACGGGCGGGAGCCGCCGGTGGAGGTGCTGGCGGTGCGGTAGGCGGCCGGAAGCGGCATCGCTGCTCTCGGCGGTGCCGACACCCTCGATGTCATCCCAGGACCGTGCAGCAGAATCCGGGTGTCGTCGTATGAAATGCGGCAAAATCAACAATCTAAGGAGCTTCGAGATTGCAACTCGGTCGTTAAATAAACTCAAATCGTTGCATAAATTCAAGCCGAAGCCACTTCCAATACTTAAGGGCTGTGAGTGATGTCGATCCGGGCTGCGTGGTCCACCGAGCGGTGCTGAATGCCCTGCCAGCCGGTCCAGCCGGTATACAGACCGACCAGCACGATCAGTACGGCCGAGGCATAGGGGGCCTGTCGGGCGAAGCTGCCGAACCCTGACCAGCGCGAGGCGACGTGCTCGACGCTCAGCGCCGCCAGGACGCCCGCCGAGACCATCGTGAGTGCCAGCCCGATGCTGAAGCACGCCACCAGGGCGAAGCCGAGGCTCAACTGCTTGAGTTGGATGCACAACAGCAGCACCGTGACCGCGGCCGGGCACGGGATCAGGCCGCCGGTCAGGCCGAACATGACGATCTGTCCGGTGGTCACGGTGCGGCCCGCGAAGCGACGCCGGATGTCGTCGGCATGGGCGCGGGCGTGGGCGTCGTCCTCGGTGCCGAGGTTCATGTGGTCGTGCTCCTCGAACGCAACCTCATGGTTTTCCACTCCAGCCGGTAGTTCGAGGTGGAGCCGGGCCGTGAAGGCGTGCGGCTCCGGGATTTCCTCCAGGCTTTCGAGAAAGTCGTCGTTGCGCACGAAGCCGAAGGTCTGCCGAGTTCCATCCGGGCGCCGAGTGACGATGCCCGCCGCCTCGGCCTCCGGCAGTGGACCGCGCTCGCTGCGGAGACGCCAGCGCGGCGGCACGCCGTCCTCGAACACCTCCAGCGTCAACAGCCCTTCCCGGGTTGTGATGTGGTGCCTCTCGTCATGGTGATGATGGTCGCGGTGCTGCCCGCTCCACGTGCGCCACGCCATCCAGAGGGCGACGCCGACGATCAAGACGGCCGACGCCAGTTGGAAGTACGGCTCGCTCGCCTCTCCGGCATATTGCTGGCCGAAAGACTGGCCGCCGAGCGCGATCGCCCACACGACCGCCGTGTGCGAGAGCGTTGCCGCCAACCCCAGCAAGACCGCCTGCATGACCGTCCCGCGCACGGCGATGATGAAGGCAGCCATCATCGTCTTGGAGTGGCCGGGTTCGAGGCCGTGCAGCGCACCAAGCAGGATCGCGGTCGGCGCGAACAGCCACGCGTGCGCCGTCCCCTGCTGAAGCAGGTCGGTCAAAGGGGTCATGGCACGGGCTTTCGTTACTTGAGGTAGGTCTTCACCACCTCGATCAGCTCGGCCGCACCCCTGGCGCGGTCGGCGTCCGGCTCGTTGTCCGGGTTCACGACGTGGTGGCGGATATGGTCTTCCATCAGCTCGGCAGTCAGCCCATTGATAGCCCCGCGCATCGAGGCGACCAGCATCAGCACATCGGCGCAGCCCAGCTCGGCCTCCAGGGCGCGCTCGACCGCCTCCGCCTGTCCTTTGATGCGGCGCACCCGCGCCAGCAGCTTGGTCTTTTCCTTGATCGTGTGGGCCATGGGGGCAGCTTTCGCTTCTGGGTGGATATATAGGGGGGTACCCTATAGCGTGTCGAGCACGAATTGCGCGACCGGGGCATGGAGGCCCCTGGCATGAAGAAGGACGACCCCTGCGTCGGGGTGTGCGCGTGGGATGGAAAGACCGGCTGGTGCCTGGGCTGTGGCCGAACCGTGCCGGAGATCAAGGCGTGGCGGAAGCTCACGCCGTATCGGCGTACCGCGCTCCTGCGCGATCTGCCGCGCCGGGTGGAACAGTCGAGCAAACAGCAGCCGGTCGAAGCGGCTCCAGCCGGGAAGGCGCGACGCTCGTAGGTCACACGTTGCGAGCGTGGCCAATGCCCTCATACCAATGGCCCAAGACGCTGACGCATCGATTCGATCTCGGGCAAGCCCGAGATCGACGGGGCCATTGACCCATCTCGAATTTTCGACACCAAGGCAAAGGCTTGGCGAGAATTCGAGAACGGAACCAAAGGTCGTTTCCAACGACCGTAGGTATCATACGAAATCCGGAAGATCACTTCCGGATTTCGTATCATCAGCCCGCGCGGCGCCTGAGCGAAGCCGCTTTCCGCATCGCGAAGCGATCAATCGGAAAGCGTATCATACCCGCTTCCTGCCCTCGACAGCCCGCCGCAAGGTCACGCTGACGAGGTTCGAACCCCGGCGGAAGCAGGCGGCGCGAGGGCGACTCATTCCGCCACGTACGCCGCCAGCTCCTCCGGCTCCCCGGTCGGAAACGTCTCCCGCAGGTGATCCAGGAAGGCGCAGACCCGGGCGCTGAGGAGCCGGCGCGACGGGTAGAGCGCCCAGAGCGCGATGTCCGATCCCGCCACGTCGCCCCAGGAGACCAGCCGGCCGGCGGCGAGGTCGTGGGCGACGAGGGAGACCGGCAGGCGCGCCGCGCCGAGGCCGGTGCGAACCGCGTCGCGGATCATCACCAGCGACGACAGGACCAGCACGGGCGCGACGGCGAGCGATGCGCCATCCGCCAGGGTCCAGACGGCCCGCTCCTCCGACCGCACCACCGCCGGGGCGTAGTCCCCTTGCGCCGGGCGGGTAAGGCCGGGGCTCGCCGCCACCACCATCCGGTCGCGCAGGAAGATCCGGCCGACCAGGGCCTCCTCCGGGACCGGGTTGACCCGGATCACCAGGTCGTAGCCCTCCTCGACCATGTCGACGGCTCGGTCCTCGGTCGTCACGCTGAGGCGGACCTCCGGGTATTTCAGCGCGAAGCCCGCCGCCACCTTGCCCATGGCGATCTGCGAGAACAGCAGCGGCGCGCTGATCCGCAGCCGGCCCCGGGCCCGGGCCCCGCCGGCCGCGATCGCCGCCGCGGCCTCGTCGATTTCGGTCAGGAGGGCGCCGGCTCGCTCGTGGAGGGCGCGCCCCTCCTCGGTCAGCGTCAGCACCCGGGCGCCGCGCTCGAACAGGCGCAAGGCGAGGTCGGCCTCCAGCTCCGCGACCCGGCGCGACAGGGTCGCCTTCGGCCGGCCGGAGGCGCGGGCGGCCCGCCCGAATCCGCCATGGCGGGCGACGAGGGTGAAGTCGGCAAGGGCGAGCAGGTCCATCCGTTCCACCAGCGAGACGGTGCGTCCAGATCGGACGCCTATCGGCTCGGATACGGATCGCTCATCCTCCGGCGGTGTTCAACGACGAATGCGGAGCAATCCCATGACGATCCTGGTGACGGGCGCCACCGGCACGGTCGGCCGCCACGTGGTCCGGCAACTGGCGCAACGCGGCGCCGATGTCCGCGCCCTCGTCCGCGACCCCGCGAAGGCCGATCTCCCGCCCGGCGTCGCGGTGGCGAAGGGTGACTTCCTCGACATCGATGCGATGCGCAGCGCGCTGTCGGGCGTCTCCACCCTGTTCCTGCTCAACGCGGTGGTGCCCGACGAGGTCACGCAGGCGCTGGTCGCCCTCAACCTCGCCCGCGAGGCGGGCATCCGGCGGGTGGTCTACCTGTCGGTCATCCACAGCGATCGGTTCGTGAACGTGCCCCATTTCGCCGGCAAGTTCGCCGTCGAGCGGATGATCGAGGGCATGGTGTCCGAGGGACGGGGGTTCGAGGCCACCATCCTGCGCCCGGCCTACTTCATCGACAACGACCGCACGGTGGCCGACATGGTGCTGCAGCACGGGGTCTACCCGATGCCGCTCGGCCACAAGGGCCTGGCGATGATCGACGCGCGCGACATCGGCGAGATCGCGGCCCTGGCGCTGATCCGCCGCGAGCAGGGTGCGGGGCCGCTCGACCGCCTCACCCTCGTCGGGCCCGAGACGCTGACCGGGCCGAACGTCGCGGGACTCTGGTCGGAGGTGCTCGGCCGCCCGATCGCCTATGGCGGCGACGACACGGCCGGGTTCGAGCGGAACCTGCGGGCCGTCATGCCGCCCTGGATGGCCTTCGACATGCGCCTGATGGCCGAGCGCTTCCAGGCCGACGGGATGATTCCGGAGGCGGGCGACCGCGAGCGCCTGACCGCGCTGCTGGGGCGCCCGCTGCACGGCTACCGCGACTTCGCCGCCGCCGTCGCGGCCGCCGCCTGACCTCGCCCGTCGGCGGGCGACGGTGGAAACCCGGATATGGCGGTGCGAGAGTGGGGAATGGTTCCTCCTCTCCCCGTCCGGTGGGTCGTCATCGGCAATAGCGGCTCGGGCAAGAGCACTCTGGCCGCGCGCCTGGGCACGGCCCTGTCCGTGCCGGTCCACGACCTCGATCTCGTCCACTGGCATCCCGACGGAGGCAAGCGCGACGAGGACGAGGCCAGGGCGCGCGTCGCCGGGATCGCGGCGACCGAGGCCTGGATCGTCGAGGGCGTCTACGGCTGGCTGTCCCAGGTCGCCCTGGCGCGGGCGACGACGCTGGTCTGGCTCGATCTCCCGTGGGAGGCGTGCCGGGACGGCCTGCTCGCCCGCGGCCTGCGGCGCGGCATGACACTGGACGACCAGAGGGACCTGCTGGCCTGGGCGCAGGACTATTGGGCCCGGACCACCTCCTCGTCGTTCACCGGCCACCGGCGGATTCATGATGCCTTTGCCGGCACGAAGGTCCACCTGTGCACGCGCGACGAGGCGGCGGCCTTCATGGCCTGATGGCCCGGGATGGGCGGGGCTGTCCGGGGAA
Organism: Methylobacterium sp. 142-1Y; assembly: GCF_057747795.1. Classification (NCBI taxonomy): domain Bacteria; kingdom Pseudomonadati; phylum Pseudomonadota; class Alphaproteobacteria; order Hyphomicrobiales; family Methylobacteriaceae; genus Methylobacterium; species Methylobacterium sp. 142-1Y. The sequence continues at coordinate 1,165,108 of NZ_CM173224.1, read as the reverse complement.
AGCCGTAGCGCGCGATCGGGGCTACCGCATGCGGATCAGCCGCTCCTTCAATCCCGCCGGATACAAGGGCAGGCCGCCCGGACGATCGAGCGCATCGATGGCGAACCACGCGGCGCGGCACGGCTCGCCGTCGTCTTCGCGAAACGCGATGGGCTCCATGTCGGACAAGCATCCCTCGGGCAGGCGGATCTCGAACAGGGCGACGATCTCGTGGCCGACATGCCCGTGATGGGTGTAGATGCTCTCCAGGAAGACGGGCGGCCCGACGGTCTCCACGTCGAGGCCGAGCTCTTCCCGGAATTCCCGGATGACGGCGGCCTGCGCCGTCTCCCCGAACGCGACGCCGCCGCCGAGCGGCCGGACGCCCTTGAGGCTGCCGTCGTCGTTCGAGACTTCCGCGGCGAGCAGGCGGTCGCCGCGCCGGGGCAGGCCCAGAGCCTTGAACCGGATCCGCGCCTCGGGGCGCCAGACGCTCATCCGACCTCTCCCTCCGCCCACCATGCCCGCGCCGACCGGCGGCTCCCGGCTCAGTCCCGCCCCCGCCCCACCAACCAGGCCGGATCGAACCAGCGGTCGGCCTCGCCGTCATAGGGCAGGCGGGTGATGTCCCATTGCTGGATGAACGGCGCATAGACGTTCCAGACCGCGATGCCGCCGCCGACATAGATGCGCCGGCCGGGATAGCGCGCCAGCACCGCCCGCGGGTCCTCGTGCGAGCGGATGATCGCGATGGTGCGGTCCTGGTAGGCGAAGTCCGGCACCGCCTCGATGGTCTTCGGCCCGGCGATCAGCACGTGCCCCTGCGTCACGGCGAAGAAGCGCGTCACGTCCTCGACGTAGAGCGGATCGGCGTTGCCCTCCCAGGGCAGCCGCCCGTGGAGGCCGAGCTGGCCCCGCTGCCCGATGGCGCACATCGCCCGCACGTCGATCATCGGCCTCGACCCTCCCCGGCCCCGCAACCCGGCCCCCTGATAGCCCGCCCGCCGGGCGGAGGGCCAGCCGGCCGAAGGGCGGGGGCTCACGATCAGGGAATGCCGGCCTCCGCGCCCTCCGGCAGCGCGCTCGCCGGCATCGGCTTGCCGTACAGGTAGCCCTGGAGCTGGGTGCAGCCCTCCCGGTGCAGGCAGGCGGCCTGCTCGGGCGTCTCGACGCCCTCCGCCGTGGTGGCGATGCCGAGGCTGCGGCTGAGCCCGGTGATCGCCTGCACCACCGCCAGGGCCTCGCGGCTGTCGCAGAGCTCGCGCACGAAGGTCCGGTCGATCTTGATCTTGTCGAACCGGAACGCGCACAGGTAGCTCAGGGACGAATAGCCGGTACCGAAATCGTCGAGCGCGATCCGCGTCCCGAGCTGCTTGAGCTGTCCCAGCAGCGCCAGGTTGTTCGACGAGGCGTCGAGCAGGACCGATTCGGTGATCTCCAGCTCGAGCCGGGCGGCGGGCAGGCCGGAGGCGGCGAGCGCCGAGGCGACCTGCGCCGCCAGCGCCGCGTTTCGGAACTGCACCGGCGACAGGTTGACGGCGACGCTGCGGCCGCTCGTCCAGCAGCTCGCCTCCCGGCACGCCTCGTGCAGCACGAAGGCACCGATCTCGTGGATCATCCCGGTCTCCTCGGCGACCGGGATGAAGTCGAGGGGCGAGATCGGGCCGCGTAACGGGTGGTGCCAGCGCAGGAGTGCCTCGTACCCGACGGTCGCGCCGTCCTCCGCCCGGACGATCGGCTGGTAGTGAAGGCCGAGCTCGCGCCGGGTGATCGCCCCCCGCAGGTCGGTCTCGATCAGGCGGCGGTAGCGGGCCGCGGCCGCGAGCGCACCGTGGAAGCGCACGGACCGGCCGCCGCCCGTGCGCTTCGCCTCGTCGAGCGCGAGGTCGGCGCTGCGCAGGAGCCCGTCGGCGCCGTCGGCGTCGGCAGGCGCGAGGGCGAGGCCGATGCTGAGGCCGGCCTCGATCCGCTGGCCGTCGATCTCGATCGGCTCGCGCATCGCCGCGATCAGGCGCTCGGCCAGGGCCTCCGCCTCCGCTTCCGCCGCGAGGAGTGGGGCGACGACCGCGAACTCATCGCCGCCGAGGCGCGCCAGGGTGTCGCCCGGGCGCAAGGCCTCCTGGATGCGCCTGGCGACGGCGCGCAGCAGCTGGTCGCCGACCGGATGGCCGAGGGTGTCGTTGATGCACTTGAGGTCGTCGAGGTCGAGGCACAGCACCGCCGTGCCGGTTCCCGCCGCGTCCTTGCCCGCTGCGCCGTAGGCGGCCAGGGCCTCGTCGAGCCGCTGCCGGAACAGCTCGCGGTTGGGCAGGCCGGTCAGCGCGTCGTGATGGGCGAGATGGTGGATCCGCACGCTCGCGGCATGCGCCTCGCTGACGTCCTCGGCGATGAGCAGGCCGTGGAGCGGCTGCTCGCCGGTCCCGGCGATCGCCAGGGCGCGCATCCGGAGCGTGCGCGAGCCCCAGGCGGTCGTGACCGGCGCCTCGAGGGTGACGGCGGAGGCGGACGGGCTGCCGGCGGCCGCGAGGGCGGTCTTCAGCAGTGCGGCGAGGGTGGCCGGCAGCACCGCCTCCGCCGGCCGGCCGACCAGCTCGCCGGTGCAGCCGCAGAGCAGAAGCTCCGCCTGGCGGTTGGCGAGCCGGATCAGTCCCGTCGCCGCGTCCTGCACGACGACGCTCGACGGGATGGTGGCGACCACGCTGTCGAGGAAGGCCGTCGTCGCGGCCAGGTGGTCGCGGTGGCGCTCGGCGACTTCCTTGGCCTCCAGGAGTTGCAGTTCCTGCGCCCGCTTGTCGGTGCGGTCGCGGGTGATCTTGGCGAAGCCGAGGAGGCGACCGTCCTCGTCGCGGATCGCGTCGATGACGACGAAGGCCCAGAACCGGGTGCCGTCGCGGCGCAGGCGCCAGCCCTCGGTCTCGAAGCGTCCGGTCTCCCGGGCCTCGTGCAGGCCGGCCTCGGGCAATCCCGCCGCCCGATCCTCCGGGGTGTAGAGGCATGCGAAGTGCCGTCCGACGATCTCGTCGCCGGTATACCCCTTGGTGCGTTCCGCCCCGGCGTTCCAGTTCGCCACGATCCCATCCGGATCGAGCATGAAGATCGCGTAATCCGTCACGCCCTGGACGAGCAGCCGGTACATGACGTCGGTGCTTGCGGTCACGGCTGGCCGTCCCGTCTGCGGCCGGGCCCCGATGGGCCCAGTGTGATGAGGTTTTCCCAGTATCCGAGTTGGGCGGAGGGCCCCTAATTCAGTGTTAAATTTCGCTGCCGCAACGACCGAAACGGCCGAGACAGCACGAGAGTCCGCATCTCGAATTTTGCAATGAGCGATGAATGTTCAGACGATCCTTGATGCTTCTGCGGCGAGCATAAAATGCGCAATCCCGCCGCAGGCCTGTCCGTGTCGAGACGAGGCGGGCCCGCCCGACGGGACAGGCGCGCGCCCGACCGCCGAGGGAGTGTCGTCCCGGACGGCGATGCCGGTCGTGACGACACGCGGCGGCTTTTGGCTCAGGCCGGCTTCTGCGGCGTCAGCACCCGGCCGGTCGGGAAGTCGAAGATCGTCCCGCTCTCGGTCCAGTCCGGGCTCGCGAGCCGCACGATGTGGGGCGCCAGGTCCTCCGGGGTGCGCAGGGTCTCCGGATCCTCGCCCGGCATCGCGGCCTTGCGCATCGCGGTGCGCAGGGGGCCGGGATTGAGCAGCATCGCCCGCACCGGCGTCGTCTCGGTCTCAGCCGCGTAGGTCCGCACCAGGGCTTCCAGCGCCGCCTTCGACACCGCGTAGGGGCCCCAATAGGCCCGGCACGACGAGGCCGCGCCGGAGGTGACGAACACCGCCCGCCCGGCATCGGAGCGGCGCAGCAGCGGGTCGAGGGAGCGGATCAGGCGCCAGTTCGCCGTGACGTTCACGTCCATGACGCTCGACCAGACCTTCGGGTCGACGTGCCCGAGCGGCATCAGCTTGCCGAGCACGCCGGCATTGCCGACGAGCACGTCGAGCCGGCCCCAGCGCTCGTGGATCGCGGCGCCGAGGCGGTCGATGGCGTCGTAGTCGCACAGGTCCAGGGGGACGAGGGTGGCGGAGCCGCCCGCCGCCCGCACGGCATCGTCGAGATCCTCGAGGGCGCCTTGCGTGCGGGCGACCGCGATCACGTGGGCGCCGGCCGCGGCCAGCGCCAGGGCCGCCGCGCGGCCGATGCCGCGCGAGGCCCCGGTAACGACCGCGATGCGGTCGGCGAGGGGTTTTGGGGGGAGGAGGGTGTCGGACATCGGGTCAGCGGGCCTTGGGCTCAGTCGGCCTCGGCGAGGATCGCCATCCGGCGCGGCGAGGCGACCGCGAGGTCGGTCAGCGCCGTTGGGTAATCGCCAGTGAAGCAATGGTCGGTGTATTGCGGGCAGGAGGCGTTGCGGCCCTCCTCGCCCATCGCCCGGTACAGCCCCTCGATCGACAGGAAGGCGAGCGAGTCGGCGCCGATATACTGGCGCATGCTCTCCAGGTCGTGGGTGGCAGCGAGCAGCTTCTCCTTCTCCGGCGTGTCGATGCCGTAGAAGTCGGGATGGGTGATCGGCGGCGAGGCGATGCGGAAATGCACCTCGCGGGCGCCGGCCTCGCGCATCATCCGGACGATCTTCACCGAGGTGGTGCCGCGCACCAGGCTGTCGTCGACGAGCACGATCCGCTTGCCCTCGACCGCCGCGCGGTTGGCCGAGTGCTTCATCCGCACGCCGAGCTCGCGCACCGACTGGGTCGGCTGGATGAAGGTGCGGCCGACATAGTGGTTGCGGATGATCCCGAGCTCGTAGGGCAGCCCGGTCTGCTGGGCGTAGCCGAGCGCCGCCGGCACGCCGGAATCCGGCACCGGGATGATGATATCGGCCTCGGCCGGCGATTCCTTCGCCAGCTCGACGCCGATGTTCTTGCGCACCGAGTAGACGTTCTTGCCGTTGACGACCGAATCGGGACGGGCGAAGTAGATGTACTCGAAGATACAGGGACGCAAGGGTTGCGCCCGGGCGAAGCGGATCGACTCGATGCCCTCTTCCGAGATCACCACCATCTCGCCGTTCTCGACGTCGCGCACGAAGCGGGCGCCAATGATGTCGAGGGCACAGGTCTCGGAGGCCAGGATGTAGCGGCCGTCGAGTTCGCCGAGCACCAGCGGGCGGATGCCGAGGGGATCGCGGGCGCCGATCAGCTTCTTGTTGGTCATCATCACGAGGGCGTAGGCGCCCTCGATCTGGCGCAGGGCATCCATCACCCGGTCGACGATGCGGACATGGCGCGAGCGGGCGACGAGGTGGAGGATCGCTTCCGTATCGGAGGTCGACTGGCAGATGGCGCCGTCGCGCACGAGTTGCCGGCGCAGCAAGAGGCCGTTGGTCAGGTTGCCGTTATGGGCGACCGAGAGCCCGCCGGTCTCGAGCTCGGCGAAGAGCGGCTGCACGTTGCGCAGGATCGTCTCGCCGGTGGTCGAGTAGCGGACGTGGCCGATCGCGGTCTCGCCCTTCAGGCGCTCGATCGTGGCGAGGTCGGAGAACGAATCGCCGACGAGGCCCATGCGGCGCTCGGAATGGAACACCCGGCCGTCGAACGACACGATGCCGGCCGCCTCCTGGCCGCGATGCTGCAGGGCGTGCAGACCGAGCGCGACGATCGCCGAGGCATCGGGATGGCCGTAGATGCCGAAGACCCCGCATTCCTCGCGTAAGGTATCGCCGTCGAGGTCGAGATCGCCGCCGAACGCCTCGTTCGCCCCGGGAGCACCCCGGAAGGTTTCGCTGCGTGCTGACATGATGAGAAGCCCCTGGTGGCCGGTCACCGCACGGCCTCGCCTCGCCGACCCCGCGCACCGACACCATCCGCGCGCGGGCCTGATTCACCCCGGGAGGCAGGTTTCGGGCCGCCCGCATCCGAAGCGTCGCGTCCGATCGTTTGCCTCACCGCCGGCTATGTAAACGCTGCCTTCGGCGGAACCAAGGCGTCAAACCTGCGTTGCGCGGCCTACCTCACATGCAAAGGGCGCCGGTCGGGCGCCCTTGCAACATCCTGGTGAACGGTCCGTGGCCCGGCTTCAGCGGCGCGGGCTGGCATCGGTCCGGCGCTGGGGCGGGGCATCGGCCTCGGCCGGCGCGTCGGTGCCCGGATCGGTCTCGGGCTTGGGCTTGCGGAACTGCTTGAGCAGGCCTTCCGGATTGTCCGGCAGCATCGCCACCAGCTTCTGGCCGCTATTCTCCAGGATCTCGCGGCTGCGGGCCTGCTGGGCCCAGTCCGGCACCTTGCCCTGGACCAGCCAGGCCAGGAACACCCAGCCGATGACGCAGATCAGGAAGCCGCGGGCCGCCCCGAAGGCGAGGCCGAGGCTGCGGTCGACCGCGCCGATGCGCGAATCGAGGATCAGGTCCGAGATCTTCACGGTGATCACCGAGACCACCAGCAGGGTGACGAGGAAGATCGCGGCGATCGATGCCACCAGCGAGACGGTGTCGCTGGAGACATGCTGCTTCACGGTCGGCAGCAGCAGCGGGTGCAGGTACCAGGCGAGGCCGGCCGCCGCGACCCAGGCCACGATCGCCAGCACCTCGCGCGTGAAGCCCCGCACCGCCGCGAGCAACGCGGAGATGACGACGACACCCAGCACGACGAGATCGAGAACGGAGAACGGCATCGGCAGGAACAGGTTCGGGGGCGTGCGCGTTGGCTCGGGTCGCGGCTGCCCTTCACCGCCGGGGTTGTATACGCTGCCCGAGCCGATCCGTCACCCTGCCCTCGGCAGGGCCTGTGCCGTGACGCGAGGCGGGGCCCGTTCGGACCGATCGACCGGTTCTTCCACCCGCGACCTCATCTCGGCAATGGGCAGGTTCTCAAACATCCTCGTCGTCATAGGCCGGCATGCGCTGCTGCTGGCGCCGCCCGCCCCGGACCGGCTTGCCGCTGGCGGCGACGCCCGCCACGAGGTCGGCGATGTGGCGCAAGGATTCCGCCGGAAACCCTGTTCCCGATCCGTCGCGGCCGGTGCCGTCGCGGCCGATTCCCTCTCGACCTTGTGGCATCAGCGCCTTGGCAAAGCCCAGCTTCTGCGCCTCCTTCAGCCGCGCGGGCGCCTGCGCCACCGGCCGGATCGCCCCCGACAAGCCGACCTCGCCGAAATACACCGCGTCCGACGGCAGGGCCGAGCCCGAGAGCGAGGAGACCAGGGCGGCGGCCACCGCGAGGTCGGCGGCGGGTTCGCTGATGCGTAACCCCCCCGCGACGTTGAGATAGACGTCGTGGCCACCCAAGCGGATGCCGCCATGGGCCTCCAGCACCGCCAGCACCATCGACAGGCGGTTCGGGTCCCAGCCGACCACCGCGCGCCGCGGCATGCCGAGTGCGGACGGCGCCACCAGGGCCTGGATCTCGACGAGGAGCGGCCGCGTGCCCTCCATCCCGGCGAAGACCGCGGTGCCCGGCGCCGCAAGGTCGCGCCCGGCGAGAAAGAGGGCGGAGGGGTTCGGCACCTCGGCCAAGCCCCCGTCGGTCATCTCGAACACCCCGATCTCGTCGGTGGGGCCGAAGCGGTTCTTGACCGCGCGCAGGATGCGGAAATGGTGGCCCTGGTCGCCTTCGAACGAGGCCACCGCATCGACCATGTGCTCGACGACGCGGGGGCCGGCGATCTGCCCGTCCTTGGTGACGTGGCCGACCAGGATCACGGCGGTGCCGGAGGTCTTGGCGAAGCGGATCAGGCTCTGGGCCGAGCCGCGCACCTGGGTCACCGTGCCGGGGGCCGATTCGACCGTCTCGGTCCACATCGTCTGGATCGAGTCGATGATCGCCAGCGCCGGCGGCTTGCCCTGGCTCAAGGTGGCGACGATGTCCTCGACATTGGTCTCGGCGGCGAGTTCGACGGGGGCGCTCGCGAGACCCAGCCGCTCGGCCCGCAGGCGCACCTGGCCCACCGCCTCCTCGCCCGAGATGTAGGCGACGCGCTCACCCCGTTTCGCCAGCGCGGCGGAAGCCTGCATCAGCAGCGTCGACTTGCCGATGCCGGGATCGCCGCCGAGCAGGATCACCGAGCCGCGCACGAAGCCGCCGCCCGTCACCCGGTCGAGCTCGGCGATGCCCGACGAGGTGCGCGGCGCCTCCTTGACCTCGCCGGTCAGCCCTTCGAGCGGGAAGATGCGTCCCCGCGCCCGGCTCGGCCGGGTCGCGACCGGGCCGGAGACCGGGCTTGCCGCGCCGGTCTCCTCGACGATCGTGTTCCAGCCGTTGCAGGCCTCGCAGCGGCCGCGCCAGCGATTGTAGACCGCGCCGCAGGACTGGCAGGCGAAGGTCTGGTGGTTCTTCGCCATCGGCGGCTGATCTCCGGGGCTGAAGGCCGCGCGCCGGCCTCCTGGGTGTGTTCCTGATATGTCCCGAGGGGCACGCCGTTGCAACCGCGCGCCAGCGACCGTTCAGACACGAACCCGCCGCGCTCGCGTCCCAATCCCCGGCGAAAGCCAGGCCTTATCGTGACGATGGATGCGGATGATGGCCCGGACCGGTCGACCTTACCACTACGACCGCGTCCAGCGCGGCTTCCACTGGCTCATGGCGGCGCTGATCGTGGTGGCGCTCGGGCTTGGCATCTACGCCGCCTGGCAGGTGCCCGGCACCTCGCCGCGGCGCGAGATCCTCGACATCCACAAGTCGATCGGCCTGACGGTGCTGCTGCTCCTGCCGCTCCGCTTCGTCTGGCGGCTCGTCGCCGGCGAGCCGGCCTATCGTGCGCCGCCGTCGCGCCACGCCCACATCGCCGCGACGCTGGCGCATCTGACCCTCTACGCCCTGATGCTGCTCTTGCCCGTCAGCGGCTACGTCTATTCGGCGGCGGGCGGCTACGGCCTGCCGTGGTTCGGCGTCTTCTCGTTCCCGCGCCTCGTGCCGGTCGACAAGGCTTTGTCGCAGGCGGGCTACGGCGCGCATTACTGGATCGCCTGGGGGCTCGGGATCGTGCTCGGCCTTCATGTCCTCGCCGTGGCCTGGCACGCCTGGATCCGCCGCGACGAGGTGATGGGGCGGATGTGGCCGGGGCGGGTGGGCGGGGATGAGGCGCGGTCGGCGTGATGTGATTCGATACGAGTAAAGCGCAGGTGCCCTCCTCTCCCCGCGGGCGGGGAGAGGGCTGCGAACCCCTTGTCGGGTTCGCAGCGAGCCCGCAGGGCGGGGGTGAGGGGGAAGTGCCGAATGTGGCTCCTCCGGAAACACCCCCTCACCCTCGCTCCGGCTGCGCCTGCGCTTGCTGCTGACCCGACGAGGGGTCAGCAGCCCTCTCCCCGCCCGCGGGGAGAGGAGAAATACGCGCCATATCCGTCCAGGCACCGGCGGAAAACGCATTCTCCACCAACGCCCCCACCCGATCCGCCACCAGCGCCTCGTCGAACAGGATGCGGAAGAGAATCGGCGCGATGACCCGGTCCAGCACCCTGTCGAGATCCGGAAACGCCTCGCCCCGCGCCGCCGCGCGCTCGGCGATGACGGCGATCTGCTGCCGGGCATAGCCGCAGCAGCGCCGGGGGCCGGCCTCGCCATCGGCGGCGAGCACGTCGCGGATCATCTCGCGGCCGAGCTGCGAGGCCATCTCCTCGGCATATTGCTCGGCCCAGGCCAGGAGGTCGCCGCGGCCGCTGCCGGTCTCGACCGGCACCATGTCCGGCCGCAGCCGCTCGACCGCCACGTCGGCGAGCAGGTCGTTCAACTCGCCCCAGCGCCGGTAGATCGTCGAGGGCGTGACGCCGGCCTCCGCGGCGACCAGCGGGATCGTCACCGCGGCGCGGTCCATCCGGGCAAGGAGATCCCGCGTGGCACGATGGACCGAGGCTTGGACCCGTGCGCTGCGCCCGCCCGGGCGCGGCCCTCCCTCCCGCTCCGCCATCCCACCCTCCAAACGCAAAGAATTTGCTTTTAGCCCGCCGGAGCGCTAACTCTTAACGCAACGGATTTGCTTTAGGGGCATGACGATGCGCGAAGGTCAAGGATCCCGGCGGGTCGACCCGCTCACGGTCCACGCCATGACGCTGGGCGCGTTCTTCGCCGCCGCGGCGGCCCCGACGCCGCTCTACCGGATCTACCAGGAGACCCTGGCGCTCTCGCCGGTCTTCGTCACCCTGGTCTTCGCGGTCTACGCGGTCGCCCTGCTGAAGGCGCTTCTCGTCGCCGGCTCGCTCTCCGACCATCTCGGGCGCCGCCCGGTGATTGCCGGGGCGCTCTGGCTCGAGGCGGCAGCGATGGGCCTGTTCCTGCTGGTCGGGAACGGGGCCGGCTGGCTCGTCGTCGCCCGGATCACCCAGGGGCTCGCCACCGGCATCGCCGCCGCGTCGCTGGGCGCCGCCCTCGTCGATGTGGACCGCACCCGCGGGCCGATCGTCAATGCCGTGGCGCCGCTCGCCGGCATGGCTGTGGGCGCGATCGGCACCAGCGCGCTGATCCAGTATGCGCCGCTGCCGCTGCACCTCGTCTACGGCCTCCTGCTCTGCATCTTCGCCGGGCTGGCGCTGGCGGTGTGGTCCATCCCTGAGAGCGCCGCGACGCGGCCCGGCGCCCTCGCCTCGCTCAAGCCCCGCATGGCCGTCCCGTCCCGGATCCGGCGGCCCTTGGTGCTGGTGACGCCGATCAACCTCGCCAACTGGACGCTCGGCGGCTTCTACCTCTCGCTGGTGCCCTCGGTGGTCGCGGCGGCCACCGGCAGCGGCGCGCCGCTCACCGGCGGTTCGGTCGTCACCGCCCTGATGGTGGCCGGCGCGGTCTCGGTGCTCCTGCGCCGCACGGCGGCGCCGCAGGCCAACCTGACCTTCGGGGTGCTCACCACGGCTCTCGGCGTCGTCGGGGTCGTCGCCGGCATCCACGCGGCGAGCGTGCCGGTGCTGATCCTCGCGACCCTCGTCACCGGAAGCGGCTTCGGCGCCAGCTTCCTCGGCTGCCTCGGCACGATCATGCCGCTCGCCGAGCCCGACGAGCGCGCCGGGCTGCTCGCCGCCTTCTACGTCCAGAGCTACCTCGCCTTCAGCCTGCCGGCGGTCGGCGCCGGATTCCTCGCCCGCACCCTCGGCTTTGCCGCCACCGCCGACCTCTACGCGGCGGCGGTCCTGGTGGTGAGCCTGGGCGGGCTCGCGGTGATGCGGGCCCGGTCGGGGCGGGGCCTGGTGGTGGCATAGGCATCGTTCGCCGAAGTGGTCACCGGTTCGGCAACAAAAATGATGCCAAAGCTGGAAGCTCAGCAGAACTGCGCCATGCAGTTCTGCCGAGCCGCCGAGGGGGAGGGGGTTTAAGTCCCCACGCGTCCCCCACCCCTTTTCGTGATCGCCACCACGGCCGGGCGCGGCGGCAGGGCGGGGTCGAAATCGGGCCAGCGGGTCGCCGGGTTCTCGAAAGTGGCCGGCTGCGCGGTCGGGTCCTCCTCGTCGGCCTCGCCGGGATGCTGCACGGCGACGAAGAAGGTGGTGTCGTCGGGGGTGAAGTAGGGGCCGCACATCTCGGCCCCCAGCGGCACCTGGAAGAAGTGCTTGGCGGTGCCGCGGCGGGCTCCGTCCGTTTCCATCGCCCAGATGCCGTCGGCGCGACCGGTCTTCGACGGCGAGTTGCCGTCCGTGGCGACCCAGAGGCGGCCCTCTCCGTCGACGGCGCAATTGTCCGGCATACCGAACCAGCCGTCCTTCGTCGTCGCCGACGAGAAGGTGGCGCCGATTGCCGCGACCGACGGGTCGCCGCAGCGCACCAGCACCTCCCAGGCGAAGTCCTTCGCCCCGAAGTCGCCGCCCTCGGGCGACAATTCGACGATGTGGCCGAAGCGGTTGTCCGGCCGCGGATTGGCCGCGTCGACCTGGTCGGCCTTGCGGCGGGTGTTGTTGGTCAGCATCACGTAGACCTTGCCGGTCTTGACGTTCGCCTCGACGTCCTCCGGCCGGTCCATCTTGGTGGCGCCGAGCAGATCGGCGGCCCGGCGGGTCTCGATCAGCACGTCGGCCTGGTCGCGAAACCCGTTCTCCGGCGTCAGCGGGCCCTCGCCGAACACGATCGGCAGCCAGGTGCCGCGCCCATCCGCGTCGAAGCGGGCGACCGACAGCGTGCCGTGGTCGAGGATGTCGCGGTTGGCCGCCTTGTTCGCCGTATCCACCGCGTCCGTCGTGACGAAGCGGTAGACGTAGTCGAAGCGCTCGTCGTCGCCCTGGAACACGACGTAGCGGCCGTCCCTGGCCAAGGCCCCGGCGGCGCCCTCGTGCTTGAAGCGGCCCATGGCGGTGCGCTTCACCGGCACGCTCGTCGGATCGAACGGATCGATCTCGACCACCCAGCCGAAGCGGTTCGGCTCGTTGGGCTCCTTGCCCAGGTCGAACCGGTCGTGGAAGCGGGCCCAGCCGTAGAGGTTGCCCGGCATCCCGAGGCGCTTGTGGTTCCTGGCCTCGATCTTGGCTTCCGCCGAGCCCTCCGGCAGGCGGCCCTGGAAGTAGTAGTTGATGTTCTCCTCGCAGGTCAGCCACGTGCCCCAGGGCGTGACGCCGCCGGCACAGTTGTTGAGCATGCCCAAGACCGTCTTCCCCTCCGGGTCGGCGCCGGTGCGCAGGCGGGCCGAGCCGGCGGCTGGGCCGGCGAGCCGCATCGGGGTCATGGCGGTGATGCGGCGGGCGTAGCGGGAGTTCGGCACCACGCGCCAGCGCCCGTCCTCGCGCTTGACCTCGATCACCGAGCCGCCATGGGCCGCCATCTCGATGTCGACGAGGTCGCGGTTCATGCCGGCGAACGCCGCCTTGCCGTCCTGCCGGCCGAGGCCGGGGAACATCAGCTCCTCGTTGGTGTATTCGTGGTTGACGACGAGGAGGCCGTGGCCGGCGGGATCGCCCGCGCCCGGCAGCGGGAAGAACCCCAGGAAGTCGTTGTTGTAGCCGAATTGCATGCCTTGCGCGGCGGCCGACTGCCTGTGCGGGTCGAAGGCCGGCGCGCCGGGCAGGACCGGATCGCCCCAGCGGATCAGCACCTCGGCGTCGTGGCCGTCCGCCACGTGGTGGCGCTCGTCGGCGCCGGCCGGCAATTCGCGGAACGGGAAGGTCTCGGAGGCTGCCGCCGCGACCGCCCGGGGTGCCAGGGTCGCGGAGATCGCCGAGACGGCGAGACTCGCGGCCAAACCTCCCGTCACCCCCCCGCGAAGAATCTCGCGCCGGTCGAAGCGCCGGGCCACGATCGCGCCGAGGGTCGGGTTGGCGCTCGGGTTCGAGCCGGCATCCTCGGATGCCTCGGCCTGCTGCGATCGGTTCAGCGACGGCTGTGTCATCGGGCATCCTCGGCGCACATCACGAATCAAACCGGACGCTTACCTTAGGGACCATGGCGCCCGGATGACAGTTTTCGGCGGGGCGTCCGCCGTCGGGCTGCCAAGTCCTGCGACAGAGCAAGTCCTGCGACAGAGCAAGTCCTGCAACAGAATCGGTGCTCCCGGGCGCGAGCCTCACGGCAGCAGATGCGCGTCCAGCCAGGGAGCTGGGGCCGGGTGCGGCAGACGGCGGGCGATCCAGTCGATCACCGCGTCGGGTGTGTCGAAGAGCGGCGCGCGGGCCAGCGCCTCGCCGGGGCCGTAGGTCTCCGCCACGCGCCACTTGTGGCGCTGCTCCGGCGCGGCGGCGGTGCCGGGCTGCAGGCGGATCAGCAGCGAGACCAACTGATCGCCGAGATAGATCAGGCAGCCATCCTGATCGAGCCCGTCGCTCTGCACGCGGAGATGGCGCTTCGTCAGCGTGCCGGCCGGTCTCGTCTGGGTGCCTCGCCCGAACATCGTGCTCCTCTGGATTCTTCCCGCTGTGAGCTGACATGACGGCTTGGGAGATATCGACGCGAATGCCGGCAATTCCCTATACCGAAGAATTGTTCCGCGCGATTCACCATGATCCTGCATTCAAAAGATGTGCCGCACCTCGCGCAACCTGAAATTGGTTAAACAACCGCAAATAGTATGGTCTCGATTGATCGTGACATGCTTCGACCGTGCCCTCAAGTGTCCCAGAGGCTGGGATCGATTGTCGGATCCGATGTCCACCGCCCCATGGCCCAGTCCGCGATGGCCGGCCTGGACGGGAAGGCGCTCCGGCCGAAAGCTGCTAGACAGCCGGCCGGGCACCGGAAGACCGGGCCGGCGGGAGGGAGTGCCGACGCCATGGACGACGAGACGTTTCGAGCCTGGGCGCGCCGGGCCGCCGACTGGTCGGTGGATTACCTGTCAGGCGTCGGCGAGCGGCCGGTGCGGGCCCAAGTGGCGCCGGGCGAGATCTTCCGCCAGCTGCCCGAGGCCCCGCCCAAGGCGGGCGAGCCGATGAAGGCGATCTTTTCCGACCTCGACCGGGTGGTGATGCCGGGCATGACCCATTGGCAGCATCCGCGCTTCTTCGCCTATTTCCCGGCCAATGCCAGCCCGCCCTCCCTGGTGGCGGAGTTCGTCACCGCGGCGCTCGCCGCGCAATGCATGCTCTGGCAGACCTCGCCGGCGGCGACCGAGCTCGAGACCCGGGTGATGGACTGGCTGCGCCAGATGATCGGCCTGCCGGAAGCCTTCTCCGGCGTGATCCAGGATTCGGCATCGGGCGCGACGCTCGCCGCCCTCCTCACCGCCCGGGAGCGGGCGCTGGACTTCACCGGCAACGCGAACGGCCTCGCCGGCGGGCCGGTGTTGCGGGTCTACGCCTCCGAGCAGGTGCATTCCTCGGTCGACAAGGCGGTGCGCATCGCCGGCATCGGCGACGCCAACCTGGTGCGGATCCCGGTCTCGGGGGCCCTCCACGGCATGGACCCGGACGCCCTCGACGCGGCGATCCGAGCCGACCGCGAGGCGGGGCTGAGGCCTGCCGCCATCGTCGCGTGTCTCGGCGGCACCGGCATCGGCGCCTGCGATCCGATCGAGGCGGTCGCCGCGGTGGCGCGCCGGCATGGGGTGTTTCTCCACGTCGATGCCGCCTGGGCCGGCAGCGCGATGATCTGCCCCGAATTCCGCGACCTGATGCGCGGCGCGGAGCTGGCCGACAGTCTGGTGTTCAACCCGCACAAGTGGCTGTTCACCCATTTCGACTGCTCGGCCCATTTCGTGCGTGACCCGAAGGCGCTCACCGACACGCTGGGCCTTCGCCCCTCCTATCTGCGCACGCTCGGCCGCGACGGCGTCGTCGATTACAATGAGTGGTCGATTCCCCTCGGGCGCCGCTTCCGGGCCCTGAAGCTGTGGTTCGTGATCCGCTCCTACGGCGTCGAGGCGTTGCAGGACATGATCCGCGCCCATGTCGCCTGGGCGCGGGAGCTGGCGGAGATCATCGACGCCGATCCCGACTTCGAGCTGACCTCGGCCCCGGTCCTGTCGCTGTTCAGCTTCCGCTACGCGCCGGCTTGGGCCGATGACCTCGACGCGCTGAACGCCCGCCTCCTGGAGCGGATCAACGACGACGGCCGCACCTATCTGACCCAGACCCGCCACGCGAACCGCTTCGTCATCCGCTTCCAGGTCGGCCAGACCACGACGACGCGGGCGGACGTGATGATGGCGTGGGACGCGGTGCGGGAGATCGCGGCGGGGGTGCGGGCGGGGTGAGGCGGGGCGGCCGAGGCCATCTCCTGCCTCACGGCGGCGGCCATCCTGATGGCCGCCGCCGCAACCTATACTCTCCTTCTAGTCGTACTTCGTCGATCGTTGCAATTTTTTTCAGACAAGGATGATGTTGTTCGAACGTCATGAATGTCGTGAAACTTGCACGATGCCGATCGTCTACTATTGCTGGGGCTCACACTCCTTGCCGTTCCATCTTATTTTGATATGCCGATCGGGGATCTTGATTTTATCCAGGCGCAATGTATCGAAAGCGCAATCGTTGATCCGGTCACTATCGGCGACAGAAGCCTCGCCTACTGGAAGAATGTGAAGAGTGGGCGAATCGCCCAACCCGACGGCAGTGCCGAAGGACCGTGTCTGGTGTGGCCTGATCATAAGCCCCTCTGGTGTCTGTTGACCCTTACTGGTTTGGATTCGTTCGACCTTGGTCGTGGTACCATGGCGCCCTGTATTGTCTATATAAGCAAAAATAGTTTTATCTCCTTCGTTCGATAGTGATATTTCTACGGCGTGGCCTTCCCACCAATCCGTGAATTTCAACGATGCGAGCACGCCGACGATCAGTAAAACACCGATCGCAATCCACTGATTGCGTGTGAAACGAGGAATTGTCATAGCTGCCTTCTGAGGTGGTTTCGTGAAAGCGAATACAGGACTTGGATCGCCACAGTGATTCCGTCTGTGTCAAGGCACGGCAATGCTGCCTGATCGAGATATAATTATGGATCGATTTATCGCGTCGCGGCGGTGAAAACAAGATAATTTTTTGGCATGCTGGCTTGCAAGCGGATATCTTTCCCAAATAATCTCAAATTTTGGTCCGGAATGGGTATGTCGATTTTTATTTTTTCGATTTTTCGCGTGATATTGCCGGTCACGGCTTGATTGAGTTCATCTGGAATCAATTTGCTGTCCGGATCAACGATTTTCACAACCTTTGCCAAATCTCCGATTGTCGACGGCAGCTGACAGTTGAGGCGCAGATGTGGGTGCTGGTTGAATACGGCATCAAATGGCGACGGACTGACTTTGCCAACTATCTCGAAGGGATCGACTGAATATCTCATCACCAGACCTTTACCATTGACATATGAGACGGATTCGCGATGAGACAGGATCGATTGTTTCGTCTCTGGTATGTTTACATTGACCTTGTAAGCCTCTTTCCATTGTGAGATGCAGACGAGCAGGTGGCCGGAGCCTGTCGGGGCAAATTTGAGTGATCCTGACGCTTGGCCGTTTGCTTTCGCGACGATGAGTGTGTTGATGGTCGAAAGATCCTGATCGGTGACGCTATTGTTCAGTGCAACCATGTATTGCCCGTTCACACGATAGTCTCCGGAAATCCTGCCGATGCTCCCGAGTGCCTTGTCGACAAATATTTTGTTGGTTTCACATCCAGCCTTTTTGAGAACCTCGCCCATATCACAAGACGCCTTATCGAGTACCTGTATCGTATTGCATATTAGATCTGATGCTGCTCTTCCACCATCACAAACAACGTTTACGACTTCTTTGCAAGTTTTATTGAGAGCTTTGGCAATGTCACCCCCTGCATTTATGCATGTTTTTTCGGTTTTGTTATGGCAATTCGGCTTGGTGCATCTTTTCTGACTGCAATCCAGACGATCGCAGGCGAATTCCGGTTTCTTGGCGAGGCGAATTTCAGTCCCGAATTTTTGTGTCGGCATTTCAAATGTCGCTTGAAAACTGGCGTGAGATGCTGACGATAGACGATCGATGGCACGAGCGAGCAAATATGTCTTGATGCCGATCGCCGGACGAAGCGTGCCGCTTTGATCGGTAAGAGTTTTCGCTTGATCGAAAATAAACGATTTGGCGTCAGTCGCATCGCGGATACGGGGAGGCGTTGTGATTTTGTGACTGGTGTCGAAATTTCTTCCAGATAGCGTTGCAAGCACAAACAGTCCGTTCTCGGTCATGGTAGCGAGGCCTGCCTTGGCGATGACGGACAAATCAACTTTCGATGATGACACGTTCTGCAAATTTTTATCGCTCTTGACAGCTTCTTCAAGATCTATTTCGCTTACGATAACCGGATTAAAGATCGTGATACATTTTGGGCCCTCGATCACCTTTTTGGCTGTTGATTCAGCGCAATCGGCGTTCAAAATTCCATTAATTTTTGTCAGGTAGCGTCTTACCAGGGTTTGGAGTGCCGCATTGAATCGGTCCGGAACTCCGAAAGTGCCGAGTTCCGCGGCGCGAATATCGAATGCGGTGAACGCGAATGCGAGTCTTACTTGATTGTTTTTGACATCCAAGATTGGAGTTGCAGCCAGTTCTGCATTGCCCTCGACGCGATAGCTTTTGATGATATCCAGGCCGGATGCTTCGATCTCCGAATTGGAGGATTTCAGTTCGAAATGAAATTTTGATGTAATCAAATCTTTTTCCACGACGACACGAGCAGATTTGACGCCTTTCATCGAATTGATTTGTTCTTCTAAAGTAGGTACGATGAGAGATGTCGGTACGACTGCCGCGGCATTGAAATCTTTTATAGAGTCAAAATCTTCGACCAGCTTGGCGTCAAATTTTTTGCGGAGATCGGCCTTATCAATCGTTTTCCAGCCTGGATCGATCTTTTTCCCAAGCAGAGCCGAAATTTTGTCGCAACCTGTAAGCGGCATCGATAGAAGGCACGCGAGTGCAGCTGCGTAGCGCATCTGATGACATGCTCCGAGATGAAGGGCAAGATTTAAGTCGCGATTACTTGTTTATGGGAACATGGACTATGCGCTACATTGCATAATGCCTGTAAAAAAATTTAACGAAGTAAAATAGTATATACATATTGTTGTGGTCAATCGACTTTTGTGTGAATAATTGACGACATAATGGTTATCGCGATTTTATTTTTCTGTGCAACGAACACCAATATCGTCTATGTCGGCGGGTGATGCAACGCCGATTCGATTCATCTCACAATCGGTCATGCCCCGCATAGCCCGTCGCCGCGGACCACTCGATCGGCGAGTCACTGGCCGCCGTCGAGGGCGTGGAGTTCGGCGGGGGGCGGGACAGCCGCTCATGACGCAGCCTCTGGCCGGCAAGGCCTTGCGCTCGGGCAAGGTCTCGCCGCTGGGGAAAATGCCAAGTGCAACGCACCAGCCGCCGTCATGGTTGCGTCATCCCGGCGCCTGAACTCACTCCATGGTGGGCGCCAGCGTCTTCACCCCCGGCACGTCCTCGCCGAGCCAGGCGGCGTTCTTGGCGGTGCCGTCGAAGGTGGCGCTCGTCTTGAACAGCTCGTACTTGCCCTCGAGCGCGTAGGGGCGGCTGCGGGACAGGAGTTCCGCCACCGTCGCCTTGTCCATCGGCGTGAAGGTCTTCACCGCCTCGAAGGCCTGGTCGAGGTCGCGCTGGTTCTGGATGCCGGTGATGACCACCGAGGTCTGCAGATTCAGCGAGAAGTGCAGGTACTCGATCGGCTTGATCGGCGCATCGCTCTTCAGGATCACCCCGTCGCCGAAGGTCTTCATGGCGAGCGCCGCGATGCCGTTCTGCACCAGATAGGGCAGCACGAGGTGGCCGAAGCTGCGGAAATGCGCGTCCATCACGTTGAGCGGCATCTGCACGGAATCGAAGTGGAAGCCGCGCTCGGCCGCCACTTCGAGCATCTGGAGGTGGATGCGCGGGTCCTTGTGGCCGGTGAAGCCGATATAGCGCAGCTTGCCGGCTTTTTTGGCCTCGACGAACGCCTCCATGGCGCCGCCCTCGGCGAAGACCCGATCGGGGTCGTCGTAGCGCAGGATCTCGTGATGCTGGACGAGGTCGATCCGGTCGGTGCGCAGGCGGCGCAGCGACTGGTCGATCTGCTTCATGGCTTCCTGCTTGGTCCGCCCGTCCATCTTGGACATCAGGAAGACCTTGTTGCGATACCCGTCCTGCTCGAGGGCGATGCCCATCCGCTCCTCCGAGCGGCCCTCGTTGTAGTCCCAGCAATTGTCCATGAAGGTGATGCCGCGGTCGATGCCCTCATGCATCAGCCGCGTCGCCTCGGCATCGGTCACCGCGCTCTTGCCGAGATGGAAGCCGCCCATGCCGATGGCGGAGATCGTTTCGCCCGTGCGTCCGAAGGGACGGTAGAGCATCTCGCCCCGGCGCTCGCCCGGATCGGTGACCAGCGGCAGATCGGCCGGGTCGGCGGGCCGGGTGCCCGGCAGGGGAGGGGGCGGGGCGTTGTTCACAGCCGCCCCCGCGCTGCCGGAGACGGCGAGACCGGCCCCGAGGGCGGCGCCTTGCAGGAAGCTGCGACGTTCCATGGCGATTCTCCTGAGATAAGGGTCATCGGGAGGCCTCCGCGAGCCGGTGTGCCGCGTGGAGCAGGCGCATCGCCGCGCAGGCCGCGCCGTAGCCGTTGTCGATGTTGACGACCGCGATGCCGGGGGCGCAGCTCGCCAGCACCGCGTCGAGGGCGGCGCGCCCGCCTTGCGCCACGCCGTAGCCGACCGAGGTCGGCACCGCGATCACCGCCCCGGCGACGAGGCCGCCGAGCACGCTCGGCAGGGCCGCATCCATGCCGGCGGCGCAGATGACGACCGGATGGGCCCGGATCTCCTCGATCCGCCGGGTCAGCCGCCACAAGCCGGCGACGCCGACATCGGCGATCAGCGTGGTGGCATGGCCCTGATAGGCCAGCGTCCGCTCGGCCTCGCGGGCCACCGGCACGTCCGAGGTGCCGGCCGCCACGATGGCGATGCGGGAAGGGCCCACGACGGGCCTCGCCGCGCCGAAGAAGGCGGTGCGCGAGACCGGGCAGTAATCGAGCCGGTCGCGGTAGGTCAGCGCCACATGGCGCTCCGGGTCGAGGCGGGTGACGAGAAAGCGCGCGCCGCGCTCGTCGGCGGCGGCCAGGATGGCGTCGATCTGGGCCGGCGACTTGCCGGCGGCGAAGACCGCCTCGTCGAGGCCGATCCGTTCGTTGCGGGCGAAGTCGAGGGTGAATTCGTCGCTCAGGTTCACCGCGCCGGCCCTCCGACCAGAAAGGCGCTGCCGGTGCGGTAGGGTGCGAAGGAGATCGGCGCCGCGGCGAGCCGAGCCGGGGCGCGGGCGGCGATGCGGCGGCCGAGATCGCTTCGTGCCGGCTCGGTCAGGCCGGCGAGGCTCTGCGCGTCGAGTTCCACCACGATGCCCGCGGCGCGCACCCGGCAGCGCACGGCGCTCTTCGCCCCCGTGACCGTCAGGTCTTCGCCCACCAGCCGCTCGACGGCGTGGATGAAGGCCAGGGTCTCGGGTTCGATGCGGATGCCGGTCTCGACCCGGCTCGACAGGCAGGGGGCGGCGGGCAGTTCCGCCACCGCGCCGAGGCCCAGGTCGCGGGCGAGCGCCCGCACCATCGCCTTGCTGAACCCGGCTTCGACGAAGGGGTGGCGCACCCCGTGCTCCCGGGCGGCGTCGAGGCCGGGGCGGTACTCGCCGAGATCGTCGAGATTGGCGCCGGACACGATCTGGCGCTCGGTGACGCGCCGGATCGCCCCGTAGAGATTGGTCTTGCAGAAGAAACAGCGGTTCACCGGATTCTCGCGATAGGCCGGGTCGGCGAACTCGCCGGCCTCGATCACCCGCAAGGCCCAGCCCTCGCGGGCGGCCTCCGCCCGCACCCGCGCGGTCGCCTCGCCCGGCACGGCGGGGGAGACGGCATGGACCATCAGGGGCGGCTCAGGGCTGGTGCGATGCGCGATCGTCGCCAGCGTCAGGCTGTCGACCCCGCCGCTCACCGCGACGGCGATGGGCCCGAGGCCGGACAGGACGGTTTCGAGGGGCGGGCTCATCGCTCGTCCTCCGGCAGCGACAAGGCCCGACGCTCGGCCTCGCGGCGCAGGGACTGGCGGGCTGCGTGGCCCTCCGTCGCCAAGGCATCGTCGGATTCCGCCTTGGCGGTGCGCCCGCCCGGCCGCGCGACGCTCTTCACCCTGACCGTCTTGCCCCCAACCTCGACGCTGTCGAGGCGCCGCCTGAGCGCGGTGCCCGAGACGGTGTGATGGCGTAGCCCGATCGTCGTGGTCTCGCGAAAGCAGGCCTCGATCGCCTCCTCGATCGCGTCGGCCCGGGCGAGCGCCCGGATATGGGTCATCATCCGGCCCTTCTTGCCGAAGACCGGCATCTGCACGACGTCGAAGATTTTGTCGTGCGCCCGCAGCCGGTCGAGTCCCATGGCGAGGTCTTCCGCCGACTGGTCGTCGACCTCGAACTCGATGATGCCGAGCTCCCGGTGACCGGAAGAACCCGTCTCGCCCTGTTCCTCGAAGGCGAGCACCCGCAGCACGTTGCTCAGGCCCGGCAGCACCTTGGTGCCGAAGCCGAGCCCGCTGCGCAGGAGCCGGCGCGGGCCGCTCGTCCTGGGCTGGCCTTCGCAGAGATGGCGCAGGATCGCCGCCCCCGTCGGGGTCACGCGCTCGCCCGGCACGCCGTCGTCGAGGGTGAGGAAGCCTTCGAGCAGGAGCGCGGTGGCGGGCGCCGGGACCGGCAGGGGCCCGTGCTGGGTCCGCACCCGGCCGGAGCCGAGCGGCAGCGCCGAGACCGACCAGCGGGTGGCGCCGATCGCGTCGATCAGGTGCGCCGCCGCCACGATGTCGGCGATCGAATCCCAGGCCCCGACCTCGTGGAACGCCACGTCCTCGACCGGGATGCCATGCACCCGCGCCTCGGCCTCGGCCAGGTGCCCGAAGATCGCGAGAGCGTGGGCGAGTGATGCCGGAGACAGCCCGCTCGCCTCCAGGTCGCGGCGGATCGCGGACCAGTGCCGGTGCGCGGGGTGGCCGCCGTGATGGTGATGGCCGTGATGGTGATGGCCGTGATGGTCGTCGGGGTGATGAGGGTGATCGTGGTGATGGTCGCCGTGACGATGGCCGTGATCGTCCGCGTCCGCCGGCCGGTCGGGCGCCTCGCCCTCGGGGACGGTGACCGCGAAGCGCCGGCCCTGGAGCACGCCGTCGCCATGGGCGAGGAGCGCGCAAGTCGTGCGGCCGCGGCTTGCCCGCGCCACGCTCTCGCGCACCCCCGCCTCGTGCTCCGGAAAGGCGTCGAGGAGCGCCGCCGCGAACATGTCGCCGGCCACTCCGCCGACGGCGTCGAGATGAATCTGCATCGCGTCCTTCGTCCCGGCATCGACCGGATGCCGGTCGGGGGCACATCGGCCCGCAGGGGCCGACGGCAAGCGCCCCGGACAGACGGTCGCAGCGCGGACGACGCGGATTTTTCTCGCGGAATCTCCTCACGAGACCGGTTTTTCCAGCCTGCCCGGTGGATCACCCGCCGCCCGCCGGGGCATAAGCCCGCTCAACACCGCAAATACAGGAGAGGACGCGACCCATGCCCATCACCGGAGAGAACCTGATCGGCGCCGCCGCCCGCCGGGGCGAGGGCGAGACCTTCCGGGCCGTCGAGGCCGCCACCGGCAACAGCCTGGAGCCGGCCTTCGCCTCGGCGACCCCGGCCGACGTGGAGCGGGCCTGCGTACTCGCCGCCGCGGCCTTCGACACCTACCGCGAGACGTCGCTGGAGGACCGCGCCCGCTTCCTCGAAGCGGTGGCCGAGGCCATCCTGGGCGTCGGCGACGACTTGATCGTGCGCTGCATGGCCGAGAGCGGCCTGCCCCGCGCCCGGTTGGAGGGCGAGCGCGGGCGCACCGTCGGGCAGCTGAAGATGTTCGCCGGCGTGGTGCGCGACGGCGGCTTCCTGGAGGCCAGGGTCGACCCGGCGCAACCCGAGCGCAAGCCGCTGCCGCGCCCGGACCTGCGCCTGCGCCAGATCGCCGTCGGCCCGGTCGCGGTGTTCGGCGCCTCGAACTTCCCGCTCGCCTTCTCGGTCGCGGGCGGCGACACGGCCTCCGCGCTCGCCGCCGGCTGCCCGGTGGTGGCCAAGGCCCATCCGGCCCATCCGGGCACCTCGGAGCTGGTCGGCCGCGCGGTGCAGGCGGCGGTCAAGCAATGCGGGTTGCCCGAGGGCGTGTTCTCGCTTCTCCTCGATGCCGGCATCGCGGTCGGCCAGGCGCTGGTCGCCGATCCGCGCATCGCGGCGGTCGGCTTCACCGGCTCGCGCCGCGGCGGCGTCGCGCTGATGCAGGCCGCCGCCGCTCGCCCGGTGCCGATCCCGGTCTATGCCGAGATGAGCAGCATCAACCCGGTCGTCCTGCTGCCGGCGGCTCTGGAGGCACGGGGCCGCGACATCGGCCGCGCCTTCGTCGGCTCGCTCACCCTCGGTTCGGGCCAGTTCTGCACCAATCCGGGCCTGATCCTGGCGGTCGAGGGTGCCGGTCTCGACGGCTTCGTCGAGGCGGCCTCCGCCGCCCTCAAGGAAGTCCAGGCCGCCACGATGCTGACGCCCGGCATCCACAAGGCCTATTGCGCCGGCGTCGCGGCGCTCGAGGCCAACCCGGCCGTGGCCACGCTCGCCCGGGGGCTTGCCGGAGGCACCCACCAGGGCCAGGCGGCCTTGTTCTCGACGACCGCGGACGCTTTCCTCGCCGACCATACCCTGGCCGAGGAGGTGTTCGGCGCCGCCTCGCTGGTGGTGCGCTGCCCCGACCTCGCGACGATCAAGGCGGTCCTGGAGCGGCTGGAGGGCCAGCTGACGGCGGCAATCCACCTCGACGAGGCCGACCACGACGCGGCCCGGGCGCTGCTGCCGGTGCTGGAGCGCCGGGTCGGGCGCATCCTGGTCAACGGCTTCGGCACCGGCGTCGAGGTCGGCCATGCCATGGTGCATGGCGGGCCGTACCCGGCGACCTCGGACGGCCGCACCACCTCGGTCGGCAGCCTGGCGATCCATCGCTTCCTGCGCCCGGTGAGCTACCAGGACCTGCCCGAGTCCCTGCTGCCCGCCGCCCTGAAGGATGCCAACCCGCTCAAGCTGTGGCGGCGGCAGGACGGGAAGGCCGTGGCGCCGGGCGCCTGATCCCGCGCCGTCCCGGGAGGCCTCGCCGCCTCCCGGGACGGCCGGAACCCGCCCCCTGTATCCTCGTTGATCGCCGCACCAGAAGGAAAGCCGCGATGATCGATACGAGCCGCATCAAGGAGCACATGCCGGTCGTCGGTTCCGACGGCGGTCATGTCGGCACCATCGATCACCTTGACGGGCAGCGGATCAAGCTGACGAAGACCGACCCGGAGGCCGGCGGCCACCACCACTTCATCCATGTGGATTCGATCGCCGGCATCGAGGATGGGCAGGTGCGCCTCAACCGCACGAAGGCCGAGGCGAAGGACGAGTGGGCGACGGCGTAAGGCCTCGCGCTTCCCGGGCGGAACGCCTTTCGGCTGAGGGCAGGCCGCCAATGGAGGATGCAACCCAAGGCTCTGATTCGAGTTAGGTTAACAATCCTGGACGAAAAAAGGCCGCCCTGCGAGAAGGCGGCCCGAGTCTAGGGAGGAAACGCCCGAGGAGGGCGCGAGCAGCGCAGCGGCATCGCCACCGCCCTGCACAGGACAAACCCGGTCCGCTGCCGCGTGGTTCCCGGGCGTGAACTGAGACCAAGGTCCGCCTCGGCGGGCCTTCTTTTTGCCGTGATCGGCGCGGCGTGAGCCTCGTCCGATCGCGCTGCGATCGGACGCTGCCCTACGGGACGAGGCAGGTCCGGGTTGTCACGACCTTGTGCCATCCCCACGGTGTCGGCCCGACGCGCCGGGTGGTCGTGCAGCCGGGTCCATAGCCCACGGGCCGGCCGTAGACGGGATAGGACCCCGCCACAAGGACGCGCCGGGGACCACCCCGCGCGATGATCGGGCGCCCGCTCCAGTGCGGTCCATGCCAGTGCGAACCGTGCCAGCCGCCGCCGCGGTGAGGGTGGTGACCGCCGCCGCCATGATGGTGATGCCCACCATGGCCGCGATGGTGGTGGCCGTGCGGGCCGCCATGATGATGCCCGCCATGATGATGCCCGCCATGAGCCGATGCCGGCGAGATCGAGATGGCGCCGAGCACGAGGGCTGTCGCCGCTACGAGACCGAAAGACGTGTTCATCGCGTTTGGACCTCTCGAGAAGTCCCCCCGCGTCCCCATGACGGAGGACGGCTGAATGGCGAGGCTCCGCCTCGTTCATCGGCCGTGCAGGCACGCCGATCCCCGGGCCCGACGGGTGGCGAGGGAGGCGCGCACCGGACCGTCCTGCTTGTTATGGCTTGGCTCGCCGGTGTCATGGTACGGATCGTGCCTCACGCGATCCGTGCAGAGCCCCGGGCCTCTGGCGCGGTAACCCATGGCTGCGAGACACATGCGGACGATCGACACGCAGGCCTTCCTCACGGATCTCCACGACCTGCGGGCCATCGGCCGCTTCCGCACCGGCGTGCACCGTCCGACCTATTCCCCGCAGGACATGGAATCCCGGCGCTGGCTGATGCGGCGCCTGGAGGAATGCGGCCTTCGACCCGCGATCGACGGCGTCGGCACCGTGCTCGGCCGTCATCCGGGGGCGGGGCCGCATCTCCTCGTCGGCAGCCACATCGAGAGCCAGAACGAGGCCGGCTGGCTCGACGGGGCGCTCGGCGTGGTGGCGGGGATCGCCCTCGCCCGGGCCGGGCTGCCGGTCGATGTCTGCGCCTTCGCCGACGAGGAGGGGCATTTCGACGTCGGCTTTCTCGGCAGCCGCTCCGCCATCGGCGAGGTCACCGAGGCCGAGATCGACGGCAGCCGCAACCGCACCGACGGTACCCCCTTGCGCGAGGCGCTTGAAGCGGCCGGTCTCGCCGGCCTGCCACGGATGCAGCTGGAGCCGGGGCGCTACCGCGGCTTCCTGGAGATGCATATCGAGCAGGGCACCCAGCTCGAAGCGGTCGGCCGGCGCCTCGGCATCGTCACCGGCATCGTGGCGATCTGGCAGTGGCGGATCGTGATCGAGGGCGCGCAGGACCATGCCGGCGGCACGACCATGGCGGAGCGCCGGGATGCGGGCCTCACCGCCGTGCGCCTGCTCGCCGCCATCGACGACGCCTTCCCGCAGGTCTGCGGCGAGCGCAGCACCTGGACCACCGGCCGGATCACCCTCGATCCCGGCGCGCCGAGCATCATCCCGGGCCGGGCCGAGATCCTGTTCCAGTTCCGCGACGTGTCGGTGGCGGTGCTGGAGCGGATGGAGGCGACCCTGCGGGCGCTGATCCGCGAGAGCAACCGGCGCGAGCGCTGCACCGCGACCCTGCACGCGATCTCCCGCAACAGCCCGGCCCTGTGCGATCCCGGCCTGATGGGCGCGCTCTCGGAGGCGGCCGAGGCCCTGTGCCCGGGCAACTGGCAGACGATGCCCTCGGGCGCCGGCCACGACGCCCAGAACGTCGCCAAGATGATGCCCGCCGCGATGCTGTTCGTGCCCTCGATCGGCGGCATCAGCCATCACTGGGCCGAGGACACGAAGGAAGAGGACCTGGTGCTCGGCGTGCAGGCGCTGGCCGCGGCGGCGGAGCGGGCGCTCGCCTGACCGGGTGCCCGGATGTGTTTGTATTTATTCAAATGAAGATTTGTTTCTCCACAAGTGGAGTATCTGTCTCATCGTGTCTGAACGTTGACGGTCGGTGTCTCATGCCGTAGGGCCAGCCCAAGCGTAGCTATTCGTGTAGATCCCGACCGTGACTGTGAAAGCTTTCCGGGGCGGTGCCGCCGTTGCGGCCGCCCTGTCGATGACCTGTGCCATGCAGAGCCTGTCCCTGATGCCCCAGGCGGCGCGGGCACAGGCTGCCGCCGACGTCTCGCCCGAAATCCAGCTCGACGAGATCTCGGTCGCCGGCAGCGGCGGCCGCCCTTTGAAAACCGAAGGGTATCTCGCCCGCAACACGGTCAGCGCGACCCGCACCGACACGCCGCTGCGCGAGGTGCCCCAGACCGTCGTGCCGGTGCCGCGGCAGGTTCTCGAGGATGCGGCGGCGACGCGGATCGACACCGCGCTCGATCTCGCCGGCGTCGGCCGCGCGAACAATTTCGGCGGCCTCGGCCTCACCGAGTTCACCATCCGGGGCTTTGCCACCGGCGAGTATTACCGCAACGGCTTCCCGATCAACCGCGGCTACCCGAACTCGCCCGACATCGTGTCGATCGAGCGGATCGAGGTGCTGAAAGGCCCCTCGGCCTTCCTCTATGGCCGCGGCGATCCCGGCGGCACCTTCAACATCGTGACGAAGCAGCCGACGCCTGAGCGCTCGCTCACGATCGGCACGCAATTCGGCAGCTACAACGCCAAGCGCAGCACCTTCGACGCCACCGGCGCCCTCGACGAGGGCGGCACGGTGCTCGCCCGCCTCACCGGCGCGGTCGAGGACAACGGCAGCTTCCGCGATTTCGTCCACGGCGACCGCACCTACCTCGCCCCCGTCATCGCTTGGAAGCCGAATGCCGACACCACGGTGACGCTGGAAGGCGAGTTCATCAGCGGCAGCCAGATCTTCGACCGCGGCATCGTGCCGTTGCGCGGCGACCTGCGGGCGGTGCCGCGCAGCCGCTACATCGGCGAGCCGGGCCTGCCGCCGTTCCGCAACGACAACGCGCTCGGCCAGTTGCGCGTCGAGCATAAGCTCGACGCGGACTGGGTCATCAATGCCGGCGCACAGCTCCTGGCCGGCAACCTCGCCGGCCAGGCGGTCCAGGCCACCGGGACCGTCGGGAACAATGGCGTGTTCTCGCGCACCTACGACCGGCGCGAACTGACCTGGTCGGACCTCGACCTGCAGATCAACCTCGCCGGCAAGTTCGAGACCGGTGCCTTCCGCCACACCCTGCTCGTCGGCCTCGAGCGCGACGCCTTGCGCTACCGCGAGGCCATCCCCCTCATCTCGAACCCCGCCATCAATCCTTTCGCTCTGAACCTGCTGGCGCCGGTCTACGGCCAGCCGCTTCCCGTCCCCACGCGGCCGTTCAGCGACTTCCTGCAGAACACCACAAGCTATGCTGCTTACGTCCAGGACCAGATCGACCTGACGCCGAAGCTCCATGCCCTCGTCGGCGTGCGGGTCGAGGACATCGCCCTCGATACGGCGAACTATATCAACAAGACGATCACGCGGCAGCAGGGCAATGCGGCGACGCCGCGCATCGGCCTGGTCTACGACGTGACCGAGATTGCCTCGATCTACGGCAACTACTCCCAGTCGTTCCGGCCCAATCCCGGCACCGACCGCACTGGCCGGCCCTTCCCGTTCCAGCAGGCCGAGAGCGTCGAGACCGGGGTCAAGCTCAGCCTCCTCGACGGCCGGCTGGATGCCACCGCCGCCTTCTTCGACATCCGGCGCACCAACCAGCTCGTCACCGATCCGGTCGACCAGGGCTTCAACACCGCGGCCGGGGCGGCGCGGAGCCGCGGCTTCGACATGAGCGTGGTGGGTTTCCTCGCCCCGGGCTGGCGGGTGATCGGCACCTACGCCTTCGTCGATGCCGCGCTCACCGAGGCTACCACCGCCCCGGTCGGCGCCCGGCTCGCCAATATCCCGCAGAACAGTCTTGCGGTGCAGAGCGTCTACGAGTTCCAGGACGGGCCTTTGCGCGGCCTCGGGCTCGGCGGCGGGATCACCTATGTCGGCTCGCGCCTGGCCGGCGAAGCCCGCCCGACCTTCAAGCTGCCGGACTACACCCTCGCCAACCTGATCTCGTATTACACGATCACGCCCGACGTGCGGGTGTACCTGAACGTCGACAACCTGTTCGACGAGCGCTACTTCGACCGCTCGTGGCAGAACCGCTACGCGACGCCGGGCCTCCCGCGCACGATCATGGGTGGGGTGGCGGCCCGGTTCTGAGCGCTTGTCCAAGCAGCTTCGACTGTCGAAATCTGACAGTGAGCATCGAAATATCCTGCCTATTTACCTCATTCTGAGGTGTTAGTCGATCGAAGATCGACTGACCTCGAAGGAGGGCTCCAGAAGTCTCGGTGGTTTCTGGAGCCCTCCTTCGAGGCTCCCTGCGGTCGCACCTCAGGATGAGGTGAATGTTTGGGATTGCCCCGATCACCTCAAGTCTTGGTTGGAAAATCGTGCTCAACCAGGCTCGGAGGCTGACGGCAGGGGCGGGCTCCGCCATAAGGCCGTCATGACCACAATCCACGACTTCGCCCCCGCCGCCCCGGACGGCACGCCCCACCTGCTGGCGCAGTACCGGGGCAAGGTGCTGCTCGTCGTCAACACCGCCTCGGCCTGCGGCTTCACCCCGCAATATGCCGGGCTCGAAGAGCTGTGGCGGCGCCACCGCGACGCCGGCCTCGTGGTCCTGGGCTTTCCCTGCAACCAGTTCGGCGCCCAGGAGCCGGGCGACGCCGCCGAGATCGCCCGGTTCTGCACGCTCAAATACGACGTGACCTTCCCGCTCCTCGCCAAGGTCGAGGTCAACGGGGCGAAGGCCGAGCCGCTGTTCTCCCATCTGAAGCAGGAAAAGCCGGGTCTGCTCGGCACCCAGGCGATCAAGTGGAACTTCACCAAGTTCCTGATCGGCCGCGACGGGCGGGTGATCGAACGCTTCGCCCCGCGGGTGAAGCCGGAGGCGCTGGAGGCCGCGGTGGAGAAGGCTTTGGCCGAGACGATGTGATATCGTCACTTCAAGTGCGCTTGAAGAATAAGTCGCGGGATCCCCTCTCTCGAGTGGGCTAGCGTATTCACACATCTCGGTTCGAGCGCTTCTCCATTTGAAAGTCGCGCGCCTCTCCTCCCCAGGCGATCCCGGGCTTGCCCGAGATCGCTCAAGCTTGTGGGGAGGAGTTGGAGGTGGGGGTGGTGCCGGATAGAGCGCTGCGGTGCCTCCTGCACCACCCCCACCCCTGACCCCTCCCCACAAGGGGGAGGGGAAAACGCGCACAGTTACAGTGGTTTAGCTCTCTGAGGAGAAGTGTGAATCCGCTAGCCCGAGTGGGAGATGGGTATGGGCGATCGAAGATCGCGCAGGGTGGCACGCTTCCGCGTAGAGCGCTGAGTGTCTAGCCGCACAGCTCGACGGTTCAGGGTCATTGCGGACACCGAGCCACCCTCACCCCTGACCCCTCTCCCACTCGGGAGAGGGGAATCGCGCTTTATCCTTGCCTTTGGCCGATGCCGTCACACGCGCCATCACGTACATGGCCCGGATGGGCAGATCGGGGATTGGGCATCGCCCTGAACAGCCAAGCCTGGTGTGAGGCCATCATCCGGCCAAAATGGCCGAGCTAGACCTTGAGGCGTGACGAGGTCCCGTCGCCCCGGAAATCCGCCCATGTCCCTGTCCCGCCGCTCCCTCCTGGCCGCCTCCCTGGCGGCCATCCCCGTCCTCACCACCGGGGCCCTGGCGCAGACGGAGGGCCAGTGGCGCGCGGTGACCGGCGACAACGGCCAGCCGATCCCCAACACCCGCCTGCCGGGCGAACTCGCCTCCGAGATCGGGACCTTGCGCGGCGTGACCTGGCTCGGGCCGCGGGAGGCCTCGGTCACCCTCTACGAATTCTTCGACTACAATTGCCCGTGGTGCCGGGCGGCGGCGCGCGACCTCGACGACCTCGTCAAGGCCAATCCGGACCTGCGCATCGGCTTGATCAACAACCCGATCCTGTCGGTGCAGTCGGCCCAGGCCGCCAAGGTGGCGATGGCCGTGCAGCGCACCGGCGGCTCGGCCGCGACCGCCAAGCTCTACACGGCGCTGCTCGGACCCGGCACCTCCGGACGGATCGACGGGCTCCGGGCGCTCGACGCAGCCGCCCGCCTCGGCCTCGACCGGGCGGCGATCGAGCAGGGGGCGGATTCGGACGAGGTGCGCGAGGCCCTGAAGAGCCAGATGCGGCTCGCCGCGAATCTCGGCCTGCACGCGACCCCGTCCTACGTCGTCGGCACCTCGGCGCTTCTCGGCTATCCGGGACCGAAGAGCCTCGCCCGGGTCCTCGCCAGCGTGGCCGAATGCGACGAGATCGCCTGCGGGAGCTGACGATGGCCGACCTGCGAAATCATTCGGAAACCGTGACGAAACCTCCTCGGCCCGGCGCCGCGGAGGAAGAATCCCTGCCGCGTCCGGCAGGAGGCGCTTCGCGCGAGCGCAATCCGACCATCGTCGAAGTGCCGCCCCGTTGACGCAACCGCGAGGCGCCGGATGGGTTTAAGCCTACGGCCCGCCTCGCGATTGCCGCGCCTCCGCTCGCCTTGCGCCCCTTAAAAACCCATGCTAGGCCGGCGCCGCGCCGGGGGAGGGGGCAGTCTTCTCGCGCCGGAGCCTTTCCCATCATCGACGGGCCGCGCGCCGCCGCCGCTCTTTTCCAGACCGGCGCGATCGGCCGGACCCGTCGGGCCAGGACATGAAGAGAGAGCGCTGGTGGCTCAGAACGCATCGGAATCGGGTTCCCCCCTGGCGGGCGTCGCCGGGCGGTACGCCTCGGCGTTGTTCGAGCTCGCGCGCGACGAGCGGGCCGTCGACGCGGTGGCCGAGGGGCTCGACCGGTTCGACGCCCTGCTGACCGAGAGCGCCGACCTGCGGCGCCTCGTGCGCAGCCCGGCCTTCTCGGCCGAGGATCAGGTCAAGGCGATCGAGGCCGTGCTGGCCAAGGCCGGCATCGGGGGGCTGGCCGGCAACTTCATCCGCCTGTCGGCCGCCAACCGCCGCCTGTTCGCCCTGCCGGACATGATCCGCGCCTATCGCGAGCTGGTGCGCGAATCGAAGGGCATCGTCCGCGCCGAGGTGCGGCTCGCCGAGCAGCCTTCCGACGCGGTGCTCCAGGACATCAAGGCGTCCCTCAAGGACGTCGCGAAGGCCGAGGTCGATCTCGATCTCCGCATCGATCCGAGCCTGATCGGCGGCATCGTCGTCAAGCTCGGCTCGCGCATGGTCGACGCTAGCTTGCGCACCAAGCTCAACAGCATCCGCCTGGCGATGCAGGGCGCCCGCTAAGGGCCCCGACGCACCCGCCGACCCAGAACAACGCCCGACACGAACGAACGAGGGAAGGTCCAGATGGACATCCGTGCCGCCGAGATCTCCGCCATCCTGAAGGAGCAGATCAAGAACTTCGGCCAGGAGGCCGAGGTCACCGAGGTCGGTCAGGTCCTGTCGGTCGGCGACGGCATCGCCCGCGTCTACGGCCTCGACAACGTCCAGGCCGGCGAGATGGTCGAGTTCGAGTCGGGCGTGCGCGGCATGGCCCTGAACCTCGAGCAGGACAATGTCGGCGTCGTGATCTTCGGCTCCGACCGCGAGATCAAGGAAGGCCAGACCGTCAAGCGCACCGGCGCCATCGTGGACGTGCCGGTCGGCAAGGGCCTGCTCGGCCGCGTCGTCGACGCGCTGGGCAACCCGATCGACGGCAAGGGCCCGATCGTCGCCGAGAAGCGCAGCCGGGTCGACGTGAAGGCCCCGGGCATCATCCCGCGCAAGTCGGTGCACGAGCCGATGGCGACCGGCCTCAAGGCGATCGACGCCCTGATCCCGATCGGCCGCGGCCAGCGCGAGCTGATCATCGGCGACCGCCAGACCGGCAAGACCGCCGTCGCGCTCGACACCATCCTGAACCAGAAGCCGGCCCATGCCGGCACCGATGAGAAGGCCAAGCTGTACTGCGTCTACGTCGCGGTCGGCCAGAAGCGTTCCACCGTCGCGCAGTTCGTGAAGGTGCTCGAGGATAACGGCGCGATGGAGTACTCCATCGTCATCGCCGCCACCGCCTCCGACGCCGCCCCGATGCAGTTCCTGGCGCCCTTCGCCGGCTGCGCCATGGGCGAGTACTTCCGCGACAACGGCATGCACGCCGTGATCGTGTACGACGACCTGTCGAAGCAGGCTGTGGCCTACCGCCAGATGTCGCTGCTGCTGCGCCGCCCGCCGGGCCGCGAGGCCTATCCGGGCGACGTGTTCTACCTGCATTCCCGCCTGCTGGAGCGCGCCGCCAAGATGGGCGACGCCGCCGGCAACGGCTCGCTGACCGCGCTCCCGGTCATCGAGACCCAGGCCAACGACGTCTCGGCCTACATCCCGACCAACGTGATCTCGATCACCGACGGCCAGATCTTCCTCGAGACCGACCTGTTCTACCAGGGCGTGCGCCCGGCGGTGAACGTCGGCCTCTCGGTGTCCCGCGTCGGCTCCGCCGCCCAGACCAAGGCGATGAAGTCGGTCGCCGGCAAGATCAAGGGCGAGCTGGCGCAGTACCGCGAGATGGCGGCCTTCGCGCAGTTCGGTTCGGACCTCGACGCCTCGACCCAGAAGCTGCTCAACCGCGGCGCCCGCCTGACCGAGCTCCTGAAGCAGCCGCAATTCTCGCCGCTGAAGATGGAAGAGCAGGTGGCGGTGATCTATGCCGGCGTGAACGGCTACCTCGACGCGATTCCCGTCAACCGGGTCCGCGCCTTCGAGGATGGCCTGCTCTCGACCCTGCGCACCCGCCACGCCGACCTGCTCGACACGATCCGCTCCTCCAAGGAGCTGTCGGCCGACAGCGGCGCCAAGCTGAAGGGCGTGGTCGAGTCCTTCGCCAAGTCCTTCCAGTAAGCCTCCGGCTCGACACCAAAGGACGCTCCGATGGCGAGTCTGAAGGACCTGCGCAATCGCATCACCTCGGTGAAGGCGACCCAGAAGATCACCAAGGCGATGCAGATGGTCGCCGCCGCCAAGCTGCGCCGGGCGCAGATGGCGGCGGAGAGCGCCCGGCCCTATGCCGAGCGCATGGCGCAGGTGCTCGGCAACCTCGCCGCCAACCTGACGCCCGGGGCGGAGACGCCCCGGCTGCTCTCCGGCACCGGCCAGGACCGCACCCACCTGCTCGTCGTCTGCACGGCGGAACGGGGCCTGTGCGGCGCGTTCAACTCCTCGATCTCGCGGCTCGCCCGTGACCATGCCCGGCGGCTGATGGCGCAGGGCAAGACGGTCAAGATCATCTGCGTCGGCAAGAAGGGCTACGACGTCCTGCGTCGCGAGTTCCGCGACCAGATCGTCGAGCTGATCGAGCTGCGCGGCGTGCGCCAGCTCGGCTTCGAGAACGCGGAAGGCATCGCCCGCAACCTGCTCGGCCGCTACGACGCGGGCGAGTTCGACGTCGCGACCCTGTTCTACTCGCGCTTCCGCTCGGTGATCGCCCAGATCCCGACGGCGCAGCAGATCATCCCGGCGGAGATCGCCCCGACGGAGGCCGCCACCACCGGCGCCTCGGCCGACGCGGTCTACGAGTACGAGCCCGGCGAGGGCGAGATTCTCGCCGCCCTTCTCCCGAAGAACCTCACCGTCCAGATCCTCCGGGCGCTCCTGGAAAACGCCGCCTCCGAGCAGGGCGCGCGCATGGGCGCCATGGACAGCGCCACGCGCAACGCCGGCGAGATGATCAAGAAGCAGACCTTGATCTACAACCGGACGCGCCAGGCGATGATCACCAAGGAGCTGATCGAGATCATCTCGGGCGCCGAGGCGCTCTGACCGCACGCAATCAGGGATTAGCATCATGGCGAACACTGCCACCCCCGTCGCCGGCTCGACCAAGGCCGGCCGCATCACCCAGGTCATCGGCGCGGTCGTCGACGTGCAGTTCGAGGGTCACCTGCCCGAGATCCTGAACGCCCTCGAGACCAAGAACAACGGCAACCGCCTCGTCCTCGAGGTCGCCATGCAGCTCGGCGAGAACACCGTGCGCTGCATCGCCATGGACACCTCCGAGGGCCTGGTCCGCGGCCAGGAGGTCACCGATACCGGCTCGCCGATCCGCGTGCCCGTCGGCGCCAACACGCTCGGCCGCATCATGAACGTCATCGGCGAGCCGATCGACGAGGCCGGCGAGATCAAGACCGAGTCGCTCCGCGCCATCCACCAGCCGGCCCCGTCCTACGCCGAGCAGTCGACCGAGGCGCAGATCCTCGTCACCGGCATCAAGGTGGTGGACCTGCTGGCGCCCTACGCCAAGGGCGGCAAGATCGGCCTGTTCGGCGGCGCCGGCGTCGGCAAGACCGTGCTCATCATGGAGCTCATCAACAACATCGCGAAGGCCCACTCGGGCTACTCGGTGTTCGCGGGCGTCGGTGAGCGGACCCGCGAGGGCAACGATCTCTACCACGAGATGATCGAGTCCAAGGTGAACATGGACCCCAAGGAGCACGGCTCCGCGGAAGGCTCCAAGTGCGCCCTGGTCTACGGCCAGATGAACGAGCCCCCGGGCGCCCGCGCCCGCGTCGCCCTGACCGGCCTCACCGTCGCGGAGCATTTCCGCGATGAGGGCCAGGACGTGCTGTTCTTCGTCGACAACATCTTCCGCTTCACGCAGGCGGGTTCGGAAGTGTCGGCGCTGCTCGGCCGCATCCCCTCGGCGGTGGGCTACCAGCCGACGCTCGCCACCGACATGGGCGCCCTGCAGGAGCGCATCACCACCACCACCAAGGGCTCGATCACCTCGGTGCAGGCGATCTACGTGCCGGCGGACGACCTGACCGACCCGGCGCCCGCCGCCTCGTTCGCCCACCTCGACGCCACGACCGTGCTGTCGCGCTCGATCGCCGAGAAGGGCATCTACCCGGCGGTGGATCCGCTCGACTCGACCTCGCGCATGCTGTCGCCGGCGATCCTCGGCGAGGAGCACTACAACGTCGCCCGCCGCGTCCAGCAGGTGCTGCAGCGCTACAAGGCGCTCCAGGACATCATCGCGATCCTGGGCATGGACGAGCTGTCCGAGGAGGACAAGCTCACCGTCGCCCGTGCCCGCAAGATCGAGCGCTTCCTGAGCCAGCCGTTCCACGTCGCCGAGATCTTCACCGGCTCGCCGGGCAAGCTCGTGGCCCTCGAGGACACCATCAAGGGCTTCAAGGGCCTGGTGGACGGCGAGTACGACAACCTCCCCGAGGCCGCCTTCTACATGGTCGGCTCGATCGAGGAGGCCAAGGAGAAGGCCCAGCGCCTCGCCGCCGCGGCCTGATCGGCAGCGACTTAAGACGGGCCCGGTCTCACGACCGGGCCCTTTCGTGCGTCTGACGAAACCGGAAACGACCTGACCCCATGGCCACCTTCCAGTTCGACCTCGTCGGCCCCGAGCGGATCCTGTATTCCGGCCCGGTCGACGCCGTGCAGCTTCCGGGTTCCGAGGGCGAGATGACGGTGCTGCCCGGCCACGCGCCCGTGCTCACCACCCTCAAGACCGGCATGCTGGTCATCACCGAGAGCCCGCAGCACGGCAAGCGGGTGCTGGTGCGCGGAGGCTTCGCCGAGATCAACGCGACCTCGCTGACCGTGATCGCCGAGCGCGCCACCCCCCTCGAGGAACTGACCCCGGCGATCATCGATGCCGACATCGCGGCGGCCGAGATGCTCTACGATGCCACCGACGATTACGACCGCAAGCTCGAGATCGAAGGCCAGATCGCGCAGCTGCGCGAGGCCAAGGTGGCGCTGAGCTTCTGATCCGCGCACGGCACAGCGACCAGCGAGACCGTATCGGAGGCGGCGGGGCACGGCTCCGCCGCCTTCCTCGCGTTCAGGCCGGTCTTCAGGCGCTTACTTTTCAGGGCTTGGCCGCGGCGAGCCCCGCGGTGGCGACCGGGATCGGCGCGAGCCGGATCCACGGCACCCGGCCGGGCTTGAACGCGTCGCGGGCGGCCCGGCGCCACAGCGGCGGGGCGTGGTCGCCGACCATCAGGATCTCGGTCCCCGGATGGGTGAGCGCGAGGTGCGAGACCGCCGCGAACAGGTCCTGCCAGATCTCCACCATGGCGCAGACCTCCGGATCGGGAAATCGGCTGCCCGGCTGTCCGCAATCCTGCCGCGGGGTCGCCTCGTGCCGCGGCACCGGCACGTGCGAGTTCAGGGTGAGCCAGTAGACGAAGGACGGCCCGGGCGCGTCCAGCTCGGCGCCGACGACGTGCGCCAGATCGGTGTCGCAAGGTCCCGGGAACGGGCCGCCGCAGGTCTTCGGGAAGAGAGCTCCCAAGGTCTCGCCGAACAGGCTCCTCTGGAAGCCGGCCAACGGGTACCAGTGCGCGCGGCCGTAGAAGCCGGCATGGTAGCCGTGCACCGAGACCGTCCGGTAGCCGAGGGCAGCGAACCGGTCGGGCAGGCAGGTCGGATCTTCCCCGGCGAAGACCTCGCGGTGCGCGCGGTAGGTGCGGCACAGCTCGCGCATCTCGCCCGACGCGGTGGCACCGAAGAAGGCGCTCGTGCCGGTCGTCATTGTGTAGAGCCGGCGCAGGGCCGGATCGTCGAACGGCGCCGTCAGGATCGCACGCTGGTTGCCGTCGCGCAGGACGCCCAGGCCCTCGACCAGGACCATCAGGACCCGGCGGGGCGGCCGCTTCTGGTCGGGCAGAGCATCGAACCCGGACCGGGTGCTCCCCGACTCGAACGCCTTGCCGGTGCTCGCCAGGGTTCCGAAATCGTAGGCCGTGGAGCCGTTGACGAGGCCGTCGCCGATCAGCAGCGCGGCGACCGCCGCCGCGAAGACGGGGCGGTTGCCCCGGCGCATTGCCGGGCCGGCCCGCACCAGGAAGGCCAGGTAGGCGAGCGTGACCCCGACGACCGCGACGGCGCCGGCCGCGTAGACCGGTGTCGCCAGGAGCGTCGCCAGCACGTCGAGGTCGATCAGGTGCATCAGCCCGTCGGGATCGAGGAAGAACATCCGGGCGACGGCGAAAACGAGATCGAACACCATCGTCGACAGGCCGAGCAGCACCAGGGCGTAGCCCGGCAGCCTGCCGGCCATGAGGGCGATCACCGCGTAGAGCGCGATGGCGCTCGTCCGCGGCGGCACGCCCGCGACGGTGTCGATGGCCAGCGCCAGGACGTTCGGCAGCACGAGGCCGCCGACCAGCAGGAGCAGGCAAGGGCGATCCGGCATGAAGAAGGCCGGAAGGCAGCGAACGAAACGCCCGATCGCGGCGCGGGCTGCAGAGCCATGACGCTGGTACATGCCGGCTTCCTAGCCCGCCGCGAGTTAATTCGCGCTTCAGATCCGGTCAGAGCTTAAGTCTAACAGCCGCCCATTCGGGTTATATCGTCGGACGCTTGGCGAGTTAACCGCCGTTGCATTGGCCGCGATACATTTGGGAGCGACGTTCGGCGGTAGCCATTCCCGTCATCCAGCGCTGCCGCCATGCGATGAAGAGAAAAGGATGACCCAGCGGCGCAGCCCGGCGTCTGGAATCGGATACCGTCTCCTATGCCTCGTCGCGCAAGACCCGCCGGATGATCTTGCCGGTGGTGGTGAGCGGCAGGCTCGACCGGAACGCGATCTCGCGCGGATATTCGTGGGCCGAGAGCTGCTTGCGTACGAAGGCCTGGATCTCGGCGGCCAAGGCCTCGCACGCCGCGTATCCGGGGCGCAGGACCACGAAGGCCTTGACGATCTCGGTGCGGACCGGATCGGGCTTGCCCACCGCGGCGGCGAGCGCGACGGCCGGGTGGCGCAGGAGGCAATCCTCGATCTCGCCGGGGCCGATCCGGTATCCCGACGAGGTGATGACGTCGTCGTCGCGGCCGACGAAGTGGACGTAGCCGTCCGCGTCCATCCGGCCCTGGTCGCCGGTGGTCATCCAGTCGCCGAGAAACTTGCGCTTCGTCGCCTCCGGGTCGTTCCAGTAGCGCAGGAACATCACCGGATCGGGCCGGGCGACGGCGATCTGGCCGGTCTCGTTGGGAGCCGCCGGGCTGCCGTCCGGGCGGATCACCGCGACGCTGTGGCCCGGCACCGGTCGACCGGTCGAGCCTGCGCGCGCCACGCCCAAGCCCGCACAGGAGGCGAGCACCAGGTTGCACTCGGTCTGGCCATAGGCCTCGTTGATGGTGAGCCCGAGCGCCTCGCGCGCCCAGTGGAAGGTCTCCGGCCCCAGCATCTCGCCGGCGGAGGCCAGGGTGCGAAGGCGGCGCAGGTCGAAGCGCCCGTTCGGATCGGCGACGGTGCGCAGCATCCTCAGCGCCGTCGGCGGCACGAAGGCGTTGGCGACCGAAAGGTCGGCCATCAGCCGGAACGCCTCCTCGGGCTCGAACTTTTCCGCCTTGCGCGCCACCACGGCGACGCCGTGATGCAGGCTCGGCAGCAGCGCGTTGAGCAGGCCCCCGGCCCAGGCCCAGTCGGCCGGGGTCCACATCCGGTCGCCGGGCTTCGGCATGAAGTCGTGCATCATGGCAAATCCCGGCAGGTGGCCGAGCAGCACCCGGTGGCCGTGCAGGGCTCCCTTCGGCGGGCCGGTGGTGCCGGAGGTGTAGATCATCAGGGCCGGGTCGTCGGCCCGCGTGTCGACCGGGACGAGGTCGGGCGAGGCCGCCGCCAGAAGGTCGGCATAGCCGAGCGCGCGATCGCCGACGCCGTCGGTCGAGACGACGAGGTCGAGGTCCGGCAGCACGTCGCGCAAAGGATCGAGCTTGGCCACGCCGCCGGCATGGGTCACGACGGCCCGCGCCCCGGCATCGCCGAGGCGGTGGAGCAGGCTTTCCGGCCCGAACACGACCGCGAGCGGCAGGGCCACGGCGCCGAGCTTGTAGATCGCGAGATGGGCCACCACCACGGCGGGGGATTGCGGCAGCAGCACCGCCACCCGGTCGCCGGCCTGGATGCCGTGGGCCCGCAAGCCGTTGGCGAAGCGGTTCGACGCCTCGCGCAAGGCGGCAAAGCTCCAGGATTCCACCCGGCCGCTCGCCGACACGTCGAGGATCGCGGTGCGGTCCGGATCGGTCGCGGCCCAGCGGTCGCAGACGTCGACCGCGATGTTGTAGCGCTCCGGGATGCGCCAGCGGAACCCGGAGCGCCAATCCTCGTAAGCAGTCGGGATCACGCCTCGCGCGGCGTGAACCCGCCCTCGAACGTGAAGTCGGCCAGGGGGTGGCGGCTGTTCGGGGTCTCGCGGGCGCGGGTCTCCTCCGGCAGGGTCGCGGGATCCGCCTTGCGGCCGACCGCGAAGGCGGCCTCGACCCGGTGGTGGGGCGGCAGGTTGAGCGCGGCCGGCGCCCGCTCGTGGTCGAAGCCGGTCATGCCGTGGGCGTGCCAGCCCATCGTCACCGCCTGGAGCTGGAACAGGGCCGAGGCCGTGCCGGCATCGAAGGAGGCGCTGTAGGACGGCTTCAGCCCGTCCGGCGTCTGCATCATGCCGTTCGAGGCCAGGAACACCAGCGCGCCGGCATTCTTCACCCAGCCCTGGTTGAACGGCACGAGGAGCCCGAACAACGTCTCCCAGGCGGGGGTGTCGCGAAGGGCGTAGACGAAGCGCCAGGGCTGCGAGTTGTAGCCCGAGGGGGCCCAGCGCGCCGCCTCGATCATCGTCATCAGGTCGGGCAGAGGCACCGCCTCGCCGGTGAAGGCGCGGGGCGACCAGCGCTCGAGGAACCGGGCGTCGATCGGATGGTCGGCTTGACGGGAATTGGCGGTGGTCACGGGCGTCAGGTTCTCCGTGGATGTCGCGCCGTCCTGCCAGCAAGCGCGGCGGTTGTCACGGGCCGGGGCATGGGACCTCGGGCGCGGCTGACCCGCGGAAACATCATACCGTCCCCGGTGTTGTCCCCGACACGGACGAGGCGGCCGCGACAGGAGACCCTCATGGACAAGACGAATCAGGCGCGGCCCAGCTTGCGCGATTTCGATCCCTATACCGACCGCAACGGCCAGGATCTCGGTCGGGATTCGCCCCTGGATGTCGGGGTGCCGCCGCGAACGCAAGAGGACATGACCCACGACCCGATGGGCCAGGCGCAGGATGCCCGGACCGCCTCGGACTTCAATCGTCTCGATGCGATCGGCGCCACCGACGGCAGCCAGGCCACCGAGGACGAGACGCCGCCGGAGAACCTGCGCCGGATCAGCGATCCCTCGACCGGCGGCCCCGCCGCGCAGACGCCGGCCACCCGGAACTCCGCCACCAAGGAAGCGATCGACCGGGCGACGGCGGCGGTCGGCCAGGACGAGGGAGAGTGACGCGATGACGCGCAAGCCCGACGACGTCGTGGGCAGCCGGGGCGAGCCGGCGGTCGGCGGCGGCCACCAGACCCCCGAGCAGGCGGCGATCACCCGGCAGGAGGGGGGCGGCCGCGACGAGGCCGAGCTGAAGCGCGAATGGTCCTCGGCCGGCACCCCTGGCCGGCCGCCGGTCTCGGTCGGCGGCAGCTCCGGCGGCCATTCCGACCAGATCGCCGCGCAGGGTCCCCGCGAAGGCGAGAAGGTCGCGGACGGCGAATACCGGACCGAGAAGACAGGCGGCGAGGTCGATCGGTGATCGAGGCGGCGAGAGGGGAGCACGGCATGGCGGAGCGCAAGGACGACCGGGACGGCAAGCCGGCCCGCGACGACAGGATCACCGCCGACGACCTGAAGGGCGTCGCGGCGGTGCCGAAGGACGGCGACGGCGAGAGCAACAAGTCCGGTGCCCATGCCGGGGACCGGCAAGGCGACGAGGTCGATCCGGGGGCGGGGTAGCGATCGGTCCCACGCGCGGCGGGGAGCCCTCCCTGCGAAGGGCAGGGCTGTCCGGGGAAAGAATAAGGGCGTGGGTTTCCCCTCTCCCCGCGGGCGGGGAGAGGAGGGTTCCCGCGCCATTCCTTATCCCCGGACAGCCCTGCGCAGAGGATGGAGAGTTCAGGGGCGCCCTTGAGCGCGGTCCCGCCCCCCGGCATACGGGGCCGATGTCCTCCCTCTCCGCGCCGCCCCGTCTGGTCCCCCGCCCGCATCAGGTCGAGGCGACCCGCGCCATCCTGGCCGCGCGGGCGGAGGGGCGGCCGGGCTTTCTCCTCGGCGACATGACGGGGCTCGGGAAGACGCTGTCGGTCTGGGGTGCGGTGGCGGCGATGCCGGAGCGCGCCGTGCTGATCGTCTGCCCGAAGGGAGCGATGCCGCAATGGCGGCGCACGATCCGGGATTCGGGGCTGGCCGAGAAGGACGTGACGCTCACGAACTACGAGCGCACCAAGTCCCTGCTGGCGCTCCCCGCTGCCAGCGCCCGCCGCTCGGTGCGGGCGAAGAACAACGAGCTCGCCAAGCTCGGCCTCCCCAAGCGCGTCTGGCCGATCGTGGTGTTCGACGAGGCCCACCGCCTGCGCAACCCGAACTCGCAGCAGGGCCAGGCCTGCCGCCGGGTCGCCGAGGCCGCGGCCTTCACGGTCTATGCCAGCGCCACTGCGGGCCAGGCGCCGCACGAATTGTCCTATCTCGGCGCCCTGCTCGGCCACGCCGTCGGCCGCCCGGTCGAGACCCTGGCCGATTTCCGCGCCCTGATGCAGCACCTGACGATCGGCCGGGCCAAGGGGCGCTGGCAGAACTGGTCGTGGGAGCCGAATGCCCGCGACCAGGAGACGATGGCCGGCCTCCTCTATCGCGGCCGAAACGCGATCGGGCTCCGGCGGCGGCCGGCCGACATCGCCGGCTGGCCCGAGGTGCAGCGCGACCTCGCCCCCACCGCCCTCGATGCACCGGCCAAGCGCCTCTACGACGCGACCTGGCGCGAGTTCCGCCGCGAATGGGGCTTGGCCGGGGGCTCGAACCGGCGCGCCGCCGGCTGGGCGGCCGATCTGCGTTTCCGCCAGAAGGCGAGCCTGATCCGGGTCAACGGGACGCTCGACCTCGCCGAGGATCTGTTGCAGGCCGGCGAGCAGGTGGCGGTCTCGGTGGCGTTCCTGGAGACCGGCGCGGCGCTCGCCGCCGGCCTGACCGGCCGCGGCTGGCGCGCCGGCACCATCGACGGCACGCAAAAATCGGAGACCAACGAGGCGGTCCGGGTCGCCTTCCAGCGCGGCGAACTCGACGCGGTGGTGTTCACCGTCACCGAATCGATCTCGCTCCACCGCAACGAATTGCCCGGCGGCGAGCGCCCGCGCAGCCTGATCGTCCACGACATGCGCCACAGCGCGATCCAGCTGAGCCAGATCGAGGGCCGCTGCCACCGCGACGGCGAGCGCGCCGCGATCCTGTTCGCCTATGCGGAGGGTACCGTGGAGGAGCGGGTCGCCGCCACGGTGATCGCCCGCATGGCCGGGATGGACAGGATGGCCGGCGAGGATACCTCCCTCCTCGACGCCATCGGGCGGATCATCGATGGTGAGGCGGAGTGATGTCCCGGCCCGCCGGGGCCCAGCGGATGTCGCAGGGGCGGCGGTCGGGTTCGCAACGACAATCTGCGGTCGAACAAGAGCCTGATACTAAATCCGGAAGATCCCTTCCGGATTTAGTATCACCAGCCCGCGCGGCGCTTGAGCGAAGCCGACTTCCGCATCGCGAAGCGATCAATCGGAAGTCGTATGAGCCTGCAAGCCGGTCCCGTTCGTGCGCCGGCACGCATGATCCGCACCGCGCGCTTCGGAGGAGAGACGGCGCAATGACAGACATCACCGGCCGCACCCGCGTCTTCGCGATCCTCGCCGACCCGATCGCCCAGGTGAAGGCGCCGCAGGGGCTCAACCGCATCATGGCCGAGCGCGGGGTCGACGGGGTGATGGTCCCGCTCCACGTCGCGGCGGCCGATCTCGCGACGGTGCTGGCGGGCCTGCGGGCGGTGCGGAGCTTCGGCGGCGCGATCGTCACCGTGCCGCACAAGACCGCGATCGTGCCGCTCCTCGATTCCGTCAGCGACGCGGCCGGGCTGGTCGGCGCCGTCAACGCCGTGCGGCGCGAGCCCGACGGCCGCCTCGTCGGCGAGATCCTGGACGGGGCCGGCTTCGTCGCCGGCTTGAGGGCGGCGGGCCACGACCCGCGGGGCCGCAGCGTCTACCTCGCCGGGGCCGGCGGGGCGGCGAACGCCATCGCCTTCGCCCTCGCCGAGGCCGGGGTGAGCCGTCTCACCGTGCACAACCGCACGCCCGCGCGGGTGGAGGACCTGTTCTCTCGCCTGCGCCGGCTCGTCCCCGACCTGACGCTGGCCCTCGGCGGCCCCGATCCGGTGGGCCACGACCTCGTGGTCAACGCCACCTCGCTGGGTCTGCGCCCCGACGATGCCCTGCCCCTCGATCCCGCCGGGCTCACGCCAAACCAGCTCGTGGCCGAGATCATCATGCAGCCGGCCGAGACCCCGCTGCTCGCGGCGGCGGCGGCGCGGGGCTGCCGCACCCATCCGGGCCTGCCGATGCTGGATGGCCAGCTCGCCCTGATGGCGGATTTCTTGCGGATGCAGCCGTGACCCGGGTCACAGCCCGAGGCGCATGGCGGTGCGCAACGGCGCGATCACCCCGTAGCCGAGGCTCTGGTGCCAGCTCGACGGGCCGCGGCGGAGAGCGTCGGCCCGGAGCGCGACGGTGAGGTCGCGGGGATTGAGGACCCGGTGCGGCACCCGGGTCCGAAGCGCGGCGACGCAGCCGGCGGCGACCGGGCAGGCGGCGGAGGTCCCGGCATCGGCCTCGCCGGGCCCGCCCGCCTCCGAGCCGAGGAAGTCCGTATAGCTCGCGAGGTCGGGCTTGGCGTAGACCATGCCGGGGATGCCGGGCCCCTCCGAGGCGTAGGCCGTCCGCCGGCCCCGCAGGGTCGCGCCGGTCACCGTGATGACGTCCGGATGAGCGTTCGCCCCCATGATGGCGGACCGGCTCCGGGCCCCGGAACCATCTTGGCCGCCATGG
The DNA here is from genome assembly GCF_057747795.1 of Methylobacterium sp. 142-1Y. NCBI lineage: Bacteria > Pseudomonadati > Pseudomonadota > Alphaproteobacteria > Hyphomicrobiales > Methylobacteriaceae > Methylobacterium > Methylobacterium sp. 142-1Y. The sequence continues at coordinate 1,120,109 of NZ_CM173224.1, read as the reverse complement.
CCGGCCGCGAACAGGATGTCGACGCCGTAGCGCGACAGCGTTCCGACGATCCGGTTGAAGGGGTGGCCCGGATTGTCGACGTAGCGTCCGGGATGCCCGGCCGGAAAATCCCAGCTCTCGTGGCCCAGCCCCCAGGAATTGGTGACGACGAGCGCCTTGAAGCGCGGCTTGTCCGCCCGCACCGCCGCGAGAAGGCGGGCATAGGCCTGGAGCGCGTCGCTGAGGAGGCCGGGCCCCGTCGCCGGCAGGATGGGCAGGTCGAGCAGCGTCGCCCGCGGGGCGGCGATCAGGGCGCCATAGGCGCAGAGCGTGCCGGGGCCGACCGGGTGGTGGCCGGCCTCCGCCGGCTGGGGCGGCCAGGTCACCGCGGCGTCGAGCGAGGCTGCGACGTCTCGCGACGCCAGGTGCGCGAGGTTGATCCCCCCATCCACCACCGCGATCGCCACGCCCGCGCCGTCGAGCCGGCGCGCGGCGAGCCCGGACACGCCGAGGCGCTGCGCCACCTCGGCCGCCGTGCCGCCCGGGACGCCGGCCGGCGCCGTGAAATGCGCGATCGGCGGATCGGAGAAGATCGCCGCGCCCTCCGTCGTCAGCGCCGCCGGCTCGGCCGCGGCGTCGATCGTCGCCCGGACGGCGTAGTGCGAGGCGCCGTCGGGTGACGACACCGAGACGGGCGAGCCGGACTGACTATCCCCGAGCGGGACGGCAGAAAAGCGTGTGTCTATGTCCGCTCGGACTGGCAATCCGGTGAGCCGCCGTTGGATTCCGCCGCCGCCATTCAGCCTCATCATGGCCGAATCGTGCAGCGCCTCCTGCGTCGGCAGGACGAGAATCACGCGCCGGTCGGGCATCGTCATCTCCATTCGGGCATTGTGCGGGGTTTTATATACGTTTGAATGTATTGCAAGTACTTTCCGCCGGCAGAGGCGCACGCCTTCGCCGAAAACTTGGATGAAAGCCCCGATCCGGCCGGCGCGGCTGAAATGGTCTTTCCCATCGGTGGTGCGCGATGACGCCGCCGCTGCCCGCGCGGGCTTGACCCCGGCGGCCATCCGGGCGAGGCCGGCGCGATTCCCGATCCCGCCCGCGCGACCCCCGGAGGACGCCGATGACCCTTCCGGCCCACCAGCCCCTTCACGACGACCTGATCCACCGCCTCGGGGCGCGCCTCGGTCCCGCCGGCCTCCTCACCGACGAGGCCGACATGGCCCCCTTCGCGATCGACTGGCGGCGGCTCTTCCCGGGGCGGCCGGCCTGCGTGGTGCGTCCGTCCTCCACCGCCGAGGTGGCCGACGTGGTGCGGCTCTGCGCCGAGGCCGGCGCCGCCCTGGTGCCGCAGGGCGGCAATACGGGGCTTGCCGGCGGCGGCGTGCCGGACGGCTCCGGGACGCAGGTGGTGCTGTCGCTCGCGCGCATGACTGCGATCCGGGCGGTCGATCCCGTCGGCCTGACCCTGACCGCCGAGGCCGGCTGCGTCCTGAAAGTCGCGCAGGATGCCGCCGAGGCGGCCGGGCGGCTCCTGCCGGTGAGCTTCGCGGCGGAGGGCTCGGCGCTCATCGGCGGCGTGATCGCCACCAATGCCGGCGGGATCAACGTGGTGCGCTACGGCATGACCCGCGGCCTCGTCCTCGGCCTCGAAGTGGTGCTCGCCGACGGCAGCGTCGTCGATGGTCTGCGGGCGCTGCGCAAGGACAATGCCGGCTACGACTGGAAGCAGCTCTTCATCGGCACGGAAGGCACCCTCGGCATCGTCACGGCCGCCGTGCTGCGCCTCGTGCCCAAGCCGCGCCACAGCGCGACGGCGTTGCTGTCGGTGCCCGATCCGGCGGCGGCGCTCCGCCTGTTCACCCTGGCGCAGGAGGAGATCGGCGACAGCATCCAGGCCTTCGAGCTGATCTCCGGCACCTCGCTCGGCCTGGTGGAGAAGCATGCGGGCCTGAAGAGTCCGGTCGGGCAGGCGGGCTGGAGCGTGCTGATCGAGGCGGCCTCGTCGCTCTCGGGGCTTCGCGAGGCGATGGAGGGCGTGCTCGGCTCCGCTCTGGAGCGCGAGGACGCCCTCGACGGCGTGCTGGCCGAATCCGGCCGCCAGGCCGCCGACCTCTGGGCGCTCCGCGAGCACGTGACCGAGTGCGAGGCCCGCGAGGGTAGAAGCGTCAAGCACGACGTCTCGGTGCCGATCACCGCGATCCCCGCCTTCCTCGACGAGGCCGGCCGGGTGCTGGCGGCAGGCGCCCCGGGCACCCGCGTCAACGCCTTCGGCCACATGGGCGACGGCAACATCCACTACAACGTGCTGATCGGGCCGGACCATTCGTCCGAGGCGATCAACGGCCTCGTCCACGGGGTGGTGGACCGCTTCAGCGGCAGCATCTCGGCCGAGCACGGCATCGGCCAGTACCGCGTCGCCGAGCTCGCCCGTCACCGGCATCCCGACGAGATGGCGCTGGCGCGGCGGATCAAGGCGGCGTTGGATCCGGAGGGAATGCTCAATCCGGGAAAGGTGCTGGCGCGGGGCTAGAGCATTGTCCGACGAAGTGGACATCGGTTCGTCGAAGAAAATGCAGTAAAACATAGACTTAGAGAGCTTCGCGATTGCAGCGCGATCGTGAAGCGCTCTAGACGGGACACGCGGCGAACCCTCCCCCGACGGAACTCGGGCAAGTCCGAGTTCCGCATCCACGAGCCCAAGTCGGGCATGCCCGACTTGGGACGGGGGAGGGTTCAGGGGCGAGCCGCAACGCTAAGAACCAACAAATACGGGGAGGAACCATGGACGCGTTCGACGTCGTCATCGTCGGCGGGGGCACGGCGGGCTGCGTGCTGGCCAACCGCCTGAGCGAGGACCCGCGCACCCGCGTGCTGCTGCTCGAGGCGGGCGGGGAGGGGACCGGTTTCTGGGTCGGCATCCCGGCGGGCTTCCCGAAACTCCTCACCGGCGGCGCCTTCAACTGGCGCTTCTCCACCGAGCCGGAGCCGAACACCCACGAGCGCGCCATCGTGGTTCCCCGCGGCAAGGGGCTCGGCGGCTCGACGCTCATCAACGGCATGATCTTCGTGCGCGGCCAGCCCCAGGACTTCGACACCTGGGCCCAGAGCGGCAACCGCGGCTGGGCCTGGGACGACGTGCTGCCCTATTTCCGCAAGCTCGAGCATTTCGAGGACGGAGACCCCGCCCTGCGCGGCCGGGGCGGGCCGCTCCACGTCACCCGGGTGGGGGTGCGGAACCCGCTCGCCGACGCCTTCATCCGCGCCGGGACCGAGGCCGGGTACCCGGAGAACCCGGACTATAACGGCGCCTCGCAGGAGGGCTTCGGATATTACCAGGCCAACCAGCGCCACGGCCGGCGCTGGAGCGCCCGGAACGCCTACCTGCAGCCGGCCCGCAAGCGCCCGAACCTGATCGTGCGCACCGACGCCCACGTCCTGCGCCTCGACCTCGACGGCACCCGCGTGACCGGCGTCACCTACCGCCGCGACGGGCGCGAGGAGCGGGTGAGCGCGAGGGGCCAGGTGGTCCTGGCGGCCGGCGCCGTGCAGTCGCCGCACCTCCTCGAACTCTCCGGCATCGGCCGGCCGGAGGTGCTGGCGCAGGCCGGAATCCCGGTCCGCCACGCCCTGAAGGGAGTCGGCGAGAATTATCGCGATCACTACGCCACGCGGATGAACTGGCGCGTGAAGGTGCCGGTGACCCTCAACGAGGCGACCCGCGGCTGGCGCCTCGGCCTCGCGGTCGGGCAATATGTCCTGACCCGCCGGGGCATCCTGACCCTCGGCACCGGCCTCGCCCACGGTTTCGTGCGCACGAGGGCCGACCTCGCCGGGCCCGACGTGCAGTACTTCTTCATGCATGCGAGCTACGCCAACGCCGCCGACCGCACCCTCGACCGCGAGCCCGGCATGACGATCGGCGTGACGCAGCTGCGGCCGGAATCCCGCGGCACCATCCACGCGGTCTCGTCCGATCCGATGCGCCCACCGGCGATCCGCCCGAACTTCCTGAGCGTGCGCGGCGACCAGGAGGCCCTGATCGAGGGCATGCGCCTCGCCCGCCGGGTGATCGATCAGCCCGCCATGGACCCCTACCGCGCCCACGAGCTGAATCCCGGCCCGGGCGTGCAGACCGACGACGAGTGGCTCGATTTCGCCCGCCGCAACGGCCAGACCATCTACCATCCGGTCGGGACGTGCAGCATGGGGCCGGGTCCGGAGGCGGTGGTGGACGAGCGCCTGCGGGTGCGCGGCCTTCAGGGCCTGCGGGTGATCGACGCCAGCGTGATGCCGACCGAGGTCTCGGCCAACACCCAGGCCGCCGTGATGATGATCGCCGAGAAGGGCGCGGATCTGATACGGGAGGATCGCCGCTGAGAGGACCCGACGCGATGCGCACCCTTCCGATCGAGCCGATCACCGCCGAGGCCTTCGCGCCGTACGGCACGCTGCTGGTCGGCCCGGCGGCCGGCCCGCGGCAGGACCGGGCGGCCGAGATCGAGAACGGGCGCCCGGGTGTACCCCTCAATCTCGCGCTGGTCCGCAGCGAGCCCTTCGCCGGGACGATGCCGCTGCGGCGGCTCGAACGGCACCCGCACTCGGCGCAAGCCTTCCTGCCGCTCGCCGTCGGCGAGTATCTGGTGGTGGTGGCGCCCGACGCCGATGGGCGGCCGGACGAGGCGGGTTTGCGCGCCTTCCGGGTGCCGGGGGACACCGGGATCGTCTATCGCGGCGGCGCCTGGCACGCCCACATGACGACGCTGTCGGCGCCCGGCACCTTCGCCATGCTGGTGCACGAGGACGGCAGCGCGGAGGATTGCGTGTTCGCGTCGATCGCTCCGGTCGAACCGGCGGCGTAAGGCTCGCTCAATTCACCGACGGCTCGTCGAGCCGGAACGCGAAGGTCGCGGTGTAGATGTCCTCGTCGGCCAGCGTCGGGGTGGCCGACGGGCTCACCGTCTGGCTCACCGTGAGCACCTGGCTGCCGGCCTTGCGGATCGGCACCGTGGCGATGCCCTCCGGATCGGTGGTGTAGGCCGGTACCCCGGCCCGCTCCGGCTCCATGCCGCTCTCGCCGTAATAGAGGTCGGCCCCCGGCAGGGGCGCGCCGCGAAACAGCACCCGCACCCGGATCGCCCCGGCGGTGGGCCCCGGCACCTCGACCGGCACGATCTCCAGGGTGTGGCCGACCACCCGCAGCCAGGGCGCGCCGGGGCCGAAGGCGGCCTTGGCGTATTTCACCGACCAGCGGCCCTCGCGGGCCTCCGGCACCAGGCGCCGGCTGGCATGGAGGCGGGTGCCGTCGCGAAGAATCGTCCAGAAGCCGGCATCGTAGGTCGCCGCGACCAGCGTGCGGCCGGGCTTGGTGCCGAGGGGGGCCAGCAGGGCGGGGGGCACGTCCGGCGGGGCGGGCTTGAGGCTCCCGCGCAGGTCCGTGCTCCCGCCGTCCTGCGTCAGGGCGACGAGCTGGATGAGCTGGGGCGCGCGCGGCGCCTGGCGCTTCGAGGCGTGGCCGTAATTGACCCGGACCTGCGGCGCCTGGTCGGCGGTGCTGAGCGTCAGCCACAGCTCGTGCGCGCTGCCGGGCCGCACGGCACCGAGGACGAGGGCGGCGGCCAGGGCGGTGCGGAGCAGGGGCAGCATCGATCGTCGGTCTCCATCGGGCGGCGCCGGACAAGCGCCTCGCGCGGGTGGGGCGAGGCACGAAGCGGGCCCGCGGCAGCAAGGCATCATAACCCATCCGGCGGCAAACCGATCCCCCGGCATCGAGGTCGCGATCCCCCGGGCGCGTCCTCGGATCGACAATCCCTCAAGTCGGCGTGTCTCAGGCCGGCTTGGCCTGCTGCCCCTGGCGCGCCCCGCTCGCCAGGGTGGACAGGTCCATCGCCCCGATCATCGTCGCGATCCACGCCATCCCGGTCCTCTCTCCGGGCAGGTCCGGCGATGCTACCTCTTGACCTGGGGCGAACGACCCGCCTCTTCGCCGGTTCCGCCGGCCGCCTCGAGCGCCAGGGCGCGCAGCCGTGCCTTGGCGGCCGGGTCGGTCGGGCAGCCTTCCGCCAGCCAGGCCCTGCGGGCCGCCGCCAGGCCCCGGCCGAGGCCGCGGCCGGGCGGGGCGCCCGCCGCCACGAGCGCGGCGCCTGTGATCGGCAGGACCGGCGCCGGCTCGGCCCCGGCTCCGAAGCGCGCGAGCGCATCGGCGGCCTCCGGGGTCAGTTCGGGCCGCGGCTCTCCCCTCAGCACCAGGGCGGCATCCGTCGCCGCCCCCGCCCCGTGCACGGCCACGAGGCGCCGCACATCCGCGACCGTCAGGGGATCGCGCTTGCCGTGCAGGGCGGCCTCGGCCCCGGCGTAAGCGGAGAGCCGCCCGTGCTCGGCCTTCGACAGGCGCAAATCCTCCCGCAGGCGCTCGGCATCGGCCTGCGAGCGTACCGCCAGGGCGGCGAGGCGGCGCACGGCATCCGGCTCGGCCTCCGCGGCGGCGAGGCGGGCAAGCCGGCCGAGATCGCCGACGCCGCCGATCAGGCGCTGCAGCAGTCCCGTCTGCGACAGGATGGCGGTGACGGCGGGCGCGCCCGGAGCGACGAGGAGCTTCAGGAGTTCCCCCCGCACCCGCTCGCGGGAGAGCAGCGCCAGCCCGTCCCGCGCCTCGATCGACGCGGCGAGCCCCTCCGGATCGGGGTCGCCGGCGCCGTAGCGGGCGTGGAAGCGAAAGAAGCGCAAGACCCGCAGGTAATCCTCGCGGATGCGCTGGCGCGCCTCGCCGATGAAGCGCACCCGGGCCGCCGCCAGATCCGCGAGGCCTCCGACCGTGTCGTGCACGTAGGCGTCGGGCGTGACCGAGAGGGCGTTGACGGTGAAGTCGCGCCGGGCGGCATCGTGGCCGAAGTCGCGGCCGAAGCGCACCACGGCGTGGCGCCCGTCGGTCTCGATGTCCTCGCGCAGGGTCGTGACCTCGAACGGTTCGCCCTCCGCCACCACCGTCACGGTGCCGTGGGCGATGCCGGTCGGCACGGGCTTGAGGCCCGCCGCGTTCGCCCGCGCCACCACCGCCTCGGGCAGGAGCGTGGTGGCGAGGTCGATATCGGCGACCGGGCGGCCGAGCAGCGCGTCGCGCACCGCGCCGCCGACGAGGCGGGTCTCCTCGCCCGGAGCGTCGAGGGCGGCGAGCACCGTGGTCAGGCGCGGCCGCGCCAGCACCGCCCGTAAAGAGTGCTCGTCGAGGCCGGGATGCTCGAAGGAGGGGTTCACCGGAACTGCCCCGGCACCACCCGGCCGTTCTCGAGATGGGTCGGCACGAAGCCGTCCCGGTGCCGCTCGGAGGTCAGCGCAACCGCCACGAAGGAGAGGATGACCAGGGCGGCCCCCGCGATGGCGAGCCGCGCGGCCTGGTCGCTCCAGTGGATCCAGCGCAGCGGGCTGCGCTGGCGCAAGACCAGCCACACCCCGAAGGCCGCGAAGGGGAGCAGGAACAGCAGGATGTCGTCGATCAGCGCGCGGGCCATGAATTCCGACTCGATGTCTTCACGCGTCCGCGTCGCGGAGCCGTTCGTAAAGGTTGCGCACGATGCCGGCGGTCACCCCCCAGATGTAGCGCTCGCCGAAGGGGATCGCGTAGTAGCGCCGCTGGCGCCCGCGCCATTCCCGGCTGTGCAGGGCGTGGTTGGCGACGTTCATCAGGAAGTCGAGCGGCACCTCGAACGCTTCGGCCACCTCCTGCGGATTGAGGCTCAACCGGGCGTCCGGCGCCACCAGGCCGACCACCGGGGTCACCAGGAAGCCGGTGCCCGACAGGTAGGGATCGAGGTAGCCGAGCGGCGTCACCGCCGCAGGATCGAGGCCGATCTCTTCTTGCGCCTCCCGCAGGGCCGCCGCGAGGGCTGAAGGGTCGCCGGGATCGATCTTGCCGCCCGGGAAGGCGATCTGGCCCGAATGGTCGCGCAAGTGCGCCGAGCGCAGGGTGAACAGCACCGCGACGCCGTCGTCGCGCGGGATCACCGGCACCAGCACCGCGGCGAGCCGGGCCGGGCGCGACAGCGCGGCCTCCAGCACGTCGGGCTCGAGGTCGTGGTCGCCCCGGGGGGTCGAGGTGTCGTCGTGCGGACCCGGTGGCTCGGGCCGCAGCCGGTCGCGGGCGCGCTCCAGGAAGAGATCGAGGGCAGAAGAACCCAGGATTTGCGGCGCGGTGAGATCGGTCACGACAGCTCGGTCGATTGGGCGATGCGGTGGAAGCGCCCCCCGGCGGCGAGCCCGAACCAGCTTTCGCCCGCCTCCTCGCGCTCCTCGCAGAGGTCCACGAGGTCGTAAGCGAGCGCCCGGGTGAGGCGGGCCCAGAGGCCGTGCCGCACGGCGATGTAGGGCTTGAACCCGCCCTCCGGGTCGCGCTCGACCCGCAAGGGGTGGGATTCGTCGAGGGGCACGACATCGTCGAGGTTGGTGCGGAAGGCGATGGCGCGGGTCTCGCCCTCGCCCTCCACCGCCATCTCGACCGCCAGGAAGGCCGCGTCCTCGACCTCGATCCCGACCCGCTCCACCGGCGTCACCAGCACCGTGCGCCCGTCGGGGTCGCGCCGCAGGATCGTCGAGAACAGCTTGACCAGGGCCGGCCGGGTGATCGGGCTGCCGTTGTAGTGCCAGGTCCCGTCTCCGGCGATCCGCATCGGGATCTCGCCGCAATAATCGGGATGCCAGCGATCCACCGGCGGCGGGCCGCGCCGGCTCCCCTCGGCGCCCAGCGCCGCGGTCAGTCGTTCGAGGACCCCGCCGGGCGGGGCGCCGTTCGGATCGTGCGTCATCCGCCTCTACATAGCGGATCGGGGCGGCTTGTGCAGGCGTCGCCACGGGGAAGTCGCCATCGGTCCCGTTCGGGGGCCTCCACTCGCCCTGCCGTCCGGCGCGGGCGCGTCGGGCGAGCGGGACAGGGGCTCCCGGGGGTGCAGCCGTAGCGGAAGAGATCGCCACTGGCGATCCAGGCAACCCCTATCCCAGATCCTGAAGCGGTCGCGATCGACCGAAACGGATCGATAAAAATAAAACCCCCTCAAATCGTCAATAACTTGCGGTTGAATCGCCCGACGATTCAAATTCGAAATTTATTCAGTCATATTAATTGTGTCTTTACGAAAAGTTTCATAGCGTAACGAGGTAACGGAAAAAGATGCTGATGAATTGGGACGTCATGGCTAAAGTCGTCTCCTTCGCTCGTCAGCAGGGAGGAGGCGTCGCCTTCGTCTTCGCGATCCTGTTTCCCATCGTGATGGGCAGCGTCGGATTCGGCGTCGATTATGCGACGTGGCTGGTCCGCAAGCAGCAGCTCCAGGCCATCGCCGATGCGACGGCGCTCGCCGTCGTCTCCGACATGCAGGTCGCCGGCTACGACCGGGGCCGGGCGCAGGCCGTGGCGGAAGGCCAGGTGCGCAGCCTGGCGGCGGACAAGCTCGGTGGAGACCCGATCACGGTCGCGACCGAGCCGGTCACCCGCAAGCCCGCGGCGAACCCGGACGATTCCTTCACGGTGGCCCTGGCCAACGACCGGGACCAGCCGCCCACGGGCGTGAGGGTGACCCTGTCGCAGCGCAAGCGCGCCATCATGACCAAGTTCGTCACCGCCTGGGAGGCCGGCCGCGGCAGGCCGGGCGAGTCTCACGTCGGTTGAGTCTCCGGCCGGCGGCGCAGGATCTTCCACACCCCGGTGGCGGTGGCGACGATGCGCCCCGCGCTGCGCGCGTCGCCGCGCAGGAAGACCAGGCTCTGGGTGCGCTGCACCACCTCGGGCGTCATCGTGATCGTCTCGCCGATCCGGCCCGCCGAGACGAACTGCATCTCGAACTGCACCGTGACGCAGTTCGCCCCGCCGGCGGCCCGCATGGCGGCAAAGCCCAGCGCCCGGTCGGCGAAGGTCATCATCATGCCGCCCTGGACCACGCCGATCAGGTTGGCGTGCTTGGGCTCGGCCCGGAACGCGAAGCTGATCGTCTCGCCCTCCTCGCGCAGCAGAACCGGGCCGACCAGGGAGAGGAAGCCCGGATCGTCGAAGGGGCGCCAGCCGGCCGGGTCGGAATCGGGGGTGGTCATGGGCGGACTCGGGTGTTGAGGGCGCTGGACAGCGCGGCCGCGGCCGTGCCTCAACGTGCCTTACCAAGAAAATCCACAGGGAGGGGTCCTTTGACCGACCAGATACCCGACGCGCGCGTGCGCGCCAGCTTCGACCGGCAGGGCCTGATGCGGACCCTCGGCGCCAGCCTCGGGGCGGTGTCGCCCGGTGAAGTCGAGATCGCGCTCGTTCCCGGCCCGGCGGTGTCGCAGCAGCACGGCTTCGTCCATGCCGGGGCGGTGAGCGCCATCGCCGACAGCGCCGCGGGCTACGCCGCCCTCACCGTGATGCCGCCCGGCGCCGGGGTGCTGACGGCGGAGTTCAAGATCAACCTGCTGGCCCCGGCCGCAGGCAACCGCATCGTGGCGCGGGGGCGAGTGGTGAAGGCCGGCCGGACCCTGACCCTGGCCCAGGCCGAGGTGTTTGCGGAGAATGACGGCCGCGAGCGGCTCGTCGCGATGCTGACCGCCACCCTGATGGCCGTCCAGGGCCGGGACGGCATCGGCGATTGACGACCCGGCCCCGGCGGGCGCCGCCGGGGCCGGTTCGGCGCTTACTTCTGGGTCTCGAGGTAGGCTTCCAGGTCCTTGATCTTCTTGTCGTCCTTGACGCCGGCGAAGATCATCTTGTTGCCGGGGACCTTGGCCTTCGGGTCCTTGATGTATTCCATGAAGGTGGCCGAATCCCAGGTCAGGCCGGAATTCTTCATCGCGGCCGAGTAGTTGTAGCCCTCGTGGGTGCCGGCCTTGCGGCCGATGAGGCCCTTGAGGTCCGGACCGACGCCGTTCTTGCCGAAGGCATGGCAGGCCTTGCACTGGGTGAAGACCTTCTCGCCGGCGGCGGCGTCCTGGGCCTGGGCGGCGAAGGGGAGAAGGGCCGCCAGGGCGGCACCGAGGATGAGCTGACGCATGAGGTTCCCTCCAACGGACGTCGTTCGCGACCGGCCACCCGGGATATGGCCCAGCCTGCAATTTGGACCAGTTAAAAACGCCGACGGTTCGCGACGGGTCCCGTGCGGCGAAAAGAAGCTGTGCCGCGGCTCGACGCAATCGGACGAAGGTGCGGGGCGAACGGATGGATGGGCGCGGTCCCTCGCCTGCCTTATGATGGCGCACGAGCGACCGCCCGACCGGTCGGATGAAATTCCGCGAGACTCCCCGCAAGATTCCGAGGATACGCCATGACCATCGCCTTCCCGTTGCCCGATCCCGCGATCCTCGCCCGCCGCGACGCGATCGTGGAGGGCCTGCGCGGCCTGGTGGCGCCGGAGGCGCTGGTGACGAGCGAGGACGAGCGCCGCGCCTTCGAGACCGACGGCCTCACCGCCTACCGCAAGATGCCGCTCGCCGTGGTGCTGCCTTCGACCACCGCCGAAGTGTCGGCGGTGATGCGCTACTGCCACGAGGCCGGGGTCAAGGTGGTGCCCCGCGGCGCCGGCACCTCGCTCGCCGGCGGCGCCATCGCGCAGGAGGATGCGGTGATCCTCGGCGTGGCCAAGATGAACCGGGTGCTCGACGTCGATTTTTCGAACCGCACCGCCCGGGTCCAGGCCGGCATCACCAACCTCGCCATCAGCGCGGCGGTGGCCCACGAGGGCTTCTTCTACGCCCCCGACCCGTCGAGCCAGCTCGCCTGCACCATCGCGGGCAACATCGCGATGAATTCGGGCGGGGCGCATTGCCTCAAATACGGCGTCACCACCAACAACCTGATGGGCGTGACGCTCGTCTTGGTCGACGGCACCGTGGTGGAGATCGGCGGCGACTACCTCGACGCCGCCGGCTACGACCTGCTCGGCCTGATCTGCGGCTCGGAGGGCCAGCTCGGCATCGTCACCGAGGCAAGCGTGCGGATCCTGCGGGCGGCGGAGGGCGCGCGCCCGGCGCTGATGGGCTTCGGCACGGTCGAGGATGCGGGCGCCTGCACGGCGGCGATCATCGGCGCCGGCATCATCCCGGTGGCGATCGAATACATGGACCGCGAGGCGATCACGATCTGTGAGGCCTTCGCGCACGCCGGCTACCCGCTCGATGCCGAGGCGATGCTGATCATCGAGGTCGAGGGCTGCAAGGAGGAATGCGACGCGATGCTCGCCCGCATCGTCGAGATCGCCAAGCCCTTCAACCCGACGAGCCTGAAGGTGTCGCAATCGGAGGCCGAGAGCGCCGCGATCTGGAAGGGCCGCAAGTCGGCCTTCGGCGCGACGGGGCGCATCTCTGACTACATCTGCATGGACGGCACCATCCCGACCGGGCAATTGCCGCGCGTGCTGGAGCGGATCGGCGAGATCACCCAATCCTATGGTCTTCGTTGCGCCAACGTCTTCCATGCCGGCGACGGCAACCTGCACCCCCTGATCCTGTTCGACATCAACACGCCCGGCGAGATGGAGAAGGCCGAGGCCGCCGGCGAGGAGATGCTGAAGCTCTGCGTCGAGGTCGGCGGCTGCCTCACCGGCGAGCACGGCGTCGGCATCGAGAAGCGCGACCTGATGAATGTCCAGTACAACCCGGAGGATCTGCACCAGCAGATGCGGGTGCGGGCGGTGTTCGATCCGGCCTGGCTGATGAACCCGGCCAAGGTCTTCCCGCTGGAGGGGCGGATCGCCGCGTGAGCGGGAAACGGGGCGGCAAGAAAGCCCCCTGCAAGAAGGCCCCCGGCAAGCCGGCTACTCGTAAGGCGAAGGCCGAGTCTTCCCTGCCGGGCGAGGCGGCGATCAAGGCGCTCGCCGACCCGGAGGTGGTCGAGCGCGGCCGCGTGGTGGCGCGCTCGGGCGCCGTGTCCGACCTCGTGCGCCGCGGCGACCAGCTCGTCGCCGCGGTCGCGGGCAGCGAGAACGCGCCCTAACGGGTCAGGGTCCGGCTGACGGATCGCGGCGTGGCGGATGACCGCTGCACCTGCCCCTACGAGTGGGGCGGGGCCTGCAAGCACGTCGTCGCGACCCTGCTCGCCGCGGCCGAGCCCGGGGGCGGTGGCCGAGCGGTCGACCCTGCGCCGGCTCCTCGACGACCTGCCGCGCGAGGCCCTGGCCGACCTGCTGGTGCGCCGGGCCGAGGCCGATCCCGACCTCGCCGGCCGGATCGAGGCCGAGCTTGCTGCGCTGCCCGGCCGCGGCCCCGTCGATCCGGCGCGATCGCCGCGCAGGCCCGTACGCTTCTCGGCCGGCAGATCAAGCGCGATTACCGGGACGATTACGAGGCCCACGGCCCGGCCGACGCGCCGAAGGGGCTGGTGGACAAGGCGGTACCGTTCCTGGAGGCCGGCGACGGACGCAACGCGCTCAAGATCCTGGTGGCGGTGGCCGAGCCGTTCATCGAGCAATGGCTCGGCTACTACGTCGAGACCGACGAGGACATGTACCGCCTGTTCACGGATCTCGACCGGATGATGGCCGAGGCGGCGCTGATGAGCGACCTCAGCGCCGATGAGCGCGAGTCCCTGCGCGAGACGATCGGGGGCTGGGAGGACGACCTCAACGACTACGCGCCCGAGGATGGCTTCTTCCTCGTCACCGCGGCCTTGAGGACGGCTTGGGACGATCCGGCCCTGCGGGCGGTGCTCGCCGGCAAGACGGGAGCGGCCCTACCGGAGAGCGAGGATGAGAATCCGGAGCCGATCGCCGTGCGCCTGCGGGTGCTCGCGGCCGCGGCGCGCATCGACGAATACCTCAACCTCGCCCGCGCTGCCGGGGACGAGGCCGCCCTCGCCGGGATGTGCTGGTGCGCCTCGGCCGGATCGACGAGGCCGTGCTGATGCATCTCGCCGAAGCGGCCCTGGAGCGCGACCCGGCCTGGGTGATCCGCTTCGCCGAGGCGAAGGCGAAGCCCCTCCTGACCCGGGGACCCCACGCCTACGAGCAGGCCGCCGCCTGGCTCGGCCGCGCGAAGCAGGGCTGCTCGGCGCAGGGCCGGCAGACGGCGTGGACCGTCCGGATCGGCGACCTGATCGCCGAGCACAAGCGGTGCTACAAGCTGAAGCCGCTCTTGGAGGCGTTGCGTTAGGTCACGCCCCCATCGACGTCCGCCCGGACAGTGGCGACCCGGGCGGGCCGCCGGATCAGACCGAGATGTAGTGGACCAAAGTCTCCACCTCTTCGATGTCGGCTATGAATGGATTGATGGCCCCTATGGTCGATCCGAGGGCTGCCGCGGCGTAGAGCGCGCTCCCGGAGAAAAGAATGCCGCGGTCGGTGATCGGCTCCTCGTCCGCGAGAGCCATCGGCTTGCACAATCCGCCAAGCGCAGCGTAGCCGTTGCTGAGTTCGTCGGCGAGCAAATTCAACGGCATATGCTGTAACTTGGACGCCAAGAGATCGGCGGGGAACAGCACGGCGGCGGCGCAGAAACCCGTCATCGCCTGCAGCGTGCCGCCGAGCGCTGCCGATGTCTTGACCTGAGGATTGACCTGCACCGTATCGATCCAGCCGCTACCCGCATACACGAGTCCGCTCGCAACCGTGTAGAAGACCGATCCGGAATAGGCGAAGATCTTCAACGCGCCCGACGCTTCGGTCATCGGCGACGTCGTGTCGAAGGTGAGCGGCACGCTGGACACGTTGCGGATGACGTTGAGAGCGATCATCAGCCTGTCGCTGCGCAGGTAGCTCATGATGCCGGTCTTCGGCGCCTGAACCTTGAGGGCTTGTGCGATGTTCTTGTACAGGCCGGCGGTCGCCGCGACCGTCGTACCCCAGATGACATACTGTTTCCTGAACTCCGCGAAAGCGTCGGCGACGCTCGCGTCGGCCGCGTCCGACGGCCCTTGCGCCGCCAAGGCGTAGCGCTCCACGGCGCGGGGCTCCCGGGCGAGGGCGGCGCCGTCCTGCGATCCTCCGATCTGCTCAGTCGTCTCCCCGGTGATCCGCGCGAGCGGCGCGGGGCTCTGCCCCCCGCCTCCCGCCTTGGACAGGAAATGGGTGAACACGTCGGGCGATGTGAACCGGTCCGCCTGATGCACGAGGTCGAGCGACACGCCCGTCAGCCGGGCGGACTCGACGATCGGGACGGCCAGGAGCAGGGCCATCCCGTTCACCGCGGTCAGCGTCTCGCCGTTGCCGCACAAGGTCGTCACGAACCGGTAGAACCCTAACAGGAAGGGGATGTCGACCGGATCGACCAGGGCGCTCTTGATGAAGTTCAGAACGTCCTTGGCGAACTTCAGTGCGCCTTTCATCAGTGTCTTCAAAGGATCGATGATGGTCTTGATCGTGTCGACCACGAACCGGAGCAGGCCGCCGAGATCCGGCTTCTCGGCGAGCGCGCGGATGTCGTCGATGTCCTTGAGGAGGTCGCCGCCGAGGGACTTCATCGTCGGGATCATGACGTCCTCGACGAAGTCGCGTGCCAGATCGAGGATCGAGGTCACCGGATCGGCGGCCGTGCTGTTGAGCATGCCGCCGTGGTGGATCTGATACTGCGCGAATCCGCTCGGCGCGGATCGCGACGCCAGGCCCTGCGGCGTCTTCGTCACCGCCGCGCCGATGGCACCGGGACTGCCGGACGGCAGGACGGCCTTCTCGATGCGCTCCTCCAGGCCGTCGAAGGCGGCGTCCACCTTCCCGATCAGCCAGTCGATCTCCTTGTCGACGAAGGCCACGGCGGCCTCGATGCCGTTATCGACCATCCTGGTGATCACCTTGTGGACGGTCCAGATGTCGTCCCATCCGAAGAGGTGGCCCAGCCACTTCATCACGTCGATCAGGGCGACCTTGATGAGCTTGAGCACCCAGCTCAACGCTTTGTAGACCGAGCTCAGCGTCGTCAGCGCCACCGTCAGAACCTTGCCGGGCAGCCGAACGACGAATTGCAGGGCGTCCTCGACGCCGTCCTTCACCTTCTGGATGACGAAGCTGATGCCGCCTTCGAGTTCCGTCGAGGCCCCCTCGATCGCGCCGATCGCCTCGTCGACGGCGGTTTCGAGGTAGTGCAGGGCGTCGCCGGCGAGGGCCTCGAACTCGGTGAGGACGCCGCCGAGGCTCGCCATCTCCATGGCCGGATGGGGCGTGGGGTGCCAGACTCCGCCGGCGCGGTGCATCCCGACGGAGAAGCCGTCCGCGAGCGGCGTCGCGTCGACCGAGCCGTCGTGCTTGACGTCCGCGATCGCGACGAACGTCGTGCCCGACAGGGGCGCCGACATGTCCTTGGTGCCGATGCCCGCCAGCCGATTGATGTTGGCGGCCACGGCCGCGAGCTTGTCGGAGGAGATCGGCGGGACGATCGCCGTGCCGTCCGGCGCCTTCGCATTCTTGAGGTCGTCGCCGGTCTCGATCGCCCTCAGGCCCTTCTGCACCTTCCCGTTGGGATACAGGTTCACGACCTTGTCGAGGGCCGCCGACGCGATGTGGATGATCGGCGTCGCGATGTCGCCGGCGGTCGCGACGATCGTCAGGCTGCCGAGCGCGTCCGTCTTGATCCGGCAGGGCGTCTCGGAGTCGAGGCTGTAGACCATGCCGTTGATCGTGACGTAGGTCCATTCCGAGGCCGTGATGTCCATCTCGACATCGCGGACCGGGTTCCCCGCCGCGTCGTCCAGGTGGAGCCGCGAAGTGAACGTCGCGACGTCGAACAGGTAGTCGCCGGCCGGCGCCGTGATGACGCGCCTCTGCCACAGCGTCGATTTCGGGTCCTGCCAGTGGTGGGAGACGTTCAGCGCGGTATCGACGAGGAAGATCTCGTTGGCGTTGCGGGTCCGGAGGCGCAGCGGTGCGAGCCGGACCGCGGACTCGCTGAAGACGATGGGCGTGTTCCACGTGTAGTCCGCATCCGGATCATTCGGGTCCTTCGCGCCGAGGATGTAGTGGAGACGGTCGGCGCCGGCGCTCAGGGCCCAGACGGCGATTCCCCGGCTGTCCTGACGCACGATGATCTGCCGGCAATCGGTGATGCCGTCCGAGATGCGCTGCATCTTCTCCGACACGCCGCTCCGGAAGACGTAGATGCCCGTGTCGGCTCCCACGTAGACGTCCGAGGAGATCGAGAAGGGGTCCGTGTCGGTTCCGGTCGCCGTGGCGATGCAGCGATACATCATGGCCGGGATCGACGAGCCGCCCCCCGGGCTGAGATCGAAGGTGAGGCTCGGCCCGGACGAGGTCGCAAGCGTGGTGCATTCGAGCGTGCAACCGTCGCCCTCGTCGTACAGGAACCAGACGCCCTGGCCGCCCTCCTTGAAGGCGTTGGCCATCGCGGCCGGCTTCGTCACCGTCTCGGGGAAGCCGAAAGCTGTCGCCCCCGTCGCCTTCGAGGTCGCCTGGTAGTAGATGCGCTTGCCGTTCAGCGGACCCACCACGGTGAGGAGCGGGTCCATGTCGCCGTCGGACGTCCCGAGCAGGACGTCCTCGGCCGCGAAGCGCGGGTCGATGCCGCCGAGCGGCGGCCCCATCAGCGCGACGAAGGCAGACCAGGTCGCGTCGCCGAAATCGTTCGGCAGCTTGGTCGCCAGGAAGACGTCGGTCGCCGACGTGTCGGCGCGGGCGATCGCCACCGCGATGCTGATGCGCCCTTCGAGGTCCTCGACGACGTCGAAGGCCGTCGCGACCCCGTAGCCGGCGAACTGCGCGCTGAGGTCGATCTCCGCGAAGCCGTTGGAGAGGCCCGCCCTCGCCTTGATCAGGCGGAGGCGGCCGTCCGTGCCGATGCTGAAGACGACCGGATTGCCGCTCCCGTCCTGCACCACGGCGAGCTTCGTCGCCGTGGGCGAGATGGGGGAGCCCGGCAACTGGTTGTGCATCAATTCGCAGGAGACGGTCAGTTCCAGATTCGTACCGGCGAACGATCCCGCCCCGGCGACACTGACCCGATCGATGTCGGACACCGGCATGTCAGTTCTCCGTCTTGTAGGTGAGCAGCAGGGACAGGTTGGCGTCCTGATCGATCGCGGGATCCTTGAAGAAGAACGTCTGTCCGCCCGGCAGGATCAGCGCCCCGTCGATCGATTTCCCGATATTGCTCATCGCCTGAGCGGGCGATCCAAGATCGGGCACATCGATCGAAAGCAGGGATTTGAAAAGATTCGAGAAAAAATTATTATCAAGCGGCACGAGCGAGTCGAGAAATCCTCCCAATATATTGCCTATGATTTCCAGGAATTTTGCTTCACCATTTTCTCCATGATCGGTATGTTGGCTGTCGAGGGTGTAGGACATCTGTGGCAGCAGTGTCGGATTTCCGCTTTTGTCCTTGCTGGCCGTGATCGAGATGCTGCCATGCCATTTCGTCGTGGCGTTGGCCCACGCCGTTGCGTCTTCGGGCCACTCGGATTTCGAGACGTGTTTGTAGATGTAGATGGAGCCGTTCGTGATCGCGATCGTCGGTGCTGCACCACGCGCCGGGAGGTCGGCTTGGAACGTGTTGACATACTGGTCGTCGCCCGTGTCGATGTTCGAGATTCGGAACGTGAAGATTCCGTCCGACAGGCTTCTCCCCTGATCATAGCTGTTATTCTGTGAAACGGAAAGTTTGCCGGAGACCGCGTTGTAAACATCATCTTTGATCGTGTCGTAGAGCGGTTTCAGCAGGAGCGGTTCGACAAGCACCTTATGTGAGTAGATCATCTTGCCGTCGCATTGGTCGCTGGGACCGATCCAGTTGCTGTCGAAGATGCCCGGCGATGCCTGGATGCCGTCGACGCCGCCCCGCGTCGCGAGAACGAAGTTGATGTTGCTCAGGTCGGCATGGTTCGGGTCGTGATAGACCGTGAACGTCGTACCGATCGGGCGGAGCAGGGGCGGAACCTTGGAATCGGCGATGGACGCGCTCGACGTCGCCGTCGGGACGTAGCCCAAGATGAACGGGTTCGCAGCTTTTCCCGCAGCGGTTCCTTTGGCCGTGAAGATCGATAGGTAATCTCCCATGAATTCGCTGAACTGCTGCTTTATCTCATCAGGCTGTCCGTTCACGGAACACGCCGCGGCATCCGCGTAGAGGTTGGCGGAGTCGAAATCCATGAAAAGGTGATTGACGCTGAACATGCTCGGATCGAAATGCGCGAGCTGGTCTTGAACGATCCGAGGCACGTTGGCCCCGTCGATCTTTTTGAGCGCGGCAAGGTCGAGGTTGACGTCGATCGGGCAGATCCAGCCCGCCATGGGATAGGATTTCAGTGTCGCGGCTGGTCCGAACCCACTCCAGAAGTGAGCCGTCCCGCCACGAAATCGGAGATTGAACTGAACGGTCGATCCACTGCTTGTAATCTCAATCGACGGTATAAGTTCTCCATCAATATAGGATGCCGATATTTTTCCATCCGTCCTCGGAATTTCATCAAGGCTTTCGGCAACCCTGCTAATTGAATTGCCGTTACTATCCCAAGATTGATATATAATTAAATTTTGATGAACGATACCAGATTTGGTCAAGCTGAGGAGTTGATCGTTGATCGTCTTTTGCGTCAGCGAGACGACCATGTCGTACTGATCGAACACGTCGGTGTTTTTTCACCGCAAGCTCCCTCGTCTGCGGCGCGCCGGACGACGCGAAGTAGCAAATTTTAGATATCGTTCCGGCACAAAATCAATTGACAAAACAGGATCGTCTGCATATTTTTTGATTTCAAGATGTGTCTATGCAGGTCGAGATTTTAGCTTCCGTCGGTTTTGAGGATTTGCTTTCGGGCATCCCGCCTATGTCGACTTGCGTGACGTTTCAGACAACGTGCGCGCGATCGTCGAACGTCGGCTCCCAGCCTGATGCGGCGCTCGAGGCTCGACTGTACGAAAGACATGTGTTTTTCCGGCATGGGCCGAGCCGATCTCACGGCGCACCAACCTTCGCCGCAGACTTCATGCAGCCGGCCCTGTCGGATTGATGCGATGTGCGAAAACAGGGGCGGCCGACGCTGACCTTCGAGAGCAAGGTGCCTAACCCGGCTGCCGCGTGCCGACGCTGAAGCGGGCGAAGGACGGCTCGGCCTGCTGCGGCCCGGGTACGGGCGTCATAACCGCGACGCCTGCACCACACACGCGGAAGGGCCGGTTTCACCACCGGCGACAACGATCGAGCGGGCGACGAGCCGGATCCTGTCGATATTCGCGTGCGGCGTCGGCGTGCAGAAGCGCCATACTGCAGCTCGGGAGCGGGCCCGGCAACTGCTCACCTGCCTGCAAGCAGGGGGGGCGGGTCGACGGGCGTCCCCTGCGGGCCGTCTTTGGAGCCAGCCATGGACCGTGCACCGGTTCCTGGGGCTCTCGGTCTGTCCCCGCCAAGCCTTCCTCATGCGAGAGCAGCGCCCGACCGCGTTGCAACCGAGCGCTGCTCCAGACGGATTTTGTGCATATCGCACTGGTTAAATATATTTTATAACTATGATACTTCAAGCATCATTCAAAATAAAATTTATATTCCACCATCTCACAGCGTAATTTAGTACAATTTATCAAAATCGTGTTTGAAACAATCTGCCATAGCTCCTGGTTTCAACGCTTTTGCCTGTCAGCTTGAGGCCATGCCAGAAGATAAGCTGGTTGGCGGTGACCATTCTGATGCCGAGTGTCGACTCTACCTCGTCTATGATACCTACCGCTCGCTGACCGTTCCCTGCGATGAAGACGGTATCGACACGATGATCGGAGACGATCTTGCGGATCCAGCTGAACAGGCCGTCCGGCGTGATGTGGCGCTGCCCGCTCGGCAGGCCGCAGGGGCCATGGTGGACGATGTTGAAGCTCTGCTCCTCGAAATAGCGGGCCCCGGCCTGATCCAGATCGGCATCGAACCAGGGCGGATTGACAAGCGCGATTCGTCTGGAGCCGAGCGCGTCGAAGGCCGCTGCCGCCGCGAGGCAGGTCGTCGTCAACGGGATGCCTCGGGCACGTGGTGCCAGCCGCTCGACGAGTTGCTGCTCGCCGCTGCTGCCATGCTTGTACGCCGAGCTGGTGAAGGCAAGCCCGATCACGTCGAGAGGCGAGGCCGCGAGGTGCTCGACCGCATCGTCCAGATAAGGAGCATCGGCGAAGGATGCGACCGGCGCATGGGGGATCGTCTCGTCCATCTCGCCGCCCGCGCGCATCGCGGAGAAGTACAGCCTGCCGGCATGCACCGACACATTCGGCCACGCCATCGCTCCGAGTTCGCATTCCGGACCGATATCCGCATGGGGCACGATGGCGCCGAAGCGCAGGCCGGCATCCCAACCGTCCCTGCGCCACCGGCGAGGCTCGAGCGAGGCGCGAGCGGTGAGGGCGTCGTGACGGCTCATCGGACGCTCCGTTGCGCAAACTTCTGAAACGGGACCAGACCGTCATCGACGCGAAGCGCCTCGGGGCGAAGGTTTCCCCAGGTTGTCGGGTCTGC
Organism: Methylobacterium sp. 142-1Y; assembly: GCF_057747795.1. Lineage (NCBI taxonomy): Bacteria > Pseudomonadati > Pseudomonadota > Alphaproteobacteria > Hyphomicrobiales > Methylobacteriaceae > Methylobacterium > Methylobacterium sp. 142-1Y. The sequence continues at coordinate 1,098,743 of NZ_CM173224.1, read as the reverse complement.
CGCGTAGAGATCGTAACTCGACCGATAGTCGAAGCCGTACGACGCGGCCTCGTCCCGGCTCGCGGCGAAATACACCTTCGAGATACCCGAGAAGAGAGAGCTCATATAGCACATGGCGCAGGGCTCGCCGGACGCCAGGAGCGTGGCGCCCGAGGTGCACTGGATGCCGTGGGTACGACAGGCATCCCTGATGGCCTCGACCTCGGCATGGGCTGTCGGATCACAGTGCAGTCGAACACGATTGACGCCGTGCCCGAGAACGGTTCCGTGCCGATCGAGAACGAAAGCCGTGAATGGGATGCCGCCCTTGTCGACATGCTCGATCGAATAAGCGACGGTCTCCTTCATGCGCTCTGTCAGCCGTGAAGGTGGGAGATTTTGCATGGAATTTATCCGATCATTTAAAATGCTATGACATCTTGAAATTTTTTGTTTTCAGGCTCGCGCTGTCGGCGAGCTTCAGCCAGACGACGCCGACGATGATGACGCCAAGCCAGAACGCCTGAACCAGCGTCAACGGCTGATCCAAGATGAAGGCGCCCAGGATCGCAGCTCCGACGGAGCCGATCCCCGCCCACACCGCATAGCCGATCCCGACATCGATCGTCCGCAGGGCGACGCTCAGGCAGTACAGCGTCAGCAGGAAGAAGACGAAAGCCGATATCGACCACGGCAGGACGGTGAAGGCTTTGCTGCCGCCGACGCTCAAGGCGTACCCGACTTCGAAGGCGCCGGCGAGCAGGAGCATCGCCCAGCTCCGGCCGGGGCTCGGGTTCTCGGTGGTTGTCGACATCTGAATCCTCCAATGTACGAGCGTGTGTCGAGGAAGCCGATCACGGCTCGTCATGCAACAAGTTGCAGAAACAGAGATCAGGAGCATCGTTCGACTGCGGCGCGACCGCGCGATACTCCGGTGCCGGCCTTCGAGAGGCCAGCCGGGGTGGGTCACGCGGCGCCGCTGAGCCGCAGGCCGACCACGCCCCCGATGACGAGAGCGATGCCGACGATCTTCATCATGCCGAGCTTTTGCCCGAAGAAGATCGCGCCCAGTATGGTGATCCCGACGCCTGCAACCGAGGTCCAGATCGCATATCCCACTCCGACGTCGAACGTCAGCAGCGCGAGGCTGAGGAAGAAGGTGGCGATCGCGCCGCTCACCAATGTCGCGATGGTCCAGCGCAGATCGGTGAAGCCTTTGGCCTTGCCGGCGGCGATACCGACGGCGATCTCGAAGATGACGGCGATGGCGAGGTATAACCAGCTCATGATGTCTCTCCTGCTTGTCGCTGCGGGTGCGGCAACATTGATATATCCATGCTTTATGTATGCCATGATGGATGTTAGTCTTTTATTTTATAAATTGTACTATGATGAAAACTTATCAGGAATGTTTTGCAAGCAAAATCGCCGACTTCAATTCATCGACCGTCGGCATCCCACGGAACACCTGCTCGCCGACGACGATGGTCGGTACGGACGTGATGGCCATGTCCTCGCGGGCGTGCCGCAGGGCCTCCCGATGGCTCTGCTCATACGTGCCCTCGTCGAGGGCCTTCCTCACCTCGTTCCGATCGAGCCCGGCCTCCGCGGCGAGTTCGACGAGGACGTCCGGATCGCCGATGTTGCGGTCCTCCTGGAAGAAGGCGCGGAGGACGCCCAGAGAGTAGGCGTGCCCGGCACCCCGCTCCTTGGCGAGCGCCAGAACCTCGAACGCCTTGGCGGTCCGCGGCTGCGGCGACCATGACGGCAGCCGGATCGGAATGCCGAGTCGCGCCGCGATCGGATAGACGGATCGCTGCCAGATCGCCGGAAGGTAGGGATCTTCGACCCGCAAGGTCGGAACGGGTTCGGGACGGAGTTCGAAGGCGCGCCACTCGATCTCGACCGGCAGGTCACCGATCGCGTCCTGGACGACCTTCTCCGCCAGCAGGCAGTAAGGGCAAACGTAATCGGTGTAGATCGCGATCTTACGCATCGACCCGCCTCGTGCTCGCGCAAGCCGCCGCGACCTCGCCGGCCGTGTGGCGCGCCGGCCGGCCTCTCGCCGATCGCTCCCGCGGGACGTATCCGTCCGGCGAGATCATCTTGGGATGATGCTGAGCCACCAGCCGGAGGATGGCGTCCGCCGTCGGGTTGTCGAACCGGATCGGGTCCGACAGGAATCGCATCGTTCCGCCCTCGTGGTAGGGCTGCTCGATCGCTGCGCGTCGACCGTCGAACTCGAGCGGCTGGATCCCGTACATCTTGCAGGTCAGCTTGTTGAAGACCGGCGCTGCCTTGAGCCACTCCCCACCCACGTTGACCTCGTTGTACCAATGCAGGAAGACATCTCCGCCGACGAGGGCCTCGATCGCCGACGAGGTGACGTGGTTCCGGACCGTCGCGGCGAGAACCCGGCAAGGGATGCCGGCCGTCCGGCACGCCGCGGCATAGATGAGGGCCTTGTGGAGGCAGAAGCCCCGGCCGGCGGCAATCGCCAGGCTGGCGGAGATGCGACTGCCGAGATAGGTACCGAAGATCTCGTAGAAGATCTCGTCTTTGACGGCGTAGTACAGAGCCACGGCGATCGATCGATCGTCGAGGCGCACCCCCCTCAGCGCCCGGTCGACGAAGGCCTGGACCGCCTCGTCGTCGCAATCGAGGACCGCGCAGGGTGCGAAGGGTTCGATCGAGGGAACCGGGAATGCGCGCGAGGCAAGAGGCGAGTAGCGGCTGCCTATCATAGATTGACCCCCAGCAAGGCTGCAATGCGTCCGCGTTGTATATCGTTCGTTCCGGAGTAGATCGGACCGGCGACTGCACTCGCCAGGTCGGCGTCGAGCTTGGTCTCCGACAGGATGCCCCTGCCGCCGTGGATCTGTATCGCGTCGAGAGCGCTCGCAACGGCGGACTCACCGACGAAGATCTTGGCGATCGCGATGTCGCTCGCGATGTCGTCGTTGCTTCGGATCTTGTCGGCAACATAGTAGAGCCATTTCTGGCTCAATTCATACCTGATCTTCATGTCGGCAAGGCGATTGGAGACCGCCTGGAAGCTTCCGATGTTGGCACCGAACTGTCTGCGGTGGTTGGCGTAGGCGACGCATGTGTCCAGCCGCCGTCGCATCTCCCCGACCGTGATGGCGAAGGCGAACAGGATTTCGCGCTTCATATCGCATAAAGATGCTTGCTCATGCAAATTCCTGCTTCGAGTTGAACCTGGATCGCACGCCGATCCGGCTTTCCCGTCGGGGTTCGGGGAATGGGAGCCGCATCGACCGTGAAGCGATGCGGCAGCGCCGTGCGCGGCAAATGATCGGCACAGTGGCGACGGAGGGCGAGGGCCGTGACGGCCGCATCCTCGTCGATTTGCACCGACGCATGGAGGATGGACCCGTCGCCGGCAGAATCCCGCAGGGGACTGACGACGGCGGCCCGCACGGATGGATGCCGCTCGAGAGCGATCTCGATATCCCTCAGGTTCGTGCGGACACCCCGCACCTTGATGTTGAGATCCTTCCGTCCGAGCAGGACGAGGGCTCCGTCCTCGTCTCGCCGAACCACGTCGCCGGCTCGATAGAACGAGCAATCGTCGTGTCGATAAAACGAAGCGCCGGTCCTTTCCTTATTCGTGTATCCCAGGGCAGCGAAGGGCGTCGAAGTATGCAATTCGCCGACGCCCGCCCCCTCGAGGTCGTATCCTTCATCCGTGACGATGCGATAACGGGTTCCTTCGATCGGACGACCTATCGGAAATCTGTCAATCGTGCCGAAATCAGCAGAGCTTGTGCTGAATATGAAGCTGTCGTTCGTTTCCGTGGATCCGTAGACGTTGTGGCAGCGCGACCGGGGGAAGTGCTCGGCGATCAACCGTCTCAGATCCCCGCTCGACGCCTCGCCGGTGACGATCAGATCCGATGGAGCGGGAAGAGGGCAGTCCGCGCCCTGGAGGAGCAAGCGATAGAGAAGCGGAACCCCCTCCAGCAGATGAGGGCGATGCTCCCGTATCATGTCCCGGAGCAGGCGCCCGTCTACCGCCTCCCGGGCGGAGACCGCGATCACGGTCGCCCCGGCGTGGAGGGCCGCCCAGATCTCGAGCAGGCTCAAGTCGAAGTTCAACGGCGCGTAGCTGAAAACACGACGTCCCGTGCTCAGCGCGAACTGCGTCTCCCCCCATGCGAAGAAGCGGGACAACCCTGCGTCGGACAGGAGAACGCCCTTCGGAACACCCGTGCTTCCCGAAGTCGTGAGGATGAGAGGTCCCGCCCCGCTCGGGGGAACACGGCCGGAGTCCGACATCGCCGCCCCGCCGCAAGCCTCGAGGGCGAGACGCTCGGCGTCGACATGAGCCTCTGCAACGACGTTCGCCTCTCGATAGACCGCGAATTTCGCCGTCGAACCCAGGTTGTCGGGGGCGATGAGAGTCGTATGCCCGAGGCGATTGAGCGCGATGACAGCCGAAAGTCGTTCCGGTTCCTTTCCGGATCGAAGCGCGACCACGCTTCCCGGGGGAAGACCTGAGGTTGCGAGGTGACGTTCCGCGCGAACGGTCATGTCTTGCAACGTCTCGAAGCTGATGCGGCAGTCCCGGTAGATCAGTGCCGTTGTGCCCGGTTGCACGCAGGCCCAATGGCGCAAGCGATGCGAAAGTATGCCGTCCGTCATGCACCACCCTCGACCCACCGGAACCCAGCAGATATTTGCATGCGCAATCACATACATGGACGGTGACCTGCGTGTCAACACTGCAAACGGCGAGAATTATGAAAACTGGACGACAGTATCGCCGAATGACGGCCTACGAATAAAATTCTATCGCCATGCCGGTTTCAAAGACGATTTTTTGAGGGCGCTCAAATCATATCTAGCAGTCGATCGAGATTGTATTTTTTCAGATTTTTTGAAAGATCGCTTTCATAGAGTGTCGAGGCTATTATTAATTTCTCTCGACCTAATTTTGTAATAACGCAGTACACCCCCCTTTTGTCGCTCGGGCATGTATCGCGTACCGTTAGGCCCATTTTTTCTAACTTATCGGTCATTCGGGAAATAGAACTTTGTTTTAATCCTAGCTTTTGCGCAAGGTCTTGCATGCGTAACTCGGAATTGCTTGCATCTGATAGATGCTTGAGCGCGCGGTACTCATTCAATCCGAGCCCGTGACGAAACTCTAGATTGTGTGCGAGAGCGGCCTCGATGTCGGATATCGAGCGCGTCAAGCGTTCCCATTTCTCATGCTTCCCACCCATAAAAACCGGCTCTCCGATAGCTTAAACATCGATAATAGCATTAGATGCTTGTACACACAAGCATCGGAACGGGAAGCGGCGCGCCGAGACAAGCAAGACGGTAAAGCGGGCCGAGACCGAGATCCGCGACCCCTTGCGGTGGGCGCTGCCGGCGCATCGCGTGTCCCGCCGGGTCTCTCCTGACGCCGCGGCGCCGTTCGAGCCGCGAGATTTTACCGCAATTTCCGCGACGAACCGGCAGCCACTGCGTCGCAAGCCGCACGACGGGTTCCGGCGGACGCGCAACCGTTTCGGGCGCAATAACCCCCGACTTCGTGGTGATCGATTCGGAGAGCGCCGCGACACCGCGGCGATCCGCTTCAACCCGGCGATCCGGCATGGCGCGCTCCCGCGCGGCCTCGCCTGACCCCCGCCGACGCGGCGTGAACCGCCATCGGCTTCCTGTACGCTCATCCGGAACCCTCCCATCCGCTCCGGAGGCAGGTCATCGCACTCGCACGCGCCATCCTCGACGCGCAGGCACTGGCGGCCGGCGCGGACGGAGCCCGGCGTCTCTCCCCCTCGCCTGAACGGGTGCCCCTGTACGATGCATGCGGCGGATCGGTCGGACCTGGGCTATTTTCGGACGCAGCGAACCGCCCGATGGGGCTGCGTCCCACCCGCACGAATGGGCGCGTGTTCATCGATCACGGATTGGATCACATCGAGCTGACCCGACCCCTCGACCGGGGGCAGCCCGTCACCCATGGCATCGAACACCTGTCGCCCTCGTCCCCGGCCCGCATGTCCCGGGGGGAGGGCAGGCCGCCCTCGAAGGGAAGAGCGCTCGGACCGAGACGTGTGATACGGCTTCCGGAAGATTCCTTCCGGACGCCGTATCACCAGCCCGCGCGGCGCGTGAGCGAAGCCGATTTCCGCATCGCGAAGCGATCAATCGGAAATCGTATGAATGCGATTAGCGCAGGAGGAGGAGGGCTACGACGCGGACCGCATGACGGCAGGAAACCGACCCGAGGGGCGCACCATGTCGAGACGGGACGCTCGTCAGGCCGGCGGCCCCAGGGCTGCGCAGCGGAAGGCGCCGTAGCCGGATTGTGCCAGGCGTTCGGCGAGCGCCGGCAGGACGGTGTCGGCCTCCTCGCGCAGGGTCCAGGGCGGGTTGACCACGATGAGCCCGCTGCCGCTCAAACGGGTCGGGTCGGGCCGGTGGATCAGGAGGTCGAGGCGTAAGGCGGGTCGGGGCAGCGCCGCGTCGAGGGTGGCGGCCAGCCGGTCGATCACGGCCACGTCCTTGATCGGGTACCAGGCGAGGTAGGTGCCGGTCGCCCATTTCCCCACCGCCTTCAGCAGCTCGCGGCCCAGCCGCTCGACCTCGCCCGGCACCTCGTAGGGTGGGTCGATGAGCACCAGGCCGCGGCGCTCCTTCGGGGGGATGAGGGCGGGGAGCGCGGTCCAGCCGTCCAGGGCCAGCACCTTGGTGCGGGAATCCTGGTTGTAGCGGGCATGCAGCACCGCGCCGTCGGCCGGGTGCAATTCCACGAACACGCCCTGGTCGCCGGGGCGCAGGAACTCGCGGATCAGGGCCGGCGAGCCCGGATAGATCGTGGCGCCGTGGCGCGCCCGGACGGACGCCACCGCCGCGCGATAGGGGGCGAGCAGCGCCTCGGCCGCGCCGGGGAAGGGCGCATCGAGCCGGCCGATGCCGTCGTGCCACTCCCCGGTGCGCCCGGCCTCGTCGGCGGTGAGGTCGTAGAAGCCGAGGCCGGCATGGGTGTCGATCGCCCGGAACGGCGTCGCCTTGCGCTGGAGATGCGCCAGCACCCGGGTCAGCACCCAGTGCTTGAGCACGTCGGCGTGGTTGCCGGCGTGGAAGGCGTGGCGGTAATTCACGGGTCCTACGGTCCTCGTCTCGCCGTCCCGCATGAGAATCGGCGCGGGAAGCCCTATCATCATCGCATGCGCCGCGACGAGGTCCTTGCCGGCTTGAAGTCCACCGAGCCCGTGTTGCGGGCGATCGGGGTTGCCGCGCTCTAGCTGTTCGGCTCCCATGCCCGGGACGAGGCCCAGGAGGATTCGGATATCGACGCGTTCGTCGATCCTGCGCCCGGTGTCGCGTTCGGCTTCCTGCCTGTCATGGCAGCCTACGAGGCGATCGAGGCGGCGGTCGGAGGACGGGTCGATTACGGCACGCCCAGCGGCCTACATCCAGGTTTGCGCCCGCAGATCGAGCGGGATGCGGTCAGGGTGTTCCGATGGTCTTCGGACGCCGTAACCGACAGGGCATATCCCACCCACAACCTCATCCTGAGGTGTCAGAGCATTTTCGACGAGGTGGATGCCGGTTCGTCGCAGAAAATGCGGCACAATCAAAAACCGAGAGAGCTTCGCGATTGCAACACGATCGTGAAGTGCTCTAGCCGGTCGGGGATCGGCTGACCTCGAAGGAGGCCTCCAGGGATCGCAGAGGCTTCTGGAGCCCTCCTTCGAGGCTCCTTGCGGTCGAATGCGATCGTCGATCGCCAGCGCCCCAGGATGAGGTGGTGGGTAGGATATCCCCCCAATAATCTCAAGTATTTTTCAGAAATTGCTGCTCAAACAGGCTCTCAGGATGAGGTGGTGAATTGGATCGGCAGCGCCCCTTACCGCCCCGCCCCCACCGTCACCTCCCCGGCGCGGCAGTTCTGGCGCGCCACCTCGGGGCAGGCGGTGAAGCCGCGCAGGTCCTTGGTGAAGCAGATCCGCACCTCCTCGAGCCGGCCCGCCTTGCAGGTGACCGACATCATGTCCGGGCGCAGGCCCGGATTGGCGGCGACGAACTGGCGGGCGATGTCGATGGGGGCGGCGCGCAGGTCTTCCCTGGGGGCCGACAGGGCGGCGGGAATCGTCACCGCCGCGCGGGCCTTGGCGGTCGCGCGGAAATAGGCGGCCGGGTCGAGGCCCGAGCAGGTGCCGTGCTGGCGCCATTCGTGCCGGGCCAGGCCCTCGCTCGGGAAGACGCCCTCGGCCTCGGCGAGCGCCGGGCGGCTCGGGCTGCGGGAAAATGCGCCGCACTCGCTCGGGAAGCCGCGGTCGTATTGCGGCCACAGGCCGTGGACCACGAAGCCCGGGTTGCGGCCGGTGTCGCATTGCCGGTCGTTCCGCCGCTCGCCGGTCAGCGCGCAATAGGTCGGCGACCAGGACAGCGCCAGGACGTAGAAGTCGAACGAGCCCGGCTCGCCCCCGCGCCCCTGCGCGGCGGCGGGGCCGGCGGCGAGAGAGCCCGCGACGCTCGCCGCGAGGAGAAGACCGGCGAGGGCGCGCATCAGGGCCGGGCCTCGCGGCAGGACGACGCCGAGGCGTAGGCATAGGCGAGGTTGCGGTCGAGGCCGTGGACGCAGAACTCGACGCCGTAGGTCGCCCCGATGATGCCGAGGCTCTCACGCACCGAGTAATCCACCCGCCGGCGGATTCCGTCCGAGGTGGTGGCGACCGCGGTGCAGAAGCGGCGCGGGTAGAAGTCGAGGCCCCAGGGCCGCCAGGCGGTGCGCTCGATGCTGTCGTAGGCCGCGATCGTCAGCGTCGAGTTCCAGAACTTCGCCTCCTTCTCGGCGAACTGGTAGGTGATCTTCTCCAGCACGCCGGCATCCTGGCAGCCGGGGATCTGGGCGTCGAACGGGAACTCGCGCTCCTCGGCCGGGGCGATCTCCTGGCGGGCCGAGCGGGCCTGCGCGGCGGACAGGCCGGCGGCGGTGAGCCCCAGCAGGAGGGCGGCGAGAAGGGGTGTCTTGCGAGGGGGTGTCTTGCGCATGGGCCGGTCCCTGGGCCCGGGCGGCGCCCGCGCGAAGGCGGCACCCTGGTCCCCGGGCGAATGACGGTTGCTCTCTCGAACCTGACACCAAGCCTCCGCATGCGCCAAGTCAAGCTTCCGGGCTAGGCCCATGGCGCTTTCGCGGGCGCCTGGTGTGCGGGAGGCACACTCCCTTGCCTTGATGTGTGTCGGGAGCGCACCCATTCCCCGGGGAGCGCGCCCGCGCCGCGGTTTGCCTCGCCTACGCGACGCACTAAGACGGGGATCACACGCCCGCCGAAAAGATGTCAGCCCGCATGAGCACCGAGACCGCCCCCGAGACGAAGCCCGTCGGCCCCGGCGATCAGGTGCTCCTGGTCGACGGTTCGTCGTTCATCTTCCGGGCCTATTTCCAGTCGATCAACCAGCCCGAGCGCTACAACTTCCGGCCCTCCGACGGCCTGCCGACCGGGGCGGTGCGGCTGTTCTGCGCCAAGCTCGCCCAGTTCGTGCAGGAGGGCGCGGCCGGGGTGATGCCGACCCACCTCGCCATCGTGTTCGACAAGTCCGAGGGCTCGTTCCGGAAGGAAATCTTTCCGGACTACAAGGGCCACCGGCCCGACGCGCCCGACGACCTCAAGCGCCAGATGCCCTTGATGCGCGACGCGGTCCGCGCCTTCGGCCTGCATCCGATCGAGTTGCAGCGCTACGAGGCCGACGACCTGATCGCGACCTATTCCCGCCAGGCGGAAGGCCGGGGGGCCGGCGTCATCATCGTCTCGTCCGACAAGGACCTGATGCAGCTCGTCGGCGATCTCGTGCGGTTCTACGATTTCGAATCGGGCCAGAAGGGCAAGCCGGGCTACCGCCCCGAGCGCAACCTCGACCGCGCCGCGATCATCGAGCGCTGGGAGGGCCTGAACCCGGAGCAGATCGGCGACGCCCTGGCGCTGATCGGCGACACCTCCGACAACGTGCCGGGCGTGCCGGGCATCGGGCTCAAGACCGCGGCCGCCCTCATCAAGGAGTTCGGCAGCCTCGACGCGCTCCTGGAGAAGGCCTCCACGATCAAGCAGCCCAAGCGCCGCGAGACGCTGCTGAGTCACATCGACCAGGCCCGGCTGTCGCGCCGCCTCGTCGCCCTCGACGAAGCCGTGCCGGTCCCGGTGCCCCTCGACGCTCTCGCCCTGCCGAAGCCCGATCCCGAGCGCCTCGTCGGCTTCCTCAAGGCGATGGAGTTCAACACCCTGACGCGCCGCATCGCCCAGATGCTGCATGTCGACCCCGAGGCCGTGCGGCCTGATCCCTCCCTGCTGCCGGAGGGCGCCGAGGCCGGCTTCTCGAACGAGAAGGGCGGCAGCGACGTCACGCCGTTCTTCGGCGACACGCCCGACGCCGCACCGACTGAAACGAAGGCCGAGGTCGATCCCTTCGCCGATCTCGCCCTGCCGGATGCGCCCCCGAAGCCGAAGGCGCCCGCCGAGGCGACGCCGACGACCCTCGTGGCGGCGCGCGCGGCGGAAGCGGTCAAGCCCTTCGACACGGGTGCTTACGAGACCGTCACCACGGTCGAGAGCCTGGAAGCTTGGATCGCCGAGGCGATCGAGGCGGGCGTCGTCGCGGTCGATACCGAGACGACCGCGCTCGACGCCAACAAGGCCGACCTCGTCGGCGTCTCCCTCGCCACTGCGCCGGGCCGGGCCTGCTACATCCCGCTCAGCCATCGCGGCGGCGAGGACCTGTTCGGCGGCGGCCTGCTGCCGGGGCAACTCTCGTGGGAGGCCGTGCAGACGCGCCTGAAGCCGCTGCTGGAAAATCCCGCGGTGCTCAAGGTCGGCCAGAACGTCAAGTACGACTGGCTGGTGCTCGCCCGCCACGGCATCGAGGTCCGGCCCTTCGACGACACGATGCTGATCTCCTACGTGCTCGATGCCGGCAAGGGCTCGCACGGCATGGACGAACTGGCACGGCGCCATCTCGGCCACCAGCCGATCACCTTCGCGGACGTCGCCGGAACCGGGCGCCAGAAGATCACCTTCGACCGCGTCGCCCTCGACAAGGCCACGGCCTACGCCGCGGAAGACGCCGACGTGACCCTGCGGCTGTGGCGGCTGATGAAGCCGCGGCTCGCCGCCGAGCGCCGCGCCTCCGTCTACGAGACCCTGGAGCGGCCCCTCGTCCCGGTGCTGGCCCGGATGGAGCGCGAGGGCATCAAGGTCGACCGCCAGATGCTGAGCCGGCTCTCGGGCGATTTCGCCCAGTCGCTCGCGCGGCTGGAGGACGAGATCCAGGAGATGGCGGGGGAGAAGTTCTCTGTCTCGTCCCCGAAGCAGATCGGCGACATCCTGTTCGGCAAGATGGGCCTGCCCGGCGCCAAGAAGACCCCGTCCGGCCAGTGGGCGACGCCGGCGACGCTCTTGGAGGAACTGGCCGGCCAGGGCCACGACCTGCCGCGCCGGATCCTGGAATGGCGCCAGCTCTCGAAACTGAAATCGACCTATACCGACAGCCTCCAGGAGCATGCCGACCGGGCGACCGACCGGGTCCACACCTCCTTCGCGCTCGCCGCCACCACGACCGGGCGGCTCTCCTCCTCCGACCCGAACCTCCAGAACATCCCGATCCGCACGGAGGAGGGCCGGCGCATCCGCCAGGCCTTCGTGGCCGATGCCGGGCACAAGCTGATCTCGGCCGATTACAGCCAGATCGAGCTGCGGCTGCTCGCCCACATCGCCGACATCCCGCAGCTGCGCCAGGCCTTCGAGGAGGGCATCGACATCCACGCGGCCACCGCCTCGGCGATGTTCGGCGTGCCCCTCGACCAGATGACCCCGGACCTGCGCCGGCGCGCCAAGACGATCAATTTCGGCATCATCTACGGCATCTCGGCCTTCGGCCTCGCCGACCGGCTCGGTATCCCGCAGGGCGAGGCCTCGGCCTTCATCAAGCAGTATTTCGAGCGCTTCCCCGGCATCCGCGCCTATATCGACGACACCAAGAAGATCTGCCGCGACAAGGGCTACGTCACGACCCTGTTCGGCCGGGTCTGCCACTATCCGCAGATCCGCTCCAACAACCCGCAGGAGCGCGCCTCGGTCGAGCGCCAGGCGATCAACGCGCCGATCCAGGGCACGGCCGCCGACATCATCCGCCGGGCGATGGCCCGGATGGAGGGGGCCTTGTCCGAGGCCGGCCTCTCGACCCGGATGCTGCTCCAGGTCCACGATGAACTGGTGTTCGAGGCGCCCGACGAGGAAGTCGAGCGGGCGCTGCCGATCATCGCCCGGGTGATGGAGGAGGCGCCGCACCCGGCCGTCTCCTTACGGGTGCCGCTCGCCGTCGAGGCCAAGGCGGCCCTGAACTGGCAGGAGGCGCATTGAGCCGGACGACGCGGGCGTTCAAGCAAGGCGCCGCAGGCATTTGAGAAGGGCGCCGCACCGTCAGGAGCGGCGCCCCTCGCTCACAGCAGGGCCGGGACCGGCTCCCGGGCCGGGCCGGGCTGGGGCTGCGCCACCTCCCACACCAGGATCCAGAACAGCGCCACCAGCACCGCCGGCATGCCGCCGAAGCCCAGCATCTGCAACGGCATCATCAGAGTGGGGCTGATCCAGGCGAAGAGCGTGATCCTGTCCGTCTGTGCCCCGGGCTCCGCGGCCGAAATCCGCCAGACCAGCACGGCCGCCACGAGGGTCAGGTCGTAGTTGAAGGCATAGGGCGTCAGGAGCGGGACGGCCGTCGCGACGAGGCCCGCGCGCTGCACCGGGTCGCGGGTGCGGCGCACGGCCCAGACCGTCGCCGCGAGGACCGGGACGGCGACGAGGATCTGCGCGGCCCAGGACGCGCCCATCGACAGCCCGAAGGTGCGCGCACCCGCGAAGACCGACGCCATCATGTAGGGGTAGAACCCCTCGAAGGAGTCGAGGAGGCCGTACAGGAAGGCGCTCGTCTCGCCGAGATTGTGCCGCCAGGGATCCACCCCGAAGGCCAGGACCGAGGCGCCGACCAGCGCCACGGTGGTGGCGCAGGCCGCCGCGATGGTCCGCCAGGCGCCCAGCGCGATCAGGACCGGCGGCAGCACGAGGCCGAGCTGCGGCTTGTAGGTGAGCAGGCCGAACAGGAGGCCGGCGAGCACCGGCCGGCGATCCAGGGCGAGCAGGCCGCCGAGCAGCAGGGCGCCGGTGAGGAAGCCGTTCTGGCCGCCGGCGGCGTTGATGAGGCAGGCCGGCGCCAGGCAGAGGAGCAGCAGGGCGTGCAGGCGCCGCCCGGGGGGCACACAGGACAGCGTCACGCCCGCGAAGGCGGCGAACAGCCCGATCGTCCAGATCGCGAGCGCCACGAAATAGGGCAGCTGCCCGAGCGGCCCGAGCAGCAGCAGCGTGAAGGGCGGATAGCTCCAGTTGTGGAACGGCAGCGGGGTGCCGAACAGGGTGCCGATCGCCGCGTGATAGGCCCGGAGGTCGAACAGGGTGTCGAGCTGTCCCGCGAAGGCGAGGCGCGGCCCGGCCCAGGCGTTGATGAAGTCGCGTCCGATCGGGTGCCCGGTGACGTCGAGCCCACCCTCGGCCGGCCAATAGTAGCGCACGAGGATGGGCAGCGCGCTCAGGACCCCCAGGAGGATCAGCAACGTACTCGGCGCGATCGACCGCCTGGGTGCGGAATTCAGGGGCATCGCGTGATCTCTCGCATCGGGGCGCGTCCGGCCGGCCGCAGCGTACGTCGCGTGCCCGCGGCCGGCGCCCGTCTCCGGGAGGCGCGTCGGGTCCGGTCGGCGCCCGCATGCGGCCTGCCTCCGGCCGAGAGGGTAAGGATGCCGGTCTTAACGGTGGGTTGCGCCGGTCCTCACGCCGGGACCCGCACCGTCGCCCGCAGGCCCCCGAGCGGGGAATCGTGGAGCGCCACGTCGCCGCCATGCGCCCGGGCGATGTCGAGGGCGATGGCGAGGCCGAGGCCCGATCCCCCGGCATCCTGGCGGGCGTCGTCGAGGCGCACGAAGGGCTTGAACACCTCCTCGCGCTGCTCGGGCGGGATGCCCGGGCCGTCGTCGTCGATCGAGACGGCGAGCCAGCGCGCCTCCTGGCGGGCGGTGATCGCGATCGTGTCGCCGTAGCGGGCGGCGTTGGAGGCGAGGTTGAACAGGCAGCGCCGGAACGCGTCGGGCCGGACCGTCACGGTCGACTGGCCCTCCAGCGTCACCTCGGAGACGTGGCCGCCCAATCGCTCGACGTCGGTGCGGACGTCCTCCAGCAGGGCCCGGAGGTCGATGGCGGCGGCCGGCTCGCCGGAATCGCCCTTGGCGAAGGCGAGATAGGCCTCGAGCATCCGGCTCATCTCGTCGACGTCGCGTTGCAGGTCGTCGATCTCGGGGGTCTGGGGCAGCAGCACCAGGGAGAGCCGGAAGCGCGTGATGATGGTGCGCAGGTCGTGGCTCACCCCGTTGAGCATCGTCGTGCGCTGCTCCATCGCCCGCTCGATGCGCCTTTTCATCTCGATGAAGGCGTGGCCGGCCTTGCGCACCTCGCGGGCGCCGCGGGGGCGGAAATCCAGCTCCCGGCCCTTGCCGAAGCTCTCCGCCACGTCGGCGAGCCGCAGGATCGGCCGGATCTGGTTGCGCAGGAACAGGATCGCGACGCCGAGCAGCACCATCGAGGAGCCGCCCATCCAGAGCAGGAAGATGTGCGAGTTCGAGGCATAGGCCTGGCTGCGCCGGGCGATCACCCGCATCACCCCGCCGGGGATCTCGACCCGGATCTCGATCAGGCTGGAGCGCCCGACCGTGTCGATCCAGAACGGCCGCGCGATCTGGCGGCGGATCTCGTCGGACAGGGCCTCGTCGAGGAGCGAGAAGAACGGCCGCGGGCCGGGGGTCGGGAGCTTGGCGCCCTCCAGGATGTCGACGTCGAGGTTCAGGCGCTCGCTGGCGATCCGCTCCAGGGTCTCGGAGCCCTTGTCCTGGGGGTAGCTCTCGTAGATGTCGATGAGGGCTGCCACGTCGGCGGTGACGGCGGCCGAGAGGCGCCGGGTCACCAACTGCCAGTGCCGCTCCATGAAGGTGTAGGCGATCACCGATTGCAGCAGCACCATCGGGGCGATGATGATGATGAGCGAGCGGGCGTAGAGCCCCTTCGGCAGCCGGTCGCCGATGACGCGGCCGAGGCGGCGCCAGGCCCGCCGGGGCGTCGGGAGCGTCCCGGCGAGGGTGGGGGCGGGCACGTCCTTCAGTCCAGGACCAGCCGGTAGCCGACGCCGCGCACGGTCTGCACGTAGCGCGGGTTGGCCGGGTCGTCCTCGATGCGCCGGCGCAGGCGGTTCATCTGCACGTCGACGGTGCGCTCGTTGGCCGCGCCGTTGGTGCCGGTCAGCGCCTCGCGCTCGACATTGCCGCCACGCGCCAGCGCCAGGATGGTCAGGATCTCGCGCTCGCGCTCGGAGAGGCGGATCGCCTCGTCGTCGCGGGTCAGCTCGCCGCGCTCGATGCGGAACTGGAACGGCCCGAACCGCACCGCGTCGAGGGGGGCGGCCGTCCCGTCGGCGGGTCCCCGGGCGTTGCGGCGCAGGATGTTGTTGAGGCGCAGGATCAATTCCCGCGGCTCGAAGGGCTTTGGGAGATAGTCGTCGGCACCGATCTCGAGCCCGGTGACCCGGTCGTTCGGGTTCGAGCGGGCGGTGAGCATCAGGATCGGCACGCTCGAGGTCAGGCGGATCTGGCGGGCATAGTCGAAGCCGGTCTCGCCCGGCATCATCACGTCGAGCACCACCGCGTCGAAGACCAGGCTGCGGCCGCGCGCCCGGGCCTCGGCGGCGCTGGCTGCCGCCGTGACCCGGTAGCCGTTCTCGCCGAGGAAGCGGGCGAGCAGGTCGCGCAGGCGCCGGTCGTCGTCGACCACCAGGATGTGGGGGGCGTGGTCCGGGAGTTCCGCCCGGGGGGCGATGGCGGGGCCGGCGCTCACGGGCGGGCCTCGCTCTCCGCCGCCGGCTCGCCGCCCGCGATGAGCCGGCTCACCGCCGCGCGCTCCTCCGGCTCGATCATGGCGAGCAGGAACCGGCTCGCCGGTTCGCGCAAGTCCGGACCCATCTCGGCCAGTGCCCGGCGGACGCGGCGGCCCTGGACCCCGGCGAGGCGCTGGGCCAGCTGCCGGCCTTCCGGCGTGCAGCTGAGGAGGCGGTGGCGGCGGTCGCTCGTGCCCGTCCGCTGCGCGATGTAGCCCTGCTCGATCAATTCCTTCAGCACCCGGTTCAGGCTCTGCTTGGTGATCCGCAGGATATCCAGGAGTTCGGCGATGGTGAGGCCGGGATGGCGGTCGACGAAATGCAGCACCCGGTGATGGGCGCGGCCGAAGCCGTACTCGGCCAGGATGCGGTCCGGATCGGCGACGAAGTCGCGATAGGCGAAGAACAAGAGCTCGATCAGGTCGTAATGCGGCTGTGCGTCGTCGGGCAGGACGGACTCGTGCCGGGCGGACTCTTGCCGGGCGGACTCTTGCAGACCGGACTCTTGCGCCGCCTGCGCGGGGGAGTAGCCTGCATCCGGCAGGTCCTCGTCGGCGACGTCCGGGATGGGGGCCGGACGGGTCCGGGCGGCCTGGGTCACGGGTCGCACCTCTTTTGCGGGACAAGTCGACGGGATTTGCGGCCTTCGCGGGCCCTCGTCATTTATGTCAGTCTTGTTGACATATCTCAGCCCCATTGATACCCGTCAACCCCGCCGGCGAAACGAACGTACGCCCCGCGCCCCGCTCAAGCACGAACGTTGCGCGAGAACGAGCCTGGCGGAAACGAACGCATACGAGGATCATCGTCATGTCCGTCATTCCCTTCGACCAGCGTGAAGGCCACATCTGGTTCGACGGCCGCATGGTGCCGTGGGCGGACGCGAAGATTCACGTACTCAGCCACGGCCTGCACTACGGCTCCAGCGTGTTCGAGGGCGAGCGCGCCTATGGCGGCCAGATCTTCAAGTGCACCGAGCATTCGCAGCGCCTGCGCCGCTCGGCCGAGCTCCTCGACTTCGAGGTCCCGTACTCGGTGGCCGAGATCGATGCCGCCAAGAAGCTGGTGCTGAAGGAGAGCGGCCTTAAGGACGCCTATCTCCGCCCGGTCGCCTGGCGCGGCTCGGAGATGATGGGCGTCTCGGCGCAACACAACACCATCCACCTTGCCATCGCGGCGTGGGAGTGGCCGAGCTACTTCGACCCGGCGACCAAGATGAAGGGCATCCGAATGGACCTGGCGGAGTACCGCCGGCCCGATCCGCGCACCGCCCCCTCCGCCTCGAAGGCGGCGGGTCTGTACATGATCTGCACGATCTCCAAGCACCGGGCCGAGAACAAGGGCTATGCCGATGCCCTGATGCTCGACTGGGAGGACAACGTCGCCGAGTGCACCGGCGCCAACGTGTTCTTCATCCAGGACGGGGTGATCCACACGCCCCAGGCCGACCGCTTCCTCAACGGCATCACCCGCCAGACCGTGATCGACCTGGCGAAGCGCCGCGGCTACGAGGTGGTCGAGCGGCGCATCCGCCCCGAGGAGATGGCGGGCTTCTCCGAGTGCTTCATCACCGGCTCGGCCGCCGAGGTCACCCCGGTCTCGGAGATCGCCCAGTACCGCTTCACCCCGGCGGCGATGACCCAGACACTGATGGACGACTACACCGCCGAGGTGCAGCCGCGGGCCAAGGCGGCCTGAACGAAGGCGGCCTGAACGAAGGCGGCCTGAACCTCGCGACGATCGCCTGAACCGAAGGCCCCGGGCGGGAGACCGCCCGGGGCCTTCGCGCATCCGGATCTGCGATTTCCCGGGGACAAGCCGCCGCTGCGACGGTCGACCCGGGAACGCGGGCCGGGGCTTCCCCGTTATCTGGGCGGAACATTCAGAGAACATGAGGCTCTCATGACCGCCAAGACCGCCGCCGCCAAGACCGCCGACCACCACGAGACCGAGAACCCGAAGCAGGACCCGAAGGATACCTCGAACCGCATCAAGGACCCGAAGGACTGGACCACCGGCTCCGAGCCGATGACCGGGGCCCAGGCCTCCTACCTCAAGACCCTGGCCGAGCAGGCCAAGGACGACGATGCGTACGACCCCGATCTCGACAAGGCCGAGGCCTCGCAGCGCATCGACGCCCTGCGCAAGGAGACCGGCAAGGCCTGACGGCGAGGTTCGCCGCGCGGACGACGCAAGCGGGGGCCGGGACAGGGGGGCGCTCCCCCCTCCCGGAACGACGAACGGGGTCTCGCCCGGCAGAGGGACACCGCAGCGGCGGATTAGCCCATCGGGTTAACCCCCGGTGAGGGGATCTGCCGTAATGTCCCGGGCGACGGACCGGGAGAAGGCGACGTGCGTGGCAGATCACGGGGGACGGCGGCGCCGCGGTGCTTCCGACGTGACCAATCCGGCGCGACGGCGATCGAGTACGCCCTGATCGCGGGCCTGATCTTCCTCGCTCTGACGACCGCACTCGCGGTCTACGGCGATTCGGCCGGCGGCCTGTTCGGGAACCTCAGCAACCGGTTCGTCGCGGCCCTGCGCTGAGGCCGCTTTTCCGTCGTCATACGCTTTCCGATTGATCGCTTCGCGATGCGGAAAGCGGCTTCACTCCGCCGCCATCCCGAGATTGTCCAGGCATTGCCGGATCTGACCGGCCAGGATGTCCGCCAGCGGATTGGGCTCCTCCGCGCGGTGGCGCATCAGTCCGATACGGCAGGCCGGCAAGGCCGCGAAGCCGTCCTGCGGCCCGAGCACCCGCATGCCGGGGCGCAAGGCGCTTTCGGGCAGCACTGAGACCGCGAGCCCCGCCAGCACCGCGGCCCCGACCGCGGTGGAGTTCCAGCTGACGAACAGGATCCGGCTCTGGCGCCCGCCGCGCTCCAGCGCCTCGATGGCCGCCCGGCGCCAGTTGCAGGCCGGCCGCCCGAGGGCGAGGGGCACCGGCTGCGCGGTATGGACGGCGTGGCGGCTCGACGTGACCCAGAGCAGGGCCTCGGTGCGGATCGTCTCGACGGTGCGTCGTCCCTTCTCCTTCGCAGACCCCTTGGCCTCCGTCACGATGGCGAGGTCGATGTCGCCGTCGGCGATCCGCTCGGCCAGCATGTCGGTGGGTTCGCAGATCACCGTGACCTCGGCCCGGGGATGGGTCCGGGCGAAGCGCCCGAGGATCTCCGGCAGGTAGCGGTCGACGTAATCGTCCGGCAGGCCGAGGCGCACCCGCCCGGCGAGGTCGCCCTCGTCGAAGGTCGCCAGGCACTCGGTCTGCAGCCGCACGATGCGCCGCGCATAATCGAGCAGGCGCTCGCCGTCGTCGGTCAGCCGCACGCCGCGGCCGGCCTTGGCGAAGATCTCGCGCCCGACCCGCTCCTCCAGCCGCTTCATCTGCATCGAGACGGCGGACTGGGTCTTGTGCACGAGGTCCGCCGCCCGGGTGAACGAGCCGCTCTCGGCGATCGCCACCAGGGTCCGGAGCTGGTCGATGTCGAGGGGATGCACCGGGCCGCTCCGTCGTCGATTCCCGCATCAATCCTTGTGATGTGACATATCTCAATCATTCGCTCAACGCATCGGCGAAGCGCGGCTATGACGGGTGCAGCGGAAAGAGCGATGGCCGGCGCATGACGAGGTTCGCCGCATGCTCTTCGCGGGAGACCACGATGACGATCAGCTACGCCCCCCTGTACGGTGCCCTCACGATGGCTTTCGGCTTCGGCCGCAAGGCCGTGCAGATCGCGGCCCGGATCGTCACCCTGTGGATCAACCGCCGCGCCGCCTACCGCCTCGCCGAACTCGACGACCGGGCGCTGAAAGACATCGGCCTCACCCGCAGCGACGTGCTCGGCGCCCTCGACCTGCCCTTCGCGCAAGACCCGACCCTGCCCCTGGTGCATCGACGTCGCGCGCGGCGCCAGCCCCCGCCGCCGGCCATGACCGTGCGGCTGGCCGCCCGGGACGGGCGGGCGGTGGGGGAGGGGGCCTGACGGGCTCGCGCCGTTTCTAACCACCCCCGGACAGGCGGGGTGATCCTCTCTCCCGCGCACCCGCTATCGCATTCACACATCTCCTCCGAGAGCTCTGATCCTCTGGAAAATATGCGCACTTTCCCCTCCCCTTGTGGAGAGGGGTCAGGGGTGTGGATGGTGCAGGAGGCACCGCCGAGGTCTCTCCGGCACCACCCCCACCTCCAACTCCTCCCCACAAGCTTGAGCGATCTCCGGCAAGCCCGAGATCGCCTGGGGGGAGGGGCGCGCGACTTTCCATGAGGAGAACGATCGGACCGAGATGTGTGAATGCAACGGCGCTCACCCGGGAGAGGGGATCTTGCCTGTTCCGATTCTTACGCTGTGGACCACGACACCGGCAGCGCGTCCACCCGGCGGATCGCGGACGAACCGCGCACGGTCAGCGGTCGATCGAGGCGCAGGCCGGGCAGCCGGCGAGTGAGCGCTCGCAGGCCCTCCTCCAGCTCGATGCGGGCCAGCGCCTCGCCGAGGCAGCGATGCGCGCCGCCGCCGAAGACCGGGTGCCAGCGCGGGTGGTCGCTCCGGCGAATGTCGAAGACGTCCGGATCGGCGTAGAGGGCCGGATCGCGCATCGCCGACAGCGTCGAGATCGACAACAGCGCGCCCGCCGGCAGCACGGCGCCCTCCAGGGGAATGTCGGCCAGCGCGAAGCGCGGGAACGACCCGACCGCCGGCTCGAAGCGCAACGCCTCGGCCACGGCGCCCGGGATCAGCGCCTCGTCGCGGCAGACCGCCTCCCATTGGTCCCGGTGCGCGAGCAGCAGGCCGGTCTGGATCGCAAGCGCCGCCCGCGTGGTGTCGCTGCCGGCGAGGATCAGGGAGACGATCTGCATGCGCGTCTCCGCAGCCGATTCCGGATCGTCCTCGGCGATGGACGGCAGCAGGGTGGAGATCAGGTCGTCCCGCGGGCTGCTGCGGCGCTCCGCCACCAGGTCCTCGACGTAAGCGATGAGCCGGCGCGCCGCCTCGTCGCTCTCGGGGAAATCCTCGGGTCTCCAGACCGAGGTCAGGGCGCGGGACACCGCGTAGACCCAAGCGGTGAAGTCCGGCACGTCGCGCTCGGGGAGGCCCAGGATCAGCGCGATCGCCCGGGCGGGGAGGGGGGCGGCGTAGTCGTCGAGCAGGTCCATCCGGCCGCGGGCCGCATGCTCGGCCACCAGGCCTTCCGCGAGGGCCCGGATGCGCGGGCGCAGGGCCGCCACGACCTGAAACGCGAAGGTGCGGGCGATCGGCGCGCGGCGACGCTGGTGGACCTCGCCGTTGGAGAGGAGCACCGTCTGCCGGAAGAACTCGAACAGCGGCCCCGATGTGATGCCGCGCAGCCGCGCGAATTCGGTCTCCACCTGCCGCGTGCGCGGATCGGTGACGAGGCCATGGACGTCACGGGCGCGCAGCACCATGACCGCGCCGTCGTCGGTGCGGATGCAGGGGACGGCGGCGCGGTATTGCGCGAGGACGGCGTGCGGATCGGCCTCCAGGACGGCACGGGGGACGAGGACGAGGTCCGTTGGCGAGCCGTCCGGGGCGGCCGCGTGCGTGTTTGTGGCCATCGTCGCCTTCCTGAAATTGCCCTGGCCGATACCATGAACCGGAACAAGCCGGATTTCAGCGGGGCACGGTGATGGGACGGCCCCTGCTTGGTGACATCGCGAGGGGTGGGACATCACGGGGGCAGCCGTTCCCCCATCGCCTAACGGCTCGCGACCTCCCGCCGCTCCAGCACCCCCACCGTCCGGAACGCCAGGGCCAGCCCCACCACACCGAACAGGGCCGACCCGATCCCCATCCCGGCCATCGCTCCCTCCGGCCCGGCGAGATGCGCGCCGAGCCAGGCGGTCGGCATCGTGCCCAAAGTCGCCCGGCCCCAGTTGAGGGCGCTCGCGGCGAGCGGGAAGCCGAGATTGTTGAACGAGGCGTTGCCGAGGAAGAGCAGTCCGTTGAAGAACCAGATCGCCCCGCCGGCGAGGCAGAAGAAGGCCAGCAGGTCGGCGCCCGCTCCGTCGAGCCCGAACAGGGCGGTGAGCGGCCCGCGGGCGAAGACGAGCGCGAGCCAGACCGCCGCGACGTAGAGGCCGGTGACCAGGGCGGCGTCGCGCAATGTCGCGCGCATCCGGTCGAAGCGGCCGGCGCCCCAGTTCTGGCCGAGGATCGGGCCGACGGCGCCCGAGAGCGCGAACAGGCCGCCGAAGGCCACCGGCACCACCCGGTCGACCACCGCGTTGCCGGCGACCGTCGCGGTGCCGAACCCCGCCATGACGTGGGCGAGGAAGGCGCTCGCCACCGGTGGCGCCAGGTTGGTGAGCACGGTGGGCAACGCGACGCGCAGGATCGGCCCGGCATCGGCCATCACTGCCGCGAGGGTCGGTTTCGCCACCATCCGGTGGACGCGCACCGCGCCCGCATAGCCCACCCAGGCAAAGGCGAGGCGGGCGATGACGATGGTGGTCGCCGCCCCCTCGATCCCGAGATGCAGGCCGAAGATCAGCAGCGGGTCGAGCATCACCGTGACCGCGGCGCCGGCGAGCGTGACGTTCATGCCGCGCCTTGCGTCGCCGACCGCCCGCAGCACGCCGGAGAACCCCATGCCCACGGCCATCAGCAGGGTCGAGGGCAGGGCGATCCACAGGAAGGTCCGGGCCGCCGGCACGGTCTCGGGGCCAGCGCCGATCAGCGTCAGGAACGGCGTGAGCAGCGGCAGCATCAGCGCCGTGACGAGGCCCGAGGCGACGACCGCCAGCACCAGGGACGAGGCGGCGAGGCGGCGCGCCCGCGCGACGTCGCCGCTGCCGAGCGCCCGCGAGACCAGGGCGCCGACGGCGATCATCATCCCGATATTGATCGAGACCGCGAAGATCTGGACGATGGTGGCAAAGCCCACCGCCGCCGTCAGGACCGGATCGCCGAGCCGCGCGATGTAGAGCAGCGACAACAGATCGACGACGAAGATCGCCATCAGGCCGACCGAGCCGGTCGCCCCCATCACCACGACGTGGCGGAAGGTCGAGCCGGTGACGAAGCGGGCGGGCGGGGGAGCGGGGCCGGTCTCCGGCGGGCGCACCTCACCCATCGGCGCCGGCCCGCTCGCGGGCGATGATGTCCTCGGTCTCGGGGTTGAGGCCGTGCGAGGCGTGGAGCGGCGCGGTCAGGGGCTCGGGCTTGATCCGCACCAGGCTGCGCAGGGGGTCGGTCCGGTCGAGGGGATCGCCGGCCTGCTGCAGCACCAGCCGGGCGAGGTCGCGCTTGCGCACGTCGTCGACCGTGCGGGCCGCCTCCTCGGGGGGGAGGCCCAGCGCCTCCAGGGTGGCCCGCCCGAAGGCGAGGGCCGATTCGAAGGTCTCGCGGATCTGGTAATCGACGTCGCGGCCCATCGCCTCGATCGCCTGCACCCGGTCGAACACCCGGACATAGGTGCGGGCGGCCGGGAACTCGGCATGGACGAGATCGACGATCTTGAGGGTCGCTTCCGGATCGTCGATGCAGATGCAGACCACCTCGGCCTTGCCGGCACCCGAGGAGCGCAGCACGTCGAGGCGGGTGCCGTCGCCGTAATAGACCCGGAAGCCGAAGCGGGCGGCGCTGCGGATCTGCTCCACGTCCTTGTCGATCACCGTGACACTGAGGCCTTGCGCCAGCAGCACCTGGTTGAGGATGTGGCCGAAGCGGCCGAAGCCGATCACCAGGACGCGGGCCTCCGCGCCCTCGATCGCCTCGGGCTCGGGTTCGAGCGGGGCGGTGGTGCGCCGCGCCAGCACCCCGTCGAGGACCTTGGCGCCGATCGGGCCGATCAGCATGGTGATGGCGGCGAGCGCGATGGCGAGGCGCCCGGACTGCCCGTCGACGAGGCCGAGTTCCTGGCCCACCGGCAGCAGCACGAAGGCGAACTCGCCCGCCGGCGCCAGCACGGCGGCGCCGCGCAGGCCGTCGAGCCAGGACGAGCCGAACAGCCGAAAGAGGCCTGCCACCAGCGCGACCTTGATGAGGATCGCCCCGACGGTGGCGACGGTGAGGCCGAGCCAGTTCTGGCCGACGAGGCCGAGGTCGATCGACATGCCGACGCTCATGAAGAACAGGCCGAGCAGCATGCCGCGGAACGGCTCGATATCGGCTTCCAGCTGGTGGCGGAAATTCGATTCGGCCAGCAGCAGCCCGGCGAGGAACGCCCCCATCGCCATCGACAGCCCGACCTCCTCCATGACGAGGGCGGTGCCGAGCACGACGAGGAGGGCGGCCGCCGTCATCACCTCGCGGGCGCCGCTGGCGGCGAGCAGCCGGAAGAACGGGTTGAGGCCGTAGCGCCCGACCAGCACCACGCCGATCACCGCCGCGACCGCCGTGCCGGCCGATTGCAAAGCCGTGCCGAGCCAGGCCTCGCCGCCCTCGCCCGTCCCGGTCTGGGCGACGAGCGGCAGCAGCGCCAGGATGCCGACGATCGACAGGTCCTGGAACAGCAGCACCGCGAAGGCGCGCTGGCCGTAAGGGGCCGCGAGGTCGCGGCGCTCCTCCAGGAGCTGGAGCGCGACCGCGGTCGCCGAGAGGGCGAGCGCGATGCCGATCACCGTCGCGGCGCCGCCCGACAGGCCGGACAGGAAGCCGAGGCCGCCGAGCGCCAGGGCGCAGAGCCCGAGCTGGAGCGTGCCGAGGCCCAGGATGTCGCGTCGCAGCGAGATCAGGCGCGAGATCTCGAGCTCCAGCCCGACGATGAACAGGAGCAGCACCACCCCGAGTTCCGAGACGCTGCGGGCGGTCTCCGGCTCGGTGATGAGCGAGAGGCCCGACGGGCCGATGACGACGCCGGCCACGAGGTAGCCGAGCACCGCGCTCTGCCCGAGCAGGCGGAAGATCGGCACGCCGATCACCGCGGCGGACAGGAAGGTCAGGACCGGCGGCAGGAAGCTGGCGTGGTCGGCGGCGGTCGCCATCGCGCGGGATTCTCCCGGGTTCGAGGTCGGCTCAAGCCTCCCCTTACCCCGAACCGGGCCGCCGGGCTAACCCGGTCTTCACCCCGTTTCGCGTATCCCGTGTGCGTGTCCCGTGCCGACCGTCGCGCGCGTGCCGCAGGGGACCCGTCACGCGCGCGACCTATTGATCGCCACGATTGCGTGGCACAAGAGGTTGACAGGGACCGTCCCGCCTCGCCACATCCCGGATCATGAGCGCCTCCGTGAACCAGACCGACGCCGGTGCCGCCGCGCCCGCGAAGCCGCCCCTCGAGATCCTCCTCTGCGCGCCGCGCGGGTTCTGCGCCGGCGTGGTGCGGGCCATCGACGTCGTCGAGCGCGCCCTGGCCCTCTACGGCCCGCCCGTCTACGTGCGGCACGAGATCGTGCACAACAAGTACGTGGTCGAGAGCCTGAAGCGCAAAGGCGCGGTCTTCGTCGCCGAGCTCGACGAGGTGCCGGACGGCAAGGCCCCGGTGATCTTCTCCGCCCACGGCGTGGCCAAGACCGTGCCGCAGAACGCGAATTCCCGCGGGCTGACCACCATCGACGCGACCTGCCCGCTGGTGACCAAGGTCCACCGCGAGGCCGAGATCCACCACAAGCGCGGCCGCCACGTGCTGCTGGTCGGCCATTCCGGCCACCCGGAGGTCGTCGGCACCATGGGCCAGCTGCCCAAGGGCTCGATCACCCTGGTGGAGGATATCGAGCAGATCGAGGCGCTGGAGCCCGAGAGCCGCGACAACCTCGCCTGGGTGACCCAGACGACGCTGTCCGTCGACGACACCCACCACATCGTCGAGGCGCTCAAGCAGAAGTTCCCCAAGATCGTCGGCCCGCACAAGGACGATATCTGCTACGCCACAACCAACCGCCAGGAGGCGGTGAAGCAGGTCGCCCCCCTCGTCGACGCGCTGATCGTCGTCGGCTCCTCGAACTCCTCGAACTCGCAGCGCCTGCGCGAGGTCGCCGAGCGGGTCGGCTGCCCGATCACCCGGCTCGTCAACCGCGCCGAGGATCTGGACTGGGACGCCTTCTCCAACATCCGCCGGCTCGGCCTCACCGCCGGCGCCTCGGCCCCCGAGGTGCTGGTGGAAGAGATCATCGACGCTTTCGCGACCCGCTACGAGGTCACGGTCGACACCGTCTCGACCACGACCGAGGACATGGTCTTCCCGCTGCCGCGCGAGCTGCGCAGCGAGGCGGCTGAGTAACATCACACGACCGGTTACAAGGTTCGCGCCTCCCCTCCCCACAAGGGGAAGGGAGGCGCGAACCTTTTGCGGTTCCGGCAGCGACGCGCGACGCTGCGTCTCCATCCCATCTCTTCGAGCAAAGCAGAACGGCCGTGGCGGTCTACACCGAGGTTCCGGACGAGGCGCTGGCCGCCTTTCTCGCCGCCTACGAGATCGGCGATCTCCTGTCCTACAAGGGCATCGCCGAGGGGGTGGAGAACACCAACTTCATCCTGCACACCACCACCGGCGCCTATATCCTGACGCTGTACGAGAAGCGGGTGAAGGAGGGCGACCTGCCGTTCTTCCTCGGGCTGATGCAGCACCTGGCGGCGAACGGCCTGGCCTGCCCACAGCCGATCCGCACCCGCGACGGTGCCACCCTGGGGCGGCTCTGCGGCCGGCCGGCCGTGATCGTGTCGTTCCTCGAGGGCGTCTCGGTACGCCGGCCGGGGGTCAAGCATTGCCGGGCGCTGGGCGCGGCGCTCGCCGGCCTGCACGCCGCCGGGGCCGATTTCCCGATGCAGCGGCCGAACGCCCTCTCGGTCGCGGGCTGGCGCCCGCTCTTCGAGGCGGCCGAGCCGCAAGCCGACCGCGTCGCCCCGGGACTTGCCGCCCGCACCCGCGCGGACCTGGCGCTCCTCGAAGAATCCTGGCCGCAGGATTTGCCCGGCGGCGTCATCCACGCCGATCTCTTCACCGACAACGTGTTCTTCCTCGGCGACGAGGTGTCGGGCCTGATCGACTTCTACTTCGCCTGCACCGATTCCTTCGCGTACGATCTGGCGATCTGCCTCAATGCCTGGTGCTTCGAGGCGGATTACGCGTTCAACCGCACCAAGGGCCAGGCGATGATCGCCGCCTACCAGGCCGTGCGCCCCCTCGACCCGCGCGAGGTCGCGGCGCTCCCGCTGCTCGCCCGCGGCGCGGCGCTCCGCTTCATGCTGACCCGCCTCGTCGACTGGCTCAACGTGCCCCCCGGCGCCCTGGTGAAGCCGAAGGACCCGCTCGAATACGACCGCAGGCTCGCCTTCCACCGCAAGGTCGCGGCGGCGGAGGAGTATGGGTGGAGCGCGGTGGCGAGATAGCGCGCGGCAGCTCTTCCCTTGTAATTACCCAGGGGGGTGCCGTGACGGGCGGCTCGGTCGCGGCTTAGGTGTCATGTCGCCCCCCCTTGCCGTCTGATGGTTTGGCTGATTCCCTGTCGGGATGAGCCGCAGCGATTTGGAGCGCCTGAGCAAGGAGGAACTGATCGAGCTGGTGCTGAAGCTGCACCGGCCGGAGAAGACCTCGCGCACCTCGTCCAAGCCGCCGGCCACGGATCGCAAGGAGAGGCGGGAGAAGTCCCGTCCCGGCGGGGCCAAGCCCGGGCATGAGGGCCACAAGCGGGCGCTGACCCCGGATCCGGATCAGGTGGTGGAGCATCGGCCCTGCGCCTGCTCGTCGTGCGGCGAACCACTGCCGGCCGACCTTCCGGCCGAGGTCGTCAGCGTGCACGAGCGGATCGACCTGCCGCTGGTTCGCCCGGTGGTGGAGCAGCACCGGCGCCTGTGCGTGACCTGCCCGGCCTGCCGGACCCGGGTCGCCGCCCGACGCCCGGCGGGAGCCGACGCGACACCCTTCGGGTCGCGGCTGCACGCGGTGGCGACCTACCTGAAGACCTTCCAGGCGCTGTCCTACGAACGGTTGCAGGCGGCGTTGTCGGACCTGTTCGGGCTGAAGCTCAGCCAGGGCGGGCTGATGAACGTGCTGCGGCGCGCCCAAGGCTGCTTTGCCGGGGGCCGGGACGCGGCGCTGGCGCGTCTGCGGCAGGCGCCGGTGGTGGCCTCGGACGAGACCGGGGTGCGGATCGAGGGCACCAACAGCTGGCACTGGGTGTTCCGCTGCGAGGAGGCGGTGGTGCATCACGCCGCCCCGAGCCGGTCTGCTGCTGTCGTCGGCGAGGTGATGGCCGGGCACCGGCCTTTGGTGTGGCTCTCGGACCGGTACTCGGCCCAGCAGGGACACGGCGAGCGCCAGCAGACCTGCCTGGCGCACCTCGCCCGCGACGTGGCCTATGCAGCCGAAGCCAGCGACGACCTGCTCGCCCTGCGGTTCAAGTGGTGGCTCGACAACGCCTTCGGGCTCGCCCGCCGGCTGACCGCGTTGGCCGCCTCGACCCTGGCGCGCAAACGGCGCGAGTTGGAGGGGGATCTCGACGCCCTCCTGAAGGTGCCCGCCACCTGCGACCTCACCCGAGCGCTCCAGACCCGGATGCAGCGGGCGCGCGACCAGCTCCTGACCTTCGTGGCCTTCCCGGGGAAGGTCGACGTGACCAACAACGCCTGCGAGCGCGACCTCCGGCCGGCCGTGGTCCAGCGCAAGGTGACAAACGGCTATCGGGCGATGTGGGCGGCCAAAGGCGAGGCAGACGTGCGCACCGTCGTCGCCACCGCCGCCCTCCGGACCAAGGCCACGCCCTTCACCACCCTGCTCGCGACCATCACCGCCTGAGCAACCCCCCCTCCAAGTGAAAGAGGGGGGGGCGGAAAACGCGCGTGCCGAAAAATACCCCCTGGGTAATTACCTTCCCTTGTCGAAGGCGGTATGAAAAAATCATACCGACGGCGTCGACCATCCGGGGGAGCTGCGATCATCGCGGCCACGACCAAGCGGACCTTCAGCCTGCCCGACGAGCAATCGCACTATATCGACAGCCTGGTCGCCTCCGGCACCTATGCGACCGGCAGCGAGGTGGTGCGGGCCGGTCTGAGAGCCCTGCAGGAGCGCGACACGGCGGTCGAAACCTGGCTGCGCGACGAGGTCGTGAGGGCCTACGATGCGATGATCGGCGACCCGAGCCGCGGACGATCCGTGGATGACGTGCGCGCCGGTCTTCGTGACCGCCATGCCGCCCGGCTGTGGGATGCCGATCGGTGAGCCCGACGGTCGTCCTCTCACCGGAGGCCGAAACCGATCTGCAGGGCATCGACGACCATGTTGCGGAGACGGCCGGGACGACGCGCGCCCTCGGCTATGTCGAGCGGATCCTGGCCCATTGCGAAGGGTTCGCGACCTTTCCGGAGCGCGGGCGAAGACGTGGCGACCTTCGCCCGGGTTCACGGGTGACGGGATTCGAGCGCAGGGTCACGATCGACCAAGTGGTGATCGACTGAATCCTCTACGCGGGCCGGAACGTCGAGGCCGCTTTCGACGCGGACGATGCGCCGTAGGGCACGCCCGGCCCGACATTCCTCACAACCGCGCCAGCAGCTCCGTCTTCTTCGCGGCGAACTCGGCCTCGGTCAGCACGCCCTTGCGGTGCAGCTCCGATAAGCGCTCGATCATTCCGAAGACGTCACCGGTCGGGGCGGTCGGGGCATCGGCCGGCTTCGAGGGGGCCGGCGGCGAATAAGCCTCCGGCTCGGGCGCAGCATAGGACGCGGCCTGGGGCGCGGGGCCCGCCTCCTGCCTGCCCTCGTTTTGCGCAGGCTCCCCCACCACCGGCAGTTCCTCCAGCCGCACCGGGCCGTGCTGGCTGGTGAAGCTCAAGGAGTACGAAGAGCCCTGCTGCTGCGAGACGCCGCCGATCTGGTGGTCGCCGGTGTCGTAGAGCGTCACCCGGCCGCCGGTCTCGATCGCCAGGCGGCGGGATTCGGGGAAGAAGGCGTAACGCGTGTCGTTCTGCGAGCCGGAGGTCGCCGGCTGGCCGAGGCCGTCCGGCCACCAGGAGCCGCCCCAAGGTCCACCCTCCGACTGATTCCAGGACCCGCCCGAGCCGGAACCCTGGCTCTGGCTCGATCCCCAGCCCGATCCCTGGTTCTCCCCGGTGGCGAGCGGCGCCAGCTCGTCGCAGAGCGCGACGACCCTGGCCTTGAGACCGGAATTGAACATGTCGCCGATCATCGTCATCCCGCCGGCGGACCACTGACCCATGCCGCCGAGATCGGGATGGTTGAACTGCGCCATCCGGCCGTGGCCGCGGGCGAGCGCGTCGAGGAGGTGGCGGACGGCATCAGGGCCGACGCCGTGGCGGGCGGCGATCGCGTCGAGGTCGGGCATCGGTCAGGTCGCTCCGGAGCAGAAGCCGGACTTAGCGCAGTCCCTGCCCGAGGGGAACGCCCCCGGGAAGCACCAGGCGTCAGCCGGTCCCCGGCCACATCCCGCGCAGGCGTCCCAGCAGCCCGCCGGGCCGGCGGGGCAGGGGCGGGATCGTCGGCGAGAGGTGCCAGGAGCCCGGATCGGCGCGCAGGTCGCTCTCCCGCAGGGAGTCGATCCGGGCGATCTTGTCGAGGAGTTCCGCCGCCACGGTCTCGGGCTCCCGCAGCAGGAAGTTGACGGTGAAGCCGTCGCCGGCGTGGCTGCTGGTTCCGACCGGGTAGTAGTAATGCGCCTGCGTGCCGGTGATGAGGTCGATCAGCCGGTAGGTCCCGCTCAGCTTGAGCCGGTCGGCGAGCGCGATCACCCGCCGACCCGGCGGCGCGAAGAGCAGGGTGTGGAAGGCCGAGCCGTTGGCCCCGAGGATCACCCGGTGGCGGGCGAAGAGGCGCACCTGCTCGGGAAAGCTCAGGAGCTCCGGGTGGACGATCCGCACCCCCTCGCGCTCCAAGACGTGCGTCACCGCCTCCTCGTTGGAAAAGCGCCGCACGCCGCCGGTCAGGCGGGTCTTCGAGAGGTAGACCGGCTGCGGGTCGGCATCGACCTCCTCGGGCGCGTAGTAGCCGCGCCCGATCTCCCGACACAGATCGGCCATGACCGGGAAGGCGTAATCGTCCTGCTGCAGGGCGGCCTGCGGCGCCAGGAGGGTCGGGATCCGGACCGGCCGGCCGAAACTGGCGAGATCCATCACGGTGAGGCCCAAGCGGCCGAGGATCTCCGGGATGAACGGGGTGCCGCTCCAGTCGGCGTCGAGTCCCGGCCCGTGGCAGAGCAGGGTCGGGCGCAGGCCCCTCCCGTCGAGGTCGAGGAGCGGCCAGAACCGCGCCAGGGTGTTGATGACGAAGTGGCCGTAATGCGGGTGGATCGCCCCGACATAGAGATAGGTGCCCTCCGGCGCCTCGTCGGTCACCGGGCCCTGATGCGCGGGCCACTCGGTCGTCTGCCAGGTCGGGGTGCGGTCGCCGCTGTGGTGGTCGAGGGATTCGGGCACCATCCGGCGCGCGGCGTCGAAGATCACCGGCACCTTGTCGAGGTCGGGCACCCGCATGAGGTAGTGGGCATCCTCGACCAGGCGCAGGGCCGGCCGGCCCTGCCGCACGTCGGCACGGCCGTAGAACGCTTCGCTCCGCTGCAGGATCATGCCGAACTTGAGTTCCCGTCGCCCGCGAAGCCTCAGGGCTGCGCCGCCGGGCTCGCATCCCCCGGCACTTCGATCACTGCCCTTAAGCCGCCGAGGGCGGCCGCGTCGAGACGCAGGCGCCCGCGATACAGGGCGGCGAGGTCGGAGACGATGGAGAGGCCGAGGCCCGAACCGGGCTTGGTCTCGTCGAGCCGCCGGCCGCGCTCCAGCACCGCGGCCCTTGCCTCCGGCGGCAGGCCGGGCCCGTCATCCTCCACCGTGACGATCAGGTGCGGGTACTCGCCCTGGCCGATCACCTCGGCGCGGATCGAGACCCGGGCATGGGCCCATTTGGCGGCGTTGTCGACGAGGTTGCCGATCATCTCCTCGAAATCCTGGCGCTCGCCGCGGAAGCGCAAGCCCGGGGTGACGCTGGTGTCGAAGGTCAGGTCCTTGTCGTAGAAGATCTTGCCGAAGGTGCGCACCAGAGCCGCCACCACCGGCTCGACGTCGGTGAAGGTGCCGAGCGCGCCGGCCAAAGCCGCGGCCCGGGCCCGGTCGAGGTGGTAGTTCACCTGGTCGCGCATCACCGCGGCCTGCTCGCGCACCTTCACGGCGAGTTCGCTGTTGGCGTCCCCCGCCGAGGCTTCGTTGACGATGATGCTCAACGGGGTCTTCAGCGCATGCGCCAGGTTGCCGACCTGGGTGCGGGCCCGCTCCAGGATCTCGCGGTTGGTCTCCAGCAGCAGGTTCACCTCGCCGGCCAGCGGCGCGATGTCCCGCGGATACTCGCCCGAGATGCGGTCGGCCTCGCCGCGGCGGATCGCGCCGAGGGCCGCCCGCAGCTTGATCAGGGGCGCGAGGCCGAAGCGGATCTGCAGCAGGGTGGTGAGGCCGAGCGAGAGGCCGAGCAGCGAGAAGGTGGTGGTGAGCGCCAGCGTGAAGCGCCGCATGTCGGCGGCGATCTCGTCCGACGGGCCGGCGACCCGCACGATGTAGCGGCCCTCCTCGCCGAGATCGACGGTGCGCTCGATGATGCGCAACGGCCGGTCGTCCTGCGCCTTGCCGTAGCCCTTGCGCAATTGCCCGGCCCCGGCCTCGCCGACGGCGTTGTCGGGGGGCTGGAGCGGCACGCCGACGAGGGAACGCGAGGTGCGCAGGTCCCGCGGCCGGGCATTGGGCCGGCCGACCTGCCAGTACCAGCCCGACAGGGGCAGGTCGAAGCGCGGATCGCCGAGCGCCCCGAAGCTGCGCGCCTCGGAATCGGACGGGGAGACGAGGTTGGTGGCGAGATCGTTGGCGTAGACGAGGAGCCGGCTGTCGAAGGCCCGCTCGGTGGTCTCGCGGTAGAGAGTCGAGAGGATCAGCCCGGCGATCAGCAGGATCAGCGCGCTCGAGATCAGCGACGAGACCGCCAGGCGCACCGCGATCGAGCGCTTGCGCCACGGCCGCCAGCCGAACCAGCGGCGCGGCGTGGCGGGGGCGACGCCGCCGGCGAGCCCCGTTTCCGGCTTTGCCTCGGCCGCGGCCCGGCCGGGACCGGTCACGGCTGCTTTCCGCCGGCGCCCGCGTCGATCAGGTAGCCGAGGCCGCGCACGGTCTGGATCAGGTCGACCGCGAGCTTCTTGCGCAGGCGCCCGACGAAGACCTCGATGGTGTTCGAGTCGCGGTCGAAATCCTGGTCGTAGAGGTGCTCGGTCAGTTCGGCCCGGGAGACGACCCGGCCGGTATGGTGCATCAGGTAGGAGAGCAGCCGGTACTCGTGCGAGGTGAGCTTGACCGGGCTGCCGTCGACGAAGACGCGGCCCGACCGCGTGTCGAGCACCACGGGGCCGACGCTGATCTGGCTCGTGGCGTGGCCGGCGGTGCGGCGCAGGAGCGCGCGGACCCGCGCCAGCAGCTCCTCCATGTGGAAGGGCTTCGTCACGTAGTCGTCGGCGCCGGCATCGAAGCCGTTGACCTTGTCGCTCCAGCGGTCGCGGGCGGTGAGGATGATGACCGGCGTCTTCACCTGCGCCCGGCGCCAGCCCGACAGGACCGAGACGCCGTCGGCCTTCGGCAGGCCCATGTCGAGGATGATGCAGTCGTAGGGCTCGGTCTCGCCGAGGAAAGCGCCCTCCTCGCCGTCGAACGCCTTGTCGACGGCGTAGCCCGCCTCCTCCAGGGCGCTCACGACCTGGCGGTTGAGATCCCGGTCATCCTCGACCACGAGCAGACGCACGACCCGAATCCCTTCGCTCACAGCAAATCCGCGGCAGACCCGCGTTTCACCACTGGCCGGCCACTTTCCCCGACCGGGCATCCACCATCACGTGCACGAACTGCCCGTCCTTGCGCAAGGCCGTCAGCATGTAGACCAGCACCTCGTCCCGGCGGCAGAGATTGGCCCGCACGATGTCGGCCCGCGGCACGGCGGCCCGCGCCGCCCGGATCGCCGCCACCGGCTCGACCACCCGCTTCTCCGCCACCGCCTCGCGCAGGTCGCCGGAGGAGAGGCAGGTCTGGGCGGTCTCGGCGGCCTTGACCGGCCGGGCCGGCACCGCCCCGGTGGGGGTCTCGTCCCGCTCCTCCGCGGCCGCGAGCCAGCCCGAGGCGCCGGCGAGGCCGACGACGGCGGGGAGCAGGAGAAGAACGAGCTGGCGCATGCCGGGGACCATCGTCGCCGGGCACTGAATGCACCCTGAATGCGAAAGTGCCTGGGTCGGGAGCGTCGGGGCGGTCACATCCTCGTGTGCCGCGAGGTCCGGCTGGGGCCGGCCGTGGCTTGAGGCTGTGTCGTGGGTCGGTGTCGTGGGTCGGTGTCTTGGGTCGGTGTCTTGGCACTGTGTCTTGGCACTGTGTCTTGGCACTGTGGTTTTCCTGGCGCGGGTGAACCGATCCGGCGGCATGGCGGTTATGGTTAAGGCTGCGTTCACCGCGCCGGCCGACCCTGCCGGCCACCATCCAGGGAGAGGCCATGCGCTCCGCCGCTTTCCCGTTCCTCGCCGCCGTCTGGTGCTGCGCCGGAGCGGCTTTCGCCCAGGACGCTACCCCCGTGATGACGCCGGCGGCCGCCATCGCCGATCTGGGGAGCGCGCCCTTGCTGCTGCGCATCCGCCCGCGGGACGAGGCGCCGGAGGACGGTCCGGGCGCCGACGCGACCGAGGCCGCCCGGGAGGCGGAAGCCGCGCGCCAGGCGGCCGTCGCCCGTGCCGCGGCGGCCCGGGAGGCGTTCGAGGCGCGGATCACCGCCCGGGCCAACCGGGCGATCGCCTCGGTCTGCACCGGGTGTCTCGGGCCGGTGCCGCCCTCGGTGGCGCTGGCGCCACCGGACGCTGTGCCTGCGCCGCCGCGGCTGGTGCCGGCGTCGGTCGCGATGACGGAGCCCTGAGACGGAGCGGTGATCGACGGGGTTGACGAAAGGTCCGAGTCGGCTTCCGCTGTCATCGGCGGACGCGGCGGAGCTGTGTCCGTCCCGGTCGACTCGGAGCAGGGGGCATCGGCGAGCATGGCCGCTGACATCGAACTCGTGTTGTTCGACCTCGACAACGTCCTGTACCACTACGACCGCCGCCGGCGCGTCGACTATCTTTCAGGCATCACCGGCATCCCGGCCGACGCCATCTACGCCGCGATCTGGGACAGCGGCCTGGAGTTCCAGGGCGATAGCGGCGCTCTCTCGCCCCGGGCCTATCTCCAGGCCTTCGGCGAGCGGATCGGATATCCGGTCAGCCTGACGGACTGGCTGGAGGCGCGCCGCGCCGCGATGGCGCCCGACACGGAGGTCCTCGCGCTGGTCGAGCGGGTGAGGGCCGCGACGGCCGTCGCCATCCTGACGAACAACTCGGAATTGCTGACGGGACACATCGACGTGCTGTGCCCGGAACTGCGGCCCCTGTTCGGGAATCGGATCCACGCCTCGGCCTCGTTCCGCACGGCCAAGCCCGATGTCGCCTGCTACCAGCGCTGCCTCGCGGGCCTCGGGGTGAGGCCGTCGGCGGTGCTGTTCACCGACGATCTGCCCGAGAACGTCGCGGGCGCGCGGGAGGCGGGGCTCCACGCCCATCATTTCACGTCGGTCGACGCCTTGCGCCGGGACCTCGCGGCGCGGGGAATGGATGTGTAGGATTGCTGATCTGACGGGCGTCAATCGTCTCAACGCGTGCCGAGCCGCCTCCCCGCTCGCTTCAGGGTGCCGTTCATCCGGGTTTGCCAACCATCGCCCGTTACCTTGAACGCTTCGACCACGTCGCGATCCAGGCGGATGGTCACTGGCACCTTTGTCACGTCGGCCCTGGGCCGGCCGCGCGGGCGCGTCAATGCTGTATAGGGTGCGGGCGGCAGCACCTCGGCGGCTGGCCGCATCCTCGCAAATCGCTCCGCCGTGATCTCCGGATTGTCGGGATCCTGCGCGATGCCGGCCTGGATCTCCGCCTCCTCGGCGTCAGTCAGGGGGGTAGGCTCGCCTTACGCGTGGTCATTGCGACTCCTCTCACTGCGGCTTGCCCGCCATAGGCTGATGGCTGAGATGGCCTCGCTGCCGACGAGGGCAAAGACCAGGGACGCGAGCTTCCCATCGAGGAAACCGATCGCAAGGAAGCGCGGGCGGCCGTCCGACGCGGGCCTGGCCGCCTCGACCACGGCGTCCATCCATTCGAACCGGTCGCGCGCATCGGCAAAATCCATCCGATGCTTGCGGATGTTGCCCTCGCGCTTGAACTCGTCCCAGACCATCCGCAGGTCTCACCGTTCCATGCGGAGGCCTCGCACGCAAGATTTTCGTGCGTACAAAAAATGTCGGCTCGGTCCCTGTCTCCGCCCAACAATCTGCCCGGGTCTGCCGATCGCCTCGAAACTGCCGCCGCGATCATCCGAATCCGACCGACTGCCGATCTCCGCACCTCCGTCGATCATCGCAGCCCACCACCCTGGACCTCCCACGCCCGATCGGGCAGGGCAGGGCGCCAGACCCGCCGACCCGAGAGCGACGTGATCCGCCCAACCCTCCCATTCCTCGCCGCCCTCCTCACCCTCGCCACCCCCGCCCAGGCCGTGGTCGGCGGGAGCGAGGCGCCCGGTGCGGCGCTCGCGCGCTCCAGCGTGATGGTGCTGTCCTCCCGCGGCGGGGTCTGCACCGGCATCGTGCTCGCCCGCGACGTGATGCTCACCGCCGCCCATTGCGCCGCGCCCGGGGCCGAGCACCGGGTGCATTTTCGCGACGAGAAAGGGGAGCCGGTACTTCTCGGGGTCGCTGCCCGGGCGGTGCATCCGGGCTACGATGCCGGCGCCATCGCCGGGCGGCGGCGCTCGATCGACCTCGCGCTCCTGCGCACCGACACCGCCCTGCCGGCCCGCTTCGTCCCGGCCGCCCTGACCGAGGCGCCGGTCGCCGCCGGCACGCCGCTGACGCTCGGCGGATACGGCGTGGCGCGGCCCGGCGACCATCGCAGCACCGGCACCTTCCGCATCGCCACCCTGCCGCTGGTCGAGCCCTACGGCCCGAGCCGGATCCTGGTCTGGCTGAAGGGCGCGAGCGCCTCCGGCGCCTGCGAAGGCGATTCCGGCGGGCCGATCGCCGGCGCCGGCGGGGCCGTGCTCGCGGTGACCACCTGGGCGAGCGGGGCCGGCAAGGGATCGGAAAAGTCGCCGTGCGGCGGCGTTTCGCAGGGCGTGCTGGTCGCGCCGCAGCGGGCCTGGATCGACCGCACGACGGCGGGCTGGGGCGCCGCGCCGCGCTGGGAGTGAGCCTCCTGCCACCGTCACGCTCATGGTTTCGTTCCTGCCGCGGTTCTCTGCCGGTGCGGAACCACACCCCTTCCGCCAGACTTCACTTGTCGAGCGTGGCCGCACGCTTCTAGGGTGGTTCCATGCGCGTCTCTCCCTTCCGCCTCCGCCCCGCTCTCGCTGCCCTCGCGGTGGCCGCGCCCCTCGGCCTGTGGAGCGGCTCCGCCGGCGCCGTGGTCCGGGGCGAGGTGACCCGCGATCCCGACGGCCTGCGCGGCTCGGTGGTGCGGATCGAGAGCACCACCGGCGAGATGTGCTCCGGCTCGCTCATCGCCCCCGACCTCGTGCTGACGGCGGCCCATTGCGTGATGCGCAAGGCCGGCTACTGGGTCGTGGCCGTCGACCGCAATTTCCGCCAGCGCCGCCTGCGGGCGATCGCGGCGGCGATGCATCCGGATTTCGTGCCCGGCACCACGCCCGAGACCCAGCCCGGCACCGACCTCGCCATCCTGAAGCTCGACCAGCGCCTCGGCCCCGATTTCCGCCCCCTCGACACCCGCTCCGGCGGCGACATCGCGCAAGGGGACAACGTCGCGATCGCCGGCTACGGCGTGGTGGCGGAGAACCGCCGCGGCACCGCCCGCGTGCTGCGCCAGGCCCGCCTCGTCTCGCTGGGCGAACTCCAGGTCGCCAACACCGTCACGGTGGTGGCCGACCGCCACACCCTCGCCGAGACCGCCGGCGCCGGCGCCTGCCTCGGCGATTCCGGCGGGCCGATCCTGCGCGCCGGCCCCGGCGGCTACCAGCTCGTCGGCGTGGTGAGCTGGTCGAGCGGCGCCGCCCAGCAGGGCCGGGTCCGCACCGCCTGCGGCGGCTTCACCGCCGTCACGCCGATCGGCCTGCATGCCGGCTGGATCAACGCGCGAGCCGCCGAGCTCGCCCGTTTCGAGCCCGGCGAGGCGATGCCGGCGGGGAACCGCCCTCATCCGGCGGACTGGACCGGGGGGCGCTGACGACAGCTTGACTGTTCGGCGGCAAGGTCTTCCAACGGGCTCCATCAGATCCCGGAGTGTCCGATGAGCCAAGCCGTCTTCAGTCTCGCCCGCATCCTCGTCGTCGTGCTGTTCTGCGTCTCCGGCGCCCAGAAGCTGATGAACCCGGCCGGCGTCGTCGCCGCGGTCTCGAGCAAGGGGCTGCCCTACCCGGAGGTGCTGGCCTGGCTCACCATCGCGGCCGAACTCGGCCTCGGCCTGCTGATCGCGCTGGGCTTCTACGCCCGCGCCGCCTCGGTGCTGCTCGCCGTCTTCACCCTGACGACGATCGTGTTTTTCCACAATTTCTGGGCGATGACGGGAGACGCCGTCCGCATGAACCAGATCCAGGCGATGAAGAACCTCTCGATCATCGGCGGCCTCCTGATGATCGCCGCCGCCGGTCCGGGCCGCTTCGCTCTCAACCGTCGCTGAGCATGACGCTTTTTGTCCGAAGGACGGCGCCGGAACGGCGGCGCCCCCGGTACGTTGACCGGCCCTGAAGGAGCGCGATCGGCGACAGGAGCAGGCGAGGGACATGGCCGCGGACACGACACTGCCGGACGCGGCCTTCCGCAGCTTCGCCGAAGGCGCCGGGCTCATGATCTGGCGCGCCGATCCCCAGGCGCGCCTCATCTACGTCAATCCGGCCTGGACGGAATTCCGCGGCAGGAGCGCCGATGACGAACTCGGCCACGGCTGGAAGGACGGGCTCCATCCCGAGGACCGGGCCGGGCACGAGGCCGCTCTCGCGGCGGCCTACGCCAAGCGCCGGCCCCACAGCGCCGAGTACCGCCTGCGCCGCCACGACGGCGCCTTCCGGTGGGTCCACGGCCACGCCTACCCGCTGCACGAGGGCGACGATTTCACCGGTTTTGCCGGCTCCTGCTTCGACATCACCGAGCGCAAGGAGGCCGAGGAGCACGCCGCGCGGGCGATGGCCGAGCAGGACGCGCTCTTGGCCGAGATCTATCACCGGGTGCGCAACAACCTCCAGGTCACGGTCAGCCTGATCGGCCTCTATGGCCGCGCCGCGGCCGGCCCCTGCCGCCCGGCCTTCGATGCCCTCGGCCAACGGGTGCGGGCGATCGCGCTCGTGCAGCAGCACCTGCACGAGGCGCCGCAGATCGCCAGCGTCGACCTCGCCGAATACCTGACCCGCCTCGCGGAAGGGTTGGGCCAGCTGCGCCGGGCCGGACGGATCGCCGTGACGGTCGAGACCGGGCGCACCGCTCTCCTGGAGCCGCGCCGGGTCAACGCGCTCGGCATGATCCTGGCCGAGATCGTCGCCGAATGCCTCGACGGCACCGACGAGGGCTCAGCCTGCGTCACCCGGGTCGAGGTGCCGGGGGATAAGCCGTCCGATCCGGTGCGGGTGCGGATCACCTCGGGCGGCGTCGCCGGCGAGCCGCCGGAGGGCGTGCCGCGGATCGGCCCCCGGCTGATCGCCGCCTATGCGGCCCAGGCCGAGATCGCGGTCTCGGGCAAAGGCACCCCGGAGGCGCCGCTGGAGCTGACCCTGCCGGCGTGACACGGTGGCGGCCCGCCCGCCTGGCCTGAGATGGTGGCGGGCGGGGCGCCTCCCGCCTATATGCCGGGTCTCATCCCCATAAATCCCTTCGGGTCCCATGCTGCCGCCCATCGACGAGATCGTCTCCAACTTCGAGTTCCTGGACGAGTGGGACGACCGCCATCAGTACCTGATGGAGCTCGGCCGCAAGCTGCCGCCCCTGCCGGAGGAAGCCCACAATGAGGCCAACCGGGTGCGCGGCTGCGTCAGCCAGGTCTGGCTCGAGACGAAGGTGGACCGCTCCGGCCCCGAGCCGCGCCTGCACTTCCTCGGCGACAGCGACGCCCACATCACCAAGGGCGTGGTGGCCGTCCTGATCGCGTTCTTCGACGGCCGCACGGCCTCGGACGCCGCCCGCGCCGACGCCCTCGGCCTGTTCCAGACGCTCGGCCTTTCCGAGCACCTGACGGCGCAGCGCTCGAACGGCGCCCGGGCGATGATGGACCGCATCCGGGCCGACGCTCAAGGAGTGGCCGCCGCGGCGTAGGCGCGCCCTTGCAGCGGCGCCCCCGGGACGGCACATCCATGCGACGTGCAACATCCCGGGGAGCCGCATGACCCTTCGCCTGAGCCCGCCTGCCGCCGCGCCGACGGCGCCCGTCCGGCCCGTCACCGTCACGGTCCATGGCCGCGCGGTGACCGACCCCTATGCCTGGCTCAAGGCGGAGAACTGGAAGGACGTGCTGAAGGACCCCGCTGCCCTGCCGGCGGAGATCCGCACCCTCCTGGACGCCGAGAACACGTACGCGGATGCCGCGCTCGCCGGCACCAAGGCTCTGCGCGAGACGCTGGTCGCCGAGATGCGTGGGCGCATCCGCGAGGATGACGGCAGCGTGCCGGACCTCGATGGCCCCTTCGCCTATT
This sequence comes from Methylobacterium sp. 142-1Y, assembly GCF_057747795.1. Classification (NCBI taxonomy): domain Bacteria; kingdom Pseudomonadati; phylum Pseudomonadota; class Alphaproteobacteria; order Hyphomicrobiales; family Methylobacteriaceae; genus Methylobacterium; species Methylobacterium sp. 142-1Y. The sequence goes on along the minus strand of NZ_CM173224.1, from coordinate 1,058,140 downwards.
ACACCCGCTATCGCGAGGGCGGGCAGCACCCGCTGGTCTGCCGCCGCCCGGCCGACCGTGTCACCCCCGGCCTCGTCGGCGATCTCGCCGGCGAAGGCGAGGAGATCCTGATCGACGGCGACCGGGAAGGGGAGGGGCACGCCTTCTTCAGCCTGGAGGATGCCAGCCATTCCGACGACCATCGGCTGGTCGCCTGGAGCGCCGACACCAAGGGCTCCGAACTCTACACCATCCGGGTCCGCGACCTCGCGACGGGGCGGGACCTGGAGGACCAGATCCTCGCCACCACCGGCGACGTGGTGTGGAGCGGCGACGGACGCGCCTTCTGGTACGTCGCGGTCGACGAGAACCACCGCCCCGCGACCGTGATGCTGCACCGCCTCGGCACGCCGCAGAGCGACGACGACACGGTCTACGAGGAGAGCGATTCCGGATTCTTCGTCGGCATCGGCGAGACCCAATCCGGCGCCTATCTGGTGGTGACGGCGAACGACCACGAGACCTCGGAGGTCCATCTCGCCGAGCGCGCCACGCCCTTCGCCCCCCTGCGGGTGGTGGCGAAGCGCGAGCACAAGCTGATCTACTCGGTCGAGCATCGCGGCGACGAATTGTTCGTGCTCACCAATGCCGACGGCGCCGAGGACTTCAAGATCGCGGTGGCGCCCCTCGACGACCCGGCCCGGGCGAATTGGCGCGACCTGATCCCGCATCGCGCCGGGGTGATGATCCGCTTCCAGCACGTGCTCGCCCGCCACCTCGTGCGGCTCGAACTCGAGAATGCCCGGCCGCGCCTGATCGTGCGCGACGCGACGAGCGGCGCCGAGCATACCGTGGCCTTCGCCGAGGAGGCCTATTCCCTCGGTCTCTCGCCGGGCCACGCCTTCGACACCGATCTGATCCGCTTCACCTACTCGTCGATGACGACGCCGGCGGAGACCTACGACTATCACGCGACGACCCGCGACCGGACCTTGCGCAAGCGCCAGGACGTGCCGAGCGGCCACGATCCGGCTTCCTACGTCACCCGCCGCCTGTTCGCGACCGCGCCGGACGGCGAGCAGGTGCCGGTCTCGCTGCTGCACCGGCGCGACACCCCCCTCGACGGGACCGCGCCGCTCCTCCTCTACGGTTACGGCTCCTACGGCTCGCTGATGTCGGCGGCCTTCCGCACCAACCCGCTCTCGCTCGTCGATCGCGGCTTCGTCTACGCCATCGCGCATGTCCGCGGCGGCACCGAGAAGGGCTGGCGCTGGTACCTCGACGGCAAGCGCGAGAAGAAGCCCAACACCTTCTCGGACTTCGTGGCCTGCGCCCGCGCCCTGATCGAGGCGCGCTACACGGGAGCCGGCCGCATCGTGGCGCATGGCGGCAGTGCCGGCGGCATGCTGATGGGGGCGGTGGCCAACCTCGCGCCGGAGCTGTTCGCCGGCATCGTCGCCGACGTGCCCTTCGTCGACGTGCTCAACACCATGCTCGACGGCGACTTGCCGCTGACCCCGCCGGAATGGCCCGAATGGGGCAATCCGGGCGCCGACCTCCAGGCCTTCGAGACCATCCTGTCGTATTCGCCCTACGACAACGTCGCGGCCAAAGCCTATCCGGCGATCCTGGCCCTCGGCGGCCTCACCGACCCGCGGGTGACCTATTGGGAGCCGGCGAAATGGGTCGCGCGCCTGCGCGCCACCATGACCGGGGGTGGGCCGGTGCTGCTGCGCACCAACATGGAGGCGGGGCACGGCGGCGCGGCCGGCCGGTTCGACCGGCTGGAGGAGGTGGCGCTGATCTACGCCTTCGCGCTGGCGGCGGTGGGGGCGGAGGCGGTGGTGTAAGCGCCTGTTCGATTGACCCTTGCTCCCACCCACAACCTCATCCTGAGGCGCGAGCAAAGCGAGCCTCGAAGGAGGGCTCCAGGGAATCGCTGAGATTTATGGAGCCCTCCTTCGAGGTCAGTCGATCTGCGATCGACTAACACCTCAGGATGAGGTCGCGGGTGGGAGAGAAAAGCCCATCCCGCTCCTCTTCTCGCAAGTCAGAGCAGCTCAGTGGACGGCGGCGGAGGTTGATGCTCTGTCCGCCGTCACCATCCGGTCACGCCCGCGTGCTGAATCGGGCGGCCCAAGGAGAACCGCGTGACCGGCAGCCCCCGCTACGCCCTCTATTTCACGCCGAAGCCCGGTTCAGCCCTCGCCCGCTTCGGCAATGCCGTCCTCGGCTATGACAACCATACCGGCGCGGAGATCCCCCGTCCGGGTGGGTTGGCCGACCTTCCGGGCGTGACCGACTCGCCGCGGGTCTACGGCTTCCACGCCACCCTGAAGGCGCCGATGCGTTTGCGAACTGGCGCCACCGAGGCCGATCTTCTGGAGGCTGCCGCCACCCTGGCGGCGGATCATCCGCTGGTGTCGGTAGGTCCCTTGCAGGTCGCGACGCTCGGCGCCTTCACGGCCCTGATCCCGGTGGCCGCACCGCCGGAGCTCGGCCTGTTCGCCGCCGAATGCGTCGCCGCCTTCGAGCCGTTCCGCGCTCCCCTGACCGAGGCGGAGATCGTCCGCCGCAGGCCGGAGCGCCTGAGCCCCCGCGGTCGGGCGCTGCTGGCGGCCTGGGGCTACCCGCACGTCTTCGAGGAATTCCGCTTCCACATGACCCTCACCGACGCCCTGCCGGAGGCCGACCGTGCGCCCTGGCGCGAGCGCCTGGCGGCGGCCTATGGCGAGAGCGCGCCCCTCACCCTCGACGCCCTGTCGGTGCTGCGCCAAGACGTCCTGCCCGACGGCGGGGCAGGCCGGTTCCGGGTGGTGCAGCGCCTGTCCTTCGGAGGTTGATGCCATGGCCGGACAGCTTGGCCTGGAGCCCACCGTCGACCCGACCGCCAAGGTCCGGGACTGCCGTCTCGGCCGCTACACCGAAATCGGCCCGCGCACCCAGCTCGCCGAGACGAGTCTCGACGACTATTCCTATATCGGCAACGACGGTGAGGTGATCTACACCACGATCGGCAAGTTCTGCTCGATCGCCGCGATGGTGCGGATCAATCCGGGCAACCACCCGATGGAACGGGCCTCGCAGAGCCACTTCACCTACCGCGCCGCCTCGTACTGGCCGCAAGAAGAGAACGAGCCGGCTTTCTTCGACCGGCGCCGGGCCTTGCCCGTCACGATCGGCCACGACGTCTGGATCGGCCACGGCGTCGTGGTGCTGCCGGGGCGCAGCATCGGCACCGGGGCGGTGGTCGGCGCGGGCGCCATCGTCACCCGGGACGTCGCGCCCTACACCATCGTGGTCGGCAACCCGGCTCAGCCCGTGCGCCGCCGCTTCGGCGAGGCGGTGTCCGAGCGCCTGTTGCAACTCGCCTGGTGGGACTGGGACCACGACCGGTTGCGCGCCGCGCTCCCGGATTTTCGCCAGCTTCCGATCGAAGCCTTCCTTGATAAGTACGCCGGCTAAGCACTGACGAACTGTCATCCGGCTGTCGCTTAACGGGCGTTTACGTTCGCCGAACAGTGGAGTCGGGCGAACGGATGCTGGTTGTCGAGAATCTCACGCGTCAATACGGGGCCCGCCGGGCCGTGGACGGGGTCAGCCTGTCCATCGAGCGCGGCAGCTTCGTCGGCGTGATCGGGCGCTCGGGCGCCGGCAAGTCGACCCTGCTGCGCATGCTCAACCGCCTCGCCGATCCGACGGGCGGGCGCATCCTCTACGACGGCACCGACGTGACGGCCTTGCGCGGCGGCGCCCTTCGCGCGTGGCGCGCCCGCTGCGCGATGATCTTCCAGCAGTTCAACCTCGTCGGCCGCCTCGACGTGATGACGAACGTGCTGATGGGCCGGCTCAACCAGGTGCCGGCCCACCGCTCGCTCCTGAAATTGTGGAGCGAGGAGGACAAGGCGCTGGCCCTCGCCGCGCTCGAGAATTTCGACATGGGGGCCTTCGCCGCCAACCGGGCCGACCAACTCTCCGGCGGCCAGCAGCAGCGCGTCGCCATCGCCCGCGCCCTGGTGCAGGAGCCGGAGATCATCCTGGCCGACGAGCCGGTGGCCTCCCTCGACCCGCGCAACACCCGCCTGGTGATGGACGCGCTCGCCGACGCCAACAAGCGCTACGGCATCACCGTGTTGTGCAACCTGCACTCCCTCGACCTCGCCCGCGCCTATTGCGACCGGCTGATCGGCCTCTCGGCCGGCCGGGTGGTGTTCGACGGTCGCGGCTTCGACCTCACCGAGGACGTCGCCCGCACCCTCTACGGCCTCGAGGCCGGCGAGGTGATGGACCGCGGCGAGCCCGAGACGCTGCCGATGCCGGTGCGGGCGCCTGTCCGCCATGCCGAGGCGCTGAGCGCCTGAGATTTTTTTCGTTCCGAGAAGGACTCGATCGATGCTGAACCGTCGCACCCTCGTGGGCGCCGCTGCCCTGCTGCTCGCCGCCGGCCCCGCCTTCGCGCAGGATTGGAAGGCGAAATATCCCGAGCTGACGCTGGGCGTGATCCCGGCCGAGAACGCGTCGGGCACCGTCGACCGCTGGACCCCGCTCACCGCCTATCTCACCAAGGAACTCGGCGTTCCGGTGAAGCTGCGGGTCGCGAATGATTACGCCGCGGTGATCGAGGGCCAGCGGGCCGGCAACATCCAGATCGCCTTCTACGGCCCGGCCTCCTTCGCCCGCGCCGCCATCACCGGCGTGAAGCTCGAGCCGCTGGTCAACCAGAAGCACGAGACCGGCGTGTCGGGCTATTACTCGGTGATCTACGTGCGGGCCGACAGCCCGTACAAGTCGATTGAGGACCTGAAGGGCAAGAGCCTGGCGCTGGTCGATCCGAACTCGACCTCCGGCAACCAGGCCCCGCGCTTCTTCCTGCACAAGGCCGGTCACGACGTCGACAAGTTCTTCGGCAAGACCTTCTACGCCGGCAGCCACGAGAACGCCGTGCTGGCGCTGGCCCAGGGCACGGCCGACGCCGCCGCCAATTTCTGGAACTCCGACACCGACAGCAACCTGACCCGGATGCTCACCAAGGGCATGGTGAAGAACGCCGACGGCACGCCGATGAAGCAGTCGGATTTCCGCGTCGTCTTCAAGTCCGAGTTCCTGCCCGAGGGGCCCTTCGCGGTCCTCGCCAGCCTGCCGGACGACCTGAAGCAGACAATCCGCCAGGCCTTCATCGACTTCCCGACCAAGGACAAGGCCGCCTTCGACAAACTCTCCAACGGCAAGGACCTCGGCCTCACCCCGGTGACGCTGAAGGACTACCAGCCGATCATCGAGATGCTCCGCCACAACGACGAGCAGCGCAAGCGGTCGTGACGCACGGGTCTTCTCCTCTCCCCGCGGGCGGGGAGAGGGCCGAACCTCCGTTCAGGAGGTGAGGCGAGCCCGCAGGGCGAGGGTGAGGGGGTGTTTCCGGATGAGACTCCTCCGGAAACACCCCCTCACCCTCGCTTCGGCTGCGCCTCCGCTAGCTCCGTCGACGACAAGGTCGCCGGAGCCCTCTCCCCGCCCGCGGGGAGAGGGGACACCCGCGCTCGACTGTCTCGCTGGATGCCCTCCCGACGTGAGGGCGCCGATCCGGCACCGGAGACCCAAAACCCCGTGACCGTCCGCATCGAGACACTACCGCCCGAGCGCGAGAACACCCTGCTCGCCGCCTATTCCGGCGCCGTCGCCTCGGCGCGCCGACGCAACCTGGCGGTCTTCGTCGTCATCGTGGCCCTGTACCTGCTCGCCGGCTGGATGGCCGAGGTGCGGCCGCTCACCTTCCTCGACAACATCCAGAACTTCACCGCCTATCTCGGCCAGATCCTGCCGCCGCTGACCCTCGCCAACCTGCCGGCGGATGTCGCGGCCTGGTACTGGGGCCTGCCGAAATGGCTCGCGCTCCTGGGCGAGACGATCCTGATGGCCTATCTCGGCACGCTGTTCGGCGGCATCGCGGCGTTTGGCCTGTGCTTCCTCGCCTCGGCCAACCTGGTGCGGTCCCCGGCAATCCGCTTCTGCGCCCGCCGCTTCCTGGAAGTGTGCCGCACGGTGCCCGAGGTGGTGTTCGCACTGATCTTCGTCATCGCCTTCGGGCTCGGGCCGATGGTCGGCGTGCTGGCGCTCGCCATCCACACCACCGGCGCGCTCGGCAAGCTCTTCTCCGAGGTGGTCGAGAACATCGACATGAAACCGGTCGAGGGGCTGACCGGCACCGGGGCGGGCTTCCTCGAGACCGTGCGCTTCGCGGTGGTGCCGCAGGTGCTCTCCAACTTCGCCTCCTACGCGCTCCTGCGCTTCGAGATCAACGTGCGGGGCGCGGGCGTGATGGGCTTCGTCGGGGCCGGCGGCATCGGCCAGGAATTCCTGGTGGCGATCCGCAACTTCTACTATTCGGACGTGAGCGCGATCCTCGTCCTCATCATCCTCACCGTGGTGGCGATCGACCTCGCCACCGAGCGCTTGCGCCACCACCTCCTCGGCCGGGAGGCCCACGCGTGAGAAACCGCCCGCCCTCCGCCTTGCGCCAGGCCGCGCTCGCCGACCTCGACGGGTTGCGCGCCCGCCACCCGGCGGTCTTCCGGGCCGCGTGGTCGCGCCGCGCGGTCGTCATCGGCAGCCTCGCCCTGGTCGTCGGCCTCGCGGTGTTCGCGATGATGCGGCTCGATTTCTCGCTGCTGCGCATCCTCCACGGCCTGCATCGCTTAAGCGAGTTCGCCGGCATGATGCTGCCGCCTTCCGCGGAAGGGCGGTTCGGCCTGTTCCTGACCGCGTTGGGCGAGACCCTGGCGATCGCCTTCCTCGGCACCCTGACGGCGGCCTGCCTCGCCTTTCCGGTCGCCTTCCTCGCCGCCCGCAACGTGGTGCCCAATCCCTTCCTGCGCTTCGGGGTGCGCCGCGGCTTCGACGTGATCCGCTCCGTCGACGTGCTGATCTGGGCGCTGATCTGGATCAATGTCGTCGGCCTCGGGCCGTTCGCCGGGGCGCTCGCCATCGCCTGCTCGGATTTCGGGGCCTTCGGCAAGCTGTTCTCCGAAGCGATCGAGACCGCCGACCGCAAGGCGCCGGAGGGCGTGACCGCGTCCGGCGGCTCCCGGCTGCACCGGGTGCGGTTCGGCCTGGTGCCGGCGGTGCTGCCGGTGCTGGCAAGCCAGGTGCTGTACTTCTTCGAGTCGAACACCCGCTCGGCCACCATCATCGGCATCGTCGGGGCGGGCGGCATCGGCCAGTACCTCACCGAGCTGATCCGGGTGCTGGAGATGCAGCAGGTCGCCTTCCTGGTGCTGATGATCCTCGTCACCGTGGCGCTGATCGACCTCGTCTCGGCCCGCCTGCGCCGGGCGATCATCGGCGGCGCGGCGCACTGAGCCTTCGGGGTTAGAGGCCTGATTCCACCGCGTTTTCGCGAGTGCGAAGGGTTGCGAAAGCCTCGCGCGGCGCGAGTGTCTTCCGCATTGTCTTCTCCCCGGGCGCGCGCCTATAAGCCGGCTGTCTCACGCAAGGCCTTGCGGCGTCGAGAGCCCCGCCGGGCGCTCTCCGCGCGCAAGGATCAACCAATCCGCCGGGGAGCACCATGGCCGGGCATTCACAGTTCAAGAACATCATGCACCGCAAGGGCCGCGTCGACGCGGTCCGCTCGAAGGTGTTTTCCAAGCTCGCCCGAGAGATCACCGTCGCGGCCAAGCTCGGCACGCCCGACCCGTCGATGAACCCGCGCCTGCGCGCCGCGATTCTCGCGGCCCGGGCCGAGAACATGCCCAAGGACAACATCGAGCGCGCCATCAAGAAGGCGGCCGGGGGCGACGCGGAGAATTACGAGGAGGTCCGCTACGAGGGCTACGGCCCCGGCGGCGCCGCGCTCATCGTCGAGGCGCAGACCGACAACCGCAACCGCACGGCGAGCGACGTGCGCTCGGCCTTCACCAAGTCCGGCGGCAGCCTCGCCGAGACCGGCGCCGTGTCGTTCATGTTCGACCATGTCGGCCTCGTCGCCTTCGACGCCAAGGTGGCCGATGCCGACACGATGCTGGAAGCCGCCATCGAGGCCGGCGCCGACGACGTGAAGTCCGACGAGAGCGGCCATGAGGTCACCTGCGAGCAGGGGTCCCTCGGCGAGGTCGCCAAGACCCTGGAGGCCCGCTTCGGCGAGCCCCGCCGCACCGCCCTGATCTGGCGCGCCCAGAATACCGTCGACGTCGACGACGAGACCGCCGAGAAGCTGATCCGCCTCGTCGAGACCATCGAGGACCAGGACGACGTGCAGAACGTCTTCGTGAATTTTGCCGTTTCCGACGCGATGCTGGCGAAGATGCAGGGGTGAGATCCTGTTCGCATTGAGTACAAGCTAGCAGGATTTCTTCTGTTATCCATGGGCTCGTCGGCGCGGTCGGGATCATGAAATCCATAGGGGCGCGGGTTTTCTCCTCTCCCCGCGGGCGGGGAGAGGGCCGATCCCCCGTTCAGGGGGAGCGGCGAGCCCGTAGGGCGAGGGTGAGGGGGTATTTCCGGAGAAGCCTCCCTCGTCGAGACCCCCTCACCCTCGCTCCGGCTTCGCCTCCGCTTGCCGTGTCTCCTGAACGTCGACACGGCCCTCTCCCCGCCCGCGGGGAGAGGAGAGGACCTGCGCCATCCTTGTGCCCGACTGCCCCTTGAGATGACGCGGAGGGTGTCTCTTCTGCTGAGGTGAGCGAACTTCCGGCTCCAGCGGCCGCAGCTCACCCCGGCAGCCGCAGCCTTGCCCGCAAGCCACCGATCGCCGACCGGTCGAGTTCCAGCCCGCCGCCATAGAGCTCCGCGAGTTCCGTCGTGATGGCGAGCCCGAAGCCGTGGCCCGGCACGGTCTCGTCGAGGCGCCGGCCGCGCTGCGCCACCGCCGCCAGCGCCTCCGGCCCGAGGCCGGGGCCATCATCCTCGATCGCCACCACCACGTCGCCGCCGGAGCCTTCCGCCGATACCCGCACCGCGCGGGTACACCAGGTGCAGGCATTGTCGACCAGGTTGCCCAGCATCTCGTCGAGATCCTGCGGGTCGCAGGCCGCGGCGAGGCCGGGCGGGACCGCGCAGGTCACCCGTACGCCCTTCTCGGCGTGCAGCCGCTCCAGGGCCGCAGCGAGATCGGTGACCGGACCGGCCAGTTCCGTGCGCAGCCGCGTCGCCCCGGTCAGCGCGGCGCTGCGGGCCCGGCGCAGGTGATGGCGCACGGAGCGGTCGAGGTGGGCCGCCAACTGCGACAGCCGCCCGTCCGGGTCGCGGCCGGGCTCGGACAGGGCGAGCGACAGCGTGGCGAGCGGCGTCTTCAGGCCATGGGCGAGGTTCGCCACATGGGTGCGGGCCTGGGCGAGCTGCGCCGCGTTCTGGTCGAGGAGGGCGTTGATCTCGGCGGCGAGCGGCCGGACCTCGACGGGCTGGGAATCCGGCACCCGCTCGCGCCGGCCTGCCCGCACCGCCTCCAGCTCCTGCCGCAATCGGTCGAGGGGACGAAGCCCCAGGCGAACCTGTGCCACGCCGGCGGCCGCCAGAACCAGCCCCAGCACCGCCAGGCAGGCGGCGAGGCTCAAGCCCGCCTCCCGGAGCGGGCCGTTCAGGGCCGCGCGGGGGGCGCTCGCCGCCACCACGGTTCCGTCCGGCAGCGTCAGGATGCGCAGGATCAGGGCCTGTCCCTGCGGGCCGGTGCCGTCCGCCGGGCGGGGTCCTTCCTCGTCCTCAGGCAGCGCCGGAACGGTCAGGCTGCGCTCCCCGAGGGAGGCGGAGCGCAGGACCGTGCCGCCGCGCTGCACCTGCCAGGTCCAGCCCGAGCCCGGCCGGTCGAAGGGCGGCGCGTCGAGGTCGCGGGAGAGATGTAAATCGGGGCCGGGCTCCAGCCCCGAGACCAGGGCGACGATCTGCGCATCGAGCCGGGAATCGATCTGCCCCCGCACGAACCGGGCGAGGATCAGCGCGATGGCGATTCCCGCCACGACCAGCGCGGTCGCGCCCAGCGCCAGCGCCCCGAGGAGCAGGCGCCGACGCAGGGAACCGATCTGGCCGAGCCCGATCACGCCGCCTCGCCCGCGGTGAGCCGGTAGCCGTGGCCGCGTACGGTCTCGATCCGGGCCGGGGCGATCTTGCGGCGCAACCGCGTGATGATGACCTCGACCGAGTTCGAATCGACCTCCGCGTCGCCCTCGTAGACCCGTTCCATCAGCTCGCCCCGCGGCACCACTCCGTCGCGGCGCAGGATCAGGCAGGACAGCACGCGCCATTCGAGCCCGGTGAGCTTGAGCGGCAGCCCGTCACGGGTGAAGGCGCCGAGGCCGGGATCGAAGCTGATGGGACCGCAGGTCACGATGGTCGCCCCATGGGCGGCGGCGCGGCGCACCAGGGCGCGCAAGCGGATCACCAGCTCCTCGACCCGGAACGGCTTCACCAGGTAGTCGTCGGCCCCGGCCTTGAAGCCCGCCACCTTGTCGCTCCAGGCGTCCCGCGCGGTGAGGATCAGCACCGGCAGGGTTCGGCCGGCGGCCCGCCAGCCCTGCAGGACCGAAATCCCGTCGCGCTTCGGCAGGCCGAGATCGAGCACCGCCGCGTCGTAGGTCTCGGTGTCGCCGAGATGCGCGCCGTCCTCGCCGTCATGGGCGTGGTCGACGGCGCAGTTCTCGGCGCGCAGGACCCGCAGGATCTCGGCGGCGAGCGCCGCATCGTCCTCGACGAGCAGGAGCTTCATGAGCGGTCGAACCCGGGTGGCACAAGCGGATTCCGCCGTAGTCCCGGCGGTTTAACCGAACCTGAACGGCCGGGTTCAGGCCCGGTTCCCGGGGCCTGACGTAGAAGAGCGCCAACCCGGACAGGGCCTCATCACACGGGAACGACAGACATGACCGACCGCACCACCATCGAGGGCAAGGCCACCGAGATCGAGACCAGCACGGTCGAAACCTCGAAGACCGACGCCGTCACCCCGCGCGCCAAGCCCCGCCGCGGCCTCCTCGTCGGCGCCGTCGCGGTGCCGCTGGCCCTCGGCGCCGTCGGGCTCTCCCTCGCCCAGCCCGCCCAGACGCGGCTCACCCCCGTCGCCCCGGTCGCGGTGAGCGCGCTCCAGCCCTCCGGCGCCATCGCCGCCAAGGGCGAGGTCGCCGAGATCTTCGGGAACAAGTTCATCCTTCAGGACGGCACCGGCCGGGCGCTGGTCGAGACCGGCCGGTCCGGGGAGGGCGGCACCCTGGTGGCCAAGGGCGAGAGCGTCACGGTGCAGGGCCGGTTCGAGAACGGCTTCCTCCACGCCAGCGCGCTCACCCGGGCCGACGGCAAGACCGAAGCCCTCCGGCCGGTCGGCCCGCCCCCCGGCGGCCTCGACTGGGCCAAGGACAAGGTCGGGCTCGGGCCGAACGTGGACGTCCCGGCCCTCACCAGGGCGGTCACGGATGCCGGCTACTCGGACGTGCGCGTCGCCGGCCGCGGCCCGCGCCACCTCGACGTGGCGGCGAAGGGGCAGGACGGCAAGGAGCGGATGCTCCATGTCGGCTTCGATGGGCAGATCCGGGAGAAGCGGGTGTTCTGAGTCGTCGCGACCGGCTCGGCTCGACGAGGTCGGGCAGCATCGCTGAGGCGGGCTGTCCGGGGAAAGGTGTGGCGCGAGCTTTTCCTCTCCCCGCGGGCGGGGAGAGGGCTGCGAACCCCTTGTTGGGTTCGCAGCGAGCCCGCAGGGCGAGGGTGAGGGGGTGGTTCCGGAGAAGCCTCACTCGTCGAGACCCCCTCACCCTCGCTTCGGCTGCGCCTCCGCTTGCTGCCGACCCGACAAGGGGTCAGCAGCCCTCTCCCCGCCCGCGGGGAGAGGGGATTCCTGCGCCAGCGCAAGGGCTTATCGGCAGCGCCCGGTCGGAAGGAACAACCTCACAACGTCGCCAGCACGCCCCCATCTACGTAGAGAATCTGCCCGTTGACGAAGTCCGACGCCGCCGACGCCAGGAAGATCGCGGCGCCCTGCAACTCCTCCACCCGGCCCCAGCGCCCGGCCGGGGTCCGGTTCTTCAGCCAGGCATCGAATTCCGGATTCTCGATCAGAGCCTGGTTCAGGGGCGTCGCGAAATAACCCGGGCCGATGCCGTTCACCTGGAGGCCGTGGCGGGCCCAGTCGGTGCACATGCCCTTGGTCAGGTTCTTCACCGCGCCCTTCGAGGCGGTGTAGGGGGCGATCGAGTAGCGCGCCGCCTCGCTCTGGAGGCTGGCGATGTTGATGATCTTGCCGCGCTTGCGCGTGATCATGTGCCGGGCCACCGCCTGGCCGACATAGAACACGCTGTCGAGATTGACCCGCATCAGTTCGTGCCAGGTCTCGACGGGATAGTCTTCGAGCGGCGCGCGGCGCTGGATGCCGGCATTGTTGACGAGAATATCGAGGGCGCCGATCTCGGCCTCGATCCGGTCGACGCCCGCCTTCACCGCAACTGCGTCGGACACGTCGAAGGCCGCGGCTTGCGCCGTGATGCCCTCGTTGCGCAGCTCCGCCACGGCGCCGTCGAGCTTGGCCGCATCGCGCCCGTTCAGCACGATCGCCGCCCCTGCGCGGCCGAGGCCGAGCGCCAGCGACAGGCCGATGCCCTGGCTGGAGCCGGTCACCAGGGCGCGGCGGCCCGACAGATCGAACAAGGCGGTCGACACCGGCAAATCCCTCCCAGATGCGCCCCGCATCCGGCGGCCGTTCGGGGCCGATCCCGCGGTTGCGCTTATGCCCGAAGGGAAGCATGGTACCGATACCAACGCAAGCGGCATCGCGGCGCCGGAGAATCGGCAGCCAGAGAGCCCACCGGGAGGAGATTGGTGCCATGACGCTCGCCGCGCGCATCCACGCCGCCAAGGACCTGCGGATCGAGCCGATCTCGCTGCGCGAGCCGGAAGCCGACGAGGTCGTGGTGGCGCTCGGCGCCGGCGGCATCTGCGGCTCGGACCTGTCCTATTACGGCAAGGGCCGGGTCGGGGACTTTTCCTTGCGCGAGCCGATGGTGCTCGGCCACGAGGTCGCCGGCACGGTGACGCGGGTCGGCGCGGCGGTCGCAAGCGTCAGGCCCGGCGACCGGGTCGCGGTCGATCCGAGCCGGCCCTGCCTCTCCTGCGATTATTGCCGTGCCGGCCGCTCGAACCTGTGCCGCAACATGCGTTTCTTCGGCTCGGCGGCGATCTTCCCGCACGTCCAGGGCGGCTTCAGCGAACAGTTCCTGGCGCGTGCCGACCAGTGCGTGCCGATCCCCGATGCGATGCCGATGCGGGTCGCGGCCTGCGGCGAGCCGCTGGCGGTGGCGCTGCACGGAATCCGGCGCGCGGGCGAACTGCTCGGCCGCCACGTCCTCATCGCCGGGGCCGGGCCGATCGGCCTCCTGTGCCTGATGGCGGCGAAGCTCGCCGGCGCCCGCCGGATCGTCTGCACCGACCTGTCGGACGTGCCCCTCGCCATCGCCCGGGAGATCGGCGCCGCGGAGACCATCAACGTCGCCGCCGAGCCCGAGCGACTGGGATCTTACGAGGCCGACAAGGGCACGTTCGATGTCGCGCTGGAGGCGACCGGCGCGCCCTCGGCCCTGGCCTCGCTGTTCCGGGTGGTGCGGCCCGGCGGCCGGGTGGTGCAACTCGGCATGATGCCGCCGGGTGACGTCCCGGTGCCGGTCAACCTCCTGATGGCCCGCGAGATCGATTTCGTCGGCGCCTTCCGCTTCCACGAGGAGTACCGCACCGCCATCGCGCTGCTGGCCGCCGGCCGGATCGACGTCGCGCCGATCCTCTCGGCCGAGATGCCGATGTCGCGGGCCGACGAGGCCTTTGCCCTCGCCGCTGACCGTACCAAGGCGATCAAGGTCCACCTCGCCTTCTAGGCCGACTCTGCGCGGGCACGACCATGGCCGAGGACCAGGCACCGTTGCGCCGGGCGCCCTTGCGCCGGGCACCGACGATGCGCGACGTGTCGCGCCTCGCCGGCGTCTCGCCGATGACGGTCTCGCGCACCCTCAGCCAGGCCGCCCTCGTCTCGGAAGAGACGCGGGCGCGGGTGCTGGCGGCGGTGGAGCGGCTCGGCTACGTGCCGGATCGCGGGGCGGGGGGATTGTCGTCGCGGCGCACCGGCTTCGTCGCCCTGATCGTCCCCAGCCTGACCAACCCGAACTTCGCCGACACCGCCGCCGGCCTCACCCAGGCGATGCGCCCGCGCGGCTACCAGCCCCTGATCGGCGTCACCGGCTACTCGCTGGACGAGGAGGAAGTGGTCTTACGCGCGATGCTATCGCGCCGCCCGGACGCGATCGTGGTGTCGGGCATGCAGCATTCGCCCACGACCCGCGACCTTCTGGCCCGCGCCGGGGTGCCGGTGGTGGAGATCTGGGACCGCCCCGAGGCGCCGCTCGACCGGGCGGTGGGTTTCTCGAACTACGAGGTCGGCCGGCTCGCGGCGAAGACGCTGATGGACCTCGGTGCCACCCGCATCGCCGGGCTCGGGCCGGATCGGACCGGCGAGGTCCGCGACTTCCGCGGCGAGGAGCGCCTGAGGGGCCTGCGCGACGGCCTCGCCGAGGCCGGTCTCCCGGACGATCTGATCCTGCATCACGGACGGGCGGCGGGCGCCTTCGCCCACGGCGCCGAGGCGATGGCCGAGCTCCTGCGCCGCGGCGGCGCCGAGGCTTTGTTCCTCGTCTCCGACATCTCGGCCTTCGGCGCCGTGATGGAATGCCGGCGCCGCGGCATCCGGGTGCCGGAGGACGTGCAGATCCTCGGCTTCGGCGATTTCGAGATCGGCCGCCAATGCGTGCCGCGCCTCTCCACCATCGCGGTCGATGCCGCCGAGATCGGCTTGCGGACCGGTGGGTTGCTGCTCGGGCTCCTCGACGGGGGGGCTACGGCCCCGGCGGTGATCGATCTCGGGTTCCGGCTCGTCCTGCGGGAGAGCACGATCCGGCGGTGAGAATCAGGCCAGCCGCGGCGCCTGGGTCTGACGCTGCCGCAGCACCGGGGCGACGGCGTCCCGCTCGGTCTCCTCCCGCGTGTTGCGCGCGGGCCGCGCCAGCTCGACCGGCGGAAACAGGTCGTGCAGCCCGCGCGAGACGCCGGTGAGGACAGGAGCGAAGGTCCCGTTGAGCGCGGAGGGGGCCGCATCGACCTTGACGAATCGTGAGCTGGACATGTGCAGTGCAAACCCCGCGGTCAGGCTCAACGCGCTGCACCATGGTTTGGTTCACGACCTGCGTGCAGATGATGTGGGGAGCCCCTTCGGCGATGCGAGCGGGCGACATGACACGACCCGTCGGCGGCGAGGCGCCCGTCCCGTGGCGCTGCCAGGGATCGACGGCGTGTGTCAGTTCCGTGCCGTCGGGGCGATCAGCGTCTCGGTGGCACCGGCCGGGTCCATGCCGATGCGGCCCCAGCCCGGCAGCTTCAGGGCCGGGCGGCGCAGGTCGAGCCCCGCCACCGCCCCGAGGACGTTCACCTCGATCCCCTCGACCCAGCCGAGGGTGAGCCCGAGATAGCCCCTGCCCGAGAGCTGCAATCCGGTGCGGCTCGGGGTCCAGGCGACCACGTCCTCCGAAAAATCCTTGCCGAGGGCCGTCGGCGGCAGCGCCACGGCGAGCTCCGGCACCGCCCGCAGCACATGGGTCACGAAGGTGTTGGAGTTCGGCCCCGGCCAGGCGCTGTAGCTGCCGGCGGCCCGGTGCGGATAGGTCGCGACCGCGGCGCGGATCCGCGGCACGGCGCGCTCCGCCGCCTCGCCGTCGAGGGCCAGCACCACCTGCGGCGGGTTGCCGAACCAGCGCGCATCGGCCGCGTAGGCGTCGGTCCGCACCGGCAGGCCCCAGCCGACCACGTCGTAGCGGGTGTAGCGCGGGGCGCCCGCCTCCTTGACCACGATCCAGGTGTGGTGGGCGAAGATGCCCCGCCAGCGCCCGACCCGGGCGGCGTAGATCCGCACCTTCGCCTCCGGCGCGGCCGTTGCGGCGGGCAGGAGCCGGGCGCTCGACCAGTCGGCGGTGGACCAGTCGGGAGCGACGTCGTCGCGGCTCCACCACCACAGGGCGTGGGCGGCGAGCGGCAGCAGGAACAGGATGACGAGGGCGAGCACCAGGGTGCGCGCCAGCCAGGCCAGGGCGAGAAGCATGACCGCAAGATGGCGCTGCGAGCGTGGCCGCGCAACCGGCGTGGCGATCCGCCGTTCATCCGCGAACCGGAGCCGCACGAGACCGTTGTCGGCAAAGAGATGAACTGTGACGGGTACGGGAGGGCGTGATGGCCGAGGTGAAACGGGTGCTGGATGCCCTGGTGCGCAGTCGCCGCGGCGGGCTCGCGGCCTCCGCCGCCCTCGGTGGGCTGGCGCTCATCGCCGGGCTTGCCCTGCGGGCGACGCAAGCGGAGGCGCCGGCCGCGCAACCGTCGTCGAAGTCCCCCGCGACCCCCTTCGAGGCCGGCGCGCTCAGCGACGACGAGGCGACGCTCTGCCTGCGCATCATGGTGGCGGCCTCGGCCGCCGACGGGGTGATCGATGCTCGCGAGCGCGAGCGGCTCGACGCGGCGGTCGCCGAATCCGGCCTCGACCTCGCCGGCCGGCAATGGCTCGCCCGCGAGCTGGAGGATCCGGCGACGATCGACGAGATCGCCGACCGGGTCCAGGATCCCGAATCGGGCGCCCGGGTCTACGCCGCGGCCCGCCTCGCCATCGACCCCGATACGATGCAGGAGCGCACCTTCCTGCGGATGCTGGCGGAGGCCCTCGACCTCGACGAGGGTGCGATCGCGCGGGTCGAATCCGGCCTCGCGGCCTGACCGGGGCGAGGCTTCCATGCACGCCGCAGGCCGGCAAGCCCTCGAACTGCTCGCCCGCCTCGGCTACGGCGCCCGCGGGGTCACCTACTGCCTCGTCGGCGGCCTCGCCCTGCTGGCGGCGATCGGCGTCGGCGGGCAGACGGGGGGCAGCCGCAGCGCACTCCTGATCCTGCTGGAGCGGCCCTTCGGCTGGATCCTGCTCGGGATCGTCGCCTTCGGCCTCGCCGCCTTCGCGCTCTGGCGGGTGGTCGAGGCGCTCACCGATGCCGACGGTTACGGCCGCTCGGCCAAGGGGCTGGCGACCCGGGCCGGCCACCTCGTCAGCGGCGTCACCTATGGCGGCCTCGGCGCCTCGATGATGCTGGCGGCCCTCGGGCGCGGCACCGCCCGCAAGGCGGAGGACCAGGGCGCGCGGGACTGGACCGCCTGGCTCCTGCAGCAGCCCTTCGGCCAGTGGCTCGTCGGCGCGGTCGGGCTGATCGTCATCGGCGCCGGCCTCGCCTTCGCGTGGAAGGCCTGGAAGGGCGACGTGTGCAAGCGCCTCTCCGTCCCTCACGATGCCCGCGATTGGGTGCGCCATCTCGGCCGCTTCGGCTATGCCGCGCGGGCGCTCACCTTCGGGCTGATCGGCGGCTTCCTGATCGCGGCGGCGCTCGCGAGCCGGTCGAGCGAGGTCAAGGGCCTCGGCGGCGCGCTCCAGGCCCTGCGGGGCGAGCCCTATGGCTGGGTGCTGCTCGGCCTCACCGCCGCCGGCCTCGCCGCCTTCGGGGTGTTCGGCCTCGTCCAGGCCCGCTACCGCCGCATCGACCCGCCGGACCTCGACGCGGCGCGCCGGGCGGTGGAAGATATCGCGCGATGAGAATCGGAGGAGATTGTCTTGGAGACGCCGCTACCGCTTCGCACCGAGTTCCTGTTCCGCATCGCCCTGACGGTCGGCGCGCCGCAAGCGATCGGCCCCTCCCGCGGCACCGACCTGCGGGTCGTGCCGGTGACCGGCGGCACCGTCTCAGGCCCGCGCCTCGACGCCGAGGTGCTGCCTGCTCCTGCCGGCGACTGGCTGCGGGTCGAGCCTGACGGCACGACGCATCTCGACGTGCGGCTCACGTTTCGGGCTTCGGGCGGCGGCCTCGTCTATTGCCAGTATTCCGGCCTGCGCGCCGGCCCGCCGGAGGTGCTGGCCCGCCTCGGCCGCGGCGAGGCGGTGACACCGGAGGCGTATTACTTCCGCACGGCGTTGCGCTTCGAGACCGGGGCGGAGGATCTGGCCTGGCTCAACCGGGTGGTCGCCGTGGGGGTGGGGCAGCGATTGCCGCAGGGGCCGGTTTATGATGTGTATGGCGTGATGTGATGCGGCTGAAGCCGGTAGAGGTGACACGGCTGTTCCCGGTACCGTGTATTGAGTTCCCGCAGCAATTATTGACACCCTCCGCGTCATCCCGGGGCCGCGCAGCGGAGCCCGGGATCCAGAACCGCAGGTCTTGCAGACGAAGCCGAGGCGTGTTCCGGGTTGCCGTTCTCAGCCTGACTATCTGAATTCCAGACTCCGCTGCCCGGCTTCGAAATGACATGTTGGAAAATGATCGATACGGTGAAGATATTTTTCGTTCTGCTCTCGGGATCTGTTGATCGATCCAACGACTTAATCCCACACACAACCTTATCCTGAGGTGTCAGGCCATCGGAGATGGACTGACCTCGAAGGAGACTCCATAAGTCGCTGCGATCGCTGGAGCCCTCCTTCGAGGTCAGTCGATCTGCGATCGACTAACACCTCAGGATGAGGTGGGAGGGTGGGATATTTCGTGCTCCCTCTCAGTTTTCGGCAGAGCAATCCACTCAGACAGACGCTCAGGCTCGGTCTGACGTGCTGGATATGGCCGTGCTGCACGTGGCAGAACGGACATCCTCATCACAGGCCAGCTGCGCGCACATGCGGGCGAAGGCTTCTGCGACAGGCATGAGTCGTCCCGCCTCGGCATCGGCGATGCCGCGAACAAGAGCGGCATCGATCGTTTTCAGCCTCGTCTCGCGATCCGTCACAGTCCAACTCTATGCTCGGACGGAGAGGATCGGGCCACGACGCTCTGACAAACGCCGAGCCGGCGCCTCAGCGCCGATTCCCCTCCAGGAACGCCCCGATCCGCTCCAGCGCCCGCGCAATATTCTCCGCAGAATTGGCGTAGGACAGGCGCAGATACCCCTCGCCATGCACGCCGAAATCCGGCCCGCCGATCGTCGCGACGCCGGCTTCTTCCAGCAGCGCGGATGCCAGCGCCTTGGCCTTCCACCCGGTCTCGGAGATGTTCGGGAACGCGTAGAACGCGCCCTTCGGGGTGATGCAGGACACGCCCGGCAGGCGGTTCAGCCCCTCGACCACCAGGAGGCGGCGGCGGTCGAACTCGGCCATCATGGCGGCGACGCAATCCTGCGGCCCGTCCAGCGCCGCGATGCCGGCCCATTGCGTCGCGGCGTTGACGCAGGAGAACGAGTTCACCGCGAGCTTGCGGGCGGCATCGTAGAGCGGCGCCGGCCAGACCGACCAGCCGAGGCGCCAGCCGGTCATCGCGTAGGTCTTGGAGGCGCCGTCGAGGTAGATCAGTCGGTCGCGGATCTCCGGATAGGCGAGCAGCGTGTGGTGGCGCTCGCCGTCATAGGTCATCGTGCCGTAGATCTCGTCCGACATGATCGTCACGTCGGGATGCGCGGCGAGGCCGGCGACGAGCGTGTCGATCTCGGCCTTCGGGGTCACGCCCCCCGTGGGGTTGGCGGGAGAGTTCAGGATCAGCAGGCGGGTGCGCGGGGTGATGAGCGCGAGCGTCTCCTCGGCCGAGAAGGCGAAGCCGTTCGCCTCGCGGATCGGCACCGGCACCGGCGTGGCGCCGGTGAACTCGATCATCGAGCGGTAGATCGGGAAACCCGGATCCGGATACAGGATCTCGGCCCCCGGCTCGCCGAACATCAGGATCGCCATGAACATGGTGACCTTGCCGCCCGGCACGATCATCACGCTGTCGGGCGAGACCTGGACGCCGAGACGCCGGTCGAGGTCGCGGGACACCGCCTCGCGCAAGGGCAGGATGCCGGTCGCCGGGGTGTAGCCGTGATGCCCGTCCTGCAGGGCCTTCACCGCCGCCTCGACGACGTGGGGCGGGGTCGGCATGTCGGGCTGGCCGATGCCGAGATTGATCACGTCGCGGCCGGCCTGGGCGAGGGCGGTCGCGCGGGCGAGGACCGCGAAGGCGTTCTCCTCCCCGATGCGCGAGAAGGCGGGGACGATCACGGGCATGGCGGTCTCTCGTTTCCTCGAATGCGGTCGAGGCGGAGCATGCCCCGCCTTTAGCGGTCCCGCGGCCTTCTGGTGCCGTCGGGACGGTTCGATCAGCGCGACGAGTTCTTCTCGGCGAGCCGGCTGACGCCGAACGAGAGCGCGCCGCCCAGCACGATCAGGATGATGCCGGTCTTGATCGCGGCCCAGAGCAGCGAGCGCTCGATGCCCTCGTCGGTCAGCATGATGATCAGGCAGACGAGGACCGGGATCGACACCACGATGGCGATCGGCACCAGCGGGTTGGTCGTCTTCTCTTGGCTCATTGGGCGGCTCCCCCGAACGATCGAGCGGTATGGTTCAGCCGGCCTCATAGCACCGCTCGCCCGCCTTGCGACAGCGCCCGGACGATAAACTTATGGCTCGTCGGGGTCGCAGGCGGCGGAAGCCCGGGCATGCGCGCGGCGGTGTTGCCTTCCTGCACCGGCCGGGTCCATAGGTTCCCCGGAACGGTTCTCGACAAGAACGAATTCGGGAAGGACGACCCCGCCATGGCCCAGACGCCGCGCCCCCGCATCGACGCCAGCCGCCTGCGTTCGCGCCTCTGGTTCGACAACCCGGACAACCCGGGCATGACCGCGCTCTACCTCGAGCGCTACCTCAATTTCGGCCTGACCGTCGGCGAGCTGCGCGGCGGCAAGCCGCTGATCGGCATCGCCCAGACCGGCTCCGACCTGTCGCCCTGCAACCGCCATCACCTCGAACTGGCCAAGCGCGTGCGCGAGGGCATCACGGCGGCCGGCGGCGTGGCCTTCGAGTTCCCGTGCCACCCGATCCAGGAGACCGGCAAGCGGCCGACGGCGTCCCTCGACCGCAACCTCGCCTACCTGTCCCTCGTCGAGGTGCTGTACGGCTATCCCCTCGACGGCGTCGTTCTGCTCACCGGCTGCGACAAGACCATGCCGGCCTGCCTGATGGCGGCCGCCACCGTGAACATCCCGACGATCTCGCTCAATGTCGGGCCGATGCTGAACGGCTGGAGCCGCGGCGAGCGCACCGGCTCGGGCACCGTGGTGTGGAAGGCCCGCGAGCGCCACGCCGCCGGCGACATCGACTACCAGCAATTCCTCGACATCGTGGCCTCCTCGGCGCCCTCGACCGGGCATTGCAACACGATGGGCACCGCCTCGACCATGAACGCGCTGGCGGAAGCGCTCGGCATGGCGCTGCCGGGCTCGGCGGCGATCCCCGCGCCCTACCGCGAGCGCGGACAAGCCGCCTACGCCACCGGCCAGCGCATCGTCGACATGGTGTGGGAGGACCTGAAGCCCTCCGACATCCTCACCCGCGAGGCGTTCGAGAACGCGATCGTCGCCAACACCGCCATCGGCGGCTCGACCAACGCGCCGATCCACATCAACGCCATCGCCAAGCTGATCGGCGTGCCGCTCTCCTGCGACGACTGGGAGCGCGTCGGCTACGACATCCCGCTCCT
Source organism: Methylobacterium sp. 142-1Y (assembly GCF_057747795.1). Lineage (NCBI taxonomy): Bacteria > Pseudomonadati > Pseudomonadota > Alphaproteobacteria > Hyphomicrobiales > Methylobacteriaceae > Methylobacterium > Methylobacterium sp. 142-1Y. The sequence goes on along the minus strand of NZ_CM173224.1, from coordinate 1,036,643 downwards.
GGTCAACATGCAGCCCGCCGGCCAGTATCTCGGTGAGGAATATTATCGCGCCGGCGGCCTGCCGGCGGTGATGTCGGAGCTGCTCGAGGCCGGCAAGCTCCACGCCGACGTGCTCACCTGCAACGGCAAGACCGTTGCCGAGAACTGCGCGGGCGCCCAGACCTGGGATCGCGACGTCATCAAGCCCTATGGCGAGCCAATGCGCGAGCGCGCCGGCTTCCTCAACCTCAAGGGCTCGCTGTTCGATTCCGCGATCATGAAGACCAGCGTGATCAGCCGTGAGTTCTACGACCGCTACCTCGCCAACCCGGACGATCCCTACGCCTTCGAGGGGCGTGTCGTGGTGTTCGACGGGCCGGAGGATTACCACCACCGCATCGACGATCCGGCGCTCGAGATCGACGAGCACACGGTGCTGATCATGCGGGGCGCCGGGCCGATCGGCTATCCGGGCGCGGCCGAGGTCGTGAACATGCAGCCCCCGGGCGAGCTGATCCGCAAGGGCGTACTGTCGCTGCCCTGCATCGGCGACGGGCGCCAGTCCGGTACCTCGGGCACGCCCTCGATCCTCAACGCCTCGCCGGAGGCGGCGGCCGGCGGCGGTCTGGCGCTGCTCCAGAACGGCGACCGGGTCCGGATCGACCTCAACAAGCGCACCGCCGACATCCTGCTCCCCGAGGAGGAGATCCAGCGGCGCCGCGACGACCTCAACGCCCGGGGCGGCTACCCCTACCCGGCGAGCCAGACCCCCTGGCAGGCGATCCAGCGCGCGATGGTGGACCAGCTCTCCGAGGGCATGATCCTCAAGGGCTCCGAGGCCTTCCAGCGCATCGCACAGACGCATGGGGTGCCGCGCGACAACCACTAGTGTCCTGGCACTGAAGTTCGGCAATGAACGAGGTTATGTGTCCGCGAGCTGCGCGGTTCGGAGGCAGAAGCGCTCGACCGAGGCGATGATCTGTTCGGCGGACTTGGTCCAACGAAACGGCTTGGGATCGGCGTTGTGCGCTTTCAGGAAGGCGTTGATCGCCTGCTCCAGGTCCTCGACGCTGCGATAGACGCCGCGCCGGATTTCACGCTCGGTCAGCAGGGCGAAGAAGCGTTCGATCTGATTGAGCCAGGAGGCGCTGGTGGGCGTGTGATGCACCTGCCAGCGCGGCCGGCGTGCCAGCCACTCCCGCACCTCGGGCGTGGTGTGGGTGGCGTAGTTGTCCATCACCAGATGCACGTCGAGATCGGTGGGCACGTTGGCCTCGATCGTGTCGAGGAAGGTGAGGAACTCGCTGGCGCGATGGCGCGGCTGGCACTGCCCGATCACCCGCCCGGTGGCGATGTCGAGCGCGGCGAACAGGGACGTCGTGCCATGGCGCTTGTAGTCGTGGGTGCGCCGCTCGACGTCGCCCGGCTGGAGCGGTACCACGGGCTGCGACCGATCGAGCGCCTGGATCTGGCTCTTCTCGTCGACACACAGCACGACGGCACGGGTCGGCGGATCGAGGTAGAGCCCGACGATATCACGGACCTTGCCGACGAAGTCGGGGTCGGTGGAGAGCTTGAAGGTCTTGGTGCGGTGCGGCTTGAGCCCGAAGGCGTGCCAGATGCGCTGGACGCTGGTGTGGGAGAGGCCGTGGCGTTTGGCGATCAGGCGCGAACTCCAGTGCGTGGCGCCCTCGGGCCTGCGTTCCAGGGTGTCGAGCACGAGGGCCTCGACCGCGTCATCGTCGATGCGACGGGGAGCGCCGCTGCGGGGTTGATCGTAGAGCCCCTCGACGCGGTCGCGCAGGAAGCGGTTGCGCCACTTGCTGACAGTCGCCGGATCGAGGGCGAGATCGGCCGCGATGGCTTTGTTGGAGGCGCCCTCGTCGGCCAGCAGCAGGATGCGGGCACGCGTGGCCAAGCCTTGCGCGGTCTTGCGACGCTCCGCCCATTTCTCCAGGGCGCCGCGCTCGGCCGGGCTCAGGTTGACCGCAGGCAGGGGACGAGGCATCGGTGCCCTCCGTGGCAGGATCCTCCCCTACAACGTTCGTCGCCGAACTTTAGTGCCAGGACACTAGAGCATTTTCCGACGAAGTGGAAACCGGTTCGTCGCAGACAATGCGGCAAAACAAGGACTTAGAGAGCTTCGCGATTGCAGCGCGATCGTGACGTGATCTGAAAGACCGCCGCCCCGGACCGCGGACGATTCGGGGCGGTACAGGGTCCCGGCTCATCCCGGGAGCCTGTTCGAGCGGTTGCGTCGATCGATCCAAATAGAAATTCGCGAGCCCAGGGTGGCATTTGCCACCCTTGGCTCGCGAAACAATTTCATCCGCTAGGGACCGCGAAGCCGGTGAACAACTAAATAGAAACTGGCTCTACGGGTTTGATTTCGCACGCAAATCCAAGGCGCTCGATCTGCCGCACGAGCGCCTTGGCGCGGATGGTCGGGGCCGCCTTGCGGCCGTGATCAGGCCCGGGATCGACGTAAGCCGTGCCGGCCTTGAGCATGTGATAGATCGCGGTCAACATCGAAGCGGCGACCGCGCAGATCGCCTTCTTGGGGCCGCGCCGGCCGCGCAAGCGCTGGAACTGCGCCCTGATGTAGCTCGCCTTCTTGCGCACTCCGGCCCAGGCGGCCTGCACCAAGGCCGTCTTGAGCCAGGGCGCGCCCTTGCGCAGCCGCGTCGAGCGCCGCTTGCCCGCGCTCTCGTCGTTCCTCGGGCACAGCCCGGCCCAGGAGATCAGATGGCCGGCGGTCGGGAAGCGGCTCATGTCGGGGCCGATCTCGGAGAGGATCACCTGCGCGGTGAGGTCACTGATGCCCGGGATCGTCACCAGCAGCTTCACCGCTTCCCGGAAAGGGCCGAGGTCGCGCTCCACCTGCGCGTCGATCTCCGCGATCGCTCGCCCCAACCCGTCGTACTGGCGTAGATGCACACCGAGCAGGAAACGGTGGTGATCCCCGATCCGGCCCGTGAGCGCGGCCCGGATCGCCTCGGGCGCCGCCTTCACCCGCGGGCTGACCAGCGCCTGCAGCCCAGCCGGATCGCGCTCGCCCTTGACCAGCGCGTCGAGCACGGCGCGACCGGACTGGCCCATGATGTCGGTGAGCACCGAGGCGAGCTTGAGGTTGGCCTCCTCGAGGGTCTTCTGGATGCGCTGGACGTGGCTGGCCTGCTCGCGGACCAGTTGCTTGCGGGTGCGCAGCAGGTCGCGCATCGCCTGGGTCTGAGCCTCGGGCACGAAGCTGGCGCGGATCAGGCCGTGGGCGAGCAGGTCGGAGAGCCAGACCGCGTCGGCGACGTCGGTCTTGCGGCCGGGCACGTTCTTGACATGGGCGGCATTGGCCAGGATCAGGGTGCGGCTGTCGGCGTCGAGGACCTGCCAGACCGGGCGCCAGTAGATGCCGGTCGCCTCCATGGCGACATGGGTGCAGGCGTGCTCGTCGAGCCAGGCGGAGAGGTCGAGCAGAGCGGGCGTGGTGGTGGCAAACGTACGCACCTCACGCTGAACCTCGCTGCTCTCGGCCAGACGGATGGCTGCGACGACGGTGTCCTTGTGAACATCGAGGGCGGCGCAGCGGGGGTAGAGGACCTTCATCACGATCTCCTTGCCGTCAGGCCGCCGGCGCAGGCTCCCGTGAGATCAAATCTAAATGACGCGCTCCGGGGCTGGCCCGAGGACCGGCCCGTGACGCAAGCGAGGGGACTGAAGAGGAGCCCGGATCCAACTGATACGCGGGGTCTGGCACACCAAAGACGAACCGATCTCTCCGCCGACGGCAAGTCCACTCTGCCATATGTTTCATCCGCAAGGGACCGCGAAGCCGGTGACGAACTGATACCAACTGTCGTTGAAAACGACCTTTGGTTCCGTTCTCGAATTTTCCGCCAAGCCCAAGATCCCGGACTTCTGGGCTTGGTGTCGAAAATTCGAGATGGGTCAATGGCCCCGTCGATCTCGGGCTCGCCCGAGATCGAAGCGATGCGTCAGCATCTTGGGCCGTTGGTTATGAGATCGGAATCGACCGATCCAAGAGCCTCTCGCGCTAAGAATTTCTTAACCACAAAAGCGCTCAAAATTCTCGACCATGCAGGTCACGGGCCACGAAAAAGCCGGGGCGCGAACCCCGGCCCGCCGTCGACGACCGATCGGGCGTGAAGCCCGGCTCAGCCGAGGTTCAGGCGGTCCACCTTCGTGCCCGCCCCGCGCAACGATTCCGGGATCGCCGCGAAATCGGCGTAACCCGCCTCGCGCGCCATCGCGTCGAGGGCCTGCTGCTCGTTCTCGGCGCCGCCGGTCCAGAGAATGGCGCCGGTCGCGGTCTGCCTGACCTGGAAGATGGCCATGAACACTGTCCTCCCACTGAAGACTGAGATCCTGGCCGTCAACGCGCGCCGCTCGGTGGAGGTTGCACGGCATCGAACGTTGCGGGAACACCCGAATCGGGTGTAGAGAATGAACGTTCATTCTCATGGCCTCCCCACGTGCCGCCTCAAGCCAGCCCTGCCCGCCTCGATTCGGCCGAGGGACGCCGCTCCCGCATCCTCGATGCGGCGGAGGCCTGCTTCGTCCGCCACGGCTTCCACCGCGCCACGATGCACGACGTGGCGGCGGAGGCCGGCATGAGCCCCGGCAACCTCTACCGCTACTTCCCGTCGAAGGACGCGATCGTCGCCGGCCTCGCCGAGCGCGACCGCGCCGCGGTGGCCGAGGATTTTTCGGGCATCGAGGCCGCCCCGGACCTGATGCAGGCCTTCGCTTCCCTGGCGCGGCGCCACCTCGCCGAGGCCCCGGCCGAGAAGGCGGTGCTCTGCCTGGAGATGTGGGCCGAGGCGACCCGCAACCCCGCCATGGCGGCGATCTGCCGGGACTTCGAGCGCGAGATCTCGGCGCGCCTCTCCGGCCTCTACCGCCGGGCGCAAGACCGTCTCGACCGACAAGACCGTCTCGACCGACAAGACCGTCTCGACCGACAAGATCGTCGCGACCCGCCGCTCCCCGGCGCCGACCCGGAGGCGCTCGCCCGCCTCGCCATGGTGATGGCCGACGGCATCATGGTCCGCCGCGCCCTCTCGCCCGATTTCGCCCCCGGCCCCGTCATCGACGCCATGCTGACCCTGATCGGCGCGGCGCTCGACGGCCGCTTCGACCCGACCGGCCCCGTCCCGACGGGGCCGTCCACTCCGGAACCCGCCCGATGATCCGCCTCCGTCGCCGCGCCGGCGTTCCGGCCGCCCTTCTCGCCGCTCTCGCCGCTGCACCCGCCATCGCCGCCGAGACCGCGCCCGCCGCCGGCCCCGTCGTCACCGCCGCGCCCGCGCCCGCCGTCACCGTCGCGGTGGCCGCCGAGCGCGAGATCGTCGAGCGCGCCGTCGTCACCGGCACCCTGGTGCCGCGCGACGAGATCCTGGTCTCGCCGGAGATCGAGGGCTGCCGCATCACCGAGCTGCTGGTGGAGGAGGGCGACCGGGTCGCCAAGGGCGCGGTGCTGGCCCGCCTCTCCCGCGAGATGATCGACACCCAGCTCGCCCAGAATGCCGCCGCGATCGCCCGCGCCGAGGGCGCGGTGGCGCAGGCGCGCAGCTCGATCGTGCAGGCCGAGGCCGCGCAGGTCGAGGCGAGCCTGTCGCTCGAGCGCGCCCAGAGCCTGATGAAGACCGGCAACGGCACCGCGGCGGTGCTGGAGCAGCGGGAATCCGCCGCCAAGGGCGCCGAGGGCCGGCTGTCGGCCGCCCGCAACGGGCTGACCATCGCGCAGGCCGACCTCGCCCAGGCGCGGGCGCAACGCAGCGAACTCGACCTGAAGCTCGCCCGCACCGAGATCCGCGCGCCGGAAGGCGGCATCGTCAGCCGCCGCACCGCCCGGGTCGGCGCCACTGCGAGCGCCTCCGCCGAGCCGCTGTTTCGCCTGATCGCCCGCGGCGAGATCGAGCTCGAGGGCGAGGTGCCGGAGACCGGGCTCGCGCGGCTGCGCGCCGGCGCCCCGGCGAGCCTCGACCTCGACACCACAGACGGGCCGGTCGCGGTCTCAGGGCGCGTCCGGGTCGTCTATCCGGAAGTCGACCGGGCGACCCGCCTCGGCAAGGTCCGCATCAAGCTCGAGGCCGATCCGCGCCTGCGCATCGGCGCCTTCGCCCGCGGCGCCGTCGAGGCGGCGCGGCGCACCGGCGTCGCGGTGCCGCTCGCCTCGGTGGTCTACGGCGCTTCGGGCCCGACCGTGCTGGTGGTCTCCGGCGAGCGGGTCGAGCTGCGCCCGATCCGCACCGGCCTCTCGGCCGGCGGCTTCATCGAGGTCCGCGACGGGGTCAAGGCCGGGGAGGCCGTGGTGGCCCGGGCCGGCAGCTTCCTGCGCGACGGCGACCGGGTGCGGCCGATCTATCCCGCGATGCCCGCGACCGCCGAGGCGGGGCGTCCTTGACGCCCCCATCCTGATTCGCCGGCGTCCCTGACACCTCTCGCTTCTCATTCCTGAACGGATCCGCGCGATGCGCCTGAACGTCTCCGCCTGGGCGATCCGCAAGCCGATCCCCTCGATCGTGCTCTTCCTGGTGCTCGGGCTGCTCGGCCTCGTGAGCTTCCGCAGCCTGCCGATCACCCGCTTCCCCAACATCGACATCCCGATCGTCTCGGTGACGGTGACCCAGGCCGGCGCCGCGCCGAGCGAATTGCAGACCCAGGTCACCAAATGGGTCGAGGACGCGGTGGCGGGGGTGAAGGGCGTCAAGCACATCATCTCGGCGATCACCGAGGGCACCTCGACCACGACGGTCGAGTTCCGCCTGGAGGTCAACACCGACCGCGCCGTCAACGACGTCAAGGACGCGATCGCCAAGATCCGGATGAACCTGCCGCGGACGATCGACGAGCCGATCATCTCGCGCGTCGAGATCGCCGGCCTGCCGATCATGGTCTACGGCGCCTCGGCGCCCGCGATGACGCCCGAGGACCTGTCCTGGTTCGTCGACGACGTGGTGGCGCGCCAGATCCAGGGCCTGCGCGGCGTCGGCGGCGTCGAGCGCCTAGGCGGCGTCGCCCGCGAGGTCCGGGTGACCTTGAAGCCCGACCGGCTGCTGGCGCTGGGCATCACCGCGGCCGACGTGAACCGGCAGTTGCGCCTGACCTCCGCCGACATGGCCGGCGGCCGGGCCGAGGTCGGCGGCCAGGAGCAGTCGATCCGGACGCTCGCCGCCTCCTCGACCCTCGACACCCTGGCGGCGACCTCGATCGTGCTGCCGGGCGGGCGCAAGGTCCGCCTCGACGACCTCGCGACCTTGACCGACGGGGCCGAGGAGCCCCGCACCTTCGCGCGCCTCAACGGCGAGCCGGTCGTCGCCTTCGCGATCTCGCGGGCGAGCGGCGCCAGCGACGCCTCGGTCGGCGAGGTGGTGGCGAAGAAGATCGAGGAGTTTGCCAAGGAGTATCCGGGCGTCCGCTTCGACCGGATCGATTCGTCGGTCACCAACACCATCGGCAACTACGAATCCGCCATGCACAGCCTGATGGAGGGCGCGGGGCTGGCGGTGCTGGTGGTGTTCCTGTTCCTGCGCGACTGGCGCGCGACGCTGATCGCCGCGGTGGCCCTGCCGCTCTCGGTCTTCCCGACCTTCTGGGCGATGAGCGCGATGGGCTTCTCGCTCAATGCGGTGAGCCTGCTCGCCATCACGCTGGTCACCGGCATCCTCGTCGACGACGCGATCGTCGAGATCGAGAACATCGTCCGCCACATGCGGCTCGGCAAGTCGCCCTACCGCGCGGCGATCGAGGGCGCCGACGAGATCGGCCTGGCGGTGATCGCCATCACCGCCACCCTGATCGCGATCTTCGCCCCCGTCTCGTTCATGGGCGGCATCGCCGGGCAGTACTTCAAGCAGTTCGGCCTCACTATCGCGGCGGCCGTGTTCATGTCGCTGCTGGTGGCCCGCCTCATCACCCCGATGATGGCGGCCTATTTCCTGCGCGACCACGGCCACCACGAGGAGCGCGAGGGCCCGGTGATGCGGGTCTACAACCGCGTCGTGCTGTGGTCGGTGCGGCACAAATACGTGACCCTGGTCGTCGGCCTCGCGCTGTTTGCCGCTTCCATCATGTCGACGAGCCTCCTGCCGGCGGGCTTCCTGCCCAAGGAGGATGCCGCCCGCACCCTGATGGTGGTCGAGCTGCCCCCGGGCGCGCGGCTGGAGGACACGATCGCCGTCACCGACCGGATCGCCCAGCGCATCCGTACCCTGCCGGAGGTCCGCTCGGTCTTCGTCGATGGCGGCCGCCAGTTGCCGGGTAAGAAGGAGGTGCGGCTTGCCACCTTCACCATCAACCTGACGCCGAAGAACGCCCGCGTGCGCAAGCAGGCCGACGTGGAAGCGGCGATCATGGACCTGATGCGCGACGAGCCGGACGTGCGCTACTGGTCCTTGCGCGAGGGCGGCCAGCGCGACTTCACCCTCATCGTCGCCGGCGGCGACACCGCCCAGGTGACCGACGTCGCCGAGAGGATGCAGCGCGAGGTCGCAGCCCTGCCGAACCTCGTCAACGTGATGTCGACCGCCCCCCTCGACCGGACCGAGGTGCGCATCCGCCCCAAACCCGGCGTCGCCGCCGATCTCGGCGTCTCGACCGACACCATCGCGGAGACGGTCCGCGTCGGCACGATCGGCGACATCGGCCAGAACCTCGCCAAGTTCAACGCCACCGACCGGCAGATCCCGATCCGGGTGCAATTGCCGATGGCCTTGCGCGGCGACCTCGCGGCGTTGGAGAGCCTGAAAGTGCCGGCGAAGAACGGCGCCTCCGTGCCGCTCGCGGCGGTGGCCGATATCAGCCTCGGCCGCGGGCCGACCGCGATCGACCGCTACGACCGGGCGGTGCGCGTGGCGCTGGAAGCGAACATGCAGGGCTCGGACGCGCTCGGCGAGCAGATCAAGCTCGCGATGAACACCCCCACCGCCCGCAACCTGCCGCCCGGCATCTCCTTGCGCCAGACCGGCGACGCCGAGGTGATGGGCGAGGTGTTCGAGGGTTTCGCCATGGCGATGGGCGCCGGCCTGATGATGGTGTTGGGCGTCCTGATCCTGCTCTTCGCCTCGTTCTTCCAGCCCCTCACCATCCTGTTCTCGCTGCCGCTCTCGATCGGCGGGGCGATCCTCGGCCTCCTGATCTTCAACCGGCCGATCTCGATGCCGGTGGTGATCGGCATCCTGATGCTGATGGGCGTGGTGACCAAGAACGCGATCATGCTGGTGGATTTCGCCGTCGAGGAGATGGCCCGCGGCGTCGACCGCGTCACCGCCATCACCCAGGCCGGCGCCAAGCGCGCCCGGCCGATCGTGATGACGACCATCGCCATGGCGGCCGGCATGGTGCCGAGCGCGATGGCCTTCGGCATCGGCGGCGAGTTCCGCTCGCCGATGGCGATCGCGGTGATCTCCGGCCTGATCGTCTCGACCCTGCTCTCCCTCGTCTTCGTGCCGGCGATCTTCCTCCTGATGGACGACCTGTCCCGCCTGACCGGCCGGCTGTTCGGGCGCTTCGTCGGCGCGGTGGACGAGCCGCCGGGGCACGAGGCGGCCCACAGGCCGGCTCCGGCGGAGTAGGGGAGCGATCGACAGCGGCGGGCGTGTCGTGGGACAAGATGGGTGTCTGCTCCGGGCCCTCTACGAGCCCGCCGGCTTCATGCCCCGTGGGGGCCGTTCACGGGTCATGCGGACGATCCGCTCAAGCGGCCTCATGGAGCGGCGCCTGTGAGACTCGACGGCCCGTCGATCTCGGGCTCACCCGAGACCGAATCGATGTGCCGGCATCCCGAACCGGCGGCAGGACGTGCAGCCTTGCCGTGCGGCGGTCTGCCTTGCAAGCAACGGCTCGGTCAAGCCGTACTCGTGATGGAGAATTTGTCATGAAACCGCGGCCGTTTCGTGCGTGTTGACCGGTCTCTGACCAAGAGGAAGAGGCCATGATCAAGCCGCTGATTTCCGCCGCCGTGTGCGCCGCCTGCCTGCTGTCGGTGACGCCAGTCTTCGCCGCCGAGAACACCATTCCGCAAGGCAGGCGGGATGAGATGTCGCAGAAATACACCGAGAATCAGATCAAGCAGCAGCACAAGGAGAACAAGGAGGCCAATCAAAACGTCGATCGGCTGATCACAAACCGGAAATAGACGCCCGATCGAGGCTCTTGCGGCGGCGCCTGGATGCCGGCATGGGGCATGTCCTCGGGTCAGGTCCTCGTCGAAGGTGCCGGCAGCGACCCGGACGGGATGAGGCCTGGTCGGGGGCATCGCGCCCGGGCGCGCAGGAGCGAAGCCGAAATCCGCATTGCGAAAGCGATACGACTGGATTGCCCGAAGCAACCACGAAGCAAACACCCGGATTTCGCATGAACCGATCGACGATCGGCCGATTCCGAAGGTGGGCTCCAGACTTCCCTGCGATCCCTGGAGCCCGCCTTCGAGGCTGCCGCCCGCGACGGCGCGTCGGGACGAGGCCGTGACGCGGGAAGCGTGAGCCAGGCGCTCGACCTCCGCCCGATTCAGGCTCTGCCGTGCGGTGCAGGCTCTCCTGACAGCGCGGAACCGTCCACCGGCTCGATCCCGCTCCGGTCGAGCCGCGCCAGCGCCTCCCTCACCGTCTCCCCGCCGATCGCCAGGTCCGGGGCGATCTCGGCGAGGGGCACCAGCACGAAGGCGCGCTCGCGCAGGAAACGGTGGGGCAGCACCAGCCGCTCGTCGCTGACCGTGGCGCCGGCATAATGCAGCACGTCGATGTCGATCACCCGCGGGCCCCAGCGGCGCTCCCGCACCCGGCCGATGCGGGTCTCGGCGGAGAGGCAGGCCTCCAGCAGGGCGTGGGGCGACAGCGTCGTCGCGATCCCGATCGCGGCATTGAGGAACCAGTCCTGGTCGGTATCGCCCCAGGGCGGCGTGCGGTAGTTGCGCGAGCGGGCCGTCACCGCGATGCCGGGCGTGGCGGCGATCGCCGCGATCGCCGCGTCGAGCATCGCGGCCTTGTCGCCGAGATTGCTGCCGAGTCCGAGAAACGCGTCAGGCACGCCGGATCCTCGTGATCTCGACGGCCACGTTGTCGAGCACCAGCGGCACCGGCGCGCCCGGCTTGTCGATCCGGACCGTCAGAGACTGGAGTGCCGGGAAGGCCTTGAGCGCCTCCTGGGCGATGGTCTCCGCCAGGGCCTCGATCAGCCGGAAGCGGCGCTCGGTGGCGATGCGGTGGGCGAGGCCCGCGAGGTCGGCATAGCTCACCGTGGCGCCGATCTCGTCGCTGCGCCCGGCCTCGCCGAGATCGAGGCGAGCTTCCAGCGAGAGGTAGAAGCGCTGGCCCAGCACCTCCTCCTCCGGCAGCACGCCGTGACGGGCGAAGACCGCGAGGCGGTGGATCAGGATGCGGTCCAAAGGGTCAGGCTCCGGCGCGGGAGGCGGGGCGCATGATCGCATCGACCACCTGGCAGGCCTCGACATGCGGGCGCACGTCGTGGACCCGCACGATGTCGGCCCCGAGCGACGCGGCGGCGACGTGGGCGGCGATCGAGCCGAACAGGCGGTCGGACGGCGCGGTGGCGGCGTTGTGGATGCGCCCGAGCACCGATTTGCGCGAGACGCCGACGAGGATGGGCAAGCCGAGCGACCTCAGTTCCGGCAGGCGCCGCAAGGCCTCCAGATGCTGTTCCCAGCTCTTGCCGAAGCCGATGCCGGGATCGAGCACGATGTCGCGCTCGGAGATGCCGGCCCGGCGTGCGATATCGAGCGAGCGCTCGAAGAAGGCCCGCATCTCGTCGACGATGTCGAGGCTCGGATCGACGGTCTCGCGGTTGTGCATCACCACCACCGGCGCGCCGTGATGGGCCGCGACCCGGGCGATCTCCGGCTCCCGCTGCAGGCCCCAGACGTCGTTGACGATGCGGGCGCCCGCCTTCAACGCGACCTCGGCGGTCGAGGCCTTGTAGGTGTCGATCGAGATCGGGACGGGGAGGGCGGGGGCAAGGGCCCGGATCGCCGGCAGCACCCGGGCCTGCTCCTCCTCGGCCGGCACGGGCTGATGGCCCGGCCTCGTCGATTCGCCGCCGATGTCGAGGAGGGCGGCGCCTTCCTCGACCAGGCGGGTCGCCTGCTCTCGCGCCGCATCGAGGTCCTGGAAGCGGCCGCCATCCGAGAACGAGTCGGGTGTGACGTTCAGGATGCCCATCACCAGGGTGCGGCGGCCGAGATCCGGCAGCAGGGCGGCGAGTGCAGACACGGGACGAGAATCCTCACGGGCGACCAGTCCGGGATAGGCCGGCGGGCGCCGGCGCGCAACGGTGCCCGAACTGATCACCATCCGGCGAGAGGACGCCCGAAACCGCGCTCGCTCAGGGACTTATCCTGGCATCGGGCGGCGGCGTCCTCTACATTGGTCGCAAGCGGCGAGAGGCCCGCATCCGGGAGAGCGTCATGAGAGTGTTGCCGGCCTTGATGATGGTGGCGGCTCTGGCCGGCCCGGCCGCGGCGCAGGACGACCGACCCGAGACCACCTGGCGCGAGCTGCGCCCCAGCGTCGTGGGCGAGCACCCGGTCGAGGACGGGGCCGGGCTGGTGAGCCTGGAGGCGCCCAAGCGCGCCGAGGACGCCGCCATCGTGCCGGTGACGCTCCATATCGCGATCCCTGAGGGCGATGCCCGCCGGGTGAAGAGCCTGACCCTGGTGGTGGACGAGAACCCCTCGCCGGTGGTCGGCACGATCCGGTTCGCGCAAGGGCAGCGCCATTTCGACCTCTCCACCCGCATCCGGGTGAATTCCTATTCCTACGTCCGCGCCATCGCCGAGACCGAGGATGGCGGCCTCTACATGACCAAGGTCTACGTCAAGGCGGCGGGCGGCTGCTCGGCGCCGGCGGTCAAGGACCCGGCCGAGGCCAAGGCCCATCTCGGCGAGATGCGCTTCCGCGCCTTCGCGGATCGCGGCGAGGCCCAGGTCCAGGTCCGCCACCCGAACTATTCCGGCCTGCAGATGGACCAGGTGACCCGGCTCTACACCCCGGCCTGGTTCGTCGAGTCCTTGAGCGTGCGCCAGGGCGAGACGCCGCTCTTCTCGATGAGCGGCGGCATCTCGATCAGCGAGGACCCGACCTTCCGCTTCACCTATACGGGCAATGCCGAGCCGGTGACGGTGGCGGCCAAGGACACCGAGGGGCGGGTGTTCACCCGGACCTTCCCGGCGGGCAATGGGACCTGACGGCGGACGCTCCAGCAGGGACGATGTTTCGCGATGCGGCTCGGCTATGTGATCCTGTACGTCCCCGACGTGGCGGGAAGCGTCGCGTTCTACGAGCGCGCCTTCGGGCTGGCGCCGCGCTTCGTCCACGAGAGCGGGCAATATGCCGAGATGGAGACCGGTGCGACGGCCCTGGCCTTCGCGGAGGAAAAGTTCGTCGCAGAGACCTGCCCGGGCTTCCGCCTCAACCGCCGCGCCGAGGCGCCTTCCGGCTTCGAGGTCGGCCTGATCGCCGAGGATGTCCCGGCCGCCTTCGCCCGGGCCGTCGCGGCCGGAGCGCTGCCGGTGGCGGAGCCGGTGACGAAGCCCTGGGGCCAGGTCGTCGCCTATGTGCGGGACGGGGATGGGGTGCTGGTGGAGTTGTGCAGCGCCATGGGCGGGTGACCCTCCTGCCGGAGGGCGCTCGCCGTCACACGGGGCGTCGTCGCGGCCGCAGATGCGTGCTCGCATAGAGCGCGCCGACCGGGCAGAGCAGACCGAAACGCGGCAGGATCGGTTCGTCGTCGGTGCCCGACACCACCTCCGCCAGGAGATAGGCGCGGTCGACGAAGCGGAGGCCGGGCACCGGATCATAATCGATCACTGCCACGTCCGGCTCCGGACGGTAGGCACCGGCAAACCCGAGACCTGCCAGCGCGGCAGGGCCGAGCCCGAGTTCGATCCCCACGCGCTGCACCGCCTCGCCGTCGGGATCGTGCCGCTCCAGGGCCTCGTTCAGCAGGCGTTCGAGGCGGATGGCGATCCGGTTGTGATCGATCGGCTGCGGCGTCATCATGACCGGCGTCCCATCGATCGGCTCCCAGCGCTCCTCGTCGGGCCGGCCGTCCTGGAAGGACCGGAACGCCGCCGGGGAGAGACGGCCCTGCATCGTCATACCCGTCTCCTCCTCCGCCTCCTCACGGCCCCGTCGGCCGCATCACCCCATCCGCGTCGCGGCGCAGAGGTGCGGGTTGCTGCGGCAGCGGCGCGCCCGGCACCGCATCGACGCTGACGCCGTGCGGCCAGCCCGCCGGCGCGATGGCGACGTAGCGGGCATAGCCGCCGGTGCCGCCTAGCGGCTTGGCGAAGCCGATGGCGATCAGGGCACCGGCCTCCGGCACCTGGTCGAGATTCGTCACCCCCTCGGCTTGGGCGAAGTTGTTGTGCATCAGCCAGGCCTCGCCTTCGAGGGTCGGCGTCGTGTCGGTGTCGAGCGGCTCGTGGCCGTGGAACAGGATCTTGCGCTCGAGATGCAGGAACTGCAGCGCCGCGAGGCTCACGCCGGGGAACGGCTTCTGCCGGAACCGCTCTCCTTCCGCCCAGCGCTTCGACCAGTCGGAGCGCACCATCACCACGGCCCCGGCCGGGATGCGGCCGTGCTTCTCTTCCCAGGCCGCGATGTCGGCGACCTGAAGGTGGTAGCCCTCATCGTGGGCGACCTTGGCCGAGATGTCGATCGCCGCGAGCGGCCGCAGGGTGTAGGTGGCCGGCAGGTCGCTGATCGTCGCGCCGCGCGGGTTCCAATGCGCCGGCGGGTCGAGCTGGGTGCCGTACTGGTCGGTCGGCAGCTCGTAGGCGGTGGCGACGAAACCGTGGGTCTCGTAGGTGAAGACGTCGCCTTGCCTGGCAAAGCCGTCGAGGGTGCGCCCGGCCCGGGCCGGCTTGAAGCGGGCGCCGGCAAAGCCCGGCCAGACCGGCTGCACCGGCGCGAAGGCGTGGGTGAGGTCGATATACTTCGCCGAGCGGAGTTTTTGGTCGTAGAGCGCCCACAGGGAGAGGTCGTCCGCCATGGCCGGCCTGGCGAGAAGTCCCGCCGCCAGCACCCATCCCATGAGCCGCTTCATCGCGCATCCCCGCCGATCGAGAGGCACCCAGAGTGCCGGCCCGCGGGCGGAGCCGCAACCGCCCCGGGCGCTCTCGCGCACGGGGGAGGCACGCCGTCAGTTCGCGCTCGGCCGGTAGCAGCGGATCTCCGCCTCGGCCTGGGCCCGGCGCAGCTCGGCGATCTTGTCGTCGAACATCTTGGTCGAGCGGAACTCGTTGGCGCGCTGGCCGATACCCTGGCGCATGCCCAAGATGGTCGAGGCCTGGACGTACTTGTCGTAGGGAAGGATCGCCGCGATGGCGTCGATCGAGCAGGCGCATTTCGTCAGCGCCTCGCGGGTCTGGCCGTTGGCCGCCATGCAGCCGAACACGTAATCGGCCCGCGCCTCGGTCGGGTAATCGTTGTCGTCGGCCCGCGCGGAGCCGAGGCCGGCCGCGACCAGCAGGCCGCCCGCGAGGAATCCCTGAACGAGAGCATCGCCCAATCGCGTTGCGATCGGACGCTGCTCTCGGTTGTTGTTTTTGCCGCATTGTCTGCGACGAACCGGTGTCCACTTCGTCGCAAAATGCTCAAGCATTCGGTTCATAGGTCAGCGTTTCCTGAAGCAGAATTCCGCCGTCGGGGCTCGTCGCCCGGGCGTCGATCGAGACGATCTGGCCGGCCACCTTCGGGGAGACCACGAAGGTGTAGGTCAGGCTGTCGAAGCCGCGCAGGCGGTCGCGCACCGGATCGTCGACGAAGGGCCGCGCCACGACGCGCCAGCCCGGCTCCGTCCTGCCGTCGACCTCGACCTCGGTCGGAGTCACGGTCGCATTCTCCCGCAACGCGCGCCGGATGCCGTTCTTGATGTAGCGCGGATTGCCCTTGAGCACCTTGGCGAGGTCGTCGAGGTGATGCTCGAGGAAGCGCACCATCACGGGGTTGCCCGGGATGTCCTCGTAGGTCGCGGTCGGCATCCGGCGCTCGCCGGAGAACATCTCGACCTTGAGATTGCGGTTCTCCGCGCTCGCGCCCGGCGCCACCTCCTCGCGGATGCGGTCCTCGACCGGGGGGCCGAACGGCGCGCCGTCGATGCCGCTGAAGCGGGTGTAGCGGTAGCTGAGCACCTGGCCCGGCCGGGTATTGGCGAGCTGGTTGGTCTCGAACAGCAGGGTGGTGGCGTTCGGCGGCGTGGCTTGAGCGGGGGCAGCTTGGACCGGGGCGGCAGCTTGGACCGGGATAGCTTGGACCGGAATAGCTTGGGCTGGCGTGCTTTGCGGCGGCGTGGTCGGGGAGGGCGTGTCTTGCGCGAGAGCCCGGCCGCCGAGGAGGGCGGACAGAAGACCAACCAGGACGAGACGGCTCACACGGGTGCTCCCTCGGGCACAGCGGCGCGGGGTGCGCCGCCGATGGTGCGGTACTGGTAGTCGGGCGCGGTTTCCAGCGCCGATTCGGCGATCGCCAGGGCCTGGACCTTGCCGTGGAGCGGCGACAGCGAGCAGGCCGGATCGGTCGCCGCGGCATCGCCCGCCAGCGCCAGGGCCTGGCAGCGGCAGCCGCCCCAATCCTTCTCGCGCC
This sequence comes from Methylobacterium sp. 142-1Y, assembly GCF_057747795.1. NCBI lineage: Bacteria > Pseudomonadati > Pseudomonadota > Alphaproteobacteria > Hyphomicrobiales > Methylobacteriaceae > Methylobacterium > Methylobacterium sp. 142-1Y. Next base: position 1,020,048 of record NZ_CM173224.1, on the reverse strand, counting down.
GGTCGCAGGAGCGGCAGGGCTCCTTCATCCACTCGGTGCCGCGATAGGCCCGGAAGGCCGGCGAGTCGGCCCAGATCTCCGCCAGCGAACGATCCTGGACGTGCCAGAAGTCGAGGCCGGGAATCGTCTCGGCGGCGTGGCAGGGCAGCACCTTGCCGGTCGGCGTGACGTTTATCAGCCGCCTTCCCCAGCCGCCGGCGCAGGCCTTGGGGTACTTGGCGTAGTAATCCGGCACGACGAGGTCGATGACGAGCTGACCTTTGAGGCGCTCGCGCGCCTCCTCGACGGTGCGGATCGAGCGGTCGACATCGGCCTTCGCCGGCATCAGGGCGGCGCGGTTGACGTAGGCCCAGCCGTAATACTGGGTGTGGGCCACCTCCAGGCGCTTGGCGCCGAGACGGACCGCGAGATCGATCAGCGCCGGCACCTCGGCGATGTTGCCGCGGTGGATCACGGCGTTCAGCGTCAGCGGCAGGCCGAGCGCCGTCACCCGCTCGGCGAAGGCGAATTTCTGCGGTTGCGCGTTCTTGAGGCCGCCGATGCGCTCGGCATTGGCCGCCTCGACCGCCTGGACCGAGAGCTGCACGTGGTCGAGCCCGGCCTCGGAGAGCGCGTCGAGCTTGTCGAGCGCGCCGGCCACCCCGGAGGTGATCAGGTTCGAGTAGAGCCCGAGTTCGGCGCAGGCGCGGGTGATGTCGACGATGTCCTGCCGCGCCGTCGGCTCGCCGCCGGAGAGGTGGACGTGGAGCACGCCCAACGCCGCCGCCTCGCGGAGCACCCGCTGCCAGGTCGCCGTGTCGAGCTCGGCCGAGCGCCGGTCGAGTTCGAGCGGGTTCGAGCAATAGGGGCAGCGCAGCGGGCAGCGATGCGTCAGCTCGGCGAGGAGCCCGATCGGGGCCGGCAGAGTGGGCGTGACGGCGTTCATGACTGTCCCTCCCGGGGCTCTAAGCAGGCCTGGCGATGCAAGCCCGCTCGGAGTTTTGTTTCGTCGCAGATTTTTGTCGCAAAACCGGCCGCCACTTTTGCGAAATCTGCTTACGCCGCCGGCACGGTCTCGAGCACGCGCTTGAGCAGCAGGCCGTCCAGCATGGTGATCACGTCGGGCTCGATGATCGCGGCGTCGACTTCGTATTGCCGGCTCAAGGCCTCGGCGATGGCCCGGATGCTGCGCGACCCGTCGACGAGGCCCAGCACCGCGACGGCGTTCTGGTCGAGGTCGAAGGTGCGCTCGGGGGCGAGCAGCACATGGGCATCGCGCACCGTGTCGTGGCGCAACCGCACCCCGCGGGGCAGGCGCGGCACGCTGTCGGGGGTCAGGCTCATGCGCCCTCTCCCGTGCGCAGCCCCTCACCGGGCTGCCAGGCATCCGGCGGGATCATCCCGGGGGACACGTAGGCGAAGTAGAGCGCGTCGAGCTGGGTCCACAGCACGCTGCACTTGAAGCGGAGCGCATCGAGGGCTCGAGCCTGCTGCTCCGGTGTGACGGCGTGGCGCTTCACGTAGTCGAGGGCGAAATCGGCGTCGCGCGGCGCCTGGGTCAGGCGCTTGTCGAAATAGGCCAGGGTCTCGCGGGTGATGAAGTCGTAGTTCTTCAGCATCCCGGCGACGCGCTCGGAGATGATGGTCGGCGAGAACATCTCGGTGAGCGAGGACGCGATGGCCTCGAGCAGCGAGCGCTCGGCGACGAAATGCACGTAGGCCTCGACCGAGAAGCGGGTCGCGGAGAGGATGCCCCTGGTCGAGAGCACGTAGTCGCGATCGAAGCCGACGCCCTCGGCGAGCTTCAGCCAGCGCTCGATGCCGCCGTCGCCCTCGTGGTCGCCGTCATGGTCGACGATGCGTTGGCGCCAGACCCGGCGGAGATTCGCGTCCGGCAGGCGCGCCAGCAGGGTGGCGTCCTTCACCGGGATCATCGCCTGGTAATAGTAGCGGTTGAGCGCCCAGGCCCGCACCTGGTCCTTGTCGAGCTTGCCGTCGTGCAGCAGGCGGTGGAACGGGTGCAGGTTGTGGTAGCGCCGCGCCCCGATGTCGCGCAGCGCCGCTTCCAGCTCCGCCGGGGAGAGCAGACGGTCGGCGGGCTCGGTCGGGCCGATGGCAAGGGCGAGGGAAGCAGTCATGGCGTCGGGCGTCCTGAAGGGTCCGGCTTCTTCGTTAGCGGTTGTCCCGTGGGCGGGAATTTGATCTGCCGCAAGGAGGGGTCAAGGGCGACCAAAGTGCGTGGGATGTCTCGGTGGGATCGGCCTCAAAGAGCCGACGTCTCACGATGAAGCGCGGGATCCTCCTCTCCCCGCGGGCGGGGAGAGGGTCGCTTGCACCTTGTCGTGCAAGCGACAAGCGGAGGCGAAAGCCGGAGCGAGGGTGAGGGGGTATTTCCGGAGGAGCCTCATCCGGAGACACCCCCTCACCCTCGCCCTGTGGGCTCGCCGCGTCACCTGAACGGTGACACGGCCCTCTCCCCGCCCGCGGGGAGAGGGGAAAACCGGCGCCACGTCCTTCCCTGGATAGCCCTTCCCATACGGGCGAGGGGCTCCCGCATTCCTCTCGTCGAGAACGAAGCCTCACACCCGCAGCGTCAGCCCGTCATGGGCCACGACCCACCCCGCCGCCTCGACGCCGCGGCGCTCCTCCGAGTCCTCGACCAGCACCGGATTGGTGTTGTTGATGTGGACGAAGACCCGCCGGCCGATCGGGAGATCGGCGAGCGCCGCCACCGAGCCGCCCTCGCCGATCATCGGCACGTGGCCCATGCGCCAGCCGGTCTTGGTGCCGACGCCGGCGCGGATCATGTCGTCGTCGGCCAGCACGGTGCCGTCGAACAGGAGCGCGTCGACCCCGGAAATCCGCGCCCTCAGCCCGTCCGTGACGCGGGCGCAGCCCGGCACGTAGGCGAGGCGCTTGCCCCCGGCCTCGATCATCGCGCCCACCGTGGTCTCGGTCTCGGCGCCGATTTCCGGCGTGCCGTCCTCGAGCCAGAGCGGGACCTTGCCGGGCACCGGGAACAGCGTGACGGTGAGGCCCGGCACCGGCGAGAACGGTTGGTTCAGGGCGATCTCGCTGCGCTCCACCACGCCCTGCGCCATCACGTCGAAGACGCGGTTGGCCCCGATCGAATCGAGGATGCCCCGCGTGGCGTGAAGGCGGAAGGGCTGGCCTTCGCGCAGGGTGAGCAGGCCCGCGACGTGGTCGACGTCGCCGTTGGTCAGCAGCACCGCCCGGATCGGCGAGTGGCGCAGGCCCTCGCGCGGGTGCAGGGAAGGCGTGTCGAACAGCTGCTGGCGGATATCGGGTGAGGCGTTCACCAGGAGCCAGGAATCGCCGTCGGCGGAGACGGCGAGGCTCGACTGGGTGCGGGGCAGGACCCGGCGGTCGCCGGCCCGGGCCATGGCGCAGATCGGGCAGCGGCAGTTCCACTGCGGCACGCCCCCGCCCGCCCCGGACCCCAGAACGATGGCGTGCATGATCTTACGGCCGATCCGGTTTTAGTTGAAGGGATCGATCTCGGCGGATTCGTAGGACGTGACTTCCATGCCGACGCAGATTTCGGCAACGATGGGCAGCGACCAGGTCATGCTTTCCTCCTTGGACTTCGGCGAACGATCCGGCTCGAATGGCCGGTTGGACGATCGTTAAGTCGCGCGCCGTCCGGCGGGGGACCGCCGGAGGCGCAGACCGGTGAGCCCTTAGTTGAAGGGATCGATCTCGGCCGACTCGTAGCTGGTGACTTCCATGCCGACGCAGACTTCGGCGACGACGGGCATCGACCACTTCATGGCGTTTCTCCTGATCGGCGAAACCTCTAAGAGGTTCCTAAGACTCTGAGATGACAGGGTTTTCCGTCACCTCGGGATATATCGGCAATCGTTGCCCGGAGTGCAAGCGCTATTTTGCCGAAAGGCCGGGACGGTTAAGGCCGGCGTTTCTCAGACCGGTCTTATTGTGCCGAATCGTCATGGGCTTAGCCCGCATCGATTGTGCCCAAAATAAATTCGTCCCTGACGAAGCTCGGCTTCGTGCATGGTTCGTCCCTGACGAAGCTCGGCTTCGTGCATGGTTCGTCCCTGACGAAGCTCGGCTTCGTGCATGGTTCGTCCCTGACGAAGCTCGGCTTCGTGCATGGTCCGTCACTGGCGAAACCCGGCCTCGTGCATGTCGAGCATGAAGCCGCGGCCGCGCACGGTGACGAGGCTGGGGCCGCCGGCCCGGACGATGTCGGCGAGCTTGGTGCGCAGGTAGCCGACATAGACGTCGACCACGTTGAGGGAGAGGCCGCCCTGGCTGGCCCAGAGCCTGTCGAAGATGTCGCCCCGCGTGACCGGGCGGCTCGCCTGCTCCATCAGGATCGCCAGCAATTCCGCCTCGCGCTGGGTCAGGCGGGCGGTGACCTCGCCGAAGCGGACCTGCCGTGTGGCGAGGTCGAGGGAGAGCCGCCCGGCGCTGACCAGGGTGCGGGATTCGCCGGTCGCGCGCCGCCTTTGCAGGTGGACGCGCAGGCGCGCCAGCAATTCGTCGAACACGAACGGCTTGACGATGTAGTCGTCGGCCCCGACCGCCAGGCCGTCGACCCGGTCGCCGACCTCGTCCTTGGCGCTCAAGAAAAGAATCGCCCCCGGATAGCCGCCCTCGCGCAACGAGCGGCAGACGTCGTGGCCCGAGCCGTCCGGCAGCATGTTGTCGAGCAGCACCGCCTCGGGCACCCGCTCGCGGGCGGCGGTCAGCGCCTCGTCGACCCCGCCCGCGAGATCGACGCCGAAGCCCTCGGCGGAGAGGCCCCGCGCCAGCATCGCACGGATGTCGCCGTCATCCTCGACGATGAGAACGTGGTTCATGCGCGGTCTCCCGCTCGCCGGTTCATGCCGCGTCCTCCCTCATGTCCTCGCCGGGCAGCTCCAGGATCACCCGCGCGCCCGGGCCGCCCGATTCCAGGCGGATCACCCCATCATGGCGCTCAACGACCCAGCGCGCCAGTGCGAGCCCGATGCCGAAGCCGGAGGCGGCCGGACCCGGCCCGCTCCCCCGCCGGAAACGCTCGAACAGGCCCTCCGATTCCGGCGGGAAGCCCGGGCCGTCGTCGCTCACCGTCACGGTGGCGCCGCTGCCATGGGCCGCGAAGCCGAGCCGGACCTGAGTGGCGCCGACCGCGTGCCTGAGCGCGTTGTCGATCAGCCCCTCGACGATCTGGCGCAGCCACTCGGCATCGGCCAGTACCTCGACGTCGGCGGCGCTCGGCTCCAGCACGAGCGCGATGCGGCGGCGCCCGGCCTCCGGCGCGCAGCTCTCCACCGCTTCCGCCAGGATGGCGGCGAGGCCGACCGGCCGGCGCTCCAGGGCGATCTCGCCGGATTCCGAGCGCGCGACCCGCAGCATGTCGCCGACCCGGCGGTGCAGCCGCAGGGCCCGCTTGCGGATGGTGGCGATGACCGGACGGAGATGGTCGGGCGTGTCGGGGGAGCGGGCGGCAAGGTCGCATTCGCCGAGGATCACGGTGAGCGGCGTGCGCAGCTCGTGGCTGACGTCGGCGAAGAAGCGCCGGCGCGAGCGGTCGATCTCCTCGAGCCGCGCATTGGCGCCGCGCAGGTCGGCGGTGGCCCGGGCGACGGTCTCCTCCAGGGCGGCCCGGTCGGCGGCGACCCGGATCTCGCGTCGCTTCAGCCGCGCCGCCATGCGGTTGAAGCTGGCCACCAGCAGGCCCAGCTCGTCGTGGCTCGCTACCGGCAGACGGGTGTCGAGCTCGCCTCGGCCGATCGCCGCGGCCCCGGCCCGGATCGCCTCGATCCGTCGCAGGATCGGACGGGTCAGGCCCTGGTGCAGCAGGACGAGGAGCAGCACGATCACCACGGCCGCCGCCACCGCGACGAGGCGCATCCGGCCCGCGAGCCGCCGGACCTCCGCCGCGGAGGCCTCGACCGCCCGGCGCTCGGCCTCGACCAGGAAGGTGAGGGGCTGGCCCGTCACCGCCCCGAAGGCGTTGAGCGCCCCCCGGATCGCGTCGGCGCGCCGGGCCGAATCCGGTTCGCGCTGGATCTGCGCCACCTGCCGGTCGAGCATGGCGCGGGCGGCGCGCAGGCGCGCGAGCGGACGGGCTCGCGCCGTATATTGCGTGCGATCGAGGACCCCGCCGGCCCCGGCGACCGCCCGGCTCACGCCCTCGTCGACGGCGTTCAGCGCCTTGTCGACCTCGTTGCGGGCATTGGCCAGCCGCTCGGGCCGGCCCGGATTGTCGCTCACCGCCTCGACGGCGGCGAGGCCGAACTCGGTCAGACGCCCGGACAGTTCGGCGATCAGTTCCAGGCGCACCTGCGCGTCGAGCGTCGCGTCGAGGGTGCGCTCGGCGGTGTGCAGGGCGCCGTAGAGGCCGATCGCCGCCAGCACCACGAGGGAAGCCGCGCTCCCGACCAGCAGCCCGAATCGTACCCTGAGCGATCCCATCCCGGCGCGACACTCCCGTTCCGCCCGTCATCCTGACCGGGATCGCCGGTCGGCGCGAGGTACCGATCGGTGGGGGCACCCCCGCAGCACGTCCTGCATACCGCCCGGCCAGCGCGACCGCCAACGCGGCCGGACCGCGTCTCAGCCCGCGCGCCTTTCCGAGAGGCACCCCAACCCCGCCAGCGTCTCCCGCGCCGCCACGTCGAGCGGGGTATGCGGCTCGTGCCCGAGAAATTCCATCAGCCCGGCATTGTCCATCCGCAACGGCTCCCGCCACAGGTAGCGCATCTCGCCGATCTCCCGCGCCAGCGGCCAGAACGGCGCGGCGAGCGGCAGGAGGCCCCAGGGGAAGCGCCGCACCTTCACTTTGCCGCCGGCCGCGCGGGCGATGGCGGCGATCATCTGCCGGCCGTCCGGGTCCCAGTGGCCGTCCATGTTGAAGGTCGCGAAGCGGGGCAGGTCCGCCTCGCGCGCGGCCAGCCGCACCAAAGTCTCGGCGACGTCGGGCAGGTAGGCCCATTGGTGGCCGATCCCCGGGGTACCCGGATCGAGCACGGTTCGCACCGGCTTGCCCGGCCGCACCAGGGCGGCGGAGAACCAGGAATTGACGGTGGTGCGCGGGCCGAAGAAGTCGCCGGCCCGCAGGACCAGGCTGCGTATGCCGGACTCGCGCAGGCTGTCCTCCATGGCGATGCGGATGCGGCCCTTCGCGGTCCGGGGCGTCCGGGGCGCATCGGCGCCCGGGTTCGGGCCGGCGTCGCGTCCGTAGACGTAGACGTTGCCGGGCAGGATCAACCGGGCCTCGGCGGCCCGGGCGGCCGCGATCGAGGCGTCGAGCATCGGCAGGACCAGCCGGTCCCAGTCGCGGTAGCCCGGCGGGTTGACCGCGTGGACGATCAGCGACGCGCCCGAGGCCGCCGCGATCACGTCGCCGGGCACCATCGCGTCGCCCCGCATCCAGGCGAAGCCGTCCGCCTCATGGGCGACACCCTCCCGGGCGAGGCGGGCCGGATCGCGGTGCAGGGCCCGCACCGTCCAGCCCTCGGTCAGGAGGCGCCGCGCCACCGCGCCTCCCACCCCGCCCGTCGCGCCCAGCACCAGGGCCGTCCTCGTCGTCATCGCGCGCTCCTCGTTCGCCGTCGGCGAAAGATGTGCCAGGGGAGGGGTACGACGAGAATTGCCGAAGCACGGCGAGTCGCTATACGATTTCGTATGGCCGAACCGAGCTGGGACCATTTTCGCGCCGCGCTCGCCGTGCTGGAGGAGGGCTCGCTTTCCGGCGCCGCCCGGGCGCTCGGCCTGACGCAGCCGACCCTCGGCCGGCAGGTCGCGGCCCTGGAGCGGGCTTTGGGCACGGCCCTGTTCACCCGCTCGCCCACCGGCCTCGTGCCGACCGATGCCGCCCTGACCCTGGCCCCCTACGCCCGCTCCCTGAAGGCGACGGCCGACGCCCTGCGCCGGGCGGTGGCGGCGGAAGCGGAGGGACTGTCGGGCCGGGTGCGGATCACGGCGTCCGAGGTCGTCGGCGCCGAGGTGCTGCCGCCGATCCTGGCTGCCTTGCACGCGCGCCATCCGGGTCTCGCCCTCGACGTGGTGCTGTCCGACCGGATGCAGGACCTGCTGCGGCGGGATGCCGATATCGCCGTGCGGATGGCGCCGCCGACGCAAGAGGCGCTGGTGGCGCGGCGGGTCGGCACCGTGACCTTGGGCCTCTACGGCCACCGCCGCTACCTTGAGCGGCGCGGCGTACCGGAAGTCCCGGCGGATCTGGCGCAGCACAGCGTGATCGGCTTCGACGCCGAGACGCCGTTCCTGCGGGCGATGATGCGGGTGACGCCCGCGCTCGGTGAGACCTCCTTCGCCTGGCGCAGCGACAGCACGCTGGCCCAGCTCGCGGCGCTCCGGGCCGGCTTCGGCCTCGGCGCCTGCCACACGGCGCTCGCCGCCCGCGACCCGGAGCTGATCCGGGTGCTGCCGGAGATTTTTTGGGAGTTGCCGACCTTCGTGGTGATGCACGAGGACCTGCGCGCCTTGCGGCGCTGCCGGATGGTGTTCGACGCCCTGGCGGAGGGGATGGCGGAGTATTGCCGGGAGTGAGCCCGGTTAAGCCTCGCCACCCCTCACGGCAACTCCCGCACCACCACACGCCCGCCCTGTGCCGAGAGCGCCAGGCGCCCGGCCTTGAGCGCCAGCGCCTTCTCGCCGAACAGCCCGCGGCGCCAGCCGTGCAGCACCGGCACGTCGGCCGCGTCGTCCTCGGCGAGCGCCTCGAGGTCGTCGACGGTCGCGATGATCTTGGGCGCCACCCGCTCGTCCTCGCAGACCGCCTTCAGCAGCACCTTGAGGAGCTCGACGAGCGCCCCGTTGCCGCCGCTGCGGGCGCGGCCGCGCTCAGGGGTCGGCACCGTCGAGGGCTCGCGGGACAGGCCGCGCTCGACCGCCGCCAGGATGTCGGCGCCGGTGCGCGAGCGCTCGAACCCGGCGGGGATGGTGCGCAAGCGGCCCAGGGCCTCGACGCTGCGCGGCGCCGAGGTGGCGATGTCGATCACCGCCTCGTCCTTCAGGATGCGCCCGCGCGGCACGTTGCGGCTCTGCGCCTCGCGCTCGCGCCAGGCCGCCACCTCCATCAGCACCGCGATCTCGCGCGCCTTGCGCATCCGGGAGCTCAGGCGCTTCCAGGCCTGGTCCGGATCGGCCTTGTAGGTATCGGGGGAGGTGAGGACCGCCATCTCCTCGTCGAGCCAGGCGCCGCGGTCGGTGGCGACCAACTCGCGCCCCAGGGCCTCGTAGACCTTGATGAGGTGGGTGACGTCCGACAGGGCGTAGCTCAGCTGCGCGTCCGAGAGCGGCCGGCGCGACCAGTCGGTGAAGCGCGACGACTTGTCGATCTTCGCCTTGGCGACGTCGTTGACCAGCTGCTCGTACGAGACCGAGTCGCCGTAGCCGCAGACCATCGCGGCGACCTGGGTGTCGAAGAACGGCTGCGGCAGCAGACCGCCGAGCAGCCAGATGATCTCGAGATCCTGCCGCGCCGAGTGGAAGACCTTCAGCACGCCCTCGTCGCCCATCAGGGCGAAGAACGGCGCGAGGTCGATCTCGGGCGCCAGCGGATCGACGAGCGCGGTCGACCCGTCCGGTGCCGCGATCTGGATCAGGCACAGCTTCGGATAATAGGTCGTCTCGCGCATGAACTCCGTGTCGACGGTCACGAAGGGTTGCGTGGCGAAGCGCGCGCAGGCGGAGGCGAGTTCTTCCGTCGAAGTAATCAGCTTCATAGGACCGGCTATAGCGGAGCCCGCCGCCGAGGGCGAGAGACCGGCACCGTGGGTTATGGGGATTGGGCGGCGCGACACGCGAAAATCACGCGACGCGCGGCCTGTTCCGGCGCAGGGCAGCGGCGCGGGCCCGCCGTGTCCCTTCCGCCCGGCGGGTGAGCCAGTCGAGGATGTTGCGCTCCACCCGCTCGCCGGTCTCCCGGTCGGTCAGGCGGTGGATGCGGTCGGCGCGAAAGCCCCGGTAGCCGTCCCGGTCCCGGTCGGTGCCGCCGACCAGCACGCGGCCCGGGCCGATCTTGAGTTCGCGCGCCTGCAGCCGGCGCACGCTCCAGGCGCCGTTGCCGTCCTCGTAGACGAGTTCGAACCGGCCCTCGATCGGCAGCACCCGCCAGGTCCCGTCCTGGCGCTCGATGAATTGGCGCTCGATGAACGTGTCCTTGCTCTCGGTCGGCATGACTCGGGCCTCCGGTCGCGGCGTGTGGCTCGCCGTGGGCGTGTCCCACGGCGGATCGGGCAGGGTACCTGCGGGCGGCTCGAAGGAGCCGAAAAAGCTGTTCTGATCCATGGGGATAATATAATTGTTCGTTGTTTGTTCCACAAGTGCGAACGCATCCGCGCCGGGGGCCCGCGCTTGACTTCGCTCCCCCCTTCGCGAATGGGTGCCGCACGTTTTCGCGTGCGGGTGAAATGCCCGCGCGCCCGGCCTAGCGGCCCAGTCGAGACAGCCCAGACTCTGGACAGCGAAGACACGCCCATGCACCGCTATCGTTCCCATACCTGCGGGGCGCTCCGCCCGTCCGAAATCGGCGCGACCGTCCGCCTCTCCGGCTGGTGCCACCGCGTCCGCGACCATGGCGGCGTGCTGTTCATCGACCTGCGCGACCATTACGGCATCACGCAATGCGTGATCGACGCCGATTCCGCGGCCTTCAAGGCGGCGGAAGCCGTACGCTCCGAGTGGGTGATCCGCATCGACGGCCGGGTGCGCCAGCGTCCCGCCGGCACCGAGAACGCGGAGCTGCCGACCGGCGCTGTCGAGGTCTACATCACCGACCTCGAGGTGCTGGGCGCCGCCGCCGAACTGCCGATGCCGGTCTTCGGCGACCAGGACTACCCGGAGGAGACGCGGCTCAAGTACCGCTTCCTCGACCTGCGCCGCGAGAAGCTGCACGCCAACATCATGCGCCGCGGCGCGATCATCGATTCGCTGCGCCGGCGGATGCGCGAGGGCGGGTTCTTCGAGTTCCAGACCCCGATCCTCACCGCCTCGTCGCCGGAGGGCGCCCGCGACTTCCTGGTGCCGTCGCGCCTGCATCCGGGCAAGTTCTACGCCCTGCCGCAGGCCCCGCAGCAGTTCAAGCAGCTGACGATGATCGCCGGCTTCGACCGGTACTTCCAGATCGCGCCCTGCTTCCGCGACGAGGATGCCCGCGCCGACCGCTCGCCGGGCGAGTTCTACCAGCTCGACATCGAGATGAGCTTCGTCACCCAGGAAGACGTGTTCCAGGCGGTGGAGCCGGTCCTGCGCTCGGTGTTCGAGGAATTCGCCGACGGCAAGCGGGTCTCGCCGAGCTTCGTGCGCATCCCCTACGCCGAGGCGATGCTGAAATACGGCGTCGACAAGCCGGACCTGCGCAACCCGCTCGTCATCGCCGACGTGACCGACGAGTTCCTGCGCGAGGACGTGACCTTCAACGCGTTCAAGAACGCCATCAAGGCCGGCGGCGTGGTGCGGGCGGTTCCCGCCCCCGGCGCCGCGTCCCAGCCGCGCTCGTTCTTCGACAAGCTCAACGACTGGGCCCGCTCCGAGGGCGCGCCCGGCCTCGGCTACATCGTGTTCGAGGAGGAGGGCGGGAAGCTCACCGGCCGCGGCCCGATCGCCAAGTTCATCCCGGCCGAGGCGCAGGCCGCCATCGCCGCCAAGGCCGGCATCAAGGCCGGCGACGCGGTGTTCTTCTCCGCCGGGCCCGAGGCCAAGGCGGCCGGGCTCGCCGGCAAGGCGCGCATCCGCGTCGGCGACGAGCTCAACCTGTCCGACAAGGACCAGTTCGCCTTCTGCTGGATCACCGACTTCCCGATGTACGAGTGGAACGAGGACGAGAAGCGGGTCGATTTCTCGCACAACCCGTTCTCGATGCCGAATTTCGACCACGAGGCCTTCATGGCCCTCGACCCCGAGGACCACGCGACGATCCTCGGCATCAAGGCGTTCCAGTACGACATCGTCTGCAACGGCATCGAACTGTCGTCGGGCGCGATCCGCAACCACCGTCCCGAGGTGATGGAGAAGGCCTTCGGCCTCGCCGGCTACCCTCGGGAAGTGCTGGAGGCGAAGTTCGGCGGCATGCTGAACGCGCTGAAGCTCGGCGCTCCCCCGCACGGCGGCATCGCCCCGGGTGTCGACCGCATCGTGATGCTCCTCTGCAACGAGCCGAACATCCGCGAGGTGGTGCTGTTCCCGATGAACCAGCGCGCCGAGGACCTGATGATGAACGCGCCGTCCGAGGTGACCACCAAGCAGCTGCGCGAGCTGCATATCCGCCTCAACCTGCCGCAGAAGCAGGGCTGATCGGCGGACGTGCCCGGTCTCGTCGCGGTCGTCGTCGCGCATGACAGCGCCGGCGTGCTGCCGGCCTGTCTCGCGGCGCTCGCCCGCGAGCACGTCCCGGCCCTCGTCGTCGACAATGCCAGCCGCGACGGCTCGGCGGACCTCGCCGCCCGTCTCGGCGCGAGGGTGCTGCGGCTGCCCCGCAACGAGGGCTACGGCCGGGGCAACAATGCCGGCATCTGGGCGGCGGGGCGGGCGGAATACGCGCTGATCGTCAACCCGGACGTCGAGCTTCAGCCCGGCGCCGCCGATGCGCTGCTCGCCGCGGCCGAGGCCTACCCCGATGCCGGGCTGTTCGCGCCCCGCATCGTCGAGCCGGACGGGCGCTTCTTCTTCCAGCCGCGCTCGCTGCTCGCGCCCTATCTCACCAATCCTGGCGGTAAGCTCCATCCGCCCGAGGCCGATGCCTGCGCGCCGTTCCTGTCCGGCGCCTGCCTGATGGTGCGCCGCGACCTGTTCCTGGCGCTCGGCGGGTTCGATCCGAACATCTTCCTGTTCTACGAGGACGACGACCTCTGCCGGCGGATCGCCGACGGGGGACGCGCGCTCGTCCACGTCCACGGCGCGGTGGCGCTCCATGGCCGCGGCGCATCGAGCGCGCCGGAGCCCGGCCGGGTGCGCCGCTCGCGCTGGCACCAGGCCTGGTCGCGGGCCTACGTCTCGCGCAAATACGGCCTGCCCGACCCGACCGGGGCGATGCTGGTCAAGAACGGGATCAAGGCGCTGCTCGCCGCCCTGGCCTTCCGCCGCTCTGGCATCGAGCGTTACGGCGGCTCGGTCGCCGGCGCCTGGGCGGCCCGCAAGGGCCGCACGGCGCTGGCGCAGGAGGGCTTGGCCGAGGCGCCGCCGGAGGCTGCGCCGTGGTGACGGTCGCCGACGGTCTTGCTCGACCGCACAACGCCTTCGGGGCGGTCCGGCTGGCGCTGGCGCTCCTCGTCGTGGTCTCGCACGCCTTCAGCGTCACCACCGGCGCCGTCCTCGACGAGCCGCTGGCGCATCTCACCGGCTACACGCTGGGCGAGCACGCGGTGAACGGCTTCTTCGCCGTCTCCGGCTTCCTCGTCACGATGAGCCTGATGCGCCGCGGCCCGCGCGACTACGTCGTCGCCCGGGCGCTGCGCATCGTCCCCGGGCTGGTGGCGGCGACCCTCGTCGTGGCCCTCGGCCTCGGCAGCCTGATGACCACCTCGAGCCTCCCGGCCTATTGGAGCGATCCGGGTCTGTGGCGGTTCATCCAAGGAACGCTCACCACCTTCAAGAGCAATGCCGCCCTGCCGGGGGTCTTCTCGGACAACCCGTTCCGGTTCCCGATGGGCACGGTCTGGACGCTCAAATACGAGGTCCTGTGCTACCTCGGCCTGCTGGCGGCGGGACTTTTCGGAGCTCTGCGCCAGCGCTGGCTCGCTCCGCTTCTGGTCGCCGGACTCTTCGTGGCCCTTAGCCTCGCCGGCCTGCGGGCTGGCGAGATGCCGAAGGGCCTCGAGACGAGTTTGCGCCTGCCGCTGATCTTCGCCGCCGGCGCCGCGCTCTTCCTCCATGCCGATCGCGCCCGGCTGAGCTGGCCGCTCGCCTTCGCGCTGCTCGCGCTCGCGGCTCTCCTGCACGGCACCGCCCTCTACCCGCCCGCGCTCTTCCTCGCCGAGGCCTATGCCGTCCTCTGCCTCGGCCTCAGACCCCCCCTGCGGCACCCCGCCCTCGATCCGCGGGCCGACCTCTCCTACGGCACCTATCTCTACGGCTGGCCGATCCAGCAGAGCCTGCACGCGCTGTTTCCCGCGGTCTCGGCCGGGTGGCTGCTGCCGCCCTCGCTCCTCCTCACCCTCGCGGTGGCGGCCCTGTCCTGGCACTTCGTCGAGCGGCCGGCGCTCGGCTGGAAGGCGAGGCTGATCGGGCGGCGGGCGGCCGCGGACTGACGCGGGCCGAGGCCCCGCCCTCCGCGGCGTTGCCGAAAATTTGAGCAAAACCGCCCCAGCCCCGGCGTGATCCGCACCACCCGGCCTGACCCAGCGCGAAGTCGGGGGGCGCCTCTGTGAACAGGACGCATTTCCTTTGCCTTGGCCCCCGTCTTGCGTCTAGCTTCGGGTCAAACAGAGGGACGCCCATGCCGCTCAGCGCGTTCGACGAAATGACGGGAACTCAGGAGAGCGGACTGAGCCCGGCCGCCGTGCGCGAGGCGTACGCGGCGCTTAAAACCTGGCTCGAAAATACTCCGCCCGAGCATTTCGACACGCGGCGCAGCCAGGCCGAATTGTTCTTCCGCCGGATCGGGATCACCTTCGCGGTCTATGGCGACAACGAGTCGACGGAGCGGCTGATCCCGTTCGACATCATCCCGCGGGTGCTGACCAAGCCCGAATGGGGTTTCCTCGAACGCGGCCTGAAGCAGCGCGTCACCGCGCTCAACATGTTCCTGGCCGACATCTACGGCCCGCAGGACTGCATCAAGGCCGGGATCATCCCGGGCGACCTCGTCTTCCGCAACCCGCATTACCGGCTGGAGATGCGGGATTTCGAGGTACCGCACGGCAAGTACGTCCACATCGCCGGCATCGATATCGTGCGCACCGGCGAAGACCAGTTCTTCGTGCTGGAGGACAATGCCCGCACGCCGTCGGGGGTCTCCTACATGCTGGAGAACCGCGAGGTGATGCTGCGGCTCTTCCCCGAACTGTTCTCCAAGCACCGGGTCTCCCCGGTCGAGGCCTATCCGGACGCGCTGCTCGCGACCCTGCGCAGCCTGGCGCCGATGCGCGCCGCCCGCGACCCGAGCGTGGTGCTGCTGACCCCCGGCCGCTTCAACTCGGCCTTCTACGAGCACTCGTTCCTGGCCGACAAGCTCGGCGTCGACCTCGTCGAGGCCTCCGACCTCTTCACCAAGGACGACGTGGTCTACATGCGGACCACCGAGGGGCCGCGGCGCGTCGACGTGATCTACCGGCGCATCGACGACGACTTCCTCGATCCGCTGGTGTTCCGGCCCGATTCGGTCCTCGGCGTGCCCGGCCTGATGAGCGCCTACCAGAGCGGCAGCGTCACGCTCGCGAACGCGGTCGGCACCGGCATCGCCGACGACAAGGCGGTCTACAGCTACATGCCGGAAATCGTGCGCTTCTTCACCGGCGAGGAGCCGATCCTGCACAACGTGCCGACCTTCCGCTGCCGCGAGAAGGAGGCGTTGTCCTACGTGCTCGCCAATCTCGGCGACCTGGTGGTCAAGGAGGTCAACGGCTCGGGCGGCTACGGCATGCTGGTCGGCCCCCACGCCACGAAGCGCGAGATCGAGGAATTCGGCCGCAAGCTGCGCCACGCGCCGGACGGATTCATCGCCCAGCCGACCCTGGCACTCTCGACCTGCCCGACCTTCGTCGCCTCCGGCGTCGCGCCCCGCCACGTCGACCTGCGGCCCTTCGTGCTCTCGGGCGCCGACGACATCCGCATCGTGCCCGGCGGCCTGACCCGGGTCGCCCTCAAGGAGGGCTCGCTCGTGGTCAATTCGAGCCAGGGCGGCGGCACCAAGGATACCTGGGTGCTCGACGGCTGAGCGGCCCTTTCGCTCGTGAGAACGGGACCGGGCCCGACGCCCGGTCCGCCCGCACCACCCAAAGCGTGAGCCATCCGCCCGCCATGCTCTCCCGCACCGCCGACAACCTGTACTGGCTCTCGCGCTACGCCGAGCGCGCCGACTTCGTCGCCCGCATCCTCGACGCCGCCCTGCGCCTCTCCGCCCTGCCGGCCAATTACGGCGGCGGCGACGCGAACGAATGGGAATCGGCCCTGGCCTCGGCCGGCAACATCGATCTCTTTCGGCCGCTCTACGACAGCGTCAACGAGCACACCGTCCGCGACTTCCTGGCCTTCAGCCCCAACAACCCGTCCTCGATCCGCTCCTGCCTCCAGACCGCACGGGAGAATGCCCGCAGCGTGCGCACGGCGCTGACCAGCGAGATGTGGGAGGCGATCAACGAGGCCTACCTGCACCTGCGCAGCTTCGAGGGCCGGGACATGACCCGGGAGGAATTCGCCCGCTTCCTCGACTGGGTGAAGGGCGTGTCGCTGGCCTTCGACGGCTCGGCCTACCGCACGATGCTGCGCAACGACGCCTACTGGTTCACCCGCCTCGGCGTCGCCATCGAGCGGGCGGACAACACCGCCCGCATCCTCGACGTGAAGTACCACGTGCTTCTCCCCGAGACCGAGCGGATCGGCGGCAGCCTCGACTACTTTCAGTGGACGACGATCCTGCGCGAGGTCTCGGCGCTCACTGCCTATCACTGGGTCTATCGCGAGAGCATCAAGCCCTGGCTGGTCGCCGACCTCTTGATCCTCAACCGCGAGATGCCGCGCTCGCTCGCCAATTGCTACGAGATGCTGGTCAACAACCTCGACCGCATCGCCGACGCCTATGGCCGCCGGGGCCCGAGCCAGCGACTCGCCCGCGGCATGCTCGCCAAGCTCGACGACACCACGGTGGACGAGATCTTCGCCTCCGGCCTGCACGAGTTCATCGAGGCGTTCATCGCCGAGAACAACCGGCTCGGGGCGGCGATCGTCGAGCAGTATCTGGGCTGAAGCCCCCCACGCCCGGACGGTTTCGCCCACGAGCGGGACGGTGTATGACCGCCCCGCACGGCTTGAAGCTTTAGCGTGACAGCGAGCATCGCGACCCCATGCGCATCCGCGTCGTCCACGAGACGGTTTATCGATACGACAGCCCGGCCCGGGGCCTGATCCAGATGCTGCGGCTGACGCCGCGCGACCATGACGGCCAGCACGTGCGCGCCTGGCGCATCGAGCCGACCGTCGACGGCCGCCTGAGCCGGCGCGAGGACGGCTTCGGCAACATCGTCCACGTCTTCAGCGCCGACGGCCTCGAGGAGGCGATGACGATCCGGGTCACCGGCGAGGTCGAGACCACCGAGACCCATGGGGTGATGCGCGGCATCTCCGAGTGGCTGCCGGACCCGTTCTACTTACGCGAATCGCGCTTCGCCGTCGCCGACGAGGCGATCCGGGCCTTCGCCGACGAGACGGTGGGCGACAGCGCCGATCCCCTCGACCGGCTGCACCGGCTGCTCGCCGGCGTCCACCAGGCGGTCGATTACGCCCCCGGCCCGACCGGGGCCACCACCACCGCGGCGGAGGTCTTCGCCCTGCGCAAGGGCGTGGCGCCGGACGTCGCCCACGTCTTCATCGCGGCGGCGCGCCACCTCGAGATCCCGGTGCGCTACGTCACGGGCTATCACTGGCGGCCCGACACCGCGGAGCAGGAGGCCGGCCATGCCTGGGTCGAGGCCCGGGTGCCGGATCTCGGCTGGGTCGGGTTCGATCCCGCCCACGGCATCGCCGTGACGGAAGCCCATCTGCGGGTGGCGATCGGCCTCGACTATCTCGACGCCGCCCCGGTCCGCGGCAGCCGCACCGGCGGCGGCACCGAGACCATGACGGTCCGGGTGCGGGTCGACGATGCCCGGGCCAAGGATCACCCCGAGAAGGATCAGTCCGAGAAGACGCAGGCCGGGACGGAGCAGGCTCACGCGCAGGCGCAGCAGGCTCCGGCCGCGCAGGGTCAGGCCCAGGGCTGACGCGCCTGTGGCACCGCCGCGATAGGGGCGGGCCACCTCACCCCGGGGAAGCGAATTCGGCTGGATTCGCCGGGCGGGCTGGGCCAGGGTGGCGCCGCGCGCGGTGCCGGACCGCCCGCATGACGGCTCGCCGGGGGGCGGTGTGCGATGACCTATTGCGTCGGGATCCTGGTCGAAGAGGGTCTCGTCATGATCGCCGATACCCGCACCAATGCGGGCCTCGACGACATCTCGACCTACCGCAAGCTGCACATGTTCACCAAGCCCGGCGAGCGGGTGCTGGCGCTCGCCTCGGCCGGCAACCTGTCGGTGACCCAATCGGTGCTCTCGCTCCTGACCGAGGGCGTCGAGGATCCCGATACCGGCAAGCCGGAGACGATCTACGACGCGCCGACGATGTTCCGCGCCGCCCAGCTCATCGGCCGCGCGATCCGGAAAGTCCGGGCGATCGAGCGCGCCGGGTTCGAGGCGGCGCAGCTGCGCTTCGAGGTGTCGTTCCTGTTCGGCGGCCAGATCGGCGACGGGCCGATGCGGCTCTACATGATCTACTCGGCCGGCAACTTCATCGCCTGCAGCCAGGACGCCCCGTTCCTGCAGATCGGCGAGCACAAATACGGCAAGCCGATCCTCGATCGCGCCGTCACCTACAAGACCGACATCTACGACGCGCTCAAGGTCGGCCTCGTGTCGATGGATTCGACCATGCGGTCGAATCTCGGCGTCGGCCTGCCGATCGACCTGACGGTGATCCGCCGCAACACCTGCGACACCGAGGTGCTGCACCGGATCGAGGCCGGCGAGCCGTATTTCCACGACCTGCGCGAACGCTGGTCGGCGGCGCTCCGTGCGGCGCATCGGGCGATCCCGCGACCGCCTTACGGGCCGGGGGTGAAGTAGGGAGGGGCTCGGCTCACGCCGCGTCCCGCACGCTGAGATCGACGCGGCGTCCGAGCGCCGCGAAGGCGGCCTCGATCTGTTCGAGCCGGGACTTGTGGTCGAGGCGAAACAGCCGATCGACGCTCTCCCGGTTCCAGCCCAGTCGACGCGCCAAATCGGCTCGGGTGAGCCCGGTCGTCCGCAGCGCCTCGAAGAGCCGCACCTTCAACTCGGTGAGCAGCGGAAGGACGATTGCGCCGTCCATGTCGCCCGCCGGTTGAAACGGGATCTCCTCCCTATCCGCGACGATCACGCTGGTGAGCGCCGTTTCGATTGCGTCCACGGCGTGCCGCCGGGCCTCAGCCTCGCCGAAGGTCGCGACGATCGGCAGGAGCGGACAGGTGACCAGCAGGGTATCGTTGTCGTCTAGGGTGAGTTCGATCGCGTAGGCCAGCATCACTTCAGCCCGAGCTGCTTCTTGATGGCATTGACGAGACCGGTGCCGAGTTCCTTGCGGCCGCCATGCATCGGCAGTTCGGACCTCCGGTCGCCGCGCCGAACGATCAGACGGCCCGAGCCGCCCTTCTTGGATTCGAAGATGTCGTGTGCGATTATCCTACCCCTCTTACCTCATCCTGAGGTGCGACCGAAGGGAGCCTCGAAGGAGGGCTCCAGTGGTCGCGGCGATCAGCTGGAGCCCTCCTTCGAGGTCAGTCGATCTACGATCGACTAACACCTCAGGATGAGGTGAGTGGATAGGGTTAACCTCTAGTGCTTCCCGGTTTTCTAAATATCAATCGACTCGAACAGGCCCTCAATCCACCAGCGCCCGCGCCTCTTCCGGCAGCATGATCGGGATGCCGTCGCGGATCGGATAGGCGAGCTTGGCCGAGCGGCTGATCAGCTCCTGGCGCGCGGAATCATACTCCAGCCGCTCCTTGGTCAGGGGGCAGACCAGCAGTTCGAGCAGCTTCGGGTCGATGCGGGTGGCGTCGAGGGATTCGGTCACGGGTCATCCTTCCGATGGGTTCGGGGGAGGCCATACCCCAAAGCGCCGCCTATTGCAGCGTCGGCTCGCCACCCGCTCCGCGCACCAGCTCCATCTCTGTGACGGCAATCAGAACCTCGGCCCGGGTCTTGAGGTCGGGGGCCTCCAGCATCGCCTGCTTCTCGCGTGGGCCGAACGGGCTCATCATGCAGAGCGCGTTGACCAGGGCCTCGTTCGGCGCCTCCTCGATCCCGGCCCAGTCGACCTTGAGGTCGTTGGCGTCGACGAAATCGCGAAGCGCCTTCAGCACTCCGGCGCGGTCCACCGCCTCCTCGCCGGCCCGCGCATGGAAGTCGCTCTCGAAGGGCGCGAAGGTGACCTTGCAGCGGCGATAGCCGGTGGTGGTGGCCATCTCCTCCTCGATCCGGAACCGGGCGATGCCGGTGAGCGAGATCAGGTAGCGGCCGTCGCCGGTCTCGGCGAACTGGGTCACCCGGCCGGCGCAGCCGACCCGGAAGAGTTTCGGCGACAGCGGGGTTTCGCCGGACTCGGAATCCGGCTGGATCATGCCGATCACCCGGTCGGTGCGCAAAGCATCGTCCACCATCGCGAGGTAGCGCGGCTCGAAGATGTTGAGCGGCATCTGGCCCCGCGGCAGCAGCAACGCGCCGGGGAGCGGAAAGACCGGGATCACGACCGGGCAATCGGTCGGGCCCTTGTAGGCGACGTTCATGCTCATCGGCGTCGCTCCCGCGCGGATCGATCAGGGCTCCCGGACCCTCTCGTTCGGGCCCGGGGATCGCAAACCTACCACTTAGGGCGCTGCCCTCCGGCGTGGATACCGGTCCGGCGTAATGCCGCGCCGGAGAGCCACTTTCCCTCCGCCGTTAGGAGAACATCAGCGTCGAGAGCTTGCGCCGGCCGCGGATGGTCATCGGGTCCATCGGGCCCCAGGCCTCGAACAGCTGGAGCAGCTGCTTGCGGGCGCCGTCGTCGTTCCAGGTCCGGTCGCGGCGAACGATCTCGATCAGCTGGTCGACCGCCTCCTGCTGCTGGCCCTTGGCGTTGAGGCCGAGCGCGAGGTCGAACCGGGCCTGGTAATCGGCCGGATCCGCCTCGATCCGGCGCTGGAAGCCGGCGAGGTCGCCCAGCGACGCCGCCTGCTCGGCGAGCTCGATCGCCGCCTTCACCGCCGCGATGGCCGGGTCCTTGGCGGCCTCGGGCGGGGCGGATTCGAGGAAGCGGCGGGCGCCCTCGACGTCGTCGCGGTCGAGGAGGAGGCGCGCGAGCGCCGCGATGGCGCCGGCATGGCCCGGCTCCTGGCCGAGAACCGCGGCATAGATCTCGGCGGCGGCATCCGGGTCGCCGGCCTCGCCGGCCGCTTGCGCCTCGGCCATCAGGTCCTCGACCGCGGTCGGGCCGAGGGGGCCGACCAGGCGCTCGATGAAGGCCTTCACCTGGCCCTCGGGCAGGGCGCCCATGAAGCCGTCCACCGGCTGGCCGCGCTGGAACGCGATCACCGCCGGGATCGACTGGATGCCGAGCTGCCCGGCGATCTGGGGATGCTCGTCGATGTTCATCTTGACGAGCTTCACCTTGCCGCCGGCATCCTTGACGGCTTTCTCGATGATCGGGGTGAGCTGCTTGCACGGCCCGCACCAGGGCGCCCAGAAATCGACCAGCACCGGCTGCTGCAGGGATTCCTGCATCACGTCCTGGCGGAAGGTCGCGGTGGTGGTGTCCTTGATCAGGGCGCCCGCAGGAGTCTGGCCGGCCGCGGGAGTGTCGGTAAGCATCGATGACCTCAGGAGAACGGCCTTCACGTCGCGGGCCTCGCCGGCCCGCCGAACAGATGGGGTAGACCGGCCGCCCCGGCCAGGGCAAGGCGCGCAAAGCCGGAAAAAGCCCGGAAAAACAGGAGCCGGACCCGCCGCGGTGGCGCGTCCGGCGTAACCCTCACGCCGTTGCCGGCGCCGCCTGGCGCATCCGGCCGATCATCAGCGACATCAGGGCGGCCATCACGGCGGTGAGGCCCGCGGCCAGGAACGCCTCGAGGTAGCGCCCCTCGGAGGCCCGCACCAGGCCGGCGCCGAAGGCGGCGGTGGCAGCCCCGAGCTGGTGGCCGGCGGCGATCCAGCCGAACACGATCGGGGCGTCGCGCTCGCCGAAGGCCTCGTTGGCGAGCCGCACCGTCGGCGGCACCGTGGCGATCCAGTCGAGACCGTAGAACACCGCGAAGATCGACAGGCTGTAGAACGAGAAATCGGTGAAGGGCAGGGCCATCAGCGACAGGCCGCGCAGGCCGTAATAGACGAAGAGCAGCTTCCTCGGGTCGTAGCGGTCGGTGAGCCAGCCCGAGCCGGTGGTGCCGATGAGGTCGAACACGCCCATCAGCGCCAAGAGCCCCGCGGCCCGCACCTCCGGAATGCCCTGGTCCGCGCAGAACGAGATCAGGTGGGTGCCCACCAGCCCGTTGGTGGTGAGCCCGCAGATGAAGAAGGTGCCGAAGAGCAGCCAGAAATCGCCTTTGCGGCTCGCCCGCACCAGCCCGTCGATCGCGGCGCGAAACGGATTGGCCCGCCGCGGCGGCTCGGAGGCGGTGCCGGGTGCGGCGCCATACGGGGTGAGGCCGATATCGGAGGGACGCTCCGGCAGGAGCCAGGCGACGAGCGGGATCAGGGCCGCGATGGCGCAGGCGACGGTGAGCACCACCGGCTGCCAGCCGCCGGCCTGCGCGATCGCCGCCAGGCCCGGCAGGAAGATCAGGGTGCCGGTGGCGGTGCTGGCGGTCAAAAGCCCCATGAACAGGCCGCGGCGCACGGCGAACCAGCGGTTCACCACCGTGGCGCCGAGCACGATGGCGACGCAGCCGCTGCCGAGGCCCGACAGCACGCCCCAGGTGGCGATCAGGTGCCAGGGCTCGCTCATGAGCGCGCTCAACGCCGTCGAGGTCGCCATGAGCGCCAGCGCGCAGAGCAGGGTGCGGCGGATGCCGAAGCTCTGCATCAGCGCCGCCGCGAAGGGGCCGACGAGCCCGTACAGGAAGATGCCGAGGCCGGCGGCAAAGGAGGTGGTGGAGCGGCTCCAGCCGAAGGCCTGCTCCAGCGGCAGGATCAGCACGCCCGGCGAGGCGCGCAGGCCCGCCGCCGCGAGCAGGCACAGGAAGATCACGCCGATGACCACGAAGGCGTAGTTCTGGCCGAAGGGCCGGGGTCTCGGTGCAGTCGGGGCCGGGGAGGCGAGGCCCCGCGGCGACACGGTCGAACTCATGCTGGGACATCCTCCCCGAATCGTGCTAGGACGTTACGTACCGGTCAGTAACATCGTCAAGGACCAAACATGGCGGAGGGGCATGACGGGAGCGCACCCGTCCGGGCCGGCGACCGGATCCGGGCGGCGGCCCGCGAGCTGTTCTACTTGCGCGGCTTCCGGGGCGTCGGGGTCGACGAGATCGTGGCCCGGGCCGGGGTGACGAAGCCGAGCCTCTATCGCGGCTTCGCCTCGAAGGACGCCCTCGTGGTCGCCTGCCTGGAAGATTACGATGCGGGCCTGCGCGGGCGCCTCGACGAGGCGCTGGCGGCCCATCCGGACGACCCGGGGGCGGGCCTCGTCGCCTTCCTCGACGGGATCGCCCGGCGCAGCGCCCGGCCGGGCTTTCGCGGTTGCGGCCTCACCAACGCCGTGATCGAGTATCCGGAGGCGGACCACCCGGTCCACGCGGCGGCCTGCGACGGCAAGCGTGCGCTCCACGCCCGCCTCGCCGAGGTGGCCGGCACCCTCGGCGCCCGGGCACCCGACACCCTTGCCGACGCCTTGCTGCTGCTGATCGAGGGCGCCTTCGCCTGCGGGCAGATCTTCGGGGCCGAGGGGCCGAACCGCTCGCTCCGGCAAGCCGCCGAGGCCCTGATCGCGGCGAGCCGGGCGCAACCAGCATCCCGCACCGCACGATAGAATTCCGTCAATAAATCGGGGGGCAGTCGCAGCACGGCCTTGATTCCGTCGCCGTGATCGGTCGATACGCGAGAGTTGACGCCGATCGCGGCCCATCGCCTCTCAATGGCCTTTGGGCAGCGACCCCCGTGGAGTTGAGCGTATGACCCTCGTACGACGTTTCCAGGTTGCGCCGGCGCTGGTCCGCCTGATCCGCAAGGAGCGCGGCTCCTCCCGCATCACCGAAGGTTACTTCCCGCCCCAATCCGGCCGGACCTCGTTCGTGCGCGTCGATGGCGGCCAATGCCACCTCGTCCTGGTCACCTCCGACAACGGCACCTCGCACGAGGAGCGCACCGAGGTGCCGCGCGCCCATGGCGACGCGCTCCTCGACGTCTGCGCGGGCCGCGCCGCCTACGACCGCACGCAGGTCGCTCTCGGCAACGGCCGCGACGCCCTGATCGACCGCTACGTCGCCCCCGGCAACGTCGACGTCGTCTCGGTGGTGTTCGACAATCCCGACGAGGCGAACGGTTTCCCGGCCCCGCCGTGGTTCGGCCCCGAGGTCACCGCGGATGCCGCCTACGAGGGCCGCAGCATCGCGCTCCAGGGCGTGCCGCAGCCCGGCGAGATCGGTTTGTCCAATGCGGCCCTCGACGCGGTGCTCGACCTGATCGAGCCGCGCTACGGCTTCGGCCGCTACGCCGCGCCGAGCCGCAACGGCGACGAGGGCGGGGTGGTCAATGCGCTCCGCCGCATCGCCACGCCGCCTACGCCCGAGCCGGCGCCGGCCCCGCCGCCGGAGCCCGAGCCCGTGCATGTCCACGAGGCGCCGCCCCCGCCGCCCCAGGCCGAGGCCGCCCAAGAGCCTCCTCAGCCCCCGCCGGCCCCGGAGCCCCACGCCGATGCCCGCATCGACGACGTGATCGAGAGCCTGTCCCAGGCGCTCGGCGCCGCGGTGCCGGGCGGGGATGCCGCCCGCGACGACGGTACACCCGCCTTCGAGCGCTGGACCGTGCGCCCGCGCCGGACCCAGCCGACGCCCTGAGGGACGGACCCCGTCCGACACCCCTTCCCCGATCTCGACCCATCCCGGGTTCCGCCTTGGCCGGAACCCGGGATTTTTCGTGTCGAGCGGGCGCATCCGACCGCGACGAATCCGTGTTGCACGGTTGAATGGCACACCGTAATCCGTCAGCCACTTGACGTCGCTGCGCCCAAGCGGCACGCCGCATTCCGGCTGGACCGTGCCCGGTTTGACGACCGGCCGTGCGAGGGCGGCTTTCGAGGTTCCGGCAACGACCGGACGCCATCGGCTCCCCTTGTCGCAAAGACAGCGGGGCCGTGAGCCGGGGCGACCGCAGGGTTATCCCGGATTTTCGACTTGGAATTGGCGGGCCGGACTTCCTACACTGTCCGGACCGCGTCCCGTTCCAGAGGACATCACGCGGCGAAGGCCGCACCGCGACGGCCGATCACAAGCGACCGGCCCCCTGGGGAGAGAACGAACATGCAGCACGCCACGCCGTCCGCGACGGCCCCGGGCTCGTCGCAGCCTTGGTACAGGGTCCTCTACATTCAGGTTCTGATCGCCATCGCGCTCGGCGTGCTGCTCGGCTACGTGGCGCCCGACACCGCCAAGTCGATGAAGTGGCTCGGCGACGCCTTCATCGCGCTCATCAAGATGATGATCGCCCCGATCATCTTCTGCACCATCGTGCACGGCATCGCGTCGATCGGCGACCTGAAGAAGGTCGGCCGCGTCGGCCTCAAGGCGCTGATCTATTTCGAGGTGGTGTCCTCGCTCGCCCTGCTCGTGGGCGTGATCGTCGGCGAGATCGTGCAGCCGGGCGCCGGTTTCGGCGCCAATCCGGCGCAGCTCGACGCCAAGGCGGTGGCCGGCTACGTCAGCAAGGCGCAGGCGGATTCGACGGTCGCCCACATCATGGCGATCATTCCGAAAAGCTACTTCGATGCCTTCGCGGGCGGCGACCTGCTCCAGATCCTGCTGATCGCGGTGCTGACCGGCGTGGTCATCACGGGCTTGGGCGAGCGCGGCAAGCCGGCGATCCACGCCATCGAGGCGGCGGGCGAGATCTTCTTCCGCATCATCGGCATGATCGTGAAGCTCGCGCCGCTCGGCGCCTTCGGCGCCATGGCCTACACGATCGGCCAGTACGGCATCGGCAAGCTCGGCAACCTCGCGGGCCTCGTCGCCACCTTCTACCTCACCAGCCTGCTCTTCGTGCTGGTGGTGCTCGGGCTGATCGCGCGCTTCTCCGGCTTCTCGATCCTCAAGTTCCTGGCCTACATCAAGGACGAGCTCCTCATCGTGCTCGGCACCTCCTCGTCCGAGACGGTGCTGCCGCACATGATGCAGAAGATGAAACGGCTCGGCGCCTCGGATTCGGTCGTCGGCCTCGTCATCCCGACCGGCTACTCGTTCAACCTCGACGGCACCAACATCTACATGACGCTGGCGACCCTGTTCCTGGCCCAGGCCGTGGGGGCGGATCTCAGCTTCGGGCAATACGCCACCATCATCGGGGTCGCGATGCTGACCTCGAAGGGGGCGTCGGGCGTCACCGGCGCCGGCTTCATCACGCTCGCCGCCACCCTCGGGGCGATCCCCGGCAACCCGGTCCCGGTCGCCGCGATGGCGCTGATCCTCGGCATCGACAAGTTCATGTCGGAATGCCGCGCGCTCACCAACCTCGTCGGCAACGGCGTCGCCTGCGTGGTGGTGAGCCGCTGGGAGGGCGAGCTCGACCCGGTCAAGCTGCGCGAGGTGATGGCCAATCCCCTCGCCATCGGCACCGAGATCGCCGACGAGAAGCCGGTCCCGGTCGCGCCCTGACGGCTATGGCGGTCCTTCGCATCGGCATCGATCTCGGCGGCACCAAGATCGCCGGGATCGCCCTCGACGCATCGGGCCGGGTCCTGGCCGAGCGCCGGATCGTCACCCCGCGCGGCGAGTACGACGCTTCGCTCCGGGCCATCGCCGCCCTGGTCGGCTTCCTCGAAGCCGAGTCCGGCGGCACCGGCACCGTCGGGGTGGGCATCCCCGGCGCGCTGGTGCCGGAGACCGGCCGGGTCAAGAACGCCAACTCGACCTGGCTCAACGGCCGGCCGCTCGGCGACGACCTCTCGCGGGTTCTCGCCCGCCCGGTGCGGCTGGAGAACGACGCCAATTGCCTGGCGGTCTCCGAGGCCGTCGACGGGGCGGGGCAGGGGGCCGCCGTCGTCTGGGCGGTGATCCTCGGCACCGGCGTGGGCTCGGGCATCGCGCTCGCGGGCCGGGCCCTGTCCGGGCGCCAGCGCATCGCCGGGGAATGGGGCCACAACCCGCTGCCCGCCCCCCGCGACGACGAGCGGCCGGGCCCCGCCTGCTATTGCGGCCGGCACGGCTGCCTCGAGACATGGCTGTCCGGGCCGGGATTGGCTGCCGACCATGCGCGGCGCACCGACTTGGCGATGACCGACTTGGCGATGACCAACTTGGCGATGACCGGGGAGGCGATCGTCGCGGCGATGCGCGGCGGCGATGCGGCGGCGCGCGAGACCTTCGCGGTCTGGCTCGACCGGCTCGGGCGCGGCATCGCGGGCGTCGTCAACGTGCTCGACCCGGACGTGATCGTCCTCGGCGGCGGCCTCTCGACGATTTCCGAGATCTACGACGCGCTCCCCGAGCGGGTCGCCCCCCACATCTTCGGCGGCTTCGCCACGCCGATCCGGCCAAGCCGCCA
This sequence comes from Methylobacterium sp. 142-1Y, assembly GCF_057747795.1. Classification (NCBI taxonomy): domain Bacteria; kingdom Pseudomonadati; phylum Pseudomonadota; class Alphaproteobacteria; order Hyphomicrobiales; family Methylobacteriaceae; genus Methylobacterium; species Methylobacterium sp. 142-1Y. The sequence goes on along the minus strand of NZ_CM173224.1, from coordinate 992,617 downwards.
CGGCGACGCCTCGGGGGTGCGCGGAGCGGCATGGCTGTGGAACGAACAGGATACATCCGCCGCCTGAGGCGTGCTAGAGCGCTTCACGATCGCGTTGCAATCGCGAAGCTCTCTAAGTCTTTGTTTGATCGTATTTTCTTCGACGAACCGGTGTCCACTTCGTCGGAAAATGCTCTAGGCGGTCGTTTCGACCGGCTTTCGCCCGTCGGGAGACAAGACCATGCCGGCCAGACCCGTCGACCTCGACCCGGCCTCGATCCGCATCCTCGAGCACCTGCAGCAGGACAGCGAGATCGGCATCGGCGACCTCGCCGAGGCGGTCGGCCTCTCGACCTCGCCGTGCTGGCGCCGGGTCGCCGATCTCAAGGCCCGGGGCATCATCCGGCGCTGCGTCGCGGTGGCCGATCCGCAGGCGCTCGGCCTCCAAGTCAACGTTTTCGTCCACGTCTCGCTGGAGAAGCAGACCCAGGCCGCCCTCCAGGCCTTCTCCGACGCCATCCGCCACCGGCCCGAGGTGATGGAGTGCTACCTGATGAGCGGCGAGGCCGATTACATGCTGCGCGTCGTGGTCGAGGACCTGGCCCAGTACCAGCGGCTGATCGTCGAGCACCTCACCCGGATCCCCGGGGTGGCGAAGATCCGGTCGAGCTTCGCGCTCGACCAAGTGAAGTATACGACCGCGTTGCCGCTCGATCATCTGAAGGAGTAGTGGGGCTGCGGGTGGGAGAGCCCCATAGCCGGCAGGCTTCAGGCAGCTGTCGAGTACCGTGGAGGCGGACGACGGCCCGGAGGCGTCATCCACTCCGCAGAGATCAGAAGCGATCAGCCCGCCGGTCCCGAGAGCCAGTCCGGCACCCGGTCGAGCCCGATCAGCTCCTCGTAGGAGAGCCGCGGGCGGATCACCGCGTGGTCGGCTCCGCGCACCAGCACCTCGGGCACCAGCGGCCGGGTGTTGTAGGTGCAGGCCTGCACGGCGCCGTAGGCGCCGGCCGACATCACGGCGATCAGGTCGCCGGGCTTCACCTCGGGCATCTCGCGGGCGAGCGCCAGGTAGTCGCCGCTCTCGCAGACCGGGCCGACCACGTCGGCGGTGAGGCGGTTCGCCTCGGGCTTCGGCTCGGCCACCGGGCGCAAGCCGTGGTAGGCCTCGTAGAGCGTCGGGCGGATCAGGTCGTTCATCGCCGCATCGACGATCACGAAGGTGCGGCCCTCGCCGTGCTTGACGTAGAGCACGCGGGTGACCAGCACCCCGGCATTGCCGGCGATCATCCGGCCGATCTCGAAGACGGGCCTGAGACCGAGCGGCTTGAAATGGGGCCGCAGCACCGCCGCGAAGGCGGCCGGGTCGGGCGGGGGCGCGTTGTCGTCCCGGTAGGGGATGCCGAGCCCGCCGCCGAAATCGACGTGGTGGAGCCGGTGGCCCGCCGCCATCAGGTCGCGGGCGAGGCCGCAGAGCAGGGCGGCGGCGTTGTCGTAGGGCGCGAGATCGGTGATCTGGCTGCCGATATGCATGTCGACGCCGACGAGCGACAGGCCCGGCAGGGAGGCCGCCCGGTCGTAGACCTCGCGGGCGCGGGAGATCGGGATGCCGAACTTGTTCTCGGACTTGCCGGTCGAGATCTTGGCGTGGGTGCGGGCATCGACGTCCGGGTTGACCCGGATCGAGACCGGCGCCGTCGCGCCCTTGGCGGCGGCGACCCGCGACAGCTGCTCCAGCTCGGGCTCGCTCTCGACGTTGAAGCACAGGATGCCGGCGTCGAGGGCCGCCGCCATCTCGCCCTCGGTCTTGCCGACGCCCGAGAACACGATCCGCTCGCCCGGCACGCCGGCGGCGAGCGCCCGGCGCAGTTCGCCCTCCGAGACGATGTCCATGCCGGCGCCCAGCCGCGCCAGGGTGGCGAGCACCGCCTGGTTCGAATTCGCCTTCATGGCGTAGCAGACCAGGGCGTCGTCACCGGCGAACGCCTCCGCGAAGACCCGGTAATGCCGTTCCAGGGTGGCGGAGGCGTAGCAGTAGAACGGGGTGCCGACCGCGCCCGCGAGCCGTGCCAGGTCGACATCCTCGGCGTGGAGCACGCCGTCGCGGTAGGTGAAGTGATGCATGAGGGTGACCGACGTCCGGGCGCTGCCGCGCCTGCTGCGAGCGCGTGAGACGCGCCCTCTACACGAAACCGGCCGGCCTTTGCACCCTCGCGCGCGTCTCAGAGCAGCGGGTCGAGGGGGAAGGGCCCCTTGGGGATCACGTAGCCCTTGCGGCGGCGCGACGACGATTCGGTCGGGGCCGGGATCCCGGTCGGTGCCGCGACGGCGGCCGACGGCAGTTCGTCCTCGGGATCGGGCGCGGAGGCGCCCGCCGAGAGCCCGACGCCGGCCGGCAGGGTGTTGACCGCGGCCGCCCCGGTCTTCGGCCGGGTCACGCTCGGATTGGCCCCGGCCGCATTGGCCCCGATCTGCGGCTGGCCGGCCGGCGCCGCCGCGGGCGGCGGCTCGAGCGGGCCGCGCCGGCCGCAGGCGGCGGCCGAGAGGGCGATCAGGCCGAGAAGAACGAGGGTATGGGGACGGAACACGGGCGGGATCCGGAAAACGCGAAGCGTGGCCGCGGCACCATAGCGGTCTGCACCCCTTGAGGCGAGCCCGGCACTCACAGCCTTTGCGCGCCGGTTGCGCGGCATTCGAGCGTGACCGTTAAGGCGGTGTTGGAAGGAGGACCGGAAGAGTGCACGAACCTGTCCCGGGCGCCTCTTCGAGCCCCGGGCGACACAAAGCCACGCCGAAAGGCCCCGATGGGACGACGGAACGGCGATCGTTTCGCTCGCCAATCCGTTAATCAACGGTTAAGCTTATCGCCGATCCTCGCGTCGGCTCCCGTCGCGTTTGTGAGTGTCCCGTGAGCCTTTCGACGGTGCGGCTGCACCAGCTCCTCGTCGCCGCGGCTTTCCTGGTGCCGTGCGTCGTCCTGGTGGGCGCGGCGTGGTGGAACCGGGCCGAGGTGCTGCGGGAAGAGGACAGCGCGGTCGTCCGCACCGCGGCGGTCATGCACGAGCACGCCTCGAAGGTGTTCGACACCGCCGAACTGGCGATGGACCGGGTCGACGACTACATCTTCGATCGCAGCTGGAGCCAGATCGCGGCGCCCGCCACCGGCGGGTTCCTGGCGAGCCTGAAGGCGCCTCTGGCCCAGGCCCGGGCGGTCTGGGTGGTCGACCCGCAGGGAAAGATCCAGGCCTCCAGCCGCGAGGCCGATCTCGGCCGCGACATCGCCGGGCGCGACGTGTTCTCGGTCCATCGCCAGCGCGACATCGGGATCTATGTCAGCCCCGCCATGCGCGAGTCCGACGGCACCACCGCCTTCATGGTCAGCCGCCGCCGCTCGACCGATGACGGGCGCTTCGACGGCGTGATCGTGGTCCTGCTCGGTACCGAGTATTTCGCCCGCTTCTACGCCGAGATCGCCGCCCCGACCGACCATCGGGCGATGCTGCTGCGCGCCGACGGCGCGATCCTGGTGCGCGAGCCGCCCGGCCCCGAAGTCGACGAGCGGCTGGCCCCGGCCGACCCGCTGCTGCGGGCGATCCGCGCCCGGCCGCAGGGCGGCGCGGCCGCCGGCACCCCGGCGGGCGAGGCCGAGCGGCTCTATGCCTGGCGACGGATCGGCGACTACCCGGTCGAGGTCGCCTTCTCGGTCGAGACCGCGATCGCGCTGGACCGCTGGTACGACAACCTGCGGGTCTACGGCCTCGTCGCCACCGTCTCGGCCCTGACCTTGGTGCTGATGGCCTGGCTGGCGCTGGCCCGGGCGCGCGCCGAGCAGCAGGCGCTCTCCGACCTCAAGCGCGAGCACGCCCAGCGGCTCGCCGCCGAGAGCCAGCTGCGCCAGTCGCAGAAGATGGAGGCGGTGGGCCAGCTCACCGGCGGCATCGCCCACGACTTCAACAACCTGCTGGCGGTCATCACCGGCTCGCTCGAACTGGTGCAGCGCCGCATCGCCCGGGGCGACACCGATGTCGGCCGCTTCATCGCCGGCGCCCTCGACGGCACCGACCGGGCGGCGAAGCTGACCCACCGGCTCCTGGCCTTCGCCCGCCAGCAGCCCCTCGAACCGCGCCCGACCGACCCGAACCGCCTCGTCGGCGGGATGATCGACCTCCTGCGCCGGACCCTCGGCGAGACCGTCCGGGTCGAGACCCGGCTGATGGCCGATCCCCCGGCGATCTTCGTCGACCAGAACCAGCTCGAGAATGCGATCCTGAACCTCGCGGTCAATGCCCGCGACGCGATGCCGGGCGGCGGCAAGCTCGCGCTGGAGACCGCGCACGGCACCCTCGACGACGGCACGAAGGCGGTGTCGGTCACCGTGCGGGATAGCGGCACCGGCATGCCGCCGGACGTGGTGGCCCGCGCCTTCGAGCCGTTCTTCACCACCAAGCCGCAGGGGCGGGGGACGGGCCTGGGCCTGAGCCAGGTCTACGGCTTCGTCACCCAGTCGGGCGGGCGGGTGCGGATCGACAGCCAGCCCGGCCAGGGCACCGCCATCGAACTCACCCTGCCGGTGAGCGCCGACGGCGTGCCGGCCGAGACCGCCGGGCGCGGGAGCCTCGCCCCGCCGGTGCCCGGGCGGGCCCGGCAGACGGTGCTGGTGGTGGAGGACGACGCCGCGGTGCGGCTCGCCAGCGCCGAGACGATCGGCGAACTCGGGTACCGCACCGTGACGGCGCCGGACGGGGCGGCGGCGCTCGCCGTCCTCGACAGCGAGCGGCACGTGGCGGTGCTGTTCACCGACGTGGTGATGCCGGGCATCGACGGGCCTACGCTCGCGGCGGAAGCGCGGCGGCGGCAGCCCGACCTGCGGGTGATCTTCGCCACCGGCCATCCGGCCGACGACGGCCAGGAAGGCCCGCGCCCTGGGCCCGGCGAGACGGTCCTGCGCAAGCCCTTCACCATCGAGGCCCTGGCCGAAGCCTTGGAGGCCGCGAGCCGGGCCGAGGCCTCGGCGTGAACCGAGGCCTCCGAGTGTCCGGCCGCTTGGCGTCCTACTTGTGGGTCTGCTCGTAGTAGTCGATCGCCTTCTTGCAGTTGGCAGAAATCTTCTTCATGTTCTTCTCGAAGCAGCGATCGACCTCGGGGCTGTCCGGCGGCAGGTTGCCGCAATAGGTCATGTAATCGCCGGTGCAGTACTTCTTCAGGTTGGGGTCGTCCCGCTGGGCCAGGGCCGGTCCGGCGAGCACCATCAGGCTGCCGGCAGTCAGGAGAGCGAGCGACATCGGCCTGAGCATCATGTCTGTCGAAGCCTTGCAGAGCGTGGGAAGTGGCAGCGACATGGCCCGAAACACGTCACCTGACAAGGGTCGGGACGCGATGCAGGAATCGCCAGGGCGACGGCCGGGATCGGCCGAGACTCGCCGACTAGGAAAGAAAACCGAATGATGTCAATCGTTTAGGTAGTGTTTCCAGGGTATTTCCGGTTCGGTGCGGCGCGTCCACGGGCGGATCGGGCCGGCCGCGATGTGCCGCAGGGCACAAAGCCCACCGATTCCCGGCGGGTCATCCCGCCGCGGCGGGTGTCGGCCGCTGCGTCGATTGTCCGAGCTGGGTCGCCGGCGGCAACTGCGGCTCCGGCCGGCCTTGCGCCTGCATCAGGGCATCGGCGACCTCGGCGATCCGGCGCTCCAGGGCGGCGTTCTCGGCGGCGATGCGCTCGGGCGGCGGGGGAGCGGCCTTGCTCGACGCCGCTTGCCGCGCCTCTTGCCGCGCCTCTTGCAATGCTTCTTGCAGCCGCGCGATCTCGGCCCGCGCACCTTCCGCCTCGGAGGCATGGCGGGTGACGAGGTCGGCGAGCGCGTCCTCGAGGGCCTGGATCTGCTCACGGGCGGCGCTGGCGACGCTCTCGCCCGCCGCGGCGACCTGCCCGCGGGCCGCCCGGACCCGCTCCTCGGCGACGCCCCTTGCCGCCTCGGCCTCGGCCTGGCCGCTCCGTCTCGTCTCGACCTCGGCCCGCAATGTGGCAAGCTCGGCCAGGGCCCGCTGGTAGGGGCCTTCCAGCGCCCGCATCGCCTCCTCGGCGGCGGCCCGGGCGGTGCGGGCCTCGGCCAGCTCGCCCTGGATCTGCGCGAGGCTGCCGCGCGCCTCGACGAGGTCGCGCTCGATCTCGGCGAGATGCGCGTCCCGGCGCTCGATCTCCTGGGTCAGCGTGCCGATGCGCACGGTGCGGCGGCCCATCTCCTCCATTTCGGCCCGGCGGGCGGCCATCGCCTCCTCGACCCGGCGCTCGAGCTGGCGCTCGCGTACGGCGAACTCGGCCCGCAGGTGGTCCTTCTCGGCGGTCAGCTCGACGATCGACATCGGGTACAGCGCCTCGAGCCGGCGGCGCGTCAGGCGCTCGGCCCGGGCGTTGAGCGCCGGCAGGACCAGCAGGGCGCACAGGCTGGCGGCGAGGAACCCCAGCGCCGCGAACATCAGGGATTCGATCACCCGGGCGATACTCTCTCGGCGTCCGGGCGGGAGGCTCCGCACGGACGGTTGATACGATCGGCGTGCCCCGCGCACGGCCGGAAGCCGGGCACGGGTGGCGCGGCCGGACCCTGCCACGGGAACGCCGCCAGGGCCAGCTTGCAAGGCCCCGCCTGCGAGGCCTGCCTGCGAGACCTGCCCGCAGGACCGGCGCGGCCGGTCCCGTCAGAACGGGTTCCAGGTCGGCGAGTCCGTGAACTTCAGATAGCCGACATTGATCCCGAACCGCGCGCCGACCCCGGCGCGGATCGGCACCACCACGATGTTGTCGGCGGTGACCGCCGACATACCGAAGCCGCCGACCACGTAGGCCGAGCCGTCCATGCCGACGAAGCGCCGGTAGAGCGCGTCGACCCGCGGCAGGTTGTAGACCAGCATCATGGCGCGGGCGCCGTCGCCGCCGACGTCGAAGCCGAGGGACGGGCCCTGCCAGAAGATCTTGCGCTGGCCGGCATTGCGCGTGAACAGCGTGCCCTCGCCGAAGCGCACGCCGCCGATGATCGCGCCGGAGGCCTCCTGGCCGAGGATGTAGCCGTTGGGCTCGCCCCAGCGCCGCGTCGCCTCCTGAACCGTCAGGGCGAGGCCGCGGGAGACCGAGCCGAAGAACTGGTGGCCCGAATCGATGATCTCCCGCGGCTGGAAGGTGCCGGGATCGCCGGGCCCGCGCCCCTGCGCCGCGGCGGGGAGGGCGGCCAGCATCGCGGGAGCGGCGAGGAGGGCCGCGAGGGCGCGCCGGCGCGAGATCCGGAGGGGCTGCCGGGTCCGAGAGGCGGAGCCGGCGATCTGCCGACCTGGCGGGGCGGAGGAGGCTGAGAGCATTCGTTAGGCATCCCGGCTTTAGATGGTCCTGGCCGGTCCCGGCGAGCGGGAGCCGGCGCGGACGGGCGGCGGGATGCCACAGATGCTGCGAATATGGGTAAGATCCGGTTAACGCGGCGCGGCGTGCTGTCGCTTCTTCCCGCAGCGGTGACCCTGCCGGCCGCAGCGATCCGGCCGGCCCGCGGCGAGACGCCGCTCGGCGTGCCCGATCTCTACGCCGCCGACCCCCTGACCGGCCTGGCCTTGCGCGGCTTCGACGCGGTCTCCTACCGGCTCGGGCCTGCGCCCTTGCCCGGCTCGGCGGCGCATGAATTCACCTGGTCGGGCCTGGTCTGGCGCTTCGAATCCGCGGCGAATCGCGGCGCCTTCGCGCGGGCGCCCCAGGCCTACGCCCCGCGCCTGGGCGGCTTCGATCCGGAGGGCGTCGCCGCCGGCCGCCTCGTCGAGACCGATCCCCTGGTGGCGGCTCTCGGCGACGACCGGCTCTACCTGTTCCGCGACGCCGAGCGCCGGGCGCGCGCCGACACCACGCTCATCGATGCCGCCGAGGCGCGCTGGCCGATCCTGCGGCCCGACGCCGCGATCGGCGGCTGAGCAGGGTCGCCCGGCGCTACGTCGCTCGCTTCGGGCTCGTCGCCGGCAGCACGGCCCGGGCGGCCTGGGAAGGGTCGCCGAAGGCCGCGAACGGGCCGTTGAGGTACTGGCCGGGCCGGCGTCCGTAGCCGAAGGGCCGGCCGTCGGGGCCGACGAGGCAGCCGCCGGCCTGGGTGAGGATGTGGTCGCCGGCCGCCGTGTCCCATTCCATCGTCGGGCCGCAGCGGACGTAGACGTCGCCCTCGCCGCAGGCGAGGAGCCCGAACTTGAGGGCCGAGGAGACTCCGCGCCGCGCGCCGATCGGCAATTCGGCGAGGAACGCCTCGTCCGCCGCCTCGCCGTGGCTGCGGCTGACCAAGGCCGTCATCCCCTCCGGCGGGACGGGTCGGGCCGCGACGGGCCGGAAGGCGTTCAGGACCCCCTCGACGACCGGCGCCTCGACGGCGTGGGTGCCGGCGGCCCAGACCCGGCCGAGGGCGGGGGCGGCCAGCGCCGCCGCGACCGGCCGCTCGCCGGCGACGAGGGCGATGTTGACCGTGTACTCGCCGGTTCCTTTCAGAAAATCCTTGGTACCGTCGAGGGGATCGACCAGGAAGAACAGGGCGGCCGGAGCGGCTTCGGCGGCGGTCTCCTCGGCGATCACCGGGATGCCGGGCCAGGCCTCTTCCAAGGCGGCGACGATCTGCGCCTCGGCGGCGAGGTCGGCCTGGCTCGTCGGCGAGCCGTCCGCCTTGAGGTGATGGCGGCAGCCGCCGAGTTCGTAGGCCCGCAGGATCGTGCCGGCGGCCGCCGCGATCTCGGCGAGCCGCAGGGCGACGGCGTCGCGCTCGGCGGGTTCGGGCTGCCGGTCGAGGGACAGAGAGGGCACGGGTTTGGTTGCGGGTGTCATGCCGCCGTCATGCCCGGCGCCGGCAGGTTTGTCGATCGATCGCGCCTGATCGGCCCCGCCGGATCCACCATGCCGAGGCGATCCGACCCTGCCGGGCGCGCGATCGCCTTTTCAAACCGGCCCGCGGCGGCTATCGGTGCCGGCAAACCGTGGCGGGAGCCGCCGCGACTCGACATCATCTGCCGGCCCCGCGGAGCACTCCCATGACCACCGTCACCCTCGACGCCCTCGACCTCTCGGCGCTGCTCTGCTCGCGGGTCTGCCACGACGTCATCAGCCCGGTCGGCGCCATCGTGAACGGGCTGGAGGTGCTGGAGGACGAGGACAGTGCCGAGATGCGCGACTTCGCCCTCGACCTGATCCGCAAGAGCGCCAGGCAGGCCTCGGCCCGGCTGCAATTCGCCCGCATCGCCTTCGGGGCGGCGGGCTCGGCGGGGGCCAGCATCGACCTCGCCGATGCGGAGAACGTCTCCCGCGGCATGTTCGGCGACGAGAAGACGCAGCTGTCCTGGAGCGCGCCGCGGGCGCTGTTCCCGAAGAACAAGGTCAAGCTGCTCCTGAACCTGGTGGTCATCGCCGTGACGGCGATCCCCCGTGGCGGCGTCATCGACGTCAAGGTCACCGGCGAGGCCGAGGCGCCGCTCTTCATCCTCACCGCCAAGGGCGCCTATGCCCGCATCCCGCCGCATGTCGAAGCGCTGATCGCCGGCACGCCGGCGAGCGGCACCGTCGACGCCCACGCGATCCAGCCGTTCTATGCCGGCCTGGTCGCCCGGGCCGCCGAGATGGGCGTGACGTTCTCGATCGAGGGCGACACGGTGACGATCCGGGCCGAGCCCGCCGCCCCGGCCGAAACCGTCTCCGAGACCGACGTCGAGGCCGACGATAACGGCATCTAACCCTGCGATCGGCCGTCGGGACGGGGCGTTTTCTCTTGGCCGTCCCTGGTTTTTCCCGGCCCCGGGCGGAATTGTCACCGGGGTCGGAGCGTTGTGAGGATTTGCGGCAACGGATCATAAAGGCTCGCGTGGCACCGTGACTCTGCGCAGAGATCCTGCGTGGATCGACGAGTGGCCGCGATGGACGATTTGTTGCGTGAGTTCCTGACGGAGTCCGGTGAGCATCTGGACACTGTCGACCTCGAACTCGTCCGGTTCGAGCAGGATCCCAACAACCAGACGATCCTGCGGAACATCTTCCGTCTGGTTCACACCATCAAGGGCACCTGCGGGTTCCTCGGCCTGCCGCGCCTCGAGGCGCTGGCGCACGCCGCCGAGACCCTGATGGGCAAGTTCCGCGACGGCATGCCGGTGACGAGCCCGGCCGTCAGCCTGATCCTGCAGACCCTCGACCGGATCAAGGTGATCCTGGCCGAGCTGGAGCGCACCGGCGGCGAGCCGGCCGGGGTCGACGAGGACCTGATCGGCGCCCTCGAGCGCATGTCGGAGGAGCCGATGCCGGCGCCCGAGCCGGTGCCCGTCGCCGCCCCGGCGGCCTCCGGCACCCTGGTGCTCCAGGTGCTGGAGCGGGCCCTGAAGCCCGGCGAGGTCTCCCTCGACGACCTCGAGCGCGCGTTCCGCGATACCGCCGTCGAGATCGAGGCGCCCGCGCCCGAGGCCCTCGCCCCGCTGCCAGTGCCCGAGCCGGTCCGGCCGGCGCCCGTCCGTCAGGAGCCTGCCCCCGCGGCGCCTGCGCCCGCGCCGGTCGAGGCCCGCCGCGCCGACCCGGCGCGGGCCGAACAGCCCGCCGCCGAGAGCGAGAACGGTCCGGTCAGCAAGGTGCAGACGATCCGGGTGAACGTCGACACCCTCGAGCACCTGATGACCATGGTCTCGGAGCTGGTGCTGACCCGCAACCAGTTGCTCGAGATCGCCCGCCGGCACGAGGACGGCAACTACAAGGTGCCGCTGCAGCGGCTCTCCCACGTCACCGCCGAGCTGCAGGAAGGGGTGATGAAGACCCGCATGCAGCCGATCGGCTCGGCCTGGCAGAAGCTGCCGCGGGTGGTGCGCGACCTCTCGTCGGAACTCGGCAAGAAGATCGACCTGGTGATGCAGGGCGCCGAGACCGAGCTGGACCGCCAGGTCCTCGAGGTCATCAAGGACCCGCTCACCCACATGGTGCGCAACTCGGCCGATCACGGCATCGAGTCGGGGGCGGAGCGCAAGGCCGCCGGCAAGCCCGACAAGGGCACGATCCGCCTCAACGCCTTCCACGAGGGCGGCACGATCACGATCGAGATCGCCGACGACGGCAAGGGCCTCGACCTGCAGGCGATCCGCCGCAAGGCGGTCGAGCGCGGCGTCGCGACCGAGGCCGAGGTCGAGCGGATGACCGACGCCCAGGTGGCGAAGTTCATCTTCCATGCCGGCTTCTCCACCGCCAAGGCGGTCACCTCGGTCTCCGGCCGCGGCGTCGGCATGGACGTGGTGAAGACCAACATCGAGCTGATCGGCGGCACGATCGACATCCAGACCCAGCTCGGCCGCGGCACCACCTTCACGATCAAGATCCCGCTGACGCTGGCCATCGTGGCGGCGCTGATCGTCTCGGCCCGCGAGCAGCGCTTCGCGATCCCGCAGGTCTCGGTGCTGGAACTGGTGCGGGTGCAGCCCGGCACCGATCACACCGTCGAGCGCATCAACGGATCGCCGGTCCTGCGCCTGCGCGACCGCCTGCTGCCGATCGTGCCGGTGGCGGCGATGCTCGGCCTCGACGCCCCCGACGCCCCGGCCAAGACCGACGAGGGCTTCGTGGTGGTGAGCCAGGTCGGGCGCCAGCGCTTCGGCATCCTGGTCGACGGCGTCTTCCACACGGAAGAGATCGTCGTGAAGCCGATGTCCTCGAAGCTGCGGCACATCCCGCTCTTCTCGGGCAACACCATCCTGGGCGACGGGGCGGTGGTGCTGATCATCGATCCGAACGGCGTCGCCAAGATGGTCGGCTCCGGCACGGCGACCGGCCAGCAGGGCGAGATCGAGGCGGAGGCCGAGGGCGACGAGAACGGGGCCGATCAGGCGGTGACGCTGCTCGTGTTCAAGGGCGGCGGCGACTCGCTGAAAGCCGTGCCGCTCTCGCTCGTCACGCGCCTGGAGGAGATCGACGCGGCCAAGATCGAGTGGGTCGGCGGGCGTCCGCTGATCCAGTATCGCGGCCGCCTGATGCCGCTCGTCCCGGCCGATCCGGCCCAGGCGCTCAAGCGCGAGGGCGCCCAGGCCCTGGTGGTGTTCTCGGACGGCGAGCGCTCGATGGGCCTCGTGGTCGACGAGATCGTCGACATCGTCGACGAGGTGCTGGACGTCGAGCTCGTCACCGAGCGCTCCGACCTGATCGGCTCGGCGGTGGTGCGCAACCGGGCGACCGAGATCGTCAACATCGCCCATTACCTGCCGCTCGCCCACGACGATTGGGGCCAGGCGGCGCATCGCGCGGTGCCGAAGGCACCGAGCCTGCTGCTGGTCGACGACTCGGCCTTCTTCCGCGAGATGCTGACCCCGGTGCTGAAGGCGGCCGGCTTCCGCGTGACGCAGGCCGGCGATGCCGAGGAGGCCCTGCGCCATCTCGGCGGCGAGGCCCGCTTCGACCTCGTGGTCTGCGATCTCGAGATGCCGGGCCGCTCGGGCTTCGACCTGATCGAGGCGATGCGCAAGGTCGGCGGCCGGCTCGCCACGATGCCGGTGGTGGCGCTCGCCGGCACCATGGCGCCGGACTCGCTCTCCCGCGCCCGGGCGCTCGGCGTCGCCGATTGCGTGGCGAAGTTCGACCGCACCGGCCTGGTGGCGGCGGTGAACGAGATCACCAGCGGCCCCCTCGACGCCGCGGCCTGACGGCCTGCCGGCCCGGCCCGGACGCCTGACGGCGCCCGGGCCCAGGAAGACCACCCGCCACGCCCTCGCACGGATTATCGAGTCCCGCCCATGATGGCCGCCAACACCAACACCGCCGGCACGACCGCGCCCTCCACCGGCGAGACCACCGACTACGTGACCGTGCTCCTCGGCGACGAGCTGTTCGGCCTGCCGATCGACCGGGTGCACGACGTCTTCATCGCCACCAACCTGACCGACGTCCCCCTGGCGCCGCCGGAGATCAAGGGCCTGCTCAACCTGCGCGGCCGGGTCGTCACGGCGCTCTGCCTGCGCCGGCGCCTCGGCCTGCCCGACCGCACCGGCGACGGCCGCAACATGGCGGTGGGCCTGGAGCATGGCGGCGAGGCCTACGGCCTGCTCGTCGACCAGGTCGGGGAGGTGATGAAGCTCTCGGCCGACACCTACGAGCCGAACCCGGTCCATCTCCACAACCGCTGGCGCGCGGTCTCGCGCGGGGTGCACCGCCTCGACGGCCGCCTGCTGATGATCCTCGACGTCGAGGCGGTCCTCGCCTTCGGCGACGAGCGCCAAGCCGCCAGCGCGGCGTGAACGTAAGGACGGCCGGATGAGAACCTTCCTGATCGTCGACGACTCCGCGGTGATCCGCAAGGTGGCGCGCCGGATCATCGAGGGCCTCGGCTTCCGGGTGGCGGAGGCCGAGGACGGCCGCCAGGCGGTCGAGAGCTGCCAGGCGGCCATGCCGGATGCCATCCTGCTCGACTGGAACATGCCGCACATGGACGGCTACGACGTCCTGCGCGCCCTGCGCCGTCTGCCGGAGGGCGACCGCCCGAAGGTGCTGTTCTGCACCATCGAGAACGACGTCGCGTCGATCGCCCGGGCGCTGCATGCCGGCGCCGACGAGTACATCATGAAGCCCTTCGACAAGGACATCATGACCGCCAAGCTCCAGGCGGTCGGCCTCGCCTGAGGCCGGCCGCGCCGTCGGCCTCGCCTGAGGCCGGCCGCGCCGTCGGCCTCGCCCGAGGCCGGCCGCCCATGAGCCTCGCCCGAGGCTCCGCGTGCCATCGATCCGACGCCCCGAGACGCCCCGGCCTTGCACCGGGGCCCGATCCCCCTGGCCCGCCCCGCGGCGCGCCGACCGAGACACGCCATGGCCGCATCCGCCGCGCCCTCCACCCCGTCCCCGAGCGCCGGTCCGCGCATCCGCGTCCTCGTCGCCGACGATTCCGTCGTGGTCCGCGGCCTGGTCTCGCGTTGGCTCGAGGAGGCCGGCTGCGAGATCGTCGGCACCGCCTCGAACGGCCGCATCGCGCTCGACGCCCTCGACCGGGTCCAGCCCGACATCGTGCTCCTCGACATCGAGATGCCGGAACTCGACGGCACCCAGGCCTTGCCCAAGATGCTGGCCAAGCGGCCCGGGCTCCAGGTCGTGATGATGTCGACCCTGACCCAGCGCAACGCGGAGATCTCGCTCCGCTGCCTGGCGCTCGGCGCCATCGACTACCTGCCCAAGCCCGAGGGCAACCGCGGCGTCACCACCCAGGCGAGCTTCCGCGAGGACCTGGTCCAGAAGATCCGGATGCTCGGGGCCGACCTGCGCAACCGGCCCCGCGCCCGGCCGGCGGCCTTCTCCGAGCGGCCCGGCCCGGCGGGCCTGCCCGAGCGCCCGGCCGCGATCGCCGCGCCCGCTCCGGCGCCGCGCCCGGCTGCGGCCGCCGCCCCGGCGGTCGTGCGCCCGCGTCCCCTGCGGACCAGCCCGCCGCGCTGCCTGCTCGTCGGCGCCTCGACCGGCGGACCGCGGGCGGTGGGGGAGGTGCTCGAGGGCATCGGCGCCGCGACCCTGCGGCGCGTCCCGATCCTCATCGTCCAGCACATGCCCCCGGTCTTCACCGCCGTCTTCGCCGAGCATCTCGGCGCCCGGATCGGCCTGCCGGCGGCGGAAGCCAAGCACGGCGAGCCGGTGCGTCCCGGCATCGTCTACGTCGCCCCCGGCGGGCGCCACATGGGCCTGTCCGGCACCGCCAACGATGCGGTGATCCAGCTCAACGACGGTCCGCCGGTGAATTTCTGCCGCCCGGCGGTCGACGTGATGTTCCGCGACGCGGCCGAGGTCTACGGCGCCGCCACCCTGTCGGTGATCCTCACCGGCATGGGCTCGGACGGCACCAAGGGCGCCAAGGCACTCGTCGAGGCCGGCGGCATCATGCTCGCCCAGGACGAGGCGAGCTCGACCGTCTGGGGCATGCCCGGCAGCCTGGTGAAGGCCGGCTACGCCCACGAGATCCTGCCGCTGCCGGCGATCGGTCCGGCCCTGCGCACCGCCCTCGGTGGCCCAGGTGCTGGAATGAGTGGCCACTGATGCGCACCCTGCCACGGATCCCGGGGAGGATGCCGCGCCGATGACCGAAACCGAGTTCGATTTCCTCCGCCTCTACCTCAAGCAGCGGTCCGGCCTCGCCCTGACGGCGGAGAAGCGCTACCTGGTCGAGAGCCGCCTGTCGCCGGTCTGCCGGCGCTTCAACCTCGCGGGGCTCCCCGAGCTGGTCGGCTGCCTGCGGCTTGCCCGCGACTCTGCCATCGAACGGGCGGTCGTCGAGGCGATGACGACCAACGAGACCTTCTTCTTCCGCGACCGCACGCCGTTCGACCTGTTTCGCGACGTGCTGCTGCCCGGGGCGCTGACGGCCCGGGCGAACCAGCGCCGCCTGCGGATCTGGTGCGCTGCCGCCTCGACCGGCCAGGAGCCGTATTCCCTGGCGATGATGCTCGCCGAGGCAGCCGCCCGGCTCGCCGGCTGGCGGGTCGAGATCGTCGCCACCGACCTCTCGACCGAGGTGCTGGAAAAGGCCAAGCTCGGCCTCTACAACCAGTTCGAGGTCCAGCGCGGCCTGCCCGTGCAATTGATGCTCAAGCACTTCACCCAGGTGGGCGAGCAGTGGCGGATCGCGGAACCGTTGCGCCAGATGGTCGATTTCCGGCCGCTCAACCTGCTGCAGCCGTTCGAACAGCTCGGCACCTTCGACATCGTCTATTGCCGCAACGTGCTGATCTACTTCGACACGGCGACCAAGGCCGACGTGCTGCGCCGCATCGCCGACCAGCTCGCCCCCGACGGCGCGGTGCTGCTCGGCGCCGCCGAGACGGTGATCGGCATCACCGAATCGCTGATGCCGGATCCCGAGCATCGCGGCCTCTACCGCCACGCCAAGGCGGCGGCGAGCCCGGGCGTTGCGGCCCCGAGCCTTTCGACCGCGAGTCTTGCGACCCCGAGCGTGCCGACGGCCGCCGCAGCGATGGCCGGCCTGCGCTGGGCGACGCGCTGAAGGCTCCGGCGCCCGCCTTTGCGGGTGCCACGACCCGGCTGATCGGCGCATGAGAGGCGTCGGTCCCGCCGCCCGGGACGGTGGCTCTGTCACCCCCATGAAAAAGGTGGAGCCAAGGCTCCGACCCAAGCGCTGCCACAGCCCTGCGCAAGGCGGGGAGGGGAAGATGCCGCCTATCCCGGGCAACGCCCCCATTGCCCGGGGCCCGACATCCCGAAAATGACATCGGCAGCTGTTTGACTCGCCCTGAACTCACATCCAACGCATCATTCGAGGGCCGCGCAAGCCGAGCCCGGAATGATACCAACGGTCGTTGAAAACGACCTTTGGTTCCGGTCTCGAATTTTCGCCAAGTCTCGAATTTTCGCCAAGCCCGAGGTCCCGGACTTCTGGGCTTGGTGTCGAAAATTCGAGATGGGTCGACGGCCCCGTCGATCTCGGGCCTGCCCGAGATCGAATCGATGCGTCAGCATCTTGGGCCGTCGGTATGACACGGTGGGTTCAGAATGCGTGGGGACCGATCGAGCAGGCTCCGAGTAGCTGTTTGACTGTTGGACCTGCTCTGTCCCACCCTCGACCTCATCCTGAGGTGTTGGTCGATTGAAAATCGACTGACCTCGAAGGAGGGCTCCAGGGAATACAGTGTCATCTGGAGCCCTCCTTCGAGGCTCCGTTCAGTTGCACCTCAGGATGAGGTCGAGGGTGGGACGAAGAATTCCTATCGAGATGCTAGCTTTGCCACTCCGACAGGCTCCGAAAGAATGAACCAGGCGCAAGGCCGGCCGTGCTCGATCCTGCGCCGCCTGTCGGTCGTGGCTGTGTTTTTCCGCTCCGGCAGAGCGCCGTTCCGCGCGCCGGGCGTAAAGCCGGGCGGCCTTCAAAAAGGGATCGTACCTGCCGGGCGCCCATGACGCTCAGGGCCGCCGATCCAGCCCTCGTTTCCCCCTCTCCGCCGCCAACGAAAAAACCCCGCCGGAGCGGGGTTCTTTCGTCCGTCCGGACCCGAAAGGGGCCCGGTCGTCAGACCGCGATGCGGTCCTCTTCCTCGGCCGGCTCGCGCAGCACGTAGCCGCGGCCCCAGACCGTCTCGATGTAGTTCTTGCCCTGGCTGGCATTCGCGAGCTTCTTGCGAAGCTTGCAGATGAACACGTCGATGATCTTCAGCTCGGGCTCGTCCATGCCGCCGTAGAGATGGTTCAGGAACATCTCCTTGGTCAGGGTGGTGCCCTTGCGCAGGCTGAGGAGCTCCAGCATCTGGTACTCCTTGCCGGTGAGATGCACCCGGGCGCCCGACACCTCGACCGTCTTCTGGTCGAGGTTCACGATCAGGTCGCCGGTGGTGATCACCGACTGCGCGTGGCCCTTCGACCGGCGCACGATCGCGTGGATTCTCGCGACCAGTTCATCTTTGTGGAAAGGTTTGGTGAGGTAATCATCGGCACCGAAGCCGAGGCCCTTCACCTTGTCCTCGATCCCGGCCATGCCGGAGAGGATCAGGATCGGGGTCTTGACCTTCGCCACCCGCAGCGAGCGCAGAACCTCGTAGCCCGACATGTCGGGCAGGTTCAGGTCGAGCAGGATGATGTCGTAATCGTACAGCTTTCCGAGATCGACACCCTCCTCGCCGAGGTCGGTCGTGTAGGTGTTGAAGTTCTCGGACTTGAGCATCAACTCGATGCTCTGCGCCGTGGCGCTGTCGTCCTCGATCAGAAGTACCCGCATCTCAGGTCCCCAAGCCCTGGCCCTCAAGGGTTAAGGCAAGCCCCCGCCGCCCGTCTCCCACCGGCCCGTGGGGGACGCCCGTTATCTTCCGAACCGCGACGCTAGGCCCGAACGGTTAACAAACCCTGCTCCGGTCCCGCAAGCGGTTAGGAAACCGCTGACGGTCCGGCCCCTTGCGGGTTGGCGTTCCGTTCCGGCCGAATCGCGGCAGCATACCTGCATCCCGCTCCCGGCGAGCCGCCTAAATGACTCGCATCATTGAGGCCTGCCCGTGATGTTGCCCCCGCGCCACGCCACCGGAGAACCTCCGGGCAGCGGACGCGGATCCCATCTGCCTCAGTGTTAAGGAGAGGGGTAAATGGATCGTTGATGGAATCCGGCAATGGCAGCGTCACGGTTCGGGAAACCGCCTCGTATCAACAGGATGGTGCCGGGAGAGGGGGTATGACGGGGGGAGGGCGCTTCGACGCCGCCCGCGCGGCGCTCGCCGGGGTGGAGGAGGTCGAAACCTTCGGGCGGGTCGTGGCGGTGCGCGGCCTCCTGATCGAGGTCGCCGGCCCGGTGGCCGCCATGCGGCTGGGCGGCCGGCTCGATGTCGTGGTGAACGAGGCCGCGGGCGCCGCCGTGCCCTGCGAGATCATCGGCTTCTCCGGCGCCCACGCGCTGGCCATGCCGTTCGGCTCGCTCCAGGGGGTGCGGCGGGGCTGCCCGGCCCGGGTGCGGGCGGAAGGGGCGGGGGCGATCCGGCCGAGCCGGGCCTGGCTCGGCCGCGTCGTCGACGCGCTCGGCCGCCCGATCGACGGCAAGGGGCCGCTGCCGCCCGGACCCGCTCCTTACGGCCTCCAGGCCGATCCGCCGCCCGCCCATGCCAGGCGCCGGGTCGGGCCGCCCCTCGATCTCGGGGTGCGCTGCATCAACACGTTTCTCACGATGTGCGCCGGCCAGCGCATGGGCATCTTCGCCGGCTCCGGCGTCGGCAAGTCGGTGCTGCTCTCGATGCTGGCGCGCTACACCGCCGCCGACGTCGCGGTGATCGGCCTCGTCGGCGAGCGCGGCCGCGAGGTGCAGGAATTCCTCCAGGACGATCTCGGGGAGGAGGGGCTGGCCCGCTCGGTGGTGGTGGTGGCCACCTCCGACGAGCCGGCGCTGATGCGCCGCAACGCCGCCTACGTCACCTTCGCGCTGGCCGAGTATTTTCGCGACGAGGGCGCGCAGGTTCTGTGCATGGTCGATTCGATCACCCGCTTCGCCATGGCCCAGCGCGACATCGGCCTTGCCGCCGGGGAGCCGCCGACCGCCAAGGGCTACACCCCCACCGTCTTCTCCGAATTGCCGCGCCTGCTGGAGCGGGCCGGACCCGGGACCGGGGACGGGGCGATCACCGGCCTCTTCACCGTGCTGGTCGAGGGCGACGACCACAACGAGCCGGTGGCCGACGCGGTCCGCGGCATCCTCGACGGGCACATCGTGATGGAGCGCGCCATCGCCGAGCGCGGGCGCTACCCGGCGATCAACGTGCTGCGCTCGGTCTCCCGCACCATGCCGCGGGCCTGCGACCCCGACTACCTGCCCACCGTGCGCCGCGCCCGCCGGGTCCTCTCGACCTATGCGGACATGGAGGAGCTGATCCGCCTGGGCGCCTACCGGCCCGGCAGCTCGCCGGAGGTCGACGAGGCGATCGGCCTGATGCCGGATCTGGAGGCTTTTCTGGGGCAGGGTAAGGAAGAAGCAACCTCCATCCGCGAGGGTTACGAACGTCTCGCCGCGATCGTCGGCGGGGCGTGAGGGCCGGTCGCGCGGTCCGCTACCGCGGCCGCGTGACGGCGCGTGGCGGTCGGACGCTCGGCCGCATGCCGCTGGCTGGAGTGGAGTACAATGAAGTCGCGGGACACGCTCATCCGGCTGCGCCGCTTCCAGGCCGACGAGAAGCGCCGCAAGGTCGCGCAAATCGAGGCGATGATCGCCGATTTCGCCCGTATGGCCGCCGATCTCGACCGTGAGATCGGCCAGGAGGAGCAGCGGGCCGGGATCTCCGATCCGGCTCATTTCGCCTACCCGACCTATGCCCGCGCCGCCGCCCAGCGCCGCGACAACATCCGCCGCTCGGCCGAGGAGCTCGACGTCCAGCTCGCCGCGGCCAAGGCGGCTCTCGCCGAGGCGTTCGAGGAACTGAAGAAGGTCGAGATCCTCGACGACCGCGAGCGCTCGGGCGAGCGCGCCGCCGAGAATGCCCGCGACCAGGCCAGCATGGACGCCATCGGGCTCGGCCGCGCCCGGGCCTGACGACGTTACTCAGACAGTATCGGGATCTGCCCGGCGGCCATGCGGGGCAGGTCGCCGGTGAGACGCGGGTCGGGGGCCACCTCGATCGCCCGCGCATAGGGGCAAAATCCCGAGCGCCGGTAGAAATCGACCGCGCCCGGATGGTCGAAGGTGCAGGTATGCACCCAGAACCGCCGGATCGGGCGCGCGAAGGCGCGGGCCAGGGCCTCGTCCATCAGGCGCCGCCCGCGACCCTGCCCGACCGCCTCCGGCATCAGGCCGAAATAGGCGAGGTTCGGCTCATCCGGCTGCCGCCGGTCGAGCTCCAGGAGGCCGATGTCGCGCCCGTCCTCGGTAAGCGCCAGGGCCTCGACCCCCGGATCGCCCAGGATCGCCAGGAGCTCCTCGTCGCTCATCCCCGCGCGGCCGAACCACAGCCAGGGCGTGCCGATGGCGGCGTAGAGGGCCCGGTAGCGCGCGATGTCCGTCCCGATGACGGCGAGCGGCAAGGGCTCGCGCGACCGTGGGGGAGGGGGCTCGCGCCTCTCCAGGTAGGTCACCACGGCGGCGACGTGGGTCGGCGGGATCGGGGTATACCCGTCGAGGCGCAGGGGCTGCTCGTCGGTCGGATGATCGCTCACGGCGGCTTCGTCTCCTGTCGGTAGAAGCATGCCACGAGGGGGCCGGCCCGTTTCCCTTATGTCAAGCTTTCCCATGCGACTCTGTCGCGATGCGGGGGCTTTCGCCGTTCGGGTACCTGTGCGGACTTGGCGTGGCCGTTAGATTTCCCGAGTCGAATTTCCCGCTGCGACCCGCCGGACCGTTCGAGAGGCACGACCATGCACGACGCCCATGCGCGGGACCGGCGCCGCTTCACCGTCGTCACCGAGCCGCGCGCCGAGGTGTCGCGCCGCCTGATCGAGCGCCGCGACGGCCCGGCCCTCGAATGGATCGAGGCGCAGCCCGCCGGCGAGCCCCGCGGCGCGCCGCTCCTGTTCGTGCACGGCGCCTTCGGCGGCGCCTGGATGTTCGAGGAGATCTTTCTGCCCCACCTCGCCCGGCGCGGCCGCCGCGCCGCGGCTTTGAGCCTGCGCGGCCACGGCCGCAGCGAGGGCGGGCGCGACCTGCGCAATGCCACGCTGTCCGACTACGTCGCCGACGTGGCCCTGGCGCTCGCGCAGTGGGGCGAGCCGCCGGTGCTGATCGGGCATTCCCTCGGCGGGCTCCTGGCGCAGCGCCTCCTCGGCCGGGTGCCGTTGCGCGCCCTGGTGCTGATGGCGTCCCTGCCGCCGGAAGGCCTCGGCGTCGTCGGCCCGCGCATCGCGATGACCGATGCGGGGTTCTGGGTCGAGGCGCTGGCGGGCTCGCTTCTGCCCGGCCGCGAGCCGGCGGTGGCGCTCGCCCGGCACTGGCTGTTCTCGGAAGGCCTGCCGCTGGAGCGGGCGCAGAACTATGCCGGCCGGATGTCGGCCGAGAGCCCGGTGGCCCTCGCCGAGGCGCATTGGCCGGCCCTGCCGCTCTCGGCGGCCTTCGCGGGCGTGCCGGCCCTGGTGCTCGGCGGCGCCGACGACCGCATGATCTGGCCGGCGACGACGTGGCGCACCGCGCTCTACCACGGCGCCGAGCACCGCACCGTGCCGAACATCGCCCATTTCCTCCAGCTCGATCTCGGCTCGGAGGGCGTCACCCGCCTTCTCCTCGACTGGCTCGACCGGCGCGGCGCCTGAAGGCCGCTTGCGCCGCGGACTCGGCACGAAACCGTCACGATCTCATGAAAGGAGGGGCCGCCGGCGCGGGGCCGTCCTTGCGGTCGCCCGCAGGGTCGGGCAGAAGCGCGCGCGAGAACGGGGACGCGACGGGACCGCGATGAAGAAGATCAAGGATTTCATCTGGCCGGTCGTCGGCCTCGGGGCCGTCGTGGTCTCCGTCTATCTGCTGTGGCACCTGCTGAAGGGCCTGTCCTTCGCCGACGTGAAGGCGAGCCTGGCGGCGATCCCGCCGCACCGCTACGCGCTCGCCGTCGGCTCGACCCTCGTGGCCTATGCCGCTCTGGCCTGGTACGACCGGATCGCGCTCCTGCATCTCGGGGTGAAGGGCATCTCCTGGCTCTTCGTCTCGGTCTGCTCCTTCACCACCTACGCGCTGTCGCACAATATCGGCGCCTCGGTGTTCTCCGGCGCCGTGGTGCGCTACCGCGCCTACACGTCGAAGGGCCTCTCGCCCGCCCAGGTGGCGGTGCTGGTGGCGCTCTGCTCCTTCACCTTCGGCCTCGGCACGGCGTTCCTCGGCGGCCTGGTGCTGGTGCTCGAGCCCGAGCTGCTCCAGCGCGTGGCGAGCCTCCTGCCGACCGTGCTCGCGAGCCCGACCACCGCCCGCCTCGTCGGCTTCGGGCTCCTCGGCTTCGTCGCCCTCTACGTCATAGGCTCGATCCTGCATTTCCGGCCGCTGCACATCCGGTCGTTCAAGATCGAGTATCCGCGCCCCAACATCATGGGTCGCCAGCTGATCGCCGCCCCGCTCGAGCTGCTGGGCGCCGCCGGCATCATCTATTTCGCCCTTCCGGAAGCCGGGAATCCGGGCTTCCTCGTGGTGCTGGCGGTGTTCCTCGCCTCGTTCTCGGTGGCCCTGGTCTCCAACGCGCCGGGCGGCATCGGGGTGTTCGAGCTCGTCTTCATCACGGCGATGCCGGACCTGCCGAAGACCGACGTGCTCGCCGCCGTCCTGATCTTCCGCCTGTTCTACCTGCTCGTGCCCTTCGCCCTGGCGATCGGCGTGGTTCTGCTGTTCGAGCGCGGCCGCCTCGCCGAGGCCCTGCGCAACAAGGCGAAGTCCCCCGGCACCGTGCCGCCGCCGCCGGTCGACGGCCCCGGCATCACCCCGGACCTGCGCGACGTGCAGGTGCACGACGTGAAGGTGCGCAAGGCGGTATGAGCCGCACCCGCCTGCGCCGCGCCGGGCTCGGTCTCAGCACCCTGCTCGGGATTCGGCCGGGCGGTTTCCTGATCCCGTACCGGCATGCCGGTGCGGCGCGGGCGGAGGGCTACCCGGCCCTCCGCCCGATCTTTTCCGGGGCCGAGCTGGAATTCCGGGCGGTCCTGGCGGCCATCGAGGCGCATGCACCGGACCTCGCCCGCATCGCCGCCGGAGGTCCCGATCTCGTCGGCGAGCGGCCGGCGCGCTTCACCCAGGACTGGTTCCCGCGCCTCGACGCGGCCGCGGCCTATGCCCTGGTGCGCCGCGAGAGGCCCCGCCGCATCGTCGAGATCGGCTCGGGCCATTCGACCCGCTTCCTGGCGCAAGGCGTCCGTGACGGCGCGCTCGCAACCGCGATCACCTGCATCGACCCGGTGCCCCGCGCGCCGCTCGCCGGCCTCGGCATTCGCCACGAGGCACGCCTGTTCGGGCCTGCTGATGCGGAGGCCGCGGCCGCGCTCGCACCCGGCGACCTGCTGTTCATCGATTCGAGCCACGTCGCGATGCCGGGCACCGACGTCGACCGGCTCGTCCTCGACGTGCTGCCGCGGCTGCGGTCGGGCGTGATCGTGCACCTGCACGACGTGTTCCTGCCGGACGCCTATCCCGACGAATGGGCCTGGCGCGGCTACAACGAGCAATTGCTGGTCGGCGCGCTGCTTCAGGGCGGCGCCTACGCCCCGCTCTTCGCCAGCCGCTACGTCGCGGTTGGGACCGGCTGGCCGCTCGACGGAATCCTGGCGCGGCTCCCCCTGCCGCCCGGCGCCTTCGAA
The DNA here is from genome assembly GCF_057747795.1 of Methylobacterium sp. 142-1Y. NCBI lineage: Bacteria > Pseudomonadati > Pseudomonadota > Alphaproteobacteria > Hyphomicrobiales > Methylobacteriaceae > Methylobacterium > Methylobacterium sp. 142-1Y. The sequence continues at coordinate 968,922 of NZ_CM173224.1, read as the reverse complement.
ACCAGCCTGTGGCTGCGCAAGGCGTGAAACTGCCGACGACCTGATCACCGACGGGGCGCTCCGGTCCCGATATCAGCGCCCGGCCAGCTCGACCGCGCCGTCCTGATCGCGGCTCGTCGCAGCGGCGCGCGGACGGTCCGGCCACGCCTCGCCGGACAGCGTGGCCAGCCCCGCGACGGGCCGGCCGTCCTCGCGCACCAGGGCCGCTCTCACCTCTTGGCCCGTGGCGCGGTCCACGACCCGGAGCGGTCTGCCGTCCGGGTGGGGCATGTGCCGGTCGCCCCATTGCATGAGCGCGACGAGCACGGTCGCCAGGGCCTCCCCCTTCTCGGTCAGCCGGTACTCGTGACGGGTGCGCTGAGCGCCGTCGCGATAGGGCACGCGGGCGAGCAACTCGTCATCCACCATGCGGGCGAGCCGGTCGGCCAGGACCTTCCGCGAGGTGCCGAGCTGGGCTTGCATGTCGTCGAAGCGGCGCACGCCGTAGAAGGCCTGGCGCAGCAGCAGCATGGTCCAGCGCTCGCCCACGACGCCGAGCGCGCGCACCAGCGAGCAATCCTCGGGCGCGACGGGTGGTGACGATGAACACGCTGTCATGGCCTCGCTCGGCTGGATTTCATTTGGGAACTCAGATAGGTCTGTCTAGGTTCCGAATCGGAACCTAGCGCGGCGGGCGTCGATTCGCCACCGTGGGAGGAAGATTGCCGATGCCGATGATCGACTTGTACGCGCCCCAGGATGCCTTGCCGGAGGCGGACCTCGCTGCCCTTGCCGGCCGGATCGCGGACACGGTCAATGCCGAGGAGGGCTATGCCGGGAGCCGCTTCGCCGCGAACGTGACGTGGACATACATCCATGAAGTCCCGGCGGGCCGCTTGATCGTCGGTGCCGAACCCGCCCGCAAAGCTGTCTGGCGCCTGGAGGTGACCAGCCCCGCAGGGTCGCTCGACGCCGCCGCCAAGGCCCGACTCGGCCGTGAAGTCGCCCATCTCGTGCTGGAGGCTACAGGCGAGGGCTGCGATTCAGCGCGAGCGAGTCGGGTGTGGTGCCTGTTCCACGACGTGGTCGAGGGCGAGTGGTTCGCCGGCGCGCGCGCCGTCTCGGTCGGGCTCGTCCGTGACGCCGTCGCGCGCGAGCGGAACGCGGCTGTCGCGTGACCGCGAGATGGTCGTGACCAGGCCCGCTCTGCTGTCGCGCGGAGCACCGCTCCTTCCACGGCTCGGCGTCCAAGGCTCGGCGTCCAAGTCTTCGCGAGATGCCGCGCGGCGCGTGGGCGAAGCCCGCTTTCCGCATCGCGAAAGCGATCCGACAGGATCGCCTGAAGCGATCACTCGGACAGCCTACGATTCGCCCTACTTCGAGGCACCGGCCGGAAAACGCCAGCGCTTCGCGCCAATCCCTCGAATGCTACCGATCGAGTGCGATGCCGGGTTAACGTCGGACGCCCATCGTGGTCCTGGCATCCGGCCGGAGCTTGCGGCCGCGAGGGGGATACAGGAATGCGTGCAGGTCTGATGGCCGGGCTGGTCGCCCTCGGGATCCTGGTGGCAGCGGCGCCCGCGGAGGCGAGGGGCCGGCGCGGCGGTGGCGGCGTGTTCTTCGTCACAAGCCGGAGCCACGCCGTCACGGCGGAGCCCCGCACGGCCCTGGGGCCGGAGCCGCGGCTGCGCACGGCGGCGGCCGATGCCGGCGGGCCGGAGCCGATGACGACCGGCACCACCGCGCCGATCCCAACCCGCGAGGCCGCTCCGGCGCCGTCGTCCGCGCCGGCACCTTTGCGACCCTGGTGCGCGACCGGCCGGGTGTTCGGCTCGGGCGCGGGCTTCTGCGCGATCAATTGACCGGAGCGGAGAGGCGCTCGACGTTGTTGCGGACGTGCTCGCGGTAGCGGTCGATCACCGCTTCCGGCGTGCCGCCGCCGAGCAGGGTGCTGGTCGCCTCGAGGGCCGCGCCGATCTTCTCGCTCACCATCCGCTGCGCCTCGACCTGGCCGGCGAGGCCGCCCCAGGCGATCTTGACCATGCGCAGTTCGATGACCTTCTGGGACTCCATGGCGAGCATCGCCGTCGCGTACCAAGCGTCCAACATCCCGGTCTCCTTTGCGTTTTGCAAAAATCGCGAGCCCGGGCCGGCACGGAGGGCGCCGGCCCGTAACACGTTGTCAGGCGGCGCGGGCCCGGGGCGCCGTGCAGGCCGGGAGACGGCCCATCCGGCGGGCGAGGTCGGTCCAGCAGGCGAGCGCCGCATCGACGGCGCGGCTCATCTCGGCGGCCTGGAGCTGCGCGAGGTCGCTCGGCGAACGAACTGCGAGCGCGGCCTTCCAGAAGGCGAGGGCCGCCTGGCTCTCGCCCTGGAAGAACGCCACCAGCCGTCCGTTGATCTCGATGAAGCCCTGCATGGCAGCGAGGGGAACCTCGTCCTGGCCGGACGGCCCAGGCGCCGCGGCCGGCTCGGCGGCGGCCGAAGAGGCAAGGGCCGTGACGCCCGACGCCTCCCCCGGGGTCGGCTCGCTCTCGGCGGCCTCGGTCTCGAGGGCTGCCGGCTCCGAGGTCGCCGATTCCTGGAAGGCGGGCGCTTCCACCGAAGCGTCCTCGGTTGACGGCGCTGCGATCTCGGGCTCCTCGGACACGAACTCGGCGAATGCGGCCGGCGCCTCGGCGGGATCCTCGTGCACGGGCGCCGGCTCCGTCTCGGCCGTCGAAAGCTCCGGCGACGCCTCGGATTCGGCCATCGGCGCATCGCCGGTTTGATCGGGCTCTTCCGCGTCGAACGGGGCCTCGGGCGCGTCGGCTACGACAGGAGCCGCCACGGGACCTTCAGCCGCGAGCATCGCGACCGTGGAGGTTCCGGACAAGAGCGGATCGGCCGCGGCGGTCTCGCTCAAGTGCGGCTCGGCCGCGTGGATCTCGGACACGAGCGGCTCGGAAGCGGCGGTCTCGGGCATCGGCGGCTCGGCGGCGACCTCGGCGGGTGTCGTGTCCATGGCCGTGGTCTCGCTGGATTTGGCAGGATCGTCCGTCCGCGCCGCCGTCCGGACGGGAGGGCGGCGGGGCGGCTTGCGGGTCTTGTCGATGCGGCGCGTCGTGGTCATAGGCTCGGCCTCCTCGGAATAGCGGGCGGCGCGTCCCTGGCGCGTCACCCGGCGGGCGGCCGCCCTCACCCGATGCGGGGGCGGACGCGCAAAGCCGGAGCGCCGGCAGGCTCGTCCGGGGCACCGGCAGGTCGGCGCGGGCAAGGCCGCGCGGCCGTCGGCGGCGCCAAGGTGACGCGCCGCCGGTCTCATATTTCGGCTTCGCTCAGACGCCGCGCGGGCTGGCGAGACGATGCCCGGACAGGAATTTCCGGAGATCGTCTCATCCCCTTGGCCGGGGAGCGTCAGCAGGGTGCGCGGCCCCGCTCCGGCGGCTGGCAGTCGCGATCGTCCTCGACCGTCCCGGGGCGAGGCCGAGCTTCACCCCGGAGGGAATCAGGCCTTGGCCTGGGTCTTGGTCAGGTCGTCCTTGATCGACTCGGACAGGGTGGCGAATTCCTTCGCCTGGCTCTGCAGCGCGCTCATCTGGTTGCGCATGTACTCGCCCTGCAACTCCAGGGCTTCCTTCACGTCGCGGGTGCGCACGAGCTTCTCGGCGAGGTCGAAGGTCGCGGAGGCGTGCTGCTCGGTATACTCGAAGCCGCGGGCCACCGCGGTGCCCATGCCGGTCTGCGAGGTCTGGGTCGAGGATTGCACGGTCTCGGCGAGCTTGCGGGCGGTGCCCAGGAGGGTGCCGAACGCCGTGCGGGCGTTCTGCACGCCCTTCTCGGCGAAGTCGCGCATCTCGGTCGGGATTTCGAAGGGCTTCTGGGTGGTGCTCATGGGCGTGGCCTCAGGCTCGTCGCTACGCGCGCCGCCCGCGAGGATTTGTGCGACGCAGCAATTACGATGCTGCAACGCAATGCGAGAGTCAACGGGTCGCGCGCGGGACGGCCTTGTCCGCCGGTGATGAGGCGCTGTGGCGCGGGACGGAACGGCACGACCGCGGTGGCGATGCTCCGGGAGACCGGCACGCGGGCTTTCGCCGCGACGAGGCCGGAGCAGACGCGGCCCTCGAAGGTGCAGGATTTCTGCCTGTCGGTGCTCCCGCAGAGTGTCGTCCCCGTGCCACCGCGCTTGCTCTAACAAACAAGATCTCACGATGGGTAGTCAATGGTCCGGCGACAGGACCCTCGCCTGCGCGGCAAGGCGGATCACGATGCGTTAAGGTTTTCGACGACGAATTGCGGCAAGGCGGTGTTAACGAAGAACCGTCATGCTCACAGGCAATCGTGTTCCCGGGTTCGGGACATCCTCTGCCGCCGCGGCGGCCCTACGAGTACCTGACGAGGATTGCCGATGCGCACCTTTCGGTTTCGCCTCCATCCCGCCGCCGTCGCGGCGGGCATCCTCGGCCTCGGTACCCTGTCGGGCTGGGGCGCTTACGCCGTCTCCTCGTCGGGCAAGGCCGCGCTCCGGGCCCAGCTGGCGGAGGTCGAGGGTCAGCGCGACACGCTCGCCGCGCGCTTCAAGCAGTTCCAGGATGTCGACGCCGAGCTGCGCGACCGCCAGGCCAAGATCGCCGCGACCCGGGACGAGATCGCCCAGCTCGGCGCGACCCGCGACAAGGCCAAGGCGCAGCTCACCGCCACCCAGCGCGATCTCGCCTCCCTCAACAAGCGCCTCGACCAGGCGAAGGACAAGGTGACCCAGACCGGCAGCATCACGCCGGCTGCCGGAGAGGCGGCCAAGAAGCCGGCGCGCTGAGAGCCTGGTTGACGTGTCGTGCCAGTCATCTGGCATGGATGCCGATACGTCTCGACGTCATCCTGGAGCTCGTCGAAGACGAGAACCCGGGATCCATAACCGCTGACCGTCCAAGATGCAGCGGAACGCAGGCCGCTTTGTCCTGCGCCGTCAGCGGTATGGATCCCGGGTTCCGCTTTCTCGGCCCCGGGATGACAAGGAGGGTGAGATGTCTGCGTGGGCCCATCAAACAGGGCTCTGGAAGACTCGATCCAGTGCCGGGGCTTCCTAAGCCGGCACGAGGTCCGCACCCTGCTCGTGCGGATGCTGGAGCGCCGTCTCGGCTTCGCGGCGCGACAGGCGCTCGACCAGGGCGGCCCAGCGCATGCCGACCTCGTGCCCGAGGGTGAGGCGGCCAGCCTCGTCGTAACGGCGCCAGCCGCAGCGCGGGGCGCCGTCCACCCCGATTTCGTCGTAGGTCTCGTAGCGCGCCACCAGACGGTCGAGCCGGTCGTATTCCTGGTGGAACCAGCAGATCCCGAAGACCCGGCCGCCGCGGCCGAGCATCCCGGCGCTCTCCAGGCGGTGCTCGCCCGGAATGCGGAAGATGGTCTCGAAGGCGGGCGGCGCGCAGCGCATGGGTCATCTCCGTCGCGGGGTGTCGAGGGAGCGGCGCCGGCAAGCGAACGGGCGCCCAGTCGGAACGTCAAGTCTTCGAACGTCACGTCTACGACCGGCCGCCGCCGGACATCGTGCAGATTCGGGGATCACCCCGAGGATCGCGCGTTAATGATTCCTCGACAATTTGTGCGCTGCAACCATCCGGGCGTCAAGCCCGGACGGTTCGTCGTCACCCGCGCGTCGATCACTGCCCCTTGGCGGCGATCGCCTCGGCCCAGGCCACCGAGCGGCGGGCCATCGGGACGTGCTGGCGCTCGAACATGCGGCCGTTGATCTGGATCGCGCCGCGCTTGGCGTTCTCGGGCCGCTCGTAGATCTCGATGACGGTGCGGGCGATCCTGACCTCGTCCTCGGTCGGCGCGAAGGCGGCATTGGCCAAAGCCACCTGGCTCGGGTGGATCAGCGTCTTGCCGTCGAAGCCGAGGATGCGGGCCTGCTCGCATTCCTCGCGGCAGCCGTCGAGGTCGGAGAAGTTGTTGTAGACGCCGTCGAGGATGGTCAGCCCCTCGGCGCGGGCGCCGGCGAGCGCGGTCATCAGCCAGGGCATCATCGGGGCCCGGCCGGGCACGATCTGCGTCCAGGTGTCCTTGGCGAGGTCGTTGGTGCCGAGCACGAAGCAGGCAAGCCGGGTGCCCGGGTTGCGCCGCGCCGCCGCGATCGCCTGGATGTTGAGGATCGCCGCCGGGGTCTCGATCATCGCCCAGATCTTGATGCCGGGCGGCGCATCGAGGGCCTCCAGCCGGTCGGCGATGTTTTCGAGCACCGCCGGGGAGGAGACCTTCGGCATCAGGATCGCGTCGGGCCCGGCCTCGATCGCGGCGCGCAGGTCGGCCTCGCCCCAGGGGGTCTGGGGCGCGTTGACCCGGATGATCAGCTCGCGGTCGCCGTAGCCGCCCTGGCGCACCGCGGCGCAGACCTGCTCGCGCGCCACGTCCTTGGCATCGGGGGCGACCGCGTCCTCGAGGTCGAGGATCAGCGCATCGGCCGCGAGGCTGCGCGCCTTCTCGAGGGCGCGCAGGTTGGAACCCGGCATGTAGAGCACGCTGCGGCGGAGGCGGAGATCGATCATCGCGAAACGGTTCCCTTACGGTCCGTTCCTGCTTACGGCAGCGCCCGATTGCGTTGCAACATGGGGCGCGGCCGGTCGCGCGGTCACGCTCCCGGATCGTTCTCCAGCAGGATCGGCCGGCCGTGCGGCGTCGCGGCGGCCGCCCGGGCGAAGGCCGCGCGGCGCTCGGCCAGGGCCGCCGCATCGGTCAGGCCGCGCTCGGCGAGTAGGGTCTCGATCGTGTCGAGCCACAGGGCGTAATCCGCCGGGCGGTCGCCGGACCGGCCCAGCGCCTGCGCCCAGTCCGACCAGGTGAACAGGCCGGCATCGTGCAGCGACACCACCAGGGCGAAGGTCTGTGCCTCCCAGGGCGCGGCAAAGACCGGGGGCTCGGGGGGACGGTTCATGCTGTCGCCGCCCGGGCCGGTTCGAGATAGCTCTCGAAGGCGTTGACCGAGACGGCGAGTCCCGGATCCGCGTCCTCGCCCCACAATTCGATGCCGGAGAACCGCACGGTGTAGAGCCATTGCGGCGCCTCGCCGGCGAAGGCGGCGTTGGAATCCGGGAAGACGAAGCCGCCATGGACCCGCTCGACGATGCCGGTTCGGCCCCGGACGTAGCGCGGCAGGCGGGTATGGCCTTTCGGGTTGACGATTTTCGCCCGCACCTCGTCGCCGGGGGAAAAGCGGGCGGGATTCGTCACCGGGCGGTCGCTCGGAAAGCCGCGGGAAAACAGCGGCGCCACCTCCTCGGCCTTGAGCACCCGGGCGACCGGGGCCGGCGGCGTCAGAGCGGCGCCGGCCGCCAGCTCGCCCGCCTCGACGAGCCCGTGCTGCTGCACCTGTTTCTCCAGGGCCCGGAACCAGATCCGGTAATAGCTGGAGGTCAGGTACTCGCCGGGCGGCAGCGATTCGCGGGCGGCGCGGCTGGCATCGAGGTTCCAGGTGCCGGTGAGCCCCATCGCCATCGCCATGGCGAAGACCCGCTTCTCCCAAGGAGCGTGGAACCAGGGCTCGTCCGCTTCGAGACCCAGCGGGCCGAAGCCCTGCATGCCGCCGAGATCCTGTCCGCCGTTCATGCGTGCACCACCTGGTCGGGGCTCAAGGGAAGCCCGGTGCCGATCATCGAATCGCGGGTGACGAGGTCGGCCAGCGCCGCTTCGTCGAGGCGGTCGGTGCCGGGCGGGCGCATCGGCAGCACCATGTAGCGCAGCTCCGCGGTCGAGTCCCACACCCGGATCCGGGTCTCGGGCGGCAGCACCGTGCCGAATTCGGCGAGCACCCCGCGCGGATCGATGACGGTGCGGGAGCGGTAGGGCGGCGACTTGTACCAGACCGGCGGTAGGCCGAGCACCGGCCAGGGATAGCAGGAGCAGAGCGTGCAGACGACGACGTTGTGTTCCTCGGGCGTGTTCTCGACCACCACCATGTGCTCGCCGCCGCGCCCGCCGACATCGAGCTCGCGCATCGCCGCACTGCCGTCGGCCAGGAGGCGGGCCTTGAAGGCGGGATCGACCCAGGCCCGTGCCACCACCCGGGCGCCGTTATGCGGCCCGACCTTGGTCTCGTAGGTCTCGATCAGGGTGTCGAGGGCGGCCGGATCGACGTAGCCCTTCTCGACCAGGATCGATTCGAGGGCGCGCACCCGCAGGTCCAGCGGCGACAATTCGCTGCCGTGAGGGTGGTCGTGATGATCGTGATCGTGGTCTTGGTGGTCGTTGTCTTGCGCCATCTCTGCCCTCCTGCAAGCCACGAGGATACGCGGGAGGCTCTCACGCCGCCACCGTCACGGACGCACGGCCGGGGTCTCGACGGGGAGGGGCGCGGCGCGCTGCATCAGGTAGAGGGTCAGCGCCACCGCCTCCGCCGAGCCGGGCGTGAACGGCTCGGCCCGCATGCCGGTGAGGCAATTGCGGAAACGCCGTTCCAGCGAGCCGAGATCCTGCCATTCGAGCCGGTAGAGCGGATAGCCGGTCGGATGCCCTTGCGGGATCGTGGCGGCACCGAGCCGCCGGCCGCGGTTCTCATCGTGGCAGGCGGCGCAGGAGAAGCCGAGCTGACCCATCGGCGTCGTGAACAGACGTTGCCCCTCGGCGCGGGCCGGCGCGAGGCGGGGATCGTCCGGCGATGCGATGGCAGCGCCGCGGGAAAGATGGCCGAGATACGCCGTGAGCGCTAGGAGGTCGCGGCCCTCCCGCTTCAGCGGCGTCGCGCCTTGGTGGCGGGTGCGGCAGAGGTCGACCCGGCCCTCGATGTCGATCGGCCGGCCGGTTGCCGCGTCCCAGGCCGGGTAGCGGGCGGTCACGCCTTGCAGGGACGCTTCGGTGTGGCAACCGGCGCAGGCTGGCGCGCCGGGGGAGGGCGCCCGGGCGAACAGCTCGGCTCCGTCCTGCACCCAGAGCATGCCGGGATTGGCGGTGTCGTCGGCCTGCATCGCCCGGGTCTCGGGCGCCATCTCGTCGAAGCCGGAGCGTCGTTCGGCAGAGGGAATTTCAGCTGCTGCCGCCCCGCCGAGGAGTAGGCCCGCGAGGGCGAGGACGCCGAGGAGGTGGCGTCCCGGAGCCCGCGGATACCAGGGTCGTCCGGAAAAAATCCCGTTCAGAATCAGGCGCGGGTCTCTCCTCTCCCCGCGGGCGGGGAGAGGCTTTCGTCCCCCTTGCCGGGGGCGAAAGGAGCGCGAAGCGCGAGGGTGAGGGGGTGTTTCCGGAAGAGTCTCACTTGTCGAGACCCCCTCACCCTCGCTCCGGCTGCGCCTCCGCTTGCTTCGTCTCCTGAACGGAGACACAGCCCTCTCCCCGCCCGCGGGGAGAGGAGAGACCCGCGCCTCTCCCGTTACCTGGACAGCTCTATCCGGCCCCGAGACGACTTTCCCATGCGCGAGGGGCTTCATGGCCGCCGTCATTCCCGATTCCACCGCGTTAGGACTCCGCTGACCAAGACGCGCTACAAGGCAGGTCCCTCGATCGGATCCCACCCTTGCGCTATCCCCCCCACCTGCTCGAAGAGATCCGCTCCCGCCTGCCGGCCTCCGAGGTCGTCGGGCGGCGCGTGCGCCTCAAGAAGGCGGGGCGGGAATGGCGCGGCCTGTCGCCGTTCAACGCCGAGAAGTCGCCGTCGTTCTACGTCAACGACCAGAAGCAGTTCTACCACTGCTTCTCGTCCGGCAAGCACGGCGACATCTTCACGTTCCTGATGGAGACCGAAGGCGTCTCGTTCCCCGAGGCCGTCGAGCGCCTGGCCTCCGAGGCCGGCGTCGCCCTGCCGGCGCCGAGCGAGGCCTCGCGCGAGAGCGAGACGCGGCGGCGCGGCGCGCTCGAGGTGATGGAGCTCGCCTGCACCTTCTTCGAGGAGCAGCTGGCCGGCCGGGCCGGGGGACGCGCCCGCGACTACCTCGCCGGCCGCGGGCTCGACGGCGAGATCGGCCGCACCTTCCGCCTCGGCTATGCCCCGCCCGAGCGCTACGGCTTACGCGACCACCTCGCCGCCCGGGACGTGCCGGCCGAGATGATGGTGGAACTCAACCTGCTCACCACCGGCGACGACATCAAGGTGCCGTTCGACCGCTTCCGCGACCGGGTGATCTTCCCGATCCGCGACGTACGCGGCAAGGTCGTCGCCTTCGGCGGCCGCGGCATGAGCCCGGACGCCAAGCCCAAATACCTCAACTCCTCCGAGACGCCGCTCTTCCACAAGGGGCGCATGCTCTACAACCACCATGCGGCCCGTAAAGCCGCGCACGACACAGGCCGGGTGATCGCGGTCGAGGGTTATGTCGACGCCATCGCGATGACGCTCGCCGGCCATCCGGAGGTGGTGGCGTCCCTCGGCACCGCCCTCACGGAAGACCAGCTGGCGCTTCTCTGGCGCATGGCCGACGAGCCGATCCTGTGCTTCGACGGCGACGGTGCCGGGCGCCGCGCCGCCTATCGCGCCCTCGACGTTGCCCTGCCGGCGCTGCAACCGGGAAAATCGCTCCGCTTCGCCCTGATGCCGGAGGGCCAGGACCCGGACGACCTCCTGCGCACCGGGGGCCCGGGCGCCATCGACCGGGTGCTCGACGGCGCCCGGCCGATGGTCGACGTCCTGTGGTCGCGCGAGACCGAGATGAGCCCGGTCGACACGCCGGAGCGCCGGGCCGGCCTCGCCCAGCGCCTGCGCGAGATCGTCAACGGCATCCGCGACGAGACCCTGAAGCGCTACTACCGCGACGACATCGAGGCCCGCCTGCGGGGGACGGGCCCCAATGGCGGCGCCCGGCGCGAGAGCGGGGGCGAGCGCCAGTACCGCGAGCGCGCGCCTTTCGTGCCGCGCGGCCGCGGCGCCCCGCCGGCGCCGGTCTCGCCGCGGCTCACCGCCCGGGCGAGCCCGCTACTCGCCCGCTCCTCGCTGTTCTCCGGCGGCTCGTCCTCGCGAGAGGCCTTGATCGTCGCTGCCCTTCTAGTCCATCCCGAGTTGCTGGCCCGCGAGGCCGAGGAACTGGCCGAAATCGAGTTCGAGGGCGCCGATGCCCGCTCCTTACGCGGCGTGCTCCTCGATTTCGCGGCGGAGGGGGGAGCGAGCGACACCACGTTCCTCGATGCGCGGCTGGAGCGGGCCGGCCTCACGGCGGCAGCGGGCCGCATCGCCGGCCTGGTGCGGCCCGGCGACCGCTGGGTGCTCGATCCGCACGCCGATCCGGTGCGGCTGGAGGACGCGCTCCGGCAGGCCGTGATCTTGCACCGCAAGGCCGGAACGCTACATAGCGAACTCCGGGCCGCCGAACGCGCCCTGGCGGACGAGGAGACGGAAGCCAATTTCGCCTGGCTGCGCGACGTGAAGACCCGCCTCTCCGTAGTGGCGGGCGCAGAAGCCGAGGCGGATGAGGCCCAGGAAGCGGAATCGTGACGGGATCGCCCTGACGCCACGCGCGGCTTGCAGCTTTCGTCCGGACTAGTTAACGGCAAGTCGATCGAGTGGCTTGCACATTTGCGTGAGATCCTGGGGCGGCTCGTGCGCCGCCGGACGAGACATCACGGTGCCGGCACGGCGGGAGTCTCCCCCGCCCGGGCACTGCCGACACCGGGAAGCATAGGCTGAGCATGGCGACGAAGGCAACGGAACGAGACGAGACCGAGGCGGCCCCCGAGCAGCAGACCGACGGCCCGCTCCTCGACCTGACGGATGCCTCCGTCAAGCGGATGATCAAGCTCGCCAAGAAGCGCGGCTACGTCACCTACGACGAGCTGAACGAGGTGCTGCCGCAGGAGGAGTTCACCTCCGAGCAGATCGAGGACGTGCTCGGCCAGCTGTCGGAGCTGGGCGTCAACGTGGTCGAGGCCGAGGAGGCCGACGAGCAGCAGGGCGAGGCCCCGGCGCAGGAAGGCGCCGAGGAGGAAGAGGCGAGCGAGGGCGGCGAGGTGGCCGAGGTCGCCGCCGCGCGCCCCGTGGCCCTGCGCGCCGAGACCGCCAAGGAGCCGACGGACCGCACCGACGATCCGGTCCGGATGTACCTGCGCGAGATGGGCTCGGTCGAGCTTCTCTCCCGCGAGGGCGAGATCGCGATCGCCAAGCGGATCGAGGCCGGGCGCGAGGCGATGATCGCCGGCCTGTGCGAGAGCCCGCTGACCTTCCAGGCCATCATCATCTGGCGCGACGAACTCGTCGACGGCCGGGTGCTCCTGCGCGACATCATCGATCTCGAAGCCACCTATGCCGGCCCCGACGGCCGCGCCGGCCCCGCCGAGGGCGAGGTCGAGGCTGAGGGCGACGAGGAGGCCGAGGGCGAGACCCCGCCGGAAGGCGAGGGCGACGAGGACGACCTCGAGAACAACGTGTCGCTCTCGGCGATGGAAGCCGAGCTGAAGCCGCGCGTGCTCGAGACCTTCGACGCGATCGCCGAGAACTACCGCAAGCTGCGCAAGGTCCAGGCCGAGCAGGCCGAGACCCGGCTGAAGGGCGCGGCGGCCTCCGAGTCGCAAGGGCAGCGCTACTCCGAGCTGAAGAACACCGTCGTCGCCGACGTGAAGTCGCTGTCGCTGAACTCGAACCGCATCGAGGCGCTGGTCGAGCAGCTCTACGACATCAACAAGCGGCTGATCTCGCATGAGGGCCGCCTGATGCGGCTCGCCGAGAATCACGGCGTCGCCCGCGACGAGTTCCTGCGCCACTACCAGGGCTACGAGCTCGATCCGCACTGGGTCGAGCGGGTGGCCAAGCTCGGCGGCAAGGGCTGGAAGAACTTCACCGAGCGCGGCGCGGTCAACATCCTGACGCTGCGCGAGCAGATCATCTCGCTCGCCTCCGAGACCGGCCTGGAGATCCAGGAATACCGGAAGATCGTCCACATGGTCCAGAAGGGCGAGCGCGAAGCCCGCCAGGCCAAGAAGGAGATGATCGAGGCCAACCTGCGGCTGGTGATCTCGATCGCCAAGAAATACACCAACCGCGGCCTGCAATTCCTGGACTTGATCCAGGAGGGCAATATCGGCCTGATGAAGGCGGTCGACAAGTTCGAGTACCGCCGCGGCTACAAGTTCTCGACCTACGCGACCTGGTGGATCCGGCAGGCGATCACCCGCTCGATCGCCGACCAGGCCCGCACGATCCGCATCCCGGTCCACATGATCGAGACGATCAACAAGATCGTCCGGACCTCGCGCCAGATGCTGCACGAGATCGGCCGCGAGCCGACCCCGGAGGAACTGGCCGAGAAGCTGGCGATGCCGCTGGAAAAGGTGCGCAAGGTCCTCAAGATCGCCAAGGAGCCGATCTCGCTCGAAACCCCGATCGGCGACGAGGAGGATTCCCACCTCGGCGACTTCATTGAGGACAAGAACGTCGTCCTGCCGATCGACGCGGCGATCCAGTCGAACCTGCGCGAGACCACCACCCGGGTGCTCGCCTCGCTCACCCCCCGCGAGGAGCGCGTGCTGCGCATGCGCTTCGGCATCGGCATGAACACCGACCACACCCTGGAGGAGGTCGGCCAGCAATTCTCGGTGACCCGCGAGCGCATCCGCCAGATCGAGGCCAAGGCCCTGCGCAAGCTCAAGCATCCGAGCCGGTCGCGGAAGCTGCGGAGCTTCCTCGACAACTGAAGGCCCGATGATCGATCGAGGAAGGCCCGGGAGGCGACCGCCCCCGGGCCTTCTTCGTTACGGCGCCACGAGCCGCGCCACGGCGCGCCGCACCAGCGGCAGCACGAGCAGCAGGGTCGGGAAGGCGACGAGCCAGGAGACGCCCCAGGCCCGCGGCCAATGCCACAAGGCGTCGGGGGTCGGCCCGAGGCTGAGCAACGTCGCGATTGCCGAGACGATACACGTCATCATCACCGACAGCAGCAGGGCGGTGAGGAGCGGCGCGGCGGAGGCCGGCAAGCGGCGCGGAGCGGGAAAGGACAGCATGGCACGTCTTTCGGAACGGGCGATCGGCCCGGACGAGGCATTGCGCACCCGCCCGGCGAAAAACCGCCCGGGGAGTGCGTTGCCTGACGTGAGACGCTTACGGCCTGCCGGGATGGAGCCCGGCGACGACATCAGCCTTAGCAGGCGCGAAGTCGAGTGCCAAGGTCGAGTGCCAATCCGGCGGGCCGGTCGACCGCTGCCAAGCCTTACTCTCAAGCCTTGCCCTGGCAGGGCGCAGAGCCCATGTCAGAGCCATGTCCGACCAGCCTCGCCCCGCCCCCGCTCCGATGCCCACGGCCGCGGCGGACGGGTCGGAGGCGAGCGACATCCCGATCGGCCTGTTCCGCGATTGCGTGGCCCTGCGCGACTGGCTGCTCAGCGAAGGCGCGCGGCTGCCGGAATCCGGCGATCTCCTCGCCGGCATGGCCGAGCGGCTGAACGCGCTCGGCGTGCCGGTCGACCGGGCCACCACCGCCATCGACGCGCTGCACTCGGACTATTCCGGCGTCGGCCGGTTCTGGACCCGGGAGGACGGCGTCAGCTTCCGCCTCTTCCCGCACGGCGAGGTCACCGAGCAGGCGCTCGCCCGCAGCCCCTTCGCCCATGTCTACGGCACCGGCGAGTGGCTGATCCTCGACCTGCGCGAGACGCCGGACGACCGTTACAGCATCATCCCCGAACTCAAGGCGGCGGGCTACACCCATTACATCACCGTGCCGCTGTTCTTCACCAACGGGACCAAGAACGGCGTCACCTTCGCGACCCGGGATCCGCGCGGCTTCGGCGACGACGACCTGGCGATCATGCGATTCATCATCCCGACCCTGTCGGCGGTGATGGAGATGCGCGGCCTCAACGCCCGGCTCGACCACGTGCTGCGGGTCTATGTCGGCGACGGGCCGCACCAGGCGATCCTGGCCGGCTTCATCCGCCGCGGCCAGGTCGAGCGGATCCGCTCGGCGATCCTGTTTGCCGACATGCGCGGCTACACCCACCTCACCGACGCGCTCACCCCCGAGGCCTCGGTGGAATTGCTGAACACCTATTTCGACTGCCTCGTCCCGCCGATCGAGAGCGAGGGCGGCGAGGTGCTGAAATACATGGGCGACGGGCTTCTCGCGATCTTTCGCGAGAGCGGCGACGATCTCGGCGGCGCGGCGCAAGGCGCGCTCTCGGCCGCGCAAGCCGCACTCCGCCGGGTCGAGGAGGCCAACCGCGCCGGGCGCTTCCCGACCCGCATCGAGATCGGCATCGCGCTCCACCACGGCGAGGCGGCCTACGGCAATGTCGGCTCCGGCGCGCGGCTCGACTTCACGGTGATCGGCCGCGACGTGAACCTCGCCAGCCGGCTTGCCAAGCTCAACAAGGTCCTGTCCGAACCGCTCCTGATGTCGAAGCCCTTCGTCGACTTCCTGTGGGGCGATCCGGAACTCCTCGGCACCCACCCCCTCGACGGCATCGCCGAGGAGATGGCGATCTATCGTCCGGGGAAAGGGGCCTGACCGAAGGCGGTTGACGAACACGAGCCGGCTCGCCACATTCCGGCCGTTCCAGGGAGATCCCCGGCAAGGGGCTGAGACACCGCTGGACCTGTGGCCCCTCTGGCCCGGTCGGCGCGGAAATCCTTCGAACCTGATCCGGCTCATACCGGCGTAGGGATTGGACAGGTCCGTCAGGACCGCGCGCGCATCATCCGGCAATCGGGCGCCGTCCACTCTCTTCGGGCCACCGTGGAGACGAGGGTGCACGCGCAGACGATCGGACGGCGAGGCGGATCGTCCGAGACCCAAGACATCGACCGGCTGCCGGACCGCGCGGACGTGGCGGTGATCGGCGCCGGGCTGATCGGCCTGTCGATCGCGTGGCGTCTGGCGTGTGCCGGTCTCGCCGTCGCGGTGATCGAGCGGGGCAGGGCTGGCGACGGCGCCAGCCTCGCGGCCACCGGTATGCTGGCGGCCGCGGCCGAGCACGAGCCGGGCGGCGAGATCCTGTCGCCGCTCTGCCTCGAGAGCCAGCGCCTCTGGCATCCCTTTCGCGATGAGCTGGAAGCCGAATCCGGCCTGACCATCGATTACCGCCGCGAGGGCACCCTCGTCATCGCGCTGGGCCGCGACGAGGTCGAGCGCTTGCGCTTCCGCCACGACCTGCAGCGCCGCGACCACCTCGCCGTCGAGTGGTTGTCCGGACCGGCGGTGCGCACCCGCGAGCCGGGCCTGCGCCCCACCGTCACCGCCGGCCTGTTCTGTCCCGACGACCACCAGGTCGATCCCGCCCGGGTGATGGCCGCCTTGCGCCAGGCGTTTCGCAGAGCCGGCGGCCGGCTGATCGAGGAGACCGCCGTCACCGCGCTCGCCCGCGAGGCCGGCCGGGTCACCGGCATCGAGACGAAAGCGGGTTCCCTGCGCGCCGGTACCGTCGTGCTCGCCTCCGGCGCCTGGGCCGGGGAGGGGAGCCTGGTGCCGGATCTCGCGCTCCCGGTGCGCCCGCTCAAGGGTCAGTCGATGGCGCTCCAGATGACGCCGCGCAGCGGCTCCCTCGCGCATGTGGTCTGGACCGAGCAGGTCCACATGGCGCCGAAGGGCGACGGTTCGCTCATCGTCGGCGCCACCGTGGAGGAGACCGGTTTCGACCCGCACCTCACCGCCGGTGGTGTCTTCGCCCTGCTGGAGGGCGCCCGCCGTGCCTTGCCGGGGGTGGAGGAGATGCAGGTTTCAGGCATCTGGAGCGGCTTTCGCCCGACCTCCGACGACGACGCCCCGATCCTCGGCGAGGCCCTGCCCGGCCTGGTGCTCGCTGCCGGCCACCACCGTAACGGCTACCTCCTGGCGCCTGTCACTGCCGAGGCCGTCTCCACCCTGATCCTGCGCGGCGAGACGCTGCCGGTGGCCGCTCCCTTCGGCCTCGCCCGGTTCGCGCGTGCTTCCGGAGTCCCAGCATGAAGCTCCTCGTGAACGGCGAGCCCCGCGACAGCGAGGCCGCCACCCTCGACGCCCTCTGGCGCGCGGAGACCGCCGATCTCGACCTGCCTGGCCCCCAGGGCTTCGCCATCGCGCTGAACGGCGCGGTGGTGCGCCAGCGCGACTGGGCGGGCACGGCGCTCTCGGAGAACGATCGCGTCGAGATCGTGCGCGCCATGCAGGGCGGGTAGTGAGTGTGAGGTCGTTCGATGGGGTTGCGCGATACCACCGACTTTTCCTTCATCCCACCCACGAACCTCATCCTGAGGTGTCAGTCGATCGAAGATCGACTGACCTCGAAGGAGGGCTCCAGCGATCGCTGCGATCCCTGGAGCCCTCCTTCGAGGCTCACTTCGTTCGCACCTCAGGATGAGGTTGTGTGTTGGATTGCAGGTATCCCTTGAAACGGATCAGTCGGCGGAGACCATTCTTCATGAACGCCTTCGTCTACATGCTTCGATGCGCCGACGGCAGCTACTACGTCGGCTCGGCACGCGGTGAGACCCTCGACAAGCGTCTCGGCGAGCACCAGGACGGCACCTATCCCGGTTATACGCGCGAGCGCCGACCCGTGACACTCGTCTATGCCGAAATGTTCGAGCGCATCACGGACGCGATCGCGATGGAGCGGCGAGTCAAAGGCTGGGGACGTGCAAAGAAGGAAGCACTGATCCGAAGTGATTGGGGTCGCCTCAAGCATCTGTCCAGACGGCATTGCGTGCAGGAGAAGCTCATTCGCGAAAATAGTGATGTGCGGGGCTTCTCGACAGAACTCGAAAATGTTGTCGAATCCAAATCGCGACCTCAGGATGAGGTCGCGGGTGGGAATCGGTGAAGCGACGGAACTAACTTTTTCAGACACGCTGAGGAATTTCCATGACCGACACCCCCGACGATCCCTTCGTCATCGCCGGCACGACCCTGTCCTCCCGCCTCCTCATCGGCACCGCCGGCTATCCGACGCAGGCCATCATGAGCGAGGCGGTGCGGGCGAGCGCGGCCGAGGTGGTGACGGTCTCGATCCGCCGCATCTCGCTCCACGGCCACGGCTCCGACACCGTGGCGCGTCTCAAAGGGGCGCGCTTCCTGCCCAACACCGCCGGCTGCGAGACCGCCCGCGATGCCGTGATGACGGCGGAACTCGCCCGCGAGGCGCTCGGCACCAGCTGGATCAAGGTCGAGGTGATCGGCGACCGCGAGACGCTCTATCCCGACGTCGTCGAGACGATCGAGGCCACCCGCCAGCTGGTCGAATCCGGCTTCACGGTGCTGCCCTATTGCAACGACGACCCGGTCGTGTGCAGCCGGCTCGCCGATCTCGGCGCCGCCGCCGTGATGCCGATGGGCTCGCTCATCGGTTCCGGGATGGGGGTCGCCAATCCGGCCAATCTCGAACTGATCTGCCGCCGCTCGCCCGTGCCGGTGATCGTCGATGCCGGTATCGGCACCGCCTCGGACGCGGTGATCGCGATGGAACTCGGGGCTGCCGCGGTGCTCCTCAACACCGCCGTCGCCAAGGCCGACGATCCGGTGCGGATGGCCCGCGCCATGCGCCATGCCGTCGAAGCCGGTCGCCTCGCGCATCTCGCCGGCCGCATCCCGCGTCGCGCCCGGGCCGAGCCGTCGAGCCCGCAGCTCGGCCTCGTCGGCTCGTGAGCCTGCCCGCGCGCCTGCTGATCGTCACCGACCGGCACGGCTGCCCCGAGCCCATGGAGACCCGCGTCGCCGCCTGCCTCATCGCGGGCGCCCGCTGGATCTGGCTGCGCGATCGCGACCTGCCTGCTCCGGAGCGCGCGACCCTGGCCGAGACCCTGGCCGGCCAGGTGGCGCGGGTGGGTGGGGCGCTGACGATCGGGCGCGACGTGGAACTGGCGGCGCGCGTGGGTGCGGCAGGCATCCAGCTCGGCGAGGCCGCCGCCGTGGCGCCGGCTCGCGCCCGCCTCGGGCGCGGCGCCCTGCTCGGCGTCTCGGCCCATTCCCTGGGCGAGGTGCGGGCCGCCCGGGAGGCCGGGGCGGATTACGTGACCCTGAGCCCGATTTTCCTGACCGCCAGCAAGCCGGGCTACGGGCCGGCGCTCGGACTGGCGGTCTTGCGGGAGGCGGCGGGCGTGATGCCGGTCGTGGCGCTTGGCGGCATCGATCCCGGCACGGCCGCATCCTGCCGCGAGGCGGGGGCCGCCGCCGTCGCGGTGATGGGGGTGGTGATGCGGGCGCCGGAGGTCGGGCCGCTGATCCCGGCGCTCGATCCTCAGACGTTTCCGGTCAGGCGATCCAGCGCATCACGATCAGCACCGTCGTGACCGTCACGGCGCCGCCGATGCGGGTCGCGATCTGGGCGAACGGCATCAGCTGCATGCGGTTGGCGGCGGTGAGGATGGCGACGTCGCCGGTGCCGCCCTGGCCCGAATGGCAGGCATTCACGATCGCGGCCTCGATCGGGTACATGCCGAGGCGGCGGCCGACGAAGGCGCCGGTGGCCATCAGGGTGAACACCGTCGCGATGATGGTGATCAGGTTCGGGACCGTGAAGGCGGACATCAGCTTGTCCCACGGGGTCAGCGAGACGCCGATGGCGAAGAGCAGCGGATAGGTCATGCCCGTCTGCACGAACTTGTAGACGACGAAGCCGCCCGCCTGCAGGTGGGGAGAAACGGCGCTCGACAGCTTCGCCAGCACCGCCAGGAACAGCATCGCGACCGGAGCCGGCAGGCCGATCACGTGGTGCAGCATCACGCCGAGCAGGTAGAGCGTCACCGCCGTGAGCCCCGCCGCCGCGATGGTGGAGACGTCCATGGCGCCGCCGCCCTTCTCGGCGGTCACCGCCTCGTCCTTGGGATCCATGTCGTCGTGCTCGCCCGGCTGCAGCCGGCCCTCGCCGGTCAGGTGCGGGTATTTCTTGCCGACGAAGTTCAGGATGCCCGAGAACACGATGGCCGTGAGGCTGCCGAGCATGACCGGGGGCAGCACCTGAGCGAACAGGTCTCCCTGCGACGCGCCGAGGATCGCCGCGTAGCCGATCGAGAGCGGAATCGCGCCCTCGCCGACGCCGCCGGCCATGATCGGCACGACGATGAAGAAGAAGGTGTGGTAGGCGCCCAGGCCCAGCGCCGTGCCGACCAGCGTGCCGACGAGGCCGGCGGCGATCGACCCGATGCCGAGCGGCACGAAGATCTTCAGGAAGCCCTTGATCAGCACGCCACGGTCCATGCCGAGGATGCTGCCGACGATGATCGCCGCGATGTACAGGTAGAGGAAGTTCGTGAACTTGGTGAAGTCGATGATCGACTTCTCGATCTGCGGCGGGATCAGCTTGTAGTAGGCGAGCGCCGAGGGGATGAAGGTGGCGAAGATGGCACCGGCACCGATGTTGCGCAGGATCGGCAGCCGCTTGCCGATCTCGGCGCAGGTGAAGCCGCCCAGCACCAGGACGGCGATCATCGTCGGCGCGTCGGCCTTGATCTCGCGCTCGAAGGTCAGGATCGTCAGGAGCGCGACCAGGATCAGGTAGACCGGGATCGGGATGATCCCGATCTTGATGTCCATCAGCCGCCACCAGCCCTGCGGCCAGAATTTCTTGGATCCCGGCACGGTCGTCCGGTCTGCCGGTGTCGTCTCATGAGCCTTGGCGAGATCTGCAGTCCCCGATGTCATCGGTGGTTCCTCCCAAAAATGTCGTTGCTGAGTCGTATTTTTGACGGTTCGTGTTCTTGTCGACCGGCCTTCCTCGTCGGGCAACGGTCTTGCCGATGCGCCCCCGGGACGGGCCTTTGCGCGTCGCGATCTCGATGTAATACCAATGGCCCAAGATGCTGACGCATCGGGCCATTGATCCATCTCGAATTTTCGATTTCAAGCCAGAGGCTTGGCAAAAATTCGAGAGCGGAACCAAAGGTCGTTTCCAACGACCGTTGGTATAAGGGGCCTGCCATTCCGGCTGCCGGGGGCTCGCGCGGGGCTTTTCCGCGGTGAGCAGGCGCCGCGTTCAGGCCGTGAGGCGGCGGGGTGAGGCGGGCAGGCGCGGCTCCGTCACCTGCATCGGTTTCCTCCAGGATTCGTTGGGACCCGCGCTAGCGGCCGAACCTGTCGCGAACCTGTCAAGGATCGGGGCGCGGGTGCATCCCTGCCGTTGATCCCCGCCTCAGGCCGCCGCCGTCAGGCCGCTGCGCCCTCGCAGGAACTCGGCCACCCCGGCAGCGGGGATCGGCCGGCTCAGCAGGAAGCCCTGGACCTCGGAGAAGCCGCTCGCCCGCAGCCGGGCGAGCTGGTCGGCCGTCTCGACGCCCTCGGCCGTCGTGGTGATCTTCAGGATGCGGCCGAGCTCGGCCACGACATGGACGATGGCCGCGGATTCGTCCCGCTCGGTCAGGTTGCGGACGAAGGATTGGTCGAGCTTGATCTTGTCGAAGCGGAAGCTGTTGAGCGAGCTCAGGGACGAGTAGCCGGTGCCGAAATCGTCCATCGAGAACCGCACGCCGAGGCGGCGCAGCTGGGTCAGCATGGCGTGGGTCGCCCGGTCCTGGCTCAGGATCACCGATTCGGTGATCTCGAGTTCGAGGCGCTGGCTCGGCAGCCGGGTCGCGCGCAGGACCTGCTCGACGACCCGGTCGAGGTCGCCCTTGCGGAACTGCAGCGGCGAGATGTTGACCGCGACGCGCAGGGTCCCGGGCCATGTCATCGCGTCGGCGCAGGCCGTCCTGAGGACGGTGAGGCCGAGGGCGTCGATGAGGCCGGTCGCCTCGGCGACGGGGACGAACTCGCCCGGCGAGATCGGCCCGCGTTCCGGATGGGTCCAGCGCGCCAGCGCCTCGAAGCCGGTCACCGCGTTCGTCGCGAGGTCGAACAGGGGCTGGTAGTGCAGGGCGATCTGCCCGGTCTCGATCGCGAGCTTCAATTCGCGCTCCAGCCAGCGGCGCTGGTGCTGGCGCTCCTCCATGTCCGGCTCGAAGACGCGCACGCGCCGGCCGCCCTCGGCCTTGGCGACGTAGAGCGCGAGATCGGCGCGGCGCAGCAGGTGGTCGCCGTCGTCGATGTCCCGGGGATCTTGGGCGCCCGAGACGGCGATGCCGAGGCTCGCCTCGGCGGAGACGAGCTGATCGGCGATGAGGAACGGGCGCTTGAGCTGGCGTAGGGCCTCCTGCGCCAGGCGGAGCGCCTCGTCCGGCAAGCTGGATCCCGGCAGGTCGGACCCCGGCAGGACCACGGCGAACTCGTCGCCGCCGAGCCGGGCGACGGTGCTGCCGGGCGGGCTCGATGCCGCCAGCCGGCGCCCGACCTGCCGGAGCAGCTCGTCGCCCGCCGGGTGGCCCAGCGTGTCGTTCACGCTCTTGAAGTCGTCGAGGTCGAGGCAGATCGCCGCGACGGCGCGGCCGCCCCGGGCGTGCTCCGATACGGCCTCGGCCAGGCGCTCGGCCAGGAGGACGCGGTTCGGCAGCCCTGTCACCGCGTCGTGGGTCGCCAGATGGGTGATCCGCGCCTGGGCGAGCACGCTCGCGGTCACGTCCTCGTGCGTCTCGACCCAGCCGCCATCGGCCATCGGCTCGACGGTGATCTCGACGCAGCGGCCGTCCGCGAGGGTCGCGGTCTCGGTCCGGCCCCGCGTGTCGGTTTCCGCCTCCGCGAGGCCGGCGAGCCGTCGGACCTCTCCTTGAGTCGGATCGCCGTCGAGCGCGCCCGGCGGAATGGCGTAGATGCGCAGGAACTGCGCGTTCGACACCTTGAGGCGGCCATGCGGGCCGAACAGGCACAGGCCCTGGGACATGTTGTTCAGGGCCGCGTCGAACCGGCTGTTCTGCTCCTTCAACTGGCCCTCGCGCTCGGTCAGGATCTCGTTCTGCCGGAAGACGTCGCCGCGCAGCTGGTCGCGCTCCGCCAGGGAGCGCTCGAGGACGACGACGGCGCGGGCGATGTCGCCGACCTCGTCCTGGCGGCCGACCTCCGGCACCGCCACGTGCCAGTTCCCGCGCGCCACCTCGGCGACCGTCTGGGTGATCCGCACCAGCGGGCGGGTGATGCGTCCCGACAGGAGCAGCAGGACGAGCGCGACGAGGCACAGGGTGAAGCCCGCGGCGGCGCCGAGCGTCCGCAAAAGCGACCGCGAGCTCTCCTCGCCGATGCCCACGACCTTGCCGGCGAGCTGCTCGAGCTCGCTGAGCGGCGCCGCGGCGCAGAGCCGGAGGCCCTGCGCGAGGGGAATGCACCGGGCGACCTTGCCGGAGCCAGTGACCGGATGCAGCCCCGCCCCCGACGCCTCGCCGAGCGCCGCGCCCGGGATCTCGGCCCCCGCCGAGGAGAGGAGGAGGGGCCCTGAGAAGATCAGCACGTCGCGACCGCTCAAAGAGGCGAAGGCCTCCAGCGTCGGCTCCCGCGCCCGCAGGACGCGGTAGCCGACGAGGGCGCCGATCACCTCGCCGAAATCGTCGAAGAGCGGCTGCCCGAGCACGTCGACGACGGAACCGCTCTCCTCCGCCGCGAGCGCCCGGGCGAGGCCCGCATCCCAGCGCAGGGTCTGGACGAAGCCGGTCGAGCGCTCGGGATCGTTGCGGTCCATCATCCCGCGCAGGGCCGCGGCGAGCGGCGTGCTCTTGAGGCCCGCATTGGCCGCCAGGAGGTCGGCGTCGACCCGGTCGGCGGTGAGCGCGCGCAGGTTCCGGTCGAAGGCGATCACCCCGTCGATGTCCGCGAGCGCCAGGGCCGGCCGCATCAGCTCGGAGGCCGCCACCGTGTTGCCGGAGAACACCGCCTTCGATACGTCCCAGCGCCTGGCCAGGGTGGCGAAGCGGCGCTCGACATCCTCGCGCTGCATCTGGAGCCGGGAGGCCGCGAGCTTGGCATCGCTGCGGAGGCGCCCGGACAGCTGGCTCTCCGACCAGCGCGACACCTCCTGGGCCTGCTCGCTCAGGGTCTGACCGGACCGGAGCACGACGAGGCCGACGAGGCCCGCGAGCGCGAGTGCGACCGTCGAGAGCGTGGCGCCGACGAGGCGCGCGCGCAGTGAGCGCCGGAGCATGGAGCGCCGGATCAGGGACAATCGGAACAGGGGGGCGATCACGGCGCCAGCGGAGCGCCGCCCCGCTCCGCCAGCAGGTGCCGCGCCCGGTCGGACGTGGCGAAGGCGAGGAAGGCGGAGGAAGCCTCGTCCCGGGTGGCGGTCTTGTAGATCAGCGAGAGGGTCACGGCGCTCGGATACCTGACGTCGCGCGGGGCGCTGCCGTCGATCGTCAGAACCGTCATGTCCTGCGCGAGCGTGGGCGAGAACGGCCCGAAGCCGATGGCGCCGGGCGTCTGCCGCACGGTCTCGATCGCGTCCTGGGTCGTGGTCGCGGTCTTCGAACGGCTGGTGAGGGCGAGGGCGCGCCAGCCCGGCATGCTCGCCCGCAGCACCGCGAGCGTGCTGTCCGTCTCCTCGCGCCGGACCACCCGGATCTTGAGGTCGGGCCCGCCGACCGCGCTCCAGTTCTCGATCTTTCCCGAGAAGATGTCCGCGACCTGGTCGTGCGTCAGGCCCGTGACGCCGGCATCCCGGTGGACGAAGATCGCCGAGGGAATGCGCACTAGGGGCACCTCGACGAGGCCCTGGGCCTTCTCCGCCTCGGTGAGCGGACGCGCGATCCGGCCGAGCTTCTCGCGCTCGCCCCCCACCGCCGCCACCGCCCCGCCGGAGCCGATGCTCGGCGGGACCGTGATGCGGATCCCGGCCGCCACTGCCGGATTACGGGCTTCGCCCGCTTGTGCCGGAATGCGGGCGTCGCCCGCTTGGTTTGCCGAACTGCGGGCTTCGCCCGCCTGGCTGGCCGTATCGCGGGCTTCGCCCGCCTGGCCGTTATAGGCGGTCGCGAGCGCCTGCAGCATCTCGATCCCGTCGCCCGTTCCGACGACGGCGAGATCCTCCGCCCGCGCGCCGGTCGCGAGGGCGAGAGCCAGGAGGACGGCGGAAATCCGCCGGAAACGCGCGAATGCTTGGGCCATGGGCGCATTCTGCAGCTTACGTCGTGAGATTCCAACCGCCGAATATCGGCTCACAGGCTATTGGTTAAAAAATCACTCGGCAGGAGAATCGGCTTGGGTGCTTCGATTACCTGAAAGTCGCTGAAGGAATCGCCGGATGAAGTTTGTGTCCGGCACATCATCGGCATCGGTACTGCGCCCGGCCGGATGAAACGGGTCGGCGTGGCAGGTCGCACCAGCGACTGCTGCCAGGAACTGGACCGCCGCGACCATGCCGGGGGCGCCGGCCGCCAGGACGGTGTCGGCCGCCGTGAGCATCGGCAGATGCAAGGTCGGCCGGCCCGGCCGCGCATCGGCCGGCGGGGCCTCGCCGCTGCAGGTCAGGATCGCGGAGGCCCCGCGGTCGCGCAGCCAATCGAGCGCCGGGCGCATGTAGATGTTGTGCGGGTGCCGCCCGCCGGCGACCACCACCAGGTCGCGCTGCGGCTCGCGCAGGCGGCTCGCCCGCGCCACCGCCCAGGCCGGCGCCCAGCCGACCCCCGACGAGACGACGACGAGGCGCCCGCGCCCGAGCCGGTGGAAGGCGTGGCCGAACGGCCCCTCGATCGTCACCGCGTGGCCTGCGCCGATCCGCCGTCCGAGATGCGGCGAGACGGCGCCCCCGTCCTGGCGCCGGATCTGGAAGATCAGCTCGTGCAACTCGCCCGACCCGTCGGCGCGGAGCGTCGGGCTGTAATCCCGCGGCGGCAGGCCCGCGAAGGTGACCCGCACGTACTGCCCCGGCAGGTACACGAGGCGCTTGCGCAGGGCTACCGTGACCTCGACGATGTCGGGAGTCAGCGCGACCACGCTCTCGATGCTGCCGCGGCGCCGGACGGTGTCCGGCACCTCGTCGAACTCGATGACGGTTTCCGGCTCCGTCCCGGCGGCGAGCCGCGCCCGGCAGGCGAGCACGGTGTCGCCGAGACGCGTGCCCGCATCGTCGACGGTCCCGGCATGGACCCGCACCCGGCAGGTGTCGCACTGCCCGGTGGCGCAATCGTGCGGGATGACCTGCCCGCCGGCGAGCGCGGCATCGAGCAGGGTCTGGCCGGCGCGGGCGGCGACGCGCCGGCCGTTGATCACGAGGGCGACCGGTCCGGCCATGGCCGGCATTTCCGGATCAGCGCAGCAGGACTTCGACCGGCCGCATGTGCCGCGTGTGCCGCGTCTGCGTGTGGTCGAAGGCCGAGACGTAGAGGTAGAACGTGTTGCCGGGCAGGAAGTCGACGTCGTACTTGCTGCCGGTCGCGATCCTGCGCGAGGCCACCAGCGTCCAGTGGTCGTCGGCCCAGTGCGCCGCCGCCGAGATGCCGGCGCGGTCGCCGGTATAGCCGTCGGTGAGCAGCACCCCCGGCATCACCGTGCCGGCCGGGATCTCCGCGTCGAGGGCGGCGGAGTAGGGGACCGTCTCGCTCGCCTCGACCATCCACCACCGGGCGCCCTCCGAGGCGCCGGCATCGGGCGACAGGTCGACGGTGCCGAGCGCCGCCACCGTGGCGCGCCAGTCCTTGGGCAGCCGCAGCGGCTCGACGGTGGCCGCGTAGCCGCCCGGGCCCTCGAACCGGAAGTTGTAGCGATAGGCGCTGGTGCCGGGATCGCCCCAGTAGCCGGCCTGGTAGCGGCCCTTGACCGCGCGCTCAGTTGCGGTCGGGTCGGTCGGCGGCCCGATATGCATGTCCTCGACCACGCCGAGCATGCCGCCCCGCGCCGCCTTCCACTGCCACATGTCGATGTAGCTACCGTCCGTGGTGTAGTGGTAACCGCGGCCGTTGAGCGGCGCCGGCGCGTCGGGCAGGGGCCGGGGGCCGAGATGGGTCGCGCCGCCGCTGCCGAAGGCGTCGGACCGCGAGAAGATCACCGCGAGCTTGTCCTCGTAATAGGCGGTCACGTCCGCCCGCGCGGCATCAGAGTCGAGGACGTGCCAGCCGTCCTCGCGCTTGATCAGCGGGACGCGCTTGAGCGACCGCGACGGGTCCCACCAGCGGAAGGCGAAGTAGACCTTGGCGTCGTCCCGCACGGCGCGGATCTCGACGGTGGTCTCGCCGGTGCCGCCGAAATTGGCGCCCTGCATCGTCCGCACCGAGACCGGCCGGGCGGCGCGCCAGACCGGATCGTCGAGGAGCCGGCCGAGATCGGGACCGGTCGCCACCTTGTCGATCACCAGGGTGGAGCGGCCGGCAAGATCGGCCCATGCCAGAGCGGCGACGACCGGGACGCCGAGCGCGATCGCCCCCAGCAGGGGCCGGCGGCGGCGTAGACCCTCGTCCGCCAGGGGTGCCGGCCGGAACAGGCGCAGGAGCTGCCACAGGCCGCCGTACAGGAAATGCGCCAGCGTGTGCACGGCGATGTAGGCGAGCGCGACCAGAGCCAGGGTGGCGTGGAGCCACACCACCCATCCGCCATAGCCGAGATAGAGCGCGACGCCGGTCGCCGTGAGGACCGCGACGACGGCGTAGATCAGCCAGTGCAGCGCGACGTTGACCGCGCCCCAGCGGGCCTTGCGCGCCGCCTTGGTCCGTCCGCCGACGCGCAGCGCGCGCAGGCGCGAGGGGCCGTTGCGGTCGGTGAGGCGGCCGCGCACCAGGTAGACGAGATAGGCGGTGATGCCGAAGAACAGGGTGAGGCCGGCCACGAAGTGGACGGTCCAGACCTCGCCCTGGGGCAGCAGGGGCGCCAGCAGCTTCGCGGTGCGGGCGACGGGCGCGTCGGCCGAGATGCGCAGGCCCGTGATCAGGCTCGCCACCATCGCGATCACGACGACCCAGTGGATCACGATCGTGCCCGTGTCGGAGCGCGGACGCGGATCGGGTTTTCCGGCCGGTGAAGCCTGCCGCCCGGAGACGGCTTCGCCGCGGCCGGACGGGTCCCGCGAGAGGGTCGACGAATCCGACATCCCCGATCCTTGGATAGTTGTTGCGGCCCGGCCGGAAGGTATTTCTGTACGGCTTAGCAGGGCCGCCGACGCTGCGCTACTGCCAAGTTTGCCGTTCCGGACTCCTTCATGCGATGTATTCTGCGGCGAATGACGTCATACGGTCGTCGCATGGCGGCGGCCCGCATGAATCGGCCGGGTCACCGACGCTCAGCGGCTTCCGATATCGCGGGTCATGCATCGCAAATATTTCCGAGGCGGCGGCGAAGCGAGCCGGGATTCATTGCCCCGATCGCCAGTACGATGGTCGCGCGACGGCCGGCGGGGTTCATCCGGAGATGACGTCGTACCGTGTCTGCTGCGGGCGGCCGCATGGTACTGGCTCTGCCGTGGCCGTTGCTCCGATCCGCGGGCCGTGACCTGCGATGAGGTACCATCATCATCGAAGGGGCTGCTTCGATCATTGCGAGATTGGCGCACGACCGTTGTTATGTTGGTAAATGACTGATAAACGATCGTCTGAACAAAGAAATATTCGGGAAGAACTGGGATGCACCCTGCGGTCCTCCAGCAATGCGTCGTGCCAGCGGCTAGCGAATCGGGCCTCCCTGCGGCATGTTCAATGCTCAATAAACTTATCGATGCGGCCGCCAATTAAAATGCCAATCAAATGAGACGCATAATTCACCGAGATGGTGATTAATAAAAATCGAAAATATTTCTGCATCACCATTGATTGATATCAAATGAATAGCAAAAATTGCGTAATTAATCTGGTGTGCCGGGACGGGTTGCGCCATCGCGGGGTAGGTGTCAGGCCCCCTTCGCCAGCCCGGATAAGATGGGCCGACGAACGCGCGTACCAAAAAATACTCCGTGGATAATTATGGTGCGATAGCTGAATCGAAGCATCAGGAAGTATAACAGCTCGTATCCCAGCGGCTGCATCTGCTGTTTAAGGTGGAATGTAAAATTTATTTAATTTATGATTGATTATTGTTGATAAATTATTGCAATTGAAGTCACATATGGCAGGACGTATTTTGATGCAGGGCTCATATTTCTTCCTTTACGATTCGATAGCCAGCCGTTCATTGTATTGGTATTTTATAAAAATTATATATTTATCTCTTTAAGAGAACGACAGCATACCAAAATAACAAGCAGCATGCTGGAAATATCAGAATAAAAAACTTCACGCGATTGGATTCTATCCAATTTATACAATTTAATATATTTTTCTCGTTATTTAATATTATTATAGACGCACCAAATACGCATGGCAGCAAATTTGTAAGTATAAAAAACACGCATATCTTTGTATATAGATGAGGGGACGTAAGATTTTTATCAAGCGCAAATGCAAAAAATATTGCAAATATTTCCAACGCCACGATTATATAAGCGGCATTTTTTATGTAGTTTTTATTTAAAACGGACATGAAAGCATGTTCCTGTGCACGACGAACAATTAAGGCGGGGACCGGTCATTCTAATATTTTTGAATAAATATATGGAAACCTTTTTGCGATGATAGCGTGGCAGATCGCCGAATAATCACCATGTTTCTAGTCCGCGTCAACGTGATTATGGATTTACTGTCGCGATGCTAATGAATTATTATATTCTTATAAAATTGCCCTCATGCAAACCATTGCAATATAGTGCAATCGATTGTCCCGCTGGATAATAGAAAATATTCCTAAAATCATAATTGCTGAAATTGATTTACTTAAAATAACCTTACAATTATTTTTATGAAATATCGAATAATATTAATACAGACGATTGGAGAAGAGGCTTCAGTATGGCTAGCGGCCTCGCTTCTAATTCGGTTTGCAGATCAGAAGAGAGGACGATGTATCTTATCACCATCACCGTTATCCGCACGAATCGAGCCGTGAAAACCGTGGAGGCCCCGAACGTAGTGGTCTTCGGCGATGTCTGAGCGCCTCAGGACGAGATCGTGGGCGTAAATGCCGATCACGCTTCCCCGGGACGGTCCACCGTCGACCGTCCGGCGCGCCACCCTCGTCGGCGGCGAGCCGGAGGGTCGTCAGACCTCGCCCCGCTCCGCCGCGGCCTTGGCCGCGTCGAGCAGGAACTGGCCGATATACAGGTCCTGGAGCGCGATGCCGGAACTGTCGAAGACGGTGATGTCCTCGCGCGACGTGCGGCCGGGGCAGCGGCCTTCGAGCACCGCGCCGATCGGGGAGAGAACCAGTGCGCCGCTCTCGATCCGGTCGCGGACGTGCTGGAACTCGCCGATCTCGACCGATTGCGAGGGCAGGTCGCAGAACAGGCGCGCGGTCTCGTAGAGCTCCACCGGGACTTCGTGCTTGCCGCGGGCGTCCGAGCCCATGCCGGCGATGTGCGTCCCGGGACGCACCCAGGCCGCCTCGAAGAGCGGCACGCGCGAGGGTGTGGCGGTGACGATCACGTCGGCGGCGCGGCAGGCCGCCTCCGCCGTCGAGTGCGAGACATCGAGGGCGACGCCCTGGTCCTCGAGCCGCTTGGCGAAGCCCTCGGCCTTCTCCCGCTCGCGGGCCACGACGTGGAGATGCGTCAGGGGCAGGATGCGGGCGAGCGCTCCGACCTCGTAGAGGGCCTGGTTGCCGGCGCCGAAGATCGCCAGCGTGCTGCTGTCGGGCCGGGCCAGGGCTTGGGCCGCCACCGCGTTGGCGGCGGCGGTGCGGTAGGCGTTGGCCGCGGCGGCCTCGACCACCGCGCCGATCCGCCCGCAATCCTGGTCGATCAGCAGGATCGTCGAGTTGTGGCGCGGCAGGCCCCGGGCGGGGTTGTTGTGCCAGAACGCCCCGACCTTGAGGCCGGCGAGTTCCGCGGTCGAGCCCGACTTGATCGAGAAGGTGTCGCGCGGGTCCGAGGCCCGGGCGATCACCGCCGGGAACACGGAGGCGCCGTCGGACGCCGCCGCGACCAGCGCCCGCCGCACGGGCTCGAACGCCGCCTCGTGCGAGATCAGGCGGGCGGACTGGGCTTCGGGAATGAACGTGGCCATCGCTGCGTCCTCGGTTCAGTCCTGTTGCCGGTAGAAGCCCAGGATGGCCTTGGTCTCCAGATATTCCTCAAGACCCTCGCGGCCGTATTCCCGGCCGTTGCCCGAGCGCTTGTAGCCGCCGAACGGGGCGTACGGGTCCCAATCGGGCGCGTTGAGGTGGACTTGGCCCGCCCGGATCTGCCGCGCCACCGCCCGGACCTGCTCCATGTCGGTGCCGTGCACGTGGGCGCCGAGACCGTAGATCGTGTCGTTGGCGATCGCCACCGCCTCCTCGACCGTGTCGTAGGGCAGGATCGCCAGGACGGGGCCGAAAATCTCCTCCTGGGCGATCGCCATGTCGCAGGCCACCTCGGAGAAGACGGTCGGCCGGGCGAAGAGGCCGGTGGTCAGGCCCTCGGGCCGCCCCGGCCCGCCGGCGACGAGCTTGGCGCCCTCCTCGATGCCGATCCGGATCATCTGCTGGATCCGGTCGTACTGCGCCCGGTTGGCGATCGCCCCGTGGGTCGTCTCCTCGCGGCGCGGGTCGCCGACCACGAATCCCTCTGCGGTCTTGGCCGCCAGGGCTTCGACCTCGGCGAGACGCGCGCGGGGCACCAGCATCCGGGTGGGGGCGCTGCAGGACTGGCCGAGGTTGCGCATCGCTGCCGCGACGCCGAGCGGGATGCAGCGGGCGAGATCGGCGTCCGGCAGCACGATGTTGGGCGACTTGCCGCCGAGCTCCTGGCCGACGCGCTTGACGGTGGGAGCCGCGGCCTGTGCGACGAGGACACCGGCCCGGGTCGAGCCGGTGATCGAGATCATGTCGACCTCCGGATGGACGCTGAGCGCCTCGCCGACCACCGGCCCGGTGCCGTTGACGAGGTTGAACACGCCGGCCGGGCAGCCGGCCTCGTGCATCACCTCGGCGAAGAGCAGGGCGCTCAAGGGCGACAGCTCGCTCGGCTTGAGCACCACCGTGCAGCCCGCCGCGAGCGCCGGGCCGACCTTGGCGGTGATCTGGTAGAGCGGCCAGTTCCAGGGGGTGATCAGCCCGCAGACGCCGATCGCCTCGCGGGCGATGGCGGTGGTCCCGCGCTGCGACAGGAAGGGATAGGTCGCCAGCAGGTCGCGGGCGACCCGCAGATGCGCCGCGGCGAGCGGCACTTGCGCCTGGCGCGCGTAGGTGATGGGCGCGCCCATCTCGGCGGACAGCGCCTGGGCGAACAGCTCCAGCCGCTCCATCACCAGCCCGTGGACGCGGTCGAGGAGGGCCGCGCGCTCGGCCGGCGCCGTCCGCGACCAGGCCGGGAAGGCCCGCCGGGCCGCAGCCACCGCGTGCTCGACGTCTTGCGTGCCGCAGAGCGCGATCTCGGCGATCACCGTCTCGTTCGCCGGATCGACGACGCCGACGCGCTCGAGGCCGGCCGGCTCGCGCCACGCCCCGTCGCTGTAGAAGCGGCCGAGCATGCCGGCCTCGGTCAGATGCCGAAGGGGATCGGTCATTGGAAGCGGTCCTTCAGGCGGTAATAGGCGCCGACCACCGGCAGGAACCAGGGCGGGCCGAAATGGCCGGGAATCGCCGGCCAGGCGAACTGGCTCCAGGGGTTCAGCTCGGCGCGACCATCCATGACCTCGGCCATGATGGTGCCCATCAGGGTCGACATCTGGGTGCCGTGGCCGCTGTAGCCCATCGAGTAGTAGATGCCGTCGCGCTCGCCGGCCCGGGGAAGACGGTCGCGGGTCATGTCGACCATGCCGCCCCAGCAATAGTCGATGCGGACCTTGGTCAATTCGGGGAAGACGTCGTGCAGGGCGGCGCGCAGGATTTCGCCGCTCTTCTCGTCCGAGGCCGGGTTCGAGACCGCGAAGCGGGCGCGTCCCCCGAACAGAAGCCGGTTGTCGGGGGTGGTGCGGAAGTAGTTGACGAGGTTCTTGGTGTCGGTCGCGTTGCGGCGGCGCGGGGTGAGCCGGTCGAGCATCTCCACCGGCAGCGGCTCGGTGACGATGAGGAAGGCGCCGACCGGGACGATGCGCCGGCGCACCCAGCCGAGCGGACCGGCCTGCGAGATGCCGCTGGCGAGCAGAACCTGCTTCGCCCGCACCGTGCCCTTGGGCGTGCCGACGAGGTGGCCGCCGCCCGGCGCCGCCTTCAGGCTCGTCATCGGAGTGCGCTCGTGGACGGCGACGCCGCGGCGCGCCGCGGCCTCGGCCAGCCCACGGACGAAGCGGCCGACATGCAGGGCGGCGCTCTTGCGGTAGATCAGGCCGCCGTAATAGCGCTGCGACCCGATCTCGGCCGGCAGATCGGCGCGGCTCACCATCTCGGTGTCGGGATCGACGGTGGCGGCGAGCAGTTCCTGGCTGCGCGCCAGCTTGTCGTAATGCTCGGGCTTCGCCGCGAGCTTGATCTTGCCGACCCGGGCGAAGCTGCAATCGATCGCCTCTTCCCGCACCAGGCGCTCGACCGTGTCGACGCCGGCATCGAAGGCGCGATACAGCGTGTTGGCGACATCCGGGCCGAGCTTGCCCGAGAGGGTGGCGTAATCCTGCGCAAAGCCGTTGTTGCACATGCCGCCGTTGCGGCCCGAGGCGGCGTTGCCGATCGTGTCGGCCTCCAGGAGGACGACGCGGGCGCCCTTCTTGGCGAGCGCCAGGGCGGCGGAGGAGCCGGTCAGGCCGCCGCCGATCACCGCGACGTCGCAGGTGCCCTCGACGGGTCCCTGAGCGCCGCCCGAAAACGGCGTCGACGTGTCCAGCCAATAGGAAGTGAGCTTCATC
This sequence comes from Methylobacterium sp. 142-1Y, assembly GCF_057747795.1. NCBI lineage: Bacteria > Pseudomonadati > Pseudomonadota > Alphaproteobacteria > Hyphomicrobiales > Methylobacteriaceae > Methylobacterium > Methylobacterium sp. 142-1Y. Next base: position 935,465 of record NZ_CM173224.1, on the reverse strand, counting down.
GCGGCACCGGAAGATTGGAAAACAGGGAGGCGGCGCCGGTCGACGCCGCGTTCGGCCTCGGCATCATTTCACCGGCCGCGAACAGCCGGCGGTTCGGCGGCGACAATGACGCAGGAGCAGGCTGATCAGCAGCATCGTCGGGCCACTTCAGGTTGGAGCATTTTCCGACGAAGCGGATACCGGTTCGTCGCAGAAGATGCGGCAAAATCGAAGACGAGAGAGCTTCGCGATTGCAGCGCGATCGTGAAGTGCTCTAGTTGAACGACTGGTTGGCGAGGGCGAAGAGGTGCGCCGGCCCGGTCGGCGGCAGGACGCCGCGCACCATGGTGAGGGCGTCGCCGACCAGCGGCAGGCCGATCCCGGCGAGCCAGGGCGAGAGCTGCGCTTCGTCCGGCACGTCGATCCGCACGAAGCGGCCGTCGAGGGGAGCGAGCGCCGCCTCGATCAGGCGGCGCGCCTCGTCCTGGCTCCCGGCGACGACCGGGCCGATCACGTGGCCGCGGCCGAAGGGGCGGGCGATGGCGTAGCCGGCGGGCGCGCCGTCCCGCAGGAGCACGACGCCCTCGCCGGCCGCGGCGAGGCGGTCCAGCATCGGGCGGCGCGCAAACCCGGTCGCCTCGCGGTCGAGCCGCGCGATGGCGGCGAGATCCGCCGGGCCCATCGCGCGGATGTCGCCATCCGGGCGGATGTCGCCATCCGGATCGGGCGCGGCCGCGCGGTGGAGCCGGTACGGGCCCTGGTGCTGCGACAGGGTGCCGACGGGCTTGAAGCCGTAGCGTTCGTAGAGCCCGCGCCCCGCCGCGGTCGAGTTGAGCAGGATGCCGCGCGGCCCGGCCGCCGCGAGCAGCGCCTCCAGCAGGCGCTTGCCGTAGCCGCACCCCTGAGCCGCCCCCGACACGATGATCATGCCGACGGTCGCGAGCGCACCCTCGTCGGGAAACAGGGCCGCCGTTCCGATCATCGCCCCGTCGCGTTCGAGGGCGAAGCCCCGGCCGACCTGAAGCGCGAAGTCCCAATCCTCGAGCCGGTAGGGCCAGGACATCTCCTGGGAGAGGCTCAAGGCACCGGGCAGATGCGCCGCCGCGAAGGGCACCAGGGCGACCGGATCGGTCTCGATCGGCAGTCCCGGGAGGGTGTCCGGGGGAACGGCCGGGCGGATTGCGGTGTCCATGATGGTGGTGGTCTCGCGCGGGTTGCAGGACGGGACGGGCAAGGCCCGCCCATCGGTCGCGAACGGCGTCCGCCGGAGGCCGACGGCCTTCGCGCGTCGCCCGGTCGGGCATGGGAGATCAGAGAAGAGCCGCATGGCGCGACTCCACCGGGATCGGATGGGTCTGCGGTGTCGCCGACGGCCGGGGCGACGACGGATCGGCCCGATCGTCGTGGCGTCGATCTAAGCAGACTTGCGTTGGCAAGCCAACGCTTCGTCCGCTTAGGTTGTTGAATTATCGCAGATTTTTGTCGCAAAACCGGCCGCCACTTTTGCGAAATCTGCTTAGCTCAGGGCATGGGCTGCCAGGCCGTAGATCCCCGGACGTCCCGGCTCCACCACGGGGAGCGGCGCGCCGCGGGTCAGGGTCTTGGTCGTGTCGAACAGCTTCAGCCCCGCCGCGTCCAGGAAGGAGCGGAGCGGGCCGGGGGATTGGCGCGTGTCGAGGCGGACGAACCGGCCGTCGAGGCCGGTGAGGAGGGAGGCGACGAGCGCGACGGCGTCCTCCTCGCTCTCCGCCGCGACCGGCCCGATGACGATGCCCCGCCCGAAGGCGCGACGCATGCCGTAGCCGACGAGGCGCCCGTCGCGGCGCAGGCCCCGGGTCTCCGCCGTCTCGGCGAGATGCGCCATCAGCCGGGGCCGGACCGCCCCGAACGCCGACGCGTCCAGGGCCGCGACCTCGCCGAGCCCGGCCGGCGCGATCGCCTCGACCGCGTCGGCCGAGCCGGGGAACGATGCGGCCCAGGGCGTGGCGTAGCCCTGGTGCTGGTAGACCGTCGCCTGCGGCTCGAAGCCGAGGGAGACGTAGAGGCGATAGGCGGCGCGGGTCGAGTTCAGGATCAGGCGGCGGTCGCCGCATTGCTGGAGGATGCGGTCCATCATCCAGCGCCCGCCGCCATGGGTCTGGAGGCGCGGCGAGGTGATGACCATGCCGATGGTCGCGCACTCCTCGCCGTGGGGAAACCACATGGCCGAACTGAAGACGCGGCCGATCGCGTCGAGCGCGACGATGCCGTGCCCGAGGGTGCGGAACGCATCCCAGTCGCCCGGGCGATGCGGCCACTCGACGCCGAGGGACAAGGCGTGGAGCGCTTCCACGTCGACGGAGGCGATGTCCTGCGTGGCGAGCTCGAAGGACTTCAGCCGCATCGTGTTGGGGGACGTCGTCACCACATCAACTCCTTTCGGCCGGCGCCTGAGCAGATTCCGCAAAAGTGGCTGCCGGTTTTGCGGCAAGAATCTGCGACGAAACAAGAATCTGCGACGAAACAAGAACCTGAGCGGACGAAGCGTTGGCCTGCCAACGCAAGTCTGCTCAGGAGCGCGACCCGGACCGTCTCGGCCCGCTTCGCGTCTCCATGGCGCCACCGCTCACCGTAAGATGGGCCGGATCGCGCCGACATTTCCGCTGGAGATCGAGCGGTTTTCGGAATTTTCGCCCGAAGCCTCCCGATTTACGGCAGCAGCCCCCGGTTGTCCGTCGATAGGGTCGAGGCGGTTCAAGGGGAGGCAGGCCAAGGCGAGGCAGGCGATGCGTCGCAGCCGGCCGGCCGACGACCGGGCTCTCCCGCCGAGGAAACAAGCATGTCCCTTCTGATCACCATCGACACCGACCCGCAATTCGCCCCGAAGCCCGGCCTGCCGCTGCCCGAGCGCCTGATCTCGGGCTCGCCCGAGTTCAAGACCTGGGCGCAGGACGAGTCCCGCGGCGAGATGATCAAGACCGGAATCTGGGAGGCCACCCCGGGCGAGACCCATTCGATCAAGGGCACCACCTTCGAATTCTGCCACATCCTCTCCGGCCTGGTCGAGATCGAGGAGAAGGGCGGCGAGACCACGACCTACCGGGCCGGCGACAGCTTCGTGATGAAGCCCGGCTTCGTCGGCATCTGGCGCACGATCGAGACCGTGCGCAAGATCTACGTCTGCGTCTACGAGTGATCCCGGCCTGACGTAGGGCCGATTTCGAAAGTGGGGGAGGCGGCCGGGAGGCCGCCTTTCTTGCGTTTGGGCGCATAGGACACGACACGGCAGGTTGCGCAGTGTGGCTGCGCTCGACCGTCGCTCCCGCACTGCGCAACCTCACGTGTCGTGTACCGCGGCCCGACCCACAGATCGGCGGTCGAACCCGGCGGCTCCGACGAAAGCACACTATTGCGCCTGTCGGCCGGCCGGCGGCATCGCCGGGGGCGTGGCGATCCGCGCCACGGACCGGAGCGAGGGTGGCGCCATCCAAAAATGCCACCTGCCGCAATCTCTGCGTCGATGATCCGCAGACGATACCGGCAGTGTCGAGAAATTGCTTTCATCCGCGGCGACGACGTCAGTCCCCGCGCGACCGTTGGCCGTCTTTAATATTACGGTTAACATGCGAGATTTCGCCGACATCGCTACAAGGACATGGAGATATCGTATCAGGACGGCAAAGAGCTTCTAGAAATCTGCCGAATCAGGATGCGGTGGTGCCTCGCACAAATTTTGCCGGAACCGCATATTCGCAATTTTGTGCCGTCCCTTTCCGTCGTTTCGGTGCAAATCGCGTTGCGGATGAGCCACACTGCTTCCATCGAGAAACGGGCCGCACGCCGCTCCCCCGGAGGGTCACGGAGGCGAGGGCGCCGGCCAGGATCGGATGGCATGGGCTTCGCTCCATCCGCCGAGGTTCACCCGCCGCCGCTCGGCTCGACGACGGCGTCGGACGGCCCGCCCGCGCTCCCCGAGCGTGGGACGGGTACTCGAATGCGACGGCCCGCGAGATCGGATGTCGCCCTTGGCCGGGCCTCCACGACCGATCCGCCAGCGTCCTCGTCACGACCGTCGTCGCGGGATGCGGCCCGCCTCGACCCGTTTCCTTCAACCCCCGCGCCGTCGGCGGATCACCGCCGCACCAGGAGCTTGCGATGAGCGACACGATTGCCAACTGGACTCCCGGCGACGACGCGATGGTCGAGACCGCCATCCGGCGCGGCGCCGACCGGCGCGAGCTGCTGCGGATGCTGATGGGCGGCGGCATCGCACTCTCGGCCGGCGGCGCGATCCTCGGCCGGGCCGGCGCGGCGCTCGCCGCCGAGCCGGTCAAGGGCGGCCACCTCAAGATCGCAGGCTTCTCGGCCTCGACCGCCGACACCCTCGATCCGGCCAAGGCCTCGAACGCCACCGACTACACCCGGTGCTGTGCCCTCTACAACCGGCTGACCTTCATCGACGGCACCGGCAAGCTCGTCATGGAACTGGCCGACAGCGTCGAGAGCGCCGACGCCAAGACCTGGACCGTCAAGCTGCGCAAGGGCGTGACCTTCCACGACGGCAAGAGCCTGACGGCCAAGGACGTGGTCTTCTCGCTCAAGCGCCACCTCGACCCCGCCGTCGGCTCGAAGGTCGCCACGCTGGCCAAGCAATTCGCCGACGTGACGGCCGCCGACGACCTGACCGCCACGATCACGCTCGTCGCCGCCAATGCCGACCTGCCGATGATCCTGGCGCTGCACCACTTCATGATCGTGGCCGACGGCACGAGCGACTTTTCCAAGGGCAACGGCACCGGCGGCTTCGTGCTGAAGGAGTTCAAGCCCGGCGTGCGCTCGGTCGTCGCCCGCAACACGAATTACTGGAAGTCCACCGGTCCCTATTTCGACAGCTTCGAGTATTTCGCGATCTCGGACGAGTCGGCGCGCCTCAACGCGGTGCTGTCGGGCGACATCCATGTCGGCGCCAACCTCAACCCGCGCTCGCTGCGCGTCATCGAGGGCAACCCGTCGATCGCCCCCTTCATCAGCAAGCTCGGCACCTATACCGACCTCAACCTGCGGCTCGACATGGCGCCGGGCGACAAGGCCGGGGTGGTCGAGGGCTTCAAGTACCTGGTCAACCGGCCGGTGATCCAGAAGTCGGTCCTGCGCGGGCTGGCCGAAATCGCCAACGACCAGCCGATCCCGTCCTGGAGCCCCTATTTCAACGCCGAGCTCAAGCAGCGCGAGTTCGATCCGGAGCGGGCCAAGTCCCTGTTCCAGAAGGCCGGCCTCCTCGGCCAGGAGGTCCGCATGGTGGCCTCCGACGCCGCCAGCAGCTCGGCCGACTACGCCGCCGTGATCCAGCAGGCGGCGGGCAAGATCGGCCTGAACGTCGTGATCGACCGCGTCCCCTCGGACGGCTTCTGGTCGAACCACTGGCTCAAGGACGCGGTCGGCTTCGGCAACATCAACGCCCGGCCGACCCCGGACATCATCTTCTCGACGTTCTACCAGTCGACCGCGCCGTGGAACGAGAGCCGGTACAAGTCGGAGAAGTTCGACGCCATGCTGGTCGAGGCCCGTGGCCTTCTCGACCAGGGCAAGCGCAAGCAGATCTACGGCGAGATGCAGGCGATGGTCGCCAACGAGGCCGGCACCATCATCCCGGTCTTCCAGTCGAACCTCGACGGCGTGACGCCCAAGCTCAAGGGGCTGGTCGCCAACCCGCTCGGCGGCATGATGGGCTACACCCTGCCGGAATACACCTGGTTCGGGGCCTGACCGCCATCCTCCGCCGGTCCCGGGGGTGATCACCCCCGGGACCTCGTGCCAGCCCCGCCAGCCATGGTTCGTCCATGAACACTCTCATCCTCCGCATGATCGCGGGACGCGTGGTGGTCACCCTGATGACGCTGCTGATCGTCGCCGTCATCATCTTCTTCGCGACCGCGTTCCTGCCGGGGGATGTGGTGCAGATCCTGCTCGGCCAGGCGGCGACGCCCGAGGCGGTGGCGGGCCTGCGCCAGGCGATGCATCTCGACCAGCCGGCCGCCCTGCGCTTCCTGCTCTGGCTGAAGAACCTCGCCACCGGCGACCTCGGCGTGTCCTACGTCAACAACATCCCGGTCGCCGAGCTGATCGGCAACCGCTTGGGCAACTCGCTGAAGCTCGCGGGCGTGACCGCGGCGATCTCGGTGCCGTTCGCCCTGACGCTCGGCATCACCGCCGCCATCCTGCGCGGCACGGTCGTCGACCGGATCATCGCGATCTTCACCATCGCGGTGATCTCGGTGCCCGAGTTCCTGGTGGCGACCCTCTCGGTCATCGTCTTCGCGGTGTATCTCGGCTGGCTGCCGGCCCTGTCGATGACCGGCGACGTCACGACGCTCGGCGGCCTGCTCAAGGCCTTCGCCATGCCGGTGATCACGCTCAGCTTCGTCATCTCGGCGCAGATGATCCGCATGACCCGGGCCGCCGTGATCGAGACCCTGAGCGCGCCCTACGTCGAAATGGCGCTGCTGAAGGGGGCCTCGCGCCGCCGCATGGTGCTGCGCCACGCCCTGCCGAACGCCCTCGGGCCGATCGTCAACGCGGTGGCGCTCTCCCTGTCGTACCTGCTGGGCGGCGTCATCATCGTCGAGACGATCTTCAACTATCCGGGCATCGCCAAGCTGATGCTCGACGCGGTGTCGACCCGCGACCTGCCCCTGATCCAGGGCTGCGCGATGATCTTCTGCCTCGCCTACCTCCTGCTGATCACGATCGCCGACATCGTCACCATCGTCTCCAATCCGAGGCTGCGCCACGCATGAGCGTTTCCCTGTCCAGCACGAGGCCGGCGCGCCGCTGGCGCATCGGCTACCGGATCAGCCCGGTCGGGGCGGTCGCCTTCCTGGTGATCCTCGCCTGGGCGATCGTCGCGGTGATCGCGCCGCTGATCGCCCCTCATCCCGTCGGCGAGATCGTCGATTTCGACTTCTTCCAGCCGATGTCGGCCGCCTACCCGATGGGCACCGACTATCTCGGGCGCGACGTGCTCTCGCGCATCCTGTTCGGCGCCCGCTACACGGTGGGGATCTCGCTCGCCTCGGTGACGATCGCGTGCATCTCGGGCGTCACCCTCGGCATGGCGGCGGCGGTGATCGGCGGCGTCTTCGACGCAGGCCTCAGCCGTTTCCTGGACGCCCTGATCTCGATCCCGAGCAAGATCATGGCGCTGGTGCTGGTGGCCGCGGTCGGCTCCTCGATCCCGGTCCTGATCCTGACGATGGCGGTGATCTACATCCCCGGCTCGTATCGCTTCGCCCGGGCGCTCGCCGTCAACGTCAACGCCATGGACTACGTCACCGTGGCCCGGGTGCGCGGCGAGCGCCTCGGCTATCTCATCCGGGCGGAGATCCTGCCGGGGATCGTCGGCCCGGTCCTGGCCGATTTCGGCCTGCGCTTCGTCTTCATCGTGCTGCTCCTCTCGAGCATGTCCTTCCTGGGGCTCGGCGTGCAGCCGCCGAACGCCGATTGGGGCTCGCTGGTGAAGGAGAATATCGGCGGCCTGTCGCTTGCCGCGCCGGCGGTGATCTTCCCGCTCATCGCCATCGCCAGCTTGACGATCAGCGTGAACCTCCTGATCGACAACCTGCCCAAGAAGATCCGCGACCGGAGCGACAACGCATGACCCGCCTCGTCGAAGTCCGCGACCTGCGAATCGAGGCGCGCACCGATGCCGGCCGCATCGTCGAGATCATCCGCGGCGTCTCGTTCGACATCGACGAGGGCGAGATCGTCGCCCTGATCGGCGAGAGCGGCTCGGGCAAGACCACGATCGCCCTCGACCTGATGGGCTATACTCGCCCGGGCTGCCGGGTCACCGGCGGCACCGTCACCCTCGACGGCGTCGAGATGGGGGCGCTCCCCGAGAGCAAGCGGGCGGCCATGCGCGGCTCGCTGGTCTCCTACGTGCCCCAGAGCGCGGCCGCCGCCTTCAACCCCGCCCACACGATCATGGACCAGGTGGTCGAGGTCGTGCAGATCCACGGCTCGATGCCGGTGGCCGACGCCCGCATCAAGGCGGTCGGGCTGTTCCGGGCGCTGGCCCTGCCGAACCCCGACACGATCGGCGACCGCTATCCCCACCAGGTCTCCGGCGGCCAGCTGCAACGCCTGTCCGCCGCCATGGCGCTGATCGGCGATCCCAAGCTCGTGATCTTCGACGAGCCGACCACCGCGCTCGACGTCACCACCCAGGTCGAGGTGTTGCGCGCCTTCAAGTCGGTGATGCGCAAGGGCGGCATCGCGGGCGTCTACGTCTCGCACGACCTCGCGGTCGTGGCGCAGATCGCCGACCGGATCGTCGTGCTGCGCCACGGCGAGATCCAGGAGGAGGGGCGCACGGCCGACATCCTGGAGCGCCCGCAGCATCCCTATACCCGCCAGCTCCTGGCGGCGTTCCGGCCCGACGCCGCCCCGCGCCCGGCCCGCATCGACCAGGACGAGGCCCCGCTCCTCGAGGTGCGCGGCATCGTCGCCGGCTACGGCAAGCCCGACGCGGAGGGCCTTCCGCCGGTCCGCATCCTCAAGGACGTCAGCCTCACGCTCGCCCGCGGGCGCAACCTCGGCATCGTCGGCGAATCGGGTTGCGGCAAGTCCACGCTCGCCCGGGTCATCGCCGGGATCCTGCCGGCGGCCCGCGGCGAGATTCTGCTCGACGGCCGGACCCTGGCGCCGGATTTCCGGAAGCGCCGCCGCGAGGACCTGCGCGACCTCCAGATCGTGTTCCAGTCCGCCGATACCGCGCTCAACCCGCACCAGTCGATCGGCGAGATCCTGGGGAGGCCGCTCGCCTTCTACCACGGCATGGGCGGCCGGGCGCGGGAAGCGCGGATCGACCAGCTGCTCGACATGGTGCGGCTGCCCCGGCCTTTACGCCATCGCCGCCCCGGCGAACTCTCGGGCGGCCAGAAGCAGCGCATCAACCTCGCCCGCGCGCTCGCGGCCGACGCCAAGCTGATCCTGTGCGACGAGATCACCTCCGCGCTCGACACCGTGGTGGCCGCCGCGATCATCGACCTCCTGAAGGAACTCCAGCGCGAATTGTCCTTGTCCTACCTGTTCATCAGCCACGACATCGAGACCGTGCGGGCGATCTGCGACGAGGTCGTGGTGATGTACAAGGGCGAGAAGGTCGAGCAGCTGCGCCCCGACGTGAATGACGGGCAGCCGACGCAAGCCTATTCGCGGCTGCTGTTCTCCTCCGTGCCGCAGCTGCGCACCGGCTGGCTCGACGGCCTGGCGCAGGATCCGGAACTGACACGGGCGTTTGCGCAGAGGTGAGGTGGGGGCGGTCGTGCCGGGTCCGGGACGGCTTACGGGGTGTGATGAGCCGTCCGGAGAATGAAGAGGCGGGGGTTTCCCCCTCCCCCCTCTGCGGGGGAGGGTGCCCCACGGAGTGGGGCGGGAGAGGGGACGCCACTTCCGGAGATGACCGAACCGTTCTGAAGGGCGCCAAGCCCTGAAGCGTCGCGCTGCCCCTCTCCCGGCTTACTCCGTTCGCCACCCTCCCCCGCAGAGGGGGGAGGGTTGACCCGTGCCATCTCTTTCCCGGACAGCCCTGCGGAGATTGGGATTTCCTAAAGCTTGAACATCGTATCGAGCGGCAGGTACGTCCGCACGATCGGCGACTTCAGCACGACGTAGCTGAAATACTGCTCGATGCCGACATCGAGGTCCAGCAATCGCTCCATCGTCGTCTGGTACTCGATCACGTCGACCGTCACGAACTTGAGCAGGTAATCGTAGCCACCGGAGATCAGGTGGCATTCCATGATCGACTCGATCTTCTCGATGGCCGCCAGGAACCGGGCGAAATCCGCCTGCCTGTGGTTCTTGAGCGTCACTTCGGTGAAGACGGTCAGGGCCTGTCCCAGCTTCGACAGATTGATCTGGGCGGAGTAATTCGCGATGTACCCTTCCGTCTGGAGCTTCTTCACTCGCATGAGGCAGGGGCTCGGCGACAGATTGACCCGCTCGGCGAGCTCGACGTTGGTAATACGGCCGTTCTTCTGTAATTCAGAAAGAATTTTGAGGTCGATCCTGTCGAGCTTCATGGGCAGCTATCTGGTTCGTCATCCACGACGTCGAGTTTCGCCGCGTGGCGCGCGCCCCGCAATCGTGCGGTCACGGCGAATACCAGAACATTCGCCTTCCGTCCTGTGCCGGGCGGCAGAAAATGCCATCGTGGGCCTTTATCGCGTTAGACGGCCTGGGGGCCCGGCCATCCCGGGGCGGGGCCCATCCGAACCGTCAGGCCTTGGCCGGGCCGGCCTTGTCGAGATAGGCCCAGGCCTGCGCCTCCTCGGACAGCTCGAACGTCCGGGTCTCGACCGGCAGCACCGTTCCGGACAGGGTGATCATCGCCCGGGCGAAGGCCGGCGCGCCGACCACGACGTAGTTCCGGATATGGGCCACCGAGCGGGCCATCACCCCGGTGGCGTAGGCGTCGAACCGCGCACCGAGATCCGAGCCCTCGTAGTGCGACATGATCAGCAGCATGTCGATTGTGTCGTGCGTCCGCATGGCCTCGTCGACGAGGGCCGACATCCACTCGATGTCCGGCTTGGTGATCCGGTCCTTGATCTCGAAGGCCAGAAGATCGGGCCGCTTCGCGTCGCGCCGGATGATCGAACCGTCGGGTGCCGTGTTCATGAAACCGTCTCCACCGTCGCCGCCTGGGTCACATGCTCGACCAACCGCGGATGACCGCTTTTGATCCGGCGCGGCGACGGTGGCGTGGGCGTGAGACCGGAATCCCGTCAGCTTGGCTGTACGTTCAGCTCTGGCGTCTCGATACTTGGGCAACCTGTGCTCGATACCCCGTGTTCTCCTTGCCCTGCGTCGTCGTTTGCCCTGCCTTGATCGCGCCGTTCGTTGATCTCGCGGTCCCGGCGGATTATGCATCGCCGCCATGGAACTCCACGCGCCCGTCCAACACTCCCCGGCTCCCTCGCGATCCCCGGCTCTCCCGGCCTGCCCGCCCCTGGCCTTCACGCCGCAGCGCGCCGGCAAGGCGGCGCCGTTCCTGCCGATGAGCCGCGCCGAGATGGCGGCGCTCGGGTGGGATGCCTGCGACATCGTGCTGGTGACCGGCGACGCCTATGTCGACCATCCGAGCTTCGGCATGGCGATCATCGGCCGGCTGCTCGAGGCGCAGGGGTTCCGGGTCGGCATCATCGCCCAGCCCGACTGGCAATCGGCCGAGCCGTTCACGGTGCTCGGCCGGCCGAAGCTGTTCTTCGGCGTCACCGGCGGCAACCTCGATTCGATGGTGAACCGCTACACCGCGGACCGGCGGCTTCGCCACGACGACGCCTACACGGCCGGAGGGGAGGGCGGGAAGCGCCCGGACCGCTCCACCATCGTCTACACGCAGCGCTGCCGCGAGGCCTACAAGGACGTGCCGATCATCCTCGGCGGCATCGAGGCCTCGCTGCGCCGCATCGCGCATTACGATTATTGGTCGGACAAGGTGCGCCGCTCGATCCTGGCTGACGCCAAGGCCGACCTCCTGATCTACGGCAACGCCGAGCGCGCCGTGGTCGAGGTGGCCAACCGCATGGCCGCCGGCGAGGCGCCCCACCAGCTCGATTCGATCCGCGGCGTCGCCCTGTTCCGCCGGGTGCCCGAGCACTACACCGAGCTGCCCGCCGACGACCTCGATTCCGCCGACGAGGCCGCCACCCGCAAACCCGGCGACACCGTGATCCGGCTCCCGGCCTACGACGACGTGAAGGACGACAAGGAGGCCTATGCCCGCGCCTCCCGCGTGCTGCACCGGGAGGCCAATCCCGGCAACGCCCGCCCGCTGGTGCAGCGCCACGGCGACCGCGACCTGTGGGTGAACCCGCCGCCGATCCCGCTCACCAGCGAGGAGATGGATGCGGTCTACGACCTTCCTTACGCGCGGGCCCCCCATCCGTCCTACGGCGATGCTAAGATTCCCGCCTGGGACATGATCAAGTTCTCGGTGACGATCATGCGCGGCTGCTTTGGCGGCTGCACCTTCTGCTCGATCACCGAGCACGAGGGCCGGGTGATCCAGAACCGCTCCGAGGGCTCGATCCTGCGCGAGATCGAGCTGATCCGCGACAAGACCCCGGGCTTCACCGGCGTGATCTCGGATATCGGCGGGCCGACCGCCAACATGTACCGGATGGCCTGCAAGGATCCGAAGATCGAGGCGGCGTGCCGGCTACCCTCCTGCGTCTTCCCGGACATCTGCCCGAACCTCAACACCTCGCACGACGACCTGATCCGGCTCTACCGCAAGGTCCGGGAGGTGAAGGGCGTCAAGAAGGTGATGGTGGCCTCGGGCGTGCGCTACGACCTCGCGGTCAAGAGCCCCGAATACGTCAAGGAACTCGTCACCCACCACGTCGGCGGTCGCCTCAAGATCGCGCCCGAGCATACCGAGCGCGGGCCCCTCGACAAGATGATGAAGCCGGGGATCGGCACCTACGACCGCTTCAAGGAGATGTTCGACGCCGCCGCCAAGGAGGCGGGCAAGAAGTACTACCTGATCCCGTACTTCATCGCGGCGCATCCGGGCACGACCGACGAGGACATGATGCACCTCGCGCTCTGGCTCAAGAAGAACGACTACCGCGCCGACCAGGTCCAGACCTTCCTGCCCTCGCCGATGGCGACCGCCACGGCGATGTACCACACCGAGGTCAACACGCTGAAAGGCGTGCGGCGCGGCGGCAGCGAGCCGGTCGAGGCGATCAAGGGCCTGCGCCAGCGCCGCCTGCACAAGGCGTTCCTGCGCTACCACGACCCCGAGAACTGGCCCATCCTGCGCGAGGCGTTGCGGGCGATGGGCCGCGCCGACCTGATCGGGCCGCGGCCGGACCAGCTGGTGCCGTTCTCGCAGCCGCCGGGAACCGGGCTCGGCGCGAAGCCGGGCGCCAAGGGGCGGGGCCCGCAGCGGCCGGCGGGCGGCGGGCAGCGTTTCACCACCAAGGGCGTGCCGTTGCTGAGGAAGTGACGGGGCGCGTCCGGTCAGGCAGCTTGTGGGCAAGCCGCCTGACCGGCAGCGGCATCGCAACCGTATCCGCTTCGGCCGGGCGCATTCGGCGAGCGCCGCATTGCCGAGCGCGATCGCCGGTCAGAATTCCATGCCGAACTTGACCCTGACGTTATGCCGCTCGAACTGGTTCAGGCCGAGGGCGCGGCCGGCCAGGGTCGGATCGGCGTCGCGGCCCCAAACCTGTCCCGCATACGCGACGGTCAGCCAGATCTTCTCGGTGAATCTGTGATGCAGGGCCGGTCCCAGGGTGAGCGCTTCGCTCTCCAGCCGGTTCAGGAAGGTTCCTTCGTAGCCGCGCAGGTAGCGTAGCTCCGGACCCAGATAGGTGCTCTCGCCGACTCGTCCCACGAGGGCGTTCGACCAAAGGAACGTGGAGGAGCGATAGCCGGGACCGCCACCCCGCTGGCGCCCGGCGGCGGGCTCGAAGCTGATGTTGCTGCCGTACCAGAGCTTGTCCGGCACCACCTGGACATCGAGCTGGAGCAGGCTCTCGATGTCGAAAATGTCGGCGCCATTGCCTTCGACCGGCAGGATGCGCGTGAATCGCGGGCGCAGCTCCAGGGCGAGCCCGAGCGGCTGCTCCTTCGAACCTTTCAGGAACTGGTACTTCACCTCCATGGAGACGCCGTCGAAGGTCCCATAGGATTTGTCGTCGAGATCGATGATGTTGCGTTGCCGCCGCAGCGTCCCAAAAGCGCTGAGCTCGATGCTCAGCTTGTCGATCGGGTTGAACTGGTAGGCGAACCGCGTGTCGAAGACCCGGTACGTCGATGGGCCTGGGCCGTCTCTGCGCTTGCCGATGCGCGTGACCGTATCGATCACCGCTTCCTGTTCGCCCTTTTCTCCGGCATCGGCTCCTTCCGTGAAGCCGAACAGATGCTCGGTATCGACGTCCTTCTGGTCGTTGCTCTTGTCGGACTTCTTCGCCTGATCGGACTTCTTTGCCTTGTCCTGGCCGGCATCGCGCACGCCATCCTGGTCTGTCATAGGTTGGCCACTTGGCTCAGCCTGAACGGGTACCAGAGCAGAGAGAACAAGCAGGACGGTCGCCGCGGTCGACAGGCGTCCGATCGGCGTGGTGCTTCCGGTCATGATCGCGCGACGGCCTCAGGCATGCAGTGGTCCAGTATCCCTGCTTAGAGACGATGCCGGCCGACCTGACTGCTGCAAACATGCAACAATCACAACAACTTCACGCTGCGGGGGATTGAACGGCGACGTGCATCACGGGGAACCGCACGGTCCCGGCGCCGATGATGCCCACCGCACTCGTTTCGACCCTATCCCGACCGTTGCCGGTCGCGCCGCTCGGGCCCGATCCCCAGCCTCTCGACTCCGAGCCCTTGACGCGAGCCGCGCGGGTCTCACGTTCGAGAGACCCGCGATCGAACCCGTTCCCACCGCATGCCCGACATCGCCGCCCCCGACCCCCCGCCCTTCCTCGCCGGAGGCGGGCGGATGGGCGCGATGATGCGGGCCCATGACTGGTCGGGCTCGCCTCTCGGGCGGCCGGAGACCTGGCCTGCCTGCCTGGGCGGGACGCTGAGCCTGATGCTCGGCTCGCGCTTCCCGATGTTCGTGGCGTTCGGGCCGGAACTCGGCTTCCTCTACAACGACGCCTATGCGGAGATCCTCGGCGACAAGCATCCGGCGGCGCTCGGCCGGCGCTTCCGCGACATCTGGTCGGAGATCTGGCCGGACATCGCGCCGCTGATCGACCGGGCGCTCGCCGGCGAGCCGACCTGGTCGGAGGACCTGCCGCTCGTGATGAACCGGCACGGCTACGACGAGCCGACCTGGTTCACCTTCTCCTATTCGCCCCTGCGGGACGAGGCGGGCCGGGTCGCCGGCATGTTCTGCGCCTGCACCGAGACGACCGGGCGGGTCGTCGCCGAGCGGGACCTGCGCGAGGCGGAGGCGCGCCTGCGGGCGCTGACCGACCACCTGCCGGGCGGCTACGTGTTCCAGATCGCCACGCCCCGGGACGGGACCGGCCGACGCTTCCTCGCCGTCTCGCAGGGCTTCGAGCGCATGACCGGGGTTCCGGCCGAGGCCGTGCTCGCCGATCCCGCGGCCGCCTACGACCTGATCCTGCCCGAGCACCGGGCGCGCATCGCCGAGGCGGAGGAAGAGGCGATCCGGACGCTGGCGCCTTTCGACGTCGAGGCGCCGATGCGCCGCCCCGACGGCCGCCTCGTGCGGACCCGCATCATCTCGGCGCCGCGCCTCGCCGACGATCAGGTGATCTGGGACGGGCTCCATCTCGACGACACGGCGCGCCGGCAGGCCGAGGACCGCCAGCGCGAGAGCGAGGCCCGGCTGCGTCTCGCCACCGAGGCCGCCGAGATCGGGCTGTGGGACGTCGACGTCGTCGCCGACACCCTGTATTGGCCGGCACGCGTGAAGGCGATGTTCGGCATCTCGCCCGAGGTGCCGGTCTCGATGGCGGATTATTACGCCGGCCTCCACCCGGACGACCGCGAGGCCACCCTCGCCGCCTATGCCGCCGCGGCGGATCCGGCCCGCCGCGCCGTCTACGACGTGGAATACCGCACGATCGGGAAGGAGGACGGGCAGGTCCGCTGGGTCGCCGCCAAGGGCCGCGGCCTGTTCGCGGATGGGGCCTGCATCCGGGTGGTCGGCACCGCCATCGACGTCACCGCCCGCAAGCAGGCCGAGGCGGCTTTCCGCGACAGCGAGGAGCAGTTCCGCGTGCTCTCGCAGGTGCTGCCCAACCTCGTCTGGGCCACCGACACGCAGGGAGGCGCCGTCTGGTTCAACGCGCGGACCTACGCCTATACGGGCGTCCCGCCCGGCGCGCTCGACGCCGAGGGCTGGTGCGCGATCATCCATCCCGACGACCGGGAGCGCGTGACCGCCGAATGGCGCGCCGCCGTCGAGGAGCATGCCGACTACCAGTGCGAATACCGCCTGCGCCGCGCCGACGGAGCCTATCGCTGGTTCCTGGCCCGGGCGCGGCCGGTCCTGACGGACCGGGGCGCGATCACCCGCTGGGTCGGCACCAGCACCGACATCGACGACCAGACGCGGATGATGGCCGAGCTGGTGCGGTTCAACGAGACCCTGGAGCAGCGGGTCGCGGAGCGCACCGCCGAGCACGACCGGGTCTGGCGCAACTCCCGCGACCTCCTGGTGGTGATCGGGGCCGACGGGATCTTCCGCTCGGTCAACCCGGCCTGGGAGGCGATCCTCGGGCACCGGCCCGCCGAGGTGGTGGGGCGCAGCGTCCTCGATTTCCTGTTGCCCGAGGATGCCGAGGCGACGACGGCCGCCCTCGAAGCCGCGGCCGCCGCCCGCCACCTCACCAGTTTCGAGAACCGCTACCTCCACCGGGACGGCACCCCGCGCTGGCTCTCCTGGCACACCTCGGTCGAGGGCGGCCTCGTCTTCGCCAGCGGCCGCGACGTCACCGCCGAGAAGGCCCAGGCCGCGGCGCTGGCCCAGGCCGAGGAGGCCCTGCGCCAGTCGCAGAAGCTCGAGGCGGTGGGTCAGCTGACCGGGGGCGTCGCCCACGATTTCAACAACCTGCTCACCATCATCCGCTCCTCGGTCGATTTCCTGCGCCGGCCGGACCTGCCCGAGGCGCGGCGCAGCCGCTACCTCACGGCGGTCTCCGAGACGGTCGACCGGGCCGCCAAGCTGACCTCGCAACTCCTCGCCTTCGCCCGCCGCCAGGCCCTGAAGCCCGAGACACTCGATGTCGGCGCGCGCCTGCGCATCGTCGCCGAGCTGATCGATACCGTGACCGGCGCCCGGATCACCGTCGCGACCGAGGTCCCGGACCATCCCTGCCTCGTGCGGGTCGATGCGAGCCAGTTCGAGACCGCGCTCGTCAACATGGCGGTGAATGCCCGCGACGCGATGGAGGGCGCGGGCACGCTGACGTTGCGCCTCGCCTGCGGCGTCGACCTGCCGCCGATCCGGGGGCATGCCGGGGCGGCGGGTCCGTTCGCGGCGGTCTCGCTGCACGATACCGGCACCGGCATCCCGCCCGACTTGCTGGCGCGGGTGTTCGAGCCGTTCTTCACCACCAAGGAGGTCGGGCGGGGCACGGGCCTCGGCCTCTCCCAGGTCTTCGGCTTCGCCAAGCAATCGGGCGGCGACGTTGCGGTCGAGAGCGTGCCGGGAGGGGGCACGACCTTCACCCTCTACCTGCCGGAGGTCGAGGCCGAGTTCGCAGCAGGGGAGGCGGTGCGGGGCGATTCCGGCCAGGTCGATCCCGGCGGCGTCGGCCAGCGGGTGCTGGTGGTCGAGGACAATCTCGAGGTCGGGCGCTTCGCGACCCAGATCCTGGAAGACCTCGGCTATGCCACGACCTGGGCGGTCAACGCCGAGGACGCGATCGAGAAGCTCGGGCCCGACGGCGCCGGCTTCGACGTGGTGTTCTCCGACGTGGTCATGCCGGGTATGGGTGGGATCGAGCTTGCCCGGCTCCTCGCCCGGCGGTTGCCTCACCTGCCGATCGTGCTCGCCTCCGGTTACAGCCACGTGCTCGCCGAGGAGAGCGCGGCCGGATTCGAGCTCCTGCACAAGCCCTATTCGGCCGAGCAGGTCTCGCGCATCCTGCGCAAGGTCATGCGGCACAACCCGCAGCGGCAGAAGGCGGAGCTCTGATCGCGGTCGCAGGCCGGGGCCTGACTGCAAGTAAAAATTTTTATCTCATCTTCCAGTGCCAGGGAGATGCAGCGGATCGGCGCTGCCGCGATCGAGGAATGGGCCGTCTCCTTCCGCCCTCGGCAGGGGGAGAATCGTTTTCGCGCGCCCGCGAGATTGCTTGCGGGCGGGATTGACCTTGCGCCGTCCGGGCCGGAAACGGGCGGCGGATGCCCGCGCGAGCGGTCGTCACCGCGCCGAAAACGACCGCTCCTCCCGCCGGATCCGGCCACCCCTGCGGATCGCGGCCCGAAACCTGCTTGAGGCCGGGACGCCGAGGCGACGGCAGGCGCTCGCACCGCCGGGTTCGCAACGAGGACCGCGCATGATCACCCGTAAGTCCCTGCTCTCCGCTCTCGCCGCCATCGCCCTCGGCTCGCTCGCCGGGCTCGGGACCGGCCCCGCGCGGGCGGCGGACAAGAGCCTCACCTTCGCCTACCAGGACATGACGACGCCGATCCGCGTGCTGATGGAGAGCGGCGAGCTGGAGAAGCAAACCGGCACCAGGGTGAAGTGGGTCAAGTTCGCCACCGGAGCCGACGTCGTCCGCGCCATGGCGTCGGGCAGCGTCGATGTCGGTGAGTCGGGCTCCGCGGCGATCGCCGCGGCGGCCTCCCAGGGGCTGCCGATCAAGCTGTTCTGGATCCTCGACGACATCGGCAATGCCGAGCAGCTCGTCGCGCGCAAGGGCACCGGAATCGCGTCGATCAAGGATCTGAAAGGCAAGACGATCGGCGTGCCCTTCGTCTCCACCGCCCATTACCAGCTGATGTACGCCCTCAAGGAGGCGGGGTTGGGCCCGAAGGACGTCCGGATCCTCAACATGCGCCCGCCGGAGATCGCCGCCGCCTGGGAGCGCGGCGACATCGACGCCACCTTCGTCTGGGCGCCGGTGCTGACGAACGTGAAGAAGACCGGCACGGTCCTGGCCTCGGCCGGCGACTTCGCCGCCAAGGGCAAGGCGACCTTCGACGGCATCGTGGCGACCGACGCCGCCCTCAAGGCCCACCGCGATGTCCTGGTCACCTTCGTGCGGCTGCTCGCCGCCGCCGATGCCGATTACGCGAAGTCGGGCAGCAGCTGGACGACGACCTCGCCGCAGGTCGCGGCGATCGCCAAATGGACCGGCGCCGCGCCTGCCGACGTGCCGGATTCGCTCGGGGCCTACCGCTTCCCGACGCTGCCTGAGCAGGCCTCGCCCCGCTGGCTCGGCGGCGGCGCGGCCGACGCGCTCAAATCGACGGCGGAATTCCTCAAGGAGCAGGGGCGGGTGCCCGAACTCGCGCCGAATTACGGCGCCTTCGTCACCGCCGACTTCGCCGACGCCGCCCTCAAGCCCTGATCGGCAACCCCTGCCGCAAGGAGATCGGCCGATGCTGGAGATCCGGAAGCTCAGCGTCCATTACGGCGAGGGCGAGAGCGCGACGCTCGCCCTGTCCTGGGTCGACCTGACGATCGAGCCGGGGGAGTTCGTGGTGGCGCTCGGCGCCTCGGGCTGCGGGAAGACGACCCTGCTCAACTGCATCGCCGGCTTCCTGCCGCCGACGGAGGGGCAGATCCTGCTCGACGGGCGCCCGGTCACCGGACCCGGGGCCGATCGCGGCGTGGTGTTCCAGCGCCACGCCCTGATGCCCTGGCTCGACGTGCTCGACAACGTCGCCTTCGGCCTCAAGATGCAGGGGGTCCCGAGGCCCGAGCGCGAGGCGCGGGCCCGCGCCATGCTCGATCTCGTCGGCCTGAGCGATGTCGGGACGAAGCGGATCTACGAACTCTCCGGCGGCATGCAGCAGCGCGTCGGCATCGCCCGGGCGCTCACCGCCGATCCGCGCATGCTGCTGATGGACGAGCCGCTCGGCGCCCTCGACGCCTTCACCCGCGAGCAGGTCCAGGAGCTGATCCTGACCCTCTGGGCGCGCACGCAGAAGATGGCGTTCTTCATCACCCACGAGGTCGAGGAGGCGATCTTTCTGGCGACCAAGCTCGTCATCATGACGCCCCGGCCCGGGCGCATCGCCGAGATCGTGCCGCTCGATTTCTGCCGGCGCTTCCTCGGCGGCGAGACCTCGCGGGCGGTGAAGTCCAGCCCCGACTTCATCGCCATGCGCGAGCGCGTGCTGCGCTTCATCCACGACCATGGCGGGGCGAGACCCGAATCCGAGCGAGGAGCCGCCGCATGAGACCCCTCACGTCTCCCCCTGCCGCGTCCGGCGAGGCCGTCGCCGACGCACCCGACGCGGCCGCGCGCGCCCTGTCCTCGTTCCGCCGGCGCCGGGCGGCGATGCGGGGCGTCGCCCCGCCCGCCCTGCTGATCAGCCTCGCGACCGTCACGGTCGCCTTCGTCGCCTGGCTCGCGGCGACGCAACTCGGCCTCGTCAAGCCGTTGTTCCTGCCCCGGCCGGCGAGCGTGCTGTCCGCCTTCTCGGATGCGCTGGACGGGCGGATCGACGGGGCGCCGCTCATCGAGCACGTGATGACCAGCCTGATGCGGGTGGTCGGCGCCTTCGTGCTCGCGGCGCTGATCGGGATCCCGGTCGGCCTCGCCACCGGCCTGAACCCGAGCATACGGGCGATCCTCGACCCGTTCATCGAATTCTACCGGCCGCTGCCGCCGCTCGCCTACCTGCCGCTCGTCATCATCTGGTTCGGCATCGGCGAAACCTCGAAGATCCTGCTGATCTTCCTCGCCTGCTTCGCCCCCGTCGCGCTCGCGGCCCGGGCCGGCGTCTCGGCGGCGAGCCTCGACCAGGTCAATGCCGCTCGCGCGCTCGGCGCCAGCCGGGCGCAGGTGGTGCGCCACGTCGTCCTGCCGGCGGCGCTCCCCGACATCCTGGTGGGCCTGCGCATCGGCATGGGCGTCGGCTGGACCACGCTGGTCGCCGCCGAGATGGTGGCGGCCTCGACCGGCATCGGCCAGATGGTGCTCAACGCCTCGAATTTCCTGCGCACCGACATCGTGGTGATGGGCATTTTCGTCATCGGCACGCTCGCGGCGGCGTTCGAGTTCGGCATGCGCCGGCTGGAACGGCGCCTCACCCCGTGGAAGGGTAAGGTGTGACGGATCACCCACCGACCTCCGATTCGAGAGACGCCCGATGAACGACATGTCCCGCACCAACGACCTGCGCCACGTCATCGAGGCGGACCGGGCCCATGTCTGGCACCACCTGTCGCAGCACAAGCTCTACGAGACCGTCGACCCTCGGGTGATGGTCGAGGGCAGGGGGATGCGCGTCTGGGACGCGACCGGGCGCGAATATCTCGACGCGGTCTCCGGCGGCGTCTGGACCGTCAATGTCGGCTACGGCCGCACCAGCATCGCTGACGCGGTGCGCGACCAATTGGTCAAGCTCAACTACTTCGCGGGCTCGGCCGGCTCGGTCCCGGCCGCCCTGTTCTCCGAGCGGCTGATCGAAAAAATGCCCGGGATGAGCCGGGTCTATTATTCGAACTCGGGGTCCGAGGCGAACGAGAAGGTGTTCAAGATGGTGCGCCAGATCGCGCACCGGCACCATGGCGGGCGGAAATCCAAGATCCTGTTCCGCGAGCGCGACTATCACGGCACCACGATCGGCGCGCTCGCGGCCGCCGGCCAGGACCAGCGCCGCGACCAGTACGGGCCGTTCCCGGACGGCTTCGTCCCGGTGCCGCATTGCCTCGAATACCGCAGCCAGTGGGGCGCGGTGGAGAATTACGGCGAGAGGGCCGCCGATGCGATCGAGGCGGTGATCCTGCGCGAGGGGCCCGACAGTGTCGGGGCGATCTGCCTCGAACCGGTCACCGCCGGCGGCGGCGTCATCACGCCGCCGAAGGGCTACTGGGAGAAGGTACAGGACATCTGCCGCCGGCACGAGGTCCTGATCCACATCGACGAGGTGGTCTGCGGCATGGGCCGCACCGGCGCCTGGTTCGGCTACCAGCATTACGGCGTGAAGCCGGATTTCGTCACGATGGCGAAGGGCGTGGCCTCGGGCTACGCGGCCATCGCCTGCACGACGACGACCGAGGCGGTGTTCTCGCTGTTCAAGGACGACGCCTCGGATCCGATGTCGTACTTTCGCGACATCTCGACCTTCGGCGGCTGCACCGCCGGCCCGGCGGCGGCTCTGGAGAACATGCGGATCATCGAGGACGAGGGCCTGATCGAGAACACGCTGGCGATGGGCGAGCGGCTGATGGCCGGCCTGCATGGCCTGGCCGAGCGCCATCCGGTCATCGGCGACGTGCGCGGCAAGGGCCTGTTCTGCGGCGCCGAACTCGTCGCCGACCGCACGACCCGGGAGCCGGCGGAGGAGAAGCGCGTCCAGGCGGTGGTGGCCGATTGCATGGCCAACGGCGTGATCATCGGCGCCACCAACCGCTCGCTCGCCGGGCTCAACAACACGCTCTGCCTCAGCCCGGCCCTGATCGCGACCCCGGCCGACATCGACCGGATCGTCGAGGCGATCGACGGGGCGCTCGGCCGGGTCTTCGGCTGAGCCACGATCTCGGAAGGCGCAGGGCCGGTGGGGCAGCGCCCGATCGCGGTGCGGGCGGACGCTGCTCCAGGTCTTCGATCGTGCCGCATTCTTCGACGAATCGGTATCTGCTTCGTCGGAGAATGCTTTAGCGGCGGCGGAGCGGCTGCCCGACGGCCGCCGGCAGCAGCGGCGTCAGCAGCATGGCGATCTGCGTCCGGTTGCTGAGCCCGTACTTGCGCATGATGTTGCCGATATGCGCCCGGACCGTGTTGGGCGAGATTCCCAATTCGTGGGCGATGAGCTTGTTGGGCAGGCCCCGGGCGATGAGCGCGATCAGCTCGCATTCGCGCGCGGTCGGCGCCGCGGCCTCGTCCTCGGGCGCGGCCGACCGGGTGGGCCGGAACCGGATCGCAGACCGGTTTCGCGACAGCGGGTGGGACCTTTTCAGAGCGACCATTCCTGCCTCCCCCCATCGGCCCGTCCGGGCCGCCTCTCGATGATCACGCGGCCATCGTCACTCGGCCTTCAGCGCCTCCACCGGATCGAGCCTAGCCGCGCGGTGGGCCGGATAGAGCCCGAAGAACAGACCCGTGATCGCCGAGAAGCCGACCGCGACCGCGACCGCGCCCGCGTCGATGACGGTCGTCCAGCCGGCCGAGCGGGCGACGGTCAGCGAGATCGTCGCCCCGAGGACGACCCCGACGAGCCCGCCGGCCAGGCACAGGACGAGCGATTCGCACAGGAACTGCAGGCGGATGTCGCGGCCCCGGGCGCCGAGTGCCCGGCGGATGCCGATCTCCCGGGTCCGCTCCGTCACCGAGACGATCATGATGTTCATGATGCTGATGCCGCCGACGAGCAGCGAGACGCCGGCGATCGAGGTGAGCAGGATCGCGACCGTGCGGGTGGCGCCGCGCTGCGCCTCGGCGGCGGCGGAGGGGTCCTGCACCTTGAAGTCGTCCTCCTGGTCGTCCTGGATCCGGTGGCGCTGGCGCAGCAGGTCCTCGATGCTCGCCTTGGCCCGCGCCATCGCCTCGTCGGAGACGGCCTTGGCCAGGATGTAGGCGACCGCGTCCCGGGCGGTGCCGCCGGCGCTGCCGAGGAACCGGAGCTTGGCGGTCGAGAGCGGCACGAAGGCGACGTCGTCCTGGTCCGGCCCTTTCGGGCTCAGCACGCCCACGACCTCGAACGGGACGTTCATGATGCGGATCTCGGCGCCGATCGGATCGTCCTTGTCGAACAGCTCGCGGGCGACGACGCTGCCGAGCACCGCGACCTTGCCGGCCGTCGCCTCCTCGGTCGCGTTGAAGGTTCGGCCGGCCGCCAGCGTCCAGTCCCGAACCACGAAGTGGTTGGTGGTGGTGCCGTTGACCGTGGTGTTCCAGTTCCGGTTCTCGCGCACGGCTTGAGCGCTGCCGGCGATCGAGCCCGCGGCGGCGCGCACCTGCGGCACCTGCTCCAGGATGGCGTCGACATCGCCCTCGGTGAGGGTGGCGCGCGTCCCGGCCTTGAGGCGCAGGCCGCCCTGGCGGGCCGCCCCCGGATTGATCATCAGGACGTTGGCTCCGATCGCCCGGATCTGCCGGGTGACCTGGCTCTGCGCCCCGCTGCCGATCGCCAGCACCGTGACCACCGAGGCGACCCCGATCACGATGCCGAGCATGGTGAGCAGGCTGCGCAGGAGGTTGAGGCGCAGGGCCCGCAGCGCCATCAGGAGGGCTTGCCCCAGCATCAGACCGACGCCTCCGCCATCACCGAATCCGCGCTTCGACCATCGAGCCCCGGCGCGGCCCGGTCCTCTGAGACGACGCGCCCGTCCTGCAGGCGCACGACGCGCCCGCAGCCCGCCGCCACGCCCCTGTCGTGGGTGATGATCAGGATGGTCCGGCCCGCCGCGTTCAGGGCCTGGAACAGCCCGAGGATGTCGCTCCCGGTGCGGCTGTCGAGGGCGCCGGTGGGCTCGTCGGCCAGCACGATGCCGGGATCGGTCACGAGGGCGCGGGCGATGGCGACGCGCTGCTGCTCGCCGCCCGAGAGCCGGGTCGGCAGGTGGTCGACCCGGTGGGCGAGGCCGACGGAGTCGAGCGCCCGCTCGGCCCGGCGCCGCCGCTCCGCCCGTCCCACGCCGGCATAGATCAGCGGCAGCTGGACGTTGTCGAGGGCGGAGTGGCGGGCAAGCAGGTTGTAGGCCTGGAAGACGAAGCCGATGCGGCGGTTGCGCAGGATCGCGCAGCGATCGGCCGAGAGCCGCCCGGTCTCGACGCCTTCGAGGAAGATCCGCCCCGCGCTCGGCCGGTCGAGCAGGCCGATGAGGTTCATCAGGCTGCTCTTGCCGGAGCCGGACGGGCCGACGACCGCGACGCTCTCGCCCTCGCGCACGTCGAAGGTGACGTCGTGCAGGACCGGGACCTGGACGTCGCCCATCCGGAAGGTGCGGCTGACCGCGACGAGTCTGACGATGCCGTCCGTCATAGCCCGAGCCTGATCCCGAGGAAGCGTGCCGGCTCGCTCGCATCGGCCTGCCCGACGACGACGCGGTCGCCCTCCTGGAGCGCCCCGCCCCGCAGCACGACCTGGTCCGCGCTCGACACCCCCGTCGTCACCGCGACCGGGCGCAGCGCGCCGGCTTGATCCTGCACCCAGACCGCCTGCTCGCGCACGCCCGCCTCGCCGCGCTCCGGCACGGCGCGGGCCGGCCGGAAGCGCAGGGCGGCGAGCGGCAGCTTGAGGACGTCGTCCTCGCGATGGACCGTCAGGCGCGCCAACGCCGTCATGCCGGGCAGGAGCAGGCCCTCGCGGTTGTCGGTGGTCAGCACCACCGTGTAGGTCACCACGCCCTGGTTGGTCTGGGGGGCCTTGCGCACCTGGCGGACCGAGGCCTCGAAGCGCCGCCCCGGATAGGCGTCGACCGTGAAGCTCGCCCGCTGCCCCGGGGCGACCCGGCCGATATCGGTCTCGTCGACGCGGGCATGGATTTCCATCTCGCCGAGGTTGCGGGCGACGTTGAAGGCGGTGCGGGCCTCCAGCCCCGAGGCGAGGGTCTGGCCGGCGCTGACGAAGCGCCCGACCACGACGCCGTCGATGGGCGAGCGGATGGTGGTGCGGTCGAGCTCGATCTGGGCCGCCCTGAGGCTGGCCTCCTGCAGGGGCACCGCGGCCTTGGCCTGGATCAGTTCGGCTTCGAGCCGGCGCACGTCGGCCGCCGCGGCATCGACCGCGAAGGCGTTGAGCTCGAGATGCGAGATGGTCTCGCGCAGCTGCGCCCGGCGCGAGGCGAGATCGGTCTGCGCCTCCTCGAGGGTCGCGACCGAGGTGACCTCGCGCGAGCGCAGCATGGTCTTGCGGTCGAGGTTGCGCTTGGCCGCCTCCAGCATGACCTGTGCGTTCTCCAGGCGGGCGGCCAGCACCGTGCGGTTGCCCTTGGCGTTGTCGAGGTCGATGCGGGCGCGGTCGAGCCGCGCCTGCTGGACCCGGACGCTGGCCGAGGCCATCTCGAGCGAGGCGCGCGCCTGCTCGACCCGCGAGATGAAGCTGCGCTGGTCGATCCGCGCCAGCGGGTCGCCCTTGTGGACGCGGTCGTTGAAGTCGACGAAGAGGTCGGCGATCTGGCCCGCCAGCTGCGAGCCGACCTCCACGGTGTCGACCGGCTGCAAGGCGCCCGTCGCGGTGACGATCTGCTCGAGCTGCCCGCGCTGGATCGCCGCGGTGATGAACGGGGCCGGTTCCGGCGCGGGCGTCGAGACGAGGCGGGCGATCCCCGCATAGGCCTGCTCCTGCCGGGCAGCGAGACCGTCCAGGATCGGGCGCAGGCCCAGGGGATGGGCCTGCACCACCGCGGCGGCGGCGAGGCCGCCCGCGGCCATGGATGCGCACAGGGTGCCGACGATCCAGCGTCTCACCACAACCCTCCCTCACCTGCGGTCGACAGCATCCGACAGGGTGCGATCTGTCGATGTATTTGTTAGTGCATCGTCCAGCGCAGTAATGTTCTGACAGATCGCAACCGTGACCGAAATCCGCGTGACCCCGTACGGTCGAGCCCGTACGGACCGGGCCGGGCCTCCTTCAGTCGAACCCCGCCTCCAGGGCGATGCGGACGAGATCCTGCACGCTGGCGCATTCCGTCTTCGCCATGATCCGCGCCCGGAACACCTCGACCGTCCGATGGCTGATCGCGAGGTCGTCGCCGATCTCCCGGTGCGTCAGCCCGAGCAGGATGCGGGCGAGGACCTGCCGCTCGCGCTCGGTCAGCCGGGACAGGCGCTCGCTCGCGAGCGCGTGCCTGACGTCGGGCGCAGGGCCGCGGGTTCCCCGCACGGCGCACCGGACCGCCTGGACCAGGTCCTTCGGGGCGAACGGCTTCTCGATGAAGTCGAAGGCCCCGAGCTTCATCGCCCGGACGGCGGTCGAGACGTCGGCATGCCCGGTGAGCAGGATCACCGGCACCAGCGACCCACCCGCCCGCAGCCGGGCCAGCAGGTCCAGGCCGTCGATGCGCGGCATGCGGAAATCGGTGACGACGCAGCCCGCTTCCGCCAGCGCGGGATCGACCAGGAGGCTGTCGGCCGCAGGGTGTTCCCGGACGGTGAAGCCGGCCTCGTTGAGGATGTCCGCCGCGAGCGAGCGCATCGCGGCGCTGTCGTCGACGAGGTGCACGAGCTGTCCGGTTGCCGTGAGTCCGGTTGCCATGAGTCCGGTTGCCATGAGGCCGCCCTCCGAAAGCATCCTCGCGTCGGGACGGCCTTCACCCGTCCGGGCGCTTTCCTCCATGAACTGTTGTCGACAGCATTCGTTTCTCAGCCGCGAAGGTAGCGGCGTTTTGAGATCCTGAAAGGGATGTGTTATCACCCGTATGTCTGAAGATGCATCCCCCTTTGGGGGTAATTTATGGGTTGAAGATTGGCAGGATATGCATGCATTCCTGGAATGCAGACGTGCGATAATTGACGCAGTGTCAATAGTCTCAAGAGACTAAAACATATATCAGGCTTAATCGGCGGCGATTTTTGAGGAACGATTGCGACGGCGCTGGGGAATGAGCGGTGCTCTTCCGCCGAAGCACCATGTCGCGTGGCGCATCCGTCGCCTGGTTCACTCAAGGAGGCATCCGATGAAAAAGATCCTGCTCTCGGCCGTCACCGTCCTCTCGCTCGCCGGGCTCCCCTCGACCGGTTACGCCTTCTCGATCGGCAGCGGCAACGGCAACGGCAACGGCAACGTCGGGGTCGGCAACGGCAACGGCAACGGCAACGGCAATACCGGCGCCCTCAACGGCAACCTCAACGGCAACGGCAACACCGGCTACGGCAACGGCAACAACAACGGCAATGCCAATACCGGTGTCGGCAACGGCAACCTGAACGGCAATTTCAACTTCGGGATCGGCAACGGTAACAACAACGGAAATTACAACCTGGGCCTCCTGAACGGCAACGGCAACGGCAACCTCAACTGGGGCAAGTATAACGGCAACAACAACGGCAACAACAACCGCTGAGCAGGTTCGCGCGAGCGCAATCGCCGGAATGAATTTGCGAAATGGACTTGGCGGAGCGGCCTCTGCCGCTCCGCTCTCTCGATGCTTGGTTCCCGGATGCAAGGTTCCTGGACGCAAGGTTCCTGGACTCAAGTGGCCCTCGCGCCGCAAGGGAGGCTCGGATGAGACTATGGCCCTGTCTGTTCGCCGCGGCGCTGTTCGGTGCTGCACACCCCGCCGATGCGCGAAACCTGACGCTGAGCATGTCGGTCTCGACCGGCAACGGCAACGGCAACGGCAACGGCAATATCGGGATCGGCAACGGCAATTCGAACGGAAATTACAACACCGGGTCCGGTAATGGAAACGGCAACGGTAACGGCAACGGCGCACCGCAGACGGGCGGGAATATCGGCGCCTTCAATACCGGAACGGGCAATGTCGGCGCCTTCAATTCGGGGACCGGTAACGTCGGCGCCTTCAACGGCAACTACAACAGCGGGCCAACGAACGGGAACGGCAACGTCGGCGCCTTCAACGGCAATTTCAATACCGGAATGTATAACGGAAACAACAACGTCGGCGCGTTCAATGGAAACTTGAACGGCGGCAGCTACAACGGCAATGGCAATGTCGGCGCCGTCAACGGCAACCTGAACGGGAACGGCAACCGGCCCTGAAAGTGGGCTTCGCGCCTGGCATGGGGCCTGGCACGCGTCGCAGGATGTCCGAGGTTCCGTCTCGATGCAATTTGCACGACGGAGCCGGCCGATCGAGAGCCGTCCCGGCGGAGACGCTCATTTCCGAGGCGATGTCCTTTCCAAGTCGCATGAGTCCAAGTCGCATGAAGCACGGCTGTCCCGGCCTTCGAGGCGAGGCGGGACAGCATCCGGAAGGAGACGACAATGCGCTTACCTCTGATCGCCCTCGCGCTGTCCGGAATCGCGCTCGCCGGCCCGGCCAGCGCCCAGATGCCCGGCTGGACGCCGCCCGAGGGTTTCCGGCACGGGGATTTTCACGGCTTCCACGGCGGCTTCCGGCATTGGCATGGGCGGCCGCACCGGTCGGGATTCCGGTCCTTCGATCTCAATTCGGGCGCCGTCGACGGTCCCGCCGTCGCGCCGGAGCCCCCCGGTCTCGCGGGCGTCTCGCCTCCCGGTCCCGCGGGTGGTTCGCCGCCTGGCCTGGCGGGCGCCGTGCCGCCCGGCCTCGCGAACGGTTCGGGCAACGGCAACGGCAATGTCGGGAACTTCAACGGCAACGGCAATACCGGCAACAACAACGGCAACGGCAATGTCGGGAACGGACTCGGAAACGGGTTCTCCACCAACGGGAACGGCAACGGCATCGGACAATGAGCCGATGCGTTCGACCGGCCCCCGGACCCGTTCGCCCGGATGCGGAGCTCCGCCGCATCCGCGCCGGACGGGGGTGTGTCGTCAGTAATTGATGGTCGCCCGCAAGCCCATCACGGTCGCGTTCTTCAAGCGCCGACCCCGGTCGTCGGCCAGCCCCCCGCCCGGGCGCATCACGACCTGCAGATCCGGCTGCAGGGTGAATCCCGGCACCACCTCGGCCTGGTAGGTCGCCTCGATCACCACCTCGCTGCTGCGCAGCGGGCCCGTGCCCTGGCCGAACCGGATGGTGTCGCGGTCGAAGGCGCGGGCGGCCGGGCTGATGCGCGAGTAGATGACCCCGAGGGCCGCGGTGTCGTTGGGGCGGCCGGGCAGCAGGCCCTTATAGGCGATGCCGCCGTCGAGATAGAGATCGATCAGGTTGCGGTCGGCCGGCACCTTCGACAGCCGCAGGAAGGCGCTGGCACCCTCGTCCTCGGTCTCGGGCTCGCGGTAGAGCGTCTGGTCGATGATGCCGTAGACGCCGCGGTCGCCGCGGAAGCGCCGGGCGATGCCGCTCGCCTCCGGATCGGCGAGCAGCCGGCCGCCGACGCTGTCGAGGCGCGGGCTGTCGAAGCCGCCGAGATGGTCCCAGCCGCCGAGCGTCGCGGTACCGTGCAGGGGCTCCCCCCAGAGATCGAGCGTGTAGGCATACGCGACCTCGCCGATCAGCAGGGGCGGATCGTTGATCCGGAAGCTGGTGCCGGTGCGGTTGATCCGCTGCGGGTCGGTGTCGTCGCCCCGGCGCATGCCCGCCGGGTCGCCGTTGAACACCGCCGCCTGCAACGAAAGGCGCTCGTCGGGCACGTATTTCACCCGCACGGCCGGGGTGGCGAGGGGATAGATCGGCCCGCCGCTCGGCAGCACCACGGCGCCGATATTGGGCCAGCCGAAGCCGGCATTGAAGAACACCACCGCCGACTGGGCGATGGCGAACTCGGTATCGGCCGAGACCTGGCCCGCCTTGATCGACAGCTTGCCGCCGAAGAAGCTCTGCTCGAGCCACAACTCGAACAGCCGGGTCGCCGGCAGGGCCTCGATGCCGCTCACCGTCGTCAGGTTGTTGACGTAGGAGCGCGACATCCCGTGGCCGTGGATCTGGAAGAAGTCGGTATGGAACTTCGCCCCGGTCCAGCCGGCGAGCCTGTCGAGGTCGACATCGAGCGACGTATCCAGGCGCCCGCCATAGGTGACGCCGCGCCTCAGGCCCCCGCGCAGGTTGGCCAGCCCCTCGCCGATATACGTGATGGTGGTGGTGATGCCCCGCTCGGAGAGAAAGGCGCGGGCGCCGAACGGGTCGCCATAGGGGCCGAGCGACGACTGGATCGAACCGCCGATCGTCACCGAGACCTGGTCGGAGGTGCGCGACTGGGCGATGGCGGTCTGCGGGTCGCCGCCGGCGCCGGTGAGCGGCCAGGCCGGCGGGACCACCGCAAGGCGGGGGGCCTGCTGCGCGGCGGCGCCCCCCGACATCAGGACGAGGACGGCCAGCGACGCCGCGCGCAGAGCCTCGCCCATCCCGATCTCAGTACCGCGCCGGCACGTACATCTCGGCCGGAACCGGGCCGCGGACGTAATCGGGGTTGCGCACCCGCTCGGGCAGGTGGACGGGCGGATGCTCGACGGTGCCGTAGGGCACCTGCTCCAGCAGGTGGCTGATGCAGTTGAGGCGGGCGCGCTGCTTGTCGACGGCATCGACTACCCACCACGGCGCCTCCTGGATGTGGGTGCGGGCCAGCATGTCTTCCTTGGCGCGGGTGTAGCTCTCCCAGCGCCGGCGCGATTCGACGTCCATCGGGCTCAGCTTCCACTGCTTGAGCGGATCGTGGATCCGCATCTCGAAGCGGTGAGCCTGCTCGGCGTCGGTGATCGAGAACCAGTACTTCACCAGGATGACCCCTGAGCGCACCAGCATGCGCTCGAACTCCGGCACCGAGCGGAAGAACTCCTCCACGTCGGCCTCGGAGCAGAAACCCATGACCCGCTCGACGCCGGCCCGGTTGTACCAGGAGCGGTCGAACAGCACCATCTCGCCGCCGGTCGGCAGGTGGCTGACGTAGCGCTGGAAATACCACTGGCCGCGCTCGCGCTCGTTCGGGGCGGGGAGGGCGGCGACGCGGCAGACCCGCGGGTTGAGGCGCTGGGTGATGCGCTTGATGACGCCGCCCTTGCCGGCGGAATCGCGCCCCTCGAACAGGACAACGACCTTGAGCTTGTTGGTGTGGACCCAGTCCTGGAGCCGGACCAGCTCGTGCTGCAGGCGCAGGAGCTCGCGGAAGTAGAGCCGGCGGTCGAGGCTCGGGGCGGCGCCCTCCGGCGGCGGCACCAGCCCGGCGAGGCGCTCCTCCTCGATCTCGAGTTCCAGTTCCTCGTCGTAGGCCTCGGCGATCTCGCGCCGCAGCGCCTCGATCGTAGCCGCCTGCTGCGATGCCTCGAACTCGCTCATGGCCGTCTCACGTCCCTCAGGTCACCAGTCCCGCCTTACAGCAGCGGTCCGTGACAGGCGTGAGAAGAAGCCGCGCGAGACGAGCTTAGGGTGTGTGCGACGCCACGGCGCGGCGTGGCGCCGTGGCGAAGCCCGTCGACCGAGCGTCCCGTCAACGGCGTGTCGCGGACCCCGCGGTGCCGGACGTCCTGTCGCCGGTGCCGCCGCGCGAGGCCGTCCCGGTCGTGTCGGACTTCATCTCGTGGCCCGGTGCGTAACCGGACGCGCCGGGGCTGCCCTTCCGGATGCCGTGCTCCTGCATCTCGTGGCCGGGCGAGCGCGCCGAGGCTCCGTTCTGCTCCGCCGCCATCGCACCGCCCACCATGGTCGTCGCGGCGAGCAGGGCAATCGTGATCCGCATCATGGCTGTCACCTCTCTGAAGGCGGCCAGGAACGGCGCTCCCCTGAAAGTGGTTCCACGGAACCCGCGCGCCGTTGCGCAATGATGTGGAAACAAAATCGGTCGCGCATCGGTCCGGAGATTGCGGAACGGTTTCGGCCACGTCGCCGTTGCTGGCGTCATTCGATCCGCATTCACGCGGTTCACTGGAGATATGCCGATGCGCAGGACCGTTCTTCCCCTCGCCTTCACCGCCATGGCCGCGGCAGCCGGCCTGTTCTGTGCCACGACCGGGGCGCAGGCCGATCCGGCCTGGGGCCGCGGCGGGCATGGGGGCTACGGCGAGGTCCGCGGCGGGCCGCCGGCCTGGGCGCCGGCGCATGGCTGGCGCCGCAGGATGGAGCGCTGGGGCGACGACCGCCCGTACCGGGCGATGCGCTACCGGGAGGAGCGGCGATCCTATTACCGCTACTGAGCGGCCGGGATTGAGCCGACGAGGCGCCGCGCGGGCTCAGACCCGGCCGTTCCCGGCCGGGTCGTCGAGCGGCACGGCGTCGCCCGAGGCCGGGCCGGGACGGAGCGGCGCGGCCTCGCCGCCGCAGCAGGGCGACGTCGCCGGCAGGCAGACCTCCGGCCGGCCGCCGCAACAGGCTTGCGTCAGATAATCGGTCAGGCCCGTCAGGCCTTTGGGGCGCGCGGAGTAGATCACCGACGCGCCCTGGCGGCGCGAATCGACCAGGCCTGCCTCCTGCAACTGCCGCAGGTGAAAGGTCAGGGTCGAGGGGGCGCAGCCGATCGCCACGCCGAGCCGCCCGGCCGGCATCCCCTCGGGCAGGGCGTGCAACAGGGTGCGCAGCGCGCGCAGCCGCGTCTCCTGGGCCAGGGCGGTGAGAGCCGCGAGGGCTCCGGCTTCATCGAGCATCGGTCAAGCTTCTATTGCCATCGAAATTCGAACCGTTAAAAAGAAGGCAATCCGACGGGATCAGGGGCCCTCTCCCGACAATGACAATCAATTCGACCGCGCTGCCGCCCGCGCCACTGCCGCCCTCCGATATGCTTCCCTCGCACGTCATCCAGGATCACCTCAGACAATCTCTGCAACAATACTTCAGTCCGGTCGCCCAGGACACGCTGCCGGCACGCCTCACCGAGTTGCTGGCCCGGTTCGAGGCCTCCCTGGCGGCGCGGGGGGAGGCGATCAGCTTCGATTTCCGTAACGCCCTGATGACGGCGTTGCCGGCCCTGCGCACTTTCGGCCTCTCGCTGTCGCACGACGTGGTGCGGGCCGACGACCTGGTTCAGGAGACCTGCGCCAAGGCCTGGGCGAACCAGCACCGTTTCCAGGCTGGCACGAACTTCACCGCCTGGCTGTTCACGATCATGCGCAACCAGTTCTACACGGATCTGCGGAAGGGGCGACGGGAGGTCGAGGACGGCGACGGCCTGCTCGCCGGACAACTCGCAGCGCCGGCCGACCAGGATCATGCCAGCACCCTACGGGTGGTCCAGGAGCGGATGCAGGCCCTCCCCGAGGCCCAGCGCCAGGCGCTGCTGCTGATCGGCGCCGAGGGATACACCTACGAGGAGGCGGCCGTGCGGCTCGGCTGCCAGGTCGGCACGGTGAAGAGCCGGGTCAGCCGGGCGCGCTCGTCGCTGCTGGCGGCGCTCGGCGAGGTGGTGGATCATTGATCCGCCCGGCATCCAGAACGATCGATCGGGCTCGCCGGCGTGGCCCGTATCGTCCGGTTCGCAGGTGACGGGACGTGGTGGGGGAAGTAGGACTCGAACCTACGAAGGCATAGCCAGCGGATTTACAGTCCGCCCCCTTTGCCGCTCGGGACATTCCCCCACGCTGCCGTTGCCGGCAGGGCCGCCGCATCGGCGGCGGGTCCTTATGCTGGGGTGCCCTGCGCCTGTCAAGCTGAGCGCACGGAGCCCCCAACGAGCCCCGCCGTCGATGCCTGACGACATCTGCAATACAGGGCTTGTTCTGAAAAATGGAATGGTGGGGGAAGTAGGACTCGAACCTACGAAGGCATAGCCAGCGGATTTACAGTCCGCCCCCTTTGCCGCTCGGGACATTCCCCCACGCTGCCGTCGCCGGCAGGGGCCGCCTCTCGGCGACGGGGCCCTTATGGTGGGGTGCTCGGGGGGTGTCAAGCCGCGATCGGTGGCCGGCTCATACGATCTCCGACTGATCGCTTTCGCGATGCGGAGATCGGCTTCGCTCAAGCGCCGCGCGGGCCGGTGAGACGAAATCCCGAGGGAATCTTCCGGATTTCGTCTCACCGGAGTCGTCTCAGCTCGCCTCCGCCACGTCGCAGAGGCGCAGCTCGACCCGGTCGGCGCCGCGCCAGCGGTCGCGGGAGAGGGTGCCGGCGGCGTGGATGTCGCGGCCGATATGCGAGAGCAGGAGCCGCCCGACCGGCGATTCCGCCGCCCGGAACGCGATGGCGCCGACCGCGACGCCGTCCCGGCCGCGCAGCTGTGCCTTGACGTGCCCGGTGCCGACGACGCGCGCATCGGCGACGCGGTGGCGGGCGAGCGCGAAGACCGGCTCCGGCGCGCCCTGGCCGAACGGACCGGCCCGCTCGACGGCATCCGCCAGATCCGGCTGAACGCCGCCGGCCGAGACCATGCCGTCGACCAGCAGCGCCTCGCCGAGGCGCGCCTCGGCCACCGAGGCCGCGAGGTCGCCCGACAGTGCCTCGCGGAACCGGTCGAGATCGAGGGCGGCGAGCGTCACGCCCGCCGCCATGGCGTGGCCGCCGCCCTTGGCCGCCAACCCGGCCTCGACGCAGGCCCGGACCGCCCGGCCGAGATCGGCCCCGGGGATCGAGCGGCCCGAGCCGGTGGCGGTGCCGTCCTGGCGGAGCGCGAAGGCGAAGGCCGGGCGGCCGAAGCGCTCCTTGAGGCGGGCCGCGATCAGCCCGACGATGCCCGGATGCCAGTCCGGGCTGCCGGCGACGAGGACCGGCTGGTCGGGGTCGCGCTCGAGCCGCATTCCCATCTCGGCCTCGGCTTCCGCCACGGCGGCGGCCTCGATCGCCTGGCGCTCGCGGTTGAGCGCATCGAGTTGGGCGGCGATGCCGGCGGCCTCGATCGGATCCTCGCAGAGCAGCAGCCGGGCGCCGAGCGTCGAATCGCCGATGCGCCCGCCGGCATTGATGCGCGGCCCGAGCAGGAAGCCGAGATGCCAGGCCTGCGGCGCCTCCCCGAGGCCGGCCGCGTCGAGGAGGGCGGCGAGGCCCCGCCGGCCGCGCCCGCGCATCACCGCGAGGCCCTGGCGCACGAAGGCGCGGTTGAGGCCGTGCAGCGGCACCACGTCGGCGATGGTGGCGAGCGCCACGAGGTCGAGACCGGCCATCAGGTCGGGAATGGCGAGGCCGTCGCGGCGCAGGCGCCGGTTGAGCGCCACCAGCGTGAGGAAGACGACACCGGCGGCACAGAGATGGCCGAGGCCCGACAGGTCGTCGAGGCGGTTCGGGTTCACCACCGCGCGGGCCTGGGGCAGCACCTCCGGCGCGCCGTGATGGTCGAGCACCACCACGTCCATCCCGAGGCGGCCGGCTTCGGCCAGCGGCTCGTGCCCGGCCGTACCGCAATCGACGGTAACGAGGAGGGTGGCGCCTTCTGCGGCGAGCATCCGGACCGCCGCGACGTTGGGGCCGTAGCCTTCGGTGATCCGGTCGGGGATGTGGAGCCGGTAGGGCACGCCGAGGTCGCGGAGCGCACTCGCGAGCAGCGCGGCGCTCGCCGCGCCGTCGACGTCGTAATCGCCGAAGATCGCGACCTTCTCGCGCTTCAGGATCGCCTCGGCCAGACGGTCGGCTGCCGCCTCCATGTCGACCAGCACGGCCGGGTCGGGGAGGAGGTCGCGCAGGCGCGGCTCGAGGAAGCCCGGCACGGCATGGAGATCGACCCCGCGGCCGGCCAGCACCCGGGCCAGCACCTCCGGCAGGCCGTGGCCCTGCGCGATGGCGACCGCGAGGCTCTGCGCCGGCGCCGAGGCGCAGCGCTCGTGCCAGGGCCGCCCGAGCGCGGAGCGGTGAACGTCGAGGAGCGGGCGGGGCAGGTCGAGGAGCATGGACACGGGGGGAGTGTAGCGGGATTCGCGGGCGCGCGCTGCCGCAGCCGGGCGACACCTGTGGGCGGTCGTGCGGCTGGGAGGCACGCGCGGGTGAACCCTCCCCCCTCTGCGGGGGAGGGTGCCCGGCGGAGCCGGGCGGGAGAGGGGAACCACGCTTCCGGATCAGGCAGAGCCGTTCTGACAGGCGCCCTCTGGATCAGCGTCGCGCTACCCCTCTCGGCGGGACTTCGTCCCGCTGCGCTCACTCCGTTCGCCACCCTCCCCCGCAGAGGGGGGAGGGTTCACCCGCGCGGTCCCCGGAAACGCGAAAAGCGGGGCACGAGGCCCCGCTTTCCCGGTCCGGAGCAGAATGCTCCGGCAGATCGTGCCCTCGCGGACCGACCGTCAGAAGTTCTTGACGATCTCGTCGACCACCTTCTTGGCGTCGCCGAACAGCATCATGGTGTTGTCGCGGAAGAACACCTCGTTCTCGACGCCGGCATAGCCGGAGCCCATGCCGCGCTTGATGAACAGCACGGTCTTGGCCCGCTCCACGTCGAGGATCGGCATGCCGTAGATCGGCGATTGCGGATCGGTCTTGGCGGCCGGGTTGGTGACGTCGTTGGCGCCGATCACGAAGGCCACGTCGGCCTGCGGGAACTCGCCGTTGATGTCCTCCAGCTCGTGCACCTCGTCGTAGGGCACGTTGGCCTCGGCGAGCAGCACGTTCATGTGGCCCGGCATGCGGCCCGCCACCGGGTGGATGGCGTACTTCACGTCGACGCCGGCCTTCTTGAGCTGGTCGGCCATCTCGCGGAGCGAGTGCTGGGCCTGCGCCACCGCCATGCCGTAGCCCGGCACGATGATGACCTTCTCGGCGTTCTTCATGATGAAGGCCGCGTCGTCCGCCGAGCCCTGCTTGACCGGCCGGGTCTCGACCTGGCCGCCGCCAGCGCCGGCCGCCGCAGCGTCGCCGCCGAAGCCGCCCAGGATCACCGAGATGAACGAGCGGTTCATCGCGTGGCACATGATGTAGGACAGGATCGCGCCCGACGAGCCGACCAGCGCGCCGGTGATGATCAGCGCGAGGTTGCCCAGCGTGAAGCCGATGCCCGCGGCCGCCCAGCCCGAGTAGGAGTTGAGCATCGAGACCACGACCGGCATGTCCGCGCCGCCGATCGGGATGATCAGGAGGCCGCCGAGCACGAAGGACAGGATCACGATCAGCCAGAACAGCACCTTGCTGCCGCCGCCGATGAAGCCGGCGAGCAGCGCCACCAGCACGATAGCGAGCACGATGTTGATGGCGTGGCGCTGCGGCAGCATGATCGGCTTGCCCGACATGCGCCCGTCGAGCTTCAGGAACGCGATCACCGAGCCGGTGAAGGTGATGGCGCCGATGGCCACACCCAGACCCATCTCGAACAGCGACTGCTTGTGGATCGCGCCGTTCTCGATGATGCCGAAGGCCTGCGGCGCGTAGAGCGCGCCGGCCGCCACCGCGACGGCCGCGAGGCCGACGAGGGAGTGGAAGGCCGCGACGAGCTGCGGCATCGCCGTCATCGGTACGCGCTTGGCGATCACCGCGCCGGCGCCGCCGCCGATGCCGAGACCCAGCAGCACCAGGAACCATGCCCCGACGCCGGACGGCGCATGGCCGACCAGCGTCGTCAGGATGGCGATGCCCATGCCGATCATGCCGTACAGGTTGCCCTGCCGGGAGGTGGTCGGATGGGACAGGCCCCGCAGCGCCAGGATGAACAGGACGCCGGAGACGAGGTAGAGGAGCGAGGAGACGTTCTCCGACATCGCCTCAGGCCTTCTTCTTGTACATGCTGAGCATGCGCTGGGTGACGAGGAAGCCGCCGAAGATGTTCACGCTGGCAAAGACCAGGCCGATGAACCCGAAGAAGCGGGCCCAAGCAGTGCCCTTCTCGATCAGCGGAACGCCGACGGCCAGCAGCGCACCGACCACGATCACCGAGGAGATCGCATTGGTGACGGACATCAGCGGGGTGTGCAGCGCCGGGGTCACCGACCAGACGACGTAATAGCCGACGAAGATCGCCAGCACGAAGATCGCGAGGCGGAACACGGTCGGGTCGATGGCGCCGTGGGTCGCGGCGGCGACGCCGTGGCCGACGCTGTCGGCGATGATCGCCGCCTGGTCGGCGGCGCGGGCGGCGATGTCGGCCGCGTTGCGGGCGGCGGCGGCGGCGGCGCGTGCCTGCTCGGCCGCCTGGTCGGGGGGAAGGGTAGCCATGAGGTCTCCTCCGATTGCGGGGCGAGCGGCCTTAGGCCGCCTTGGGCTGGAAGTTCGGGTGGACGACGGCGCCGTCGCGGGTCAGGCAGGTCGCCTTGACGAGTTCGTCGTCCCACTTCACCGCCAGCGTCTTCGCGGCCTTGTCGACCAGGGTCTCGACGAAGGCGTAGAGGTTGCGGGCGTAGAGGCTCGACGAGGTGGCGGCCAGCCGCCCCGGGACGTTGGCGTAGCCGACGATCTTCACGCCGTTCTGCGTCTCGACGACCTCGTCGGCCTTGACGCCCTCGACGTTGCCGCCGCGCTCGACCGCGAGGTCGACCAGGACCGAGCCCGGCCGCATCGCCGCCACCATGTCGGCGGTGACGAGCCGCGGCGCCGGCCGGCCGGGGATCAGCGCGGTGGTGACCACGATGTCCTGCTTGGCGATGTGGCTCGCGACCAGCTCCGCCTGCTTCTTGCGGTACTCGGCCGACATCTCCTTGGCGTAGCCGCCGGCGGTCTCGGCCTGCTTGAACTCGTCGTCCTCGACGGCGACGAACTTGGCGCCGAGCGACTCGACCTGCTCCTTGGCGGCGGGCCGCACGTCGGTGGCGGTCACCACCGCGCCCATGCGGCGGGCGGTCGCGATGGCCTGCAGCCCGGCGACGCCGGCGCCCATCACGAAGATGCGGGCCGCCGGGACGGTGCCGGCCGCGGTCATCATCATCGGCAGCGCCCGGCCGTAGACGGCGGCGCCGTCGACGACGGCGCGGTAGCCCGCGAGGTTGGCCTGGCTGGAGAGCACGTCCATCACCTGGGCGCGGGTGATGCGGGGCATCAGCTCCATGGCGATCGCCGACACGCCGGCATCCGCCATCGCCTTGACCTCGGCCTCGTGGCCGTAGGGATCCATGATGGCGATCACGATCGCGCCGCGCTTCAGCGCGGGCAGCTCGTCGGTGGC
The DNA here is from genome assembly GCF_057747795.1 of Methylobacterium sp. 142-1Y. Lineage (NCBI taxonomy): Bacteria > Pseudomonadati > Pseudomonadota > Alphaproteobacteria > Hyphomicrobiales > Methylobacteriaceae > Methylobacterium > Methylobacterium sp. 142-1Y. The sequence goes on along the minus strand of NZ_CM173224.1, from coordinate 896,343 downwards.
GGGGCGGCGCACCTTGAGGACGATATCCGCCCCCTCGGCCGCGGCCTTGGCGTCGGGCGCGATCGAGGCACCGGCGGCCTCGTAATCCGCGTCCGGCACGCCGGCCTCCAGGCCCGCCCCGGACTGCACCGTCACCTCGGCCCCGAGAGCCTTGTACTTCTTTACCGTTTCCGGGACTGCCGCGACACGCGGCTCCGCCGGATCGGTCTCGGATAGGACCGCGATCCGCATTCAGGCTTCCTCTGGTCGATACACGGCGCGACGCGCCGATCCCCCCTCCAGGGTCGGCATGTACAAGGCCACGCCTGCCCCACAACTGTAAAGCCGTCCCCTGTCGCCAGGGAACGGCTTTCGTTACAAATTCTACACGATTAAGTCACGCGCAATTTATCGGGCGCGGGAGGGGAAGGGGCGGGCAGGCCGCCCGCGCCCTCAGTAGAAGGCCAGCATCAGGGCGAGCAGGGCGGCCACCACCGCCGGAGCGCGCCAGCCGATGCCGGGCGCGAGCGCCCCGATGGCCCCGGCGACGCCGCCGAGCACCACGCCGACGATGGCCGAGATCCAGGCCTCGCGGACGCCGCCGACGGCGAGCGACAGGACCCAGCAGATCACGACGCCGGTGGCGATCTCGACGAAGGTGACGAAGCCGCGATAGGTCGCCTCGTGCGACGGGCCGTCCATCTCCGGGCGGTAGGCGGAGTCGGTGGCGTGTGTGATGTCGGCCATGATGCGGTAGACCCCGTCTTGTGCTCGTTGGCCGGGCTTTAACGCATGCCCAAGGTCCCGGCAATCAGCCGCAGCCAAACCCCGCGCGGGACGCTGATCCCGCCGGCCAGGCTGCAAATCCCTGTGGATGTTCACGTCTTCGGCACCGGAGACGGCTCGGGCCGTCTCGTGCGGCCCCGATCCGCCGAAGGTCGAAGTGCGAATCCGCACCTTTTTCCCGGTCTAAGGTGGCGAGGCGCCGAGCCATCAGGCCGGTTGCGGCAAGCCCACCTTGTCCAGGGCCGCGTGCTGCCGGGCGGCGAGGTCGTCGAGGGAGAAGCGGTCGATCTGGGCCTCGAACAGGCGGTGATAGTTCAGTTCCGAGCGCAGATGCAGGAACACCGCGCCCAAGCCCACCGCCGCCCGGTCCATGAACACAAATTCCCGCGGCACCGTCACCGGCCCGCGCTCCTTGAGGGCGCGGTGGACCTCGAAGGCCTGGCGGCGGCCGTACTCGCTCGGCTTGACGCCGTCCGCCACGGTGCGGACCCGGTCCTCGAGCAGCGGCCCGTAGATGAAGCGGGCCCAGATGTTCAGGGTATCGACGAGGTCCCGGGTGAGATTGCGGAATCCCCAGGTCTCGTAGGCGTGGACGATCCGGGCCTCGTCGTCGTGCAGCAGCCCCTTGTAGAGATCGACCACGCCGCCGACGAAGCGGGGATGGAAGATGCGGATGCAGCCGTAATCGAGCAGGTTGATGCCGGCTGGCTCGGCGCCCTCGGAAAAGACCGTGTAGTTGCCGAGATGGGGATCGCCGTGGATCACCGCGGCGCGGCTGAAGGGGTGCCACCAGGCCTGGAACATCGCATGCGCCAGGCGGTTGCGCACCTCCAGCGGCCCGCCGGTGAAGCTCAGGATCTTCTCGCCCTGGAGCCAGCCCTGGGTGAGCAGGCGCTTCGTCGAGAGGTCGGGGAAGACGACCGGGACGCGGACCGTCTCGACGCCCTTGAGCACGTCGGCATAGAGGGCGGCGTTGCGGGCCTCGCGGGTATAGTCCAGCTCCTCGCGCACCCGGTCGCCGATCTCCTTGGCGATCTCGCGGGTGTCGATCACCGAGCTGATGCGCCGGTGAAGCGCGAAGGCGAGTTCGAGCTGCTTGAGGTCCGCCTCGACGGCGGATTGCATGTCCGGATATTGCAGCTTGCAGGCGAGCGGCACGCCGTCCAGGGTCTCGGCCCGGTGGACCTGGCCGAGGGAGGCGGCGGCGGCGGGGCGCAAGTCGAAGGTGCCGAAACGGTCCTTCCACTGGGGCCCGAGCTCGGCGGCCATGCGGCGCTTGACGAAGGCGGCACCCATCGGCGGCGCCTCGGATTGCAGCTTCTGCAACTCGGCGGCGTATTCCGGCGGCAGCAGGTCCGGCACGGTGGCGAGAAGCTGCGCCACCTTCATGATCGGCCCCTTGAGGCCGCCCAGAGCCTGGGCGAGGGCGGCGGCGCTGGTGACGTCCTCGCCCTTGCGGCCGAGGAGCCGCGCACCGGCCATCCGGGCGGCGACGCCGCCGACATTGGCGCCGACCTTCGCGTAGCGGGCGGCGCGGGCGGAGAAGCGATTGGCTTCGCTGTCGGAGGCGGACATGCGGGATAAGGCTCGTGCGAGGATGCGCGCAGGCTGCCGCGCGCCGGTCTTGGATCCCTAGATAATCCCGGCCGCCGTCGCCGCCAGGGCGACCGGACAGCGCGGGGCAGGCTCTCAGGTCTGCCGGAGGGCGGCGCGCAGGACCCGCACCATCTCCTCGATGGCACCGTCCTGGTCCTTGGCGCGCACCGCGTAGTCGACGGAGGCGTCGAGATGGGTGCTGATGAGCTGGAGCACCGCCTCGCGCACCGCTGCCGTGATGGCGTTCATCTGCTGCACCTCGTCGAGGCAGTAGCGGTCCTCCTGCACCATCGCCTGGAGGCCGCGCACCTGGCCCTCGATCCGCTTGAGGCGCTGGAGGATAGGCTTCTTCTCCTCCTCCGTGCGTCGTATCTGGAGGCGCCCGTCGACGTACTGGTAATCCATGATGTGCCTTCCCCGACCGTGGGTCCGCCTCGTCCGGGGGGCGGGGGCGGCCCGGGCGACGTCGGGTCTGGTGATCGATTGCCGCCCTGTCCCTAAGGAACGGCAATCGATCCCCTATCAGGGGCGCACAGGTCAAGCTCAATCTTGGCGCAGGCTCCGCGCGCGCCTGCGCCGGATGGCCTAGCTCTTGCTTGGTCGGGTCTTGCTGGTGGTGGCCGGGGGAGCGGTCATCTGCTCTGTCTGGGCGCCGGAATCGGGCCGGGCGGGCCCGAGCACCGGTTCCTCGCCCAGCGGCTCGAAGGCCTCGAAGTGGAGCCGGCCCGTTGCCGTCGATCGACGGACCTTCCGCGAAGCGGCCGGGCGGGACCGGCGTGCCGTTGCGCTCGGTACCCATGAACATGTCGCTGAATTCCCGCGCCTCCTTCGACTGGTCGAAGCCGTTGGGCACCGGCAATCCTTCCTTCAGCCCGCCCATGTCCTCGATGATCGCCAGCCATTGCTGCTGGCGCATCGTTAGACGTGCGAGCAGTCGAACGGCGCGCCGTCGCAATTGACGGGCAGGGCCGCCATGCCGATGGAGAGCAGGCGGCGCTGGAGCATGCCCTCGACGACGTGGCGCGGGCGCTCCCCGCCCATCACCGCCCCGACGATCGGGTTGGCCTGGGCCGAGGTCTCCTGGAGGGTGGCCGGCGCGTCCTCGAGGTTGAGGGCCACCGCCGTCGACAGCATCTCGATGTGGCTGATCCCCCCGGTGGCGGCGGTTCGAGCGTGGCGGCGGGTTTCTTCCTCTTCCCACGGGCTTGGCGTATTCACACGCCTCGGCTCGAGCGCTTCTCCATTCGGAAGTCGCGCGCCTCTCCTCTTCCAGGCGATCCCGAGCTTGCCCGGTATCGCCTGGGGATGGGAAAAAGCTCGCTTGTACGAGGGGCTGGGCTTCCGAGACGGTATGTAAGCTTGCGCGCTGCCCGCAGGGAGAGGAGGGATTCCCGCGCCTCGCCCCCGGACGACGGCCCTGTTTCCGAGGACTCACCTGCCGCCGATGCGCGTTCTCTTCGTCCACCAGAATTTCCCCGGCCAGTACCGCCACGTCGCCCCGGCTCTTGCCGCGCGGCCCGGCACCGAGGTGGTGGCACTCGGCATCAACCCGGCGCCCGTCCTGCCGGGGGTGCGCCACCTGCGCTACACGGTCGCCGGGCGTTCCACCTCCGGCATCCATCCGCTGGCGGCGAGTTTCGAGACCGCGACCCTGCGGGGCGAGGCGGCGGCGCGGGCAGCGCTCGCGCTGAAGGCCGAGGGCTTCCATCCGGACGTGATCTGCGGCCATTCCGGCTGGGGCGAGACGCTGTTTCTCAAGGACGTCTGGCCGCGGGCGCGGCTCCTGACCTTCGCGGAATTCTTCTACCATGCGACGGGTGCCGATTCCGGCTTCGATCCGGAATTTCCGAGTATCGAGGCCGACGCATGGCGCACCCGCGCCCGCAATGCCGGGCAGCTCGTCGCCTTCGAGGCCTCCGACCGGCTGGTCAGCCCGACCGCCTGGCAGGCGAGCCGGCTCCCGGCCGTGTTCCGCGACCGGCTCAGCGTGATCCACGACGGCATCGACACCGACCTGCTGCGGCCCGATTCCGGCGCCCGCATCACGCTGGGCCGCGATCGGCTGTCCCTCGGGGTCGGGGACGAGGTCGTCACCTTCGTCAACCGCAACCTCGAACCCTATCGCGGCTATCACAGCTTCATGCGGGCCCTGCCCGAGATCCTGCGCCGGCGACCGAAGGCCCGGGCGGTGATCGTCGGCGGCAGCGACACCAGCTACGGCGCCAGGCCCCCGGCCGGTCGAACCTGGCGCGACATCTTCCTCGACGAGGTCAAGGCGGAGCTCGACCTGTCGCGGGTCCATTTCGTCGGCAAGATCCCGTATCGCGACTATGTCGACCTGTTGCGGGTCTCGGCGGCCCACGTCTACCTGACCTACCCGTTCGTCCTGTCCTGGTCGATGCTGGAAGCGATGGCGCTCGGCGCCTGCATCGTCGGCTCGGCGACCCCGCCGGTCGAGGAGGTGATCCGTCAGGGTGAGAACGGGCTCCTGGTCGATTTCTTCTCGCCGGCCGCGATCGCCGAGGCGGTGGTCGGCGTGCTGGCCGATCCCGCCCTCGTCGCCCCCTTGCGGGCGGCGGCGCGGCAGACCGCGCTCGCCTACGACCTCGGGCGGGTCTGCCTCCCGGCACATCTGCGCCTGATCGAGGCGGTCGCCGCCGGGGGCGGAGCCTAGCAACCTTCTGCGCCGCCGGCTTCGCGGCGGGGGAGGCGGGTTCCCCTTGCCGCCCCCGGCGCCAGCGCCTAAGAGCGCGCGGCCCTCAGCAAATCTCAAGCGTCGCGCCGACGAGCGCGGCGCCCCGGACAGGAGTTGCCCATGCGCCCCTCGAAGCGCGCCCCCGACGAGCTGCGCAAGGTCACGCTGGAGCGGGGCGTCTCGCGCTACGCCGAGGGCTCCTGCCTCGTCACCTTCGGGGAGACCAAGGTGCTGTGCACCGCCTCGCTCGAGGAGCGCGGGCCGTCCTGGCTGCGCGGCTCCGGCAAGGGCTGGATCACCGCCGAATACAGCATGCTGCCGCGCGCCACCCACGACCGCAACCGGCGCGAGGTCAATGCCGGCAAGCCCTCCGGCCGCACCCAGGAGATCCAGCGCCTGATCGGCCGGTCCCTGCGCGCCGTGGTGAACCTGCCGGCGGTCGGCGAGCGCCAGATCGTCGTCGATTGCGACGTGCTCCAGGCCGATGGCGGCACCCGCACGGCGGCGATCACCGGCGCCTGGGTGGCGCTCCACGAGTGCTTCACCTGGATGCGCGGCCGCTCGATCATCTCGGTCGATCCGATGCGCGACCACGTCGCGGCGATCTCCTGCGGCATCCACAAGGGCACGCCCGTCCTCGACCTCGACTACGCCGAGGATTCCGGCGCCGAGACCGATGCCAACTTCGTCATCACCGGCTCGGGCGGCATCGTCGAGGTGCAGGGCACGGCCGAGGTGAAGCCGTTCTCCGAGGAGGAGTTCCTGAGCCTGCTGCGGCTGGCCAAGACCGGCACCGCCGAACTGGTGGCGCTCCAGAAGCAGGCCATCGCCTGATGGGCCGCCTCCTCACCGGGCGGGTCGTGATCGCGACCCACAATGCCGGCAAGCTGCGCGAGATGCGCGAGCTGCTGGCGCCCTTCGGCGTCGAGGCGGTCTCGGCCGGGGAGCTGAATCTCCCCGAGCCGGACGAGACCGGCACGATGTTCTCGGAGAACGCCGCCATCAAGGCGCGGGCGGCGACGCAGGCCACCGGCCTTCCGGCCTTCGCGGACGATTCCGGGCTCTGCGTCGATGCCCTCGACGGGGCGCCCGGCCTGTTCTCGGCCCGCTGGTCCGGCGGCTCGAAGGATTTCTCCGGCGCGATGGCACGCATCGAGCGCGAGCTGACCATCCGCGACGCCACCGACCGCCGCGCGCACTTCGTCTCGGCCCTGGTCCTGACCTGGCCGGACGGGCACGAGGAGCTGTTCGAGGGGCGGGTGTTCGGCGAACTGGTCTGGCCGCCCCGCGGCGACAAGGGTTTCGGCTACGACCCGATGTTCAAGCCGGACGAGAGCCCGCTCACCTTCGGCGAGCTGTCCTCGGAGGACAAGCACGGCATCGACTGGGAGACGCGAGAAGCGCTCTCGCACCGCGCCCGCGCCTTCCTGGCGCTCGCCGCCGCCTGCCTGCGCCGGCCGGACTGAATATGACAAGGGCGCCCGCTCCGGGGGAGGGGCGCCTTGCTGGGACGGGGGCGGCGCTCGAGGCCGCCCCGCCGCGACGGATTACGCGACCGTCAGGCCGACATCGACGTTGCCGCGGGTGGCGTTCGAGTAGGGGCACACTTGGTGGGCCTTCTCGACCAGCGTCTCGGCGGTCGCCTTGTCGAGGCCCGGCAGCGAGATGGTCAAGTCGGCGGTGATGCCGAAGCCGCCCTCGGAGCGCGGGCCGATGCCGACCTTGGCGGTCACGGTGGTATCGGCCGGGACGGCGATCTTCTCCTGACCGCCGACGAACTTCATCGCGCCGAGGAAGCAGGCGGCGTAGCCGGCCGCGAAGAGCTGCTCGGGGTTGTTGCCGGCGCCGCCGGCGCCGCCGAGCTCCTTGGGGGTCGACAGCTTGACGTCGAGGCTGCCGTCCTGGGTCTGAGCGCGACCGTCGCGACCGCCATTCGCCGTGGCCTGGGTGGTGTACTTCACGTCGACCGACATCGGTGCTCTCCTCAGATCGGGCGGCCTGGGATGGAGGCATCCCGGCGCGCCGCGGCACGGTCATAGATCGAAATCCGATTGCGCGCAATTTGTTTTTGTGCGCCGTCATGGCTATGATCGTGACGAACCCGGGCGCAGAGTGTTCCTCGGGCCTCGGGCCGCGGTCCGGCCCCGCTCGACGGAGCCCTAGAGGAGCCGGACATGGGGGAGCCGGACATGGGGGAGCCGGACATGGGGGAGCGGGACATGGGGGAGCGGGACGTAGGGGAGAGGGACATGGAGGAGCGGGACATGTCCGAGATCGACGCGCGCCGCGAGACCGTCGCCCGGAATTCCGACCGGGATGCCGGTCGAGACGATCCCGGTCAGGCGGACGCCCTGCACCTGTCCAACCAGATCTGCTTCGCGGTCTATTCGGCGGCGCACGCCTTCAACCGGATCTACAAGCCCCTCCTCGATCGGATCGGCCTGACCTACCCGCAATATCTCGTGCTGCTCCTGCTCTGGGAGCAGGACGGGCAGACGATGAAGACCCTCGGAAAGCGCCTCTACCTCGATTCCGGCACGCTGACGCCGCTGCTCAAGCGCCTGGAGGCGGCGGGGCTGGTGACGCGGACCCGCGACGCCGAGGACGAGCGGCTGATGCGCATCGGCCTGACCGAGGCCGGCGCGTCCTTACGCGACAAGGCGATGCCGTTCCCCGACGAGATCGTCTGCGCCTCCGGCCGGCCGGCGGAACGCCTGGTGGCCCTGCGCGACGAGATCCTGGCCCTGCGCGACAGCCTGCATGACTGCGCGGCGCCGGATCGCGGGGGGGCGTGAGGGCGCATCACAGCATCGGCAGGTGCCGCGGCTTCGGTCCGCGCGGGAAGGCGGCGTCGATCCGGGCAAGGTCGGCCTCGCTCAAGGCGAGGCTGCCGCCGCCGGCATTCTCGGCGGCATGGGCCGGGCTCGACGCCTTCGGGATCGCCAGGACGCCGTCGCCGCGGGTGAGCGCCGCCAGCGCCACCTGCCGCGGGGTGGCGCCGTGGCTCTCCGCGATCTCGGCCAGCACCCGGCCGCCCGGGGTCGCCGGGCCGGGGAAGCTGTCATGGCCGAAGGGGCTGTAGGCCACCACCGCGACGCCGTGGCGCCGGCACCAGGGCAGGACCGCGTGCTCGATCGCCCGCTCCTCCAGGTGGTAGAGCACCTGGTTGCAGGCGATCCGGTCGGGCCCCGCCACGCTCAGCGCCTCGTCGAGGTCGGCGGCGTCGAAGTTGCTCACCCCCCAGGACAGGATCTTGCCCGCCCGCACCAGGTCCTCGAAGGCCCGGAAGGTCTCCTGCAGGGGATGCGGCCCGCGCCAGTGCAGCAGGTAACAGTCGAGCCGGTCGGTGCGCAGGCGCTTGAGCGAGCGCTCGCAGGCCTCGATCGTGCCGCGGCGCGAGGCGTTGCCGGGCAGCACCTTCGAGACCAGGAAAACCTCGTCGCGCCGGTCGCCGATCGCCTCGGCGATCAGCGGCTCGGCCTCGCCGTACATCTCGGCGGTGTCGACGTGGCTCATGCCGACATCGAGCCCGCGATTCAGGGCGGCGGCGGCCACGGTCGGCTCGCCCTCGTCGAGGTACCAGGTTCCCTGCCCGATCACCGGCACCGCGGGTCGGTTGCGTCCGAAGGGTTGCCGTCGCATCGCGTGCTCCTGCGATCTGTGCCGTCCTGGGCCGCGCGGCACCCGGTGGGCAAGGGCAGATCACCGAGGATGCACGGTTTTCTGCGATCCGTCGCCAACGGGAGGGTGAGGTGGCGGGGCCGTGAGAGGAAAAAAGACCTTCTCCCCCGGCGTGTTCTTCAAAAAGAACATTCCGGTTGACAGAAAGTCCGCTTCCGGGTTTTTGTGCCGGCCTGCCAACCGGATCAAGACACCCGCCGAAGGACCTCATGACCGCTCCCGTCTCCCCGCCCGCCCGGACCCGCGCGCCGTGACGGCCCCCGTCCGCGTGCCCGTGCCGGCGGACCTGAGCGGCCGGCTCGGCGATCCCGATGCGCTCGTCCGGCTGGAGAGCGTGGCGAAGACTTACACGGCGCGCCGCGGCGCCGGCGCCGTCACGGCGCTCGAGGATATCGATCTCTCGGTGTCGCGCGGCCGGGTGCTCGGCGTCATCGGCCGCTCGGGCGCCGGCAAGTCGACGCTGATCCGCCTGGTCAACGGGCTGGAGCGGCCGAGCCGGGGCCGGGTGATCGTCGATCGGGCCGAGATCTCGAGCCTGTCGGAATCCGCCCTGCGGGCCGAGCGCCGCGGCATCGGCATGATCTTCCAGCATTTCAACCTGCTCTCGGCCCGCACGGCGGCCGGCAACGTCGCGCTGCCCCTCGAAGTGGCGGGCGCCGACAAGCGCGCGATCCGCGCTCGCGTCGCAGAACTCCTCGACCTCGTCGGGCTCGGCCCCCAGGCCGACCGCTACCCGGCCGAGCTGTCGGGCGGCCAGAAGCAGCGTGTCGGCATCGCGCGGGCGCTCGCCACCAACCCGAAGGTGCTGCTCTCCGACGAGGCGACCTCGGCCCTCGACCCCGAGACCACCCGCTCGATCCTCGACCTGCTCGGCCGGATCAACCGCGATCTCGGCCTGACGATCCTGCTCATCACCCACGAGATGGCGGTGATCCGGGCGATCGCCGACGAGGTCGCGGTGCTCGACGGCGGCCGCATCGCCGAGAAGGGCGACGTGTTCGAGGTCTTCACCCGGCCGCAAGCCGCGATCACCCGCACCTTCCTCGACGAGGAGACCGGCCGCACCCTGCCGCCGGCGCTCGCCGGCCGCCTCAGCCCCGGCCTGACGTCGGGGGAGGGGAAACAGGCGGTCTTGCGCATCACCTTCCGCGGTCCGCACGCCACCGATCCGGTTCTGGCGCAGCTCGCCCGCGACGCCGGCATCCCGGCCGGCATCCTCTCCGGCACCGTCGACGAGATCGCCGGCCGCCCCTTCGGCACCCTGGTGGTCGGGATTCCCCCCGAGCCCGCAATCGTCGAACGGGCGCAGGCCTTCCTCGCCGCCCGCGGCCTCGACGTCGAGATGCTGGGCACCCTCGACCTCGCCGGCTGGCAGCAGACCGCCGCGCCCCGCCTCCAGAATCCCTCTCGGACCGATCCGCGTCATGTCGCCTGAACTGACCCGCCTCCTCGTCCAGGCCACGATCGACACGCTGCAGATGGTGGCGGTGGCGGCCTCGCTGGGCACGCTGGTCGGCCTGCCGCTCGGCGTGTTCCTCGCCACCAGCGGCCGCGGCGAACTCCTGGCCGCGCCCTGGCTCAACCGGGTGCTCGGCCTCGTCGTCAACGCCACCCGCTCGACCCCGTTCATCATCCTGGTGGTGGCGATCATCCCGTTCACCCGGTTGATCGCCGGGACCTCGATCGGCACCAACGCCGCCACCGTGCCGCTCACCATCGCGGCGATCCCGTTCATCGCCCGCCTCGTCGAGGGCGCGGTGCGGGAGGTCGATGGCGGCCTCGTCGAGGCGGCCCGCGCCTTCGGGGCGAGTCCGCTGCAGATCGTCCTCAAGGTGCTGATCCCCGAGGCCCTGCCCGGCATCGTGCTGGGCCTCACCCTGGCGGTGGTGTCGCTGATCGGCTTCTCGGCGATGGTCGGCGCCGTCGGCGGCGGGGGGCTCGGCGATCTCGGCATCCGCTACGGCTACCAGCGCTTCATGCCCGAGATGATGCTCGCCGTGGTGGTGGTGCTGATCGTCCTGGTGCAGCTGGTCCAGACCCTCGGCGACCGGCTGGCGCGGCGCATGAACAAGCGCCTGCGCCACGGCTGATCCCATTTTCCCTTACCCTCGGAGCGTGAATTCGATGCTGCGTACCCTCACCCTGGCGGTCCTCCTCGCCACCGCCGGCCTGCCGGCCCTTGCCCAGACCCAGCGCGTGCGCATCGGCGCCACGCCGGGCCCGCATGCCCAGATCCTGGAGGCGGTCAAGCCGATCGCCGCCAAGAAGGGCATCGACCTTCAGGTGGTCGAGTTCTCGGATTACGTCGTGCCGAACGAGGCTCTGTCGTCCGGCGAGCTGGAGGCCAACTCGTTCCAGCACCAGCCCTATCTCGACAACCAGAAGGCCGATCGCGGCTACAAGATCGAGAGCGTGGCCCAGACGGTGAACTTCCCGATGGGCGTCTACTCGAAGCGCCACAAGAGCTTCGATGCGGTGCCCGCCGGCGGCACGGTGGCGATCCCGAACGATCCGACCAATGGCGGCCGCGCCCTGCTGCTGCTCCAGGACAAGGGGCTCCTGAAGCTCAAGCCCGATGTCGGCTTCAAGCCGAGCGTCGCCGACATCACCGAGAACCCGAAGCGCCTGCGCATCATCGAGGTCGACGCGGCCCAGACCCCGCGCTCCCTCGACGACGTCGATGCGGCCGCGGTCAACACCAACTACGCCACCGCCGCCGGCCTCAAGCCCGGCGACGCGATCCTGAAGGAGGACCCCAAGGGCCCCTACGTCAACGTGATCGCGGTGCGCAGCGCCGACAAGGACAAGCCCTGGGTCAGGACCCTCGTCGAATCCTACCGCTCGCCCGAGGTGAAGGCCTTCATCGAGACCAAGTTCGGCGGCGCGGTGATCACCAGCTGGTGAGCCGGCCGGGGATGGGGCCGGCCGAAGGATCGATCTCTGGCCGGACCTTATCCACAAGACGAACGCTGATTGCAGCGGAGCCATGAAACCAAACGCGGCCGTGCGCGTCTTCTCAGCACGGCCCGCGTGATGGGCTGGCCTTCTTGAGGTGCCCGATGAAGATCCTGACTTCCTGCCTGGTCGCGGCCGTCCTCACCGCTGCCGCCGTTCCGGCCTTCGCTCAGGGCGGTTCGCCCTACAACAATTCGGGCTCGCAGGCCGGTGGCCCGCTCGCCGGCCAGCAGCGCGAGATGGGTGCTCCGGGCGGCGGCCCGGCCATGGGTGCCGCTCCGCGCGCGACCATGCAGCCGACCATGCGCAAGAAGCGCATGATGAAGCACCGCCGCATGCACCGTCACCACCACGCCCGCTGAGCCGAACCAGCCGGTTCAGCCTTTTTCCGGCGCGTTCGTCCGGCGGCTCAGGCCGCCCGGCGGGCGCGCCCTCGTGTTTTCGCCGTCCCTTGGACGGGACGCGTCTCTGCGGAGCCCCTGTCTCAGAACCCGCCGGTCCGCCACAGCGCGACTCCAGCCGCCACAAGCCCGGCGAGCCAGAGACCGGCGATCAGCGTCAGGGTGCGTCGGCGGCCCGAACTCGGCCGGTTGTCGTTGGCGGCGCGGCGCAGCCGGAGGGACGCGGCGGCGTAGCCGTGGGTGGCTGCTGCGATCGTGGCCGGGCGGGCGGGGGCGGTCTTGCGCAGGCTCGTCATGGCGATTCGTGCTCGTCCGACGACGATAGCACGAGGGCGAGACGAGCGTGAGCGCCCGAACGCCGCAAGCCGTCCGCGCGGCCCGATTTCGGGCGAGGTTTCAGGCAGGATTCCAGGCGAGATTTCAGGAGGGCAGCCGGATCGGGCGCGCGACGCTCCGGGGCGCGTGATCGTCGATCCAGTGCGGGCTGAGCACGGCGCCGTCCTCGGTGACGATCCAGGGCAAGGTCTCGGGATCGTCGGCGCGCGCCGCCGCCGCGAGGGCGGCGCGCAGGGTGGGGTAGCGGCGCATCTCCCGGGGGCCCGGCGCGGCCCGGGTGCCGTGCCACACCATCAGCCCGGCCGGACGCTCCATCTGCGGCTGCGACATCGTGCAACTCCTCTGGACCAAGCGAGGAGACACTGGCACGGCCGAGTTTTCGCGATGCTGGCCGGACGATTGCGGTTCGGTCATGAAGCGGGGGGAGGGCGGCGTCACGATTCCGCCGGCGCCTCGCGGTGCGGCCGCAGTTCCGGGGCGCCGAGTTCGGGCTCGGCCTCCGCCGCAGGCTCGGCCCGGCTCTCGGCCCGGCTGGTATCGATGAACAGGCGGGCCTCGCCCTCGCTGAGCCCCAGGCTGCGCAGGGCGTAGAGCGCCATGCCGAAGCCGACCTCGCGCTCGGCCATCAGCACCAGGCCGACCTTCTCCTCCTCGAGGTTGCGCCGCTCGGTGTCGCTGTGGGTGCGCACCACCGTGTCGATGCCCGGATTGGCCTCGCGGGCGATCTCGATCAGGCGGCGGGCCTGGTGCGCGTCCGGGCTCGCGACGACCAGCAGGCGCGCCCGCCCGATATCCGCCGCGTCGAGGATGCCGGTCGCGCCGGCATCGCCGAACACCGTCGCGATGCCGGCATTGCGCAGTTCTTCGACCCGGCGCCGGTCGCGCTCCACCACCACGAAGGGCAGCTCCCAGGCGGCGAGCGCCTTGCCGATGGCGCCGCCGACCCGGCCGTAGCCGATCACCACCGCGTGCCCCTCCCGGCCCCTGGCATGGGCGGAGACCGCGATGGCGCCGCCGCGATGCTCGAACCGGGCGGCGAGCGCCGGCTTGCCCTCGACGAAGTGGGCGAGCCGGCTCAAGGCGGCGAAGATCAGCGGGTTGAGGGTGATGGACAGGAGCGAGCCGGCCAGGATCAGGTCGCGGCCTTCCGGCGGCAGCAGCTTCAGGCCGATGCCGAGGCTCGCCAGGATGAACGAGAACTCGCCGATCTGGGCGAGGCTCGCCGCGATGGTCAGCGCCGTCGAGAGCGGATGGCGGAAGGCCAGCACGATGGCGACCGCCGCGAGCGACTTGCCGACCAGGATGATCGCCAGGGTGGCGAGCACGGCGAGCGGCTCGCGCAGCAGGATCGTCGGGTCGAACAGCATGCCGACGGAGACGAAGAACAGGACCGCGAAGGCGTCCTGGAGCGGCAGCGAATCCGCCGCGGCCTGGTGGCTGAGGTCGGATTCGGCGAGCACCATGCCGGCGAAGAAGGCGCCGAGCGCGAAGGAGACGCCGAACAGCTCCGCCGAGCCGTAGGCGATGCCGAGCGCGAGCGCCAGGACCGCCAGGGTGAACAATTCGCGCGAGCCGGTGCGGGCGGCCTGGTCGAGGAGCCAGGGCACCACCCGGCGGCCGCCGGCCAGCATCAGCCCGGCGAAGGCCGCCACCTTGGCGAAGGTCAGCCCGAGGGTGAGCCAGATGTTGCCGTCGCCGGCGATGCCGTGTGCCGCACCCGCGCTCTCGCCGCCGAGCGGCCCGGCGAGGGCCGGCAGCAGGACGAGGGCCAGCACCATCGCCAGATCCTCGACGATGAGCCAGCCGACGGCGATGCGGCCCTTGTCGGAATCGAGCAGGCTGCGCTCCTCCAGCGCCCGCAGCAGCACCACCGTCGAGGCGACCGAGAGGGCGAGGCCGAAGACGAGACCGGCGCCGAGGCCCCAGCCCCAGGCGACGCTGAGAGCCAGCCCCATCAGGGTGGCGACCGCGATCTGCACCACGGCGCCGGGCAGCGCGATGGCGCGCACCGACATCAGGTCGCCGATCGAGAAATGCAGGCCGACCCCGAACATCAGCAGGATCACGCCGATCTCGGCCAGCTGCCCGGCCAGTTCCGCGTTGCCGACGAAGCCCGGCGTGTGCGGCCCGACCGCGACGCCGGCGAGCAGATAGCCGACCAGGGGCGGCAGCTTCAGACGCTGCGCGAGCATGCCGCCGACGAACGCGAAGACGAGCCCGAGGGCGATGATGGCAATCAGCTCGGAGGCATGCGGCACGGTCGGGTCAGCTCCTTCGGATTCGGCATGCCGCCGGGGCGGCAATCTGAAGTCCGAAGTCTAGCAGCCTTTCCGGGTTCCCGCGGTGCTGCACCGCACGAAAAACCGCGGCAACATCCGGAAATCTCCCCGAAATCCTCGCGATGCCCGCGGGGCGGGGGGGCTCAGCGGCCCGCGGGCCGCCGGGCGGCGCCGGGCAGCCGCGGCAGGCTCGTGCGCAAGGTCGCGCCCGGCCGGGCGGCGAGCACGATGACGATCGCGCCGAGGGCGGCGGAGGTCATCACGAGGAGCTCGGTCGTGAACATGCGGCGGCCCTGGGGGTGAGCGGACGCCGCGTCGCGGCATTCGAAAACGGCGGGTTTGGCCGGATGGACGATTGCCGCCCGGCGTCGCTGCTCTAGCTCGCCGCGGGAGCGGCCGGCCATGTGACATCCCGCCGTGAGGCAGCATGTCCGCGTCGACCGCCCACGATTCCGACGCAATGGGCCGGCCTCTGGCGTCCGGCCGCGCGATGCGGCATCAGCGATGGACATCAGTGTCGTGCGCGGGTCGCACCGCCAGACGAGGGTATGCAGTATGAAGAAGGTCCTGACCGGGGCGCTCGTGGCCCTCGGCCTGTCGTCCGGAGCGGCGCTCGCCGCACCGAAAGACCCGAGCGGGACTTGGTTGACCGAGGACGGCCGGGCCCGCATCCGGATCGAGAAGTGTCCCGGCCGCGCCGACCGCATCTGCGGCTACGCCGTCTGGCTGAAGGTCCCCAACGACGACAAGGGCCAGCCGCGGGTCGACTTCAAGAACGCCGACGCCAAGAAGCGCAGCCGCCCCTCGCTCGGCCACCAGCTCATCATGGGGCTTAAACCCAACGCGGATAACCGTTACGAAGGGCAGATCTACAACGCCGACGACGGCAAGCTCTACGACGTCTCGATCTGGACCGAGGAGCCGGGCGAGCTCAACGTCCGCGGCTGCCTGATGGGCTTCCTGTGCGGCTCCCAGACCTGGACCCGCGCGAACGACACCGTGCCCGGTCAGCTCACCGCCGCGACCGGCGCCCCGAACGGCCCGCGGCCGGACCCCGAATGGGCCGCGGCCCCGAAGGCGCCTGCCCCCGCGGCTGCGGCCAAGCCGGCGCCGGCCGCCGCGCCCAAGCCGTAGCGCCCGAGCCGTAGCGTCGAAGCCGTAGCGCGGACCGGACCCGTCGTCCGTTCCATCATCGTCGCGACCTGTGCCGCTGCCTGCGGTGCGGGCGCCATGTCAGGGCATCCGCCGGTCGCGGCGGGTGCCTTTCTTTTTGCCTGCGGGTGCCATTCTTCTTGCACGACGATCGTCATGCACAGTCGCCGCCCCGCCGGATGCCTTTCTAAGTTGTGGAGTTTTCAGGTTGCATCAGTGGCAAGCCCGCCACCCACGAAGGAGGCTCGGCCGTCGCTCGCAACCTCACGTATTGTTTCTTTCAGATTGTGGCGTGCCGGCCTCTCCGGACGTTGCAACCCCACGGTCAAAGGCTTAGGCCATTGGTGGGATATAACCGTGAGATCAATCATTGCGCATATATTCCTTTTGCAACCGTCTGTAGGCAAATCAGAACTTCCCGTAAAAGCACCGGCTGTGAATCGAATGGCTGTCAGCGGTTGCCGGTTGTGGCTCTCTACTCGCGGGACAAAATTTTTCATTGACTGTTAGGAAATTTGGCGACATGTGCAAAGAAGTATTCCAAAAAGGGGGCCTTCATGAACGACGACGACCAGGCGCCGAGCTCGCATCTGATCAATCTTTCGGCGGACATCGTGTCGGCCTACGTGTCGAAGAACTCGGTGCCGGTCGGGGATCTGGCGAGCCTGATCGCCGCGGTGCACGCCTCCCTCGAACGCGTCGCCGCACCGCCGGCGCCCGAGCCCGAGAAGCCCACGCCGCCGGTGCCGATCCGCAAGACCGTCACGCCGGACTACATCGTCAGCCTGGAGGACGGTAAGCCCTACAAGTCGCTCAAGCGGCACCTGACCACCCGCGGTCTCTCGCCCGACCAGTACCGCCAGAAGTGGGGCCTGCCGCACGATTACCCGATGGTCGCCGCGACCTATGCCGCCCAGCGCTCGGAACTCGCCAAGAGCCTCGGCCTCGGCCAGATCCGGCGCGACCGCGCGGCGGCCGCCCGGCTCGCGGCGGAGACGAGCCATGCGGGCGGCGAGCAGGCCCCGGCCCGTCGGGGTCGCCCGCGCAAGGGCGAGTAATACCAACGGTCGTTGAAAACGACCTTTGGTTCCGTTCTCGAATTTTCGCCAAGCCTCTGGCTTGGTGTCGAAAATTCGAGATGGTTCAACGGCACGATGCGTCAGCATCTTGGGCCGTTGGTATAATCGAGGAGAGTGATGCCGTGTCCGGAAGACGACCTCTGAAAACGGCATCACAAGCCCATGCGGCGGAGCTTCTGGCTCGACACACCTGAGCCAAGGCAAAATCCGGACGGCGTGCGTCCGGGCCTCGCCGCCATCGCGACGACAGGCGCTGGAAGCCGCTCCCCCGGGGGCGAGGGGCCAGCGCCTTTTTTTATGGGGTAGGGGTGCCTCGGCGCGCCCGTGGCGATCTGACGTCCCGAGTTCCAATCCGGCATCGGGCTTTGCAGGGTTTCCTGTCGAAGAAAACCCTTTCCGAGGAAACCCGCTCCATCGCGTGCGAGGGCGTCCGCCGATAGGATCGCCGGCCTCGGGCACGAACTCTTGTTGAAAGGAGCGCCCCGACGACGAAAACCCCCGCCCGGCAGTCGTACGCCGCGAGCGGCGCCGGACCCGGCGAGGGCTGAAACGACCGGGGCGGTCCCCCGGACGGGGACCGCGACATCGGCTCGATCGGTTTGCGCGCAGGCTTACTTGCGGCGCGCCTTGCGGGCGGCATAGCGGGCGTCGCGGGCGGCCTTGCGCTCCAGCTCCTCGGCGGCCTCGCGCTCGGCGGCCTCGGCGGCCTCGCGCTCGGCGCGGGCCTTGGCCTCCGCCGCCTCGGCGGCCAGGCGCTCGGCCTCCGCCTGCTTGGCGGCCTCGCGCTCGGCGGCGCGGGCGGCACGGGCCTCGGCGATCTTCTGGCGCTCGGCCAGGCGGGCCTGGACCTCGGGGTCGTCGGCGGCGGGCTTGGCCCGGAACTTCTCCAGCAGGGCCTTCTTCGCGTCCGCGGACGTGCTCCGCCGATCGTTGAAGTTCTGGTCCTTGAAGCCGGCCATCGTGTTCGTCTCGTCGTCCTGCGTGCGAAGGCGCGCCTGGTCGTCAGGGCCGCGCCGGGATCCGTCATGGGCTGTCCGGCTCCCGCTGAGCTGAGCGAGGGGCCGTCGGAACGTGCTCTAGCGCCGACCGCGTCCGGTTTCAAAGCCAAAGACGCCGCGGCCGGCGGAAGAGAGGGCCGGAACCTCGCCCGATCGGTGCAAAACGCCTGGCCTGGGGGAGGGGATTGTCAAGGTTTCCCCGGCACCCTCGCGGGGTGTGGCGGCCCCTCGCCGGAGGATATCTCATGCGTGCGATCGTCCTCGACGATGCCGAGCTCAACAACCTCCTGATGCTCGAGGCGCTGCGGCCGATCGCGGGGTGCCGGCCGCAGAGCTTCACGCGGCCGGCCGACGCCCTCGCTTTCGCGGAGGCGCATGCCGACGAGATCGGCATCGTCCTGACCGATTTCGAGATGCCTGGGATGGACGGGCTCGCGGTCATCCGGGCCTTGCGGGCGCTGCCGGGCTTCGCCCATGTGCCGATCGTGATGGTGACGAGCTTCGACCAGCGGGCGCTCCGCCGCTCGGCGCTCGAGGCCGGTGCGACCGACTTCGTCAACAAGCCCTGCGACCCGGTCGAGATCCGGGCCCGCGTCACCAACCTTCTGGCGCTCCGCCGCGCCCACAAGGCGGAGGCCGCGCAATCGGCCCGGCTCGCCCAGGAGGTCGCCGCCGCGGTGGCCCTGGTCGAGGCGCGCGAGCGCGAGATCGTCACCGTGCTGATGCGCGCGGCCGAGCACCGCGACACCGATACCGGCGACCACGTCGCCCGGGTGGCGAACTACACGGTGCTGATCGCCGAGGCGATGGGCCTGCCGCCCGAGCAAATCCGGCTGATCAGCCTGGCCTCGACGATGCACGATGTCGGCAAGATCGCGATTCCCGACGCGATCCTGCTCAAGCCCGGTCCCCTGACCCCGGAGGAGCGCCGGGAGATGGAGCGGCATGCCGAGCGCGGCGCCCGCATCCTGGCCAACAGCTCGTCCGACGTGGTCCGGCTCGCCGCCGAGATCGCCGTGAGCCACCACGAGCGCTGGGACGGCAAGGGCTATCCCAACGGTCTGGCCGGCGAGGCGATCCCGCTGCCCGGCCGCATCGTCGCGGTCGCGGACGTGTTCGACGCTCTCACCAGCGACCGGCCCTACAAGCGCGCCTGGAGCCTGGAGGACACCCACGCCTTCCTGCTGCGCGAGGCGGGCGGGCATTTCGACCCAGGCGTCGTCGCGGCCTTCCTGTCGCGCTGGGACGCCGTCGCGGATCTGGTCGGCCGCGCCGCCAGCCGGGCCGCCTGAGCGCTCAGGCCGTGACCATCGGCGGGATTGTGACCAGCGAGATGACGGACGAGCCGATCGCCGTGAGCGAGCCGGGCCAGAACCGGGGTTTACGCGCCCGGGTGATCGGCCTCGCGGAGGAGCCGGCCCCTCCGCCGCACGGGTCCGGACGGGCCGGCGGCGGCCTGCGGAGCGCGGACTCGGACACGGCCGGGCCGGGCCCGCTCCCAAGAGGCCCGCTCCCAAGAGGACCGCTCACAAGCGCGGGACGCCTGGGCCTGCGGCGGCGCAAGACGCCCGTCGGTGCCCCGTCTCGCCCGCGAGGTCCTTTTCCCTGGCCGCGTCCCGCCAGACCCGACCCTGTGCAGCCTGCTTCCGCCGAGCCCGCTTCCGCCAACCCCGCTCCGGCCGAGGCCGGTCCCGTGGCGCCTGCGCCCTCGGCGCCGTCCCGTAGCCTCGCCGCGCGCCTGAGCCGGGTGGTGCTCGGCGCGGTGATCGTCGCGCTGGCCGCCGGCACCCTGATCGGCGCCTGGCAGGAGACGAACCGCTACGCCGCCGACACGCGCCGGTCGCTGAAGAGCCTCGCCAGCGTCTTCGCCGCCGCCGCAGCCGGGGCGGCGGCGGCCGACGATGTGCCGGGCGCCCACGCGGCCCTGCGGGCGATCGCCCAGGTGAGGGACATCGTCTATGCCGGCCTGACCCGGATGGACGGCTCGGCCCTCGCCGAGCAGGGCATGGGCCTGCGGCTCGCCGACGACCTCGACCTCGACAAGGAGGACATCAGCCCGCTCGCCCTCGTCCTCACCCGCACCGTGAAGGTGAGCGTGCCGGTGGTGGAGAATACCCGCACCGTCGGGCGGGTCACGCTGATCGCCGACAACGCCACCCTCGTCGAGCGGCTCCGGGCCGTGGTGATCAACGCCCTCCTGACGGCGGCGCTCGCCATGGCGGTCGGCTCCGCCGTGGCCTGGCGCCTCGGCCGCGCCCTGACCCGGCCGCTCACCGCGCTCGCCCGCACCATGGACGCGGTGCGCGAACACCACGATTACGACCGTCACGCCGTCCTGCCGGTGGGGGCCTCCTCCGGCGACGAGGTCGGCCGGCTGGCGACGAGCTTCAACGGCCTGATCGACGCGGTGCGCGAGCGCGACCGCCGCCTGATCGCGCATCAGGGCCGGCTGGAGCAGGAGGTGAGCGACCGCACCCTCGACCTCAGCGAGGCCAAGGAGGCGGCCGAGGCCGCCAACAGCGCCAAGTCGTTGTTCCTGGCCACGATGAGCCACGAGATCCGCACGCCGATGAACGGCATGCTGGTGATGGCCGAGCTGCTCGCCGCCGCCGAGCTGCCGGCGCGCCAGCGCCGCTACGCCGAGGTGATCGCCCGCTCGGGGCAGAGCCTCCTGGCGATCATCAACGACATCCTGGACTTCGCCAAGGTCGAGGCCGGCAAGCTCACCCTGGAGCGCATCGCCCTCGACCCTGCCGAGGTCGCCGACACCGTGGTGACGCTGTTCGGCGAGCGGGCCCGGGCCAAGGGGCTCGACCTCGCGGCGATCGTCGGGCCGGACGTGCCGCGGGCGATCCACGGCGATCCGGTCCGCCTCGGCCAGGTGCTGGGCAACTTCGTCAACAACGCCCTCAAGTTCACCGAGGCCGGCCACGTCCTGGTGAGGATCGAGACGCTGGACCAGGGTGGAGCCTTGCGCCTGAGCGTCGCCGACACCGGCATCGGCATCCCGGCCGAGACCCTGCCGACGATCTTTTCCGCCTTCTCGCAGGCCGACGGTTCGACCACCCGGCGCTTCGGCGGCACCGGCCTCGGCCTGTCGATCGCCGAGCGGCTCGTCGCCGCCATGGGCGGGCGGATCGGGGTCGAGAGCGAGGTCGGCCGCGGCTCGACCTTCTGGGCCGAGATCCCCCTCGACGTCGTCACGGCGGCCGAGCCGGTGTCGCGCCGCGGCGGGATCGTGCCGG
This sequence comes from Methylobacterium sp. 142-1Y, assembly GCF_057747795.1. Lineage (NCBI taxonomy): Bacteria > Pseudomonadati > Pseudomonadota > Alphaproteobacteria > Hyphomicrobiales > Methylobacteriaceae > Methylobacterium > Methylobacterium sp. 142-1Y. The sequence goes on along the minus strand of NZ_CM173224.1, from coordinate 875,161 downwards.
CGGTGGTCGTCGCGGTGTCGGGCGAGGCCACCGGGCTCGCCCTGACGGAGGGCCTGCTGGCCGCCGGCTTCGCGCCGGGGGAGGCGGGGGAGGGCGCCCATCACCTCGTCGAGGCCCGCGACCTCGCCCGGGCCGGGCGCCGTCCGGCCGGGGCCGGCCGCGTCGTCGCCATCGCGCCGATGGGCGAGCCGAGCGGCGCCGCGGTGCTCTCGTCGCACCTCGCCGACGCCCTGCTGCGCTGGCCGCTGGCCCAGGGCGAGTGGCGCCCGGCGCTGGCGGCGCTGGCGACCGGCGGCACCTTCACGGGCATCGGCGCCGAGGCCGGGCCGGTCGCCACCCTGCCGCGCTTCCCCGCCGCCCGGGTGCTCGTCGCCGACGACAACCCGGTCAACCGCGAGGTCGCGGTCGAGGCGCTGGGCCGCCTCGGCGTCACCTCGGTCGTCACCGTGGAGGACGGGTTCCAGGCGCTCGAGGCGGCGCGCGATGGCGGGTTCGACCTGATCCTGATGGACGGCTCGATGCCGGGCCTCGACGGCTTCGACGCCGCACGGGCGATCCGGCAATGGGAGACGGCGGAGGGTGCGGCCCGCATCCACATCGTGGCGGCCACCGCCCATGTCGTCGGCACCGCGGCCGGGGCCTGGCGCGAGGCCGGCATGGACGGCGTGCTCGCCAAGCCCTTCACCCTAACCGATCTCGCCCGCACGCTGGCCCTGGCCCTGGGGACGAGCGGCGACATGAACGCGTCCGCGGATCCGGCCGAGATCCCGCAGACCCGCGATGCGGCACCGGCGGCGCTCCTCGATCCCGATACCCTGGCCGGGCTCTCCGAGATGGCCGAGGGCTCCGGCTCCGCCTTCGTCGAGCGGGTACTCGGGCTGTTCGCCGCCCATGGGCCCGACGGCCTGGCGGCCTTGCGGGCGGCGACCGACGCCGAGGCCGCGGGCCGGGCGGCGCACGGGCTCAAGTCGATGAGCCTCAATGTCGGCGCCGCGGCCCTGGCCTCGCACCTGCGCGAGATCGAGCACGCGGCCAGGGTCGAGGGGCGGGTGCCGGACGGGGCGACGCTGGGGCCGCTCGACGGTCTGCTGACCGACAGCATCGCGGCGCTCTACGGGCATTTCGGGCTGGATCGTCCAGCGCCCGCGTTGCGCGATGCGGCCTGATCTTCAGGACATCACGTCGCGCATCCCCGGACCCATCCGGCGCCTCGCGGCGTTACCGTCGTCAGCCGCGGCCACGCTCGCCGCGCGACGGGAGCTTTTGAACACATGGCTCATGAGAGCAGCGGCGCGATCTACACCGCCGCCGGCGCCAACCTGGCGATCGCCGTGGCGAAGTTCGTCGGCGCCTTCCTCACCGGCTCGAGCGCCATGCTGGCCGAGGGCGTCCACTCGGTGGTCGACACCGCCAACCAGCTCCTGCTGCTCGTCGGGCTGAAGCGGGCGCAGAAGCCGGCGGATGCCCGTTTCCCGTTCGGTTACGGCCGCGAAGTCTATTTCTACGCCTTCCTGGTGGCCCTGCTGATCTTCCTCGGCGGCGGCGCCTTCGCGGTCTACGAGGGCATCCACAAGCTCCAGCATCCCGAGCCCGCGGCGGACGCGGTGATCTTCGGGCGGACCATCCCGGGCTTCTACGTGAACCTCGCGATCCTCGGCTTCGCGGTCGCGGCGGAAGGGTTCTCCTGCTTCGTCGCCCTCAAGGCGTTCTGGGGCGAGAAGGGCCGGCTGCCGCCGATCACCGCGATCCGCCGCAGCAAGGACCCGGCTCTGTTCACCGTGCTGGTCGAGGACGTGGCGGCCCTGACCGGTCTCGTCGTGGCGCTCTCCGGCGTGATCCTGGCCGAGATCCTGGAAAAACCCGCCTTCGACGGCATCGCCTCGATCGTGATCGGGTTGATCCTGATCGGAATGGCGATCTTCCTGATGATCGAGACCCACGGCCTGCTCGTCGGGGAGGCGGCGGAGCCCGCGCTGGTCGCCGGCCTCCACGAGATCGTGCGGTCCGAGTCGGGGGTGCAGCACGTCAACGAGGTGCTGACGCAGCATCTCGGTCCCGCCGACATCCTGGTCAATGTCAGCCTCGACATGGACGACCGGCTCAGCGGCGGCGAGATCGAGCGCCTGGTCGGCCACCTGGAGACGCGGATGAAGGCCTTGAGCCCCAAGGTCCGGCGCGTCTTCATCGAGATCCAGTCCCGTCACGATGCGGCGGCGCGGCAGCCGGACAGGGTGGCCTGATCCATCGTCGGCCCGCCGCGCGACGCCCAGGGCCGACCGCTGCCGGCGGCCGGCCCTGCGACAGATATCGTGATCGTGGCTCCGCGCTCAGAAGCCGGCTCTCGATAGATTTTTATGCAATTATTGGCAACAAAAATTCGAAAATTGCAACCTTGGGTATATTACGGTTGATTGTATCGCGGTGAAATCCACAAGAACTACCTCATTTGATCGCTACGTTGCTGTTGCCAGCTTGCGGGATGGCCTGAGACTTGCCACCAAGTCTCAGGGACCGACGATCGCGCCGACGGACTTGGATAGCGGACGGCCCTCAAGAAGACCGAGTGGCGGCACGGTGCCGGACCGGCTCGCTGCGACGCCTCCGTCCACCACACTCTCGAAGCGGAAATCCTATGATGTCAGACGTGGATACTCACGATCAGGAGCCGGGCGAAATCGTCATGCTCACGGCCGATATCGTGTCGGCCTACGTGTCGAAGAACTCGGTGCCGGTCGGGGAGCTCGGCAGCCTGATCGCGGCGGTGCACGCCTCCCTCGAACGCGTCGCCGCACCGCCGGCGCCCGAGCCCGAGAAGCCCACGCCGCCCGTCCCGATCCGCAAGACCGTCACGCCGGACTACATCATCAGCCTGGAGGACGGTAAGCCCTACAAGTCGCTCAAGCGGCACCTGACCACCCGCGGTCTCTCGCCCGACCAGTACCGCCAGAAGTGGGGCCTGCCGCACGATTACCCGATGGTCGCCGCGACCTATGCCGCCCAGCGCTCGGAACTCGCCAAGAGTTCGGGCCTCGGCCAGCAGCGCAAGAACCGCGGGCGGTAAGGGGTTCGGCCCGTCGCCCGGCCCCGGGCACGGACCACGCCCTCCTGGGAGGGCGCCCCGACTTGGGCGGGCATTCTCCTTTGCCCTCCCAGGCGGGCTGTCCGGTGAAAGAAAAAGCGCAGGTTCGCCCTCTCCCCGCGGGCGGGGAGAGGGCTGAGCTCCGAAGGGGCTCGGGGAGCCCGAAGGGCGGCGGTGAGGGGGTGTTTCCGGAAGAGCCTCTCTCGTCGAGACCCCCTCACCCTCGCTTCGGCTGCGCCTCCGCTGGCTGATCCCCTTGGACAGGGGATCAGCCCTCTCCCCGCCCGCGGGGAGAGGAGATTCCTCCGCCTTTTCTTTTCCGGGCAAGCCCTGCTCCCACCGGGATAGGATCTCTGCAACCGTCCAGCGCGACACCGTGGCCGGCCCCCTGCCGGAACGGACCCGGTCCCCGCATCGCGGCGTGCCACGTTCACCCGGCCCCGGTGCTCGCGGATGCAGAGCCGCCCCATGCCCGAGACCAGACATGGCAAAACCGGGCCCCGGCCAAAGCCGATCCCGGTTTCATCCCATCAAATTCAGGATCCAACCAAACGGAAGTTTGGTGGAGCTGAGGGGATTCGAACCCCTGACCTCCGCAGTGCGATTGCGGCGCTCTCCCATCTGAGCTACAGCCCCGCCGTAAGCGGGCATATGTCATATCGCCGAGGCGATGTCACTACCCAAGTGGCTCCGTCACCACCTGCCCCGCCACCCTGCCAACCCTGCGTTAATCACGCTGGGCAGGCCTGGTGGAGCTGAGGGGATTCGAACCCCTGACCTCCGCAGTGCGATTGCGGCGCTCTCCCATCTGAGCTACAGCCCCGTCCGAGGCGGGTGCCTTGTAGGCCGGCCCTTCTCAGCCTGTCAATTCCCTTGGTGGGCCCGCCGCGATGCGATTGCGCGCGGGGTGCCCCGGGGCTCGCACGGACCACGCATGCGCTCGATTCTCTGGCTCATCGACAACATCATCACGCTCTACGTGTACCTGCTCATCGCCAGCGCCGTGCTGAGCTGGCTGGTGGCCTTCAACGTGGTCAACGTGCGCAACCCGATCGTGTCGCAGATCGGGGAGTTCCTGTTCCGGGTGACCGAGCCGGCCCTGCGGCCGATCCGGCGCATCCTGCCGAATCTCGGCGGCATCGACATCTCGCCGATCATCCTGGTCCTCGGCCTGTTCTTCCTGCGCAACCTGATGTTCGAGCTCTTCGCCGGCATGGCGTAAGAGCCTCGGCGTAGAACGGCCATGAGCAGCCCGCCCTGGCGGGTCACCCCGACGGGACTCGAGGTCCGGGTCCGGGCCACCCCGCGGGGCGGGCGCGACGCCCTCGACGGCATCGAGATCCGGGACGACGGCGCCTCCGTGTTGAAGGTCCGGGTCCGGGCGGCACCGGAGGACGGCGCCGCCAACGCGGCGATCCGGGACGTGCTGCGGCGCGCCCTCGACCTCCCGGCCTCCGCGGTGGCGCTCGCCACCGGGGCCACCGCGCGGATCAAGCTGTTTCGCATCGCCGGCGACGGGCCGGTCCTGGCGGCCCGGCTCGACGGCCTGACCCATGGACCGCCCAAGGGCGCACTGTCCAAGGACGGGGCTTGACCGCCGGGCGGGGCTGCCCCTCAGATCGCCGGAAGCGGCCGGTTCGTCCGGCCCGACACCACCAGAGCCTGCCGGACGCGTCACCGCGCCCGGCAGGCTCTCGCACGAGAGCCGTAGCGCGAGACGAGGGGCGACGATGAAGACCAATCCGGGCCGTTTCTTCGAGGATTTCCGCCTCGGGGAGACCATCCGCCACGCCACGCCGCGCACGATCACCACCGGCGACGTGGCGCTCTACACCGCGCTCTACGGCCCACGCTTCGCGGTGCAATCCTCCGACGCCTTCGCGGCGGCCTTCGGCTACGCCCGGGCTCCCCTCGACGACCTGCTGGTCTTCCACGTCGTGTTCGGCAAGACGGTGCCGGACATCTCGCTCAACGCGGTCGCCAATCTCGGCTACGCGGAAGGGCGCTTCCTGCGCCCGGTCTATCCGGGCGAGACCCTGAACTCGGTCTCCGAGGTCATCGGCCTCAAGGAGAGCTCGAACCGCCAGACCGGCGTCGTCTATGTCCGCTCCACCGGCTATGACGCGCACGGCGAGGCGGTGCTGAGCTATTGCCGCTGGGTGCTGGTGCGCAAGCGCGACCCCGAGGCCAAGATCGCCGAGGAGGCGGTGCCGAGCCTCGCCAAGGCGGTGGCGCCGGAGGAGCTGGCCGCCGCCCTGCCGCCCCTGAACGCGCAAGGTTACGATCTCGGCCTCGCCGGCAGCCCGTACCGCTTCGGCGACTACCAGGTCGGCGAGCGCATCGACCACGTCGACGGCATGACCGTCGAGGAGGCCGAGCACCAGATCGCCACCCGGCTGTTCCAGAACACCGCCAAGGTCCATTTCGACGGCTTTGCGGCCAAGGACACCCGATTCGGCAAGCGACTGATCTATGGCGGCCACGTCATCTCGCTCGCCCGCGCCTTGAGCTTCAACGGGCTCGGCAACGCCTTCTCGATCGCCGGCATCAATGCCGGGCGCCACGTCGCGCCGCTGTTTGCCGGCGACACGGTCTATGCCTGGAGCGAGGTGGCGGCGGTGGCCGAGCTTCCCGGGCGCAGCGATGTCGGGGCGCTGCGCCTGCGCACCGTCGCCACCAAGAACCAGTCCTGCGCCACCCATCCGGACAAGGTCGGGGACGCCACCGACCCGGCGGTCATCCTCGACCTCGATTACTGGGTGCTGATGCCGCGCTGAGCGCATCGCGGGGGGGCGTCGTCCGGCGAAGTCGAAGGCTTTGCCGGGCGACGAAGATTGGCTTTGCCCTTACGCCAGGACGCCGCCTGGCGACCGCGACCACTCACACAGGCGGAACGCTCGGACAAGCGGGCAAGCATCTCTCAACCCTAACGTAACGTCTTCTTCATTGTCGAGCCGTAAGGTTTCTCCAGGGACGACCGGACGACAACAGATGCTGAAGCGCTTCTCACCGAAAAACGAGTTCTTGGAGCTGCTCGCAACGCGTGCAGGCGTGGGCTTGTGGGAGGTTGTGCCGTATCGGGGGGAGCTCACCCACCCGAAAACCACCGTGACCTGGACACCGGAGTTGCGGCGCGTCCTCGGCTACAAGACGATCGAGGAATTTCCGAACACGCTGGAGGCGTGGTCGAGCCGGATCTATCCCGCCGATTTCGATCACATCATGTCCGCGTTCGCCGCCTCGATCAAAGACGCGAAGAACCAGGGCGCATACGACGTCAAGTACCGGATCGTGATGCCGGACGGCAAGCCGCGCTGGTTCCGCGCCACCGGTGGCGCCAATTACGACGAGAACGGCATCCCGACGCGGATCTGCGGCTCCCTCGTCGACATCGACGAGGAGATGAACATCAAGATCCGCGACGAGGAACGGGCGAAGCGGCTGGAGGAGCTGGTGACCGGCTTCACCCGGGACTCTGCGGCCCTGTTCGCCACCCTGTCGAATGCCGCCACGGAGATGAACGCCGCTGCCGCCTCGATGGCCGGGACGGCGAGCCAGACCAGCGCCCGCTCGACGGAAGTCGCGGGATCCGCCCAGCAGACCTCGACCAATATCGGCACCGTCGCGGCGGCCTCCGAGCAACTCGGCAGCTCGGTCAACGAGATCGGGCGCCAGGTCCAGGGCTCGGCGAGCCTCGCCGAGGCGGCGGTGGTCGAGGCGGATTCGACCGCGCGCCTGGTGCAGGAACTGAGCGGCGCGGTGAGCAAGATCGGCGACGTCGTCAGCCTGATCTCCTCGATCGCCGGGCAGACCAACCTGCTCGCGCTCAACGCGACGATCGAGGCGGCCCGGGCGGGCGAGGCGGGCCGCGGCTTCGCGGTCGTCGCCGCCGAGGTCAAGGAACTCGCCAACCAGACCGCCAAGGCGACGGACGAGATCTCGGCGCAGATCACCCGGATCCAGGATTCGACCGCGCAGGCGGTCTCGGCGATCGGCGGCTTCGGCACGCGGATCCGCGAGATCAGCAGCGTGACGACGGCGATCGCCGCCGCGGTCGAGGAGCAGAACGCCGCGACCCAGGAGATCGTCCGCAACGTCGCCCAGGCGGCGACCGGCGCCGGCGACGTGATGACCGGGACGGCCGGCGTCTCGGCCTCCGCCGCCGAGACCGGCGAGACTGCGGCGCGGGTGATCACCGCCTCGTCGCAGGTCTCGGAGCGCTCGCGCGAGCTGAACGCCCAGACCGACGCGTTCCTGCACGCGATGCGGGCGGCCTGAGCAAAGGCCACCCACCGCCGCCCGGAGTCGCCGTCAGGCGGCGGTCCGGGCGGCGGTGAAGCGGCGGAACGCCTCCAGGGTCTCGCCGCTGACATGGTGCTCGATGCCCTCGGCATCGCAGCGCGCCACGTCCGGGCTGACGCCGAGCGCCAGCAGGAACGATTCGACGATGCGGTGGCGCTCCCGCGCCTCCGCGGCCAGCGTCCGGCCGGCCTCGGTGAGGAACACCCCGCGATAGGGCCGCTGCTGCACCAGGCCGTCCTCGGCCAGGCGCTTGAGCATCTTGGCCACCGTCGGCTGCGCCACGCCGAGGCGGGCCGCGATGTCGACCTGGCGCGCCTCGCCGCCATCGCCGATCAGGTCGGCGATCAGCTCGACGTAATCCTCCACCAGTTCGAGCCGGCGCGCCTCGCGCACCTGCCGGAAGCCGGCGGAATGCGCCTCGGCATCGACCAGGGCGGCGGGCTCGTGCGGGCGATCGGTGTCCTGCATGGGGTGGGGTCGTCCGCCTCGTTCATTCGCATCGGTGTCACCGCACTCTTACCCGAGGACGGGCCAGGTGTGCAGGGCCTGAAGGCACGCCCTCCGAGCCTTCACCCCAGGTCCGTAACCTCAGGTCCGTCACCCCAGGTCCGCATCGGCTCCGGTCCCGGATGCACATTCATTCATGCGGCGCCCGCAGATGGGCGACGAAATCCTGCGCGAAGGGGGGCAGGGCGGCGAGATCGCGCAGGCAGATCGTCAGGTCGCGCACCGCCCAAGGATCCTCAAGGGCCACGATGGCGATCGCCATGGTGCGGGCGGCCCGGCGCGCGGTCGTCTCCGGCACGATGCCGAGGCCGACCCGGCACTCGACCAGGCGGCAGACCGCGTCGAAGCCGCGCAGTTGCACCCGCAGGCGCAGGGGCTGACCACTGCGGCCCGCCTTGCCGGCGAGGAAACGAGTCAGCGCGCTTGCGCGATCGAGCCCGACGAGGTCGTGGCCGAGCACCTCGGCGAAGGGTACGGAGGCCCGCTCGGCCAGGGGATGGCCGTCCGCGACGACCAGCACGAAGCGGTCGCGGCGGAACGGATGGGTCTCGAGGCTGCCGGTCTCGACCGTGCCGGCGACGAGGCCGAGATCCGCCGCGCCCTCGGCGACGAGCCCGACGATCTCGTCCGACAGGCGCTCCTCGATGTCGACGCTGACGCCCGGATGCAGGGCGAGATAGGCCGAGAGCACCTCCGGCAGGAACTCCGTCAGGGCGTTGGTGTTCGACAGGACCCGGATCTGCCCCGCCGCCCCGCCCGCGAAGGCGGCGAGATCCCCTTGCAGCCGCTCGACATTGCCGAGGATCTGGCGAGCATGGGTCAAGAGCGTGCGCCCGGCAGGCGTCGGGGTCACGCCGAGCCGCGCCCGGGTGAGGAGGGCAGCGCCGAGCGAGGCCTCCATGCTGCGGATGCGGTGGCTCGCCGCGGCCAGCGCCAGGTTCGCCCGGTTGGCCCCATGGGTGATCGAGCCCGCCTCGACGACGTGGCGGAACAGGCTGAGATCGACGAGATCGAAATGCATGGCGGCGCCTGCCTCCCTCCGGCGACGGCCCGTTCCCGGCCGATCGTTTCGCCGGCCGCGAAGGTAGATCGGACCGTGTTGCGATGACCAGGGGTGTTCACAGCCTTCGTCATTGGCGAAGGCTGGGTCAACGAGAGCCGCATTGCGAATTGGACGCGTTCCAGAGAGACAGGCGGACGCGTCTGTCACTCGCGCAGGGTCGCGGCCACGTTGCGCTCGCGCGACGGAGCCGGTAGGTGACCCAGTTTAGAGCCGGTACAGACCAGGGAATTCCGAGGATCACGATGGCGGACACCGCAAGGCCCACCAACCCCGCCGGCAGACCGGTCGTGCGACCGCTCTCGCCCCACCTCCAGATCTACCGCTGGACCTGGACCATGGCGATGTCGGTGGCTCACCGCATCACCGGCGTCGCGCTCTACGGCGGCACGGCGCTGCTGGCGCTCTGGCTCGTGGCGCTCGCCGCCGGCCCGGGCGCCTACGGCCCGGTGGCGTGGTTCTTCGGCTCGATCCTCGGGCGGCTGATCCTGTTCGTCTATACCTGGATCCTGCTGCACCACATGCTCGGCGGCATCCGCCACCTAGTCTGGGATTTCGGCCACGGCATGGAGCCCGGCACCCGCATCGCGATGGCCCGCTTCACCCTGATCGGCTCGACCGCCCTGACGGTGCTGATCTGGCTCGTCGCCCTCGTGGCGCGCTGACAAGGACGACGACAGATGGCCGAACCCCGTCCCTCGATCCGCACCGCCCGCGCCCGCATCAGCGGCCTCGGCGCCGCCCATCACGGCACCCGCGAATGGTGGATGCACCGCGTCACCGCGGTCGCCAACGTGCCCCTCGTCCTCGCCTTCGTGGTGATCGTCGCCCTGATGGCCGGCCGGCCCTACCCGGCGGCGGTCGCCCTGGTGTCGCACCCGCTGGTGGCGATCCTGCTCATCCTTGGCGTCCTGTCGGTCACCAACCACATGCGGATGGGCTTGCAGATCGTCATCGAGGACTATGTCCACGACAAGGGCCTGCGCATCGCCGCGGTCATCGCCAACAACTTCTACTGCGTCGTCGTCGCTGTCGCCTGCCTCTACGCCATCGTGCGCGTGAGCCTGCGGGTCCTCGTGTAACGACAGACTGCGTCACGCCAGAACGGGAACCTCGCCCATGGCCTCCACCGCTTCCGCCGCGCCGGCCCAGAACGGCAAGGCGTACACCATCATCGACCACAGCTTCGACGTCGTGATCGTCGGCGCCGGCGGCGCCGGCCTGCGCGCCACCGTCGGCTGCTCGCAGGCCGGCCTTCGCACCGCCTGCATCACCAAGGTGTTCCCGACCCGCTCGCACACCGTGGCGGCGCAGGGCGGCATCTCGGCCTCGCTCGGCAATATGGGCCCGGACGACTGGCGCTGGCACATGTACGACACCGTGAAGGGGTCGGACTGGCTCGGCGACCAGGACGCGATCGAGTACCTGGTGCGCAACGCGCCGGCCGCGGTCTACGAGCTCGAGCATTGGGGCGTGCCGTTCTCGCGCACCGCCGAGGGCAAGATCTACCAGCGCCCGTTCGGCGGCATGACCACCGATTACGGCAAGGGCACCGCCCAGCGCACCTGCGCGGCGGCCGACCGCACCGGCCACGCCATGCTGCACACCCTCTACGGCCAGGCCGTGAAGGCGCAGACCAACTTCTTCATCGAGTACTTCGCCCTCGACCTGATCATGGACGAGGAGGGCCGCTGCCGCGGCGTCATCGCCATCGACCAGGCCACCGGCGAGATCCACCGCTTCCGCGCCGCCACGACGGTGCTGGCCACCGGCGGCTACGGCCGGGCCTATTTCTCGGCGACCTCGGCCCATACCTGCACCGGCGACGGCAACGCGATGGTGCTGCGGGCGGGCCTGGCGCTCGAGGACATGGAGTTCGTCCAGTTCCACCCGACCGGCATCTACGGCGCCGGCTGCCTCATCACCGAGGGCTCGCGCGGCGAGGGCGGCTACCTCACCAATTCCGAGGGTGAGCGCTTCATGGAGCGCTACGCGCCGTCCGCCAAGGATCTCGCCTCCCGCGACGTGGTCTCCCGCTCCATGACCATGGAGATCCGCGCCGGCCGCGGCGTGGGCAAGAACAAGGACCACATCTTCCTCCACCTCGACCACCTCGACCCGAAGATCCTGCACGAGCGCCTGCCCGGCATCTCGGAGAGCGCGAAGATCTTCGCCGGCGTCGACGTGACCAAGGAGCCGATCCCGGTCATCCCGACCGTCCACTACAACATGGGCGGCATCCCGACGAACTTCCACGGCGAGGTGCTGACCCTGAAGAACGGCAACCCCGACCACGTGGTGCCGGGCCTGATGGCGATCGGCGAGGCGGCCTGCGTCTCGGTCCACGGCGCCAACCGCCTCGGGTCCAACTCGCTCATCGACCTTGTGGTGTTCGGCCGCGCCGCGGGCCTGCGCTGCGCCGAGACGGTGGAGAAGGGCGGCCGCCTGCCGGAACTGCCCAAGGACTCCGCCGACAAGGCGCTCGGCCGCCTCGACCGCTTCCGCTACGCCAATGGCGGCACGCCGACGGCGGAGCTGCGCCTCGAAATGCAGAAGACGATGCAGAACAACTGCGCCGTGTTCCGCACCGGCGAGGTGCTGGAGGAGGGCAGGGGCCTGATCAACAAGGTCTGGGCCGGCACCGACGACGTGAAGGTGACCGACCGCTCGCTGGTCTGGAACACCGACCTGCTGGAGACCCTGGAATACGACAACCTGATCGGCCAGGCCGTCGTCACCATGGAATCCGCCGCCAACCGGACCGAGTCGCGCGGCGCGCATGCCCGCGAGGACTTCCCGGACCGCGACGACAAGCAGTGGATGAAGCACACGCTCGCCTGGCTCGACCCCGACGCCCGCAAAGTCGCGATCGATTACCGGCCGGTCCACACCTACACGATGTCGAACGACATCGCGTATATCGAGCCGAAGGCCCGCGTGTACTGAGGCCGCCAGGGCCGGCTTGGAGGGATCGATGACCGAGTTCCCCCGGATCACCCGCAACCCGGCCGTCATGGCCGGGAAAGCCTGCATCCGCGGCAAGCGGGTGACGGTCGCGATGATCCTGGGGAATCTCGGTGAGGGCGTCGGCATCGACGAGTTGCTGGTGGCCTATCCCTATATCGAGCGCGAGGACGTGCTCGAGGCCCTCCGCTACGCGGCCTGGATGGCACAGGAGCGCGAGATCGCTCTCGAGCCGGCGGCGTGAGGATCGTGGTCGACATGAACCTCACGCCCGACTGGGTCTCGTACCTTCAGTGCCTTGGACACGACGCGGTCCACTGGTCGGAGGTCGGTGCGGAGGACGCGCCCGACACCGACATCATCGATTGGGCGCGAGCCTCCGGTCGCGCCGTCATGACGGCCGATCTCGATTTCGGGATCGCCCTGGCGCGGTCGGACGCGACCGCGCCGAGCGTCATCCAGCTCCGCATGGGATCCACGCTGCCTGGGCGCATCGGCCCCCTCGTCGCCCGCGCGATCGACGGGGCACGGGCGGACCTGCACTCCGGAGCCCTCCTCACCATCGAGACCGGACGGGTGCGACTGCGTCCCCTCGGGCTCGACCGCACCGATCAGGCATAGACAGATGGCCCAGTTCAACCTCCCCAAAGGCTCCCAGTACACCGAGGGCAAGACCTGGCCGAAGCCGGCCGGCGCCAAGAATCTCCAGGAGTTCCGGATCTACCGCTGGAACGAGGATGACGGCGCCAATCCGCGGATCGACACCTACTACGTCGATCGCGACGATTGCGGCCCGATGGTCCTCGACGCGCTCTTGTGGATCAAGAACAAGGTCGACGCGACCCTGACCTTCCGGCGCTCGTGCCGCGAGGGCATCTGCGGCTCCTGCGCCATGAACATCATGGGGCAGAACACGCTGGCCTGCACGCTCGGCATCGACGATTGCAAGTCTACCCAAGTCAAGATCTATCCGCTGCCGCACATGCCGGTGCTGAAGGATCTGGTGCCCGACCTGACCTCGTTCTTCGCCCAGCACGCGGCGATCGAGCCGTGGCTGCAGACCGAGACGCCCTCGCCCGAGAAGGAGTGGCGCCAGACTCCCGAGGACCGTGCGCGGCTCGACGGGCTCTACGAGTGCATCCTGTGCGCCTGCTGCACCACCTCGTGCCCGAGCTACTGGTGGAACGGCGACCGCTTCCTCGGCCCGGCGGCCCTGCTCCAGGCCTATCGCTGGCTGATCGACAGCCGCGACGAGAATACCGGCGAGCGCCTCGACGGGCTGCACGACCCGTTCCGGCTCTATCGCTGCCACACCATCATGAACTGCGCCAATACCTGCCCGAAGGGCCTGAACCCGGCCAAGGCCATCGCCGAGATCAAGAAGATGATGGTGGCGCGCGAGGTCTGATCCGCCTCCAGGCATCGTTCCGGGTGGCCGACTGGGTCCTGTCGGCCACACCCCCTCGAAAAGGCGCCTTCGGGCGCCTTTGTCGTTGGGGAAACCCCTGCACGTGCCTTGGCGGGATCGTATTTCCCGGGGACCAACGATCCCCGACATCCGCCCAAAGGCCCTTTCAGGACCCCTCGATGCCGCGCCAGATTCTCTGCACCGTCGCCGCCCTGGCCCTCGCCGCGAGCGCCGGCGCCTGCTCCTCGTCGCGGTTCGATACCGGGCTCAACGCCTCGGCCCGGCCCGTCGGCCGCCCGGCCCGGCCGCTGCCGCCGGAAGAACCGGATCTCGGCCCGGGCCTGTCCTCCGGCCCGGTGACCTCCGCCCCCCTGGCGCCGCCGCCTGGCGCCTCCGCGGCTCCCGTCGTTGCCAATCCGTCCGGCCCGATCATGGCGGAGCCGTCGCCCCCACCGCCGGTGCAGCAGCAGGCTTCGATCGCCCCGCCCCCGCCGCCCCCGGTGGTGGCGAGCGGCGGCCGCTCCGCGGTCGTCGGCGGCTGGACCGCCAAGGACGCCACCGGCGCGAGCTGCCGCGTCACCCTGGCGAGCACCCCGGCCCTCGACCTCTACAAGGCCTCGTCCGCCGGCTGCGCCAACAAGGACCTCGCGAAGGTCACCGCCTGGGACTATCGCGACGGCGAGGTCTATCTCTACCAGCCCGGCGGTACCGTCGCGGCGCGCCTGCGCCCGGCGGGCGGGGCGATGGACGGCGCCCTGTCGAAGTCCGGCGCGCCGCTGGCGATGGTGAGATAGGCACCTATTCGGCGGCACTGAGCCGGAAGGCGGGCCGCGGCGGCACCGCCTCGCCGGCCATCCGGCGGCAATCGGCGATGGTGGAGCGGGCGGTCTCGATCGCGATCATCACCGCCGCCATGGTGCGGGTGTCGGTCTCGCGCTCGCGGGTATAGCGGACGACATCGGCCGCCAGCGTATCGACCTCGCCGGTGAGCGCATCGAGGCCGGCCGGCTCGGCCCGGCGGGCCTCGGCCAGGATCTCGAGCAGGCGGTCCATCACCACGTCGATGCGCTCGCGCCGCAACCGGCGCAGTCGTTGGCGCAGCCAGGCCAAGGCCGAGCCGAAGCCGCCGCCGAGCACCGCCAGCAGGTAGACCCAGTCGCCGTAGCGCTCGATGAACCCCTGCTGCTCGCGCTCGTAATAGTCGATGGCGCCGGGATGGATCGGCAGCCGCGCGCTCGTCGCCTCGGCGGTGGTCTCGTAGGCGGGGGCGGCCACGTAATCGGCGGCCGGCGTCGCGTCGGAGAGGCGCGAGCGCAACTCGAACAGATGCTGGGTCACGTCCGCCGCCACGGTCCGGCTCAGCGAGGCCCTGGCCATCAGCCGGTAGGACGCGCCGACGGTCTTCACCTCCTCTTCGGGCACCTTCGGGCTGCCGCCGAACAGCCCGGCCGGCACCGTCACCGCCTGGAGCCGGGGCAGTCGCTCGATGATCGCCGGCCCGTCCTCGACCCCGACGAAATCGACCTTGCGGGTCCGGCTCGCCGCCTGGACGGTGCCGACGAGGCGCAACGCCATCGGGGCGGCCGGCGCGATCACCGCCACCACCGCGTCGATGCGCTTCTGCGCGAAGGCGGCGGGAAGATCGTCCTCGGCAAGCGGCACCAGCCGCACCTGCCCGGCGGGAATCGGGCCGCCGCCACCCTCCTGGAGGGTGAGGCCGTAATAGCCCATCAGGCTCTTCAGCAGCCACAGATCGGCGTCGCGATGCGCCACGATGCCGAGGCGCTTGCGGGCGAGGGCCGGGAAGGTCGTGATGCCGGACGGTGCCGGGGAGGCGATCAGCATCGCCTGGTCGCGCAGGATGGCGAGCGTCAGGCCGTTTGCCGGCAGATCGACGTCGGGCCGCACCACGGCGAGATCCGCCTGGCCCTGCTCCAGCGCCTTGGCGCTCTCGCGCACGTCGTCGAAGGGCAGGATGCGCAGGCGTATCCCCTTGTGGGTGCTCTTGAGGGCCTCGGCATAGGCGCGGATCAGCGCCGGCTCGGTGCCGTCCCGCGGCGCCACCGCGATGGCGAGCGTGGTCGCCTGCAACAGGTAGATCGCCACCGCCGCCGCGATGGTGAGCACCAGGCTGGTGACCAGGAAGATGCGCTCGGGCCGGAACGCTCTCGTCATCGCGCGGACACGCCCTCCCTCGAAAACCGGAATCTCGATCGGAGGAAACCGGTGGAGGGGGGCCGGGTTGCGCGGCCCGCGTGTCGCAGGGGAGGGATGGTTACGGGTTGACCCGCACCCCGACCAGATACGTATCCGAGTGATAGCTCGACCCGATCGCCGTGCTGCGCAGCAATTCGCGGGCGTAGCTCGCCCGGAAGCCGAGCCAGCGGTTGAGGCGGTAATCGAGCTTGACGCCGGCGCTGTAGCCCTGCTCGCGGATGCTGGTGCCCTGGTAGTCGTTGCTGATCAACGTGCCGGCGAGCGTCAGGCGCAGGTTGCGGCGCAGGTCGTGGGTGATCTCGGCGACGGCGGTGCGGGTGAAGATGCCGCTCGCGCCGGGCACGATGGTCTCGCTCACGCTGGTCGAGGCGCCGACCCGGAGCGAGGTCAGGGCCGTCGCCGCCCAGGTCACGGAGCCGTCGATTACCGGGCCGGTGACGTTGCTCAGCCGTGGGTCGGCGTAGTGGCGCGACAGGTAGCCGCCCGACACCTCGCCGGTGAGGAGCCGGCTGATCTCGAAGCTCGAACCGGCGCGGACCGTGACGCCGTCGGAATCGCGGCGCAGGCCGGACTGGTCGACCGCGAAGTCGTGGATGCGGGTGTCGACCAGGGTATCGACGAAGGGGGTGAAGCCGGGGCTGATCTCGTAGCCGGTGCGCAGGCGCAGGCCGAACTGGTTGGCGTTGCGGTCGTCCTGGCGCAGGATCGTGCCGTCGGGGAGTTGCGCATTCTCGAAGGTCTGGCGGTCGATCAGGCCCGCCAGCGTCACCTGCAGCCGGTTGAAGTTCTGCGTCACCCCGACCGTGCCGCCATAGGTGGCGACGAGGGGCCGGTCGCGGACCTGGGCGGCGAGGTCCGGGCTGCCGGCGCGCTGGGTCGAGATGGCGTAGCGGCCCTCGACATCGACCTTGGTGTCCCGGGCGACGTCGAGGCGCAGCCGCATCGCGCCGTCGCCGTCGGGCCGGTCGGCATTGGGGTTGTCGGGATACAGGAAGTAGCCGAAGCGCATCGCGCCGGTGAGTTCGTGGGACGACCAGTCGCTCGCGACGCGCAGCTCGCCCTGGCTGAGCAGCGCCATCGAGCCGCGGCGATAGATCGAGCGGTCGGGGTTCGAATCGTAGCCGACGCTCTGCTGCAGGGCCGGGAACAGGGTCAGCCCGCCGAGCCGGATGCCGAGCGGACCGTAGGGGTCGAGGGGGTCGATCGTGCGCCGGCGCAGGAGGGGCACGCCCGCGGCGAGGTCGGGCACGCCCGAGACGGGGATCTGCACCACCGGGCGCAGGCGCGAATCGTCGGCGATGCCCGTTTGCGTCGCCTGGCGGGTGATGGCGGTGGTGGGCGGGCGGGTCCGCCGCTGCGGCGGGGTGCGCGGCCTGGCGCCGAAGCGCGACGCCGCCCCCGGGCGGGCGATGCCGCGGGAGAGCCCGCCCTGGGCCGTCGGGTTGGAGGCGCGCAGGGCGAAGGTGGCGGGGTCCTGGCCGCCCGGGAGCGGGCCGGGCAGGCTCGGATCGGTCGCTTGTCCGAGACCTTGCCCGGCTCCCTGATCGAATCCCTGGCCTGCGCCCGGCGCCGCGACCTGGGCCCGGACCGGCCCCGCGGCGGCGAGGGAGACCGCCAGCACCAGGGCCGGGAGGCCGGGGCCGGCCTGTCCGCGTGTTCGCCGCTCGTCCGCCACGGGCCTGCCGCTCCGCTCCGCCGGGCCCGTCCAATTCGGCGGGCCATCATGGTTAAGAGGGGTACAACGGGCAGGGTTAAGTCCCCGTAACTGACCCTGGGCCAGCGATGTCCCGGGAAAGCGGCACCGCTCGGGCGAAGGACTGTCTCGTACGGTTTCCGATTGATCGCTTCGCGATGCGGAAACCGGCTTCACTCAGGCGCCGCGCGGGCCGGTGACACGGCGTCCGGAAGGACTCTCCCGGAAGCCGTATCACCGTTCCGGAGGCGTTCCGTCACCCGGACCGAGGGCGCGCTGCATCAGCACGGTGTCGAGCCAGGTGCCGTGCTTCCAGCCGACGGATTCGAGCACCCCGACGGGCCGGAAGCCGAGACCGGCGTGGAGCGCGATCGAGGCGGCGTTCTGCGAATCGCCGATCACCGCCACCATCTGGCGGAACCCCGCTGCCGTCGCCTCGTCGACGAGCCGCTCCAGCAGGCGCCGGCCCAAGCCGCGCCCGGCCTGGTCGGGCCGGACATAGACGGAATTCTCCACGGTGCCCCGGTAGGCCGGCCGGGTCCGGTAGGGGCCGGCATAGGCGTAGGCGACGACCGTCCCCGCCCGCTCGGCGACGAGGTACGGGTAGCCGCCCGACACGAGCGCCTCCCGGCGCGCGCCCATCTCGGCCTCGTCCGGCGGCTCGAGCTCGAACGAGGCCCGGCCGGTCGTCACCGCATGGGCGTAGATCGCCGTCACGGCGGGCAGGTCGTCCTCCCGGCAGGGGCGCAGGATTACGTCGTCCGTCTCGTCCGCCATCATCGCATCCACCCGTGGAAACGCAGGCTCCCGCACCTTCTGGCGGGCCTCGCGAAACCTTATATTCCCGCCATGGCTCCTTCATCCCCCGGACGGCCGCACTCTCCCGGAAGGCCGGAAGTCCGCCGCCTCGACCCGGTGCTCGTCGACCGCATCGCCGCCGGCGAGGTGGTCGAGCGGCCGGCCTCGGCGGTCAAGGAACTGGTCGAGAACGCGGTCGATGCCGGCGCCGCCAGCATCGCGGTGACGATCGCGGCCGGCGGGCGCAAGCTGATCCGGGTCGTCGACGACGGCGGCGGCATGAGCGCGGACGACCTCGCGCTGGCGGTCGAGCGTCACGCCACCTCGAAGCTGCCGGACGGCGACCTCGCGCGCATCGAGACCCTGGGCTTTCGCGGCGAGGCCCTGCCGTCGATCGGCGCCGTGGCCCGTCTCGCCATCACCTCGCGGGTGCCCGGCGCGGAGAGCGGCCACGTCATCGTGGTCGATGCCGGACACAAGGGACCGGTGCGGCCGGCAGCCAGCCAGCCCGGGACCCGGATCGAGGTGACGGATCTCTTCGCCGCCACCCCGGCGCGGCTGAAATTCCTGAAGTCGGACCGGGCCGAGGCGACGGCGGTGGGGGAGATTCTGCGCCGCCTCGCTGTCGCCCACCCGCAGATCCGTTTCACGCTGACCGGCGAGGGCGCGTCGTCCCCGGGCCTGGTCTTCCCGGCCGAGATCGGGCCGGGCTCGTGGCTGCGCCGCCTCGTTGCGGTGCTCGGACCCGAATTCGGCCAGAACTCGGCGCCGTTGAGCCTGGAGCGCGAGGCCTTCGCCCTCGACGGCCATGTCGGCCTGCCGACCTTCCACCGGGCGGCGGCGACCCACGTCCATTTCGTCGTCAACGGAAGGCCGGTGCGCGACCGGCTGCTGCTCTCGGCGGTGCGGGGGGCCTATGCCGACGTGATGGCCTCCGACCGCCATCCGGTCCTGGCGCTGGCGCTCACCTGCGACCCCGCCCTCGTCGACGTCAACGTCCACCCGGCCAAGACCGAGGTGCGCTTCCGCGATCCGGGCCTGGTGCGCGGGCTCATCGTCAGCGCGATCCACGAGGCCCTGCGCCGGGAGGGCGGGCGCAGCTCCGGCACCGTGGCCTCCCGCACCCTGGAGAGCCTGCGGCCGCAGCAGGCGCCGCTCCCGATGCCGGCCTCCACGCCCTCGACGGCGTCGCGCCAGCCCGCGAGCCTGTTCGCCCGCCGCGACGAGACGGCGCCGGCCCGGCCCACCGGCTCGGGCCGGCCCGAGGATTTCGAGCGCGATTTCGGCCAGGCGCCGTGGGACGCTTCTTGGGGGGCCCGCGAGCCGGATCAGGCCGCCTACGAGGCACCGCCCCCCGGCGGTGGCTTCGGCGAAGGGCACCAGGCGCAGTTTGCCGGCGACCTCGCCCTGCCGAGCGCCGACCAGCGCATGCCGCCGCCCGAGGCCGTTGCCGACCAGCATCCCCTGGGCGCGGCACGGGCGCAGCTGCACGAGACCTACATCGTCGCCCAGACCCGGGACGGGATCGTCATCGTCGACCAGCACGCCGCCCACGAGCGGCTGGTCTACGAGCGGCTGAAGCGCGAGCGGGAGGGCGGCGGCATCGCCCGCCAGATCCTGCTGATCCCCGAGGTGGTCGAGCTCGATCCCGTCGAGGCCGACCGGCTCGCCGATGCGGCCGACGCCCTGCAGGATCTCGGCCTCGTGCTCGAATCCTTCGGCCACGGCGCCGTGCTGGTGCGGGAGGTGCCCTCGGCGCTCGCCGGCGGGTCCTTGCGCGCGCTCCTCACCGATGTCGTCGACGCGCTGACCGAGGGCGTGGCCGATCCGCTCGCCCGTCGCCTCGACGCCGTCCTGTCGCGGATGAGCTGCCACGGCTCGATCCGGGCCGGCCGCCGCCTGCGGCCGGAGGAGATGAACGCGCTGCTCCGCGAGATGGAGGCGACGCCGTTCTCCGGCCAGTGCAACCACGGGCGCCCGACATACGTCGAATTGAAGCTGTCGGACGTGGAGCGGTTGTTCGGGCGGCGGTGAGCCGTCGTCTCGACGGCTCGGAACCGGCTTCCCGGACTGCAGGGCCGTAGCCTACGATCTCGCCACTGACAGCACCGGAGGCCCTGTATGCCCGCGGCGCGGCGCGATGCGTTCATCGATCTCGACGCCTATGACCGCCTCTGCGAGACGGCAGAGGAGGGGGAGCGGCTCGAATACATCGACGGCCGTGTCTTTCGCATGATAGTCGGCGGATCGACCGCGCATCACGCCCTGACCCGGTGCCTCGACGGCCTCGTCGCGGAACGCCTCGCGCCCGGCGGGCCCTGCGCGTCGTTCCGAGAGACGATGCGGCTCGAGGCCGGCACGGCGCGGTTCTACCCGGATGTCTTTGTCTCGTGTCGCGGCGACATCGCGCCCGATCCAGACAGCCGGAGCGTGGCCTCCGCGACCGTGATTATCGAGGTGCTGTCGCCCTCGACCGAAGCGTACGACCGCGGCCGCAAGTGGCTCGCCTACCAAGCCCTGCCCGATCTCCGCCATTCCGTCCTCGTCGCGCAGGACCAGCGCCGGATCGAAGCCTATCACCGCGAGGGCGCCGGCTGGCGCTACGAACTCCTCCAGGCGCCGGATGCCGTCCTCCGGCTCGATGCGGTCGCGGTCCACCTGCGGCTCGACGCGATCTATGCCGTGGTCCCGATGCTTGCCACGGCGAGCGACGACCGCCCGTTCCCCGTCCCATTCGGGCCGGCCCAGGTCGCTGGCATCGCCGGGTTGAAGGGACTGGATGTGTCCGGAGCCATCGAAAAGCTCCTTACCGAGATGGATGCGGAGGAATGCGCGGCGGCGGTCGCGGCGCTGGTCGGACTCGCCGACCTGCCGCCGGAGGAGTCGTGGCGGGCGGTCCTGCCGCAGAGGCTGCATCGCGGGTTGGATGAGGCCTTGCGCGGGATGCTGTGACGGCGGCTTCCATCCTGAGTCGATCCGATGGTCGCCCCGACCAATCGGTCGCATCACAGATCAATATAGCGACAGCAAGACCCGATTCCGTGATCATACGATCTCAGGTATAGGTAGCTCAGGCGAGCGCCGAAGCTCGCCACCGACTTGGGCAAACCTCTCCTCCGACGGTTCCGGGCGGCGCATGGCGCCGCATCCGGGCCGGATGCATGCGGCCGACGTCCCCGCGCCTGATCGAGCCGGCCCGAAATCCGGCACGGGACAATCGAAGTCCCGCACGAGGAGACGCCCCATGGACATCCGCAAATGCGCCGCCGAGGCGATCGGCACCTTCTGGCTCACCTTCGCCGGCTGCGGCAGCGCCGTCATCGCCGCCGCCTTCCCGCAGGTCGGGATCGGCCTGCTCGGCGTCTCGGCCGCCTTCGGCCTCACCGTCGTCACCATGGCCTACGCCATCGGCCACATCTCGGGCTGCCACCTCAACCCGGCGGTGACGATCGGGCTCGCCGCAGGGAGGCGCTTCCCGGGCCGGGACATCGTGCCCTACATCGTCGCGCAACTCGTCGGTGGCGTCGCGGCGGCGGGGCTGCTCTACGCGATCGCCTCCGGCGCGCCGGGCTTCGACCTCGCCAAGGGCTTTGCGGCGAACGGCTACGGCGAGCACTCGCCCGGGCAGTATTCCCTGATGTCCTGCCTCCTCGCCGAGGTGGTGCTGACGGCGATGTTCCTGTTCGTGATCATGGGGGCGACCCACGGCAAGGCGCCGGTGGGCTTCGCGCCCCTGGCGATCGGCCTGTGCCTGACCCTGGTCCACCTCGTCGGCATCCCGATCACCAACCTGTCGGTCAATCCGGCGCGCTCGACCGGCCCGGCCCTCATCGTCGGCGGCTGGGCCCTGGCGCAACTCTGGCTGTTCTGGGTCGCGCCGATCATCGGCGGGGCGCTCGGCGGCATCCTGTATCGCTGGCTGAGCGAGGCGCCCTCGGCGCAGGTCACCGGCGTACCGACGGCCGCCGCCACGCACTGATACCTTCGGGCCTTGGCATCGACAGATCGATGCCAAGGCGTCCGGCGCATCAGCGCCGACGCCCGTTCGGGCTTGCCTAGAGCATTTCACGATCGCGTTGCAATCGCGAAGCTCTCTAGGTCTTTGATCTTGCCGCATTGTCTGCGACGAACCGGTATCCACTTCGTCGGACAATGCTCTAGCGCCTTCGAACAGATCTGTTCGAAGGCGCGGCGGTATGAAACCAAGGATCGGCCGGCCGGCCGGTCAGCCGGCCGCCACCTCGTCGAGGCGCCCGGCCGGGTCGTGCGGTTCGAGGCCGCGCCGGTCGCGGGCATCGCCCACGACCCGGCCGGGCACGCCGACCACGAGGGCGAAATCCGGCACGTCGCCCGTGACGACGGCGCCGGCGCCGATCATTGCGCCGCGGCCGATGACGAGGCCGGGCAGCACGGTCGAACGCGAGCCGAGCGAGGCCCCGGGACCGATCCGGGTCGGCCGGCAAGCGACGGTTTCCGAACCACCAGTCTCCCGGCTCTCCGTCTCCGTATCGCCGATCACCACCCCGTGGCCGACGAATACGCCCTCGCCGAGCTCGACCGCGGGGCCGAGCACGCTGTGCGAGGAGACCTTGCAGCGCGCGCCGACGCGGCTGCCCGGGCGGATCTGCACGAACGGCCCGACCCGGGCGCCGGCGCCGATGCGGCAGCCCGCGAGATCGACGAGGTCCGGATGCGTGATGCTGGCGCCGTCCTCGAGGGACACGTCGGTGATCGGCATGCGGGCGGGCTCCGGTCGTCGGGTTGCAGTCAGCGTCGGCCACGAGCCTAGGCTGTTGCCGCGCCGCCCGGCAGCACCGGCTTTGGGGGCGCCGGGCCCCGCCGCCCTCGACCGCCCGGGGCGGGTGGCGCGGGGCGACCCTCCCCCATCGGGGGAGGCCTCTCCTCCGGCAGGCGGAGGCGAGGGGGAGCGACCCGCTCCGAAAGGGGGAGGGAGGCACGATCGGGGTGAACCCTGCCTCCGCCGCCCGGGCGTCATCGGGCCCCGCCTACGCCGTTCCGCGGCGTTCCGGCCGGGCCCGGGCCGGACGTACACCTCCGAGGGTCACGGGTGGGTCCGCGGGGTCGAGAGATCCCGATGATCCGCCCGCGGCGGCCACCAGCGCCCGCGGGGGAGCCGCCGACCCTGATCCCCCGCCGCGGTCGAGCCGAAGAGAGCGCGATCTTGCTGAACAACCCGATCTGGACCGACCCGTCCCTGGCCCCGCGCCTCCGGGACGACCCGCCGGAGACGCGAAGCCTCGAGGTCCGCGACATCCTCGCGTTCCTGCGCCGCCGCCGCGCCCGCATCCTCGCCTGCGCCCTCGCGGGGGCCGCGCTCGGCGCCCTCACGACGCTCGCCGCGACCCCGGTCTACACCGCCCGGGCGCAACTGGTGATCGATTCCAAGATGCCGCCGCTCTTCGCCGAGCCCGGCGGCGAGGCGCGCTTCGCCATCGATACCGGCCAGATCGCCAACCAGATGGCGATCCTGCGCTCCGAGAAGGTCGCCCGGATGGTGATCGACAAGCTCGGGCTGCGGGGCGATCCGGAATTCGCCGGACCGACGCTCCGGCTCCCGGCTTGGGCCGCCGCCATGCAGGGCCGCGCCGTCGCGCTGTTCGAGGCCGCGCGCGCGGCCTTCAAGGGCGCGACCGGGCGCGCCGAGGCCGAGGCCGACGGGGGCCTCGAGGCGGAACGGCGCTTGCTCGATACCTTCGCGGCCCGGCTCGACGTGCGCCGCGCCGGCCTGGCCTATGCTCTCGACATCACCTTCTCGGCTCGCGATCCCCAGAAGGCGGCCGACATCGTCAACGCCGTGGTGGAGCAGTTCCTGCGCGAGAAGATGGAGGCGCGGATCGAGGCCTCGCGCTTCGCCACCGACTGGCTCAACGAGCGCGTCGACCGGTTCCGGACCCAGATGAACACGGCGATCCGCGCCGTGCAGGAATTCCGCGCCACCCACAATTACCGCATCCGCCGCGGCCGGCGCGACGATCCCGACGGGCCGGTGGCGAGCGCCGGCACGCAGGTCGTGCCGCGGGCGCCCGTCGACGACGAGCCCGGCACGCTGGAGGAACTCGAATCCGCCGCCGAGACCTCGCGCAAGGTCTATGAGAGCCTGCTGGTCGTGCTGGCCGAGGCGGTGCAGCGCCAGAGTGCGCCGGTGGCCGATTCCCGGGTCATCACCGCGGCGACCCGGCCGCTGTTCCGCTCCAATCCGGGCCTGCGGCTGACGATGCCGGCCGGCGCCGTGGCGGGGGCCGGGCTGTTCGTGGCCGTCGGGGTCGCGGGCCTGCTCCTCGACGGGCGCGCCCGCTCCCGGCGCCAGGTCCGGGCGGCGACCGGGCGGGATTGCCTCGGCTGGATCCCGGCGCGCCCCGAATCCCGCCCGGGGCTTCGGCGGCGCCGCGGCCTGACCGACGAGGCCCGGCTCTGCGCCGGGCTGGCCGAGGGCCTGCAATGGACCCGGCTCTCGCTGGCCTCGTCGAAGCACGCCGCGCCCCTGCGCAGCATCGGCCTGACGGCGGCGGGCCGCACCTGCGGGCGCACCAAGGCGCTCGCGACGATCGAGCTCGCCCGGCTCTATGCCGCCGCTGGCGCGCGCGCCCTCGTGATCGACGCCGATGCCGCCGAGCCGGTGCGGCGCGATCCCGGTGTGGGCGAGGGGATCGTCGCGGACTTGCGCGGCTTCGGGCCCCGGGCCTCCGAGACCTGGCGCAGCCACGTCACGGCGCTCTCCGATGGATGCGACGTGCTGAGCCTGGCACACGAGGCCTTGCCCTCGCCGCACTGGCTCGGTTCGCCCGCCATGGAGGCCTTGCTCACCAGCCTGTGCGACGCCTACGACGTGGTGATCGTCGACCTGCCGCCGGTCGGCCGCTCCGCCGCCACCGTGGCGCTGGCGCCCCTGCTCGACGGCGTGGTGGTGATGACCGAGTGGGGCCGCACACCCCTGCGCACCCTGACCGAGGCCTGCGAGGTCTTGGAGCATGCCCGCGCACGGATCCTCGGCACGATCACCACGGAGGTCGACCGGACCGCCCTCGACGGCTGAGGCATGGCCGTGACCAGGGCCCGGAAAAGTGGCCCGATGCCCGTCAGCCAGGCATATGATGCATGATTGACGGGCAATTCAGCATAATCGCGCCAGTTGCATGCGATTGCTGCATATCGCAGCTGCGAGATCGATGATTGCTGCAATGCAGCATGAGGATCATGGTCGGGGTCAGGAACCACAGAGTTCCAGTCCACCTCCCACTTCGGAGCCGAACCCATGGCCTCCTCGCCCTCGATCGCCGCGACCCGTTCCATCGCCCCTGCCAAGACGGCCGCCAAGCCGGGCCTGTTCGCCGAGATGCTGCGTCTCTGGCTCGAGCACAACCGCCGCCTCGCCCTGGTCGGAATGCTGCCGCTTTGACCGGATGCGTCCGGGCGTCATCGTCCGGACTTTGCGCGCCGGCGCAGCGGAGCTCTGAATTCAGAACACCGCATGGTGAAGAACGAAGCGGATAGCCTTCCGCTTTGTTCGGAACAGCCCGCGGTTCTGGATTGCAGGCTCCGCTTCGCGGCCGCGGACTGATACCAACGGTCGTTGAGAACGGCCTTCGGTGCCGTTCTCGAATTTTCGCCAAGTCTCGAATTTACGCCAAGCCCGAGGTCCCGGACTTCTGGGCTTGGCGTCGGAAATTCGAGATGGGTCGACGGCCCCGTCGATCTCGGGCTTGCCCGGGATCGAATCGATGCGTCAGCATCTTGGGCCGTTGGTATGACTCGGCTGGTTTGAGATCCGTCGATCGCAGTCGAACTGCCCCTGGCGCAGTCTCCATGCCTGTCGGGCACGCGACCTCAGGCCGAGATCGCAGGCGCAATCGCGTCGGCACTCGCGATGCGGAGGCGGAGTCTCTGCACCCGCGAACATTCCCCCGCTCTCACGCCGGCCCGCTGACCTCCGGCCCATGCGTCTTGCGCCCGGTGATGCGCTCGACCATCGGCTCGGCCAGCGCATGGTAGAGCCCGTGCTTGCAGACCAGCTTCGAGGCGCCGTCGGCGATGAGCGCCGTGATCATCAGGGGAATCACCAGGCCGTGATTCTCCGTCATCTCCGACACGATGACGAACGAGGTGATCGGCGCCTGCAGGACGCCGGTGAGGTAGGCCACCATCCCGACCAGCACCACGGCACCGACCGGCACGTCCGCGAACAGGCGGGCGATCTCGGCGCCGAGACCCGCCCCGACGGCCAGGGAGGGGGCGAACAGCCCGCCCGGGATGCCGCTGATCGACGACAGGGTCGTGGCGACGAATTTCAGCGGGCCGAACAGAGGATGGGTGTCCGAGTTGCCGTGGAGCAGCGCCTTCGCCTGCTCGTACCCGGTGCCGTAGACGTGCCCGTGCGTGGCGAGACCGCACAGGGCGACGCCGAAGCCGCACAGGGCGGCGAACACGACCGGCCGGCCGGAGACGAACCGCCCGAGCGCCCCGGGCAGGCCGCCGCAGGTGACCAGGATGACGATGCGGCTGAACAGGCCGCCGGACAGCCCGCCCAGGATGCCGCAGAGCGGCACCACGGCCCAGGCCGCCAGCGGCAGGGTGTCGCCGGTGGTGCCGAAATAGGTGTAGTTGCCGACGATCGCGAGCGAGGTCAGGCCCGCCGCGATGATCGCCCCGAGGATCAGGCTCGACGTCTTGGCCTCGTAGGAGCGGCTCAGTTCCTCGATGCCGAACACGATGCCGGCGAGCGGCGTGTTGAAGGCCGCCGCCACCCCGGCCGCGCCGCCGGCGAGCAGGAGGCCGCGCTGGCGCTCCGGCGCCAGGGGGCCGGCCGCCGCCATGAGCGCGGCACCGACCTGCACCGTCGGCCCCTCGCGCCCGGTCGAGGCGCCGCAGAACAACCCCAATGTCATCACCACGATCTTGCCGAAGGCGGTGCGCAGGGAGATCAGGGGATGACGCAAGGCGGCGTCGTCGATGTCCCGGGCGGCGATCACCTGCGGGATGCCGCTGCCCTGCGAGTTCGGAAACACCGTGCGGGCCAAGAGCGCGGCGAGCCCGAAGCCGAACGGGGTGAGGACGAGGGCGATCAGCGGCGAGATCCCGATCACGGCCCGGAACGCCGATTGCGCCGCATCGGCCAGATGCGCCATCAGCACCGCCGCGGCACCGACCGCGATGCCGCCGAGCACGAACAGCCCGCGCCGGCCCCAGATCCCGACGAGATCCCGCGATCCCGGCAGCCGCTCCCTCAAACCCCGCACGCGACGCAACCCTTCGTCCAACCAGACCAGCCGGCACCTTGGACGAAACCGCCGCCGATGCGAAGCTCTGCCGGAACAGGTCAGGCCTGACCATGGGACAGGAGGAAGCGTCATGCGGGTGCTGGTGGTGGGGGCAGGGGCGACCGGCGGCTATTTCGGGGCACGGCTCGCGCAAGGAGGCCGCGACGTGACCTTCCTGGTCCGCGAGGCGCGGGCGGCGCGGCTCGCCGAAGGGGGGCTCTCGGTGCGGAGCCCCCTCGGGGATTTTCGCATCGACCGGCCGGCGACCGTGACGGCGGCCACGATCCCCGGGCCCTTCGACCTCGTGCTTCTCAGCTGCAAGGCCTACGACCTCGCCGGCGCCCTCGACGACGTCGCCCCGGCGGTGGGACCGGACACGACGGTTCTGCCGATCCTCAACGGCATGGCGCATCTCGATGCCCTCGACGCGCGGTTCGGGGCGGAGCGGGTGCTCGGCGGCTCCTGCGCCATCGCGGCGACGCTGTCGCCGGAGGGTACGATCGTGCAGATGAGCGAGTTGCACGCGCTCACCTTCGGCGAGCGGGACGGGACGCGCTCGGAGCGCATCGCCCGGGTCGCCGGCGTGATGGAAGGGGCGGGCTTCGCGGCGCGGCTCAGCGACAAGATCCTGCTGGAGATGTGGGAGAAGTGGGTCTTCCTCGCGACGCTGGCCTGCGGCACCTGCCTGATGCGGGCCCCGGTCGGCGACATCGTGGCTGCCCCCGGCGGGCGCGAACTGATGCTCGGTCTCCTGGAGGAATGCCGCGGCATCGCGGCGGGCGCCGGCCATGCGCCGCGGGAGAAGTTCCTGGAGTCGAGCCGCGGCACCCTGACGGCGGCGGAGTCGCGCTTCACCGCCTCGATGCTGCGCGACATCGAGAAGGGCGCCCGGATCGAGGCCGACCACATCGTCGGCGACCTCCTCGCCCGCGGCCGCGCGGCCGATCCGGACGGGGCATGGCCGGACCTGTCGACCGCCCATACCCACCTCAAGGCCTATGAGAGCCGGCGGGGGCGGGAGCAGGGCTGAGCCGGTCGCGAGACGGCGTGCCGAGTCGAGGCGTGCCGGCGCCGTCGCGGGAATCAAGGAGGGGAGGACGGTGGGACCGTCCTCCCCTGTGCCGTACCTCCGGGGGGTCGGCCGGTCTACTGCGACAGGAAGGTTTGGTTCGCGCCGCCGTGGCAAGTCCAGGCCGCCGTCACCGCGCCGGGCTGCGTCGAGCCGTTCCAGATATCGACGCAGAGGCCCCCGTCATTGACCGACACGAGGGCGTTGCCGCCGTTCTGGGACCGCAGCGTCCAGGCCTGGTTGGTGCCGCCGTTGCAGGTCCATTGCGTGATCGGGGTGCCGGGCGCCGCCGGGGGCTTGAGCAGGCTCATGTCGAGGCACTTGCCCGAGGCCTTGTTGACGTAGGCGGTTCCGCCATTGCCGGGGGTGGGGGTCCAGGTCTGCTCAGGCACGCCGGTGCAGGTCTGCTGCGTCACCGCCCCGCCGTCGCTGGTGTCGCCGGAGGCGATCGACAGGCAGAGCCCCGAATTCGCCGCCTTCAGCACCGAGGTCGTGGCGGTCAGGCCGTTCGCCGGGCAGAACGAGGCGTCCTGCTTGAACAGGTCGCTGCCGTCCGACTTCGCGATGTAGAACGTGAAGTTCGCGTGGCGCAGGTAGTAGCCCGGCCAGTCGATCGACTCGTAGGACGTGCACGGTCCGGTATTGCAGCCGCAGGTGCCGGCGAGCCCGGCGCGCGGGAGGAAGGTGGCGCCGCGCTTGAAGACGTCGCCGCCGTCATTGGCCTGCTGGAAGATCTGGAAGTTCTGGTGGCGCAGGTACTGGCTGGCATTGGTGCTCGCCTGGAACGACACGCCCGAGCCGGCGAGGCCCGGCACCTGCCGGAAGGTCGACTGCTGCTTGTCGCCGGCGCTGGCCGGGGTGACGAGCTTGGCCGCACCGTTGACGTTGGTGAGGTAGCTCCCCGTGTAGTTGCTCGCCTGGAGGCTCACCGGCGCGCCGGTGCCGGTCGTGCCCGCCCCGGCACCCGTGCCGGTGCTCCCGCCCGTGCCGCCGCCGGCCGATCCGCCGGTGCCGCCGCCATTCTGCCCGCCGCCCGCGGCGGTGACCACGGCCGGGGCCGCGACCTGGGATGGTGCCGCGACGCCGTTGCCGAGCGCGACGATCACGCCCGGCGAGGGCACGCCCTTCTGGTCGATCGCCACCAGCTGGTAATAGCCGGGAGGCGCGACGTTGCCGTTGGCCGGATTCCGCACCGTCACGGCGTTGCCGGCTTGCGTGAAGGCGGCGACGTAGCGGCGCTGGCCCGAATTGAAGCTGTGCGTCACCGTGCTCAGGCCGATCAGGACGACCTGCGACAGCCCGTTCGGCGAGGTGAGCTCGAACTGCATCGACTGGCCGTGCTGGAGCTGCACGGTCGAGAGGCTGACGATCTGCGGGCGCGGCGCGAGGGCGGTCTTGCCGTTGACGGTGGCGAACAGGTAGGGCGGGTAGAACACCTCGACGTTCTGGTTGGCGACCGGGCCCGGTGCGCCGCCGCCGGCCAGCAGCAGGGCGCCGTTCTGCATCAGGATCGCGGTCGAGTGGTAGCCGCGATAGACCCCGCCCGAGGCCCCGAGCGACCAGCGGCCGGTCTTGGGATCCCAGATCTCCGATTGCAGCACGGTGTCGCCGTCGCCGCGGTCGTTCCACTTGCTGCCGCCGGTCACCGCGACCTGGCCGGTGGGCAGGACCGTGGCATTGGCCCATCCGCGGCCGACGCTCATCGGCGCGGTGTCGGTCACCACCGGCATGCCGCCGTTGATGTCGATCACCGTGGCGCGGCTGCTCGCGAGGAAGCCGGTGCCGTTGTCGTAGCTGTTGCCGCCGACCTGGAGGATCTTGCCGGTGTCGTACATCGCCGCGGTCGAGACCGGGCCGACATTCGGCGCGTCGGTGGCGGAGTTCGCGTTGCGTTGCGGCTCCTTGAAGTTCATCGCAGTGACCGAGCCGTTGTTGCTCGGATCGAGGAACCACATCTTGTCGGCGGTGATGCCGAACACCTTGCCGTTCGGCGCGATCCAGGCGCGCGGATACCAGAAGCGGTTGTTGTCGGGGCCGAACGCGTCGCGGCTCTTGGCGCCGAACAGGCTCCGCCAGCCGTTGCCGTCGTAGATCTCCGGGGTCATCCCGGTCATCAGGCCCTTGTCGATGCTGCCCTGCGGATCGCCCCAGCCGCCCTGGTAGGGATAGGAGCCGCCCATGATCAGCTGCTGGCCGTTGGGCAGCGTGATCATCGTCGAGTAGTAGCGGTCGTTGGCGAGCTTGGCGTTGGTACCCGACACGCCGGTGCCGGTCCGGTTGAGGACGACGCTGCCCTTGTCGTTGCCGTTGTCGAAGATGCCGCCCGCGATGAACAGAGATCCGTCGGCCCTGAAGGCCTGCGCGGCGCAGAAGCTGTTCACGCCCGCGACGCCCGGCAGGGTGATGTGGCCGGCGCCGATGCCCTGGCCGGGATCCCAGATGTCGAAGGTGCGGCCGTCCTGGGTGCCCGGGTTGCCGCCCGGCGTGCCGTAGGATGCGATCTTGCCGCTCGGCAGCAGACCGAGGGTGATGGCGTTCATCGGCCAGTTCTGCACCCCCGAGAACACGCCCGTCGTGGGCGCGTTGTCGGGAAGCGCCACGCTCCCGAGCACCGGATCGGCGACCTGGTTCACCACCACGCCGAACTGCGCGGCATGGGCCGGCGACAGGAGGCCTGTGCCCAGGATGGTAGCAGAGAGGAGTGCGGCGTCGCGCAGGCGCGGGCGCCGCCCGGCCGGGAACAGTGCGGTCATCGGTGCAGGCTTCCTGTCAGGTCTGAGGGCGCGGATGTCGCTCGAGAGCCGGGGCGAGGTTCCGGGCGGCATTGTCGATGAAGCGACCGACCGCCACATCGATTTGCATGGCGCAGGTCTCGCCATTGTCTTGTTCGGATCGCTTTTTGTCGCCGGATCGACGGTCGATCCGAGCAAAGATTTTCGTATGTCTCGTGTCGCTCTCTTGCATAAAGGCCGGCCGGCATGGCGATTGTCATGCTTGTATTTGCGATGTGTTTCTATTTCGTATCGCGGTGCCGACCGGAATATTTAAGAAAAGCTTTTCAGTAGCGGTAGATGGTGCGATCGAGGCCGACGACGATCGCCCGCTGGGCGTTCGGGACGGTGAGGGCGGTCGCCTTGAAGCTCGGATCGACCAGCGCCCAGTTCCCGACCGTGTCGTCGCCGGTCTTGCGCCACATCAGCTGGCTGGCGGTGTTCGTCACCACGACGCTGCCGTCCGGCGAGGCCGCGATCTCGGCCGCGCTGTTCCCGACCGCGACCCAGTTGCCGCCCTGGTCGCCGCGATAGACGTTGTTGTCGAGGCCGATGTGCCAGAGGCTGTTGCGGTTCATCACCGCCACCCGCAGCGCCTTGCCGGGCAGCTGCTTCCAGGCATTGGCGTTGTCGTCCGCCTGCTTGAGCCAGATGTCGTTGTTGCCGTTGGCGATGAGGATCGAGCCGTCCGCCGCCGCGATCGACTTCGCGTTGGTGCCGACCTGGGTCCAGCTCTGGCCGTTGTAGCGGTAGACGTTGGTGTCGGTGCCGACGCCGTAGATGCTGGTGGCGCTGAGGACCGCGATGTCGGTGAAGTTTCCGGGCAGCGGCGTCCAGGTGTTGTCGCTCACGTAGCGCCACGGCACCTTGGTGTCGGCGTTGAGCGTCACGAGGGTGCCGTCCGTCCCGACCGAGACGCGCGAGGCCGCGACGCCGATCGGCGTCCACTGGCCGTTCGCGGCCGGCATGGCGCTGGAGCCGTCGGCCGGCGGCGCGACGCAGAACGAGGCGTCCTGGTTGTAGGTGGGACCGCCATCCGGCTTGGCGATGTAGAAGCTGAAGTTCTGGTGACGCACGTAGTAGCCGGGCCAGTTCACCGACTCGTAGGACGTGCAGGTCCCGGTATTGCAGCCGCACGAGCCGGCGAGGCCTGCGCGCGGGGTGAAGGTCGTGTCGCTCTTGAAGAGATCGCTGCCGTCGTTGGGCTGCTGCCACAGCTGAAAATTCTGATGGCGCAGGTACTGGCTGGAATTCGTGCTCGCCTGGAACGACACGCCCGAGCCGGCCAGCCCCGGCACCTGCCGGAACGTGGCCTGCTGCTTGTCGCTGGCATTGGCCGGGGTGACAAGCCGCGCCGTGCCGCCGACGTTGGTGAGGTAGCTCGTGGTGTAGTTGCTCGATTGCAGGCTCACCGTCGCGCCGGTGCCAGTCGTGCCCGCTCCGCCGGCATAGCCACCGCCGCTCCCGCCCGTGCCGCCGCCTGCCGATCCTCCCCCGGTGCTGCCGCCCGTCCCTGTGCCGCCCTGTGCCGGGGTGACGAAGGCCGTCGCCTGGGCCGGGGCGGTCACGTTGGCGCCGAGCGCGATGATGATGCCCGGCGAGGGGACACCGTTCTTGTCGATGGCGACGAGTTGATAGTAACCGGGGGGCGCGAGGTTGCCCGAAGCCGGCGCCTGAACGGTCACCGCATTGCCCGACGTCGAGAAGCTGGCGGAATAGCGCCGCTGGGTCGCGTTGAAGCTGTGCGTGACGAGACTGGTCCCGATCAGCACCACCTGCGACAGGCCGTTCTGCGAGGTCAGCTCGAACTGCAGGGATCGTCCATAGGACAGTTGCAGGCTGCTCAGGCTCACGATCGATGGGCGCGGCGCCAGGGCCGCGGTGCCTCCCGTCGCGGCGAACAGGTAGGGCGGGTAGTAGATCTCGGCGTTCTGGTTGTTGACCGGTCCCGGAGCGCCGCCGCCGGCGCTGAGCAGGGCACCATTCGGCATCAGGATCACGGTCGAGTGGTAGCCGCGGTAGATCGCGGCCGAAGCGGCGGCAGTCCATTGCCCGCTCGAC
This sequence comes from Methylobacterium sp. 142-1Y, assembly GCF_057747795.1. Taxonomy (NCBI): domain Bacteria; kingdom Pseudomonadati; phylum Pseudomonadota; class Alphaproteobacteria; order Hyphomicrobiales; family Methylobacteriaceae; genus Methylobacterium; species Methylobacterium sp. 142-1Y. The sequence continues at coordinate 841,957 of NZ_CM173224.1, read as the reverse complement.
GGGCTCCAGATCTCGGTCTGCAGGACTGTGTTGTTGTCGGCCGTATCATTGAACAGGCTGCCGCCGGTCACGGCGACCTGCCCGGTGGGCAGGACAGTGGAGTTCGACCACGCACGACCGTATTTCATCGGCGATGTTTCGGCGACGATCGGGGCCGTCCCGTTGATGTCGATCGTCGTTGCAAGACTGCTCGCGAGATAGCCCCCGTCACCGTTCGTCATGCTGTTGCCTCCGACTTGGAGGATCTTGCCGGTGTCGTACATCACGGCCGTCGAGGCCGGACCGGTATTCGGGGCCGCCGTGGCGGAATTCGCGCTCTGCGGCGGAGCCTTGAACGCCATGGCGGCGACGGAGCCGTTCCCCGTCGGATCGAGAAACCACATCTTGTCGGAGGAGATCCCGAAGACCTTCCCATTGGGGGCGATCCACGCGCGCGGGAACCAGTACCGGCTGTTGTCGGGGCCGAACGCGTCGCGGCTGTTCGCGCCGAACAGCGTGTTCCACTTGGTGCCGTCGTAGAGTTCCGGCGTCATGCCGGTATTGTACCCTTGGTTGATCGAGCCTTGCGGGTCCGACCAGCCAACGGCATAGGGGTAGTCTCCGCCTATGATGAGTTGCTGGCCGTTCGGCAGCGTCAGCATGGTCGAATAGTAACGGTCGTTGCCCAGCTTGGCTGCGTTGGCTGTCAGGGCGGTGGCGCTGCTGTTGAGGATGACGCTCCCTTTGTCGTTGCCGTTGTCGAAGATGCCTCCCGCCGACATCAGCGTGCCGTCGAAGCGGAAGGTTTGCGACGAGCAGAAGCTGTTGATTCCGACGACCCCCTGCAGGGTGGTGTGGGCGCCGCCGGCATTCAGGCCCTGGGTCGGATCCCAGATGTCGAAGGTACGGCCGTCCTGGGTGCCGGGGTTGTTGACCGGGGTTCCGTAGGACACGACCTTGCCGTTCGGCATCAGGCCGAGGGCGATCGCGTTGATCGGCCAGTTGTAGACGCCCGACCATAGGCCCTGGGTCGGCGCGTTTGCCGGGATCGACAGGCCGGCGAGCATCGGATCCGGCACTTGGTTGACGACCACGCCGAACTGCGCGGCCTGCGCGGGCGACAGGAGACCTGCGCCCAAGATCGTGGCGGAGAGGAGGGCGGCGTCGCGCAGGCGCGGGCGGCGTCCGGCTTGGATCGCTGCGGTCATGACGGGAACTTTCGCTTCGGAAAGGTCAGAGGGGGTTGGAACCGTGGGCGTCGAGACCCTGCGCGAAACTGTCGAGGAGGGGGATGTCGCGTTCGAGCCGTGGGCGATCGACCGGGTCGCCGCCGTAGGACATCGCGATCCCGCCGCGCCGGTCGAAGACCAGGACCTGCGGCGGCGGTTCCGGCAGCGACGCCGCCGGATAGCGCAGCATCGCCACGAGCGAGGCGGTCCAGGCCGCGTCGCCGGCGAGGAACCGCAGCCGCGTCTGCGCCCCGACGGTGCCGTCGACGAAGGTGCGCAGGGCCGTCATGCCGCTTGCCTTGCCATCCTTCGTCGCGTCGTCGAGCGAGACCGCCAGGAACACCGCGCGGTCGCGGACCGTCTCCGGCAGGGCCTTGGCGACCTGGTCGAGGTCGAGGGTGCGGGTGACGCAGACGATCGAGCAATCGGGCGCCACGAACGCCACCACGGCGATCCGGTCGCGGAGATCGGCCGGGTTCAGCGCGACGCCGCGCTGGTCGGCCCGCTGCCCCGCGCCGGCCGAGGGCCAGAGCAGGGTGTCGAGGTCGCTTCGAGGCGCCGACTCAGCGTTCGCCTGCGGCTCGATCGAGGCGGTGCTGGGGATGCCCCAGAGGGGCAGGCCGGCCACGAGGGCGGCCACGTACTTGAATCCCGGCCACATGGCTCGATTCCGCCAATCCATCGCTGAGTTGTCCCAACGGCGAACCTGACGCACGGGCGTTTAAAACCCGTAATGGGGCGCGGATAACGAATCATGACCTGGATGATCCAGGGAGTCGGGGGGCTTTCGCGGTTGCAACTTGCAGTATATTTTGATGACTAAGCCGTCAGGCTTAATGATACCAACGGCCGGTGAGGCTGACTCGGCGTGTTGCGCGCGGGTTCCAGTTCTGATTCGGTTCACGGATCAGGAGAGCGTGCCATGACCGGGATCGCCATCACCCGCACGGATCTGAGCGCTGAGGCGTTGCGCGCAGCATCGTCCAAGGCGCCGAGCATTCCGGCGGCGCGTCGCATGCTGGCGCTCGCGCTGGTGCTGGAGGGTGCCGATCGCACCACGGCGGCGCGCTCCTGCGGCATGGACCGCCAGACCCTGCGCGATTGGGTCCACCGCTACAACGCCGAGGGGCTTGAAGGTCTGAGCGACCGCAAGGCGCCAGGCCGGGCCGCCAAGCTGACGCCCAACCAGAAGCAGCAGTTGGCCGCGCTGGTCGAGGCGGGGCCGGACGTCGACACCGATGGCGTGGTGCGCTGGCGCCGGGTCGACCTTCAGGCGCGGATCAAGGATCTGTTCGGGGTCGAGATGCACGAGCGCACCGTTGGCAAGCACCTGGCGGAGCTTGGCTTCGTGCGGCTTTCGGTGCGCCCGCAGCATCCCAAGGCCGACGAGGAGATCCAGGAAGCATTTAAAAAACTTCGCCGCGCGCGTGGCAGAGATCCTGCCCGAACCCGTCCGCGCCAAGCCGCTCGAGATCTGGTTTCAGGACGAGGCGCGCGTCGGCCAGCAGGGCACGCTGACGCGGGTCTGGGCGCGCAAGGGCACGCGCCCGCGGGCGCCCCGCGACCAACGCTACAAGTGGGCGTACGTGTTCGGCGCGGCCTGCCCGGCGCGCGCGACCAGCGCGGCCTTGGTGCTGCCGACGGTCAACACCGCGATGATGTCGCTGCACTTGGCCGAGATCAGCAAGCAGGTGGCCGAGGGCGCACACGCGATCCTGGTGCTGGACGGGGCCGGCTATCACGGCACCGCCAAGACACGCCGACCGCGTGGCCTGGCGGTGCCGGACAACATCACGCTGTTGCATCTGCCGGCGTCCTCGCCGGAGCTGAACCCGATGGAACTGGTCTGGCAATACGTGCGCCAGAACAAGCTCGCCAATCGGGTGTTCCGTGACTACAGGCAGATCGTCGAGGCTTGCTGCGACGCCTGGAACTTCTTCGTCAACAACCCGGACCTCGTGACCTCAATCACAGCGCGCGACTGGGCGAAGGTCAAAGTTTAGGGCCGTTGGTATGATACGAAATTCGGAAGATCACTTCCGGATTTCGTATCACCAGCCCGCGCGGCGCGTGAGCGAAGACGATTTCCGCATCGCGAAGCGATCAATCGGAAATCGTATGAGATGCGGAGATTTCTGCTAGAAAACGCGGAGATCGTGCGGAAACCGGGCGGTGCCGGCAAGGCGATCGGTGTGGATCGGGGGGCCCGAACGGTCTCCCGGATGTCCACGACGCGTTCGCTGTCCCGGTTGGGATCGTGACGAGGAGCTATGGGATCAAGAAGAGGCGCAGGTTTCGTTGCCGGGAGGCGCTGAGATGAAATCACCGAAGCACGGGCGCAGAGTACCGTTCTCGCTCGGAAAAGTAGAGACCCGCGGTACCATCGTGTCATAAACGTTGTTGGATGACGACGTTCCTGGATAGGGCTGAACACCGCAAGGTGACATGATGCGCGTTTCTATTCCTTGTGCGCGAACAGGTAGGTCCCGCTCGCCAGTTCCAGGTTTTTCTGGTCACTCAACTGCGTCACGTAGGGCTCCTGGAGGAGCGAGAGCGGGTCGGCGGTGAAGTCGGAGAGGCGGCGGGACAGGAAACGCTTGCGCACGTCCGGCGGCAGGCCGGCGGCCCAGGACTGGATCATCCAGGTCAGGCTCCAGATAGGCAGGAGCGAGGCCGGGACGTATTGGTGGTCCACCGCCAGGTGGTCGGCGAACAGGTTGCGCAGGCCCTCGCCGGTCATGTTGTAGTAATGATGCGGATAGCCGTGCAGGGGTTGCAGGAACGGCACCGCGCAGACCAGTTTTCCGCCGGGCTTGAGCACCCGGGCGATCTCGCGGGCGCAGGCGAAGGGATCGCGCACATGCTCCAGCACCGCGATCGAGATCACCCCGTCGAAGCTGGCATCGCGGAACGGCAGCACCTCGCCGATGCCGAGCACGTCGGTCGTGTCGTAATCGGCGATCTCGAGGTTGACGACGTTGGCGTAGTACCGGTCGCGCCGGCCGGCGCCGCAATCGAGGATCAGCCCGTCGGGGTTCGCCGCGATGAGTTCGTGGACATGGCCGTCATAGGCGTTCTGCGAGACGTTCGGGCTGTCCTCGGCGCCCGACAGCGCCCGTAAGTCCTCGCTGAGATAGTCGTATTTCTCGCCGATCCGGCGGTGGGGCAGGTCGTCCCGCATCAGGGGCCCGAGCCGCGCGAGTTTTTGGGCCCGCATCGCCTCCAGCCCCGCGGGCAGGCGGCTCTGGCGCCGGCCCTGGCGTACCCCATGCTTGTCGAAATGGGCCCGGCCGCTGGCGAGCCTGCCTTCGCGCACCGCGAGCTGGATATCCGGATTGGCCGCGAGGTAATCGGCCTCGCGGAAGGTCGCCGCCGTCGCCGGCTCGACCATGTCGAGAGAGTGCACCATGGCCGGTTACAGGCTGCGCAGGAAGCCGGCGAAGCGCATCAGCCCCTCGGGCCAGGGCCCATGCCCGCTCTCGGCGTTGAGGTGGCCGGATTCGCCGGCATCGACGAGGTCCGCCCCCCAGGCGGCGGCGAAGTCGGCGGCTCGCTCGTAGGCGGTGTAGGGATCGGTGCGGCTCGTCACCAGGACCGACGGGAAGGCCAGGGGCTCCCGGGGGATCGGCGCGAAGGTCCGCAACACGGCCGGCGTATCCGGCTGCTCGATATCGGGCAGCGCGACCAGGAAGGCGCCCGCGACGCTGCCCTTCGGCAGATAGGGCGCCGCCTGCACGCAGGAGATCACGCCGAGGCTGTGGGCGACCAGCACCGCCGGCCGGCTCGTCGCCTGCACCGCCGCGATCACGGCGTCGCGCCAGGCCCCCGGCTCGGGATGGTCCCAGCTCTCCTGGGCCACCCGGCGGGCGGTCGAGAGCCGCTCCTGCCAGCGGCTCTGCCAGTGGTCGGGCCCGGAATTGGTGTAGCCCGGGACGACGAGGATGTCGCAATCGGCCGATTTCATGCCGCACCGTTACAGCGGGGAAAGGGCAGCGTCGAGGGCTACTCCGCCGCGAGCGGCGGCACCGCCGGGGCGAGGCCCGCGAGCGCGGGCCCGACATGGAGGGCGAGCCCCGTCGAGGCGAGGTTCTTCAGCTTGGCCTCGACCTCGATGTCGCACCAAGCGAGGTGGCGGGCCGTGTAATCGTTGAAGGCCCGGTTCCACATCATGTCGGAATGGGCGGCGAGGTCGCGACCCTTGAGGCCGGCCTCCGTCAGGGCCGCGAAGTCCGGCAGCGCGTTCGGGTCGTGGCCCGGCAGCACGTCCTCGCGCGAGACGCTGACATGACCGATCGGCCGCACCCCGCGCCAGGATTCGATCACCCGGGCGATCCGCGGATCGTCGGGCTCGATGTAGTCGCCGCGGCTGTGGATCCAGTGATGGTGCAGGTCGAGCACCACCGGCACCGTGTCGGCGAGGCGCAGCACCTCGTCGAGGCCGAAGGCGGATTCGTCGTTCTCGACCGTGACGAGGTCGCGGGCGACCTGCGAGACGCGTGACAGGTTCTCCCGGAAGGCGTCGACCCCCGGGTCGCGGGCGCCGACATGGATGTTGACGTGGGCGCCGTGCGGGTGCCAGCCGGTGCCGTAGCCCATCATCGCCATCACCTCGGCGTGGTAGTCGAGCTCCGCGATGCCGTTCGCGAGCGCGGCCGGGTTGCGGCTCGCCAGGATGCAGAACGGGCCCGGATGCATGCTGAGCCGCACCCCGCCCGCCCTCGCCGCCTCGCCGACCGCCGCCAGCCCCGCCTCGATGGTGCGGCGGAACTCCGGATCGGCATAGAGGTCGCGGACCTCCGGATGGGTGTAGCCCGGCAGGATCGAACTCGCGAGGCGCAGCAGCCGTTCGAGCGGGGGACGCTCCGCGACCCAGGCGACCTGGCGCCCCATCGCCGCGAGGTTGTGCGTCACGACGGAGACCAGCTTCTCCCGCGCCGCCGCCGGATCGAGTCGACGCAGATATGCGATCGTCACCGTGGTGACGTTCATCACCATCGCGGCGTCCTTCGCGGCCTTCAGCGTCTTGTGCCGGCCGGGCGGCTCGTCCGGGATGAACTTGCAGCAGAAGCCGAGGCGGGGGCCGGACGCGGGGGAGGGGGCGGAGATCATGGCCGACAACGCGGCGCGCCGCGCCGCGGGTCCACCCGAGGCCGAGAGACGCGAAAATTCAGCCAACAAAAAAGCCGGCCCCGAGGGGCCGGCCGGTCGTGATCGGGGGTGGCGGGATCAGTGCGTCTGCCGGCCCGGCTCGCCGGTCCCGGGCTGACCCGGCTGTTGCGTCCCGGGCTGGTTCTTGCGCAGCTCGTCCGAAGCGGCGTTGGCGGCGGCGACCGCGGCGTCCTGGGCCTGGTCGAGGGCGCTCTCGACGAATTGCCGGCCGCGCTCGGTCGCCTCGCGGGCGTAGCGCAGGCCCTGGTCGCGGACCTCGTCGGCGTAGGGGCCGACGGTCCGGTCTTCCTGGCGGGTGCGCGGCAGCAGCGCGCCGAGCAGCATGCCGGCGGCGAGACCGACGACACCGACCAGAACCGGATTCTCGCTGACGAAGCGCTCCACCGCGTTTTGGCCCTGCGCCAAGCGCTCGCTGCCGCGGTCGCGCAGATCGGCATAGCGCTGCGAGCCGGTCTCGATGCGGTCGCTGGCCCAGTCGCGGGCGCGGTCGATCGTCTCGGAGCTGCGGCCGCCGACGGCGCCGTAGGCCTGGCTCGCCTGGGCGTGGGCGCGGTCGAGTGCCTCGCTGGCACCCTGCTTCAGCCGGTCGGCGGCGGCATCGGCCTTGGCACGCAGGTCCTCGGCGGTCTGGCTGATGCGCTCGCCGATGGCCGACGCCGTCTCGCTCACCCGCTCGGAGGCGTGGGCGGCGGTCTCCTTCACGGTGTCGCCGGCCTCGTGGGCCGCACCTTGGGCAGCGTCGAGGTTCTGGCGGACGGTGTCGTGATCCAGGTGCAGGTTGCGCTCGGGCCCCGTGGCGGGGGTATGGGCCGAGGGGGCGCCCGGATTGGCCGGGTTGATGGTGTGCTCTGCCATGACTCAGGTACTCCCTAGCAGGTCCGTGATGGCCGGGCTGGTGCCGTCGAAGCCTGCGGCGAATCGAAAGCTCTCAAGAAACGGGCGCCGGCCTTCGAGCCGGCGCCACGCTACATCCGCATGCCGTCGGCGACGCGGTCTGCCGCCGGATGGGCGGTCGGCCGGTCGGGATCGTAGACCCGGGCCGCACCGGTCTTCAGCACCGGCACCGCCTCGGCCCCGTTCATCGTGGCGTCGAGGTGCTGGCGGCGCTGCGATTCCCGGGCCACACGGTGGATCAGCCAACCGACCCCGGCGACGATCAGCATGACCGGGACGGGATTGCGCCGCACCGCCTCGAGCGCCCCGTCGTAGAGGCCGCTCGCGGGAGATTGCCGTACCGTGCCCAGCATCTCGTCGACGAGGCTGGCCGGCGAGAGCCGGCCCTGGATCTGGTCGATGGTCCGGTCGAGCCGGGCCCGGGTCTCCTCGATGTCGTGTTCGAGTTCGTTGATCGACTGGGTCATCCCGACACCCTCTCGGACAGGACCCTCGCATCCTGGCGCACCTGGCGCGTCGTGCGGGTCGGCGTCAGCGTGGACAGGGACATGGCGCTGCGGCCCCACAGGGCGAGGCCGATGCCGATCGCCAGGAACACCGCCCCGACGATCAAGGCGGCGAGCGCTTCCGAATGGACCACCGTGGCGAGCCACTTCACCAGGGCGTCGGTGAGCACCAGGAGCGCGACCACGGCGAAGACCGCCGCGCCGACCATCATGGCGAGCCCGAGGAACAGCGACCTCAGGTTGTTCGACATCTCGGTGCGGAAAAGGGCGATCTCCTTGCGGGCGAGATCGGTGGTCTCGCGCAGGGCGTCACCGAGGAGCCCCTGGATGCTCCCCGGGGTTCCGTTGCCGCCGAGTGGGCGGCCGGCATTGGGGTCGGCCATCGCGGCGTCCTCCCTCAGGCCGAGTAGCGCGGGCCGGACGCGCCCGTGCGGTAGGGATCGGGCCGGGCGGTCTCCGGCTCGCTATGGGCACCCGGAACGTCGCGCGAGCGCGCGGCATACGGATCGTACGACGTGCCGCGCGCCCGGTCGGCGCCCACCTCCGGCCCGCGGGCGAAGGCCTCGCGCCCGTCCAGAACGTGCGCGGGATGGGCCGAGGCCCGGATGAAGCGGGCGGCGAGAAAACCGGTGAGGAAGGTGGCCACGGCGACGGCGGCGGGCCGGCGGCGGGCAACCGACTCGATCTCGCTGTAGAAGTCCTCGAAGCTGCGCTCGCGGATCGAGCCCGAGAGCTGCTCCAGGCCGTCCGCCGCGCTGTCGAAGAACGCCTTCACGTTCGGCTGCTGGTCGAGCTTGCCGCCGGAATCGCGCAGGGCCTGGGCGAGGTCAGAGACCGACTGGGCGGCATCGCCCTTGCGGCGGTCGACATAGCCGTGGACCTGCTCGCGGGCCGACTCGACCAGGCTGTAGCCGCGCTCCATCGCCACGTCGCCGATCTGGCGCACGTCGTGGCGCAGCTCGTTCCAATCCGCCGGGCGCTCGCCGGGGGCATTCCGGTCGTCCGCCCGGTGCTGTCCGTTCTCGTAACCCGCGCTCATCAGGGTACTCCATCCTCTTCCAGCGCGGCGGGCAGGCCGGACCGGCCGCCGCGCCGAACACATGCGACGATATTGCGGGTAACAGCAGCCAAGGCGCCCGGTTCCGGCCTCATCCGTGGAGGAATCGCGGCCGGATTCCTGTGGAGCGGGGGGCACAGCCCATGCGGGTGCGATCCATCCCGGATTCGCCGGAAGGGTTGACCATTTCGTACGGATCGCGCTTGCTGCCGGGGCGTTTTCTCCGTCAGGGGCGGATGGACGCGGCGACGTTCCCGCCCCGCTGGCCCCCGGTCGATCGCGCAACGATCGACCGGGGGCCAGGTCTTGAATTTTGCCGCATTTTCTTCGACGAACCGGTGCCACTTCGTCGGAAAATGCTCTAGGTCCGTGCAGCCGGAGTCCATACCCGCCGTGTCACGCCTCATCATCGTGTCGAATCGCGTCGCCGTCCCGGATGCGGGCTCCAAGGCGGTCGCGGCCGGCGGGCTCGCCGTCGCCCTCAAGGAGGCCTTCACGGCCTACAAGGGGCTGTGGTTCGGCTGGAGCGGCAAGATCACCGACAACCCGTCCTCCGAGCCGGTCATCGCCGACCGGGGCCGCGTGCAATACGCGGTGATGGACCTCTCGCCCCAGGATCACCGCGAGTATTACAGCGGCTTCGCCAACCGGGCGCTCTGGCCGATCATGCATTACCGCCTCGGCCTGGCGGCGTTTTCCCGGGCCGATTACGCGGGCTACCAGCGCGTCAACCGCATCTTCGCCCAGGCGCTCGCCAGCCTGATCGAGCCGGGCGACCTGATCTGGGTCCACGACTACCACCTGATCCCGCTCGCTTCCGAGCTGCGGGGCCTCGGCGTCTCGAACCCGATCGGCTACTTCCACCACATCCCCTGGCCGTCGGGCGAGGTGTTCAACACCCTGCCGGCCTCGACCGAATTGCTGCGGGCGGTCTCCGACTACGACCTGATCGGCCTCCAGACCGACAGCGACGTCCACAACCTGTCGCGCAACCTCGTCGACGAGCTGCGGGCGATCCCGCTCGGCGGCGGCTCGCTGATGGTCGACGGGCGCCGCACCCGCATCCGCAGCTTCCCGATCGGCATCGACGTCGACGGCTTCCGCCAGGCCGCCGAGCGCGCCGGCATGAACCGCACCGTGCGCGACACGGTGGCGGGCCTGCGCACCCGCAAGCTCCTCATCGGCGTCGACCGGCTCGACTACTCGAAGGGCGTGCCGGAGCGGATGGAGGCGGTGGAGCGCTTCTTCGCCTCCAACCCCGACCAGCGCGGCAACGTCGTATTCCTGCAGATCGCCCCGAAGTCGCGCACCGAGGTGCCGGAATACGAGCAGCTCAGCCGCGACGTGAACGAGGTCTTGGGGAACATCAACGGCTCGCTCGGCGAACCGTCCTGGACGCCGATCCAGTACGTCACCAAGGCCTATCCCCGCGCGGTGCTGGCCGGGCTCTACCGCGCCGCCCGGGTCGGCGTGGTGACGCCGATGCGCGACGGCATGAACCTCGTCGCCAAGGAATACGTCGCCGCGCAGAGCGAGGACGATCCGGGGGTGCTGGTGCTGTCGAAGTTCGCCGGTGCCGCCCGCCAGATGCCCGAGGCGCTGCTGGTCAATCCCTACGACCGGTTCGAGGTGGCGGAGGCGATCCGCGCCGCTCTCTACATGCCCAAGGCCGAGCGGGTCGAGCGCTGGAAGCCGATGTTCGAGCGCATGGCGCGCGAGGACGTGGATTGGTGGGCCCGGAGCTATCTCGGCGAGCTGGAGGGTTTTCGCACCGTCGAGCGCGAGCCGCCGGCGGCGGCGGAGGCGCGGTAGGGCGCTGATTAAACCCTCCCCCCTCTGCGGGGGAGGGTGCCCCGCGGATGCGGAGCGGGAGAGGGGACACCGCTTCAGGAGAGGTCGCGCGCTTCATGAAGGGCGCCCTCTGGACGAGCGTCGCGCTGCCCCTCTCGGCGGGACTTCGTCCCGCTGCGCTCGCTCAGCTCGCCACCCTCCGCCCACAGAGGGGGGAGGGGTCGTCCGCAGCGACCATCGCGATATTTTCGGTAGATCTGAAAAGGGCTTACGCCGCCCGCGGCCCGGCTCGCAACGCTCCCATCAGGAACGCGATCATCGCGTCGAGCGCCGGCACGAAATCCTCCGGACATTGCACCACCAGAACCGGATGGCAGAACCGTACGATCGCCGTGTGGACGCAGCGCGCCGCCACCGCCGGATCCTCGGCGGCGAATTCGCCCCGCGCGACACCATCGGCGATGACGCGTTCCAGCACCGCGGTGATCCGGTCGACATGGTGGCGGCAGACATCCCAGCTCTCGGACATCGCCGCCTCGACCATCTCGTGCATGCGCGGATGGCCGGTGAAGCGGCCGACGGCGTCGCGGTGCAGGAAGACGATGATCTCCCGCAGGCGAGCCTCGGCGGAGAGGCCGGGCCGGTCCGCGAGGGCGGCGATCCGCGCCTCGACCTCGCCGATGAGGCGCGCCACTACGGCCTCGTTGATCGCCTTCTTCGAATCGAAGAACCGATACACGTTGGCCGGGCTCATCCGCAGGGTCTTGGCGATGTCGGCCACCGTGGTCTTCTGGTAGCCGATCTCACGAAAGAAGCGCTCCGCGGTCGCCAGGATGCGGCAACGGGTATCGGGCGACGTTTCCTCGACCGGAGGGGGGGCGGACAGGGCAGGGATCATCCGCGCAACCTATCGTGCCGATTGCATGCTGGTCAAAAGGCATCGGCGGGCCCGGTGCGATGTGTGACATCTGCGTCACCCACCGCGACCCGGCTCAGGAGCCGAATTGCGACCCGAGCCGTTCCAGGTACTCGGCGAGATCGATGCCGCCGACCTTCTTGCCGTAATCGAACCGCATCCCCGGCCGGATCGCCACGCTCTCGCGGGCGGTCGTCAGCGTGACCGGCCGGGTGCAGACCCAGGCCCCGTCGCGGCGGTGCTCGAAGTAGTTGAGGATCTCGTGCCCGCCCATATCCGACCTCCCGGACAATTCCGGCGGTTAACGTGACAGTCCGGCGGAAGTTCACGGAAAGTTGCGGCCATTCTCACGACCTCCGGGCAGGCTCGATCATGGGAGGCCGCTTGCGCCGCCGCGAGGGCGGGGAGACAATCGAGCGAAGCCCGATCCCCATTCCAAGGAGGCATCCCGATGCCGGTCGCCCGCCGCGAGGCCTTGTTCCTGATCGCCGGCGCCGTCAGCCTACCCGCCCGGGCCGCGCCCTTGCAAAACGGCATGACGGCTTCCGCCTTCAGTTTCGCCAAGCCCGAGGGCGGCAGCCTGGCGCTGGCCGAGCTGGTGCCCAAGCCGATCCTGGTCGTCAACACCGCGACCGCCTGCGGCTACGCCCCGCAATTTTCCGGGCTGCAGCAGCTCTGGACCCGGTTCGGCCCCCGCGGGCTGACGGTGATCGCGGTGCCGTCCGCCGATTTCGGGCGCCAGGAACCCCTCGACGGGATGGCGATCGCCGAGGCCGCCCGCAAGAATTTCGGCGTCACCTTCCCGGTGGTGGGCAAGACCGGCGTGACCGGCCCTCAGGCCCACCCGTTCTACCGCTGGGCCGCCGCCGAGAAGCCGGCCGAGACCCCGCGCTGGAACTTCCACAAATATTTGGTCGGCCGAGACGGCCACGTGGCCGCCGCCTTCGCCACGCCGGTCGAGCCGACCGACCCGCGGGTGATCGCGGCGATCGTGAGGGAGCTGGACGCGGCGGGGTGAGGGATTCCGGTTCGCGAGAGTGAAAGCCGGAACCGTCGTGCCGTCATCCCACCCACACCCTCGTCCTGAGGCGTTGGCCGATTGAAAATCGGCTGACCTCGAAGGAGGCCTCCCGTGGGCGGGAAGAGTACTGGAGCCCTCCTTCGAGGTCAGTCCATCGATGATGGACTGACACCTCAGGATGAGGTGAGAGGGTGGGACGGGCAGTGGACTCAGGTGACTGACGCGCCGAGCCGATGCCGAACCGATCAGGCCACCGCCTTCTGCGCGCCGGTCTGGACGTGGAAGTCCGGCCCGTTGCCGGTCTTCGCCACGTAGCCGGCCCGGATCACGAAATCGCCGAAGCGCTCGCCTTTCGTCCGGTCCTTCGCGTAGGCCGCGAAGAGCGGGTCGAGCTTCGGGCGGATGTCGGCGGCGGTGACGTCCTCGGCATAGAGCTTGCTCAGCCGCGAGCCGTCGAAGGCGGCACCGAGATAGAGGTTGTAGCGCTCCGGGCCGCGGCCGACGAGGCCGATCTCGGCGATGAACGGACGGGCGCAGCCGTTCGGGCAGCCGGTCATCCGGATGGTGATGTCGTCCTCGGACAGCCCGTGCGAGGCCAGGCTCTCCTCGAGCTCGTCGATCAGGCTCGGCAGGTAGCGCTCGCTCTCGGCGAGAGCCAGGCCGCAGGTCGGCAGGGCGACGCAGGCGAGGCTGTTGCGGCGCAAGGGCCCCGCACCGGTGGTGAGGCCGTATTCCTGCACCAGCGCGTCGATCTCCGCCTTCCTGTCCGCCGGGACGTTGGCGATGATGACATTCTGGTTGCCGGTGAGGCGGAAATCGCCCTGGTGCACCTCGGCGATGCGGCGAAGGCCGGCGAGGAATTGCGGCCCGCCCTCGACGTCCTTGATGCGGCCCGACGGCACGTAGAGCGTCAGGTGGTGCTTGCCGTCGTCGCCCGCGACCCAGCCGTAGCGGTCGCCGTTGCCCGTGAAGGTGAAGGGCTTCGGGTCCTGGAAAGCGCGGCCGACCCGCTTCTCGACCTCGGCCCGGAAGGCCTTCAGGCCGTAGCGCTCGATCGTGTACTTCAGGCGGGCGTTCTTGCGGACGGTGCGGTTGCCCCAGTCGCGCTGGACGGTCATCACCGCTTCGGCGACCTTGAGGGCGTATTCGGGCTCGGCAAACAGCATCACGTCGGCGGTGCGCGGGAAGGTGTCGGTCTCGCCGTGGGTCATGCCCATGCCGCCGCCGACGGTGACGTTCCAGCCCGTCACCTTGCCCTTCTTGTCGAGGATCGCGATGAAGCCGAGATCGTGGGCGTAGACGTCGACCTCGTTGGAGGGCGGCACCGCCACGATCGTCTTGAACTTCCGCGGCAGGTAGGTCTTGCCGTAGACCGGTTCGACCTCGCCCGCATCCTCGCCCCCGACCACGCGCTCGCCGTCGAGCCAGATCTCGCGCCAGGCACTCGTCTTCGGCAGCAGGCTGTCGGAGATGTCCTTGGCCAGCTTATAGGCCGCCTCGTGGGCGCCCTTCTGGGCCGGGTTCGTCGCCGCCATCACGTTGCGGTTGACGTCGCCGCAGGCCGCGATCGTGTCGAGCAGCGCCGAATCGATCGCCGCCATCGTGCGCTTCAAGTTCGACTTGATGACGCCGTGATACTGGAAGGTCTGGCGCGTCGTCGCCCGGAGCGTCCCGTTGGCATAGGTGCGGGCGATCTCGTCGAGGATCAGCCACTGCTTCGGCGTCACGACGCCGCCGGCGATGCGCAGGCGGATCATGAAGGAATAGGCCTTGTCGAGCTTCTTCCTGGTCCGCTCGGCGCGAAGGTCGCGGTCGTCCTGCAGGTACATCCCGTGGAACTTCACGAGCTGCCCGTCATCGTCCGAGATCGCACCCGTCGCGTTCTTCAGCAGCCCCTCGGCGAGGGTGCCGCGCAGGTATCCGCTGGCGATCTTGATGTGCTCGTTGGCCGACAGCTTGGCGGCGCGCGCCGCTTCCGCCTCGGTGATCGGACGCTCGGTCGGCGGCGTCTCGTAGACGCGCTCGGCGGGGGAGAGGTCGGCGGTCTTGTGGTCGGCCATGGGGTGTGTCCGTTCGGTCGCCGGGTATGGCGCATCATCTACCAGCGTCCCAGGCGCCTGACAGCACCGAACGAGACGCAGGAACCCCTCTCGGACGTGAGTAGGGGCGGGGGGTGAGGGTGTGACGCCTCGAAACTGGTTGCCGGACTTGGCTCCCTTCTCCTCTCCCCGCGGGCGGGGAGAGGGCCGCGCCCTCGTTCAGAGGGCGCGGCAAGCAGCGAACCGCAGGTTCGCCGCGAGGGTGAGGGAGTGTTTCCGGAAGAGCCACATCCGGCACCTCCCCCCTCACCTTCGGCTGCCGCCTCGCTGTCGACCCGACAAGGGGTCGACAGCCCTCTCCCCGCCCGCGGGGAGAGGGGAGATGCGCACCCGGCGATCCGGATCCTAGTACACGTCCTGCTGGTAGCGGTGGCTGCGCTCCAGGCCGGCCACCGCCGCTTCCGCGGCCGCGGCATCCAGGCCCTTCACGTCGGCGAAGGCACGCACCAAAGCCGCCCGCACGTCCTTGGCCATCGCCTTGGCATCGCCGCAGACATAGAAGTGGGCGCCGCCGTCGAGCCAGGACACCAGCTCGCGCCGCTGCTCCCAGATCCGGTCCTGGACGTAGATTTTTTCTGGCTGGTCGCGGGAGAAGGCGACGTCGATGCGGGCGAGCGACCCGTCCTCCAGGGCTTCCTGCCATTCGAGCTGGTACAGGAAGTCGTGGGTGAAGTGGCGGTCGCCGAAGAACAGCCAGTTGCGGCCCGGCGCTTCGGTGGCGCGGCGCTCCTGCACGAAGGCGCGGAACGGGGCCACCCCGGTGCCGGGACCGACCATGACGATGTCGGTGGCCGGGTTCGCGGGCAGTCGGAAATGCTTGTTCGGCTTCACCCGCACCCGGAGCTTGGCGCCGGTGCGGATCCGGTCCGCGACGTGGACCGAGGCGACGCCTTTGCGCGCCCGGTCGTGGGTGGTGTAGCGCACCGCCGCGATGGTCAGGTGGGCCTCGTCGCCGACCTCGGCCCGCGAGGAGGCGATCGAGTAGGCCCGCGGCGGTAGCGGCCGGGTGATGTCGGTGAGATGTTGCGCCGACAGCTTGGCCGGATAGGTCTCGATCAGGTCGATGAGGTGCCGGCCCTCGATCCAGGCCCGGACCTCGTTCGACTCGATCAGGCGGCGGGCCTCCTCGTGGCCGGTGGCCTTGACGAAGCGCTCGACCGTGGCGGCCGACAGGGTGGTGATGTCGCGCTCGGCGAGCAGGGCCTGGCGCAGCACCGAATCGCCTTCGAGCCCGGCGGCCTTCAGGATCTGGTCGACCAGCGCCGGATCGTTCTCCGGATAGAGTTCCAGGGAATCGCCGGGCTGGTAGGCCGGGGCGGCCTCCTCGAAGGCGAGCGCCAGGTGGATCGTCTCCTTGTCGGAGCGCGACGAGTTGAGGTTGACGTGCTCGATCACCTCGACGGTGACCGGCTCGCGGCTGACCTCGGCCTCCTCGTCGGCGCCGGTGCCGCGGGCGAAGTCGACCGCCACGACGTTGCCGGCGGGCTCAGGGGGCGCGAGCGCCTTGAGGGCGTCCTTGATCCAGGCGGCGGCCGGCTTGTCGAAGTCGAGGTCGCAATCGACCCGTGGCAGCACGCGCTTGGCGCCCAAAGCCTCGAAGCGGTCGTCGAGGCGCTTCCCGATGGCGCAGAACTCGGCATAGGACGTGTCGCCCAGCGCCAGCACGCCGAACTCGACCCCGTCGAGGCGCGGCGCGCCCTCGCCCATGATCTCGCCATAGGCGCGCACGGCCCGGGCCGGGGGCTCACCCTCGCCCCAGGTGGCGGCGATGACGATCAGGCGCTTCTCTTTCCCCAAGGCCGCCACGTCGAGGTCGGCGAAGTCGACGACCTTCGGCTTGAAGCCGTTCTTGCGGGCGAGCTTGGACACGTCGCCGGCCAGCTTCTCCGAGTTGCCGGATTCGCTGGCGAACACGATCGTCAGCGGTTCGGCGGCCCGCGGCGGCGCGGCCGGAGCGGGCGCCTCGGCGGCGGCACCGCCGGCGGCGTCGAGGCCGGCGAGGAAGCCGGCCAGCCACGCGCGCTGCAGCGCGGTGGTGGAGCCGAGGGCGGCATCGAGATGGGCCCGCTCGGCGTCGCCGAAGGGAGCCGTGCGGGGGAGAAGCGCGGAGCGAGACATGCCCGCACAGATGTGCCCGCACCGCGCCAGAGTCAACCGAAATGTTCTTTTTGAAGAACGCGCCCGCGGGAGATCATCGTTATCGTCCGTACGGCAGAAAAGAGAAGATTATTTCCCACCCGCCGCGACCGGCTGGACGAAGGGAGCCGTCGGCAGGGGCAGGGCGGTGGTGCTCTTCACCTTTTCCATGGCGAAGCGCGACGTGACGTTCTTCAGCGGCAGCACCGCGATCAGGCGCTTGTAGAAGGCGTCGTAGGCCTGCATGTCGGCCACCACGACGCGGAGCATGTAATCCACGTCGCCGGCCATGCGGTAGAATTCCAGCACCTCGGGCATGCCCGAGACGGTGGCGGCGAATCGCTCCAGCCACTCGCGGGAATGGTCGCTGGTCTCGATCGAGACGAAGACCGTCAATCCCAGGCCCAATTTGACCGGGTCCAGCACCGCCACCCGGCGGTCGATCACCCCGTCGGCTTCGAGGCGCTGGATGCGCTTCCAGCAGGGCGTCTGCGACAGGCCGACGCGCTCCCCGATCTGGGCGATCGACAGGGTGGCGTCGTTCTGGAGCAGGGCGAGGATCTTCAGGTCGATGGCATCCACTGCGCGGCTCCGATTTTGGAGAAGATTCTTTCAAGGATGACCCTCGGGAAGGGAATGGATTTTCTTCCCGAAGGTTGGCTGGATCCTCAATAGCCCGAGATGCGGGCGCGGGGAGACCAAAAAACTCCGGGATCGCAGCCCAGCCATGCCTTGACAGTGTTCGGTATAGCGAACAGTTACCCCCTCGCACAAGCAGCCAATCCCCGGGCTCTCCATGACCCTTCCCCTCGACCGCGCGGCGCTGGACGCCCTGGCGGAAGACCTGGCCTCGCGCCTGCGTCCCCTCGCCCTGCCGGAGCGCCTCGCGCTGATCGACGCGACGGTGGACGGCCGCCTCGTCTTCACCACGAGCTTCGGCCTGGAGGACCAGGCCCTCACCCACGCCCTCCGGATGGCGAAGTCGCGCGCCGAGATCGTGACGCTCGATACCGGCCGGCTCTTTCCCGAGACCTACGACACCTGGGCCGAGACCGAGGCGGCTTACGGTTTCCGCATCCGCGCCTACGCGCCGGAGCGCGAGGCGGAGGAGCGGTTCGTCGAGGAGTCGGGCATCAACGGCTTCCGCCATTCGGTGGCGGCGCGCCAGGCCTGCTGCGGCTTCCGCAAGGTGGAGCCGCTCGGCCGGGCGCTGACCGGCGCCGCGGGCTGGCTCACCGGTTTGCGCGCCGGCCAGTCGGCCAACCGCGCCGAGACGCCGCTGGCGGAAGCCGACCATGCTCGCGGCCTGATCAAGCTCAACCCGATCGCCGACTGGACCCGCGAGGTCTTGGCCGAGCTGATCCACGAGAACTACGTGCCCTACAACGTGCTGCACGACCGCGGCTTCCCGTCGATCGGCTGCGCGCCCTGTACCCGCGCGGTGAAGGTCGGCGAGCCCGAGCGGGCCGGCCGCTGGTGGTGGGAGCAGGCGGGCAAGCAGGAATGCGGCTTGCACGTCTCGGGCGCCCCCGGCAGCGAGATCCGGCAAGGACAGGAGCCCGCCGCCTTCGAGCCGGCACAGTCCGCCACTAGACAATCGTCCGAATCGTCCTCGATCAAGACCAACCCGGAGCTGGCCGCATGAGCGCCGCCCTCAAAGTCCGTACCGACGGCCTCGACCGCCTGACCCACCTCCAGCGCCTGGAGGCCGAGAGCATCCACATCATGCGGGAGACGGTCGCCGAGACCGAGAACCCGGTGATGCTGTACTCGATCGGCAAGGATTCCTCGGTTTTGCTGCATCTGGCGCTCAAGGCGTTCGCGCCGGGCCGGTTGCCGTTCCCGCTGCTGCACGTCGACACGACCTGGAAGTTCCGCGAGATGATCGCCTTCCGCGATCGGCGCGCCGAGGAACTCGGCCTCGACCTCCTGGTCCACACCAACCCGGACGGGCTCGCCCGCGGCATCGGGCCGGTGAGCCACGGCTCCGAGGTCCATACCGACGTGATGAAGACCCAGGCCCTGCGCCAGGCCCTCGACAAGCACAAGTTCGACGCGGCCTTCGGCGGCGCCCGGCGCGACGAGGAGGCCTCGCGGGCCAAGGAGCGCATCGTGAGCTTGCGCACCGCGCAGCACCGCTGGGATCCGAAGCGCCAGCGCGCCGAGCCCTGGCACCTCTACAACATGAAGAAGCAGCGCGGCGAGTCGTTGCGCGTCTTCCCGCTGTCGAACTGGACCGAGCTCGATATCTGGCTCTACATCGAGCAGGAGAACATCCCGATCGTGCCGCTCTATTACGCGGCCGAGCGCCCGGTGGTGAGCCGCGACGGGCAACTGATTATGGTGGACGACGAGCGGCTGCCGCTGAACCCCGGCGAGACCCCGGAGATGCGTCTCGTGCGGTTCCGGACGCTCGGCTGCTACCCGCTGACCGGGGCGGTGGAGAGCGACGCCGCGACCCTGCCGGAGATCATCGGCGAGACGCTGGCCGCCCGCACCTCCGAGCGGCAGGGCCGGGTGATCGACAAGGACGGCGCCGGCGCCATGGAGCGCAAGAAGCAGGAAGGCTACTTCTGATGACCGTGCACCAATCCACCCGCGCCTTCGGCTACGAGGCGTTCCTCGCCGCCCACCAGCGCAAGGAAGTGCTGCGGTTCATCACCTGCGGTTCGGTCGACGACGGCAAGTCGACCCTGATCGGGCGCCTGCTGCACGACACCAAGCAGATCTTCGACGACCAGGTCAGCGCGCTGGAGCGCGATTCGCGCCGCCACGGCACGCGCGGCGGCGAGATCGACCTGGCGCTCCTCGTCGACGGCCTCCAGGCCGAGCGCGAGCAGGGCATCACCATCGACGTCGCCTACCGGTTCTTCTCGACCGAGCGGCGCTCCTTTATCGTCGCCGACACCCCCGGCCACGTCCAATACACCCGCAACATGGCGACCGGCGCCTCGACCGCCGAGGTTGCGGTGCTGCTGGTGGATGCCAGGAAGGGCTTGAGCCCGCAGACAAGGCGCCACGCGCTGCTGGTCTCGATGCTGGGCATCCGCCGCGTCGTGCTGGCGGTCAACAAGATGGACCTGATCGGCTGGTCGGAAAGTCGGTTCGAGGCGATCCTGGCCGAGTTCCAGGCCTTCGCGAAGGACCTGCGCTTCACCGACGTCACCGGCATCCCGCTCTCGGCGGCGAACGGCGACAACGTCGTGCTGCCGGGCGCCGCCGCGCCCTGGTACACCGGCGCGCCGCTGCTGCAATACCTCGAGGAGGTGCCGGCCCATGTCGAGGAGGAGGTCGCCCCGTTCCGCATGGCCGTGCAGTGGGTCAACCGGCCGAATTCCGACTTCCGCGGCTTCTCGGGGCTGATCGCGTCGGGCGCGGTCGCGGTCGGCGACAAGGTGGTGGTGGCGCCCGCCGGCACGCCGTCGACGATCGCCCGGATCTACACCTATGACGGCGACCTGGAGCGGGCCATCGCCGGCCAGTCGGTGACCCTGGTGCTGGCCGACGAGGTCGATGCCTCGCGCGGCAGCGTCATCACCGCGGCGGCGCAACCGCCGATCGTCAGCGACAAGCTGGAAGTCCGGCTGTTCTGGGCCAACGAGGCCGAACTGACGCCGGGCGCGACCTATCTCGCCAAGATCGGCACGGTGACGGCGAATGCCGTGGTCGAGGCCGTGCGTGCGCGCATCGACACCGAGACCGGGCAGGGCGTGCCGGCCGGCTCCTTGAGCGCCAACGATATCGGCGACGTGACGCTCAGCCTCGACCGCAAGGTCGCGGTCGACGCCTATCGCCAGAACCGCGACACCGGCAGCCTGATCCTGATCGACCGGGCGACCACCGACACCGCGGCTTTGGGCCTCGTCCAGGCATCCCAGGCGGCTCCGCGGGGCGGGACCAAGGCCGAGGCTCCGAGGGCCGAGGCGAAGACCGAGGCCGCTCCGGCCGGTGGCCTGCTCGGCTCCCTGAAGCGGCTGTTCCGCGGCTCGTCCCTGGCGCTCGCCGCCGGCGCCTCGCTTCTGGCGCTCGCCGGGGCCCCCGCCCCGGCGCGGGCGCAGACGCTGCTGAACGTCTCCTACGACCCGACCCGGGAGCTGTACCGGGCGATCGACGCGGCCTTCGCCAAGGAGTGGAAGGCCAAGACCGGCGAGACCGTGACGGTGCGCGCCTCCCACGGCGGCTCCGGCGCCCAGGCGCGCTCGGTCATCGACGGGCTGCCGGCCGACGTGGTGACGCTGGCGCTCGCCAGCGACATCGACGCCATCGCCGCCCGATCGAAGAAGCTGCCGGCCGACTGGCAGAAGCGGCTGCCGTTCAACTCGACGCCCTACACCTCGACCATCGTGTTCCTCGTCCGCAAGGGCAACCCGAAGGCGATCAAGGACTGGGACGACCTGGTGAAGCCGGGAATCCAGGTCATCACCCCCAATCCGAAGACCTCGGGCGGCGCGCGCTGGAACTATCTGGCGGCCTATGCCTATGCACTGGCCAAGAACAACAACGACGACGCCAAGGCGAAGGACTTCGTCACCGCCCTGTTCAAGAACGTGCCGGTGCTCGACACCGGTGCACGCGGCGCCACCACCACCTTCGTGCAGCGTGGCCTCGGCGACGTGCTGATCGCCTGGGAAAACGAGGCGTTCCTCGCCGACGAGGAATTCGGCAAGGGCAAGTTCGACATCGTCGTGCCCTCGCTGTCGATCCTGGCCGAGCCGCCGGTGGCCCTGGTCGACGTGAACGTCGACCAGAAGGGCACCCGCCGCCAAGCGGAGGCCTATTTGCAGTTCCTCTACACGCCGGAAGCGCAAGCCATCATCGCCAAGAACTTCTACCGACCGCGCGACGAGTCGGCGGCCGCGAAGGAGGACCTGGCCCGCTTCCCCAAGCTGAAGCTCGTCACCATCGACGACACCTTCGGCGGCTGGGCCAAGGCCCAAAAGACCCATTTCGACGATGGCGGCGTGTTCGACGCCATCCTGAAGTCCCGGCAATGAGCAACGCCGCGGCCCTGCCCGCGGGGCGGGGAGCGGCCCGCTTCCGGCGACCGAGCGCGCTGCCGGGTTTTCGCCTGACCTTCGGGATCACGCTCACCTATCTGACCCTGCTCGTCCTCCTGCCGCTGGCGGTTTTGCTCCTGCGCGCCGCCAGCGTCGGCCCCGCCGGCCTGTGGGCGCTGATCACCGATTCCCGCAACCTCGCGGCGCTCAAGACCTCGTTCGGCCTGTCGCTCGCGGCCGCCGCGATCGACGCGGTGTTCGGGCTCCTGATCGCCTGGGTGCTGACCCGCTACCGGTTCCCCGGAAGGCGGATCATCGACGCGCTGGTCGATCTGCCCTTCGCGCTGCCGACGGCCGTGGCGGGCATCGCGCTCGCCAGCCTCTACGCGCCGAACGGCTGGCTCGGCGAGCCGTTGATGGCTCTCGGCATCAAGGTCGCCTACACGCCGCTCGGCATCCTGGTGGCGCTCGTCTTCGTCGGCCTGCCGTTCTGCGTCCGCACGGTGCAGCCGCTGGTCGCCGAGATCGACAAGTCGAGCGAGGAGGCTGCCGCCATCCTCGGCGCCTCGCGCTTCCGCGCCCTCGTCACGGTGATCCTGCCGCCCCTGATCCCGGCGATGCTCACGGGCTTCGCGCTCGCTTTCGCCCGGGCGGTCGGGGAATACGGCTCGGTCATCTTCGTCGCCGGCAACTTGCCTTACGTCTCGGAGATCGCGCCCCTGCTGATCGTGATCAAGCTCGAGGAGTTCAACTATTCCGGCGCCACGGCCATCGCCGCCGTGATGCTGCTGATGTCGTTCACCGCGCTTCTCGCCATCAACCTCTTGCAGGATTTCAGCCGCCGTAGGTTCGGGCATGTCTGAGACCGCCGTCCCCTCCATCCGCTCCGTCTCCCGCGGCCCGCACGCGGCATTGACCGAGCCGCGCCCGGTCCGCATCGCGCTGACGCTGACGGCGATCGGCTTCCTGGCCCTGTTCCTGCTGCTACCGCTCGCGGTGGTGTTCGTCGAGGCGCTGAGCAAGGGTCTGGGGCCCTACCTCGCCAGCTTCGCCGAGCCCGATGCCTTGGCGGCGATCCGCCTGACGCTCCTCGTCGCGGCGATCGCGGTGCCGCTCAACGTGGTCTTCGGGCTGTGCGCCTCCTGGGCCATCGCCAAGTTCGACTTCCGCGGCCGTAACCTCCTCATCACCCTGATCGACTTGCCGTTCTCGGTCTCGCCGGTGGTCGCCGGCCTGATCTACGTGCTGATCTTCGGGGCGCAGGGGCTGTTCGGACCGTTCCTGCAGCGCCACGGGATCGAGATCATCTTCGCGGTGCCGGGCATCGTGCTCGCCACGGTGTTCGTCACCTTCCCGTTCGTCGCCCGCGAACTGATCCCCTTGATGCAGGACCAGGGCACCACCGACGAGGAAGCCGCGTTGACCCTAGGCGCCAGCCCATGGCGGGTGTTTTGCACCGTGACCCTGCCCAACGTGCGCTGGGCGCTGCTCTACGGCGTGCTCCTGTGCAACGCCCGGGCGATGGGCGAGTTCGGGGCAGTCTCGGTCGTGTCGGGCCGCATCCGGGGGCTCACCAACACCATGCCGCTCCACGTCGAGATCCTGTACAACGAGTACAATTACGTGGCGGCGTTCGGCATCGCCTCGCTGCTGGCGCTCCTCGCGCTCGTCACCCTGGCGGGTAAATCTTTCCTGGAATGGCGCCACGCCGATGCGCTGGCCGGACGCGGAGCCCACTGAGATGACGGCAGGATTCGCTCCCACCGCCCTGTCCCTGCGCCGCGAGGCGTCCGCCCGCCCGGTCGAGGCGGCCTCCGCCGACCGCCTGCGCCAGGCCGGCACGTCGGTCCGGGTCGACGGCATCGTCAAGCGCTACGGCGGCCCTGGCCCGGCGGCGTTGGAGGGCGTCAGCCTGACGATCGAGCCGGGCGAGCTTCTGGCGCTGCTCGGCCCGTCCGGCTCCGGCAAGACGACGCTCCTGCGCGTCATCGCCGGCCTCGAGATCCCGGATGGCGGCCGGGTGTTCTTCGGCTCGCAGGACACCACCGACATCCCGGTGCAACGCCGCGGCGTCGGCTTCGTGTTCCAGCACTATGCCCTGTTCCGCCACCTGACGGTGTTCGAGAACATCGCCTACGGGTTGCGCTCGCGCCCTCGCGCCCACCGCCCGAAGGAGGACGAGATCCGCCGCCGGGTCGAGCGCCTGCTGGAGCTGGTGCAACTGCCCGACCTCGCCAAGCGCTTTCCGGGCCAGCTTTCCGGCGGCCAGCGCCAGCGGGTGGCGCTCGCCCGGGCGCTGGCGGTCGAGCCGTCGGTGCTGCTCCTCGACGAGCCGTTCGGGGCGCTGGACGCCCAGGTGCGCAAGGACCTGCGGCGCTGGCTGCGGGAGATCCACCGCGAGACCGGCCAGACCACGATCTTCGTCACCCACGACCAGGACGAGGCTTTGGAACTCGCCGACCGGATCGCGATCCTCAACAAGGGCCGCATCGAGCAGGTCGGTGCGCCGCACGAGGTGCAGGACCACCCGGCCTCGCGCTTCGTGATGTCCTTCGTCGGCGAGACCGCCCGCCTGGCCGCGGAGGTCGCGGGTGGGGAGGTCCGGGTCGCCGGCCGCACCGTGATCGCGGCGCAGGCCGGCTGGCCGCAGGGGCCGGTCGATCTCTGCCTGCGTCCTTGGGACCTCACGGTCGGGCAGGGCCCCGGCACGCTGCCCGGCACCGTGCGCGAGTGGCGCCGCACCGGGCGGGGCACCGTGGCGGAAATCCTGCTCGACGGCGCCGAGGCCCCGGTCGAGGTGAAGGTGACGGATGTCTACGAGCCGGGCGACCGGGTGGCCCTGGCGGTGGGCGCGGCGCGGGTTTTCCCGCGGGGATGATACCCGACGGTCTCGTCGATCTGGAGCTTGGCCGAGATCGACGGTAGTACGGCCGAGATACGAGATTATGCTCAAGAGCCTGTCTATGCGTCGCAGGCATGTCATCCCACCCACGATCTCAGGACGAGATCGTCGGTGGGAAATAAAAGTCGATTGCTGTAATACCAACGGCTCAAGATGCTGACGCATCGATTCGATCTCGGGCAGGCCCGAGATCGACGGGGCCGTTGACCCATCTCGAATTTTCGACACCAAGCCCAGAAGTCCGGGACCTCGGGCTCGGCGAGAATTCGAGAAGAGAACCAAAGTTCGTTTCAACGACCGTTGGTATAAGGCCCGGGCTGGCCTTGGGGCCTATCAGATCACCTCCGTACCCGCCGGCACGCGGGTCGGCGCGTCCTGCGCCGCCTGAAACAGGCGTTCGCTCGTCAGCTTCAGGAAGTAGAAGCCGAATTCGGGGTTCTGGTAATAGAGCTGCTTCACGTCCGTGTAGGCGACCCCGAGGACGATGCCGGGCTCGGTGCAGACCAGGGTACCGGTGCGCAGGTTGCCGGGCGAGAGCATGCCGAGCTCGCCCACGATCGCGCCGGGCCGGATCTCCAGGCCGAGTTCCTCGATGCGGAACCGGCCGCCCTCGATCAGGAACATCTCGTCGGCCGGGTCGCCCTTGCGAAACAACACCTCGCCGGCGGCGATGCGCCGGGACTCGCCGAAGGGACGGAGCCAGTCGAGGGAGAGGTCGCCCTCGGCCGCCCGCTCGACGTCCCGCACCAGCCGGACCATCTGGTAGAGCCGCCAGAAGTTGAACGGAATCTGGATCGCCTCGGTGAGCACCACCGGCATGCTGCCGGTGAGGAGCCCGTAGGTGATCACCGCCACGCTGGCGAGGATCGACACGACCCGCAGCGGGATCATGGTGCTCATCGCGGTCGACGCGATGGTGAGCGCCGTCCCGAGATAGCCGATCGCCTCGACCCAGTTCTCCGCGATCCAGGTCACGGCCCCTTCGCTCAGCGCCGCCCGACAGCCGACCCGCTGAAGCGGCCGGTACCGGGCGCGTCATCGGTCGTGCCGGTCTTGAACCGGGTCGCCACCGCGCCGGCGGGCGCGGCGACGAGACCGGCGGGCGGTGTGCCGAGCTTCGGCCGCTGGACGATGCGGATCGCCGCCGCCTCGGCGGCCGGCGCGGCGGCCGCGGCGCTGAACAGGGCGTTCAGCTGCGCCTTCTGCCCGGTGGCGGCCGGCACGGGGGTCGTCCGGGCGTGAGGCGGGAGAATGGCGCCCAACGCCGCCGGATCGGCGGTTGCCGAGGCGATCTGGATCGAGGCCGGACGGGCGGGGGGAAGCGGCACGGCGAGCGGCGGCGGGCTGGCGACCAGCGCCTCGGCCAGGGCGGCGAATTCCGACGGGCGCCGCGGCGGCAGCGGGGTGGTGGACAAGGCGGGTTTGGCCGGCACGTCCGAGGCCGGCGCGGCCGTACCGACCTCCGGCTCGGAATTGGCGGCGGGCGCGGACTCGGCCGGCACCGGCTCCGGCAGGGCGGCTTGCCGAGGCGCGGCCTGCGGCAGGAGGGGCGCGGGGGCAGCGGGCGCCGCGTAGGCGAGGGCGTCGCGCGCATCCTCCGGCTGGGCGCTCGCCAGCGCCACCGGGCGGACGCGGCCCGCGCGGGCCGACAGCACCACGGGGGCGGGCGGCGGGGCGGCGGGCTTCGATCCGCCGAACAGCATGGCGAAGAACTGGCCGACGACGTTCGGGCTGTCCTCCTCGTCCGCCGCCGCGATCGCCTGGCTCACGCCCATCACGCTGCCGCCGCGGGCCAGGATTTCGGCCTTGGCGACCTCGTAGCCCGGCATCGGCCGGCCGTCTGCGGGCAGGTGGACGGTGCGCCCGTCGGGAAACAGCCGGGCGAGCTGGTCGTGGCTCATCCGCGGCCAGGACCGCACCGAGCCGACGTCGAGATGGACGAAGGGGCTGTTGGCGTGCGGGTACCAGCCGACGCCGCCGCGCTGCATCCGCATGCCGATCGCCCGGATCTGGTCGATCGAGACGTCGGCGAGGTAGAAATCCATCGCCTTGCCGAGCATGTGCTGGCTGTGCTCGGCCACCGCCCGGGAGCGGCGGCGCAAGGCCGCGTTGGTCTTGGGCGAGCGATAGGCCGAGACGACGTGGATCGCATCCTGCGAGCCGACGGCCCGGTGGGCCTCCCACACCACGTCGAACAGGCGCGGGTCCATCCTGGTCGGCTCGTCGAGGCGCCAGTCGCGCAGGAGCCAGTTCAGCTGCTCGAGGGCGGCCCGGTCGTAGCGCCCGTCACGCTTGAACGTGATCGAGGCGCTCTCCTTGGTATGCTCGTGGAAGATCGAGATCGTGCGGGTGTCGCCGTTGGCGACCGCGTCCTGGGTGCCGCTGGTCGAGCCGAGGATCGCCGTCAGGCAGGCGATCAGCGCCAGCGCGCCGCGACGGCAGGGTCGGCGGGACTGGGCTTCCAGGGCCGGGTCGACCGCCCCGCTTCCGGCACGCTTGAGCGCTCGCACGATCCCTCATCCTCGCTCGGGCCGCGTGGCCGCCATGGTGAACGCAAGGTTGCCGAAAACCGTCAACAAACGGTTACCGGGTCCTCGCGACAGGATGGGCCGCAGGGCTAAGCCTCAACCGTGGCGAAAATCGGCCCGGTTTCACGATCCCGTGTGCGTGGAGATGGGTCGCGAAGAACCGCCAGGTGTGGACGGTACGCGTATCGTCACGGAAAATGCAGACGGTGACGCGTCCAGTTGATCGCCATGCATGCCACGGGTATCGAGAGGAGAGGTGAGTTTCCAGGGTGGGACGAGTCGCGGTTATTCGGCACCGTACGATATTTTTTGGCATTGCAAAATAAAAATCAGCGGGTTTTTCGCGCTTGCGAGATCGCGCATCGCGTGATCTGGTCCGACTCATCCCGGGGCGGGCCGATGTTCCGGGACGGCGAGGCCTATCGAGGGACGGGGACATGGGCGACGTGAGCCAGCAGGCCGAGCGGCTGTCGGGATACGCGGTCGAGGAACGCCGGAACTCGATTTCCGGCCTGTCCTCCAGGGCGTTCATGACGGTCCAGCTGCACCTCGCTCACTCGCGCAAGTTCATCGGTGCCGGCATCATCGCGGGCGGGCCCTATCGTTGCGCCGAGTCGTTCCGGGGTGGGGCGGTGCTGGCGGCCGACGCCTACACGCTGGGGGCGCTCGCCATCGGGATGAATCCGCTCATCCCCGCGATGGCGCCGGACGTGGACGACCTCGTCGCGCTGACCCGGAGCACCGAGAGCGCCGGCGGCATCGATCCGCTCGATCGGCTCGCCGGCCAGCGGCTCTACATCTTCAGCGGCCGGTCCGACTGCGTCGTCTATCCCGACGTCGTCCGGCGCACCCGCGACTTCTACGAGGCGATCGGGGTCAGGCCGCAGGACATCCGGTACGACGGCGACGTCGATGCCGGCCACGCGATCATCACCGACAACCTCGAGGATTCGCCGCTTCCGGTGAACCGCCCGCCCTACATCAACAACGGCCGGTTCATGCAGTCGCACCGGATCCTCCGGCACATCTACGGCGATCTGAAGCCGCCGGCGGAGCATCCGACCGGGCGGCTGATCCGCTTCGACCAGCGCGAATTCTTCGATGGCGAGCGGCGCGCGAGCATGAGCGCGTTCGGCTACGCCTACGTGCCCTCCGCGGTCCTCGCGGGTGGGAAGGCCGCCGGGGTCCATATCGCGCTGCATGGCTGCAAGCAGGGCTACAACTACGTCAACTACATCCGCGGCCTGCCCGACCTCGCCAACCAGCCACCCTACGGCAATCGCTACGTCACCACCACGGGCTACAACCACATCGCCGAGAGCAACGATATCATCGTCCTCTACCCGCAAGCCGAGGGCAGCGACGGCGGCGTGATGCAGAACCCCGACGGCTGCTGGGACTGGTGGGGCTACAGCTCCCACGACCCGCACGCGCCCGACTACTATTCGAAGAACGCGATCCAGATCAGGGCCATCGACCGCATGCTCGATCGCCTCACCGGCCAGGACATTTGAGGATTTTTGCGCGATGACGTCTCAGGCCACGCCCCCGGGTTCTTCGCATCCTCCGCCCATCGCCGCCCTGCCGCTCACCGCCTTCGTGCGGACGGCCCTGAACGCGGCCGACCAGCTCCCGGCGAGGGCCGCCGCCGCCGCGCCGCCCGGCGCGGACGCGCCGCTGCGGCGCAGCGCAGCCGTCAGCGAGATCGCGGCGCTCTGCGCCACCAACGCGGTCGGGACGGCGGAACTCCTGTCGGTGCGTCCGACCCCGGACGTCATCGACGACCTGTTCGCGATGCAGGCGGCCTTCGCGCGTCAGCTCTGGAGCATCGACCTGGAATGGCGCACCGGGCTGATGCGCATCGCCGAGGGTACGCTGGCCCTGCGCAGCGCCAACACCGTGTCGAAGATCATGGAGCAGGATCTCAACCTCATCGGCCGGTGCGGCGACCTGATGACGGTCTACGCCACCAAGACCGCCGCGCTGATCGAGAATACGAGCGTCGGCTATTCGTTCTGGCTGAGCAAGAAGGTCAAGGAGATGCAGGCTTCGAAGGTCGCTTCGTAAGTGTCTGTCCGGGATCATGCTGATTGTTGGCAGAGTTTTCTGAGCATGATGCGGATGGAAGCAAGGCGCAGGAAAGCCAGCGCCTTGCGGGTGCGGCACTCCCAATCCTTCGCCAGCCGCCGGCAGCGATTGAGCCAACCAATCGTCCGCTCCACGATCCAGCGCTTGGGCAGGACCTCGAACCCGACCGCCTGATCCGACCGCTTGACGATTTCCACCGTCACAGACCGGCAGACCCGTTCCAACGCCTCCCGGAACACCGGCCCCTGGTAGCCGCCATCTGCATACAGCTTCAGCAGGAACGGGTAGAGACTAAACAGCGTCGCCATGACCCATACGCCGCCATCACGATCCTGCACGTCGGCCGGATGCACCAGAGCATGCATCAGCAGACCTTGCGTATCGACGAGGAGATGGCGCTTCTTGCCTTTGATCTTCTTGCCCGCATCATAGCCGGACGGGTCGATCGTGCGCCCCCTTTTTCCGCGCTCTTGACGCTCTGGCTGTCAATGATCGCTGCCGTTGGGCTGGCCTCACGTCCTGCCTGTTCGCGGCAGAGAACGTAGAGGGTGTGATGGATGCGCAGGAGAGTTCCGTCGTAATCCCATAAATCGAAGTAGCCATGCACCGTCGAGCGAGGCGGTAGATCTTTTGGGATAGCGCGCCATTGGCACCCCGTTCCAAGGACATACATCAAGCCGTTGACCACCTCGCGCAGATCAACCGTTCGTTTGTTTCCCCCGCGTCGAGCCGGTGGGAGAAGGGGAGCAACAAGCGCCCATTCCTCATCCGTCAAATCAGTGGGATAGCGAAGCTTGCTGCGGTCGTACCGCTGGCGGTTCTCAGGCGTCCACATCGCTCAAGCATACGCCTGTCGGCGCGAACCGCAACGCGCTCCGAAAAAACAAATTCTTCCCGGACAGACTCTAAGGGCCGCTCGTTTTACGCAAAGCTTCCAGGGAAACGAATTCCGCGCAGGGCTGTCCGGGGAAGTCAGGGAGCACGTGCCGTTCTCCTTCGGTGCCCGGTCGCGGCCGGTCTTGGGGAGAGCCGAGCTCCGGCCTCGGCCCAGGTCTGGGGCTCGAACAAGCCCTGCCGCGGCAGGTCGAGGAAGCGCAGGATCGGCACCCGCGGACAGGGGCGGCACGGCGTCCTCGCTGCGGCCCAGGAAGCGGCGGATCACCCGCCCGCGCGGCGCGTGAGCGAAGCCGGTTTCCGCATCGCGAAGCGATCGATCGGCAACCGTATGAGCCAGCGGAACGGGAATTCGATCTGCCAGCGTGTCTCGTGGAGGGCGGCGATCTCCGTGGCGGGACGGGTCGGATCGCTGGTCAACAGCGTCAGGCGCGCCCCGCCCTCGTGGCGGCACAATCTGATCCGATGGCTTCCGAAGACAGGTCCTGCGCTTCCGGCATCAAGTCCCCGGCCCCGCCCCGCGAAGCCAGGGGCAGCACGTCAGCGTTGTGCCTCGGGGACGATGGTCCAGCCGTCCACGGTCTCGCCCGGGCCGGAGCAACCATCCCCCTGCATGATATCCCCCTCGAACCGGCGCGGGTCGGGCTGCGCCGAACCGTGCCGCTCGGCCCAGGCCCAGTTGCGGATCTCCGGCAGATCGTCGCCGGTCCGGCAGACATGGGCGCGGTGGGCGGCGAGCGCGTCCCGCAGGGCCTGCTCGGCATGGTCGCCCCGGGTCCCGAGGCGCCGCGGGACGGTGCGCAACGCGGCTTGTGCGAGGTGGTAGCGGTCGAGCCGATTCAGTACGCACATGTCGAACGGCGTCGTGGTGGTGCCCTCCTCGATAAAGCCGTGGACGTGGAAGCTGTCGTGGTTGCGGCGCCGGTAGGTCAGCCGGTGGATGAGCCACGGATAGCCGTGATAGGCGAAGATCACCGGCCGGTCGCGGGTGAACAGGCTGTCGAAGGTGGCCTCGTCCAGCCCGTGCGGATGCATCTCGGGAGAGGCCAGCGTCATCAGGTCGACGACGTTGACGACGCGCAGGCGCAGGTCCGGCACGTGCCGGCGCAGCCACTCGACCGCCGCCAGGGTCTCCTGGGTCGGCACGTCGCCGGCGCAGGCCATCACCACGTCGGGCTCGACCTCGCCCTCGTTCGAGGCCCACCCCCAGATGCCGGCACCCGCCGCGCAATGCGCGGCCGCCTCGTCGAGGGTGAGCCATTGCAGGGCGGGCTGCTTGCCGGCCACCACCACGTTGATGCGGTCGTGGGTGCGCAGGCAATGGTCCATGACGCACAGCAGCGTATTGGCGTCCGGCGGCAGGTAGATACGGGCGGTGTCGCCGCGCTTGTTGGCCAGGAAGTCGATGAAGCCCGGATCCTGATGGCTGAACCCGTTATGGTCCTGGCGCCAGACATGGGACGACAGCAGGATGTTGAGCGAGGGCACCGGCCGCCGCCAGGGCAGGGCGCGGGAGCCCTTGAGCCACTTGGCGTGCTGGTTCACCATCGAATCGACCACGTGGACGAAGGCCTCGTAGGTCGCGAACAGGCCGTGGCGGCCGGTCAGCACGTAGCCCTCGAGCCAGCCCTCGCAGAGATGCTCGCTCAGGACTTCCATCACGCGGCCGTCCGGCCCGAGATGGTCGTCGCCCGGCAGGACCGGGCCCTGCCAGGCGCGGTCCGTCACCGAAAACACCGCGTCGAGGCGGTTCGATGCGGTCTCGTCGGGCCCCATGATGCGGAAGTTGCGGGCCTCCCGGTTCAACACCAGGGTCTCGCGCAGGTAGTGGCCGAGTGCCCGCGTCGCCTCGCCCGTCACGCGGCCCGGCGCCGGCACCGCGACCGCCAGCGGCGCCAGGTCCGGCAGGCGCAGGGGCCGGGAGCCATGCGCATTGGCGTGCGGGTTGGCCGAGAGGCGCCGGGGCCCCTGCGGCGGCAGGGCCGCGAGGGCGGGGACCGGCGCGCCGTCCTCGGTGAACAGCTCCTCCGGGCGGTAAGAGCGCATCCAGCCCTCCAGGATCGCGAGATGCGCCGGGTTCTCGCGCACCGACGCGACCGGGACCTGGTGCGCCCGCCAGGTGCCCTCGACCGGCCGGCCGTCGACGATCCGCGGTCCGGTCCAGCCCTTCGGGCTGCGCAGCACGATCATCGGCCAGCGGGGGCGCCCGGTCGCGCCGCGCCGCGCCCGCTCGCGGATCGCCGCGATGGCGTCGAAGGCCGAATCGAGGGCTGCGGCCATGGCCTGGTGCATCGGGCCGGGCTCATGGCCCTCGACGAAGGCCGGGGCGTAGCCGTAGCCGACGAGCAGGCTCTCCAGTTCGTCCCGGTCCAGGCGGGCGAGCAGCGTCGGGTTGGCGATCTTGTAGCCGTTGAGGTGCAGGATCGGCAGCACCGCGCCGTCGCGCAGGGGATCGAGGAACTTGTTCGAGTGCCACGAGGCGGCGAGCGGTCCGGTCTCCGCCTCGCCGTCGCCGACCACGCAGGCGACGGTCAGGCCCGGATTGTCGAGGGCGGCGCCGAAGGCGTGGGCGAGCGCGTAGCCGAGTTCCCCGCCCTCGTGGATCGAGCCCGGCAGTTCCGGCGAGGCGTGGCTGGGGATGCCGCCCGGGAACGAGAATTGCCGGAACAGGCGCGCCATCCCGTCGGCGTCGCGCGCCACCTCCGGGTAGATCTCGCCATAGGTCCCTTCGAGCCACGCATTCGCGACGAGGCCGGGGGCGCCGTGGCCCGGCCCCCAGACGGCGATCATGTCGAGCTCGCGCTCCCGAATCGCCCGGTTGAGGTGCGCGTAGACGAAGGTCAGCCCCGGCGTGGTGCCCCAATGCCCGAGGAGGCGCGGCTTGACGTCCTGGGGGGCCAGCGGCCGGCGCAGCAGCGGGTTGTCCATCAGGTAGATCTGCCCGACCGACAGGTAGTTGGCGGCGCGCCAATACGCATCGATCTCGCGCAGGCCCTGCGGCCCGAGCGGTCCGGGCACGAAGGCGGGCCCGGATTCCTGGACAGGTCCGGGCTCGCGGCCGCCCTCGCCAGGCGGCATCGCGCCCGCTGCCGTGCCGGTCTCCCGCATGTCCGTCTCCCGCTGCTGCAAATCCTGAGATTTCAGGCGAGCCTGCCGGCGGAAGGCGACGCCCGCGTTGAGATGCATCAAGGCCCCGGGCGGGGCCGCGTGGGAGGCTGATCCCGGTCGAGCCGTCCTGTCTCGGCACGGGAGACGGTCATGAAGCTCTCCTCCATCCTGGTCTCGGTCGATCTCGGGGCCGCCTGCGCGGACCGGATCCAGCTCGCCGCCGGCCTCGCCGCCCGGTGCGAGGCGCGTCTCGTCGGCGTCGCCGCCTGCCCGGTTCCCCTCGTCGTGCCGGCCCGCGACGGAATGGCGGCCGAACGCCTCGCCGACGCCGAGGAGGAGCGGGCGCACGAGCGGCTGGCCGCCGCCAAGGCGCTGTTCGAGCGCGAGGCCGGCGCTGCTGCCAAGCGCGGCTGGCGCTGGAACCTGGCCCCGCCGCTTGCCACCCTCGCCGAGCAGGCCCGCATCGCCGACCTGGTGATCGTCGGCCGGCAGGGCCCCGCCGACGGCGATCCGGGCCCGATGGGCGTCTCGCCGGGACCGCTGCTGATGGAGGTCGGCCGCCCGGTCCTGCTGGTGCCGCCCGGCCTCGAACGGCTCGTACCCCGGCGGGTGGTCATCGCCTGGAAGGACACCCGAGAGGCCCGCCGCGCCGTCCACGACGCCTTGCCGCTCCTCGTCGGCGCCGAGCGGACTGCCGTCGTGGCCGTCGGGCCGGATGCCCATCACGGCGGCGCCGAGGCGACGGCCCAGTACCTGTCCGGGCACGGCGTCTCGGCGACCACCCACCTGCTGCCGAGCCCGGCCTTGAGCGCCGCGGACGAGGTGCTGCGCTTCTGCGAGCGCGAGGGCGCGGACCTGCTGGTGACCGGCGCCTACGGCCATTCGCGCCTGCGCGAATGGGCGTTCGGCGGCGTCACCCGCGACATCCTGCGCACCACGCCCCTCTGCTGCCTGATGAGCCACTGATGCGCGCCCGCCTTCCCCTCGCGGCCGCGGCCGTCGCGCTCGCGCTCCTCTCCGGAACCGCCCGGGCCTGGGACCGGCAGGTCGCGCAGGGCGGGACGCTCGCCCGCGCCCATTGTGCCCGATGCCACGCCGTCGGGCGCTCCGGCGACAGTCCCCTGGCCGCCGCGCCGCCCTTCCGCGACCTCCACACCCGCTACCCGGTCGAGGACCTGGCCGAGTCCCTGGCCGAGGGCATCCGCACCGGCCATCCGAGCATGCCCGAATTCCGGTTCGATCCGGACCAGGCGCAATCCCTCATCGCCTACCTCAAGTCCCTCGAACGCTGAGCGGACGATGCGCTGGCCTGCCACCGCATCGTCCGCTCAGCCCGTCGTTCCGTCGCAGATTTTCTCCGCAAGACCGGCGACCACGTCTGCGACGTCCGTCTAGGAGGATCCTTCCCGATGTTCCTGCGCTGCCTCCTCGTCCCGACCGCGCCCGGCCTCGATCCGACCCGCCGGCTCGACGCCGCCCTGCGTCTCGGCCGGCGCCTCCACGCCCATATCGGCGTCGCCTTCATCGCCCCTGGACCGGAGCTCGTGCTTGCCGAACTGGCCGGGACGGCGCCCGTCAGCAGCGCCACCATCGCGGCGATCAAGGAGGGCATGCGCGCCGCCGCCGCCGAGGGAAGGGCGGCGCTCCAGGCCTGGTGCGCGCGGGAAAGCGTGCCGTTCATGCCCGCGGTGGAACGGTTGGATGCCACCTTCGCCACCTGGACCGAGTTGTCCGGCGACGTCGAGCGCGTCCTGACGCTGGCCGGCCGGGTCAATGATCTCGTCCTCGTCGACCGGCCCGATCCGGCCCGGCCCTTCACCGGCCGCGCCCTCGACACCGCCCTGTTCTCGGTCGGCCGTCCCGCCCTGATGATCGGCGAGACCGTTCCCCACGACCTCTTCGACCACGTGGTGATCGCCTGGAACGGCAGCCTGGAAGGCACGCGCCTCATCGGCCAGTCGATCGCGCTGCTGCACGCGGCGGGACGGGTGACCGTGCTCCAGGCGCGGACGGAGCGCGCCGAGGAGGCGAAGGCCGCGGACCTGTGCGCCTACCTGCGCTGGCACGGCATCGTGGCCGAGGCCCGCACCGTGACTGTCGGGGAGGGAATGTCGGTCGGCGCCGCCATCCTGGACGCGGCCGAGCGATGGGACGCCTCGCTGCTCGCGCTCGGCGCCTATACCCACAGCCGGGTGCGCGAGTTCCTGCTCGGCGGCGTCACCCGGCACGTGATCGAGACCGCCCGCATGCCGGTGCTGATGGCCCATTGAGGACGGCGGAGATCGCAAGGATCGCTCGCCGGGACCGGTGGTCCCGGCTCATCCGGCGCAGAGGTGCTCCTGGATCTCGCTCACCGTCAGCTTGGTCAGATCCTGGTCGATCTCCGCCATGGCGACGCGCCGGAGCCGCTCGGGCAGGGCGAGGCGCAAGGCGGCGAGGAAGCGCGGCGGCGCGACGACGACCAGGGTCGGGATCGGGTCGGCGACGCGGTCCAGGGCCGCCGCGACCTCCCCGGCGAAACGCTGCTCGGCCTGGTCGTGCCAGTCCGTCTGCGCGATGGCACTGCGGCGTTCCTCGACCCGGACGCGGGGCGGCCGGTCGGTGCCCTGCTCGTGGGTCGGCGGGTTGGGCGGCGCTTCCATCACCTGCCGGATCTGGAGATCCGGGTTGAGGGGATGGCCCGCATTGCGCAGCACCAGGGCCTTGCGGCCGTCGGCGACGAGGACGCAGCCGTGATGCGGGATCATCAGGGGAGGCTTCGCGGTCATGAGGTCGCTCCCACCTCGAAGGGTCGTCCCGTCCTTGGGATCAATGGCTCAGCAGGCAACAGACCGGGCTGCCGGCGAGCAGGTCCCGGGTGACGCCGCCGAAGGCCCATTCGCGCAGGCGTGAATGGCCGTAGGCGCCGGCGACGACGAGGTCGGCGGCATGCTCGGCGGCGGCGTCTGTGAGCGCCTCGGCGGTCGTGGCGCCGATCGCATCCGGCGTCACGGCCTGCGTCGCGACGCCGTGGGCCCCCAGGAGGCCGACGAGATCCCCCGGATCGGCCGGCCCGATTCCGTCGTCGATCGATGCGACCACGACCCGGGAGGCCCGGGTCAGGAACGGCATCGCGTCCCGCACCGCCCGGCGCGCCTCGCGGGTGTTCTTCCAGCCGATCAGGACGCGATCGGCGTCGAGCCGGTCGATGCCCGGCGGCACGACCAGGACCGGTCCCCCGAGCTGCATCGCGAGATCGCCCGGGTCGATCGCGAACGAGGCCGCATCCTCTCTCCGGCCGACCACCACAAGATCGGCTGCGGCGGCCTGCGCGACCAGGAAGGGCAGCGGCGGGCCGAGATCGGAGCGCCACGATGCGCGCCGGCGGTCGCCTATCCCTTCCGTCTCGGCCTCGAAGATCGCGTGCGCCCGCGCCAGGTCGTTCAGGACCATCTCGCTCGCGGCCGGCAGGGTGTAGGTGCCCCCGAGCGTCGGGCCGACCGGCGGAACCCCGAAGGACGGCTCGTCCGCCGCCACGCCGATCAGGCCGGCGCCGAACCGATCGGCGAGACGACTCCCCAGGCGCAGGCGCTCGCGCGAAGCAGGCCTGAGATCGACCGTCACCAGGATGCTGGCGAATGTCATGAGGGCGGCTCCCGTGTCGGCGCGCGGGACGGGCGGGGCCCGCCCCGCGTCGCGGTTCAGGCGACGGTGAGACGGTCGACGACGGCGCGGACGCCGGGAGCGGACCAGGCCGCGTTCTCGGCCAGCTTGAGCTCGTGCCAGGCATGCACCTTGCCCTCGAGCGTCACCTGCGCGTCCTTGACGGTCACCCGGATCGCGTCCGCCTCGACCTCGGCGCTGCGCTTGAGCGCCGCCTCGATCTTCCTGCGCACGTCGGCCGCATCGGCGCGCGGGGTCACGTCGATCATGTTGACGATACCGGCGACGCCCGTCAGCCGCTTCAGGGCGGCGCGCGCCTCCTCCTTCTGGTATTGCCACTCGACCTCTCCGGTCAGCGTCACCCAGCCGTCCTGCACCTTCACCTGCACGGCGTTCTTCGGCACGGTCACGGCCCAGTCGAGCATCTGCACCGCCCGATGGGCCAGATCCTCGTCGCGCGGCGGCCTGTCGCCGGC
The DNA here is from genome assembly GCF_057747795.1 of Methylobacterium sp. 142-1Y. Taxonomy (NCBI): domain Bacteria; kingdom Pseudomonadati; phylum Pseudomonadota; class Alphaproteobacteria; order Hyphomicrobiales; family Methylobacteriaceae; genus Methylobacterium; species Methylobacterium sp. 142-1Y. The sequence goes on along the minus strand of NZ_CM173224.1, from coordinate 804,525 downwards.
GAAGCGGACCTTGATCTCCTCGACGACGCCGCGCACGCCGCGGACCTTCCGGGTGGCCTTCTCGGCGGCGACGCGCTCGGTGTAGCTCGCGACGTGCCCGGTGAGCGTGACGATGCCGTCCTCGACCGCGACGCCGATCCCGGCGGCGTCGATGCTCGGATCGAAATCGAGTTCGTCGATGACGTTCTGGCGGATCGTCCTGTCACTCATGAGTGCCTCCTTGATCTCGCGCCGGATCCGACCGAGGCCCGGTCCGGATCACGACTAAGCTCTGCATCATTCGCCGAGTTGTTCGCCGATCCGGCGGATGAATCGATGCAAAACCGAAATGCCGAGCAAAATTGCACCAGGCAACTCTGCTTAGACCCGGCAGGCGGTCGGACATTGATCCAGCGCAAGGGGGGCGGGGCCCGGGCCGCCTTTCGCCATCGGGCAGGCCCGGGTGCCGCCATGGCCGCCACGGCAGGCGGCCACGGTCCCGATCATCGCACCGGCCTCGAAGAGCCGGTCGAACCGGGGAACGTCCGCGAAGGCGCGCGGAATCGGCACCGTCCCGGCGATCAGGACGAAGGGGATGCCGCGCCGCCGCAGTGCGCAGGCGAGCGGGAAGCCCGAGCCCCGGTTCAGGTCCGTGCTGACCACGGCACAATCGGGCGGCGCCGCGTCCAGGCTCGCGAGAGCGTCGGCGCAGGTGCCGTAGGGGCCGCTGACCGTGCAGCCGGCATCGGCCAGTACGTCCTCGAGCCACAGGCCCGGCAGGGCCTGCGGCTCGGCCACCAGCACGACCGGCGCGAATGGCGTCGTCTTCATCTCCTGACCCTGCATCTCTTGACCCTGCATCTCTTGACCCTGCATCTCCTGGCTCCTCCCCGCCCGGCTCGTTTCGAGCGTTTGCACCCGGGCCCTCGCATCGGGGCTCAGGATGGAAGGATGAGGGGGCCCCGCGTTGCGCTGGATCAAGGGCGGCGCGGTTCAAGGCTTCGTCGATGGCGGAAAGGCGGGCTCGCGGCCCGGCGTCGTCTCCGTGCCGCGTCCGAGCCGCGCGCCCTTGCGCCGGAGCGCCGCGGACCGGGGTCGCTTGCCGTGCAGCGGCCAGTAGCGCTCCATCGCCAGGTAGGTGAACGAGGCGGACCAGCCGATCAGCAGAAGGCCGTTCAGCGCCTCGACCCCGGTCAGGAGCCGGGCATGGCCGAGGGGAACGTGGTCGCCGTAGCCGAGCGAGGTATAGGCGACGACGGACACGAACAGGCAATCCTCGAAGCTCTCGACCGGCACGCCCGAGAACGCGCCGAGCCCGAGCCGGAGGACCAGCAGCCAGTAGGCCCCTGCATAGACCCAGACCGCCGCCGTGTGCCCGACGAAGGCCGCGAGCACGACGACGATGATCCGGGTGCGGGGCGGCACCGGCAGTTCCGCGAGATGCTCCGAGGTCAGCCGCAGGGTCTCGTAGAGCACCAGGATGGTGACGGCCACGAGGGCGACGCTGGTGGACAGCACGACGAGCATGGTTCGGCCCTGCTGCGGAACGGCGCCTCGTCGTCGATGGAGCGGATGCGTCGGCCCGGTGCCGCGCGCCCGGTGTCAGAGAGCGAGCTGGAGCAGTGCCGTCACGACGAGCGATGCGGCGACGGCGGCGGCCAGCGCCGACGCGCTTCCGATCGTCCGGTACCGGGAAATGTCCGCGATGCGCGTCTCGGCACCGCTCGCGGCCATCGGCCTGGCGCCGCCGCCCGGCAAGGTCTTCGTGCGCAGGCCGGCCCCGATCGTGCCGTGCAAGGCCATCGTCATCGTCGTCTCCCCGTGCTGGACACGCCCATGATGACGAGGTCCCCGACGGGGGCGTTGATCCAGCGCAAGGCGGACGGCGCGCCGGCCCCGATCCGACATTCGGCCGGGCGGAACGGTAGACGCGGCGATCACGCTGCATCGCGACCGCGACACTCGGCCTTGCCGCGGGAACCGGATTTTTCGTGAAACGATGACTGGACCCGTGGCCGCTGCCGACAGGTTCCCGGGAAGACGCATTCTCCTGCTGAGAAGAATGGTCGGAGTGGCAGGATTTGAACCTGCGACCCCCACGTCCCGAACGTGGTGCGCTACCAGACTGCGCTACACTCCGACGCGCCCGAAGGCACGGGTATCGTAGTCTCAAACATCCTGCGGATGCTTGGTTGTCTCGGGAAGACACAGGCTCGGTGAAGAGCGCTGGTCGGAGTGGCAGGATTTGAACCTGCGACCCCCACGTCCCGAACGTGGGACCGTGCCGACGGCGGTGTCTCTACGACGCCGCCGTCGGCAGCGCAAGGGGGTTTCTGTCGTCACCTCTCGTCACGTCAAATCACTTCTCCTAACGGCATCATGTTTGGTCGATGTTTGGTCGGTTCACGTTATGAGCTGGCCTCCGTGTCCCGTTCCAGGCCACGCCCCCGGCGGGTCGCGTTAACCCTTGCCGCGCTCCTGGTAGGTCTCGACGAGGAAGGTGGCGACGGCCCCAGCCGCGTTGACCGCTAGGCTGGCGTGCCGCGGCGAAGGACGGACGCGGGGCCGCTCGTCCGTCGGCGGGCCGTCACCGTGAGCATCCGAGAAACGATTGCGCAGGGTGCCAAGACCATTCACCAGGGTCATCGCGCCGCCGAGTATGGCGCGGATGGGCTCCTCGCGGTGCTGGTCCGGGGCGAGCTTCAGCCCGCGAGCGACGGCGCCGTAGAGCTTGGGCAGGTCGTCCTTGTCCGCGTAGGCGACGCCGAGCCCGTCGAGGATGTGCTTGCACACCGCCTCCAGCAGCGTGCGCGCGACGGTGATGGCGCCCTCCGGGTCGGAGGTCCGGCGCGCGAGGGCCTTGGTCCAGACGGCGTGGACGCCCTCGGCGTCGAACTGCGCGAGCGCGTCCCCAACCACCGCGTCGCCGGGGGCCCGGTTGCGGCCTTCAAGGTGATCCATCACCGGCGCGAAGGCGTTACGGATGTAGGTCCGCCGCTCCTCGTACCGGTCGAACCGCGGCTTGACGTGGGACCAGAAGGCCCCGAGGTCGCGGCAGGTCCGGACGAACTCCGGCATCAGGGACTTGAGCTCGGCATCGGCGAGCACCTCGCGGCGCAGGTACTCGTAGGTGTGCCCGTCGGGCGAGCCGCCGGTCGCCCGTGAGATGAGGATGCCCTCCATCATCGCGATCTGCTCCAGGCGTGTTTCGGGGATGTCGTCCACGCGTCGTACCTCCGGCTACGCCTAGGAGTAGCGCGGTTTAGTTCGCCGGTCCTTGACCACGCTGGTGGGTGGCCTCCTCGTCCTCCAGCATCTTGGCGACCCGGAGGGTCTCGGAGGCCCGCTCGCGCTCCCTCGCGCGCAGCGCGGAAACTTCGGCCTTGACCCGGTCTGGGTCGAGGTCGGGCGCGCCTGGGATGACGGCGATTCCCTTGCACCAAGCCTTGGCCCCGGCATGCGCCACGCGGGCGAGCAGGACCTCGCGGACCAGGTCGCCGGGCAGGTCCGTGGCGACGACAGTCTCACGGTACAGGCGCATGAGCTTCGCCTTGGCCGCCTCCCACTGGTCGAACGCCTCGTCGTACTCGGGCGTCGAGCGGCAGCCGAGCGATCCGTCGGGGAACCGGACGGTGGTGCCGGGCTCGCGTAGCTGAAGGCGATTATGGGCGTCGGCTACCCGGCGTTGGGCCCGCATAAGAAGGAGTGCCCGCTGCGCCGTCTCGATGTTCGTCATCTCCGCCATCGTGGTCCCCCTTCATGTCGGGGACCGTGGCCCGGTTCGGGTTAGCGCCCGATTTCCGGACGGTTCTACAGGGGTGCCAAAGGGTCAGTATATTGGCACCCCGTTACCTCCTCGCGGCTGTAACGCTTAATCAAGCGGATTTGTCCACCAGATCCAAATCCTTATCCTTCACGCCGAGGAGGCGCTCGCCGAGCATCCGCCGAGCCCCGGCGGGGGTCGCGCCCTTCTCCAGCAGGATGGTTCGGGCCTCCTCGTAGACCCGGTGCACGCTCAGGCTCATGCCCTCCATCGTGCCCCGGCGCGCGATGAGGTTCACCGCGTCGCCCTCCACGAGCATGCGGGCGTAGGCCGTCACGATGGCGGCATCGAGCACGGAGGGTTCAACCATCCCCGCGGCCTTCCGCTTCGCTCGCTCGACCCGCTTGCGCTGGGCGTCGGTGCGGCGGAAGCCCCACGTCTTCGAGGCACGGCGCTCCGGGATCGGACCGGGCGCCGGCGCGTCGTCAGCGTCGGCGCGGGCCTCTTCGAGGCGGTCGGCAATGAATTCGTCTTCGAGAGCGTCGTCGTAGTAGCGCATGTGAACCTCCTGATGAGGCATCGTCCCCCTCGGGCTAGCGAGGCACAAGGACAAGTCACGGACATGCCCAGCCGTGGCGCTACATGTCCCGGGGAGGGCTACGCCCAGGGCTTCCTTTACCCTGCGCACAGGAAGGAGTTGGGCGACTCTTGGCACCGATTCGGGGAGCTGCGATCTCTCGATGGCACGCACCGACGGAGACCGCCCTGATGACGCACCACTCAGCCCACCAAGTCGCCGGCGGCTTCGAGAGCGCGGCCTACGGCATCGCCGGCGCGCTCGGGTCCGCCCTTGTCGCCGGACGCCTCGCCCGCCAGGCCGCCCGCGCCGAGCAGGACGCCGAACTCGCGGACGCCTACCGCGCCGTAGCCGCCCGCGTCCGGACGGCCCGCGTCGCCGCCGCCTGCGCCCGTCAGGCGAACGCCGCCCGCGCCGAGGCTGCCCGTGCCACGGAGGAGGACGAGCTCCGCCGCATCATCCTGGCGCGTGCCGCCGTGGCATGACCCGATGCCATGATGTGCGCACGTGGGGCGCACATGTGCGCAGCGCGCAAGAGTCAATACCTTCAAGCAAGCTAGATCTCGATTTCCCCAAAAAAGAAGCCCGCCCGGGACGCCCAGGCGGGCTTCTCTCGTTCGGGGTAGCGCGTCAGGCGAAGGCGGGCGCCGGCCGCGACCGGGCTTCCCGAGGCAGGCCGGCCCACGGGTCGACGCGCAGGACCGGCTCGGGCAGGGGCTGACGGCAGAGCCGTTCGATCTCGGCCCGGCGCCAGGTGGCCATGTCCTCCGGCTCGGGCAGGCTCGCGATGCGGCGCTCGCGAAGGAGGTGCTCGCCGATCCGACGAGCCGGGTGCGCGGCCAGGCGGGCCTGCTGCTCGGACGAAAGCGCCCCGAGATACGCCAGGGCCGGTTCGTCGAGCGTGCCCTCGACGCCGCGGCGCTGGCCGGCAAGGAACCGTAGCGCAGCCTGGCCCCACTCCACCGAGGCGTCCGCCGACGGCGCGGCGGGAGCAGCCGCGGCCGGAGCGGCGAGGTCCTGCTCGGCCTCCGCCGCGGCCGCCTGGATCTCGGCCACGGCTTCGGCCTGCGCGGCGGCCGCCTGCCCGGGCGCGCCGGACAGGGAGCGGGCGACCCAACGGACCCCGTCCCATACGAGCTTGGGGGCAGCCGCCATGGCGGCGAGGGCAGCCTTCATGATGAGGGCGACGAAACGGACAACGGAACGCATGGGGGCCTCCTGAGGGGTGACCCCGGCAGGGTGCGCCCTGGCCACGAAAGCCACATCCTGCCCGCGGGGGCCTTGCAGCTTTCGACGCCACCCGTACCATCCCCTTATGCGAGGTCGGCCCTGCCGTCCCGCGCCACGCCGTACGGGAGACCTCGGCTCATGACCCTCAACACCTCGATTCGCCTTTCGCGCCCGGCCAAGCCCCTCGATCAGGCTGACCGCGAGCGCCTCGCCGACAGCCTCGCCGCCGCCGGCGCCACGCCGGTCATCTACGCCCGCATCGCGGCCCCTTACGAGGAGTACCCGCGACCCGACCTCGACCTCGTCATCCAGGCGGACTGGCGCCGCACCAAGTCCATCCACCAGGCGTGGATCGACTGGGCCTTGCAGACGGACGTCGACATCGAGGGGGAGATCTGCGTCGAGCTCCGCTACACCTACGCCCTGCCCGAGGGCCGCGTTCGCCGCCAGCGCGAGAGCGTGACGGCCATCCGGGTCGACCTCGCGCGGGTCCTGCTGGAGCGGGACCTCGCGGCCCTCGACGCCGACGACCGCGCCCTCGGCCTGACGATCTAAGGGGGGCGCACGTCATGAACGACAACAACCCCTTCTTCAGCTACCCGGTCGGCGCCCGCCGCGCTGCCCTGAGCGCGCTGCCGGCCATCCAGGTCCTGCGGTCCGCCCGCACCGAGGCCGACGCCAGGCGCGCCGCAGCGGCCATCGCGGCGGCCTGCACGGCCGCGCGCCCCGCCTGGTACCGCGAGGATCGGCCCGGCGACCGGTACCTGGGAACCCTCCCATCCGGCGAGGTCCTGGCGTGGGCCTGCGGCGTCACTCCGGACGAGCCGCTGGAGCTCATGGCCTGGTGCGATGAGTGGCAGGGCGCCTGCGTCTGGAGAGCCGAGGCGTGACGCCCGACCTGCTCGCGGCCGCCGGTGAGGCGCTCTACGGTTCCGAATGGCGCCGGCCTCTGGCGGCCGCGCTCGGCGTCGATGCCCGCCTCATGCAGAGGTGGGCCGCCGGGCAGAGGAACATCCCCGAGACGGTGGCGCCGGCGCTGCTCGGCCTGCTCGGGCGGGAGGCGTCCGGGCTGGAGGGGCGGGCCCAGGCCATGCGCCGGGCGGCCGCCGCCATCGCGGAAGCGGAATAGAGAAGGGCCCCGGGGAGCGTCCCGGGGCCCTCGTCGTTTCAGGCCCCATCGGCCTCCCGTTCGGCCTTCGCGGCTTCCTCCGCGATCCGACGCTCCTCGTCGGTCTCGGGCGTATCCGCCATGCGCTCGCGGATCTCGGCCAAGCTGACCGGGCGGTAGTCCCAGGCGTCCACGCCGACGTCGAGGGAGCGGGACGTGCCCGGCAGCTTGCCGTGCGAGTGCCCGTAAAGGTGCAGCGCGCCGCGCCACGACCCGTTCCAGGTCCGGAGGGCATAGTGGCAAAGGACGAGGCGAACCTGGTCAACGTGGATAGTCCGCAGGTCCGCCGGCTCGCTCGCCCACCCCAGCGACAGGTGACGTTCCTTGTCGTGGTTGCCGATGATCAAGTGCTTCCGCCCGTTCAACCGTGCGAACACCTCCCGGCACCGGTCGGCGCTGGAGTTCATCGCGAAGTCGCCCAGGAAGAACACGTCATGCTGGGGACGGACGCGCGAGTTCCAGGCCTGGATCAGCGCGTCGTCATGCTCCTCGATGGAGGCGAACGGGCGCGCCTCCATCTGGAGGATGCCCCGGTGCCCGAAATGGCAGTCCGAGGTGAACCAGGTCGTCGAGGAATTGAAGGTGTCGTGCTTGGTCTTCATGAAGGCAGCCTCCGTAGCGGGGGCTGCGCGCACGGCGTCACGCCCCGGGATGGGTCTCAGCGGTTCGGGGGTGGCGTATGCGTTTCACGGTGGGCCTCGTGGGGCTTCGGTGGGCCAGGGATCGCAGCTCGCGCCGGGGGCGGCAAGCGGCTGTTGGTGGCAGGGTTACGTATTCCCTGGCCGGATAGCCTGGGCGGCGGGGTAACCGGGGCGTGCCGGATTTCCGGCAACCGCCTCGGAAGCCTCCTCCGCCAGGCGCAGGCGCTCCCACTCCTCGGCGACGGCGGCCTCCCGGGCGGCGCGCTGCTCGGGCGTCGCCGTGTCGATGATGCGACCCTGCAGCGCCTGGACGCGCATCCAGTCCATCGAATGTTGGTAGTTCGATGCCAGTTCTGCGAGCCGCCTGGTGCGGGACGCCTCGAATTCCGCCTTCTCAGCCTCAGCCTCAGCGAACATCGACCGGATGGTGTCCGGGCCCACCGGCTCCTGGACGCTCGCCATCTCGCTCGCCGGGACGCCCTTGCGCGCCTGCGCGGCCGCCTTCCGGCGCTCCCTGCGGTTGCCCTCGAAGCGAGGGGCAGCCTCGGCCTGCCGGACGATGTGGTTGACCCACTCCCTGGCGCCGATCCGCCTGAGCGTCATCGGCATCGGCTGGCCGTCGGGGCCATCGAGCTCGATGGCCTCCTTCATGCCGCCCTCCCGAAGAGGCGCTGCATGATCCCGCCATCTCGGGTCGGGGTCTCCTTGACGGTGACGCGTTCTCCGTGCCGGCGTCGGAGGAGGCCACGCATCCGCTGGTTCAGTTCCCAGTACAGATCGCGGCGCTCCGCGTCGGGGACCAATCGCGTCACCGAATGGAAGAATGTCTGCGCGCCGCCTTGACGATCTTCCAGCGCGTCGAGGCCGACCTGTGCCGCATGGTCGAGGAAGGCCTCCCATGAGCCGTAGGCCGCCACGACGTCGGCACGCAGGCGGATGTCGCGCCCGTCGAGGCCGAACAGCACCGGCGGCCCGAGCGGACGCTTCGGCGTCGGCGGCAACGGTGCAGGCAGCCGTCGGGCGCGGCGGACGCGGTTCCAGTGAAGACGCATGGCGGGGGTCCTGGGTGCGGCCACGGCTCGGTGACCTCGCGGGCTAGGCCCACCTCCGATGGTACGCAGGCGCGTCGATTCGAACAGACGCCGTCGCCCCGCTGGCGCTCCGCCGGGGCCGTGCTATCCCGGGCGGCATGAAGATCGACCTGGAAGAGATGGACGCGGAGCGCTGGCCGGCCCCTGAGGGCTGGACCATCGTCGGGCGCGTCGGCCATCTGGCGCTCGCGTACGACCCCGAGAGGCAGGCGTACCTCCTCGGCGACGGGGAGCCGGTGCCGCTCGACCGCGAGGCGGTCAACGTCGCCCTGGAGCCGGCCATCGACCGCGCGGCGAGCAAGCTCTGGCCGGGAGGGTGGACGTACGCTTTCGAGGCCGTCTTCGGGGTCAAGCGGCGGAACCTGGCCGCCGAGCGTCTCGCCCGTCAGGGCCTGCCTCCGAGCGTCCTGCTCGTCCTGGCAAAAGCGGCCTCGGAGCCTGACGCCGAGACGCTGGGCGCCCTGATCCTGGCCGTCGCGCGCTCTGCCGACGCCGCCCCCGGCATCGACGACGCCGAGCGCCACGAGATCGCTCTGCACGCGGCGAAGCGGGCTTCCGACATCGTCCGCGCGGCACGCAGGGGAAAACCGGCCTGGCCGCGTCAGCTTAAGGTTTGGTTAGGAGATCCGGACTAGAGTCGGGCTCGAAGTCAGGTGGCGTAGGCCTTACCTGGCGAGGAGAATGCAATCCAATGTCCGACGCCGCCGACAGGGCGGAGCCGTTCAGCGCGCTCGCGATGTATCGCGGCTCGCTCAAGGCACCGACCCACTCCGACGCCCACCCTTTCATCCCCTTGGTTCGCTACATCAAGCGGCGCTGGGAGAGCCCGCCGCTCAGCGACGTCCCGACGGCGGAGACGCACTGGGACGCCGAGCTCGCCCGCGACGCGGCGCAGGCCTGGGCGGTGTGCCTGTCCCTGCCGCATCTCCCGATCCCCCTCTCGCCCTCCAGGGTGGAGGCGGCTCGCGACGACGTCGAGCGCCTGGGTCGCCGCTGCGCCCAGCGTGTCGAGGAGATCGACGGTGGTCCGTTCATGATGGACCTCGACGACCACCTGGCGACAGAGAGCCAAGAGGGCGTCGTCCTCGACTACGTCCGTATCGCGCAGCTCTCGGACGCCTGTCTCGCCGAGACCGGCGACCGCGCAGCCCTGGAGCGCTCGGCGGCAGCCGCCGAGCGTTGCGCCGCGCTGCGGGCGCCGGGGTTCCTCCGGTTCTCCGTCGGCGCCCGGAGCCTGCTGGCGCACCCGGAGGGTCTCGGGACGTGGCGCCCGGGCGGACCGCCGCTTTGCGTGATCCAGCGCTCGCTGGACCTGGGTCGCGAGATCCTCGGCGAGCGTGCCGGGTCGCGCGACGCGGACGCCGACGCCCGTGACGCACAGGGCGGTGGCCCGACGGATGACGACCGCGCCGAGGTCGTCCGGCGCCCGCCGGCTAGGCCGAAGCCGTTCCCCACGACGCTGGCGCCCAAGGCCATCCTGCCTACCGAACCCGAGGTGGCGCCCGAGCCTGGCTTCTCCCTCGTCGTGTTCCCGGCGCTCACGCACCTGGCGCAGCCCAGCCTGGTCGCGCGGGACCGGGGCGACAGCCCGCGGGCGCTCTGCGAGCCCGTCGCCGAGGTTGCCCTGCCCCTGACGCCGGCGCCGGACCCGGCCGCCGTCGCGGCGACGCTGAACGCCGCGTTTCCGTGGGCGGGTGAGGTCACGGAGCAGTACGCGTCCGATCTCGTCGGCGCGCCCTTCGCGATGCTGCGCCCGCGCACGCTGGTCGGCGGCATGGGCGGGGGCAAGACGGCATATGCCCGGGCCCTGCTCAAGGCGTGCGGCCTGCCGGAGGTGCTGTACAGCGCGGCCGGCGTGATGGACGGCGGGAATTTTGCCGGCGCCTCACGGACCTGGACCACCTGGCGGCTGTCCGTGCCCGCGCAGGGTGTCCTGCGGTTCCGGCTGGCGTCCCTGGGCGTCATCGTCGACGAGGCGGAGAAGGCTGGTCCGAGCAGGCGCTGGGGTCGCCTTGACGAAACCCTGCTCCCGTTCCTGGAGCGGGGGAGCACGGCCAAGGCCGTATTTGACCCGGCGCTGGAGGTGCCGCTCGATCTGTCCGGCATCTCCTACGTCCTGACGGCGAACACGAGGGACGGCGTCTCCGGGCCCCTGCTCGACCGCGCACCCCCGGTTGAGTGGCCGATGCCGCGCCGGGAGCACATGCCCATCGCTGCGGCTGCCATCCTTGACGAGCTCCGCCGCGAACGGGGGCTCGACGAGGCCTGGTGTCCGCCCTTGGACGGCGACGAGCTCGACGCCCTGTCGGCCTGGCGCGGGGGCAGCTTGCGCCCGCTGCGGCGGATGGTCGAGGGGGTCCTCGCCGCCCGCGAGGTTTTCGCCCGCGCGATGCCCAACTGAGGGGGCCGCCATGGCTGAAAACGACAACCTGGGCGCCGTCCGGGACCGCCTCCGGCTGGCCTGGCAGCACCGCCTCGCCAGCGGCCCCGTGCTCGTCGGCGCCGCGTTGCACGTCGACGAGCTCCTCGCCCGCCGGAACGACGGCGAGGAGCCGGAAGGGCTCCTCCTCGCGGAGGCGCTCGCTGTCGAGGCGAACGCCATGAGCGCGCCTTACCGGCGGCGGCGCGGCCCGATGCAGGATCGGCGGCGTGCCTCCCTGTGAGGTCTACCGGCACACCCGGCGGCGGTGCTGGTCACTGCGGGAGGGCGGCCGCGTCGTCGCCCACGTCGAGGCCGTAGCGCTGACCGGCATCGTCCTCGTCGTGCGCCCCGGGGCACTGGCCCGCGTCAGGAACCGGCGCGTCCGCGAGGTCTGCGCCGTCGCGCGAGGGACTCCCACCGCCGCGCCCCGGCCGCCCTGGGCCCGCCGGCTCCGCTTCGACGTCTACGGCGCCGGCGTCTTCCTCGCCGACGGCCACCACATCACCGCCGCGTCCTTCGCCTGGTTCGAGGCCGACGGCACATCCTGGATTACCCTGGAGGATAGAGCATGCGTTCCTTGACCCTCGGCCTCACCCTGCTCGCCGCCGTCCCGGCCGTCGCGGCGGAGGCGGACCGCTTCCCGCAAGCCAGTGACCGGTGGCTCTACGACGTGCGCGTTCCCGACGGCCCCGGCCGGCAGCGTTATAGCCGCGTCGATGCGGTACCCGGGCCGGGGGGCGGCTGGCGCGTCACCGTCACGTGCGGTGTCGTCTCGACGCGCACGGGCCGCGAGACGACGGTGCTCGCCGCGAAGGGGGAGGCCGGCCGGGGCCGGATGGTCGCCATCGGCGGAGGATGGGACGCGCCCAAGCCGGGCGGCAGCTTCATCATCGACGAGCGGACTGACGCGAAGAAGGGGCAGTTCACTGACGCGCGCTGCGCGTCCGGACCGGGCGACCTCTCGTCCGGCGATTGACGCTGAAAGGCCCGGCTCCCGAGGGGGAACCGGGCCTCGCTGGTAGCTAAGGCGCCTTAGCTACGCATTCCCTGCATCGGGGTCAGATGTCGAGACGGCCTTGGCGTTGAGCCTGCGCGGCCTGGAGGGCGAGCACTCGGCCGGGGCCGACGTGCCAACGCTGGCGGAGCCAGAACAGGCCGGAGCGGGTCACCATGGCCTGGTTCCGGAGCTTGCCGACGGCGTCCGGCCCGGCCCGCAGCTTCATGTAGCCATCCCGGCGCATGCCGGCCGACGGCTGTAGGTCACCTTTCTCGCGGAAGACGTAGCCGCGGTCCTTGAGCCAGTCGACGAAAAGCTGGGAAGGGGCATCGTACGCCCGGGCGGCGGTGCGCAGGTTGCAGAGCCCGTCGTCCGAGAGGAAGGCGTGGAACGCGTCGACCTTCGGCTTGACCTCCTCGATGACCGCCTCGGCGAAGGAGACCCGCTTCTCGGTGACGACGAGGGCCTGGCGGGTCTCGGCGACCTCGGCCTTGGCCGCGATGAGCTGCTCCGAGTACCCGCCCGACCGGTCATGGGACATGCAGGCCGGCGGAGGTGACGGGTCGGCGGGCGGGGCGGCCGCGGGGGCGAGGGCGACGGCCGGCACGGGAACCTCCTGAGGCTCCGTGAAGCGTGCGCCGGACAGGCCGGTTCGGGCAGGCCCCCAGGACGATGTCGTGCCCCCCCGGTCCCGGTCCCAGACAGCAGAGCCCCCGCCGCGGCGGGGCCGGACGGGGGCTCACATCTGTGGTGCAGACGACCCTCAGCAGGTGCCGACAGTATAGGCGGGGGCCTGCCCGGCGACAACGCGACCGAGGGGGAAATCGGAACCCGCGCGCGCGAGGCCCGGCGCCAGTATCGGCTCGCGCAATGGCGGCGTGAAGGGCTCGTGCCCCTGCGCCTGGAGCTCGTCCGCGAGGGGCCGGAGGTAGAACGGCGACCCCTTCACGGGCCTACCGTCGACGTAGATGACGTGGGGCCCCCGAACGGGGGAGAAGGCGGAGGCGGTGCGCGTCACGGGAGGCTCCGAGGTCCAGGCAAGGTCAGGGACGGCAATTGAGGAACCGCGCGGGTCTGGGAAGGGGTACGAGGCGGGAGGCGCTGTACGGGGCTCCCTGGACGACGCCTGAAGATCAGGTGCGGAGACTATAACGCGGGGTACGGGAGCCACATCCTGCAAGGTCCAGGAGGCGTCAGGGCTGGCGTCTACGAGGGACGGTGTAGAGACACGAGGGTCGGTGGTAGAGCCCGCGTACGACCCGGCGGCCACCCCCCATGGGCCTTCTATTAAGGGCTCGGGTACGAGGACCGGAGGGGAGACCGCGAGGACCGCCGGAGGGCCTTCTACTAAGGTCGCGGGTACGAGGACCGGGGAGGAGACAGGGGGCGCGGACGGAGCTTCTCCGGCAAGGCCGGCGACCTCCACCACGGGGGCGGTCTCAGGTTCCACGGACGAGGCCCCCAGGGGCTCCGCCCCCGGGAGGCCCGACGCCGCCCCCGCACAGTGTAGGCGAGCGACGGGGTAAACCGTTGAACCCGAACCAGAAAGTCTGTCGCGGGTACGGTCGAGAACCTCATCCATCACGCCCTCGACGAACCCCTTGTGCTGGGCCGGGACGGAGAAGCTATCGTGCACCGGCAAGCACGGGACGGACGCCTTCGCGCAGGCGTCCATGACCTGCCCGGCCATTTCACAGTCGATACGCATGAGCCTCACGCCCGCATCAGACCCGAACATGTGCCTTATGCCTTCGTGCCGCTCCTCGATGCGGGCTATCACCGCCTTCGTGCCGTCCCAGGTCATGCTGAGCGGCCACTTCCTGCGGCCCTTCTTGTCGCGCTCGAACCGCTTCAGCATCAGCGACCGCGCGGTTGCCACAGGGTCTGCGGCGTTGATGTAGGTGTTCACCGCGCCCTTCAGTTGGGCCCGGCTGACGACGCCCTCGGCCCCCGGCACCTCGTAGGCGTCACCGTCGAGCCTGAGCCCGCACATGGCATAGGCGAGGTCCAGATGGAGGCAGCTCCAATCCGGCTCTTCCTCGCAGACGCGCTCCCCGTTCAGGAGGAGCTCGGACCGACGCACGCCGGGCAGGCCGGTCCAAAAGCCATACATGCGCCCATGCAGGTCGAATGAACGCCGCGCGAACATCTGAACCATGTAGGGGTGCTCCTCGCCCCTGACGCACGTCCACTCGCCCGCGTCGGTGAGCGCCCACCAGTGATGGTTCGAGAACCGCCAACGCCCCTGCGCCACGGCCTTCGGGTCGACGCTCACATGGATGCCGGCACGTTCCTCGTTGCGGCGCTCCATGGTGCGGATGATGCGCTGGACCTTCTGCGTCTTCGGCAGGGCCACCGGGTCACCGTTCTCGTCCCGGAGCAGCACGGGCACGCGCGGGCGCCGGTGCTCGACGGCCTCGCCGCTCATGGCCTGCACGAGGGACTCGGTCGCCCAGAAGGCCGACTGCAGCCGGTCGGCCTTTTCCTCGGCAAGATGGGCGCCGCGCTTGGCCCGAAAGCCGTTGAGCAAGCCCATCTTCGTCAGCGTGTCGACGGTGCCGAGCACCCTGGCCCGGCCAAATGGGGTGTCCTCGTAGCGGTCCTGCCGCCACCACTCGCCGCTGCGCGAATACGAGATGCGGCCGCCGCCGCCGTCATGCCGGACGAGAGCCTGGCCGATGATGGCGCGCTGGACGGCGCGGTCGTCGCGCGTGCGCCCGAGGGGAATGCCGAGGCGCGCGAGAGCGGCCTCCGGCACGTGATGGGCGAAGGACAAGGGCGCGTCGTCGCCCTGGGAGAAACGCATGTGCTGAGCCCGTGACCCGAACCTCGCGGATCGCCGGGGCACCACACCCGACGCGCGAACCTCAGCATGTTCCGTGCGTCGCAAGCATTTGAAAAGGCCGGCTGTTTCGGCGCTGCGGATGGGTACGGAAGGGATGCCCCGCAGAAGGCACGGAAATGGGGGCTACGCTGGATCGACGGGTCGCGTGGGCCGCCAGCCACGAAACTTTTTTTCGGGCATCAGGTGACGCTCCCTGCGCCTCGGCGCTGGCCGTTTTCGCGAAAACGGATGACTGGTGGCGGCGGAGAGGCGATCTAATCCTGCGCGCCGCCCGGTCAGGCCCCTCGTTGCCTGGAACGGGACACGCCCGGCCGGGCACCCTGCCGAGCATGAGCGCCAAGTTCCGTGTCAGCATTGCCACCGACGTCATGCCCGCCATCGAGGCATGGCGTGACTGGTTCGTCTCAAGCGTCGGCGAGGCCAAGTACCGCCGCGCCGCCGGCTGGGCGGTCGACGAGGTTGCCAAGCACGCCGTGCTCGGCATCCGGAATGAGTTCCACAAGTACCTCAAGAGCTAGCCATGCTCTCCTGTTAGAAGGCGCAAGCCGCATCACCGCGGGGTGCTGACGAGGGTGGTCGATTGCCACCCGGCTGGCTAAAATTTTAAGCTTCTAGCGCCTAGATGTTTCAACCCAACGGCTTTGGCTTAAGAAATTTGGAACTGGGATCAGGCTATTGTTGCGGCATGAATGAGCACATCAAGCCTTCGAAAATCTCGGGATCCAAGGCCCGGGGAAACATGCCAAAGCATAACCCAGATCGCCCTCCCAGTGATTTTTACCCGACGCCAGATTATGCGACCACGGCCATTCTTCAAGCAGAGCCATTCCCAGGGGTGATTTGGGAGCCCGCCTGCGGTGATGGAGCAATGGTTGAGGTAATGAAAAAATTCGGGCACGAAAGGGTTATACCAACCGAAAAGTATTTTTGGGACTACGGTGAGATGGGTGTAGACTTTTTGACTTCAAGCAGGGATTGCGACCACATAGTCACAAATCCGCCTTTTAACCTTGCTGAAGAATTTGCTCGTCATGCACTGGCAGTTGCGAGGTGGAAAGTTGCCCTTTTCCTCCCGCTTACGTTTCTAGAAGCAGAGGAACGTCGTGGGTTTTTTAAAAATTATCCACCGGCTCGCGTTCACGTGTTTTGCAAGCGCGTGACATTGTATCCCAAGAATCATTCCGACGATAGCAAAGGTAGGGGTGGAAGAGCCCATGCATGGTTCGTCTGGGATAAAACTCATATCGGCCCTTCGTGTCTTTGCTGGTTGTAATTTTTCATGTGCTATATAAAATAGCAACTTAATGTCAAATTTATTTGATAGGATATCCTACATAATTTTGTGCAATAACAAGCATGAATATAGAAGATAGAGATTTATGTAATAGCAACCCTTTAGCAGTGCTCTGTCGGACACCGCAGAACACTCGGTCGCGTGAGGCGACCGCAGCCGCCTTTTCTGATCCCGCTATAGGTTTCATACCCGTCCGCCCCGTCGAAACGGCAAACCGAGATGCAAGGGATATCCTTTTTCGTCGTATGGCATTTTACGGCCGCCGGGGGACGGCAGTGCCCAACAGCGTACCGTGGGAATGCCCGTAGAAGTGCAGATCGCCACGGTGGATGCGCGGTCAGACACCGGGCTCACGCGCCGTCACGGCCCTGCGAACGGTCGCAGGCCGAAGTCGATGAGGGTTGGGTCCGCGGCGCCGACCTAGCTCACTTGACCTCGAAGCGGATGCCGAACAGGCCTCCTCCCTCGTCGTCAGAAAGACGCGGGTCCAGAATGTCATCCGCGATCTCCCCGTCCAGTCCGAGCAACGGGAGAGTCTCGGAGTTCAACGTGACGATGTATTGCCCGCCGAGGTTGCCGATGACGGACTTGCCAAGGAGCAGGGCCGAGCGGACCTGCCGCGGATCGACGCCGTCGAAGAGGTGGCTGTCGTGGACGAGGAAGCCGGGGCCGCCGGCGAAGCGCTCCCGCGCCGCCTGGTAGAGCATCAGGTCGAAGCAGAAGATCTCCATGTGGTCGATGCCGCCACGGTTGCCGTCACCCTGGATGGTGATGCGGAACTCCGGTCCCTTGCTCGTCGCGTCGACGATCAGGTTCCCCCGGCGGTCGTCGTAGAGGCCCGAGATCGCGGCATCAATGCGCCGCATGGCGGTTCGGAGGACGCCCTCGCGCTGCCGGTGGTCGGCCTGAAGCCGCTCGTGGAGGGTCAGCCGCTCGATCTGCGCCTGGTTCTTCTTGCCCTCCAGGATCTCCGCATTGCGCAGCTTCTCCCGGAGCAGGGTCGCCTGCATCTCCAGGGTGGCGAGTTCCTCGCCCATCCTGGTGAAGTCGTCGAGCGCGCCCTTCCCAGCCAGGACCTGCATGATCTGCGATTGCCGGCCGTCGAGGGCCTCCATCTCGGCTTCTAGCGCCGCGATCCTGGCATGCGTCTCCGCGACCTGCTCGGCCAGGTGCGCCTTGCGGTTCTCGACCACCGAGAGCTGGAACGACTTGACGTCGTCGAACCGCCGCAGGACGACGCCGGGCAGCTCGACGCCCGCCGCCTTGTAGATCCGCTCCAGCACCGCGTATTCCGGCGGGCGCTCGACCTCGGAGACGCGCTGCAGGTGCTCGATGGTCTGCCGCGCCTGCACGAGTTCGTGCCCGATGGCCTTGATGCGACGGCGCGCGTCGGCGGCCTCGCGGGCGAAGGTGCGGTACTCCTCCAGCACCTCGAAGTTCGCCGTCTGCTCGCGCAGGCGGGCCATCCTGTCCTCGATCCGGTTGAGCTCCGGCCGGATCTCGGCCACGGACCCGAACATCCGGCCGAAAGCGCCCTCGCGGATGGCCTTCTTCAGCTCGCGCAGGCTCGCCTCGCGAAGCCGGAGCTCCTCGATGTCGCGCGGCACGCGCCAGTCGAGGCCGATGAGATACGAGAGGTTGATCTGCCAGTCGCTGGGCTGCTGCTTGTCGCCCTGACGCTCGGGCGACTGGAAGCCGCCAACCTTGTTGCGCCGGACGAAGTAGCTGACCATTGAGCGAAAGCTCGGGCTGAACGAAGCGCCTAGCTCGGTGCCCTTGGGATCGTGCGGGAGCCCGAACCAATGGTGGCCGAGGAGCTCGCGCCACCTCTTGACCGGCAGGTACGGCCGGTTGGCCTTCTTGTCGTGGGACAGGTCGACGCCGAGGAGGGCGGCGTCCTCCGGGTCGAGCAGGATCTGGTTCGCGTTGTCCCCCCGGCGCGAGACGGTGACCTCGTGACCGCCGAGCCGGACGGTCGCGTGGAAGGCGAAGGGCGCCAGTTCCGGCACCTGGAACAGCGTTCCCTTGCCTGCGTCCGCCCCAAGCAGGAAGTGGATGACCTCGATGGCGCTGGTCTTCCCCGCGCTGTTGCGGGTTTGCCCCTCGGTCGATTCCTCGGTCCGGTCCGCCACGAGGATGTTGAGCCCTTCGTGGAAGGTGAGCGCCTTGAAGCTCGGGAGGTCGCTGGCGATGCCAAGGATCATCGCGATCCACCGCACGGGGCGATGAGCCCTCCTTCGACGAGCTCGATGGCGGAGACCGCATTCAGGAAGCAGAGCGCCAGGACGAACCAGTCGAACGACAGGGGCGAGGCGTCCGGTCGCCGGGCGCGGGCCGCGCGGACCGCGTCCCAGACGGCGGAGACGCTGCTCGGGCCATCGAGCACGGCCAGGACGTCGGCCCCGACGCCGATCAGCGCCCGGTCGTGGCGCAGGTGCTTGGCCGGCAGGATCACGCGGCCACCTCGATGGGCGGCCGGTCCTTGAAGACCGTGCAGGCGGTGAAGAGGTAGGCCAGGAGGCTCCAGGCGGCGACGTCGCGCTCCTGGGTCGGGTTTCCGGTCCCGACGATGCCGTCGTACAGCCCGAGCATGACCTCGTTGGAGGTGAGGTCCTGAAGTTCGAGGTCCTTGTAGCGGCTGCGGAACTCGTTCGCGAGGGTGATGCCTAGGAGCGGGTTCGGGTCGTTGACGATGTGCGCCCGGACGATGTCCGCGTTCGTCTGCCCCATCGCGATCTTGCGGGCCACGGCCCCGGTGATGGCGTTGAAGCGCAGCTTGTCCCGTGGCACCGGCGCAGGCTCGTCGTCCTCCGGCAGGTCGTCTGATGTGGCCTTCACGACCGCATGCAGGACAGCCACGACCTCGGGCGGCTGGAGGTTCTCGAAATCGGCCAGCGTCGCGGCACGCCCGATGAGGCGGACGACATCCGGCTCCTCAAGCGAGAAGATCACCTTCTTGAAGCTCATCTTCCCGAAGAGGTGCAGCTGGTGCTGCGGATTTGCCAACCGCAGCTCCTCGATCTTGGCCAGGGGTTCGGCGGTGGGACCGTCCACGAAGTTATGGACCATGTGCCAGCGGGTCATCCGCGTCCAATGGCGCGCCGCCCCCCGGTAGTCGGTCTCCATCTTCTTCGTGAGGGTCTTATTGACCGCCTTGCGGTTCTCGCCGCCCTTCGCCGCCCCGTAGCACTGGAAGACCTCGGCCGTGGTGTGCAGGAACCCGTCGCACTTGCGGTCGCCTGCGCGCCCGGAGGCGGCTACGCGCTCGAACTCCTCGCCGTGACGCATCTCCATCATCGTCGCGAAGAAGTTCTCGAATTCCTCGCCGTGGGTCCGGTAGAGCTTCAGTTCGAGGGCGTCGTGCCAGTCGCCTTGCTTGTCTGCGGGGATGGGCATGTGCCGGTGCTGCTTCTGGGTGGTGAATCGGGCGAACGCACAAGAGGAAGCTTAGCAGCACTCCGAGCAACCGACACCCGGCACGGCCCTGTCGGTAACAGGCGAGTTGGCGCACGGTTCGCGGGCTCGCGCCCTGGCACCGACAGGTCGCAGGTCTGGGATCGTTGGCCCAGGACGTCACCGGCGGCCAGTCACTCCGCTTGGTGCAGAGCCTCGTACGTCCGCCGGCTACCGCCGCGATCCTACTCCTCTCGCCCGCGAGGGTCTGGCGGCACGGCTAAGCACCACGATGCCCTCACCGGCGATGCCTACCGTTTGGCGAAGCCGATATCGGCGGCGATGGCCTTCAGGCGCTCTGGTTCGCGCTCCTTGCGCTCGGAGTAGCGGTCGACGAGGTAATCGGCCCGCCCGCGGGTCAGCAGCGTGAACTTCATCAGCTCCTCGCAGACGTCCACGACCCGGTCGTAGAGCGGCCCCGGCTTCATCCGGCCGGCGTCATCGAACTCTTTGTAGGCCATCGGCACCGAGGACTGGTTCGGGATGGTGACCATCCGCATCCAGCGCCCGAGGATGCGGAGGCTGTTGACTGCGTTGAAGCTCTGCGAGCCGCCCGAGACCTGCATCACCGCGAGCGTCCGGCCCTGCGTCGGCCGTACCGACCCTTCGCTCAGCGGCAGCCAGTCGATCTGGCTCTTCATCACGCCGGTCAGGTTTCCGTGCCGCTCCGGGCTGACCCAGACCTGGCCCTCCGACCAGATCGAGAGATGGCGGAGCTCCTGCACCTTCGGGTGGTCGGCGGTTGCGTCGTCCGGCAGCGGCAGCCCGTCGGCGTGGAAGATGCGCACCTCGCCTCCCATGGCCTCCAGCAGACGCGCCGCCTCGTAGGCCAAGAAGCGGCTGAAGGACCGCTCCCGGAGCGACCCGTAGAGGACCAGGAAGCGAGGCGCATGGTCGAGCGGCGTCGGCGGCGCCATCCGCTCCTGGGTCGGCACCTGGAAATGCGCGTCGGAGAGGTTCGGCATTCCGTCTGAGAACGGCTGCTGGGGCTTGTCCAAGGCGCTTCAATCCTCTACGTCTCAACGATAGTTGATATGTAGGTCATTCGATGGACGAACGGCAAGCCCTCGCCGCCTTCGCGGCCCTCGGACAGGAGCATCGGCTCCGGGTCGTGCGCGCCCTGGTCGCGGCCGGCCCGGAGGGGCTCGCCGCCGGCGTCCTCGCCGAGACGGTGAACGTCGCCGGCAACAACCTGTCCTTCCACCTGAAGGAACTCTCGCACGCCGGGCTGATCACGTCCCGGCGCGAGGGCAAGTCGGTCATCTACAGCGCCGCCTACGCAGGGCTGTCCGACCTCGTCCAGTTCCTCATGCGCGACTGCTGCCAGGGCCACCCCGAGGTGTGCGCCCCGGCCGTCGCCGCGCTCTCCGCCTGCGACTGCACCTCCGGGGACAACCTCCATGCCTGAGCCCACCTACAACGTCCTGTTCCTCTGCACCGGCAACTCGGCCCGCTCGATCCTGGCCGAGGCCATGCTCAACAAGGACGGCGGCGGGCGCTTCCGCGCGTTCTCCGCCGGCAGCCAACCGAAGGGCGAGCCGCACCCGATGGCGCTGCAGGTCCTGCGGGAGAGCGACTACCCGACCGAGGGCCTGCGCTCAAAGTCATGGGACGAGTTCGCCGGGCCCGACGCCCCCGTCATGGATTTCGTCTTCACCGTATGCGACAACGCCGCCGGCGAGGCGTGCCCGTACTGGCCGGGCCAGCCGGTGACGGCCCACTGGGGCATCGAGGACCCCGCCGCGGCGGAGGGCTCCGAGATGGAGCGCAAGCGCGCCTTCGTCACCGCCCAGCGCTACCTCAAGAATCGGATTGCGGCCTTCGTCGCCCTGCCGCTCGGCAGCCTCGACCAGGTCGCCCTGTCGTCGAAGGTCCGCGAGATCGGCCAGATGGCAGGCGCGACCTCGGCCCGCCCGGAGGTCGCGTGATGGACGTCGTCATCTACCACAACCCCGCCTGCGGCACGTCCCGCAACACCCTGGCGATGATCCGCAACGCTGGCGTCGAGCCGCACGTGGTCGAGTACCTGAAGACGCCTCCGAGCCGGGCGCTCCTCAAGCAGATGCTCGCCCGCGCGGGCCTCTCGGTCAGGGACGCGCTGCGCGAGAAGGGCACGCCCTACGCCGAGCTCGGCCTCGGCGACCCGGCGCTGACCGACGAGCAGCTCCTCGACGCGGTCGAGGCGCACCCGGTCCTGCTGAACCGTCCGTTGGTGGTGAGCCCGAAGGGCGTGCGCCTGTGCCGGCCGTCGGAGGCGGTGCTCGACCTCCTGCCGGACCAGCAGGGGGAGTTCGTGAAGGAGGACGGCGAGCGCGTCGTCGACGAGCGCGGCCGCCGCGTCGCCACCGCTTGAGGACACCATGAGCACCTTCGAACGCTACCTGACCCTCTGGGTCGCCCTCTGCATCGTCGCCGGCATCGCGCTCGGCCACGTCATGCCGGGCTTCTTCCACGCCGTCGGCGCCGCCGAGGTCGCCAAGGTGAACCTGCCGGTCGCCGTCCTGATCTGGCTCATGGTCATCCCCATGCTGCTCAAGATCGACTTCGCCTCGCTGCGCCACGTCGGGCGGCACTGGCGTGGCATCGGCGTGACGCTGTTCATCAACTGGGCGGTGAAGCCCTTCTCGATGGCGGCGCTCGGCTGGCTGTTCATCGGCTACCTGTTCCGGCCATACCTGCCGACCGACCAAGTCGACAGCTACATCGCTGGGCTCATCATCCTGGCGGCGGCTCCCTGCACCGCCATGGTGTTCGTGTGGTCGAACCTGACGCACGGCGAGCCGCACTTCACCCTGAGCCAGGTGGCGCTCAACGACACCATCATGGTGGTGGCCTTCGCCCCCATCGTCGGCCTGCTGCTCGGGCTCTCGGCCATCACGGTACCCTGGGGCACGCTTGTGCTGTCGGTGGTGCTCTACATCGTCATCCCGGTGATCATCGCGCAGGTCGTCCGCCGGATCCTCCTCGCCTCGGGTGGGCAGGCGGCGCTGGACCGGCTCCTCGCCAGGCTCGGGCCGGCCTCGCTCGTCGCACTCCTGGCGACCCTGGTGCTGCTGTTCGGCTTCCAGGGCGAGCAGATCCTGGCGCAGCCGGCGGTGATCGGCCTGCTCGCGGTGCCCATCCTCATCCAGGTCTACCTGAACTCGGGGCTGGCCTATCTCCTGAACCGCGCCGCGGGCGAACAGCACTGCGTCGCCGGCCCCTCGGCGCTGATCGGCGCCTCGAACTTCTTCGAGCTCGCGGTGGCCGCCGCCATCAGCCTGTTCGGCTTCAACTCGGGCGCGGCGCTCGCCACAGTGGTCGGCGTCCTGATCGAGGTGCCGGTCATGCTGTCGGTGGTGTGGATCGTGAACCGGAGCCAGGGCTGGTACGAGCGCGGGGCGAACCGGCGAGCGGCCTTGAAGCCGGTTTCACGCCAGGCGTGACCACGACGGTGCGGACAGCGCCTGCCCGCACCGTCCTTCCGACTGTCAAGGCTTAGCACGGGAGCACCCGTTCAATCGCCGGCCGGCCGCCAAGTCTCGGGACCTCCCGGTCCGACTGGTGGCTGATGGAACCCTCCTTCGAACATCGTCGAATTAACGCTTGCCTCCCGCACCGGAGTGGGCAATGTTATTTCCATGAATGTCGAACAAGCCGCCAAGCAGCTCGAAGCCCTGGGCAGCCCCGCCCGGCTCCGGATCTACCGGGCGCTGGTGCGGGCTGGGCACGCCGGGCTGCCGGTGCGCCAGTTGCAGGAGCGCGTCGGCATCCCCGCCGCCTCGACGCTGTCGCACCACCTGCACCGGCTGATCCTGACCGGCCTGGTTTCGCAGGAGCGGCAGGCCACTACCCTGATCTGCCGCGCCGTCTACCCCGCCATGAACGACCTCGTCGGGTTCCTCGCGGACGAGTGCTGCGCCGACGAAACCTGCTCCGGGACGGGAGAGGCGGCCTGATGCCGTGTCCTTTATTTCGATAATTCCAGAAATTATGGAGGAGAACATGCCAGACACGAAGCTGCCGGTCGCGGTCATCGGCGCCGGCCCGGTCGGCTTGGCGGCGGCCGTCCACCTGCTCGTCCGCGGCCTGCCGGTGCGCGTCTACGAGGCGGGCCCAGAGGTCGGCTGCCACGTGCGGGCGTGGGGGCACTTGCGGCTGTTCTCGCCGTGGCGGTACGACGTCGACCCGGCGGCCCGAGCGCTCCTGGAGGCGGCGGGTTGGAACGCCCCGCCCGAGGACGGCTTCCCGACCGGCCACGAACTGGTCGACCGCTACCTGGCGCCCCTCGCGGCCACGCCCGGGCTGGCCGGCGCCGTCGAGACCGGCGCGCGGGTGACGGCGCTCGGGCGCCTCGGCATCGACAAGGTCACCAGCCGCGACCGGGCCGATGCGCCCTTCGTCCTGACGATTGTCGATGCCGGCGGGAGCACCCGCCGCGACCTGGCGCGGGCGGTCGTCGATGCGTCGGGAACCTGGGGGCAACCGAACCCGCTCGGCGCGGGCGGCCTGCCGGCGGACGGCGAGGCGGACCTTTCGGACCGGATCGCCACGGGCATCCCGGACGTGCTGGGTCGCGACCGGGCCGGGTACGCCGGCCGGACCACGCTGGTGGTCGGCGCCGGCCACTCCGCCGCCAACGTGCTCATCGACCTCGCGCACCTCGCCGACGAGGCCGAGGGGACGGCGGCCCTGTGGGCGTCCCGCGGGACCGACCTGTCGCGCGTCTACGGCGGAGGGAAGGCCGACGAGCTCGCCGGCCGCGGCGACCTCGGCGCGCGTCTACGCGGCTTGGTCGAGGGTGGCCGGGTACCCCTGGCACGGGGCTTCGCGGTCACCGCCGTGCGGACGTGCTGCGGACGCCTCATGGTCGACGGCGTCACCGCGGAGGGGCTACGCACCCTCGGCCCGGTGGACCGGATCGTCGCCGCGACCGGGCAGCGCCCCGACCTCGCCCTGACGCGGGAGCTGCGCGTCGACCTCGATCCCTGGCTGGAGAGCGTGCGCGCGCTTGGGCCGATGATCGACCCGAACGCGCATTCATGCGGCTCGGTCGAGCCGCACGGGCACCGCGAGGTGTCCCACCCCGAGCCCGGCCTCTACACCGTGGGCATCAAGTCGTACGGGCGGGCACCGACCTTCCTGATGCTGACGGGGTACGAGCAGGTCCGCTCGGTGGCCGCCGCGCTGGCGGGGGACCTCGCCGCCGCGGACGACGTGCACCTTGTCCTGCCGCAGACCGGGGTGTGCTCGACATCCCGGGGCGATGTCGACGCGGACGGATGCTGCGGCGGCCCGGTCCCGGCCGCGAAGGAAGCCTGCTGTCCGCCGGCACCGGCGCGACGCCCTGCATCGGCGTCCTGCTGCGGCGTATTGGCATGAGCGGCCGCGGCCGCCTCACCGTCATCTCGGCCCTCGGGGTGGTGGAGATCCTCGCCTGGGGGTCGTCCTTCTACCTGCCGGCGGTTCTCGCCGGCCCCATCGCCGCCGACACGGGCTGGCCGCTGGCCTGGGTGGTCGGGGGTCTGTCCATCGGGCTCCTGGTGGCGGCCATCGCATCGCCGCGGGTCGGAATCGCCATCCATCGGCACGGAGGTCGTCCGGTCCTTGCGACCGCCGCCCTGCTGCTCGCGAGCGGCCACGTCGTGCTCGGCCTAGCGCCGAACCTTGCGGTGTTCCTTACCGGATGGCTTCTCCTCGGCCTCGGCATGGGCTGCGGCCTGTACGACCCTGCCTTCGCCACCCTCGGCCGGCTCTACGGCGCCGAGGCACGCCCGGCCATCACGACGCTGACCTTGTGGGGTGGGTTCGCCAGCACCGTCTGCTGGCCGCTCTCCGCCTTCCTCGTCGAGCAGGTCGGCTGGCGGGGTGCGTGCCTCGCCTACGCCAGCCTGCACCTCCTCGTCACGCTTCCCCTGGTGCTCGGCCTTATCCCGAGGGCGTCCGCTTTGCCGACCGGCCCGGACGCAGGACACCGCGACGAGGCGCCGCTCACCTCACGAGAACGGCGCGGCTTCCTCCTGATGGCGGGCGTCCTGGTCCTGGGGGGCACCGTGATGGCGCTGGTCTCGGTCCACCTGATCGCGCTGCTCCAGGCGCGCGGCGTGGCGCTCGCCGCGGCCGTGTCCTACGGCGCCCTGATCGGGCCGGCCCAGGTCGGGGCCCGCATCATCGAGATGGCCAACAAGGGACGGCACCACCCGCTCTGGACGCTGACGGTCGCGATGGTCCTCGTGGCGCTCGGGCTCGCCATCCTCGCCACGGGCATCCCGGCGGTCGCCGTCGCCCTGGTCCTCTACGGGGCCGGCAACGGGATCTACTCGATTGCGAGAGGTACGGTGCCGCTAGCCATCTTCGGCGTGGAGCGCTACCCGGTCTTGGTGGGTCGCCTCGCCCGGCCGGGCCTGATCGCACAGGCGCTCGCCCCCTCGCTCGGGGCGGTGGCGCTGACCTACGGCGGCGCGGACGCGACCTACGGCCTACTGCTGGCGCTCGCGCTGGCTAACGTCGGGCTGGCCGTAGCCCTATGGGGCGCACGGTAGGCGAATCCCGACGTCCGACCTCGTCGGTCCGTCGTGGGCGGGCGGCCGTGGAAGTAGACCGGCAGAGTGACAGCAAGAGGGTGGCCTGCCACGGGGCGGGGAGCGCTGGCGTTGGTCACTCGGCCGCTTGCCTCAAGTGCCGTGCTTCCTCGGCGGCCTTCCGTGCGGGCGTTCCGACGTCCTTGCCGCCGAAGCGCGCATAGAGAGCCGGTAGCACCACAAGCGTCAGGAGGGTCGCGCTGATCAGGCCGCCGATGACCACGGTCGCGAGCGGCCGCTGGATCTCGGCACCTGTCTCCGTCGCGAGCGCCATCGGCACGAAGCCGAGCGAGGCCACCAACGCCGTCATGGCCACCGGCCGCAGCCGGGTCATCGCCCCCTCCAGGATGGCATCGCGCCGGGACCGCCCCTCGGCGATGAGCTGCTTGATGAAGGTCAGCATCACGAGGCCGTTGAGCACCGCCACGCCCGAGAGGGCGATGAACCCGACTGCGGCCGGCACCGAGACCGGCATCCCCCGGAGCCACAGGGCTGCGATGCCGCCTGTGAGAGCCAGGGGCACGGCACTGAACACCAGCAGCGCGTCGCGGGGCGAGCCCAGGGCCGAGTAGAGCAGCAGGAAGATCATGAAGAAGCAGACCGGCACCACGACCATGAGCCGCTGCTTGGCCGAGGCGAGGTTCTCGAACTGTCCGCCCCAGGTCACGTAGTAGCCGGGGGGGAGCTGGACCTGGGACCCGACCCTGGCCTGCGCCTCGGCCACCAGCGAGCCGATGTCGCGCCCGCGCACGTTGGCCGTGACGACGACCCGCCGCTTGCCGTTCTCGCGGCTGATCTGGTTCGGGCCCTCGGTCACCGAGAAGCTGGCCACCTGCTTCAGGAGCACGGAAGCGGCACGCCCGTTCGGCCCGGGCGGCAGCGGCACGGGGATGTTTTCCAGGGCCTCGCGGTCCTCGCGCACCTTGTCGGTGAGGCGCACCACGATGGGGAATCGGCGGTCGCCCTCAAAGACGACGCCGGCGTCCTTGCCGCCGATGGCCGCGCCTATGACCTCCTGGATGGCCCCGGTGCTCAAGCCCAGGCGCGCGGCCTCGGCCTTGTTGATCTTGATGTCGAGGAACGGCAGGCCCGCCGTCTGCTCGACCTTCACGTCCTCGGCGCCGTCGATGCCCTTCAGCGCTGCCGCGACCTGGTTGGCGGCCTTCAGCATCGGCTCGAACTCCTCGCCGAACACCTTCACGGCCAGGTCGCCGCGGGTGCCGGCCAGGAGCTCGTTGAAGCGCAACTGGATCGGCTGGGAGAACTCGTACACGTTGCCGGCGAGTTCGCCGACCGCCTTCTCGATCCGCTCTTGGAGCTCGGCCTTCGACTGGTCCGGGTCCGGCCATTCCTCCTGCGGCTTGAGGATGACGAAGGTGTCCGACGAGTTCGGCGGCATCGGGTCGGTGGCGACCTCCGCCGTCCCCGTCTTCGAGAAGACGTAGGCCACCTCCGGAAACTTCGAGACCACCTGCTCGACCTTGAGCTGCATCGCCTGCGACTGGGTCAGCGAGGTCGAGGGGATGCGGGTGGCATTCAGCGCGATGCTCTTCTCGTCGAGCTGCGGGATGAACTCGGTGCCAAGCCGCGTGAACAGGATGCCCGCCCCGACGAGCAGCAGTAGGGCCGCGCCGACGAAGGCGAACGGCGCCCGGACCGCGGCGCCGAGCACCGGCCGGTAGGCCCCCTTGAGCGCCCGGATGATGAGGTTGTCCTTCTCGGTGACCTTGCCGGTGATGACGATGGCGATCAGCGCCGGAACGAAGGTCAGCGAAAGGACGAAGGCCGAGACGAGGGCGATGATGACGGTCAGCGCCATCGGCTCGAACATCTTGCCCTCGACGCCGGTGAAGGTGAGGAGCGGCACGTAGACCAGGATGATGATGGCCTGCCCGTAGAGCGAGGGCTTGATCATCTCCTCGGCCGAGGCCCGCACCGTCTGCAGGCGCTCCTCAAGGTCGAGCGTGCGTCCGAGCGCGTGCTGCCTCTCGGCAAGGTGGCGCAGGGCGTTCTCGGTGATGATGACGGCCCCGTCGACGATGAGGCCGAAGTCGAGCGCGCCCAGGCTCATCAGGTTGGCCGAGATCTGCGCCTCGACCATGCCGGTCATGGTCATCAGCATGGCCACCGGGATGACCAGCGCGGTGATCACCGCGGCCCGGATGTTCCCCAGCAGCAGGAACAGGATGACGATGACGAGGGCCGCGCCCTCGGACAGGTTCTTGGCGACCGTGCGCACCGTCGCTTCGACCAACAGCGTCCGGTTGAGGACCGTCTGGACCTCGACGCCAGGGGGGAGCGAACGCCGGATCTGGTCCATCTTTGCGTCTACCGCGGCCGAGACGGTGCGGCTGTTCTCGCCGATAAGCATCAGCGCGGTGCCGATGACCACCTCCTGCCCGTCCTCGCTGCCGGAGCCGGTGCGCAGGTCGCGCCCGATGCGGACCTCGGCGATGTCCTTGACCCGCACCGGGACGCCGCCGCGCGCGGTGACGAGGACGTTCTCGATCTCCTCCATGCCCTCCAGACGGCCGGCGGCGCGCACGACATAGCCCTCGCCGTTGTCCTCCAAATAGCGTGCGCCCTGGTTGGCGTTGTTGGCTTCGAGCGCCCGGGCGACATCGGAGAAGGACAGGTCGAGCGAGGCGAGCTTCGTGGGGTCGGGCTGGACGTGGTACTGCTTCTCGAAGCCGCCAACGACGTCGACGCCGGCCACGCCCGGCACCGTCTTGACCTGCGGCCGGATGATCCAGTCCTGGACCGTGCGCAGGTACGCGGTCTGCTCCAGCTCGGTCCGCAGCCGCTGGCCCTCGGGCGTGAGATAGCTGCCGTCCGGCTGCCAGCCGGGCTTGCCCGGCGCCGAGACCTTCCGCTCGGCCGGCTTCGCGTAGTGCACCGACCACATGTAGATCTCGCCGAGGCCGGTCGAGATCGGGCCCATGTGCGGCTCGGCCCCGGGGGGCAGGTCCTCCTTCACCTGGGACAGGCGCTCGGCGACCTGCTGGCGGGCGAAGTAGATGTCGAGTTTCTCCGCGAAGACCGCGGTGACCTGGGAGAAGCCGTTGCGCGAGAGCGAGCGGGTGTATTCCAGCCCCTTGATCCCGGCGAGCGCCGTCTCGACCGGGTAGGTCACCTGCTTCTCGATGTCGACGGGCGAGAGGGAGGGCGCGACGGTGTTAATCTGCACCTGGTTGTTGGTGATGTCCGGGACCGCGTCGATGGGCAGCTTCGTCAGGGCGTAGCCGCCGAAGCCCGCCGCCAGGAGCGACAGGAGCAGCACCAGCCAGCGCTGGTGCACGGAAAAGTCGAGGATGCGGGAGATCATGGCCTGTCCCCTCAGTGGTCGTGGTCGGCTTCGGCCTTGCCGAGCTCAGCCTTGAGGAGGAAGGAATTGGCGACCGCGATCTCCTCGCCGGCCTTCAAGCCGGCGGTGACCTCGTGGGAGTCGTCGTCCGAGCGCCCCAGCTCGACCTCGCGCTTCTCGAAGCCGTCCTCGGTGCGCACGAAGACCACGCGCTTGCCCTCGACGGTTTGCAGCGCCGGCTTGGGGATGCGCACCGGCACCTCGTCCCGCGCGGTCTCGACCTCGGCGGTGACGAACGTGCCGGGCCGCCAAGCCATGTCCTTGTTCGGCAGGGCGACGATGACCCGGGCCGAGCGGGTCTCCTGGTTCAGGAACGGGCTGACGAAGATGACCTTGCCCTCGTCGCGCCGGCTGCCGCCCTCCTGGCTCGGGGTGACGACGACGCGGGCGCCCTCCTTCACCTGGCCGAGTTCGACCGTGGGGACGGAGAGCTCGATCCAGACCGTGGAGAGGTCGGCGACGGTGTAGACGTCGGACGGGTCGCCCTCCTTGCCCACCGCGGTGCCGACGTCGACCTTGCGCTCGACGACCCGGCCCGAGAGGGGCGAGCGCAGCTCGTACTGGCGCAGGGTGGAGGCGTTGGGCGTGGCCTCGTCCTGCTTGGCGAGCCTGGCGACCTCGGCCGCGTTCAGGCCGAGCGCGGAGAGCTTCTGGCGGGCGAGGTCCTGCCGCAGGGTGGCCTCGGTGTAGACGGCCTTGGCGTTCAGGTAGGCGGACTCGGCCGAGACGCGCTTGTCCCAGAGGGCCTGCTGCCGGTCGAAGTTGGTCTTCTCCAGGTCGGCGCGGACGACGGCGGTGAGGTACTCGCTCTTGGCGTCGGCGACCTCGCGGCTGTCGAGGACGGCGACGACCTCGCCCTTCCGCACGGCGTCGCCGAGGCGCTTGCGCATCTCCGCCACGGTGCCGACGACCTTGGCCGGAACTCGGGCGATCCGGTCCGTGTCCGGGGTGATGGTGCCGGGAACCAGCAGGTGCCGGGCGAGCGTCCCGCCCTCGACGGACGCGACCTTGATGTCCTGACCGGCGACCTGCTCGGGCCGCATCTTGATCACGCCCTCGTCGGCTTGTCCCTCGCCCTCCTCGTGCCCGTGGCCGCCATGGGCATGACCCTGCGCGGGAGCCGCCGTGGCTTTCCCGGGCTCCGCGGCGGGGTCGCGGCTCGCATGGTCGTGCCCGGCCTTACCCGACCCCTCGTCGTGATCGTGGCCGTCGCCATCCGCGTGCCTGGCCTCGGGAGCCTTGGCGGGAAGGCCGGTGAACGCGAGCAGGGTCGGCGGCACGCCCGCGGTGACGAGGGTGCCACGGACGAAGTCGGAGACGGCGGGCACGGCGGCACCGATGGCGATGCCGGCGGCCAGGATGACCGCGGAGAGGAGGATGCGCATGGGACATGCTCGGACGGGCTTCCGGTCGGCGCCGAGGGACGCTTGCGGTCGGACCTGAGTTTCACGTGAGGGAGCCGGCGCCGCGTATGGCGCAGGGCCGGGACATGCGCCGCGAGGGCGCCGTCACCTCACGTCCTGGGAGGTTCGGGCAGGCGGTCGGGGGCGATGGAGGAGACCGTCTCGCTGACCCGGGCGTAGAGCGGCGACGCGGCTTCGGGGCAGGGCACGACCAGCCCGCCCGCCACCGTCGGGGCGACCTGGTGGCAGCCGCAATGAAGGTGGCAAGCCAGCCCCGGATCGGTCGCGTCCGCGCCCGGCGCGGCGTCCGCCATCGAGACCTCGGCCGCAGTGCGATGGCCTTGGTGGAACGCGAGATCGTCCGCGTAGCCGGTGACGGGCGCGACCAGGGACAGGGCGAGGACGAGCGCGAGCAGGCGGGCGACGACCGCCCACCATGCGCGTGCCGCCCGTCGGCGGCTATGCCCGTGTCCTGAACCCATCTCCGGCCTTATGTGCGATTCCCTCCCGATAACACAAGCCATCGCCGTGGCCCGTTGAACACGGCCTGAACGAGAGCTTCCCAGGTCCGGAAAGGTCATCCGCCGGAAAGACCGGGACATCGCGATGCGCCCTGAGTAAATCTCATGACGCAAGGGTATTCGTGGCTCGTCGCGCAGTCGGCAGGCAGGCTAGGCCGCGAGTGGTTGCTGGCCGGACCAGCACGGATACCGAGCCGAAAAAATCCCGGAGCGGTTTTTTCGGCTCGCGCATTCTCTGCCCAACCTCGAAACCAGGAGACTTCGATGAAGATCACGATTGCCGCCCTGGCCGCCTCCGCCGCCCTGGCCCTCGCGCCGGTCGGGGCGTTCGCCCAGCACGTGGACGTCGGTCCCGGCGGCGTGTCGGTCCACGGCGACCACCATCATCACGACGTCGAGCACACCCACGGCACCGTCGTGCGGGAGCACCACGAACGCCCGGTCGTGCACGAGCACCATCACGACGACGTCCACGAGCACACGGTCGTCGAAGAGCATCGCCACTAAGGCCGCCGACAGGGCCGCGCACCAGGGAAGTCCGGTTCGCGGCCCCTTCGGTTTCCCGGACCCTCGAAGGTTACCGCTCCCTGAACGGCTATCTCAGGGTGCGTTCAATCGGGGCGTCGCAAGGTGACCGTGACCTGAGACACCTTCGGAGCGACACATGAGGACGATCCTCGCCGGCCTCGCGGCGGCCCTGATCCTCGCGCCGGCCGCGGCCTCCGCCCAATACTACGAGGGCGGCTACGGGTATCGGCGCCCCCACGACCACGTCGACGTCTACCGCCACGGCGACCATGACGACGTCGTCGTCCGGCACCACCACCAGCGCCGCTACGATGAACGCCGGCCCTACTGGGACAGGCCCCACCACCATCACCACGACGACGACTGAGCCGACCGGCCTCAGACCACGTGGTCGGGCGCGAGCGCGCAGGGAGACGCCGCGTCGGTTTCTACCTGCAGGGTGGCGTGCCCGATCCCGAACCGCTCCTTCAGCTCCGCGGCCATCCGGAGCAGGAACGCGTCGCCCGGGTGTCCGCCCGGCATCAGGACGTGGGCGGTCATCGCGACGTCGGTCGTGCTGACCGACCAGACATGGATGTCGTGCAGGCCGGCGACGCCGGGCTGCCCCTCCAGGAACGACCGGACCCGCGCCAGCTCGATCCCCGGCGGCACCGCGTCGAGCGACATGCTCAGCGAGCCCGTGAGCAGCCCCCAGGTCCCCCAGACGATCACCGCGTTGATGGCCAGGGTCACGGCGGGGTCGAGCCAGGTCCAGCCGGTCAGCAGGATGACGAGGCCGGCCACCACCACGCCGGCGGAAACCAGCGCATCGGCCGCCATGTGCAGGAACGCGCCGCGCACGTTCAGGTCGCCCTTGCGGCCGGACGCGAACAGCCAGGCGCAGACACCGTTGAGCACGATGCCGATGGCGGCGACGGCCATGACCGTCTTCCCGGCGACCGGTTCCGGCTCGACCAGGCGCTGGATGGCCTCCCAGGACAGGCCGCCGACGACCACCAGCAGGAACACCGCGTTGAAGAGGGCCGCCAATATGGAGGAGCCCCCGAGCCCGTATGTGAACCGCGCGGTCGGCGCGCGCTTCGCGAGCACGGTGGCCGCCCAGGCCACGCCGAGGCCGAGCACGTCGGACATGTTGTGCCCCGCGTCGGCGAGCAGGGCGACTGAGTGGCCCAGCAACCCGAAGACTACCTCGGCGACCACGAACGCGAGGTTCA
The DNA here is from genome assembly GCF_057747795.1 of Methylobacterium sp. 142-1Y. Lineage (NCBI taxonomy): Bacteria > Pseudomonadati > Pseudomonadota > Alphaproteobacteria > Hyphomicrobiales > Methylobacteriaceae > Methylobacterium > Methylobacterium sp. 142-1Y. Next base: position 771,475 of record NZ_CM173224.1, on the reverse strand, counting down.
GGCCGATGCCGATAGCGAACGCCTTCCCGAAGTTCGCGGGCGCGTGGACGTGCCCGAGGCCGCCGTGACCGTGCCCGTGCTCGCCATGCTCATGATCGTGACCATGGTGGTCGTGGTTTCCCGTCATCGCCGACCCTCTTGCCCCGGGCCCCATCCGGCCCGATGCATCCGGGGCGCCTAACTCCTCTAGCCGCTGGAGGAGCAAGGCGCCGTCGTAGGGTGGAATACCGCACCCTTACCATTCAGTGCCGCTCGTGCAGGCACTCGCCGTGGTCGGCCAGGACCTCAATGATGCGGCACTCCCGGACGTGCCCGCCCGAGCACTGCTCGACCATGGCCTGGACCTCCTGCCTGAGCCCGGTGAGCCGCGCGATACGGTCGTCGATGTCGGCGAGGTGCTTGCGGGCTATGGCGTCGGCCTCGCCGCAGGGGCGGTCGGGCTGCCCGGCGAGGTCCAGCAAGGCCTGGATGTCCTCGATCTCGAACCCGAGCTCGCGGGCGTGCCGGATGAACCGCAGGCGCCGCACGTCGGCCTCGCCGTAGCTGCGCCGGTTGCCCTCCGTGCGCTCGGGCGTCGGGAGCAGGCCCCGCTCCTCGTAGAACCGGATCGTCGGGACCTTCACCGCCGTGCGGCGCGACAACTCCCCGATGGCGATGGGCCTCATGCCGCTTGCTCCTCTAGTCGCTGGAGGAAGTAGGGTCCCTTCGAGCGATACGGAAGGCACTCCCATGAGCGACGCCGCGACCCTGGACCGGACCGACGTGACCCCGACGCGCCTGCGCGTCTCGGGCATGGATTGCGCGTCGTGCGCGGCCAAGGTCGAGACGGCGGTGCGGCGCCTGCCGGGCATCGAATCGGTGGACGTGTCGGTGGCGACCGAGACCCTCACGGTCCGGCATGGCCCGGGGACGAGCGCCGGGGCCATCGCCGCGACGGTCCGGGGGCTCGGCTACGGAGCGGAGGACCCGGACGCGACCGCGCCGTCCGAACAAGCCGCGGATCTTCCCTGGTGGCGGGCGCCGAAGGCGCTGCTGGCATTCGCCTGCGGCGCGGCCCTGGCCCTGGCCTACGCCGTCGGCCATGCCGCGCCCGCGACCGAGCGCTGGGCCTTCCTCGCCGCCATGGCGGTCGGCTTGGTGCCGGTCGCCCGGAGGGCCGTGTCGGCGGCCCGCCACGGCACGCCGTTCTCCATCGAGACGCTGATGACGATCGCCGCGGTCGGTGCCACCGCCATCGGGGCGACCGAGGAGGCGGCCACCGTCGTATTCCTGTTCCTGATCGGCGAGGTTCTGGAGGGCGTGGCCGCCGGCCGCGCCCGGGCCAGCATCCGCGGGCTCACCGGCCTGGTGCCGGACACCGCCCTGCTGGAGCGGGACGGCGCGACCGAACAGGTTCCCGCAGCAAGCCTCCGGGTCGGCTCCACGGTGCTGGTGCGCCCGGGCGACCGCATGCCGGCCGACGGCACCGTCATCGAGGGGGAAGGCGCGGTCGACGAGGCACCCGTCACCGGCGAGAGCGTGCCGAAGCGCAAGGCGCCGGGCGACGCGGTGTTCGCCGGCACGGTCAACGGGGACGGTGCGCTGCGGGTGCGCGTCAGCGCGGCGGCCCGGGACAACATCATCGCCCGGGTCGTCCGGCTCGTCGAGGAGGCGCAAGAGGCCAAGGCGCCGACCGAGCGGCTGATCGACCGGTTCGCCAAGGCCTACACCCCGGCCGTGGTCGCCGTGGCCGCCCTCGTCGCCGTCGTCCCGCCGCTCGTCGCCGGGGCGTCCTGGGGCGAATGGCTCTACAAGGGGCTGGCCATCCTGCTGATCGGCTGCCCCTGTGCCCTGGTCATCTCCACGCCGGCCGCCATCGCCGCCGGGCTCTCGGCCGGCGCGCGGCGGGGCCTGCTCATCAAGGGCGGGGCCGTCCTGGAGCGGCTCGCCTCGGTGACGATGGTGGCCTTCGACAAGACCGGCACCCTGACCGGGGGCAGGCCGGTGGTGACCGACGTGGTGGCGTTCGGGCGGTCGGAGCGGGACGTGCTCTCGCTGGCCGGCGCGCTGGAGACCGGTTCCTCGCACCCGCTCGCCCGGGCCGTGCTGGCCAAGGCCGCCGAGGCCGGGGCGCCGGTCCCGCCGGCCTTCGGGGCGCAGGCAATCGGCGGCAAGGGTGTCGCCGGCAAGGTCGGAGGCATCGACCTGTTCCTGGGTTCGCCCCGCGAGGCGGCCGCCCGCGCGACCTTCGCACCCGGGGAGGAGGCTCGGGCCTCCGCCCTTCAGGGCGAAGGCAAGACGGTGTCCGCGCTCCTCGCGAACGGGGCGGCGGCCGGCCTGCTCGCGATGCGGGACGAGCCTCGGGCCGACGCGAAGGCCGGCATCGACCGCCTCGCCTCGGCCGGGATCGGTGCCGTCATGCTGACCGGCGACAACGCGCGCACCGCGCAAGCCGTAGCCGGAGCCCTCGGTATCGAGGCGCGGGCGGAGCTCCTGCCCGAGGACAAGCAGCGGATCGTGCGCGAGCTCCAGGCCGGAGGCGCGGTCGTGGCGAAGGTCGGCGACGGCATCAACGACGCGCCGGCGCTGGCGGCCGCCGACGTCGGCATCGCGATGGGCGGTGGCACCGACGTGGCGCTGGAGACGGCCGACGCCGCGGTCCTGCACGGGCGCGTAGCCGACGTGGCGCGGATGGTGGATCTGTCGCGCCGGACGCTCGCCAACATCCGGGCGAACATCGCCATCGCGCTCGGCCTGAAGGCGGTGTTCCTGGTCACGACCGTCGCCGGCGTCACCGGGCTGTGGCCCGCCATCCTCGCCGACACCGGCGCGACCGTCCTGGTGACGGCGAACGCCCTGCGGCTGCTACGGGCGAGGCTGGCTTAGGTCGGGGCGGATCACGCATCCGCGACCATGTCAGGTCGCGAGAGGGGCGGCGTCGGGTGCGTCCGTCGCCTCGACCTTCCGGTCATCGTCCGTCACCTAGGACGGGGCCGTCGAAGCGACCTCACCACCACGAGGGCATCTTGTCATTCAAAGTCCGGCATTCGCTGAAATGAATGACAAAATGTTCACTGGCAATGGGTTAGCGACGATACAAGAGTGCGTTGGGGCAGGTTTTGGAGCCATCCATCCTGCCGCGCTCAGGCCCTGCCACGTCAATCATGCCACCTGAAACGGGCGGCGTGCGCGAACATCCGCCCCGGCCAACCGGCCCGCCCAGGCCATCGCCGCGGCAGGCTACCCCGCCGAGGCTTAGGGCGCTCGCGCAACCACTTGGCCCGTCCGCCGTTCCATGACCCGTCGGGCGGGCTTCCGCGCCGGCCCAGAATTTGGCATCCTGGATTTGTGAACCTCTGGCTCGCCCTCCGGCGACTGTTGCCGCTCCTGGCGGTCCTCAGCCTCGCCCTGACGCCGGTGACCGCTCCCGCGGTCGCCGCGGGCATGCACGCCACGATGTCGGCCGCCGTCCACGACCATCACGGGCACGCGATGCCCGACATGGACATGGCCGACGACGGTTCCGGGCACGCCGACATGGCGGACATGGCCATGGACGACATGCCCTGCTGCCCGCACGAGAAGGCGGAGAAGCCCGACTGCGCCAAGGGCTGTCCCCTCATGGCGCTGTGCCTCGCCACCGCCGCGTCGCTCCTGCCTACATCGGTCGCACTGCCGGCTCCCATCGGCACGCGCGCGAGCTTGGCCTGGCCCAACGCGGCTCCCTTCGCCAGCGTGCATGGGCCACCGCTGCCCGAGCCTCCCCGACCCTGAACCCGATGCCGCCGGCGCCTGCGCCGGCACGGTGACGCGTGCCCGCACGTCGCCTTCCATCGCGTTCAGGAGATAGAACCCCGTGACCAAGAACCCCTTTGCGCGCGCCGTGCCGGCCGCGCTGCTCGGCGCCACCCTGTCGGCGACGGCGATGACCGTACCCGCGCAGGCGGACGTCAAGAACTACCGCTTCGAGCTCGTCCAGCAGGAGGCGAAGGTCGGCGAGGCCGTCATCGCCGTCCGCCTTCTCGACCGGAGGAGCGGCAAGCCGGTGACCGACGCCGTGGTCTTCGCCAAGCGCCTCGACATGGCCCCCGACGCCATGGAGGAGATGGCCACCAAGGTCGAGCAGGTCCCCTCGACCGAGCCCGGAATCTACCGCTTCAAGGCCAAGCTCTCGATGCAGGGCCGCTGGCGCCTGTCGCTGGCCGCCAAGGTGCAGGGCGAGACCGGCACGGTCGAGGACAAGCTGGTCCTTCAGGCCGCGAAATGACCCGCCCGGCATGGTTCGCCGGAACCCTCGCCGCGCTCGCGGCGGGGGGCCTCGGCTTTTGGGCCGGACGGCAGGACGGCCCGGTTCCGGCCTTCGTCGAGCGGGCGAGGTCCGAGTACGTCCCGGCGCTGGTCGAGCGGGCCAGGCATGGCATCGCGAGCCTGGTGCCCGGCGCGACGGCGCCGGTCCCGTCGAAGCCCGCGACCGGACCGGTGGTCTACTACCGGGACCCGGACGGGAAGCCCGTCTACTCGGCGTCGCCGATGGTGACCGCGGACGGCCGGGAGTTCCGGGCCGTCCGTGCCAGCGAGGACGTGCGCTTCGACGACGGGGACGGCGAGGCCATGCCCGCGGACATGGCCGGGCAGGGCGCGGGGCCGGGCGAGGCGGCCAAGCCCGGCGACGATGCCCGGCGCGTCCTCTACTACCGGAACCCGATGGGCCTGGCCGACACCTCGCCGGCGCCGAAGAAGGACTCGATGGGGATGGATTACATCCCCGTCTACGCGGGCGAGGACGAGGGCGGCGTCGTGAAGGTGTCGCCCGGCAAGGTCCAGCGCACGGGCGTGCGGACCGAGGTCGCGGAGCGCCGGGTCGTGGCCCAGCCGGTGCGCGTGCCCGGCACCGTCACCCTCGACGAGCGGCGCGTCACCGTGGTGGCGACCCGCTCGGACGCCTACGTCGACCACGTCGAGAACGTCACGACCGGCGACCGGGTCCGCAAGGGCCAGCCGCTGGTCCACGTCTACTCGCCCGACATCAACGCGGCCGCCGCCCAGCTCATCGCCAACCCGGGCTTCGACGGGACGCGCCGCAGGCTCCAGAACCTGAACGTCTCCGAGGCCGTCATCGACGAGATGGAGCGCACCCGGAAGGTGCCGATGGCCATCACCTGGTCCTCGCCCCGGGACGGCCTCGTCCTGCAGCGGACCGCCGTCGAGGGCATGAAGGCGGCGGCCGGCGACACCCTGTTCCGCATCGGCGACATCTCGACGATGTGGGTGCTGGCCGACGTGCCCGAGCGCGACCTCGCCGCGGTGCGTGTCGGGCAGCCGGTGAACGTGCGCCTGCGCTCGGCGCCGGGCCGCCCGTTCGCCGGAAAGGTGTCGGTGATCTACCCGCAGGTGAACCCCGACACCCGGGCCACGCGGGTGCGCATCGAGCTGCCGAACCCGGACGGCACGCTCCTGCCCGACATGTACGCCGACGTCGAGATCGCGACGGGCGACGGCAAGCCGGTGGTGTCGGTCCCGGACGACGCCGTCATCGACACGGGCGAGCGCCAGGTCGTGCTGCTCGACCGCGGCGAGGGCCGTTTCGAGCCGAGGCCGGTGAAGGTCGGCGTTCGCGGCGAGGGCTATGCCGAGATCCGGGACGGTGTCTCGGCCGGCGACCGGGTGGTCACGGCGGCGAACTTCCTGATCGACGCCGAGAGCAACCTGAAGGCGGCGCTGCAGTCCCTGGCCGAACCGAAGGACGGTCGACAGGCCGCGAACGCGGGAGGTACGCGATGATCGCGCGCCTCATCGGCTGGTCGGCCCGCAACCTCGTCCTGGTGCTGGTCGGGACGGTGTTCGCGGTCGCGACCGGCGTCCTAGCGCTGCGGACCCTGCCGCTCGACGCCATCCCCGACCTCTCGGACGTGCAGGCCATCGTCTACACCGAGTATCCCGGGCAGGCGCCCCAGGTGGTCGAGGACCAGGTCACCTACCCGCTCACCACCGCCATGCTGACGGTGCCAAAGGCGAAGGTGGTGCGGGGCTTCTCGTTCTTCGGCGTCTCCTTCGTCTACGTCATCTTCGAGGACGGCACCGACCCGTACTGGGGCCGCTCGCGGGTGCTGGAGTACCTCAACGCGGCGGCGAGCCGGCTGCCGGCCGGGGTGACCCCGACCCTGGGACCCGACGCGACCGGGGTCGGCTGGGTCTACCAGTACGTGGTGGTGGCGCGTGAGCGGACCCTCGCGGAGCTGCGCTCGATCCAGGACTGGGTGATCCGCTTCGGGGCCTCGCGCGCCGAGGGCGTGGCCGAGGTCGCGGGCGTCGGCGGCTTCGTGAAGCAATACAACGTCGTCGTCGACCCGAACCGCCTGCGCGCCCAGGGCATCTCGCTCAACAAGCTCCGGGACGCCATCCGGTCGAGCAACGCCGACGTCGGCGGCCGCACGGTCGAGCTCTCCGAATTCGAGTTCATGGTGCGCGGCCGGGGTTACCTGAAGGGCGTCTCCGACATCGAGAACATCGTGCTGAAGACGTCCGGCGGCACGCCGCTGCGGGTGCGGGACGTGGCCCGGGTCGAGCTCGGGCCCGACGAGCGGCGCGGCATCACCGAGATGAACGGCGAGGGCGAGGTCGCGGGCGGCATCGTCCTGCAGCGCTTCGGCGCCAACGCCCTCAGCGTCATCGAAGGGGTCAAGGCGAAGCTCGCCGAGGTCGCCAGGAGCCTGCCGGCCGGAACGGAGATCCTGCCGGTCTACGACCGTTCGCAGCTCATCGACGCGGCCATCGACACCCTGCGGCATACGCTGGTCGAGGAGAGCCTCGTGGTCTCCCTCGTCTGCGTGGTGTTCCTGCTGCATGTCCGCAGCGCGTTGGTGGCCATCCTGATGCTGCCGGTCGGCATCCTGATGGCGCTCGCCGGCATGAAGGCGCTCGGAATCGGTGCCAACATCATGTCGCTCGGCGGCATCGCCATCGCGGTCGGCGCCATGGTCGACGCTGCCATCGTCATGATCGAGAACGCCCACAAGCACCTGGAGCGGGCGCCGCCGGGCAAGCCGCGTGTCGAGATCCTGGTCGAGGCAGCGAGCGAGGTCGGGCCGTCGCTGTTCTTCTCGCTCCTCGTCATCACGGTGAGCTTCCTGCCGATCTTCACCCTGGAGAGCCAGGAGGGCCGGCTGTTCGGCCCGCTCGCCTACACCAAGACCTTCGCCATGGCGGCCGCCGCGCTCCTGTCGGTGACGCTCGTCCCGGCGCTGATGGTGCTGTTCGTGCGCGGGCGGATCGTCCCGGAGCATCGCAACCCGATCAACCGCCTGCTCATACGGCTGTACCGGCCGCTCATCGCCGGCGTCCTGCGGGCGCGGGTGCTCACCATCCTGCTCGCCGTGGTCGTCCTGGCGGCGACCGTCTGGCCGGCGCGGCAGCTCGGCTCCGAGTTCATGCCCGACCTCGACGAGGGCAGCCTGCTCTACATGCCGACCACGCTGCCGGGGATCTCGGTGACCAAGGCCGGCGAACTCCTGTCCACCCAGGACAGGATCATCAAGGGCTTCCCGGAGGTCGCCTCGGTCTACGGCAAGGCCGGCCGCGCCAACACCGCCACCGACCCGGCGCCCATGGAGATGTTCGAGACGGTCATCACGCTGAAGCCGAAGGCCGAGTGGCGGCCGGGCGTGACCCTCGCCAGCCTCAAGGCCGAGATGGACGCCGCGCTTCAGTTCCCGGGCGTATCGAACGCCTGGACTCAGCCGATCCGCGCCCGCATCGACATGCTCTCCACCGGCATCCGGACGCCGGTCGGCATCAAGGTGCTGGGCACCGACCTGAAGCAGATGGAGGGCGTCGCCCGACAGGTCGAGGCGGTGGTCCGGGCCGTGCCCGGAACGTCGAGCGCCTACGCCGAGCGGGTCATCGGCGGCTACTTCCTCGACATCACCCCCGACCGGGAGGCGCTGGGCCGCTACGGGCTGATGGTCGGCGACGTGCAAGACGTCATCGCCACGGCGCTCGGCGGCCAGGCCGTGACGAACACGGTCGAGGGCCGGGAGCGCTATACCGTGAACGTGCGATACCCCCGCGCCTTCCGCTCGGACCCGCGGGCCATCGCCGACGAGGTGCAGGTGGCCTTGCCGGTCGGCGGCACGGTGCCGCTGCGCGAGGTGGCCAAGGTCGAACTCGCCCGGGGACCGACCTCGATCCGCACGGAGAACGGTCAGCTCGCGGTCTACGTCTTCGTCGACCTCGCGGGCCGGGACCTCGGCGGCTACGTCGCGGAGGCGCGCCGGGCCGTGGCCGACGAGGTCAGGCTGCCCCAGGGCGCGACGCTGCAGTGGAGCGGGCAGTACGAGTACCTGGAGCGGGCCGAGGCGCGCCTCAAGATCGTGGTGCCGCTCACGCTGCTCGTCGTGTTCCTGCTCCTCTACCTGAACTTCCGGCGGCTGACCGAGACGCTCATCGTGATGCTGTCGCTGCCCTTCGCCCTGGTCGGCGGGGTGTGGCTGCTCTGGTGGATGGGCTTCAACATGTCGGTCGCGGTGGCGGTGGGCTTCATCGCGCTCGCCGGCGTCGCCGCCGAGACCGGCGTGATCATGCTGGTCTACCTCGACCACGCCCTCGACGAGGTCCGGGCCGATTGCGCGCGAGAGGAGCGCCCGCTCACGCGCGCGGACCTGCGGCGCGCCATCATGGTCGGCGCGGTCGAGCGGGTTCGCCCGAAGATGATGACGGTGGTCGCCATCATGGCGGGGCTCCTGCCCATCCTCTGGAGCACCGGCTCGGGGTCCGAGGTGATGCAGCGCATCGCTGTGCCCATGATCGGCGGCATGGTGTCCTCGACGGTCCTGACCCTGGTCGTGATCCCTGCCGTCTACGGCCTCGTGAAGGGCTGGGGGCTGCCGCCGGGTCCGGGACGGGCGGAGGCGGACGCGCGAACCGAGGAGGCCGAGTTCAGGCAGGCCGCGGAGTAACGGAAGGGGGCCCAGGAAAGGAGCGGAGGTTCTTCGGGAAGATCGAACCTCGGAAGTTTTTGACAGTTAAACAGATGAGTGAGTAGGCAGATCCAATTCGGATAATCTGCGTTCTGCACTCGCGGAAAGCTATTAATCCAAGGAGTTCAATATGTCTCACATGAGCCCAGAGATGCAATCCTGCATCGACGAGTGCCTGCGCTGCTACCAGACCTGCCTGGGCATGGCCTCGAACCACTGCCTTCCGGCCGGCGGCAAGCACGTCGAGCCGGGGCACTTCCGGCTGATGATGGCCTGCGCGGAGACCTGCCGGGCGTCGGCGCACCTCATGCTGATCGGCACCCCGGAGCACAGGCACACGTGCCGGGCCTGCGCGGAGGTCTGCGAGGCTTGCGCAAGGAGCTGCGAGCAGGTTGGCGACATGGACGAGTGCGTCCGGCAGTGCCGGGCCTGCGCCGAGAGTTGCCGGAGGATGGCGGCCTGAGCGTCGCCACGGAACCCAGCAGAACAGGCCGTCACCCCTCCCGGCCGGGCGTCGGGGTGACGGTCCGCCCGTTCCTCAACGCCCGGCGCGGACCCTCTTGCGCGGCACCGGGGGTTCCGGCGCCTTTGGGGCAGGGTTCGGGTGGCAAGCCTGGACGTCCGCTCCGGTCTCCAGGCTGGCGATGATCGGGCAGTCCGGCCGCCCGTCCCCGTCGCAGGCGTCGGCCAGGATGCGCAGGGCGTCGGCCATCTCGTTGAGTTGGCGGGCGCGCTCCTCAAGTTCCCGGACGTGCGCCCTGGCAATGGCCTTCACGTCGGCGTTGCTCCGGCCGGGGTCGCTCCAGAGACCGAGCAGCACCCTGATGCGGTTCAGGGAGAAGCCGAGGTCGCGGGCGTGCCGGATGAAGCCGAGCCGGTGCAGGTCGGCGACGCCGTAGTCCCGATAGCCGCTGTCCCGCCGTCCGGCCGGAGGCACGAGGCCGATGCTCTCGTAGTGGCGGATCATCTTGGCCGAAACCCCGGAGGCCCGGGCAGCCTGGCCGATATTCATGGAGGCATGCTTTCCCGTTGACCTTCCTATGATGGGAAGGTTCACAACCGTCCGCAACCCTCGACGACCGGCGTCCGCCCGCCATCCCGAACCGGGACCGCGCAGGTCCGAACCGGTCAGACCTCACATCCGGAGCTTCCGATGCAAGCCACCGCCGGCCGCAAGGCCATCCTCTACCGCATGGTCACGCCCCAGCATGTCTGCCCCTACGGCCTGAAGGCCAAGGACCTCCTGGAACGCCAGGGATTCTCGGTCGAGGACCATTGGCTCACCACCCGCGAGCAGACCGACGCCTTCAAGGCCGAGCACCAGGTCAAGTCGACGCCGCAGACCTTCATCAACGGCGAGCGCGTTGGCGGCTTCGACGACCTGCAATGGCACTTCGGCAAGGCCGCCAACGATCCGAACGCGACCACATACACCCCCGTCATCGCGGTCTTCGCCATGACCGCGCTGATGGCGCTGGCGGCGAGCCACGCCGTCTACGGCACCCCGCTGACCATGCGGGCAGCGGAGTGGTTCATCGCCTTCAGCATGTGCGTGCTCGCGCTCCTGAAAGTGCAGGACGTCGAGAGCTTCTCGTCGATGTTCCTCGGCTACGACCTGCTCGGCCAACGCTGGGTCCGCTACGCCTACGCCTACCCGTTCTTGGAGGGCATCGCCGGCGTCCTGATGGTGGCGGGCGCCCTGAACTGGATCTCGATCCCGGTAGCTCTGTTCATCGGCACGGTCGGGGCTGTCTCGGTGTTCAAGGCCGTCTACGTGGACAAGCGCGAGATCAAATGTGCCTGCGTCGGCGGGTCGAGCAAGGTGCCGCTCGGCTTCGTGTCGCTGACCGAGAACGTGATGATGGTCGCCATGGCCGTCTGGATGCTGGTGGCGCACCATTGAGCGCCGCCTTCGCCGCCCCGGGCTGGCTCCATGCCCTCTCCGTTGCGTGCCTGATGCTCGGGGCCGCTTGCTCGCTGCTGCTGTCGGTGCAGGTCATCCGCCATCCACAGCACATGACCGTGATGAACGTGGTCTGGCCGGTCAGCGCACTGTTCGGAACTGTCGCCGTGGTGTGGGCCTACTTCCGATACGGGCGCCTCGCCACGATGGAGGCGCACCACCATGCCAAGGAGCGGGGCGAGGACCCGCCGAACATGACCGGCACGCCGTTCCCAGTGATGGTCGGCAAGGGCGCGCTCCACTGCGGCAGCGGCTGCATGCTGGGCGACGTCGCCGCCGAGTGGCTCGCCTTCCTGGTGCCGACGGTGGCGGTCTGGTTTGGCTGGCACTCGCTGTTCGAGGAGAAGATGTACGCCGTCTGGGTGCTGGACTTCGTCTTCGCCTACGCGCTCGGGATCGTGTTCCAGTATTACGCCATCGTGCCGATGCGGGGGCTCTCCCCGAAAGAGGGCCTCGTGGCGGCCGTGAAGGCGGACACCGCCTCGCTGATCGCCTGGCAGGTCGGCATGTACGGTTTCATGGCCTTCGCGCAGTTCCACCTGTTCCCGCACCTCGCGGGGCAGCGGGCCCCGGTGAACTCGGTCGAGTTCTGGGCCGCCATGCAACTCGCCATGGTCGCGGGCTTCCTGACCAGCTACCCGGTGAACTGGTGGCTTGTCTCCGCCGGCATCAAGGAGCGGATGTAAGGGACGGCCGGCCGGTTCGGCGATATGGGCGCCGCGTTCTCGTCCCGATGTCCTTCCGTCGCCGTCGCTCCCCTGCTCTGTGCTACGATGCGGCGGCCATCGGCAAGGGTCCACCGCCGGCCGGAGCTTCGCCCGCGGTGTTGCCCTCCGTCGCCGGCCCACATATATTCACGTTCTGTTCTCATGCGTCGGAATGCGCGACGTTGGTCCCGATGGGCTTGCAGGCGAAGCGCGCGAAATGAGAAACGCCCTCAAGACGGTCATGTTCGTGTCCGCGCTGTCGCCGTCGCTGATCAGCGTGGCGCTCGCGCGCCTCTGGGAACGCGGGCCGACATGGGACGCGTTGTGGTACGCGCTGGCGGGCTGCGCCGGCATCCTCCTCATCCGGTACGCCGTCGATGCGCTCCGGTGGAACGGCGAGGCCTTCCCGATCAGCCTCAAGAAGGTCGAGGCGAACGACGCCCTTATGCTCGGCGTGATCGTGACCTACTTCATCCCCTTCATCGGCAAGGCGGCCGACATCACCGTCGGGGTCGTGCTGGCCATCCTGGCGCTCGTCGGCGCAGCCTTGTGGATGTCGAGTTCCATCCTCCCCAATCCGGTGCTGCGCGTGCTGGGATACCGCTTCTACAAGGCCGAGACCGCCAACGGGGTGGTGTACACCCTCATCACGCAGCGGGACCTGCTGGACCCGAAGCACGTGAAGACCGTCAAGCGGATCTCCGGCTCGATGCTGTTGGAGGTCGTCTGACGCAATGAACCTCTTCGCGCTCACCCAGGGGCCGAACCGGCGCATCCTGCGCATCCCCCTATCCCGGCACATTCAGGACGAGGTCGGGACGCTTTTCCGGCGGCAGGAAGCCGACTTTACGGCCGCGACGGGGGAGGAGCATGCGTTCGACGGCGCCTACACCCCGGACGAGGGGGAGTGCCTCGTCATCGCCGACTACGCCGACGTCGACAACCTCCACGCGGCCGTCGAGCACCCCCTGGGCATCCCGGAGATACCGCCGGACCCGGCGGCGTTTGACACCGTCAGGGCGCTGTTCGCTGGCTACCGGACCGACGACGGCGAGCGGGTCGTGCTCTACTTCATCCCCTTCATCGGCAAGGCGGCCGACATCACCGTCGGGGTCGTGCTGGCCATCCTGGCGCTCGTCGGCGCAGCCTTGTGGATGTCGAGTTCCATCCTCCCCAATCCGGTGCTGCGCGTGCTGGGATACCGCTTCTACAAGGCCGAGACCGCCAACGGGGTGGTGTACACCCTCATCACGCAGCGGGACCTGCTGGACCCGAAGCACGTGAAGACCGTCAAGCGGATCTCCGGCTCGATGCTGTTGGAGGTCGTCTGACGCAATGAACCTCTTCGCGCTCACCCAGGGGCCGAACCGGCGCATCCTGCGCATCCCCCTATCCCGGCACATTCAGGACGAGGTCGGGACGCTTTTCCGGCGGCAGGAAGCCGACTTTACGGCCGCGACGGGGGAGGAGCATGCGTTCGACGGCGCCTACACCCCGGACGAGGGGGAGTGCCTCGTCATCGCCGACTACGCCGACGTCGACAACCTCCACGCGGCCGTCGAGCACCCCCTGGGCATCCCGGAGATACCGCCGGACCCGGCGGCGTTTGACACCGTCAGGGCGCTGTTCGCTGGCTACCGGACCGACGACGGCGAGCGGGTCGTGCTGATCCAGAGCTTCAACCGGCGCCGGATCATCTCCCCTACCGGCTTCACCCTGCTGCATTCCGCCGACACCTACCGGAGGGTCGACGAGGTCGGCCTGACCCTCGACGACCGGCTCGCCGCGATGCTCGTCGGGACCAGTCTGAGGTTTCTCAGCTTTCACGCCATCCGACAGGTGCTCGACCTGAGCGCCTACTTCGCCGAGGCGACCGTACCCGAGTTGCGTGCCTTCGCGCGCACCGACGGCATCCACGTCGCCGACGAGGAAGCCTTCGTCGCGATGGCGGATACCTGGGTCCGGAAGAAGGTGACGCTGATCGGCCGGAACGGAATCCTCGCGGCCGTCAGCTCGGCCGAGATCCAGAGGGCGGCCGGCGAATTCGGGATTGAGGTCCGGACGGTCCAGGCGAATGGCCGGGACGCGGTGGCGCTGCCCGGCGCGAAGGCCGAGCTGAAGGCGCTCCTGAAGTTCCTCGACGAGGACTACTACCGCTCGCCGCTTCAGGGTCGGAACTACGTGACGAACTCGAAGCGTCCGGTCTAAGGCGTCTTAAATGCCGGAACGGCTGTGCTCCCACGCGCGACGAAGCCTGCTCGGATGTCGATAGGGCGAAGCTCAGAGAAAGCAGGCTAGCGAGATCTCAGCCTGTACACGACTTCCGAGGGATTCGCCCCAATTTCAGCGCCATGATGAGACCACTGGTTGCCTAGCGCCTCACGATTCAAGAGATACTTCTCGCGTTGTGAATATGGCGCGGTAATCATCGGTTACCCAACCGTTACCGTCGCGCGCTCGACGCCACAACTCTCCTCTCCACCAGTTCGCGCCAGTATCTGTAACCCCTTCGCGAATAACGTGAGGTTTATAGGCTCTCGACCCTAAGTCGCGTCGAGCAACTCTGAGAAGGAAGCGCTGGGCCGCATGCTCATGGCTGTTGGCAATAACTGTCTCGATGCGGCCAGTCCCATTGATTTTCACGAAAAACTTTAGTTTATCGCTCATATCTGCCTCAATTTTTGTCGTAGATTTCAAAACAAGCTGCGACACAGCTAGGCTCGACTTGCTTGTCAACAGGTGCGGCAAGCGTGTGTAAGAATCTACCGCTTGCACGGACGAGCGGCAATCAAGCACTAGCTCCATGATTAACGTGCATTCGGCCGCACCCGTGACGCGCTGCTGATTTGCAACGCCTTCAATTGCCGCTTCGGCGCGAGCCCGAACCGCACCCGGCCCGCCTCCGTCAGCGTGGCCGGGATTTGGTACCCGTTCGCCCAGCCGCCCGGCTTGATCAAGCCATCCTCCGCCGCGTGGATGACGGCCCAGGCGTCCTCGACGACCGGCATGACCTGCCCGGACGCTTGCACTTGGAGCCTCGCTATCGCAGCTTCCCGGCCGGGGAACTTGGGTTCCGGAATCCCCGCGGCGTCCATGAGGGATCGTGCGTTCGCGATGGCGAGCCTGCCTTCGATGGCCGCCCGGGCGGCGTACATGGCGACGTAGTCTGCGGTGGTGTGCTCCAGGGTTGCCGCGAGGGACTCCCAGCCCGCGTCGGTCGTTAGATCTTCGGCGTGGTGCCTGCGGTACCGGAAGGGGCTGTCAATCTCCTCGGTGTCCCAAGCCGCCTTCAAGCCACTTATGGCCTCGACCCGCTGAACAAACGCCAAGCCGCTGGCCGATGGGAAATTCAGGAAGAGGCGCACTTCGCCCGACCCGAGAACTTTGGCGAACAGGGGCGTGGCCAGGGACCGTGGCTTCTCCGGAGCATCAGGGTCACGCAGGTCGCCGCCGAGCCGAACCCAATGCGCGTCGCCGATCCCCGCCGCTACGAGGCGCTCCCCGGGCGTCAGGGCGACGTCGGGCTCGGGCTGATCGACGACGTCGACCGCGGCTGCGTCGCCCTCAGGGTACCGATGCCAGGCTTTGAGCTCATCGTCCCAACCGAAGGGCACCTGGAGATCCGGCCAGGAATAGCGACGGGCGCCCTTGTGGCCGCTGATGCGGAGGTGCTGGATCTGCCCATCGAACAGGACGAGCGTCGCGGAGAGGCTGCCGAGGGCGTCGCGCACGGCCGAGCGAACCTCCTTGACGTACGTCGGCACGCCGGGCGGCAGCATGTCCTTGATCGCCTCCATCACTTCGCCGACGATGGCGTCGTGGGCGACGGTGTAGACCGAGGCGTCGGCCACAAAGAGGTCGCCTTGGAAGGGGTTGGTGCGCTTGCGAGCCATCACGCCTTCTCCGAACCGACGACACGCTGCCGCAGCGCGGGCTGAAGCTGCTTCCGGTGCCGCCATACCGCGGCCAACGCGTTCGTCGCTTCGATGATGCTGAGTTGGGGCAGCGAGGCCAGGACGTGCCCGGCGTGCGTGTGCGAGCGCCCCCATCCCTGGGCGTTGTCTAGCGTGGCCATATCGCGGTCGAGGTCGGTCAGGACCTGGACGGCGCAGTGCACCGCCCGGCGAACGTCGGGGCCCTCGGCGCGGGCGAGCCAGTCGCGCGCCGGGTCATTGGCGACGCGAGCCCGAACCGCCTCGATGGCGGCGTCCACCTCGGCGGTCATCTCACGGGCGATCTTCGCCGCCGCAGCCCGGGGCACCCCGCCGGGGCCGGGCTTCTCGGCGAGAAGGGCCGCGGCGACGTCGTGCTTCCTCTTGAACCAGGCCCACCCCTTCACGCGGAGGGACTGCTGCAAAGCCTCCATGTCGGCGCGGCGCGCGGCAACGTTTAGCTGGGCTTCGAGCTCGGCTTCCTGGGCGCGGCGGGCCTCCGCCTCGGCGATGCGACGGTCGTCGGCGGCGAGGGCGGCCTCGGCCGCGGCGATGGCTTCGACCGCCACAGCGTCGCCCTGAGCGGGGTCCTCCCAGCAGACGGGCTGCACTTGGCAGCCGGTCCTCTCGGCCGTCCCCCACGAGAAGCCCGCTTCATAGAGGGGCTCCTTCGCCAGCCTGAATGCGCAGCTGTACCGGGTTGGGTCGCCATCGCCGACCCAGAAATCGCGCTCGCCCTGGCCCGTCCGTACCGTGCGCAGGCGGCGCCAGGTCAGGCTGGTGCCAGCGAGAGAGATGGCTGCGCCGAGGGGATCGGGGACCGCCGGGGCGGGATCGGGACCGCCCCAGGAAGCGGCGACGGCCGCCGCAAGGACCGGGAGCACGACCCCTGCGGCGGCGATGACGAGGATGAGAAGGGAGAACACGGGCAAATCCTGCATGGCGGTTGGCAACTGCCATGCTCTCCCTCGCGTCGGCCCGCGTCAACCAGTATTTCAAAGCTTCTAAAGTCGAAGAATTGGATCGCCAATCCTTGTATGCCGCGTTCAATGAGACAAAAAAAACTGTCTCATTGACTTATGTCGCCGCTGGTGATGGGCTGTAGGCAACTGCCAGTCGTGGATTCGAGGGCAGGAAGCCGGAACACCCCATACCAAGGGATGATAACTTTGACCCGACCTGTCTTCACCCCTCAGGACCTGCAGGAGGTCCTCCGCGTCCGCATTGAGGAGGCCGGCTCGGCGCGAGCCGCTGCCGCCGCACTGAGCCTGTCGGCGGCGTACATGCTGGACGTCCGCCACGGCCGCCGCCCGGCCAGCCGGCGCTTGCTGACGGCTCTTGGTCTGGAGCTCGCCATCGTCCCCGTTGAACCGACCACGGGCGCGGCCCATGTCGCGTAACCCCCACCTCGACGACGCCGATTTGGTCGGGCTCCCCGATTTTCTCCGCGAGCTCCTCGCCCACGAGCGCCTGGCCGCCACCCCGTCCTTCAACCGGAAGGCCGTCCGCGCCCCGGTCGTCAACCTTCCGCCCGAGGCGCCCCCGGCCGCGCTCGTCGACGCGCGCGCCGTCGCCGAGGTCTGCACCGTCCCGGCCGCGGCGCCCCGCTCCTCACCGCGGCGCCCGGTCCGCATGCCCGACGCCGATCCCCGCCGCTCCTCGCAGGAGAGCCTGCTCTGATGTCCGACGGCGTCTACAGCATCGACGCGGCCATCCACGATATGCCGCCGCCGGCGCTCGTGGCGCGGATCGTGGATTCGCACGGCGGCGACGCTGCCGCGGAGCGGTGGTACTGGCTGAGTGAGCGCGCAATCTCGACGCTCGCCCAGCGCGGCCGCGCTCAAGCCGGCGACATCGTGCCCTGGCGCACCGGCGGTCGCCACATGGCGTGCTCGGACGTCGACGCGGCCTTCACCGTCGAGGCGGGCTTCATTCTCGGAAGCGCAACTCGCGGCATCCGCGCAGCCGGCGTCACCGTCGCTTACCAGGGTCTGTACAGCCGCGGCCTGACGCCTGCGATGATCTCCCCGGCCGAGCGTGGCATCGCGTCGTCGCTAGCCGGTGCCGCCCGCCGCGGTGATGTTGAGGCGGCCACGGCCTGGCAGGCGAGCTTGGACTTCGAGCGCGCCGTCGGTGCCGTGATCGTCGGGCGCTGGCCCTGGTCCCGGCGCAGCCCGCCACTGGCCGCTATGTCCTCCCGCTGTCCGACGCGGCCCTGGCGGAGGCGCTCCGGGACGAGAACCCGGCCGCCGTCGCTGCTGTCTTCCCCGACCTCGCCGCGCTGGAGCCGGAGCCCGAGCCCGAGCCTTCTGTCACCGACATCGCCACCGACCCGCAACCCACCCCGGAGACCCGAGCCATGCCCCGCCAGCGTCGCCTGCCCACTGACGACGTCCTTCTCGCCGAGCGCGCACAAGGGAAGAGCGTCGCGCGTCTCGCAGCCGACTGGGAGGTTGAGAAGGTCACGGTCTACGCGGCGCTGCGCCGCTTGGGCGTGCCGGCCGGGGAAGCCCGCAGGGCGAGAGCCACCGCCGCCATGGCGCCCTCTCAGTTGAAAGCGGTCGCCCCCGAGCCGCTGGTCGCGCCGCACCCTTCCGGGCGCCTGTCCGTCGACGACCTCGCTCGGGCGGCGGCCCTAGCGCAGCGAGCGCAGATCACGCCGGACGAAGCGGTCGCCTACGTCAGGGCCGACGTCGATCAGGCCGGGGCCCTGGTCGCGCCCTTCGTTCCCAAGCCGCGCCCCGCCGGATTCTCGGCGTATCGCATGCCCGCCAAGGTCGAGGCTTGGTTCCAGGCCCTGGCTGACGACCGCGAATTGCCGGAACTCACCATGGAGGACTACGATGTCTGAGGCACGCCTCGCGCCGGTCGAGACGGCGTCAGACGCCTTACTTCCCGCCGAGCCATACATCGTCTCCATCGAGCGCATCGGCCGCGCGCGATATGGCGATCTCTGGGTCGGAAAACTGGCCTACGACATCGGTCTACCGCACCAGACGGTCAGGCGGTGGCTTGCGGGCACGGGCAGTCCCACTCCCTTCGACCTGAAGTGCGTCAAGCTTTCGGCCATGCACCACATCGCCCGCGTGATCCGCGCTGTGGAAGAAACGCCATGACGCGCAGCATCGACTTGCCCCATCCCCCCGCCGGCGGGAACTGCTCCCCGCCACTGGACGAGCGCGATGTCGACATCATCGCCCGTATCGGAAAGGCGATGTACGGGCGCTGGTGGATCGGACCCGATGCCGAAGACCTGGGGCATGACCATCAGGTCGTGCGCAGGTGGCTCAAGGGCCAGGGTGCCCCGTCGCAGAAAGACGTCGACTGGATGAGGCTGCACGGACGCAAGATGGCCGCACAGATCTCTCGGGAGTGCGAGAGATAAGCCGATGAGCGACTCCCCCTTCGAACTTCCCAGCGCCGTCCTCCTCGCCGACACGGACGCCGCCGTCGAGGCCGACCGCATCCGCGCCGGCGAGCTTTGGCACGACGCTCCCGTCGCGGGGCTGCAATTCTACGCATACGGCGAGAGGGGCCTCAACGGTGAGCCAATCCGACCCCGTCTCGGCCAGCGCCTCGGGCTCGTCCGCGCGCCCGACAACGCCTTCGACGGTTACGCGGTCGAGGTCTGGCTGGGCAACGGCGTGATGCTCGGTCATCTCCCGGCGGACGTCGCCGGCTGGGTCGCCGGCCCGCTCGACGCTGGGCGACCGCTCCGGGCGTACTGCGCGCATCCGGGCGACGGTACGGCGTGGAGCATGCGCATCCTCCTCGTCGGGGAGGCCCTCGCCGAACAGGACGAGCCGCCCCCAGCGGAGCCATGCCGTCTGCATGCCGTGGCAGGGGCGGAGGATGACGACATCCCCTTCTGACGTCCCGGGACCGCCCGGGCCACGACCTTAACCACAGCACTCGAACCCCGTTGTTTGGTCGCAAACATTCAGGGAGAATCCTTTGATGACCGCGACTTACGAGATCACCGTCTCCACAGACGTCTGGCGTGACCTGTCCGGAGGGCTGTCCTGGGCGCTTGAGGGCGCCGACATGGACATGCCGTTGCCGCTGGCGAGCGCGCAGTGGGCGCCGGAGTGCCGGGGGTATTTCGGCGGGCCCGGCTACACGGTGCCCCAGATCCGGGGCGCCATCGGGCGGGGCGAGCTCGGATGCGTGAGGCGCGGTCGTCTGGTGCTGGTGACGCGTCGCCAGCTAGCCGCGTGGAGGCAGGGAGAAGGATGGCACGACGACCAGGGACAGCAGTCAGGCGGCGCAAGACCCCCCGCAAGCTCGGCGTGGGGCACCGAGGCGAGCCGTACGCCTGGTACCGGGAGGGACGCATCGGAACCGACGGCCTCGAAAGGGGTGGCGTCTGGGTCATCATGCACAACCGGAAGCAGGTCTCTAGCACTGGCATCGGCCTTGGCGAAGGCGCGGAACGCAAAGAGAACGAGCGGAAGGTCCTAGCGGTCCTCCAGGACTACAAGGACGCCATCGCCATTCAGGCGACGGCGAGCGTCGAGGTCAGGAAGGGCCGGCCTGCACGCGAGGTCTCGGTGGCCGAGGTGCTGTCGCGGTATCTCGACGCGAAGCGGGGCACGTACGATCCGGACACGAAAAAGCACAAGGGCGGCGTCGCGCGCCATGAGGAGCTCGCCCAGCGGGTGTTCACCCTCCTGGAGTGGTGGGGGGAGCGTACGCTCGCCGACGTCGACAGCGTGACGTGCGCCGCCTATGTCGCGTCGCGCGTCGGCACGCCGTGGAAGACGCACGCCCGGCTCGGCACAGGCAAGGACGGCAAGCCCGCCCGCCGGGGCCACTCCAAGCCGACGCAGAAGCGTGTCGTAAAGGGCGGCGGCGCCCGGCGCGAGCTGGAGGATCTCCGGGCCGCCATCAACCTGGCCATCAAGGACAGCCTCACGCGGGACACGGTGTCGGTGACGCTGCCGCCGAAGGGCCAGGAGCGCGACCGCTGGCTGACGCGGAGCGAAGCGGCCCGCCTGCTTTGGCGCGCATGGAAGAAGAGGGAGGTCCAGACCATCGCGTCGGGTCCCCGGAAGGGGGAGACCTACACCATGCCGAGGCGCCCCGCCTGGCATCTGGCCCGCTTCATCGTGGTCGCGCTTCGGACGGGCACGAGGTCGGGCTCGATCTGCGGTGCGTCCTTCGTGAAGACGCCCGGCTTGCCGTGGATGGAGCTCACGACCGACACGACGGTCGTGGAGCGTGTCGAGACCCGCGTCATCGACGGCGCGACGTTCGAGCGCCGGGTGCAGGTGCCCACGATCAAGCGGGTGGCGATCTTCCACCGGAAGGCGCTTGGGACGCAGGAGAAGGACAACAAGCGCGCCCCCACGGTCCGGATGCCCGATTCGCTCGTCAACCATCTCTGGCGCTGGCACCATGTGCTGGGTCAGAAGTTCGTCGTCGAGTTCGAGGGCAAGCCGGTCATCTCGACGAAGAAGAGCTTCGCGAACCTGGTTTGGGAGGAGGGCCTGGGCGATGACGTCGTTCGGCACAGCCTCCGGCACACCGCGGTGACGTGGGGCATGCAGGCCGGGGTCCCGATCTGGGAACTGGCCGGTTACGTCGGCATGTCGGTCGAGATGATCGAGCGCCGCTACGGGCACCACAGCGCCAAGCACATGGAAGGCGCGCGCGAGGCGTTGGGCCGGCGTGGCGGCAAGCGGAAGGCGGCCTGACCGCCTGACGTCGCTTTCGACCATTGTTTGGTCGAATGTTTGGTCGGGCCGAAGCCTAACCTCTCGGGAAGACGATTTCTCCTAGGGAGAAATGGTCGGAGTGGCAGGATTTGAACCTGCGACCCCCACGTCCCGAACGTGGTGCGCTACCAGACTGCGCTACACTCCGAACGGCCGGCCGTGGCCGACGACCGGGCTTATAGCCAGGGCATCCCGGGTCCGCAAGGCCGTTCATGCGGGATGGCCGAGTTTCTTGAGCCGGCACGGCAGCCGGCCCGATCCGCGCCGCGACGGAGCCCGTCCGGTCCGGGACGCGGGCGGGCCTTGCGCGATCCGCTCGCGCCCCTCATTGTCCCGTGGTCAGGACGATCGACACCGGCGGGGTGGCGTATGGCGAGCCGGGTGGTGGCGTGAGAGACGACGATCAGGCCGGGAGACCGGAGCCGGGAGCCAGCCATTCCGCGGAAGCGCCGTCGCTGGCGCATCTCAAATCCGCGACGATCCGCGAGCCCGGGCTCGACGATCGCGGCAGCGTGTTCTTCGCGGCGATCGAGATGACACGGATGCCGATGATCCTGACCGATCCCCGGCAGCCCGACAACCCGATCGTGTTCGCCAACCGGGCGTTCCAGGATCTCGTCGGCTATCCGCAAGCCGAGCTGGTCGGCCGCAATTGCCGCTTCCTGCAAGGCCCCGAGACCAGCCGCGAGACCGTGGCCGAGCTGCGCCAGGCGGTCGAGGAGCGTCGGGCGATCGCGACCGAGATCCTGAACTACAAGCGCGACGGCTCGCCGTTCTGGAACGGCATCTTCATCGGCCCGGTCTTCGACGAGGCCGGGGAGATCGTGTATTTCTTCGCCTCGCAGCTCGACGTGACCCGTCGGCGCGTCTCGGAGCAGGCCTTCCGCCAGGCCCAGAAGATGGAGGCGATCGGCCAGCTCACCGCCGGCCTCGCCCACGACTTCAACAACCTGCTGCAGGTGGTGACCGGCAACCTCGAACTGGCGCGCAACTCCGTCACCCACGAGCGGGCGCAGCGCCAGCTCGCCAACGCGGCCGGCGCGGCGGAGCGGGGGGCGAAGCTGACGAAGCAGCTCCTGTCCTTCGCCCGCAAGGCGCGGCTGGAGCCGCGCTCGCTCAACCTCAACGCCCTGGTCCTCGCCTTCGCGGAGGTGGCGGAGAGCACGCTCGGCAGCACCGTCTCGGTGCGCCTCGACCTGACGCCGCGGCTGCCGGCGGTCACCCTCGACCGCACCAACCTCGAGATGGCGCTGCTCAACGTGCTCATCAACGCCCGCGACGCGATGCCGAAGGGCGGCACGGTGACGATCTCGACCGGCACGGTCCATCTCAACGGGAACGGCAAGGCCCGCAACCTGCCGCCGGGCGACTACGTGGCGCTCAAGGTGCGCGACGAGGGGGAGGGGATGGCGCCCCACGTCGCCGAGCGGGCGACCGAGCCGTTCTTCTCCACCAAGGGCCCGGGCAAGGGCACCGGCCTCGGCCTCGCCATGGCGCACGGCTTCGTGCAGCAATCCCGCGGCCGGCTGGAGATCGAGAGCCGGCCACAGAGTGACGGCACCGGCGGCGGCACCGTCGTCACGATGCTGTTTCCCTCCGGGAGCGGCGCCGCCGTCGAGGAGGAGCCCGCCGAGCGCAAGGCGGTCTTGCGGCGCGGCGACGAAACCGTGCTGGTGGTCGAGGACAGCGACGACGTGCGGGCGCTTGCCCGCGAATACCTCGAGAGTCTCGGATACCAGGTGCTCGCGGCCCGCGACGGCGAGGAAGCCTTGGGGATCCTGGAAGGGGAGGAGCGGATCGACCTGCTGTTCTCCGACATCGTGATGCCGGGCGGCGTCAACGGCCTGATCCTGGCCGAACGCGCCAGGAGGATGCGGCCCGACCTGCCGGTGCTGCTGACCACCGGCTACAACGAGGACCTGGTGGCGGAGGGCCCCGCCACCCCGACCATGGACGTGCTCGGCAAGCCCTACCGCAAGGCCGAGCTCGCCGACCGGATCCGCGCCGCCCTCGACCGCGGCGCGAAGGCCATGCCGGCCCCGGGCGAGCCGCATCACGGCTGAGGATTTCGCAGGGGCGGACCGTGTCGTCACCGCGCCGACATGGATGATGGGTCAGAACGGCCGCGCCCGTTCTCTCGCGAGGAACCCATGCCCCGCATTTCGCTTCTCGCCGTCACGCTCCTGATGTCGGGCGCGTCCGCCGCCCTGGCGCAGGCCCCGCAAGCCTTCCCGGCCAGGCTCGCCGGCCACGCCGTGCTGCCGGCCGACAGCCTCGCGCCGCTGCCGGCGGATGCGCCGAAGGACCTCGCCACGCCGGGCAAGTTCACCACCGGCCGCCGGGTCGAGGCGGTCGGCACGGTCGAGGCACAGTCGATGGGTCGGACCACCAGCATGAAGCTGCCCCTGCGCGGCCAGCCGCTCCAGGGCCATTCCGGCATCAAGCACATGGCGGACGGCACCTACTGGGTGCTGACCGATAACGGCTTCGGCACCAAGGCGAACTCGCCCGACGCGATGCTGTACCTGAACCATTACCGTATCGATTTCGACAAGGGCGGCGTCGAGCGCCTGGAGACGATCTACCTGCGCGATCCGGACAAGAAGGTCCCGTTCCGCATCGCCAACGAGGGAACGGACAGCCGCTACCTCACCGGCAGCGACTTCGACCCCGAGAGCTTCCAGTTCGTCGGCGACCATATCTGGATCGGCGACGAGTTCGGCCCGTTCCTGATCAAGGCCGACCGCAAGGGCCGGATCGAGGCGGTGTTCGACACCCTGGCCGGGGGCAAGCCGGTCCGCTCCCCCGACAACCCGGCGGTGACCACTCCGGCGGCGCCGGGCGGGCCGGTGGTCTTCAACGCCCGCCGCTCCAAGGGCTTCGAGGGCATGGCGGCCTCGCCCGACGGCAGCCGGCTCTACGCGCTCCTCGAAGGCCCGCTCTGGGACGCCGATGCCAAGGCGTTCGAGACGCATGACGGCCGCGCCGTGCTGCGGATCCTCGAATTCGACACCAGGGCCGAGACCTGGACCGGCCGATCCTGGCTCTACCCGCTGGAGCAGGCCGGCAACGCCATCGGCGACTTCAACCTGATCGACGGTACGACCGGATTGATCATCGAGCGCGACGACGGCGAGGGCACTGCCGATAGGGCCTGCCCGGCGGGCCAGAAGGGCCCGGATTGCTTCTCGGTCCCGGCCAAGTTCAAGCGCGTCTACAAGATCGCGATGACCGACACCGACCAGGGCGGTCCGGTGCGCAAGATCGGCTTCATCGACCTGATGCGCATCGCCGATCCGGACAGGAAGGCGCAAAAGCCGCTCACCGACGGCGCGCTCGCCTTCCCGTTCTGGACCATCGAGAACGTCGACAAGGTCGACGACACCCACATCATCGTCGGCAACGACAACAACCTGCCGTTCTCGGCGAGCCGCGATCCGCACAAGGTGGACGACAACGAGTTCGTGCTCTTGGAGGTCGGGGAGTTCCTGAAGGCGAAATAGAGCATTTTCCGACGAAGTGGATGCCGGTTCGTCGCAGACAATGCGGTAAAACCAGAAGCTTCGCGATTGCGGCGCGATCGTGAAGCTTTTTTCGTGATACGAAATCCGGGAAGGATCGTCCGGATCTCGTATCAAAGAAGCGCCCGGGCCGCTTGCGCGACCTTGCGGATCGAGGTGTCGACCTCGCCGGCCGAGCCGGTGATCCGCTCCATGTTCCGGCGCACCGAGGCGACGCTCCGGGCGGCATCCTGCATGTTGGCCGACATGTCGCGCGTCACCGCGGCCTGCTGGGTGATGGCGCTCGATACCCCGACCGAAATCTCGCTGACATGGCCGATCGCCGCGACGATGCCCTCGAGCGCCGCGACCGCCTCCGAGGTCGCGCCCTGCACGGCGTCGATCTGCGTGCCGATCTCCTGCGTCGCCCTCGCCGACTGGCTGGCCAGCGCCTTGACCTCCGCGGCCACCACCGCGAAGCCGCGGCCGGCCGCGCCCGCTCGGGCCGCCTCGATGGTGGCGTTGAGCGCCAGCAGGTTGGTCTGGTCGGCGATCGAGGAGATCAGCGACACCGCCTCGCCGATCCGGTCGGCGGCCTTCGTCAGGCCCGCCACGATGCCGCCGGCATCCTGGGCCTTGCGCACCGCCGCGTCGGAAGCGGAGCGGGCATCCTCGGCGTGACGGCCGAGCTCGGCGATGGAGGCGGCGAACTCCTCGGTCCCGGCGGCCACCGCCTCGACGTTGCTGGAGGTCCGGGCCGTCTGATCGGCGGTGGCCCGGGCCTGGTCCGAGACCTCCGAGACTGCGACCGTGATCGCCGCGATGTCGGCTTCGATCGCCCTTTGGCCGGCGCTCCGGCGCTGGCGATCGACGACCTGCCGGGTGATGTCGGTGGCGAACTTCACCACCGCGCAAGGCCGGCCGTCGAGATCGAGCACCGGGTTGTAGGCGCCGAAGATCCACACCTCCCGGCCGTCCCTGGCGATGCGATGGAACTCGCCGGCCTGGTGGCGGCCGGCGGCGAGCGCCTCCCAGAACGCCGCGTAGGCGGCGCCCGACCGCTCGGCCTCGGCGATGAACAGGCTGTGGTGACGGCCCACCACCTCGTCGCGGGTGTAGCCCATCACGTCGAGGAAGACGGCATTGGCCTCGGTGATCGTCCCGTCGAGGGTGAAGTGGATCACCGCCTGTGAGCGGTCGAGGGCCGCGATCTGGCCGGCCAGGGAGGCGTCGCGCTCCTTGCGAGCGGTGATGTCGGAGGCGAGCTTCACGATCCGCACGACGCGGCCGCGCCGGTCGAGCACCGGGTCGTAGGAGGCCTGGATCCAGATCGAGCGGCCGTCCTTGGCGATGCGGCGGAACTCCCGGGTCTCGAACCGGCCCTCGCGCAGGCCCTGCCAGAACGCGGCGTAGGCCGGGCCCTCCCGCTCGGCCGGCGGCACCAGCAGGCCGTGATGCCGGCCCCGCAACTCGGCCAGGGTGTAGCCGGTCAGGCCGAGAAAGCAGGCATTCGCGTCGAGGATCGTCCCGGAGGGGTCGAACTCGATCCGGCCCTGCGACCGGTCGACGGCCGCGAGCAGCGCCGCATGGCGCGAGTGAAGGAAGGACACGGCGGGAGCCTCTGCGTCTCGTGAGGCGGACACTGCGCCGAGGTCGTTACTGAACGATGAAGAAAAAATTCTTCCGGATCATGATTTGCGCAAGAAAATAAGCCTATAACTTGTGGCTTACAAAACGTCGTTAAGGCGAATTTGCGTGTTATACTATAGGATGTTATCCGCCTGATCCGGTAGATTCGCATGGACCGCTGGGGCCGCCTTCGTTGATGGATGGCGCAGCGGGCGGTTCGGTGCAGCGGAGCCGTCCGTCGAGGCGGCGGCTATGCCCGGTGGCGAGTTGCCAGCATTTCCCAGGACGTGGGCCCGCATGGTCGCAGCCGCGACCGATGCAATTCCATTTGGCGCAATATTATCGCGAATAAAATTCCCGCCGGCAGGTTGGAGCGGCGAGGCCGCCATCCGGGCGGCGGCCCGATGCGGGGCAACTGGCTTAAGGCCGGGCGTCGGTCCCAGCCGGATCGCGTCGCGGGAAGGGCTCCCGCCCGATTGCGTCAGCCCTTCGCCTCAGCCCTTGCGCTGGCCCTTCATGTAGCTGGTGATCGCCGCCTGGCAGTCCGGGGACAGCTTGGACTTGTTCTGGCGGAAGCAGGCCTGCACCTCCGGCCCGTCCGGCGAGAGATTGCCGCAATAGGTCAGGTAATCGCCGGTGCAGTGCTGCTTGAGCACCGCGCGGTCGGCCATGAGAGGCTGGGCCAGTGCGGCGCCGGTGGTCAGAACGAGGATCAGGGTGGAGCGCAGGAGCACGACGTCTCTCCGAAGGAGGGATGGGAGGGCGGGTCCGGAGCGGGGAGGCGAGATCCTGCCCGACCCGTCCCGCCACAATGGATGTCCCCGGCCGTGCGCGCTTTTAGCAGCCTGGGGGCCGCGGGCAAGCTTCCGCTGCGGAAACACCGAGATTTGTGGCTGAGCGAGAGCCGCTGCCGATGCCGGAGCACCGGGCCTCGACTGCCGCCCGACCGGATCGACCCGTCCGGAATCGGCACGCCTTTAAGACGAGGCGGCGCCGGGACTGGACGGGTCGATCGTCTTCTTGGGCGAAGACTATTTCCGGAAGATTTCGTCCGGACACGGGCCTTGCGCCGTCACGCGGCGCAGGGCCGTCCGCAGCGGATGATCTCGTCGCGAGGGGTGATCGTTCGCCGCTCAGAGGCGGCTGAGGCGCACGCGGGCGACGCCCGACATGCCGATCGCCCGGGCCGAGGCCTGGGACAGGTCGATCACCCGGCCGCCGACATAGGGGCCGCGGTCGTTGATGCGCACCACGACCGAGCGGCCGTTCGTCGTGTTGGTGACCCGGACCCGGGTGCCGAAGGGGAGGCGGCGGTGAGCCGCCGTGAGGGCGTGCGTGTTGAAACGCTCGCCATTCGCAGTGCGCCGGCCCTGAAATCCGGGGCCGTACCAGGAGGCACGGCCGGACTGGGCTTCGGCGGGCGTGCTGGCTTGTATCGTCACTCCGACGGCGCCCGCTGCTGCGAGGCCGATGATCGCCAGCTTTGCCTTCGAAACCATTTCGCATTCCCGTTCTTGTTGCTTGACGCGGTGCAACATAAAACAGAACGAGGCGACATTATGGAACAGTCAAAATAAAGATATTCTGGCGCATACTCGGGAATGGTGATTGGGTGGATTGTCGCGGTTTACATTGGTTAACTGTTTTCGCAAGGTGCACCCGGAGCGGTCGGGGTCGTGCCCGCGCCACGGTGCGGCCAAGGTTGGCCGGGCGGGGCCTCACAGGGTGCGCGCCGCCTCCCGCAGGGCGATGCGGATCAGGTCGGCGAGGGTGCGGGCGCCGAGCTTGCGCCGCAGCTGCGTGCACGCATTGGCGATGGTCTTGTAGCTCAGGCCCAGTTCCTCGGCGATCGCGCCGTGCGAGCGGCCGGCGCCGAGGCGCGCCAGGATCTGCCGCTCGCGCGGGGTGAGGGGGGGCGCCGTCGGCGTCTCGCGCCGCAGGCGGTCGACCTCGGCGGCGAGCGACGGCGCGACGTAGGTGCCGCCGTCCCGCACCCGCTCGAAGGCGAGGTGCAGCTCCGACGAGGCGGTGTCCTTGAGCACGTAGCCGGCCGCCCCGCTCTCGAGGGCACGAGCGGCGATCTCCGGATCGTCGTGCATGCTGAAGACCAGGATGCGAGTGCCCGGCGCCACTGCCCGGATCCGCCGGATCAGCGCGAGTCCGCTCAAGGAGGCGCCCTGGAAGGTGAGGTCCGCCACCACGAGGTCGGGGCGGTGGCGCCGGAAGCGCCGGTAGCCGGCGGCGATGCCGGTGGCCTCGTGCACCGTCGCGACGCCGGCATCCTCCAGCACCCGGCGGCAGCCCTGCAGCACGATCGGGTGGTCGTCGACGACGAGCACGTCCATGGCGTCCTCACTCCGGTTGGGCCCGCGGCGCCGCCGCGGGCCGTCTTGCCTCAGGGCCGTCTTGCCTCAGGGCCGTCTTGCCTCAGGGCCGTCTTGCCTCAGGGCCGTCTTGCCTCGAAGTCGTCTCGTCTTCAGTTGGTCGGCTGTCCGGCCGAGACCTTGGCGGTCCAGTCGTCGAAGGCGACGATCGTCTGGCGCTGCTCGCCCAGGGACTCGATCCCCAAGGAGACGACGTCGCCGGCCTTCAGGAAGCGGGCCGGCTTCATGCCCATGCCGACGCCGGGCGGCGTGCCGGTGGTGATGACGTCGCCGGGTTCGAGCAGCATGAAGTGCGACAGGTAGGAGACGATCTGCCGGCAGTCGAAGATCATCGTGCGGGTCGAGCCGGTCTGCATCCGCTCACCGTTCACATCGAGCCACATCCCGAGATTCTGCACGTCGGCGATCTCGTCCGGGGTGACGAGCCAGGGGCCGAGGGGGCCGAAGGTCGGGCAGCCCTTGCCCTTGGTCCAGGTGCCGCCGCGCTCGAGCTGGAACTCGCGCTCGGACACGTCGTGGCAGACGCAGTAGCCCGCGACGTAGTCGAGCGCCTCGTTGGCGTGGACATAGGAGGCGCGCTTGCCGATCACGATGGCGAGCTCGACCTCCCAGTCGGTCTTGGCCGAGCCCTTGGGCAGGATCACGTCGTCGGTCGGGCCGACGATGCAGGACGGCGCCTTGTTGAACAGGATCGGCTCGGCGGGAATCGGCGAGCCGGTCTCGGCGGCGTGGTCGGCATAGTTGAGGCCGATGGCGATGAAGTTGCGCACGTTGCCGACGCAAGGCCCGAGCCGCGTGCCGGCCGGCACCTCGGGCAGGCTCGCCGGATCGATCGCCCGCAGGTTGGCCAGGGTGTCGGCGGCGAGATGGGGACCGGCGACGTCGCGGATCACGCCCGACAGGTCGCGGATCGTGCCGTTCCGGTCGACGAGGCCCGGCTTCTCCGCCCCGCTCTCGCCCCAGCGCACAAGCTTCATTGGTCGTCTCCGAGAAAGGTCCTTGCGGGCCGGGACATTGGCGCCGGCGCCTTTCCGCCGCAAGCCGGCAGGCACGGCCCGAGGGCTTTGGGCCCGTTGCAGTTTCGTCACATCTGTGGCGAAACCGTGCCGAAGGGGCGTTTGGCAACACTCGAGGCCCGTCTTGCCTATACATCGCCGACGACAGCCTACACTGTTTTGGTTGCTATCTTGCCGGGAGATGGCAGTCATTCCTGGTTCGATAGCAGGTATCGACAAGTCGTGCTGACGGAGCGGCAGCGCCGGTCCGGGATTGCCTGCCGGATGCCTGCCGTATCATCATCCCGCTCAAGCTGTGGGCGTCCGAAGAAGCCGCACGGCACGGAATCTATGGGTGTCGAGGTAACGTCATGACGGGTTCGAGGAGGGCGGCGCTGCTCGCCGGCGCATCGCTGATGCTGCTGGCGGGGGCCAACGGGGCGGCGCAGGCGGCGGCGTTCGGGCTGCGCGAGCAGAGCGCCCAGGCGATGGGGCTCGCCTTCGCGGGTGCGGCCTCCGGCTCCGGCGGCCTGTCGTCGATGTTCTGGAACCCGGCCGTCGTCACGATGAAGCCGGGCTGGAACTCGGACTTCAACGCCACCCTGGTGGCACCCTCGGCCACCATCACGCCGACCACCGGCACCTTCCCGCCACTGATCGGGCTCGGCAGTTCGGGCGATATCGGCCAGGCCGCGGTGCTGCCCGCCACCTACTCGAACTATCAGCTCAACGACCGGCTGTTCATCGGCCTGTCCGGCGCCGCGCCGTTCGGCCTCATCACCAAGCCGAGCCCGGTCTGGGCCGGCCAGACCTACAGCCGGTCCTCGAAGATCTTTTCGCTGAACTTCAACCCGGTGATCGGCTACAAGGTCAACGACTGGCTGTCGGTCGCCGCCGGGCCGGTGCTCGAATACTTCAAGCTGACGCTCCGCCAGGCGACCGGCATCACCCCGAGCGCGAATACGGCGTTCATCAAGGGCGACGACTGGGGTTGGGGCTTCACGGCGGGTGTCGTGGCGCGGCTCTCCGAGGGCACCACGGTCGGTGTCGGCTACCGCTCCTCGATCAACCACCAGCTCGAGGGCTCGGCCTTCGGCATCGGCCGGATCCGCTCCTCGCTGAACACCCCCGAGAAGGTCTCGGTCGGCCTGACCCAGGCGATCACCCAGGACTTCCGCCTGAATTTCGGCTTCGAGTGGGACAACTGGACCCGGCTCGGCTCGCCGGCGATCGTCTCGCTGGCGCTCGGCCGGCCGGTGACGGCCCTGCCGCTGAACTACAAGAACGGCTTCTACTACTCGGTCGGCGCCGAGTACGACTTCACGCCGCAATGGACCGGCCGCCTCGGCTTCGCCTACGAGCAGTCGCCGATCGACCTCTCGAACCGCTCGACCCGCTTGCCCGACGGCGACCGCTACTTCGCCTCGGTCGGCGCCAGCTACCGCTACAGCGAGAAGATCCAGTTCGACGTCTCCTACCAGCACCTGTTCTCGGTCGGCGGCCGCAACCGGATCGCCATCGTGCCGGGCGAGCCGCTCTACACCCCGCCGCTCGCCTTCCTGGCCACCTCGGATGCCAGCGCCGACATCGTTTCGGTCGGCCTGAAGTACCGCTGGGACAACCCGCCGGCCCCGGCACCGATCCCGGTGCCGCTGGTGAGGAAGTACTGACGGGAGGGCGCCCTTCGAGGGGCAGTGGACGGCCCCTCTCGATGGCGTTTCCACACTGCATGTCATTCCGGGGCCGCGCAACGGAGCCCGGAATGACGTATCGGACGGATTTCCGACTGCTGAGCGGTTCAAGCGCGTCGTCAGAATCCGATGAGAGTTCATGACGACTCTCCCGCCGACCCCTATCCCCGACAATCGCAAGCTCGTCATCAACGAAACCGCCAAGCTGTTCGCGAACAATCTCGACCGAGCATCGACGGCGTGTTTCACGGTCGGCGCAGCAACGCCTGTGACCGGCTGGCTCTTCGGAGTGAGTGGACTGAACCAGGTGCCATGGTGGTTTCTGGCAGTCATCGTCTCCTGTTGGCTCGGAGGCTCCGCGCTCCTACATTATCTGGCACGACGCGCTCTCAGAGGGCTCATCCCATGAACGAGTATGCGGTCCTCGCCCTGATCGTCCCCTTCGTCGCGGTCGGCGCCGCCTACGTCGCGGTCCGGGTCCAGGAGCGGCAGATAGCCCGTCTGAGACGGGACCTCGAGGCCGAAGCCGAGCAGGCGCGGCGCGCAGCTCTCGGCTAGGGCCGAAAGCCAGTCGTCCTGATGATGGGATGTTGGTCGCGACGCGATTTAGACGACTCTGTGCCGACATCAACAATCGCGACAGCCATGACCCACGAACTCTACCGCGTGATACGCCTGCTCGAACGGGAGCGCATTCACTACCGTCTTGATCGCCACCGCGACGACAGCATCATGGTTACGGCAACCTTGGTCGGCGAGCGGATCGAGATCGATGTGTTCGAGGACGGGCACATCGAATATTCTCGCTTCCGCGGAAGCGAGGATGTGGAGGATGACGTCGCCTTGCTCGAAGCGCTGGTTCGCGAGGAGGTCAAGGAGTGATGGTCCTTCCGCTTTTTACTCTCGGTGGCCCTTCACGTGGCTGAGGTGATAGACTTCGGACCTTGAGCAACGCTTTAGAAGAGAGCCCCCGGGACCACTCCCCGGGGGCTCTGCGTCATCTCACGCCTTCTCAAGCACGTAGGTCCCGGGCGCCTGGCCCAGGGACGGCAGCACCCCGCCGCCCGGCTGGCGCGCCGGCACCCGCTCGGAATTCTGGTATTCCAGCCACTGCAGCCAGTACGGCCACCACGAGCCCTTGTGCTCGGTCGCGGCCGCGATCCAGTCCTGGAGCGTGCCGTGGGCCGGCCCGCCGGTCCAGTACCCGTATTTGGGCTTGGCCGGCGGGTTGACCACGCCGGCGATGTGGCCCGAACCCGCCAGCACGTAATCGACCGTGCCGCCGAAGGCACGGCAGCCCTCGAAGACCGAGAGGGCGGGGGCGATGTGGTCCTCCCGCGTCGCGAGGTTGAAGACCGGGATCGTCACCTTGGCCAAGTCGAGGCGCACGTTGCCCAGCACCATCTCGCCGCGCGACAGCTTGTTGTCGAGGTAGCAGTTGCGCAGGTAGAACGAGTGGTTGGCGGCCGGCATCCGGGTCGCGTCGGAATTCCAGTACAAGAGGTCGAAGGGCAGCGGCGCCTTGCCCTTCAGATAGTTGTTGACGACGTAGGGCCAGATCAGGTCGTTCGGCCGTAGCATGTTGAAGGCGTTGGCCATCTTGGCGCCTTCGAGGTAGCCGCGATCCTTCATGCCGGATTCGATCGAGCGGATCTGCGCCTCGTCGACGAAAACCTTGAGGTCGCCGGCATGGGTGAAGTCGACCTGGGTGGTCAGGAAGGTGCTGCTGGCGATGCGGTCGTCGCCCACCGCCGCCATGTAGGCGAGGCTGACCGCCAGCAGCGTGCCGCCGACGCAGTAGCCCACCGCCGAGACCTGGCGCTCGCCGGTCGCCTTCTCGATCGCCTCCAGGGCCGAGAAGATGCCCTCGCGCATGTAGCTCTCGAAGTCCTTCGAGGCGTGGCGCGCATCCGGGTTGACCCACGAGATCACGAACACCGTCAGACCCTGGCTCACCGCCCAGCCGATGTAGCTCTTGTCCTTGTTCAGATCGAGGATGTAGAACTTGTTGATCCAGGGCGGCACGATCAGGAGCGGGCGCTTGAGCACCGTGTCGGTCTGCGGCGCGTACTGGATCAACTCGATCAGGTCGTTGCGAAAAACGACCTCGCCGGGGGTGCTCGCCATGTTGACGCCGACCTTGAACTGGCCCTGGTCGGTCTGGCGCACGCGCAGTTCGCCGCCGCCAGCCTCCACGTCCTCGGCCAGCATCTTCATGCCGCGCACCAGGTTGGCGCCGTTCTCCCGGAAGGTTTCGCGGATCAGTTCCGGGTTGGTCGCCACGAAGTTCGACGGCGACATCGCGCCGGAGATCTGCCGGACGTAGAACTGCGCCTTGGCGCGGGTGTGGGCGTCGAGCCCCTCGGCCTCGTCGACCAGGATCTCGGCCCAGCGGGTGGTGATCAGGTAGCCCTGCTTCAGGAAGTCGAAGACCGGGTTCGTCGTCCATTCGGGGGCGGCGAAGCGCTTGTCCTTCGGATCGGGCAGCGCGACGGGGGTGACCGTCTCGCCCTGCATCTTCTGCAGGGTCGAGCCCCACAGGGCCAGGAACTGCCCCCCGATCAGGCTCTGGGCCTCCATCGCCTTCTGAGGATCGGTGAACCATTTCTCGGCCACGGTGCCGAGCGTGCGCACGACCTCGGTCACCGATTCGGCCAGAGCCGTGTTCGGCTTGCCCGCTTCGAGAGGCTTGGCGTAGGCGGCGAGCGCCCGGCTGAACTGCTCGGTCATCAGGCCCGCGTTGCGCGACAGGGCCTCCACATCCGCCCCCGGTATCTGCGCGCCCGGTCCCTGCGCACCCGACGCCGTACTCCTCTCAGATGTCACGCGCGTTCTCCTCCCTGATTGTCGGCGGTCCGCCGGAGCAAGCCGCCTTTCGGACAAAATATCGTCGCAAACCGCCGGTTCCGCCAGATGACCGGACCGGGTTTCCTCATCGCCACGGTGCCCTCGCGCAAGGTTCCCCAAACGTCATGCCCGCGTTCCCCGCTCTTTCGCCCGCCTTCGCCCGCGCCGCAATGCTCCTGACCTGCCTCGCCACCGGCGGCTGCGTCCTCGACGGGGCCGGCGTGCGCGAGGCCGCCAAGTCGGCCGGGTTCGGCCCCAAGGAGGTCGCGGCCCCCGACTTCGTGACCCAGTCCCGCCGTGGGGGCGGAGACTTCCTGCCGGTCGGCGAATCGGCCCCGCCTCGCGAAACCCGCGCCAAGTCGGCCGCCGGGGTGAAGCAGCTCGAGGCCGATCTCGATGCCAGCCGCCAGCGCAACGAGGCGCGGGGCCGCGACGCCGCCAAGGTCGGCGGCGCGGTCAAGCCGCCGGCTCCGCCGCAAGTCCCCTCCAACTAAGGTCCCGCCGGCCGAGTGACGCAAGTGCGGACCGGCGAACTTCCTCTTGCCCCAAAACCCCTCTAGACAGCCTATGTGACACGCGCGTCGCAGCGGCGGCGCCGATCCAGGACCCGGCCATGACCGATTTTCACCGCATCAAGCGACTGCCCCCCTACGTCTTCGAGCAGGTCAACCGGATCAAGGCCGCCGCCCGCGCCAACGGCGCCGACATCATCGACCTCGGCATGGGCAATCCGGACCTGGACGCGCCCCGCCACGTGATCGAGAAGCTGGTCGAGACCGCCGGCAAGCCGCGCACCGACCGCTACTCGGCCTCGAAGGGCATCGCCGGCCTGCGCCGCGCCCAGGCGAACTACTACCAGCGCCGCTTCGGCGTTTCGCTCAACCCCGACACGCAAGTCGTGGCCACACTCGGCTCCAAGGAGGGCTTCGCCAACATGGCGCAGGCCATCACGGCGCCGGGCGACGTGGTGCTGGTGCCCAACCCGAGCTACCCGATCCACGCCTTCGGCTTCCTGATGGCGGGCGGCGTGGTCCGCTCGGTCCCGGCCGAGCCGACCCCGGCCTTCTTCCCGGCGGCCGAGCGGGCGATGCAGCACTCGATCCCCAAGCCCGTGGCGATGGTGGTCTGCTATCCCTCGAACCCGACGGCCTACGTCGCTTCCCTCGACTTCTACCGCGACCTCGTCGCCTTCGCGAAGAAGCACGAGCTGATCCTGCTCTCCGACCTCGCCTATGCGGAGGTCTATTTCGACGATAAGAACCCGCCACCCTCGATCTTGCAGGTGCCGGGCGCGATCGACGTGGCGGTGGAGTTCACCTCCCTGTCGAAGACCTTCTCGATGGCCGGCTGGCGGATGGGCTTCGCGGTCGGCAACGAGCGGCTGCTCGCGGCGCTGACGCGGGTGAAGTCCTACCTCGATTACGGCGCCTTCACGCCGATCCAGGTCGCCGCCACCGCGGCCTTGAACGGCCCGGAGGACTGCATCCACGAGATGCGCGCCACCTATCGCCGCCGCCGCGATGCGATGGTCGATGCGTTCCAGAAGACGGGCTGGGACATCCCGGTGCCGTCGGCCTCGATGTTCGCCTGGGTGCCGATCCCGGAGCGCTTCAGGAGTCTCGGCAGCCTCGAATTCTCGAAGCTGCTCGTCGAGAAGGCCGACGTGGCGGTGGCGCCGGGCATCGGCTTCGGCGAGCACGGCGACGATTACGTGCGCATTGCCCTGGTCGA
Source organism: Methylobacterium sp. 142-1Y (assembly GCF_057747795.1). Lineage (NCBI taxonomy): Bacteria > Pseudomonadati > Pseudomonadota > Alphaproteobacteria > Hyphomicrobiales > Methylobacteriaceae > Methylobacterium > Methylobacterium sp. 142-1Y. The sequence continues at coordinate 735,425 of NZ_CM173224.1, read as the reverse complement.
GAACGAGCAGCGCATCCGCCAGGCGGCCCGCAACATCCGCCGCTTCTTCGACAATGCCGACCGCACCCTGCACAACATCGTGCCGATGCAGAAGGTCGGCTGATACGCTGTCCGAAACGATCCGTTCGGACAGCGCATCACCAAGCCGGCGCGGCGCATGAGCGAAGCCGGTTTCCGCATCGCGAAGCGATCGATCGGAAACCGGATGAGTCCGACACTTGTGGCCGGGGGGCGACAGGGGAGGCGCAATCGCGCCTCCGGCCGCCCTCCGGGTTGATCCGGGCCTCGCGCGGCGTCAGGGTGCGGCCAAGGTTTGGTTCCACCTCAGGGTCTCCGATGCGTCGCTCGCTGAAGCTCGTCGTTCTCGCCGCCGCGGCCGCCCTGCCGGCCGCCTGCGCGCCGAACCCGATCATCGCCCGCGACCCCGTCCCGGCCCCGAGCCCCGACGTCGCCTATCGCTGCTCCTCGACCCCGGCATTGCTCAACGGCTACTGGGCCGATTGCGAGCGGGTGCGGCGCGAGCGCGAGGTCGTGGTCCGCACCAAGGGCTGACGGCCGCTCCACCCCGGACACCACGCCGCGCCCTGGAACCGGGCGCCGCTCTCAGTGCGTTAACCGGCATCCCGTCACCGGAGGATGCCCCGCGTGATCCGTCGTTTCATCCTGCCGCTCGCCGGCTTGGCCTGTGTCGCTCCAGCCTGCCTCTCGGGCCCGGCCCTTGCCCAGTCCCCCCTCGCGGTGCGGGTGCGCCCGCCTGCCGTCGCGCCGGACATCTACAGCCGCGCCGCCGCACCCGGCCCCACCGTGCTGCAGGTCTCGCCCGACGTGATCGTCGGCCCGCTGCCCGCCGGCCCGACCGGCCTGGTGGCGATCCGCGCCGTGCCGGTCGCCGCCGTGACCAATGGCGGCGCCTTCGGGCCGACCGGCTACGGCTACTACAATGACAGCCCGAGCGAGGGCCCGCTCAACCGCCCGCACCGCATGGCCGATTACATCCTCGGCAGCCGGGCCTACTGATCCTCACCCCCACGGAAGGAACGTCCCCATGCGTGCACGCCTCCTCGCGGCGGGCCTGTTTGCCGGCCTCGCCACCGTCGCCGCGGCGCTGCCGGCCGCGGCCCAGAGCGTCGGCTACGTCACAGGCCTCCCGGGCAGGGATCCGGCCGGCGACGACGAGATCGGCTGGGGGCCGGCCTATCGGCCCGAGACCAGCTTCTCGCAGCCCGGCACCCCGCCGACCCCGGGGGACTTCGCCGGCGCGGCGTATCGCGCTCGCACCGGGCATGGGCCGTACGACGCGATCCAGGCCCCGATGCGTCCGGTCCGCGCGTACCAGGACCCGGGCTACGGCTACGCGCCGGCGGGCTATTATGGCGAGCCCGGATATGCTCCGCGGGCGCGGAGCGTGCGGGTGAAGCACCGGCATCACGCCAAGACGAAGGTGCATCGGGCGTATCGGCAGGTGATGCGCTGAGGATCCCGATGACTGATCCTCGACGGATCTGAAGTCCGTTCGTGTCGGGCGACCGACCGACAACCCTCCGTCGTCATCCCGGGTTCTCGCCGATAGGCGAGCCCCGGGATGACCTTCAGAGTTTGGAACGCGCGTGGACTGACGCTCGAGTTCGTCGATCCGATCTGCGAGTGACCGCCCGTCAGGCAAACCCTTCCAGCACGATCTTCCCCTTCGCCCGCCCGCTCTCCAGCAGTGCATGCGCCCGGCGCAGGTTCGCGGCACCGATCGGCCCGAAATGCTCGGCCAAGGTGGTGCGCAGCCGCCCGGCCTCGACCAGCCGCGCCACCTCGTCGAGCAGGTCGCCTTGCGCCGCGATGTCGACGGTGCCGAACATCGGCCGGGTGAACATGAATTCCCAGTGCAGCGACAGGCTCTTGCGCTTGAGGAGCGACACGTCGAGCGTCGCCGGGTCGTCGATCAGCGCGAGCCGACCCTGCGGTGCCATCAGCTCGGCAATCGCCGGCAGGTGCGTGTCGGTATGGGTGGTCGAGAAGACGAACCCCGGGGCGCCGAGGCCGAGAGCGGCGATCTGAGCGGCGAGCGAGGCCCCGTGATCGACGACGTGGTGGGCACCGAGTTCACGGCTCCACGCTGTCGTCTCCGGCCGCGAGGCGGTGGTGATGACGGTGAGGTCGGTGAGCTGGCGCGCGAGTTGGGTCGCGATCGAGCCGACGCCGCCGGCCCCGCCGACGATCAGCACGGCATGGGCCGCCCCCGGCACGGGTTTGCGAATGTCGAGACGGTCGAACAGCGTCTCCCACGCTGTGATCGCGGTCAGCGGCAGGGCCGCGGCCTCGGCGAAGGAGAGCGAGGCGGGCTTGCGGCCGACGATACGCTCGTCGACGAGGTGGAACTCGGCATTGGTGCCGGGGCGCTCCAGGGCGCCGGCATAGAACACCTCATCGCCGGAGCGGAACCGCGTCGCCTCGGGACCGGCGGCCACGACGATGCCGGCGGCGTCCCAGCCCAGCACCTTCCAGCCGCCGGCCTCGGGCGCCGCGCGGCGGCGCACCTTGGTGTCGACGGGGTTCACCGAGACCGCCCGGACCTCGACGAGAAGGTCGCGGCCCGTGGGCTCGGGGCGGGGCAGGGTGATGTCCTGGAGGGCGGCTTCGTCCTCGATCGGCAGGGAGGTCTGGTAACCGACGGCGCGCATGGGCGGGCTCCTCTGCATCATTCGCCGAAGTGGTCACCGGTTCGGCGAAATGAATGATGCAACACAAGAATCCGAGCAGGCCCGCGCGAGCGGGACGGCTCGGAGATGACGGAAGCCGAGATGACCGCTACCGTCATGATGCGCAAGAACGCACATGAAGCGCCCATAGTGTCGAAAAGGATACCGTCATGGCCCGCACCCGGCACCGCAGCCTGGATTGCAGCCCGGGCTGCGCCGTCGAGGCGACGCTGCAACTCATCGACGGCAAGTGGAAGGGCGTGATCCTCTACCACCTCCTGGCCGAGGCGCCGGCGCCGGAGGACTCGCTCCGGTTCAACGCGTTGCGCCGGCGGATGCCGAACGTGACCCAGCGCATGCTGACCAACCAGCTGCGCGAGCTCGAGGCGGATGGGTTCGTGCACCGCACGGTCTATGCCGAAGTGCCGCCGCGGGTGGAGTATCGCCTGACGGCGCTCGGCCGCAGCCTCGAACCGGTGATCCGTGCACTCAAGGCCTGGGGCGACGTTCATGCCGCGGTGGCGCCCAAGATCGTGGCGCCTGAGGCGGATGCGGCCTGACGGATCAGCGCGACAGGCTGCGGAAGGCGCAGACCCGGCCGCGATCCTCGTAGCCGGCCGGGCATTGCGCCACGCAGGCACCGGCCGCGAATTTGAGGGGAGGGCGGCAATAGCTCTCTTCCTGCTGCGCCCGCACGGATGGTGGCGCCAGGAGCGCGACCACGATCGTCACGGCGGCGGTCAGGATGATCCCGAGGGCAACGAGGCGCAGCACGGACCCGCACTCCTGCTGTGTGTGCACTGCACTGTACCATATGGGACCGGTTGCATGCACTGACAGGTCCGCGCGCGAGCGACGGGTCCGGAGGGGCTGGGGATGGCGCGGTGCGGCATCCTGGCTCCGCTTTCCTGCCTGCTTGACCCGCTCCGGCAGACATGGCCCCACTGCAGACAGGCTCCGGTCAGGGATCGATCCGGTCCCGCTGCCGACATCGACCCAAAGCAGGACCCCGCCTCTCGCGCAGGGAAAGGACAGGATACCAGACGATGGCGGAACTCAGCCGTCCGGATCTCGATTACCGCCTGAAGCAGCAGAAGATCCTGTCCGAATTCGGCGTCGAGGCCCTGCGCGCCGACGATCTCGGCCGGCTGCTGCAACGCGCCACCGAACTCTGCGCGGACGGGATGTCGGCGCAGTTCTGCAAGGCGCTCGAATACAAGCCCGGCCGCGACACGCTCCTGGTCATCGCGGGCGTCGGCTGGGGGCCGAACGTCGTCGGCCACGCCACCGTCGGCGCCGATCTCGCCTCTCCGGCAGGCTACGCCCTCAAGACCGGGCAGCCGGTGATCTCGAACCACCTCGAGAACGAGCACCGCTTCCGCACCCCCCAGCTGATGGCCGATCACGGCGTGCGCCGGGCGCTCAACGTGCTGATCCGCAACCGCGAGGGCGATTTCGGGGTGCTGGAGGTCGACGACACCCGCGAGGGCCAGTTCGACGAAGCCGACATCGCCTTCATGCAGGGCTTCGCCAACCTGCTCGGTGGCGCCATCGAGCGCCAGCGCTCGGAAGCCCGCCTCCAGGCCGCCCTCGACCGGCAGGAACTGCTCACCCGGGAGATGAGCCACCGGGTCAAGAACAGCCTTGCCACCGTGGCCGGCCTGCTCTCGCTCCAGGCCCGGACCACCGAGGACCAGCAGGCGCGCGACGCCCTGGCGGATGCCCGCTCGCGGGTCGAGGCGGTGGCGCAGGTCCACGACCAGCTCTGGCGCCAGCCCGACCTCGCGGCGGTGGAACTGTCGGGCTTCCTCGGCTCCCTGTGCGGGAAGCTGCGGGAGAGCGCGCCCGGCCACGCCATCACCTGCGAGGCTCCCGCCATGCCGATCCCGGCCGACCTCGCGATCCCGCTGGGCCTGTTCGTCAACGAACTGGTCACCAACGCGATCAAGTACGCCTATCCGGGCGGCCACGGCCCGGTGCGGGTCGCGGCCGTGCCCGAGGGCGAGGGCCGGGTCCGCCTCGGCGTCTCCGACGACGGCGTCGGCCTGCCGGACGGGTTCGACACGGGGGCCGCGCGCCGCAGCCTCGGCATGCGGGTGATCCATGGTCTTGCCCGCCAGCTCGGCGGCGAACTCACCGTCACGGGCAAGGGCGGCGCCTGTTTCGCCCTGACGGTGAATCTCGCGGTGCCGTAGCCGGTCCCTGAGGATTTTTCAGAGCCGTCACGGCGAGCCGCTTCCCACGGCCGCGCGTCTTGCACTACGCTTGCGGCAGCGCTGCCGCTTCGCCACGCCAAAAGGCGGAGCGGCGCGACGGGGGCCGGAGAACCGGCCCCGCCTCGAACAAGCCCGGGCATCAGATCCGGGCAGATCCCGAAGGGCAGGAAACGATGGGCGAGATTTCTCGCGGCGGCCCGAGCCGTCGCAGCCTCCTGGCATCCGGCGCCGCCGCGGCCGGTCTCGGGATGATCGGCGCAGGATCCCTGAACATTCGACCGGCCTTCGCGGCCGTGGACTGGAAGAAGCACGCCGGCACCACCCTCGAGGTCAACCTGATCAAGGGCCCGCGCGGCGACCTGCTCCACCGCAGCGCCGCCGAGTTCACGGCGCTCACCGGGATCAAGGTCTCCTCCGAGGTGATCCCCGAGCAGCAGCAGCGCCAGAAGATCGTCATCGAGCTGACCTCGGGCCGGCCGAGCTTCGACGTGGTGCACCTGAGCTACCACGTGCAGAAGCGCCAGTTCGACAAGGCCGGCTGGCTCGCCGACCTCTCCGGGTTCATGAAGGACCCGAACCTGACCGAACCCTCCCTGAAGGAGGCCGATTTCAGCAATGCGGGTCTGCAATATGCCAAGACCCCGAACGGCGAGATGCGCTCGCTGCCGCTCTCGGTCGATTACTTCATTCTGTACTGGAACAAGGAACTGTTCCAGAAGAAGAACGTCGCTTATCCCGAAACCTTCGACGACATGATGCGGGCGGCCGAGACCCTGACCGACCCGAAGGCCGGCACCTACGGCTTCGTCGGCCGGGGCTTGCGCAACGCCAACATGGCCTTGTGGGGGGCATTCTTCCTCGCCTATGGCGGCCGCTTCCTCGACGACAAGGGCAACCTGCTGATCGACGGCCCGGAGGCCGTGGAGGCGACCAAGCTCTACCAGCGCCTGCTGACCAAGACCGCGCCCCCCGGCGTCGTCGGTTTCAACTGGATGGAGTCGATGGCGGCCTTCACGCAAGGGCGGGCCGCGATGTGGCTCGACGGCGTCGGCTGGGCGCCGCCGCTCGAAGACCCGAACGCCTCCCGCGTCGTCGGCAAGGTCGGCTACGCGGTGGTGCCGAAGGGACCGAAGGACCACGCCTCGGCGACCTACGGCGACGGCATCGGCGTTGCGGCGGCGAGTTCCAAGAAGGAGGCGGGCTACCTCTACTGCCAATGGGCGGTGTCGAAGCTGATGGGCGGGCGCCTGCTCCAGGCGGGCGGCGGCGTGCCGTTCCGCGATTCGATCCTCAGCGACGCGGAGGTCCAGCAGGGCGTGAAGATGCCGCGCGAGTGGCTCGATTCGGTGATCGGCTCGGCCAAGATCAGCAAGCTCGGCCTGCCGGTCGTGGTGCCGGTGGCGGAGTTCCGCGACATCGTCGGCTCCGCCGTCACCGCCACCCTGTCGGGGGCCGATCCGGCGGTCGAGCTGAAGAAGGCGGCCGAGCAGTACCGGCCGATCCTCGAGCGCAGCGAGAAGGCCTGATGGCGCGGGCCGGCCTCGCATCGCCAGCGGACGACCTGTCATCGGCCGACGAGGCCGCGCCCGCCCGCTGGCGCCCCCCGGGCTACTGGCCCTTCGTGGTGCCGGCCCTCGTCGTCGTCGTCGGGGTGATCGTCTTCCCCTGGGCCTTCACCCTGTGGATGAGCGTGCATGAATGGAAGGTCGGCGCGGCGCCGGCCTTCGTCGGCCTCTCCAACTACACGCGGCTGCCGACCGATCCGCGCTTCCTCGATGCGGTGTGGCAGACGCTGGTCTATACCGCGCTCTCGGTGGTGCTACCGCTCATCCTCGGAACGCTGGCGGCCTGCGTGTTCCACGCCAAGTTCCCGTTGCGCGGCTTCCTGCGCGGCGTGTTCATCCTGCCGATGATGGCGACCCCCGTCGCCATCGCGCTGGTCTGGACCATGATGTTCCACCCCCAGCTCGGGGTGCTGAACTATCTTCTGTCGCTGGTCGGCATTCCCCCCCAGCTCTGGGTGTTCCATCCGGCGACCGTGATCCCGTCGCTGGTGCTGGTCGAGACCTGGCAATGGACGCCGCTCGTGATGCTGATCGTGCTCGGCGGCCTCGCGGCTTTGCCCACCGAGCCCTACGAGAGCGCGCAGATCGACGGCGCCTCGATCTGGCAGATGTTCCGCCACATCACCCTGCCGCTGGTCGCCCCGTTCCTGTTCGTCGCCGCGATGATCCGGATGATCGACGCGGTGAAGAGCTTCGACATCATCTTCGCCATTACCCAAGGCGGACCGGGCACCGCCTCGGAGACGATCAACATCTATCTCTACAGTGTCGCCTTCGCCTATTACGACGTGGGCTACGGCTCGGCGATCGCCGTGGTGTTCTTCCTCCTCATCATCGCGCTCGCCGCCGCCCTGCTGGTGGTCCGCAAGCGCACGCAAGGGGCGGTGGCATGAACTGGCGCTGGCTCCTCAAGCAGGCCGCCCTGCTCTTCGCCGTCCTGGTCATCGTCTCGCCGGTGATCCTGTTCTTCGTCTGGATGCTGTCGCTCTCGGTCAAGTACGAGATCGACAACGCCGCCTATCCACCGGTGCTGATCCCCGAGCGCTTCGCCTGGAAGAACTACACCGACGTCCTCGAATCGAACCGGTTCTCGACCTACTTCGTCAACAGCCTGCTGGTCACCGGTACGGCGACCTTGCTCGCGCTCCTCGTCGGGGTGCCGGCGGGCTACGGCATCGCCCGGATGAAGGCCGCCAAGGCCGCGGTCGTGATCCTGGTCGCCCGCATCACCCCGGGCCTGTCCTACCTGATCCCGCTCTTCCTGCTGTTCCAGTGGCTCGGGCTCCTCGGCACCCTCTGGCCGCAGATCATCATCCACCTCGTCGTCACGGTGCCGATCGTGATCTGGATCATGATCGGGTATTTCGAGACGACGCCGCTGGAACTGGAGGAGGCGGCGGTGATCGACGGCGCCAGCCGCTGGCAGGTCTTTCGCTACGTCGCGCTGCCGATCGCCAAGCCCGGCATCGCCGTGGCGATGATCCTGGCGGTGATCTTCTCCTGGAACAACTTCGTCTTCGGCATCGTGCTCGCCGGGCGCGAGACCCGCACCCTGCCGGTCGCGGTCTACAACATGATCTCGTTCGACCAGCTGAGCTGGGGGCCGCTCGCGGCGGCGGCGCTGATCGTGACGCTGCCGGTGCTGGTGCTGACGGTCTTCGCCCAGCGCCAGATCGTCGCCGGGCTGACGGCCGGGGCGGTGAAGGGCGGGTGAGGGGGATCATTCATCCTCCATCCGTCCCACCCGCGACCTCAGGATGAGGTCGCGGATGGGACGCGGACATGGTCATGATTGCACGCGCCCCCCTGCTATCCCGGTCGCGCATCCCGCCCCCACCCGTGTTGACACCCAAAAACGAATGAACGATCGTTTCAATCGAAGGACCGCCGAACGGTCCACGTAACGATCACGGGTGGAACACGCCGATGCTGCAGCGCGCGGACACCTATGCCGATTTGGTGAAACATTTCCGCTGGCGGATCCCGGCCCGCTACAACATCGGCACAGACGTCTGCGACCGGCACGCCCCTGGCAACCCGCTCGCGCTGATCCATCTCGACCACGACGGCGCCGTGCAGCGTTACGGCTTCGACGACCTGCGCCGGCTGTCGAACCGCTTCGCCAACGTGCTCGCCGCGCACGGCCTCGCCCCCGGAGACCGGATCGGCGTGCTGCTGCCGCAATCGCCCGAGACGGCGATTGCCCACATCACCGGCTTCCGGGCCGGGCTGATCACCATCCCGCTCTTCGTGCTGTTCGGGCCGGACGCGCTCGCCTACCGCCTCGGCAACAGCGGCGCCAAGGCGGTGGTGACCGATCGGGCCGGGGCCGTGCTGCTGGCGGGCTTGCGCGACGCGCTCCCCGACCTGGAGCGGATCTACTGCATCGACGGAGCCGAGGACGGTGCGGAGGACTTCCATGCGCTGTGCGCCCGGGCCTCCGACGCCTTCACCCCGGTCGACACCGTGGCCGACGACCCGGCGGTCATCATCTACACCTCGGGCACCACCGGCGACCCGAAGGGGGCGCTCCACGCCCATCGGGTGCTGCTGGGCCATTTGCCGGGGGTCGAGATGCCCCAGCGCTTCCTGCCGCAGCCGGGCGACCGGTTCTGGACCCCGGCGGACTGGGCCTGGATCGGCGGCCTCCTCGACGTGCTGCTGCCGGCCCTGCATCACGGCGTCCCGGTCGTCTCGCATCGGGCCAAGAAATTCGATCCGGAGGCGGCGTTCCGGCTGATGGCCGGGCAGGAGGTCCGCAACGTCTTCCTGCCGCCCACCGCCATGAAGCTGATGCGCCAGACCCACGCCACACCCTATCCCGGCCTGAACCTCCGCTCGGTCGGCAGCGGCGGCGAGAGCCTGGGGGCGGAGATGCTGGCCTGGGGCGAGACGGTGCTCGGCGTGCCGATCAACGAGTTCTACGGCCAGACCGAGTGCAACCTCGTCGTGTCGTCCTGCGCCGACCTGTTTCCGGCCCGGCCCGGCGCCATGGGCAAGCCGGTCCCGGGCCACGACGTGCGGATCGTCGACGGGGAGGGCCGCGAGGTGCCGGACGGCACGACCGGGCACATCGCGGTGCGCCGGCCCGATCCGGTGATGTTCCTCGGCTACTGGCAGAACCCGGAGGCCACGGAGAAGAAGTTCATCGGCGAGTGGCTGATCACCGGCGATCTCGGCCGGCGCGACCCGGACGGCTTCCTGTGGTTCGTCGGCCGCGACGACGACGTCATCACCTCGTCCGGCTACAGGATCGGGCCGGGCGAGATCGAGGATTGCCTGCTGCGCCACCCCGCCGTCGCGCTGTGCGGCGTCGTCGGCGTGCCGGACCCGGTCCGGACCGAGGCGGTGAAGGCCTTCATCGTACTCAAGGACGGCGTCGCGGGCACGCCGGACTTAGGGCGCGCGATCCAGGATTTCGTCCGCACCCGGCTCGCCGCCCACGAATACCCGCGCCACGTCGCCTTCGTGGAGGAACTGCCGATGACCGCGACGGGCAAGATCATCCGGCGAGCGCTCAGGGAGCGGGGAGGGGCGTGACGATCGTCCCGGCCTCATGATCGCTCCATATCGGAGGCTAACAAGAGAATTCTGCCCCCCATCCGCGACCTCATCCTGAGGCGTTAGCCGATTGAAAATCGGCTGACCTCGAAGGAGGGCTCCAGGAATCGCTGAGACCTCTGGAGCCCTCCTTCGAGGTCAGTCCATCTGCGATGGAATGACACCTCAGGATGAGGTCGCGGGTGGGTTCGAGGGCCTGAATCGAGCAATCAGGCTCTCAGACACACGCCGCCATCCTGGATTTCGCTGCGCGGCCCCGGGATGACGACGGAGATTCATGGAGCATCCGGCGACCAACGACCGGATGCGGCGACACCACCGGGAGGACACCATGCCGATACGCCATCTCCGCCGACCGTTTCGCATCCTGGCGCTCGCCGCCGCCTCCCTCCTCACCCTCGCCCAGGCCCAGGCCGCCTCGACCCGCGTCACCCTGGGCGTGCTGAACGACCGCGCCGGGCCCTATTCCGACCTCGCCGGCGAGGGCTCGGCGGTGGCGGCCGAGATGGCGGCGTCCGACTTCAAGGCGCAGAACCCGGACTTCGACATCCGGGTCCTGTCGGCCGACCACCAGAACAAGCCGGATGTCGGCGCCGGCATCGTGCGCCAGTGGATCGACCGCGACGACCTCGACGTGGTGCTCGACGTGCCGTTCTCCTCCGTGGCGCTCGCCGTGCACCAGATCGTGCGCGAGAAGAACCGGCTGATGATCAATTCGGGCGCCGGCGCCTCGGAGATCACCGGCGCGCTCTGCTCGCCCAACACCATCCACTGGACCTACGACACCTGGGCGCTCGCCAACGGCACCGGCGGCGCGATGGTGCGCTCGGGCGGCGATACCTGGTTCTTCATCACCGCCGACTACGCCTTCGGCAAGGCGCTGGAGCGCGACGTGTCGGAGGTGGTGGAGCGCAACGGCGGCAAGGTGCTGGGCTCGGTCCGCCATCCGGTCGCGGCCAACGACTTTTCCTCGTTCCTGATCCAGGCGCAGGGCTCGAAGGCCAAGGTGGTCGGGCTGGCCAATGCCGGCAGCGACACGATCAACACCATCAAGCAGGGCGCCGAGTTCGGCGTCGCGGAGGGCGGGCAGCGCCTCGCCGGCCTGCTTGTCTTCCTGAGCGACGTGCATTCCCTGGGCCTCAAGGTGGCCCAGGGCCTGGTGCTGACGGAGGCCTTCTACTGGGACCTCGACGACGGCACCCGTGCCTGGTCGCGCCGCTTCGCCGAGCGCCACAAGGGCCGCATGCCGACCATGGTCCAGGCCGGCGTGTATTCGGGCATGATGCACTACCTCAAGGCCGTGAAGGCGACCGGCAGCAAGGACCCCGCCACGGTGACCGCCGAGATGCGGAGGGCGCCCGCGGAGGACCCGCTGTTCGGCCGCTCCGAGGTGCGGGCCGACGGGCGGGTGACCCATCCGATGTACCTGTTCGAGGTGAAGAAGCCCTCGGAGTCGAAGGGCCCCTGGGACTATTACCGCCTGGTCTCGACCATCCCCGCCGACCAGGCCTTCCGGCCGCTCAAGAGCGGCCACTGCCCGCTGGTGACACCATGAAGCTGCATCATTGCGTCGGCGCCCGCTCGTTCCGGCCGCTCTGGGCCCTGGAGGCGCTGGATCTGCCCTACGAACTGGCGATGCTGCCGTTCCCGCCGCGGGTCCGTGCCAAGGAGTACTTCGCCCTCAACCCCCTCGGGACGATCCCGCTCTTCGAGGACGGCGAGACGCGGATGACCGAATCGGCGGCGATCTGCGAGTACCTCGCGGCGCGCCACGGCGCCGGGGGGCTCGGCGTGGGCTCCGACGAGGCGGAATACGGCCGCTACCTCAACGCGCTGCATTTCGGCGAGGCGACCCTGACCTTCCCGCAGACCCTGGTTCTGCGCTACGGCCGGTTCGAGCCGCCCGAGCGGCGCAATCCCGGCCTCGTCGAGGACTATTCCCGCTGGTTCCTGTCGCGGCTCAAGGGCTTCGGCGTGGGTCTGGGCGATCGCCGCTTCGTCTGCGCCGGCCGCTTCACCGCCGCCGACATCAGCATCGGCTACGCCCTGATGCTGGCCGAGTTCGCCGGGCTCGCCGACGAGCTGCCGGACTTCGCTCGCGCCTACTGGGCCGGGCTGAAGGAGGAGCCGTCCTATGCTCGGGCGCTGGCGGCCGAGCGGGCGGCGGCGGAGGCGCAGGGCGTGTCGCCGGTGCCCTCGCCGCTGGGCGGCTGACGTCCGCCGGCCCGTGCGGTTTTGATCCAGCACAAGGCCGGGCCGGCGGCGATCGAAATAGTCTTCCCGACGATCACGCCGCGATCCCGGGTTCTCAGATGTCCATCGCCAGCATCATGGTCTCTCTCGACCTCGGACGGAGCGCGGGCGACCGCGTCCGTCTCGCGGCCGATCTCGCCGGCCGGTTCGAGGCCGGCCTCATCGGCATCGCCGCCCGGACCATCGACACGCCGGCGCCGGTCGGCGACATCCTGGAGGCGCAGGACGCCTATGCCGAGGAGCGGGCCGCCCTGGTCGACGACCTGGCGGAGGCCCGGACAATCTTCGCGCGGAGTTCCGGCTCGGCGCTCCGCACCGAATGGCGGCAGATCGAGGCCGGGCCCGAGGCTTTCCTGGTCCGGCAGGCGCGGGGAGCGGACCTCGTGGTGGTCGGGCGCGACCCGCGCGGGGACGGCGCTGGCGCGCTCGGGGCCGCGCCCGGTCCCGTGCTGATGGAGGTCGGCCGCCCGGTCCTGGTCGTGCCGCCGGGGATCGATCGCCTCGCGGCCGCCCGCATCGTCGTCGCCTGGAAGGACGCCCCCGAGGCGCGCCGCGCGGTGACGGCCGCCCTGCCGTTCATCACCCGCGCCGATCAGGTCTTCGTCGTCGGCGTCGGTCGCGAGGCCTCCCACGAGGGCGCCGGGGAGGTGGCGGACCTCCTGGCCCGCCACGGCGCGCACGTCACCGCGCATGCGCTCGAAGCGCCCAACCGGACCGTTGCCGGCGAGATCCTGCACTTTTCCGAGCGTCACGACGCGGATCTCGTGGTGATGGGCGGCTACGGGCATGCGCGGCTGCGCGAATGGCTCCTGGGCGGCGTGACCCGGGACATCCTCCAGGATGCGCCGCTCTGCTGTCTGATGTGCCACTGACGCTCAGATCGCCGCGAGCCGTGCCAACCGCTCCACGTCCAGGAGGCGCACGCCGCCCGGAACGATCAGGACGAGGTGCTGGCGGTCGAGGCGGGTCAGCATCCGGCTGACCGTCTCGATGGTCAGCCCGAGATGGTCGGCCATGTCCTGGCGGCCCATCGGCAGCTCGACCGTGACGGAGCTTCGCCCCGACCGGGCGTAGCGGTCCCGCAGGCCGAGGAGGAAGGCGATCACCTTCTCCTCGGCGGTGCGGCGCCCGAGGAGGAGCATCTGGTCCTGTGCCAGCCGCAGCGCGGTGCCGGCCCGCTCGTGCACGCTCATGAGCAAGTGGGGCTTGGCTTCCAGCAGGGCCGCGAAGTCCTCTCGTCCGAAGCGGCAGGCCACGACCGGGCCGAGAGCCTCGGCGGAGACGGAGTGGCGCTCCTCGAGGGCGAGGCCGAGGAAGTCGCCCGGCAGCGAGAAGCCCGTGATGTGGCGCCGGCCGTCGGGCAGCAGGCGGGTGAGGCGCAAGGCGCCCTCGATCACGGTGTAGACCGCGTCGCCCGGCTCCTCCTGGCGAAACAAGGCCTGGCCCTTGTCGAGGGCGAGGTGCTGGCTCAGCGCCTCGAACTCCGCCAGTTCGGGCAGGGCGAGGACCGAGCAGACGCCGAGCGGGCGCGCCGCGCAATCGGCGCAAGGAAGCGCCGGTCGCCCGCGGTGACAGGGCTGCATGGACCGCTCGATCGATCTCTCGCCCGAACCCGTATCGACCAGCATGTCGTGTCCCCGCCCCCCGCGGGCCGCGTGACGTCCGGCCCCCATGTCCCGAAGGTCCGGGAGCGCTGGCGGCCGTGCATTGATCCAGCGCAATCGTCGTCTCGCCGGCCAGGTTCGCGCCGGAGGCTTTGAGGTGGATCAAGGCCGCCCCGCCGGCCGCCGGTAAACGGGACGGGCCGCTGCATCGGATCGGCCGATCGGGATGCGGTCCGCGGACGTGCCGTCCGGGCGCGAGGGGAGGCCGGGACGGACAAACCCGATGCAGCGTGCGGGCCGGGCTCCTCTCGCGAGGGTGCCCGGCCTTTTTTGCCGTCCGGGGGCGTCGACGACCGCCCCGAATCCGCGTGAGGTCGCCCCATGCCCAACCGAACCCTCCTCGACGTCCTCGCCGGCCGTCCCGTGCGCGGCGTGAGCGGGAGCTTCACCGTCGCGAGCGTGTGCCACCGCCTGCGGGACTACGGCATCGGCGCCCTCGTGGTGATGAAGGCCAGGCGGCTCGTCGGCATCATCACCGAGCGGGACATCGCCGTCCGCGTCGTCGCGGGCCACCGCGACCCGATGCTGACCCTCGTGCGGGAGGTGATGACGCCCGATCCACAGACGATCGACGCCGAGGCGCGCCTCGCGGAGGCGCACCGCCTCATGATCGCCGGCGGGTTCCGGCACCTGCCGGTGATGCGCGGCGACGACGTGGTCGGGGTGATCTCGTTGCGCGACATCCCGGCGGTCGGGTCCCCCTCGGCGCGCGAGGCCGCCGAGGTTCCGGCGTTGGGGTGAACTGCCGGCGCTTGAGACAGATCAACGACCCGGCGGAGTGGCCCGGCTTATCGTCCGGGTGGTCGGAATCCAGGGCGCTCCAAGGGCGGTCATGCCAGCACAATCGGCCATGCCGGACAAGTCGGTCGTTCCCGTCCCGAGAGGACCGCTCCTCGTCGTCGACGACGACGAGGCCGTCCGGCGCTCGCTCAAATTCGCCCTTGAGCTCGAAGGGTACGAGGTGCGCCTCTACGCGGACGCCGCGCACCTGCTCGGGGAGACCGGATTGCCCGGAGCGGGCTGCCTGGTCGTCGACTATCACATGCCGGGCATGGATGGCGTCGCGCTCGTCGTCCGGCTGCGGGAGCGCCGCGTCGGCCTGCCCGCCATCCTGGTCACCGGCCGGCTCACGGAGGAACTGCGGCAGCGGGCGGTGCGGGCCGGCTTCCGACAGGTGGTGGAGAAGCCCTTCGAGGACGGGTCGCTGCTCGCCGGCATCCACGCCGCCCTCGCGGCTTCGCCCTGAGGCACGAGGCCGTAGGGAAGCCTGTCGCCTCAGGGAAACCCCTTAAGCGCTGTACCGGAATTTCGCGCAACGCCCCCGTGCCGTAGCCATGGCCTCGTCACACGCGATCCGGACGAGGGACTCCCATGCAGCTCGCGCTCGCCACCGCCGGCCTCGGCCCCGTGCTCGATGCCGCATCCGTCCTCCGGAGCCGGCAGGACGGCACGGAGGCGGGGGCGCGCCGCCGCTGCGAGGCCGAGGAGGAGATCTACGCCGAGGGCGACCGCGTCGTGCATTTCTACAAGGTCGTGTCCGGCGCGGTGCGGACCTACCGGCTCCTGAGCGACGGGCGCCGCCAGATCGACGGGTTCCATCTCCCGGGCGACATCTTCGGCCTCGAGGCCGGCGCCGAACGGCGGACCGGTGCCGACGCGGTCATCGACACCACGCTCGCCGCCTTTCGCCGCAGCGACCGCGATGCCCTGACCGGCGCGGCCGGGGCGCTCGCCCAGGAGGTGGTGGCGGCGATGCTGCGGGCGCTGGAGCGGGCGCAGGACCATATGGTGCTGCTCGGCCGCAAGTCGGCGCGCGAGCGCGTCGCGAGCTTCCTTCTCGGGCTCGCGGAGCGGGCCGGGACGGACGGCGCGATCGCGCTGCCGATGTCGCGGACCGACATCGCCGACCATCTCGGCCTGACGATCGAGAGCGTGTCGCGCACCCTGACCCAGCTGGAGCGGGACGGCATCATCGCGCTGCCGGCTCATCGCCGCACCGTCCTGCTCCAGGACAAGGCGGCGCTCCGCCGCCTGAATGCGTGAGCCGCCCCTGACGATCAGCGGGGCCGCGGCAGGGCGAGCCGGACGACGCTCGAACAGGCGATCAGTACCAGCACGCTCATCAGGCAGAGCCAGCCCAGGGTGCGGCCCGGATCGCCCTTGGCCAGGCACAGGGCGGCAAAGACGGGCAGGAGAGCGGCGGTCCACAGCATGGGGCTGGCTTCCTCGGGAGGGACGCCTTGTCCTGCACCCGGCCCGGCCGGCCATCCTTGCGCTGCCTCAATGCGCGCAAGCCGGGCGCCGGCCCGCCTCGCGCCCGTCAGCGCGTCGAGGCGGAGGCCGCCGACTGCGATTGCAGGTAGGCAATGACATCCGCACGGTCCAGGGGATCGGGCAGCCCGCCGAAATGCATGCGCGTTCCGGGCGCAACCCTTGTCGGATCGGCGAGCCACCGGTCCATCGCCTCCGGTGTCCAGATGCCGCCCAGGGCGCTGAGCGCCGCCGTGTAGCCGTAGCGCGGGCTTGTGCTCGCGACGGGCTTGTTCATCACGCCGAAGAGGTTGGGGCCGTCGCGGTCGCCCGCGCCAGGGCCGATGGTGTGGCAGGCGGCGCATTGCCCGAACAGGCGGCTGCCCCGGCGCGGATCGGCGGCGCGCAACGCCGCATCGAGACCGGGACGATCGCCGAGCGCGCGCCGCCGCGCCGCGCCGTCGTCATCCGTGCAAGCCGAGACCAAGAGCGCGCAGCACAGGAGCAGGCCGCGTCCGGCCCGCGTCCGGCGTGATGCGGTGCGATTTCGGACCATCATCCATCCCGCTCTTCGCCGGAGGTCACGGCCGGCGCCGCACGCCCATGCCACCTCACCCAGCCGGCCGCTCCGACCTTGCCCTCACGCCGAGGGCTGCCCTGCCCCGTCCCGCTCCGATAGGGCCTCGCTGCGTGCTCTCGCACGAACCAAGCACGTTGTCGCTCCTGGTCCGAGACGGCGGCCGCGCGAGGGCGGCCTACGCGCCTTGACGGGTCGGCCGCCGTCCTGGACGAGCGAAGGACGGCCTAACGCAGCGACACGCGGATAGACACGATGCCCGACGACACCCTTCTCCCGACCCGGCGGACGATCCTCGGCGGCACCGCGGCCTTGAGTACCGCGGCCTTGAGTACCGCGGCCCTGACAGCGCTCCTCCCCGCCGGGGGCGCCGCGGCGCAGGCGCCGGCCCCCGCCGCACGGCGTTCACGGCTGATCCTGCTCGGGACGGCCGGTGGGCCGACGCCGAAGCCGAACCGGGCCGCGCCGGCCCAGGCCATCGTGGTCGACGGCCACACCTACCTGGTCGATGCCGGCAACGGGACCGGCCGGCAGATGGTGCTGGCGAAGCTGAAGCTCGGATCGCTCGATTCGGTGTTCCTCACCCACCAGCATTCGGACCACAACGCCGATTACGGCAACGTGCTCCTGCTCGCCTGGGCGACCGACCTCGCCCACCGGGTGAACACCTACGGGCCGCCCCCGCTCGTCCGGATGACGCGCCAGTTCCTCGACCTCAACGACTACGACATCAAGACCCGCATGGCCGACGAGGGCCGGCCCCCCCTCGCCGACCTGATCGTGCCGCACGAGATCACCGGACCCGGAGAGGTGATGCGCGACGAGCGCGTCGGCGTCACGGCCGCCCTGGTCCAGCACCCGCCGGTCGAGCCGGCCTTCGCCTTCCGCTTCGATTGTCCCGACCGGTCGATCGTGATCTCGGGCGACACCCGCTATTCGCCGAACCTGATCGCGCTCGCCAAGGGCGCCGACATCCTCGTCCACGAGGTCATGTACCTGCCCGAGCTCGACAAGCTGATCGCCACCGAGCCCAACGCCAAGACGTTGCGCGAGCACCTGATCGCGAGCCACACCACCGCCGAGGAGGTCGGGCGCGTGGCGACCGAGGCCGGCGTGAAGACGCTGGTCCTCTCGCATTTCGTGCCGGGCGGCTACCCGTTCATCAAGGACGAGGTCTGGCTCGACGCGGTGCGGCCGCACTTCAAGGGCGAGATCGTCGTCGGACGCGACCTGATGGAACTCTGAGGGCGTGGTCGACGCGGAAGGCCGGCTTCACCCCCTCCATCGTCGTGAAGCCGCGCAGCGGAACCGGGACGACGACGCAGGGAGGCGATCGGAGCGGGCCCTCACGCCGGCTCAGGTCCCTCCAGCACGTCTCGAAGCACCCCCGGCATCATCTCCGGCAGGTCCTCCGAGATCAGGCCGGGCCCGTGCCGGCGTGCCGCCGCCGCGTGCAGCCAGACCGCGGCGCACGCCGCGTCGAAGGGCGTCATGCCCTGGGCGAGCAGGCCGCCGATGAAGCCGCACAGCACGTCGCCGCTGCCGGCAGTGCCGAGCCAGGGCGTGCCGTTCGGGTTGATGGCGGCGCGGCCGTCGGGGGCGGCGATCACCGTGTCGGGTCCCTTCAGCACCACGACGGCGCCGAGGGCCGATGCGGCGGCGCGGGCACGCACGAGCTTCGAGCCCTTCAGCGGTACCGCCGCCACGCCCTTGAACAGGCGGGCGAACTCGCCCTCGTGCGGGGTCGCGACGGCTTGGGCGTCGCCCGCCGCGATCATCTCCGCCAGGTCGTCGGCCTTGGCCGAGAAGCTCGTCAGGGCGTCGGCGTCGAGGACGAGGCCGCGGCCGGATTCCGCGGCGACCCGCACGAGGTCGCGGGTCGGGGCGCCGGTGCCGAGGCCCGGGCCGGCGACGATCGCGTTCAGGCGCTCGTCGGTCAACGTGTCGTCGAGGTCGTCGGCGCTGTCGCAAGGCTTCAGCATGATCGCCGTGAGCTGGGCGGCGTTCTCCGGAAGAGCCGGCGTCGGCGACAGCACGGTGACGAGGCCGGCGCCGATCCGCAGGGCGCCGCGGGCGGCGAGCCGCGCCGCGCCGGTCCGGTGGGCCGGGCCCGAGAGAACCACGGCGTGGCCGCGGGTATATTTGTGGCTGTCCTCCGCGAGGCGCGGGAAGGCGGCGCCCCAGAGGTCCGGCCCGTTGACGTGGGCCTGGGGGCCGATCTCCGCCACGATGGCGTCCGGGATACCGATATCGGCGACCGTCACCGGGCCGCACAGGCGCCGGCCGGGCAGGAGCAGGTGGCCGGGTTTGCGCCGCAAGAAGGTCACCGTCTCGGTTGCCGTCACCACGGCGCCGCCGGCGGTTCCGGTATCGCCGTCGAGGCCCGAGGGCACGTCGACCGCCAGCACCGGCACGCCCGCCCCGTTGAGCCTTTCGACAAGGGACGCCGCCGCGCCGTCGAGCGGCCGCGACAGGCCGGCGCCGAACAGCGCGTCGACAACCAGGGCGTAGCCCGTGGGCGCGGCCTCGGCGGCATCGGCGACCCGGCCCGTCCACTCGGCGGCCGCCGCGGCGGCGTCGCCCTTCAGCGCGTCGCGGTTCCCGAGCAGGGCGACCTCCACCTCGCGGCCCGCCTCGGCCAGCACCCTGGCGGCCACGAACCCGTCGCCGCCGTTGTTGCCCGGTCCGCACAGGACCAGGATGCGGCCCTCGCCGATCAGTGCCCGGGCGCGCTCCGCCACAGCCGCGCCGGCTCGGTGCATCAGGGTCAGGCCCGGGGTGCCGGCGCGGATCGCCGCGTCGTCGGCGCGGCGCATCTCGGCGGTGGTGATGAGCTCGGTCCCGGCCATCGCGTCAGACTCCCAGAGGCGCCCGGGCGCGGCAGCTTTGCTGCGGCGCCAGGCGCAAGAACGGCGGATTGCGCAACAAACGCGCAGTGATTGCTTATATATTAGGCATTACCGGTCCGGTCCGGGGAAATCCCCCGTGGTTTTCGGCGCGGCGCGATGCTAGGAATGCCGCCGGAACCGTTGCAGACCAGGCCCGCCCGGCATGAAGAAGATCGAAGCGATCATCAAGCCCTTCAAGCTCGACGAGGTGAAGGAGGCCCTGCAGGAGGTCGGCCTTCAGGGCATCACGGTGATCGAGGCCAAGGGCTTCGGCCGCCAGAAGGGCCACACCGAGCTCTATCGGGGCGCCGAGTACGTGGTCGACTTCCTGCCCAAGGTGAAGCTCGAGATCGTGCTCCCCGACACGCTGGTGGACGGCGCCGTCGAGGCTATCCGCAAATCCGCCCAGACCGGCCGGATCGGGGACGGCAAGATCTTCGTCTCCTCGATCGAGGAAGCGATCCGCATCCGCACCGGCGAGACCGGCCAGGATGCGATCTGACGAAGGCGCGACCTGACGCCCCGTCTCCATCACCTGCCGCCTCCATCTGCGACGACGAAAACCGCGGCCTGACATCCAGGACCGCGGCTTTGTGGCGGCCCAGCCGCCGCTCTAGGAAGGGGTCAAACGAGAATGTCTAAGACCGCGACGGACGTCCTCAAGGAAATCAAGGAAAACGACGTCAAGTACGTCGATTTCCGCTTCACCGATCCGCGGGGCAAGTGGCAGCACGTCACCTTCGACGTGTCGCTGGTCGACGAGGACATCTTCGCCGAGGGCACGATGTTCGACGGCTCGTCGATCGCCGGCTGGAAGGCGATCAACGAATCCGACATGCTGCTGATGCCGGACCCGGCGACCGCCTGCATGGATCCGTTCTTCTCGGCCTCGACCATGTCGATCGTCTGCGACGTGCTCGAGCCCTCGACCGGCGAGCCCTATAGCCGCGACCCGCGCGGCATCGCCAAGAAGGCCGAGGCCTTCGTGAAGGCCAGCGGCATCGGCGACACCATCTTCGTCGGCCCCGAGGCCGAGTTCTTCGTCTTCGACGACGTCCGCTTCTCCGCCGACCCGTACCATACCGGCTTCAAGCTGGACTCCGTCGAACTGCCGATCAACGGCCAGACCGAGTACGAGGGCGGCAACCTCGGCCACCGCGTCCAGGTCAAGGGCGGCTACTTCCCGGTCCCGCCGCAGGATTCGGCCCAGGACATGCGCGGCGAGATGCTGGCCGCCATGCAATCGATGGGCGTCAAGGTCGAGAAGCACCATCACGAGGTCGCCTCGGCCCAGCACGAGCTGGGCATGAAGTTCGACACGCTGACCCTGATGGCCGACCACCTGCAGATCTACAAGTACTGCATCCACAACGTCGCCCAGAGCTACGGCAAGACCGCGACCTTCATGCCGAAGCCGGTCTACGGCGACAACGGCTCGGGCATGCACGTCCACCAGTCGATCTGGAAGGAAGGCAAGCCGGTCTTCGCCGGCAACAAGTACGCCGACCTCTCCCAGGAATGTCTGTGGTACATCGGCGGCATCATCAAGCACGCCAAGGCGCTCAACGCCTTCACCAACCCGTCGACCAACTCGTACAAGCGCCTGGTCCCGGGCTACGAGGCGCCGGTGCTGCTGGCCTATTCGGCCCGCAACCGCTCGGCCTCGTGCCGGATTCCGTGGACGACCTCGCCGAAGGCCAAGCGCGTCGAGGTCCGCTTCCCCGACCCGATGGCGAACCCCTACCTCGCCTTCGCGGCCCTGCTGATGGCCGGCCTCGACGGCATCGTGAACAAGATCGATCCCGGTCCGGCCATGGACAAGGACCTCTACGACCTGCCCCCGGCGGAGCTCAAGGAGATCCCGACCGTGTGCGGCAGCTTGCGTGAGGCGCTCAACAGCCTCGACGCCGACCGCGAGTTCCTCAAGGCCGGCGGCGTGTTCAACGACGACTTCATCGACTCGTTCATCGAGCTGAAGATGACCGAGGTGATGCGCTACGAGATGACCCCGCACCCGATCGAGTTCGTGAACTACTACTCGCTCTGAGCCGGGTTCGGTTTTGACGTTGGGGAGGGGGCCGGAGCGATCCGGCCCCTTCTTCATGTCCGGCCATGGCCCACGACGGCGGCCTGTAGCCTGCTGGCCATAGGCTGTCCCACCCTCCACCTCATCCTGAGGTGTCGGCGATCGGAGATCGCACACGGTCGCAGGTCGACCGACCTCGAAGGCGGGCTCCAGAAGCCTCTGCGATCCCTGGAGCCCTCCTTCGAGGCTCACTTCTTCGCACCTCAGGACGAGGTCGCAGGTGGGAAGGAGCGGAGCCGCACGTGAGTGGTGCTGTCTGATGTACGGCATTCCCGGCGAACCGGCTTCCACGGCGTAACGGGGAGGCCGGCTGCCGCCACTCATGCCGGCGGCGTGAGCGGGACGCTCTGCGGGAACTTGAACACGTTGTCCGGATCGTATTGGCGCTTCACCGCGCAGAGCTTGTCGACGTTCTGGCCGTAATAGGCCTTGAGCCAGTTCGGCAGGTCGCGGCTCGGGAAGTTGACGTAGGATTGCGGCCGCACGAAGGGCTGCATCGCTGCGAAGTATTCGGTCAGCCAGGCCAGCTGCCGCGCGACGGTGTCGGGCGTGTCGAGCGGACTCCACGACGCCTCCATCTCCAGGATGAAGTCGGAATCGCGGTGGACGTAGGCCGTGTCGGTGGGCCCGACCTCCTTCACCTTGCCACCGGCCGCGAACAGGATGCCCATGTTCTGCTGCAGCAGCGAGCCGCCGGGCCACTTCTCCATCCACGTCATCATCGTGTCGATGGCGTCGCCGCGGAGCCGGCCGGCGACGTAGCTCGACCGGATGTCGTAGAGTCCGCCGGGATCGTCGGTGACGAGGTAGTCCCGCGCGCTCCAGTAGTTCATGCCGTTGATCTCGGCGACGATCGGCCTCGACCGGGAGAGGGGGCGGTCCATCAGCGCCCTCAATTGGTCCGGCGGGCCGAAGAACTGGCCGAGGGTCTGAACCCCCAGCCTGTCGCGCTCCACCTTGCCGCCGGTCGTCGGCACGAGCTTGCTGCGGGTCGAGATCAGGTGCGGATGGCTGAGCTGGATGTCCTGCAGGTCCAGCATCAGCTCGATCTGGTGCCTGGCCGGCCAGACGATGTTGAACACCGTCACGTCGTAGACCGGGTGCGGCTCGTAGGTGAACGAGGTGTGCACGGCGAAGTTGCCGCCGCCGCCGCCGCGGGCGGCCCAGAACAGGAGCGCGTCGTCGCCGGTCGCGGCGATGTTCCGGTGCAGCTTGCCGTCCGCCGTGACCGCGTCCGTCGCCCGCAGGGCGTCGCAGGTCAGGCCGTTGCGCGTCGCCGAGAAGCCCCAGCCGCCGCCGAGCGTGAGCCCGCTGATGCCCACGGTCGGGCAGCGGCCGGAGGGGACGGCGAGGCCGGTGGCGCGGAAGGCGTCGGCCATGTCCTGGTTGCTGGCGCCCGCTCCGATCGTCACGAGGCCGGTCTTCGGATCGAAGTCGATCCTGGCCATCGGCTTCACGTCGATGAGCAGGCCGGGCGTGGTCGAGAAGCCGGCGTAGTTGTGCCCGCCGCAGCGTACCGCGAAGGGCTTGTTCTCCTGGCGCGCCCAGTCGATGCAGGCGCGGACGTCGTGATCGTCGACGCAGAGGGCGACCGCCGCCGGGGCCATGTCGGCCCAGCGGCTGTTGTTCGGCCAGGCGGCGACGAGGAAGCCCGGCTCGCCCGGGCGGATCAGCCGCCCGTGCAGGTCGCGCGCCAGGGCGTCGAGCCCGCGCGGCTGCGGTCCAGGCTGCGGTCCGTCCAGGGCCATCGCTCCGGGAATCCGGCTGCCGAGAGCGGAGCCCGCCAGGACGGCGCCCGACTGGAACAGCCGGCGCCGGCTCATGCGGGGAGAGGGCAGGGTGGAGACCATCCTGGTCGTCGAAATCTCTGTCATGGCGTCCGATCGATCCCGGCCGATTCGGCCTGCCCGATCAGCCGATGCGCGCGATACGTCGTCAACATGACGTAAGTGAGCAAATATTGTCCATATGCTGACGTTGACATTGGCGATCGATTTCTGGTCGCTGTTTCGACCGATTTGCTCGCCGCCTCGTCATGCCGCGACCTGAGGCCCATCTTCGGTGATTGGCTTTCCGATGCAGCGAGATATCGATCCGGCACGGGCCGCAGCCCGGCTCGGCGCGGATATCGGCGCTCCTTGGTGAAGCAATCGGGGACCGCGCGAACCCCGGCGTTGCCCTGCAGCCGCACTCATCCCATATTTCATGCTCGCGGCTGCGGCTTGCCCGCCGGGGAGCCGTCGCGTCACGCCGCCTGGATCGACTGTTGGCCAAGAGAATTCATCCCAAGGGCGCTCACCCGAAACCGGCGCACGCCGTCCTGCCGACCCGCGAGGCCGTGCTCGCCTTCATCGAGGAGTCGCCCCAGAAGGTCGGCAAGCGCGAGATCGCCCAGGCCTTCGGCATCAAGGGCTCCGACAAGATCGAGCTGAAGCGCCTCATCAAGGAGATGCAGGAGGACGGCGCGATCGAGAAGGACCGGGCCGGCCTGCGCAAGGCCGGACGCCTGCCGCCGGTCGTCGTCGCCGACATCGACAGCCGCCGCGACCGCGACGGCGAACTGGTCGCGCGGCCGGCGCAATGGGATCCGGAAGCGGGGCCCGCGCCCCTGATCACCGTGCTCATGCCGCGCGGTGGGCGCCGCACCAATGGCCCCGCCCCCGGCACGGGCGACAGGGCACTCCTGAAGATCGAGCCCGACGGCGACGCGCCGGGGCGCTACATCGGCCGGGTCATCAAGGTGATCGGCCGCAACAAGGCCGAGACGCTCGGCGTGTTCCGGGCGCTGCCGGCCGGGGGCGGGCGGATCGTGCCCGTCGACAAGAAGGCGCAGGGGCGCGAGATCGCGGTGCCGCCGGGCGGGGAGGGCGATGCCCTCGACGGCGACCTCGTCACCGTGACGCTGGGCCGCGAGGACCGGTTCGGGCTGACGCAGGGGCGCGTCAAGGAGCGCCTCGGCAGCCTCGGCTCGGAGAAGGCGGTCAGCCTGATCGCGATCCACGCCCACGGCATCCCGCACGTCTTCCCGCGCGAGGTGCTGGCGGAGGCCGAGGCCGCCCGCGAGGTCGGGCTGGAGGGCCGCGAGGACTGGCGTGAGCTGCCCCTCCTCACCATCGACCCGCCGGATGCCAAGGACCACGACGACGCCGTGATGGCTTTGCCCGATCCCGATCCGGCCAATCCGGGCGGCTTCGTGGTCACGGTGGCGATCGCCGATGTCGCGGCCTATGTCCGGCCCGGCAGCGCGCTGGACCGCGAGGCGTTGTTGCGCGGCAACTCGGTCTATTTCCCCGACCGGGTGGTGCCGATGCTGCCGGAGCGGATCTCGAACGACCTCTGTTCCTTGCGCCCGGGCCAGGACCGGCCGGCTCTGGCCGTCCGCATGATCGTGACGGCGGAGGGGAGGAAGCTCCGCCACAGCGTCCATCGGGTCATGATGCGGTCGCGCGCCAAGCTCGCCTATGCGCAGGCGCAAGCCGCCATCGACGGCCGGCCCGACGAGATCACCGGCCCGCTCCTCGATGGGGTGCTGCGTCCGCTTTGGGCCGCCTACGATGCACTGGCGGCGGCGCGTGACGCCCGCGGGCCCCTGGCGCTCGACCTGCCCGAGCGCAAGGTGATCCTGAACGCCGAGGGTGGGGTCGACCGGGTGATCGTGCCGGAGCGCCTCGCCGCGCACCGGCTGATCGAGGAGTTCATGATCCAGGCCAACGTCGCGGCGGCCGAAGTCCTGGAATCCGCGCGCCAGGCCCTGATCTACCGCGTCCACGACGAGCCCTCGCTGGAGAAGATGCGGGCGCTTGGCGAGGTGATGGCCTCGATCGGCCTGAAGCTGCCGAAGGAGGCCAACCTCCGGCCCGCCCTGTTCAACCGCATCCTCGGTATGGTCGAGGGCAGCGAGCATCATCTGTTCCTCAACGAGGTGGTGCTGCGCTCGCAGGCCCAGGCCGTCTACGCCGCGGAGAACGCGGGTCATTTCGGGCTGGCGTTGCGCCGCTACGCCCACTTCACCTCGCCGATCCGGCGCTACGCCGATCTCATCGTGCACCGGGCCCTGATCAAGGCGCTTCGCCTCGGCGCCGACGGATTGCCGGCGGGGACGGAGACCGGCGAACTCGCCGAGATCGGCCAGCAGATCTCGGCCGCCGAGCGCCGCGCCATGGCGGCGGAGCGCGAGACCATCGACCGGCTGATCGCCCATCACCTCGCCGACCGGGTCGGCGCGACCTTCTCGGGGCAGGTCTCGGGCGTGACCCGCTCGGGGCTCTTCATCAAGCTCGACGAGACCGGGGCCGACGGCTTCGTGCCGATCTCGACGCTCGGCGCCGACTACTTCCGCCATGAGGAGGGCCGCCACGCCCTCGTCGGCGAGCGCACCCGCCAAACCTTCCGCCTCGGCGACAAGGTCGAGGTGCAGTTGATGGAGGCCGCACCGGTGGCCGGCGCTCTGCGCTTCGAGATCGCCGGCAGCGGCGGCCGGGCCGGTGCCCCCGCGCCGGCCCGTGGCGGCCCCCGCAAGGGTCGGCCGGCACCGGCGAGCCGGGACAGCCTCAGCAAGCGCCGCGGGAGACGCGCATGATCGAGATCCACGCCGGGCCCGCCGCCGATCCCGTCGGCACCGGGCGCCCGCCCGCGGTGGCGCAATCGCCCGACCAGCCGTCCTGGGCACTGGCGATGTGGCGCGGCTTTCGCAACCGCTGCCCGCATTGCGGCGAGGGCCGGCTGTTCCACCGCTTCCTCAAGGTGCGGGAGAGCTGCGAGGCCTGCGGGACCGAGCTGCATCACCACCGCGCCGACGACCTACCGCCCTACCTGGTGATCTTCGTCGTCGGCCACCTCGCGGGCATCGGCATACTCGAGAGCGAGATGCGCCTCGACGTGCCGCTGTGGTTTCAGATGACGTTCTGGCCCGGCCTGGCGCTCATCGCCTCGCTGCTGCTTCTCCAGCCGACCAAGGGGGCGGTGGTGGGCCTGCAATACGCCCTTGGCATGCACGGCTTTTCCGCGATACGCCGCGCCGGGGCCCGGGTGACGAACGGTCCGGACCGGAACGAGACGGAGATGCGGGATGGCGGCAGGACCGACGGACGGGGCACCGGCTCCTGAACGCAGGAAGCCGCTGCGGATCCGCAACGCCGCAACGCTGATCATCCTCGACCGCTCCGGCGACCAGCCGAAGGTGCTGATGGGCAAGCGCCATGCCGGCCACAAGTTCATGCCCGGCCTGTTCGTGTTCCCGGGCGGACGGATCGAGCTCGGCGACCGCGCGATGCCGGTCGCCGGCACCCTCAACGACCGGGCCGAACAGGCGCTCGCCGAGAAGGTCCACCCGCCGCTGTTCCATCTCGGCCGCGTCCTGGCGCTGGCGGCGATCCGCGAGACCTACGAGGAGACCGGACTGATGATCGGCTCCCTCGATTACGGCCCGCCCGAGATGGCGCCGCCCGGCACCTGGAGCGCGTTTCGCGAAGCCGGGGTGATGCCCGACCTCGAACTGCTCCAGTTCGTCGCCCGGGCGATCACCCCGCCTTATCGGCCCAAGCGCTTCGATACCCGGTTCTTCGCCGTCGACCGCGAGGCGGTGGTGGCCGAGACCCCCGGTATCGTCGGCCCCGATTCCGAGCTGACCGAACTCGCCTGGGTCGACCTTACGGCGGCGCGCAAGCTGGAATTGCCGCGCATCACGGCCATCGTGCTCGACGAGCTTGAGGCGCGGCTCGCGGCGGGGTTCGGCCCGATGCTGCCGGTGCCGTTCTTTCGCGACGTCGACGGCGAGCACACGCGGGAAGAGCTGTAGGGGGCACCTGCGGCGCCCTGGGGGTGGCCTTCGGCCGCCGCCTGATCCATATGGGCCGGCCCTGACGGCCGACCCATCATGACCCGCTTCGCCTCCGAGTTCGACGCTGCGCGCCTCGCCGCCATCGCCGCCGCCATCACCTGCGTGGCCGTGGTCGGCATCGGGCTCAGCCTGTCGATCCCGCTTCTCTCCCTCGAGATGGAGCGGATGGGCCTGTCCAACACCTGGATCGGCATTAATACGGCGATCGCCGGGGTGGCGAGCATCGTCGTCCTGCCCTTCGTGCCGAGGGTGGCGGCGCGGCTCGGCGTGATGCCGCTGCTGCTGGGCGCGATCGCGGTCGCGGCGCTCGCGCTCCTCGGCTTCCGGGCGGTCTACGACTTCGCTTGGTGGTTCCCGCTCCGCTTCGTGTTCTCGGCGGCGTTGGGCGTGATGTTCGTCCTCTCCGAGTTCTGGATCAACCAGGCGGCGCCGCCGGCCCGGCGCGGCCTGGTGATGGGCGTCTACGCCACGGTGCTGGCGCTCGGCTTCGCCATCGGGCCGACCCTGCTGCGCGTCCTCGGCACCCATGGCTGGGCGCCGTATCTCGCGGGGGCGGCCCTGTTCTGCGCCGGAACGCTGCCCCTGATGATGGCCCGCGGCCTCTCGCCGGAGATCCCGCACAAGGGCGGCCGGGGCTTCCTCGGCTACCTGCGGGTCGCGCCCTCGGCGACGCTCGCGGCCCTCGTCTACGGCGCGGTCGAGACCGGGGGCTTCGCCATCCTGCCGATCTACGGGCTGCGCCTCGGCCTCAGCGCGGAGCAGGCGGCGGGCCTCGTCAGCATCGCGGCACTCGGCAACGTGCTGTTCCAGATCCCGGTGGGTCTGCTCGCCGATAGGATCGACAAGCGCCGGGTGCTGCTTGCCGCCGCGTTCCTCGGCGCGGTCGGCGCCGCCGCGCTGCCGCTCGGGGAAGGGGACCCGTGGCTGCTCGCCGTGATTCTGTTTACCTGGGGCGGCATCGCCGGCACGCTCTATACCGTCGGGCTTGCCCATCTCGGTGCCCGCTTCGACGGCGCGGCGCTCGCCGGCGCCAACGCGGCCTTCCTGGTGCTCTACAATATCGGCTTGGTGCTGGGGCCGCCGCTCGTCGGCGGCGGCATGGACCTCGCCTCGCCGCACGGCTTCGCCTGGTCCTTGGCGCTCCTGTTTGTCGCCTATCTCACGGTGGTGGGCGGGCGAATGATCCGCGCCGCGCCCTGACGCCGACGGCTATGCCGTCGGTCAGCCGGGCTTGACGCCTGGGAGGCGATGGGGCAGGAAGGCGCCGCGTTCTGGCCGGGCCTGCCCGGCCGTTTTGCGTTTCGGTCCTCCGGGCGCAACACCCATCATCCACAAGAGGTCGCGCCATGGCCAAGGCCGTCACCATCAAGATCAAGCTGCTGTCGACCGCCGATACCGGCTATTTCTACGTCACCAAGAAGAACTCCCGTACCAAGACCGACAAGCTGTCGTTCAAGAAGTACGACCCGATCGCGCGCAAGCATGTCGAGTTCAAGGAAACCAAGATCAAGTAATTTTGGGGCTGCCTCGTGCAGCGTGAAAAAGGCCGCCCGCGAGGGCGGCCTTTTTCCGTTTTGGGCGGCGTCTCAGCCGAGCAGGTAGACCGCGCCCGGGAGCGCGATGAGGCCGGCGGCGCAGCCATAGGCAAGCCACAGGCCGGGCGTGCGGGCCGCCAGCCGGCGCAGGCGCTTGGCGGTCGGCCCCGCCTTGACGGTGCGGCCGTTCACGCACGAGCAGAGCAGGTTGTGGGCCTCCCCGGTGCTCAGCTCGAAGAAGCTGCGGGCGTCGCCGAAGGTGTCGCCGGCAAGCCCGCTCGCCCGCAGCACCGGATCGGCATAGGCGAAGGCGAGAGGCGAGTTGTCGGCCCGGATCCCCGCCCGCATCTTGCGGGGCACGAACTCGATCTCCTCCAGGGTGATGAAGCTGCGGCCCGGATCGCGTTCGAGGATCTCGGCGAAGCGCTCGAGCCGGGCCCGGCGGCCTTCCAGAAGGACCGGGACCGTCTCGACGTCGGCGATGTCACGGATGTGGCGAAGCGGCTGATGTTCCATGCTGGGCACCTCGTCGATGCACGGCAGCTCCTTGAGCGCTGCTGGTGCACCAGCATGCTCCAAGCATCCGTCGGACGCATTGGCCCACGTTAACACATTCTCTCGATCGCCTTGCTGTCAGGCTTGAAGCAGAGACCGATAAACCACTGAGCATCAAGGACTTGAATACATGGATTGAAGCGTAGCCGGCCGTCGCACTGCGACCGCCGGACGCATGATCCACGCGGGGATAACGTTACGTTACCTCGAACCAGCCCCACAGGCCGGTATCGAATCGCTCCAGCGCCGTCGCGCTCACCAGCCAGCGGCCGGGATTGTCGGCTAGGAACGCGATGCGGGCGGTTCGGCCCTCCAGCAGCTGGAACGTGTCGAGCCAGTAGGGCTCCCAGCCGTCGTCGAGCGGGTGGAGCAGCCGGAAGACGTGGCCGTGCAGGTGCAGCGATTGCGGGAAGGCGGTATTGTTGGTGAGCGCCAGCACCACCGCCGTGTTGCGCTTGACCGAGAACAGGGGCGGATTCTCCGCCCGGCCGGCGGCGCCGTTCAGGGTCCAGATCCGGGTCGGGTCGCCGGTGAAGACCGGCGCTGCCTCGGGCTTGGCCTTGTCGACCACTGCGCCGCCCGCGACGGCGATGTCGCGCCGGAAGGCGTTCTGGAGCTTGATCTCCGGCGGCAGCAGTTTGTTCTCGCCGATCGGCGCCACGGGAGGCCGGGCCGCGACCGGCTCGCCCTTGGCGACGATGCGGGCGAGCGGCATTCCCTGGCCGATCAGCGCCACCACGGCGCCCGCCGGCTCCGAGGCCGCCGGCACGTCGAGGAGGATGTCGTAGCGGGTGCCGGGCTGGAACGGCAACGTGGCGCGCAAGGGCTCGAACGTATCGGTCGGCTGCCCGTCCACCGCCGCCACCCAGGCCTTCAGCCCGTCGAAGCGAATCCGGGTCGCCCGGGCGTTGCATGCATTGGCGAGCCGCAGGCGAAGCCGTGTGCCCGGCGCCGCCTCGATCGTCTCAGGGCTGGGCTTTCCATTGATCGTGAGCGCGTTGCCGAGCCGGCCGGAACTCGCCGCGAAGGCGGTCTGCCCGAACGGCGCCAGCGTCCCGTCCTGCTCCAGGCGCCAGTCCTGGAGGAGCAGGGGCACGTCGCGGTCGACGACCGGGGGCTTGGCCTCCTCGACCACCAGCATCCCGGCAAGCCCGCGCCCGGACGGCTCGCTCGACCCGCCGACGATCAACGGGCGAATCAGGAAGGTGCCGGCATCCGGCGGCGTGAACTCGTAGAGGAAGCTCGCCCCCGGGGCGACAGGGGCCTGAGTGACCCCGCCGACCCCGTCCATGGCGTTGCGGTTGCGCACCCCGTGCCAGTGCAGCGACAGGGGCTTCTCGGTCTTGTTCTCCAGGCGCAGGCGAACACCCTCGCCGAGCTTGACCCGCAGGACCGGCGGCTCGGTCTTGCCGTCGAAGGCCCAGACCGGGGTCTCGGGCGCGGGCTCGGGCTTGATCCGCGCCTTGCCGGGCGCCGCGATCAGGGCCTTCGCCTCCGCCGCGCCCGGCGCCGGATGGGAGGGCGTCGCGGACGGGCCGCCCTGCGCCCGGACGAGGGTGGGGGCGAGGGACAGGGCGGCGCCGGCGAGCAGCGCGCGGCGCGAGGGCGGCAGGGACGACGGCATGGCACCTCGCTGGATGGGGAATGTCTCGCGCGGGGAGGGCGGTCCCCCGCGGCGACCCGCCTTGTAGCCGGGGCTTTGGCGCGGGGCGAGGCGGCGGCTAAAATTCTTGCTGCGTGACCGATCCACCATGCTATAGAGCCGCGCCCGGGTGCGTCAGGCCTCGGGCGCGAGCGTCGCGGGCGTGGCGGAATTGGTAGACGCGCTGGATTTAGGTTCCAGTGACGAGAGTCGTGGGGGTTCGAGCCCCTCCGCCCGCACCACCTCCGCCAGGCGACACGACGGAATGGGTTCAAGCAGCAGTGCCGGCCCCTTGTCCTGACGGTCCCGTCGCACGGCGTCGTTCACAGCGCCGTCCGGGCCCGCAGCCAGGCCGGATTCGAAGGTGCAAGGCGGAATGACGACGATGCAGGTGACCGAGACCAAGTCCGAGGGGCTCAAGCGCGAATTCCAGGTGGTCCTGCCCGCGGCCGAGCTGGAGAGCCGGCTCGCGACGGAGCTCGACGGGATCAAGGGCAAGGTGCAGCTCAAGGGCTTCCGCCCGGGCAAGGTGCCGGTCGCCCACCTGCGCAAGGTCTACGGCCGCTCCGTGATGGCCGACGTCGTCCAGAACGCCGTCAGCGAGGCCAACCAGAAGATCGTCGAGGACAACAAGCTCAAGCTCGCCCTCGAACCTCAGGTGCAGATGCCCGAGGACAAGGACGAGATCGAGAAAGCGCTCGACGCCAAGGCCGACCTCTCGTTCAAGATCGCCCTCGAGGTGATGCCGAGCTTCGACCTCGTCGACCTCTCGGACGTGAGCCTGACCAAGCAGGTCGTCACCCCCTCCGACGAGGAGATCAACGCGACGATCGAGCGGATGGCGTCGGCCAACCGTCCGTTCCACGACCGGATGGAGGGCCAGTACGCCGAGACCGGCGATCGGGTCGTCATCAACTTCACCGGCCGGATCGACGGCACCCCGTTCGAGGGCGGCACCGGCGAGGACATCAATCTCGACCTCGGCTCCGGCACCTTCATCCCCGGCTTCGAGGACCAGCTGCTCGGCGTTCACGTCGGCGACGAGCGCCTGGTCAAGGTCACCTTCCCGGAGAGCTACGGCGCCGAGCACCTCGCCGGCAAGGAGGCCGAGTTCGACGTCACGGTGAAGGGCATCAAGTACCCGGGTGAGCTCACCATCGACGACGAGCTCGCCAAGACCTTCGGCATGGAGTCGCTCGACGCCCTCAAGGACGCCGTGCGCGACACCATGGGCCGCGAGTACGAGGCGGCCTCGCGCCAGAAGCTGAAGAAGGGCCTGCTCGACGCCCTCGACAGCCGCTACTCCTTCGAGCTGCCCCCGAGCCTCGTCCACCAGGAATTCGCCGCCGTGTGGGCCCAGGTCGAGCAGGACCTGAAGAACCGCGGCAAGACCTTCGAGGACGAGGACACCACCGAGGAGAAGGCGCGCGAGGAGTACCGCCGGATCGCCGAGCGCCGCGTGCGCCTCGGCCTGGTGCTTGCGCAGGCCGGCGAGAGCGCCGATATCAAGGTCTCGGACGACGAGGTGAATCAGGCCCTGATCGCCCGCGTCCGTCAGTTCCCCGGCCAGGAACAGCAGGTCTGGGATTTCTACCGCAAGACCCCGCAGGCGCTGGCCGAGCTGCGCGCCCCGCTGTTCGAGGAGAAGGTGGTTGACCACGTCCTCGGGCAGGTCAAACTGGTCGAGGAGCCCGTCTCCAAGGAGGCGCTGTTCGCCGACGAGGACGACGCCGAGGAGACCAAGGCTGACTCGGCCAAGGCCGACAAGGCCGAGGCCGCTCCCGCGGGTGAGTCCAACCCGGCCTGACCCTCGCGACGGCCCCGAACGGGCGGCGGGGACGGGGCCTGCGAGGTCATGCGTTTCCGCCGCTACCCCGGCCGCCTGGAGGCGGCCGGGTTCCGTTCAGAGGGCCAGTGAGATGAGAGATCCGGTCGATTATTACAACAGCGCGCTCGTGCCCATGGTGGTCGAGCAGTCGAGCCGCGGCGAGCGCGCCTTCGACATCTACTCGCGCCTCTTGCGCGAGCGCATCATCTTCCTGACGGGCCCGGTCGAGGATTATTCCGCGTCGCTGATCGTGGCGCAGCTGCTGTTCCTCGAGGCGGAAAACCCGAAGAAGGAAATCTCCTTCTACATCAACTCGCCGGGCGGCGTGGTCACCTCCGGCCTGTCGATCTACGACACGATGCAGTTCATCCGTTGCCCGGTCGCCACGCTCTGCGTCGGCCAGGCCGCCTCGATGGGCTCGCTGCTGCTGGCCGCCGGCGAGGCGGGCCACCGCTTCGCCCTGCCGAATGCCCGGATCATGGTGCACCAGCCCTCCGGCGGCTTCCAGGGACAGGCCACCGACATCCTGATCCATGCCCGTGAGATCGAGGCCCTGAAGCGGCGCCTCAACGAGATCTACGTGAAGCATACCGGCCGCGAGTACGAGGCGATCGAGCAGGGCCTGGAGCGCGACAACTTCATGAC
Source organism: Methylobacterium sp. 142-1Y (assembly GCF_057747795.1). Taxonomy (NCBI): domain Bacteria; kingdom Pseudomonadati; phylum Pseudomonadota; class Alphaproteobacteria; order Hyphomicrobiales; family Methylobacteriaceae; genus Methylobacterium; species Methylobacterium sp. 142-1Y. Next base: position 701,631 of record NZ_CM173224.1, on the reverse strand, counting down.
CGCCGACGCGGCCAAGGAGTGGGGCCTCATCGACGAGGTGCTCCAGAAGCGGGCCGAGGCGCCGGCGCAAGCATAACCGGCACCAAGCGTCACCGGAACTCGGCGGCAGGCCCGCGCGTATGGGGAGCGTCCCCCGGAGCGCGGGCCTGCCCCAAAAGGACAGGGGCCACTCTCGAAGGCGGGTCCGACGATGCGGCCATTTGGCGGGAGCCTGTCGCATCGATGGGATTGATCCCGAGGTGGCTGCGTGTTTGCATCGCGATTCTGCACCGGGCGCCCGGCGGCGCGGGAGGCGGTGACTGTTTCTTTAGCCGGGCGCCACTATCTAAAAGCGATGCGGTCGCGTCCCCGGGACGGGGCCGGTCGGGGACTTGGAGACCCATATGAGCAAGGCTGGCGGCAACGACTCGAAGAGCACGCTGTACTGCTCGTTCTGCGGCAAGAGCCAGCACGAGGTTCGCAAGCTGATCGCGGGCCCGACCGTCTTCATCTGCGATGAGTGCGTCGAGCTGTGCATGGACATCATTCGCGAGGAATCGAAGTCCTCGCTGGTGAAGTCGCGGGACGGCGTACCCACCCCGAAGGAGATTCGGCGGGTTCTGGATGACTACGTCATCGGGCAGGACTTTGCCAAGAAGGTCCTGTCGGTGGCGGTGCACAACCATTACAAGCGCCTGGCGCACGCGACCAAGCACAACGACGTCGAGCTGGCGAAGTCCAACATCCTGCTGATCGGCCCGACCGGGTCCGGCAAGACACTGTTGGCTCAGACCCTGGCGCGCATCCTCGATGTGCCGTTCACGATGGCCGATGCCACGACGCTGACCGAGGCCGGTTACGTCGGCGAGGACGTCGAGAACATCATCCTCAAGCTGCTCCAGGCGTCCGACTACAACGTCGAGCGGGCGCAGCGCGGCATCGTCTACATCGACGAGATCGACAAGATCTCCCGCAAGTCGGATAACCCCTCGATCACCCGCGACGTGTCGGGCGAGGGCGTGCAGCAGGCGCTCCTGAAGATCATGGAGGGCACGGTCGCCAGCGTCCCGCCGCAGGGCGGTCGCAAGCACCCGCAGCAGGAATTCCTGCAGGTCGACACGACCAACATCCTGTTCATCTGCGGCGGCGCCTTCGCCGGGCTGGAACGGATCATCTCGGCACGCGGCAAGGGCACGTCGATCGGCTTCGGTGCCACCGTCCAGGCTCCGGACGACCGCCGCACCGGCGAGATCTTCCGCAACGTCGAGCCCGAGGACCTGCTGAAGTTCGGCCTCATCCCCGAATTCGTCGGCCGCCTGCCCGTGCTGGCGACACTCGAGGACCTCGACGAGACCGCGCTGAAGCGCATCCTCCAGGAGCCGAAGAACGCGCTGGTCAAGCAATATCAGCGCCTGTTCGAGATGGAGAACGTCGACCTGACGTTCCAGGACGAGGCCCTGAGCCTCGTCGCGCGCAAGGCGATCGAGCGCAAGACCGGCGCCCGCGGCCTGCGCTCGATCCTGGAGAGCATCCTGCTCGAGACGATGTACGACCTGCCCGGCCTCGATTCGGTCGAGCAGGTGGTGATCGGGCCGGAGGTCGTCGACGGAAAGTCACGGCCGCTCTACATCCACGGCGACCGGGGCAAGGACGCACCGGCGAGTGCAAGCGCCTGATCGGCATCCGGAGGCCGCCGCGACAACGGCGGCCTCTTGCTTGAGAGGTGGCCGGATGCGGCCGGGTGGCACGGTGCTTGAAAGCGGCACCTGGAGGAGCCACCTGAGATCGACGCGGCGGCCGCATGCTCACCAAACGAGGTGCGGTGCCGCGACCCGGCCGCTCTCCTCGTTTCCGACCCCCGCGGCCCGGTCGGCCCCCCGGTTCCTCCTGCTTTTCCCCTTCGCGAGGGGAGGGACCTGGGCGTCACCACACAAGGAAGTCAGTCAATGACCCAGCCGAAATCGCGCCAGCCCGTCGTCCCCGGCACGAGCGGGACCTACGCGGTCCTGCCGCTGCGCGACATCGTGGTCTTCCCGCACATGATCGTGCCGCTCTTCGTCGGCCGCGAGAAATCGATCCGCGCGCTCGAGGAAGCGGTCCGCACCGACCGGCACATCCTGCTCGCCACCCAGGTCAACGCCACCGACGACGACCCGGCCACCGACGCGATCTACACCATCGGCACGCTCGCCAGCGTGCTCCAGCTGCTCAAGCTCCCTGACGGCACCGTGAAGGTGCTGGTGGAGGGGGGCGGCCGCGCCAAGATCCAGGATTTCGTCCGCTCGGACGAGTACTACGCCGCCGAGGCCGAGGTGCTGCCGAACGATCTCGGCGACAAGATCGAGGCCGAGGCGCTCGCCCGCTCGGTGATCTCGGAGTTCGAGAACTACGTCAAGCTCAACAAGAAGATTTCGCCCGAGGTGGTCTCGGCGGTGATCCAGATCGACGAGCCCTCGAAGCTCGCCGACACGGTCGCCTCGCATCTCGCGGTCAAGATCTCCGACAAGCAGGCGATCCTCGAGATCCCGACCGTCGCCCAAAGGCTTGAGCGCGTGCTCTCGCTGATGGAGAGCGAGATCTCGGTGCTGCAGGTCGAGAAGCGCATCCGTACCCGCGTCAAGCGGCAGATGGAGAAGACCCAGCGCGAGTATTACCTGAATGAGCAGATGAAGGCCATTCAGAAAGAACTCGGCGACGAGGACGGTCGCGACGAGTTGGCCGAGCTCGAGGACAAGATCGAGAAGACCAAGCTGTCCAAGGAGGCGCGGGACAAGGCGCTGGCTGAGCTGAAGAAGCTGCGTCAGATGTCGCCGATGTCGGCCGAGGCGACGGTGGTGCGCAACTACCTCGACTGGATGCTCGGCATCCCGTGGGGCAAGCGCTCGAAGATCAAGAAGGACCTGCCCGGCGCCCAGGCCATGCTCGATTCCGATCATTTCGGCCTCGACAAGGTCAAGGAGCGGATCGTCGAGTACCTGGCGGTGCAGCAACGCGCCAACAAGCTCACCGGTCCGATCCTCTGCCTCGTCGGCCCTCCCGGCGTCGGCAAGACCTCGCTCGGCAAGTCGATCGCCAAGGCGACGGGTCGCGAGTTCGTCCGCATGTCGCTCGGCGGCGTGCGCGACGAGGCCGAGATCCGCGGTCACCGCCGGACCTATATCGGCTCGATGCCCGGCAAGATCGTGCAGTCGATGCGCAAGGCCAAGACCTCGAACCCGCTCATCCTGCTCGACGAGATCGACAAGATGGGCATGGACTTCCGCGGCGACCCGTCGGCGGCGCTCCTCGAGGTGCTCGATCCGGAGCAGAACGCGACCTTCAACGACCATTACCTCGAGGTCGACTACGACCTGTCGAACGTGATGTTCGTGACGACCGCTAACACCCTCAACATCCCGCCGGCCCTGCTGGACCGGATGGAGGTGATCCGCATCGCCGGCTACACCGAGGAGGAGAAGGTCGAGATCGCGCGCAAGCACCTGATGCCGGGCGCGCTGAAGAAGCATGGCCTCGAGCCCAAGGAATGGTCGATCACCGATGACGGCCTGATGCTTCTGATCCGCCGCTACACCCGCGAGGCGGGCGTGCGGAACCTGGAGCGCGAGATCTCGAACCTGATCCGCAAGGCGGTGAAGGAGATCCTGATCTCGGGGGTGAAGAGCGTGACGGTCTCGGCCGAGAACCTCGACACCTTCCTCGGCCCGGCGAAGTTCCGCTACGGCGAGATCGAGACCGACGATCAGGTCGGCGCGGTCACGGGTCTGGCCTGGACCGAGGTCGGGGGCGAGCTGCTCACGATCGAAGGCATCATGATGCCCGGCAAGGGCAAGATGACGGTGACCGGCAACCTGCGCGACGTAATGAAGGAGTCGATTTCGGCGGCAGCGTCCTACGTGCGCTCGCGGGCCGTCGATTTCGGCGTCGAGCCGCCCCTGTTCGAGCGTCGGGACATCCACGTCCACGTGCCGGAGGGGGCGACCCCGAAGGACGGACCCTCGGCAGGCATCGCCATGGCAACGGCGATCGTCTCGGTCATCACCGGCATCCCGGTGCGCCGCGACATCGCCATGACGGGCGAGGTCACCTTGCGTGGCAGGGTGCTGCCGATCGGCGGCCTCAAGGAGAAGCTGCTGGCGGCTCTGCGGGGCGGCATCAAGATCGTGCTGATCCCGGAAGAGAACGCCAAGGATCTGGCGGAGATCCCCGATAGCGTGAAGAACGGGCTCGAGATCGTTCCCGTCTCGCGCATGGATCAGGTCCTCGAGCGGGCGCTGATTCGCATGCCGGAGGCGATCGACTGGGACGAGCCGCTGCCGAAGGCCTCACCCGCCCGGTCGGACGACGACGCATCCGGTTTGGTGGCGCACTGAACGCCCTGACCCATCGCTGAGATGAGAAAGGCCCCCGGATCCGACGATCCGGGGGCTTTTTTCGCTCGGGCCGGAGCCCCCTCGCCCGAGACGGTTCCTGGCAAGGATCAGGCGCTGCGGCGACGACCCAGCCCGCTGTTCTTGGCGAGTTCCGAACGTTGGGCGGCGTAGTTGGCGGCAACCATCGGGTAGTCGTGCGGCAGGCCCCACTTGCGGCGGTATTCCTCGGGGGTGAGCCCGCGGGTCGACAGGTGGCGCTTGAGCGACTTGTACTGCTTCCCGTCCTCGAGGCTGATCAGGTAGTCCGGGGTCACCGTCTTCTTGACCGGCATCAGCGGCACCGGCTTCTCTGCCTCGACCGCCTGGTCGTCGCCGAGCCGGCTCAGCGACTGGTGCACAGCATTGATCAGGGCCGGCAGCTCGGCCAGCGGAACGGAGTTGTTGGACACGTAGGCCGACACGATGTCGGCTGCGCGTTCAATCAGGTTGGTTTCTTGATCTTGGTCCAGCATTCAATCGGCTCCAATGACAGAGTGCGTGCCCATGCGTCCTCGGAAGCCGCAGGTCAATATTTCTTTTTGCAAATGCGACAGAATTACACCCGGAAAACAAGATTGCGCACCACCGATGGTGACTGGTTGTCTCAGCTGAAGGCAGTTCTAGCCTATGCGCTGATGTAATACATGCCTTGCATGAAGGGTCGGCCAAATGGCACTTGTCGCGCGCGTCTCGCAGCGACCTGCGCGTGTCCGGCAAGCTCACGGGTTGAGAGAGGTGGTTTGAGAGAGGTGGTAGGGGAGGGGCTGTCGTGAAAGTTTCGCCAAGGGGTTGACGGGTCCGGGAAGTAGGGCCTATACGACCACCCATCGGCGCCGGCCGCTCCCGCGGACCGGCCGCTGAGCCATCTTCGAGACAGTCCGGGCCGGTGAGCCTGACCTCGGTCAGGCGCTGGTCCCGTTTTTGCCGATGATACCCCGGTTTCGATCGGGTCGCTCTTTGACAAGTTCATACGAGAAAGAGAAGCGTGGACGGCGTCGTCCCTGCGGGTCGGTTCCGTCGGAACCGGTCGTGAGTAGGATGATGCTGATCTGACGTTTCGGTGCTCACACGATTGGTGGAAACGCCGGTCGGTCGTGAGCCTCCGTTACTATTGTGATCAGCTTTGATCAGCTCTTCAACTTGAGAGTTTGATCCTGGCTCAGAGCGAACGCTGGCGGCAGGCTTAACACATGCAAGTCGAGCGGGCCCTTCGGGGTCAGCGGCAGACGGGTGAGTAACGCGTGGGAACGTGCCCTTCGGTTCGGAATAACTCAGGGAAACTTGAGCTAATACCGGATACGCCCTTTTGGGGAAAGGTTTACTGCCGAAGGATCGGCCCGCGTCTGATTAGCTAGTTGGTGAGGTTACGGCTCACCAAGGCGACGATCAGTAGCTGGTCTGAGAGGATGATCAGCCACACTGGGACTGAGACACGGCCCAGACTCCTACGGGAGGCAGCAGTGGGGAATATTGGACAATGGGGGCAACCCTGATCCAGCCATGCCGCGTGAGTGATGACGGCCTTAGGGTTGTAAAGCTCTTTTCTCCGGGACGATAATGACGGTACCGGAGGAATAAGCCCCGGCTAACTTCGTGCCAGCAGCCGCGGTAATACGAAGGGGGCTAGCGTTGCTCGGAATCACTGGGCGTAAAGGGCGCGTAGGCGGCTGATTTAGTCGAGGGTGAAAGCCCGTGGCTCAACCACGGAATGGCCTTCGATACTGGTTGGCTTGAGACCGGAAGAGGACAGCGGAACTGCGAGTGTAGAGGTGAAATTCGTAGATATTCGCAAGAACACCAGTGGCGAAGGCGGCTGTCTGGTCCGGTTCTGACGCTGAGGCGCGAAAGCGTGGGGAGCAAACAGGATTAGATACCCTGGTAGTCCACGCTGTAAACGATGAATGCTAGCCGTTGGTCTGCATGCAGGTCAGTGGCGCCGCTAACGCATTAAGCATTCCGCCTGGGGAGTACGGTCGCAAGATTAAAACTCAAAGGAATTGACGGGGGCCCGCACAAGCGGTGGAGCATGTGGTTTAATTCGACGCAACGCGCAGAACCTTACCATCCCTTGACATGGCATGTTATGCGGAGAGATCCGTTGTCCTCTTTGGAGGCGTGCACACAGGTGCTGCATGGCTGTCGTCAGCTCGTGTCGTGAGATGTTGGGTTAAGTCCCGCAACGAGCGCAACCCACGTCCCTAGTTGCCATCATTTGGTTGGGCACTCTGGGGAGACTGCCGGTG
>NZ_CM173224.1:667500-690000 GCF_057747795.1 Methylobacterium sp. 142-1Y | reverse complement strand
TCGAAGACCGAGCGGTCCGAGAAATCGAAGGGATGGCCGTTCGGCGCCGCGCGGGCTTTGGCGCGCAACTCCGACGAATTCTCGCGCACCCACGCCTTGAGCGCATCGTCCATCGGGCCGTTGCGGGCCGGCACGCTGTAATTGGCGGTGCGCTGGAATACCGTGAGATGGGCGGCTTGCGCGGCGATGACCGGAGTCGCCTGGATGCCGGTCGAGCCGGTGCCGATCAGCCCGACCCGCTGGCCCGAGAAGTCGACGCCGTCATGGGGCCAGCGGCCGGTATGGTACCAGGCGCCCGAGAAGCTTTCGAGGCCAGGGATCGTTGGTACGTTGGCACTCGACAGGCAGCCGACCGCGGTGATCAGGAATTGCGCCTCGAACCGCTCGCCGCTCTCTGTCGTGACGATCCAGCGATTGGCCGCTTCGATGTAGGTGGCGCCGGCGACGCGGGTGCCGAGCTGGATGTCGCGCCGTAAGGAGAAGCGGTCGGCGACATGGTCGAGGTAGCGGCGGAGCTCGCCGTGCTCAGGGTAGCGCTCGGTCCAGTCCCATTCCTCCTCGAGTTCGCGCGAGAACGAGTAGGAATAGTAGTAGCTTTCGGAGTCGCAGCGTGCGCCCGGATAGCGGTTCCAGTACCAGGTACCGCCGATGCCCTCGGCCGCCTCCAGCACCCGCACCGACAGGCCGAGCCGGTCGCGCAGCAGATGGAGCTGATACAGGCCGGAAAACCCGGCCCCGACGATGATCGCGTCGTAACGACGGACGGGAGCGGCCTCGTTCGGCTCTCTCATGGCGTCGGCGTCTCCCTGTCCGAAGACCGTGACGCCCGTGGGCGCCCAGCTCCGTGATATCGGCTCCCGCGGAAACGGCGTGACCGCGGCTCCTGTCCGATCAGGCTAGCAAGCGACCGGCGTCTCGACCACGCGCAGTGAGCGCGCGCCACCCATGAAGAGGGATCAGGTGACGGAGCCGGGTGCCGCGTGGCCGATCCGCCCACGCGGCGGGTCGACACCGCCGGTCGTTCAGACGCTCCGGTCGTTGCGGCGCAGGCTCTCGGGCATCGCGAAGAGCAGGAGTCCGGCGGCGACGAGGCAGAGGCAGCCGATGCCGTAGAGCGCCGGGGTGGTGGAGCCGGTGAGGTCCTTGACCCAGCCGACCATGACCGGGCTGACGATGCCGCCGAACTGACCCAGCGTGTTGATGAGCGCGATGCCGCCCGCCGCGCCGACACCGGTGACGAGCTTCGCCGGCAAGGTCCAGAAGGTCGGGATCGACGCGACGATACCGGAGCCGAGCAGCGCGAGGGCGATCATCAGCGGGACGATCTCTCTGTCGAACAGACCGGCGAGGAAGAAGCCGAGGGCTGCGGCGACCGCCAAGCCGGCGACGAATTTCAGCCGCTCGCCCGAGGCGTCCGACAGGCGCCCGATGACGATCATGCTGACCGCACCGCAGATGTAGGGAATCGCGGTCAGGAAGCCGACCGAGGCGGCGGCCCCGCCGCTCGCGGTCTTGATCAGGTCCGGGCCCCAGAAGTTGAGGCCGTAGGAGCCGACCTGAAGCAGGAAATAGACGAGGGCGATGAGCAGGAAGCCCGGCTGCCTGATCGCGCCCCACAGCGAATGGTCGCCGATGCCGTGGTTATGGTGGGCGATGCGGGAGGACAGAAGATCCTTTTCCTCGGCCGAGAGCCAGCGCGCGTCGGCGATCCGGTCTTCGAGGCGGGTGAGCACCAGGGCCCCGAGGATCAGGCAGGGCAGGCCGCCGGCGAGGAAGAGCCATTGCCAGCCGGCGAGGCCCGCGACGCCGTTGAGACCGCCGAGGATCAGCCCGGCCGCCGGCGCGCCGACGATGCCGGCGAAGGCCGAGGCGACGAACATGAACGAGGTGACGCGGCCGCGGAACGAGGCCGGGAACCACAGGGTGAGATAGTACAGGATGCCGGGGGCGAAGCCGGCCTCCATTGCGCCGATCAGGAAGCGCAGGACGTAGAAGTGCCACTCGGTGCGGATGACGATCATCAGCGCGGTGGCGATGCCCCACGAGATCATGATCCGGGCGATCCAGCGCCGCGCGCCGACCCGGTAGAGGGCGAGGTTCGACGGCACCTCGAAGATCACGTAGCCGACCACGAACATGCTGGCGCCGAGGCCGTAGGCGACGTTGCTGAAGCCGAGGTCGCTCTGGAGCTGGAACTTCGCGAAGCTGATGTTGATGCGGTCGAAGAACGCGAACAGGTAGCAGATCATGATCAGCGGCATCAGCCGCCAGGCGACCTTGCGGATGACGGCCGCCTCGGTGAGGGCGTCGGGGCCGGCGAGCGGGCCGGCGGTGGCGATGGCCATGGGATTTCCTCCGGGCTTGGGTGGAGCCTTGGCCCGCGATGCGGGCATGAGTAGAGCCATTGCCCGCGATGCGGGCTTGGGTAGAGCCATTGCCCGCGATGCGGGCACGGGGGCGCCTTCGCCCGGGGGACGGGCGGGGCGGGTTTTGCGGTCCGGTGAGATTCGGCGAGGCTGCCTTCTTCCGGGCGGCGCGCGCGCCGGTGTCAGGCCGCCTTGAGCGGCGGGGCCGGGTGCAGGTCGCGCGGACGACCGGCCTTGGCGACCTGGCCCGGTCCGTCATGGCCGACGAGGCGGGGCAGGTCGCGGGACAGGGCGATGAGGGCGTCGAGGTCGAGGCCGGTCGACAGGCCCATCTCCTCGGCCATGCTCGCGAGGTCCTCGGTGCAGATGTTGCCGGTGGCGCCGGGCGCGAACGGGCAGCCGCCGAGGCCCCCGAGGGCCGCGTCGAACCGGCGTGCGCCGGCGTCAAAGGCCGCGAGCACGTTGGCGAGACCGCAGCCGCGGGTGTCGTGGAAATGGAGCGTCAGGCGGTCGGCCCCCACCAGCGGCAGCACCCGGGCGACGAGGCGGGCGACCTGGCGCGGATTGGCCATGCCGGTGGTGTCGGCCAGCGTCACCCCGTCGACCCCGAGCGCCAGATAGCGCTCGACCTGGACCAGCACCTTGTCCTCGGGCTGGAGCCCCTCGAACGGGCAGCCGAAGGCGGTCGCCGCGGTGGCGTTGACGCCGACCTCGCCCCGCACAGTTTCCATGATCGCGGAAAAGCCCCGGATCGAGGCCTCCGGCGTCATGCCCATATTGGCACGGTTATGGGTCTCGCTCACCGAGGCGACGAGGTTGATCTCGTCGGCGCGTGCGGCGAGGGCCCGCTCGGCGCCCTTCGGGTTCGGCACGAGGGCGACGTAGGTGGCGCCGGGCCGGCGCGCGATCCCCGAAAACACCTCGGCCGCGTCGGCGAGCGCCGGTACCGCCTTCGGCGAGACGAAGGACGAGACCTCGATGCGGGTGAAGCCCGCCGCCGACAGCGCGTCGATCAGCCGGATTTTTTCCGCGGTCGGGACGAAGACCGGCTCGATCTGGAAGCCGTCGCGGGTCGCGACCTCCTGGATGACGATCCCGCTCACGCCACGGCTCCCGTCTGGCGCAAGGCGGCGATGCCGGCCTCGTCGAAGCCGAGGTCGGAGAGCACCGAATCGGTGTGGGCGCCGAGGGCCGGGCCCTGCCAGCGCACGCTGCCGGGGGTCTCGGACAGCTTCGGCACGATGCCGGGCATCTTCACCCTCGTGTCGCCGGGCAGGTCCGCCTCCAGGATCATGTCGCGGGCGTTGTAATGCGGGTCGGCGACGATGTCGGCGACCGAGTAGATCCGCCCGGCCGGCACCTCGGCGGCGTCGAGCACCGTCAGGGCCTCCGTCACCGTGCGGCATCGGGTCCAGTCGGCGATGACGCCGTCGAGCATCCCGGCCTGTTTCGAGCGGCCCTCGTTGTTGCGCAACGCCGGATCCTCGGCGAGGTCGGGCCGGCCGATCGCAGTCATCAGGCGGCGGAAGATCGGATCGCTGTTGCCGGCGATGACGACGAAGCCGCCATCCCGGCTCGGATAGGTGTTCGAGGGCGCGATGCCCGGCAGCGCGCCGCCGGTGCGGGTGCGGACCTCGCCCAGAAGGTCGTATTCCGGCACCAGGCTCTCCATGACGTTGAACACGCTCTCGACGAGCGAGACGTCGATCACCTGGCCGGCGCCCTGGCCGGTCTTGACCCGCAGCAGGGCCATCAGGGCGCCGATGACGCCGTGGAGCGAGGCGAGCGTGTCGCCGATGCTGACGCCGACCCGGGCCGGCGGGGTGCTCGGGTCGCCGGTGGTGAAGCGCAAGCCCCCCATCGACTCGCCGATCGCCCCGAAGCCGGGCCGGTCGCGATAGGGCCCGGTCTGGCCGTAGCCGGAGATGCGGACCATCACGAGGTTCGGGTTGAGGGCCGAGAGCACGTCCCAGCCCAAGCCCAGTTTCTCGAGCCCGCCGGGCCGGAAGTTCTCGACGACCACGTCGGCGCTCTGCGCGAGCTGCTTGACGATCGCGAGGCCCTCAGTCGACTTGAGGTTGACGGCGATCGACTTCTTGTTGCGCGACTGCAGATACCACCAGAGCGAGGTGCCCTCGTGCATCTTGCGCCACTTGCGCAGGGGATCGCCCTCGCCGGGGGGCTCGACCTTGATCACCTCGGCGCCGAACTCCGCCATCAGGCGGGTGGCGAAGGGCGCGGCGATCAACTGGCCGAGTTCCAGGACGCGAATGCCCGCGAGCGGTCCGCTCATGACGTCTCCTCCGATGCGATGTGTCTTTGAACCATCCATAATTGAAGAACGCGGGCCGGATCCAACCGTATCTCGCGAGCGACCGTTCTCTCCAGGAGAACGCAAAGGGTCGAACGGGACGCCGTCAGGGCGGTGCCGGCCGGGCCAGATGCGCGACGAGGAGGCCGGCGGCGGGCGAGAGCGTACCCGGTCGCGTCACGATGATCAGCTCGCGATCGGCCCATGGGTCGGTCAGCGGCACCGCCACGAGCTGCATCGCACCGCCGATCAGGCCGAAGACCCGCTCGGGGATCACGCCCAGGCCCATATCGGCCTGGACCATGCGGCAGACCGCGTCGAAGCCCGGGACGTGCACCCGCAGGCGCAACGGGCGGCCGATCCGCTGCGCCTCGGCCCGGACGCTGTCGTAGATCGAACTCTGGGCATGCAGGCCGATGAAGTCGTAGCCGAGCGCTTCGGCGAAGGCGAGGCTCGCCCGGCCCGCCAGCGGATGCTCGGCCCGCATCACCAGGACGAGTCGGTCGCGCCGGTAGAGGGTGGAGCGCAGGTCGAGCGCCGCGACGGTCCCCGAGCAGATTCCGATCTCGGCCGCGCCCTCGGCGACGCCCCGGATCACGCCGCCGCTCGGCCGCTCCTCCAGGTCGATTCTGATCGCGCCCTGCCTTGCCTGGAAGGCCCGCAGGTCTTCGGGCAGAAACTGCACGATGGCCGAGAGGTTGGCGAGCATCCTGACGATGCCGCGCACTCCCTCCGCGTGCTCGGCGAGTTCGAGGGCGATCTGCTCGGCGCTCGCCAGCATGCGACGGGTGTGGTGCAGCAGCGTCTCGCCGGCCGGGGTCGGGCGCATGCCCCGCGGCTCGCGGGTGAGCAGGATGCAGCCTAAGGCCCGTTCCAGCTCGGCGAGGCGCTTGCTCACCGCCGAGGGCGCGATCACGGCGGCCCGGGCCGCACCGTTGAGCGTCCCCTCCTGGCAGATCGCCGCGAACAGCCGCAACGTCTTGAGGTCGAGGCGGTTGAGGAGACCGGGGATAGGAAGCTCGTCGGGAATGGCCCGCTCCCGTCGTCGATGGGGCGCTCGGATGGGATTTTTCGCCTATTCCGGCTCATCGAAGATCATATGCGGAGTCGGACCGACGCGCCAACGCGCATCGTTTCGGTCCGGCGCGGCGTCTCGCCGATCCGCGCCTGGAAGATTGGATGTCAGCCCTTCGCCTGCGTGAGGGCTCACACTTCTTCGGCCGCGGCCTGCCTGCAGGCGAGGATCTTTCCGTGTTTCTGAGGGGATATCGGAAATATTTCCGGGCGGCGACACCGATACATCGATCGATTTGCACCATCACCCGCATGATCGATAGCCGCCCGGCAGGAGAGCAGCCCGTACGGGATACCGCTGGAGAACCTGAACGCCCGAGAAATTGTCATTGCTGTGCCGGATTCGCGCACTGGTGGGACTGGCGAGCTTCCCTTAAGGTGTCCGAGTAGAAACCGGTTCGGATCCGAACGGCGCGAGGGGCGAGGGCGGCCATGCGGTCTGTGCAACCGGCGGAACTGACGGCCTGCGACAGGGAGCCGATCCACATTCTCGGCACCTTGCAGCCGCACGGCTTCCTGCTGGCGCTCGAAGGACCGGAGCTGCGCGTCGTCCAGGCCAGCGCGAACCTGCCCGACCTGCCCGGACGTCCCGCCGCCCAGGTCCACGGCCTACCCTTGAGCCAGGCGCTGCCGGAGGTCGGGGCCCCGATCGTCCAGGTGCTGACGACGGATCTCGGCCAGGGTCTCGGACAGGACGGCGCGGCCTATCTCGGCACGCTCACCCTCGAGACGGGGGAGGGACTGCGCGCCTACGACCTCGCGGCGCACCGCTCCGGCGGCCTCATCGTGCTCGAATTCGAGGAGAGCGCCGGCGAGGCCACGGCGGGCAACCTCGACATGCTCTACCCGCGGCTGCGCGCCTTCATCGAGGCGCTGCACGGGGCCGGGACGGTGGAGGACCTGTGCGGGCTGCTGGCCGCCGACATCCGCCAGCTCACCGGGTTCGACCGTGCCCTGGTCTACCGCTTCGACCGCGACTGGAACGGCACCGTCGTGGCGGAGGACGGCAACGGCGTGCTGCCGGCCTATCTCGACCTGCGGTTTCCCGCCTCCGACATCCCGGCCCAGGCCCGCGAACTCTATCGCCGCAACCGCCTGCGCATCATCCCGGACGCCGCCTACGATCCGGTTCCGATCGTCCCGGCTCTCACGCCCTCGACCGGGGCGCCCCTCGACCTCAGCCAGTCCGTCCTGCGCAGCGTCTCGCCGGTCCATGTCGAGTACATGCGCAACATGGGCACGGCGGCCTCGATGTCGATCTCGATCCTGGTCGAGGGGGCGCTGTGGGGGCTGATCTCCTGCCACAACAAGACGGCGCGGCGGGTGCCGCTGCCGACCCGCAACGCCTGCGACATCCTCACCCAGACCTTCGCCCTGCAGCTCGCCGCCAAGGAGCGCGGGGCGCTCGCCGAGCAGCGCCTGACGCTCGGGGCGATCCAGGCGCGGCTCCTCGCCTTCATGGCGGAGGAGGAGAACTTCGTCGAAGGCTTCCTCAAGCATCCGGAGGACGTGCTGGCCCTCACCGATGCCGGCGGCGCGGCGATCGTCACCGGCCAGCGCTGCCACCTGATGGGCCGCACCCCCAGCGAGCGGCAGGTGCGGGGCGTCTACGAATGGCTCTCGGCCGAGCATGGCGGCGAGGCGGTCCACGTCACCGAGGCGCTGGGCGAGGAATACCCGCCGGCCAGGACCATCGCCGAGACCGCGAGCGGCCTCCTCGCCATCTCGATCTCCGAGAAATATGCCAGCTACGTGCTGTGGTTCCGGCCCGAGGTGGTCCAGACCGTGCGCTGGGGCGGCGATCCGACCAAGGCCGCCTCCAAGGATCCGGCCGGTGGGCCCGACCGGCTGCACCCCCGGCAATCCTTCGAGACCTGGAAGGAGACCGTGCAGGGCCGCTCCAAGCCCTGGTCGGTGCCGGAGGTCGACACCGCCAAGGATCTGCGCGCCGCGGTGCTCGGCATCGTGCTGCGCCGGGCCGAGGAACTGGCGGCGCTGACCGAGGAATTGCAGCGCTCGAACAAGGAACTGGAGGCCTTCTCCTACTCGGTCAGCCACGACCTGCGGGCGCCGTTCCGGCACATCGTCGGCTATGCCGAGCTCCTGCGGTCGCGCGAGGGCGACAAGTTCTCGGAGCGCGGGCGGCGCTACGTCGACACCATCATCGAGGCGGCGTTCTCCGCCGGAACCCTCGTCGACAACCTGCTGACCTTCTCGCAGATGGGGCGCAACGCCCTCAACCGCATTCCCTGCGACATGAGCCAGCTGGTCGAGGACGTGCGCCGTAAGATGATCCGCGACATCCCGCTCGAACGGACGATCCGCTGGCGGGTCGGGCCCCTCGGCCGGGCCCAGGCCGACCCGGTGATGATGCGGCTCGTGATCGAGAACCTGTTGTCGAACGCCGTGAAGTACACGCGCGGCCGGCCCGAGGCGGTGATCGAGGTGACGCGCGAGGCCGACCGCGACGGCGAGGCGGTGTTCTGCGTGCGCGACAATGGCGTCGGCTTCGACATGACCTATGTGAACAAGCTGTTCGGGGTGTTCCAGCGCCTGCACCGGGTCGAGGAATTCGAGGGAACCGGGATCGGGCTCGCCAACGTCCGGCGCATCGTCGAACGCCATGGTGGACAGGTCTGGGCCGAGGGGAACCTCGGCCAGGGGGCGGCCTTCCATTTCACGCTCCCCCTCCGTTAGAGATCGCCATGGCCGACCTCAAGCCGATCCTCCTCGTCGAGGACAACCCCAACGACATCGAACTGACCCTCGCGGCGCTCGAGAAGAGCCAGCTGGCGAACAAGATCGTCATCTGCCGCGACGGGGCGGAAGCGCTCGAATACCTGCGCCGGCAGGGTCCGCACGCCGAACGGCCGGCTCAGGACCCGGCGGTCGTCCTCCTCGACCTGAAGCTGCCCAAGGTCGACGGGCTGGAGGTGCTGGCGGCGGTCAAGGGCGATGCGCGCATGCGGGCGATCCCGATCGTGATGCTGACCTCGTCCCGGGAGGAGAGCGACCTCGTGCGCTCCTACCAGCTCGGCGTGAACGCCTTCGTGGTGAAGCCGGTCGGGTTCAAGGAATTCTTCGAGGCGATCCAGGATCTCGGCGTGTTCTGGGCCGTGCTCAACGAGCCGCCGCCCCACCGGAACGACTGGGCCTCCGGTGAGTGACGTAACGGTGGCGGAGGATGGGGGGGCCCCGTTGCGCGTCCTGCTCCTCGAGGACAGCGACCTCGACACCGAGCTGCTGAGTGCGGTTTTGGAGGATGCCGGACTCATCGTCGCCGTCGAGCGGGTGATCACCCGGGACGCCTTCGCGGCGGCGACGATGCGACGCTGCCACGACATCATCCTGGCCGATTACGTGCTGCCCGCCTTCGACGGCATGAGCGCGCTCGCCGCCGCCCGCGAGAATTGTCCGGAAGTCCCGTTCGTCTTCGTGTCCGGCACGCTCGGCGAGGAGGTGGCGGTGGAGGCACTGAAGCACGGCGCCACCGACTACGTGACCAAGCAGCGCCTCGACCGGCTGCCGCGGGTCATCCTGCGCGCCCTCTCGGAGGCCCGCGCCCATCTGCGCCGCCGCGCCGCCGAGCAGGCCCTGCGCGACCTCAACGAATCCCTCGAGCAGCGCGTCGCCGCCCGGACCCGGGAGCTCGCCGACACCAATGCGGCGCTCCAGCACCAAATCCGTGAGCGCGAACGGATCGAGGACGCCCTGCGCCAGGCCCAGCGCCTCGAGGCGGTGGGCCAACTCACCAGTGGCGTCGCCCACGACTTCAACAACCTGCTCACGGTGATCGCCGGCAACATCGAGTTCCTGGAGCGGGCGGTCTCGGACGAGCGCTCGAAGCGCCGGCTCGACATGATGCGGGGTGCGGCCGAGCGCGGCGCCCGGCTCACCGCCCAGCTCCTCGCCTTCTCGCGCCGCCAGAAGCTCGCGCCGGTGCCGGTGCAGCTCAACCAGACCGTCGCGTCGATGCGCGACCTGCTGCAGAGCTCGATGGGCGGCTCGGTCCGCATCGAGATGACGCTGCAGCCCGACCTGTGGCCGGCCCTCGTCGATGCGACCCAGATCGAGCTCATCATCCTCAACCTCGCGATCAACGCCCGGGATGCGATGGCGGTCGGCGGCTGTCTGACCATCGAGACCGCCAACGTGCAGCTCGACGCCGAGCCGGCCCGGCCCGAGGAGCCGAGCCCGGGCGACTATGCCATGGTGGCGGTGAGCGACACCGGCACCGGCATCGCGCCCGACGTGCTCGCCCGGGTATTCGAGCCGTTCTTCACCACCAAGGATGTGGGCAAGGGCTCCGGGCTCGGCCTCGCCCAGGTCTACGGCTTCGCCAAGCAGTCCGGCGGCGGCGTGCGCATCGAGACCGTGCCCGGCGAGGGCACCTCGGTGCGGGTCTACCTGCCGCGGGTGGCGGCGGAGGCTCCCGTGCACGAGGTGCACCCGGTCGCGATCGATTGCGCCGGCATCCGCGACGGGAGCGACAAGCGGGTGGTGCTGGTCGTCGACGACGACGGCGACGTGCGCGACATCACGACGACGCGCCTCGGTGAGGCCGGCTACGCGATCCGCGAGGCGGGTTCGGGCCTCGCGGCGATCCAGGCGCTCGAAGCCGACCCGTGCGTCGACCTCGCCGTGCTCGATTTTGCGATGCCGGGGATGAATGGGGCCGAGGTCGCGACGGTGATCCGGAGCCGCTGGCCGGCGATCCAGATCCTGTTCGTGACCGGCTACGCCGACCACACCGCGCTCGCCCGGATCGACGGCGGCACCGAGGACCGCGTGGTGCAGAAGCCGTTTCGCGGCGAGGACCTGGAGCGCAAGGTCGCGTCGATTCTGGAGCCGCGACCGCGGCTGACCCTGGTGAGCGGCGGCGTCGAGGCGCGGGCGCGGACCAACGGGATGGGTCGGGGGTAAGGCGAAGCCGCGTCAGCAGCGCCGCAGACGCTTCCGATCCGACGTGCTAGGCTCGCCCCGATAAGGACCTCAAGTCGCACGCTCGACCGGTCCACGGGAGGATGAACGCCGCATGGCAGGACCCATGGTGACATCCATGGCCGGAGCCCGAACGCTCCGGATCCGGAGCGCCGCCCAGGCGGGACCGGACACCGTCCGCCGTCGCATCCCCTCGATCACGCGAGTCTCCCCGTGTGCCGGCCTCCATGCCGCGCGCCCGCTCGCGCATCCCGTTCAGCATCGCATCGCGAGGTTTACATGACAGTGACCAAATTCGGTCTCGGCCAGCCTTTGCGCCGGGTCGAGGATCGTCGGCTGATCACCGGCGAGGGCCATTACGGCGACGACCATGCCCCCGCGGGTTGCCTGCACGCGGCCCTGCTGCGCAGCCCGCACGCCCATGCGACCTTCACGATCACCGACCTCGAGGCCGCCCGGGCGATGCCCGGCGTGCACCTCGTGCTCACCGCCGAGGACGTGGCCGGCCTCAACGACATCAAGTGCCAGGCGCCGCTGCCGAACGGCGACGGCAGCCAGAACCACGTCGCCCACATCCCGGTGCTGGCCAAGGGCGCCGTCAAGCATATCGGCGACGCCGTCGCCTTCGTGGTCGCCGACACCGTCGCCCAGGCCCGCGACGCCGTCGAGGCGATCGGCATCGACTACGACGTGCGGCCGGCGGTGGTCGGCATCCGCGGCGCCGTCGCTGGCGGCGCCCATGCGGTGTGGGACCAGCAGCCCGACAACGTCTCGTTCGACTCGACCATGGGCGACAAGGCTGCGGTCGATGCCGCCTTCGCCAAGGCCGCCAAGGTGGTGAAGGTCGAGGTCGAGAACCAGCGCCTCGTCACCAACTACATGGAGACCCGCAGCGTCGTCGCCGAATACGATGCGGGCACCAAGCGCTTCACCCTCACCATCCCGAGCCAGGGCGTCCACGGCCTGCGCAAGACCCTGATGGGCGTGCTCGGGGTCGAGAAGGAGCAGATCCGCGTCGTCACCGGCGATGTCGGCGGCGGCTTCGGCACCAAGACCTTCACCTACCGCGAATACCCGCTGGCGGCGGAAGCCGCGCGCCGGCTCAACAAGCCGGTGAAGTGGGTGTCCGAGCGGGGCGAGCACTTCGTCGCCTGCGCGCAGGGGCGCGACAACCTCTCGGTCGGCGAGGTCGCGCTCGATGCGGACGGCACCTTCCTCGCCATGCGCTTCGACGTGATCGGCGATCTCGGCGCCTACCTGTCGCAATACGGGCCCTACATCCCGTATCTCGGCGCCACGATGCTGACCGGCGTGTACAAGACCCCGGCGGTCCACGTGCGGGTGCGCGGCGTCTACACCAACACCGTGCCGGTCGACGCCTATCGCGGCGCCGGGCGGCCGGAGGCGGCCTACCTGATCGAGCGCCTGGTCGACCGGGCGGCGCGGGAGACCGGGATCTCGCCGGCCGAGATCCGCCGGCGCAACTTCATCCCGCCGAGCGCGATGCCCTACACCACGCCGATCGGTGACCGTACCTACGATACCGGCGATTTCGCCGCCCATATGGGCCGCGCCGTCGAGGCGGCGGACTGGACCGGCTTCGAGGCCCGCGCCGCGGAATCCCGCGCCAGGGGGCTCGTGCGCGGCATCGGGCTTGCCACCTACATCGAGTGCACCGCCTGGGGCGAGGGCGAGGACGTGAAGATCACCCTCGACCAGGATGGCGGCGCCACGGTCTATGTCGGCACCCAGTCGAACGGGCAGGGCCATGCCACGGCCTATGCGCAGTTCGCCGCCGAGCATCTCGACCTGCCGCTGGAACGCATCCGCGTGGTGCAGGGCGACACCGACAAGGTCGCCACGGGTGCCGGCACCGGCGGCTCGCGCTCGATCCCCGTCGGCGGCATCTCGGTCGGCGCCGCCTCGAAGAACCTCGCCGGCAAGCTGAAGGAGCTCGCCTCCGAGGAACTGGAAGCAGGTATCCAGGATCTCGAGATCGCCGAGGGCGCGGTGCGGGTCGCCGGCACCGACCGGTCGATCGACTTCGCGGCCCTGGCGGCCTTGCCGAAGGCCACCGAGGCGATGCGGACGGGCCAGGGCGACTTCGTGCCGCCGAGCGCGACCTACCCGAACGGTACCCACGTCGCCGAGGTCGAGATCGACCCCGATACCGGCATCACCACGATCGTGCGCTACACCGTCTGCGACGATTTCGGCATCGTGGTGAACCCGTTGCTGCTGGCCGGCCAGGTCCATGGCGGGGTGGCGCAGGGCATCGGCCAGGCGCTGCACGAGCGCACGGTCTATGACGAGGCCGGCCAGCTCCTGACCGCGAGCTTCATGGACTACGCCATGCCGCGGGCCGGAGACGTGCCGTTCTTCCACTTCGAGACGAAGAACGTGCCCTCGACCACCAACCCGATGGGCATCAAGGGCGCCGGCGAGGCCGGCAGCATCGGCTCCTGCCCGGCGGTGATGAACGCGGTGGTCGATGCCCTCGACCGCAGCGTGGGCCTGCGCGACATGGACATGCCGGCGACGCCGGCGCGGATGTTCGCGGCCCTTGAGCCCTTGCGCAAGGCCGCCGCCGCCTGACGGCGACGGTTCGGACGCGATGATGCTGCGGCGCTCGGCTTCCTGGCCGGGCGCCGTTTTCATGGAGGCGTCAATCCAGCCTCCGGTACCTGACGATATTCGATCGGCGCCTGCCGATTCGATGCCAACGGTCGTTGGAACCGGCTGCTTATATCAGCCGATCTGCGAAATCTGACTATCGTCAAAGACCAATCATCTTGGTCTTGCGAGTCGCCGATTTCGGCCCAACCCGGTCTCATCGAGCCAGTTCTCCGCATCCCGGAAGCCGCCATTTGAATGCGGCCCGTGCTCAATCGACAATGAATAATTTTGCACCTGTGCGAGTCGACGAGCGATGTGCGGCATCGCCGAAATCCGAAACTTGATAACTCATGCCGGGCACAAGCGTGAAAGTGCGGCCGTCACGCAGCTCCGTCTCGAGCTCCCCCTCGATGACGAGAAGAATGTGGCCGCGATCGCACCAATGATCGGCAATATAACCAGGTGAATATTCGACCATGCGGACGCGGATATCGCCGATCTGGAATGTACGCCAGAGCGCGCTGCCGACTTCACCGGAATGCTCGGATGCCGGAACCGCGGACCAATCGACAACAGTGAACGGAAGTCCAGGTATTTTCATATCATCACCGCCATGATCGATCGATCGATCGTGCGATGCGTGCTTGAATTTGTCACTCCATTTCGGAGATGAATTTTGGCGGCGATCGCGAGTCTTCGTCTCGGGATCGGGCGGACAGGACAAACGTATGGCGGCGTCCCGGGCCGGTCTTGCCGATGCAGGAAGGCGCGAGACGCGGCACGGCCTGTGGAGCGCGGGCGGCGTCGCGCCACCAGGGCGTCTCGCCCCGGCGGCGCTCGCCCGGTCAGCAACTGAGCTTGCGGCCCTCGCGGAAGCCGTGGACCTGGAAGTGCTTGTAGCCGGACTCCATCTTGCCGGCGAGTACGGCGCGGGCCACGTCCGGGTTGCAGCGCAGGTACTCGCGCTCGTTGAACGCCGCGGCGCCACGGGGCGGCCCCTGATCGCGATAGTCCCGGTCGCGGTCGCGAGAGCCGTAATCGCGGTCGCGGCGGTAATCGTCGCGCCGGCCGTAATCGTCGCCGCGATCCCGGTAGCCGCGGTCGCGATAGTCCCGGTCGCGGTAGTCGCCGTCGCGGCTGCGATACTCGCGGTCGCGGGAGCCGTAATCCGGCCCCCATGACTGGGCCGAGGCGGTTCCCACCGCGCCGATCAGGCCCAATCCTACGACCGCCACCACCCCAATCGTCCTCATCTGCCGTCATCCCCCTTCATGCAAGGCGCTTCGTCGCCGCTGGGGAAGCTAGAGCAATCAGGGCCGAAAGGGATAGCGCCGTCATGTCTCGGGACGGTGGTGGTCTGCGCAGAGACGGCCGTCACCCCTCGCCATAGAGGTGGCAGGCGACCGTGCGGCCCGGCGCCGCCTCGCGTAAAGCGGGCGCCTCGGTGCGGCATCGGTCGAAGGCGCGAGGGCAGCGGGGATGGAAGTGGCAGCCCGCGGGGGGCTTGAGCGGCGAGGGCGGCTCGCCCTCCTGGAAGCTCATCGCCACCGGCTGCTCCGGGTCCGGCACCGGGGAGGAGGCCTTCAGGAGCTGGGTATAGGGGTGAAGCGGCTCGCCGAAGAGCGGTCCCACGGGCCCGCTTTCCACCACCCGGCCGAGATACATCACGGTGACCCGCTGGCAGAAATGCCGGACCACGCCGAGATCGTGCGAGATGAACACGAAGGCGAGGTTGCGGGACTGCCGCAGCGATTCGAGCAACCGCAGGATCTGCGCCTGGACCGAGACGTCGAGGGCCGAGACCGGCTCGTCGGCGAAGATCAGGTCGGGCCCGAGCGCCAGCGCCCGGGCGATGCCGATGCGCTGGCGCTGGCCGCCGGAGAATTCATGCGGGAAGCGCGCGGCGGCCGTGGCCGGAAGCCCGACCTCGGCAAGCAGCCCCGCGACCCGCTCCTTCAGTTCCGCCCCGCGCGCGAGGCCGTGGACCCGAAGAGGCTCGCCCAACGCCTCGCCGATGCGCTGGCGCGGATCGAGGGAGGAGGCAGGGTCCTGGAACACGATCTGCATCCGCCGCCGCAGGCGCCGCATCGCGCTCGCGGGCGCGGCGAGCACGTCCTGCCCGTCGAACCGCACGGCGCCGCCGTCGGATTCGGTGAGCCGCAGGGCCACCCGCGCCGTGGTCGACTTGCCGCAGCCGGATTCGCCGACGATACCGAGCGCTTCGCCGCGCCCCACCGTGAACGACACCCGGTCGAGGGCGCGCACCAGGCTGGTCTTCGCGACCGGGAAGCCGCGGCGGATGGTGAAGGTCTTGGAGAGGTCGCTGACCTCGAGCAGCGGAGACTCTTGCACGGGGGTCATCACAGGGGTCATGCAGCCCTCACCCAGCAGCGCACCGCGTGGTCCGGCGCCCCCGTGAGCGGCACCAGCGGCGGCCGCTCACGGCAGCGCGCCTCCGCCAGGGGGCAGCGGCCCTGGAAGCGGCAGCCCTCCGGCATCTCCGGCAGGGTCGGCACCGTGCCGGGGATCGCGGCCAGCTCCTGCACCCGGTCGACCCGCGGCATCGCCTTGAGCAGGCCTTCCGCGTAGGGGTGGGTCGGCCGGGCGAAGAAGGCGCGCACCGGCGCGCTCTCGACCACGTCGCCGCCATACATCACCATCACCCGGTCGGCGACCGAGGCGACGACGCCGAGATTGTGGGTGATGAGCAGCACCGCCAGCCCCTCGCGGCGCTGGATCTCGGCGAGCAAGGCCAGAACCTGCGCCTGGATGGTGACGTCGAGCGCCGTGGTCGGCTCGTCGGCGATCAGCACACGGGGGCTGCAGGCGAGCGCCATGGCGATCATCACCCGCTGGCGCATGCCGCCGGAGAAGTGATGCGGATAGGCGTCGATCCGCTCGGCGGCCGAGGGCACCCGCACCCGTTCGAGGAGGGCGATCGCCTTCTCACGCGCCGCCGCCTTCGACAGGCCGCGATGGCGCCGCAGCGCCTCGGCGATCTGGAAGCCGATGGTCAGGACCGGGTTGAGCGAGGTCATCGGCTCCTGGAAGATCATCGCCAGGCGGTCGCCGCGCATCGCCTCGCGCTGGCTCTCGCTCGCCGCCCGCATGTCGGTGCCGTCGACCACGATGGAGCCCGACGCCACGCGGCCGACCTTGGGGGCGAGCAGCCCCATCACCGAGAGGGCGGTGAGGCTCTTGCCGCAGCCCGATTCGCCGACGAGGGCCAGGGTCTCCCCGCCCGACACCGAGAACGACACCTCGCGCACCGCGTCGTACCAGGTGCCGCCGACCCGGATCTGGGTCGTCAGCCCGTCGACCCTGAGCATGTCCGTCGGCGTCATCGAAGGGGTTTTCATGGGGCCCCCCGCGGGTCGGTGGCGTCGCGCAGGCCGTCGCCGATCAGGTTGAGGCCGATCATCACGGCGAGGATGGCGATGCTCGGGAAGATCGACAGCCAGGGCGCGTCGAGCAGGTTGTCGAAGCCCTCGCGCACGATGCTGCCCCAGGTGGCCGTGGGCGGCGGCACGCCGAGCCCGATGAAGGCGAGGGTCGATTCGGTGCGGATCGCGGTCGCGAGCCAGAGCGAGGCCAGCACCACCACCTCGTCCATGATGTTCGGCAGGATGTGGCCGAACATGATGCGGAGGTCGGAATAGCCGAGCGCCCGGCAGGCATCGACGAAGTCGCGCTGGCGCATGGCCAGCGTCGAGCCCCGCGCGATGCGGATGAAGGCCGGCACGGCGGTGACCGCGATGGCGAGGATCAGGTTGCCGAGGCTCGGACCCAGCACCGCCACCAGCATCAGCCCCATGATGAGCTGCGGGAAGCTGAGCAGCACGTCGGTGGCCGCCGTGATCAGCCGGTCGGGCCAGCCGCCGAAATAACCGGCCACCACCCCGATCACCGTGCCCAAAACCACGCCGATGAGGGTGGCGACGAAGCCGACCGAGAGCGAGATCCGGGCGCCCCAGATCACCCGCGAGAGCACGTCGCGCCCGAAGAAGTCGGTGCCGAACCAGTGCTCGGCCGACGGGCCCATCAGGGCCGCGACCGGGTCCTGCTCGTTCGGATCGTAGGGCGCGATCCAGGGCGCGAGGAGGGCGAGGGCGACGACGGCGACCACCGTGACGGCGCCGATCATCAGGCCCGGCGAGCGGGTGGCCCGGCGCCAGGCGCTCGGGGCGGCGGAGGCGGCCGCCGCGCTCATTGGGCCGAGACCCGCGGATCGACGAGGCCGTAGGCGATGTCGGTGAGCACGTTGGCGACCACGATGGCGAAGGCGGAGACGACCATCAGGCCCTGCAGCAGGCTGTAGTCGCGCTGGGTCAGCGCGGTGACGATCAGCTTGCCGAGGCCGGGGCGGTTGAACACGATCTCGGTCAGCACCGCGTTGCCGATCAGCACCCCGAGATAGAGCCCGACCACGGTGACCACCGGCACCAGCACGTTGCGCAAGGCATGGCGCCAGACCACGATTCGCGCCGGCATCCCCTTGGCGCGGGCGGTGCGGACGTAATCCTCGCCCAGCGCCTTCAGCATCCCCGAGCGGGTGACGCGGGTGACGTAGGCGACCATCAGGAGGCCGAGATTGAGCGCCGGCAGCACCAGGGCGCCGAGCCGGTCGAGGATGCCGCCGGTGCGCGGGGTCGAGATGACCGGGAACCAGCGCAGCTGCACGGCGAACGCGATCAGCAGCAGGATGCCGGACACGAAGGCCGGGAAGGACACGCCGGCGAGCGACACGATGCGGGCGAGCCAGTCGGCGAGCCCGTCGCGCCGCCGCGCCGCCATGACCCCGAGCGGTACGCCCACCCCGACGCCGATGGCGACCGCCGCGAGCGTCAGCTCGATCGTGTAGGGCAGGACGTGGGCGACATCCTCCAGCACCGGCCGGTTGGTGGTGAGCGAGCGGCCGATATCGCCGGTGGCGATCTGGCCCATGAAGGTGAGGTACTGGACCACGATCGGCCGATCGAGCCCGAGCTTCGCCCGCAGGTCGGCCCGGGCGGAGGCGCTGGCCTGGTCGCCGAGGATCACGATGGTCGGATCGCCCGGGACCACCCGCACGAGCACGAACACCACGGTCAGCACCGCCACCAGCGTCGGGATCGCCAGGAGGAAGCGCTTGAGGATGAACTGGAGCATGGGCGGGCCGGGGGGTTGGAGGTGATCACGCTGCCGGATCAGGCGCGGGTCTCTCCTCTCCCCGCGGGCGGGGAGAGGGCCGTGTCCCCGTCCAGGGGACACGGCGAGTGGAGGCGCAGCCGGAGCGAGGGTGAGGGGGTCTCAACGGATGAGGCTCCTCTGGAAACACCCCCTCACCATCGGCTGCCGCCTCGCTGCGCCCTCTGAACGAGGGCACAGCCCTCTCCCCGCCCGCGGGGAGAGGGGATGCGCACGACCCATCGCGAGAAACGAGCAAGTCTTGGATCGAGAAATATTTACTTCTTGTCCGTCATCTCGGTGATCACCGGCCCCAGGTGGATCGCCCCCTTGAAGTCGTAGCCGTAATCGACCGACTTCTTGTGCGCCCAGACCTGCAAGCCTTCCGAGAGCGGCACGGCGCAGACCTGCTCGATGATCTTCTCCTGCGCCGTCTTCCACAACGCCTTCTGCTTCTCCGGATCCGGCTCGGTGCGGGCCTTGCGGATCTCGGCATCGGCCGCGTTGCAATGCGAGAAGTTGGTCACGGCCGTCGGTGTGCCCACCGTCGAGGCCGAATCGAAGAACTGCGTCAGGTAGGTGTCGGCGACGGGGAAGCGCGCCGCGGCGTAATAGACCGCATCCGACAGGTCCTTGCGGATCTGGGCGTGGAAGGTCTGGTGGTCGACGACGTCGAGCTTCAGCTCGATCCCGGCCTTCTTGAGCTGGCCCTGCACGATCTGCATCGCGGTCAGCATGGTCGGCAGGCTGGTCTGGATCGCCGTGATGGTGATGCCGTTCGGGTGGCCGGATTCGGCCAGGAGCGCCTTGGCCTTGGCGAGGTCGTAAGGAGGCAGCGGCGCCTTGTCGTCGGTGCCGAGATAGCCCTTCGGGATGATCGACACCGCCGGCTCGGTGACGCTGGCGCCCTTGAACTGGACGATCTGCGCCTGGCTGATCGCGTGGGCGACGGCCCGGCGTACCCGCACGTCGTCGAGAGGCTTGTGGGTGGTGTTGAGATGCAAGAGCGCCAACTCCGCCGGCCGCACGATGTCGACCGACACGTCGGCCTCGCGGGCGAAGCGTTCGGCCCAGCGCTGGTCCTGGCGGCCATAGACCACGTCGAGCTCGCCCGAGGTGAAGGCGAGGTCGCGGGCCGCATCGGCCGGGATCAGTCGGTAGAGGATGCCGCCGAGCTTCGGCTTGCCGCGAAAGTAGTCCGGGTTGGCGGTCAGCCGCACGCTCTCGTTCGGCTTGTACTCGGCGAAGGCGAAGGGCCCGGTGCCGATGGGCTTCAGGCGGAAGTCGTTGCCCAACGCCTCGACGGCCTTGCGGCTGAGCACGTTGCCGCCGTGGTAGTTCGCCACCAGCCCGAGCAGCGACGGCACCGGGTGCTTGAGGGTGATCCTGACGGTGTAGGGGTCCACAGCCTCGACCGTGTCGAAGGCGGCGTAGTCGGTCGAGAACGACGAGGTCTTGGGATCGGCGGCGCGCTTCAACGAGAAAACCACGTCGTCGGCGGTCAACTCGCCGTAACCGCCGTGGAACTTGACGCCCTTGCGTAAGGAGAAGGTCCAGATGCGGCCGTCGTCCGAGCGGGTCCAGGATTCGGCGAGGTCCGGCTCCAGGGTCTCGAGGCTGGTCGAGCCCGGCTTGAAGCGCACAAGGCCGTTGAAGATCCAGGACACGACCGGCTTGTCCTGGGTGCTGGTGGCCCGGAACGGGTCGAGCTGGCTGACATCGGCCGCCGCCATGCCGATACTCAGGGTCTTGCCCGGCGCCTGGGCCAGCGCCGGCGCGGGGCCAAGCAGGGCGAGGGCGGCCGCGGTGAAGAGGAAACGTCTCATCGTGGTGATCCCCCTGGGTCGTTCTTGTCTCGTCAGTGCTCGATCTCCCCCTCCGACCGGTACGGCCCGCGCCAATCGGCGAAGCGCTCGATCCGGAACGGATGGAGAGGAGAGGCGGAGCGGCCTTGCGTCACGAGTTCCGCCAGGATTTCGCCGACGACCGGGCCGAGCTGGAAACCGTGGCCGGAGAAGCCGAAAGCATGAACCAGGCCGGGCGTGGTGCCGGACGGCCCGATGACCGGGATGTGGTCCGGCATCTCGCCGTCGAGCCCGCTCCAGCTGCGGATGACCTGGGCGTGGGCGAGGTCCGGGATCAGCATCAGGGTCTTGTCCATGGCGCCGAGCGAGGTCGCCGCCACCGGCCGGGCGAGGCCATCGACGCTGTCCGCCGTGCCGCGCCCGCCGCCCAGGACCACGTTGCCGCGCCGGGTCTGGCGCACGTAGACGTCGCCGCCCACCACACCGATCGACCGGGTGACGAGAGGGGCCAGGGGCTCGGTCACCACCATGTTGGGGGAGAGCGGCGCCACCGGCGCCGCCTCGCCGAACCAGGCCGCCACCGCACCGCCATAGGCGCCGGCGGCGTTGACGAGGCTGCGACTCTTCACGCTCACACCTTCGGCTTCGACCGTGAAGCCGGATCCGTCATGGGCTGCATGATGCACCGGCGCGTGCTCGCGCACCTCCGCCCCGAGGCGGCGGGCGAGCCGCGCGAAAGCGGGCCCCACCACCCGCGGATTGGCTTGCCCGTCGGTGGGCGAGAGCGAAGCGCCGACGACTGCCGGGCCGAGCCATGGCATTTCGGCGCGCAATGCGTTCGGCCCGACGAGCTGGAGGTCGAGCCCGTATTCGGCGGCGTCGCGGGCATAAGTCTCCAGCAAAGCCATGTCGGATTCGGCCCGCGCGAGCTTGATGTGGCCGGTCGCCTCGAACCCGACATCTTCGCCGAGCTTGGCGTTCAGGCCATCCCACAGCACGCGCGCGCGCTGCGACAGCGGCAATTCCGAAAAGTCGCGGCCCTGTTGGCGCACGCCGCCGAAATTCACCCCGCTGGCGCCGGCACCGCAGAGGCGCTTCTCCAGCAGGGCCACGGTCAGTCCGGCCTCGCGCAAGGCCACGGCGGCGGCGCAGGCCGCGGTGCCGCCCCCGATGATCGCAACGTCGACGGTGAGGCGTTCCATCAGACCGGCTCCCGCAGCGGAATCGGCTTGATCGGCGCCTGCCCGCGCAGCCGCCCGACCGCCTCGACCGGCACGTTCAGCGTCCGCGCCAGGATCTCCGCGGCGGCGTGGCCGCAGACCCGGCCCTGACAGCGGCCCATCCCGGCCCGGGTCAGGGCCTTGAGCCGGTTCATCTCGTGGGCGTCCCGCTCGGTCGCGGCCCGCCGCAGGGTGCCCGCGGTGATGCCCTCGCAGCGGCAGACGATCTCGTCGTCCGCGATCTTGTCGACGAGGTGGTGCGGGTAAGGGTAGGCCGCCTCCAACGCCGCACGGAAACCCGCCTGCCCGCGGAGCAGCCGGTCGAGCCTGGCTTCACGACCAACGTCGCGGGGTCGGCCGAGATCGGCGAGGACGGTGAGCGCCGTGCGCTCGCCCTGCAACTCGGCCACGTCGGCGCCACCGATGCCGCTGCCGTCGCCGGCGAGATAGACGCGCGGATGCGAAGAACGGCCCTCGGGCGAGCGCTCCGGCTGCCATTGCCGCGTCACCGGCTCGAACACGAAGCGGCATCCGGCGAGATCGGCGGCTTGCGCCTCGCTGCGCAGGCCGAACGAGGCCCCGACCGCGTCGCAAACCACCCGATGCCGGCGCCCGCGCGCATCCTCCCAGGCCAGAGCTTCGACCTGGTGATCGCCCTCGACCGCGAGTGCCCGCACGCCGGAGCGCACCGGTATCCCGCGCAACGCACCCGCCAGGGTATACCAGACCCCCTTGGCCAGGGTCGCCGGCAGGGCCGCGAGGCGCGGGGCCGCCTTCACCTTCGCCCCGAGCGGCGTGGCGTCGAGCACGGCGACGACCGTCGCCCCCGCCTTGGCGTATTGATAGGCGACGAGCGGCAGCAGCGGCCCGGCCCCGACGAGGGCGACGCGCCGGCCGATCGCCATGCCCTGCGCCTTGAGGGCGATCTGCGCCGCCCCGAGGGTGAAGACCCCCGGCAGGGTCCAGCCCGGGAAGGGCAGGGCGCGGTCCATGGCGCCGGT
>NZ_CM173224.1:220000-662500 GCF_057747795.1 Methylobacterium sp. 142-1Y | reverse complement strand
TTCACGTGTCCCGCCTTACTCGTGTCCTGGCATTGGCTTGTCCCGTACGGGGCTGTCACCCATCCTGCCGGCCATTCCAGGCCGTTCCGGTAAGCGTCATGCCAGGCGCTGGCCTGGTCCGCGTTCGCTCGCCACTACTGACGGAGTCTCGTTGATGTCCTTTCCTCCGGGTACTGAGATGTTTCAGTTCCCCGGGTTCGCTTCAAACCCCTATGAATTCAGGATTTGATACCTTCTCAAACCATCGTAGCGCAGACCCAGGATCGCTCCTGGACCTACGATACGGTGGCTGAAGGTGGGTTTCCCCATTCGGAGATCCTCGGATCAAAGCTCGTTCGCAGCTCCCCAAGGCTTATCGCAGCGTACCACGTCCTTCATCGCCTCTCAGCGCCAAGGCATCCACCAGATGCTCTTAAGGCACTTGATCGCTCTCATGATCGGTGTCCGGTGGTGACCGACAGCCGTAGCTGTCGTCACCGCCATCCACGGTCACGATAAAGACCGGCAGCCACCGCTTTCGCAGCGACTGCCTTATGCTTGCCGAACGCACCCGAGCCGGCCGCTTTCGCAACGGCCCGGGCACATTCCCTCTTCACGATGTCAGATATCCGCAGCCACCCGCTGATGCGTTGATGGTTGCGAAGCTCTTTGATCCGGACGACCCTCGACCTCACTGCCGATTGGCAGGGGAGGGTGGTGGAGCTGGACGGGATCGAACCGACGACCTCATGCTTGCAAAGCACGCGCTCTCCCAACTGAGCTACAGCCCCGTGGGACGCCGCTCATCGGCAGAGGTCATCTCCTGATCCTGGTGGGCCTGGGACGACTCGAACGTCCGACCTCACCCTTATCAGGGGTGCGCTCTAACCACCTGAGCTACAGGCCCGTCGCTGGTTCCACCAGCGTGTCCGGATGATGAGAAAGAGAAACGAAGACGGCGCGTCCCGCCAAATGAACCCTGACTGGGTTCTGATTCCAATGACGCCGTACGAGGAGAGGACCGGTCACCCGATCATCCTGCCAACAGCATCCTTAGAAAGGAGGTGATCCAGCCGCAGGTTCCCCTACGGCTACCTTGTTACGACTTCACCCCAGTCGCTGACCCTACCGTGGTCGCCTGCCCCCTTGCGGTTGGCGCAGCGCCGTCGGGTAAGACCAACTCCCATGGTGTGACGGGCGGTGTGTACAAGGCCCGGGAACGTATTCACCGTGGCGTGCTGATCCACGATTACTAGCGATTCCGCCTTCATGCACCCGAGTTGCAGAGTGCAATCCGAACTGAGACGGCTTTTGGGGATTCGCTCCAGGTCGCCCCTTCGCTGCCCATTGTCACCGCCATTGTAGCACGTGTGTAGCCCATCCCGTAAGGGCCATGAGGACTTGACGTCATCCACACCTTCCTCGCGGCTTATCACCGGCAGTCTCCCCAGAGTGCCCAACCAAATGATGGCAACTAGGGACGTGGGTTGCGCTCGTTGCGGGACTTAACCCAACATCTCACGACACGAGCTGACGACAGCCATGCAGCACCTGTGTGCACGCCTCCGAAGAGGACAACGGATCTCTCCGCCTAACATGCCATGTCAAGGGATGGTAAGGTTCTGCGCGTTGCGTCGAATTAAACCACATGCTCCACCGCTTGTGCGGGCCCCCGTCAATTCCTTTGAGTTTTAATCTTGCGACCGTACTCCCCAGGCGGAATGCTTAATGCGTTAGCGGCGCCACTGACCTGCATGCAGACCAACGGCTAGCATTCATCGTTTACAGCGTGGACTACCAGGGTATCTAATCCTGTTTGCTCCCCACGCTTTCGCGCCTCAGCGTCAGAACCGGACCAGACAGCCGCCTTCGCCACTGGTGTTCTTGCGAATATCTACGAATTTCACCTCTACACTCGCAGTTCCGCTGTCCTCTTCCGGTCTCAAGCCAACCAGTATCGAAGGCCATTCCGTGGTTGAGCCACGGGCTTTCACCCTCGACTAAATCAGCCGCCTACGCGCCCTTTACGCCCAGTGATTCCGAGCAACGCTAGCCCCCTTCGTATTACCGCGGCTGCTGGCACGAAGTTAGCCGGGGCTTATTCCTCCGGTACCGTCATTATCGTCCCGGAGAAAAGAGCTTTACAACCCTAAGGCCGTCATCACTCACGCGGCATGGCTGGATCAGGGTTGCCCCCATTGTCCAATATTCCCCACTGCTGCCTCCCGTAGGAGTCTGGGCCGTGTCTCAGTCCCAGTGTGGCTGATCATCCTCTCAGACCAGCTACTGATCGTCGCCTTGGTGAGCCGTAACCTCACCAACTAGCTAATCAGACGCGGGCCGATCCTTCGGCAGTCAAGCCTTTCCCCATAAGGGCGTATCCGGTATTAGCTCAAGTTTCCCTGAGTTATTCCGAACCGAAGGGCACGTTCCCACGCGTTACTCACCCGTCTGCCGCTGACCCCGAAGGGCCCGCTCGACTTGCATGTGTTAAGCCTGCCGCCAGCGTTCGCTCTGAGCCAGGATCAAACTCTCAAGTTGAAGAGCTGATCATAGCTGATCACAACTAAAACGGAGGCTCACGACCGATCGGCGTTTCCACCGGATCGTGTGAGCACCGAAACGTCGGATCAGCATCATCCTACTCATGATCCCACCCGAAGGCAGGATCCGCAGGGACGACGCCGTCCACGCTTCTCTTTCTCGTATGAACTTGTCAAAGAGCGGGTCGGGCCGGGAGCCAGACCTCGTACCCCGGAGAACAGAAAGCCGAGCCGGGTTTCCCTGGCCCTTGCTTCACCATCTCTGGGGAAGTCCTTCGCGGCGGCCAGTTCGTCGGCGCCCCGTCGGTGAGCGGCTGTCTAAGGGTAGCCGGCTCGCCTGTCAACACAGCCCTATCCGAGGATCGCGGCCAGGGCGACAGGGGAGGGGATTGCCCACGCCCTGCCGACACCGCATCCCAAAATGGGGATGCACGTCCTGCGTTCAAGAGCCGGATTCAGTATCCCTGCAAGCGGTCGACAGCGTGCGCGATCGGCTCGCCGCGCAGATGCGCGCGCACGCCCTGGATCACCTGCCGGGCGGCACCGGCCGGCTGGGTGGCACTCGCGATGTGCGGCGTCGCGAGCACCAGGGGATGTGCAAGGAGCGAATGATCGGCCGGCGGCGGCTCGGCCGCGAGCACGTCGAGGACGGCGCCCGAGAGCCGGCCGTTCTCGAGGGCGGCGAGCAGGTCGGCCTCGACCACGTGGCCGCCGCGACCGGTATTCACCAGGGCGGCACCGGCGGGCAGGCGGGCGAACAGGTCGCGATTCAGGATCCCGCGGGTCGCACCCGTGAGCGGCAGCAGGCAGACCAGGATGTCGGTGCCGGACAGGAAGTCGCTCAAGGTCGCGTCGCCTGCGAAGGTCTCGACCCCGTCGATGGACTTCGACGACGCGCTCCAGCCGCGGATCGGGAAGCCGAAGCTGCGCAAGGCCTGTGCTGCCGCCTGGCCGAGAACGCCGAGACCCATGATGCCGACCCGGCGCTCCGCTGCCGGCCGCACCGGCCGCGGGGTCCAGCGCCCGGCAGCCTGCTCGGTCCGGTAGAACGGGAGGTCGCGGTGGAGCGCCAGCACCGCCATGACGACGTACTCGACCATCGAGGCGGTGAGGTTGGGATCGACCATCCGCACCACCTGCACGGCTTGCGGCAGATCATGGACGGGGAGGTGGTCGATGCCGGCCCCGATGCAGAACAGCACGTCTAGGTTCGGCATCGCGCGGGGGAGATCCCCCGGCGGCGTCCAGGCGACGAGATAGGGTGCATCGGCCGCCTCGCCCTCCGGCGCCCAGTCGAGGAGGCGCAGATCCGGCGCCTCGCGGGTAAAGATGTCGTGCCAGATGGCGCCGCGCACCGGGTCCGACTTGTAGGCGACGAGGGGCCGAGCGGTAAGAGGGGCGGTCATCGGGGGCCTCGCTGGCTCGAAGAGGCGGCAGCCCTCCGGGCGGAGCCGCCGATGGACCGATCATAGGAAGGCTCGACCCGCGGGAGACGCTGAATCACCGGGCGCCGTCAGACGGAACGACGTGGCGGGCGCCCCGTGGCGGCAGAGGCTGCCGCACCGGGGTGCCCGGCACGACATGCCGTCCGGCAACGGCGAAAGCGCAGGAACACCACTTCCAAGGGCAGCACATCGGCGTCCGAGCGCAGCCGGTGGCCCTTAGGGTTCCACTACGGTTGAACACCGCAGGGAGATCCCGATGACCCGCCTGGCCCCCAAGTTCATCACCTTCGATTGCTACGGCACTCTGATCTACTTCGAGATGGCGCCGGTCGCTCGCCGCCTCTACGCCGACCGGGTGCCGGCGGAGCGGATGGACGCCTTCGTGGCCGACTTCTCGGCCTACCGCCTCGACGAGGTCCTCGGCCCTTGGAAGCCCTACAAGGACGTGGTCGCCAATTCTCTCATCCGCACCTGCAAGGCCAACGGCGTCGCGTACCGCGACAGCGACGCCGACGCGGTCTACGCCGCGGTGCCGACCTGGGGCCCGCATCCGGACGTCGTCGAGGGGCTGGCCAAGGTCGCCAAGGAATTCCCCCTGGTGATCCTGTCGAACTCGATGAAGGAGCTGATCCCGCACTCGGTCGCCAAGCTCGGCGCGCCGTTCCACGGCGCTTACACGGCGGAAGAGGCTCAGGCCTACAAGCCGCGCATGCAAGCCTTCGAGTACATGTTCGACCAACTCGGCTGCGGCCCCGAGGACGTGCTGCACTGCTCCTCGAGCTTCCGTTACGACCTGATGACCGCGCATGACTTGCGCATCACCAACAAGGTATGGGTCAACCGCGGCCACGAGCCGGCCAACCCCTATTACGGCTACCACGAGATCAAGGACATCGGCGGCCTGCCGGGCCTGCTCGGCCTGTAAGGAGGCAAGCCCGGCCGATCTCGCGATCCCGAACGGTCGCCGCGATCCAGCCCCGGAGCGCGGCCGCCGGACGAGCGAGGCTCGACGCGCGCCACGGCCCGATCCACCCCCCGACTTTACGCCCCGAGGACGACCCATGTTCACCAAGGACCGCCTGCGCGATCCCGCGCTCCTGCGCTTCCAGGCCTTCATCGCCGGCGAGTGGCGCGACGCCGATGCAGGCGGCAGCCTCGCCGTGACCGATCCGGCGACGGGCGAGACCATCGGTCCGGTGCCGGATTGCGGTGGCGCCGAGACCCGTGCGGCGATCGCGGCCGCCGAGGCCGCCTTTCCGGCCTGGCGCCGCACCTCGCCGGCCGAGCGCGCCGCGATCCTGGAGCGCTGGAACGCCCTGATCCTCGAGAATGCCGAGGACCTGGCGGCGATCATGACCGCCGAGCAGGGCAAGCCGCTGGCGGAAGCCCGCGGCGAGGTCGCCTACGGCGCGAGCTTCGTGAAGTGGTTCGCGGAAGAAGCCCGCCGCATCACCGGCGACGTGTTCACCGCACCGGTCGGCGACCGCCGGGTGCTGGTGCTCAAGGAGCCGGTCGGCGTCTGCGCGGCGATCACGCCGTGGAACTTCCCGATCGCGATGATCACCCGCAAGGTGGCGCCGGCCTTCGCCGCCGGCTGCCCGATCGTGGTCAAGCCCGCCGACCTGACACCGTTCTCGGCGCTCGCGCTCGCGGTGCTCGCCGAGCGGGCCGGGGTGCCGAAGGGTGTATTCAGCGTCGTCACCGGCTCGCCTGGGCCGATCGGCGCCGAGATGACCGGCAGCGAGACCGTGCGCAAGCTGTCTTTCACCGGTTCGACCGCGGTCGGGCGCCTGCTGATGGCCCAGTCGGCGCCCACCATCAAGCGGCTGAGCCTGGAACTCGGCGGCAACGCGCCGTTCATCGTGTTCGACGATGCCGATCTCGACCAGGCGATTGCCGGCGTCATGGCCTCGAAATTCCGCAATGCCGGCCAGACCTGCGTCTGCGCCAACCGGATCCTGGTGCAGGACGGCATCCACGACCGCTTCGCCGCCCGCCTCGCCGAGGCCGCGGCCAAGCTCCAGGTCGGCAACGGCTTCGAGGCCGGGGTTACCGTCGGCCCCCTGATCAACGATGCCGCCGCCGCCAAGGTGACGGCGCATCTCGACGACGCGCTCAAGCAAGGTGCCCGGCTGGTCGCGGGCGATCCGGATGCCGTGCGCGGTCGCTTCGTGCCGCCGCTGGTCCTGACCGGCGCCGATACGGGGATGCGGCTCGCCGTGGAGGAGACCTTCGGGCCACTCGCGCCGCTAATGCGCTTCTCCCGCGAGGAGGATGCGATCGCCATCGCCAATGCGACGCCGTTCGGCCTCGCCTCGTACTTCTACACCTCCGACATCCGTCGGGCGTGGCGGGTCGGCGAGGCGCTGGAATTCGGCATGGTCGGGCTCAACACCGGCACGGTCTCGATGGAGGCGGCGCCCTTCGGCGGCGTCAAGCAGTCGGGCCTCGGACGCGAGGGCTCGGCCTACGGCATCGACGAGTACCTGGAGCTGAAGTCGCTCCATATGGGCGGTCTCTGACCATCTCCAACCCTCCGGCACCCCGGCTCTCGACACGGAGCGGGCTGCCGCTTTCGATCTCTTGCTCTTAGGAGACCCGACGCGATGACCCATTCAGCCCAGATCGCGTCGGCGGACGCCGCCCCGACGATCCGTCCGATGACCGAAGCCGACATCGAGGCGGCGCACGGCCTCTCGATCGAGGCGCGCTGGCCGCACCGGGCGGAGGATTGGCGCATGATGCTGGAGGTCGGTCACGGCCTGGTTGCCTATGACGAGGCCAGCCGGGTGATGGGCTCGGCGATGTGGTGGCCCTTCGGAGCGCGGCTCGCCACCATCGGCATGGTGATCGTCTCGCCGCAGATGCAGGGCAAGGGGATCGGTCGGCGGCTGATGCGGGAACTCTTCGCCGCGGCGGGCGACCGCACGATCCGGCTTACCTCCACGGTCGCGGGCCGGCCCCTCTACGAATCCGAGGGTTTTCGCGTGACCGGCGGCAACACGCAGTACCAAGGCATCGTGAACGCGTCCGCCGCTGTCGACGACCCGCGGGTGCGCCCGGCGGTCGAGGCCGACTGGCCCGCCATCGCCATGCTCGATCGCGAAGCGGTCGGCGGCGACCGGGCCCGGCTGCTGGACGTGTTGCGCGGGGTGGCCCGGACCTTCGTTATCGAGGAAGAGGGCCGCATCACCGGCTTCTCGATCTGCCGGCCTTTTGGCCGTGGCCACATCGCGGGCCCGACCGTGGCACCGGACGCCGAGGCCGCCATCGCGCTGCTGAGCCCGCACGTGCGGGCTCGTGCCGACGCGTTCCTGCGCATCGATACGCCGGAGCGCAACGGGCCGCTCGTCGCTTTCGCGGAGGCTTGCGGCCTCGCCAACGTCGATGTGTCCGTGACGATGACACGCGGCCTGCCGCCCCGGATCGGCCCGGCCCGGCCTTTCACCCTGGCCAACCAGGCTCTGGGATAAACGGGGAGCGGCGGGGTGGCGCTCGCCCAGCCGACTCTCCTGCCGGAGAGGATCGGGAGCGATGCTTCCGGTCCTCTTTACCATGCGAGGAAAGCGCTCCTGCGATCTGCAACCGGGGGACATGACCACCTTCAGTCGGCCCAGTTCAGCCGCGAATGCAGTTCGCATAAGGATGATTATGGAATGTTCGAGCATGCCCGCCCGGGTGCCGGGCCGAATGCCGAAATTTCGAACTTACCCTGGGCGACGTACGCTTTAAGAAGGATCCCGTCCTCGTCCTCCTGCAACAGATCCTGCCGATGCCCAGCACTCCGCCCGAAGCCGCCGCCTGGGGTCCCCCGGTCATCCGCACCATCGCCATGCCGGCCGATACCAACCCGGCCGGCGACATCTTCGGCGGCTGGCTCATGGCGCAGATGGATCTCGCCGCCGGCAATGTGGCGGCCCGCCGGGCGCGGGGGCGCTGCGCCACCATCGCCGTCGAGGGCATGACATTCCTGCAGCCGGTCGTCGTCGGCGACGAGGTCAGCCTCTACGCGAAGATCGTTTCGGTGGGCCGCTCTTCGATCCGCATCCAGATCGAGGCCTGGCGCCGCGCCCGGGAGAGCGAGGAAACCATCAAGGTCACCCAGGCGCTGTTCACCTTCGTGGCGATCGACGAATCCAGGCGCCCGCGCCCGGTGCCGCCGGAGGCCGCGTCCGAGGCGCCGGGTCCGGCGTGAGCTTCCAGGCCCACGCCCGTCCGGCCTCGGCCCTGGGCCGCCGAAGGCCCATCTGACACGTCGAGAGGCCGCACGTCGGGTACGGGCGCGGCGCTGATGCTCGAAAATCGTGCACGCCCTCTCTTGCGTCAGTCCGTCGATTGTTGACAATCGACGATGAGAGAGGCCACGGATGAACGCCCAGCGCCCGAGACCCGCGACCGACGGCTTTGCCCGCGTCCCCAAGGACACGTTCCGAAGCCGCATCGCCGACAGCCTCCGGAACGCGATTCTCGGCGGCGACATCGCGCCCGGCTCGCAGCTCGTCGAGACGGCGCTCGCAGAGCAGTTCGGCGTGAGCCGCGGCCCGTTGCGCGAGGCGATCCGGCAGCTGATCGAGGAAGGCATTCTTGAGACGGTTCCCTACACGGGGACCTACGTCATCGACATCTCGGTCAAGGACGTCGACGAGATCTACTCGATCCGCCGCAACCTGGAGACTTTCGCGTTCGAGCTGGTCTGGGACCGGCGCGGCGCGGCGTTTCGGAGCGAACTGCAGCGCCGGCACGAGGCCCTCACGGCGACGATCGATGCGGGTGACGACAAGGCCAGCATCCTCGCCGAGCTGAGCTTTCACGGCGCGGTCTACGAGGCGACCGGGCATTCCTTCCTGCTGCACGTCTGGCATGGCCTGCGCGGCCGGCTGCAGCTCTACTGGGCGGCCCATCACCGCGCCCACGGGCTGCGCGGGCCCCGTCGCGACGGGCACGACACCTATCTGCGCCTCGCCCTCGGCGACGACTGGGAGGCGATGCGCGGCGAGATCGAGAGCCACATGCGTCGCGGCGCCGAGCAGACCAAGGCCTTCCTCGACGAGCGCGAGCGCCGGCAGGAGGCGCGCCCGTGAACGCCGCGCCGATCATGCCGCCTGCGAAGGGCTCGGCCCTGCCCGCAGCCGACGACGAGACGAAGCGCGCCGCAGGCCGGCGACCGAACCACCCCAGGAGAGCATCCATGACCCGTCGCCGCGACTTCCTCGCTCTCGCCCTCGCCTCGGCGGGGACGATGGCCGGCCTGCGCCCCGCCGCGGCTCAGGGGACGAACTCGCTCGACCGCATCATGCGGAGCGGCCGCCTGCGCATCGGCGTCACCTCGGCTGAGCCGTGGTTCTTCAAGGACCCGATGGCCGGGACCTGGAGCGGCGTCGGCATCGATCTCGGCAACGCGCTGGCGAGCGACCTCGGCGTGACCATGGTGCCGGTGGAGACGAGCTGGGCGAATTGCGTCGCGGCGATCCAGGCCGACCAGATCGACGTCATGTTCGTCCTCGACCCGACCGAGGAACGCCGCAAGGCGATCGACTTTCCCGACAGCCCCCTCTTCTACTACGCCGCCGGCGCCCTCGTGCGGCCCGACCAGACGGCGACCGCGTGGTCCGACCTCGACAAGCCCGGCATCCGCATCGGTGTGACGCTCGGTACCTCGGTCGACCGTACGGTGACCGAGACCCTGAAATCCGCCAGCATCAGCCGGTTCTCGAACAACGACGAGGCGGTGGCCGCCTTCGCGGCCAAGCGCGTCGATGCCGTCGCGCAGTTCCATCCGGCCCTGGTGGTGCAATATGCCCGGCTCAAGCTCGGCAAGGTGATGCTCTTGAAGCCGGTCACCCCCGTCGCCACCAGCGCCGGCATCCGCCGGGACGGCGATCCGGCGTTCAAGGATTGGCTCAGCGCGCGCTTCGCCGCCCTCTACGCTGCCGGCAAGCCGCAGGAGTATTTTTCGAAATACCTCTAGGCCCGAGGCATCGATCCGGCGACCGTCCCCGGCCTCGTGCGCGAGAAGTGGGCCTGACGACCCACACCGGGGAGGACGGTCATGAATTACACCTGGGACTTCATGCCCGTCCTGCGCCATCTCGACATGCTGGCGCTCGGGCTCCTGAACACCGTCAAGATCGCGGCCGTGTCGATCGTGCTCGGCGTCGGATTCGGGCTCGTTCTGGCGCTGATGCGGCTGTCGTCGTCCCGCCTCGTGCGGGCGCCGGCGACGGGCTTCATCGAGTTCTACCGCAACACGCCGCCGATCGTGCATTTCTTCTGGTTCTTCTACGCGCTGCCGGTTCTGGCCGATATCAGCCTCGATCCCCTCGCCGCGGCGATCCTGGCGCTCTCGACCCAGTCCGGAGCGTTCTATGCCGAGGTGTTTCGCGGCGGTATCGTCTCGATCGAGAGGGGCCAGTGGGAGGGCGCCAAGGCCATCGGCATGAGCCGGGCGCAAGTCATGCGCCGGGTGATCCTGCCGCAGGCGGTCGGCCGCATGGTGCCGCCCTTCGTCGAGCGCTCCTTCGAGCTGACGAAGACCACGGCGCTCGCCTCCACCCTCGCCTATGGCGAGCTCCTCTACCAGGCGATGCAGGTCAACAGCCAGACCTTCCGGCCGCTCGAAGTCTACACCGTGGTGGCTCTCCTTTATCTCGTTCTGCTGATCACCGCGAGTGCGCTGGCGCGCCTGGCCGAGCAGCGCCTGACCGCCTATCGCTGAGGTCCCGGACATGACCTACGACTGGGATTTCAGCCTGCTCGTGCAGAACTGGCCGGTGCTGCTGCGCGGCCTCCTCGTCACGGTGGAACTCTGGATTCCCGCCATGGCGGCCGGGCTCGTGCTCGGTTTTCTCCTCGGCCTCGCCCGGCTGTCCCGTTCGGGCTGGATCGCGAAGCCGGCGCTCGGCGCTATCGAGGTGTTCCGGGGCACGCCGGTCCTGATCCAGCTGATCTGGTTCTTCTACGCCTGCCCGATCGTCATCGGCGTCCAGCTCACGCCCTTCGTGGCGGCCCTGCTCGGGCTCACCCTCAACACCGCCGCCTATTGCGCCGAGATCTTTCGCGGCGGGATCCAGTCGATCCCGAAGGGCCAGTTCGAGGGCGCGCGGGCGCTCGGCATGACCCGATCCCATGCGATGCGGCGGGTGATCCTGCCGCAGGTCCTGCGCCGGATGCTACCGGCCTTCACCAATCGCGCCATCGAACTCGCGAAGGTGACCTCGCTCGCCTCCGTGCTCTCGGTACACGAACTGATGTATCAGGGGCGGCTCTTGAGCTCGACCTATTACCGGCCGCTCGAGATTCTGACGAGTGTGGCGATCGTCTATTTCGTCCTGATCTATCCGGGCAGCGTCCTCTCCGCCCGCCTGGAGCGGCGTCTGGCCGCCCGCAGCTGAAGGATTTCGCCCGCGATGACCACACCGTCGATCGAGGTTCACGATCTCCACAAGTCGTTCGGGCCGCACGAGGTCCTGCGCGGTATCGACCTCAAGGTGATGCCGGGCGAGCGCGTCGCGATCATCGGCGGCTCGGGCTCGGGCTCGGGCAAGAGCACGCTCCTGCGCTGCCTCAACTTCATGGAGATGCCGACGCGGGGGCGGATCGCCCTCGACGGCCGTGTGCTCGGCCGGCCGGGCCGGGACGGCGCGACCCTCTATCCGGAGAGCGAGCTGTGCGGGGTGCGCCGGCGCGTCGGCATGGTGTTCCAGCAGTTCAACCTCTTCCCGCACCAGACGGCGCGCGAGAACGTCATGGAAGGCCTCGTCACCGTGAAGGGCATGAAGCGGGCGGAAGCCCGCGCCCGGGCGGAGGCGGAACTCGGCAAGGTCGGCCTGTCCGAGAAGCGCGACGCCTATCCGAGCCGGCTCTCCGGCGGCCAGCAGCAGCGGGTGGCGATCGCCCGAGCGCTGGCGATGGACCCCGAGATCCTGCTTTTCGACGAGCCCACCTCCTCCCTCGATCCAGAACTGGTCGGCGAGGTGCTTCGGGTGATCCGCGGTCTTGCCGAGGAAGGGCGCACCATGCTCCTCGTCACCCACGAACTTGGCTTCGCCTACCACTTCGCCACGAAGGTGGTCTTCCTGGCCGACGGCCGCTTCGACGAGGTCGGCACCCCCGACGAAGTGCTGAAAGCCCCGCGCGGCGAGCGGACCCGCAGCTTCCTCGCCCGCCACAGCGAATTCGCGTTCTGACGCGCCTCCCGTCATCTTTCGAGGGATTTCCTTTGTCCGGCACCCAGACCACCAGCGCGTCGAGCGCGCAGGGCTATCTCGACGATCCCCGCAACGACGGCGTGCTCGTCTATGTGAACGGCGAGTTCGTCC
The DNA here is from genome assembly GCF_057747795.1 of Methylobacterium sp. 142-1Y. Classification (NCBI taxonomy): domain Bacteria; kingdom Pseudomonadati; phylum Pseudomonadota; class Alphaproteobacteria; order Hyphomicrobiales; family Methylobacteriaceae; genus Methylobacterium; species Methylobacterium sp. 142-1Y. The sequence goes on along the minus strand of NZ_CM173224.1, from coordinate 650,215 downwards.
CCCGCGACCGGGCGTCGGTCTCGGTCTTCGATGCCGGTTTCGTGCTCGGCGACGGCGTGTGGGAGGGCCTGCGCCTCGTCAACGGCAAGCTGCTCGCCCTCGACGACCACATGGACCGGCTCTACGAGGGCGCGGGCTCGATCGCCCTCGATATCGGGCTCGCCCGCGAGGAGATAGTCGCGGCGATCCGGGCGACCCTCGACCGCAACGGGATGCGGGACGGCGCCCATATCCGCCTGATGGTCACCCGCGGCCGCAAGCGCACGCCGAACCAGGATCCCCGCTTCGCTCTGGGCCGGGCGACGATCGTCATCATCGCCGAGTACAAGACCCCGCGGCCCGAGGCCAAGGCGGCCGGGCTCAGCCTCATGACCTCGACCATCCGGTGCAGCACGCCGGACGTGTTCGACCTCCGGCTCAACTCGCATAGCCGCCTCAACTTCATCCAGGCGCTGATCCAGGCGATCAATTGCGGGGCCGACGAGGCCTTGATGCTCGACCAGTCCGGCTTCGTGGCGAGCTGCAACTCGACGAACTTCTTCATCGTCCGAAAAGGCGAGCTGTGGACCTCGACGGGGCGGTGCAACTTCAAGGGCATCACCCACCGCAAGGTGATGGAGGTCTGGCGCGAGGCCGGCGGCACCGTGCGCGAGCTCGACTTCACCCTGGCCGAGACCTATGCCGCCGAGGAAGCCTTCGTGACCGGGACGCTCGGCGGCATCACTCCGGTGACCCGGATCGACGGCCGCCGCATCGGCACCGGCGCGCCGGGCCCGGTCACCGCCGAGGTCGCCCGGCTCTACCAGGCCTATACGCTCCGCTAGGATCGCCGCGATGGCCTTGCGCCGGGCGGCCGCGTGGCGGCCCTCCTTCGTCCTGCGCCGCCTCGTGCGGCAGGAGGAGATCCTCGTCGCGCTGCTCTCGGGCCTCGTCGGGTTCCTCGCCGGGCTCGTCGTCGCCGCGATGGTCCTGGCGGCGCGGGCGATGCATGTCCGGCTGTTCGGCCTGCCGAGCGAGGCGCTGAGCGGGGCCGAGGCGGTCGCGCCCTGGCGGGCGCTCCTGGTCCCGGCCCTCGGCGGGCTGCTCCTCGGGGGCTTCGGCATTCTGCTCGCCCGCTACCGCCGGACCGGCCGCATCGTCGACCCGATCGAGGCCAACGCCCTCCATGGCGGCCGGATCTCGGGGCGCGACAGCCTGATCGTCGTGGCGCAGACCCTCCTGTCGAACGGCTTCGGTGCCTCGGTGGGCATGGAGGCGGGCTACACCCAGGCGGCGGGTGCGCTTGCCTCCAAGCTCGGCCGGGCGTTCCGGCTCCGGCGCAGCGACATGCGGGTGATCGTCGGTGCCGGCACCGCGGGGGCCATTGCCGCCGCCTTCGACGCGCCGCTCACCGGCGCCTTCTACGCCTTCGAACTGGTGATCGGGGCCTACGCGATCGGCTCGCTGGCGCCGGTCGCCGCGGCGTCGATCTGCGCGGTCGGCGCCATGCGGCTTCTCGTCGAGCCGTCCTCGTTCCAGATCGGGTTCGCCGGGACGCTGGCGCTTCGCGACTACGCGCCGATCCTCGCGATGGGCTTCGTCTGCGCGGGCGTCGCCATCGCGGTGATGCGCGGCGTGCCCCTCGTCGAGGCGGGTTTCCGCCGCAGCGGCGTGCCGGTCCCGTTGCAGCCGGCCCTCGGCGGGCTCGCCGTGGGGGCCCTCGCCCTCGTCACCCCGGCCGTGCTCTCCTCGGGCCACAGCGCCCTGCATGTCGGGTTCGAGGCGTTCTACACCCCGGCCTTCCTGGTCGCGCTGATCGTCCTGAAGGCGGTCGCCTCCGCCATCTCGATCGGCAGCGGCTTTCGCGGCGGCCTGTTCTTCGCCTCGCTCTTCCTCGGCGCGATGCTGGGCAAGCTCGTCGCCTTCGCGTGGATGTCGCTGTTCTCGCTCCAGGTCCCGGCGGTGGTGCTCGGCATCGTCGGGATGAGCGCCATGGCGACGGCGATCCTCGGCGGTCCGCTCACCATGGCGTTCCTCGCGCTCGAGACCACCGGCAGCCTGCCGCTCACCATCGCGGTGCTGGCGGCCTCGGTCGTCGCCTCGCTGACGGTGCGGCGGACCTTCGGCTATTCCTTCGCGACGTGGCGCTTCCACCTGCGCGGCGAATCGATCCGCAGCGCACTCGATGTCGGCTGGATCCGCAGCCTCACCGTCGGACGGACCATGCGGCCGGACATCCGCACCGTGCGGGTCGACATGCCGGTCAAGGGCTTCCGGCGTGAATTCCCCCTGGGCTCGACGCAGCGGGTCGTCGTGCTCGGCACCGACGGCCTCTATGCCGGCATGGCCTACGTTCAGGAACTGCACGATGCAGCGCGCGAGGTCGAAGCGCTCGGCGAGGTCCTGCACCTGTGCGACGAGGTCCTGACGCCGGAGATGAACGTGAAGGAGGCGCTCGCGGTGTTCGAGCGGGCGGAGGCCGATGCGCTCGCGGTGGTGGCCGGTGCCCGCGACCGGCGGGTGATCGGCCTCCTGACGGAGCAGCACGCGCTACGCCGCTACAGCGAGGAACTGGACCGCACGAGCCGCGACCTGGCGCCGACCTGAGCGCCCTGCCCCGCTATGGCCTTGCCCGGGGCCTCACGGCCGGTCACCGCTGGCGGGGCGCGTCGATGCCGAGTTCGCTCGCCATCCGGACGAGGTCGGCCAGCGAGCGGGCCTCCATCTTCGCCATCACCCGTCTTTTGTGGACCTTGGCGGTGATCTCCGAGACGCCGAGCTCCGCGGCGATCTGCTTGTTCATCAGGCCGCCGATGGCGAGGCCGAACACGTCGCGCTCGCGGCCAGTGAGGGAGGCAAGCCGGCCCGCGAGCGCGGCCTGGGCGGCTTGGGCGGCCTGGGCGGCGGCGTCGAGGGCGAGCGCCCGCGCGATCGCCTCCAGGATCGCCTCGTCGTCGGCGGGCTTCGTCAGGAATTCGACCGCCCCGCCCCGCATCGCCCGCACGGTCATCGGGATCGTGCCGTAGCCGGTCAGGAAGACGATCGGGATCGTGGTGCCGGAGGCCTGGAACCGGGCCTGGACGTCGAGGCCGCTCTCGTCGGTCAGCCGCACGTCGAGGAGGATGCAGGCGGGCCGGGCGATGCCCGGATCGGCAAGCAGCGCCGAGGCGTCGGCGTAGCCCAGGGCCTTCAGACCGGCCGAGACGCAGAGGCGCACGAGCGCCGTCCGCAGGGCCGCGTCGTCGTCGACGATGTGAACGGTGCCGGTCTGCATGAGGCTGGGTTTTGCGCTGCGTCTCCCGCGGTGGGCTCGCCGTCGGGCCCTTCGGGTAGCGCGACCTTATGGGGTCTAACACGGAATCACGGCGTGTCGAACACGTCCGACAAGCAGCGCGCGAGTTCCTCGGCCTCGAAGGGTTTGGCAAGATACGCGAAGGCCCCGGCATCGAGGGCCTGCCGGCGGTTCGCGGCGCTCGGCGCGGCGGTGGCGAGGATCACCCGCAGGCCTGGGCGGCGCACCCGCAGCCGCTGCAGCAGGTCGAGGCCCGACAGGCCCGGCATCTGCAGGTCGGTGACGACGCAAGCAGGCTCGACGGCGCCGAGGGCGGCGAGCAGGAGCCCGGCCTCCTTGAACAGCATCGGCGCGTAGCCGAGGGAGCGGATCAGCCGGGACAGGGCGAGGCCGACGGCGGGATCGTCGTCGACGATCGCGACGAGGCGGGAGGTCAGGCCGGCGACGGGCATGAGGCCGGGTCTCGAGCCCGATGTTGGCCCGTATCTTGGCCCGTATCTTGGCCCGTATCTTGGCCCGTATCTTGGACCGGGAGCCTGATGTGGAACGCGGCGCCGCCGCCCGGCGCCTCGTCGACCCAGAGGTCGCCGCCATGGGCGTCGATGCAGGTCCGGCAGATCGCCAGCCCCATGCCCATGCCGCCCGCCTTGGTGGAGTGGAACGGCGCGAAGATGCGCGCCCGCTCCTCGGGCGCCACGCCCGGGCCGGTATCGCTCACCGTGACGCGGACCGCGCCGGGCTCGGCCCGCACGCTCATCCCGATCGTCCGGCCCCCGCGCGATCCCACCATCGCCTGGGCGGCGTTGACCAGGAGATTGACCAGCACCTGCTCGATCTGGACGAGGTCGCCGGCGACCGGCGGGAGACCGGATTCGGCGGTCAGGAGGACGGCGGCGCCGTTGGCGCGAAGCTCCCGCTCGGCGATCAGCGTCGCTTCCCGCGCCGCCTCGACGACATCGATCGGCACCGGCGCCGGGGCGGCCGTGCCGAAGAGCGAGCGCGTGCGGGCGACCACGTCGCGGGCGCGCCTGGCCTCGGAGACGACGTCCTCGAGGGCGGCCGTCACCTCGGCGAGGTCCGGCTCCGGCCGCCTGAGCCAGCGCAAGGAGGCCTGGGCGTTGGCGGCGATCGCCGCGAGCGGCGTGTTGACCTCGTGGGCGATCGACGCGCTCACCGCCCCCACGGTGACCGAGCGCGCGGCGCGGGCGAGGCCGCTCTCCGCCTCGGCCAGTCGCGCCTGCGCGCGCTTGTAGGCGGTGATGTCGAGGGAGGTGACGAGGATGTCGGAGAAGCCCTCGGGATCGCGCGGCAGCATGGCGGTGAACAGCACGTCGGCCTGGTTGCCGTCGGCCCCCACGATGTGCGCCTCCGAGCGGAAGAAGCGGTCGCCCCGGCCGATCGCCACCAGCCATTGCACGAAGGTCTGGTCGGTCGGCGGCAGGAGCCGGTCGAGGGGGCCGACGAAGACCGTCTTGTCCGGCGCTCCGGTCTCCTCCAGCGTGAAGGCGTTGACGTCCCGGATCAGGACCCTGCCGCACAAGGCCCGCAGCTCCGCGGGCCGAACGGCGAAGTGGCCCTCGATGTCCGACACCCCGGCCCGGCGCAAGGACGCCACGGCCTCGCCGACTGCGCTCCAATCCTCCCGCCACATCGAGATCCCGGCGCGCTCGAAGATCGCGGAAAACCGCGCCTCGCTCGCCCGCAGCCGGCGCCGCAGGCCGGCGATGTGCAGGATGCCCAGCACCGTGGCGGCGAATGCGGCGGCCGAAATCCAGCCGTTCCCGCCGGAGAGGCCCGCCCAGCATCCGACGACGACGGCCGGCATCCCGACAGCGAGGCCGGCCTTGCCCGCATCCCCGACGAGACCCGGCCAACGGCGCCGCGGCGCGGAGAGCATCCAGGCCGGCAGCGCGTCGGCGGCGGCGGAGGCGTCGCCGGCGGAAGCGAGGCTGGGCCACCGCGAGAAGACCTGTGCCGAGCCCTGGTTCATGCCGACATCCAGTTGGGGAGCGGTGTGTAGGCGAAGCCGGGCGCCCCCGTCGCCGATACGGGTGTATAATAGCGTCGAGGCTCCGCGGCTTGGACATTGCCGCGCATGGATCTGCATCGGCACGGCGCGTTCAAGTTTCCCAGGGCCGGCCTCGTCGCCTCTTCGCAAGGAAGGGGCTGGTCGGGCGTGGCGGCGGAGTTGCGCTGCCACCCGCCCGGCGAATTGCCGGCGATCGTGCCGACCCAGATGGAGATCACCATCGCCACGCGGCGCAGCCCCGGCGCCTATGTCAGCCGGAAGGGCGCCGGGAGGCGCCAGCGGAATGCCGTCGAGGCCGGCACGGTGTGGTTCTGCCCGGTCGGAGTGGCCGAGGACGACATCGTCATCTCGGGCCCCCTGCATGACATCCTCCACGTCTACCTGCCGGCCGAGGGGTTCGCCCGCATGGCCGACCTCTACGGCGATGCCCGCATCCGCGCCGACGCGGTCCGTTACCTCGCCGATGTCGACGACGACCTGGTGCGCCAGCTCGGGCTCGCCATCGGCCGCGAGCTCAGGACCGAGACCGCCGCCGGGCGGATGCTGGTCGAGGCGGCCTCGTTCTCCCTGGTGGCGCGGCTCGCGCAGATGTACGGCCACGATCGCCCGGACGGCGCGGACGCGGAGGAGGCCGGATCGACCTGCCAGGCCCGGATCCGCAGGGTGACGGACTTCATCCGCGACAACCTCCACCGCGACCTGACGGTGGCGGAACTCGCCGAAGTCGCCTGCCTGAGCCCGTTCCACTTCGCCAGGATGTTCAAGGCGGTCACCGGCAGCACGCCGCACAGCTTCGTCAGTGCCGCGCGCCTCGAGGAGGCGCGCCGTCTCCTGGCCCGGACCGGGATGCCGCTCGGCGAGATCGCCCTGCGCTCTGGCTTCTCCGGACAATCCACCTTCACCAGCGCGTTCAAGCGCGCCACCGGCTGCACCCCGGGGGATTATCGCCGCCAGCAAAGCCCGCAATAGCAAGGACGGCAAACGACAGAGCAGGAATCGCGAAGACGCTTGTCGCAGAGGATGAGATCATGAACCCGTCAGAGCCGGGTGATTGGAATGAATCTCAACGACTGTCCCAGATCTTCCCCTGACCTTGCATCCCATGATCGCCGCGAGGCGAGATCAGGTGCCGCGCGCCGGCCCGACCGGGCAAGGCCTCTCCCGTCGAACCGGGCGAGCGGCCTGAACGGCGAGCGCATGGCCCGCCATATCGGCGTCGCGGCGGACTCGTCCCTGACGCTCGCCCATCGCGGCAGCCCCCTCGTCGTCACCCGCCTGCGCGGCGTGCTCGCCCCCGGCACCCGGACCGCACCGCTGAAGCAGGAGGCGGCCTACAGCATCGTGGTGCAGCTCCAGCCGCTGCAGCACCACGCCTTCACGGTGGGCGGGCGCCAGCGGCATTGCGGCGGCGTGCCGGAACAGGCCGTCAGCGTCGTCAGCCTGACGGATTCGCCGGTCTCGACGATGAGCGGCCCCCTCGACGTGGTCCAGTTCTACCTGCCCCACGCCCTCCTCGATTCCTTCGCGCGGGAGGAAGGCCTCGCCCGGCCCTCGCGCCTCGCCTGGCCCCGGGCGGACCGGGACCCGGTCGCCGCAGGCCTCGTCGACCTGCTGCTCCCGCAGATGGCCGAGCCCGATCCGGCCCGGGCGATGTTCGCCGAGCACGTGGCGATGGCCTTCCTCGCCCACGCGATCGAGCGCTACGGCGACGGCCCGGCCCCGGCCCCCGTCCGCAGCGGGCTCTCACCCTGGCAGGAGCGCCGCGCCAGGGACCTGATGCAGGCCCGCCTCGCCACGCCGCTGACGATCACCGAGGTTGCGGAGGCCTGCCGGCTGTCGCCGAGCTACTTCGCCGCCGCGTTCCGCCGCAGCACCGGGCATTCGCCGCACCGCTACCTGACGGCCTTGCGGATCGACGAGGCCAAGCGCCTGATGCTCGGCACCGCGCTGCCGCTGGCCGAGGTGGCCTTGCTCTGCGGCTTCGGCGACCAGAGCTACTTCACGCGCGCCTTCTCGCAGGCGGTCGGCACCAGCCCGGGGCAGTGGCGGCGGCTGCATCGGGAGCATGGCGACGGCCACGAGGGGACGTACGCCGTCGCCGATGGCCGGGCGACGGCACGAGCCGTCAGCCGGAACCCTGCGCCAGCCTCTCGGTGAGTTCGGGGCGCCGCTCCGGCAGCGCTCACGGCCCGGCCACCTCCGATCCGGCGAGGACCGGGGGAAGGTGCTCGGCCAGGAAGGCCACGAAGGCCGCGACCTTCGGGCAGGCGACCTGCCCGCCCGGCCAGATCGCGGCGACCTCGCGCCGGTTCACGGTCTCGTCGGGGAGCAGGATCCGCAGGTCGCCGGCCCGGATCGATTCGCAGGCCCAGAATTCCGGGATGCAGGCGATCCCGGCGCCGCCGAGGGCCGCGGTCAGCAGCATCTCGTCGTGGTCGGCGATGCAGCGGATGCCCAGGCGGGCGCTGCGCCGGGCGTGGTCGGGGCCGAGCGGCCAGCCGTCGAGCTGGCAGGTCGAGGCGTTGCGGCTGCGCAGGCAATCGTGCCGGTCGAGGTCGTCGAGCGTGGCCGGCGCGCCGCTGCGGGCGAGGTAGCCGGGCGATGCCACGAGCACGAGGCGGAAGCCGCCGAGGCGGCGCGTGCGCAGGCGCGAATCCTTCAGCGTCCCGATCCGGAGCGCGGCATCGAACCCCTCCTCCACCATGTCGACGAGGCGGTTGGTGGAGACCAGCTCGAGTTCGAGTTCCGGGTGGGCCGCCATGAAGGCCAGGAAGACCCGGTTCCACGGCCGGCCGACCAGCGGGACGCTGACGCGCAGCTGGCCCCGCAGGGCCCCGCGCGCCTCGGCGATCTCGCGCTCGGCCGCGGCGACGGCCTCCATGATCGGGCGGCCGCGTTCGAGCAGCCTCACCCCGTCCGCCGTGAGGCTGAGGCTGCGTGTGTTGCGGTGGAACAGCCGGACCTCCAGCCGCTCCTCCAGGCGCAGGATCGTCTTGCCGACGGCGGACGCCGTGAGGCCGAGCACCCGCGCGGCGGCCGCGTAGGAGCCGGAATCCGCGACCTGCACGAACACCGATAGGCCGGCGAGCTTGTCCATCACCCCTGCCGTCGATCCGGGCCGAGCCCCCGGATGCCATGCGGGCGGGGGCGGAACAAGCCGCCGGCTGCGCGCGCCCTCACCCCCGATGCGCCCGCCGCCACTGCCCCGGGCTCGACCCGACCGCGCGGGTGAAGATGCGGGTGAAGTAGCTCTGGTCGTTGAAGCCGCAGGCGAGCGCGATGTCGGAGAGGGACAGGGCCTCGTCCCGCAGCAGCGCCTTGGCGCGCTCGATCCGAATCTCGGTGAGGGTCCGGTGCGGGGGCTGGCCGGTGCTGCGCCGGAAGGCCCGCGCGAAGTGGCTCGCCGTCAGGCCGCATTCCCGGGCGATGTCGGTGATGGTCAGCCGCGTCGCGAAGCGCGCCTGCATGATCTCCCGCGCCCGGCGCTCCTGCCAGGCCGCCAGGCCGCCGATGCAGGGCGTGCCCGGCCGCATCCGGCCGTAGGTGCCGGCGAAATGGGCGAGCAGGCCGAGGCAGATCTGCTCGACGAACACGCCGTTCGCCGGGCCGGCGGCGGGCGCCGCGAGCAGGATCCGCGACAGCGACGCGACGATCGGGTCCGGCGTCTGCCGGCACCAGGCCAACGTGTCGACCGGGCCCGCGTCGTTGTCGCGCGCGAAGGCGTCGAGGGCCGCCCGGGGGACGTAGTACTGCACGGCGTCGACCTCGCCGCGGAGCCGGCACTGCACCGGCTCGCGCAGGTCGAGCACGCTCACCGTATCGGCCGCGTAGGCGCCGCCGAATACCCGTCTGCCCCCGCACCATCGCTCGTGCAGGTCGAGGCCGCGCAGGAGGTGGACGAGGCTGAACGCGTCCTCCGCGACGGTCGGCGCCAGCCGCTCCTCCAGGGCGTGCCGGCCGGAGAGCCGCGTCACGCCGATCCGCAGGTGATCCTCGCGGTGGACGCCATGCAGCCAGTCGCCGGCGACGCCGAGATGCGCGGCGAACCGCTCGCCGAGAAACAGGTCCGCCGGCGGCGGGCTGCCGGTCACCACCGCGTCGTCTCGATGTCGGGCTTCATCCGCGCAGGTATGTCGGCTGCATCGGGCGCCGAAAATCCACGTCCCGGTCCGGACAGAGCGGACGAACGGTCCGGACTCCCGGGATCCCGGTGCGGCTGGACGGATCCGCACAAGCCGCGCCGCGATCGTCCAATCCCGGGCAGCGTCCCGGCCCTATCGTGCCCGCCGCCAACGGGGAGTCTCGCGATGACGACGATCACGACGAAGGACGGGACCGAGATCTATTACAAGGATTGGGGCGCGGGGCAGCCGATCCTGTTCAGCCACGGCTGGCCGCTCTCGGCCGACATGTGGGACGCCCAGATGCTGTTCTTCGCCGAGCGCGGCTACCGCACGGTGGCGTTCGACCGGCGCGGCTTCGGCCGGTCGGGCCAGCCCTGGGGCGGCTACGACTACGACACGATGGCGGACGACATCGCTGCCCTGATCGAGGCACGCGACCTGCGCGACGTGGTGCTGGTCGGCTTCTCGATGGGCGGCGGCGACGTGACCCGCTACATCGCCCGGCACGGCTCGGGGCGGGTCGCCAAGCTGGCGCTCGTCAGCGCCATCACGCCGATCTTCGGCAGGACCGCCGACCATGACGGGCCGGACAAGGCCTTCTTCGACGCCCTGAAGGCCGGGATCGTCAAGGACCGGGCGCAGTTCCTCGACGACTTCAACCCGGTCTTCTACGGCACCAACAAGGGGATGACCGTCTCGCCGGGCGTGTTCAAGCAGACGCTGCAGATCGCCCTGACGGCGTCGATCAAGGCGACGGTCGATTGCGCCACCGCCTTCGCCGAGACCGACTTCCGGCCCGACATGGCTAAGATCGACGTGCCGACCCTGGTGGTCCACGGCGATGCCGACCAGGTCGTGCCGTTCGAGTCCACCGGCAAACTCGCCGCCGAGATGATCCGCGGCGCGACGCTGAAGGTCTATCCGGGCGCGCCGCACGCCACCGCGACGACCCATGCCGACCGGCTCAACGCCGACCTCCTGGCCTTCATCCAGGGCTGACCTGCATCCGCGCGGCGCCGTCGGCGCCGCGCCCTACTTCCCGCCCGCGAGGGCGTAGACCGCCAGCTTCTCGCCGACGCCGCGCAGCGGGAAGCGGCCGAGGCAGGTCAGGGAGGACGAGACACCCGGCAGGGCCGCGAAGGCGCCCGAGACCAGCACGTCGGTGTCGAGTTCCTTCGTTAGCCCTTCCAGCCGGGCGGCCACGTTGACCGCCGGGCCGATGATGGTGAAATCGAGCCGGGTGCGCGAGCCGATATTGCCGTACATCACCGCCCCGGCATGGACACCGATCCCGTAGCCGAGCGGCTCCTGGCCCGCGGCGTCGCGGGCCGCGTTGAGGTCGCGCATGGCGAGGCGCGCCTGCCCGGCGGCGCGGAGCGTGGCCCCGCCCACGTCCGGACCGTCGAGGGGGAAGATCGCCAGGAGACCGTCGCCGATGAACTTCAGGATCTCGCCGCCGTTGCGCTCCACCGGGCAGCACACCGCGTCGAAATAGTCGTTGAGGAGCGCGATCACGTCGTCGCGCGGCCACAGCTCGGAGATCCGGGTGAAGCCGCGCAGGTCGACCACCATGATGGCGGCCTCGACGGTGACGCCGCTGCCGCGCCGCGTCGCGCCGTTCAGGATCATCTCGCCGGCATGCGGTCCGACATAGGTGTCGAGGAGGAGGCGCGTCAGGCGGTTCTTGTGGCGCACCTCGGTGACGACGGCGAGCGCCGGCAGCAGCTCGGCCAGGAGTTCGACCTCGGCCGGGATGAACCCGCCCGGCCGGTCGCTGGCGAAGGCCGCCATGTGGCGCTTGCCCAACGTGTAGCGCAGCGGCCAGGCGACGAAGTCGGTCAGGCCCTCCACCGCCATCAGGCCGGCGACCTCCGGATGCGCCTCGTCCCCCGTCTCGCCCCGGCGCTGGCGCACCATCGCGGCGCCGGCCATGATCCGCGCCGCCGGGCTGCCGCGGAACCCTTCCGTCCCGAACAGCCCGTAATCGAGGTTGCGCGAGCGCGGCGCGCGGCAGCCCGTCCGCCACAGGATCTCGATCCCGAGCCATTGCGGATGGTTGGTGCGCAGGTGCAGCGTCGCATGCGCCACCGCGACGCCGTGGCGGCGCAGCCGATCGCAGAACCCCGCGAAGACGTCGTCGAGGAAGCGCTCGTCCACCGCATCGTGCAGCAGCCAGCGCATGAGCGCATCGCGCAGGCCGGACGGCGGCCCCCCGCCGGAATCGTGATCCTCGATCATGGCCCTCCCGGTCGGTCCGCCCGCCGGGGCGGCGGGCGGCCGCAGGATCGGATGACGGCGGTCCGGAGTCTTGTCGATTCCCGCGGTGTTTTGTCGGTCCGGGCCCCGAATCGTCGGGCTGCCGGACGCATGGGCTCACCCCCGCGGCGCCAGCACGATCACGGCGGCCCCGGCGAGGCACAGGGCGGCTCCCGCGCAATCGTACCGGTCCGGCCGCTGGCCTTCCGCGCCCCACAGCCAGAGCAGCGACGCCGCGATGTAGATGCCGCCATAGGCCGCGAAGGCCCGGCCGGCGGCATCCGACTCGGTGAGCGCCAGCAGCAACGCGAAGGCGCCGAGGGCGAGACACCCCGGCACCAGCCACAACGGCGAGGCGCCGAGCCGCCACCAGGCCCAGACCGAGAAGCAGCCGGCGATCTCCGCGAGCGCGGCGGCGGCGTAGAGGAAGAAGGTCGGCATGGCGCGACTTCTCCCACGCCGTGCCGTCTCGCGGAAGCGGTCTCAGGCTCGCCGCTTCATAAGTGCCGCGGCCGCGAAGCCGACGCCGGCCATCACCGCCCCGGTGGTCAACGGATTGAGCGTCGCACGCGTGTAGGTGCTCGTGTGGCGCACCATCCCCGGATGGTCGCCGCGCACGTGACCGTCCTGCGACGGGCGGTGGAGGGCGCCGTTCGGATCGCGCGGCGGCTCGGCGCGGAGCTGCTGGCCGGCCATCATGCTGCCCAGGCGGTCGAAGGTGTCGGGAGCGAGCTTCTTGAACCCGGTCATGGCGCGGCCGGCGCCGCCGACGATGATGTCGCGCTGCGGGTAAACCGCGGCGTGCAGGATCGCGTGGGCGACCTCGTCCGGGTGGTAGACCGGCGGCGGAAGCTTCGGCTCGCGGTCGAGGTAGTTGCGGGCGTGCTGCGGGAACGGGGTGTCGATCGCCGCCGGCTTGATCAGCGTCACCGAGACCGGGGCCCGGTCCTGCTCCAGCTCGGCCCGGAGCGCGTCGGTGAACCCGCGGATCGCGTGCTTGCTCGCCGAGTACATGCCCTGCAGGGGGATCGCGAGATCGGAGGCGATGCTGCCGAGATTGACGATCGCGCCGCCGCGCCGGCGCAGATGGGGCGCTGCCACCAGCGAGCCGTAGACCACGCCCCAGAAGTTGGTCTGGAACAGCCGGTCGTGGTCCTCGTCCGAGACCTCCTCCAGGCGGCCGTAGATCGAGATGCCGGCATCGTTGACCCAGGTGTCGAAGCCGCCGAAGCGCTGCACCGCCTTGTCGGCGATGGCCTGCACGTCCTCGCGCCGGCCGACATCGGCAACGACGTGGGTCGCCTCGCCCCCCGCCGCCTCGATCTCCTCCTGGATCGCCGCCAGCGCCTCGCCGTTGCGCGAGGCGAGCACCACCCGGGCGCCGGCCCGCGCCGCCATGCGGGCGGTGGCGAGCCCGATGCCGCTGGAGCCGCCGGTGATGACGATCACCTGCTCGGCGAGGGGCTTGTGCGCGTGGCTCATGGAATCCTCCGTACAGGATGGGGGTATCCAGGCCCTAACGATGACGGGCGCGCTTCGTTCATTCGGGCGCGCGCTTGCAGGTTCCTGCCATATCTCGAACCTCTGACAGGAGCCCGAACAAGCTATTGGACAGGAGGTCACCGCGCCCCCATGATCCCGCACGCGGCGAGGCCCCCGACGCCAATCTCCAGAGGGGCCCGTCCGCACGGTCAAGTCAGGGAGGACATCGATGGCAGGGACGGGTCGTGCCGGAAACGTCACGCGGCGCGAAGCGCTGATCGGCGCAGGCGCCGCGGGGGCGAGCCTGATGCTGCCGGGCGGTTCGGCTTTCGCGCAGGGCGCGAAGCCCGCCGAGCTGAAGGTCGGCATCGCCACCTACCTGTCGGGTCCGGCCAGCGTCTTCGGCGTGCCCGGCCGCCAGACCGCCGAGATGCTGTTCGACGAGATCAACGCCGCCGGCGGGATCAGTGGGATCAAGGTGCGGCCGATCTTCGTCGACGAGGGCCCGGGCGTCGACCACGTGGTCGGCGAGTATCGCCGGCTGGTGCAGTCGGAGGGCGTGCACCTGATCTTCGCGGCGATCTCGTCGGCCGATTGCATCGCCTGCGCGCCGCTCGCCGACGAACTGAAGCGCCCGACGCTGCTGTGGGATTGCGGCACCCAGCGCATCTTCGAGGATAACCGCTACTCTTACGCTTTTCGCACCCAGGCCAACGCCACGCCGGAGATCCTCGCCGCGCTTCTCTACCTGCTGAAGGTCAAGCCGGACTTCAAGTCGATCGCGGTGATCAACCAGGATTATGCCTGGGGCCGCGATTCCTGGGACATTTTTCGGACCGCGATGAACACCCTGAAGCCCGGGGTGAAGATCTCGGCCGAGCTGTTTCCGCGCTTCGGCGCCACCGACTTCTCGACCGAGATCACCCGCGTGCTCGCCTTGCGGCCCGACGTGGTCCTCTCGACCTCCTGGGGCGGCGACCTCGACGCGCTGATCCGCCAGGCCTCGGACCGCAAGCTGTTCGAGCGCGCGACCTTCGTGATGCCGCTCGCCGAATCCTCGCTCCAGCGGGTCGGCAAGGCGCTGCCCGCCGGCCACATCGTCGGCGCGCGGGGCGACCACTGGTTCCTGCACCCCTCCCCGGCCGATCCCGAGCGGCTGAAGCGCTTCAGCGACACCTACAAGGCCAAGTACAATGCCTGGCCGATCTATCCGTGCTTCCACATGGCCCAGGCCGTCTCGGCGATGAAGGCCGGCATCGAGAAGGCGGTCGCGGCGAAGAACGGCGGCTGGCCGACCGATGCGGAACTGGCTGCCGCCTTCAAGGGCCTCGAATTCCCCTCCCCCACCGCCAGCGTGCGCATCCGCGAGGACGGCCAGGGCCTTGAGAACCAGCTGATCGGCACCACCCTGCACTCCGACAAGTACCCGTTCCCGGTGCTCACCGACATGATCGTCTTCCCGGCCGAGTCCGTGACGACGCCGGTCGGCCAGAAGAGCGCCGACTGGCTGAAGACGCTGACCCCCGACATGGTGGCGAAGCTCCCGCAGGCGCAGGCCTTCAAGAGCTGATGGCCTGGTTGTCGGAGAACGGGATCCTCGTCGGGCTCGCCCTGCTCGACGGGCTGTCCTACGCCGCCGCCGTCTTCATGGTGGCGGTGGGGCTGAACCTGGTGTTCGGCGTGCTGCGGGTGCTCAACGTCGCCCATGGCAGCCTCTACGCCATCGGCGGCTACACGGCCGCGTCGATCGGGCTGTTCGCCGCCTCGCTCGGCGCGCCGCCCTGGCTCGGCCTGCCGATCCTGCTCGCGGCGTCGGTGCTGGTCGGGGTCGTGCTCGGGCCGCTGATCGAGCGGCTGCTGCTGAGCCGGATGCAGGACCGCGAGCCGGTCCTGCAACTCCTCGTCACCTTCGCGCTGTTCATGATCCTGGAGGATTTGCAGAAGCTGGTCTGGGGCGTGCAGCCGGTGGTGTTCGATGCGCCGCTGAAATGGCTCGGCACCGTCGATGTCCCCTTCGGGACGGACGTCATCCCGTTCACCGCCTACCAGCTCTACGTACTGCCGGGGGTGGCGCTCGCGACGCTGGCCATCCTCGCCTATGTGCTGCGCTACACCCTCACCGGCCGCATGGTCGTGGCGGTCACGGTCGACCGCGAGGCGGCCCGGGCCATGGGCATCGACGCCGCCAAGGTGACGATGCTGACCTTCACGGTCGGGGCGGCGCTGGCGGCCTTGGGCGGCGCGCTCGCGGCCCCCACCGTCTCGCTGGTGCCGGGTGTGGGCGCCTCGACCATCGTGCTCTCCTTCGCGGTGGTGGCGACGGCCGGCCTCGGCCAGATCGAGGGGGCGGCTGTGGCGGCACTCCTCATCGGCCTCGGCCGCTCCTTCGCGGTCTACGTGGCTCCGGAATTCGAGGTGGTGGTGCCCTACGCGATCATGGTGGCGGTGCTGCTGTTCCGGCCGCAGGGGCTGTTCGGCGTGGCGGAGACCCGGCGGATATGACCTGCGCTCTCACTCAAGGAGGGGCCGCGCGATGACCCGCCGCTCCGAGACCCTGCTGGCGCTCGCCGGCGCCGTGCTGATCCTCGTCCTCGCCTATGCGGTGCCGTGGCTGCGCTTCGTGCTCACCATCGCCCTCGCCAAGGGGCTGGCGGTGCTCGGCATCCTGCTGCTGCTGCGGGCCGGCCAGGTCAGCTTCGGCCATGCGCTCTACCTCGCGCTCGCCGCCTACACGGTGGCGTTCGGCGCGGTCCTCGTGCCGGAGGCGCTGCTGCTGCTTCCCGCCGCCGCCTTGCTCGCCGGCATCGTCGGCCTGCTGATCGGGCTCTTCGTGGTGCGCTACCGCGAGATCTTTTTCGGCATGCTGAATCTGGCGCTGAGCATGGTGTTCTACTCGGTGCTGGAGAAGTTCTACGCGCTGACCCACGGCGCCGACGGCATCCGGCTTCCGCCGGTGACCTTCCTCGGCCGGCCGCTGGCAGGCGAATCGGGCGAGTGGACGGTGCTGGGCCTCGCCCTGGTTTTGGCGCTCGCCTGCGGCGCGCTCGTGCGGGTGGCGCTCGCCTCCCCGCTCGGCGAGGCGCTGGCCGGCATCAAGACCCGCGAGACCCGGCTCGACTTCATGGGCGTGTCCCCGAAGCGCGTGCTGCTCGCGGCCTACGTCGCATCCGCCGTGATGGCGGGCTTTGCCGGTGCGATCATCGCGCTCACCACCCGGCACGTCACCCCGGCCTTGAGCTACTGGACCACCTCCGGCGAGTTCGTCTTCATCGCGATCCTCGGCGGGGCCGGCAGCGTGATCGGACCGTTCCTCGGGGCGGCGGCCTACGAGCTGACCCGGGTCTATGCCGCGGCCACCTTCGCAAATGCCTGGCAATTGGTGCTGGGCCTCGTGCTGCTCGGCGTCATCGTGTTCGCGCCGGGCGGCATCTGGGGGATGATCTCCAGCCGCAGGAGGGCCGCATGACCGCGCTTCTCTCGGCAAAGGGTCTGCGCCTCGCCTTCGGCGGCCTCAAGGCGGCGGACGGGATCGACCTCGACGTCGAGGCCGGCGAGTTCCTGGCGATCATCGGTCCGAACGGCGCCGGCAAGACCACCTTCATCAACATGACGACCGGCTACCTCAAGCCGCAAGGCGGCTCGATCGCCTTCGAGGGCAAGCCGATCCTCGGCCTGTCGCCGCGGCGCATCGTCGGGCTCGGGGTCGCGCGCAGCTTCCAGCTGCCGCAGCTCTTCACCGAGCACACCGTGCTCCAGAACGTGGCTTTGGCAGTCGCTTCCCGCGAGGGCGTGTGGTCGGTGCTGAACCCGCTGCTTCGCCCGCGCTTCCGCGACGAGGCGGCGGAGCTGATCGCGCGCTTCGGGCTCACCCGCATCACCGACGTGCGGGCCGACGCCCTCAACGAAGGAGCGCGCAAGCTCGTCGACATCGCCATGGCGGTGGCGCTGCGCCCTCGCCTCCTCCTGATGGACGAGCCGACGAGCGGCGTCGCGGCGGCGGAGAAGATGACCATCGTCGAGACCCTGGTGCGGGTCCTGCGCGAGGCGGGCGTGACGGCGGTGTTCGTGGAGCACGACATGGAGGTGGTCGGGCGCTTCGCCGACCGGGTGGCGGTCTGGGGGCAGGGCAAGATCGCGGCGCTCGGGTCCCCGGCCCGGATCCTCGCCGATCCGGAGGTGCAGCGCACGGTGATCGGCATCGCTCCCGGTGGAGGCGCCCATGCTGCGGCTTGAGGGGGCGGCGGTCGAGATCGCGGGCGCGCCCGTGCTCCGCGGCGTCTCGCTCCAGGTGCCGCCGGGCGGGCGCGTGGCGCTCATCGGCCGCAACGGCGCCGGCAAGACCACGACGCTCCGCGCCCTGATGGGGCTCCTCCCCCTCCAGGCCGGCCGGCTCGTCCTCGACGGGCAGGAGGCCGGTTCAGTCCCGGCGCATCACCGTGCGCGGCTCGGCATCGGTTACGCGCCCGAGGAGCGCAAGCTGTTCGGCAGCTTCACGGTGCAGGACAACCTGCTGCTGCCGGCCCAGGTGCTCGGGCTACCCAAGACGGAAGTCTCGCGACGGCTGGAGGCCGTCTACACGCTCCTGCCGGAACTCAAGGACTTCGCCCCCCGCAAGGCGGCGGGCCTGTCGGGCGGCCAGGGCAAGATGGTGGCTTTGGGCCGCGCGCTGATGGTCGGCACGAGGGCGGTGCTCCTCGACGAGCCGTTCCAGGGCCTCGCCCCGGCGCTGGCGCTGCGCTACGCCGAGGCCCTGGCCCGCCTGCGCGCCGCGCTTCCCGACGTCGCGATCCTCATCACCGAGAGCAGCCCGGACCTGCTGCGGGCGCTCGTCGACACCACCATCCAGATCGAGCGCGGCGAGATCTCGGCCGCCTGATATTCAAGGAGTGATCCCATGAGGCTGAACGGCAAGATCGCGATCGTCACCGGGGCCGGCGGCGGCTTCGGCGAGGGCATCGCCAAGCGCTACGCCGCGGAGGGCGCCAAGGTCGCGGTGCTCGATTTGCGCGGCGACGCCGCCGAGCGGGTGGCGAGTGAGATCGGCGCCTCGGCGATCGCCATCGCGGCGGATGTCGGCAGCGCGCTGGATGTGGAGGCCGCGGTGCGGCGCACCACCGAGGCCTTCGGCACGCCTCACATCCTCGTCAACAATGCCGGGACCACCCACCGCAACCAGCCGCTGATGGAGGTCGACGAGGAGGCCTTCGACCGGGTCTTCCGGGTCAACGTGAAGTCGATCTTCCACTTCGTCCGGGCGCTGGCCCCGGCGATGCGCGACAATGGCGGCGGCGTGATCCTGAATGTCGGCTCGACCGCCGGCATCCGGCCCCGTCCCGGCCTGACCTGGTACAACGCCTCGAAGGGGGCGGTGAACCTGATGTCGAAGTCGCTCGCCGTCGAGCTGGCACCGTGGAAGATCCGCGTCAACGCGCTCTGCCCGGTGATGGGCGAGACCGGCCTGCTGGAGGCCTTCATGGGCGTGCCGGATACGCCGGAGAACAGGGCGAAGTTCGTGGCGACGATTCCGCTGGGGCGGATGTCGCGGGCCTCCGACATCGCCAACGTGGCGTTGTTCCTGGCCTCGGACGAGGCGGAGTTCATCACGGGGGTGGAGATGCCGATCGACGGGGGGCGGACGGTGTGAGCGCGGGGCGGGCCTGATCGAGAGACCGGGCGAGGTCGGAAACGTTCACTGCCCGTGCCGAGACTGCTTGGCTGCCTGTAAAAGCTCAGGATTTCTCCTCTCCCCGCGGGCGGGGAGAGGGCCGCGTCTCCATTCAGGAGACGCGGCAAGCGGAGGCGAAGCCGGAGCGAGGGTGAGGGGGAGTTTCAGGATGTGGCTCCTCCGGAAACACCCCCTCACCCTTGCCCTGCGGGCTCCCCGAGCCCCTTCGGAGCTCGGGCCTCTCCCCGCCGCGGGGAGAGGGGAAACCCGCGCCTCTGCCACCAAGCGCGGTCGCTGAGGCGCTTTCCTCAGCGCGCCAGCGCATCCGTCGCTTCCCGCATCCGCGCGCTCATCTCGGGCCCGCCATGCCCCTCCCCCTCGACGATATGGAGCCGGCTCTCCGGCCAGAGCCGATGCAGCCGCCATGCCGTGACGGCCGGCCCGCTGATGTCGCGACGCCCATGGATCAGAATGCCGGGGATGTCTCGCAGGCGGTCCATCCGCGCCAGGATCGCGTCCGGGCCGCGCAGGAAGCCGTCATTCGCCCAGTAATGCGTCACCAGCGTCGCGAATACCGCGTCCCGATCCGGGTCGTCGGGCAGTCCGGGCGACGGTCTGTCGAGGGAGATGTGGGCCGCCTCCCAGGCGATCCAGTCGCGGGCGGCGCGCCGCCGGTCCGCCGCGTCGTCGCCCGCGAGGCGCCGCGCATAGGCCTCGACGATGCGCTCGTCCCCGCGCTGGCCGGACGCCTCCGCGAAGGCCTGCCACGCTTCGGGGAAGATGCGTCCGACGCCCTCGGTGATCCAGGCCACCTCCTCCCGGCTGGTGGTGGTGACGGCGGCCAGCACGAGCGTCGTCACCCGCTTAGGGTGCTGCTGCGCGTAGGCCAGCGCCAGGGTGGTGCCCCACGAAACGCCCGAGACCAGCCAGCGCTCGATTCCGAGATGCGCCCTCACCGCCTCGATGTCGGCGATGAGCGCGCTCGTGGTGTTGGCGGCGAGGCCGGCGAGGTCCGCGGTCGCGAGCGGCCGGCTGCGCCCGCAGCCGCGCTGGTCGATTCCAACGACGCAATAGCGCGTGCCGTCGAAGTGCCGGCGGTAGCCGCCGCGCCCGAGGCCGCTGCCGGGCCCGCCGTGCAGGAACAGCACCGGGATGCCGTCCGGATGGCCCGACATCTCCCAGTAGATCCG
The DNA here is from genome assembly GCF_057747795.1 of Methylobacterium sp. 142-1Y. NCBI lineage: Bacteria > Pseudomonadati > Pseudomonadota > Alphaproteobacteria > Hyphomicrobiales > Methylobacteriaceae > Methylobacterium > Methylobacterium sp. 142-1Y. Next base: position 630,198 of record NZ_CM173224.1, on the reverse strand, counting down.
GGCGCTCCCTGCGACGGGGAGCAGGCCGTGATCGAGGCGATCGGCCGCGGCGTCCATCATGGCCGTCACCCCGGCTGGCACGTCTCACAAAAAAACGTCGACCGCCCCGACTGCACCAGCCGCCGCACCACCCCCCGGCAGCCCTTCGCCGTGCAGGCCAGCCCCTCCCGGTCGTAGACCCGGAAGGCGTGCTGGAAGGCGCCCGCGCTGCCGTCGGTATGGACGTAGTCGCGCAAGGTCGAGCCGCCCGCCGCCACCGCCTCGGTCAGCACGTCGCGGATCACCGTGGCGAGGCGCTTGGCCTTCGCGGTCGGCCGGCCGGCGGCATCCGCCAGCGATCCCGCAGGCGCCTCCGGGTGGAGACGCGCCCGGTGCAGCGCCTCGCAGACATAGATGTTGCCTAAGCCCGCGATCAGCCGCTGGTCGAGGAGCGCGGCCTTGAGCGGCGTGCGCTTGCCCATGAACAGCTGCGCGATCGTCTCGCCGGAGAGTGCGTTGCCGAGCGGCTCGATGCCCATGCCGGCGAAGTGGCGGCAGGTGGCGAGATCGGCGGACGGCACCAGGTCCATGAAGCCGAAACGGCGGGCGTCGTTGTAGACGACCCGGGCCCCGTTCGAGAGCCGGAAATCGACGTGGTCGTGCTTCAATTGCCCTTGCGCGCCCTCCAGATAGAAGTCGCCGGGCGAGACGGAACGCCCGTCGGGGAGGTGGACGTCGAACCGCCCGCTCATGCCGAGATGCATGATCAGCGCCTCGCCGGAGGAGAGTTCGGCGACGAGGTACTTGGCGCGCCGCGACAGGGCCGTGACCGCCTGCCCCTTCACCCGGGCGACGAAATGCGGCGGGAAGGGAAAGCGCAGGTTCGGCCGGTTCAGCACCACCTCGGTGAAGCGGGCGCCGACCATCGCAGGCTCCAAACCGCGGCGCACGGTCTCGACTTCGGGCAGTTCGGGCATCTCTCGTCCGTGGAGAAAGGGGGTGGGCGCGACGAAGCGCACCTGGCGAACATGCAGGCCCAGATGGTGCTTTCCCCGCGGCTTCGCTATGCAGGCCGCCACGACAGGGGACCTCAAGGCATGGCCGGCGACGAGACCAGCACCGATTTCGGCTTCGAGCGCGTCAGGCTCGCGGAGAAGCAGGACCGCGTCAACGAGGTCTTCCGCTCGGTGGCCAAGCGCTACGACCTGATGAACGACCTGATGTCCGGCGGCCTGCACCGGGCCTGGAAGAGCGCCTTCGTGTCGACGCTCCGGCCCTCGCGCACCCGGCCGTTCCGGCTGCTCGATGTCGCCGGCGGCACCGGCGACATCGCGTTCCGCACGCTTCAAGCCGGCGGGCCCGACACCACGGTGACGGTGCTCGACATCAACGAGGCGATGCTCGGCGTCGGCCGCGAGCGGGCCGGCCACCGCTACGGCTCGCGCATCGATTTCGTCGCCGGCAACGCCGAGTCGCTGCCGCTGCCGGGAAACACCTTCGACGCCTACACCATCGCCTTCGGCATAAGGAACGTGCCGCGGATCGAGCTGGCGCTGGCGGAAGCCCACCGGGTGCTCAAGGTCGGCGGGCGCTTCCTGTGCCTCGAATTCTCGCATGTCGACGTGCCGGGGCTCGACAAGATCTACGAGGCCTACTCGTTCAAGGTGATCCCGCGGCTGGGCGCGATGGTGGCCGGCGACAAGGAATCCTACCAGTACCTCGTCGAGTCGATCCGCCGCTTCCCGACTCCCGGGAGCTTCTCGCGGATGATCGAGGAGGCGGGCTTCGGCCACGTCACCCACCGGCCGCTCTCGGGGGGCATCTGCGCCATTCATTCCGGCTGGAAGCTCGCGTGAGGCATCAATCGTGCTGAGCGTCGTCGCCCATCTCGCGCGGGGCATCCATGTCGGCTGGGTGATGGCCCGCGAGGGCGGCCTCTCCTTCGTCGACGAAGCCGCCCTGCCGCCGCATCTGCGTCTCGTCCTGCGGCTCGGCCGCAAGCTCGAACGCCCGGGCCTCGGCGCCGGCCGCCTGCCCGCGGCGCTGACCCGCCTCGGGCCGTCCTATGTCAAGTTCGGCCAGTTCCTGGCGACAAGGCCCGACATCGTCGGCATGGCGGCGGCCCGCGACCTGGAGCGGTTGCAGGACCGGGTGCCGCCCTTCCCGCAGGCCGTGGCGGTCGGCATCCTCGAATCGACCCTCGGCAAGCCGCTCGGCGAGTTGTTCACCGCGTTCAGCGAGCCGATCGCCGCCGCCTCGATCGCGCAGGTCCACAAGGCGCACCTGCGCGAGGCCGACGGCACCGAGCGGGTGGTCGCGGTCAAGATCATGCGGCCCGGCGTGCGCGAGCGGTTCTCCCGCGACATCCAGGCGATGCGCTTCATGGCCCGGGTGGTCGAGGCCCTGCGCCCCGAGGCCGAGCGCCTGCGTCCGCGCGAGGTGGTGGAGACGCTGGCCCGCTCCGTCGCCATGGAGATGGATCTCAGGCTCGAAGCCGCCGCCCTCTCGGAACTGGCCGAGAACATCAAGGACGATCCGGAATTCCGGGTGCCCCAGCCGGTCTGGGAGCTGACCGGGCGCGACGTGCTGGCGAGCGAGTGGATCGACGGCATCCGCCTCAACGACCGCGCGGCCATCGTCGAGGCCGGCCACGACGTGGCGGCGCTCGGGCGCACCGTGATCCAGTCCTTCCTGCGCCACGCGATCCGGGACGGCTTCTTCCACGCCGACATGCATCCCGGAAACCTGTTCGTCGATCCGGCCGGGCGGCTCGTCGCGGTCGATTTCGGCATCATGGGCCGGCTCGGGCTGAAGGAGCGCCGCTTCCTGGCGGAAATCCTTCTCGGCTTCATCCTGCGCGACTACCGCCGGGTGGCGGAGGTGCATTTCGAGGCCGGCTACGTCCCCTCGCACCACTCCGTCGACGATTTCGCACAAGCCATCCGGGCGATCGGCGAGCCGATCCACCAGCGCCGGGCCGACGAGATCTCGATGGCCAAGGTGCTCACCCTGCTCTTCGACGTCACGGCCCTCTTCGACATGAGCACCCGCACCGAATTGGTGATGCTCCAGAAGACCATGGTGGTGGTCGAGGGCGTCGCCCGCTCGCTCGATCCGCGCCTCGACATGTGGACCACCGCCGAGCCGGTGGTGCGCGCCTGGCTCGGCCGCAACCTCGGCCCGATCGGCCGGGCCGACCAGGCCCGCCGCGCGGTGCTGACGCTCGCCGACGTGGTCGCCGACGTGCCCGACCTGGCGCAACGGGTGAAGCGCGTGCTGGTGCGCCTCGACGAGGAGGGCCTGCGCGAGGTGACCCGCGTGGAGCGCCGCATCCGCATCGAGACCAAACGGATGGTGTGGTCGACCCTGGCGCTCTGGGCGATCGCCGGATCGTTGCTGGCGATCGCGTTGCGGTGAGGCGCGTTCCGAGGCCTGCTGGAACACGGCCCATCCCACCCACGACCTCATCCTGAGGTGCCGCGTAGCGGCCTCGAAGGAGGGTTCCAGGGATCGCTGAGGTTTCTGGAGGGCTCCTTCGAGGTCAGTCGATCTTCGATCGCCGACACCTCAGAATGAGGTCGAGGGTGGGACAACGAGAGCCGGGCCTTGCGCCCTGCTCTCGCACCCTCTCTGATGGACTCACGGCGCCACGATCCGCTCACCCAGAAGCGGACGCGCCCGGGAGAACGCCCATGCTCACCCCCCTCCGCGCCACGTTGCTCGCCGCGGCCGCCCTCTGTGCGCTCACCGCCCCCACCCGCGCCGCCGACCCGCGCCTCTCCGACGGCAAGGTCAAGCTCGCAGTCCTCAACGACATGTCGAGCGTCTACGCCGATTCCACCGGCCGCGGCTCGGTGATCGCCGCCGAGATGGCGGTGAAGGACTTTGGCGGCACCCTCGACGGCAAGCCGATCGAGGTCGTGTTCGCCGATCACCAGAACAAGCCGGATGTCGGCTCCAACATCGCTCGGGCTTGGTACGACCGGGACGGCGTCGACGTGATCCTCGACGTGCCGACCTCTTCGGTGGCGCTCGCCGTGCAGCAGGTCGCCAAGGAGAAGGGCAAGCTCCTCATCGTCTCGGGCGGCGGCACCTCGGATCTCACCGGCCCGCAATGCTCGCCCACCGGCATCCAGTGGACCTACGACACCTACGCGCTGTCGCACGTCTCGGGCAACGCCGCGGTGAAGAAGGGGCTCGACACCTGGGCCTTCGTCACCGCCGATTACGCCTTCGGCCACGCGCTGGAGCGCGACGCCATCGCCGAGGTGAAGCGCTCGGGCGGCAAGGTTCTGTCCACGGTGCGGGCGCCCTTCGCCACCGCGGATTTCTCGTCCTTCCTGCTCCAGGCGCAGGGCTCGGGCGCCAAGGTCATCGCCTTCGCCAATGCCGGCGGCGACACCGTCAACGCGATCAAGCAGGCGCACGAATTCGGCCTCGTCCAGGGCGGCCAGACCCTGCTGGCCCTCCTCATCAACATCGACGACGTGCACAGCCTCGGCATCGAGGTGGCGCAGAACCTGCTGCTCACCACCGCCTTCTACTGGGACCGCACGCCGGAGACCCGCGCCTTCGCCAGCCGCTTCAAGGAGAAGGCCGGGCTGATGCCGACGATGCACCAGGCCGGAGTCTATTCCTCGGTGCTGCACTACCTGAAGGCCGTGCAGGCGGCCGGCACCGACGACGCCAGGACCGTGATCGCCAAGATGCGCGAGACCCCGGTCAACGACATGTTCGCGACGAACGGCAGGATCCGCGAGGACGGCCGCATGGTCCACGACATGTACCTGATGCAGGTGAAGACCCCGAAGGAATCGACCGGGGAATGGGACCTCTACAAGCTCGTCGCCACCGTGCCGGGCGACGAGGCGTTCCGGCCGCTCAACGAGGGCGGCTGCCCGCTGGTGAAGGCGGCGACGAGGTAGGGCGGCTCCTTCAACGCAGCATGTTGCGCAGGCGGCAATAGCCGCCCATGTCCTGGTAGCCCGCCGGGCAACGCCGCACACAGGCGCCGGCCGCGAATTTCAGCGGCGGCCGGCAGACCTGGCCCCGCCCGAGCTGTCGACGCTGGTACTGGTAATCCTGCGCCGGTCCGGCCAGGGCGGGCGTGAGCGGCAGGACACAGGCGGCGAGGAACAGGGCGGCACTGGTCAGGCGGGCGAGCATCGTGGGAAACTCCGGCGCGAGGCGCGGGGGTAACTGCCTTAGGGGCAGGAAGTTCGCGCCTCGTCCTCGACACGGCTCGATCGCCCCTACCCCTCCACCACCAGTTCCACCCGGTCCGCCGCGAACAGGCTGCGCGTCGCCTGGATCGGCAGGCCCGCCGCATCGACGTTGACGCTGGTGAGCACGATCAAGACCCGGCCGGGCGCGAGGTCGAGGCGGGCGGCCTCGTCGGCGGCGGCCGGTCGGGCGTGGATGCGGGTCGACAGGCGGGTGTAGTCGGCGATGCCGAACTCCGCATAGGCGCGGGTGAGCGAGCCTGAAGCCGCATAGGCCTGCGCGAAGCCCTCGAAGCGCGGCAGCGGCAGGCAGGTGCGGGCCGTCGAGAGCGGGGTGCCGTCCGCGCGGTGGATCGTCAGCAATTCGAGCATCGGCTCCCCGGGCGCGATCCTCAACGCCTCGGCGGTGCCGGGATCGGCCGCGACGGTCTCGCCGGCGATCAGGTCGCCCCAGGCCTCGCGGCCGGCTCGTGTGACGATCTCCGAGAAGCGCGTGCGCCGGCCGATCGGGTAGGCGAGGCGCGGCGTCTCCACGAAGGTGCCGCGCCCCTGCGTCGCCCGCACCAGGCCGCGCTCGGCCAGCGCCGCCAGCGCCCGGCGCACGGTGTGGCGGTTGACCCCGTACCGCGCCGCCAGCGCCGCTTCCGTCGGCAACTGCGCGCCCGCCGCGAGGCGCCCAGCCTCGATATCGGCCGCCACGCCGTCCGCGATCTGGCGCCAGGCCGCCAAGCCCTCGCCGCGCGCCAGAACCGTCACCGTGTCGTCGCCGCCCGCGCCCATACCGTCATCCAAACTTCATTTGCCCTCGGTTCGTCGGTTGTCTATACCATTATACAACCGAGATGCCAGCGGACCTCGCGATGCCCGATCCTAACCCGGCTTCCCGCCGGCCCGAAACGCCCGAGCCTGAGAAGCCCGCTCTGGCGGCCCGCCGCGCCGTGATGGCGCTCTGCGGCGAGGCCCGTCCCGAGGAGTTGCGCCACGCCCTGGCGCGGCTCGGCGCCACCGATGAGCCCGAAGATCTGCGCCCGCCCGAGACCGGCCTGGTGATGACCCGCGGCCGCATCGGCGGCGACGGGCGGCCGTTCAACCTCGGCGAGGCGACGGTGACCCGGGCGGCGGTGCGCTTGTCCAATGGCGAGACCGGCTTCGCCTACCATCTCGGCCGCGACCGGGCGAAGGCGCGGCTCGCCGCGACCCTCGACGCCCTGTGGCAGGTCCCCGCGCGACGCGCGGCGGTCGAGGCGGCTTTGCAACCGGTTGCCGCTCGCCGGGACGAGGAGCGCGCGGCGGAAGCGCGCCGGATCGCAGCGACGCGGGTGACCTTCTTCACCATGGCCCGGGGAGAAGACTGATGGCGAGAGGATTGATGCTCGCCCGCGGCTTTGCCGATCCCGTCCACGACGCCCAGGGCGTCTTCCGCGCTGTCATGGATGCGCTGGCGCGTCCCGGCACGATCCAGCCGCTCGCCACGGATCTCACGCCCCCCGCGCCGCTGACGCCGGACCTCGCCGCCATCGCCCTGGCACTTGGCGATGCCGATGCGCCGCTCTGGCTCGATGCCGGCTTGGCGCGGAACCCAGCAGTGGCGGAGTTCCTGCGCTTCCATACCGGTGCGCCCATCACCCCGGACCCGGCCGAGGCCGCTTTCGCGCTGATCGCGGATGCCGCCGCCTGCCCGGATTTCGCGAGCTTCGCGCAGGGCACGCCGGCCTATCCCGACCGCTCCGCCACCCTGGTTCTCGCGCTCACCGACCTGTCGAACGACGGCTGGCGCCTCGACGGGCCGGGTATCCGGGGGAGCGCCCGCCTGTCGGCCTCGCCGCTCCCGGCGGACATCCTTCCCCGACTCGCCCGCAACCATGCGGGCTTCCCGCAAGGGGTCGACCTGATCCTGGCGGCCCCCGGCCGCGTCGCCGCGCTGCCGCGCTCCACCCGCGTCCAGGAGGGCTAGCCATGTACGTGGCCGTAAAGGGCGGCGAGGCCGCCATCGCCAACGCGCACCGGCTGCTGGCCGAGACCCGCCGGGGCGACACCGCGGTGCCCGAACTGTCGGTGGCGCAGGTCCGCGAGCAGATGGCGCTCCTCGTCGACCGGGTGATGACCGAAGGCTCGTTGCACGATCCCGATCTCGCCGCGCTCGCCCTCAAGCAGGCCCGCGGCGACCTGATCGAGGCGGTGTTTCTCGTGCGGGCCTACCGCACCACCCTGCCCCGTTTCGGCGCCTCCGAGCCGGTCGAGACCGGCGCCATGACGCTTCGCCGGCGTATCTCCGCCACCTACAAGGACCTTCCGGGCGGCCAGGTGCTCGGGCCCACCTTCGACTACACCCACCGGCTGATCGACTTCGCGCTCGCCGCCGAGGGCGAGGCACCGATGGCGGCACAGGCCGAGCCGCTGCCGGATGCCGCCCATGCCCCGCGGGTCACCGACCTCCTGGGGAATGACGGCCTGATCGAGCCCTCCGCTCCCGACGACGGCGTGCCCCCGGGCGACCTCACCCGCGAACCCCTCGACTTCCCGGCCGACCGCGCCCTCCGCCTCCAGGCCCTGGCGCGGGGCGACGAGGGTTTCGTCTTGGCGCTCGGCTACTCGACGCAGCGCGGCTACGGCCGCACCCACCCCTTCGTCGGCGAGATCCGGGTCGGGACGGTGGCGGTCGAGTTCGTGCCGGAGGAGCTGGGATTCGCGGTGCCGCTGGGCGAGATCGACCTCACCGAGTGCCAGATGGTCAACCAGTTCCACGGCAGCGCCGAGGTGCCGCCGCAATTCACCCGCGGCTACGGCCTCGCCTTCGGGCAGAGCGAGCGCAAGGCGATGGCGATGGCCCTCGTCGACCGCGCACTCCGCGCCGAGGAGCTGGGCGAGCCGGTCGGCGCCCCGGCGCAGGACCAGGAATTCGTGCTGGCGCATTGCGACGCGCTCCAGGCGACCGGCTTCGTCGAGCACCTGAAGCTGCCCCACTACGTCGATTTCCAGGCCGAGCTGGAGTTGGTGCGGCAGCTTCGCGCCGAACATGCCGCGCGGCACGAAGCCCCCGCGATGAAGGAGGCCGCCGAATGAGCGCGGAGACCGGCTACAACTTCGCCTATCTCGACGAGGGCACCAAGCGGATGATTCGCCGAGCGATCCTCAAGGCGATCGCGATCCCCGGCTACCAGGTGCCCTTCGCCTCCCGCGAGATGCCGATGCCCTACGGCTGGGGCACCGGCGGCGTGCAGGTCACCGCCGCGATCCTCGGGCGCAGCGACGTGCTCAAGGTCATCGACCAGGGCTCGGACGACACGACGAACGCGGTCTCGATCCGCGCCTTCTTCGCCCGCACGGCGGACGTCGCGGTCACCACCCGCACCCGGGACGCCACCGTGATCCAGACCCGCCACCGCATCCCGGAGGCGCCGCTCTCCAAGGGTCAGGTCCTGGTCTACCAGGTGCCGATCCCCGAGCCCCTGCGCTTCCTCGAGCCGCGGGAGACCGAGACGCGCCAGCTCCACGCGCTGGCCGAATACGGGCTGATGCACGTCAAGCTCTACGAGGACATAGCCCGCCACGGCCACATCGCCACCACCTACGCGTATCCGGTCGAGGTGGCGGGCCGCTACGTCATGGACCCCTCGCCGACGCCGAAATTCGACAACCCGAAGATGGACGATTGCCCGGCGCTCCAGCTCTTCGGCGCCGGCCGCGAGAAGCGGATCTACGCCGTGCCGCCCCACACCCGGGTGCGGAGCCTCGACTTCGAGGACCATCCCTTCCGGGTCCAGACCTTCGACCGTCCCTGCGCGCTCTGCGGCGCCGAGGGGGTCTACCTGGATGAAGTGCTGCTCGACGATGCCGGCGGGCGGATGTTCGTCTGCTCGGATACCGACCATTGCGAGGAGCGCCGGGCGGACGGCCATGTCGGCACCGGCGGCGTGGAGGCGGCCCATGTCTGACCTGACCGTTCGCCGGGCGCAAAAGCCCGACCTGCCGGCCGTCCTCGGCCTCTACGCCGAACTGAACGCCGGCCGGGTCGCGGCCCTGGATCAGGCCGAGGCGCAGCTCGCCCGCCTCGCCTCCTACCCCGATTACGGGCTCTACGTCGCCGAGGTCGAAGGCCGGATCGTCGGCACCTTCTGCCTCGTCATCCTCGACAACATCGCCCATTGGGGCATGCCCTCCGCCCTCGTCGAGAGCGTTGTGGTCTCATCGAGCGAGCGTGGCACCGGCCTCGGCCGGCGGATGATGACGGCGGCCGGCCGCCTCGCGGGCGAGAAGGGCTGCTACAAGCTCGCCCTGTCGTCGAACGTCGATGCCAAGCCCGCCCACCGCTTCTACGAGAGCCTCGGCTTCGAGCGCTACGGCTACAGCTTCCGCCTGGATCCCCCTTTCATCCGCGACGAGGAGACGACGGCATGAGCGACGCCCTGCTCCAGGCCCGCGGCCTGACCAAGCGTTATGGCGCCCGCACGGCTTGCGCCGACGTGTCCTTCGATCTCGACCCCGGCGAGGTGCTGGCGATCGTCGGCGAATCCGGCTCCGGCAAGTCGACGCTGCTGTCGCTGATCGCCACCGAGCTCGCGCCCGATTCCGGCAGCGTCGCCTATCGGATGCGCGACGGGGTGATGCGCGATCTCGGCCACCTGACCGAGGCCGAGCGCCGTGCCCTGATGCGCACCGACTGGGGCTTCGTGCGCCAGGATGCGGCCAAGGGCCTGCGTATGGCGGTCTCGGCCGGCGGCAATGTCGGCGAGCGGCTGATGGGGGCCGGCGCCCGCCACTACGGCAATATCCGCGGCACGGCGCTCGACTGGCTCGCCAAGGTCGAGATCGCCGCCGACCGGATCGACGACCCGCCGACGCGGTTCTCCGGCGGCATGCGCCAGCGTCTCCAGATCGCCCGCAACCTCGTCACCGGCCCGCGCCTCGTGCTGATGGACGAGCCGACCTCGGGGCTCGACGTGTCGGTCCAGGCCCGCCTCCTCGACCTGATCCGCGGCCTCGTCGCGGAACTGGGCCTCGCCGTGATCATCGTCACCCACGACCTCGCGGTGGCCCGCCTCCTGTCCCACCGGGTGATGGTGATGCGGGCCGGCCGGGTGATCGAGACCGGCCTGACCGACCAGGTGCTCGACGATCCCCGCGAGCCCTATACCCAGCTCCTCGTCTCCTCGGTGCTCGCCGCATGAAACCGGCTCTCGAATTCCGCGATGTGGCCAAGACCTTCACCCTGCATCTGCGCGGCGGCGTGCAGTTGCCGGTGATGGGCGGCGCCGATCTCGCCGTGTATCCGGGCGAGTGCGTGGTGCTCGGCGGGCCCTCGGGGGCGGGAAAATCCTCGCTCCTCAAGATGGCCTACGGCAATTACCGCTGCGACCACGGACGAATCCTGGTCCGCGAGGCCGGGACGGTGATCGACGTCGCCACCGCCTCGCCCCGCGAGATCCTGTCCTTGCGCCGCCGCACGATCTCCTACGTGTCGCAGTTCCTCCGGGTGATCCCGCGGGTCGGCGCCCGCGAGGTGGTGGCCGCCGCCGGCCGCGAGGGCGGCATGACGGCGGAGGTGGCCCTCGCCCGTGCCGAGGACCTGCTGTCGCGCCTGAACCTGCCCGAGCGCCTGTGGGACCTGCCGCCCGCGACGTTTTCCGGCGGCGAGCAGCAGCGGGTCAACATCGCCCGCGGGCTGATCGCCGAGCGGCCGATCCTGCTCCTCGACGAGCCGACCGCCTCCCTCGACGCGCAGAACCGCGCCGTGGTGGTGGAGCTGATCCGCGCCCGCCAGGCGGCCGGCGCGGCGCTGCTGGGCATCTTCCACGACACCGACGTCCGCGAGGCGGTAGCGACCCGGGTGGTCGACGTCACCGCCTTCGCCCAGAAACGTGCTGCCTGAGGGCTCTCCCATGCAAGACCGGATCCTTGAGAACGCCACCCTGGTGCTGCCCGACCGGGTGCAGACCGGCTGGCTCGCCATGATCGACGGCCGCATCGCCGAGATCGGCGAGGGCCGGGCGCCGGAACGCGGGCTCGACCTCCAGGGCGACCACCTGATCCCGGGCCTCGTCGAGCTGCACACCGACCACCTGGAGAGCCATTACGCGCCCCGCCCCAAGGTACGCTGGCATCCGCTCGGCGCCGTGCTCGCCTACGACGCGCAGATCGCGGCCTCCGGCATCACCACGGTGTTCGATTCGCTCCGCGCCGGCAGCGATCCGGACGGCAGCGGCCTAGGGCCCGAGCTGATGCAGCTCGCCGGCGCGATCGAGACCGCCAAGAGCGCCGACCTCTTCCGCGCCGAGCACCTGACGCATCTGCGCTGCGAGATCCCCTCCGCCGACCTGATGGGCATGGTGCGGGACTTCACGGCGCTCTACCCCGTCGGGCTGATCTCGCTGATGGACCACACGCCGGGCCAGCGGCAGTTCCGCGACATCGAGAAGTACTACACCTACGCCACCCGCGGCGGCCGCTCGATCGTCGAGATCCAGGCCAACACCGCGCTCAAGATCCGCGACGGCCAGGCCTTCAACGCGGTCAACCGCCCGGCCCTGGTGGCCTTCGCCCGGGAGCACGGCATCGCGCTCGCCAGCCACGACGACACCACCCTCGCCGACGTCGCCATGGCGAGGGCTGAGGGCGTGCGCCTTGCCGAATTCCCCACGACCCTGGAAGCGGCCCAAGCCGCGCACGCGGCCGGCATCACCGTGATGATGGGGGCGCCGAACCTGATCCGCGGCGGCTCGCATTCCGGCAACGTCGCGGCGGAAGAGCTCGCCCGGGACGGCCTGCTCGACGTGCTCTCCTCCGATTACGTGCCGGCGAGCCTCCTGATGGCGGCCTTCAGCCTGCCCGAGCGCGTCGACTCCATCACCCTGCCGGAGGCGATCGCCACCGTGACCGCCAACCCGGCCCGGGCCACCGGCCTCGACGATCGCGGCCGCATCGCCCCCCGCTTGCGGGCCGATCTCGTCCGGGTGCGCCTCGCCGAGGGCGTGCCGGTGGTGCGCCAGGTCTGGCGCCAGGGACGGCGGGTCGCCTGATGGGCGACGGCGGCTTCGTCCTCGTCGTCGGCCCGAGCGGGGCCGGCAAGGACACCCTCCTGCGGCTCGCGCGCGAGGCCCTGGCGGGGGAGCCTCGCTACGTCTTTCCGCGTCGCCTCGTCACCCGCCCGCCCTCCTCCCACGAGGACAACCTGCCGATCGGCGAGGCGGAGTTCGCGGAAGGAGAGGCGGAGGGCCGCTTCGCCCTGTCCTGGCGCGCCCATAACCTCGGCTACGCCCTGCCGGCTTCGAGCGTGGCGCTCGCCCGCGACGGGCACGTGGTGGTCTGCAACGTCTCGCGCCGGGTGGTCGGCGAGGCGCGCCGGCGCCTGCCCGGCGTGACCGTGGTCGAGGTCACGGCGCCGCCGGAGGTGCTGGCCGCCCGCCTCGCCGCCCGCGGCAGGCAGGAGGACGGGGATCTGGGCGCCCGGCTCTCCCGCTCGGCCTCGGTCACCGCCGACCTCGTGGTGGTGAATGACGGCCCGCCGGAGGCCGGGGCGGCTCGGCTCCTCGCCCATCTGCGGGCGCGCTGACGCGCTCCCGTGGCGGCGCGCCACCTGCTTTACCCAGGGATAGCCGCGTTTGCTGCCGCGCTTTGCGAAACTTTTGGTCCTCGTCCATGATTTCCGTGTCGTGTTCCCCTATGTGGCGGACCGAACGGGAGACCAGGACCACCGTGATGAGCGAACCGCGCGAGACCGAGCTGAAGCTGGATGTCGAGGCCTCCGACCTCGCACGCCTGCGGGAGCACCCGCTGCTCGCCGGAGACTGGACCGAGACCGAGTTGACCTCGGTCTATTACGACACGCCGGACGGCTCCTTACGCGAGGCCGGCTACACCCTGCGGGTGCGCCAGGACGGCGACCGCTACATCCAGACCGTGAAGGCACGCGGCGACGGCGGGGTCGGCCTGTTCGACCGGCCGGAATGGGAGAGCGACATCGCCGGGCCGAGCCCTGAGCCCGCCTCCTTCGCCGGCACACCGGTCGCCAAGCTCCTCGACGGCGCGACGGGCTTGACCCCGCTCTACACCTCGACGGTGACCCGCAGCGTACGCCGCCTCGCCGATACGGGACCGGGCGGCAGCCGCATCGAGGTCGCCCTCGACCGCGGCCGGGTCTGGGCGCCGGACGACCGGGTCTCCCCGATCAGCGAGATCGAGTTCGAGCTGACCGGCGGCACGCCCTCGGCCCTGTTCGACCTCGCCCGGACGCTCGGCGCCGACGTGCCCCTGCGCCTCGGCGCGCTGAGCAAGTTCGAGCGCGGCGACGCCCTGATCAAGGGCCGCCTCGGCCGCGCCGTGAAGGCCGAGCCGGTGCCGCTCCACCCGGAGATGACGACCGCCCAGGCGTTCCAGGCCGTGGCCTTCGCCTGCCTGCGCCAGACCCGGCTCAACGAGACCGTGCTGCTCGCGCGCCGCGACGTCGAGGCCCTGCACCAGCTGCGGGTGTCCTTGCGCCGCCTGCGCTCGGCCTTCTCGCTGTTCGGCAGCGTGATCGAGGACCGGCGGATGCCGGGGCTCAAGGCCGAGCTGAAACGCCTGAGCGAGTCCTTCGGGCATGCCCGCAACCTCGACGTCTATCTCGGCCGGACCCTGCCGCTGGAGCGCGAGCGGCGGCCGGACGAGAACGGCCTCCTGATCCTGGAGCGCCACCTCGAGGCCGAGCGCGCGGCGGCGCACGACGCGGTGCGGGCGGTGCTGGAGAGCCGTGAGTGGCGCGACCTCCTCCTCGACCTCGTCGCCTGGATCGAGGCCGGGCCCTGGCTCGGCCCGGACAACCCGAACGCGGCGCTGCGCGACGGCCCGGCCCGCGCCTTCGCCACCGGAGAGCTGGAGCGCCGCCGCCGCCAGGTGAAGAAGCGCGGGCGCCACCTCGCCGCCCTCGATCCGGAGGCACGCCACCGGGTGCGGATCGCCGCCAAGAAGCTGCGCTACGGCGCCGAGTTCTTCGCCGCCCTCTACACCGGCAAGGATTCCGGGAAAAAGGCGGTGAAGCGCCACAAGGTCTTCGTCGAGGCCCTGGCCGACCTGCAGGACCATCTCGGCGACCTCAACGACATCGCCACCGCCCATACGCTCGCGGCCGAGTTCGCCAAGGGCGCGCCGGAGGGCGCGGTGTTCGCGGCGGGCCTCGCCACCGCCGACACCGAGGCGCGGGCCGAGCGCCTGCTCGCCGAGGCCGACAAGGCGCACCGCGCCCTGATCGACGTGCGCCCGTTCTGGCGCTGACCGCCTCCGGCACTGACAGCCCGCGCCGTCTCAGGCGCGGGGCATCAGCGCGTAGAGGGTGATCGCGGCGGCGTTCGAGACGTTGAGGCTCTGGATCGCCCCGCGGAACGGAATGCGGGCCATCACGTCGCAGCATTCGCGGGTGCGCTGGCGCAGACCCTTGCCCTCGGCCCCGAGCACCACAACCAACGGTGTCCGCGGCCCGACGGCATCGAGGGTCTCGGGGGCCTCCGAATCGAGCCCGACCCGGGTGAAGCCGCGCTCGCCGAGCTCGATCAGGGCCTCGGCGAGGTTGCGCACCACCACGAAGGGCACGTGTTCCAGCCCGCCCGAGGCGGATTTGGCGAGCACCCCGGTGACCGTCGGCGAATGCCGGGCGGTGGTGACGATGGCGGTGACGCCGAACGCGGCTGCCGTGCGGACGATGGCCCCGACATTGTGCGGATCGGTGATCTGGTCGAGGGCGAGCAGCACCGCGTCGTCGGGCAGCGCGTCGAAGGCGGGCCCCTCCAGCGGCTCGGCCTCGAGGTAGAGCCCCTGATGCACCGGCTCCGGCCCGAGCAGCCCGGTGATGGTGCCGGGCTTGACGATCTCGGGCGTGATGCGCAGCTCGCCGACCTCCTCGGTGAGGCGCAACGCCGCATTCTCGGTGGCAAGCAGCTTGATGAACTGCCGCTTCGGGTTGCGCAGGGCTTCCGAGACCGGATGCCAGCCATACAGCACCGCCGGCCCGTCGAGATCGTCGCCGCCGGGCCGCCATCCTGGCGCACCTCTGCCAGGCCCACCCTTGCCGGGGCCGCCTCTGCCGGGCCCACCTTTGCCCTGCCCGCCCTTCCAACCGCCCCCGCGCGGCGCCTGCCTCATCGTCATCCGTCGTCCCGCCCGCGTTCAAGGCCCAACCCGGCGCCGACAAGACCGAGCCCTCGCCCCCCGTCAAGCCCATCAATCCGGTTGCCCTCCCGACGGAACCCCACTATAGCTCCCCTCGCCCCGCTTGAGCGCCCTTCGTCTAGCGGTCTAGGACGTCGCCCTTTCACGGCGAAAACACGGGTTCGAGTCCCGTAGGGCGCGCCAGCGGTTGTTTTCATTGGCTTTTTTGCTGTTTTTCGGACTCCCCCTAGGGGGGCGTTAGGACTGGTTTTTAGGACCGGTCAGGCGAGTCACGAACAAGCCCTCATCTCGATCGTCAGGCCACTGCGGCCCGCGGGCCCGGTAAGCGGGCCTCCAGCGACAGAAGCATCAGCGTTGCGGCATCCCGCCACGCGCTGATCACCGTCCCCGCGACGATCGCACCTACCGTCCCCACCAACGTCCTGCCGAGCGCACTGCGCGCTACCTTCGACGTTCTCCGCGACGGCCCCGGCACGCTCTTATGACGGCGGAGCCAGGGGTCGGGGGCACGCACGTCCCAGGTGACGAAGGTGCCGACGATCTCGCGGGGGCTACCGACGATCGTCGCCCCGAGCGGCCGGTGCCCATCTCCGGCTTCATGACAGCGCGACGCTCGACGTCGACGATCAGCCAGCTACGCGCGGGCGGCTGGATCGGCCGCCGCATCGCACATCGTGGGGCAGGACGATCCGAGGAGCCTCGCTACGATCGTGGCCGAATCGATCGAAGCGAGGCGCGTGAGATCGCCGCCGCAACGAACTATGCGGATTCCCCGCCTTGATACGACTGGGATTGGTTCGATCAGGGATACAACGTAGCCATCATCCCAATAGGTAGTACCGGGGTTGATGACCTCTTGGAAGGACCGAAAGATCCTGTTACAAACCCGTCCGTGTTGATCGGTAGTACCAGGGAGTAGGACGTGGTGGAGATGAAGCGGAAGGGTCGGGCCAAGGCTGTCCCGAAGGACGACCGGCAGCGGCACGTCTCGATTCTTCTGAAGGGCAAAGACCACCTCTATGCCGCGTTGAAGGACGTGCGGTGCGAGAAGCGGGTCGACCGAGAGGGGCTCTCCCGGGCCGAGCGCATCGACATGATCTGCGAACGCTACCGGTACATGGTCGAGGACGAGATGCCGACCCTCACCGTCTCAGAATGGCTCGGGGTCATGGACGCGTGCAATCCGCGTATGGACTTCAGAAGGGTTTCCCGCCTGGAGGAAGGGGTGGTCGATATGATGAAGGCGGCCCATGATGAAGGTGTTGCCGTCCGCCATGGCTATGACCCCGACGAGTTACTTGCAAAAATCTCCAACAGAACTCCCTACATCGTTCCGATTGCGGAGGTTGCCGACCGCTTCTGGGGTTCTGATTTCGAGGACGAACGCTCGCACGAAGACCGCCTGCGCGACGCCGGAGCGCGGATCGACAAACGAGCGGTCAAGTAGGACCCAGTGTACTACCGCCTGTGAATCGGCCTTCGTCGGCTTCAACGAAGGTGGAGCCTCATGGGTCGGCGCCACGCGATGATCGAGACGGCCGTCGAGACGTAGCGCTCGATGCAGAGGAGTTAAGTCTTTATGGCTTCAGCCTTGCCGCCGCGCTCAAGAGCGCGGGCCTCGACGAGGTCGGGATCAAGGCGAGGCTCTACGAGGAAGCCCAGTACGGCCACTCGCCCCTGCCCGGGCTGGCTTGTTGGAGAAGCGGAATTGGTCGACGAAGTTCGAGATGCGCTCGCCGCGGTTCACGACGCGCCTGTCGGAGGTGCCGGTGGTCGCAGCCGAAACGTGAGGTCCAAACTTGGTCGACCGCCGCTGAAGGTGGTGAACAAAAATTGGCTGGACGCCCGGAAAGCGGGCCTTGGGCTGTGCACTCAACTCGCCTGCGGCCGAAACCGCGCTGAAAACCGCGGCGCGCGGACAGCGCCACGACACTCGTTGCCATAGCGGCAAGACAAGCAACTGTGCTCAAGGTCGGCCGTGTGGCAAACGTTGGTAATGACACTGCCTGCAATCCAAGCTCTAACCCACGCAATCGCCTCTTGGCGTGCGCAGCCCGACCAAGCGCACGATGCCTTCAGCCCGGCAGCGCTACTGTTAACCGACGAGATGGACCTCTCGCGGGTGATCGGCTGGATGCTGGACCCCGCGGGCACGCACGGTCATGGTGACTGCTACCTGAAGCGCTTCCTCGACCTCTGTGGGATCGCCGTACCGGATGAGTGCAAATCGGCTAAGGTCCGTCTTGAAGTGCCTCGGTATGCGGCGGGGCGGCTGATGGGGCGCATCGACATCGAAGTCTCTCATCCTCGGTTTCTCATACTGGTCGAAAACAAGCCGCTGGCTCGCTTTGGCGACAAACAACTGGAGCGCTACGCTCGTACCCTACCGAGCGGCCTCGGTGAGCAGGCGCGAGTTGTCACTCTTCTAGGTGCCGGGTGGGAAGGGGCAGTTGTTGCGGCTATCGAGCGAGCCGGGACGCGAGCACTAAAGCTCGGGACCGACGTGCGCGACTGGGTGGCTGCGTGCCAATCGGCAACAACGGCTGTGAGGGTCGCCACTTTTCTTAACGACCTCGAAATGAATCTGGACAAGCGCTACGCTGGGAAGGACGCACGCAAAGTGCAGCAGATCATCAATATTCTTGCCGCCACTCCGGAGACTGTAGCAGCATCCATCGCCACCATAGACGCCCGCGATGCTCTGACTGCAACAATCAACGACCGTTTCGCGGGTCTCGTGCAAGAGCGTGCAGTCGCGGCCGGATTGGGGTATCTGCGCCCTGTTCCAGACGAGTATGCACTTTTCTCTAGTAATCGCGACGGAATATTGCGTATCGATATTGGAAACTTGAATTTCGATTTTGCTCTGTCGGCGCAAGCGACGTACTTCCGCGAAGTTTCACTAGGCGTATGTCTCCGCAAATTTAATCGCGGGATGGAGCGGGCCTACGTCGGAGAGTCTGTCCGGGAAGAATTTGTTTTTTCGGAGCGCGTTGCGGTTCGCGCCGACAGGCGTATGCTTGAGCGATGTGGACGCCTGAGAACCGCCAGCGGTACGACCGCAGCAAGCTTCGCTATCCCACTGATTTGACGGATGAGGAATGGGCGCTTGTTGCTCCCCTTCTCCCACCGGCTCGACGCGGGGGAAACAAACGAACGGTTGATCTGCGCGAGGTGGTCAACGGCTTGATGTATGTCCTTGGAACGGGGTGCCAATGGCGCGCTATCCCAAAAGATCTACCGCCTCGCTCGACGGTGCATGGCTACTTCGATTTATGGGATTACGACGGAACTCTCCTGCGCATCCATCACACCCTCTACGTTCTCTGCCGCGAACAGGCAGGACGTGAGGCCAGCCCAACGGCAGCGATCATTGACAGCCAGAGCGTCAAGAGCGCGGAAAAAGGGGGCGCACGATCGACCCGTCCGGCTATGATGCGGGCAAGAAGATCAAAGGCAAGAAGCGCCATCTCCTCGTCGATACGCAAGGTCTGCTGATGCATGCTCTGGTGCATCCGGCCGACGTGCAGGATCGTGATGGCGGCGTATGGGTCATGGCGACGCTGTTTAGTCTCTACCCGTTCCTGCTGAAGCTGTATGCAGATGGCGGCTACCAGGGGCCGGTGTTCCGGGAGGCGTTGGAACGGGTCTGCCGGTCTGTGACGGTGGAAATCGTCAAGCGGTCGGATCAGGCGGTCGGGTTCGAGGTCCTGCCCAAGCGCTGGATCGTGGAGCGGACGATTGGTTGGCTCAA
Organism: Methylobacterium sp. 142-1Y; assembly: GCF_057747795.1. Lineage (NCBI taxonomy): Bacteria > Pseudomonadati > Pseudomonadota > Alphaproteobacteria > Hyphomicrobiales > Methylobacteriaceae > Methylobacterium > Methylobacterium sp. 142-1Y. The sequence continues at coordinate 611,106 of NZ_CM173224.1, read as the reverse complement.
TCGCTGCCGGCGGCTGGCGAAGGATTGGGAGTGCCGCACCCGCAAGGCGCTGGCTTTCCTGCGCCTTGCTTCCATCCGCATCATGCTCAGAAAACTCTGCCAACAATCAGCATGATCCCGGACAGACACGGAGAAATCGCACGGCTTCGCGGGGCGCTCGGAACGGGGCAAAGCGATCTCGACGGGTGGTGGCTGTGGTGGGACCACGTGCAGTCGCTCGATGCGAGCGGCAGTCGCGGCGTCAACCCACCCGATCTCTGGGCGTGGGCGTCTGATGCCAGTGACGAGGGCTTGGCCGCAGCCTTCGTGAAGCGAGCAGCCGAGGCGAAGAGGGCTCTGTCCGCTGCTGTTGGTGACCCTGAAATCTAGGATGACGTGTTCTGCTTGGGTGTGCCGCCGCCAAGCCGACTTGTTGAATGCCCAATCAGGCTTGAAGGCGGCTGGTAGTTTATCACCGATCGTCAGGGCGCAACGGCTTCCGCATCAAGCCCATGGGCAGCAAAGATGCGACGCACGAGCCCCGACTCCTTCGCCGTCTTCATCCAGGTCGCGACATACGACAGCGCCGCCGGGCGGTCTTTTGGCACTGCCACGGCCACCTGCGTCTGCTGGAATGCTCCGCGCACGATCCGCGAGCCCGGCACCTGCACCTGGATCGGCCGCAGCGTGTCGCGGGACAGGGCGAAGGCGTCCGCCTGCCCGGCGCGCATCCGCTCAATAGCCTCTGCGACGGACGGGACCGCCACGGGCTGCGTGGCCTTCAGCGTGCGCGCCGACGCCCGGAAGGTCGTCGTGTTGGAGATGGCGATGACCCGTAGCCCCGGGCGGTCAACCTCGGCCACGTCGGTGATGCCGGAGGCGCCGCTGACGAGGTAGGTGCTCTCCAGGGCGTAGTAGCCTGGGCCGAACGCCACCATCTGCTGGCGCGCGGCGTCCACCGGCATGAAGGTGACGTCGATCGTGCCCGCCTGCGTCGCCTCGGTGGCGGCCCCGGTATTCGGGAAGATGGTGACGGCGATCGGGGCACCAATGGCCTGGGCAAGGTCGTTGCTGAGATCGACGGTAACGCCCTGCGCAGCGCCGTCTGGGCCGCGCTTCACGAACAACACGCCGTCTGTAGGGGCTTCGACGAGGCCGACGCGCAAGGTTCCGGTCGGCGCGAGTTCTGCACCCGGGGCGGCGTCCTGAGCGGAGCTATCTGAGGGAACCATGACGAGCGACGAGACGAGGGCGATCAAGGCGATGTTGATCGTGGAGCGGGATCGTAGCATGGACCACTCGCCTCGCGTCGGGATTGGAGAACTGCCTTGACCGTCTTCATCGCCCTCCTGCGCGCCGTCAACGTCGGCGGCACCGGGAAGCTGCCGATGAGCGACCTCAGGCGGCTGTGCGAGAGCGCGGGCTTCGCGGCGGTCAGAACATACATCGCCAGCGGCAATGTTGTCTTCGAGAGTGAGGCATCCGAGGCGGAGGTGAAGGCGGCTCTCGAGGAGAAGCTCCTCGCCTTCGCCGGAAAGCCGATCGGCGTTCTCGTTCGCAGCGCCGCCGAGATGGCCGCGGTGCTGGCAGCCAACCCATTCCCTGGCGCCGCTCCGAACCGCTCCGTCACGATCTTCCTGAGCGAGCCGCCTGCGGCTGACGCGTTGGAGATGGTCGTCGGGCAGCAGGGCGAGGAGCTTCGGCTCGGCACCCGGGAGATCTACGTCCACTATGTCGACGGCATGAGCCGCTCGAAGCTTCACGTCTCGGCGGCCGAGAACGGCACGGCCCGCAACATGAACACGGTGATGAAGCTCGCACACATGGCGGCGGGCTCTCTCGAACGGTAGAGGTGGCTTGCCGTCGATGCCCAACGGCAGGCACCTTCGCCGCCTCCGCCTGCGAGTCGCATCCCTCCCTAAGCATGCGCTCACCCTCACCCTGTCGACGCTCGAACCCGGCCACGTGCTTGTTTTCGTTGGTCACGAGTTGGATCTAGGTCTCCGCGGCTTGTGGCTTCTCAGTCCTTTTCAGCGCGTTACTCTCATCCGCAAGCTCCGTGGTGGCGCGACGGGCGGCAGCCAGTGTCGCAATCAGGCCGTGATGTAGCTCGCGGGGGCGCTGGTCTCCGCCTCGGTCATCGACGCCATCTCTTCTCGAACGCATCCGCATCCTCCGCGGTGGCGAAGCCGATGTAGTACGTGCCAGACAGGTGCCGCCACCCGGGGCAGACCGCGTTGAGCCACTCGACAACGGGGTCACACAATCGTGGCATGCCACTCGACCAGATCGACCAGTCATGATTGGCCAGGAGGCGGCGCGACTGTGGGAACTGCCACCGGAAGAAATCAAGGTCGCACGCCCGCATGAAGCGCTCCTTGACCGCCCAGGCATCGCGACGACCGTGGTACTCCTGATGCACCTCAACCATCGACAGCACCGCCTCGAACATCATGACGTGGGCGTCTTCCGCGAACCCGATGATGGCCCCTCTCACCGAAGCGTGGCGATCCGCCGAGGACAGCAGCCCCCACCCCGGGCAGTTTCGGTCAAGCCACTCCACCATAAACGGGGCAAGGCTGCCGTCGTCGCGCCCAATCGGCCACTCGTCGAGACTCGCGATGCGACGCTCCTTCGGGTACTGGCTCAGAAAGGCCGCGGCCTCAGCGACCCGGTAGATGGTCCATCTCTCAGGGGCAGGTTGCGAGCCCGCTTCAGCAGCGAGCACATCATCGTCCTGGAACGTCTTCTCATCATCAGAACAATCGAGCCTCTCGCTCGACGCCAAGCAGGCGCTCACGTAATCATCAAAAGAACACATAATAAAAATCAGTCCGTGTGGGCAATGACCATCATCTAGCAGGTCGCAACGGCGGATCGAAAATCAAAATTTCCGATTTCCGCATGTTTTTTATTGACCTACACGAACATCGCCCCCTCCTGTGCCGTAGGACACGTTCGATAAACTGTCCATTGCCGTTTTAGGGATCGCGGCGCCTGCGGCGCCAATGAGAAGATCTGATCTCGACGAAGCCGAAGGCGGTGATGCCGACGTAGGCGAGTCCGAGGTCGCGAAGTCCGAGATCCGATGAAGCCGCCGCGATGCGCCGCGGCGAGGTCGAGCGGCGCGAGACCTTGTCGGGGAGCGAGTGGCTGCCGATCGTGCCCGTGCGCAAGCGCGGGGGCGAGCGGCAAGACGGAGATCAGCGAGATCGCGTTGAAGGCGGGCGAGCCGTGACAGCAGGCCGAGCGCGGCCCGCTGTCCCAGCGGCCGAGGCACTCGGGCCTTCGCCTGCTGCCGCAGGCTCGTCCCGCGTACCTCGGCGTGATTGAAAATTTTGACATTCGAAATCGCGGTGGCGTTCAATCCAATGATCGCACCAAATAATGCGTCACATCTTGTGTTCTTAAAGAGGCATGTGACACATTTTTTAAGCCAATGTATTTGAGGAAAATTCTTGACATGCGACACAAGATTTTGCGCGGGGCTCCCGGATCTGGCAAATCCATCGCTTTGTGTGACACCATGCTCGATACCACCGGACGTCATTTGCTGGCCTCACCCCGCATTGACCTCATCAACGAGCAGATTGCCTACCTTCGAGCGAACCGACCTTCCGTTAAGTTCGTCGCCATCGATGCCATCCACTCCAAGCAAGACCAACGCGCGAAAGTCGAGCGCCGCCTGGAGGACCTCCTGTGCGCCCACGCCGATACCCCGCACGCGATCATCGCCATCACCCACGAGACGCTCCTCAAAGCCGATCCCAGGCTCCTCACGGGCTGGCACGTCGGCATCGACGAAATTCCGGACGGCGCCGTCAAAGGCGGGGTGTTCGAGGCGACAACAACGTGGTCGTCGTTCGACCTCTACTACAAGCTCGTTCCGGTGGTCTGCGGGCGGTGGTGGGAGGTGCAGCTTCGAGAGGGTGTCGAGCAGCCCTCGCTCGGTGCTCTCCGCCGCGACGGCCATGACTTGTTCCCCTTCCACACGGCCGCCCGCGATCCCAGGCGGCCTGTGCTGGTCGACATCGGCGCCTGGGAAGATGCGAACGTGCCAGGACGGCGCGTGCGGTGGTTCTCGTTCTGGACGCTGACGGATCTTTCGGTGTGTGCGTCGGTCACAATCGCTGCGGCCAGCTTTGAGAACAGCCTCGTCTGGCACGCCCACCGCTGCCTGCATGGCGACCAAATCACGTTCGAGGAGGTCCGAGTTCGGACTGCGCCTCGGGCGAGACCGCACGTGCGGCTCCACTACTACTGCACGCACAGGGGCTCGACCGAGTGGTGGAAAACCACCGAAGGCGAGCGCTGCCTTGTTGGAATTTCGGAGCACCTTGCGAGCATCGGCTTCGATGGGTACTGGTCCTGCAACGAGGCGGTCCGCCTCGCCTTTCAGCACCGCTTCAAGGAACTGTGGAGGGAGCCGAGGCAGTCAGGGACCAACAGCCTTCGAGCCTACACCTCCGCCGCCATCATCTACTCCAACAAAGCCCAGACCGACGACGACCCGGTACTCGATGTCCTCGGCCTTGATCGCCAAGCAGTCCTCAAAGCCCGCGAGTACGAAGATATTTGGCAGTTCATCATGCGCGGCGCCATTCGCAACCCCGACTACGGGGACGACTATGACGTCTACGTGTACAGTCAGGATCAGGCCGAGGCGTTGAGACTAAGGCTGATGGACAGCGGTATCACCGACGACGTTGTTGCCATCGCGGTTTCCGAAGCGGGCCTCCTCAATGTCGAGCGTCCCGGAGCTTCTGCCGAAGGTCGACATGTCCTCGATACGCGTTCGTTGGAGGAGCGCCGCAAGGCGAAGAAGGCGGCGAACCGTGAACTTAAGCGGCGCGCCCGCGCTGCCGAGCGGGAGAAGAAGCGGCAGACTGGCACCCTTCGGAGCCGGGGCCGTCCGCGGAAGTAGCCCGCACAGCCCGCAGCGTAGAACCCTGTCATGCCCGACTGATTATTGTCCTTTACAGCCCCGGTTGCCGCTCACGACGATCTCGCCGACATTTTTTGGTGAAAAATATTGCCCCCGAATTTCACCTTTTGCTATCTTCAAGACATGGAGGAAGCACCAACTCCATAAATCAACGACAGGAAAATTTCTCGATCAACAAATCGAGATCGGATTTCCATTTTTAGATTTTAATTTTGCTATGAAAGTTTTTCTGATGCCAAAACCCTTTGCCCTCGTCATCGTCATGAGAGAGTCCGAAATTGCCGATATTGGCGTGCTTACGTCCAAGCTTATCGACTACGGTCAGGGCATGTTTGCCGCCCATTCCATCGAGTGGGACTTCCGAACAGCCGAAAATACGTTCGTTTACCTTGTCTGTCGGCGACGTGACCTAATGATTATCCGTAGTTTGTTCGATAAAATCGACGACAATCACTTTCACTGCTACAACATGTAATATAAGACTACAATTAAGGTTACGGTTCGGATTGCATTCGAACCGTAACCTTTCATCGACTGCGCTTCGCGCAAGTGATGAAGCAACATCACCAACGCGCGAAGTGCATCGGCCGAGCCGATGCGTCCAGACGTGAGCGGTGGTCAACGCCGAATGTGTCCCTGAATGCAGCCCGGACCTCTCTGGAGGGTGCTGCGGCGGCGCTGTCGCTGCCAAAGTAGTCGATCCGGGTGTGGCACGAGTCCATGTCGACCTTGAACGAGATTCCGGCGTCTTCGAGGACCTGCAAGATTCGGCGATTCGCAACGCCCCCGCCTCGCGCGGTCAGGATACCACTGTCGCCAAAAGCCTCCGCGGTCTCGCACAGGCTGGTCGCGTCGGGTACAGAGGTCTACCACCTGCCGGGGTATGCACTCGGGGTTGGCATGCAGCGCATCACCATCACGATCGACGACGACCTTCTCGCCACCGTCGACCAGCTTTGCCAGGAGCGCGGCTACAACAGCCGCTCAGAAGCCGTGCGCGACATCGTCCGGGATGCCGTCCTATCCCCCCGGGCCGCCAAGACGGGATCCGGCATGTGCTCGGCGACCCTGAGCTACGTCTACAGTCACGGCACCCGGGATCTCGCGCGGCGCCTCACCGACGAAGGGCACCACCACGGCGTTTCCGTTGCGAGCATGCACGTCCATCTCGACCATGATGACTGCCTCGAAGTCGCCGTTCTGCGCGGACCGGCGGACGCCCTGAAGTCCTACGCCGACGCGATCACGACCCAGCGCGGCGTCCGCTACGGCTACCTGCACCTGATCCCTGACGAAGGCGATACGCAGGCCGAGCACGTGCACAAACACGGGATCATCCCGTCAGTGTGATCTTTTCGCATCTTCATCATACTGTGGGTGTGCGACAAGGAGAGGACTGCCGCGCACTCAGACGACGACCATGCCGCCTCGCTCCTCCAACCGACCGTTCCCCCTATGGGGCCGCCTGCCGCTGTCCGTGCTGGGCCCGCTGCTAATTGGAGCCCCGTGCGCCTGGGCGGCACCTTCGTCGACGACGGCACCGAACGAGAACATCGATCTTGCCGAGATCGAGGTAGCCGCTGCTCCCCGCAGACCCGGAAACCCGGGCGCCAGCGCGGGCTACGTCGGGGGCGTCAGCGGCATCGGCGGCGGCCTCCGCCCTGTCGATGCTGCGAGCGCCGGGATCATCTCGGGCGCGCAGATCAACAGCCGACCCGTCACCCGCCCCGGCGAGGTGCTGGAGGAGGTGCCGGGCCTTATCATCACGCAGCACTCGGGCGAGGGCAAAGCCAACCAGTACTTCCTGCGCGGCTTCAACCTCGACCACGGCACCGACATCGCCATCCACGTCGACGGCATGCCGGTGAACATGCGCACCCATGCTCACGGCCAGGGCTACGCCGACCTCAACTTTCTGATCCCCGAACTCGTCGGCGCGGTCGAGTTCCACAAGGGACCGTACTTCGTCCGCGACGGCGACTTCGCGTCCGCGGGCTCGGTGCGGATCGACTACCTCGACAAGCTCGACCGCAACATCGCGCTGACCACGCTGGGCAGTTTTGGCTTCAAGCGCGGGCTCTCGGCCGCCTCGGTGCCGCTCGGCGCGGGCAACCTTCTGGTGGCGGGCGAGGCTCAGACCTACGACGGTCCGTGGGTCGTGCCCGACGCTCTGCGCAAGCTCAACGGCGTCGCCCGCTACAGCCAGGGCACCGCGACGGACGGCTTCGCCGTCACCGGCATGGCCTACTGGGCGCGCTGGAACGCCACCAATCAGATCCCCGAGCGGGCGGTGGCGGAGGGGATCATCGGCCGCTACGGCACGCTCGACCCGACCGATGGCGGCGACACCGGGCGCTTCTCGCTGTCCGGGCGCTGGAGCCAGTCGGACGCGGGCGGCATCACCCGGGCCTCGGCCTACGTGATCCGCTACCAGATGAACCTCTGGAACAACTTCACCTACTTCCTCAACGACCCCGTCAACGGCGACCAGTTCCGCCAACGCGACGCCAGGGTGCTCGGCGGCGGCGAGATCGGCCGCGTCTTCCAGGGCGACCTGCTCGGTCTACCCATGGAGAACGAGATCGGCATTCAGACCCGTACCGACGACATCCGGGTCGGCCTGTTCAACACGACGGCGCGCCAGTACCGCTCGACGGTGCTCGACGACCGGGTGCTGGAGGCGAGCGCGGCCTTCTACTACGAGAACCGGGTGCGTTGGACCGACTGGCTGCGCACCAGCGTCGGCTTCCGGGCGGACGGCTACTACGCCGATGTCCGCTCCGATACGCCTGCGAATTCAGGCAGGGCCCGCGACAGCATCGTCAACCCGAAGCTCGGGGCGGTGTTCGGGCCCTGGCTCGATACCGAGATCTACCTGAACTACGGCGGCGGCTTCCACTCGAACGACGCCCGCGGCGTCACTGCGACGGTCGATCCGGCGAGCCCGCTGTTCAACATCAGCCGCTCGCCCTTCCTGGTGCCCTCGACGGGCTACGAGGTCGGCATCCGCAATCGCTCCATCGCCGGGCTGGAGACCAGTTTCGCCCTGTTCCGGCTCGACTTCGCCTCCGAGAACCTGTTTCAGGGCGACACCGGCACCACCGAGCCGAGCCGTCCGACGCGCCGCTTCGGCATCGAGTGGAGCAACCACTATGCGGTCACCCCCTGGCTGCGGCTGGAGGGCGACCTGACGATCACCAACGCGCGTTTCTCCGACCGCGACCCGGTCGGCCAGCGCGTGCCAGAGGCGCCGACCACCATCGCGTCGGCGGGTGTCACCTTCGGCGAGGGCCAGGGCTGGTTCGGCAGCTTCCGCTTCCGGTATTTTGGCCCCCGGCCGTTGATCGAGGATAACTCGGTCCGCTCGAAGCCGACCGCGCTGCTCAACGGCAGGATCGGCTACGCCTTCGACAACGGCGTGAGCCTCGCCCTCGACGTGCTCAACCTGACGAACGCCAAGGCCGACCAGATCACCTACTACTACGAGTCCCGCCTGCCCGGAGAGGCCGCAGCCGTCGCCGACCGGCACTTCCACCCCGTCGAACCGACCGCGGTGCGACTGACCCTCGCGGGGCGGTTCTGACGGGCATTCCTTGGCTGAGACGAGCCCTACCATCCGGAGCGGACCCTTGCTGCCCAACCCCTTCGACGATCGGCCTGCCCGTCTGAGGGTGAAGGTCGGGCTCGTCTACACCGTCCTGATCGCCGCCAACATCACGGCCTGGATCGCCGCCTTCGTAGTGTTCGCCAACCAGCCCGTCCTGCTCTCGACCGCCTTCCTGGCCTACTCCTTCGGCCTGCGCCACGCCTTCGACGCCGACCACATCGCGGCCATCGACAATGTCGTGCGCAAGCTCATGCAGGAGGGCAAGAAGCCCCACGCGGTAGGCTTCTTCTTCTCTCTCGGCCACTCGACGATCGTCATCCTGGCCTCGGGCCTGATCGCAGTCACAGCCGCAGCGATGAAGGACAGCCTCAACCAGTTCCACGGCATTGGCGGCTTGATCGGCACGGCGGTCTCGGCAACCTTCCTGCTCGTCGTCGGCATCGCCAACCTTTTCATCCTGCGCGGCGTCTGGACCGCATTCACCCGCGTGCGCCGGGGCGGCAAGGTCGTGGACGAGGACCTGGGTGCACTTCTTGCCGGGCGCGGGCTGCTGGCACGCGTGTTCCGCCGGATCTTCGGCGTGGTCTCGCGCTCGTGGCACATGTACCCGATCGGCTTCCTCTTCGGGCTGGGCTTCGACACCGCGACCGAGGTTGCCCTGCTCGGCATCTCCGCGACGCAGGCCACGCAGGGCCTGTCTTTCTGGGCAATCCTGATCTTCCCGGCGTTGTTCATGGCGGGGATGACGCTTATGGACACCACCGACAGCGTGCTGATGACCGGCGCCTACGGCTGGGCGCTCTCGAACCCGATCCGCAAGCTCTGGTACAACCTAACCATCACGGCAGCGTCCGCGGCGATCGCGCTGTTCATCGGCGGCGTGGAGGCTCTGGGCCTGATCGGCGACAAGCTCGAACTTGAGGGCGGCCTGTGGCGCGTGGTGGGCACGCTCAACGATAACCTCGGCGAGGCAGGCTTCGCCGTCGTCGGGATCTTCGTGACGGCGTGGATCGCCTCGATCATCATCTACCGTGCCAAGGGGTACGATCAGCTCGAACCCGCTCGGTGAGCGCTTGGTGGCGAGAATGCCGAGATCGGCGATGGGTCTAACCCTCGCGCAGCCGCAACCACGAGCTTAGTCCTGTCTCAGGGCCACTTTCGACCCGTTACAGTCCTCGCCGCCCTGCACGAATGAAAGGTCGTGAGCTAACTTGACCACACTTTGCCGGAGATCCAAATGCTGATCGCCCATCTATCAGATCCGCACCTGAGGGACCGCGGCAACCTATATCAGGGCTTGGTCGACTCGAATTCTATGTTCGAGGCTACCATCAGCCACTTGAATAACCTCGACCCACAGCCGGATATCATTCTCATCAGCGGCGACGTCGTGGACCATGGAACCGAGGCCGAATACGCGAACGCGTCAGTGATGTTGGGCAAGCTCCGTCAACCGCTCCTCATCATTCCCGGTAATCACGACGACCGGGAAACCTTCAGGGCTCGCTTGCCTCACCATACGACCCTGGCAGCCTCAGGTCCTCTTCACTTCGCTGTCGGCGATCTCGGGGCGGTACGCATCCTGGGTCTCGACGTGACAGTTCCAGGAGTCCACCATGGCGAGATGGATGATGCCGCCTGCGACTGGCTGGAGACACGCCTTGCGGAGGAGCCAGAACGCCCGACCATCGTCATGATGCATCAGCCACCCATCCGGAGCGGCATCTCCTATATCGACACCTATCGCTGTCTACATGGCGAAAGGCTAGAGCAGATTGTCCGTCGCTACCCAGCCGTCGAGCGCATCCTGTGCGGACACATTCACCGCTTCATGCAGAGGCGGTTCGGTGGAACATTGCTGATGACAGCGCCCAGCACCACAACAGCCATCGCGTTACGGCTGGGTGCCAACGCTGAGCCCGCCAGCTTCATCGAACCTCCGGCCATGCTGCTGCACCAGTGGCAACCGGGCTCCGGGCTCCTGACACACCTTGTGCCGATCGGCTCCTTTCCCGGTCCGCTGCCGTTTTTCTAACCGCAGCGGACCACTCACCGCTGTCCACCCGTTGCGGGCGGTCATCGGGTGGAGACAGAGGCGCGCCCTCATGGGCTCAGGGCCGTATTCTCGTCGTCGAGCCGCAGCGACGATACCAGGGCGCAATTCTCGTCGGTAAGCCACATCAAGTTGGTGTCGTCGTCGAGAACGAAGTCTCCCTCGGCCAGGGTGTCGGCATGGCCGTCGCGCTGATCCTGTATGGGGCGCGGGCAACGGCATTTGCTCGATCGCTCGCTGGACACTACCGCTCGCCCTCTTCGGCCCGACCGCTACGCCCCCATCATGGGGCGGCTCGCGTCTGGTGATGCCGACCACCCGCCCAGCGACGAGACACACCTCGACCACCTGATCCGCTACTGACAGGGCGCGCTCAGTCCCGCCTGCGACACGGGGTGCGACATCGAAAAGAACGGGTACTGGACAGGGCGCCCGGTAAGCGGAAAACACTCCTCCGCCAAAGGCTACGATCTCGTCGTTTGACTGAACCCATGGGCTCAACACGGTGAAGGTTGACTCTTGGAGCGAACCCATGAGATCTAGAACAAAAGCAGAACACTGGGGTTGTCCACATGTGGAGCGCCGGTTGAAGCGCACGCTCCCCCTCTTGCGTCGTTAACGAATTTCCGGACAAGATCCCAAAGGGATGACGAGCCACACCGAGTCAATGGAGTGGTTCGTCGAATGCCCAACCAACCTCTTAAACCGCCGCATGAAAAGACCGAACCTAAGATAACGGTCAAGCTCATGTACGGCTTGTTCGAGAGCAGCGCCCACGGTGCACTCGGCGTCGCGAGCGTGGTCATCATGGTCATGATGATCCTCGGCGGGCGGGTTCTCGGCGCTTGGTAACCCCGATTTCTCAACACAGCGCACGAAGACAGTTGCACAATGACAACAGTCAAATCTTTCGATCTTCGACTTAGGTCGAAGACTCCTAAGTGTTGCATTAATACATCATCATGCTTGGATAAATTCTATCGAACTTGCCAACCGAGCCGGTTTGTCCCCTAATACCCGAAGGGTTCTAGCACCACACCTAGTAATGGAGTGGTGCATCCCGTGGCTCATAATCCGAGATCTCCGAAGCACAAGCCCCGTCTCGTCGTCCGCGTCCTATACGGTCTTGTCGCAGGCGAGGCGGAAGGGATGTTCGCCGTCGCCGTTATGGCTACGCTTGCTCTCGCCGTCCTGTTCGGCGCGATGCGTGGGCTGTGGTGAGACAGTAGAAAGAGCGTCAGCTTGACGCACAGTCGAGGTTCACGCGCCCGATCGATCCCTTTGCGTGTCCTCACGCGTCCATTTCAGTCCCATGCGGTCGCTGCTGACACCAGCGAGCACTTCGCACGTCAACACGACGACCATACATCTAGTGCAGGGCGGGTCTTGCACTCCGTTCGGAAAACCGGATAGATCCCGAAGGGAATGAAGCACCACCCAATTTTCTGGGTGTGGTGCGTCTCCATGTCGTCTGAACCAGAGCCCAAGCCTCCGAGTCCGAAAATTTCTATCAAGCTGTTGTTCGGCTTGATCGAGGGATCCGGCGACGGCGTTCTCGGCATCATCGCCTTCGTTCTGGTGATCTTCGCGGTCCTGGCGTCCCGGTTCTACGGCGTGCTTTGAGACTTAACCCAGACTGTCAGAGGTTTCGCCCTACATCCCGGGCAGTGTTCATGGCGCCCCGGACGTCGCTGGGCTCACGGCGCGGATCCTCGAAGCCGCTAGAGGCGGGCCGCATCATCCGATCTGAACGTTGACGGCGGCCATGGGCCTGATCGCCCTCGGCGTGGTGCTTCTTTGGCTTGAAGCCTTCGGCGCGACCGTCGCGCTGATCCTGTACGGGGGCGGGCAACGGCCTCTGCTCGATCGCTCGCGGGACGCTGCCGCTCGCCCTCTTCGGGCCCGACCGCTGCCCCCATCATGGGTTGGCTGGCGATGCCGAACCTGATCGCCCAGGCTTTCGCCCCGCTCGCAGGTGCCGCGGTCATTACCTCGGGCGGGACCAGCACGATGTTCGTCGTGCTCACCGGGATCGCCGCGGTGAACGTCATCCTGGTTGGCGTCCTTTAACTTGTTGTCGGTGGTGACAGTCGAGTTGACCAGGGAGGCAGTCGAGTAACCCAGACATGAAAACAAGCCGGAACGATCAGCGGCCAAGCCAAAGTGACACGCCCGTTCATTGGAAAAATCAGCGAGACCGGAAAAAATCCACCATTGCGCGCGCTCAGCCTTTGTCTACCATCCAGGCGTGCTGGAGGTGGACATGGCATCGGAAACTTTTTTCGTTGAGCAGAGTGATCAGTCCGCAGCGAAGGCTAGGATCGTAGCAAAATATTTTTTGCTTGGGCCAATGTTATGCTTGGCAATCGCCGCCAAGGCATTCACATATATCGCCTTGGCTATATCGATCTATTTGCAGGTCCAGGCCGTTATGAGACTGGCTCTAAATCAACGCCCCTGTTGGTGTTAGAGCAGGCTATAAACAAGCCGGAACTTGCCGCATTACTAGTTACGATGTTCAATGATAAGGATGAAAAAAACTTCAAATCGTTGAACGAGGCGGTTGAAGGGATGGAAAATGTTGACAAACTCAAGCATAAACCGAAGATTTACTGTGGAGAGGTTGGCGCGGATGCTGAAGCCATGTTCAAACGCATCAACATGTGCCCGACTTTCTCTTTCATAGACCCATTCGGTTATAAGGGCCTTTCCCGCGGCTTCATCCAGGCCGCGGTCAAGGATTGGGGCTGTGATTGCGTGTTCTTCTTCAATTATGCGCGCATCAACGCGGGAATCAACAATGATGCCGTCCGCTCTCACATGGATGCACTCTTCGGGTGCGAGCGCATTGAGCGCATGCGCTCCATCATGATCGAGATGAAACCTCGCGATCGAGAAAATTTTATTCTAGAAGAACTTTCTTATGCTCTTAAAGATCTTGGGGCTCGGTACGTTCTACCGTTCCGGTTCAAAAGGGCGGACGGCAGCCGGACCTCCCATGCCCTGGTGTTCGTGTCGAAACACATTCTCGGCTACAACATCATGAAGGGCATCATGGCGGCCGAGAGTTCGACCGAGGACCAAGGGGTCCCGTCGTTCACGTACTCGCCCGCCGACGCGCGCACCCCACTCCTCTTCTCGTTGAACCAGCCACTTGCCGCGCTTGCAGAAGATCTCGAAATGAGGTTCGCAGGCCAGACCCTGACGATGGGGGAGATCTTCGAGGCCCATCATGTCGACACTCCGTTCATCGAGCGCAACTACAAGCGCGTCCTGTGCGAGATGGAGGAGGCGAGTCGGATCGTTGCCGACCGCCCGGCAGCAAAGCGCCCGATGAGAAACGGCGAGAGGACCTTCGCCGAGACGGTAAAGGTAACTTTTCTGAACGGAGCACAAAGGCGTGGGTAGCTCATCGTCGATTGAATGGACGGACGCGACCTGGAACCCGGTCGCAGGTTGCACAATCATCTCGCCGGGCTGCACGAATTGCTACGCGATGCGAATGGCTGCGCGTTGTGAGGCCATGGGGCACAGCAAGTATGTTGGCACAACCCACAAGACTGGTGGTCGGGCGAAGTGGACGGGAAAGATTGTTCTAGACCGGAACGTGCTCGATGCTCCACGCACGTGGCGCAAAGGTCGGCGGGTTTTCGTGAACTCGATGTCCGACCTTTTCCATGAGAATGTGCCCCTGCCATTCGTGCGCAGCGTTTTTAAGGTCATGAGGGAAACGCCGCAACACACCTATCAAGTCCTTACCAAACGGGCCGATCGCCTTCTTGAACTTTCCCAAGCGCTAAAGTGGCCGAAGCACGTCTGGATGGGCGTAAGTGTCGAGAACGAGGACTACCTCTGGCGCATTGATCGACTCCGCGACACAAATGCCGCGGTCAAGTTTCTGTCGCTTGAACCGCTCCTCGGACCGCTCGTTCCGGGCCTTGATCTAACCGGCATCGATTGGGTCATCGTCGGTGGGGAGAGCGGCCCGGCCGCAAGGCCAATTGATCCGGTATGGGTGCGGGCGATTCGAGATACCTGCATCGAAGCCGGGGTGGCTTTCCACTTTAAGCAATGGGGCGGACCGGTGAAGAGCCGAACCGGACGCGATCTCGATGGCCGTACATGGGATGAGCTACCTGCCGTCAGGCTGGTCGATGCTGGGCAAATTGGTTGAACACCGTCTACAGGACCTCGTCGACGCTGCCCGCGTGGCAGCGGATCTCGCCGGTTACGTGGTGTGTGCGCCCCTCATCCTCAGCCTCGTACTGCGCCTCGAATGCCCGGTACGCATCGGATGATGGGCGTGCACCCGCCACGCGCAGCGCATCTGAAGCGTCGACGGCCATGTTGGAGATCGCGGGTTCGATGCCCGCGATGCCCCCGTACCATTGGAAGGCATTCGTCCCGGCGCCGGATCCCTGGAACCGGCTGCTCTCTCGACGAAGTTGCGCCCAACGAGGCAGACGGCGAAAATTACTTGAAAGGGTGCGTTCTAACGCAGTGCTGCGAACCATCTCGCGAAAACGCCAATTCAAACGCAGGTAATCAAGGTCGGCGTCCTCTTGGTGATCTTCCTAAAAAGATCGGCGTCGGCCTGGACGGCGAAGTCGAACGCGATCGTCCCGGCCGCCATGTCGATCCTGTACCGCCAACCGTTTTGGACATGGATCACACACCACTCGCGTGTCCGATCGATGAGCCATTGGTCGCGTGGACCCGTGAATGTGAAGCTGCCAGTTGCCGTATCGACGACCGGGTTAATTTTGAAATTGGGCGGCATCATTTCACCTAAATAAGTTGAAAAAGATATTTATCCCACCTGCAATCCCACTCGCCATATTCAATCATGCTCTACGGCCACCAACTCATTTCGATCGCCGACGCCGTGATCACGCTCGGCTTGGCAAATTCGCATCAGTCGTTCTCCGTTCACTTCTGCGGACGGGATCGCAGCTACCTTCGCGACTTCAAACGGCGCGGGGGCGCGACGGCCCGGGTCTCTCCCCACACAGTGCTGTCGGTCAGGTCATGCTTGGCCGAAGCGGCTTCCCTTCGCCCAGATCTCGCCTCCGAGATCGAGAAGATCGACGTGGCGATCGTCAGGGATATGCGTGTGGCCAATCTCCTGGGTCGTCGCTCGTACCGTTGATCCGACTTGCGGCTCGGTCGAAAACTTAGGTGTCCTTCGGCTCCTTCTTGAAAGTCACGATCCTCAGTGGCGGGCGTGATCTTTGAGCAGCCTCGGCGGCGTCCTCGAATTCGGCAAGCCGCTTTTCTAGGTGGGAGGCGTATGCACGTTCGTGCTCCAGATCAGTGACAAGAGAGGCGATCGTCGCCTCCGCTTCAAGGACCTCGACGCGTAGCGCTTCCAGTTCTATCTGTGTGCTGGCGCGTGCTCGAAGAACATCCACCAGACCCCGAAGAACTTCGAGGTTGTGCCGCATGACCGTCGTATGGTCTTCTGGACGCTGAAGCCTTGTTCGAACAACTTCCGCTCTCTCAAAGACCTTTAAGCCGAACGGCGGCCATGCCTTCATCATGCAAACTCGGCCACCGATGCCGCCACTCCAAATTCCCGAACAAGGCTGTCGAGTTCTTCCTCGATCTCTGCGAGACTGAGTGGCTCCGGGGTGTCAAATTCATTGACGTCCGCGATATTCCAATCGTAGATGTCAAGCAGCTTGGCTGCCGCATTTACGCCAGCGATGCCGTTCGCGGGGCGGTCGTAGATTGCGATACCGTGGGCCGCGAGCTTGCTACGAACTGCCGCCGCAAGATCTCGGGGGACCCGCCCATTGCCGCGTTGATGGAGCATGTGAAGGACCCAGCATCGAGAGGTTCGTCTCAGTTCGGCAATCAGACCGCGGCTGCGGCCAGTTTTGACCTCAACATACAAATTGCGGCCTACCAGCACGTCAGGGATTTTGGTCGAGAGGCAGTTATCGTAGCGGCGCCCGGCGTCGAGTAGCGCAGCCCCCGTGTTCAACACCACCAGGGACGGGTCGGCAAGTTCGAGGGGAAATGGCAATCGGTCAAACCGTTTCGCCCACCGCCGCACTAATGCTTCGACGATCTTCTGCTCGGGGAAGGACGAAACTGACTGCCAGATCGCCTCGTCGGTGGCGGCTGAGCAGTGGGCGCGAATGTAAGCAAAGGCGTCGCTGAGGTCGCGAGCCTCCTCGACCGTCTCGATCTTCATCACGAAGCGGGGATGCAGGAGGACGGGGTCGATGACCATCACGATCGCGATCTGCATCGGCGAGATGGTGCCCGGCAACTGCCGTAGAACGCGAACTCGGGCGCGGTCGGCGGGAATGCGAGACGCGAAAAGTTGGTAAAGCTCTCGATACAGAGCGGGGTTGGGTAGCGGATCGGGGCCGAGGCGCTTGAGAGTGCCGAGGAAGGCGTTCGGGACGACCTTGAAGATGGCCTCGACGATCTCGCGAGGCTTGAATACCGCAAGGGCCCTGCCGATCACCGCCTGATCGGAGTCGGCGTTCCTGATGGCGGACGATACCTCGGCACTGCCAAGGCGGTTTGCGAGTGCCGCGGCACCCCCGGCCGCAATCTCCGCATACGCCAGGAACCTCGTCTGGCGGGCCAGATCGGATCCGTGAAGAGCCAGCCCAAGGTGTCCAGGATGCACCGCGTCAAGTTCCACGGCGATTTGAAGGTAGGTCCCGCTGAAGGGGCGGGGCCCAAACTTACGTGCGCCTGTCGGGTTCAAGCGTAGCTCCGTGGATGTTCCGCTTGAACCAGCGTGATATAATCCCGAATTTCCGCAACGATTTTCGAGCACGTAGAAACTACATAGCGCCCGCTCGATCTGGGTCCCGCGACGGCATGAAGCCTATCGGGCGATAGGCTTCGACAAGCTCCAGTCGATTGCCAGCTTGCGGGCCTTAACCCGTCTGGCTATCACTCGCGCTTGCGCCAGGATACGGTCAAGATCGGGCTCTCGCGCTGCCACTTCTTCGAACCGGAGGAGGTGGGATAGGACCCGAGCCATGCTCTTCATCTTCGCTTTCGGCGGCGGATCCTCAAGGATGCATCTGGCTGCCACGTAAGCCGATAGGACGCGCTGAGCGCGATGAACGCCCGCCGCAGCAAGGGCGACGATCACCTGCTGAAGCTCGGCGGATAGCTCGGCGGTCACTCTCAACAGCGGGGTGAACTGATCTTGCTCCACATCAACGAGGACGACTCCGCCGAGGTCGTGTTCGCCGGTGATGAGAAGCTCGGTGGCGGCGTCGGCCAGGGTGGCGACCATCATGCTCGACGTTCTCATTGGAAGGCGATCGAGACGACCTTTCGATCGTGCGCCCGCCTCTGTGACCCGCTGTTGGGCTTCTAGTGCTCAGGCTGCGGCCCGTTCCAACTGGTTCGCCGACCCTCGGGTGGAGTTGCCGACCTTTCGCAGGTTCTGGAGGATGCCCTTGATCTCGCCCCTCCGCTCCCGAGGCGAGTGGCCGTACTGGGCTTCCTCGTAGAGCCTCGCCTTGATCCCGACCTCGTCGAGGCCCGCGCTCTTGAGCGCGGCGGCAAGGCTGAAGCCATAAAGACTTAACTCCTCTGCATCGAGCGCTACGTCTCGACGGCCGTCTCGATCATCGCGTGGCGCCGACCCATGAGGCTCCACCTTCGTTGAAGCCGACGAAGGCCGATTCACAGGCGGTAGTACACTGGGTCCTACTTGACCGCTCGTTTGTCGATCCGCGCTCCGGCGTCGCGCAGGCGGTCTTCGTGCGAGCGTTCGTCCTCGAAATCAGAACCCCAGAAGCGGTCGGCAACCTCCGCAATCGGAACGATGTAGGGAGTTCTGTTGGAGATTTTTGCAAGTAACTCGTCGGGGTCATAGCCATGGCGGACGGCAACACCTTCATCATGGGCCGCCTTCATCATATCGACCACCCCTTCCTCCAGGCGGGAAACCCTTCTGAAGTCCATACGCGGATTGCACGCGTCCATGACCCCGAGCCATTCTGAGACGGTGAGGGTCGGCATCTCGTCCTCGACCATGTACCGGTAGCGTTCGCAGATCATGTCGATGCGCTCGGCCCGGGAGAGCCCCTCTCGGTCGACCCGCTTCTCGCACCGCACGTCCTTCAACGCGGCATAGAGGTGGTCTTTGCCCTTCAGAAGAATCGAGACGTGCCGCTGCCGGTCGTCCTTCGGGACAGCCTTGGCCCGACCCTTCCGCTTCATCTCCACCACGTCCTACTCCCTGGTACTACCGATCAACACGGACGGGTTTGTAACAGGATCTTTCGGTCCTTCCAAGAGGTCATCAACCCCGGTACTACCTATTGGGATGATGGCTACGTTGTATCCCTGATCGAACCAATCCCAGTCGTATCAAGGCGGGGAATCCGCATAGTTCGTTGCGGCGGCGATCTCACGCGCCTCGCTTCGATCGATTCGGCCACGATCGTAGCGAGGCTCCTCGGATCGTCCTGCCCCACGATGTGCGATGCGGCGGCCGATCCAGCCGCCCGCGCGTAGCTGGCTGATCGTCGACGTCGAGCGTCGCGCTGTCATGAAGCCGGAGATGGGCACCGGCCGCTCGGGGCGACGATCGTCGGTAGCCCCCGCGAGATCGTCGGCACCTTCGTCACCTGGGACGTGCGTGCCCCCGACCCCTGGCTCCGCCGTCATAAGAGCGTGCCGGGGCCGTCGCGGAGAACGTCGAAGGTAGCGCGCAGTGCGCTCGGCAGGACGTTGGTGGGGACGGTAGGTGCGATCGTCGCGGGGACGGTGATCAGCGCGTGGCGGGATGCCGCAACGCTGATGCTTCTGTCGCTGGAGGCCCGCTTACCGGGCCCGCGGGCCGCAGTGGCCTGACGATCGAGATGAGGGCTTGTTCGTGACTCGCCTGACCGGTCCTAAAAACCAGTCCTAACGCCCCCCTAGGGGGAGTCCGAAAAACAGCAAAAAAGCCAATGAAAACAACCGCTGGCGCGCCCTACGGGACTCGGTCGCCTTGCTGGAAAATCTTGGGCTAGAGTCGGAAATTCGTTGCAGGATTTCCGATCGGGGGTAGCGTTTTTCGGGGCTGACATTGCGACGGCCCGTTGCCGTTGTCGATCATCGAGGGCCCGCGTTCAAGTATGCCGAGGTTCGCCCTGGTCCCGTTCACCCGGCAAGCGGTTCGGGGCGGCGTCTTTCGGTTTCGGCTTCAGCTTCCCGCCGATGTCGTTGCTCGGCTCGAAGCCCTCGACGTTCCCGATGTAAAGCGCACGGTGACGTTCTCGTTGAAGACCCGCGATCCGCTCGCAGCGCGTAGCCGAGCCTTGCGGGCTGCCGCCGATCTCGGCGACCTGATCCGAGAAGTTCGAGGCGGGGCATCGTTCCCGGCGTGGAGCTTCGACCCCAGCCCGTACCAGCGTGATACGATTGTCCGCCCGAGCGCCGAGCCCGAGCGGGTGGTGGTAGCGCAGCCCGCCGATGGCGACGCCGAGCGCAAAACGCCCGTCCGCACGAAGGCCATGACGCTGCGCCGAGCCTATGAGGAGGTCTACCTGCCTCGCCGGAGCGAGCGCAAAGGTGCTCCGCCTCGACGGCGTTCCCGGCTCGACATCGAGAAGGCGATCACCCGCTTCGAGGCTCAGATCGGCGACAAGGCGATCACCGCCATCACCCGCCAGGATGCCGAGCGCTTCGTGCGCGGCCTGCGCGTCGGCTCGGTCGCCACATTGAAGAAGACGGTGACGGGGCTCGCGACCATCTGCAACGCGGCGGTCGCCGCCGACCTGATCCCGGCGAATCCCTTCCGGGGCCTGGGTCCCGACCGCGCCACCATCACCGACGCGCGGCGCAGCTACCAGCGCTTCGACCTCGACCAACTCGCGCGCGTCTTTGCCAGGACCGAGCGCGAAAGCGGGGCCGTGCTGTGGCTGCCGCGCCTGCTGCTGCTCACGGGCGCCCGCCTGGAGGAGATGGCGCAGCTTCGTGCATCCTGGTTCGTGCGACGCGATGGAGTGGACGTGATCGACCTGCACGAAGCGCGGGTGAAGAGCGCGCACAACCGGCGGCTGATCCCTCTGCACCGGGACCTTCTCGAACTAGGGATCCTGGATCTGGTGAAGCGCGCCGACGATCGCCTCTTCCCCGAGTTGAAGTACCGGGCGTCGGCGGAGCGCTGGAGCGGGGCAATCAGCAGCAAGCTCAACCGCGAGATCGATGCCGCGCTCGGAGCCAATCGACGGCTGACGGTGCACTCACTGCGCAAGACGTTCGAGCACGCGGCCTATGCGGTGGGGGTCCCGAAGCCGTCGATCAACGCGATCACCGGGCACAAGCCCGCCGACGTCTCCGAGGAGCACTACCTGATGCTCCAGGATGACGTCCCGCTTCTCAAGAAGCACATCGACCAGATCACCTTCCCGTTCCTCGTTCGAGAGCGGGCCGCCGCCTAGATGTTGCTGAAAGCGGCCTTGACGTAGAAGGTTATGCTGCACGAACTTCTTCCCGCCCCGTGCGAAGGGCGGCGTAGTAGCTGGAACGGCTGATGCCGAGGACGCGGCAGGTCTCCGGCACCGTCGTCTCCGGATCGTCGTGGGCGAGTAGGACCTGCCGGATCAGGGCGGCGGTGAGCTTCGGCGGGCGGCCGAACCGCACTCCCCTCTCGCGGGCGAGGGCGGCGCCCGCCTTCGTGCGGGCGAGGATGAGGTCGCGTTCCAGGGCGGCGACGCTGCCGACGACGGTGATGAAGAAGCGGCCCATGGCCGAGCCCGTGTCGATCTGTTCGCGCAGGGAGACAAGCTTGGCGCCCTTGGCCTCGATCTCCTCGACGATCTGGAGCAGGTGCAGCGGCGAGCGGGCGAGGCGGTCGAGGGCGAAGACCGCGATCTGGTCGCCCTGACGGAGCAGGTCGAGGACGCGGCGAAGCTCGGTTCGATCGCGTCGGGCGCCACTGGCCTTCTCGCGGTAGACGTCGCGATCGTCGACGCCAGCCTTGGCGAGGGCGTCGAGTTGGATGGTCCAATCCTGGTCCGAGGTTGAGACCCGGCTGTATCCGTACCTACGCCCGACCGTAGCGCCGATCATCGTGCAGAAACTCCCGTACACCACTCCTGACTTTGTGCACGGACTTCCTGGACGATCGTCGCCTTGAGGGCGGGCGTGTTCCGGGCGGCGTGCGGAAAGCCAAGAGTTGTTGCACAGCCAGGGTCGCACGACACGGAAACACCGCAAGCATTTTTAAACCAGCAAGCGGCAAGGAGCGGCCAGAACAACTATCAGCAGCGGTCAACTCGGGCTTACAAGGGCGCTGATGGAGCTTTAACGTGGTCGCCCTGGCTAAGGCTGTTCATCGACCGAGTAGCCAGCCGAGGAACCCTCCGCGTTTGCGGGAAGCGGGCTCTGGCGTGGGCCGATCTAAACGGTGCTGTATTGGATGCTCCGCTGGAGCCATTACCGGCTCCGGTTTCCAGTTCTCAGGCGGCACCCATGCCGGTTGGACCACAGGGGGCGCCTCAGCTTGGATCGGGGTGGCGTGGGACACTGCGGATCGCGTCTCAGGCGTGGGTTCCGGGCGGCTCGGAGAGGCTGCACTCAAAGGAGCGTTCGCGTCCTGCGAGGCTGACAGACCCAGGAGCGTCAGCAACGGGGGCGGCACCTCCACGGATACCTTGGCGCGCGTGAGCGCGACGTACAGCAGCCTCAGTTCCCCGGGGTCGTACAGCAGCCTCTCGCCGCCGCGCTCATCCCGCTCCCACCTCGGTTTGCTCTTCAAGAAGTCGTCCATCAGGCGGACCTTGGGCCACTCCCGGCCCTTCGCCTTGTGCGCTGTGGAGACCATCAGATCACACGCATCCGCCTCGGCCACGCGGCCGAGCGCCCACATGAGTTGTCGTTCGCCGCGCATCTCGACGAGGTTGACGAAGGTGCGAAGGTGTTCGCCCTCATCGCTGCATCCAAATTCGACCACCTCCGGCCAGTTGGCGAAGCCGAAGAACTCCGGCACGTCGCTCGGCTCGCCGCGCTTCAGGTCGGCGACGCCGCGCAGCATCTCCATGAGGTCCTTGGGTCCGCCCACGAGGTGAGGGCGCTGCCCCGCATCGAGGGCCTCGATCACGGCGGTGATGGTGGAGGCGTTCGTGCGAGCCAACACCGTGCTCGCAGACGGCGTCGGCGCGATATGGCTCGTGATGCTGGAATTTCCCCGCAAAGGACGGTTCTCGCCCAAGAGGGTGAGAAGCTTCGTTGCTCCCTCAGCAATACCCGTTCCGAAGCGGAACGAGGTGGTGAGGAAGGACTCGGCGTCGGTGTCGATTGCCTCCATGGCGTTCACGGCGCCGCGCCACTCGTAGAGCCGGAAATTGGGCGCGAGTGATCGTGGACTGAATGTCCATGCGGTGTGAACCTCGAATGGGGGAGTGAACGGGCAGGAAGAAATTCAGGGACGCCGAACGCGGCGGTCCTGGTGCATGGTGCTGATGACGTGGCCGCCATCGGCGATGATGATGGAGACGTTCAGCCAGCGCTCGACGGTCTTCATGCCGCGTTCGCCGCCGAGGTAGTGGCGAAGGCGACGGGTCGCCGCCTTGTCGAAGATCAGGCGCTCGGCCTTGCCGCACCGAACCGGTGAGCCGAACCGCTCCAGCAGTTCCACCATCATTGGCGGGATGGCGCGCTGCTGGAGACGCTCGCGCGCATGACGTGTCAGCCTGCTGCTCACGTGCGGGTGCTCGCGGCATTCGCGGACAGGGCCTGATCAAGATCGCTGATCTCGCGCCGCTGCCACGAAATTCCGGCGACGATGCCCCAATTTCCTGCCGCGTTCGGGCGCCGCCAATACGGCGTTGGCATCCGGGCGAGTTGGGCGAGGGCATCCCGGTAGTCACTGACCGGGATTTCGGCGCCCTTGGGACCAATGGTGTAGCCGCGCTGGTTGCGGCAGGTCTTCGGATCGAACCAACTACCGTCCTTGGCGACGGGGACGAAGATCACGTCGCCGAGCGGACGCTCCGCTACCGATGAAGCCTCGATCGGGTCCTCGGCCAGTGAAACGAAGCCGCGCCGACCTGCGAGCCACCGCTTCGCCTCTCCGAACTCGACCTTGACGGGCTTTGAGCCGGGAATGGCCGTGAGGCCGCCGTCACCCTTATCGGCGATGGCGTTCCGAACCGCGCCTTCGCTCATGTTCGCGAGGAGAGCAAGCTCTCGTGTCGTGAAGGTGATGGTGGAGGCGTCCTCGAAGAAATTCTCGGCAAACTCGATCTTCCATCGGGCCTGGGCTGCGTCCGCGACGGTCTGACAGCAGCCCTCCGGGCTCAGGTAGCCCTCGGTGATGCGTCCGGAGAGCAGCAGGGGCACCCCGCGCGGAACTCCTGTCATGAAGTGCAGGATGCGGTCGACGCCCTTCTCGAAATGATGGCTCGCCTTGTTCGGCTGAAAGGCGAAGTCGTAGGCTAGATCGAAAAGGTTGCTGATCGGAAACCGTGTGAGATCCACCCGGCTGGGATCCTGTTCGTAGAACGCGAGCGGGTCGTCCGACCCATCCTGGGGCGCGTACTCATCAGAGATGGGTGCGAACCCGATGAAGGCCGCAGCGGCGTCGCGCCCGGCGGCTACCCCGATCGCCCCTGCCTGAGCCAGCAGGATGGTGCGCAACTCCTCGCGCATCTGGTCCTTGGTGCACCGGTCCATCATGATCATCATGCATCATTTTTGCGTGTTCATAGAATGGGGCGCAGGCGATCGCTCCGCAAGAGATACACGCGAACATTTTGCACGTTTTCATAATCAAAATGGCGGGCCGATCGCGGGCCTGCGTTCTAAGCTCGGATAACGGTCGCGGCGTGCTCCGGCGCGCCATCGCCGTCACGGCTCCTCGGCGGTAGGCATGAAAAAGGCGGCCCTACGAGGCCACCTTTGCCGTGATGCTGATGTCGGTTGCCCGCGCCTCGGCCGCATCCTCCCTCGTTCAAACGGCTTTCACGATCCCTAAGACCTCTGGCGCGACTTCTTCGGCTGTCGACGGTCGTCCCAAGGATGCCTCGCGGTGGAACGTGGTGCCCTCCTGCCAGCAGAGATCGATGCCGACGCCCAACACGAGCTTAAGGAGGTCGTCCCGGGCCCGCACGCTCGGTCTCATGTGCGAAGATCGGGCACGAACTTCTCCCG
Source organism: Methylobacterium sp. 142-1Y (assembly GCF_057747795.1). Lineage (NCBI taxonomy): Bacteria > Pseudomonadati > Pseudomonadota > Alphaproteobacteria > Hyphomicrobiales > Methylobacteriaceae > Methylobacterium > Methylobacterium sp. 142-1Y. The sequence continues at coordinate 586,395 of NZ_CM173224.1, read as the reverse complement.
CAGCAGCCCGAGCAGCACGTCGGCGCGCGCCACCACGCGGCCGAGCAGCCCCGAGTCGTAGCAGCCCGCAAGATAGCCCTCGGAGAAGCGGTCGGCGCGGACGCAGAAGGTCAGGATAGTGGCGAGATCATCCTCATTCGCCTGGGCGAGTGCCTCGGGATCAGTGAGCAGGCGCTCGGCAGCCTCGGACTGGCGCCACTCCACCGAGTTGCAGATGCGGACCCAGCCGTATCGGAACAGGGTTCGGTGGAACTCTTGCGCCTCCTCTCCGAGCCTCATCCATCCAACCGTCATGGTGCTGCCGTTGTGCTGGGCGGGGATCTCCTCGGCGAATACGAACCCGTCGCGGTCGAAGACGGGTCGGAAGCAGGCCAGGGCTTCCAGGCGCTGCCGAAGCGTCCAGTCCCCCGTCATCCAGGGCGCGGCGAACGGCGAGCCCAAAGTCCTGTCTTCGACCGCCTCACCCTCCTCCTGCTCGGCGGGACGCGCTGATCGTGATGCCACGGTGAGCAGGCGCCCCGCCGTCTCCTCGATCCGCTCCCGCCACGCCAACGGCCGAAGCCAGCGCTCTGGGATCGCCGAGGCCCCGAATACCGCCCCGGCGATCTGGCCCGTGACGGCGCCGACCGTGTCGGCGTCGCCCGCGAGGTTGACCGCGAGCACGAGCGCCTCCTCGAAGCTGTCGGCCTTGCTCGTGCACCAGAGCGCCGCCTCCAGGGTGTCGATGACGTAGCCCGTCGACTTGATCTGCGCACGATCCTTGGTCGACCACCCACCCTTGGCGATCCTCTGGACGGCGCGGGTGCCCACCCACTCGCGGGGGCGCAGCGCCTCCTTGCCGCGACCCAGGATCGCCTCGCGCAGGATCAGCACGAGCAGGTCGCATGCCTCGACAGCCTCGGCGGCGGCGTGCGTGGTACGGCTCTGGTCTCGGGCAAGCCGCGCCGCCAGCGCGGGATCGTTCAGGGCCGCGATGGCGACCGGCGACACCCGCATGATCGAGCCGTTCCCGGCCGTGTCGGGGGCCTCGGAGCCCGCGAACGGATCGCCGCTGCGCCGGAACAGGCCGATCGAATTCCGGGTGGTGATGCCGACGTCGAAGCACGTGCCCGTGCAGGAATACTCACCCTGCTTCAGCCATGCCGCGAAGCGCGTCATCAGGTCGACGGCGTCGAAGTCCGGATCGGCGATCAGGCTGTCGGCGAGCGCGAGCGCCATGCTGGTGTCGTCGGTCCACTGCCCGGGCTTCAGGTCGAACGGGCCGCCGCCGGTCATATCGGTGTGCCGCGGATGAGCGTCGCGCGGCTCGAATTCCAGGGTGGCGCCGAGGGCGTCACCCACGGCGAGCCCCAACAAGGCGCCACGGGCACGATCTTCAACGGGTGAGGCCATGCGGATCCTGTCTCCTCGGCGGGGCGGCGGGTATCTCGGGTTGGATCAGGAGTGAGCCGGGCCCGATCGAGCCCGGCTGCGGCAGGGCGCGCCCGGCGAGTTAGCCGGAGATGCGCCACAAGCTGCCGTCGTCACGCTTTCTGTAGGCAGCGGGCGAGCAGCTTCACGATGTCGGGATAGGTGAAGACCTCCTCCGAGAGGTTCTCGGGCTCGAAGCTCTCGGTGGGCTTCTCGTGGAAGTGGCCGTGGTTGGCGCCGCTGAAGCGGATGACGCGCCCGTCGACACTCTGAACTTGGTAGTTGGGCTTCTTGCCCTCTCCGGTCTTGCCGATGCGGACCCAGACGTCCTCCTTCGGGCCGAGGCCCGCCGCGACCATGGTTCCCAGGACGCCGCGGAAGTAGTTCGGATCACTGACGAGGTCCCAGGGGCGGTTGCTGCTCATGCGTGGTCTCTCCTCGGGGTGAGATGCGGCCGTGTCGATCGGGGCCGCGCGGATCCGCCGGGTTGCGCCGCGTCAGCGCCGCCGACGAACGGAATGGTAGTCGGAGGTGATCCAGGCTACGCGGTGGCTGCGGCCTTCTTCTCCTGCTCCGCCTTCTTGACCTCCCAGATCTTCTTCCGGTTCGAGGCGGCGCTGACCTGGATCTTGAACTGGTTTGAGACTTCGGTGACGGTCGCGCCCGCCGCGAAGGCGGCCTCGATGGCGGCAATCCCGGCTTCGGTCAGTCTGCCGTCCGGGCGCTTGAACGGGTCGGTGCCGGGGGCGGGCTGCTCCACCTCCTGGGTGAGAGTGTTGAGCAGGCGTTCGATGCGCTCGGCCTGTCGGCGGGCGGCGTCTTCGAGGGCGCGGACGTCGCGGGCCACGGCCTGGAGTTCGGAGATCACGACGGTGCTCACGGGCTCGCCTCCTTCTGCAATCAGATGCCAGACATCTGATAAACGAAGAATGCCACGGTTGGTTCTACGTATCAAGTGTCAGAAGGCAGATTTCTGAAATCCGATATGGACAGGCTTGCTGGGCTCGGATAACAAAGATGTATCCGGGGTCAGCAGGGCGAGACGGCAGCCGATGGACGAGACCAAGCACGCTGCCGCCGCGCGTCGCCTCGCGGCCCTCACCGACCTTGCCGCGACCCAGGCCCACTTGATCACCCTGCTGCGCGAGAGCGGGCAGGACACCACCGAGGCCGAGGCCCGGGCCGCCGCGACGGCGCGGGACCAGCGCGACGTGCGCGCCCGCCTCGATCGCGACGATCCGCTCCCCCTTCGCGAAAACCTGCTGCTCGTGACCCCGGACGGCACCATCGGCGTTCCCGACGACCTGACCGCCCTCGCCGCGCGGGCCAAGCGCTTCGCCGAGGGCTCGCGGGCGGAAAACACCCGCAAGGCATACCGCTCCGACTTCCGGCACTACGAGGCGTGGGCAGGGCGCGTCGGCCTCGACGCCCTGCCCGCGGCGCCGTCGACGATCGCGCTCTACCTCACTGCCCATTCCGACGCGTTCTCGATAGCGACCCTGACCCGCCGCCTCTCGTCCATCGCTGTCGCTCACCGCCTCGCGGGTCACCCCCTTGATACCCGCCACCCCGGCATCCGCGACGTCATGCGCGGCCTTCGTCGCGAGAAGGGCATCGCGCAGAAGAACGCCGAGGCCCTGACCGTGCCGCTGGTGCGGCGCCTGATCGAGACCTGCGGCTCGCGCCTCATCGACGTGAGGGACAAGGCCCTGGTGCTGGTCGGGTTCGCGACAGCCCTGCGCCGCTCTGAACTGGTTGCCCTCGATCTTCCCGACGTCGCAGTCGTGCCCGAGGGACTTCGGATCGTCATCCGCCGCTCGAAGAGCGACCAGGAGGGCGAGGGGCAGGTGATCGCCATCGGCCGCACCGGCACCGCGACCTGTCCCGCCGCCGCCTATGCGGCCTGGATCTCGGCCGCCGGGATCGGCGAGGGCGCCGTTTTCCGGGGCGTGACACGGCACGGCACCCTCGGCGCCCGGCTCTCCACCGACGCCGTCGCCGAGATCGTGCGCCGTCGCGCCGCCGCGGCGGGGCTGGAGGGGGAGAAGTTCTCCGGGCACTCGCTCCGGGCGGGGTTCGCCACCGCCGCCGCCGCTGCGGGCGTCGAGGAGTGGGCGATCATGAAGCAGACCCGGCATCGGTCGAGCGCCACCGTCCGCCGCTACATCCGGGACGGCGAGTTGTTCGCCCGCAACCTGTCCGAGGAAATTGGGCTTTAAGCGCAGGCGGGGTTGCAGTCGGGGCACCCCCTTCTTACCGACCGCGCGCGAAGAGCGTCGGACACGCGGACGGGGATACGATTTTTAATTTCGATTTCGAGTAGCCCTATCATCTACCACCGCCTTGTTGATCGGCACCGTTGCGCCGAGCCAAAACAAGTATTGCCCATGAATATCGAGTTTGCCTACGCCGTGGATATCGGATTGAACCTCCGCTACGAACTCATCGCCAGCACCTGCGGTGCCTTCTCTTTCATGGCCGACGAAGCGACCGATGGTGATCGGTTGGCCTGGGGCGTCTACGTCCACGGGACGGAGGTCGGCGTCGGCTTCCACAGCGAGTGCCATCGGGATCGCTTCGTCGAGATCTACACGGCGACCGTTCAATCGAGCCGAACCGAGACGGACGGCGCCTGCCATTCTACGCCTGCCCATGGGCGGAGCCATCGCGCGGCGCACCCCTGATCGTTCTGCGGTCCGGAGACAGCGAGGGCGCCGTGGAGTGGCAGGGTTCTAGGTGGAAGACTTTTGAGGCGCGCAAATCCTACGCACCCAGATTGCCCTGGCCGCATCGGTCCGCGAGGACCTCCTCGGCCGCCCAAGCCGCCCCCTTCAGGGTTCGGTACGGGCCCGCTACCTATCCCCCGTCGAGCGCCTCCTCGATCCACCAACCTGTGGGAGTCCGCTGACACCAGCCGATCTGGAGGTCGGTTTGCGTGTCCATCACCGCCCACTCACCCGCGTGGCACCGCTCAATGTGCGTGTGCTAAGCCGCCATCGCGGTTAGCCCATAAAATCTCGGCCACCTGATCCGCGAAATTTCTCGCGGTCGGATCCGCTTCGCCACGATCCCGGTACGACACCCTTAGCTTGACGAACTGGTTGTCGGCGCCGGTCACATATAGGAACGTCCTGGTGGAGGTGCTCGGGATCAGAAACTCTGCACACAAAAATTCGGGCCCTCGCGTGGGGCAGCCCGTGCCATACTGGCCGACCAGTTCCGGCGTGATCCCTTGCGAGACATAATGCTGATAAAGATCGTGCATTGTCGCGTGAAACTCGCCAAGGACGATCTCACTCATAGGGTCGCTAGGAATGTTGGTTAGCCGGTTGTCATAGACGTAAACAGTCGCCTCTCCTGCGAGATCGCCATGATAGGCTATTCCATAGCCAGCGCCTGGATGCGTCGCTTCGTGTGAGACAATACGACCCTTTTTGAAGGGGCCGATTTGGTTGGGGAAAGCAAATTGTATCATCTGAACTGATGAGCTTCCTGATTTAATTTTGCTCTCATTGTCGCTTGCGAAGTCGCGACGGTCCGCTGTTTAGGCATCGAAAAACTCCTCGTCCAACTTCTTGATGGCGAGACGCTCTTCGACGCGGCAGCCGACCTCGTGCCGGATCATCAGGCGGGCAAGCTGCTGCCCGTCGATCAGCACGATGCGCTTGCTCAGCAGGTCCGCGGTCTCGCGGGCCGAGGCCGAGAACGACGAGGTCGTGACGAACAGGCCCTTCGTGGCTTTGAAGCGGTCGAGGCTACCGAAGAAGTCGCGGATGGCCGAGGCGCCGACGTTGTTGTCCTCGGCGTAGCGCTTCGCTTGCACGTAGATCCGATCCAGGCCGAGCGGGTCCTGATCGATGACGCCATCGACGCCCCCATCGCCCGAACGTCCGACGAGGGCTCGGTCAAGGTCGTTGACCGAGCCGCCGTACCCCATGGCGATCAGAAGCTGCACGACGAGGCTCTCGAAGAAGGCAGGCGTGCCCGCCATCACCCGCTGGAGAAGCTCGCTGGCGAGTGCGGCCTCAAGCTGGCGCCCCGCCGCCCGCATGACCTCGTCGGGCGTGAGGCTCGTCGTTGCCCCACTCGCTTCCACGAGCGTGTCGGCTTGCTCCTCGGCCCCATCTTGCGCGAAGCGAAACGCCTGGAATTCGGGGAAGCGCTTCAGGTAGGTGATGTCGATCCGTGCGGGCGACTGATCCAGCACGCTCTGACCCCGTGCTGTGATCCTGAAGTGCGCGCGCCGAGTGAGATCGACGAGCCCTGCCTTGCTCAGGTAGCTCTTGGCCCAATGCGTGCGATTGGCGAAGGTGGTCTGACGCCCAGACGGCAGCAGGTGCGAGCGCTCCTCACTCGTGAGGCTGAACTGATCGGCGAGGCGCTCGACGACGTCGCCAATGCGCACCTCGCCTGTAGCGGCCTCCTGGAGAACCGGCAGCATCAGGGTCTGGAAGTCCGGGATTGCCATCAGAGCAGGGGCGCCGCACGCGGTCGGCCACGGCGCTTCTCGGTAGGGGATGAGCCCGCCCTCTCCGCATTGATCCGCTCCAGCAGGACGCTCGCAGGCTCGTCGGTTGGGTCCTGCGGCACAAGTTCACCGCGGAATGCCGTTTCTACGACTGCTTGATCAAGGCGAGCGATCAGCTTGCGAGCACTATCAGCTTCTCTATGAATTCGGTCTACCCAATCAAAGGCGCGATTGATGATTTTTACGATTTCCTTTTGCTCCCATACAGGAGCGACCGGAATTTCTAGAAACGCCTGTTGCGTTATTGGGACTTGATTCCTAGTAGTTTGCGCCATCACAACTTGAAGTTGCCTCTGAAATAAAGGAGTTTGCAAAGCAAATGACAAATATTCAGGACATAGCACGGACGGCTCTGGCCTATAATAAGTCACGGACGTTCCCAGCAAAAAACTTCCTACCGATTTATCGACAACGGCAACTCGCCCAACTGTAGCGTTGTGCGTTAATAATACATCTCCCCCCTTAGCCCAGCCTTTCCGAAGCATTTTGGATTTATCATGAGAGAGGCGCGGCGCATTATTGAAGTCAATGCAGCCACCAACGATCTGTGACGCCGTCACAAATATTTCCCCGATCTCTGAAAAATCTTCTGATCGCGGATAAAGCGACCCATGATTTCCATCTGCATAATCATGAAGCCACCCCTGCTCATAAAGCTTATGAACAGTCAAATACTTCCAACTATCTGGGATTTCAGGAAAGTCGACACCTTCCCGACTTACGAATCCTTTTGGTGCATTCTTACGCGACGCGCGCTGCGCCTCGATTTTTGTGGAGAAAAACTCCTCCGTATTGAAGCTGAAATTATCCCGAGCAAATTTCGTAAGATCACCCCGGAAGGCGGCATTTAGTAATCTTTTTTTATAATTATCAATCAGTCGTGGTATGATCTTCAGGTGATCAGTCGCACGCTTTGACCTCTTTGATAAATTATTGATCTTGGCAACAATGCGCTGTTGCTCTGCGGCTGGTGGAACGGCGACGTTAAACTGTCCGATCGCTTCCCAAGTTACTCGGGGACGATCTCCTTTGCTCACCACTGAGGTATAGTTGAGGAATGGGAGGGATGTGAGGACGTGGCGCAAAAATTCCTGTCGCAGCACCTTACCTGGAGGCAGGACAATGAACTCGGCAGAGGCCGCGCCGTCGAACGGCGCATAGACCACTTTGTTTAAATACGGACGGAGGCGACCATACAAAATATCGCGCTTCTGAAAGATCTCAACCGAGCTTTTGACGCTGTCAATAGGCTGGGTTTTTATGATTTCTCCGGTTTGTGCCTGAACGTCTTCCAGCCCAACGAACCGACAGTCGCCTGCTGTCGATGGATCAATTTTCATTGAGCGAGGAGTTACTATTTTACTTAACGGCGCTTGCGACCATCCCTTTGGAAGCTCGGTCATTCTGCTGCCTCCGCAAATGCACCCGCGTACTCTCCGTTCTCATCACCTTCCAACTCGTCCGAAAGCGCTTCAATATCCTCCAGGGCAGCCTTGAGGTGGCCTATGATTGCCGCTGCGATGTCCTCTGGCTCGGTTAAACCTTCTTCAGCGTCGGCCTCTGTGTCGCGCAACCACGCGAGATCAAGGTTGTCATTGCGGGTCGTGATCTGCTCGCGGGTGAAGCAACGGAACCTGCCCGCCTCCCCCGTGTCCATCCGCTTGGCTGCGCCGTTCGGGTCAGCGCCGTAGCAGTCCTCAAAATCGGCAAAATCGGAGACCGTGAGTGGACGGGTCTTGCCGAACGCAGGCATGTCGGCGCGTAGGTCGTAGACCCATACCGACTTCGTGTTCCCCTTATCGGTCTTCCCACGCTGAAAGAACAGCACATTAGTTTTCACACCCTGCGCGTAGAAGATCCCGGTCGGCAGCCGCAGGATCGTATGAACGTTGCACAGGTCCATCAGCCACGTGCGCAGGCGGCGTCCGGTGTTGTCCTCGAACAGCACGTTGTCGGGCACTACCACAGCCGCGCGTCCGCCGGGTTTAAGCGCCCGCACGACATGCTCGACGAACGCCAACTGCTTGTTCGAGGTCTCGGCTGTGACCGAAAAATCGGTCCGCGTCGGCCGCCCGCCACCCTTCTTCGTGCCGAAGGGGGGGTTTGTGAGGATGAGGTCCACGACTCCGAGCGCCTCGCCGTCCGGTGAGAGAGTATCGACGTGAGCGACACCGCCCTCGATCCCGTGCAGCATCAGGTTCATCAGGCAGAGCCGGTGCGTATCGGTGACGAGTTCCGCTCCGCTGTAGGCGCTGTGGCGCTGAAAAAATGCTCCGGCCTCGGACAGTTTGTAGAGATTATCAGTAGCCTGCTTGATGAAGTAGTCCGCTGCCACCAGGAAGCCACCCGTGCCCGCGGCAGGGTCCTGGATCTCCTCGCCCGCCTTCGGCTTCATTAAGCGCACGATGCAGTCGATGAGCGGGCGCGGCGTGAAGTACTGCCCGGCCCCGGACTTTTTCTCCGCCGCGTTCTTCTCCAGTAGACCCTCGTAGAGGTTGCCGAGCCCTTCCTCCCGGGCTGAAAACCAATCGAGCTTGTCGATCGCGGTGGTGAGGGCCTTCAAGTTCGTCGGCCGTTTCAGCCGCGTCTGCGCGTCGGCGAAGATCGCCAGCACAAGGGCGTCACCGACCATCTTCGGATTGCCGAGATCGAGGAGCAGCCGCTTGTAGTAGTCGAGTTGGTCAAGCCCCTCACGCTGAACGAGCGTGTTCCAACGGTACGATGCCGGGAGGCGATCCTCCCGCTCGGTCTCGGCGAGCATCTTGAGGAACAGCAGGTACGTGAGTTCCGTCACGTACTCGTTGTAGCTCACGCCATCATCGCGCAGGACATGGCAGAGCGACCAGAGCTTGGCAACGATATCGCGAGTGGTGGGGGTAGTCGTATCCATCAACTTGCCTGCTGCCAGAGTTCTTCGTTCACGTCGGCCAGCACCGCCTCGATGCCGCCGTCGAAAATTCGGTTGAGGCGATTGAAGCCACCATCCTTCTTGAAGGGCTCCTGGTCGAGGGCCTCGCGGTCCACGACGATCTCGGTCGCGAGCTGCTCACCAATGCGCTTGAGCCACTGCTTCTGGGGCTCTGTCCAGGGACGACGGCCGAGAATTCGGCGCATCGCCGCGCTGACGCGCTCGGCATAAGGCACGAGCGGGTCGCCGAGGGCGGCCTGTCGCACGAAGCCGATGATCGAGGCTGCGATCTCCTCGTTCCGTGCGTCGTTCCAGGCCCGTTTTAGGTTGGCCTCAGAGAAGCCGCGCTGGTCGAGTTCCAGGCGGAGGGCACGAAGCTGCGCACGGGTGAGGTCGCGCGGGCGCTGCACCACGACCTTCAGCGCCGCGATGGTGTTGACGTTCTCCCTCACAAACGCCGCGAACCCGTCGAGGAAATCCTCGGGTTTGGCTGCTGTCCCATAGCCACGCGTAACGGCAACTACCTTGTCGGGGTGGGGGGAGATGGGCACCGTGGGCGGTGCTCCGTACTGCGTGACCCCGTCCAAGACAGGCCCGATGCTCCGATGCGCTGTGACCCAGGCGATAAGCTCATCACCTGTCGCGGCGTGGAGACGTGCGAGCGTCGCTTCCGGCGTCTCCCCGGCCGCGGCCTCGTAGGCGCCCCGCGCAGCTTCGGACAGGTGCTTCAGGCGTCGCCGAAGTTTGACCAGCAACTGGGCTCGCACGGTCTCACGCTGCACCTCAGTGTCGGCGCTCGCGAGTTCGTCGACGAGTTGCGCGAAGCTGATGGTCGGATTGACGACCACGGGCTTCATCGCGGTGACCGTTTGCAGGCGCGGGTAGAGGTCGACCGCGTCGAAGATGCGAAACACCTCCTTGCCGATGCTCGGGCAAAGCCGAGTCGCGCGCCCGACCATCTGCTCGTAGAGGATGCGACTATTGACCCGCCGCAAGAAGACGAGGTTCGTGATTGAGGGAACGTCGATCCCCGTCGTGAGCAGGTCGACGGTCACGACGATTTTCGGGTTGGCGTCGTTCCGAAACGCGCGGATCAGATCCTGCACCTTGTCAACGCTCCCGGTGATCTTCTTCACCGCGGCGTCGTCGATCTCACCAAAGGCAGCGGCAAAAGCGCTCTTGATCCGGTCTACCACAATGTCGGCATGCGCGTCGGTCGCGGCGAAGATCAGGGTCTTGCCCGGCAGCGCGGGGTCGATGTGCCGGGCGAGTTCCTCAGCTACGACGCGGTTGAACTCTGGAGCGATAACCGATTTATTAAATTGTTCGATCTCAAAGTGCAGATCATCCGGCGCATACGCGAGATCAACTTCGCCTGTTGCCGTGTTGAACATCTCCAATTGATCGGACTTGCTGAAGCTGATGCCAGAGCGCGCCAGGGCCGTCTCGATCCGGATCGGCGGCTCGTGATCGATGAGGATATCGTCGATCACGGCATCACGGTATGAGTAGGTGAAGATCGGCGCGCCGAAAATTTCCGTGGTATGCAGAGCAGGCGTGGCAGTCAGACCAATCTTGACCGCGTCGAAGTAGTCGAGCACGCGGCGGTACTTGGAAATGTAGTCGGCCTCATCGCGAAAACTCAACTCGGCATCGGAGAGTTCACGGTCGAGCAGGTAGCCACGGTGACATTCGTCGACGACGACGAGATCGTACTGGTCGATCGCGGGCGCCAGCGACGGCTCGGGCGCCAGCAGGACGCGCTTGACCAAGCTCTGGATCGTACAGATGTGGAGCTTGGTCTCGTCCTCCGGGGTTATGTCCCTTAGCCCCTTGAGGCCGAAAACCTCGGCGAAGCTGCGGCCCGCGATCACCTTCGTAGTCGAGAACTCGCCCTCGGTCTGAAGGCCAAGGGCGGAGCGGTCGACGACGAAGCAGACCCGCCGGAAGCGCTTGGCCGCGAGGAGGCGGTAAAGCAGTGCGATGGCCGTCTTCGTCTTGCCAGTGCCGGTGGCCATCGCGACGAGCAGGCTGCGGCGGCCCGCTTCGAGGGCCTGCTCGACGGACGCGATGGCCTCGCGCTGGCAGGGGCGCAGTGAGAAGCCGAATTCCAACGGCTGAGCCTTCAGGGCTTGGGAGGCTGCCTCGATGTCGACCTCCAGCTTGCCGAGAAGCCCTTGTGGCGTGGGCCAGTCGACGAGAGCGCGGCGCAGGTTGGTGGGCTTGCGCACGTCGCGGAACCAGATGCCGCTCTCCGTCTCGATCTGCTTGAGGTAGACGCGCCCGTTCGCCGCGAAGACGAAGGGCGCACCGTACTGATGCGCCCCGTCGATCCACGGCGCGCCTGCCGCCAGCCCACCACCCTCGACGGCCGTGATCCCGCGGGCGTACCGCTCGGCCTGATCGATGGCGGCCGAGACGTTCTTGCGCTGGCGCTTCGCCTCAACGACGCCGACGAGGGTGGTGCCGACGAACAGGGCGTAATCGGCTTTGCCGTTGGCGGTCGGCCACTCGGCGATGGCGAGGTTACGGCCTTTCGTCGGTCGCGTGCCCTCGCTGTAGCGCAGCAGGTGGGTGTCGACTTCCCAGCCGCAATCCCGCAACTGCCTGTCGATGAGGGCGCGGGTGTCCGCCTCGTCGAGATCGATCTGTTTGGCGGCCTCTTCGGCGCGCTGAAGCAGATGGCGAACGTCCTTCGGGGTCTGAACGGCGTCGGCCTGGAGCGTGGCGAGGCGAGCCGCCATCTCGGTCTTGGCCGCTTCGTTCTCCTGGGCGAGCGCCTCCCAGATCGCCCGTTCCTCCTGCTCCTGAGCCAGCAGGGCGTTCAGGTCCTCGCGTTCTCGCGCTTCCCGCTCGGCCCGGTACTTCGCCACCTCGGCCGCGTCCTGGGTCTCGACGAGGCGCTGCCGCAGCGCGACGATCTCGTCGCGCAGGGCCGCCGCCGCATCGATCGGCGGCGCGGGCGGCGCGAAGGGACCCGGGCGGAAATCCGGGCGTCGCCCGTAGGTGCGATGAAACCAGATCGCGATCTGACGGGCGAGCTTCAGACCTGACAGGGCATCGGCGTGAGTGCCTTTAGACTCGTGCACGGCGTCGTTGCCGAGCCGACGCAGGCCGTGAAACAGGTCCGCCGTCTCGCGCGGAAGAATGCGCTCGTAGGACAGTCGGGTGAGGATGCTCTCGAAGGTCTCCCGGCGCTCAGGCTGATAGGCGCCGTGGCGGGCCGCGATCTCCTTTGTGAGAAGCTCCGCGAACTGGCGCAGCTTGATCAGCGCCGTCGAGGGATCGGTGCGGAAGTAGGTCTCGGCCTGAGCCGGAAGCGCCACCAGGGTGGCGTCGTACTCGTCCAGAAAGCCGAAATTCGCGTTCGTGGGCATCGCACGGTGCCATCTCCACCCCAAGCGAGACCGTAGCGATCCAGATTGGCCGTAACAACCTTGATGCGAACCCTCGGGTATCTGTTCGGCGACTGCGCGACTCAAAAGCCACTCAGACGAGGAGACCTCATCCCGGCATGCGCTGCGTCTGATGTAGGCATTGTTCGCCACGCTCCTTGCCGCTTGCTGGTTTAAAAATGCTTGCGGTGTTTCCGTGTCGTGCGACCCTGGCTGTGCAACAACTCTTGGCTTTCCGCACGCCGCCCGGAACACGCCCGCCCTCAAGGCGACGATCGTCCAGGAAGTCCGTGCACAAAGTCAGGAGTGGTGTACGGGAGTTTCTGCACGATGATCGGCGCTACGGTCGGGCGTAGGTACGGATACAGCCGGGTCTCAACCTCGGACCAGGATTGGACCATCCAACTCGACGCCCTCGCCAAGGCTGGCGTCGACGATCGCGACGTCTACCGCGAGAAGGCCAGTGGCGCCCGACGCGATCGAACCGAGCTTCGCCGCGTCCTCGACCTGCTCCGTCAGGGCGACCAGATCGCGGTCTTCGCCCTCGACCGCCTCGCCCGCTCGCCGCTGCACCTGCTCCAGATCGTCGAGGAGATCGAGGCCAAGGGCGCCAAGCTTGTCTCCCTGCGCGAACAGATCGACACGGGCTCGGCCATGGGCCGCTTCTTCATCACCGTCGTCGGCAGCGTCGCCGCCCTGGAACGCGACCTCATCCTCGCCCGCACGAAGGCGGGCGCCGCCCTCGCCCGCGAGAGGGGAGTGCGGTTCGGCCGCCCGCCGAAGCTCACCGCCGCCCTGATCCGGCAGGTCCTACTCGCCCACGACGATCCGGAGACGACGGTGCCGGAGACCTGCCGCGTCCTCGGCATCAGCCGTTCCAGCTACTACGCCGCCCTTCGCACGGGGCGGGAAGAAGTTCGTGCAGCATAACCTTCTACGTCAAGGCCGCTTTCAGCAACATCTAGGCGGCGGCCCGCTCTCGAACGAGGAACGGGAAGGTGATCTGGTCGATGTGCTTCTTGAGAAGCGGGACGTCATCCTGGAGCATCAGGTAGTGCTCCTCGGAGACGTCGGCGGGCTTGTGCCCGGTGATCGCGTTGATCGACGGCTTCGGGACCCCCACCGCATAGGCCGCGTGCTCGAACGTCTTGCGCAGTGAGTGCACCGTCAGCCGTCGATTGGCTCCGAGCGCGGCATCGATCTCGCGGTTGAGCTTGCTGCTGATTGCCCCGCTCCAGCGCTCCGCCGACGCCCGGTACTTCAACTCGGGGAAGAGGCGATCGTCGGCGCGCTTCACCAGATCCAGGATCCCTAGTTCGAGAAGGTCCCGGTGCAGAGGGATCAGCCGCCGGTTGTGCGCGCTCTTCACCCGCGCTTCGTGCAGGTCGATCACGTCCACTCCATCGCGTCGCACGAACCAGGATGCACGAAGCTGCGCCATCTCCTCCAGGCGGGCGCCCGTGAGCAGCAGCAGGCGCGGCAGCCACAGCACGGCCCCGCTTTCGCGCTCGGTCCTGGCAAAGACGCGCGCGAGTTGGTCGAGGTCGAAGCGCTGGTAGCTGCGCCGCGCGTCGGTGATGGTGGCGCGGTCGGGACCCAGGCCCCGGAAGGGATTCGCCGGGATCAGGTCGGCGGCGACCGCCGCGTTGCAGATGGTCGCGAGCCCCGTCACCGTCTTCTTCAATGTGGCGACCGAGCCGACGCGCAGGCCGCGCACGAAGCGCTCGGCATCCTGGCGGGTGATGGCGGTGATCGCCTTGTCGCCGATCTGAGCCTCGAAGCGGGTGATCGCCTTCTCGATGTCGAGCCGGGAACGCCGTCGAGGCGGAGCACCTTTGCGCTCGCTCCGGCGAGGCAGGTAGACCTCCTCATAGGCTCGGCGCAGCGTCATGGCCTTCGTGCGGACGGGCGTTTTGCGCTCGGCGTCGCCATCGGCGGGCTGCGCTACCACCACCCGCTCGGGCTCGGCGCTCGGGCGGACAATCGTATCACGCTGGTACGGGCTGGGGTCGAAGCTCCACGCCGGGAACGATGCCCCGCCTCGAACTTCTCGGATCAGGTCGCCGAGATCGGCGGCAGCCCGCAAGGCTCGGCTACGCGCTGCGAGCGGATCGCGGGTCTTCAACGAGAACGTCACCGTGCGCTTTACATCGGGAACGTCGAGGGCTTCGAGCCGAGCAACGACATCGGCGGGAAGCTGAAGCCGAAACCGAAAGACGCCGCCCCGAACCGCTTGCCGGGTGAACGGGACCAGGGCGAACCTCGGCATACTTGAACGCGGGCCCTCGATGATCGACAACGGCAACGGGCCGTCGCAATGTCAGCCCCGAAAAACGCTACCCCCGATCGGAAATCCTGCAACGAATTTCCGACTCTAGCCCAAGATTTTCCAGCAAGGCGACCGAGTCCCGTAGGGCGCGCCATGCGGCGGCTAAGTCATTGCGACCCCAGAAGTTGTTGGTTTTCAGATGCTTACCCGTCGGCGCGTGCTACGGGACCAAGTACGATGGGCCGCATGAAGTTCGGTCAGCACCGCGCCGGCCGTTACGAGTTTCGCTTTCCCCTGCCTGACGATCTCGCTGGCAAACCAGCCCCGCCTCTCTGAGTCTGTCCGGGAAGAATTTGTTTTTTCGGAGCGCGTTGCGGTTCGCGCCGACAGGCGTATGCTTGAGCGATGTGGACGCCTGAGAACCGCCAGCGGTACGACCGCAGCAAGCTTCGCTATCCCACTGATTTGACGGATGAGGAATGGGCGCTTGTTGCTCCCCTTCTCCCGCCGGCTCGACGCGGGGGAAACAAACGAACGGTTGATCTGCGCGAGGTGGTCAACGGCTTGATGTATATCCTTGTAACGGGGTGCCAATGGCGCGCTATCCCAAAAGATCTACCGCCTCGCTCGACGGTACATGGTTACTTCGATTTATGGGATTACGACGGAACTCTCCTGCGCATCCATCACACCCTCTACGTTCTCTGCCGCGAACAGGCAGGACGTGAGGCCAGCCCAACGGCAGCGATCATTGACAGCCAGAGCGTCAAGAGCGCGGAAAAAGGGGGCGCACGATCGACCCGTCCGGCTATGATGCGGGCAAGAAGATCAAAGGCAAGAAGCGCCATCTCCTCGTCGATACGCAAGGTCTGCTGATGCATGCTCTGGTGCATCCGGCCGACGTGCAGGATCGTGATGGCGGCGTATGGGTCATGGCGACGCTGTTTAGTCTCTACCCGTTCCTGCTGAAGCTGTATGCAGATGGCGGCTACCAGGGGCCGGTGTTCCGGGAGGCGTTGGAACGGGTCTGCCGGTCTGTGACGGTGGAAATCGTCAAGCGGTCGGATCAGGCGGTCGGGTTCGAGGTCCTGCCCAAGCGCTGGATCGTGGAGCGGACGATTGGTTGGCTCAATCGCTGCCGGCGGCTGGCGAAGGATTGGGAGTGCCGCACCCGCAAGGCGCTGGCTTTCCTGCGCCTTGCTTCCATCCGCATCATGCTCAGAAAACTCTGCCAACAATCAGCATGATCCCGGACAGACACTCTGGCCGGAGGCGCTGGCGGCTCTCGTCAATGAGCGAACCGGCCGCGTCAAGACCGAGGGGTTCTTGCTCGTTTTGCGTGGATGGTAGTGGATCGACTCGGGCCGCTGAAGGGTAGGCCTGCCCTCCCCCCATAGTGGAGGGCATGGATATCTCCCTTGCCATCCCCGAGTGCCGTGTCGCGCGGTTCGCTGAACGAGACGAGGATCACCTCGTCATCCCAATGAGGCTGGATGCCGACAGCAGCCGATGTCCCGATTGCGGGCATGCGAGCCGGTCCGTCCATGGCCGCTATCACCGCGAGCCCGCCGACCTGCCAGTGTTGGCATCGCAGACAAGGCTCCGCATCGAGGTGCGGCGGTTCTACTGTCTCAACCCGACCTGCCGACGCCGGACCTTCGCCGAGACGCCAACGACCATCCTCGCACCGCGCGCCCGGCGCACGCGGCGGCTTGGCGAGGCGCAGGCCAGGGTCGGCCTCGCCTGCGGCGGTGCAGGCGGCGCGCGTCTCCTCACGCACCTCCACATGCCGGCAAGCCGCGCGACCGTACTGCGGCTCGTCACCCGCATCCCGATGCCCAGGTTCACCGGACATCGGTCCGGGGGACCCGCGTTGGGAGAACCGACGCCCAGGACCGGGTTCGAGCCGCGCATCCGATGGGATGGCCGCGGTCAGGACCGGACGGTGTCCTCGAGGCAGCGGATCAGCGCGTCGGCTGCGAGGGGCTTGCGCAGGAGGTCCCGCGCCCCGCCGGCGAGGGCGCGCCGGCGGATCGCATCGTCGTAGAACCCCGTCATCATGATGATCGGCAGATCGGGCCGGATCCGCCGCACGCGCTCCTGCAGTTCCAGGCCGTTGATGCCCGGCATGTCCACGTCGGTCAGGAGGCAGGCCAGAGTTTCCGCCGTTCGCACCCGCGCCTCGGCGCCCAGAAACGCGTCGGACGCCAGGAACGCCGCGCCCGAACTGAACGCCACAGCCTCGTAGCCCAGCGACTCGAGGAAGCCGGACGTCGCGTCCAGCACACCCTCGTCGTCGTCGACGACCGCAACCGTTGCCTTTCCGACCGACAAGGGGCGTCCTTTCCGGTGTCCCATGGGCATGCTCGCCCTGCCCGAGATGGGCCAAGTGCCGATCGAACGGAATCATACGATGGTGTGGTGCGACCGGATCGTGCCCGGCCGCCCGTGCCGCTCGGCAGGGACAATCGACGAACCCCGCCGGGTGCGAAATGCGGCTAAGCAGATTTCGCAAAAGCGGCCGCCGGTTTTGCGGAAAAAATCTACGATAAAACAAGGATCTAAGCGGACGAAGCGTTGGCCTGCCAACGCAAGTCTGCTTAGGACTGTCAGCCCTCCGGCACCTTCAGCGCCTCGGCCTTGCGCACGAGGTCGGCGACGGAGCCCGCCTGCATCTTCCGCATGACGTTGCCGCGGTGGATCTTCACCGTGATCTCGCTGATGCCGAGGGCGTGGGCGATCTGCTTGTTGAGCAGCCCCTGGACGACGTGCTGCATCACCTCGGCCTCGCGGGTGGTCAGGGTCGCGGCCAGGCGGGCGAGTTCGGCCGTGCCCGCGCTCTCGGTCCGCCGGGCCTTGTCCCGCTCGATCGCGACGGCGATCGCGTCGAGCATGTCCTGGTCGCGAAAGGGCTTGGTCAGGAAGTCGAGCGCCCCCGCCTTCATCGCCCGGACGCTCATCGGGATATCGCCGTGGCCGGTCATGAAGATGATCGGCAGGCGGCTGCCCGTCGCGGCGAGCTTCGCCTGCAGATCGAGCCCGCTGGTGCCGGGCAACCGGACATCGAGGACGAGGCAGCCCGGCCTGTCCGGCAGGCTCGCCGCGAGCAGGTCGGCGGTCGATCCGAAGGCGATCGCGTCGAGGCCGACCGACCGCAGCAGGTCCTGGAGACCCTCGCGGATCCCCTCGTCATCCTCGACGATGACCACCAGCGGGGCCGTCGCCGCCACGGCGGGCGGGCTCGCGCCCGGGCCTCGGATGTTGCCTGCCACCGTCATCGCCGAGTCCTCGCGAGCCTCGCTGCGCCCTCGCCCACCGGCATAGTCAACGGACCAATCCGGCTCAAGGTGACGGCCAAGCTATTCGTCCCGTTCCGGTGGACGATCCGTATTCGTCGTGGTGACACCGCATTCCGCGCGCGACGAGACCGAGATTCCGCGCGCGACGAGATCGAGCCCACCAAAGCAAAAAGTGTCCTTGCGTCAATCGAAGCGTGCGGAGCATCGCCTGACACTTTTGTATAATCACGCTGGCGCAAGGTGTGATCGCGCTCAGACCAGACGTCGATATCGCGGCCGGGCCGAACCGGTAAGCTGATCCTCGTCGCCGGCCTCAAGGCATCGATCCACGGGGCCGGCTCTCCTCGAACCTGCCACGCGACCGATCCCCTCGTCCGGGAGGACCCGCCCCGAGCGGCGTGCCTCCGGTCGTCCGGTCCATGACCATCCGGCCCATACCCTTGGAGACCAAACGATGCAGCTCACCGGCAACACCATCCTCATCACCGGCGGCACCTCCGGCATCGGCCGCGGCTTCGCCGAGGCCTTTCACCGGCTCGGCAATCAGGTGATCGTCGCGGGCCGCCGCCAGGCGCTCCTCGACGAGGTGACACGGGCCAATCCCGGGATGGCCTCGATCGCCCTCGACATCAATGATCCGGAGGCGATCAAGACGGCCGCCGCCAGGGTCGTGGCCGAGTTCCCGGCGCTCAACGTGCTGTTCAACAATGCCGGCATCATGCCGTTCGACGACGCGTCCGGACTCATCGACGATGCGGTCGCGCAGGCGATCCTGACCACCAACCTGCTCGGGCCGATCCGGATGACCTCCGCCCTGATCGAGCACCTGAAGGCGCAGCCGCGGGCGACGATCGTCAACAACACCTCGATCCTCGCCTTCCTGCCGCTGGCGAGCACGGCGGTCTACTCGGCCAGCAAGGCGGCCCTGCATGCCTACACGCTCTCGCAACGCTTCATGCTGCGCAACACCCGTGTCACCGTCCAGGAGATCGCGCCGCCCTGGGTCGACACCGACCTCATCAAGAAGAGCGGCGATCCGCGCGCCATGCCCCTCGACGCCTTCATCGCCGAGACGATGACCGGGCTCGGCACCGAGGCCGAGGAGGTCGTCGTCGAGGCTGTGCGCTCCGTGCGCGACAATCCCGGCGCCAAGGAGCACGCAATGGTCAATGCCTTCAACGCAGGCCTCGTCGCCAACCCGATCCCGGTCTGAGACCCGCCCCGGGCGGACCTTCCGCGGTCCGCCCCACGACAACCCGCTTCGAGGAGGACACGCGATGAGCGAACGATACGACGCCGTGGTGATCGGCAGCGGCGAGGGCGGCAAGTTCCTGGCCTGGGACCTGGCGAAAGCGGGGCAGCGGGTCGCGGTGGTCGAGCGCCGCTGGATCGGCGGCTCCTGCCCCAACACCAACTGCCTGCCGAGCAAGAACGAGATCTGGAGCGCCGAGATCGCCCATCTCGCCCGCAACGCGGGCCGCTACGGCGTCGAGACCGGCCCGGTCCGGGTCGACATGCGCCGCGTGGTCGAGCGCAAGCGGGCGATGGTAGCCGGCCTCGTCGAGATGCACCTCGACAAGTACCGCGACAGCGGCGCCGAGCTGGTCATGGGCAGCGCGCGGTTCACGGGCCCGAAGACGGTCGCGGTCGCGTTGAACGCGGGCGGGGAGCGGGTGCTCACCGCCGACACCATCGTGCTCAACCTCGGCACGCGTCCGGCGCTCCCGGACGTTCCGGGCCTGCGCGAGGCGGAGCCGCTGACCAACATCGAGGCGCTCGAACTCGACGTCCTGCCCGACCACCTGATCGTCCTGGGCGGCGGCTATGTCGGCCTCGAACTGGCGCAGGCCTATCGCCGGTTCGGCAGCACCGTCACGGTGATCGAGCGCGGCGAGCGGATCGCGGGCCGCGAGGACGCGGACGTGGCGGACGCGCTGGCGCGGCTGCTGACGGCCGAGGGGATCGCGCTGCGGACCGGCACCGCCGTGGTGCGGGTGCGCGGCCGCTCGGGCGATGCCGTCGAGGTCGTGGTGCGATCGAGCGAGGGCGAATCCGTGGTGGCGGGCAGCCACATCCTGGTCGCGGCGGGGCGCATGCCCAATACCGACGGGATCGGGCTCGATCGTGCCGGCGTCGCGATGACGGAGCGCGGCACGGTCCGGGTCGACGATCGCCTCGCCACGACGGCGCCGGGGATCTGGGCGATCGGCGAATGCGCCGGCAGCCCCGCCTTCACCCACGCCTCGGCCGACGATTACCGGGTGGTGCGGGACGCGCTGAAGGGCGGCGGGCGCTCCACCGCCGGCCGTCAGATGCCCTACTGCCTGTTCACTGACCCGCCACTCGCCCGGGTGGGCCTGAGCGAGACGGAGGCACGGGCGGGCGGCGCGGAGATCCGGGTCGCCAAGCTGCCGATGCGGGCGGTGTTGCGCACCCGGACCACGGGCCTGACCGAGGGATTCATGAAGGCGGTGATCGGGCCGGACGACCGCATCCTCGGCTTCGCGATGCTCGGGACCGACGCCGGCGAGGTCATGGCGGCGGTCCAGGTCGCGATGCTGGCGGGGCTCCCCTACACCGCTTTGCGCGACGCGATCCTGGCGCATCCGACGACGGCGGAGGGGCTGAACGCTCTGTTTGCGGCGGTGCCGGCGCGCTGAGCGCGGTGTCAGGCGTCCGCGGTGGCCGGCTCGGCCGCCGCGGCGCAGGCCGCATCCTCGTGAAGGGGCAGCTCGACCGTGAAGGTCGCGCCCGGTCCCTCGTTGTTGTGGCCTCCGAGCGTCCCGCCATGGGCCTCGACGATCGCCTTGCAGATCGACAGGCCGATGCCCATCCCGTCGCGCTTGGTGGTGAAGAAGGGGCTGAAGAGCTTCGGCAGCTGGTCGGGCGCGATGCCGGTGCCGTGATCGCTCACTGACAGCCGGACCCGATCCGAAGACGGGGCGGAGAGCGCGACATCGAGCCGTCGCCGGGCCTCCGGCACCGCCCGCATCGCGTGCAGGCCGTTCACGACCAGGTTGACGACGACCTGCTGCAGCTCGACCCGGTCGCCGAGGACCCGGGCCCCAGGCACCGAGACGCGCATGCGCAGGCTCGCCGAGGCGGCGGAGATCTCGCGGTCGAGGAGGTGTGCGGCCTCGGCGAGGACGTCCCGCAGGTCGACGATCTCAGGAGGGCGCCGGTCGCGCCCGAGCTGCTCGCGGGTCCGCTGCACGATCTGGCTCGCCCTCAGGCCGTCGCGCACCGCCCGCTCGGCCGCGCGTTCGGCGGCCGCGAGGTCGGGTGCCTCGCGCCGCAGCCAGCGCAGGCAGGCCTCGGCGCTCATCACCATGGCGCCGATCGGCTGGTTGACCTCGTGGGCGATCGAGGCCGAGATCGCCCCCACCGTCGCGACCCGGCCGGCCCGGGCGAGCTCGCTCTGGGCGGCGAGCAACGCCTCCTTGGCGCGCTCGCGCTCGGTCACGTCGATCATCGCGCAAGAGACCCGGTCGTAGCCCGAATCGTCGTCGGGCAGCGCCAGGACGAGGATCGCGGTGACCTCCCGGCCGTCGGCCCGCAGGAGCTTCCCCTGCATCTCGAACCGGCCGCCGCCCTGGCCGAGCCGCGCGAGGAGCATGGCGGGGAGGTCGCTGCCCGGCGGCAGGAAGCGGGTCATCGCGCCGAGCACCGCCCCCCGCGAGACGCCGCCGAGGAGCTGCACCGTCGCGTCGTTCGCGTCGACCAGCGTCACGTCGGGCGAGGCATCGCGGCGCGCGATGGCGTCGTGGAGGATGGAGCCGGAATCCTGCACTCCACGCGACGCCGTCACCGCCTCGTGCGCGGCGGACAGGTCGATTTCGCAGAGCGCGACGTGGGCCTGCTCGAACAGCCCGCGATAGCGCCGCTCGCTGCGGCCGAGCGCCCCGAGGGTGCGCCGACGGGCGCTCACGTCGAAGGCGATCAGGCTGATCCCGCCGGTCAGCGCGAGGTAGAAGCCGACCGCGGTCAGGCCGCTGCGCTCGGCAAGTCCCTGAGCGATCATCGGCGAGAACGCGCCGCCGACGATGCCGCCGACATTGAAGGCGACCGAGGTGCCCGAGTAGCGCACCCGCGGCGGAAACAGGCTCGGCAGCCAGGCCCCGAGCGGCCCGTTGACGAAGCCCATCACCCAGAGGGCGAAGGCCAGGAACACGAAGGTCGTGACGAGCGATCCGCTGCCGAGCATCGGCGCCAGCAGGATGCCGGCGACGATGGTGCCTGCGCAGCCGACGATGAGGACGCGGGTCGGGTCGACCCGGTCGGACAGCCAGCTCGCGGTGACGATCGCGGCGGCCATGAACAGGATCGCGCCGAGCTCGACGAGGAGGAACGACGCCCGGGAATGGCCGAGCGTCGTCGTGCCGTAGCCGAGCGCGAAGGCGGTCGCGGTCCAGAACAGCGAGAAGCAGGCCACGACCCCGAAGATCCCGGCGACCACCTGGCCGGCATGGAGGCGCATCAGCTCGACGAGCGGCGCGCGCGGGGGCTTGGCCTCCTTCACTGAGGCGGCGAATTCCTCGGTCTCGCCGAGATGGGTGCGAACCCACAGCCCGAGCCACACCAGCGGCACGCTGAGCAGGAACGGCACCCGCCAGCCCAACTCGGCGAATTGCTCCGGCGTCAGGGCCAGGGTGAGGATCAGGAACAGCCCGTTGGCGACGAAGAAGCCGAGGGGCGCGCCGAGCGGCGCGAACATCGCGTAGCGCGCCCGCCAACCCGGCGGGGCGTTCTCGAGCGCCAGGAGGGCGGCCCCGCTCCACTCGCCGCCGAGCGCCAGGCCCTGCCCGAAACGCAGGAGGCAGAGGAGCGCCGGCGCGAGCCAGCCGGCGAGCGCATAGGTCGGCAAGAGGCCGATCGCCGAGGTCGAGAGTCCCATCAGCAGGAGCGAGGCGACGAGCGTCGCCTTGCGCCCGACCCGGTCGCCGAAATGCCCGAACACCGCACCGCCGATCGGCCGTGCCACGAAGGCGAGGCCGAAGCTCGCATAGGCGCTGATCAGCTCGGCCGATTGCAGCGTGGCCGGGAAGAACAGCGGCCCGAAGACCAGGCTCGCGGCGGTGGCGTAGATGTAGAAGTCGTAGAACTCGACGGTGGTGCCGATCAGGCTGGCGAGGAGCACGCGCGCCGTGGTCCGCCCGGAAGCCAGCTTGTGCGATACCGTCATGCTCTCGCCTCGTCCTCTCGCACTTCGGTCGGCTCATTGCCCCTCAGGATCGCGGCGCCCCGCCTGCGACCGTCTGCCGTGACCACGACCCGCTCGAACCTGTCCCCCGGTGATATCGGCGGGGGCGGGAGATGTACCGAGAGGGCTCGTGAGATCCCGTGAGACGGGACGAAGCGAGCTGCGCTGGCACGCCCGGCCCCGTCACGCGGTCAGGCGCGCGAGAAGCCGCGTCGCCCTCAGGACATCCCGGGTGGAACGGCCCTCCGTCAGCGCATCGCAGACGTGCGAGAGCAGGCCCGCTCCCTCGGCGGCACGACCCCGGCGGGAGAGGTATTCGGCGAGATCCGTCGCGGCTCGGAGGCGATAGGACAACGCCCCCTGATCCTGCGCGATCCGGAGGGCGTGGCGGAACGCCTCCTCCGCACGCTCCGCCTCCCGGTCCGCTTCCTGCGCTGCGAGGGCCCGGCCCTTGATCCGCCACGCCTCGGGGACGAGCGTCAGCTCCTCGTCGCGCTCGATGCGGAGCAGGGCGGACCCGGCTTCGGCGAGGGCCTCGCCGGGCCGCCCCGCCTCGATCAGCGCCTCGGCGAGGGCGAGCTGCAGGGCCGAGTTCATCGTCAGGTGCGACACCGCGACGAGGCCCGCCAGGCCCTCGGACAGGAGCGCGACGCCGCTCTCCGGATCGCCGCGGAGCGCGTGGAGCTGCCCGGTCAGCGCCCGGGCGAGAAGCTCGTAGGGGACGAGCGAGTGCCGCGAGGCCAGCACCCGCCCCGTAGCCAGCGCCTCCGCCGCCCGGTCGAGATCGCCCGACCACAGGGCGACCGGCGCCGTCCAGAGCAACGCCGTGCACAGCGAGACGGGATGGCCGATCGCCTCGGTCTCCCGGACCACCCCGTCGACGGCGGCCGCCGCCTGGTCGGGAAGGCCCTGCACCCACAGCGCGCGGGCGATGGCGCAGTGGGCCAGCATGCGCTGGTCGATGCCGAAGCGGACCACCTCGGGCCGGCGCTGGAGCGGAAAGTTGCGCAGGGCGTGCCCGCAGCGCAGACGCGCCTCGGCCTGACGCCCCATGAAATGATCGAGGACGCCGACCATCCAGTCGCCGGTCGCCAGCCCGGTATCGCTGAGCGAGTGCCAAATTCCGGCGCGGCCGCGCTCCGCATAGGCCATCGCGGCCTTGAAGTCCGCGAGGCGGAGCGCGAAGATGTACAGGCCCTCCAGCAACCGGATCTGGTAGGCGAGATCGCCCTCGGCCTCGGCCAGGTCCAGGGCCTCGTGGAGCGCGGTTCGCGCGTCCTCGCCGTTGCCCTTGGTGTAGCGCAGGGCGACGCTGCGTGCCGCCTTCAGTTCGAGCCGCAGCTTCGGCCCGAGCGCGGCGAATTCCTTCGTCCCGAGCGCCCGCCCGGTCCAGTCGACGCATTCGGCGAGCAGCGACAGGTGCAGGAACAGGGGCGCGGAACAGGCCGCGAGCCGGACCGCCGCTCGCGCGTCGCCGTCCGGCCCGAACGCCCAGACCAGCGCGGCGCGGACGTTGCCGATCTCGAAGGCGAGGGCCGCCACCCCGTCGCCACCGTGCCGCGTCCCGCTCGCCGCCCGGGCGCCTTCGAGCAGGCCTGCGTAGCAGGCGACGTACCGGCGGGCGACGCCCGCTTCCTCGTCCGCCGCACGGAGCTTCCGGAGGGCGAACTGGCGCGTCATCTGGAGCAGGCGGTAGCGGGCGCCGCCCTGGGCGGGCTCCGGACCATGTGCCGCCTCCAGCACGAGATGGGACTTGTCGGCGAGCGCGCTGAGGACCTCCAGGTGATCGGACCGGTCCGTGCCGTCGTCGAGGACCGACAGGGCCGCATTCAGCGAGAAGTGGCCCGTGAAGATCGACAGGGCGCGCAGCGCGCGGGCCTCGGCCTCCGACAGGAGGGCGTAGCTCCAGTCGAAGGTGGCCTGAAGGCTGCGGTGGCGGGGGACGGCGCTGCGGTGGGCGAGCTCGGCGCCGTTGCGCAGAAGCTCGACGAGGCCGGCGAGACCCAGGGTCCGCATGCGGGCCGCGACGAGTTCGATCGCCAGGGGAAGACCGTCGACCTGCCGGCAGATCTCGCCGACGAGCCGGGCCTGGGCCGGATCGAGGGCGAGGTCGGGCGATTGCAGGCGGGCCCGGTCGCAGAAGAGCTGGACCGCCGAGAAGGCGAGCGGATCGTCCGCGTCGGTGAAGGGCGCCGCCAGCGGCAGGAGGTGGTGGACGGCCTCGCCGGACAGCCGGAGCGGTTCCCGGCTCGTCGCGAGGATGCGCGCGGCGGGCGCGCCGTGCAGGATGGCCTCGGCCGCGAGCGCGACGGCATCAATGACGTGCTCGCAATTGTCGAGGACGAGGAGGGCGTCCGTATCCGCCAGCACCTTGACGACCTGCGGCAGCGGATCGGCCGATCCGACCGGAACGCCCAGGGCCGAGGCGACGGCGCTCGGCACCAGGCCGGGATCGTCCAGCGTCGTCAGGTCGACGAAGGACGGCGACGGCCCGGCAGGGCCGCCGAGCCGATGCATGACCGCGGCGGCGAGCGTCGTCTTGCCGACGCCGCCGGTGCCGACCACCGTCACCAGCCGATGGCGCGCCAGGCATCCGAGCAGGATCTCGACATCGGCGGACCGGCCGATCAGGTTCGACGGCGCGGGCGGCAGGAGCGGCGCGCCGGCCAGCCGGACCATGGGCACCGGCTGGGCCGACGCGGCGGGCGTCATCTTCGCGGTAAAGCAGTAGCCGCGGCCGGGCACGCTCGTCACGTACTCGGCCCCGTCCGCATGCTCGGCGAGCGCCTTCCGCAGCTGCCCGATCTGGAATCGGAGGTTGCTCTCCTCGACCTGCGCCCCGGCCCAGGCGGCGGCCGTCAGCTCGCGATGGCCGATCACCTCGCCGGGCCGCGACGCGAGGTGGATCAGGAGATCGAGGGCGCGGCTGCCGAGCTTGACGGCGGACTCCCCCGCCAGAAGGCGCCGGTGCTCGGGGAGCAGCGTGAAGACGCCGAACACGATCTCCGGCCGCGCCGCGCCGGGCGGGCCCGCCGTGGCGTCGCTTGCCTTCGTCATGCCGCCGCTCCCGCATCCGCCCGACGCCGATCGCCCGAGCCGCCGCCGGCTCCATCCCTGGCGGGGATCGCTCCCTGCGCACGAAACCGGCCGGCGCACCATAGCGCAGCCGTATCCCCGATCATCCGGGTCCTCGGACGTAGATGCCACCTTTCCGGACATTCCTCCGCCTGAGCGCCTGCCTTCCCACGGGGAATCATCATACCTCGTTTCCGGCCGCCATGCTTGCCACGGCCGGAGTCCGGGCCGATGGTGCGACGCGGGAAAGGGGACGGAGCCGATGACGACGACGCGCCGCATAGGGCTGGTGATCGGCCCCGACTTCGACTTCATGGGTCTCGCCGTGACCTCGCCGTTCGTGGTGGCGAACCGCTACGCCGGGGCGGCGCTCTACGACGTCCACCTGCTGTCGGAGCGCGGCGGTCCGATCCGGTCCGGCCTCGGCCCCGACCTCGCCACCGAGCCGCTCGGTGACCCGGCGGCCTTCGACACGCTCCTCGTCGCGGCCGGTATCAATCCGCCGACGACCTCCCCCGTCCTCGCCGACCATCTCCGCGCGGCCGCCCGCTCGACGCGGCGGGTCGCCGGGCTGTGCCTGGGCGCCTTCATGCTGGGCGATGCCGGCCTGCTCGACGGGCGGCGCGCGACCACCCACTGGCATTTCGCGCCGCAGTTCCGCGCGCGCTATCCGGCCTGCCGGCTCGACATCGACAAGATCTACGTCGTCGACGACACCCTCTGGACCTCGGCCGGCATGTCGGCCGCCATCGATCTCGCGGTCGGAATGATCGAGCACGACCACGGCCGCGACCTCGCCGTCAGCGTGGCCCGCGGCCTCGTGATGGAGCGCCGTCGGGCCGGCGGCCAGGCGCAGCACTCGGCCTTCCTCGATCTCGACGCCCGCACCGACCGGATCCAGGCCGTCCTGGCCTATGCGGGACGCAACCTCCACCTGCCGTTGACGACCGAGGCGCTGGCGGCGGTGGCCTGCCTCAGCCCGCGCCAGTTCACCCGGCTGTTCCGGGCGGAGACCGGCACCTCGCCGTCCAAGGCGGTGGAGCGCATCCGCCTGGAGGCGGCGAAGCTGATGCTGGAGCAAAGCCGCCTGCCGATCGAGGAGATCGCGCGCGAGACGGGGTTTTCCAACCGCGAGCGGATGCGCCGGGCGTTCCTGCGGGCCTACGGAGCCGGGCCGCGCAGCGTCCGCGCCGGGGCTGGCTCCGTCGCCGCCCTGTGACCGGATAAAGCCGATGGTCCGGTCCGATCGACCGCGAATGTCTGGAATCGTGACGTCTACGTCCGGATCCGCCGCTGCCGCCCTCGCTTGATGGTCTAACATACGCCCAAGCCCGACCGCCTCCCGTCCGGTCCGGCAGCAGGCAGGCGGACCGATGCGGAAGGTGGGAGTTGTGGTCGCCCCGGGCCTGCAACTCATGTCGATCGCGGCGCTCGCGGTCTTCCAGGCCGCCAACGTCCTGATGAAGGATCGCGTCTACGAGACCCGCCTCGTGTCGGAGGGTGGCGACGAGGTCTGATCGAGCCGCCGGCTCACGGAATCTCACGAGGCCTCGCACGACACCCCCGCGGCAGGGCGCCTACGACAGGCTCCACGCGCACGATCCCGGCAGGCCGCGGGCGCTCGGACCCCCGGCCACCATCCACTCTCGCCATCCAGGAGAGGTCCGCCATGTTCGACCTGACCATCAACGGCCAGTCCCACCGCGTCGATGTCGAGCCCGACACGCCGCTGCTCTGGGTCCTGCGCGACACGCTGGGCATGACAGGCACGAAGTACGGCTGCGGCATCGCGCAATGCGGCGCCTGCACCGTGCTGATGGACGGCCAAGCAACCCGCTCGTGCCAGGTCACGGTGGATTCGGTCGGCGCGGCCAAGATCGAGACGATCGAGGCGGTGGAGGCCGATCCGGTCGGCCGCAAGGTGGTGGCGGCCTGGATCGCCGCGCAGGTGCCGCAATGCGGCTACTGCCAGTCGGGCCAGGTGATGGCGGCGACCGCGCTGCTGCGCGAGACGCCGAAGCCCAGCGACGACGATATCGCCACTGCGATGACCAACCTGTGCCGCTGCGGCACCTACAACGCCATCGCCGCCGCCGTGCGGCACGCTGCGGCCTGAGGGGAGGCGACCCATGGACCAGATCCTGCGCACGCCCTCCCGGGCCACCACCGGCACCGCGATCCTCTCGCGACGCCATCTCATCGGCGCCGCGGCCGGCGCGCTGGTGCTCGCCGTCGCGCTGCCCGGCCGCGCCCGGGCGGAGGCGCAGGGACCCGCCGAGGGCGCCGGCGCGATCGCGCAAAAGCCCGGCACCCGGGTCCCGGCCTTCCTGGAGATCCGCCCCGACGGGACGGTCCGCTTCCTGTCGCCCTTCGTCGAGGGCGGTCAGGGCATCGCCACCGGCATGGCCCAGATCGTCGGCGAGGAGCTGGACGTCGATCCGGCGCGCTTCGTGGTCGAGTGCGCCCCGCCCGGCCCGGATTAGGCGGTGGTCAACGGCATCCGCATGACCGGCGGCAGCTTCTCGACGCGCTCCAGCTATCCGCTGATGCGCCAGCTCGGGGCCACCGCCCGCGACATGCTGGTGCGCGCGGCGGCCGCGCGGCTCAAGGTGCAGGCGGCCGAGATCACCACCCGCGACGGCACCGTGGTCCACGCCGCATCCGGCCGCACGCTCGCCTACGGCGCGCTCGCCGCCGACGCGATGGCGCTCAAGCCCAACGAGGCCGCAGCCCTGCGCGACCCCAAGACCTTCCGCTACATCGGCAAGCCGGTGGCCCGGATCGACGTGCGCGACAAGGCGACGGGCCGCGCCGTCTACGCCATCGACCAGAAGGTCGAGAGCATGCTCTACGCCGCGGTGGCGCACGCGCCGCATCCCGGCACCGAGCCGGTCGGGCTCGACAACGAGGCGGGGGTGCGGGCGATGCCGGGCGTGCATTCGATCCACCGCCTCCCCGGGGCGGTGGCGGTCGCCGCCGACAGCTGGTGGCGGGCGCGCAAGGCCGTCGAGGCGCTGACCGTGCGCTGGAGCGCCCCGAAGGCGACCGGCCTCGACACGGTCGCGGCCGATTTCTCCTCCGACGGGCTGCTCGCGGCGCTGAAGGGCGCGACGGAGGCCGGCCACGCGGCGGAGGCGGAAGGCGACGCCGCCGGCGCCTTCGCGCGTGCCGCCAAGGTGGTAGAGGCGGAGTACGCGGCCCCCTACCTGGCCCACGCCCAGCTCGAGCCGCCCTCGTCGATCGCGCGCTTCAACCAAGACGGCACCCTCGACGTCTGGCTGCCGAACCAGATGCCGGAGCTGTTCCAGGGCATCTCGGCGAAGGTCGCGGGGCTGTCGCCGGACAAGGTCCGCATCCACTCGCCGATGCTCGGCGGGTTCTTCGGCCGGCACTTCCCCTACGAGTCCGGCAACCCGTTCCCGCAGGCGATCCTGCTCGCGAAGGCGACCGGCCGGCCGGTGAAGGTGCTGTGGTCGCGCGAGGAGGAATTCGCCCGCGACGGCCTGCGTCCCCTGAGCTTCAGCCGCTTCCGCGCCGCCCTCGACGCGGCCGGCAACCCGACGGCGATCGAGGTGCGCACCGTCGGGGAGGGGCCGATCGGCCGCTACTTCGGTGCCCTGATGAAGACGCCGGTCGACCCTTCCGCCGTCGAGGGCATCGTCGAGAAGCCCTACGCGATCGCGAACCGCCGGATGACCTTCACCAAGGTCGCCCATCCGGTGACGATCGCGTTCTGGCGCTCGGTCGGCCACTCGATGAACGATACCTTCTACGAGAGTTTCCTCGACGAGGTGGCGCTGGCCGGCGGGCACGACCCGTTCGAACTCCGGATGACGCTCCTGAAGGACAAGCCGCGCCACTTGCGGCTCCTGCGCGAGGTCGCCGACCTCGCCGGCGGTTGGCGGCGCGGCCCCTACGCGGCCGGGGCTGGCCGGCGGGCTCGCGGTATCTCGCTCGCCTCGCCCTTCGGGTCGGAGACCGCGACGATCGCGGAAGTCTCGGTCGAGGGCGGCGAGGCCCGGGTGCACAACCTCTGGATCGCCTTCGATCCGGGCTCGGTGGTCAACCCGGCGATCGTGAAGGCGCAGGTCGAGTCGGCGGCCGCGCTCGGCACCTCCTCGGTCCTGTTCGAGCAGATCGTCTACCGCGACGGCCTGCGCCAGTCGCAGAACTTCGACACCTACCCGATCCTGCGCCGCGAGCACATGCCGGCGGTCCATGTCCGCATCGTCGAGAGCGGCGCCCCGATGGGGGGCGTCGGCGAGCCGGGCCTGCCGGGCGTGCCCCCGGCGATCCTCAACGCCATCGCGGCGCTGACCGGGCAGCGGATCCGGTCGCTGCCGATCGCCAACACGAAGCTCGCCGGGGCCTGAGCGACAGCAGGACCCGACATTCGAACGATACGCCGACGGGAGGGATCCCTGCTCGTCGGCGTCACGGCCGATGCTCTCGTGCCGGCCGTGGCATGAAGGCGCCGCGGCCCGGCCTGCGCCCGGCATATGCCCCATCGTGGAGTGACGACGCAATGGGGCTGCGCCGGCTCGCGTCGGCCTGACCCGGCACGATTCCGGGTCGCGGCTCCGCTTGATCCGTCCTCGGCGATACGCGGCCTTCCCGCCGATCCCGGCCGATCGCCGATGTCGCATCCGCCCCGCCATCCTCGGACCTGCGAGCGCCCGCGAGGCATGAGAAGCGGTGCCGTACACTCCCTCACGACGTCTCACGACGCCTCTCACGACCGCGGCCGCCGGACCGCTTAGCCCTGATGGCCATGGACGAGCCGCCAGCTGCACTCCGGGGGAACAGCGACATGCACATGATGGATTGGAACCTCTACCGGCAGCAGGTGACGGCCGGTGTCGGCGGGTTCGCCAAGCTCAGCCCGGAGACGATCGGGGGCTACGGTGCACTGAGCGCGGCGGGGCAGAAGACCAATCACCTCGAAGCCGAGGTGCGCGAGCTGATCGCGGTCGCCGTCGCGGTGACGCTGCGCTGCGATGGCGGCATCACCGTCCACGCCGACGCCGCCCGCAAGCTCGGCGCGACGCAAGCGGAGCTGGACGAGGCGCTCGGGGGCGCCGCGAGCCTCGGGGCGGGAGCGGCCATCGTCTACGGCACCCGCGCCCTCGACGCCTTCGCGGCCTCGGCCGAAGCCTGATCCCGGACGCAACGGACGCTCATCCATGAACCAGCGGCTCTTCTCCCCCCTCGACGCGGTCCCGGGCCCAGCTTCGATTTCCGCACGGTCCGGGCTCACGGCGGACCTGACTGCCGGGAGCAGCCGCTTCCTCGCCGACCACCAAACAGCGGATTGACGACATGACGACTCTGCTCGCGACCATGCTCGACGCCCATGGCGGCCTCGCACGCTGGAACCGATTCTCGACGATGAACGCGCATCTCATGCAGGGCGGCGCGCTCTGGGCTCTAAAAGGGAAGGCGGGGTTACTCGATGCGGTCGACGTGACGGTGGGCCTGCGCGACGAATGGGCCTCGCACGCGCCGTTCGGGAGCGACGGACGGCGCTCCCGCTTCACGCCCGATCGGGTCTCGATCGAGGATGCGGCGGGGTCGATGATCGAGGAACTCGTCGACCCGCGCGCGTCGTTCCAGGCTCACACCCTGGAGACGCCTTGGAGCGATCCGCAACTCGCCTACTTCGCCGGCTGTGCGATGTGGACCTACCTCAACATGCCGTTCCTGCTCGCCTATCCGGGTGTCGAGACGCATGAGATCGAGCCCTGGCGCGACGGCGATACGGTCTGGCGTCGGCTGCGGGCGACCTTCGCGTCCACCATTGCGACACACAGCCGGGTACAGACGCTCTACGTCGATGCCGACGGCCTGATCGCCCGGCACGACTACGACGTCGAGATCGCCGGAAGCACGCCGGGCGCGCATTTTCTCTCGGATTACGTCGACGTTTCCGGGATCAAGGTTCCGACGCGGCGGCGGATCTTCCCGCGGCGGCCCGACGGCCGGCCGATGCCCGAGCCGCTCGTGGTGTCCATCGATCTCTCCGCCATCACGCTGAGCTGAGGGGCTCAGGTCCGACCGAGACTTCTCCAGCCGAGGTGCTCTTCCCATGACACCATCGACAGATCAGCACCGAGGTTCCGGTCATACGATGATACTCCTCCAGGGCTCGTGTCCCCTGGAGTGGCGTCGTGACCGAAAGCGGGAGGGCTTGCCTGCGCGCCTTCCCAGCGCTGTGGCTCGCGTGATCTCACGCGGGGATGGCCATCGGCGGTGACGGGTCGGGATCGGGTTGCCGACATCAACCCCGTACCCGGGAGACCCCCGATGGTCGACGCCGTGATGCTCATGTGGATCGATGCCGGAGCGTCCGGGCTGCCGTCGAACCGCCTCCGCCGGACCGAGAGCGGACGGTCACCGTGGCGGGTGCGAGACGCCTCGGCACCGGCAACACCTCCTCGACCTGCGCTGCCGGGGCGATGCCGTAGCGGTGAATGCAGGGGTGCGGCACGGACCGCTCGGTTTCGGGCATTTCCCGGCGCACATCCTCGTTGAAACGGAGATCGGGTCTGCGCCTCATCCGGCGGGACACGCCGTCGGGCCCCTCGGGGAAAAGGGCCCCGCGGCCCGCGCCCTTGCCGCTCACGACAGCGCAATCGTCCAACCCGCGCGCAAAGCCTCCAATCCGCATGTCCCCGGGGGGACTAGAAGCCGGGCACTGCCGCCGATCCGATGAGCGGTGGCGCAACGGTCACCGTCCGCCAGGACGAGCGTGAAGGAGCCCGACTCATGGCCATCAAAGCGACGCCGACGCCCGGAAAGCGCCTCGTCTCGCCGCATGATCACACGCTGATCATGATCGACTTCCAGTCGCAGATGTCCTTCGCGACGAAGTCCATCGACGCCGTGACCCTGCGCAACAACGTCGCCCTGGTGTCGCGCGCCGCCGCCGGGTTCGGCGTGTCCACGGTGCTGACGACGGTGGCCGAGAAGAGCTTCTCGGGCCCGATGTTCGAGGAGATCACCTCGGCCTTCCCCGAAGAGAAGCTCCTCGACCGCACCTCGATGAACACCTGGGAGGACGCCGCCGTGGTGGCCCGGGTGTCGGCGATCGGCAAGGACCGGCTCGTCTTCGCAGGCCTGTGGACCTCGGTCTGCATCGTCGGCCCGACCCTGTCGGCGCTCGACCAGGGCTTCGAGGTCTACGTCATCGCGGATGCCTGCGGCGACGTCTCCGACGAGGCGCATGAGCGCGCCATGCAGCGGATGATCCAGGCCGGCGTGCAGCCGATGACCTCGCTGCAATACATGCTCGAACTGCAGCGCGACTGGGCCCGCACCGAGACCTACGAGATGACCACCGGCATCGCCAAGAAGTACGGCGGCGCCTACGGCCTCGGCATCATCTACGCCAAGTCGATGTTCGGCGCCTCCGAAGGCCACTGAGCCGAACGATCGGCACGCGATGCTGCCGTACCTCCTCTCGCTTGCCGCCGGCCTCGCGGTCGGCGTCGCCTACGGGCTGATCGGCGTGAAGTCGCCCGCGCCGCCGATCATCGCGCTCGTCGGCCTCCTCGGCATCCTGGCCGGGGAGATGGCCGTCTCGTATTGGCGCGGCCACCCGGCCGTGCTGTCGAGCCTGCTCCACCGCAAGAGCTTCGCGGTCGAGCAGAAAGCGCCGGCGAACCCGCCGGCCTGACCGTCAGAGCCAACATCGCGTGCCGGCGGCCCCCCCGCCGGCACCGCCTTTCCTTTTCGATCGAGGAGCTTCGATGAGCTTTGCGGCTCACCCCGACCTGATCCTGCGCGGCGGCCTCGTCACCACGCTCGACCCCTCGCGCCCCACCGCCTCGGCGGTGGCGATCTCCGATGGCGTCTTCACCGCGGTCGGATCCGACCACGAGGTGATGGGGCTCGCCGGGCCGGGAACGCGGGTGGTCGACCTCAAGGGGCGGCGGGTGCTGCCCGGCCTCATCGACAACCACCTCCACCTGATCCGCGGCGGGCTCAACTTCAACATGGAGCTGCGCTGGGACGGCGTGCGCTCGCTCGCCGACGCGATGGCGATGCTCAAGCGCCAGGTGGCGGTGACGCCGCCGCCGCAATGGGTGCGGGTGGTCGGCGGCTTCACCGAGCACCAGTTCGCCGAGAAACGCCTGCCGACCCTCGAGGAGCTGAACGCCGTCGCCCCCGATACCCCGGTCTTCCTGCTCCACCTCTACGACCGGGCGCTCCTCAACGGGGCGGCTTTGCGGGCCGTCGGCTATACCCGGGACACGCCGGAGCCGCCGGGCGGATCGATCCTGCGCGATTCTGCGGGCAACCCGACCGGGTTGCTGCTCGCCAAGCCCAACGCCGCGATCCTCTACGCGACGCTGGCCAAGGGGCCGAAGCTCCCCTTCGAGTACCAGGTCAACTCGACCCGCCACTTCATGCGCGAGCTGAACCGGCTCGGCGTGACCGGAGCGATCGATGCCGGCGGCGGCTTCCAGAACTATCCGGAGGATTACCAGGTCGTCCAGACGCTGGCCGATGCCGGCCAGCTCACCGTGCGGCTCGCCTACAACCTCTTCACCCAGAAGCCGAAGGCCGAGAAGGAGGACTTCCTCGCCTGGACCAGGTCGTCCCGCTACAAGCAGGGCGACGACTACTTCCGGCACAACGGCGCGGGCGAGATGCTGGTCTTCTCGGCGGCCGATTTCGAGGACTTTCGCCAGCCCCGGCCCGACATGGCGCCGGAGATGGAGGACGAGCTCGAGGGCGTGGTGCGGGTGCTCGCCGAGAACCGCTGGCCCTGGCGCCTGCACGCCACCTACGACGAGACGATCTCCCGCGCCCTCGACGTGTTCGAGCGCGTGAACCAGGACATCCCGCTCGAGGGCCTCAACTGGTTCTTCGACCACGCCGAGACGATCTCGGAGGCCTCGATCGACCGCATCGCGGCGCTCGGCGGCGGCATCGCGGTGCAGCACCGGATGGCCTATCAGGGCGAGTACTTCGTCGAGCGCTACGGCCACGGCGCCGCCGCGGCGACCCCGCCGGTCGCCCGCATGCTGGAGAAGGGCGTGCCGGTCTCGGCCGGTACCGACGCGACCCGCGTCGCCTCCTACAATCCTTGGGTCTCGATCGCCTGGCTCGTCACCGGCCGCACGGTCGGCGGGATGCAGATCTACCCCCGCCGCAACTGCCTCGACCGCGAGACGGCGCTCCGGATGTGGACCGAGAACGTGACCTGGTTCTCGAACGAGCAGGGCCGCAAGGGGCGGATCGCCAGTGGCCAACTCGCCGACCTGATCGTGCCGGACCGCGACGTATTGGCCTGCGCCGAGGCCGAGATCGCCGACACGGTGAGCGACCTGACGGTGGTCGGCGGCAGGGTGGTGTACGCCGCCGGCCCCTTCTCGGCCCTCGACGAGACCCCGCCGCCCCCGGCGATGCCGGACTGGTCGCCGGTGCGCACCTTCAAGGGCTACGGCGCCTGGGGCGAGCGCCCGGTGCGGGCGGAAGCCGTGGTGGCGCGGGAGGCGAGCGCGGCGTGCGGCTGCGCGCTGTCCTGCGGGCTGCACGGCCACGCTCATGCCACCGCCTGGTCGTCGCAGGCGCCGGTCTCGGATCTGAAGAGCTTCTGGGGGGCGTTGGGCTGTGCCTGCTGGGCGGTGTGACGCGCCGTCCCGACCCCCCCACTCTGCGGGGGAGGCCGGGAGGGGGGAACTATGCTTCCGGAAAGGACTGAACCGTTCTGAAGGGCGCCCTCTGGATCGCCGTTGCGCTGCCCCTCTTCCGGCTCACTCCGTTCGCCACCCTCCCCCGCAGAGGGCAGGATCGTCCGGGGAAAAGTAAAAGGCGCGGGTTTCCCCTCTCCCCGCGGGCGGGGAGAGGACTGCGCTCCCGTTCAGGGAGCGCGGTGAGCCCGAAGGGCGAGGGTGAGGGGGTGATTCCGGAGGAGTCTCATCCTGAGACACCCCCTCACCCTCGCTCCGGCTGCGCCTCCGCTTGCCGACGACACGACAAGGTGTCGTCAGCCCTCTCCCCGCCCGCGGGGAGAGGAGAGAACCCGCGCTACTCTTTTCCCCGGACAGCCCTGCGCAGAGGGGGGAGGGTTGGGGATGGGCTTCACCGATATTCGAAAATACCTCGTACGGCCAACCGCCTGGAGCCCTCCATGATGCGCATCCTCGCCGCCTCCCTCCTCGCGGCCGCCCTCCTCGCCGGCCCGGCACGGGCTCGGGACGCCGCGGCCGAGCCCAAGGTCGCCGTCGCGCCGCAATACGACACCACCCACGTCTACGTGGCCCCCGAGGATGTCGACCGTTTCGTCGGGAGCTTCACCGCCACCTTCGGCGGCAAGAGCACGAAGCAGGTCGTCGCGACCGTGACGCCGACGCCGTCGAGCACCACCTCGCAGCTGATCCAGACGCCGGTCGGCACCGTGTCGCTGTTCGGCTTCAAGACGCCGATCCCCCATCCCTTCGGGACCGAGCGCACCGGCTACCTCGTCGCCGACATGGATGCGGCGGTCGCCTCCGCCCGAGCTGCGGGGGCCGCGGTGATCGTCCAGACCTTTCCGGACCCGATCGGCCGCGACGCCGTCATCCAGTGGCCGGGCGGCGTCAACATGCAGCTCTACTGGCACAATACGAAGCCGGACTACGCTCCCTTCGCGACGGTGCCGGAGAACCGGGTCTACGTCTCGCCCGACAGCGTCGAGGCCTTCGTGGCGGGCTTCCGCCGCTTCTCCCACGGACGCGTCGTCTCCGACGACACGAAGGCCCCCGGCGCCGAGATCGGCCGGCCGGGCGACACCTATCGCCGTCTGCGCCTCGCCTCCGATTTCGGCCGCGTGACCGTGCTGGTGACCGACGGCCACCTGCCCTACCCCTACGGCCACGAGACCACCGGCTACGAGGTCGCGGACCTCGCCGACACCCTGGCCAAGGCGAAGGCGGCCGGGGCGAGCGTGCTGGTTGCCCCTGTCACCGCCGGTGACCGGAGCGCCGCGATGGTGCGCTTCCCCGGCGGTTACGTCGCGGAGATCCACCAAGCGGGTATGGCGGCCCGGTGAGCGTCGTCCGGCCGGGGATGTTCGTCGCGCTCTGCCTGCTGAGCGCGGGCGCGTGCGCCGAGGACGCCGCCTCCGACCCGATCACCCGGCCGGCGACGAAGACCAACCGCTGGGCCGAGGACTGGTCGCCCCTGGCCGATCCGGCCCGGCGCACCCAGCCCTTCGACGACCTGAAATACATCCCGCTCTTCGCCGCCGATCCGAAGAGCTACCTGTCCCTCGGCCTGACCCTGCGCGAACGCTTCGAGAGCAACCGCACGCCCGCCTTCGGCATCGGCGGGCCGCGGGGCGATGCGTACCTGCTGCAACGCCTGCAGATCCACCTCGACGCGCGGCTGAACGAGAACTGGCAGATCTTCGCGCAGGTGGAGGATGTACGGGCACCGGGCAAGCGCGTCATCACCTCGGTCGACGAGAACATCCTCGACCTGCGCCTCGCCTTCCTGTCCTACAGCCGGACGGGCGAGGACGGGACCTTCAAGGCCCGGGCCGGGCGGCAGGACTTCGCCTTCGACCTGCAGCGCTTCGTCTCCTCGCGCGACGGACCGAACGTGCGCCAGTCCTTCGATGCGCTCTGGGCCGATTGGGAATCCGGGCCCTGGCGGGTGCTCGGCTTCGTCAGCCAGCCGGTACAATACCGGATCTATGAGCCCTTCGACGACGTCTCCACCAAGGCCTTCCGCTTCAGCACCCTGCGGGTCGAACGCAAGGTCTTCGGCGATCAGGAATTGTCCGCCTATTGGGGTCTCTACGAGCGCGACGGCGCCCGCTTCCTCGACGCCGTCGGAAACGAGTCCCGCCACGTCCTCGACATCCGCTACGCGGGGGCCGCGGGCGGGTTCGACTGGGATCTGGAGGCGATGGGCCAGATCGGCAGCGTCGGCCGGACCGACATCGCCGCCTGGGCGGTCGGCAGCCGCGTCGGCTACACGCTCGACACTCTGCCCTGGCGGCCGCGCCTCGGCCTCCAGGGCGACGCCGCCTCGGGCGACGCCCGCCGCGGCGATTCCACCTTGAACACCTTCAACCCGCTCTTCCCCAACGGCTACTACTTCACGCTCGCCGGCTACACGAGCTACGCCAACCTCCTCCACCTCAAGCCGTCGCTGACGGTCCACCCGGCCGCAGGCCTCGCCGTCAGCGCCGCCTTCGGCCTGCAATGGCGCCAGACCACTTCCGATGCGGTCTACGTCCAGCCGAGTAACCCGGTCCCGGGCACTGCCGGGCGCGGGCATCTCTGGACCGGCGCCTACGGGCAGCTGCGCGCGGATTACGTCTTCGCTCCCGGCCTCACCGGCGCGGTCGAGGCGGTGCGCTTTGCCGCCGGCGACACGATCCGCCAGGCCGGGGGCAAGGACGGCACCTATCTCGGCGTCGAGCTGCGCTACGCCTGGTGAGCCGCCCTCCCCCTCGAACGGACGACCCCATGCGCCCCTCCCCCGCCCAGATCCTGAGCTTCGTCGGCGGCTATGTCGACACGGTCGGCTTCCTCGCCCTCCAGGGCCTGTTCACCGCCCACGTCACCGGCAACTTCGTGACCTTCGGCGCCGCGATGGTGCACGGCGCCACCGGCGCCTGGGCGAAGCTCCTGGCGCTGCCGGTCTTCTGCGTCGCGGTGCTGGCCACCCGGCTCGCCGGCCGCCGCCTGGAGGAGACCGGCCGCCCGGTCTTGCGCCTGCTGCTCCTGACCCAATGCGCCTTCCTGGCCCTCGGCACGGTCCTCGCCATCGCGCTCGGACCGTTCACGGATGCCGACCGTCCGGCGGCGCTCCTCACCGGCATGGTGCTGGTCGTCGCGATGGCGGTGCAGAACGCGGCGCACCGGGCGCACCTGCCCGAGGCGCCGCCCTCGACCCTGATGACCGGCACGACGACGCAGATCATGATCGACCTCGCCGACCTGCTGCGCGGCGTGCCGGCCGAGCACGCGGCGCGGCGCCGGATCGCCCGGATGAGCGCCGCCGTCGCGGCCTTCGCCCTCGGCTGCGGGCTGGCGGCGCTGTTCTTCTATCTCGTCGGTGCCGCCGCGATCGCGGTCGCGCCGGTGCTGATCCTCGTCGCCGCCCTGGATTCCGGCCCGGCACGGGCGGCCTGACCCGGCAGCGGCGAGGCGTCCAAAACGCCGCGCGATCCTGAAAGACCGCCCGGCGGCCTTCGCCATGCTGGCCGCCGAGAACGGACCAGGCGGAAGGACGCGACATGACGGCGATCACGCATCACACGATCCGGGCGAACGGCATCCGGCAGCATTACCTCGAGGCCGGATCGGGCCCGCCGGTCGTGCTGCTGCACGGTTTTCCCGAGACGAGCTACGCCTGGCGCCACCAGATCCCGCCGCTCGGCCGGCACTACCGCGTCATCGCTCCGGACCTGCGCGGCTACGGCGAGACCGACAAGCCGGCGAGCGGCTACGACAAGCGCACGATGGCGCAGGACCTCGTCGCCCTCCTCGATGCCCTCGGGATCGACAGAATCGCCCTCGTCGGGCACGACCGCGGCGCGCGGGTCGCCACCCGCTTCGCCAAGGATCATCCGGACCGCCTCGACCGGCTGGTCGTGATGGACAACGTGCCGACCCGGATCGTGGCGCGCCACATGAACGCCCAGACCGCCCGGGCCTACTGGTTCTTCCTGTTCCATCTGGTGCCTGACCTGCCGGAGGCGCTGATCGCCGGGCGCGAGGATCTGTGGCTGCGCCACTTCTTCTCCGATTGGTGCTTCAACCCGCACGCCATCTCGGGGGCCGACTTCGACACCTATGTCGCGGCCTACCGGGCGCCCGGCGCCGTGCGCGGCGCGATGGCGGATTACCGCGCCAACGCGGAGGACAACGCGCAGGACCTCGTCGATGCCGAGGTGAAGATCGCCTGCCCGGTCCTGTCGCTGTGGGGCGCCGATTTCGGTGCCGTCGGCCAGGCCTTCGACATGAAGGCGGTGTGGGCCGAGATGGCGAGCGACCTGCGCACGGCGGCGATCGCCCGGTGCGGCCACCTGCCCCACGAGGAGCAGCCCGACGAGGTCAACCGGCTCCTCCTCGATTTCCTGGCCGGCTGGGACGGCGGCGCCTGACGGCTCCGGGAGGCGACCGGCGGGATGCGCCATCCGCCGTTAGTCTAAGGGCAGGCCGCGCCGACTTGCCGGTACAACTTGCCGGTACAAAAGCCGACGAGCGACGCGGCCCCGTGACGGAGACGGGGCACGACGGAGCCGTGAGGGAGGAGCCACATGGGATCCGACGGGACGCTCGCCGGCCAGGAGACGCGTGCGGGGCACGAGGCCGCGCGCGCACGGCGCGATACCATCTCCGACGCCCTGCGGCGCACGGCCCGGCGCCACCGCGACCGCAACGCCCTGTCCTTCGGCGAGCGGCGCTGGAGCTTTGCCGCCCTCGACCGCGCCGTCGACCGGGTCGCCCACGGCCTCACGGAGGCGGGGCTGACCCGGGGCGACCGGCTCGGGGCGCTGGGGCGCAACTCGGACGCCTACCTGATCCTGTGGCTCGCCTGCGCCCGCGCCGGCCTGATCCACGTCCCGGTCAATTACGCCCTGACCGGGCGCGAGCTGCGCTACATCGTCGAGCAATCCGGTGCCCGCGCGCTGATCGTCGATCCGGCTCTCGCCGGGAACGCCCGGGAGGCCCTGGACGAGGCGGCGGCCCCGTGGTTCGGCACCCTGTTCGGCGGTGCTCGAGACTTTGCCGGGGGCGCTCAAGGCCTCGACGTGCTGCGGCTCGCGCAGGGCGACGGCGCGGTCGAGCCGGTCGAGGCTCGCATCGCCGACGACGACGTGGTGCAGCTTCTCTACACGTCGGGCACCACCGCGGCGCCGAAGGGCGCCATGATGACGAGCCGGGGCCTGCTCGCCGAATATCTGAGCTGCATCATCGCCCTCGATTTCGGTCCCGGCGACCGGGCGCTCGCCGCCCTGCCGCTCTACCATACGGCGCAGATGCACGCCTTCACCATGCCCCAGCTGCTCGCCGGCGCCGAGACGGTGCTGATCGAGGCGCCCGCGCCCGAGACCTGCCTGCGCCTGATCGAGGAGCACCGCCTCACCTCGTTCTTCGCACCGCCGACCGTCTGGATCAGCCTGCTGCGCTCGCCCGATTTCGCCCGGCGCGACCTGTCCTCCCTGGCCCGGGTCTATTACGGCGCCTCGATCATGCCGGTGCCAGTGCTGGAGGAGCTGCGCGCCCGCCTACCCGGCGCGGGCGCCTACAATTGCTACGGCCAGAGCGAGATCGCCCCGCTCGCCACCGTGCTGCGGCCCGAGGAGCACGATGCCCGCCCGGCCTCCTGCGGCCGCCCGGTCTTCAACGTCGAGACGAGGGTGGTCGACGACGCGATGCAGGACGTGGCGCCGGGCGAGCGCGGCGAGATCGTCCACCGCTCGGCCCAGCTGATGGCCGGGTACTGGGACAAGCCGCAGGAGACGGAAGAGGCTTTTCGCGGCGGCTGGTTCCACTCGGGCGACGTCGGGATCATGGACGAGGCCGGCTACATCACGGTGGTCGACCGGGTGAAGGACGTGATCAAGACCGGCGGCACCATCGTGGCGAGCCGCGAGGTCGAGGAGGTGCTGTTCACCCATCCCGCCGTGTCGGAGGTGGCGGTGATCGCCCTGCCCCATCCGCGCTGGATCGAGGCCGTGACGGCGGTCGTGGTGCTGCGGCCGGGGGCGAGCGCCGGCGCCGAGGAACTGATCGCCCATTGCCGCACCGGGCTGGCGCCGTTCAAGGTGCCGAAACGGATCCTGTTCCAGGACGACCTGCCCCGCAACACCGCCGGCAAGCTGCTCAAGCGCGAGTTGCGGACGCACTATGCGGCGCTGGACTGGTCGGGGGACGAGAGGCAGGGCGCGTGAGCCGGCGAGACGACCCTCCTGGGGGGTACCCCGTGTACGTTCCAACCATCCACCGTCATCCACACCGGAGACGAAACGACGCGCGGTGCCGTGCCGGTCTCGCGCGTTGTCGAGTGCGGCCAAGGTAGCGTGTCGGCCGCGTTCGCGCAGGTGATGGAATGCCCGAGATCCGAAGCTACGGCCCCGAGGAGCGTGCGGCCGTCCTGGAGCGTCAGCGCACCCTGAAGATGGCGCGCTCGGCGCATGCCTACGTGCGCGGCAACACCCTGAAATTCTACGAGTGGCTCGACGGACTCGCCCGCGGCACCCTGCCGGAGGGTCCGCCGGTCTGGATCTGCGGCGATTGCCATCTCGGCAATCTCGGGCCGCTCGCCGATGCCGAGGGCCGGGTCGACATCCAGATCCGCGACCTCGACCAGACGGTGGTCGGCAACCCGACCCACGACCTCGTCCGCCTCGGGCTGTCCCTGGCAAGCGCGGCCCGCGGCTCGGACCTGCCCGGCGTCGTCACCGCGCGGATGCTGGAGGAGATGATCCGCGGCTACGCGCAGGGTCTCGGCGGCGTGCGGGCCGGCGAGGCCCCGCCCGAGCCGGAGGTGGTGCACACCGTGCGGCGCCGGGCGCTCGGCCGGCACTGGAAGCACCTCGCCCGCGAGCGGCTGAAGGATGTCGAGCCCAAGATTCCCCTCGGCCGCAAGTTCTGGGCGCTGGACGCAGCCGAGCGGGAGGCCCTCCGCGACCTGTTCGGCCGCGACGACGTGCGCCGCCTCGTGCTCGCCCTGCACGGCCGCGACGGCGGGCGGGGCCTGCACCTGATCGATGCGGCCTACTGGATGAAGGGGTGCAGCTCGCTCGGCTTCCTGCGCTACGCCGCCCTGGTGCGGGTCGAGGGGCCGCACGGCAAGGACCGGCTGGCGCTCGTCGACCTCAAGGAGGCCGTGGCACCCGCGGCCCCGCCCGCCCCCGGCGCACGGATGCCGGCGGACGCCGCCGAGCGCGTCGTCGCCGGCGCCCGGGCGCTCTCGCCGAATCTCGGCGAGCGGATGCTGCCGGTGCATCTCCTCGGCAAGCCTGCTGTGATGCGCGAACTGGCTCCTCAGGACCTGAAGCTCGACGTCGACCAGTTCGGCCGCGAGGAGGCGGTGCGGGCCGCCCATTACCTCGCCACCGTGGTCGGGGAGGCCCATGGCCGGCAGATGGACGAGGGCGTCCGTGCCGCGTGGCGCAAGGAGGTCACCCGGGGTTGCGACGGGGAGGCACCGTCCTGGCTGTGGTCGAGCGTGGTCGAACTCGCCGGCCGCCACGAGGTCGGCTACCTCCAGCATTGCCGCCGTTACGCCTGCGACGCACCGGCACCCACCATCCGCCTGGTGGCGTGAGGCTCCGGACGCGAGGGCTGTCCCGAAGCCGGACGACCGGGCTTTTCGGGGAGGATCGGCGGGCGTCGCAGCGAGCCAACGGAATGTCGCTGGCGCGGCAGCGGAGAGCCGGTCCGGCGGGGATAGTCGTCCTCGCTCGATATGGCTTTGCGAGGCCCCATGCTCGACGTGACGCCGACCCCGCTGCAGCGCCTCCTGCGTGAGCGCCGCCCTGGCTACACCCTGCCGGCCCCGTTCTATCTCAGCCCCGAGATCTTCGAGGCCGACATGGACGTCATCTTCGGGCGCCACTGGATCTATGCGGGCGTGGAGCCCGACGTTCCGGAGGCCGGCGACGTGATGGTCGTCGATATCGGCAAGACCTCCGTGGCGATCGTGCGCGACGACGACAACGAGGTCCGCGCCTTCCACAACGTCTGCCGCC
The DNA here is from genome assembly GCF_057747795.1 of Methylobacterium sp. 142-1Y. Classification (NCBI taxonomy): domain Bacteria; kingdom Pseudomonadati; phylum Pseudomonadota; class Alphaproteobacteria; order Hyphomicrobiales; family Methylobacteriaceae; genus Methylobacterium; species Methylobacterium sp. 142-1Y. The sequence continues at coordinate 542,607 of NZ_CM173224.1, read as the reverse complement.
ACCGCGGCGCGCGCCTGGTCCACGACGAGAAGTCGACGGTCGGCAACCTGGTCTGCCGCTACCATTCCTGGACCTACGACCTCACCGGCGAACTGATCCATGCCGAGCATATGGGTCCGGATTTCAAAAAGGGCTGCCACGGCCTGAAGCCCGTGCATCTCCGCTCGCTCGAAGGCCTGCTCTTCATCTGCCTTGCCGAGGAGGCCCCGTCCGACTTCGACGAGATGGCGGCGCGGCTCGGGCCCTACATCGCGCCGCACAACGTGCGCGACACGAAGGTGGCGTTCCAGAAGGACATCATCGAGCCGGGCAACTGGAAGCTCACGATGGAGAACAACCGCGAGTGCTATCATTGCGGGGCCAACCATCCCGAGCTGACCGTGCCGCTCTTCGCCTACGGCTTCGGTTTCGCGCCCGAGGAGATGGGCGAGCACGACCGCGCTGAAGCCGAGCGCTACGGCTGCCTGCTCAAGACCCGTCACGGCGAATGGGAGGCCGAAGGCCTGCCGTCGCGGGAGATCGACGAACTCGACACGATGGTGACGGCGTTCCGCACCGAGCGCCTGCCGCTCGACGGCGAGGGCGAATCCCACACCCTCGACACCAAGGCCGCCTGCAAGAAGCTCCTCGGGGACTTCACCAAGCCTAAGCTCGGCGGCCTCTCGGTCTGGACGCAGCCGAATTCCTGGCACCACTTCCTCGGCGACCACATCGTCACCTTCTCGGTGCTGCCGCTCGATGCCGAGCGCTCGCTCCTGCGCACCAAGTGGCTCGTCCACAAGGATGCGGTCGAGGGCGTCGATTACGACCTCGCCAACCTGATCGGCGTCTGGGAAGCCACCAACGACCAGGACAGCGAACTCGTCGGCATCTGCCAGCAGGGCGTCGCGAGCCCGGCCTACGAGCCCGGCCCGTACTCGCCGAACACCGAGATGCTCGTGGAAAAGTTCTGCAACTGGTATGTCGGCCGCATGGCCGCGCATCTGGGGCGCTAGCGCCATGAATTCGGCCTCCACCGAACCGGCCGCCGCGCGCCTCGCGGCCTCAGCCTCCTGGGATGCGGAGGCCGACGACGCCCTGGTCTGCCTCGCCGTGCGCCAGGAGACGCACGACGTGAAGACCTTCGTGCTCAGCCCCCCTGAGCCCCGGCGCTTCGCCTACGCGCCGGGCCAGTTCCTGACCTTCGCCTTCGAGGTCGGGGCCGAGACGATCCATCGCTGCTACACGATCTCCTCGGCGCCGACGCGGCCGCACGCCCTGTCGATCACCGTCAAGCGGGTGCCCGGCGGCCCGGTCTCGAACTGGCTGCACGACAACCTGAAGGCCGGCGACACCGTGCGGGCGCTCGGCCCGATGGGCGATTTTTCCTGCTTCACCCATCCGGCGCAAAAATACCTGCTCCTGTCCGGCGGTAGCGGCGTGACGCCGATGATGGCGATGGCGCGCACCTTCCACGACCTGGGTGAGCCCCGCGACGTCGCCTTCGTCCATTCCGCCCGCAGCCCGGCCGATATCGTGTTCCGGGCCGAGCTGGAGACGATGGCCCGGCTCGATCCCTCCTTCCGCTTTCACGCGGTCTGCGAGGCCGACGCGCCGGACGAGGCATGGTCGGGTCCCAAAGGACGCCTCTCCCTCGACATCCTGACGCAAGCGGTCCCGGACTTCCGCGAGCGCGAGGTCTTCGTCTGCGGGCCGAAGCCCTACATGGACGCCGTGCGCGCGATGCTGCGCGAGGCCGGCTTCGACATGGCCCGCCACCACGAGGAGAGCTTCGACTTCGGCGCCCTGCCGGAGGCCGAGCAGCAGGCGGCGGCGGAGGCCGGCCGTGCCCTGGATGCCGAAGCCGAGGAAGCCCCGGCGGCGGCGGTACGCACCTTCCGGGTCGAGTTCGCCAAGACCCGCCGGGTGCTCGAATGCCCGGAGGATTCGACGGTCCTCGACGCCGCCCGCAAGGCCGGCATCCGCCTGCCGTCCTCCTGCGCCAAGGGACTGTGCGGCACCTGCAAGTCGAAGGTCACCAAGGGCACCGTCGCGATGACCCATGCCGGCGGCATCCGCCAGCGCGAGATCGATGCCGGCATGGCCCTGCTCTGCTGCTCCAAGCCGACGAGCGACCTCGTCGTCGAGCGCTGACGGCCTGCCACTCTCTCAAGAATCCCGGCCCAATACCCCTGGTCCCTTGCCTTCGGGAGTCGTCCCGTGATCGCCAATGCCGACGCGCTGCTGAAGCCGCTCACCATCAAGGGCCTGACCATCCGCAACCGGGTGATGTCGACGAGCCACGCTCCCGGCTACGGCCGCGACGGCAAGCCCCAGGAGCGCTACCAGCTCTACCACGCCGAGAAGGCGAAGGGCGGCATCGGGCTCACCATGTTCGGCGGCTCCTCCTCGGTCGCCCCCGACAGCCCGGCGGCGCCCTGGAATCAGATCTCGGTCGCCGACGATTCGGTGATCCCGTATTTCCGGGAATTCTCGGACCGGGTCCACGCCCATGGCGGAAGGCTGATGATTCAGCTCACCCATATGGGCCGGCGCACCAAGTGGGACACCGAGCATTGGCTGCCGACGATCTCGCCCTCGCCCCGGCGTGAGCCCGCCTCCCGCACCATCCCCAAGGAGATGGAGGAGGAGGACATCGCCCGGGTGGTGAAGAGCTTCGCCGAGGCCGCACGCCGTTGCCGCGAGGGCGGGCTCGACGGCTGCGAGGTCTCGGCCGCCCACGGCCACCTGATCGACCAGTTCTGGTCGCCTTCGGTCAACCAACGCACCGACAAGTATGGCGGCAGCCTGGAGAACCGGATGCGCTTCGGCATCGAGGTGCTGGAGGCGATGCGGGCGGCGGCCGGCGACGATTACGTCATCGGCATCCGCATGTCCGGCGACGAGATGATCGCCGACGGGCTCTCCCACGAGGAGTGCCTGACGATCGCCACGGAATACGCCAGGCGCGGCCTCGTCGATTTCCTCAACGTGCTCGGCGGCCAGGCGCGCGACCACATCGCCCACGCGATCTCGCTGCCGAACATGTCGTTCCCAGTGGCCCCGTTCCTGTTCCTGCCGAGCGCGATCAAGCGCGAAGTGGATGTTCCGGTCTTCCACGCCCAGCGCGTCACCGACCTGGCGACCGCGGCGCGCGCCGTGGCCGAGGGCCATGTCGACATGGTGGCGATGACCCGCGCCCACATCGCCGACCCGCATCTCGTCAAGAAGCTCTCCGAGGGACGGGCCGACGACATCCGCCAATGCGTCGGGGCCGGCTACTGCATCGACCGGATCTATGTCGGCGGTGATGCGCTCTGCATCCAGAACGCCGCGACCGGCCGCGAAGCCACCATGCCGCACGAGATCCGCAAGGCGGATGTCCGTCGGCGGGTCGTGGTGATCGGCGCCGGGCCCGGCGGGCTCGAGGCGGCCCGGGTCTGCGCCGAGCGCGGCCACGCGGTGGTGCTGTTCGAGAAGAGCGGCCAGGCCGGCGGCCAGATCGGGCTCGCGGCCAAGGCCGGCTGGCGCGAGGCGATGTCGGGCATCCCGCGCTGGCTCGTCGCGCAGGTGACCAAGCTCGGCGTCGATCTCCGGCTCAACACCGAGGCGACGCAAGCCGCGGTGCTGGCGGAGAAACCGGATGTCGTGATCGTGGCGACCGGCGGCACGCCATCCCGCGGCCACGCCAAGGGCGCGGCGCAGCACGCGGTGACGACGGCCGAGGTGCTGTCGGGCGCGGTCGAGCCGACCGGCTCGGTCCTGCTCTACGACGAGATGGGCCAGCACAACGCCTCGTCCGTCGCGGAGCTGCTCGCCAAGCGCGGCTGCCTCGTCGAGGTCGCCACCCATGACCGCATGGTGGCGGAGGAGGTCGGCACCACCAACCAGCCGATCCACCTGCGCGAGCTCTACAAGCTCGGCGTCGTGATGACGCCGAACATGGAGCTGATCGAGATCTATCCGGAGGGCAACCGGTTCGTCGCGGCGCTCCGCAACACCATGACCGACGCCGAGGAGGAGCGGGTCGTCGACCGCATCGTGGTCGATCACGGCACGCTGCCGGTCGATGCGCTCTATCACGGGCTGAAAGGCGCGTCGGTCAATCGCGGCCAGACCGACCAGGACGCGATGCTGCGCGGCGAGCCGCAGCCCTTCGACCTCTCCCAGGGCTACGCGCTGTATCGCATCGGCGACGCGGTGGCCGGGCGCAACATCCATGCGGCGATCTATGACGCCTTGAGATTGTGCAAGGATCTGTGAGCCCCGCGACTCGCTAAAACTCGGGCAGCGCCACGCTCTACCCTCCCCCCTCTGCGGGGGAGGGTGGCCCCCAAAGGGGGGCCGGGAGAGGGGCAGCGCGACGCTGATTCAGGTGGCGCCCTTCAGAACGCTTCCGCTTCATCCGGAAGCGGCGTCCCCTCTCCCGCCCGGCTCCGCCGGGCACCCTCCCCCGCAGAGGGGGGAGGGTATGGGCGCGGCTGCCTTCAGGAATGATTTCGACATTATCGCCAAGCCCTTAGGCCCACCGTCATGACCAGCTTCATGCCCCTGACCACGGTGTTTCCCGGCCTCATCTGGGCCATGGCGGCGCTCGCTCTCGTCCAGGCCTCGCGGCGCGCGGCGTTGTGGCGGGTCGGATCGGCCGCACCGGTGGCCTGGCTCCACGGCCTCTCGCGGCTCCCGCGCCGCTACCTCGTCGACGTCCACCACGTCGTGGCGCGCGATTCTTATGCCTCGCGGATGCATGCCGTCGTGGCGGGCGGGCTGCTCGCCGCCTCGCTCCTGACGGCGCTGGCGATCCTGCCGCCGCTCGCCGGCTCCCGGGCCTACTGGCTCCTCGTGGCGATCGCCTTCGCGGTGACGGCGGCGGGCTCGATCCTCGTCGGCGCCCGCCGGTACCCCGCTAAGCAGAAGCGCCTCTCGGCCGGGCGCTTCCAGATCCTGCCCCTCCTGCTCCTCGCCTACGCAATCGGCGGTACGCTCACCGCCCTGCTGCTGGCGCTGGGTGCCGGCGGGATCGCCCTCCCCTTCACCTTGGGCCTCGCGGCGGCCGGCGGCCTCGGCCTCGCCTTCGAGGTGCGGCAAGGCCCGATGCGCCATGCCGTCGCCGGCGCGCTGCATCTCGCCGCCCATCCGCGGCCCGGCCGGTTCGAGGGCCGGCCCGACACCGCACTCCAGCCCCTCGATCTCGAGGCCCCGCGGCTCGGCGCCGAGATGCCGGCCGATTTCACCTGGAACCGGCTCCTCTCCTACGATGCCTGCGTGTCGTGCGGCCGCTGCGAGACCGCCTGCCCGGCCTTCGCCGCCGGGCAGCCCCTCAACCCCAAGCGGCTGATCCAGGACCTCGTTGCCGGCCTCAACCCCGCCGAGCCGCCTTATGCCGGCAATCCCTATCCGGGCGGTCGCGAGGGGCAAGGCGAGCGCGGCCCCCTCGCCCGGCTGATCGGGCCGGATGCCCGCATCCATCCCGATACGCTGTGGTCCTGCACCACCTGCCGGGCCTGCGTCGAGGAATGCCCGATGATGATCGAGCATGTCGACGCGGTGGTGTCGTTGCGCCGCTACCAGACCCTGGAGCGCGCGGCGTTGCCCGAGAAGGCGATCGGCCCGGTGACCGAGCTGCGCCAGGCCGGCGATCCCGGCGGCCGTCCCCTCGCCGCCCGCACCGACTTCGCCGCCGGCCTCGACCTGCCGCTGATGGCCGACAAAGGCCAGGCCGACATCCTGCTCTGGCTCGGCGAGGGCGCCTACGACCTGCGCTACGGCCGGACGCTCCGCGCCCTGGTGCGGCTCTTGCGCCGGGCCGGCGTCGATTTCGCGGTTCTGGGCGCGGAGGAGCGCGACACCGGCGACCTCGCCCGCCGGCTCGGCGACGAGGCCACCTTCCAGGCGCTGGCGCGGGAGAACATCGCGACGCTGGCGAAGTATCGGTTCACCCGCATCGTCACCGCCGACCCGCACGCCCTGCATGCGCTCCGCAACGAATACCCGGCCTTCGGCGGGCATCATACGGTGGTCCACCACACCGCCCTGCTGCTGGAATTGATCCGCGCGGGCAAGCTCGCGCCCCGGAAACTGTCCGACCTCTCGGTGACCTATCACGATCCCTGTTACCTCGCCCGCTACAACGGCGAGACCGAGGCTCCCCGCGCGATCCTCGACGCGGTCGGCCTGTCCCGGATCGAGATGGCCCGCTCGGGCAAGCGGGCGATGTGCTGCGGCGGCGGCGGCGGCGCGCCGGTGAGCGACATCCCGGGCGAGCGGCGCATCCCCGACCTGCGCATGGCCCAGGCCGCGGAGACGGGTGCGGGCATCGTGGCGGTGGCCTGCCCCTCCTGCACCGCGATGCTGGAGGGCGTGACCGACCGCAAGGCCGAGGTGCGCGACGTCGCCGAATTGCTGCTCCAGGCCGTGGAGGCAGGACGATGACCCGGACCCGTCGCGATCCCCGCGCCGAGCGGGCGGCGATCCGGATCGCTTCCGGCACTGCCCGGCCCCGCTACGACCGGACGGCCAAGGGGAAGGCCGCGGGCGGGCGCCCGCGCCGCGATCCCCGTGCCGAGCGCGCCGGCCAGCGCGTCCCCGGCGCGGACCGCCCGCGCTACGATCTCGGCCAGATCGTCCGCAGCGAGGGGCTGGTCGTCTCCGAGGCCCGGCAGCGTCCGGTGGCGGAGGCGGCTCCGACGATCCTGGTGGTCGAGGATCCCGCCTTCCTCGTCGCGGTGGTACCGGATGCTGCCGGGGGCCGCCTCTCGGCCCATGACCGCCAGGTGCTCGGCGCCGCCCGGGCGCTGGCGGGGCGCGAGGGCGGCGTGGTCGTCGTCTCGCTCGGGCCCTGCGACGACTGCGGGCCGGCCGGCGCCGATCGTCATTTCGACCTCGACGAGGCCAGGGCCGATCCCGACCAGCGCGCCGCCCGGGTCGCGGCGGCGCTCGCGGTCATCTCTCCTCGCCACGTCCTGTTCCCCGAATCCCTCGATGGCGGCGACCTCGCCCGCCGGGTCGCGGTGCGGATGGGGGCGCCGCTCTTCGACAATGCCGAGGTGGTCGCCGCCAACGGCCTGGTACGCCCGGCCCGTGGGCGCCGGGTCGAGCAGCGCGCCGCACCCGGCCTGCTTGCCAGCGTGGCGCCGGACGCGGTGGCCGATTACGCCGGCGCGCCCCGGGAGGCGCGGCCGCTCCCGGTCGACCTCGCCCCGGCGACCCTACCGGCCTCCGCCATCCTGTCGGCCGAGCGCATCCCGGCCGATCCGGCGACGGTGCCGCTGAGCCTCGCCGAGTTCGTGGTCTCGGCCGGCAACGGCATCCACGACCTCGACACCTTCCGGCAGCTCGTCGCGGCGCTGCACGCCACCCCGGGCGCCAGCCGCGTCCTGTGCGATGCCGGGCTGATGCCGCGCCAGTCCCAGGTCGGCGCCTCGGGCACGGTACTCGCCGCGACCTGCTACTTCGCGCTCGGGATCTCCGGCGCGCCGCAGCACCTCCAGGGCGTGGCCGGCTGCGAGCATGTGGTCGCGGTCAATACCGACCTGCATGCAGCGATGATCGAGCGGGCGGGGCTCGCGGTCGTGAAGGACGCACAAGCGGTCATGCCGGCCCTGCTGCGGCTGCTGGCCCAGGAAGCGCAAGAGGCGGGAGATCACTCGTGAGGATCGCCGTGCTTCTCTCCGCCGGCCGCCACCCGGTCTCCGGCGCGGTCGTGCTGCCGCGGCTCGAGGCGCAGGCGATCCGGATCGCGACCGGGCTCGCTCAGGCCTACGGAGTGCGTGACGGGCTCGAAGCTCCTTACGGCCTCCATGCCGGGCCGGACGCCGCGGCCATTGCCGATGCCCTCGGCCAGGGCCTCCCGCGCATCGAGCACATCGCGCTCGGCGAGGACGCCGATCCGGTGCCGGCGCTCGCCATCCGGCTCGCCGCCACGGCGCCCGACCTCGTGCTCGCCGGCCGGCGCGGCCAGGGCGGCGGCGAGAGCGGGATCCTTCCCTACGCGCTGGCAGCCTTGCTCGACCGGCCGCTGATCCCCGACGTGGTCTCGGTTGCGCCGGGCGAGGAGGCCGGCACCCTGCGCCTCAACCAGAGCCTCGGCCGCGGCGCCTTGCGGCGCGTCGTGGTGCGCGGCCCCGTGGTGGCGACGGTGCATCCCGACGCCCCGCCCCCCCTCGCCTACGCCTTCGGCCAGGCGCGGCGCGGAGCGATCGAGCCGCTCGGAACAATCGATCCGGCCGCCGCCGACACACCGGTGCCGGCCGTCGCGAGCGAGGAGCGGCCCTACCGCCGCCGCCCCAAGCTGGTGAAGGGCGCCCCCACCGGCGGCTCGGCCGCCGAGCGCCTGAAGGCGGCGACGGGTGAGTCCGGATCGGCCGCGAGCGGCCGCCTCCTCGTCGATCCCGACCCGGACGAGGCGGCACGGGAGATTTTGGCCTATCTGCGCGGGATCGGCGTCGTGGCCCCCGCCCGCTCTCCGCGCGGCTGAGCGCCGTCCATCCCGTCATCGCGAGGAACCCATGCCCCTGACTCCCGACGATCTCCTGGTCCGGCTGCGCGAGCGCGGCATCGCCTACACGCTGTTCGAGCATCCGCCGGTCCTGACGGTCGAGGCGATGATGGCGGTCTGCGGCGACATTGCCGGCGCCCATACCAAGAATCTTTTCCTGCGCGACAACAAGAAGACCTACTTCCTGGTCACGCTCCACCACGACGCGGCCGTCGACCTCAAGGCGTTCCGGTCGGTGCTGGGCGCGAAGGGCGGGCTGTCCTTCGCCAGTGCCGACGCGTTGCGCGAGCAGCTCGGCGTCGAGAGCGGCGCGGTCTCGCCGCTCGCCGCCCTCAACGCAGCGCCGGGCGGCGTGAAAGTCTTCCTCCAGGACAGCCTGCTCGACGAGGTGCGAATCAACGTCCACCCGCTCGTGAGCACCCGGACCCTCAACCTGGTCCCGGGCGACCTGGTGACCGCGCTGCGGGACGAGGGGCACGAGGTGACGCCGTTCGCCCTGCCGGAGGCGCGCGCCGACGGTGCGTGAGCGATTGTTTCGGTTGGTCTTTGACGATTTCGAACCCGCTGCCTCGTTCCGGGCTCCGCTGCGCCCCCCACGGGTCGCTACTGCCCATGACACGGCAGGTCGTGCGGTGCGGGACGACGGCCGAGAGCGTGAACCCTCCCCTCTCCGCGGGCTAGCGTGTTCACACAACGTCTCTGAAGCCTAACTCATTGTAGATTCGAGCGCTTTCCCCTCCCCCTTGTGGGGAGGGGTTATGGGGATCGAAGATCCCGCGTGGGGGTGGTGCAGAAGGCACCACTGCGCTCTATCCGGCACCACCCCCACCTCCAGCTCCTCCCCACAACTTGCAGCGATTCCGGGCAAGCCCGGGATCGCCGGGGGGAGGAGAGGCGCGCGACCTTCACCGGGAGAAGCTCTCGAACCGAGAAGTGTGAACACGCTAGCCTTCGCAGGAGAGGGGCAGCGCGACGATCCTGGGTATGGCGCCCGTCATCATGGTCGCGACCTTTCCGGAAGCGGGTTCCCCTCTCGGCGGGACTTCGTCCCGCTGCCCCGGCTCCGCCGGGCACCCTCCCCCGCAGAGGGGGGAGGGTTCTGGCGCGGTGGACCGTTCCGATTCTCCGCAATATTGCGCCGAGGACATACTATAATTGCGCAAAACACCCGTCAGCACGCCGCCACGTTCACCGCGAGCCCCCCGAGCGAGGTCTCCTTGTACTTGTCCTGCATATCGTGCCCGGTCTGGCGCATCGTCTCGATGACTTGGTCGAGGCTGACGAAATGCACGCCGTCGCCGTGGAGCGCCAGAGAGGCGGCGGCGACCGCCTTGTTGGCGCCGAAGGCGTTGCGCTCGATGCAGGGCACCTGGACCAGTCCGCCGACGGGATCGCAGGTCATGCCGAGATGGTGCTCCATCGCGATCTCGGCGGCGTTCGCCACCTGGCGCGGGCAGCCGCCGAGCACCGTGGCGAGGCCCGCCGCCGCCATGGCCGCCGCCGAGCCGACCTCGCCCTGGCACCCGACCTCGGCGCCGGAGATCGAGGCGCGGCGCTTGATCAGGCCGCCGATCGCCGCTGCCGCCAGCAGGTAGTCGCGGCCGCGTTCCTCGCTCCAGCCGGGACAGAAATCGACGATGTAGCGCAGGACCGCCGGGACGATGCCCGCCGCCCCGTTGGTCGGCGCGGTGACGACCCGGCCGCCCGATGCGTTCTCCTCGTTGACCGCCAGCGCGAACAGGCTGATCCAGTCCATCACCTCGTGGGCCGGCCGGCTGTTGGAGAGCCGGTTCGCGTCGAGCGTCGCATGCAGGCGCCGGGCGCGGCGGCGCACCTTGAGGCCGCCGGGCAGCACCCCGTCCATCCGCAGGCCGCGGGCGATGCAGGCGAGCATCGCGTCGCGGATCGCGTCGAGCCCGGCGTCGATCGCTTCATCGGAGCGGAGTGCCCGCTCGTTCTCCCGCTGCACCTGCGGGATGGTGAGTCCGGTCGCGGCGCAGATCGCCAGGAGGTCGGCGCCGCTGTCGAACGGGTGCGGGACCGCCACCGCCTCGATGCCGGCATCGACCGCCTCGCCCTCGCTCTCGACGAAGCCGCCGCCGACCGAGTAGCACACCACCTCGTCGAGGATCGCGCCGTCGGAACCGTGGGCACGGAACCGCATGCCGTTGGTGTGGCGCGGCAGCAGATCCTTGAAGTTGAAGATCAGGTCCTTGTCCGGCGCGAAGGCGATTCCGGGAAGGCCGGTCTGACCGGTCTCGGCCAGCCCTTGCGTGTAGCCGGCGACCCGGTCGGGGTCGATGGTCGCCGGGTCGTGCCCGAGGAGCCCGAGCGCGATCGCGACATCGGTGCCGTGACCCCGCCCGGTCCAGGCGAGCGAGCCGAAGATCTCGGCCGTCACCCGCGCCACGTCCGTGCGGAGGGCGACGCGGTCGCGGAAGCGGCGCGCCGCCACCATCGGCCCGATCGTGTGCGAACTCGACGGGCCGATGCCGATCTTGAACAGATCGAAGGCGCTGATCATCGCCGGGCCGTTTCGCCGACCCCGAGGGAGGCCTCGGCGAGGAGGCCGTGGACATACGTCGCGAACGAGCGCCAGCACTCGACCCGGTAGCGCGGCGTCGCGCCGTCATGACGGATCAGGACGATCTCCGCCTTGCCGAACAGGGTGCGGGTGGCGGAGCCCGGCGGAAAGGCCGCGTCTCCGAGATCGAGCGGGCAGCCGGCATTGAGGACGGCCGCCGCCAGCGGGCCGCTCACGTCGATGCCGACATTGCGGTGCGAGACGTCGACGATCGCGTGCGCCCGCTCGCCGAGATCGGCCGCGATGGCCGAGGGCAGGTGGTCGGCTTCCGCTTCGTCGCTGCCGATCAGCCACTCGTCGGGCCCGAGACGGGCGATCCAGCGCCGGTCGTCGCCCCGCAGCGAGTTGATCGGTCCGTCGAGCGGAAGACCGGCGGCCGAGGCGCCGGCGTCACGGACCCGGAGCGCGAAGCGCGCCTCGGCCCCGGCGGGCTTGATGACGATCCCGGAGCGGGCCGGATCGGAGGCCGGCGCGCGGCCGAGGGGGAGCGCGCGGGCGGTGCGGTACAGAGCCTCAAGCATGGATGCGCTCGCCTTTGGGATCGAAGAAGACCGGATCGACGACGGTGACGCGGGCAAAACCCTCCGGCGTGGTGACGTGGAGGGGGCGGCCCTGGAGCGCGCGCCCGTCCGCCACCAGGGCCATGGCGATGGAGCGGCCGCAATTCGGGCTCCAGTAGCTCGACGTGACGTGGCCGAGCATCCGCATCGGGATCGGCTGGCCCGGATCGTCGACGATCTGCGCGCCCTCGTCGAGGACGAGCTTCGGATCGTCGGTGACGAGGCCGACGAGCTGCTTGCGGCCGCTCGCCACCACGTCGGGCCGGGTCAGCGAGCGCTTGCCGACGAAGTCCTTCTTGGCCTTGGCGATCATGCCGGCCAAGCCGACATCGTCCGGGGTGACCGTGCCGTCGGTCTCCTGGCCGATGATGATGTAGCCCTTCTCGGCCCGGAGCACGTGCATCGTCTCGGTGCCGTAGGGGGTGATGCCGTGGGCCTGCCCGGCCTCCCAGATCGCCTCCCACACCGCGCGGGCGTGGTCGGACGGGACGTTGATCTCGAAGCCGAGCTCACCGGTGAACGAGACCCGGAACAGCCGGGTCGGCACGCCGCAGATCGTGCCCGACCGCATCGCCATGTGGGGAAAAGCCTCCGGCGACAGGTCGATCCCGTCGACGAGGGGGGCGATGACCTCGCGGGCCTTCGGGCCCTGGAGGGCGATCACCGCCCATTGCTCGGTGGTCGAGGTCAGGAAGACCTCGAGGTCCGGCCACTCGGTCTGGAGGTAATCCTCCATGTGGGCGAGCACGCGGGGCGCGCCGCCGGTGGTGGTGGTGACGTGGAAGCAATCCGGCGCGATCCGGGCGACGACGCCGTCGTCGAGGATGTAGCCGTCCTCCTTCAGCATCAGCCCGTAGCGGCAGCGCCCGACCTCGAGCTTGAGCCACGGGTTGATGTAGATCCGGTTCATGAACTCGGCCGCGTCCGGGCCGACCACCTCGATCTTGCCCAGCGTCGAGGCGTCGAAGATGCCGACCCCCTTGCGCACCGCCTCGCATTCGCGGGCGACCGCGGCGTGGATGTCCTCGCCGGTCTTGGGGAAGTACCAGGCGCGGCGCCACAGGGCGACGTTCTCGAAGGTCGCGCCGTGCTCTTCCGCCCAGTCGTGGATCGGTGTCGTGCGGATCGGGTCGAACAGCGCGTGGCGCGCCGGGCCGACCAGGGTGCCGAAGGTCACCGGGGTATAGGGCGGCCGGAAGGTCGTGGTGCCGACACCCGGCAGCGTCTTGTCGAGCTGCCCGGCGACGATGCCGAGGGCGTTCATGTTCGAGGTCTTGCCCTGGTCGGTCGCCATGCCGGTCGTGGTGTACCGCTTGACGTGCTCGATCGAGTGGAAGCCTTCACGCACCGCGAGCTTGATGTCCTTGGCGGTGACGTCGTTCTGGAAGTCGACGAAGGCCCGGACCTTGGTCGGGTCGGCATCGGTCGGCATGGCGCGCACCGGCTTGAAGCCGGTCAGCGTCGGGCTCGCGGTGAAGTTTTGGCGCTCCTGCGAGCCGGCCGCTTCCGCACCGGCGGCAAAGCCTTCGGCGAGAACCGCGGCGAGATCGTAGGTGCCCTTCGAGGCGCCCGCCGAACGCTCGGCTTGCGCCGAGGTACCGGGCAGGAAGGCGTCGAGACCCTCATTGTAGGCGAGCTTGCCGCGGGATTGCGAGAACAGGTGCACCGCCGGGGTCCAGCCGCCGGACATGCCGACGCAGTCGCAGTCGAGCACGCGGTGGGCGCCGCAGCGTCCGGCCCGGTCGACGGGGGCGACGATCAGGCCGGTGACGCGCTTGGAGCCCTTGGCGCCGATCACGGTGTGGCCGGTCAGGACCTCCACCCCGGCCGCCTTGAGGCGGGCCAGCTCGGGCCCGCATTCGGAGTCGCTGCGCAGGTCCACGAGCGTCACGGCGAGCCCCGCCGCCTTGGCGTCGAGGGCGGCCGCATAGGCCGAGGCGCCGCTCGTCGCGAAGACGATCCGCCGGCCCGGCGCGACGCCGTAGCGGTTGATGAAGACCCGCACGCTCTCGGCGAGCAGGATACCGGGGCGGTCGTTGTCGGCAAAGACCAGCGGGCGCTCGTGGGAACCGCCGGCCAGCACCACCTCGCCGGCCCGGACCTGCCACAGCCGCTCGCGCGGCGCCGTGCCGGGATTGGGCAGATGGTCGGTGATCCGCTCGGCGAGCGCAACGTGGTTGTGGTTGTAGTAGCCGAACGCCGTGGTCCGCGGCAGCAGGATGACGTTCTCGCGGGAATCGAGCTCGGAGAGCGTCGCGCTCAGCCACTCGGCGGCCGGACGACCGTCGATCTCGGTAGTCACATCGTGCAGGAGCGCGCCGCCAGGCTCCGGCCCCTCGTCGGCGAGGATCACCCGCTTGCCGGTGCGGGCGGCGGCGAGCGCCGCGGCGAGGCCCGCGGGACCGGCGCCGACCACCAGCACGTCGCAATGGGCGTGACGGTTGGCGTAACGGTCGGGATCGGGCACGGCCGGGGCCTTGCCGAGTCCCGCGGCGGCGCGGATGAACGGCTCGTAGACCTTGTCCCAGAACTTCCGGGGCCACATGAAGGTCTTGTAGTAGAAGCCGGCGACGAAGACCGGCGAGAGCAGGTCGTTGACCGCCCCGATGTCGTGCTCGAGCGACGGCCAGTGGTTCTGCGAGAGGGTCTTGAGCCCGTCGCGGGCCTCGACCACCGAGGCGCGGTTGTTCGGGTCGATCCGGCCGGGGCCGCGATCGACCGAGAGCAGCGCGCTCGGCTCGTCGGGGCCATGGCTCAGGATGCCGCGCGGGCGGTGATACTTGAACGAGCGCCCCACGAGGTGGATGCCGTTGGCGAGCAACGCCGAGGCGACGCTGTCGCCGTGGAAGCCCTCGACCGTGCGGCCGTTGAAGGTGAAGCGGACCGGGCGCGTGCGGTCGATGCGACCGCCGCGGGACAATCTGAACGGCTGTGCCATCACGCCCTCGCCTCTGCCTGGGTGGAAGTCGCTTCGGTGGATGCGGGCGTCTCGCCCATCTTGTAGGTCTCGAGGAAGCGGTCGCTCACCGTGTCGCGCCGCGCGTTGAACCAGCGGCCGCAGCCATGGACGTGGTTCCAGCGCTCGGCATGCACCCCGCGCGGGTTGGACCGCACGAACAGGAATTCGGCCCATTGCGCGTCGGAGAGCGTGCCCGGATCGGTGGGCCGGGCGATATGGGCCTGTCCGCCGCAGCGGAACTCGGTCTCCGGGCGGTTGCCGCAATAAGGGCAGGCGATCAGCAGCATCGGGGGCCTCGTCGCGTCCGGGTTTTTTAAGGGATCAGTGCGCGACGGCGGCGGCTGCCGCCTCGTCGATGAGGCGACCGGTGCGGAACCGTTCGAGGGTGAAGGGCGCGTTGATCGCGTGCGGCGTGCCGGTCGCCAGCGTGTAGGCGAAGACGTGGCCCGAGCCGGGCGTCGCCTTGAAGCCGCCGGTGCCCCAGCCGCAATTGACGAACAGGTTCTCGACCGGGGTCGTGCCGATGATCGGCGAGCGGTCGGGCGTCACGTCGACGATGCCGCCCCAGGAGCGCAGCATCCGCATCCGGGTGAATTGCGGGAAGACCTCGCAGATCGCATCCAGCGTGTGGGTGGTGATGTGGAGGCCGCCCTGCTGGCTGTAGGAGGTGTACTGGTCGGTGCCCGCCCCGATCACCAGCTCGCCCTTGTCCGATTGCGAGATGTAGGCGTGGACGGCGTTCGACATCACCACGCAGGGGAAGATCGGCTTGACCGGCTCCGACACCAGCGCCTGGAGCGGGTAGCTCTCGAGCGGCATCCGCACGTCGGCCATCGCCATCACGGTCGAGGTGTGGCCGGCGGCGACCACGCCGATGCGCTTGGCGCCGATATAGCCCCGCGTCGTCTCGACGCCGATCGCGGCGCCGGAGGCGTCGCGGCGGATGCCCTTCACCTCGCAATTCTGGATGATGTCGACGCCGCGGGCATCCGCCCCGCGGGCATAGCCCCAGGCGACCGCGTCGTGGCGCGCGGTGCCGGCCCGGCGCTGGAGCGCGCCGCCGAGGACCGGGTAGCGAAGGCTGCCCGAGATGTCGATCGGCGGGCAGAACTCCTTGCACTCTTCCTTGGTCAGCCACTCGTTGTCGATGCCGTTGAGACGGTTGGCATAGACGTGGCGCTTGAAGCTCTGAACGTCGTGCAGGTTGTGGGCGAGCATCAGCACGCCGCGCTGCGAGAACATGACGTTGTAGTTCAGCTCCTGGGACAGGCCCTCCCAGAGCTTGAGCGCATGCTCGTAGAGCGCGGCGCTCTCGTCGTAGAGGTAGTTCGAGCGGATGATCGTGGTGTTGCGGCCGGTATTGCCGCCGCCGATCCAGCCCTTCTCCAGCACCGCGACATTGGTGATGCCGTGCACGGTGGCGAGGTAATAGGCGGTGGCGAGGCCGTGACCGCCGCCGCCGACGATGACGACGTCGTAGGCGGATTTCGGCTGCGGGTCCCGCCACTGGCGGCCCCAGCCCCGGTGCCCCTTGAGGGATTCCGTGAGCAGCGACGAGAGGGAAAATCGGCGCATCGGTCGGCCTCGCTGTGATGTCCGATCATCGGGCCGTCGGCGCCCCGCGGCTTTCGCGCTGGCGACCGCGAGTTTGGGATTTGCGACTTGGCGACGAGCCGGGCGCGACATTGCGGGCGCCCGGTGGGGCTGGAGCCCGCTGCCCCTTGCCCTAAGGGAGCGAATCTTGCTTGCCCCGAGACTTTCCTGGAGTCATTCTTTCCTGGAGTCATTCTCGGGTGACGAAGCGATGACGGTCTGGCGATGGATCGGGTGATGACGGCCGGCATGACCGGCACCATGGCGGCGGGCACCGCCGCCGTGACCGACGAGGTCACCTCCGTCGGGTTCATGCTCGTCGAGAACTTCTCGATGATCGCCTTCTCGTCGGCGATCGAGCCCTTGCGCCTCGCCAACCGGGCGGCGCGGCGCGACCTCTACCGCTACACGTTGTGGTCGGAGAACGGCACGCGCTGCACCGCGTCCAACGGTGTCGAAGTCCAGGTGGCGGGTAGCTTCAGCGAGGCGCAAGGAGTCGATCCCGCCCTCGACATGGCGATCGTCTGCGGCGGCATCGACATCCAGCGCCGGGATCACCGGACCTTGCAGACGCTGCTAAGACGGACCTGCATCCGCGGCGGCGCGATCGGCGCGGTCTGTACCGGCACCTACGTGCTGGCCAAGGCCGGACTCCTCGACGGCTACCGGGCGACGATCCACTGGGAGAACCAGGCGAGCCTCGCCTCCGAGCATGACGGGCTCGAGATCGGCTCCGACCTGTTCGAGATCGACCGCAATCGCTTCACCTGCGCGGGCGGGACAGCTGCGGCCGACATGATGCTGTCCCTGATCGTACGCGACCACGGGGCCGACATCGCCGCCGACGTCGCCGACCAGCTCATCCACCACCGCATCCGCGAGGCGGGCGAGCGCCAGCGGATGGACCTGCGGATGCGCCTCGGCGTGGCGCATCCGAAGCTCCTGCACGTCGTCGGCCTGATGGAGAAGACCTTTGCCGAGCCGCTCGGCAGCCAGGACCTGGCCGAGTCGGTCCACCTCTCGAAGCGGCAGCTGGAGCGCCTGTTCCTGAAATATCTCGGCCGTTCACCGGCCAAGCACTACCTGCGCATCCGCCTGGAACACGCTCGCCACCTGATCCGCCAGACCGCGATGCCGCTCCTGTCGATCGCGATCGAGTGCGGCTTCACCTCGGCCTCGCACTTCTCGAAATCCTACGTCGACCATTTCGGCCGGCCGCCGAGCAGCGAGCGGAAGATGTGATCGTACGTTCTCCGCTCGATCCTGAACCATCCGTGGTTCTGGATTCCGGGCTCCGCTATCGCGGCCCCGGAATGACGAGGAGAGAGCGAG
Source organism: Methylobacterium sp. 142-1Y (assembly GCF_057747795.1). Lineage (NCBI taxonomy): Bacteria > Pseudomonadati > Pseudomonadota > Alphaproteobacteria > Hyphomicrobiales > Methylobacteriaceae > Methylobacterium > Methylobacterium sp. 142-1Y. The sequence continues at coordinate 525,103 of NZ_CM173224.1, read as the reverse complement.
GATTGTCGAGCTGATCATATATATTTCACGAAACATGCCTCGAAGGAGGCCTCCTGAGATCTCGGTGAGATCGGAAGTCCTCTTTCAAGGCTCACTCACGGTCGCGCCTCAGAGCCTGTTTTAGCAAATTGATCTGCGAAAAGTTGAAGTTGGGACTGATACGCTTTCCGGTTGATTAGGCCAGCTTGGGCTTTGGCTTTGCGGTTTTGGGCAGCCAGTGGAAGCTTGTGCGTGAGCTGATGAGGCCGGGCTGCTCGCTTAAGGTCGCGCACCGCTGCTCGACCACGCGTTCCAACTCATCCAGGTTGGCGATGTACCGATTGACCACCGGCTCATCGACCAGCGGCCACAACGTCTCGGCCGGCTGCAGTTCGGGCGTATAGGGCGGCAGGTAGACGAGCCGCACACCCTCGGGCACGCTTAGATTGGGCTGCGTGTGCCAGCCGGCATTGTCGAGCATCACCACCGCCCGGCAGCGCGTGCCGGCTCCGACCTCGCGCGCGAAGTCGGCCAAGAGTCGCTCGAAGAACGGCTTGGACAGGCCGTTGGAGAGGTACCACACCGTCTCGCCCATGGCCGGCGCCACGAAGGCGGTGACGTGCAGCCACTTGAAGCGATGCTGGCCCAGCGCCACCGGCCGCTCTCCCGCCGGCGCCCAGACCCGTCGCGTGACCGGCTTCAGGCCGAGGCGGTGCTCGTCCATCGCGTAGACGACGACCGGCAGGCGCGGCTCACGGGCCTCCTCCTCGTCGACGGCCTGCGCCAACTTTTTTTAAAAGCCTGCGCAGCCTCGGGCGTGGCCGCGCGCGGGTTGCGCGGGCGCGGCCGTTGCAGCGACCAGCCCAGCGCCTTGAGCGCCTCCCAGCCGCGCTGCACCGCCACCTGCTCGCGCCCCAGGTCCTGGGCCAGGACGTCCGCCACCGTGCGGCTCGTCCACACGCCCCCGTCCGGCGGCGGCTCGGCCAGGCGCTGACGCAATCGCTCGAGGACATCTGGCGTCAGGAGGCTGGCCGCGGCCCCGTTGTGGCGGCGCCGATCACCCAGCGCCTCGACCCCCTCAGTGTTGTAGCGCTCGCACAAACGGCGCACCCAGCGTTCGCTGAAGGCGGTCGCCGCGGCGGCTTCTGCGAAACTGTGGCCCTTGGCCAGAAGCCAGATCGCCTGGGTCTGGCGGGCGGTGCGCGCGTCACGGCAGGCCGTGAAGCGCTCCGCCAACTCCGACACGCTCAGGTGGGCCACCGGGCCAGCCATCGCCGCCTCCTTCGACAAACAGCATGCCCAACAAATGCGCCAGCACACCCGTCAGTTCACAGCTAAGCTGATCGAATCATACGGAAATCGTATGACATCATACGATTTCCGATTGATCGCTTCGCGATGCGGAAAGCGGCTTCGCTCAGGCGCCGCGCGGGCTGATGATACGAAATCCGGAAGTGATCTTCCGGATTTCGTATGAGATATCCTGTCATCCACCTCATCCTGAGGTGTCAGTCGATCAGAGATCGACTGACCTCGAAGGAGGGCTCCAGAGGTCGTCGTAGTTTCTGTAGCCCTCCTTCAAGGCTCCTTTCAGCCGCACCTCAGGATGAGGTCGCGGATGGGAAAGATTATCGGCGGGCACCGGCCTCCGCATCCGGAGCCACCCTCATCCCCCGGCTTACTTCACCCAACCATCCACCGTCGCCCGGTTGGCCTTGATCCATTTGCCGGCGGTCTCGGAGGGCTTGGCGCCCTTCTCCTCGTTCTCCGCCATCATGGCTTCCTCGTCCTTGATGCTCAGCTTGAACTTCTTGAGGATGCCGTAGACCTCCGGCATGTCCTCCTTCAGACCCTTGCGGGCGAGCGTGTTCACGGTCTCGTCGTCGCCGAAGGCCTTCTTCGGGTCGGCGAGATACTTCAGTTCGTAGCGCGCGAACATCCAGTGCGGCGTCCAGGCGGTGACGACGATGTCCTTCTTCTGGCGGATCGCATCCTTGAGGGCGCTGGTCATCGTGGCGTCGCTGCCGTCGACGAGCTTGACCGGAAGGCCGTAGGCCTTGATCGCGGCTTCCGAGGTCTTCATCACGCCGGCGCCGGGATCGATGCCGATCACCTTGCCCTCGACGTCGGCCGACTGGGTCTTCAGGTCCTCGATCGAGTTGAGCTTCGAATAGGCCGGCACGGCCCAGCCGATCTTGGCGCCGGTGACGTTCGGGCCGATCAGCTCGAGGCGGTTCTTCAGCTTCTCGTAATAGGCGGCCTGGGTCAGCGGCAGCCAGGCCGCGACGCTCGCATCGGCGTCGCCCGTCGCCACCGCCTGCCACATCGCCGCCGCGGCGAGCGGGATCGCCTTCACATCAAAGCCCTTCTCCTCCAGCACCTGCTTGAGGATGTTGGTCGCCACCACCGCATCGCTCCACTCGACATAGGCGATCCGCACCTGCTTGCCGGCCGCCTCGGCCGGAATCTGGGCGAAGGCGAGGCAGAGGATGACGCCGAGAGCTGTCGCGCGCATGGTCTGATCGATCCGAAGGCTGTGGTGGTCGGGAGGGGTTTCACGCTGCCGCGACGCCCGCGGGCGCCGGGAACCTGTCTCCAGGCCGCCCGCCAAGCGGACGGCCGGTGGTGTCTCAGGCGCTGCCGTGCGGCCGGGCGCGGGCGGCGAGCGCCTGGGTCGAGCGGTCGAGGATGACCGCCAGGATCACGATGCCGATGCCGGCCTCGAAGCCCGCCCCGGCCTCGAGGCGCTGGATCGATTGCCACACCGCCCGGCCGAGGCCGCCGGCCCCGATCATCGCGGCGATGACCACCATCGACAGGGCGAGCATCATCGTCTGGTTGACGCCGGCCATGATGGTCGGCAGCGCGAGCGGCAACTGCACCTTGAACAGCTTCTGGGCGGTCGAGCCGCCGAAGGCGTCCGAGGCCTCGACGAGCTCGGAGGGCACGTTGCGGATGCCGAGCGCCGTCAGCCGGATCACCGGCGGCACCGAGAACACGATGGTGGCAAAGCACGCCGACACCGCGCCGAGGCCGAAAAAGGGAAGCGCCGGGATCAGGTACACGAAGCTCGGCAGCGTCTGCATCATGTCGAGGATCGGCGAGAAGGCCCGCCAGGCGCGCTGGCTCAGGGCGAACCAGATCCCGACCGGAATGCCGATCACCAGGGCGGTGACGGTCGACAGGGTGACGAGGACGAGGGTCTCGACCGTCGCCTGCCACAACCGCAGGTCCCAGAGGAACAGAAGGCCGAACAGCGTCAGCAGCCCGATCCTGCGCCCGCCGATCTTGTAGGTGCCGAAGGCGGCGAGCCCGATGAAGAGCCAGGGCGGGACCGCGACGAGCGCCGTGGTCAGCACGTCGATCCAGTCGGAGACCGAGCGGCTGACCGCGCGGGTCAGCCAAGCGCCATGGTCGGTGAGCCAGTCGAGGCCTTGGTCGCTGAGCGTGTCGAGGGGGAATTTTGGGACGCTCCAGTCCATCGCTCCGCTCCTGCCGGCTTGGGGATTGTCGGGGTTTCGGTGGGGTGCAGGTCGGGGCGGGCGGCGAGCGCCCGCACCACGTCCCGGCTGGTGATGCCGCCGATCAGGCGCCCGTCCGGGTCGACCACGGCGACGCAGCCCTCGGCCGCGACCCGAGCGAGCAGCCCGTCGAGGCGCAGCTCCGCCCCGACGGGCTCGGCACCCCGGTCGAGCAGGCCGGCGACGGTCTCCGCCGGCCGGGCACCCGCGAGCGCGCCGGCGCGCAGGCGGCCGACGAAGCGCCGCTCGTCGTCGGCGACCAGCCAGGCGTCGCCGCCCTCGCCCGCCACCCGCTCCCGCGCCTCGGCGACGGTGAGGGTGGGCGCCAGGACCGGCGCGGCGCGATCCGCGACGTGCCCCGCCCGCATCACCGCCACGAGGTCGATATGCTCGACGAAGCGCGCGACGTACTCGGTCGCCGGACGGGCCACGATGTCCTCGGGCTGGCCGATCTGCACGACCTCCCCGTCCTTCATCAAGACGATGCGGCCGCCCAGGGCCACCGCCTCGTCGAGATCGTGGGAGACGAAGACGATGGTCTTCCTGAGCTTCCGCTGCAATTCGCGCAGCTCGGACTGCATGTCGCGGCGGATCAGCGGGTCGAGGGCGCTGAACGCCTCGTCCATCAGGAGGATGTCGGCATCGGCCGCGAGCGCCCGCGCCAGGCCGGCCCGCTGCTGCATGCCGCCCGACAATTCATGCGGATACTTGGCGTGCCAGCCCTTCAGGCCGACGAGCTCGATCGCCTGCATGGCCGCCTCGGTCCGGCGCGCAACCGGCACGTTCTTGAGTTCCAGGCCGAACGCCACGTTCGCCAGGATCGTCCGGTTCGGCAGCAGCGCAAAGTGCTGGAACACCATGCCGAAGGTCTTCTGGCGGAACGCCAGCAGGTCCTTGCGGCCGAGCTTCGTCACGTCCACGTCGCCGACGCGGATGCTGCCGCAGCTCGGCTCCACCAGCCGGTTCATGCAGCGCAGGAGCGTCGACTTGCCCGAGCCCGACAGGCCCATCAGGGTCAGGATCTCGCCCTCGACGATATCGAAGGAGATGTCGCACAGGCCGACCACCGCGCCGCAGGCCGCCGCGATCTCGGCCTTGCGCTTGCCCTGCGCGATGAGACCGACCGCCTCGGCCTGCTTATGGCCGAAAATCTTGCTGACTCCCTCCAAAACGATGTGGCTCATGGCTCATGACCCCTTTGGAGCAGCGTGCTTCGCCGATCGATACTAGAAAGAACCGAAGGCCTTTACCTTGTATTATGAAAAATTAGCTGGCGCAGGCCTCGCAGCTTGTCCGGCTGCGACATTTTTTGCCGCGAAGGCGACACGGGCGAGTTTCGCCAGGGAGAATCATTTGGTGCGGCGCAGCATTGCTGCGGGTTTCGTCATGTTGCGGGAAGAATCCGCAGAGGATGAACACATGATGTGCAGCGCAATCAAGGCCCCGCATCCGGCCTCTGCACGATGCCCCTGAGTCATACGGTTTCCGATTGATCGCGTCGCGATGCGGAAACCGGCTTCGCACAGGCGCCGGGGGCCGGCGACGGCCTTGCGCTGGATCAAGGCCCTTCGCCGCAGCCGCGTCCAGGCTCCCTCCCGGCGCGGCATCCTGCCGACGGAGATGCGCCATGCGCAAGTATCTCGTGACCTTCCATAAGGTCGTTCCGGACGATTTCGGCCATGATCGCCGCGTCGTCCAGCGGCAATCCGTGGTATCGGCGCCGTGCGAGGTCTCGGCCGTCGCCCTCGCCCAAGCCCGATTCTGCGAGGCCGCCGGCCTCGCCGACTGGCGCATGCGGGCCGATAGCTGCGAGGTGGTCATTCTCGCCCGGCAGGCGGCCTGACAGCAAGCCGTCTGATGGGTGGCCCGGGATCCGGTCCGACGACGGGCAGCGCCCATCCCACCCGCGAGAATGTTCGTGCCGGTCCAATCCGCGCTGCGTGCAAGATCACGTCACGATCGTGCTGCAATCGCGAAGCCCTCTCGATCGTTGATTGCCGCAATTTCTACGAAGGTCCGGCGCCAAATTCGTCGGAAGATGATCTAGCCTGACAAGCATCATCGATCATGCCTGGAATAACAGGCGATATCCCGCTATCTGCCTCAGGATGAGGTCGGGGATGGGGAAACGTGCTGATCCTTCGTTTCTGCTGAACTCAGTTTCCTGCGGGAAGACCCGGCGGGACGCAGCCGGGGAACGCCGCGAAGCCGTCGTCCCGCACCCGGTCGAGGATTCGGCGATAGTCCGGCTCGCACGGCATGCCGGCGGCGATCCGGCCGTATTGTGCGCCCTCCGGCGTCGTCCGTTCCGGCATCAGGGCGAGCGGCGTCGCGGCGGGCGTGAGCTGCGCGCCTCTCCCTGAGACGAGGGTCGTCAGGATGCCGAACATCTCGCCCTGGATGGTCGGCCGGCCGAGCATCGCCAGCCGGTACTGACCCTGGAACTCGGTGACGAGGTAGACGTGGCCCGACTGGTTGGGCACCGAGACGGTGCCGGTCTGGGCGAAGGGCGCGTCCAGCCGCTCGGCTTCGCGAAAGACCAGCCGGTCGCGCTCAGAGTCCCAGGCGATCTCGGTCCGGTAGGCGAAGATCGCGCCGGCCTGCCCGAAGGACGGCCGAAGCGTGAGGTAGCGTCCTTCGAGGAAGGCCACCGCCGCCCGGGTATAGGAGCCGAAAGCCTCCGGCGCCGGGCGCGGCGCGGCCTCCCGGCGCGGCGGCGCCTGCCGCAGGGGCGTCGCCAGCGCCTCCTCCAGGCGGATCGTCGTGGCGAGCGTGAACGGCCGGCGGCCGGACAGGGCCTTCTCCAGGGTCGAGAGGCTGATCCGCGCCGCATCCGCCAGGGCCTGGCGCGACAGGCGGCGCCGGGCCAGGGCCTCCCGCACCGCATCCGCCACCGCCCGGCTCTGCCCCTCAGGCAGGGCGGCCTCGTCGGTCTCGGGGGCGGCGTCGAGGGGCGGCATCCTGCGGATTCCTCCGGAATCCGGGCGGGTTCCTCTCGAATCCGGGCCGGCTCCTGTGAAACCCGCGCGACCCCTCACGGGAATCCGGGCGGGTTCCGGACGAACCCGCACGAAACCGCACGTCTTCCCCTCCGTCAAGGTTCGGTCCTCCCCGTCGCCTCGGCGACCGCCTCGACCACCAGGCGCTCGGGGCCCGGGACGAGAGCGTCGAGCGGCCAGCAGGTCGCCAGCGCGAGGCGCCGCCCCGGCGCGTCCGGATCGAGGCCGGACTGGTCGAAGCGCACGACCCGCGCACCGGTGACGCGGAAGGCGACGATCCGCCCGTCCCACCGTTGCACCTCGACCGGATCGCCGGGGGCGAGGCGGCCGAGGCTGCGGAACTGGGTGTCGCGGTGGGCGGCGTAGACCGCCAGGCCCGGCTCGCCCGCCTCCTTCGTGCCCTCGACATGGCCCGGCCCGAAGGCCAGGGCCTGCCCGCTCGCCCCGGCGAGCACGAGGTAGGATTCGCCGAGGCTCGGGAAACCGATGCGGGCGACCGGGGCGGTGTCGGCCCAGGGCCAGGGCCGAACCGGTCCGCCCTCCGCGAGGCTGCGGGCGAAGGCGCGGGCGAGCAGGGCTTGGGCCAGGGCGGCCTTGGCGGGGATCCAGGCACCCTCGGCCGTGAGGACGAGGCCGGCGGCGGCGAGGAGAGCGGCAAGTGCCCTCACCGCATCACCCTCCGGCCGCGGAGCCGCAGGAGCAGGGCGAGGCCGAGGAGGACGGCACCGAGGATCAGCCGGACCTCGTAGTCCGTCGCGGTCTGCGGCAGGGCGATGCCGCGGGCGGCGGCCGGGATCAACGCGGCCGGATCGCCTTCGGCTCTGCGCTGGGGCGAAGGCGCGATGCCGCGCGGGACGTCCTGCCCGAACAGGGTTTCGAAATCCCAGCCGGCCGGCAGGTTGAGCGGCAGGTCGGTGCGCGCGAGGCGGGCGGCGCCCGGCCGGCGCGGGGTGGCGTCGACGGCGACGAGCGAGGTCAGGCGGGTCGTCAGGCCGTGGTCGAGGGCGAGCTGAAGGATCGCCGCATCGGCGGCCTCCGGCGTCATCCGGCCGGTGATCCGCGCGGTCTCCGCCTCGCCGATCCGGGCCCGGGCCCAGACCTTGCCGATGCCGGCCCCCTCCCCCGCCCGGTCGAGGTCGAGCACCGTGCGCCAGGGCGTGTCGCCGGTCCGGCCGGTGAGGGTGAGCGTGCCTTTCGCCTGCCCCATCCGCGCCGCGATCGTCACCGGCTCGCCGCGATAGAGGTCCGGCAGCTGCGCGGGCGTCACCTCGGCCGCCTCCGAGAAGGTCGCGGAAAGATCGGTGACGACCGGGCTCTCGAGCTTGACCAGCAGGTCGCGCATCCGGTCGGCGACCTCGCCCACCGAAGAGATTTGCGTGAAGGTGCCCCGGCCGAGCTCGGCGGCGTGGCGCATCAGGTGACCGTTCGGGGCCGAGCCGATCCCGACCATGAACAGCCGGGTGCGCCCGCGTTCCTCGGCGATGGCCTTGAAGATCCGCGCCTCGTCGCCGATCGCCCCGTCGGTGAGGAACACCACCTGGCGCACCCGCCCGGTCTCCTCCGGATGCGCGTCCTCGAGCGCCGCCCGGAGCGGGGCCAGCATCTCGGTGCCGCCGCGCGCCTCGAGCCCGGCGACGAAGCGTTTGGCCCGGTCGAGATGGTCCTCGTCGGCGGCCACGAGGTCGGAAAACACCGTCTCCATCGTGTCGTCGAAGCGGACCACGTTGAAGCGATCACCCGGACGCAGCCGGTCGAGGCCGACCAGCAGGCTGGCCTTGGCCTGGCGGATCGAGGTGCCGCCCATCGAGCCCGAATTGTCGATGACGAAGATCACGTCCCGTGGCATCGGGGCGGCGGGGAGCGCCGCCGTGGGCGGGGTCACGACGGCGAGCATGAAGTCCGTGCCGGCCTTGCGCTCGCGGAACAGGCCGGCCGTCGGTGCGGCCCCGGGGGCAGGCGTCCAGGTCAGCTCGAAATCCCGGTCGGCCGCGGCGGCCCCGTCGCGCAAGGCGATACGGCGCTCGCTCGCCGAGGGCGCCTCGACGGTGATCGCATGGGTGGCACTTGCCACCGTGCCGAGGGGAAAGCCGGCCTTGAGGTCGATCGAGAGCGTCAGCGGGTTGACCGGCGCGTGGCGCGCCGGATCGAGCACCGGGCCTGCGATGGCGTTCCGGTCGGGCACGGGGTCGGGCTCGCCCTCGGGACGATCGGGGCGGTCCGCGGCAGGCAGCAGCACCGGCGGGGCCGGATTGTAGCGCGGGGCGGCGACGGTCGACAGGCGCAAGGAGTAGGTGTCGCCGGAGCGCCGCACGCCCTGCTGGTACTGGATCTGCACCAGCACGGTCTCGCCGGGGCCGATATTGGCGACCGCGTTGGTGAACAGGTTCGGCCGCTGCTGCTCGGTCAGGGCCGCCGCCTTGCCCTCGTCCCGCGCGGCCTCATAGGCGCGCCGCGCCGCCTGCCGCTCGCGGATGTCGGCGACGATCACCCGGTCTCCGACCACGAGCCGCATCGCGTCGACGGCGGCGTCCTCCGGCAGGGGAAACAGGTAGGAGCCCTCGACCCACTCCCTGGTGGTATTGCGAAAAGCCTGGGTGATCGTGGCCCGGGCCGTCGGGCCGCTCACCGCAATGGCCGCATCGGTCGCAAGCCGCGGCGCCTCGACCGGCTCACGCCCGCCGTGGCGCAGGAGCAGGGTGCCGCCGCCGCCCTCCTCCGCCCGGGCCGGCGGCCCGCCGAGGAATGCGAGCAGAGCCGCGACGATCGGGCCGATGAGGAGGTTGCGAGGCAGCGGCTCGCGGATCGCGCGGGGGGCGGGAAGGGAGCATCGGGGCACGGGATGTCGTCCTCGTCGTCGGCACCGGTTCGGGGACCGGCCGATCCTGAGGCTCGCGCGGGCCGAGGCCCGCCGCCACGGGACGCTTCGCCAATCGTCCGGCGGCTCCCGCACCGGAGGTCCAGGCCGGTACGGGATGCCGCCCCAAGCGCGGCGGGACGGTGCCGGTCCGTCCGGATGTGTCCGCTTCCGGCGGTCCCTCGCGGCATACAATCCTTCCGCCGACCGCGCGCCGTCGCGCTCCGCAGCGGGCGCCCGGGATCGGTCAGCATGACCGAGGCGTGCGGCGGCCGAGCGTTTCGGATCGATTTCTCTTTTCTTCGGTTTTTCTCAAAAAAGACATATTTTGATGAAATCAATATTATAACAACCGCTTGATCGACGATTTTTCCAAAATCGCACACCGTATCATATTATTTTTCGACTGGAATTTTCGTTTTTTGGAAGGGTCTTTTTCCCCGATGAAACACAATTTATGGCGGAGATCGAGGAATCCGACATGGCAAATTTATTCATCTCTTACTCGAGGGCCGACCAGGATCAGGTCAGGCCGATCGTCGAAACCTTCGAGCGCGCCGGGCTGTCCGTGTGGTGGGACGAGCTGATCGACCCCGGGCGACGCTGGAGCGACGCGCTCGAACGGGAGATCGACGCGGCCGACTACGTCATCGCCTTCCTCAGCCGGAATGTGTTCGCGTCGGACAATTCCTACGTCGCGGTCGAAATCGAGCGGGCCCATAAGCAGGACAAACTCATCCCGGTGAAGATCGGCGAGTTCACGATGTCGATCGGGATCGAGGGGGTCATCAAGGACCGGCAGATCATCCTGACGCCGGATTTCGACAGCTTCGTGCAGGGCAGAGGGTTCTTGCGCGTCTGCCGTCTGTTGAACCGCGGCACGACGATCGCGCAGGAGCCGAAGACCGAGACGGCGAGCGACTGGCTCGAGACCAGTCCATCGCTGGACGACCTGTCGACCGCGATCGCGATCGCCGTGGCCGAAAGCGCGCCGCTGGCGACGGTGACACCCCTCGCCCGCGATCTGGAGAGGCGGCTCGGAGAGGTTCTCGGGGCGCAAGCCGGTGCCGAGAAAGCGCTCGGTACCATCCTGGCCTCGCGCACCAAGCGCCTCGCCGCGGTCGGCGCCGTCCGCTATCCCGAGACCCATGGCCGGCTCGGAATCGAGATCGAATGCGTCCGCTTCGCCGATCCGCACCGCGCCTACGACCTGCTTCTCCATGTCTGGGACGAGTTCGACGGCCTCCGTCCCGCGCTGATCGACTGGCTCGGCCATCTCACCCATACGGTCGGCGCGGATACCCGGCTGCGCATCGGGCTGATGATCGGGACCCTGGCGCGCAATCGCTTCGCGTCGGTCTACGACAATCTCATCCGACCCTGGATGCTCGACGAGCATCCGGCGACCCGGGATGTCGCCGACATCGCCCTGTCGATCGCCGTCTTCGACGCGACGCTGAGATCGGCGGTGTCGGACCTCGTGCGCGACCTCACCGGCAGCCGCGACCAGAAGCACCTTCGTGCCGCGGTCGAACTCGCCTGCGGCTATACTGGCTCACGGATCGAAGGCTTGTCCCTCGACGTCCTGAAGCGCGTAGCGCAGTCGAAGCACACAAACTTTAAGGTGCTTGAGGTGATGCGGGCGGCGGTCGAATACCTTGTCCAGCAGAGCATGGCAACGGAAGACCAGAGCTTGTTCAACTTCGGCAAGCTCATCGGCCAGCTGGCGGACTGGGCATGCCGTCCCGACGACGGCACGCCTCAGCGGCTTCCGATCTATCTGTTCCTGAACCTCATGGAGTTGCTGCCGCTGACGGCGCCCGCGACGGTCGACGGCCTGCTGTCCCTCCAGGCTCTGATGGAGCGCGAGGACACGCGCAACGCCACCGCGGCGGTGTTCGAGGCGGCCCTGCGCGATGGCGGCAGCGATGCCTTCAGCCCGCGCGAATCGGCACAGGCCACCTTGAAGAACTGGCAGGAGGAGGGCGCCGAAGCGGACGGCCCGGACCCGCTCCTCACGCTGGCCCGCGCGATCTACGTGGCCTGCACGACCGACCGGGACCGCGACCGGCTCGTCCATACGCTGCGCCGCCGCTACACGCGGACCCGGCTGGCGGAACCTTCCCTCGACCTGTCCGCAACGCCGGTTGACGACGCATGATCTCTGCCTTCGATCCGATCGTCGCCGACGGCGACGCGAAGCCGGCCATCCGGCCGGGCACCGTCATCGTGGCCTATGACGGCGCACGCGCCCGCGTGCTCGGGGCCGCCCGCCCGGCGCCGCAGCAGCCCCCGACCGCGACGACGGCCGCGCCGCGCGAGTCGGTGTTCAATGCCGAGAACCGCGTCGTGGCCACGCTCACGCCGTTCATGCGCAAGGCGGCCGAAGTCGGCGCCGGGGCGGCCAGGGCGGGCGGCCAGCAGGTCGCATCGGCGTTCCGGCAATCGTCGCTCGGCACACGGCTGCTCGGCGGCGGCGAGCGGTACTTCCTGGTCGATGTCGGCCGGAAGGCGGCCGAACTGACGTGGGAGGTGGATTCGGCGAGCCCGGGCATATCCTTCAGGGTGACGCTGTCCTTCGAGGCGCGGGTCGAGGACGCGGCCGCCGTGGTCCGCAACGGCATCCGCGACATCGTCGGATACCACGCCGCCTCCCTGATCAGGGCGGTGCGGGACATCGCCGCCGCCATCCCCGCCTGGGAGATGGACAAGGTGCGCGACAGGCTGCGGGGCGCCCTCGCCCACGGCATGACCGACGGGATCGTTTCCGTCTCGAGCATCTCGTGCCGCGTCGTCTCGGACGAGAAGGCCCTGGACCTCATGCGCCGGTCGAGCGAGGCCGACCTGCACATCCAGGCGATCGGTGCGGAGACGCGCGTCGGACGGGCGAGGCGGGACGGCGTGCTCGACACGCTCCGCTCGCCCCGCGAAGTCCTGGCGGCCTGGATCGCCACGAAGGACGAGACCTATCGGGCGGTCTATCTCGACATGGTCGCCGACGCGGCGAGGACGCGCGACGAGCAGATCAAGATGCTCACCTTCGCCATGGAGAAAGGCATCATCGAAGCCCACGAGATCCAGGTGCGGTATCCACAACTGGCGGAACAGGTCATCGCGAGCCTCGCGAATAGAATCGGCAAACCGGATGCCGCGTCGCCCGGCGGCGGCGCCAGTTCCTGATCCATCCTCCGCGAGGCCGGTCGCGGACGGGCCGGCATCCTATCGACCATCTCTTGAAGGGTGCGCAATCCATGATGCTGATCGAGGGGCCGACGCCGGACATGCCGGCGCACAAACCGGGTTTCGTCGTGGTGGCGGCCGGCGCCAAGGGCATCGTGGCCCTCACGGGCGGTGCACGCCTGACCTGGGGCGAGCGCATGTTCGGCGGCTATTCCAGCTACTACCACGTCGACGTCCGGCCTCAGGCCGTCGACCTGCCGAAGGTCCGCTGCGCCTCCGTCCGGGCCGGCATCGACTTCGACGTCGCGGTGCAGCTCACCGTGAAGATCGTCGATCCGGCCCGGGCCGTCAGCGAAGGCCTCGGCGATCCGGCGCGCTTCCTCGCCCAGCGCGTCCGGCGCATCGCCGAGGATCGGGCCTTGCGGGCCGACGTGAGCCACGCAGCCGAGGCCAAGCGCGCGATCGAGACCGATCTGCGCGCGCTCGCCGTCGATCCCGCCATCGGCGTCATCGACGCGACGGCCGACGTCCGGCCCGACGCCAACGCGATGACCCTCCTGCGCCGGATCGCGGAGGAAACCCTCGTCCGCGAGGCCGACGCCGCCGAGGCCCGGATCAACAAGGCCCGCCGCGAGGAGATCGTGCGCCTGCTCGACTCGCCCGACGAGCTTCTGGCCCAGACGCTGGTGACCAAGGACGAGAACTTCCGCGCCGCGCTCAACATGAAGCTCGAGCAGTTTGCCGGCGACCGGCAGCGCCAGATCGATTTCCTGAAATTGCTGATCGACATCAAGGTGATCGAGCCGCACGACCTGCACGAGCGTTACGGCGGCCTCATCGAGGCGGCGATCGGGGCCCTGCGCCCGCCGGGCTCCCTCGCCCTGCCGCCGGCCTCCGGCGCCGCGCCCGCGAAGTCGTGACGGGTGCGGGGCCATGCTGTCGGTCGTCGCGCCGTTCGGAATCGCCGATCTGATACGCGGCGTGAGCCGATCAGCGCCGCTCATCGGCCAGGCGGTCGTCTTCTCGATCCTGCTGGCCGTCTATCTCTACGTCATCGTGCGCGTGGGTGCGGCACTCTATTGTCGCCTGGACTACGTCGTCGCGACCGCGATCCGGCGGCGGGGCGGGGCGCCGCCCGGCCTGCAGCACTGGCTCGGCGACGCCATGGCGGTCGTCCCGTCGCGGGTGGCGCTCATGGGATTCGTCCTGGTGGCCGGCACGGTCGGGTTTGCCGTGCTCGCCTACGGTCTCAAGCCGCCATCGGGGAGCGCCTGGGGTCAGATCCAGACGTTCTGGTCGTTCGTCATCACGAAGCTCTGGCAGTGAGCGCGAGAGCGGCGCCCGATCGCCGTGCGATCGGGCGCCGCCCCGGATCTTCGATTGTGCCGCGTCGCGGATTTTTTCGCCGCAAGACCGGCGGCCACGTTCGCGAGTGCGGCCCAGCTCCGCGGGCCCCGCGCGACGGCGGGGCAGCGGCGAGGGGAATCGCAGTTCGGCAAAGCCGGCCCGGGGGCTCAGGGCGCCAAGGCCGCCACGATCTCGGCGATCCACTCCACCTCCTCGCCCCGTCTCTCCCGCGTCTCTCGGATCAGTCGCAGGTTGCGGGCCGTCGTCTCCCGCTCCCAGGGGGCGTCCGGCTTGGCGAAGGCCAGCGCGTCGGCGAGCGCGGCCCCGGCCGCCTTGCGGTCGCGGGCCAGCACCGCGATCTCCAGCAGCGTGGCGTGGTCCCAGTAATCGGCGGAGGCACCGGCCGCCTTCCGCGACGCCGAGTAGCGCACGACCGGGACAATCACGTCCTGGCGCGGGTCCGCCTCCTCCCCGACTTCCATCATCGTCACCGCGTTGACGCCCGGAAAGGCGTCGCGCCAGTCGGCCTCGAAGCCGGCGAGATAGGTGGCGACCGCCTGCCGGTGCGCACCGTCGGCGAGCGGCCGGTTGCCGGCCTTCGTGGCGTTCTCCCAGCGGTCCTTGTAGATGCGGCCCAGGAGACCGTTGGTCTCGCTGCTCGGCCCGTATTGCGCGATCACGCCCTTCAGCACCGCCTCCGCCTTCTCGTGCCGGCCGAGCCGGTTGAGCGCGAAGCCGAACTGCTCCTGCACGAGCCGCGTGCCCTGGAGCGGGCGGGCCATTTTTTCGTAGAGCGACACCATCTCGGCGAACGCCCCCACGTCGCGGAACGACAGGTAGAGATCGAGCACCACGCCGGTCTCCAGGACCGAGACATCCGCGAAGACCTGATCCTCCGCGGCGTCCAGCACGGCCTGCTTGCCGGCGAGGCGGGCTTGCGCCAGCCTGTCCGTGATGCGGTGCGCGGTCTCGGCGCTCCGGCGGAAGAGGCGGAACAGGTCGCTCTTCTCGTGATCGACCGCGCGGTTCGGCAACATGTCCTTGATGAGCTGAAAAACCGGGCTGTCGTCGCCCTGCTCGTCGCGCAAGACGACGAGCCGTCGCGTGATCGCCTCGGCACAGGCGCGCGGATCCGTCGGTACGCCCTTGTCGATACGGTAGGGGAGCCCCCGCACCGGACTGACGTCGAAGGGCAGCTTGGTCCCCTCGGCAAACAGGATCACGGTCGAGCGCGGGCGCAGCGCGTGGCGCACGCCGAGCTCGTAATACACGTTGGGATTGGCCGTGGTCAGGTCGGCGATGGCATATTCGCACAGCATCAACCGCTCGAACATGGTCTTGTGGATCGAGCCGCCGACATGCTCCTCGTCCGCGCGAATGACGTCGAGCCCGGCCGCGATCACCGCCGGATGGATGATACGATTGTAGATCGCATTGAAGTCGATCATGCGGCCGGACTCGTCCTTCTTGGTCCCGAACGGCATCAGGACGAAGCAGAGGGGCTTCATGAGTGAGTCTCCCGCAGAATAGAGCGCAGAGCGGATCGTCCGCCATGAGCGAGATCGGTCGTATCGAGGTGCGGCCATCGTCTACACGATCGACGCCGTCCACGCTATGACGATAGGAGATTCGACAGCGATAGAATCTGCGCCGATCTCGAGGGAGGCGTCGGCAGTGAAAGGTCCGAATTTTACGATTATAAATAGAATATGAGCGAATGATTCATATTATTTCAGATAAAAGAATATGGTTCGAAAATTTCGATGCGGTAAAAATGCCGTATCGCATGGGCGCCGGCCGGGTTGCATGATCGGCTCGTCCAGGGCCCGCGGCGCCGCTGAGGCCGGCGGCCTCGGGCGTCACACGAGACGGCTTTCGCCGGGCGCTCGCCGTTCCCGTCAACTGGACCAGCGCGATCGCACGGAACTGGCCGTGGGAGACCCGCCGGATCGCCGCTATTGGCCCCGTTGCCGGGTGCCAGCCGGCGCCCAGTCTGTCCGAGACGGTCATGCCCGATCCGACCTCCTTCGCCCTCTTCTGCGCGGCGGCCCTCGTGCTCGCCGTCACGCCCGGTCCCGCATCGGTCCGCCGCCTGCGCGAGGCCTCGGGCGCCGCGATGATCGCCTTGGGGGTCGGCCTCGCCCTCGCGCGGCGGCCCGCCGCCTGACGCCCGCTCGAACCAGGGACGACGTCCATGCATCTGACCGGACTCTCCGCCTTTCCGATCACGCCGGCCGATGCCGAGGGCCGCGTCGACGGCCCGGCCCTGCGCCGGCTCGTCGCCCGGCTGTGCGAAGGCGGGGTCGATTCGATCGGCCTTCTCGGCAGCACCGGCTCCTATCCCTACCTCACGCGAGAGGAGCGCCGCCGGGCGCTCGAGGCGGCGCTCGACGAGGCGGCCGGCCGCGTGCCGGTGATGGCCGGAATCGGCGCGCTGCGGACCGACGAGGCTTTGCGGCTGGCCCAGGATGCCCGGGCGGCCGGGGCCGCGGCCGGCCTCCTCGCGGCGGTCTCCTACACGCCGCTCACCGACGACGAGGTGTTCGCGCATGTCGCGACGGTGGCGCAGGAGAGCGGCCTGCCGCTCTGCCTCTACGACAATCCCTCGACCACCCATTTCCGGTTCGGCCCGGAGCTGATCGGCCGCCTGAGCCGGGTGCCCGGAATCGTCGCGGTGAAGAGCCCGGGGCAGGAGCCGCAGGCGGTGGCGGGTCACCTCGCGGCGTTGCGCGCGGCAGTGCCGCCGGGCTTCTCGCTGGGCTATAGCGGCGACTGGACCGCGACCGAGGCGCTGATCGCCGGTGCGGAGGCCTGGTACAGCGTGGTGGCCGGGATGTTCCCGGAAGCCGCCGTCGCGATCGTCCGGGCCGTGCGGCGGGGGGACGTCGCCGAGGCGCGCCGGCTCGATGCCCGGCTCGAACCGCTCTGGGCTCTGTTCCGGCAGTATTCGAGCCTGCGGGTCATGTATGCCTGCGCCGACCTCCTCGGCCTGACCCAGTCCGTGCCGCCGCGGCCGATCCTGCCGCTCGGCGACGAGGCGCGGGGGCGGGTGGCGGAGGTGATCCGAGCGCTCGAACTCGACGAGGCGTAATACCGACGGCCCAGGATGCTGACGCATCGATTCGGTCTCGGGCAAGCCCGAGATCGACGGGACCGTTGACCCATCTCGGATTTTCGACACCAAACCAAAGTCTTGGCGAAAATTCGAGAACGGAACCAACGGTCGTTTTCAACGATCGTTGATATAAGAGCGCCGCGCCGCCGGAGGACGAAACCGGCAGCGCCGACCGGTGGCGTTGCAACACGGTCCATGGCGGGACCCGTTCCCGGCCGGCTCCGACTCTTCCCACCCTCGACCTCATCCTGAGGTGTGAGCGAAGCGAGCCTCGAAGGAGGGCTCCAGAAGTCTCAGGGCTCTCTGGAGCCCTCCTTCGAGGCCTTCGCTACGCTGCGGCACCTCAGGATGAGGTCGCGAGTGGACAATCCGATCTTGGCGGACGCACCTCGCTGTCATTCATCGTGGCGGTGCCGTCGGGCAAGGCTCCAGCGCTCGTTCACCCCACCCGCGCCGCCCCCTTCCCGGCCCGCCGCCCGAACACCACGCCGGAGGTGAGGCCCGAGCCGCCTGGATGGCCGGTTAAGAACACGCCGCCGACCATCTCGCCGCAGGCATGGAGGCCGGGGACGCCTCGAAAGGCGGCGCGCCCGGATTCGGCGAGCCCGTGGCCCCCTCCGCGGGTCGCGAGGGTCAGCCCGCCCCGGCACACGTGGCGCCCGTCCTTCTCGAAGGACTGGCGGGCATAGATCGGCTCGAACTTCACCCCCCGCGAGGCGAGCCGGCGCACGGCGTCGTCGCTCTCGGCGATCAGCGCCTGCTGCTCGCGGCTCCGGGGGCGGCCGTCGTTGAAGCCCAGGAGATCGGCGGCGAATCGCTCGGCCGGATAGGCGCCGAAATCGGTGCGACTCAAGCGCAGGTCGTCCGGGCCTCCGAGACGCGGCAGCCGATCCTCGGCGCCGTCATAGACGAAGCGCATCGCGCCCGCCGTGTAGGCGGTGTTGCCGCCGGCGAGGTCCCGCCCGGCCTTCTCGATCACCAGGACGCTGCGTCCCTGCTCGCGCCCGGCGATGGCTGCGCTCATCGCGGCATTGCCGGAGCCGACGACGACGAAGTCCCTTCCGGTGTTCATGGCGTTCTTCCTGCATCCGTTATGCTATTGTATGCGACTGTATGCAAGATTGCCGGCTTGTCGCGGCGAGCGCCCTCGCGCACATCCCGGGCGAGGTCGAGGACGGGGTGGAATGACGGAGCGGGGATCGGGCGGGCCGCGCGGGGCCCAAGGCGCCTTTGACCGCCTGCTCGGCGCCATCGAGGAGGGCGAGCTGCCCCCCGGGAGCCGCCTGCGCGAGGCGGAGCTGGCCGAGCGCTTCGCGATCAGCCGCACGCCGGTGCGCGAGGCCCTGGCGCGGCTGGAGGCGCAGGGGCTGGTGCGGCACGAGCCGCATCGCGGCGCCAGCGTGGCACGGCTCGACTACGCGCAAGTGACCGAGCTCTACGACCTGCGCGAGGTGCTGGAGGGCACGGCGGCGCGGCTCGCCGCCATCCATGCCAGCGCGATCGAGGTCGAGATCCTGGAGGAGATGGTCGAGCGCGACCGGGGCCTTCTCGGCGATGCGGCGGCGCTGGCACGCACCAACCGCCTGTTCCACCGCCAGATCCACGCCTGCGCCCATAACCGCTTCCTACAGGGCACGCTGGAGACGATGCGGCTCTCCCTCGTGCTCCTCTCCGGCACGACCCTTGCGCAAGGAGAGCGGGCTGCGGCCGTGATCGACGAGCATGCGGCGATCGTGGCGCGGATCCGCGCCCATGACGGCGACGGTGCCGAGGCGGCGGCGCGGACCCATATCCGGGCGGCGTTCAAGGCGCGGATCCGCCTGCACCAGGAAATGTGAGAGTGGAGACCCGGCCGATTCCCCCGCTCGACCCGCGCACCGACGCGCTCCTCGCCGAGATCGCGAGCCAGGACGGCCGCCCCTTTTGCCGGGACGGCCGCCCCCTCGACCTGCGCGACGCCGACCTGAGCCGCGACCGTCTCGCGCCGCTCGCCGACGGCTCGGGCTGGTGGGATGCGGAGCGCCGGGGCCTGAACCTCGCTCGCGCCGAGATCCCGGGCAGCGACCTCGAACAGGCCGACCTCACCGGCGCCACCCTGAAGCGGGCGCGGCTCTCGGGCGCGCTCGCCCGCTCGGCGGACTTTTCCGGCGCGCTGATCGAAGAGGCGGATTTCGGCAAGGCCGATCTCAGCGGCGCCCGCTTCAATGGGGTGGCCGGCGGCCAGGCCGATTTCACCGAGGCGATGCTGGAAGATGCGAGTTTTCGCGATGCCGCCTTACGCTTCGCGCGCCTGCCCCGCAGCCTCCTCGACGGCGCGGATTTTTCCGGCGCCGACCTGTGGGGCGCCGACTTCACCGGCGCCGATGCCGATTACACCAAGTTCCGCGGGGCGCGCCTCGACGAGGTGAACCTGACGGATACCAACCTGACGCACGCCGATTTCGAGGGAGCGAGCCTGACCAAGGCGCGACTCACCGGCTCGCGCCTGCGCAGCGCCGTGCTCACCGGCGCCAAGCTCGACGGGGCCGATCTCTCGGGTGCGGATCTCTCCGCCGCAACCCTGGTACGGCTCGATCTCTCCTCCTGCGGTCTTCGCCATGCGCGCTTCGCCGGCGCCTGGCTCAACGGCACCCGCTTTCGCGCCGCCCAGATCGGCGAGGCGGTGGGCGAGGAGCTGGCCGGCGAGTACGAGGCGGCGAAGGCGAGCTATCTCGCCCTCGAGCAGAATTTTCAGAGCATCGGCAGCCACGACGAGGCCGGCTGGGCCTATCGTCGCCGTCGCCGCATGGGCCGCCTCCATGCCGGTGCGCTGTTTCGCGCCGCTCAGGCCGCCCGCGACCGCAAGGGATTCCTTCGCCACGGCTATCGCTGGCTCGCCGACCATTTCGTCGAGTGGCTGTGCGATTACGGCGAGAGCCTGTCGCGGCTGTTCCGCGCCTTCGCGATCCTGATCGCGGTCTTCGGCGGGCTCTACGGCCTCACCGGCGGGCTGATCCCGGAGGGCGGTACGACGGCGACCTACAACCTCCTGGATCTCATGAGCTACAGCGCCCTCAACATGATGACGGCGAACCCGCCGGAGATCGGCATCAAGCCGGTCGGCCGGGTCACCAACCTGCTCGTCGGGGTGCAGGGCGGGACCGGGATCGTGCTGATGGGGCTGTTCGGGTTCGTGCTGGGGAACCGGTTGCGGCGGTGAGTCGACGTGAGTCGAACGAGCGGTAGCCGTGCCCCTCAGAGGCCTAAATGTCGGCAACCCGTGTGTCGGGTCCACTGCCTGAAAGCGAAAGGCACATCGATGGCGAGTCTCATGCCCTTGCGTCTTTCGTAGGCGCCGCAATAACCGAAAGCGTTACAAGTGTATGTTATTTTTTACTATTAAAAATCTAAAATAAATTGTTACATGTATTTTATATGCATGTCTTTAAATTTTTATTTCAAATTTATTTCGAAAATTTGAATGTTCTCTAAAAAGTCTCAGCCATAACAATGCATTTGTTTTGGTCGTCATTATTGGTGCAACTTGCCAGCATTCTCGCCTGGACTTGCAAGTGAGCTCCTCCGCTGATATCCAGAAACAGTATCGTGACAAAATTTCACACAAGCGACCAATTCAGCATCAAGGGAGAGAAAAATGCCCTATTTTGGGGGATTGTCGGCAGACCCTAAGACAATCGCTGAGATGGCAAAACTGGCGAGATCTGCATATACAGATGGAGGTGAGCCAGGTGAGAAGTGGACGCGCGTAAGGGGAAGTGATGTTGGTTTTGTTTCCGGTGTATTAAGCGGGTCTTTTGGTGATTATTTTGAGGCCGGCCTGGGATTTTTAGGACTTCCAGCGGCCGCTGTCTTTAAAAAAGGAGACAGTTTAACAATTTCTTTTAGAGGAACAGACGAAAAATTTGATGCAGTCACATATTTAGATATCATTGGAAATAATAACTATATAAATGCCTATAATTCGTTTTTAGATGCGGTTTCTTCTTATGCCACAACGGCTGGATTTAACCATCTATTTGTTACCGGTCACAGTCTTGGCGCGGCCGCTGCAAATATCCTAAGAGATGTATCATTCGATAGGTATGGCGGCGCATTTAGTGCGGCGGGCTACATCACATTTGCGACCCCAAAGGTTGCAGACAGTCAAAATATATTGAATATTGGATTTGAAAATGACATCGTATACAAGATATTGCCGCGGTTGAGCAGCCCCTTATCCAGTAACGAATTTTCATCGACTGCTGATAATACGTTATGGTATGACGATACGTATTCTTTCCCAGGATTTCCCCGCACAGAGCCGCACGATAAAAACAATTACGTAGATGCACTTGAAATTATCATAAAATCAAAATTCTTCTCCGAGATGACCCCCGATTCGAACGTCGTCTTTGTCGATACGGATGGGCCCGTCACAGATTTCGCATCAGTTTCTTCGAGTCACCATAACCAAGCAACTTATTATATTGGCCGCGAGGCTGCCTCTGATGATATCTTGGCCGGCACAGGCAATGATTCCATCGAAGGATTTTCGGGTTCCGACAAGCTCCGGGGCGGCGGAGGAAACGATCTGATCGTCGGCGGAGAAGGAGACGATACCATCGAGGGCGGATCTGGGAGCGACACCTCCCTATATGCAGGCGCCTATAGCGATTATGACATCGAATACATGACCGACGGGTCGGTCGTGATTTCCGACTCCAAAACCGGCAGGGATGGCGTCGATACTCTCAAGGACGTCGAGTTCGCGCGCTTCTCCGACCTGACCGTCAATCTCCGGCCCGGCCAGGACGTCGCCTTCGTGATCGACACGACGGGCAGCATGTTCGACGACATCGACGCGGTCAAAGCGCAGTCGGCGGCCATCCTCAACGGCATCTTCGATCCCGGCCGCGGGCTGCTGAACTCGCGGGTCGCCGTCGTCGGCTACAACGATCCGGCGACCGAGACCTTTCTGCGGTTCACCGAGCAGCCCGACCCGGACGACCGCAAGAGCGCGGCGATCGCCGCGATCAACCGCATCAGCGTCGGTGGCGGCGGCGATTTTCCGGAGGCCGTCAATGCCGGGCTGCTGCGCGCGCTCGACGGACGCGCCGGCACCTGGCGCACGGATGCGGCGGCGCGCCGGATCATCCTGTTCGGCGATGCTCCTCCGAAGGACGTCGATCTGGCCGCCCAGGTTTATCGCCTGGCTCGCAACCTCAACGTGGACGTGCCCACCTCACCGGTGACCCGGTCGATGGCGCCCGGTCTGTTCGTGACCAGCTTCTCCGTCGCGGATCCATCGACGGAGGCATCGAGCGGCGTCGTGCCGGTTCAGATCTACACCGTCGTCATCGGGAGCGAGCCGAGCACGGCAGCCGCCTTCGGGACGATCGCGACGGAATCCGGCGGCGCCGTCTTCACGGCCTCGAACGCCTCGACGGTGGTCGAGACGCTGCTGAAGGTGCTCGCCGCCCCCATCTATTCGATCGGCCTCGGCGATGCATCGGTGGCCGAGGGCGACGCGGGAGCCCGCGACGTCTCGTTCACCGTCTCGCGCGACGTCGCTTCCGGCGCCGCCACCGTCACGCTCGCGGCCTTCGGCACGGCCGATGCCGAGGATGTCGCCGGCATCCCGGTCTCGGTCAGCTTCGCCGACGGCGAGACATCCCGGACCGTCACGGTCTCCGTGCAGGGAGACCGCCTGGTCGAGGCCGACGAAACCTTCGGCCTGCGCATCGTGTCGGTCAACCAGCCGTCGACGATCGGCGTCGGCAGCGCCGTGCTGACGATTCTGGACGACGACACCGACCGGCCGCTGACGATTCTCGATACCGACGCGTCGAGTTCGCTCACCGGCGGAGAATTCGACGATTTCATTCACGGATTCGGCGGCGACGATACGATCTTCGGGCTCGCGGGAGGAGACATCCTCTTCGGTGACGTCGGCAACGACGTCGTCGACGGCGGGTCGGGCGACGATACCCTGCGGGGCTTCTTCGGCCGCGACACCCTGCGCGGAGGCGAGGGCAACGACCTCGTCAGCGGCGAGCAGGATGCCGATTGGCTCGACGGAGGGGACGGCAACGACATCGTGGAGGGTGGCGACGGCGACGACGTGCTGTTCGGCGGCCAGGGCAACGATTACCTCGACGGCGGCGACGGTGCCGATCTGGGCCTCGGCGGCGACGGCGACGACGTCCTCCACGGATTTGCCGGACGCGACACGCTGGATGGTGGTGCGGGCAACGACCTGCTCTACGGCGATGTCGACGACGATGTCGTGTCGGGCGGCGACGGTGCGGACACGGTGACCGGCTTCTTCGGTTCCGATCTGCTGTTCGGCAATGCGGGCGACGATCTGCTGCTCGGCGAGCAGGACAACGACACCCTCATCGGCGGGGCCGGTGCCGATCGTCTCGACGGGGGAGACGGCAACGACATCCTCTACGGCGACGACGGACGCATGGCTCTGCGTGGCGACTTTGCCGACGACAGTCTCGGCGGCGGTGACGGGGACGACATCCTCTATCAGGGCGACGGGTTCGACACCCTGACCGGAGGCAGCGGGCGCGACATCTTCGAGTTCAAGTTCGCCAACCCGCTGGCGCTCGGCGGTGGCGCGCTCCTGCCGGGCTACACCGTGATCGCCGATTTCCAGGCATCGGACGACCGCCTGAACTTCGATGCCGCGGGACTCGGCGCCGATCAGTCCGGAGCGAACTTCGTCAACAAGGCGTCGGGCGGCCCCTCCACGCGGGTCGACAGCTTCTACGCCGGCGCCGCGGCAGGAGCGACAGGCGAGAGCGTGCTGGTTCTGACCGACCAGGGCTTCGCATCCGCCGCCGCCGCGGCGGCCGCGGTCACCGGTGAGCAGACCGGCGACTTGATCCTCTACTTCGACACGACGGTCGGGACGGGCAATCTGCTCTACGTGCAGGATGTGAACGAAGCGGCTTCGATCGCCCGCTTCAGCGACGTCTCGTCCCTGTCGGACCTCGCGGGCAAGAACTTCAGCCAGGACAACTTCGTCTTCGTCTGAACCGAAGACCCGATCGCCGGTCTCCGGATGTCGCTCGACATCCGGAATCGTGCCGGAGCGACGCTCGGGCACGGGATCGATGACGGCGCGAGCATGGAGCCAACGGTCGGCCTCGCCGACCGTTGGCAAGACTTGGCATCAAGACCCGACTTGGCACCAAGACCCGACTTGGCACCAAGACCCGACTTGGCACCAAGACTTGATTTGACACCAAGACCTGGCACCGCAGCGTTGCGGGGCGTGGGCGGCGGCAGCCTTGCCGGGGCCTTTTTCGCGATCGGGTCGGGAGCGGTCATCCGCGGTACGCGCGCGCCGACGTCATCGAGGGACGCCATGCGGATTCGACCCCTATCCCCCGGCTGCCCCCAGCAACTCCTCCCGGATCACCTGCGTCATCGCCTTCAGCTCCGGCGCCGCCCGGTCGCGCGGCTGGGCCGTCGCGATCCGGTGGGCGGCGACGATGCGCCCGGGTGCCCCCGCCAGCACCACGACCCGGTCGGCGAGGTAGACCGCTTCCTCGATGTCGTGGGTGACGAACAGGACCGTCTGGCCCGAGGCGCGGCAGAGCCGGGCGAGCTCGTCCTGGAGGTTTTCGCGAGTGAGCGCGTCGAGGGCCGAGAACGGCTCGTCCATCAGCAGCACGTGCGGCTCGACCGCGAGCGCGCGGGCGAGCGACACCCGCTGGCGCTGGCCGCCGGAGAGCTGGAACGGCCAGCGCCCGGCCAGTGCACCGAGGCCCACCCGGTCGAGGGCGGCTTGCGCCCGCCGGCGCCGCTCGGCCCGGGGCAACCGCAGCTTCTCGAGCCCGAAGGCGACGTTGTCGAGGACGCGGCGCCAGGGCAGCAGGCGCGAATCCTGGAACACCAGGGCGACCGCCCGGCGGCCTGCTTCCGGCTCGCTCACCGAGACGGTGCCGGCGCTTGGGTTGACCAGGTCGGCGATGACGCGGAGCAGCGTCGACTTGCCGACGCCGGAGGCGCCGACGATCGCCAGGAACTCGCCGGGCTCGATGTCGAGGTCGAGATCCGACAGCACCGTGGTGCGGATGCCGTCGCGGGTGAAGGTCAGGGCGAGGCCCTGGATCGCGATCAGGCCCGCCATCTGAGAATCCAGCGTTGGAGGGCGGTGAAGCCGGCATCGAACACGCCGTAGAGCAGCGCCATGGTGAGCATGTAGACGACGACGATGTCGGTCGCGAGCAGGGTCGAGGCCTGCATCATCCGCTGGCCTAGGCCCGCGACGCCGAAGATTTCGGCGGCCACCACGGCCATCCAGGCCTGCCCGATGGCGGTGCGCACGCCGACGAGGATGCCGGGCATCGCCGCCGGCCACACCACCGTGACCAGCCGCTCGGGGGCGGAGCGGAAGCCGAAGGCGGCGGCGAGCTCGATCAGGTCGCGGTCGACGCCGCGGATCGCCCCGTGGGCCGCGAAATAGACGATCCAGAACACCCCGATCGCGACGATGAACAGGGCCGCCTCCGGGCTGACCCCGAACCAGATGATCGCGAACGGCACCCAGGCGAGGCCCGGCACCGGGCGTAAGACCCGCACCACCCAGGCGGTCAGCCCTTCCGCGGTGCGCGACATCCCCGTGAGCGTGCCGGCGGCGATGCCGAGGCCGACGCCGAGGGCGAGGCCCGCGAGGTAGTGTCCGAGGCTTCCGGTCACCGCCGCCAGCCACTGGCCGGAGCGCAACTCGCGCAAGAAGGCCTCCGGCAGCACCGAGGGCGGAGGGAGGAAGGCCGGGTTGACGAGGCCGAGCCGGGGCACGGCCTCCCACAGGGCGAAGAAGGCGGCGAGTCCCACGAGCGGGAGCAGGGCCGCCGCGGGGCGGGATCGCATCGGTTGTTCTTTACTTGCCCGCGACCGCGCGCTCGTAGAAGCGCGGCTCGAACAGCCCGTCGAGGGGGACCTCGCGGTCGAGCGCGCCGATCTTGACCTGATAGCGCTGCATCGCCGCCGTCGGCTCCACGATCGGGCGGGGATCGGCGGTGAAGCGCGTCGCCGGCGAGGCGAGGGCCCGGCGGATCGTGGCGGTGTCGACGAGGCCCTTGCCGAGCGCGCCCTCGACGATCGGCGCGACGCGGTCCGGCTCGCGGCCGATCAGGTCGACCGCCCGGACGATGCCGGTCACGATGGCCTGCACGGCGTCGGGCTCGCGATCGAGGAGCGCGCGGGTGACGGCGACGACGGTGCCGGGTTGGCTCGGGAACATCTCACCGCCGAGCGCCATCAGGCGGACCGCCGGGTTGCGGCCGGTGACGATCGAGACCGCGGGCTCGCGCAGGATGCCGCCCTCGACCGCGCCGGCGAGGATCGCCTGCTGGGTCGCGTCGATCCCCATCGAGACGATCGTCACGTCCTTCGGATCGACCTTCGCCACCTCCCACAGCCAGTGCTGCAGGGTGGTGTTGGGCACCGAGCCGAGGGGCTGGGTCGCGAGCCGCGCCGGGGTACCGGCGGAGTCCCGGTAGCGCTTGAACACCTCGGCCGGGGCGACGCCCTTCTCGGCGAAGCGGGCGAGCTTGGGACCGGCGACGACGACGTTCTCCTCGACCGAGGTGGCGGCCACCACCTTCACGTCGATGCCCTTGGAGCGCGCGACGCCGAGCGGCGCGACACCGGCGACATAGACGTCGAGGGTCCCCGAGGCGAGCGCCTGGATCATGTTCGGGCCGGACTCGAAGGTGGTGATCGCGAGCGACAGCCCGGCCTGCTTCAGCCAGCCTTCCTTCTCGGCGATGTAGATCGGCGCGGCGGCGAGGATCGGGATCACGCCGACACGGAGCGGGGCGGTGCGACCTTGCGCCAGGGCCCGGCCGCCATTCAGGGCGCAGGCCGCCAGGACCGGGGCTGCCCCGAGGATGCTGCGTCGCGTGATGGTCATGGCCGGCCGTTGTTGGGGAAGAATCCGTGTCCGCTTAGGGCATCGTCCTGCCGCGGTGCAAGAACGGCGCGGATATAAGAAAAATCCTCTATCTAATAGGTGTATAGCGGAAGAATTTTCTCTCATCACACAAACGCGGAGAAGATCGTCCGGCTTGCCCCGGAAAGCCGCAGGCCTGCGCCCTGGCACGGGCAGTCCAATTTTTTGGTCAGCACAGGCAAGCGCCGGTCCTCCGGCCTCTTCTAACCTCGGGTCGTCGGCCCAAGGGGTCGTCGGCCCAAGCAGTTGTCGGCCCAAGCAGCCAGGAGCCCGGACCCGGATGGCCCTCTCACGTCGCGACCTTCTCCGCACCGCCTCCGCCGTCCCGCTCTCGACCCTGGCGATGCCCGCCCTGCTCCGCTCGGCCAAAGCCGAGACGCCGATCCTGGTCGGCTCGCTGCACGACCAGTCGGGCCCGCTCGCCGCCTCCGGCACGCCGATGGTCGAGAGCCTGAAGCTCGGCATCGAGGAGGTGAATGCCGCCGGCGGCCTGCTGGGCCGGCCGCTGCAGCTGGTGCATTACGACACCCAGTCGAACATCCAGATGTATTCGCAGTATGCCCAGCAGCTCGCCGTGCGCGACAAGGTGGCGGTGGTCCATGGCGGCATCACCTCGGCCTCGCGCGAGGCGATCCGCCCGACCTTCAACCGCTTCAAGGTGCTGTACTTCTACAACGTGCTGTACGAGGGCGGGGTCTGCGACCGCAACACCTTCTGCACCGGCACCACCCCGGCCCAGACGGTGGAGAAGCTGGTTCCTTTCGCGATGACCAAGGGGGGAAAGCCGGCGAAGAAGGTCTACGTCATCGCTGCCGACTACAATTACGGCCAGATCACCGCCAAGTGGATGCAGAAATACGTCAAGGACAACGGCGGCGAGACCGTCGCGGTCGATTTCTTCCCGCTCGACGTGACGAATTTCGGCCCGACGATCTCGAAGATCCAGGCGGCGAAGCCCGACCTGCTGCTCTCGGCGCTGGTCGGCGGCAACCACACGGCGTTCTACCGGCAATGGACCTCGGCCGGGATGAAGGACCAGATCCCGATCGCCTCGACCACCTTCGGCCTCGTCAACGAGCCCACCACCCTCAACGCCGCCGAGAGCGACGGCATCCTCGGCGCCTACGGCTATTTCGAGGAACTGACGACCCCGGCGAGCACGAGTTACGTCGCCAAGCTGAAGAAGCAATCGCCCGGCATCCCCTATATCAGCGAATTGGCGGCGGCGACCTACGAGGGTTTTTATCTCTGGGTCGAGGGGGTGAAGACGGCGAAGTCGATCGACCGGATGGCGGTGACGGAGGCCTTGGAGACGGGACTTTCCTTCGACGGGCCGACCGGCAAGGTGACGATCGACCATGCCACCCATCACGTCACCCGCAACGCCTACCTGGCGGCGGTCAAGGACCGGAAATGGGACGTGCGCGAGACCTACCCGGACGCCAAGCCCCAGGACACCGCCGCGGTGTGCAACCTGGTCAAGAACCCCCGCGACAACAAGCAGTATGAGATTTCGATCTGAGGGTCGATTCGAGCCTCTTTCCCTCCTTCCCGCGACCTCATCCTGAGGTGTCAGTCGATCTTCGATCGACTGACCTCGAAGGAGGATTCCAGGGATCGCAGCGGCATCTGGAGCCCTCCTTCGAAGGTTCTTTCAGTCGCACCTCAGGATGAGGTCGTGGGTGGGAAAT
Organism: Methylobacterium sp. 142-1Y; assembly: GCF_057747795.1. Lineage (NCBI taxonomy): Bacteria > Pseudomonadati > Pseudomonadota > Alphaproteobacteria > Hyphomicrobiales > Methylobacteriaceae > Methylobacterium > Methylobacterium sp. 142-1Y. Next base: position 496,465 of record NZ_CM173224.1, on the reverse strand, counting down.
TAGCATTGCCGTCGACCGAGTTCCGGCTCGGTCCCCTCCCCCGCCCGGATGACGCCATGGATCTGTCGCTCATCATCGCGCTCGACGTCGTGAACGGGGCCGCCTCCCTGTTCCTGCTCTGCCTCGGCCTGGCGATCATCTTCGGGATGATGAAGATCATCAACCTGGCCCACGGCGAGTTCGTGATGCTCGGCGCCTATGCCACGGTGATCTCGGCCAATGCCGGGCTCAACATCTGGATCGCGATGCTGGTGGTGGCGCCGCTCTTCGTCGGGCTGGTCGGGCTCGTCATCGAGCGCTGCCTGATCCGGTTCCTGTACGGGCGCCTCGTCGATTCGATGCTGGCGACCTGGGGCCTGAGCCTGTGCCTGATCGGCCTCGTGACGACGATCTTCGGCAACACCATCAACGGGGTGCCGACGCCGCTCGGCGGGTTCCAGGTCGGGGCCTACCGGTCGAGCTGGTACACGATCTTCCTGCTCGGCATGGCGGTCCTGGTGATGGCGCTCGTCTACGGCGTGCTGCGGTTCACCCGCTTCGGCCTCGTCGCCCGGGCGGTGATGCTCAATCCCGGCATGGCCGCGACGCTGGGGGTCAACCCGGCGAAGATCTACATGGCGACCTTCGGCATCGGGGCGGCGGTCACGGGGCTCGCCGGCGGACTCCTGGCACCGGTCTCCGGCATCACCCCGGTGATGGGCACCGCCTTCGTCGCCAAGTGCTTCATCACCGTGGTGGGTGGGGGCGCAGCGATCATCTCGGGCACGCTCTCGGCCGCCGGCCTGTTCGGCCTCGTCAACCAGCTCGGCGCCTACTTCACCACCCCGGTCTATGGCGAAGTGATCCTGTTCCTCTCCGCGATCCTGCTGATCCGGCTCTTGCCGCAGGGCATCTCCGGCCGCTTCTTCAAGGGAACGCTCTAAATGCCCGCTCGCCTCACGCTCGGGCTCCAGGCCCTGGCCGTCCTCGTCGCCCTCGGTCTGGTGGCCGTGCTGCCCATCTATCTCGAACTCTTCACCCTGATGCAGCTGACGCTGTTTGCCGCCATGGGGGTGCTGGCGCTCAGCCTCGCCTTCATCTGGGGCTTCGGCGGCATCTTGTCCTTCGGCCAGACCGCGTTCTTCGGTCTCGGCGGCTACACCTACGCCATCGCGGCGATCAATTTCGGCGATTCGACCAACGCGATCCTGCTGGCGATCCTGTTCCCGGCCCTGTTCGCAGCGGCTCTCGGCTATTTCGTGTTCTACGGCCGGATCAGCGAGGTCTATCTCGGGGTCATCACGCTCACCGTCACGCTGATCCTGTTCAACGTCGTCAACTCGACGGCGGGCGACGCCTACACGATCGGCCAGGCACGGCTCGGCGGTTTCAACGGCATCCCGTCGGTGCCGACCTTCAACGCCCCCTACACGCCGGATGCGGTGCTCAGCCCCGAAGCCTCGTGGTTGGTCACCGGCTTCACGCTGATCGGCGTGTATCTCCTGATGCGCCTGCTGCTCGCCAGCCCCTTCGGCCGCATCGCCGTCGCGGTGCGGGAGAACGAGACCCGGGCGGCCTTGCTCGGCTACGACCCGCGCCTGATCAAGCTCGGCGTGTTCATGGTCGGCGGCGCCGTCGCCGGGCTGGCCGGCGCGCTCTACGTCAACTGGGGCGCCTTCGTCGGGCCGACGATCTTCTCGCTGTCGCTCTCGGCCGAGATCATCATCTGGATCACCGTCGGGGGCCTCGGTACCCTGATCGGCCCGGTCGTCGGCTGCGTGCTGATCCAGTACCTCAACGCGAAGATCGGCTCGCAGCAGGCCTTCAACTCGAACCTGGTGCTCGGCGTCATCCTGGTCGGCTTCGTGCTGCTGCTGCCGAAGGGCATCGTGCCGACCTTGCGCGACGCGCTTGCCGGATTCGGCCGCAAGGCCAGTCGGCGCCCCCTCGTCTCCACCGCCGCCCGTACCCAGACCGCGGGAGCCGAATGAGATGGATCCCCTCGTCCCCCTCCTGAAGACCGAGAACCTGACGATGCGCTTCGGCGGCGTCGTCGCCAACGACGACGTGAGCTTCACTTTAGGCGAGATGGAGCTGCGCTGCCTGATCGGCCCGAACGGCGCCGGCAAGAGCACGTTCTTCAAGATGCTGACCGGGCAGCTCACGCCGACCTCAGGCACCATCGCGTTCCGCGGCAAGCCGCTGACCGGCCTGCAGAGCCACCAGATCGCCCGGCTCGGCATCGGCATCAAGACGCAGGTGCCGAACGTCTTCAACGGGGTATCGGTGCGCGAGAACATCTGGCTCGCGGCCCGCCGCAAGACGACGCCGAAATTCACCCGGCCGCTGGTCGACGAGATCCTGGAAAAGATCCGGCTGACCCATCTCGCCGAGGCCATCGTGGGCCAGCTCTCGCACGGCCAGCGGCAATGGGTCGAGATCGGCACGGTGCTGGCGGGCGACCCCGAACTGATCCTCCTCGACGAGCCCGCCGCCGGCATGACCGACGAGGAGACCCACCGCACCGCCGAGATCATCCGCGAGATCAACAAGACCCGGGCGATCGTCGTGGTCGAGCACGACATGGCGTTCATCAAGATGATCGCCCGCACGGTCACGGTGTTCCACCAGGGCCGGATCATGATGGAGGACGGGATCGACGCCGTGCTCGCCGACCGGCGGGTCCGCGACGTCTATCTCGGCAAGAAGGTGGCGGCATGAGCGCTCTGCTGGATGTGGAAGGCCTGCGGGCGAGCTACGGCCGCGTACCGATCCTGATGGGGGTCGATTTCACCCTGGCGAGTGGCGAATATCTCGGCATCCTCGGCCATAACGGCATGGGCAAGACGACGCTGATGCGGACCCTGATGGGGCACCTCGCCGCCGATACCGGCGCGGTGCGGTTCTCCGGCACCGAGATCACGCGGCTCCCGGTCCACCAGCGCGCCCGGCTCGGGATGGGCCTGGTGCCGCAGGGCCGCGAGATCTTCTCGACCCTCAGCGTGCGCGAGAACCTGCGCATGGGGCTCGCCAGCGCGCCCCGGGAAGATCCCCGTATCATCGACGACGTGCTCGCCGACTTTCCCCGCCTCGTCCGCCTGCTCGACCGGCGCGGCGGCGCGCTGTCGGGCGGCGAGCAGCAATTGCTCGCGCTCGCCCGCTGCCTCTGCACTAGGCCGAAGCTCGTCCTCCTCGACGAGCCGACGGAAGGCATCCAGCCCTCGATCATCGAGGAGATCATCGAGACGCTGCTGGCCTTGAAGAAGCGCTGGGACCTGTCGATGATCATCGTCGAGCAGAACCTCGACTTCGTCACCTCGCTATCCGACCGGGTGCTCGGCATCCAGAAGGGCCGCATCACCGGCGAGGTCGCGCGCGAGGACCTGCTGGCGGGGCGGATCGGGATGGCGGCGGCTTAGAGTGCCATCAGAGCCCGTTGCAACACTGTGCATGACAGGACGTTTCACAAGCATGGCAGCTCTTTCCACTCACAACCTCATCCTGAGGTGTTAGTCGATCGAAGATCGACTGACCTCGAAGGAGGGCTCCAGAGATCGCACAGGCTTCTGGAACCCTCCTTCGAGGCTGCCGCAAGCGGCAGCACCTCAGGATGAGGTTGAGGGGAGGAAAGCCGATTCAGCGATTTCATGTTCCTGCCGTATGTTATTATTGCGCTAAACAGCGTTCTGTTTTGAATTTTATTTGATGAAGCAGTTCCCGTTTCACCGCAAAATTCTCTAGCCGGTTCGATTCCCACTCTCGCATGCAAACCCAAGGAGACGCCCCATGGCCATCACCCGCCCGAGTGCCGCCCAGGTCCGCGAACTCGCCGCCAGCCTCTACATGTCGATGTCGCACGAGGAGGCCGCCGCCTATCGCGCGCTGATGGACGCCTCTTTCGACGCCTACGACGTCGTCGACGCCCTGCCGGACCACATCCCGCCGGTGAAGTATCCCCGCACCCCGGGCACCCGCCCGAGCCCGGACGAGAACCCGCTCGGCGCCTGGTACTGGAAGAGCGAGGTGAAGGGCGCCGAGACCGGCAAGCTCCAGGCTAAAACCGTGGCGCTCAAGGACAACGTGGCTCTGGCCGGCGTGCCGATGATGAACGGCGCCTCGACCCTGGAGGGCTTCGTGCCCGCGTCCGATGCCACCATCGTGACCCGGATGCTCGATGCCGGCGCCACCATCCTGGGCAAGGCGGTGTGCGAGCACTTCTGTCTGTCGGGCGGCAGCCACACCTCGGATCCGGGGCCGGTCCACAACCCGCACCGGATGGGCTACTCGGCCGGCGGCTCGTCCTCCGGCAGCGGCGCCCTGGTGGCCGCCGGCGAGGTCGATCTGGCGATCGGCGGCGATCAGGGCGGGTCGATCCGCATCCCCGCCTCGTATTGCGGGATCTACGGCATGAAGCCGACCCACGGCCTCGTGCCCTATACCGGCGTGATGCCGATCGAGACCACGATCGACCATACCGGCCCGATGACCGCGAGCGTCGCCGACAACGCCCTGCTGCTCGAGGTCCTCGCCGGGCCCGACGGGCTCGATCCGCGGCAATACGCGCCGCAGGTCGCCCCCTACACCGAAGCGCTGAAGAAGGGCGCGAAGGGCCTGAAGATCGGCCTGCTGATGGAAGGCTTCTCCGCCCCCGGGATGCAGGAAGCGGTGGCCGACAAGGTCCGGGCCGCGGCGGCCCGGTTCGAGCGCCTGGGCGCCACGGTCGAGGAGGTGTCGCTGCCGGCCTACCGCCTGGCGGCCTCGGTCTGGACGCCGATCGGGCTCGAGGGCCTCACCCAGCAGATGATGCTCGGCAACGGCATGGGCTTCAACTGGAAGGGCGCCTACGATGTCGGCCTGTTCGACGCCCACTCGGCCTGGCGCGACCGCGCCGACGACCTCTCGGAAACCTTGAAGATCTCGATGCTGATCGGCCAGTGGGGCCTGACCCATTACCGCGGCCGCTACTACGCCAAGGCGCAGAACCTCGCCCGCAAGGTGCGGGAGGACTTTGCCAGGACCTTCGCCACATACGACCTGCTGCTCTGCCCGACCCTGCCCTGCACCGCCACCAAGCTGCCGGAGAAGGGGGCGCCGCTGGAGGAGATCATCGTGCGGGCCTTCGAGATGGTCGCCTCGACCTCGCCGATGGACGTGACCGGCAACCCCTCGATGTCGATCCCCTGCGGCCTCGTCGACGGCCTGCCGGTCGGCCTGATGCTGACAGCAAAGGACTGGAACGAGAGCGCGATCTACCAGGCCGCCGCCGCCTTCGAGGCGGCCGGCGACTGGAAGACGTTCTGAGGATCCGCCGGTGAAGACGATCAGCGCCATCCTCCGCGCCAGGCCGGGTGCGGAGGAGACCTTGCGGTCCGCCCTCCTCGACGTGGCGGCGCATGTCGCCGTGAACGAGCCCGACACGGTCGGGTTCTTCGTCTCGCAGGATGCCGGCGACCCGACCCGCTTCACCACCTACGAGCGGTTCACCACCGCTGCGGCGATGGACCGGCACAACGGCTCGGACGCGGTGGCGCGGTTCTTTGCCATCGCGCAACCGATCCTCGACGGCGAGGTGATCCTCGTGACCGCCGACGAGATCTCGGCCAGGTGATCGGCGAGGTGATCGGCCAGCTGATCGGCCAGGTGATCGGCAAAGCGATCGGAGACGCGAGCGTCTACGACATCCTGATCGTCGGCGCCGGCAGCGCCGGCTGCGTCCTGGCGGGTCGGCTGAGCGCCGATCCGGCCCGTCGGGTGCTGCTGCTCGAAGCGGGCGGCGAACCGCCGCTCGGCGCCGTGATCCCGTCCGACTGGCCGGGCCTGTTCGACACCGCGGTCGATTGGGGCTTCCACACCGAGCCCCAATCCGGCTGCCGCCACCGCCGGATCTTCTGGCCCCGCGGCCGGATGCTCGGCGGCTCGGGCTCGCTCAACGCGATGATCTACATGCGCGGCCTGCCCTCGGATTACGACGGCTGGGAGGCGATGGGCTGTCCCGGCTGGAGCTGGCACGACGTGCTGCCGGATTTCCTGGCCACCGAGGACAATCGCCGCTTCGGCAACCATCCGCTGCACGGCACCGGCGGTCCGCTGCCGGTCGAGGATTGCCCCTATCGCGACGAGGGCGAGACCCTCTGGCACGACGCGGCCGTGGCGGCCGGCCACCCGGCGAATCCGGATTTCAACGGCGGAAGCCAGGAGGGCGTCGGCTTCTTCCAGCTGACCACCAGGGGCGGCGAGCGCTTCGGGACCAAGCGGGCCTATCTCGATCCGGCGCGGGCGCGGCGAAACCTCACCATCGAGACCGGCGTGCTCGTCACCGGCATCGTGATCGAGGGCGGGCGCGCGGTCGGCGTCGAGTACCTGCGCAACGGCCGGCCCGAGCGGGCGCTCGCCGGTCAGGTCGTGCTGGCGGCTGGCGCCATCGCCTCGCCGCATCTCCTGATGCTCTCAGGCATCGGCCCGGCGGATGCGCTCGGGGAAGTGGGCGTCGCGCCGGTCCACGACTTGCCGGGGGTCGGCCGGGAGCTGCAGGACCACCCGGCCATCACCCTCGCCTTTGCGGCGAAGCGCCCGATCGGCGTCGGGGCCCTGGACGCGGCCGAGAGCTTCGGCGAGTGGCAGGCGTACCGCACCGGCCCGCGGACCTCGAACTGGGCCGCGGCCGGCGGCCACGTCGCCAGCCGGCCCGGCATCGAGCCCGACCTCCAACTCTACGGCATCGCCGCACCGCACCGCGATTACGGCCGCTTCCTCTATCCGGATTCCGGCTTCACCCTGTTCGCGGTACTGCAACGGCCGGAGAGCCGCGGCACGATCCGCCTGCGCTCGGCCGACCCGGTCATGGCGCCGGCGATCGACCCGCGCTACTTGAGCGACGAGGGCGGCCGCGACCTCGCCACCCTGGTCGAGGGCGTCAGGATCAACCGGGCGATCGCGGCAACCGGCCCGCTCGCCGACGTGATCGCCCACGAGCTGAGCCCCTCTGCCGAATGCGTGAGCGACGAGGCGATGGCCCGCCACGTCCGCGGGCACCTCGCCTCGCTCTACCACCCGTCGAGCACCTGCCGGATGGGCACCGATCCCGGGGCGGTCGTCGATCCGCACAGCTTCGCGGTCCACGGCCTCGACGGCCTGTTCGTCGCCGACGCCTCGGTATTTCCGCGAATGATCTCCGCCAACCTCAACGCCACGGTGATCCTGGTGGCCGAGCGGGCGGCGCGGGCGCTGGCGGGCTGATACGCTTTCCGATTGATCGCTTCGCGATGCGGAAAGCGGCTTCGCTCAGGCGCCGCGCGGGCTGATGATACGAAATCCGGAAGTGATCTTCCGGATTTCGTATGAGACGGTCTCGGAGCCGCGATGATACACCGAATCGGTCCGGCACCCGCAAGCGAGAACCGGGACTCTCGAGCGCTCTCAAGCGAGGTCCACCGGCCGCCGCGCATGCCAGTCCGTGACCTGCTGGATCGCGTGGCCGGCGCGGCACAACAGGGCCTCCGACAGATGCGGACCGACGAGCTGGACGCTCAGGGGGAGTCCTGCCGCGTCGATCCCGGCCGGGAGGGTGATCGTGGGGCTGCCGGAGAAGTTGAACGGCGCGGTGAAGCGCAGGAGGCGCAGCAGCACCTCCGGGTCCTGGCCGAACTCCGCCATCCGGGCAAGGCTCGGCACCGGAACCGGCATGGTCGGCACGAGGAGACAATCGACCTCCTCGAACAGGGCCGCCAGGGCGCCCGAAAAGGCCAGGCGCTCGTGGTAGATCGCGCCGAGCGTCTGGCCGGTGACGGCGCGTCCCTCCTCGATCAGCCCGGCGAGGTCGGGGCCGTATTCCGCCGCCCGCGCCGGATAGGTCTCCCGATGGGCGAGTGCGGTCTCGACCGCGCAGAACGGGATCCAGCCGCGCACCAGATCGTCGGTCGGGGGCATCGCGACCTCGCGGATTCGCGCGCCGCTCTCGCGCAACGCCGCCTCGATGCCCGCAAAGGCGGCGATCACCTCCGGGTCGATGCCCTCGGTCGTGAAGCGCCGGTCGATACCGACGGTGAGGCCGCGGATCGAGCCGCCGGTCGCGTCCCGATAATCGTCCACCGGCGCCTGCAGCGCCGTCGGGTCGCGCGGGTCGGCGCCCGCGATGACGCCCAGGATCGCCGCCGCGTCGGCGGCGCTGCGGGCCATCGGGCCGACATGGTCGAGGGAGGCGGCGAGCGGAAAGACCCCGTGGCGGCTGACCCGGCCCCAGCTCGGCTTGATGCCGGTGAGCCCGCAGGTCGCGCAGGGAAAACGGATCGAGCCGCCGGTGTCGGAGCCGAGCGCGCCGTAGCACAGCCGCGCCGCGACGGCCGCGCCGGATCCGGTCGAGGACGAGCCGACCCAGTGGCCCCGGCTCCACGGGTTGAGCGGACCCGGATTGTCCGGATGGTGGCTGGTATAGGCGCCCTCGGTCATCGCGAGCTTGCCGAGAATCACCGCCCCGCCCCGCTCCAGCCGCTCGACCACGGTGGCGTCGGATGCCGGCACCCGGCTGCGATGGATCGCCGTGCCGGCCCCGGTGGCGGCGAATCGGGTGTCGCACAGGTCCTTGATGCCGAGCGGCACGCCGTGCAGCGGGCCGCGGCTGATGCCGCGCACCGTCTCCCGGTCCGCCCGCGCGGCCGCGGCGAGCGCATGGTCCGCGGTCACCGTGGTGTAGCTGCGATACTCGCCGTCCAGGGCGCCGATGCGCGCGAGCATCGCCGCCGTCACCTCGACCGCGCTCACCTGTCGGCGGCGGATCGCCCCGGCGAGGGAGACCAGGGATTCGTCGTGCAGGGTCGCGGACATCGGTAGCCTCCCGCCTTTTACGGTCGCATCCTTCCCATAACCCGAGTGCCCGTCTTGCCCCGGCGGGTCATGCCGCTTGGCCTGTGACCGTCAGCGTTCGCCAAGTCCGGCATCGGCATTCCATGTCTGGCATCGGCATTGCTTGAACCGTTGCGGACGCACGGCGCGTGGCCGGGGGTGCCACGCCGCCCGGAACCGCGCCGCGAGAAGCCGGAGGGACCCGTCATGGCATCGCTCACCCCCTCGTTGGCCACGCCTGCCTCCCCGCCCGCCGCGATCACCACCTTCGACACCAACGTCCTCGCCGAACCGTACCGCTTCTCCTACTGGCGCGACGCGATCTGCGCCCATTTGAGCCCGTCGGAGACGACCCGGAGGGTGCCCGACCGGCCCTTCGCGGCGCGGCTGCGCAAGGTCGCGTTGGGCAAGGTGAACCTCTGCGACATCCGGTTCTCGCCGATGGCGAGCCGCCGCGACGCCGCCTGCCTGCGGCGGATGCCGGACGACGACGTGTTCGTGGCGCTGATGAAGACCGGCACCGGCCGGCTGGTCCAGGACGACCGCTGCGCCCTGCCGGCCGTCGGCGACCTGGTGATATACGATTCGGCGCGTCCCTTCCTGTGGGAGTTCGAGCAGGACACCCGGATGATCATCGCCCGGATCGCCCGGCGGCAGATGGCGGCCCGGCTGCCCGACCTGCCCCATCTGGCGGCCCGGGTCGTCCGGCCCGGCCAGCCGCTCGCCTCGACCATCGCCCACACCATGACCGACATCGTCGAACTCGAATCGCCCCTGAGCGAGACATGCTCGCAGCGCCTCGGCAACTCGTTCCTCGACCTGCTCACCGCCTCGCTGGAGGCGAGCCTGACGGCGCCGGGGCGCCGGATCGCCGACGAGGACCTGGTGCGCCAGGCCAAGACCTTCCTCATCGCCCATATCGAGGATCCGGACCTCGACCTCGCCACGGTGGCGAGCCGCCTCGGCGTGTCCCTGCGCACGCTCTGCCGCGCCTTCGCGGCGGACGGCACCACGGCGATCCGCTGGCTGTGGCAGCAGCGGCTGGAACTGGCCCACCGGCTGCTCGCCGAGGGCCAGGCCCGCAATGTCGGGCAGGTGGTGATGCAATGCGGCTTCAGCGACTTCTCGCATTTCAGCCGCGCCTTCAAGAAGGCCTACGGGGTGATGCCGAAATCGGTGTTGCGGCCGGCGGGATGATCCAGCAGGGACGACGACTCGTCGGTCCGAGCGGTCCTCAGAGCCTACTTGAGCACGGTTTTATACCGAAGACTTGAGAAAGGTTCGAATTTCCGACCCCCCACCTCATCCTGAGGTGTCAGTCGATCGACGATCGACTGACCTCGAAGGAGGGCTCCAGGGATCGCGGAGGCTTCTGGAGCCCTCCTTCGAGGCTCCTTTCAGTCGCACCTCAGGATGAGGTACTGGGTAGGATATCTCCCAAATAATCTCATGAATTTTTCATAAATTTCTGCTCAGACAGGCTCTCAGTATCAGGTGAAAGGGTAGAAAATCTCATATTCGCCCTCAGTTTCCAGCAGATCTACGCGTTCAAACCGGCTCTCAGACCACTTCGCCCCTCAGATCACCTGGACCTTTGTGCCGACGGGCACGAAGCGGTAGAGCTCGATCACATCGTCGTTCAGCATCCGGAAGCAGCCGGCCGAGGCGGCCCGGCCGATCGAGCGCGGGTCGGTGGTGCCGTGGATGCGGTAGAGCGTGGAGCCGAGATAGAGCGCCCGGGCCCCGAGGGGATTGCGCGGGCCGCCGGCGACGTGGCGCGGCAGGCCGGGCCGGCTGCGCCGCATCTCCGGCGTCGGCGTCCATTGCGGCCATTCCTGCTTGGCGGTAATCGTCTGCATCCCCTTCCAGGTCGTGCCGGGGCGCCCGACCGCCACCCGGTACCGGACGGCCGTGCCGTCGCCGCGCACGAGGTAGAGCAGGCGCGCCGCCGTATCGACCACGATGGTACCGGCACTTTGCGCGCCGGGATAGGCGACCACCTTGCCGCGCCGCAATGCCGGCAGGGGCACGGGCGGAGGAGCGAGGCGCGGTGCCTCGGCCCCCGGCAGCGGCTCGGCGGGAAGCGCGGCCACGCGCATGGAATTTTCTGGCGCGGCCACGCGCATGGAATTCTCTGGCGCGGCCACGCGCAAGGGAGTTTCCGGCGCGGGGGCGGAGGCCGCGGGAGACGGCGCGGCGGGCGCGATCGGCGCCAGGGCGACCGGCCCGGACGGGGGCGGCTCGGGGGCGAGCGAGGCCAGGCGCATCGGCGCATCCGGCAGCGGCAGGGCCGGGACCGTCGGGGTGCCGGCGGGCGGCGCCTCCGCGGCGACCGGCTGGCGCGGGGCCCCGATGGCGGCGGCCGGGCGCGAGCGGCAGCGATAGACGCGCCGCCCATCCGCCCGCATGGTCACTGCACCGATCGCGTCGACCACGATCTGCCGGGCCTCCGCATGGGTGCCCGTGCGCAGGTCCTCGTCCGAGCGGAAGCAGCGCATGTGGAGACGGTAGCCGATCGCCGTGTCGGAGACCCTGTCGATCCGGCAGCGCAGATCGTGCGCGTCGAGCCGCGCCTCGGCGGCGGGTTTGAGCCGGATCTCGAAAGCCCGCGGGCTCGCCGGATCGGCGCAGTCGCGCAGGCTCGGCGCCCACCAGCCCGCCGGCGACTCGTCGGCGCTCATCGCCTGGGCGACGCCGGCGCTGCAGAGGAGAAGGGCGGGCAGGAGCCGGCCGAGACGTCGCATCGTTGGGGGCTTTCCGGGCAGGTCCGTGACGGGCGGCAGGGTCGGCGGAGGGCTCACCGGGGGGGCGGGCCGCTCGCCGCGGCGACGGCGCGGAAGCCGGCAGCCTGCGGGGCGGTGCCGATCACCACGAACCCGCTCCAGCCGGCGCGAGGCGCGGGTCCGTCCGGCACGGCGTCGGCGATCAGCGCGACGCGGACCTCCCCGCCGGATCGGGTCTGGTCCCGGGATGGCGGCGCCTCCGGTGCCTCCTCGAACAGGCCCGATCGCAGGACGAGCGGCGCCTCCTCGACGAACGAGGCCGGCGGGCGCGCGGCGACGCGCAGGGCCGCCATGCGGCTGCCGAGCCGGTCGAGGGCGAGGCGGATCGGCCTGGCCCGCGGCGCGTCCAGGGCCGCCAGCGCGGCCTGCGTATCGCCCTGCGCCGGCACCACGTGGACGACGCGATAGCCGCGCGCCTTCAACTGGCGCAGCAGGTCCGGCAGGATCGCGACGGTCCGGGGCTGGATGTCGTGGAGCAGGATGATCCCCCGCCCCGCCGCATCGAGGCGCTTGAGCACCCGCGCCATCACCGCCGCCGGGGCGATCCGCTTCCAGTCGTCGCCGTCGACGTCGATGCTGAACGGCACCAGCCTCTGGGCCGCGGCGTAACGGTCGAGGGCGGCGCCGTGACCGAGGCCGGGGAAGCGGAAGAACGGCGACAGGGACGGCGCCGCGTCGTCGGCCAGGACGGTACGGGCGGCCGCGAGACCGCCGTTGATCTGGTCGCGCCGCACCGTCTCGCTGCGGATCCGGTTCAGGTATCGGTGCGACCAGGTATGGGTCGCGATGGTGTGGCCCTCGGCGGCGGTGCGGCGCAGGGTCTCGGGAAACTGTGCCACCATCGTGCCGATGACGAAGAACGTCGCCTTCACGCATTCCGCCTTGAGGGCGGCCAGCACCGCGTTGGTGCGCCGGGGCAGCGGGCCGTCGTCGAAGGTCAGCACCACCTCGCCGCGCTCGAGCGGCAGAGTGCGCCCGTAGCTCGCCCGGCCGACCGGCCCTTGCGCGAACGGCACTTCGAGGATGCGCGCGGTGCCGAGCGCCTCGGGCCCGCATTCCCCGGCCGCGGCGAGGGCCGGCGGCAGGCACAGGATTCCGGCCAGCAGCAGGAGCTTGAAACAACGCACGTCCAAACCCCGCCACACCGGTCGATCGCCTGAGGAAATTTCTCATGCAAACCTGAGTCGCCGGTAAACGGGCCGTCGTCCTGACGCAGTCGCTACGGAGCCGGATGGCGGGATGCTCCTGCGGCTCGCAAGCAGGCTTTGCCGGCATGGCATGGTTAATCAGAATTAATACAGGCCTAGAGCGTGTCTCTCGCGACAAATGAACTTGAAAGCACAGGCCATGACCGGCCGGATCGACGCGGCAGCGCAGGTCATCGGGGCCTTTGAACGGGCCTTCGGGTTCGTCGCCGATAGGACCGAGCGTTCGCCCGGCCCAAGGATGGGGACTGGCCCCACGCCCGGTACACGACAGGAACTGCTTGCACCGTCGCCAACCCCTCCCGCCCACGATCTCATCCTGAGGTGCGAGCGCAAGTGAACCTCGAAAGAGGGCTCCAGATAGACCTGAGACGTCTGGAGCTCTCCTTCGAGGTCAGTCGATCTACGACCGACTAAAACCTCAGAATGATGTTGAGGGTTGGAAAGGACCGGTGCCGAGAGGGAGCAAAGCCGTCGTGTCCTATGCCGTAGTCCGGCCGAGCGCACCGGCGCCGCTCGCCCGGGCAACCTTGCCCGTCGAACGGAGACACGACGATCTGATTTTCGATGATTGAGAGAAGTGGCGCGCCCGAAAGGATTCGAACCTCTGACCCCCAGATTCGTAGTCTGGTGCTCTATCCAGCTGAGCTACGGGCGCCCGATCGAAGATCGTGTCTTCGACTATGTGACGGTCGGTGCCGGGATGGTCCGGACATGACCGTGATCGACAAGAATAAAATGGCGCGCCCGAAAGGATTCGAACCTCTGACCCCCAGATTCGTAGTCTGGTGCTCTATCCAGCTGAGCTACGGGCGCCTGACCGGGGGGAGCGGTGCGCCCCGCCGGTGAGGTGCGGTCTAAGGGGTCCGCTCTGGCTTGGCAACCCCTATTTCGCCGGCGGAAGAGGGGGCGGCTCGCGCGGCCCCCTCCCCACTCAGAAGCCCGCCTGGGTGACGAACTTGGTGTTGAGGTAGGCCTCGATCGCCTCCGAGCCGCCCTCGCTGCCGTAGCCCGAATCCTTCACGCCGCCGAAGGGCGTCTCCGGCAGGGCGATGCCGTGGTGGTTGATCGACATCATGCCGCTCTCGACCCGCGTGGCGAGCTTGGTCGCCGTCTCGGCCGAGCGGGTATAGGCGTAGGCGGCCAGCCCGTAGGGCAGACGGTTGGCCTCCGCGAAGGCCTCCTCGTCGTCGGAGAAGCGCTGGATCGCCGCGATCGGCCCGAACGGCTCCTCGTTCATGATCCGGGCGTCGAGGGGCACGTCGGTGAAGACCGTCGGCTCGAAGAAGTTGCCCTGGTTGCCGATGCGCTTGCCGCCGGTGCGCAGCTGCGCGCCCTTCTGCTCGGCATCGGCGACGAAGCCCTCCATCGCCTCGATCCGGCGGCCATGGGCGAGCGGGCCCATCGTCACGCCCTGCTCCAGGCCGTTGCCGACCTTGAGCTCGCGGGAGAAGCCGACGAAGCCGTCGACGAAGGCGTCGAACACCGAATCGTGGACGAGGAAGCGGGTCGGCGCGACGCAGACCTGGCCGGCATTGCGGAACTTGTTGGCACCGAGCACCTTCACGGCCTTCTGCACGTCGGCATCGCGGAAGACGATCGCCGGGGCGTGCCCCCCGAGCTCCATCGTGGCGCGCTTCATGTGCTTGCCGGCGAGCGCGGCGAGCTCCTTGCCGATCGCGGTCGAGCCCGTGAAGGTGATCTTGCGGATCACCGGATGCGGGATCAGGTAGGAGGAGATCTCGGCCGGGTCGCCGTAGACGAGGCCGAGCACGTCGCCCGGCACGCCGGCGTCCAACAGGGCCTGGATCAGGGCGGTGCAGCTCGCCGGCGTATCCTCGGGCCCCTTGAGGATCACCGAGCAGCCGGTGCAGAGCGCCGCCGAGACCTTGCGCACCGCCTGGTTGATCGGGAAGTTCCAGGGCGTGAAGGCCGCGACGGGCCCGACCGGCTCGCGGATCACGAGCTGCATCACGCCCTCGGCGCGGGGCGGGATCACCCGGCCATAGGCGCGCCGACCTTCCTCCGCGAACCAGTCCATGGTGTCGGCGCCGCCGAGCACCTCCATCTTGGCTTCCGCCACCGGCTTGCCCTGCTCCAGGGTCATGATCCGGGCGATCTCGTCGGCGCGCTCGCGCAGCAGGTTGGCGGCCTTGCGCAGCACCTTGCTGCGCTCGAAGGCCGAGACCTTGCGCCAGGCCTGGAAGCCGCGATCGGCCGCCTCGAGGGCCTGGTCGAGGTCCTGGCGGGTCGCCACGGCGAGTTGGCTCAGGGTCTCGCCGGTGGCCGGGTTGAGGATCGGCATCGTCTGGCCGGAGGCGCCGTCGCGCCACTCGCCGGCGATGTGAAGCTTCACGTCTGGGAACATCGGGGGGCTCATCCTCGTGCCGGAGCGGACAGGCCTTGTACTTAAGGCACTCCCTCCCGGCGAGACAGGCTCCGCCGCGCACATCGGCCCGTGGCCGGCGCGCCTTGTCTGTCAGCGCATGACCTGACAGAGTTCCCGACCTCGCAGGCCTTGCCCTCAATGCGCTCCGACGGCGCGGGCGATGTCCTCGAAGCGCTTCTGCGTTCCCCTGATCTGATCGTCGAGGGACTGGCGCGTGCAGGCTCCGACCGTCATGCCGTGGAAGGAAAGGCCGGCCGCCTGCTGCTTGCGGCAATCGAGGTAGTTCGGCAGCACGAAGACGGCGAAGAGGCCGAGGATCGGGAGCCCGAGCTTCAGGAGCAGCCGGACCGGCCAGGGCAGATAGGCGAAGGCGCGCTCCCGCCCGGGCTCGGCCGGCGGCCTCGCGATGACGATGCGGATGTCGCCGCGCCGGTCACCCGGCATCGCGCTGCCGTCGAGACGTTCGATCCCGCTGCCCCGGTGCTTCGCCCGCATCCCATGCCCCCAAGCCGCATGCCCCCAAGCCGCATGCCCCCAAGCCGCGTGCCACGATCACGCATGCCACGATCATGGACCGTGCGGCGGATCTCGCCGCAGCGGGATTAAATTTCCGTGCGCTGCGGCCGTCGCAGGCCCCGTGATGCGTCGCGCCTGCAATGCCCGTACCGGGCCGGCCGTGTGCGGCCGCGCACCGCGCCGAGGCGGCGGGCGGCGGCACGAAGGATGTGCCCGGACGGGCGTTCCTCCAAGACTTCCGTCCAAGATTTCCGTCCAAGACGTCCTTGCAAGACGTCCTTGCAAGACTTCGGGCCGCCCGCGAGGGCGGCGTTCTTCTGTCGGGGGCGCGTGCGGTCAGAGGGTGACGTGCAGGCCGAAGGTCTCGGGCCGGAACGGCAGCCGGAAGGTCACGGCGAAGCCGTTCTGGAGGTGGCGCACCACAGTAGCGCGGCGCTTGCCGACCGTGACCAGTTCACCCACCGACGGCAGGTCGGTCGTCGCGACCGCCACGCCGCTCATCGACAAGTCGATGATCGTTCCGGGCACGATCCGGCCGTCGGCGTGGCGCACCGCGACGCTGCGGATATTCGGCACGATGCGCGGATCGCTGCGCTGGTCGGTCTTGCCGTTCGCCTGGTCGGCGAGCCAGGCGAGGCGGGCGGCGAAGCGGGTCCGGCGCTCGGGCCCGACCTCCACCGCGAGGGTGAACCCACCCGGCGCGATCGCCTGGATCACCCCCGTCACCGGGCCGACATCCTCGAGGTAGAGCGTGACGGGATCGCCCAGCAGGCCGCTCTGCGGCGCCAGCACCTCGATCGTCGCGAGGGAGAGGCTGCGGGTCTCGCAGACATGCTCGGCCCCGCCCGGCAGCAGGTAGCGGCCGCAGACCCGGATCTGGATCGGCCGGGCGCTCAGGTCCGGCTCGGATTGGGAATGCAACTTCAAGGTGCCCGCCAAGTCCAGTCAACACGCGAAGGCAGTGTCGTGCGAGGCGTGGCCCGCCGCAAGGCCTGCCGCCGCACCCGCGCCATCATCCGTCCCAAGGCTTAATGCGCGGTGCACGAGATCGGTGAGACCGACCGTTCCGATGCCGACGGGCGCCACCCCCGGCATGTCGAGGCGCGCCGATGCGACGATCCTTCGCAGGAGGGGACGCCGGGATGGCCCCGAATGATCACGAACATGGCGACAAACAGGCGCAAGAAATTCAATCTCTTCCTTCGGATCGGCGCGGTCGGCGATTTTATCCCATGATTTAACCCGCAACGAAATCGCGTTCTGACGACGGAAATCATGGTGAAACCTTGTCATCCGTCGAATACGAGCGGTCCGATTCGGGGCTGATCCGCACCGGCATGCCGTCCTGCGTGAAAGACGAACCGGACGGGGGACAGGGACCGGTGGGCAGGACGCGGAAGACCGGCTCGTCGCCGCCGAGGCATCGACGACCGAGCCGATCCGAGGGCTCCGTGGCGCGGGCATGCCGCAAGCGGCCCCGGTCCGCGCGCTTCGGCAGGTTCTCGCCAACTGCCCCGCGAGGATTCCGGCCCGACGACACGGAGCACGCAATCACGACGCAATCCCGCGCCGCTATCGACGCGTCGCGTCCGGCAGGACCGGGTCGACGACACGAGCGGGATTGGAATCATGACATCGATATCGACCAGGCCGCATGTCGGCGGCCTCTTGCTGCGCGGCCTGCTCACCGCAATCTTCGTGGCGGCGGCAGGCATGAAATTCGCGGCCGTGCCGTTCGAGGTCGCGGGCTTCGCCCGCTTCGGCTACCCGCTCTGGTTCATGTACGCGGTCGGGGCGGCGCAGCTTCTCGGCGCCGTCTTGCTGTGGGGCCGCGCCACGGTGGGGTACGGCGCGCTGCTGCTCGCGGCCGTGATGGTCGGTGCCGCGTTCAGCCACCTGCGGGCCGGCGACCCGATCGTGATGGCCGTGCCCGCCCTGGTGCTCCTCGGTCTGCTCCTCGGGCTTGCCTATGCGCGCCGCGGCGAGGTGATCCCGGCGGGCCTTCAGGCCACGCGGGCGTGATCTACTCCGCGGCGAACAGTCCGGCGGGCTCCTCGACGCCCCCCTTCGGATTGCCCGGGGCGGTCTCGCAGCCCAGAGCCGGCAGGGCGACGACGCGGTTGCCGCGGAAATCGGTGCGGCACACGGCGGCGCCGCGGCTCTCGACATAGGCGAGCAGCCGCCGCGCCCGGCCCGGCGAGCGCGAGCCGATGGCGCGGGCGAGCGCATCGTCGGAGGGGCATGGCGCGCCGGCCCGGGCAGCGCGAGCGAGCAGCAGGAACAGGCCCTGGACCTCCTCCGGCAGGCCGGCGCAGGCCGCCATCACGGCATCGGCCTCCTCGCCCTCGGCCGCCTCCCCGTCGACGCCGGCCCGCGCGATGGCCAGCCTGCGGCGGAAGCGGCCGAGATCGAGCGGCTCGCCCGGCAGCCGGCGCATCCGGCAGCGCACCAAAAAATCCTGGTAGAGCACGGCGATCGGGTGATGCGCCCCATCCGGATCGGCGGCGATCTCGCGCAGGATGTCGGCGAGCGCCGCCTCCCGCTCAGCCTCGCTCATGCTCGGCGCGACCTCGACCGGCTCCGGCGGCCGGTACTGGGCGAGTTGCTGGAGCAAGTCGGCCGGGGTCGCCCGCGGGGTCGGGGCCGGGCGGGGTGCGGGGGTCCAGACCGGTTCGTTCTCGGACGGCGTGAGGATCAGCTCGCGCAGATCGTCGCCGGAGGCCGGGCTCGGCAGGGGCACGAGCTTGGGGCTCGACGAGCGGGCCGAGGTCGCGACCGGTCCGATGGCGATCGGAAGCGGGCGCTTCGACAAAGCGGGCCCCAGCGCGATGAAGTGGCCGCGCTCGAGATCGCGAAAACTCTCGGCCTGGCGCCGCTCGAGGCCGAGCAGGTCGGCGGCCCGCGCCATGTCGATGTCGAGGAAGGTGCGGCCCATCAGGAAGTTCGACGCTTCCGCCGCGACGTTCTTGGCGAGCTTGGCGAGGCGCTGCGTCGCGATGATGCCGGCGAGACCCCGCTTGCGGCCGCGGCACATCAGGTTGGTCATCGCGCCGAGCGAGGCCTTGCGGGCCTCGTCCGAGACCTCGCCGGCTGCGGCAGGCGCGAAGAGCTGCGCTTCGTCGACCACCACCAGCACCGGGTACCAGTGGTCGCGCTCGGCCTCGAACAGGCCGCCGAGGAAGGCCGCGGCGGCGCGCATCTGCGCCTCGACGTCGAGGCTCTCCAGCGTCAGCACCACCGAGACCCGGTGCGCCCGCACCCGCGCGGCGATGCGCTGGAGGTCGGCCTCGCCGTGATCGCCCTCGACCACCACGTGGCCGTGGGCATCGGCCAGGGTGACGAAGTCGCCCTCGGGGTCGATCACCACCTGCTGCACGTGGGGCGCGCTCTGCTCCAGGAGCCGGCGCAGGAGGTGCGACTTGCCCGAGCCGGAATTGCCCTGGACCAGGAGGCGGGTCGCCAGCAGCTCCTCCAGGTCGAGGGCGGCCGGCCGGCCGCTCGCCACCCCCATCTCGACGCTGATCGTCATCGCGGCTCCCCAGCATCATTCGCCGAAGTGACACCCGGTTCGGCGACACAATGATGCACAACAAACTGCCGAGCGGGATGGCGCCTGCCATCCCGCTCGGCGAAGGCACGACTCGTAACACGGGAGCCGGGCTCCCGATCCGCGTTCCGGACCGGGGTCCACAGGCAGTTGGCGTACGAGTTCGCGTCAGCCGAAGACCAGCGCCCGCGACCCCTCCCCCATCCGCTCCAGCATCCGCCGGCGCCATGCTTCCACCGGGTCGTCCGGTTCGAGGAGGTCGAGCGCGCTGACGCCGCGGGCCCACAGGAAGGCGCCCATCACCGCGTGGTCGGCGTAGAGCGGGGCGTCGCCGCCGAGGAAGGGCTGGCTGCGCAAAACCGCGCGGACCGGCGCGAGGGTCTTTCGCAATGTGGCAAGCTGCGCCTGCGGATCGGGGCAGACAGCCTCAAGCGGCTTGCCGAACCGGGCCTCGCGGCTGCGGCGGAAATAGGCCCGGTCGGCCTCGCCGAGGTGATGGTGGATGTCGAGGAGCAGGAGCGGCACCAGCGCCGGGTGCAGCACCCCGTCGGTCCAGGCGACGTGGAACCGGGTCAGCGCCAGCCCGGCCTGCCCGCCGAACAGCGACGGCCGGTCCGGATGGGCGGCCTCCAGATGGGCGGCGATCGCCGACGATTCGACGATCGGGCGCCCGTCCTCGACCAGCACCGGCACCTTGTCCGAGCCCGAGAAGTCGAGCGCGTCGGTCTCGGTGAACCGCCACGGCCGGCCCTCGAAGGCGAGGCCTTTGTGCTCCAGGGCGAGGCGGATGCGCCAGCAGAACGGGCTGAAGCGCCGGTCCGGATCGGCTGCGGCGAGTTCGTAGAGCACGCGGGTCAAGGATTGTGTCCTCCGGCGGCGCCCGGGCGGGCCGAGCGGCTTCGCGCCTGCGATCATGGCGGGTGCCGGCGGCGGGGGCAACGCATCGTCGTCCTGCCCTTGGCCGCCCTTGCGGCAGCGCCCGGGCACCCCATCTCGTCGGCTCGTGCCTGAGGGAGCCCCGATGTTCGACGCCAAGCGCCTGCTCGACCAGTTCCTCGGCGGCTCGAGCCGAGGCGGCCCGTTCGGCGGTCATCCCGGCCAAGCCCCTCAGGGACAAGCGCCATACGGACAAGCGCCCTCTCCCCTCGAACAGGTCGCCCGGTCCCTCGGCGGCGGAGGCGGCAAGGCGGCGATCCTCGGCGGCCTCGCCTCGCTGGTCCTGGGAGGCCGACGCCGCGGCGGCGGGTTCGGCATGCCCGGCGGGATTCCCGGGATGGGCGGAGGAATGGGGGCGGGGCGCGCCGGTGGCCTCGCCCTCATCGCCACGCTCGCCTATCAGGCCTACCAGAGCTGGCAGGCGAATCAGGGCCAGCGCGATGCTGCCTCGCCCGCCCGGGCCGGCGGCTTCATCCCCAATGCCGACGAGGCGGCCCGGATGCTCGGCGGCACGCGCTTCATGCCGGCCTCGCCCGCCGAGGAGGAGGACCGCTCCCGGGCGCTGCTCATCGCGATGATCACCGCCGCCAAGGCCGACGGGCACATCGATCAGGACGAGCAGCGCCGCATTTTCGGCGAGATGGACCGCCACGCTCTGGACGCCGACGACAAGGCCTTCCTGATGGACGCCCTGCGCGCGCCGGTCGACGTCGAGGCGGTGGCGCGCCTTGCCCGCAACCCGGAACAGGCGAGCGAGATCTATGCCGCCTCCCTGATGGCGATCAGCGTCGACACGCCCCAGGAGCGGGCCTATCTCGACCACCTCGCCCGCAGCCTCGGGCTGGAACCGGGGTTCGCGCGCCACATCGAAGCCACGCTGTCTTCGGCTTCCGCGCAAAGGTGAACACTTCGTTACCGGCGTTAACCATTCGCTAACCATCAAGCGCGCCTGATGGGCTGGTAACGAGTCGTAAAGACGTGACCAGCCAGACCCAAACCCGCCCGCCGATCCGCTTCCGTGGCCGCTCGTTCCTGGCGGTCGTGTTGGCCCCCGAGGCGCCGATCGAGGATTGGCTCGCCGACCTCGACGCCCTTGCCAGGCGCTCTCCGGCCTTCTTCGCCGGCCGCGCCGTGATCCTCGACGTGACGGCCCTGGCGCCGAGCCGGGACGCACTCAAGGATCTGGTGACCGCCCTCACCGAGCGCGAGATTCCCATCATGGGAATCGAAGGAGCCGGGCTGGGCTCGCTCGGGCCCGGGATGCCGCCGCCGCTCAACGGCGGCCGCCCCTCCGGCGAGGTGGCGATGCCCGGCGAGGCGCCGGCCGCTCCCCCGGTCGAGCGGGTGACGGGCGCGAAGTCGCTGATGCTCGAGAGCCCCGTGCGCTCCGGCCAGGCGATCCTGTTCCCCGAGGGCGACGTGACCGTGATGGGCTCGGTGGCCTCCGGCGCGGAGGTCATCGCCGGCGGCTCGATCCACATCTACGGGGCCTTGCGGGGCCGGGCCATCGCGGGGGCCGCCGGCTCGCCGGGCGCGCGTATCTTCTGCCGCAAGTTCGAGCCCGAACTGCTCGCCATCGACGGCCTCTACCGCATCGCCGACGACATCGACCCCACCTTGCGCGGCCGCGCCGTCCAGGTCTGGCTCGACGGCGACACGATGCGCACCGCCGCGCTCGACTGACGCTCGTCGTTCTTCGTCACCGCCCCGGGGGCCCCGCGGCAACGATCCGCGGACGGGGCGAGCTCCAAGAAAACACACGCAGCGGCCGCGCCGGCCGCGACTTCTCAGATCGAATGGTTCAAGGGGGATCCATGGCCAAAGTCATCGTGGTGACATCCGGCAAGGGAGGGGTGGGCAAGACCACCACGACGGCGGCTCTGGGTGCCGCCCTGGCCAAGACCGGCCAGAGCGTCTGCGTCGTCGACTTCGACGTGGGCCTGCGCAACCTCGACCTCATCATGGGCGCCGAGCGCCGGGTGGTCTACGACCTCATCAACGTCGTCCAGGGCGACGCAAAGCTGCCGCAGGCGCTGATCCGCGACAAGCGCATCGACACGCTGTCGCTGCTGCCCGCCTCGCAGACCCGCGACAAGGACGCGCTCACCGACGAGGGCGTCGCCCGCGTCATCGGCGAGCTTCGCGAAAAATTCGACTGGGTGATCTGCGACAGCCCGGCCGGCATCGAGCGCGGGGCGACGCTCGCCATGCGCCACGCCGACATCGCCGTCGTCGTCACCAATCCCGAGGTCTCCTCGGTGCGCGATTCGGATCGTATCATCGGGCTGCTGGATTCCAAGACCGAGCGCGCGGAAAAGGGCGAGCGGCTGGAGAAGCACCTGATCCTCACCCGCTACGACCCCAACCGGGCCGAGCGCGGCGAGATGCTGAAGATCGACGACGTGCTGGAGATCCTGTCGATCCCGCTGCTCGCCGTGATCCCGGAGAGCGAGGAGGTCCTGAAGGCCTCGAACCTCGGCAGCCCGGTGACCCTGAACGCGCCCCAGAGCGCCCCGGCCCGGGCCTATGCCGACGCCGTGCGCCGCCTCAAGGGCGAGACCGTGGCGATGACCGTGCCGAGCGACAAGCGCTCGCTCTTCGGCAAGCTGTTCACCCGGAGGGCGGCATGAACCTGCTGAGCTTCCTGTCGCGGCGCGGAACGGCGCCGGTGGCGCGCGAGCGCCTTCAGATCCTGCTGGCCCACGAGCGCACCGCCTTCGGCCGCTCGGACCTGGTGGCGATCCTGCGCGAGGAGATCCTCGCGGTGATCGCCAAGCACGTCGCGATCGACCAGGAAAAGGTGAAGGTCACGATGGAGCGGGGCGACGCCGTCTCGACCCTCGGCGTCGACATCGAGCTTCCCGACAACAAGGTCGCCCGGCTCGCCAGCGCGTGACACCCCGCCCGACGGTCGCCGCGAGCGCCGGAGCGCGATATAGCGCGGTCCGGCACGGGGATCCCGTGCCGGACCGGAAGAGGTCGAGGTCATGCCGGACGCGCCCACCATCTACGCCAACACCCTGATGGCCTTGAGCCTGCGCCGGCCGGGCATCCTGCAGGTCACCCTCGGCACCGCCGGCTTCAGCGGCGACGAGATCGAGGTCGCCCTGCGGCTCGCCGTGCCGGAAGACACCGCGGTCGAGCTGGTCGAGGCCCTGGTCGAGGGATTGCAGGCCGCCGCCGAGGAGAACGAGGACGACGACGAGACCCCGGAGCCCTACGAGGCCTCGGTCGGCGACGTCGCGACCGCGGGGCTTCTCGCCACGACCCTCGCCACCGCCATGGGCGACGCCCTCGACCTCCTGGCCTCGCGTCCCGACTTCCTCGAGCGCCTGGGCGAGATCGAGGCGCGCGCCGTGCTGACCACGCGCAACTCCGTCTCCGAGGGCGTCTCGGTCGACGACGAGGCCAAGGCGGTGCGCGACACCGTCGCGGTGCTCCAGAGCCTGTTCGCCCAGTGGCGCAAGGACCACGTCCCGCCGGCCCCTCCGGCCGGGGATGCGCCACCCCCCGACTCTCCCACCGGCGACACGCCAAAAGACGACAAGCCAAAAGACGACTTGCCAAAAGACGACTTGCCCCCGCAGGCTTGAGCGCACGCGACAGCAGCCGGCCCGGGACCGCCCCGGACCGGCCGGCCCGCATCGGGTCCGAACGGTAGCCTCAGGCCGCCCGCACGGTCACGAGGAAGCGGTGCACCTCCTGCGAGAGATGCTCCGACTGGCGCGACAGGTCCGAGGCCGAGTTGAGCACCCGGGTCGCCGCCATCCCGGTCGATTCGGAAGCCTGGGCCACGGTCGAGATGGTGCCGGTCACCGCGCTCGTGCCGATGGAGGCCTGCGAGACGTTGCGGACGATCTCCTGGGTCGCCGCGCCCTGCTGGGTGACCGCTGCCGCAATCGAGGTCACCACGCTGTCGATCTCGCGGATCCGGGCGGTGATGGCGCCGATCGCCCCCACGGTCTGGTCGGTCACGCCCTGGACCTCGCCGATCTGCCGGGCGATCTCCTCGGTCGCGCGGGCGGTCTGGTTCGCCAGTTCCTTCACTTCCGCGGCGACCACCGCGAAGCCGCGGCCCGCCTCGCCGGCCCGGGCCGCCTCGATGGTGGCGTTGAGCGCCAGCAGGTTGGTCTGGCTGGCGATGTTCGAGATCAGCCCGACCATGTCGCCGATGCGGGTCGAGGTGGTCTTCAGCGCCTGGACGAGCTGGCCCGTCCTGTCGGCCTCTCCGACCGCGGCCTGGGCGAGGCCGGCCGAGCCCTCGACCTGGCGGCCGATCTCGGAGATCGACGCGCCGAGTTCCTCCGCCGCCGCCGCGACGGTGCCGACATTGGTCGCCGCCTCCTCGGCCGCCGCGGCGACGCTGGTCGATTGCGACGCCGTCTCGGCCGCCATCGAGGACATCGAGCGGGCGGTGGCCTGAAGCTCGCCGGCGGAAGCGGACACCGTGCGGACGACGTCGCCCACCGCCGCCTCGAAGCTGTCGGCCAGCTCCAGCGTGGCGCGCTGCCGGGCCTCGGCGGCGGCCGCATCGGCGATCTGGCGACGCTCGGCCTCCTCCGCCGCCTTGCGGGCGACCATCGCCTTGATGGTCTCGACGGCACGGCCGAGAGCCCCGATCTCGTCGCCGCGCCGGCTTTCGGCGATGGTGGCATCGACGTCGCCGGCCGCCATCCGCTCCAGCACCGCGACGAGCCGCAGGATCGGCCGCTGGATGTTGAGCATCAGCACCACGATCGCGCCGAGCAGGCTCAGCAGCATCGCCGCCCCGGCCAGCAGGCCGATCCGCGTCGCCGAGGCGATCCGCTCGGACGCCGCCGTCATCGCGTCGTGGGTGAAGCGATTGGCGTTCGCGACCGATTCGCCGATGGTCTTCTCGGCCCGCCCGAGCAGGGCGGCGATCCGGTCGCGGGACGCAGCCGCTGCCGTGGCGTCGACCGGCCGGCCATAGAGATCGGGCCGGCCCTGCTGCGCGAAATCCTTCACCGCGGCGGCAAGCTCCCGCACGCTGCGCTCGCTCTCGCGCAACACGTCCGGCTTGAGGGCGATGGCGATCGGCCGCTCCAGCCCCTTGGCGGCGGCGTTCGCCTCGTCGAACGCCGCCGCCACGGCCGCGTCGGCCGCCGCCGCGTTGCGCGCGAGATCGACGGTCCTGTAGCTCAGCTGAAGACGGCTGACCGCGAGCTGCGCCTGCGAGATCCCCCGCAGGATGGTCTCTTCCCGCGCCACCGCGTCGTTCGCCGCGCTGATCTCGGTATTGCTCGACCATTGATTGTAGACTGCGCCGCCGACGAACACGGCCGTCACGGCGGATGATAAAGCCAGCTTTCGCCCGATGCTGAGCTTGAACATCGCTTGACCCATATTGTCATGGATGGGAGGAATATATGATCGGAACAAGGTTGGAGTTATTTTCTTAAAAAATTATTTTCAGGCGCGAACGGAACATCGGCGATATTTTTCGAACCTCTAGGGAACCAAATACGGATCCTGTGCGGCAGCAGCGGAAATGGCTCGAGCCTGCCTCGGTCGGCGGCATGCCCCCGTCCACGCCGCACCGGCCGCGCGGCGTCGGTCACATTCCGCGATTTTCAAATTCGATCGAGACCGGCCGTCCCGCCTAACGCGTTCGGGACATGTTACCGGGACGCAATCTTCCGGTATTCCCACCATGCTATCGGCACAGCCACGCTGATGCACAGTTTTCGGCCCGGGATCGGTGCAGACGTCGATCTACCCCGCGTCGTCGATATCGCTCGGCTCGCTCTCGAGGCTCGGACATGCCGGGAATTTCGGGCAATACCGACCCTGGCAAGACAATGGAGGCCGCACTTGATAAGCGTATACATGATCGATGCTTTGTCACGGAACGTCTCGTCTTGCCGGATACGACCGTTCGACAACGCGGAGCGTACGGGGCGCAGAGCCGTCATGGCTTACAGCGTGGACAAATCGCCATGAGCGAGCGGACGAGCAGGTCTGCCGCGACGGAGTGGCCGATCCCGGAACGTCGTCCGGCGGCGATCTTCGCCGCCGACATCGCCGGCTACTCCAAGGCGATGCATGACGACGAGCGCGGTGCCATGCGGGCCCTCCAGGCGACCCGCAAGATCGTCGACCGCCTGATCTCGGCGCATCGCGGGCGGATCGCCAACACGGCCGGGGACAGCGTGCTCGCCGAATTCGCCCGCGCGACGGATGCCGTCGCCTGCGCCGTGGCCATCCAGCGGGCGCTGGCCGAGGCCGACGGGGATGCGGGGCGGTTCCGCCTGCGCATCGGCATCCATCTCGGCGACGTGATGGTGCACGAGGGCGACCTGTTCGGCGACGGCGTCAACATCGCGGCCCGCCTGCAGGCGGCGGCGGAGCCCGGGGGCTTGCGCCTGTCGGAAGCCGCCTATCGGGACGTGAGCGACCGGCTCGACATCCGCTTTGCCGATCTCGGCACGCAGCGGCTGAGGAACATCGCACGGCCGGTGCGCATCTATGCGGTGCCGTCGCCGGAGGCGGCCGTGTCGCGGGTCTGGCTGCCGCGGCCCGTGCTCGTCGCCCTCGCCGCCCTGCTCCTCGCGGGCCTCGGCCTCGCCGGAACCCTGGACTGGCCTCACGTCGCGCCCAGGCGTCAGGAGAGCCTTTCCCCGAGCGTTTCGCGAATCCCCTCGGGCGACCCGGCGCGGCCGCCTCTGTCCCTCGTCGTCCTGCCGCTCGCCAACCAGAGCGGCGATCCGGAGCAGGATTACCTCGCCGAACAGATCGCCGAGGATCTCTCCGCCGATCTCGCCCGGGCGCCCGGCACCTTCGTCATCGCCCACGGCACGGCCCGGTCCTACGAGGGGCGGCCGGTCGAGCCTCGCGCCGTCGGCCGGGAACTCGGCGTGCGCTACGTCGTGCAAGGCAGCCTGCGCCACAGCGCCGAGCAGGTGCGCTTCGCCGTGCAGCTCACCGACGTCGAGACCGGTGCCGCCCTCTGGGCCGACCGCTTCGACGGCACGCGCGCCGACCTCGCCGCCGCGCAGGACGCCCTCGTCGCCCAGGTCGGCCGGACGCTCGGCATCCGCCTCCTGGAGGCCGAGACGCAAGGGCGCGCCGGCCACCCGGCCGATGCGGTCGACCTCGTGATGCGCGGCCAGGCCCTGCTCAACCGGCCCTTCGCCCGGGAGAACCATGCCGGGGCCCGGCCCCTGTTCGAGCGCGCGCTGGCCCTCGATCCCGGCAACACCCACGCCTGGCTGGGCCTGGCCGAAGTGCTCGTCGACGGGGTGCTGAACGGCTGGACGGGCGAGCGCGAGACCGACCTCCACCGGGCCGAGCAGGCCGTCGCCGCCGTGCTGCAGGGCGACCCTACCCATCCGTTCGCGCATTACCTGCGCGGCGAGACCCTGCGCGCCCGGGCCCGCTACGAGGAGGCGCGGGCCGCCTTCGACCGGGTGCTCGCCCTCAACCCGAGCTTCGCGCGGGCGCATGCCTATCGCGGGCTGATCCACATCTTCCTCGGCCGGGCGGAGGAGACCGAAGCGGACATCGCCGCCGCCCTCCGTCTCAGTCCGAAGGATCCGCTGGTCGGCGCGTGGCTGGCGCGGGACGGGCTGGCGAAGCTCCATCTCGGCCGGGACGAGGCGGCCATCCCGGCCTTGCAGCGCGCGGCGGCGGTGAACCCGCTCTTCGACTTTCCGCATCTCTATCTCGCCTGCGCTTACGCGCGGCTCGG
The DNA here is from genome assembly GCF_057747795.1 of Methylobacterium sp. 142-1Y. Lineage (NCBI taxonomy): Bacteria > Pseudomonadati > Pseudomonadota > Alphaproteobacteria > Hyphomicrobiales > Methylobacteriaceae > Methylobacterium > Methylobacterium sp. 142-1Y. Next base: position 468,564 of record NZ_CM173224.1, on the reverse strand, counting down.
CCGGGAGGCGGAGGCGCGCGCCTCCCTCGCCCGGTTCCTCGAGCTGCGGCCCGGCTACACGGTCGCCCGCTACCGCACGCTCACCTCCGGCGATCCGACCTTCCTCGCCCAGCGCGAGCGGATCTACGACGGCTTGCGGCGCGCCGGCCTGCCGGAGCGGTAGTCTCGCGGTTCCGAGGCGTCAGCGCCAGCCGCGCAGGTCGTTGGTGCCGCGTGGATCCTGGGCGTCGCGGCCCGGGACCGGCGGCATCCGGGTCGTGAAGGCCGGGGCGCGGCTCGCCCCCGGATCGACCGTGTTGATGTCCGCGAGCAGCAAGGTCGCCACGGAGGCGCCGAGCCCGGTGATCACGAAGCCGTAGATCACGGCGCGGGGCGCACCGAAATGCCGAACGATCAGCGCGACCGACACGGCGACGGCGAGGAACCCGACGGCATTGTGCCACATGCGAACAGTCTCTCCCGGAGCGGGACACCCGATTTCCCGCGCGCAGGAGGGGTGCGAGCGGCGTGCCGACAAGGCCGGTGGTTAACGCTGCGTTATCCCTGACGGCAACCCTCGACGCCGCGCGCCACCACCGCTCCCCGTGCATTGCTCGCCACCAGAGCATTTTCCGACGAAGTGGATGCCGGTTCGTCGCAGAAAATGCGGCAAAATCAGAGACCTAGAGAGCTTCGCGGTTGCAACGCGATCGTGAAGTGCTCCAGGCGGCCATGGCCACGGCGCGTTCCCTCGCCGCCTGTTCGGCCTTATGACGGGCGCAACCCCGCTGGAGCAGCGTCCGGTCGCATTGCGACCGGACGCTGCTCCAAGACTTCGTCGGAAAACGCTCCGGGAGCCCCGATGCGCCAGCCCTCCTCACCCCTCGCCCTCGGCATCATCGGCGCCGGCATCATGGGCGAGCGCATGCTGAACGCCGTCCTCGGGCAGGACGAGGCCCCGGTCCGCGTGGCGGCCCTGTGGGACCCGGACCCGGCGGCGCGGGCCCGCATCGCCGCGCGCTTCCCCTCGCTGCCGCTGGTGGTGGAGGCCGGCGCCGTCGTCGCGGCGAGCGAGTGCGTCTACATCGCCTCCCCGCCCGCCTCGCATCTCGGCCACGCCCGGACCGCCTTTGCCGCCGGACGGAGCGTGTTCTGCGAGAAACCGCTCGCCGTCGACCTCGCGGAGGCGCGCGACTTCGTGGCGACGGCCGGCGCGCGCGGGGCGGTGAATTTCCCCTTCGCCTCGTCCCTCGGGGTCGCCACCCTGGCGCAATGGATCACCGAGGGCGCGGTCGGCACGCCGCGACGCCTCACCATCGAGGTCGCCTTCGCGCGCTGGCCGCGGGGCTGGCAGACGGACGCCGCGGGCTGGCTCGACGCGCCGCAGGAGGGCGGCTTCACCCGCGAGGTGGTATCGCATTTCCTGTTCCTCAGCCGCCGCCTGCTCGGGCCCCTGCAGGGGGTTCAGGCGCAGGCGGTGTTTCCGGAGCCCGGCCGGTCCGAACGCGCGGTCGATGCCACGTTCCGGGCCGGGGCGGTGCCGGTGGTCCTGCGCGGGCGGGTCGGCGAGACGGCGCTCGACGACCACAACACCTGGACGCTGGAGGGCGAGGCCGGCAGCGTGCGCCTGCGCGACTGGGCGATCGCCGAGCGGCAGGGGCCTGACGGCACCTTCGCGCCCGCCCCCGACGCGATCCCCAACGAGCGCGCCCGACCCATCGCCCTGCAGCGCCAGCTCGACGGCGTGGTGCGGATGACTCGTGGCGAACCCCATTCGCTCGCCACGTTGGGCGAAGCGCTGGAGGTGCAGGAGGTCGTCGAGGCGATCCTGGCCGGGGGACGGTCGTGAGGATTGGCGCCCGGATCTGACGGCCCGGACATCGCGTCACACCCGGGCGGCCGGCCGGGCCGGCGACGCGTGCCGGCCCCCCGCATGGCCTGACGGCATCCGGGCCGCTCCCGAATGCGGGCAGGTCGCTGCGATCACGGCGAAATTCCCCTCGACCGGCGAGTTCGGACAGGATCGTGAGGAACGGTTCGTCGCGGATCGAATCGAGAGGATGGGGCACGTCGAAACGAGCCGCCGCATTCAGGTCGGTAGTCCTCCGCAACTGAATTTCCAGCACGTAACGCGTTATTTCCATATCGGTCGGTCGGCCGCCGGCCCGGATCTGTTCAGTATGACGGCGGCGTCGGGCCGGATGATCTCGCCGTGGGATCACTCCAGCTCGACACGATGAGCAGTATATTTTCTTGAGCAGGTCGGCGGAGCGCGGAGGTCGGGATGAGAGCGGCGACGACCAGGGTGGCACGGATCGGCCATGACGGTGCGTCCCTGCGCGCACCCGCCTCGGCAGCGAAGGGCTGTTCAGAGAATGAACAGGCGCGGGTTCTCCCGTCTCCCCGCGGGCGACGCGCCGTCCGGGAAAAAGATTGGCGCGGGTTTCCCCCTGCCCCCTCTGCGGGCTGGATCCCCCGATGACCGCCGGCACACGTCCCCTCCGCATCCTCCTCGCCCATAACCGCTACCAAGTCCGCGGCGGCGAGGATGCCGCCGTCTCCCGCGATCTGGCCGCCCTCGAACGGGCGGGCTGCGCGGTCGAGGCGGTGTTCCTCGACAACGAGGCGATCGATTCCGGCCTCGCCCGCCTCCGGGCGGCAGCGGCGGCGACGCATGCGCCCGACGGCATCGCCCGGGTGATGGCGGCGGCGCGCCGCTTCGGGCCGGACGTGGTCCACGTCCACAACTTCTTCCCGCTGCTCTCGCCGGGCATCCATGCCGCGGCGCGGGCGGCCGGCTGCGCCACGGTGCAGACGCTGCACAATTACCGCCTGATCTGCGCCAACGCCTTCCTGATGCGCGATGGCGCGCCGTGCGAGCTCTGCGTCACCGGCTCGCCCTACCGGGCGGTGCGGTTCGCCTGCTACCGCGGCTCGCGGGTCGGGTCGCTCGCGGTCGCCCGGATGATCGACCGTCACCGCCGGGCCGGGACCTGGGAGCGGGACGTCGATCGCTTCATCGCGCTCACGCCCTTCGCCCGCGAGCGCTTCGTCGCGGCGGGGTTCCCAGCGGAAAAGATCCGCATCCGGCCGAACGGGCTGCCCGATCCGGGTCCGCCCGCGGATGGGCCGCGCCGGAATCTCCTCTATGTCGGCCGGCTCAGCCCCGAGAAGGGCGTGACCGTCCTGGCCGAGTCCGCCGCCCTGGCGGGCATGCGGGTCACGGTGATCGGCGAGGGGCCGCTCGCGGGTGCACTTGCCGGCCATCCGGCCCTCGACCTGAGGGGCGCCCTCCCCCCGGACGCGGTCCAGGCCGCGATGGCGCGGGCCTGCGCCCTCGTCGTGCCGTCGCTCTGGTACGAGGGCCTGCCGATGGTGGTGGCGGAGGCCTTCGCGGCCGGCACCCCGGTCGTCGCCTCGCGCATCGGGGCGCTGGCCGGCCTCGTCGACGACGGCGCGACGGGGCTCCTCGCCGAGCCGGGCGACGCCGCCGACCTCGCGCGCACGCTGGGCCGCATCGCCGGCGACCCCGCATCGGCCGCCGCGATGGGGCGGGAGGCCCGCGCCGTCTACGAGCGCGAGTGGCACGAGGACGTCACCACCCGCACCCTCCTCGACATCTACCGCGACGCCGTCGCCGCCCGCGCGGCGGACGCGCCGCTCGCCAGAACGGGAACCTGACCTCAGTGGCACACGACCCCCTCGTCCCCTCCTTCACGATCGGCGGCGTGCCGGTCTCGGCCACCGACATGGACGGGCTGATCGCGGCCGTCGGGCGCCGGCTCGCCGCCGGGCCGGGGCAGCCCGGCACCTTCGTGGTCTTCCGCGATGCCCACGGCGTGGTGCGCTCGCAGAAGGACGAGGCTCTGCGCGCCGCCCATCACGACGCGCTCCTCGTCTGCGCCGACGGCCGCCCGGTGAGCTGGATCGGCCGCTGGCGCGGCCTTTCCACCACCCAGCAGGTGCCGGGGATCGAATCGGTCGAGGCCGTGTGCCGGGCCGGCGCGGACAAGGGCTGGCGCCACTACTTCCTCGGCGGGGGCGAGGGCGTCGCGGACCTGCTCGCCACGACGATGCGGGCCCGGGTGCCGGGCCTCCAGGTCGCCGGGGTCGAGACGCCGCCCTTCCGCCCCCTCACCGAGGCCGAGACCGAGGCGATGCGCGCGCGCATCCGCGCCTCGGGGGCGCAGATCGTCTGGGTCGGCCTCGGCACCCCGAAGCAGGAGATGTTCATGGCGGCGCATGCCCCGCACCTGCCGGGCACGATCGCCATGGGGGTGGGGGCCGCCTTCGACGTCGCGACCGGGCGCATTCCGCGGGCCCCGAAGATGCTCCAGGTCGCCGGGCTCGAATGGGCCTACCGCCTCGCCCGCGAGCCGCGGCGCCTGTGGCGGCGCTACCTCGATACGATCCCGCGCTTCCTCATGATCGCGGCGCGGGACGCGATCAGCGCCCGAAAGGCGCCCCGGCCGTCGCAGACCGGCGCATCCGGTCGAACGGGATCGTCGGCAGCCTGATCCCGCTTCCCGCGGCGAGCCCGGCGAAATCCGCCGGGTCCACCGAGGTTCGCGCCAGCACCGCCAGATCGGCGGGGCTCGTCACCGGGCCGCGGTTGCGGGCCAAGGTCTGCTCGGCCGCCTCGCCGCCATCGGTGAAGCGGGGCGGATCGCCCAGCACGATCAGGTTGTCGGTGATGACGTTGCCGGTCGCGATCGCCGGGCGGTCGTAGAGCAGGCCGGAGAGCCGCGGGTAGCGCGCCCGCCAGACGGGGGATTCCACCGGCATCGCCGCATAGGCGGCGCGCAGTTGCGATTGCGGATCGGTGACCGCGTCGCGGGCCCAGGTCTGCCCGCGGGAATCGACGTGGATCGCCGGGCTCGACGCGACGAAGACGTTGCCCTCGACGCGGTTGTCGCGCCCGCCGCCGAGGAAGACCGGCTGGTCGACCCGCAGGAAGAGGTTGCCGGTGACGGTGAACCCGCTCGCCATGTCGTCGAGATAGACGCCCTTCACCTCGGTGTCGGGCCCGCCCCGGATGTCGTGCAGGAAGTTGTCGGCGATCACGCCGCCCCTGGCGGTCCAGTCCCGACCGGAATAGATCGCACCGGTATCGGTGGCACCGGCGAGCAGGTTCGCGATTTCGTTCCCGGTCACCCGGTGATCGTTGCCGCGGATATGGACCGCGTAGGCCGGCGAATCGTGGATGTAATTGCCCGTCACCTCGGCGCCGACGCCGTCGAGGGCGACCGCCGGGTGTTGCGTCGCTTCCCGGCGGGCATAGCCGGTGAGGCGGCTATCGCGCAGGAACAGGCCGCCGGGGGTCAGCGTGCGCCGGTCGCCCCCCGAGAGCACCACGCCCTCGGCACCGGTCCCGGCAATGTCGCAGCGTTGGAGCCCGCTGTCGTGCGCCCCGGTGAAGACCGCCCCGCGCCCGCCGGTCAGCGAGAGCACGCTGTCGGCGATCACCACGTCGCGCCCGCCGCGGACGCTGACGAGATCGCCCCGGGCCATCGCGAGGCGCACCGATTCGACCCTCAGGTGGGACGCCCCCTCGACCGACAGCAGCGTCTCGGCGACCGACACCTCGACCGTTTCCTCGCGCCCCCGCGGCCAGGCGAGCAGGATTCCGGCCTTCGCGTCCCGCCACCACGTCCCGGGTCGGTCGAGGCCGGCCAGCAGGTGGACGAGGCGGACGGGCGCGCCCGGGCGGATGCCCTCGTAGGGCATGCGGTCGAGGGTGAGCCGAACGCCTGTTCCCTTCGGAACGGTGCGGAGCACCGGCAGCGCCTCGAACAGCCAGCCCCAGCGCCAATACCCCTCCGCCCACAGGTCGGGCTCGTCGCGAAGCGCGCCCGGCGGAAGATTCGCCACGGTGAAGGCCGGCCCGTCGCCGCCCTCCGCCTCGGCGAAACCCTCCGCCGGCCAGCGCGCCGGATGCATCGCGCCCTCGCCGTCGAAGACCTCGAAGGCGGGAGGCGTCGGCGGGCCGTCGAGGACGATCGGCGCCTGGATCCGGGCCGGGGCCCGGACCGCCGCGGGCAGCCGGTAGGCCCGGACATGGCCCCGCGCCGCCGCCGGCAGGCGGGCCGCCAGCGCCGGATCGAGGGGGACCGGGGCGAGCTGCCGGCTGCCGACGAGGCGGGCCGACCCGTCGGCGGGGCCGCGGATCACCAGCGGCGCCCCGGCGCTGCCGCCATCCCGGCTTCCGAGCCGCACGGGGGCAGCGAGGCGGTGGGTGCCGGAGGACAGCGCGACCACGATCGCCGCCCGGGGATCGCGGGTGCGGCGTCGGCGGGCCTCGCTCAGGGCCTCGGCGAGGGTCGCGGTGCCGCCGGGCGTAAGGGTCGCGTCCTCGGCCGCGACCGGGATCTCGATCGGGGCGGCCATGGAGGGAGCGGAGGTGAGGAGCGCTGCGAGGACGAGCAGGGTCCGCATGGTGGTGGGTCTCGGAGCCTGTCGGGTTCGGGGGGCGGGATGCGGTCCTGTCGCGCTCATTCCTCGGATATGAGGCGTCCTCCCGTGCCGCCTGTAGGGAGGGGTTATGGAGCTCGAAGATCCCGCATGGGGGTGGTGCAGGAGGCACCGCACAGCCATGCGCGGCACCACCCCCACCCCTGACCCCTCCCCACAGGGGGAGGGGAAAGTGCCTTTTCTTCAGACGATTTGGCTGGTTTTCCCTACTCCCGCAAATCCGCATCCGTCACCACCACCCGCGCCCGCCGGCCCGGGCCGATCGCCTTGAGCGCCCGGTCCACCGCGGAGAATCGGCTGCGCCGGGCGCTGACGGCGAGCAGCAGCATCGGGATGCGCTCCTCGGCGATCAGGCGCTCGGTCACCACGTCGCCGCCGACGAGGCCGAGATCGACCACGACGAGGTCGGCGTCGCTGCGCAGGAGCGCGTCGGCGAGATTGCCGGCGAGGTCCCGCGGCAGGTCGGCGGGGCGGGGCAGCACCCGCAATCCCGAGGGAAGGGTCACCAGGGCGTCGCCGAGGGGCGTACGGCTGCGCAACAGGCCGGCGAGGTCCCGGGGCGCGGCGGCACCGAGGTCGCGGGTGAGCCCCCCCTTCGGGTCGGCATCGACCAGGACCACCCGCTCGCGGTCCGCCGCCGCCGAGAGGGCGAGCGAGCGGGCCAGCACCGACTTGCCGATCCGGTCGTCGCCCGCGGTGACGAGGACGACGAGGGGCTTGGCACCCGGCTCGGCGGCGGCGAGGCGATGGCGCAGTCGCGCGACGGCCACATCGTAGGGCACGTCGCCCCGGGTGCTGCCGAAATCGGCCTTGAGGGTGGCGGCGCTCGCGGCCTTGCGCGGTGCCCGCGGCAGGGCGTCGAGCCCGGTGCGGCCGAGATGGCCTTCCAGACGCCGGCGCGAGCGGACGCGGCCGGCGAGCAGTTCGAGCGCGAGGGCGCCGACGAGGCCGAGGCCCAAGCCGGCGACGAGGGCGGCCGCGACCAGCACCGGCGTCGGCGGGCCGATGCGCTTCTCCGGCGGCGAGGCCTGGGAGATGATCCGCGAGGCCGAGGTGTCGAGGCGCTGCTGCTCCTGCAACTCGCGAGCCCGGACCAGGAAGGCCTGGTAGACAGAGCGGCTCGCATCCGCCTGGCGCTCCAGTTCGCGCAGCTGCACGAAGTCGTCGCCGACCTTCAACGCCTCGGCCTTGCGCCGCTCCAGGGTCGTGCCGAGGACCTTGGCGCTCGCCTGGGCGGCCTCGAAGTCGTTGCGGCTCGCCGCCGCGATGCGGCGGATCTCGGCCTCGATCGCCGCGCGCAGGGCCTTTTCCTGCACCACGGCCGCCATGTAGCTCGGATGGCGCTTGCCCAGCGTCTCCTCCGCATCGGCGCGCAGGCGCTCGACGCCGGCGAGCTGGCTGCGCAGGCTCGTGATGGTCGGGTTGGTGACGATCTCGTTGGCGGAATCGAAGCGGCCGCCGCTGATCACGCCCTCGACCTGGCGCATCCGGGCGCCGGCCTCGAGGGCCTTGGCCCGGGCGGCGCCGAGCTGCTCGCTCAGCTGGGTCAGCTGCTGCTCGCTCACCAGCTGCGAGCGGGTGCCGACGAGGTTGTGCTTGGCCCGGAAGGCCTGCGCCTTGTCCTCGGCCTTGCGCAGGTCGTCGCGCAGCTGGGCCAGCCGGCTCTCGATCGCCTCGCCGGCCCGGCGGGTCGTCTCGGAGCGGGTGGCGGCGTCGCGGGCGAGGTAGGTCTCGGCGATACCGGTCGCGAGGCGGGCGGCCTTCTCGCGGTCGTCGGAGGTCACGCCGAGCTCCAGCACGAAGCTGCGCTCCAGCCGCCGCGCCCCGACCCGGTCGCGCAGGATCCGGAGCGCCGTCAGCCGGGGATCGACCGCCGGATCGGTGCGGCCGGTGAAGCGGGCGATCAGCGCCTTCGCGGCACCGATCAGGGTCTCTCGACCCTGGAATTCGGGATCCTTCGCGAGGTCGAACCGGTCGACCACGCGGCCGAGCACATCGTCGGAGGTGAGCACCCGGAGCTGGCTGTCGACGAGGAGGAGGCTGGCGTCGCTCGCCTGGTCCGGCGGGGTCAGCCCATCCTTGACCACCTGCAGCCCGCGCGGATCGATCAGGATCTGCGTCGAGGCGGCGTAGAGCGGCGGGTTCAGGTGCATCCAAGCCGCGGCGAGGCCGAGGCACAGGAGGACGGGCAGAAGCACCGTGAGCCAGCGCAGCCGCATGGTGCGCAGGATCTCCCGCGGATCGAGGAACCAGGGCTCCCGCACGCCCTCCCCGTATTCCAGCCCCTCCCGCGGGGCGGCCCCGACGAGCAGCCCGTTGCGGACGTTCTCGACCATGGTCATGATGGGCCCAAGGCTCCCGAAAGGCTCTCGCTGCGGGCCGGTCCCGTTCCATTCCGGGACGACCGGAGGGGACGACGGTCCGTTTCCCCGAGTCGCTTCAAGCGGCGGGCCAAGCCTGTCCCGTCCCGCGCGGGGACGGGACCGGGGCGACGTCCCTCCAGCCCGCCTCGGCCTCGCGCCGCGCCGCCCGGGCGCAGGCGAGGGCTGCCACGTAGGCCAGCACGTTGACGTTCCAGTCCTGGAACAATCCGGGTGTCGTCAGCCCGTTGAGGGCGAGCATCAGGATCAGGCAGGCGACGATCCGGCGGGTGCCGCGGTCGGCGCGGGCGGCGAAGCGGATCGGCTCGATCAAGGTCAGGACCGCGAAGGACAGGCCGATGATCCCGGTGCCGGCCCAGGCGCTCAGGAACATGTTGTGCGAACTCGTGATGAACACCGCGTCACGGCCGAGTTCGTCGGCAAGTTCGGTGGTCGGGATCAGGAGCTGGATGAAGCGGTCGGCGGCCGAGAAGCCGGAGCCGAGCAGGCGGTCCTGCGTCGCCGCGATGAAGGTCGGCCAGAACTGGCCGCGGCCGGTGGCGTTGGCGAGTTCCACCTTCGGCTTCTGGAGGATGACCGAGAGGGCGTCGAGGAGCCCCGGAAAGCTCGACAGGCCGACCATCAGGAACAGGAACACCGCGATCGAGGCCAGCGCCAGCACGATGCCGGCGACGCGGATACCCGGACGGCGCGAGGCGATCATCAGCGCCGGCCCGACCGCGATCAGCGCGCCCGTCGAGGCGGCCGAGCCCGCGATGACGAAGCCGGCCGCGGCCAGGACCAGGTAGCGGCCGCGGCGGCGGTTGGGCGGGCCGAACCAGGCGGCAAAGCCCAGGAGCGCGCAGACCAGCGGCATCATGTTGTTCTTGGCCGAGGAGAACACGATGCCGGAGGCCAGGCTCTGGAGGATCTCGGGCGTCACCGAGACGAGCCAGGCGAGCGTCACGATGGCGAGGATGTCGGCCAGCCGATGCCGGATGTCAGGCCGGTCGAAGATCAGGATCGACGAGAGGGTGAACACCGCGAGTTCCGCGGTGCGGTAGAGCGTGTAGGTCGGGACGATCGACCAGGCGGCGCTCACCCCGTTCATGACGATCATCAGGGTGAACGGCAGGTAGGGCATCGCGAAGGGCAGGAGCAGCACGCGCCGGTCGGCCGCGACCTTCACGAACAGGTAGAGGGCCGTGAGGCCGGTAAGCACGATGGTGACGACGTTCGAGGCCGTCAGCCCCTGCTCCAGCACCGCGTTGCCGTCCTCGCGCGGAACCGTGAAGACGAGCGGCATGAAGGCGAAGACCACCGTCAGCGCCAGCGGCCAGAACAGGGGCGCGCCGCCCGACGGCGGATGCGTCTCGAGGCGGCGGCGCAGGACCGGGTAGGCGAGCGTGAACCAGGTCGCGGCCGCGACGGCGATGAGGGCGTTCAGCATCGATCCGGCCTTTTTGCGGGCGCGCCCGGTCCGGCGGGGTTCGGGGATGGTCCGTCCAAAGGGGGGACCTCGCTCCGGGCGAGCGCCGTCAGCAGGGCGACCAGTGACGCGCCGTGGCCGATCGCCACCGCCGCCGCCGCCCCGACGGCCCCGTAATGGTCGAGGAGCGGGCGGATCAGCACCAGGGAGACCGGCAGGCTGACCAGGAAGGCGCGGAAGATGACGTCGGTGCGGCGCCGGGCCCGGAAGACCTGCCCCACCATGTCGCGCAGGAAGATGAAGACGACGCCGAGCGCCAGCCAGCGCAGGCAGGGCGCATAGGGAACGTAGGGCGCGCCGAAGACGAGGCGCAGCCAGAGTTCGGCCGGGATCGCCACCAAGGCGAGGAGGAAGCCGACCGGAACCCCGAGCCGGCCGGCGACGCCGAGCAGATAAGCCCGGAGTGCCGTCTCGCCGCCGGCCTCGTAGGCCCGCCCCGCCCCCGTCGGCACCACGTTCTCGGTCGCGGTAAGCATCAGGAGGACGATGCCGACGAGGTACTGGGCCGCCCTCAAGCCGCCGAGGGCCTCGTCGCCGAGCGCCCCGCCGGCCAGGATCCAGACCAGCTGCTCCTGCCCGAAGGTGACGAGGACCACCGGGAGGAGCCAGCGCGCCATCTGCCAGTGGCGCGAGGCAGCGGCGGCGAGGTTCCGGCGCCCCGGCTCGACCGCCCACCCGACGATGACCGGCAGCGTCGTGAGAAGCGCCGTGACGGCCAGGAGCCCGACGAGCTGGGCCGCATCGAGCGGCGCCCCCATCGCCCACGACCCTGCGACGGCGACCGGGAAGGCGGCTGCCCGGGACAGGTCCATGACGAGCGCCCGGGGGCCGGCCCCGGAGGCGAAGAGCAGCCGCCGTGCTGTGAGCTGCAGGTTCTGCCCCAGGGTGAGCGCGCCGGCGGCGGTGACGAGGTCGAGCGGCACCGCCTCGCCCCGGAGGGCGAAGTAGAGCGCGAGCGCCCCGGCGACGCCCAGCGCCAGGAGGGCCCCGAGGACCAGGGCCCCGGCGAGGATCGCGGCGGCGTAGCGGCGCGGGCTGCGCGCCGCGGCCGCGAGCGTCATCATCGGCGCAGTCACGAGGGCGTTGTGGACGGCCTGCGCCACGCCGCCGAAGATCAGAACCAGGGCGAAGCGGCCGAAATCCTCCATGTCGACGAGGCGGGCCGCCGCGATGCCGGCGAGGAAGCCGAAGCCGCTCACCGCCCCCTGGTCGAGGAGGGAGAGCAGGGACGGGCCGCGCAGGCGCGCGAGAAGCGAGGCGGGCCGCATCATCGCGCCAGCACCAGGCAGGCCGCCGCCGCGACGAGGCGGCTGCGGGCGTAGATCCAGAGCGGGCCGCTCGTGACCGCGTGGCGGGCGAATCCGCGCTTGAAATCGTAGACGCCCCGGTTGGCCGCCGGATCGATGCCGCCGACATCGAAGACCCGGTGGCCCGCCTCGGCGGCGCGGCCGAGGCAGCACCAGACCGCCAGATAGGCCGCGCCGTTCAGGTTGGCCCGTTCCGTCGCGGCGGTGAAGAAGGCGGTGGTGCGGTCGCGGCCGAGATGGAGGAGGCGCACCAGGCAGGGCTCGTCGCCCTCCCGGACCTCAAGGATCGGCTGGCGCGGGTCGCCTGCGACGAGGTCGCGGTAGGCCGCGCAGTCGAAGCGGCTGGGAAACCCCTTGCGGGCCTTCAGGGCCGCGTACATCGCCGCGAAGGCATCGAACGCGGCGAGCCGCTCGGCCGGATCTTCGAGGAAGCGCGCCGTCAGGGCGGGATTGCGCAAAGCCTTGCGCAGGGCCTTGCGCCAGCGCCGGTCCATGCCGGCCAGCACCGCATCGAGGCCGCGGCTGAGGTCCACCTCCAGGGTGTGCCGGCGCGGCGCAGAGACCGGCCGGAAGCCCGCCGTCAACAGCCCGAGCAGGACGCCGGGGCTCGCGGCCCGGTCGAGATCGACGACCAGGAGGTCGAGGGGCGATGGGGCGATGTGGCCGATGAGGCGGCGGATCACGGATTCTCCGCGGCACTCGCCCTCCCGGGTCAGGAGGGGGCCGCCCTGGACGTAGATTTGCCTTGAGGGCCCGCGCCGGCGGATCTGGACCTGGGCCAGGCCGACCAGCCGCTCGCGCTCGTCGACGACGCTCAGCCGCTCGATCCGGGCGCCGCGCCGGTGCTTGTAGACGCCCCATCCGGACGCGGCGAAGATCGTGCCGCCGGGCTGCGCCCAGACGAGGTCGTCCCAGGCCGAGACATCCTCGACCAGTACGATCCGTAGTCCCGTGTCGCGCCTAGCTCTGGTCATGGGGTCTCCGTGCCAGGACGGGACGATCCCCACCGGCGCCGCCCAGGCGACGCAAGGCGCGCACCGTGCGTGGGATTGTGCGTCTTGCACCGGAATCGGTTGATGACGATCGATCGGCCGGGCCCTACGTTGTCTTCTTGCTTGCTCGCGTGTCGGGCCGGTCCCACCCTCGTCCGGACGAGCGCCTTTGGACCGACGGGCGGGATGCCGCAACCCTTCAAGACCATCGCCCGCGACCACCCGGTTCTCCGGGCCCTTCTGCTGCGCGGCCTCGCGCGGTGGCGCCGCCTCGCCCATGCCCCGCCGGGCCTCTACACACTGTGCTACCACCACGTTCCGGAGCATCACCGCGCCGGGTTCGCGGCGCAGATCGGTTACTTGCAGCGCCACGGCCGCTTCGTCGGGGCGGACGAGGCGCTGACGCTGATCGAGTCGGGTGGGATCAAGGGGGAGCGACACTTCCTCGTCACCTTCGACGACGGCTATGCCGATACGGTCGAGGTCGCGCTGCCGGTGCTGCGCGCGGCCGGCGTGCCGGCGATCCTGTTCCTCGTCGGCGACTGGCTCGACGCCCCCCCGGCGAGCCCGCCCGGCCCCTATGCCGGCCGGGCCCTGGTGGCCGAATGGCTCGCCGCCGGCATGGAGATCGGCTCGCACAGCGCGAGCCATGCCCGCATCGCCACCCTGGACGACGCCTCGGCCGAGCGGGAGATCGCCGGGTCGAAGTTAGCCCTCGAAGCGGCGACGGGCCGACCGATCCGGCACTTCGCCTGCCCCTGGGGCGTCGCGGAGCGCGACTACCGGCCGGCCCGCGACCCGGCCCTGGCGCTGGGCACCGGCTATGCCAGCTTCTTCACCACCCGCCGCGGTGTGGCCACCGGCGCCGACGACCTCGCGACGATGCCCCGCCACGTCCTCGAACCGGAATGGCCCCTGCACGAGCTCGACGCCCTGATGGGAGCCCCCCGTGTCCGCTGACCGTCCCATCGTGGTGGTGACCGGTGCGCTCGCCCCCTACACCCAGGTGCTCTACCGGGCGCTCGCCGCCGCCCTCGACCGACCGTTGACCGTGCTCGCCTGCGCGGCCCGGGAGCCCGCCCGCCAATGGGAGCTGGCGGCCGCCGACGGCTATCGCTTCGCCGTGCTGCCGGGCCTGCGCTGGCACCGGGACGCGGTGCGCAACCTCTACGTCAATCCGGGCGTCGTCTCGCGTCTCGCGGGCTTGCGGCCCGCGGCGGTGATCCTCAACGACTTCTCGCCCACCATGGCGATGGCGGCGCTGGCAGCCAGGGCCCTGGGCGTCCCCTACGCCATCCGCACCGACGGCGTGCCGGAGACCGATCCCGGCGCCCGCTCCCCGGCGCACCGGGCCTTGCGCCGCCTGATCGTGCCGGGCGCCGCCTTCGGCCTCGCCCCGAGCGAGGGCAGCCGGACGCTGCTGTCGACCTACGGGCTCGCGTCCGAGCGGATCCATCGCGCACCGCTCTTCCCGGCCTGGGAGGCGGCGGCGTCCCTGCCCGATCCCGAGACGCGGCCCTACGACGTCCTATTCTGCGGCATCCTCAACGAGGAGGTGAAGGGCGCGCGCTTCTTCACCGACGTGATGCGGGCCTGCGCCGAGGCCGGGCGCCCGTTGCGGGTGCGGGTGGCCGGCGACGGGCCGCTCCGCGCCGAGATGGCGGCGCGCCTCGCCGAGGCCGGGATCCCGGCCCGGTTCGACGGCTACCTCTCGCAATCGGCCCTCGCCGAAGCCCACGCCTCCGCCCGGCTGCTGCTGTTCCCGAGCCGCGGCGACGTCTGGGGCATCGTGGTCAACGAGGCGTTGCAGAGCGGCACCGCCGTGCTCGCCTCACCCCATTCCGGCGCCGCCCGCGAGATGCTGGAGGCGCGCGGCTGCGGTACCGTACGGCCGATGGACGTCGCGGATTGGGCCCGCACCGCCCTGGCGCTCCTCGACGATCCCGGACGGCGGACCGCCTTGCGGGAGACGGCCGGTCGGGTCCTGCCGGATTTTACGCTGCGTCGTGCGGTCGAGGGATACCGGGCAGGGTTGTCGTCGGTGGGCTGAGGCGCGCCGGCCCGAGCGCCCGGGAGCGGAATGACGGCGCCTCACGCCCCTCCCCGATCCAGCCCCGCGGCGGCGAGCAACGCCCGGTCGAGGCCGTCGCCGCCGGCCGAAAGGGCCTCGCGCAGGGCGGCCTCGTCGGCATAGATCATCACGTCGCAGGCCTCGTAGGCCGGATCCGTCCCGAGATGCAGGCAGGTCCGGATCACGTAGCCTTGGTCCGGCGTGAGGTAGAGCGTCTGCGTGACCGGCACGGGATCGCCGGGCGGGCTCGCCGTCCGGCCGATCGGAACGGCGAACAGGCTTACCGGGTCCAGGGCGGACGCACCGGGCGTCGCACGCGGCGCAGCATCCCGGGCCTGAGCCGGATTCCGGCTCGATGGCGGCGTTCGGCGATGAGGCTCGCGGCGGTCGGGCATCGTCATCCTATTATCTCGGATTTCGGGCAATCGTCTCGAGTAGGGGCGGTCGAATTACACCTCACGATCGCGGCTTGATGTCGATAAAACAACTTTAGGTTTCATCGATGCATTGGCATTGTCCATACGGATTGCCGGTTCACAGAGTGATCACAGCATAATCCGGCGTTCACCACACCTTCATTCGTGGGCATGACTGGCGCGTGAGGCGGATTATCACGGTTAAATTGTATGCAGGCGCGGGGTGCGGCCGCGTCGTCACGCCTCGGGCGCGGGCCCGTCGAGAGGTGCGATCGGCTCGTCCTTGATCTGGTCGAGGGCGAGCGCGGTGCGCACCGTGCGCACGTTGGGCAAGCCGGTCAGATGGCCGACGAGCTGCTGGAAGGCGCCGAGGTTCGGCGCGACGCATTTGAGCAGGAAGTCGGTCTCGCCCGAGAGCGTCCAGCATTCCCGCACCATCGGCCAGTCGCGCATCTGCGCCGCGAAGGCGGCGAGGTCCGCCTGGCCTTGCGCAGCGAGCTGCACCATGGCGAAGCAGACCACCTCGTAGCCGAGCGCCTTCGGCTCCAGGAGGGCGCGGTAGCCGCGGATGATCCCGGCCTCCTCCAGCGCGCGGACCCGGCGCAGGCAGGGCGGTGCCGACAGGCCGACCCGGCGGGCCAGTTCCACGTTGGTGATGGAGCCGTCGGCCTGCAGCTCCCGGAGGATCGCCCAGTCGATGGCGTCGAGGCGGGCGGGCAAGGCGGCGTGCGATCCTGGCAGCGGGCGGGAGCCCCGGTGAGTAGCCGCCCGCCGGGGCCGGCACAAGGTGACGCGACGGCGAAGGATCGTCGGTGAGCCATCGGTTGCCCGCCGCCGGCTCGTCTCTTATGGGGGGCTGTCCCGCGTGACTGGCGAGGTTCAAGGTGGTCCAACCACCGGGGAGCGCGGGACGTCGCTGCCGCTCGCCTGGGCACCCTCCCCGCACCGACCGACGGGTGACCCGTGACGCCGATGTCTTCGCCCTTGCCTTCAAGTTCCGACGCTTCTTCCCTGCCCGCCGTCCTGGACCGCCTCGACCGCCTGACCGACTGGGAAAAACGGCCGCGGGGCGGGATGCGGGTCGGGCTCGATCCGATGCGCGACCTGCTGGCCCGGCTCGACGCGCCGCAGGCCTCCTTGCGGGTGATCCATGTCGGCGGCACCAAGGGCAAGGGCTCGGTCTGCGCCCTGATCGAGGCCGGGCTGACGCGCGCGGGCCTGCGGGTCGGGCGCTACGCCTCGCCGCACGTCGAATCGGTGACCGAGCGGGTCTGCCTCCAGGGCCGGCCGGTGGCGGAGGCCATTCTCGCTCGCGCGCTGACCCGCGCGCTCGATGCCCACGAGGCCGCGCGCCGCGCCGGTACGGCGGGCGCGGACGCGACCTGGTTCGACGTGCTGACCGCCGCCGCGCTCACCATCTTCGGCGAGGCCGGGCTCGACTGGGCGGTGATCGAGGTCGGTCTCGGCGGGCGCCTCGATTCGACCAATGCCGTGGAAAGCGAGGTCGCGGTCGTCACCAACGTCGCCCTCGAACACACCGAGATCTTAGGCAACACCCGCGCGGCTATCGCCGCCGAGAAGGTCGGCATCCTCAAGCGCGGGGCGGCGCTCGTCACCACGCTCGGCCCCGACGACGAGGCCGGGGCGGTCGCGGCTGCCTGCGCCGCCGCACTCGATTGTCCGGTGCTGCGGCCGGCGATTCCGCCGGAGGCCTCGATCGACGAGGAGAACGCGGCGCTCGCCGGCCTCGTCCTCGACCATCTGGGCACAAGCGGCGCGCGCGGGCGCGACGGCACGCCCTTGCACGCCGGCCTCCTCGACGCGGCGGCCCGCGACGGCGCCCGCCTGCCGGGGCGGCTCGAGCGGCGGCGGATCCGGACCGCCCGCGGCGCGGTGCCGGTGGTGCTCGACGGCGCCCACGTGCCGTTCAACCTCGCGGCGGTCCTGCGCGACCTCGCCCGCGCGCCCGATCTCTGCGGCCCCTGCATCGCGCTCGTGGCGATGGCGGGCGACAAGGACGCGGCGGGCTTCCTCACCGTGCTCGCTCGGCACGCGGAGGCGGTCGTCTGCACCGAGATGCCCGAGCGGCGCGGCCACGCCGCCGCGGCGCTCCGGGCGCTGGCCGTCGCCGAGGGGCTGGAGGCCGAGGCGGCGGCGGCGCCGGACGTGGCCATGGCGCGGGCCGCCGGCCTCGCGGCCGATCGGGGCGGCTGGCTCCTCGTCACCGGCTCGCTCCACCTCGTCGGCGCGCTGCGGGCGGCAACCGAGGCCCCGGAGGCCTGAGCGGACGAAGCGTTGGCCTGCCAACGCTTCGTCCGCTTGGATCCTTGTTTTGCCGCAGATTTTTCCGCAAAACCGGCAGCCGCTTCTGCGAAATCTGCTCAGCGCAGGAACGCCAGCGCCAGCGGCACCAGCACCGCGGTCAGGAAAGCGTTGAGCCCCATCGCGATGCCCGCGAAGGTGCCGGCGACCTCGCTGACCTGGAAGGCCCGGGCGGTGCCGATGCCGTGAGCGGCCAGCCCCACCGCGAAGCCGCGGGCGCGGTAATCCTTGATGCCGAGACGGTCGAGGAGCGGCGTCACCATGATGGCGCCGAGGATGCCGGTGAGGATCACCAGCACGGCGGTCAGCGTCGGGTCGCCGCCGAGCGCCGAGGTGATGCCCATGGCGACGCTGGCGGTGACGGATTTCGGCGCCAGCGCGATCAGGATTTGATCCGGCACGCCGAGGAGCTTCGCCGTGCCGATGCCGGTGACGAGGGCCGCCGTGGAGCCGACCAGAAGCGCGGCCAGCATCGGCACCAGCACCCGCGTCACGGTCTTGCGGTGCTCGTAGAGCGGGATCGCCAGGGCCACCGTGGCGGGACCGAGCAGGAAGTGCACGAACTGCGCGCCCTCGAAATACACCGAGTAGGGCGTGCGGGTGACGATCAGCACCAGGCCGACCATCCAGATCGCGTGCAGCACCGGGTTCGCCAGGGGGTGGCGCCCGGTGGCGGCGGAGACCCGGTCGGCGACGACGTAGGCCGTGAGCGTCACGGTGAGCCACAGGAGCGGCGTGCGCGACAGGAACACCCACAGGGCGAAGTCCCCGCTCATCGCCCGGTCCGCTTCGCGACGTAGGAGAAAGTCAGCACCGTGGCGACGAGGGCGACGGCGGTCGACACCACGAGCGAGACGGCGAGCGCCAGGCCGTGGGCGGCCAGGACGTCGAGCCGGCCGATCACCCCGGCGCCCGCCGGGACGAACAGCAGCGAGAGATGGGCGAGAAGCCCCTTGCCGGTGCGCTCCAGCGTGCCGTCGGTCAGGGGCGCCGGCAGCCCGCCGGGCCGCCGGTCACGCAGGATAAGCACCGCGAGGAGCAGGGCCATGCCGACGACCGGGCCCGGGACGGGCAGGGCGAAGGCGCGGGCCAGGATCTCGCCAGCGAGCTGGCACAGCAGCAGCAGGGTCAGGCTGAGGATCATGACGCGGCCTGCGGGGTCCCCGTCCCGGCGAGCCAATGGTCGAGGAAGGCGTCGAGCCAGGCCACCACGCGGCCGTCATGCATGAACCGCCCCTCGATCTGCCGCGCCCGGTCCTGCGCCCCGGGCAGGCACAGGCGCTCGGCGGCCCGCACGGTCCAGCGGCAGATCATCGCGTGGGTGACCTCGGGGTGGAACTGGAGGCCGAAGGCCGAAGGCCCGACCCGGATCGCCTGGGTCGGGAAATCGTCGCCGGTGGCGAGCGTGTCGGCGCCGGCCGGGCAGGTGAATCCCTCCCGGTGCCAGTGATAGACGTGGGACGGCCAGGGCTGGCCGATCTCGCCCGCGAAGTCGCGCCCCGCCTCTGTCGGCAGCAGGGGATAATAGCCGATCTCGGCCCGCCCCTCCGGATGGGCGCAGACCGTGGCGCCGAGGCACTTGGCCAGCATCTGCGCGCCGAGGCACAGGCCGAGGAAGGGGCGCCCCTCGCGCAAGGGAACCTCGATCCAGTCGATCTCCTGGCGCACGAAGGCGTCGGGGTCGTTGGCGCTCATCGGGCCGCCGAAGATCACCGCGCCGGCATGGTCCCGCATCGTCTCGGGCAGCGGATCGCCGAAGCGCGGGCGGCGGATGTCGAGGGGATAGCCGCGCTCCAGGAGCAGCCGGCCGAGGCGGCCGGGCGTGGATTGCTCCTGGTGCAGGACCAGCAGCACGGGCCGGTTCCCGGGCTGCGGCATCACGAAGGGACTCACCATCGACGGATCACCGGGCCGGCACCTGCTGCGCCGGCAGCCCCGCCAGGGCGACCGCCCGTGTGGCGGTGATCGCGGCGTCGTCGAAGCCGAGGAGCTGGCCGACGCGCCAGACGAGGTCGTCCTCGAATTCGTGCACCTGCCCGTCGGCGGCGGCGACCGCCCAGGCGAGGCCGAGGAGACCGCGCCGTTCCTCCTCCGGCACGTCGCGGCCGATCATCTCGACGAGCTCGGCCACGTCGCGGGTCTCGTTGTCGAAGCTGATCGCCCGCTCGATCAGCGCCCGCGCCCCCGCCTCGGTGGGGGCGAAGCGATGGAGCAGCAGGCGGGCGAGCCGGTCGCGCTCCACCGCCGCGAGCGTGCCGTCGACCCGCGCCACATGGACGAGCAGGGTCACGGCGGCAAGATGCTGCTCCGCCTCCGGGTCGGGCGGCGAGGCGGGCGCGCCGAACATCTCGGCGGCATAGGCGCGAAGGCGGGCGATCAGGGGCATTCCGGGGGGAGCGTGCGAGGGGATTTCGTCGGAGGCGGCAGCCCCATGGTCCGGAATCGGCAGCCCACCGTCAAGCGCCCCAGGCGCCGGAGGGCGGTGCCGAGCCCTGCATTCGCCTTCTGCACCGCCCTTCCCCCAGATCGTCCGGCGCGCCGCGCTTTTTCGACGCCGACTTACCGAGAGCCTTGCCGAGAGCCTTGCCAAGCCCCCGCCCCCCGGGTATGAGGGCGCCACTGACCGCCGGCCCCGCCGGCCGGGTCGACGCCGCAATAGCTCAGCTGGTAGAGCACCTCATTCGTAATGAGGGGGTCGGGGGTTCGAATCCCTCTTGCGGCACCATTATTTTTTTAATGGCTTAGATGGAAATCAGCCGTTGCTTGCTTCCCAGAAAACCGAGTTGGGAAGCGCATGGGAAGCGTCGGGCGGCGCATCAGGACAGACTCCTCAATCGTTGTAGGCTCGTGATGGCGGTCCAGACCGGCCGTAGTCCGACGCTGCCGCTTCGCTAATTGCCCACTCCCCTCTCTTGTCGGCCATGCTTCTCGGCATGCATAATCGCCGCGCCGCCGAAATTTTCGGGTTTAGAGAAAAGTGGCGCTTTGCGCGGTAGCGCCGGAGGTCTCGCATGCTGCCTGCGACCGAAAAAGAGCGGATGGATGTTGCGGCGTATTACCTATCGCAATCTCCCAGCGCGACCGTCAATTTCCTGCAAAAAGTCTATTCCGAAGCCATAATTGGCCACCAGCACGACGTATGGGACGTGCACG
Organism: Methylobacterium sp. 142-1Y; assembly: GCF_057747795.1. Taxonomy (NCBI): domain Bacteria; kingdom Pseudomonadati; phylum Pseudomonadota; class Alphaproteobacteria; order Hyphomicrobiales; family Methylobacteriaceae; genus Methylobacterium; species Methylobacterium sp. 142-1Y. The sequence goes on along the minus strand of NZ_CM173224.1, from coordinate 448,004 downwards.
CAACAGATGGGCGCTGGTGGGTAATTACTAACCCGACGAATTTATATTCGCAGGACCAATTTCCGAACATGGACTTGGCCGTCACGTTCCACATGGGATTGTGTTTGCGAATCCCACGCGGCGAACGCCATAACGCGCCGGTCAGACGCCTAAAGCCCTTCGCTGCTGTCTTCGAGATGATGCGGGAGGTTTCTGACGCCCTCACACAAACCCGAAACGTCGGTGACTATCAGGCGATTGGAGTGCGAAGCCGAGAAGCCTTGCTCGCGTTCGTTGCGGCTGCGCAAGACGCAGCGGAATGGCCGGCAGATGAAAAGCCCAAGCGTGCTGATTTTCGGGCATGGATCGAAATAATTTGCAACACGGCTCTTGCGGGGTCGGAACAAAAAGAGCGTCGGCGCCTCTTGAAGTCCCTACTCAGCGAAGCATGGGTGTTTACCAATTGGCTCACTCACGCCCGTTCTGCGACATGGCATGATGCCGAAGCCGCTCAATGTACGACAGAGCACGTTTTAGGTTTGGCGATGTCGCTTGTGATCCGGCATTGCCGCGCGGTGCCCGAGACGTGCCCGGAATGTGGATCACCAAGCCTTTTTCCCGAAGAAGAAATGGAGGAGGAAAGCCCCGAAATTGTTTGGGAGCGGCCGGTTTGCGATAACTGTGGGTGGTCGGGAGAGGCTGTCCAAGTGGGTGAGCGTTCTGATGACGAATTGGAAGAAATTTTCACCCGCATCGGCGGTGAAGATAACGACGAATGCACGATCCCAACTGTTCCGCTTATGGGGCTCAAAAAGCCATCAGGTGAGTAAGAAGTTCTCCCGGTATCTAGCGCCGCGAGGGCTGCCTTGGTGCGGGCGGGAATCATTTTCCGCTCGGCCTGAGCGACTACGGCCATGGTGCCCACCACCAATTCATTTGCCTCGGACATATCGGCGGCGACGAAACGCACGCCTGCCGCCTGGAGGTTGAGCAAAAAGGCCGCGTCGCGAGACAGCCGGTCCAGCTTCGCAATGACCAGCGTGGCGCCGTGGAGGCGGCAGAGGCGTAAAGCCTCTGCCAGCTTCGGCCGGTCCGACCGCTTACCGCTCTCCATCTCGACTACCTCTTGAATGAGGCTCCACCGACCGCCGTTGAGATAATCCGTCACCGCCTTGCGCTGCGCCTCAAGCCCGAGCCGGACGCGCGCTGCTTCGCCGTGGAGACGCGCAGGTAGGAGATGAACTTGCCTTCGGCCATGGACGGTCACGCCTGTTACGAACTGACCAACGTTCGTTGAAAGCTTCGTGACAATCTTGACCTCTGGTCACAGGCGGGCAGCGGCCAGCCCGCGGCCGGTGAACGGTAAGCGGCCCGAGGTGAGTCCTGATGATCGAAGCGCAGTAGGCAAGCATTAAGGCTTGTCTCTGGCCGCAGCGGGCGAGCGTGGCGGCGCCTACAGCCTGCCGGGCCCCGCTCCGCCGCGCGGCTCCGGTGGCCCTGCGGATCATTGAGGAGCGGGCGGAGCTCGTCCGGCGCATGGCACGGGACGGGCGCGAGGCCGGCCGCCCAGCCGCCGGCGCGCTGTACGAGGAGCGCGCCGACGGGTACAGCCGCTCCACCGACATGATCCGCAAGGCCGTGCTCCTCCGGCCGCCGCCCGCCGAGCCCTCGGGCGACGGGGAGGCGTGAGCGACCGCCAGCGGGGATCGTCGGCAACGCGCATCTTCAGCCGGTGCCGCCGACAGGCGGACCGTCAGAGACGAGACCCGAGAGACGAGACCGATGAGGCGATCCCTCGCGCCCGGCGCAGCGCTGACGGCCTGGACCGAACTCGACACCGGCCCGATTCCGGGCGGGGGCGGCTCCCTGCGGCTGGTGCGGCGCGACGACGAATTCCTGATCGTCGTCGCCGGCATGGAGCTGATGGGCAGCCATCGCAGCGGCTCCGAGCGGGAGCTCGCGGCCCTGGCCTGCGCGGCCCTGCGCGACAATGCCGGCCCGCGGATGCTGATCGGCGGGCTCGGCATGGGCTTCACCCTGCGGGCGGCCCTGGCCGAACTGGGCCCCGACGCGACGATCGTCGTCGCCGAGCTGGTGCCGGCGGTCTTAGGCTGGGCCCGAGGCCCCCTCGCCCACGTGTTCGGCGGCTGCCTCGACGATCCGCGGGTCGCGATCCGGGAGGCCGACGTGAACCGGGTGATCCAGTCCGGGCCGCAGGCCTGGGACGCGATCCTGCTCGACGTCGATAACGGCCCGCGCGGCCTGGTCAGCCGGGCGAACGACCGGCTCTACGATTCCTGGGGCTTGAAGCGGGCGTTCTGGGCCCTGCGGCCGGGCGGCGTGCTCGCGGTCTGGTCGGGCTGCCCCGACCGCCAGTTCAAGGCCCGCCTGCAGCGCACCGGCTTTGCGGTCGCCGAGCACCGCATTCGCTCCGAGCGCCCCGGGCGGACCCCGCACGTGGTCTGGATCGCGACGCGCCCGGTCGAGGGCGACTGAGGAAGGCCGCGCCCGGGGACGAGGCGGCCTGCGCACCAGCCGACCGGTGCAAGGCTTGTCCCCGCGGCACCGGCCCGGATCCGAGCCGCTCGCCGGGCGCGTGTCGTCGGCCGATCATGGACCGACACTGTTCATCGGCCGACACTCGTCGGTGACCGCCACTTATCATTTGCAAGCACTTATCATGTGCAAGCACTTGCCGATCGGGTCGGCCGTGCTACGCAGCGTGCGGCCAAGCTTCGCAACGGCGCGGCGTCCCGAGCTTTCCCCATGCCCATTCCCGTCTCCGCCCTCCGTCGCGGCGCCGTCCTCGGTCTCCTGGCCGTGCTGCTCGCCCTGGCGCTCCCGGCCCGGGCTGACGACGCGCGCCGGGCCGCGCTGAATGCCGGCATCGCCACGGCCCGGGCCGAGGCGGACCGGTTGCAGGGCGACTTCAAGGGCCTGCTCGGCGTGCGCGAGCGGACCGAGGCCCTGATCACCGAGGCCAAGGCGCTGCGGCGGGAGGCGGACGCAGCCCGGACCCGGCTCCAGGCGCAGATCGCCGAGATCGCGCGCGCCGCCGTGCCGGAGGCCGCCGGTGCCGAGAAACGGCAAGCCGAGGCCGAGCTGGCGCAGGTCGAGACCCGCCTGCGGCAGGACGGGCAGGCCTTGCGCGCCGCCGAGGACGTGCTGAACCGCGTCACCGAGGCGCGCCGGTCGCTGTTCGCCCAGCGCCTCCTCGCCCCGGGCCCGAGCCCCCTCGGCCCGGCCTTCTGGAGCGAGCTCCTCGACCGGGCGGTGCCGCAGATCGGGGAGCGGATGGCGGCGCTCCGCGCGAAGGGGGCGGCGAACGACTGGGACGAGGATCTCCTCGGCCTCGCGGCCTTCCTGGTCGCGAGCTTCCTCGTCTACTGGGCCTGCCGCGCGATCGGCCGGCGCCTGACGCGGCGCTGGCGCCGTTTCGCCGAGCGGGCCGGGATCGGGCCGCGACGGGCGGCGGCGGTCCATACCCTGATCGCGCTCGGCATCATGGTGGCGCCGGTCCCGGTGGCGGTCGCGCTGGTGATCCTGCTCGACGACGAGCTGGATCTCGGCTCCGGCAGCCTCGATTCCGTGCTGGTGCGCCTGGTGGCGGCGATCGCCGGCGTGGTCCTCGGCACCGGCATCCTGCGGGCGCTGGTGGCGCCGCGCGACCCTTCCGTGCGGCTGCTGGCCGTGGGCGATTCGGCGGCCCGGACCATCCATCGCACCGGCACGGCGATGCTGCTGATCTACGCGGCGAGCCTCGTCCTCGCCGAGTTCACCGTCATGGCGCAGCTGCGGGCGGCGATCGGCGATGCCGCGACGATCCTCGCCGTCCTCGCCTGCTGCGCCCTCCTCGGCCTCGCCCTGGCGCGGCTCGCCCATGCCGAGCCCCCGGATGCGGACGAGGCGGCGGCGATGCCGGCAGCCGCCCCCGTGGGTTTCCTCGGCGCGCTCGCGCCCATCGCCTGGGTGGTGACCGCCGCCGCCTTCGCCTGCACGCTTCTCGGCCTCACGGCGCTCGGCTCCTTCCTGATCGGACGGCTTCTCGTCACCGGTGTGCTGGTGGCCTTCGGCTGGATCGTCCTGATCGGCGTCGACACGCTCTCGGTCACACCCGAGGACGTCGGGCGCTCGGCCAGGCTGTCGCGGCTGTGCCGCACCTTCACGCTCCGGCCCGGGACGCTGGCGCTCGCCTCGATCGTGGTCTCGGGCCTTCTGCACGCCCTCGTCGTCGGCGCGATGCTGTTCGTGGTCGTCGGCCCGTGGAGCCTGGCGCACGGCGAGCTGAACCCGTTCCAGGACGCGTTCCTCGGCACGACGGTGGCGGATCTGCGCGGCTGGATCGGCGCCGCCGGCCTCGCCTTGTTCGCCTTTGCGGCGGGCCTGCTGGCGACCCGGCTCGCCACCGGCTGGCTCGACCGGCGCTTCCTGCCCCACACGCGGCTCGATGCCGGGGCGCGCTACTCGGTGATCACCGTGGTGGGCTATGGCGGCCTCGCCCTGACGCTGGTGGTGGCGCTCGGCCAGCTCGGAGTGAACCCGCAGAGCCTCACGGTGATCGCCGGTGCCCTCTCGGTCGGCATCGGCTTCGGCCTGCAGAGCATCGTGTCGAACTTCGTCTCGGGGTTGATCGTGCTCGCCGAGCGGCCGGTGCGGGTCGGCGACCTCGTCACCGTGAAGGGCGAGGAGGGCCGGGTGAAGAAGATCAGCGTGCGCTCGACCCTGATCGCCACCGGCGACCGCACCGACCTCGTGGTGCCGAACACCGACCTCATCACCTCGATCGTCCGCAACAAGACGCTCACCGACGACACCCAGCGCCTGCGCGTGCCGCTGCTCCTCGACAAGGAGACCGACCTCGAGGTGCTGCACGAGATCCTGATGAAGGTGGTGGAGCGCCATCCCAACGTGGCGGCAACGCCCGCCCCGAGCGCCCTTCTGATGCGGATCGGCGAGCACGGCCTCGAATACGAGGTGCGCTGCTTCCTCGTCGATCTCGCGGCGGGCGACGCGACCCGCAGCGAGCTGAACACGATCTGGCTGACGCTGTTTCGCCGCGCCGGCATCAAGCTCGGCGGGCCGCCGCCGGCCTGAGACGGCCCGTGGCTCAGAGCGCCCCGACGAGGGGGACGGCGGCCACGAGGGCGATGGCCAGGGCGAGCGCGGCGGCCAGCACCAGGGAGATCGTTCGCCCGGCCGGCGGGCGCCCCGTTGCCGTCCAGGGCAACCGTTCGAGATTCGGGCTGATCATGACGGGACTGGTGGCCGACGCATGGATGTTCGGGGCCGCATTAGCATGATCCGCAAGACGACAGGGGCTGAAATCCATGCGCGGCGTCCCAAAAGTCTTATCGGGCGTCTCACGACGGCGCGGCGGGCAAGTCGGCGATGCCGGGCGGCGTCCGTCCTGATCGTCCGCCATGGGACTATCCGTCGGTCGACCTCAAGCACGTCACGATCGCGGTGCAATCGCGAAGTGCTCGAGGTCTCTGATTTTGCCGTATTTTCTACGGCGAACCGGTATCCGCGTCGTCGGAAAATGCTCCAGCGGAGCGGGACGATGGTCTTCGGGGTGCCGGCCGCATCGACCGACCCCACCGTCTCATTGTCAGAACTCGACGTCTCAAACGGGACGGCCGCACTGGACGGCCGGATATCGTTGCGAAACAAGCGGAACGGCCCCAACGGTCGAGCTTGCTGCGACCGGGCCGGGACCCTCCTCGTCATCTCCCACCCTCTTACCAGTGGACGCGGCCGCCGGGCGGCCCTCCGCGCGAGCCCGACGTCATGCGCATCATCGCCGCCTCCTTGGGCTTCCTCGCCCTGACCGCCTGTGGGACCGTGACCCGCGGCACGACCGAACAGATCACCTTCCTGTCGGAACCGCCGGGTGCCGCGATGCGCACCTCGTTCGGGCCGACCTGTCCGATCACGCCCTGCACGCTCGACATTCCGCGCAAGCAGGAATTCGTCTCGACCTTCTCGCTGCCCGGCCACGCCGACGTGGACGTGCCGGTCGTCACGAAGGTGAGCGGGACGGGCGGCGCCAGCATGGCGGGCAACCTCGTCGCGGGCGGCGTCATCGGCGCCGGCGTCGACGCCTATAACGGGACCGCCTACGACCACACTCCGAACCCGGTCATCGGCCGGATGGTCCCGTTCTCCTCGCCGCTGCCGGCGCGCCGCCGCCGTGCGGCGCCGCAGAGCTGAAAGGACATCCCCTCGATGTCCCCGACCCTCATGCGCCGCCTGACGGCCGGCGCGGCGCTCCTCCTCGCCCTGGCGGTCGGCGCCTGCCAGACCTCCTACAAGGGCAACAGCAACGGCATCGGCCTCACCGGCGGGGTGCGTGCCGAGGCGGTGACGCCGGACCTCTACCGCATCGAGGCGCGCGGCAACGGCTTCACCAGCAAGGGCCGGGTGCAGGACTTCGTGATGATGAAGGCGGCCGAGATCACCCTCGCCAACGGCCGCACGCACTTCCTCATCACGGATTCCCGCGACACCACCGAGCGCAGCCATTACCGCGGACCATCCCGATCGGAGACGGTCTGGCGGGGTGATTCCCGCGTCGTCACCAAGACGCCGGGCTTCGTCAACACCGTGGTGCGGCCGGGCGAGGATTCGTATGTGCGCCTGCTCGCGAAATCCGCCGGCCCGCTGCCGCCCGACGCCCTCGACGCCGCGGACGTGATCCGGGTGGTCGGTCCCCGCGTGGCGCAAGACGATTGATCCGAAGGCCCGGAACGCCGGGCTTTCGCGACCGCCAGGAGGCGATCCGCGACGGCTTCCGTCCTTGGGGCCGTCCGTGCCCCAACGGACCGGGACGGTCGATGGGTCGAAGCGCGAATCGGGAGCCACATGCGCAGCCTCGCCGAGCATGCCGGCTCGCTCGCGCCGCGGGAGGCCAGCGACGCCCTCGAGGCGTTGTGCCTGCTGATCTCGGGCAGCGACCTGCGGGAGGCCGACCCGCTGGCCCGCGCGGCAACCTGCGCCAGCGTCCGCGAGCGGATCCGCACCTATATCGATCGCCACCTCGACGACCCGGCCTCGAGCCCCGCCGGCATCGCGCCGGCCTGCCGGGTGTCGCGGGCGACCCTGTACCGGCTGTTCGGCTTCGACGGAAGCGTCATGGCCTATGTCGCCGGGCGCCGGCTCGACCGGTCGTTCGTGGCCCTGTGCCGGTCGGACGACGGGCGCAGCAGCATCGCCCAGGTGGCCTTCCGGAGCGGCTTCACCAGCGAGACCCATTTCAGCCGCTCGTTCCGGGCCCGGTTCGCGATGAGCCCGCGGGAGGCTCGCAACCGCGCCCGCGAAGGCCTGAACCCGATCGGCATCGCCGCCGGCCTCGGCCCGAGCGACTGGGCGCATACGATGCGGCGCATGAGGGAGGCCGTCTGACGCCGGGTCCCGGACGGCGTCCTGCGCCGGGTCAGGGCAGCGCGCCGATCAGTTCCTTGGCGCGGGTCATCGTGTCGTTGCAACCTTGAGCGTTGCCGGCGCGATCCTGCTCGCGTGCCGTGGCGATCAGGCCGCGCGCCTCGGCGACGTGGTCCGCCTGCGGCACCGTCGCGGGGTCGCTCGGCCGTCCCGGCGGCGGGGCCGCCAGGGCCTTGGGCGAGCCCGTGCTCGTCGGCGTGCCGCCGGTCACCGCCTTGGCTCCCGGGCTCTCGAGCCGGCGCTCGATCGTGGCGATCTGCTCGGCGCAGGGTGTCGCCGCGGCGGCGACGGGAACCAGAACGGATGCCGAGATCAGAAGTCCTCGCAACGTCCCTCGCATCGGGGTGTCCTCCGGCCATGAGCCGCCTCTCGCGGGCGGCAGCCCCGGGCAACGGATGACCTCACCTCCGGTTCGGGCGACGGGGCGCGGCGCCGGTGTCGCACGGCACCATCCTCGCTCTACGCCTCGCGCGACGCGGCCTGGACCAAATGCAGCACGTCGCGGCGGGTGCGCGGATCGGTGATCCGGCCGAAGGCGCGCAGCAGCTCGATCGCCTGACGCTCGAACTCCCTCCCCTGCGGGAGGCCCGCCTCCGACGGATCGATCGCCACTCCGAGCACGCCCTCGATCTCGCGCAGGCGCTGCGCCGACAGACTGTCGGCCGTGACCGCGTCGTCTCCGCGAGAATGCTTCGGCCATCTGCCGGAACGGAACACGCCATCGGACATCGTCACCTCCTGCAATCGGGCCCGCCCCTGCGCTCGCCGATGCTGCGCCCGATCCGATCCCCGCACCATTGAACGCAGGTTACCGGCCCGTTCGTTCGCAGACAAACGAGATGAACGCCCTCACCCGGATGTGATGGGCAGGCCGGTTCCATCCGGCGGAGACGCGAGGGGCGGCACCGGCGGCAAGGCCCAGCCATTCGCGACCGGCATGCCTCCCACGGCCGGGCTCGCCTTACACAAGCAGGAGGCCCCGACGAACCGTGAGTTGACCCCGCGATGAAGATGTCACCGAGGCGTCCCGACCGAGCGACCGGCCAGGCGTCGTTCGGCCAAGTGGAACGCTGCAAAGTGGAACCCTGCCAAGTGGAGTCCGGCCAAGTGGAGTCCGGCCGGGGAGGCCCCAGCCGAGCCTCGCTGCCGCTCCTCGTCGCCGTCACCATGACCGGAACGGTGGCCCTGCACATCTTCGTGCCGGCCCTCGCCGCCGCCGCGGCCGATCTCGGCACCACGCCGGTGGCGGCGCAGCTGACCATCACCCTCTACCTCGTCGGCCTCGCCTGCGGCCAGCTGGTCTACGGGCCGCTCTCGGACCGGTTCGGGCGCCGCCCGGTGCTGATCGCCGGCCTGTCGCTTTACCTCGCCGGGCTGCTGCTCGCGATCCCCGCCACCTCGATCGAGGTGCTGATCGTCGCCCGGGTCCTGCAATCGCTCGGCGCCTGCGGCTCGCTGGTGCTCGGCCGGGCGATGGTGCGCGACGTCTCGACCGCGACCGACGCCGCCCGCAAGATCGCGATCCTCACCATGGCGATGACGCTGACCCCGGCCCTCGCCCCGGCGATCGGCGGACTCGTTGCCGGAGCCTTCGGGTGGCGGGCGGTGTTCGTGGTGCTGGCCGCCCTGGTGGCGACCCTGGCCGCGCTGGTGGTCGTGACGCTGCCGGAGACCAACCGGCGGCCGGTGGCGCTGCCGGGGATCGGCGCCGTCGCGGGCGCCTATTGGCGCCTCCTGCGCCATCCCGCCTATCGCGCCTACCTGCTTGCCGGGGCCTGCGCCGGAACCAGCCTCTACGCCTTCCTGGCGGTGGCGCCGTTCCTCCTCGTCGACCGGCTCGGCCGCTCGGCGCAGGAAGTGGGGCTCGATTGCCTGATCGTGGTGGCCGGGATGGTGGTCGGGTCGGCTGCCGCCGGGCGCCTCGCCGGCCGGATGCCGATCCTGCGCGCCGCGAAGGTCGGCAACGGCATCTGCCTGGCCTCGGCCCTGGTCCTGCTGGCGGTCGACCGCAGCGGATCCCTCACGGTGGTGACGCTGCTCGGCCCCCTGGTGGTCTACGCGGTCGGTATCGGGCTCCTCGGCCCGAACGCGGTGACGGGACTGATGAACGTCGATCCCCAGGCCGCCGGCGCGGCCTCGAGCCTCTACGGCTTCACCCAGATGGCGCTCGGCGCCCTGTTCACCCTCGTGGTCGCGACCTGGCACGACGGCTCGGCGACCCCGGTAGCGGCGACCCTGATCGGCGCCGCCATCATCGCCGCGCTCTCGCTGCGGCGGGCGTGAGCCGGCTCACCTGAGCCCTTCGCCTGCCCCCTGCGCTGCCCCCTGCGCGTGCCTGTGAACACACGTTAACCTTTTCTTAACTCGGCCGTTGCCCCGGCGGACCCGACGTGCGACCAACTCGTTAACGAGAGCTTAACGGTTGCGGGTACGGGTCGGATGCGTATCGCGGGTCGCAAGGTCGTGTTCGGAATCGCGCAGGCCGCGGCGGTCGTCGCCGGGCTCCTGGCGTCCGCGAGCGGGGCGGGCAGCCAGACCCTGGCGGCGCTTCCCGCGGTCACCATCCCGGCCGCCACGGTCGGCGAGGCCCGGCCGGTCCCGGCCTGGACCGAGTTCTGCGCCCGCTACGCCTCCGAATGTGCGGTGGACGTCAGCGAGCCGGCCCAGGTCACCCTGACCCCGCGGCTGTGGCACACGGTCACCGGCGTCAACCGCCAGGTGAACACCTCGCTCCGCGCCGTCACCGACCAGGAGCATTGGGGCGTGCCGGACCGCTGGGACCTGGCCGAGGACGGCTCGGGCGATTGCGAGGATTTCCAGCTCCTCAAGCGCAAGCTGCTCGCCCAGGCCGGCCTGCCGCGCCGGGCGATGCGGATGACCGTGGTGATCGACGAGAAGGGCGAGGGCCACGCCGTGCTGATGCTGCGCACCGACCGCGGCGACCTTGTTCTCGACAACAAGACCAGTGCCATCCTGCCCTGGCACAAGACCGGCTACACCTACATCAAGCGCGAGGGCGACGAGAGCACGCGCTGGGTCTCCCTCGGCCGGGCGGTGTCGCCGGTCGTCACCGCGAATCGCTGAGGCTGGCGCCGTATTGGGCGGCCAGAACCTCGCTCGCCAGTTCGGCGCTGCCATTGGTCCAGGGCAGGGCCAGCACTACCCGCACGCCCGGAGCCGGCGCCGGGACGGCCGGCCGCGCCATCGGTGCGGTGATCGGCGCCGGATCGAGCGCCGGGCGCAACGGGACGGCCACGGCCTCCCGTCCGCCCCGGCTCAGCAGCACCGCCGACCCGATCGCCAGGATGAGCGCGGCCTGGGCACCCAGCCGCCGTACGGTCCGAAACATGAGGATCACCCGCCTGTCGTGCGGCGACGTGTTGTTCGTCCGTCGCTCGCGTGAGGCAGACCATGGGCCGGCGCCGCTTAACGGCCGGTCGTCGCCGCGGTTCGTCGTCTCGTCGCGCACAGGCGATGTTCGGGGATGCTGAACGGAGGTTTTACACTGGCCTTCATCATCCCCTAACCTTGCATCATTCCCTAACCTTGATAGAGCGCGAACCCGAAAATCACCCGCCCCGGCCGGGGTGGGCCGGGCCCCGTCGCCGCGCTATACTCGAGCCATGAGGATGCGGGCGGAGCCGGAAAACATGCCGATGGGGTGGCCGACGGGGCGGAGGCTGCCGCGCCTCGTCCTCTGGAGCCTGCTCGCGGGCCTTGTCGGGGCGCCGGAGGCGGCCCGGGCGCAATATTACGACGACGGCTACGGCTACCGCCGCGCGCCCGCCACCCGGCCGGTGCCGGCCCCCGAGCCGCAGCGGCAATTCTACTGGCCCTGGGAGGACCGCCCCTCGGCCCAGCCCCAGGCGCAGGATCCGGGCCGGCCCGCCTATCGCGGCGCCTACCGCACCCCCCGCCCCCGTCGGGAGCGGGAGCGCGAGGTGGTGCACAGCCGCGAGGGCCGCTCGGTGCAGCGGCCCAAGCCCCGCCCGGCCCCGGTCGTCGCGAGGCCCGCCGCCCCGAAGCCGAAGACCGACCCGCGCACGCAGATCGCGGTGTTCGGCGATTCCCTCGCCGAGTTGCTGGGCCAGGGCCTCGACACCGTCTACGAGGCGAACCCGGATGTGGTGGTGATCCGCCGCGCCAAGGGCGATAGCGGCCTCGTGCGCAAGGACGTGGTCGACTGGCCGAAGGCGGCGGAGGATTACCTCAAGTCCAACCCCAAGGTGAGTTACGCCGTCGTCATGGTCGGCGCCAACGACCGTCAGCCCCTGCGCGACGGCGACCAGACCGTCGAGCCCCTGAGCGAGCGCTGGCGCGCCCTCTACCGCGACCGGATCGATGCGCTCCTGAAGGTCTTCACCGACCGCAAGGTGCCGGTAGTCTGGGTCGGCGAGCCGCCGATGAAGAGCGAGACCCTGTCGGCCGACATCACCTCGCTCAACGAGATGTTTCGCGATCGGGTGCAGCGGGCGGGCGGCGTCTACGTCGACATCTGGCCGGCCTTCGTCGGCGAGGACAACCGCTACGCCGTAAACGGGCCCGACCTCGAAGGGCAGCAGGCGCGCCTGCGCACCTCCGACGGGGTGCACTTCACCCAGGCGGGCGCCCGCAAGGCGGCGCATTTCGCCGATGTCGAGATCAAGCGGCTGATCGAGGCGACCACCGGCGCCCCTGCCCTGCCGGACGCGGTCACGCCGCTGACCCCGGAGGCGCCGCCGGCCCCCGCCGGGGAGGCCAAGCTCGACGACGACGCGGCGATCGACCGGCTCATCACCGCGATGCTGCCGAGCCTGCCGGAGCCGCCGGGCATCCCGGCCCTGCCGGTCAAGCCCGCCGCCGGCCCGGTCCTGCCGCTCACCCGCAACGACGTCGCCCCGGGCGGCCAGCTCGTCACCGGCCGGCCGCGGATCGACCGCGACACCGGCTACACCCTGGAGCGCAGCCTGGTCCGCGGCGCGGCGCCGACGCCCCAGCCCGGCCGGGCGGATGATTTCCGCTGGCCGCGGGGGTGAGGATATTCGGAGATTGTTCGAGCAGGTTTTGCTATCACATACTTGATTATAGGCACATAGTCCCAACCGCCACCTCATCCTGAGGCGTTAGTCGATCTGGGATCGACTGACCTCGAAGGAGGGCTCCAGAACTCTCCGCAGTCCCTAGAGCCCTCCTTCGAGGTCAGCCCATCTTCGATGGGCTAACACCTCAGGATGAGGGGTGAGGAAGGGAAGCACCGTTGCTATCGAACATTCGGCAAAATTGCTCGAACAGGCCCTCAGCTGCCCCGACGAGCGAGCACCAGAAACTCCTCCACCTCGGCCTCCTTGGTCGAGAAGGCCGTGATCAGGCGGATCATCCGCTCGCCCTCCTCCACGCTCTCCCCTTCCGCTAGGCTACGGCTCGCCCAGTCGTAATAGAGCGCCCCGCCCCGGCGCAGGGCCGCATCGAGCCCGGCCGGCAGGATCGGGAACAGCTCGTTGCCCCGGACCGGCCAGGCCAGGCGCACGCCGGGAATCTCGATAAGACCCGCGGCGAGGCGCGCCGCCATCCGGTTGGCATGGGCGGCATTGGCCAGCCAATGGTCGTCGGCGAGATAGGCGTCGAGCTGGGCGGCGAGGAAGCGGCCCTTCGACAGGATGTGGCCGGCGCGCTTGCGGCGGAAGTCCAGGGTCTCGGCGAGGTCCTGGCGGAAGACCAGGATGGCCTCCGCGGCGAGCGCGCCGTTCTTGCTCGCCCCGAAGGACAGGATGTCGATGCCCGCCCGCCACGTCATCTCGGCCGGCGAGCAGCCGAGGGCCACGAGCGCGTTGGCGAAGCGCGCCCCGTCCATGTGGACGGTGAGGCCGTGGGAATGGGCGATGTCCGCGAGGGTCGCGATCTCCTCGACCGTGTAGACCTGCCCGCTCTCGGTCAGCTGCGACAGGGTCAGCGCGTGGGGCGGCATCTGCTTCACGTGCCGGGTCAGGCCGCCCAAGAATCCATCGAGGGTGTCGGCGGCGATCTTGCCGCCGGCCCCAGGCAGGCCGTGCAGCTTGGCGCCATGGGTGTAGAATTCCGGCGCGCCGCACTCGTCCTCCATCACGTGCGCCTCCTCGTGGCAGACGCACAGGCCGAAGGGCGGCACCATCACCGAGAGCGCCAGCGCATTCGCCGCGGTGCCGGTCGCGACAGGGTACACCGCGAGGTCGGGGTGCTCGAACAAGGCCCGGAACCGCGGGGTCAGCCCGAGCGTCAGCGGGTCGGCGCCGTAGGCCGGCATCGCCCCACCGTTGTGGCGCACGATCGCCTCCAGCACCGGAGCGCTCGCCCCCACCACGTTGTCGCTCGCGAAGTTCATCGGTCCCTGCGCTCCCTCGATCGTGCGGATGTCATCATGCCGGGAAGGACAGAGGCAGACGAGGCATCCCCGCTCATGCCCGGCATGCCCCGCCGATCATGCTGCGCGCTTTGCGGGGGAATGATGCGTGATACCACCCGGATTCGGCATTTCGTTGCGGCGCTCCGACGCGATACGCAAGAAAAGCACAAGCCCCGACCGAATGGCCTCTTGCTGGACCGATTGAAATCTGGCAGGTTCCCCGAGTTAGGACAGTACCGCTGTCCCATTTTCCCGGCCGGGCCCCGTGCCCCCGGGTCGCAAGGGCGCTGGCTTGTGGCTTGCACGACGGCCAAACGAGATACCAAACGCGCCGCCATTCGGGCGGTGCGGGCGCACGCGGCCTGAAACCAGGCCTGCCGGGCGCTCGCGAGGTGCGGGCGCTCCCTTCGCGAGACGCGACCGACCCTCCCGCGGCTGAAGAACGATAAGGCAGCGGCCGGGCCCTCGGCCCGCATGCCGGCGGAGGCCCTGCGGCCGTCCGCGCCACTTCGCCCACCGGTGACGGTGGGATAGCCTGCCGCCGAGGCAGGATGCCTGTCCTTGCGGCAGGAGACCCTTTCGACGGCCGGCGCGTCCGGCCCTTCTCGACCCTCATCGAGCGCGCCCGCGCGCCTCGCCACGACGACCGGACCTTGGGAGACCAGACCATGAGCGGCACGGACCAGTCCCAGCACCCCTCCCGCGGGCAGGCGGTCCCCGCCCTCGTCGTGCGCGATCCGGCCCTGCCGGCGCGCCAGGGCCTCTACAACCCGGGCAACGAGAAGGATGCCTGCGGCGTCGGCTTCATCGCCGACATGCACAACCGCCAGACCCACGCCATCGTCCAGCAGGGCCTCCAGATCCTGGAGAACCTCGACCATCGCGGCGCCGTCGGCGCCGATCCGAAGATGGGCGACGGCTGCGGCATCCTGGTGCAGGTCCCGCACGGCTTTTTCGCGGCGGAGGCCGAGCGCCTCGGCATCAAGCTGCCGGAGGCCGGCCATTACGGCGTCGGCCAGCTCTACATGCCGCAGGACGAGGAGGGCTTCCGGCTCGTCGAGAAGATCGTCGAGAAGGCGATCGCCGACGAGGGCCTGAGCCTGCTCGGCTGGCGCGACGTGCCGGTCGACCCGAGCGACCTCGGCGAGAGCGTGAAGGCCAGTGAGCCGCGCCACCGCCAGGTGTTCATCGGCCGCCCGGCGTCGAGCGCCGACCAGGACGCCTTCGAGCGCCGGCTGTTCCTCGTCCGCAAGGTGATCTCGAACGCCGTCTACACCCTCAAGGACGAGCGGCTGAAGGAGTTCTACCCGGTCTCCCTGTCCTCGCGCACCATCGTCTACAAGGGCATGGTGCTGGTGAACCAGCTCGGCCACTACTACCTCGACCTGAAGGACGAGCGCTTCGTCTCGGCGCTCGCGCTGGTGCACCAGCGCTTCGCCACCAACACCTTCCCGACCTGGCGCCTGTCGCACCCCTACCGGATGGTCGCCCATAACGGCGAGATCAACACGCTGCGCGGCAACGTGAACTGGATGGCGGCGCGCCAGGCCAGCGTCGATTCGGACCTGTTCGGCAACGACATCTCGAAGCTCTGGCCGATCTCCTACGAGGGCCAGTCGGACACCGCCTGCTTCGACAACGCGCTCGAGTTCCTCGTCCAGGGCGGCTACCCGCTCGCCCACGCGATGATGATGCTGGTGCCCGAGGCCTGGGCCGGCAATCCGCTGATGAGCGAGGAGCAGCGCGCCTTCTACGAGTACCACGCTGCCCTGATGGAGCCGTGGGACGGCCCGGCCGCGCTCTGCTTCACCGACGGCCGCCAGATCGGCGCCACCCTCGACCGCAACGGCTTGCGCCCCGCCCGCTACCTCGTCACCGATGACGGGCTCGTCGTGCTCGCCTCCGAGATGGGCGTGCTGCCGATCCCGGACGAGAAGATCGTCTCGTCCTGGCGCCTCCAGCCGGGCCGGATGCTGCTGATCGACCTCGAGAAGGGCCGCATCGTCTCCAACGAGGAGATCAAGAACGAGCTCGCCGCCGCCCACCCCTACAAGGAGTGGCTGAAGCGCACCCAGATCGTGCTCGAGGACCTGCGCCCGGTGCAGCCGCGCGAGTCGCGCACCGACGTGTCGCTGCTCGATCGCCAGCAGGCCTTCGGCTACACCCAGGAAGACCTGAAGCTCCTGATGCAGCCGATGGCCGTGACCGGCCAGGAGGCGGTCGGCTCGATGGGCTCGGACACGCCGCTCTCGGCGCTCTCCGACAAGCCCAAGCTCCTCTACACCTACTTCAAGCAGAACTTCGCGCAGGTGACGAACCCGCCGATCGACCCGATCCGCGAGGAGGCCGTGATGAGCCTCGTCTCGTTCATCGGGCCGCGGCCGAACATCCTCGACCTCGAGGGCACCTCGCGCAAGAAGCGCCTCGAGGTGCGCCAGCCGATCCTGACCAATGCGGACCTAGAGAAGATCCGCTGCATCGGCCATTTCGAGGACCGGTTCGACACCAAGACCCTGGACATCACCTATCCGGCCGAGACCGGCGCGCAGGCGATGGAGGGGGCGCTGGACCGTCTGTGCGACCGCGCCGAGGCCGCGGTGCGCGGCGGCTACAACATCATCGTGCTCTCCGACCGCGCCGTCGGCCCGGACCGGATCCCGATTCCCGCGCTGCTCGCCACGGCGGCGGTCCACAACTATCTGATCCGCAAGGGGCTTCGCACCTCGGTCGGGCTCGTGATCGAGTCGGGTGAGCCGCGCGAGGTGCATCACTTCGCGTGTCTCGCCGGCTACGGCGCCGAGGCGATCAACCCCTACCTCGCCTTCGAGACGCTGATCGCGATGAAGGACGAGCTGCCGCCGGAGCTGACCGACGACGAGATCGTCTATCGCTACATCAAGTCGATCGACAAGGGCCTGCTCAAGGTGATGTCCAAGATGGGCATCTCGACGTACCAGTCCTATTGCGGCGCGCAGATCTTCGACGCGATCGGCCTCAACTCGGCCTTCGTCGCGCGTGACTTCTTCGGCACGGCGACCACCATCGAAGGCGTCGGCATGGCGGAGGTCGCCGAGGAGACGGTGCGCCGCCACCGCGACGCCTTCGGCGACGCGCCGGTCTATCGCACCGCCCTCGATGTCGGCGGCGAATACGCCTACCGCCTGCGCGGCGAGGCCCATACCTGGACGCCCGACACCGTCGCGACGCTCCAGCACGCGGTCCGGCTCAACCTGCCCGACCGCTACCGGGCCTTCGCCAAGATGGTCAACGAGCAGGAGAACCACCTCAAGACGATCCGCGGCCTGTTCCGGATCAAGAGCGCGGCGGAACTCGGCCGGGCGCCGGTCGAGATCGACGCGGTCGAGCCGGCGGTCGAGATCGTCAAGCGCTTCGCCACCGGTGCGATGTCCTACGGCTCGATCTCCAAGGAGGCGCACGAGACGCTTGCGATCGCCGTCAATTCCTTCGGCGGCCGCTCGAACTCGGGCGAGGGCGGCGAGGAGCGCGAGCGCTTCAAGCCGCTGCCGGACGGCCGCTCGCGGCGCTCGGCGATCAAGCAGGTGGCGTCGGGCCGCTTCGGCGTCACGACGGACTATCTCGTCAACGCCGACATGATGCAGATCAAGGTGGCGCAGGGTGCCAAGCCCGGCGAGGGCGGCCAGCTGCCCGGCCACAAGGTCGATGCCAAGATCGCCAAGGTCCGCCACTCGACCCCGGGCGTCGGCCTGATCTCGCCGCCGCCGCACCACGACATCTACTCGATCGAGGATCTGGCCCAGCTGATCTTCGACCTCAAGAACGTCAACCCGGCGGCCGACGTGTCGGTGAAGCTGGTGGCGGAGGTCGGGGTCGGCACGGTGGCGGCCGGCGTCGCCAAGGCGCGCGCCGACCACATCACCATCTCAGGGTTCGACGGCGGCACCGGTGCGGCGCCGCTCACCTCGATCAAGCATGCCGGCGGCCCCTGGGAGATCGGGCTGGCCGAGACCCAGCAGACCCTGGTGCTCAACCACCTGCGCGGCCGGGTCGCGCTCCAGGCCGATGGCGGCATCCGCACCGGCCGGGACGTGCTGATCGCGGCGTTGCTCGGCGCCGACCAGTTCGGCTTCTCGACCGCGCCGCTCATCGCGGCCGGCTGCATCATGATGCGCAAGTGCCACCTCAACACCTGCCCGGTCGGCGTCGCGACCCAGGACCCGGTCTTGCGCAAGCGCTTCAAGGGCACCCCTGAGCACGTCATCAACTACTTCTTCTTCGTGGCGGAAGAGGTGCGCGAGCTGATGGCGGCTCTCGGCGTCACCAAGCTCGACGAGCTGATCGGCCGCTCGGAATACCTCGACAAGCTCGCGGCGATCTCGCACTGGAAGGCCAAGGGCCTCGACTTCACCCGTCTGTTCCACAAGCCTGACGTGCCGGAGAGTGTCGCGCTCCGCCACGTCGAGACCCAGAAGCACCCGATCGACCAGGTCCTCGACCGTCGCCTCATCGCGGCCGTCGGCGACGCGATCGAGACCGGCGTGGCGGTGACCGTCGAGGACACGATCCGCAACTCCGACCGGGCCGCGGGCGCGATGCTGTCGGGCCTGGTCGCCAAGGCGCACGGCCACGAGGGGCTTCCGGACGACACCCTGACGGTAAAGCTCACCGGCACCGCCGGCCAGAGCTTCGGCGCCTGGCTCGCCGCCGGCGTGACGCTCAGCCTGACCGGGCATGCCAACGACTATGTCGGCAAGGGCCTGTCGGGCGGCAAGCTGATCATCCGGCCCTCGGATGCGCTGGGCTCGCCGTCGGACCGCACCATCATGGTCGGCAACACGGTGCTGTACGGGGCGATCGCCGGCGAGGCCTATATCCGGGGTGCCGCCGGCGAGCGCTTCGCGGTCCGCAACTCGGGCGCCATCGCGGTGGTCGAGGGCATGGGCGACCATGGCTGCGAGTACATGACCGGCGGCGTCGTCGTGTCGATCGGCGAGACCGGGCGCAACTTCGCGGCCGGCATGTCGGGCGGCATCGCCTACGTTCTCGACGAGGACGGGTCGTTCGCCAAGCGCTGCAACCTGTCGATGGTCGATCTCGAGCCGGTCGAGGAGGAGGACGAGTTCATGCGCCGCTTCCACCAGGACGGCGACCTGGAGACCAAGGGGCGCATCGACATCCTGGCCGACATGTCGGGCCATGACGAGGCGCGCCTGGTCGGGCTGATCAACAACCACCTGAAGTATACCGGCTCGGTGCGCGCCAAGGCAATCATCGACAACTGGGAGACCTACCGCACCAAGTTCGTGAAGGTGATGCCGGTCGAGTACCGGCGGGCGTTGCGCGAGATGGAGCGGGCCCGGATGCCGGTGGCGGCGGAGTAATCCACCGGTACTGAAGGCCGCGCGGCTGAACCCTCCCCCCTCTGCGGGGGAGGGTGGCGAGCGGAGCGAGCCGGGAGAGGGGAACCACGCTTCCGGAAACGACTGAACCGTTCTGAGAGGCGCCATCTGGATCAGCGTCGCGCTGCCCCTCTCCCGCCCCACTCCGTGGGGCACCCTCCCCCGCAGAGGGGGGAGGGTTGGGGGTGGCGCCTCGTCGACGATCGGGGAATCAAGGAGATCCCGCGGTGAAGGTCTACGGCGACATGATGTCGGGCAACTGCCTGAAGGTGCGGTACGTCGCCGATCACCTCGGGCTCGCCTATGACTGGATCCCGGTCGACATCATGAAGGGCGAGAGCCGCACGCCCGAATATCTGGCCCGCTTCCCCGCCGGCCAGGTCCCGGGCGTCGAGTTCCCGGACGGGCGGATGCTCGCCCAGTCGAACGCGATCATCCGATACCTCGCCCGCGGCTCCGCCCTGCTTCCGGACGACGCTTGGACACAAGCGAAGATCGACGAATGGCTGTTCTGGGAACAGTACAGCCACGAGCCGACCATCGCGGTCTGCCGCTTCCACATGCGCTACAAGGGCGAACCGGCCGAGACCCGCGACCCGAAGAAGGTAGCCGGGGGCGAAGCCGCCCTCGACCTGATGGAGCGACACTTGACCGCCGCCGACTGGTTCGTCGGGAGTGCGGTCAGCATCGCGGATGTCGCACTCTTCGCCTATACGCAATTCGCCGACGAGGGCGGATTCGATCTCTCGGGCCGGCCCGCGATCCGGGCCTGGCTCACCCGCTGCGGGGACGCGCTCCCCACATCCGCCACCGTCGCCGGGGTCGCCAAGACCCACCGCCGGCCCGATCACTTCATGAACTGAGCACTCCACCGATGGGCAAGGTCACAGGCTTCCTCGAATTCGACCGGCAGGAGCAGAAGTATCAGCTCGCGGCCGACCGCGTGCGCCACTTCCTCGAATTCACCCTGCCGCTCGACGAGCACGACCTGAAGAAGCAGGCGGCGCGCTGCATGGATTGCGGCATCCCGTTCTGTCACGGCCCGACCGGCTGCCCGGTCCACAACCAGATCCCGGACTGGAACGACCTCGTCTTCAACGCGGATTGGGAGGAGGCGGCGCGCAACCTGCACTCCACCAACAACTTCCCGGAATTTACCGGCCGCATCTGCCCGGCCCCCTGCGAGGAGGCCTGCACCCTCAACCTCGAGAACCAGCCGGTCGCGATCAAGACCATCGAGCAGGCGATCGCCGACAAGGCCTGGAGTATGGGCTGGGTGGTCCCTGAGCCCGCCGCGGTGAAGACCGGCAAGAAGGTCGCGGTGATCGGCTCGGGGCCGGCCGGCATGGCTGCGGCCCAGCAGCTCGCCCGGGTCGGCCACGACGTCCACGTCTTCGAGCGCGAGCCGAAGGCCGGCGGCCTGCTGCGCTACGGCATCCCCGACTTCAAGATGGAGAAGCGCCACATCGACCGCCGGGTGCGGCAGATGGAGGCCGAGGGCGTGCAGTTCCATTACGGCGTCAATGTCGGGGTGACCCGCTCCTTCGCCAGCCTGCACGACGAGTTCGACGCCGTGCTGTTCGCCGGCGGCGCCGAGGCCCCGCGCGATCCCGGCCTGCCGGGCCAGGAGCTCGAGGGCGTGCATTTCGCCATGCCGTACCTCGTCCAGTCGAACCGCCGCGTCGGTCACGAGGCGCCCACGGCCGAGGAACCGATCCTCGCCGCCGGCAAGAACGTGGTGGTGATCGGCGGCGGCGACACGGCGTCGGATTGCGTCGGCACTGCCTTCCGCCAAGGTGCCCTCTCGGTCACCCAGCTCGACATCCGCCCGCGGCCGCCGGAGCGCGAGGACAAGCTGACCGTGTGGCCGTACTGGGCGACCAAGATGCGCACCTCGTCGAGCCAGGCGGAGGGCGCCGAGCGCGAGTTCCAGGCCGCGACGCTGCGCATCGAGGGCAAGAAGGGCAAGGTGAAGGGCGTCGTCTGCGCCCGGGTCGACGAGGCCCGCAAGCCGATCGCCGGCTCCGAGTTCCTGCTGCCCGCCGACCTCGTCTTCATGGCGATCGGCTTCGCCGGCCCGGTGGCCCAGGGCTTGATCGAGGAATCGGGCGTCGCCCGCGACAAGCGCGGCAACGTCCAGGCCGACGACACCCAGTACCGCACCTCGACCGACAAGGTGTGGGTCGCCGGCGACATGCGCCGCGGCCAGTCCCTGGTGGTGTGGGCGATCCGCGAGGGCCGGCAGGCCGCACGCTCGATCGACGAGGCGCTGATGGGCGCGACGACCCTGCCGCTCTGAACGGGGGTCGGCGGCGGGGCGCTTCCCCGCCGGTCCGGATTGTCATCGACGACATGCGGGATCCGCTCCTTCCGGGGCGGGTCCCGCTTTCGTTCGGGTCCCAGGCCGGGCGGAACCGGGGCGGTGGGATGTCGAGGCCCGATGGCGTGCAAGTCATCTGTTCTTTTTGTATCTATTCTAATTCATGCAGTGGAGGCCGAGTTGTCCACCGCTTCCGCCCAATGACGAACATTGCGGAAGATGCGCAAAGGCAACAGGACGGACGATTGCGACCGGCCCTGGAATCGTTCCAGACCTTAGCGGGATGAGGCGATTGATTGCCGCTGACCGGGCGATTACGCCGCAGGAAGCCATTCCTTCCACCCGAGGTCCCCGTGCGCTCACCCCCCTGCCCCGCGGTCCGGCGCCGGTCGCCGCTGTTCCTCGCGCTGCTCGCGGGGGTGGCGCCGATCCTCGCGGCCGGGGGAGCGGACGCGCAGGAATCCGGCGAAGCCATCGCCCTCGACACGATCACGGTGGCTGGCGCGCCGGCCTTCCGGGAGACCGCGACCGGTCCGGTTCAGGGCTACCGCGCGACCCGCAGCGCCACCGCCACCAAGACCGACACGGCGCTCCGCGACCTGCCCCAGACCGTCAACGTCGTGCCGCGCGAGGTGATCGTCGACCGTGCCGAGACGCGGCTCGCCGACGCGCTGTTCAACGTCAGCAACGTGCAGCCGGGCGGCACGATCCAGGGCCGCAGCGACACCTTCATCATCCGCGGCTTCCGGACCCAGACCTACGCCATCGACGGCGTGTTCATGAACCAGGCCAGCAACTTCTATCCGGTCCAGCGCGACCTCGCCGATGTCGAGCGGATCGAGGTGCTGAAGGGCCCGGCCTCGGTGCTGTACGGCCGCGGCGATCCGGGCGGCGTCATCAACATCGTCACCCGCCAGCCGAGCCTGGTGCCGACGGCGGATACCACCATCCAGGGCGGCAGCTTCGGCTTCCGGCGGGTGCAGAGCTCGGTCTCCGGCCCGGTGCCGGGCGCCGACGGGCTCGCCGCCCGCCTCAGCGTCGCGACGCAGGTCGACCCGACGTTCCGCGATCTCGCCGGCCGCGACAATTCCCGCTTCTTCGCCGCGCCCGTCATCACCTGGAACCCGAGCCCGGATACCCGGGTCTCGTTCATCGGCGAGTTCACCCGGCAGGACACGGTCTATGACGAGGGATTGATCACCCGGAACGGCCGGGTGCCGCTCGACAACATCTCGCGTTATTACGGCGAGCCGTTCTCGCGCTACAACGCCAACGCCAATTTCGGCACGCTGAAGATCGAGCACGACTTCAGCGAGAACCTGACTTTGCGCCAGGTGCTGAACGCCCAGAGCGGCAGCTTCGACGCATTCGCGTCCCGCGCCACCGGCCTCTCGGCGAACGGCCTCACGGTCCAGCGCCGCACCACCGCCGCCACCTCGACCTACGCGTCCGTCGACAGCCAGACCGAGCTGGTGGCCAAGTTCGACTTCCTGGGCCTGCGCCACACCGCACTCGTCGGCATCGAGTACTTCAACGGCTACCGGCGGGCCGTCACCACGCAGGGGCCGCTCGCCTCGGTGAGCTTCTTCGACCCGGTCCCGGGCCTGGCCCTGCCGGGGGCGCTGTCGCTGCAGAGCGACCTGAAGCAGAAGAACGAGCTGACCGGGCTCTACGCCCAGGATCAGATCGAGCTCGGCTACGGGCTGCAATTGCTGCTCGGGGTGCGCTACGACACCGGCAACCAGTTCTATTTCAGCCGCACGCCGACCTCGCGCACGATCCCGCCGGAGCAGGAACTCTCCGGCATCTCGCCGCGGGTCGGCTTGATCTACCGGGTGGCCGAGCCGCTGGCGCTCTACGCGAGCTACACGACCTCGTTCAAGCCGCAGACGGCGAACGTCCTCGGCGTCGCCAACCCGCCGCCGGAGACCGGCGAGCAGATCGAAGTCGGGACCCGCTTCGACCTCTCGCCCGACCTGAGCCTGACCGCCTCGGTGTTCGACATCACCCGCAACAACGTCTCGGCCAACGATCCAGTCAATAGCGGCTTCTCGATCATCACCGGGCAGCAGCGCTCGAAGGGCGTCGAGGCGGACCTCGCCGGCACGATCCTGCCGGGCTGGAAGGTCATCGGCGGCATCGGCTACACCGATGCCCGGGTGACGCGCGACACCACCATTCCGGTCGGCAACCGCCTCGACGGTGCGCCTCAGGTCAGCGGCAGCGTCTGGACCACCTACCAGGTCCAGGAAGGGCCCTGGCGCGGGCTCGGAATCGGTGCCGGCGTGACCCATGTCGGCTCGCGCTTCGGCGACATCACCAACACCTACAAGGTCGGTGCCTATACCCGCGTCGACGCCGCGGTCTTCTACGACCTCAACGAGCACGCCCGGTTCTCGCTGAACCTGAAGAACCTGACCGACGCCCGGTACATCGAGGCGCCGTTCAACCAGTTCAACAACATCCCGGGGGCGCCGTTCTCGGTTCTCGCGACGCTCACGGCGCGGATGTAGCGGTCCCGCGTCCGGGGATCGGCCGGCCGTGGCCGATCCCCGGTCAGGCTCACTCCGGCAGGCGCGGCAGCGGCGTGCCGTCCTTCGGCAGCGGATAGCGAGCGACGTTCAGCTCCATCGCCAGGAAGGTGTAGTAGCCGCTGACCGCCGTGAGATCGACGACGCCCGGCTTGCCGAAGAGCTTTTCGGCCCGGGCGAAGGTCGCGTCCGAGACCCGCTTGTTCTGCAACAGCTCGGCGGTGAAGTCGTAAGCCGTCTCCTGGTCCTCCGGCAGGCCGGTCGGGCGCCGGCCGTCGCGGATCGCCGCGATGGTCTCCGGCGCGATGCCGACCTTCTTGGCGATCGGCGCATGGACGTACCACTCGTAATCCTGCGTCCAGTGACGGGCATTGACCAGGATGACGAGTTCCGAGAGCGTGGTGCCGATCTTCGGCTTGTAGCGCAGGTAGTCGCCCATCGAGCGGGCGAGGCTCATCACCTCGGGCGAGTGCATCAGCGGCTCGAACGGCCCGAAGACCGGGGTCTTGCGGGCGGCCTCGAAGGCCTCCGCGGCCTGCTTCTGCTCCGGGCTGTACTGGGCCGGCGGGATCGTCGGCAGCCTGTCCTCGGCACGGGCGACGCCGGGCACAAGCAGGAGGGCGGCGAGGCAGGCGGGCAGCAGACGCGACATGGTGGGGTCTCCGGGACGGGCGATCGGTCGCCTGTCAGTCCTTTACCCGAAAGGCGATGCCCACGACGGCCCCGCTCCCGCAATCCCGCCTCATTCCCACGGTTAACAGAACTTTGTCCGAGCACGAGGGGAATGCGGGGCTCACCCCCCGACACGACCCCTGAAACAAGGGAATGCGGGACGATGACTGCACTGCCGTCGAAGACGGATAAGCGGTCCGTGACGGGCGCGGCGATCATGGCTGCGCTCGCCGCCGCGCTGCTCGCGGGAGCGGTGCCGACCGGTCCTGCGCGGGCGCAGGGCTACGGCTTCACCGTCGAGGACGAGGACGCCGTGATCCTGCCGCCGCGGGCGGTGATCTTCCGCCTCGGCCGGGCCGGCTTCACCGGCATGACCCATCCGCGCTTCGACGGCGAGACCTACCGGGTCGAGGCCGACAGCCCCTGGGGCAACCGGGTGCAGCTGGTCGTGGATGCCCGCACCGGCCGCATCCTCGACCGCGAGCGCCTGGAGGCGCCGCTGATTCCCCCCGGCACGGTCCCGGGCGGCCGGCGGCCGGGCTACGGCTGGACCGAGGCCGAGGCGCGCCAGCCCTGGCCGCGGGACGACGCGTTCCGCGAACCTCCCCGGCGCGACAACGCCTGGCGCGACGGCGGGACCTACGCCCCCGTGCCGCTGTCCCGGGCCGAGCCGCTGCCGCCGGTCGACCGCCGGCCGGAGGAGCGCCGCGTCGCCGCCCGTCCGCAGCCGCCGCAGGATCTCCAGGCCGTGCCGCCGGCCGAAGCGCCCTCCCCGCGCATGCCGCGCGCCGCCGGACCGAACCCGATGGGCCTCAATCCCGACAGCCCGGCCGCCCGCACCGGCGCGGCGCCGCGCCGGGAGAGCGTTGCCCCCGAGGGCGCCAAGCACGAGGCGCCCCGCAAGACCGCCGCCCGCACCAAGCCGCCGGAGAAGATCGAGACCCCCTCGGCCCTCGTCCCGCCCCTGGCGCCGCAGCCCGCCGCGAAGCCGGCCGCTCCGCCCGCCAAGGCGGCCGAGGCCGCGCCGCCGAAGCCGGCGGAGGCCAAGGACGGCGGCTGGAAGACCCCGCCCGAGGGAAACCGCCCGGTCCGGGTGATCGGCGGCATCACTCAGGTTCCGGGTAAGGACGAGCCGGCGAAGGACTAAGCAGATTTCGCAAAAGTGGCGGCCGGTTTCACGGCACAAATCTGCGACAGACCAAAAACCTAAGCGGACGAAGCGTTGGCCTGCCAACGCAAGTCTGCTCAACGCGCGTCGCGCTTGACCGCGGTGATGCTTCCGCGGCACGAGTCATACGGTTTCCGATTGATCGCTTCGCGATGCGGAAACCGGCTTCGCTCAGGCGCCGCGCGGGCTGATGATACGGCGTCCGGAAGGAATCTTCCGGAAGCCGTATCATACCAACGGCCCGCGATGCTGACGCATCCCTTCGATCTCGGGCAGGCCCGAGATCGACGGGGCCGTTGACCCATCTCGAATTGTCGACACCACGCCCCAGAAGTCCGGGACCTCGGGCTTGGCGAAAATTCGAGAACGGAACCAAAGGTCGCTTTCGACGACCGTTGGTATCATACGCTTTCCGATTGATCGCTTTGCGATGCGGAAAGCGGCATCGCTCAGGCGTGTGAAGCCTACGGCTTCACCGCGCGGGTTGATGATACGAAATCCGGAAGTGATCTTCCGGATTTCGTATCACTCCGACCGAGAGGTGAGAATGCCATAGCCCAGCCCGCGGGGAGAGGAGGAAACCGGCGCCTTCTGTTTCTCCCGCGCATTCTCCCGAACGGCCCTGCACGCAGGGCTCCTGAACCCCACCCTACAGGCCGCTCCCCACTCTGTCACGGGTACGGACCGCCGCGATCCGCAGCGGCTCCTTGCGGCCGCGCAAGGGGCGCAGGCCGAGATCGGAGACGATCATGTGCGGGGGCAGCTCGGCCAGTCTGTCGAGCAGATCGCCCGAGACGACGATCCCGGCGCCGAGTTCCTTCGCCAGCCCTTCGAGCCGGCTCGTCGTGTTCAGCGTGTCGCCGAAATACGCGATCTTGCGCCGCTCCAACCCGATCTCCGCCGTCACGACGGGGCCGCAATGGATGGCGGCGCGGAAGGTCGGGACCTGGCCGAACCGGGCGGTCCAGCGTTCGGCATCCGCCTCGACGAGGCGCAGGAAATCGAACACGCAGTCCAGGCAGGCCGCATTCCGCAGACCGCGATCCATCGACCAGCTCACCAGCGCCATGTCGCCGATGTAATCGTCGATCGAGCCCTGCGAGCGGCGCACCGGCGCGGCCAAAGCGGCGAAGATCGCCCCGAGCCAGACCTGGGCGGCCAGGTCGCCTTGCTCCTCGGCGAAGCGCGTCGAGCCGGCCACGTCGAGGAACAGGAAGATGCGCTCCTCGGTGATCGCCCGGTGGTAGCGGCCGACGAGGAGGCTGGCGAAGACCCGCGGGCCCATCAGGTCGCGCACGCGCAGGACGAAGGTGGCGAGCGCCGAGATGCCGAGGGCGTAGGCGAAGCCGGTCTCGGACATCCGCATCGCCACCTGGGCATTCGCCATGTAGCCGAAGCCGCGGTGGAGGATGGTGCCGGCGACCGCGTTGCCGAGCACGATCATGCCGATATAGGTCGCGAGCGTCGCCAGGCCGAAGACCGGCGTCGCGGCCCGGCGGATCAGGTCGCGCCAGCGCCGCAGGAGCACGCCGCGCTCGTAGAGCAGGACGGGCGCCCCGATGAACGCGCCGCGCATGGCGGAGACCAGCGGTTCGATGTCGAAGGCAAGGCCGTAGACGAGGCCCGCCAGCGCGCCTGCGACGGGCGCCAGGATCCAGAATCCGGCTCGGAGGGTCAGCATCGTGGTCCGCACATCGCCCGACCCGGCCGTCATAGCATCGATCGTCGCGAACCACTCCCGTCCGGGATCCCGATTCTCGGCGACGCCCTCGCCGCCCGAGCGTCGGACCGTCATCGGGCATAGCGGGTGAAGACGAAGTCGCGGTCACTCACCCGCGCCTCGTGGCAGGCAAAGCAGGTCTCGTGCTGGCCCGCGTCGACCGGCTGGCCGTCGACGAAGCGGCCGAAGCCCCAGCCGCCGCTCTCAGGATAGCGCCGGGAGTCCTTGACCATGACCTGCACCGTCGTGGCGCGGCCCGGGACCGTGGCCGACTCGAAGTCGGGGGAGCGCATCCGTTCCCAGGCGAGCTTCACCAGGACCGTGCCGTCCGGGAACGGCCGCGTACCGTCCCGATAGGCCGCCACCGCGAGGTCGTTGCCGAGCACCGCCCGCAATTCGTTCAGCGGGGCATCCTCCAGCGCCGGGGCGATCAGGCGCCAGTCGCGCAAGCCGTCCGGGACGGTGACGCCGTAGATCGGCGAAGCGGGCTTCGCCTTCTCCTTGGCCTGGTCCTTGGCCTTCTCCTTGGCCTGGTCATTGGCATCCTGGCCGGCCGCCCCGGCCGCGACCAGGGCGAGGCAGAGAGCACCGGCGAGGAGCAGGACGGGTTTATGCGGATCAGAGGCCATCGACGTCCACCACGGCCTGCGCGAAGGCGCGCGGCGCCTCCTGGGGAAGGTTGTGCCCGATGCCGCCCGTGAGGGTGCGGTGTGCGTAGGGCCCGCTGAATTTCCTGGCATAGGCGGCGGGCTCGGGATGCGGCGCACCGTTCGCGTCGCCCTCGAGCGTGATGGTCGGAATCGCAATCCTCGGGAAGGTCGCGAGCTTGCTCTCGATCGCGTCGTACCGCGCCTCGCCCGGCGCCAGCCCGAGCCGCCAGCGATAGTTGTGGATCGAGACCGCGACGTGGTCCGGATTCTCGAAGGCCGCGGCCGACCGGGCGAAGGTGGCATCGTCGAAGTGCCATCGCGGCGAGGCGAGTTCCCAGATCAGCCGGGCGAAGTCCCGGGTGTAGCGGGCATAGCCCTCGCGCCCCCGCTCGGTGGCGAAATAGAACTGGTACCACCATTGCAGCTCGGCCTTCGGCGGCAGCGGCATGGCGTTGGCCTGCTGGCTGCCGATCAGGTAGCCGCTGACCGAAACGAGGGCCCGGCACCGTTGCGGCCACAGGGCCGCGAGGATGCAGGCGGTACGCGCGCCCCAGTCGTAGCCGGCCACCAGCGCCCGCTCGATCTTGAGCGCGTCGAGGAAATCGACCGCGTCCACCGCGAGCGCCGCCTGCTGGCCGTTGCGCGGCGTCGCCTCCGAGACGAAGCGGGTCGCGCCGTAGCCCCGCAGATACGGGATCAGCACCCGGTAGCCCGCATCCGCCAGCACCGGCGCGACCTCGACGTAGCTGTGGATGTCGTAGGGCCAGCCGTGGAGGAGCAGGACGGGCCGCCCCTCCGCCGGTCCGGCCTCGGCGTAGGCGATGTCGAGATCCCCGGCCCGGACCCGCTTCAGCGGGCCGAAGGCGGGGGAGCCGGACCCCGCGCCGGGGAGTGACCCTTGCGCAGCGGCAGCCCCTTGCGCAGCAACGGGCGCGATGCGCGAGGCGGCGCCGAGAGCGAGGGCGGCACCGAGGCCCCCGAGCAGTTGCCGGCGGGCCGGTCCTGTCATCCGTTCCATGTCGTGGCTCCCGATCCCGACGATCACGGGGCCGACGCGCGGCCCGTCGTCGAGGGTCCGGCGCATCGCCCGATGGCGGACGGAGGCTCTGGCGGATCATTGCGCCCCCGTGCGTTCGTCCGCATTGAGCCGGCGGCGAGTGTGCCGGATGTGTGCGCGACATGCGATCTTGTAAGCGCATGTATCACGGTCCTGCCGTGATACGGACGGACCACGCGGTCAGTCCAGGTGCACCATCGCCCGCAGGCCCCCGCCCTCGCGGCTTTGGAGCGTGAGGCTGCCGCCGATCGCCCGGGCGAGCTGGTCGGCGATGGCGAGGCCGAGGCCCGTCCCGCCAGTTTCCCGGCTCCGCGATTCCTCCAGCCGGACGAAGGGCAGGAGGACGTCGTCGAGCTTGTCGGCCGGAATGCCCGGGCCGCGGTCGAGCACCGCGATGGTAAAGCCTGCAGGCCCCGCCTCGAGGGAGAGCTCGGCCCGGCCGGCATAGCGGAGCGCGTTGTCGATCAGGTTGGTGAGGATGCGCCGCAGCGCCTTCGGGCGCGTCACCGCGGTGACCGGCGGCAGCGCCTCGGCCGTCACGTCCCGGCCGGTATCCTGGTAGTCGAAGACGAGGCTCTCGACGAAGGCGCGCAGGTCGAGGCGGGCCGGCTCCTCGATTCCCTCGTGCCCGCTCCGCGCATAGGCGATCCCCTCCCGGACCAGCGCCTCGATGCCGTCGAGGTCGTGCAGAAGCCGGTCCTGCTCCGGCCCGTCGAGGCCGGTCTCGACGCGCAGCCGCATGCGGGTGATCGGCGTCTGCAGGTCGTGGGAGATCGCCGCCAGGATGCGCACCCGCTCGTCGAGATGGCGGGCGATGCGGTGCTGCATCGCGTTGAAGGCCTTCCCGGCTTGCGCGAGCTCGTCCGGCCCCGTCTCCGGGAAGGGCACGGCCGGCCGGCCGGGCACCAGGGTCTCGGCCGCGCGGGAAAACCGCGTCAGCGGCGCCACCGCGAGGCGCACCGCCAGCCAGACGCAGCCGAGGGTGAGGAGGAGCTGTCCGGCGAGAGCGACCGGCAGCCAGGAGGCCATCGGCCGCGCGGCCGGGCGGACGTCGATGGTGAGGGGGGCGCCGTCCGACAGGACGACGCGACCCTGGAGGCGTTCGCGCCCTCCCGGCACCGCCTCGAACCGGACGGGGAAGCGGGGCTCCAGGGCTGGACGAATCTCGTCGGCGATGACGCGAAGGCGCGGGGTGAGCGCGGCCCCGCCCGGCAGCCCGGTGCCGAGGTCGAAGCCGTAGGTCGGCCGGTCGAGGAGCGCGAGCCATCCCGGCCGCTCCGCCGCGGGCAGGCGGTCGAGCAGGGTGACGGCGACGACGACGTCGCGCTGGAGCGTCGTCAGCATCACCGCGCGGGCCGACCGGTCCCGTTCCAGCACCATGACGGATGCGGAGAGCCCCTGCGCCAGGAGCAGGCCGGCGAGCAGGATCGCGAAGAGGCGGCCGCGCAGGCTGCGGGGCCAAGGAATCCGAGGACGAGGGAGGCTGGGCCGAGGCCGCCGGGGGGGAACGGGCGCCGTCATGCCTCGCGCGCCTGCACGATTGTGATCGGGACCGCGAGGACGTAGCCCTCGCTGCGCACCGTCTTGATGTAGGCCGGCTCGCGGGCATCGTCCCGCAGGCGCTGCCGCAGGCGGCTGACGAGGAGATCGATCGAGCGGTCGAACAGCTCCGCCTCCCGCCCCTGCGTGAGGTTGAGGAGCTGGTCCCGCGTGAGGACGCGCTGGGGATGGTCGACCAGCACGCGCAGCAGCCGATACTCGGCGCCGCTGAGCGGCACGACGGTCCCGGCCTCGTCGACCAGGTGCCGCGCCGTGGTGTCGAGATGCCAGGTTCCGAAGGCGATGAGCCGGCCGGCCTCGGTCACCTGGAGGTTCGGCGGCAGCATCCGGGTCCGGCGCAGGACCGCCTTGATCCGGGCGAGCAGCTCGCGCGCGGCGAACGGCTTCACCAGGTAATCGTCGGCCCCCATCTCGAGGCCGACGATCCGGTCGGTCTCGTCGCTGCGGGCGGTGAGCATCAGGACCGGGACCGCCTTGTGCTTGCCCACCCGCAAGTCCCGGCACAGGACGAGGCCGTCGTCGCCCGGCATCATGATGTCGAGCACCACGAGGTCGACCCGGTCCGCCTCCAGGAAGGACCGCATCTGGCGGCCGTCGGCGGCCACGCTCACCCGCAGGCCGTTCTTCCTGAGATAGGCGGAGACCAGCTCGCGGATGTCGCGATCGTCGTCGACGATCAGGACGTGATCGATGTGCTCCGCCATTCCGCCCTCGGCCCGTGCCCGCGCGTCCTCGTCTCATGCCCGGGATAGCCGGCCCGGCGCCGGCCGGCGAGACGGCGCGTGTCACGCAACGTAGCCGGGTGGGCCGCGCCCGGAGGAGGATCGCTCCCACCCGCTACAGACCGATACGAAGCGGCCGGACGCCGTACACAGGCGGGATATGCGGGGCTGATGAGGAAAGCGGCCTTCCCGGCGCGTCGGATCGGATAAGCCGTCATGACCCTCTTCCTCGCCGCCTACCTGGCGGGCGTGCTGACCCTGCTGAGCCCCTGCATCGTCCCGGTGCTGCCCTTCGTCCTGGTGTCCTTCGTCCCGGCACGGTCGGGCCGCCCGCTCGTCGCCGGCACGCTGCCGTTCCTGGCCGGCCTCGGCCTCGCCTTCACGGCGGCCGCGGGACCCGCAGCTGTCGGGGGCGGCCTCGTCGCGCGGCTCGGCACGGCCGGACGGCTGCTCGCCTTCGGCCTGCTCGCCGCCTTCGCGGTCTCGCTCCTGTCGCACCGGGTCTCCGACCGGCTCCACCGGCCGCTCGTGCGGCTGGGCGCAGCCGTCGCGGGACTTTCGGCGGCGCCATCGTCGCGCAGGGGGACCGGCATCCCGGGACCTTTCCGCTCGCTCTGCCTCGGCGCGGCGACGGGCCTCCTGTGGACGCCCTGCGCCGGGCCGATCCTCGGCCTCGTCCTCACCGGCGCGGCCCTGAACGGGGCCGGCTGGCAGACGACGGCGCTCATCGCCACCTATGCGGCGGGCGCCGCGACGGTCCTGGCCGGCGCCGCCCGGCTCGGCCGCCCGCTCGCCGCGGTCCTGCGTCGGCATCTCGGCCTCGGGGACAGGCTCCGTCGGGCCGTCGGGGCCGGCCTGCTCGCCTGGCTCGCGGCACTCGCCCTCGGGGCCGATGCGGACCTGCTGGCACGCTATCCCGCAGCGGGCACCGTCGCCGCCGAGGAGTCGATCCTGACGGCGCTCGGCGTGGAGCCCGCCCGGGCCGAGCCCTCTCGCAGTCTTCTGCCGGTCGAGGGCGCCCTGCCGGACCTCGCGGGCGCCCACGCAGTGGCTCAACGGCGGCTCGCTGACGAAAGAGGGCCTGCGCGGCCGGGTGGTGCTGGTCCATGTCTGGACCTCGTCCTGCATCAACTGCATCCGCACGCTGCCGTACCTGCGGGCCTGGGCCGAGCGTTACCGCGAGCAGGGGCTTGCCGTGATCGGCATCCACGCGCCGGAATTCGCCTTCGAGCACGATGTCGGAACCGTCGCCGCCGCGATCCGTCGCCACGGGCTGCCCTATCCGGTGGCGGTCGACAACGAATTCCGGCTCTGGCGCGGCCTGCGCAACAGCTACTGGCCGGCCCTCTACGTCGTCGACGCGGAGGGGCGCATCCGTCACCACCAGTTCGGCGAGGGCGGCTATGCCCGGTCCGAAGCCGCGATCCAGGACCTGCTCGCCGAGGCCGCGGGACGGCGCGCCACCGACCGGGGCGCGACGCCGACGCGGGCGGCCGGGGCCGAGGCCGCGCCCGATCTCGCCCATCTGCGCTCCGGCGAGATCTATCTCGGCTCCGACAAGGCGGCGACCTTCGCCTCGCCCGAGGGGCTGTCCTTCGGCCCGCGCGTCTATAGTCCCGGCCGGCTGCGGCCGAACCAGTGGTCGCTCGCCGGAACCTGGGCCGTGGAGCCGGACCATGCGCGCCTCGCGGCGGAGGGCGGCAGCGTGACCGTCCGCTTCCGCGCCCGCGACCTCCACCTCGTCGCCGGGCCCGGGCCGGACGGGCGTCCGGTGCGCTTCGACGTGACCCTCGACGGCGCGCCGCCGGGGGAGGACCACGGAACGGATGCCGGCCCGGACGGCGGCGGGACGATCGCCGAGACGCGCCTCTACCAGCTCGTCCGCCAGTCCGACCCGGCTCGCGAGCGCACCTTCGCGGTCCGCTTCCACGGCTCCGGCATCCGCGTCTACGCCTTCACCTTCGGCTGAAAGGCCGTCGGGCGATCGCGGACCTTCCGGGGCCCGGGACGGCGCGCAGCCGAGGGTCGTCGCCCGACGAGCGCGGCCCTCTCCCGATGCCGGCTCATGCCAACGGCCCAAGATGCCGACGCATCGATTCGATCTCGGTCAAGCCCGGGATCGACGGGGCCGTTGACCCATCTCGAATCGTCAACACCAGGCCAGAGGCTTGGCGAAAATTCGAGAACGGAACCAACGGTCGTTTTCAACGACCGTTGGTATCAGGCGCCGCCCGTCACCGCGGCCCCCTGCCGGCACCCGCCCTCCGCCAGCGCCACCTGCAGGGAATGCTCCATCAGGTCGCCCCCGACCGGCTTCTCGAGGAAGGCGCAGGCGCCGCTCGCCACGGCGCGCCGGTGCAGGGCGTCGCTCGCGAAGGCCGTGACGACGATGACCGGGAGCGTACGACCCTCCTGCCGCAGGCGCTCCTGAAGCTCGATCCCGGTCATGCCGGGCATCTGCACGTCGGTGATCAGGCAATCGGGCGAAGTGGCCGGCGCCGCGCGGAGGAAGTCCTGAGCGCAGGCATAGGTCTGCGCCGCGTAGCCGAGCGAGCGCACGAGGCTCGCCGTGGCGGTACGGACGGCCTCGTCGTCGTCCACGATCGCGATCGTCGGGGTGCGGAACATCGTGTGCCTTGCGCTGCCAAATCCGGCCAACCAAGCCCGGCCGACCCGGTCCGGCGGCCTGAGCGGATCCGGCTGACCGAGAGGGAGGGTGCCTGTCGGCGACTATGGGCCCACCCCCGGCGCTTTGACATCATACTGAGGTTTGGTCGATCCCCAGCGCTTCGGCCATGCGCACGAGATCGGCGAGCGAGCGCGCCGCCATTTTCCTCATCACGTTGCCGCGGTGTATCTTGACGGTGATCTCGCTCAAGTGAAGGTTTCCCGCGATCTGCTTGTTCATCAACCCCGCCGTCACCTGGGCGAGGACCTCGCGCTCGCGTACGGTGAGCGTCTCGTAGGCCGTCCTGAGCGCCTGGAGGCCGGTGTCGCGGCTGCGCCGCTGCGCGTCGCGCGCCAGCGCCGCCGAGACGGCATCCAGCATGTCCTGATCGCGAAAAGGCTTGGCGAGGAAGTCGACGGCACCGGCCTTCATCGCCCGGACCGACATCGGGATGTCGCCGTGGCCGGTCATCAGGACGATCGGCAGGGGGATCCCGAGACCCGCGAGCCGGTCCTGGAACTCGAGCCCGCTGAGGCCCGGCATCCGCACGTCGACGACGAGGCAGCCCGGCCCGTCGCCGCGTTTCGCCGCCAAAAACTCCGCCGCGGAGGCGAAGGTCGCGGCGGCGAGGTCGACGGAGCGGAACAGCGAGGCCAGGGCGGCGCGCAGGTCCGGGTCGTCGTCGACCACGAACACGGTCGGCGCAGGCGCGGATGTCTGGGTCACGGCACGTCCTCCCCGTCCACCGGCAGCAGCATGTGGAACGCGGCGCCGGGCCCGGCCTCCGAGATCCAGAGCCGGCCGCCATGGGCCTCGACCGTCGAGCGGCAGATCGCCAGCCCCATGCCCATGCCGTCGGCCTTCGTCGTGTAGAACGGCTGGAAGATCCGCTCCCGCGCCTCCGGGGCGATCCCGTCGCCCGTATCGGTCACGTCGACGCGCACCTGTCCGTCGTCCTGCCACGTGCTCCGCAGGGTGAGCACCCGCGCCCGGCCGGATGTGGCCGCCATCGCCTGGATGCCGTTGACCATCAGGTTGACGACCACCTGCTGCAGTTGCACCCGGTCGCCGCGCACCCGCGGCAGGTCTGGCCCGGCCTCGGTGACGAGGCTGACGGCCTGGCGCGCCAGCTCCCGGTCGAGAAGTTGCGCGCCCTCGGCGATCATCTCGGGCAGATCGAGGCTCTCGCGGCGCGGCGGGGCTTTCTTGAGAAAGCCGCGGATGCGCGCCACGATCTCGGCGGCCCGCTTGCCGTTGGCCACCGCCCGGCCGAGCGCGTCCGTCACCTCGCCCAGATCCGGCACAGGGCGCTTCAGCCAGCGCAGGGCGGCCTCGCCGTTCGTCACCACGGCGGCCAGCGGCTGGTTGATCTCGTGCGCCATGGTGGCGGTGAGCTCGCCCATCGTGGCGACGCGGGCGGCGTGGGCGAGGTCGGCCTGCAGGGTGAGCTGCGCGGCCTCCGCCGCCTTGCGGTCGGTGATGTCGAGGGCGTGGACGAGCACCGCGTCGAGCTCGGCCGGATCGGCCGGGAAGCGGATGCCGAACAGGACCGGCACGAGGGTGCCGTCGCGGGCGCGCATCTGCGCCTCGCCTTCGAAGGTCCTGGCCCCGGAGGCGAGCGCCGCGAGGGCTTTGGGAAAGCTCTGATCCGTCTCGGGCAGGAGATCCGCGAGGGGGCCGATAAGGGATTCGCGATCGGTCGCCCGCAGCATGCGCAAGGTGGCGGCGTTCACGTCGACGAGGGCGACGCGCCGGCGCGCCCGCGCGGCGAAGGCCGGGTCCGCCGCGCGGGCGGCGAGGTCGGCGACGCCGTCGGCGCGCAGCCGGTCGAGCTCGGCCTGCACCGCCGACCAGTCCTGCTGGAGGATCGAGACCTGGGTGTTGTCGAAGATCGAGCGGTAGCGCCGCTCGCTGGCGACGAGGCGCGCATGCGTGCGCTCGCGCTCGGTGACGTCGGTGTTGGTCTCAAGGACGGCGAGCGGCGCGCCCGCCGCATCGCGCTGCAGTGCCCAGCGGCTCTCCAGCGTGATGGTCCCGCCGGTGCTCACGTGCTGGACGAGGGTGCCCTCCCAGCGGCCGGTGCGGTGCAGCTCGGCCAGGATCGCCCCCTTCTCGGCGGGAAACCGCGTGCGCAGGAGGTCGTGCGCGACGCAGCCGACGGCCTCGGCGGCGCTCCAGCCGTAGAGCGCCTCCGCGGCCGGATTCCAGAAGGTGATCACCTCGCGGGCATCGCGCACGAAGACGGCGTCGTGGGTGAGGTCGAGGAGGCGGGCCTGCTCGGCCAGGATCGCGGCATCGGCCTTGTGACGCAAGGCCAGCGCGGTGGCGATGCCGGTCGCCGCGAGGCTGACGAGGCAGCGCAGCAGCGGCGCCCCCGTCTCGTTCGGGCCATGGGAGATCAGGTAGGCGGTCGCCGTGAGAGCGAGGCACCCGACCGCGGTCAGCACCACGCCACGCCGGCTGAAGGCCCGGGCGGCGATCAGCACCACCACGACGTAGAGCACGGCGACCGCGCCCTCGATGGGCGAGAGCACGTCGAACAGGAAGACCGCGAGCGCGATGGCCAGCGCCGCGACCCGGGGACCGGCCCCGGTGGTAATCTCGGGTCTCATCAGGCTTGCGTTGGCAGGCCAACGCTTCGTCCGCTCAGATCCTTGTTTTGTCGCAGTTTTTCTGCGCAAACCCGGCGGCCATTTTTGCGAAATCTGCTTAGGCGTCGTACGCATCTTTGGACCGGGGCTCGGCGCGGGGCAGGGTCACGCCGAAGACCGTGCCGCGCCCGAGGACCGAGGCGACGCGCACCGGCGCCCGCAGCGCCTGCGCGGTCTGGCGCACGATGTGGAGTCCGAGCCCGAGGCCCGCGCCGTCCCGGCGCCCGGCCCGGTCGAAGGCCTCGAAGATCGTGGCGAGCCGCTCGGACGCGATGCCCGCACCGTCGTCGTGCACCTCGATCGCGAGGCGCCGGCCGCGGCGGCGGCAGCCGATCACCACCCGCCCGCCCGTCCGCCCGTATTTCACGGCATTGCCCACGAGGTTGCGCAGGATGGTGGCGAGCATCGTTGCATCCGTCGCCGCGCAGGCTCCGGTCGGGTGCACGCGCAGGGCGATGCCGCGGACATCGGCGAGGGCCCGCCATTCCTCCGCCACCGTCGCCAGCAGCGGGCCGAGCGGCACGGGGCCGAGATGCGGCACCGCCTCGCCGGCCTGCGAGGTGCGGGCGAGGTCGTCGAGCTCGCGCCCGAGGCGCAGGAGCGCGTCGCTCGCCATGCCGAGCCGCGTGGCGGCGCGGGGCGCCACGCCGTCCGAGACCGCGCACTCGATCGCCATCAGGGCGACCTGCAGGGGCTGCTTGAGGTCGTGGCCGGCGACCGCGAGGAGGCGCGCCATGGCGCTGCGGGCGGCCTCGGCGCGGCGCAAGGCCTCGCCGGCCGCCTGTCCGCCGCCGGGGAGCGCCATCGCCGAGGAGGGCATTGCCGTGTCCATCGTCATGTCCAGCGCCATGTCGGTCCCCTCCTCCTCGCCCGCACCATCCCGGCCGTTGCGGCTGAGCCGGACCATGCCCCGCACCGTGATCGTTCGAAACCATACGGAGGTTTAGGGATGGTCCGTCGAAGCGCGCGTGCGACGGCGCACCGGACAGACGACCATACCGACGTATGACTGTCCCGTCCTTTGTTGTGAGTCGCGTAAATCCTGGTCTGACTGCGGGAATGCGGAACGGCCGGTACAACGATCGCATCTCCAGCCGGAGATCTCGCAACCTCACGGACGAGGATACTGTCATGACGACGCGAAATCTGCTCCCGGTCCTGCTCCTCCTGGCCTCGACGGGCGCCGCGACCGCTCAGGATAACGCCCAGGACCATGGCCGCCCCGCCGGCGCCTACGCCTACTCCGGCACCCATGCCGGCGGGCCGGCCGATGCGCTGATCCCCGACGGCGTCCCGCAGCCGGTGCGCCGCAAGGCGGTGAACCCGGCCTATGCCTATCCGGGCAGCCATGCGGGCGGTCCCGCGGACGCGCTCATCCCGGAGGGCACGCCGGCCCCGCTGGTTCGCCGGACGGTGAACCCCGACTATCGCTACAGCGGCAGCCATGCGGGCGGCCCGGCGGATGCCCTGATCCCGGAATGATACGAAATCCGAAAGATCACTTCCGGATTTCGTATCATCAGCCCGCGCGGTGAAGCCGTAGGCTTCACACGCCTGAGCGAAGCCGCTTTCCGCATCGCGAAGCGATCAATCGGAAAGCGTATGACGCGGCGCCTCCGGCATTCGGTTGCAGGCCCGGCGGGACCGCCCGCCGGGTCCGGGACGGGCCGGAGGATGTCGAGGACGGATCATCCATCGGTCGTGCACGGCGCGACGCTCCCCTTCGAGGATTCCGATGATGAGGCTGAACGACCTGATCGGGGCACCGCCCGGCCTGTCCCGGCGCGCCCTGGCTTTGCGCCTCTGCGCCATCGGTGCGGTGCTCGCCGGGACTGCCGGCACCTTCGCGTATGCGGGCGGCTGGCTCACGCCGGGGGCCCTCACCCCGGCCCGGCTGATCGACCGGTTCGAGGCGGTGAACGGCCCGCATCCCGGCTTCCGGCGCAACCACGCCAAGGGGCTGTGCGTGACCGGCGAATTCGCGGCGAGCGGTGCGGGCGCGCGGCTCTCGAAAGCCTCCCTGTTCGCCGCGGGCCGGGTCACCCCGGTGGAGGGCCGCGTCGCGCTCGCGGGCGGCCAGCCCTATGCGGCGGATGCCGAGGCCACCGTGCGCAGCCTCGCCCTGCGCTTCCGGCTGCCGGACGGCGAGGAGTGGCGCACCGCCATGAACGACATCCCGGTCTTCCCGGTCGGGACACCCGAAGCCTTCTACGAGCAGCTGCGCGCCGCCAGGCCCGATCCGGCCACCGGCAAGCCCGATCCCGAACGGATGCACGCCTTCCTGGCGGCGCATCCGGAGAGCGCGAAGGCCGCCGCCCTGATCAAGGCCCGCACGATCACCGCGGGCTTTTCCGAGGACACCTACCGGAGCCTCAACGCATTCCGGTTCGTGGCGACCGACGGCCATGCCACGCCGGTGCGCTTCGCCTACATTCCCGAGCGGGATGCCGCGCCGCAGGCGGGCGCGACCGCGGCGAGCGCCGACACGAATTTCCTGTTCGGCGAGTTCGCGGCGACCCTGCGGCGGGAGCCCGTGCGCTGGCACCTCGTGGTCACGATCGGCCGGCCGGGCGACGCGACCGACGACGCGACGATTCCGTGGCCGGCGGAGCGCGAGACCGTCGATGCCGGAACCCTCACGCTCACCGGCGCCGCGCCCGAGGCTCCGGGCGATTGCCGGGACATCAACTTCGATCCCCTCGTCCTGCCTGACGGGATCGCGCCCTCCGACGATCCCCTCCTGAGCGCCCGCTCGGCCGCCTATTCGCAGTCCTTCACCCGGCGCTCCGGCGAGGCGAAGACGCCCTCGGCCGTCACCGGCGCATCGCTTCATGGAGCCGCCCTGTGACGAGTTCCGTCCGGACCGACGCTGCACGCTTCACCTGGCCGGCACGCCTGCTCCACTGGAGCATGGCGGTCCTGATCCTCGCCATGCTGCTGATCGGCGTCGCGATGGTGACGTCGCTGAGCCATTACCACGCGCTCGTCTCGCTGCACCGGCCGCTCGGCGCCGCGATCCTGGTCCTGGCGCTCCTGCGCCTCGCCTATCGTCGGCGCCATGCCCCGCCGCCCCTGCCGGCGGACCTGCCCGCCTGGCAGAAACGGGCCGCGCATGCCTCGCACGTCGCGCTCTACGGGCTGATGCTCGCCCTGCCCCTCGTCGGCTGGGGCATGCTCTCGGCGGCGCGCTATCCCGTGGCGCTCGCCGGCCCGCTGGTGCTGCCGCCGATCCTGCCGGGCAGCCCGATGCTCTATGCGGCCTTGCGGGTCCTCCACACCGTGCTCGCCTACGCGCTGTTCGGGATCGTCCTCGCCCATCTCGGGGCGGCGCTGCTGCACGGGCTGATCCGCCGGGACGGCGTGTTCACCAGCATGGCGTCGTGGCGGGCGGGGACCGGGCGGGGCTGAACGCGCGGATGATGCGGGTTCCGGAAGACGTTCCGGAACCCGTATCGCAGGCCCGCGCGGCGCCTGAGCGGAGCCGGTTTCCGCATCGCGACGCGATCCGTCGGAAACCGTTTCAGTGGTAATCGACATCGGTGTCGACCTTGCCGCGGAAGATGAAATAGACCGCGGCGGTGTAGGCGAGCGTGATCGGCAGGACGAAGAGGCCGGCACCCCAGAACAGGAAGCGCAGGGAACTCTCCGGCGCCGCCGCCTCGGCGATCGTGACCGTGAACGGCACCATGTAGGGCAGGAACGACACCGCCAGGGTGGCGAAGGCGGCGCAGAAGATCGCGGCGCCGGCGGGGAACAGGAGGCGGTCGTGGTCCCGGCGCAGGGCGAGCGCCATCGTGGCGAAGGCCGCGAGCCCGACGATCGGGAACAGGACGAGGTAAGGCCGCTCGCTCCAGCGGTGCAGCACCGGCAGGTGCAGGATCGCCGCGTGGACGAACACCGCGACCAGGAAGATCGCCAGCGCCGCCATCAGCCGGGGCAGGATTCGCAGGCTGAAGGCGCGCACGTCGAACGCGCCCTTGCCGGCAAGCCAGCAGGCGCCGATCAGCGCGTAGCCGATGCACAGGCCGATCCCGCACAGGAGCGCGAAGGGCGTCGCCCAGGCGAAGGGACTGCCGACATAGCGCCCGTTCTCGACCGCCAGGCCCTCGACGATCGCGCCGACGGCGGTGCCCTGCACGAAGCCCGCCGCATAGGAGCCGGCGACGAAGCCGGCATCCCAGAGCGGACGCATCGCCTGCGACTTGTAGCGGAACTCAAAGGCGACGCCGCGCAGGATCAGCCCGGCGAGCATCAGGAGGAGCGGCAGGTAGAAGGCCGAGAGCAGGAGCGCGTAGACGGTCGGGAAGGCCCCGAACAGGGTCGCGGCAGCCACCACCAGCCAGGTCTCGTTGCCGTCCCAGACCGGCGAGATCGCCGCCAGCATCTGCCGCCGCCCGGCCTCGCCGGGGGCGAACGGAAACAGCATGCCGACGCCGAGGTCGAAGCCGTCGAGGAGGACGTAGAGCAGGATCGAGAGCGCGAGCGCGGCGGCCCAGAAATCGACGAGGGTCATTCCCCGGCCTCCATGGTTCCGGCAGAGGTTCTCGCAAGTCCCGGGCTCGCCCCGGGGACCGAGAGCGGGCGCTTCGGGTTGGTGGCGCGGTCCGGCAGGTCGGGCGCCGGGACCGGCCCTGCCCGGAGCTGGCGGTAGATGTAGAAGGTGCCGAAGGCGAAGATCAGCGCGTAGACGACGGCGAAGACCGTCAGGCTCGTGCCGACCTGCGGCGCGGTCAGGAACGGGGTCACGGCGTCGGCGGTGCGTAAGCGCCCGTAGACGACCCAGGGCTGGCGCCCGACCTCGGCGGTGAACCACCCCGTCAGCGTCGCCACGAAGCCGAGCGGGAAGGACAGGAAGGTGCACCGCAGGAAGAGCCGCGCGTGCCGGATGCGCTCGGACAGGCTCAGCCAGGCCCCGAGCCAGGCGAGCCCCAGCATCACGAGCCCGCAGCCGACCATGACCCGGAAGGCGAAGAACGGGATGACGACCGGCGGGCGCTGGTCCGGCGGGAAGCTCTTGAGGCCGATCTCCTTCGCCGTCAGGCTCATCGAGCCGATCACGCTCCCGAGATAGGGGATCGCCACGGCATAGCGCGTGGTCTCGGCGGCTTCGTCCGGCCAGCCGATCAGGATTTCCGAGGCCGGCTGCTCGTCCTGCCAGCGGCCCTCGATGGCGGCGAACTTGGCCGGCTGCTTGTCGTGGACGTAGTCGCCGGCGAGGTGGCCGAAGGCGATCTGGATCGGCACCAGGATCGCCGCGAGGCGCAGCGCCATCGTCAGCATCACCCGGCCCTCGTAGGCGCCGTGCTCCCGGAGCATGTACCAGGCCCCGGTCGCCGCGATGCAGAAGGCCGAGGTGACGTAGGCCGCCAGCATCATGTGCGGGAAGCGCACCCAGACCACCTCGTTGAAGATGATCGCCGACCAGTCGGTCGGCACGAACACCCCGTCCGCCCCGGTGGTGAAGCCGGTCGGCCATTGCATCCAGGTGTTGTTCACCATGATCCAGAACGACGACAGGCTGGTGCCGAGGCAGACCATCAGGCAGGCCAGGAAGTAGACCCAGCGCGGCACGCGGTTGCGGCCGAACATCAGCACGCCGAAGAAGCCCGCCTCCAGCGCGAAGGCGGTGAAGCTCTCGTAGCCGAGCAGCGGGCCCTGGATCGGCCCGGTGCGCCGCGACAGCTCGCTCCAGTTCGTCCCGAACTCGAACGCCATCACGATCCCCGACACGACGCCGAGGCCGAAGGCGACGGCGAAGATCCGGAGCCAGAAATCCGACAGGCGCCGGTAGATCGGCCGGCCGGTGACGAGCCCGCAGCCTTCCAGGAAGGCGAGCCAGGCGGCGAGCCCGATCGTGAAGGCCGGGAAGATGATGTGGAACGAGATCGTGAACGCGAACTGGATCCGCGACAGCATCAGCGGCGTCAGGTCCACAGCGGCCTCCTCGGGTCGGTCGTGATGGCTTACCTAGGGCGAGGCGGGCGTCTGCGTCAGCGCGGCAGGAGGTTGGTCTTGGCGAGGTCGAGGACTTCGTCGCCGCGCCCGCTCATCACGGCGCGGATCAACCAGAGGCTGAAGCCCTTGACCTGCTCCAGTCCGATCGTCGGCGGCATCGACAATTCCTGGCGCGCCGTCACCACGTCGAGGAGGGCCGGTCCGTCATGGGCTAGGATCTCGGCCACCGCGCCGGGCAGGTCGCCCGGATCCTCGACGCGGATCGCGTGGATCCCCATGCTCCGCGCCATGGCGGCGAAGTCCGGGTTCTCAAGACTCGTGCCGAGTTCGACGAAGCCCGCGGCCTTCATCTCCAGGGCGACGAAGCCGAGGGTGCCGTTGTTGAACACCACCACCTTCACCGGCAACCTCTGCTGGGTCAGGGTGATGAGATCGCCCATCAGCATGGTGAAGCCGCCATCGCCCGACAGCGAGACCACCTGCCGGCCCGGCTGCGCCGCCTGCACGCCGATCGCCTGCGGCAGGGCATTGGCCATCGAGCCGTGGGCGAGTGAGCCGACGAGACGGCGGCGCCCGTTCATCGCCAGGTAGCGCGCAGCCCAGATCGTCGGCGTGCCGACGTCGAAGGTGAAGACCGCGTCCTCGGCCGCCGCCTCGCTCACCAGCCGGGCGAGGTATTGCGGGTGGATCGGCGGGCGGCCGGGCGTTCCTTGCGCCAGGTGGTCGAGCCCGCGCCGCGCCTCCCGGTAGCGCGCGAGGCTGTCGTCGAGGTGGAGGCGGTCGGTCTTCTCCGACAGACGCGGCAGCAGCGCGGCGATCGTCTCGGCGACGTCGCCGACGATCCCGAGATCGAGCTTTGCCCGGCGGCCGAGCTGCCCGGGCCGGATGTCGACCTGGGCGATCCGGCAGGCACTCGGCAGGAACTGCTTGTAGGGAAAGTCGGTGCCGAGCATCAGCAGCACGTCGCAGGCATGCATCGCCTCGTAGCCCGACGAGAAGCCGATGAAGCCGGTCATGCCGACATCGTAGGGATTGTCGTACTCGACGTGCTCCTTGCCGCCGAGCGCGTGGACGATCGGGCTCTTCAGGGTCTCGGCGAGCCGCATCAA
The DNA here is from genome assembly GCF_057747795.1 of Methylobacterium sp. 142-1Y. Taxonomy (NCBI): domain Bacteria; kingdom Pseudomonadati; phylum Pseudomonadota; class Alphaproteobacteria; order Hyphomicrobiales; family Methylobacteriaceae; genus Methylobacterium; species Methylobacterium sp. 142-1Y. Next base: position 404,066 of record NZ_CM173224.1, on the reverse strand, counting down.
CGGCGCATGTGCCCCGGCGCAGCCCCGGCCGCAGAACAGGGTGACCCGCTCGGCGCCGTCGAGGAGCCCGACCAGCGCGTCGAGCTCAGGCTCCGAGGGCCTGACAACCGGGGCCGGGGGCAGGAGGCCCGCCCGGGCCGAGACGCCGCGGCCCGGCGCCGGCTTCAGGGCGACGTCGCCCGGCACGACGATCACCGCGACGCCGCGCTGGCCGACGGCCGCCCGGACGGCGTTCTCCATCACGTAGGGCAACTGGTGCGGCTCGGTCACCAGCTCGCAATAGACGCTGCACTCGCGAAACAGGTTTTGCGGATGCGTCTCCTGGAAGTAGCCGCCGCCGATCTCGGCCGACGGGATCTGCGCCGCGATGGCGAGGACCGGGGTGCGGGTGCGCTGGGCGTCGTAGAGCCCGTTGATGAGGTGGAGATTGCCCGGCCCGCAGGAGCCGGCGCAGACGGCGAGTTGGCCGGTGACCTGTGATTCACCGGCAGCCGCGAAGGCCGCCACCTCCTCGTGGCGGACATGGATCCACTCGATCGTCCCGCGGCGGCGCAGGGCCTCGGTCAGGCCGTTGAGGCTGTCGCCGACCACGCCGTAGATGCGCGCGACCCCGGCCTCCTCGAGCACGTCCAGCATCAGCTCGGCCACATTGCCCGTCGACATCGGCATCCTCCATCATGATCTGAAAGCGACGATCTGAACATTCGCGAAGACCGGTCGCGGCCGGCAGCGCGCGAGGCGCACACGATTCGTGAAGTCTTGTCATGAAGTCTCGGCGTTGCAGGCCCGTCCCGTCTTGTGACGATCGGCGTGGATTTGGACGGTTTGCTCCTCGGATCGGCTGCATCCGATCGATGGCGATTCTGGCAGCCGGCGGATGCGATGAATACCGGATGCAGGGTTGGGCGGATCATACGCAGGCATGATCCCCTCACCCGCGGGCGTGACGGCGCCGGTTCCCGAGGAGCCGCCGCGCCGAGACGGCGAGGAGGAGGCCACTCCCCACTGCGGCGGTCATGACCATGGCGGCGACCGCGAGGCCGAGCGTCTCCGCCACGAGGCCGGGGGGTGCGGCGGCTCCCTGTTCCATCACCGCGAGGGCGCCGGTTGCGGCCCGGAAGGCGTAGGAGCCGGGGATCATCGCGACGACGCCCGGGAACGCGAAGGTGGTCCAGGGCAGCGACAGGCGCCGCCCCACACCCGTGGCGAGGAGGCCGACGAGCGCGGCCGCCGCCAGGGTGGCGGCGGCGAGGTCGAGGCCGGTGACGGCGAGCGCCGTGCGGCCGCCATGGCCGGCGATCCCGCAGATCACGCAGGCCGGCAGGGCGCGGGGCGGTACGCCGAAGAGCAGCCCGTAGCCGATCGCCGCGAGGCCCGAGACCAGGGCGTCCTCCGGCACGGGAAGACGCCCGCCGCCCGCCGCCACCGGCAGGGCATCGCCCGCGAGCGAGGCTGCGAAGAAAAGCCCGAAGCCGATCGCCAGGATCGTGACCGTCCCGGTGGCGAGCCGCGCGAGGCCGATCCCCGCATGGCCATGGGCGAGGTCGTCGATCGCGTTGATCAGCGGCACGCCCGGCACCAGGATCATCCCGGCCGCCGCCAGGCACAAAGCCGGAGAAGCGCCGGGGACGAGCTTCAGGAGGAGCGCGCCCGTGAGCCCGCTCGCCGCGGCGGTGAGGAAGGCGGCGGCGATCGGGTTGAGGTGCCGGGCCGCGAAGGCGCGGCGCAGGAGCGTGTTGACGATCCCGGCCGCCAAGGCCGCCGCGACCACAGTCCAGGCGGCCTCGAACAGCCGGGCGAGGCAGGCGGTCGTGGTCGCCACCGCGGCCACCACCAGCCAGGCCGGATAGGTCGGGGCTGCAGCCTCGACCGCATCGGCCCGGCTCCCGGCCTCGACGAGGTCGATTGCGCCGGCCGCGAGATCGTCCAGGATGCGCTCCAGCGCCGACAGGCGCCCCAGATCGACCCCGCCGCCGGGCAGCGCGTGCCCGATCCGGGTGCGGAAGGCGCCGCCGGCCTCGACCGTGAGCAGCAGCCGCTCGCTGCCGGCGAAGACCTGGGCGACGATCCCGCGCCGGGCGGCGACGGCCTCGATCCGCGCGACGACGTGGTCGGCGTCGGACCCGCTGGCGAGGAGGAGCCGCCCGAGCCGCAGGGCGAGGCGGGCGAAGGCCTCGAGGCCCGTTCCGGCCACCCGGCCGGCCGCGGCATCGGACATTCCCTCAGACATTCTCGCGCTCAGACATTCTCGATGCGCAGCAGGGCGGCGGTCTCCGCACGGCTGCGCCGGCAGGCCTCGGCATCGACCTTGAGGTCGATGCCGTAGGTGGGGATCATGCGTTCGAGCGCCGGCAGCCAACCGTCCCCGCTAAGGCGGTCGGGAAAGCAGCGCTCCAGCACCGCGATGGCGATGGAGGCCGCCGTCGACGCCCCGGGCGAGGCGCCGAGCAGCGCGACGAGGGAGCGGTCCTGTGCCGAGACGAGTTCGGTGCCGAATTCGAGCACGCCGCCCCGCTCCGGATCCGGCTTGATGATCTGCACCCGCTGGCCGGCCACCGCCTCCCGCCAGTCGCCGCGGCGGGCCTGCGGGAAGAATTGCTGCAAGGTCGCGAACTGGTGGTGCGCGCTCTGCAGCACCTGCCCGATCAGGTACTCGGTCAGCGCCACGTTGTCCTTGGCGACCTCGAGGAGCGGCACGACGTTCCCGGGCGTGATCGAGCGGAAGAGATCGGTCACCGAGCCGTGCTTGAGGAACTTCGACGAGAAGCCTGCATAGGGGCCGAACAGCAGCGAGGTCTTGCCGCCGATCACCCGCGTGTCGAGATGGGGGACCGACATCGGCGGCGAGCCGCTGGCGGCCTTGCCGTAGACCTTGGCGTGGTGGCGCCGCGAGACCGCATCGGAGTCGCAGCGCAGCCAGATCCCGCTCACCGGGAAGCCGCCATAGCCCCTCCCCTCCGGGATGCCGGATGTCTGCAGGAGGTCGAGGGCGGCTCCGCCCGCACCGATGAAGACGAACTTCGCCCGCAGGATCTCCTGCGTGCCGTCGTAGGTATCCGTGACGGTCACCCGCCAGCGCCCGTCCGGCTCCCGGTCGAGCCCCACGACCTCGCGGTCGTAATGGACCGAGAACCCGTCCTGGGCCGAGAGCTGCGCCACCAGCAGATGGGTGAGCGCACCGTAATCGACGTCGGTGCCGGTGACGATCCGGGTCGCCGCTACCGGCTGGCCGGGCTCGCGCCCCTCCATGACGAGCGGCGCCCAGGCGGCGATCGTCGCCCGGTCCTCGCTGTAGTCCATGCCATGGTAGCAATGATGCGCCGACATCTCCCGGTAGCGGGTGCGCAGGAAGTCCACGTTCTCCCGGCCCCAGACGAAGCTCATATGCGGGCAGGGATGCAGGAAGGCGCGCGGATCGGGGATGGCGCCCTTCCTCACGAGATGGGCCCAGAGCTGGCGCGACAGGTCGAACTCGGTATTGATACGATTTCCGTATGATTCGATCAGCTTAGCTGTGAACTGACGGGTGTGCTGGCGCATTGGTCGGTCATGCTGTTTGTCGAAGGAGGCGGCGATGGCTGGCCCGGTAGCCCACCTGAGCGTGTCGGAGTTGGCGGAGCGCTTCACGGCCTGCCGTGACGCGCGCACCGCCCGCCAGACCCAGGCGATCTGGCTTCTGGCCAAGGGCCACAGTTTCGCAGAAGCCGCCGCGGCGACCGCCTTCAGCGAACGCTGGGTGCGCCGTTTGTGCGAGCGCTACAACGCTGAGGGGGTCGAGGCGCTGGGTGATCGGCGCCGCCACAACGGGGCCGCGGCCAGCCTCCTGACGCCAGATGTCCTCGAGCGATTGCGTCAGCGCCTGGCCGAGCCGCCGCCGGACGGGGGCGTGTGGACGAGCCGCACGGTGGCGGACGTCCTGGCCCAGGACCTGGGGCGCGAGCAGGTGGCGGTGCAGCGCGGCTGGGAGGCGCTCAAGGCGCTGGGCTGGTCGCTGCAACGGCCGCGCCCGCGCAACCCGCGCGCGGCCACGCCCGAGGCTGCGCAGGCTTTTAAAAAAAGTTGGCGCAGGCCGTCGACGAGGAGGAGGCCCGTGAGCCGCGCCTGCCGGTCGTCGTCTACGCGATGGACGAGCACCGCCTCGGCCTGAAGCCGGTCACGCGACGGGTCTGGGCGCCGGCGGGAGAGCGGCCGGTGGCGCTGGGCCAGCATCGCTTCAAGTGGCTGCACGTCACCGCCTTCGTGGCGCCGGCCATGGGCGAGACGGTGTGGTACCTCTCCAACGGCCTGTCCAAGCCGTTCTTCGAGCGACTCTTGGCCGACTTCGCGCGCGAGGTCGGAGCCGGCACGCGCTGCCGGGCGGTGGTGATGCTCGACAATGCCGGCTGGCACACGCAGCCCAATCTAAGCGTGCCCGAGGGTGTGCGGCTCGTCTACCTGCCGCCCTATACGCCCGAACTGCAGCCGGCCGAGACGTTGTGGCCGCTGGTCGATGAGCCGGTGGTCAATCGGTACATCGCCAACCTGGATGAGTTGGAACGCGTGGTCGAGCAGCGGTGCGCGACCTTAAGCGAGCAGCCCGGCCTCATCAGCTCACGCACAAGCTTCCACTGGCTGCCCAAAACCGCAAAGCCAAAGCCCAAGCTGGCCTAATCAACCGGAAAGCGTATGACTTCCAGGGCCTTGGCGATGTCGACCGAGCCGTCCGGCCGCTGGGGCGTGTAGTTCAGCTCGCAATTGGCGGCGTGGCCGGTGCCGGCATTGTTCCAGGCCTCCGAGCTCTCCCGGGCGCAGTCGCCGAGCCGCTCGATCATCGCCACGGTGAGCGCAGGATCGAGTTCCTTGAGCACGGTACCGAGGGTCGCGCTCATGATCCCGGCCCCGATCAGGACGATGTCGGGATTGTCGTTGGGATGAAAGGCCATGATCCCCTCGCGCTCAATCGTTGCGGACGGCGGGCGTGAACGGGAGCGCGGCCCCGTCCTCGTAGACGACGTAGGCGCGCCGCCAGGGCTCGTCGCCGATCAGCCGCCAGCGGTGGCCGGAGCCGCTGTTGTCCTCAGCGAGCAGCACGTCGCCGGGGCGGATGGTGAAGGTCCGGCCGGACTTGGTCTCGAATTCGAGCGTGCCCGACAGGGTGAGCACGAAGCGCGGCACCGGGTCCTGGTGCCAGGCGAAGGACCCGCCAGAACCGGTCTCCCGGAACGAGATTTCCTTCGCGGCGATCCCCCCGCCGATCAGGTCGCCGCGCTCGCCCTCGTCGAGCGCGATCGTTCCTTCCTCGAACAGGGAATCGCCGTCGGGACCGGTCCACATCCTGACGCAACGGATCATCGTGCCTCTCCTTGGAGGGTGGTCGACGGGTGTCGTTCGTCTCGTTCGCAATCTCAGATGTCTTAAATAAAAATACGAATTATTATTGCGATACCAACATCGACGATACCTTTATCATCACACCCGCAATCTCGTCCTGAGGTGTCGGCTATCGCAGATCGCATACGATCGAAGATCGACCGACCTCGAAGCAGGACTCCAGAGGTCTCTGGGATATCCGGAGCCCTCCTTCGAGGCTCGCTTCGCTCGCACGTCAGGACAAGGTCGCGGATGGCCTGGAGTTCTCGACCGAAGCAGATGCCCTCGACCGAAGGTCACGCGCCCGCGAGACCCCGCCCCACCATGTCGAGCGGCCGGATCGTCCTGTCGAACAGCGCCGCGTCGACCTTGCCGGAGGCGAGCGCCGCCTCGCGCAGGGTGGTCCCGTCGGCGATCGCCTTCTCGGCGATGTGGGCGGCGTTCTGGTAGCCGATCACCGGCGAGAGCGCGGTGACCAGCATCACGCTGCCCTCGACATAGGCCGCGATCCGCTCCCGGTTCAGCTCCGTCCCCTCGACCGAGAATTCGCGGAACCGGGCGCAGCCATCGGCCAGGATGCGGATCGAGTGCAGGACGTTGCTGATGATGACCGGGCGCATGGCGTTCAGCTCGAAATTGCCCTGGCTGCCCGCGAAGGCCACGGCGGCATCGTTGCCGAGGACCTGGATGGCGATCATCACCATCGCCTCGCACTGGGTCGGGTTGACCTTGCCGGGCATGATCGACGAGCCCGGCTCGTTCGACGGCAGGATCAGTTCGCCGAGGCCGCAGCGCGGGCCCGAGGCGAGCCAGCGCATGTCGTTGGCGACCTTCATCAGCGCCACGGCGAGGCCGCGCAGGCCGGCATGCGCCCGCACCATCGGGTCGAGGGAGCCTTGCGCGGCGAACTTGTTCGGCGCGGTCACGAAGGGCTTGCCCGTGAGCTCGGCGATCGTCTTCGCCACCGCGGCGGCGAAGCCCGCCGGCGCGTTGAGCCCGGTGCCGACCGCGGTGCCGCCGACCGCCAGTTCATAGAGCCCTTCCCGGCTGCGCTCGATCTCGGCCAGCGCGGCGCGGATCTGCCCGGCCCAGCCGTGCCATTCCTGGCCGACCGTGAGCGGCACCGCGTCCTCGAGATGGGTGCGGCCGATCTTGACCACCTCCATCCAGCCATCGGCCTTGGCTTCGATCGTTTCGGCCAGGCGGCCGACCTGCGGCAAGAGGAGCGCATCGATCGCCTCGACCGTGGCGACGTGCATCGCGGTCGGGAAGGTGTCGTTCGACGACTGGCCCATATTGACGTCGTCGTTGGGGCCGATCGGCTGCTGGCTGCCGAGACGCCCGCCGAGGAGCTGGATCGCCCGGTTGGCGATCACCTCGTTGACGTTCATGTTGGACTGGGTGCCGGACCCGGTCTGCCAGACGAAGAGCGGGTAATGCGCGTCGAGCGCCCCCGCGATGGTCTCGTCGGCGGCCCGCACGATCGCATCGCGCTTCCAGCCCGGCAGGCGGCCCGCCGCGGCATTGACGAGGGCGCAGGCCTTCTTGACCGTCCCGTAGGCGTGGTAGACCGCCTTCGGCATCCGGTCGCCGCCGATGTCGAAATGGTGCAGCGAACGCTCGGTCTGCGCCCCCCAGTAGCGATCGGCCGGCACCTCGACCCGGCCCATCGAATCGAACTCGGTCCGCGTGCCGGTCTCGGCCAGGCCGATCGGGACCTCCTGCAGGACCGGCGGGATTTCCTGCGAGACCGGGATGTCGCCCGCTTCGTTCGCTGTCATCGTGCCTCCGCGCGAGAAATCGAGGGTGAGGTACGCGCTGCACGCCAACTAGACCGGCCGGCGCCGGCCTTCTTGAATGATCTGATGGAGTTTTGGATATATTGATGCAGATACGCGGCTTGGCTTTAACATTTGAAACGGCCGGATGCCGCGACTGCGACGCGGGAGACCGCTCCACGACCGTTCTGCGCCGGCAAACCGCATGAGCGCGACTGGCGAAGGGCGATCGGGAAAAGGAAAAGGTGCTGGTCTGCTCCTGTCCCCGCGGGCGGGGAGAGGCTTTCGCCACCCCTTGCCGGGTGCGAAAGGAGCGCAGGCGAAAGCCGGAGCGAGGGTGAGGGGGTGGTGCCGGCGGAGTCTCGTCCGGGCCCCCCTCACCCTCGCCCTTCGGGCTTGCCGCATCCCCTGGACGGGGACGCAACCCTCTCCCCGTCCGCGGGGAAAGGGGGGGAGCCCGTGCCTCAATTCTACCTGGAGACTTCCACGCGTGGCCTGACGGCCGCCGCCATTCAGGCAAGCCCCGCCAGCACCGCCTCCCGCAACGCCTGCGGCAGGGCGACGAGTTCGCCATGGATCGGGTCGCGCCGGTTGTAGACCGGGGCCTGCCCGTCGAGGCCGAGCACGGCGCCGCCGGCCTCGCGCAGGATGAGGTCGGCCCCGGCGAGGTCCCAGTCCCGGGCATCCGACGAGACCAGCCCGACATCGACGAGGCCCTCCGCCACCCGCACCAGGCGCAGGGCGAGCGAGGGGATCCGCGGCAGCCGCACCAGCGCGCCCGGGGTCCCGCCGAGGCCGAGCTGGCGCTCGAGCCGGTCGGCCATCGGCTTCGGGCCGGTGACGCGGGCCCCCGCCATGGCCGCCTGGGCCGAGACCCGGATCGGCACGCCGTCCTTGGTGGCTCCCTCCCCGGCCACGGCCTCGTAGAGGGTCGCGGTGACCGGCGCGGCGACGTGACCGAGGACCGGCTGGCCGTTCGCGAGCAGGGCCACGGCGATCGACCAGTCGGGATCGCCGGACAGGAAGGCGCGGGTGCCGTCGATCGGATCGACGATCCAGACCAGATCGTGGGAGAGGCGGACCGGATCGTCGCGGGTCTCCTCCGAGAGCCAGGCGGCGCCGGGGATCAGCTCGCTCAGGCGCACCTTCAGGAAGGTGTCCACCGTCACGTCGGCTTCCGTCACCGGCGAGCCGCCGGCCTTGTTCCAGACCCGGGCAGAGGTGCGTTCGCCCTGCCGGAAATACGGCAGCGCCAGGAGGGCGGCCTCGCGGATGATCGCCCTGACCTGAGGCAGGAGAGGACGCAGGTCGTCGGAGAGAGGCATGAAGGGCCGCCGCTGATTCGAGGGGAGTGCCCGGCGCCCCGCGGCGGGCACGGGTCGAGCCGAAGCGGGATTTCCTTCGTTGTAGGCTCCGGCACCGGGCGCCACAAGGATTCGTCGCGGCGCGCCCGGTGATGGCGATGCCGCATCGTCTTATCGAACCGTTTCACTCCGCGGCCCTGCCTTGTACTGGCGGTGAACGATAAATGAATCGGGTCGCGACAAGGATCCGTTGAGCATTCGGCTCATCTGTGCCGCGCCAACTATCGCTTAACGCTGCCTTTTAAGGCGTTCTGAGGCGGTGCGGGTCCAATGTCGGATCAACAGCGGACGACACGACAGAGGTCGCCGCCTCACGCGGACAGGGCGTCGAGCAGAACCATGATCACCAGATTCCCTTCGTCGAACAGCCGGTCTTCGAGCAGCAGCGCCGCCCGTCGCGATGTCGGGCTCCCCGTCATCCATCGCGGCCCGGTCCAGGCCGAGCCGACGGCGCTTCCGATGATCGGCCGCATGCCGGGCGCCAGCACCGCCGGCAGCCTCGCGCTGTGCCTCGACGGCGATGCCAGCGACGCCGCCGGCGAGGACCGCTTCGCCGTGATGGTGCTCGACCGCAGCGGCGACCCGCTGATGCGGCTCGGCCTCTACGGCGACGACGAGGTGGTGGCGGTGTGGCGCCGGCTCGGTGCCGAATCGGGCCTGCCCCTGGTGGTGATCCAGGAGGACGGCGCGGTCTCCCCGATGGGCGAGCAGCTCGGCCGGGTGAAGCTCGGCGCGGTGCGGATCCGCCGCCGGCACGGGCTGCTGAACCACCGCCGGCCGCGCTTCCTCACCCGCCGCAAGACCGGCCGCCTGCCGCTGCGCCCGCTGGTCTACCGCGACGAGGCGCTGATGACCGAGGGCGGGAGCGTCTGAGCGCTCCCGACGGCTACATCAAGCCTTGCCAGAGCGCGTCCAGCGTGAGGCCGCAGAACAGGATCAGCCCCGCATCCCGGTTGCTGCGGAACAGCCGCAACGCCTCCGCGCCGTCGCGCGGATCGAGCCGCCCGACCTGCCAGGCGAGGTGGCCGGCAAACAGCGCGAGACCGGCAAGACCGATCGGCCCGGCCCCGGCCCCCGACAGGGCAAGGCCGATGAACAGGACGCAGGCCAGGAAGCAGCCCGCCACCGCGAGGCGCACCCGTGTGCCGAAGAAGCGGGCCGAGGACTTGATGCCGGCGATCTCGTCGTCCTCGATGTCCTGCACCGCGTAGATGGTGTCGTAGCCGATGACCCAGGCGATGGCGCCGGCATAGAGCCAGTAGGCCGGGGCATCGAGGCGGCCGAACAGGGCGACCCAGCCCATCAGCGCGCCCCACGCGAAGGCAAGGCCGAGCACGGCTTGCGGCACCGGCATCACCCGCTTCATGAACGGGTAGATGGCGACGGGCGCCAGCGAGGCGATGCCGACGAGGATCGCCGTCCTGTTGAATTGCAGCAGCACCGTAAGGCCGATCAGCGCCTGCAGCACCAGGAAGGTCAGGGCGTGGCGCACGCGGATGCGCCCGGAGGGCAGCGGCCGCAGGCGGGTGCGCTCGACGCGGGCGTCGAGGTCGCGGTCGGCGATGTCGTTGTAGGTCGAGCCCGCCCCCCGCATGGCGACCGCGCCGACCAGGAACAGGGCGAGGTGCCACAGGCTCGGGCCCGGGCGCCCCGCCGCGATGGCCGCGAGCGCCGCCGACCACCAGCACGGCAGCAGGAGCAGCCACCAGCCGATCGGCCGCTCGATGCGGGCGAGCCGCAGGTAGGGCCGGACCGCCTCGGGGGCGTGCCGGTCGACCCAGTGCCCGGTGACGGCATCGGCGACCGGACGGTCGGGGGCTGGATTCATCTCTCGGCGTGAGTCGCCCGGGCCGTCATCGGCATCGGGCTCACAGGGCGCCCTGCGGCACCCGGAAGCTGCCGGTCAGGCCGGGCCCGCCGAGGAGGCCGCCGCCCCCGCCGCCCTGCTGCTGCTGGGCCGCCATGGCGCGGGCCTTCTTCTCCATCGCCGCCTGCTGCACCGCCGCCTGGCAGACCTTGGTGCGCAGGGTCGAGACCCGGCCGTGATCGGCCTTGAAGCCCTCGACGAAGGAATCCGGGATCGAGCACCAATCCTTGTTGGCGGTGATCCACTTCAGGCCCTCGGTGCCGTTGGCCTGGAGCTTGGTGAACAGGGTGCAGGCGGCGGCCGCGGTGATCTTCGCCTTCTTGCCCTGGGAGGCGGCGTTGACCTTGCCGACGATGTCCTTGCGCTCGGTCAGGGTCTTCTGGATCGCCGAGCAATCGGCGCCCTGGGCCTGGGCGGCCCCGCCGAGGAGCGTCGCGCCGAGCAGGCTTCCGGCCAGCGCCGCCACGGTCACACGCATGCGAGTCATCTCCCAACCCCCCAAAGCTGTCAGCCCCGAACCGTCTGGCCGCATTCTTTCGCGGCGCGCCCGGCATAGTGAAGAATTCCGTGCCGCTCCCGGCCTCGTCGTGCTTTCTGCACAGGAATGTGGCGCCTTCATGCGGGATGCGCCCGATGGCAGGCGCTCCGGCCACGGTCGGCGCTCGCTGTTGCAGAACAGCAACATGGTGGGCGCAACAGGACCGGCAATTGACATCCCGCCCCCGACTCGGCGAGCAGGGCGGCCATGGCAGCCTACGATTTCAACGCTCCCCGGCTCTTCCTCGACATCCCGATGCGGGAGGGGGCACGGCACACCCTCGACCGGGCGCAGGCGAATTACCTGCTCTCGGTGCTGCGGCGCGATGCGGGCGAGCCGGTGCTGGTGTTCAACGGCCGCGACGGCGAGTGGCGGGCCGAGATCGAGCCCACCGGCCGCAAGGCGGCGGACCTGGTGCTGCGGGCCCAAACCCGGCCGCAGACGCCGCCGGGCGACCTGCATTACCTGTTCGCCCCGCTCAAGGCCGCCCGCCTCGACTACGTCGCCCAGAAGGCGGTGGAGATGGGCGCCAGCCTGATCCAGCCGGTGGTGACGCGGCGCACGCAGGGCGACCGGATCAAGCTCGACAAGTTGCGGGCCAACGCGATCGAGGCCGCCGAGCAATGCGGAATCTTGAGCCTGCCGGAGATCCGGGACGCGACGCCGCTCGGGCAGGCCCTGGCCGGCCTCGCGCCGGAGCGCCTGCTGGTGTTCTGCGACGAGGACGCGCCGCTCGCCGATCCGGTCATGGCGTTGCGGCAGGCAGCACCCGGGAACGCCGCCGTCCCGCTGGCCGTTGTGATCGGACCGGAGGGGGGGTTCACGCCGGAGGAGCGCACCCTGATCGGAGACCGTCCCCACACCGTCCGTCTCTCCCTCGGCCCGCGGATCCTGCGCGCCGACACCGCCGCCGTGGCGGTGCTGGCCCTGGTCCAGGCCGTGCTCGGCGACGGGCGGCAACAGGTGTCATGAGGCCGGAGGCCTCGTGAGAGCCTGACGGGGCCTGATCCGCCCCGTTTCCGCGGCGCCGCCCGTCCGGGATCGCGCCGCAATTCAAGCGCTGACTGACCGAGCCGCCCCGCGGGCGCGAGCCGATTCGCGGCTCGCGACCATGGGCGCGTCGCGGCCCGCTGTTGCCGGAGGTGTTGCGTATGCGAGCGGATTTCGACGTCTGCCTCGAGGAGGAAGTGTTCATCAACGATGCGGGCAAGCGCGACGCCGCCCGGGCCCGCACCCGCGATTTCCTGGCCGCCTGCCGGTCCGCCCACCCCCAGGTGCGCACCGAGCTGATGGAGCCGCAACTGGTCTGGGCGACCGAGCCGGTGAGCGACCTCGGCGACGCACGCCGGACCCTCGCATCCTTGCGCCGCGAGATCGGCGCGCGGGCTGCCGCCCGCGGCCTCGCCCTGATGGCGTCGGGCACCCATCCGCTGGCCCAGTGGAGCCGGGTGCGCCCACGCGAACAGGCCGCCCGCGGCCGGGTGCTGCGCGACCTCCAGATGGTCGGCAGCCGCACCATCGTCTGCGGCCTCAGCGTCGGGGTCGGGGTGCCCGACGGCGTCTCGCGGGTCGACCTGATGAACCGGATGCAGCCCTACCTCGCCCTGCTGCTCGCCCTCTCGACCTCGTCGCCGTTCTGGCAGGCGCAGCGCACCGGCCTCCTCGGCTACCGCCTCGCCGCATCGCGAGAGTTGCCCCGCAGCGGCTTGCCGCCGCTGTTCCGGGACGATTCCGATTACGCCCGCTACCTCGACATGGTGGTGGGGAGCGGCGCCATCGACGACCCGCGCCACGTCTGGTGGGTGATCTGCCCGTCCCCCAGCGGCCCCGGCCTCGACCTGCGCATCGCCGACAGCTGCACCCGCCTCGACGACGCGCTCGCCGTCGCGGCGCTCTACCGCTGCCTGGTGCGCCGCCTCGCCCACGATCCGGCGCTCCACCGCGACCTGACCGGCGCCTCGCAGGCGATCGCGGCGGAGAATTGCTGGCGGGCGCAGCGCTACGGCATCCACGGCAGCTTCGTCTGCGAGGCGACGCGGGCGGCGCGGCCGGTGGCGACGGTGCTCGCCGAGACGCTTGCGCTGGTCGCCGAGGATGCCCGAGCCTTGGGCTGCGAGGCCGAGCTGGATCTCGCCCGCTGGATCATCGCCCGCGGCACCAGCGCCGACCGCCAGCTCGCCCTGTTCACTGAAGCTCAAGGGCGAGGTTTGCCGCCGCGGGAGGCGCTGGCGGAGGTGGTCGATTGGCTCACCGCCGAGACCGTGGGGGCGAACCCGACGCGGCATTGATGCTCTGTCCGAGCGGTTCGCTACACGTTCGCCGGCCCCAGACCATCCGGGACGAGAGCGGCGCGGGATCCCCCTCTCCCCGCGGGCGGGGAGAGGCTTTCGCCCCCCTTGCCGGGGGCGAAAGGAGCGCAGGCGAAAGCCGGAGCGAGGGTGAGGGGGTGTCAACGAGTGAGGCTACTCCGGAAACGCCCCCTCACCCTCGCCCTGCGGGCTTGCCGCGCCCTCTGAACGAGGGCTCGGCCCTCTCCCCGCCCGCGGGGAGAGGGGAAACCCGCGCCTCTTCTCGTCCGCGACTGCACTGCGCCTATCGTATGGCGTATCCGTGTTAGAAACTTCGGCCCCTCACCGCCCCACCGTACACTCGATCTGCCCGTGCGGCTCGTCGGTGGCGATGAAGACCTGGTTCGGGTTGTCGAGGCCGAAGGGCGTGAGGTTGGCCAGCAGGTAGTGCTTGTTCGGGCAGGCGAGCGTGATGGTCTCGATCTCCGGCACCGCCTCGAGCGCCGCCATGCCCATCCGGTAGAGACTGTCCTGCAGGCTGTGGCTGTAGCTGCCTGCAAAGACCCGCAGCAGCGTCGAGAGGGTCAGCGCGTTGGCAGCCACGTAATCGGCCGGCTCGGAAGACCAGCGCCAGGTCGCCTCCATGCTGGTGGCGGCGATGCGGTCGTGGGTCTCGGGGATCGTCGTGTAGGGATCCTTGACGTAGTGGGCCCAGCCCGATTCCGTGCTCTTCAGGAAGGTGAAGCCCGACAGGCCGGATTCCACGGTCGCGCCGCCGCGCGACAGGGCCACCCGGGCGAAGGGCTGGCCGTTGCCGTCGAGCGTGAATGTGTGGGGATGGGCGGCGCCATCGACCGCGAGGCGGTTCCAGCGGGTCTCGTGGCCGGTGACGGTCGCCGTTTCCATCTGCGGGTAGCTGTCGAGCAGACGTTGCGCCACCGCGCGGCAGAACGCCTCCGTCGGCAGGGCCGGGTTCTCGCGGGCGACGATGTAGACCACGTTCTTGACCGTGTCGGTCGAGACGGTGGCGCTGTTGTCGGCATCGGTGAAGGTGCGGTCGAAGGCGCCGGTCAGCATCGCCTTCACGGTCAGTTCGCGCACCTCGTGCCGGTCGCCGTCGCGGTGGACGCGCATCACCCGCACCCGGCCCTTGCCGTAGGTCTTGTGCAGCAGGGTCATGGGTTCCTCTTGAAGAAATCCGGATCATACGCTTTCCGATTGATCGCTTCGCGATGCGGAAAGCGGCTTCGCTCAGGCGCCGCGCGGGCTGGTGATACGGCTTCCGGAAGGAATCTTCCGGAAGCCGTATCAGACGTGTTCGGCGGCGGCCGCAGCTTTGGTGGCGTCCCGGCCCGCCTGCTCGGTGCTGCCCAGCCCGTTGAAGAAGGCGTTGAGCAGCACCGCGGCGATCGAGGCGAGCAGGATGCCCGATTCGAGCAGCGGATGCAGCGCGTGCGGCAGGTTGCGGAAGAAGGTCGGCGCCACCAGCGGGATCATGCCGAAGCCGACCGCGACCGCCACCACGAACTGGTTCCTCGGTTGGCCGCGAAAGTCCACCGCCGTGAGGATGCGCGCGCCGGTCGCCGCGACCATGCCGAACATCACCAGCCCCGCGCCGCCGAGCACCACCTGCGGCACCGCCTCGACGAGGGCGGCCATCTTCGGCAGCAATCCGAGCGCCAGCAGGATGACGCCGCCCGCCACCGTGATATAGCGCGAGCGCACCCCGGTCACCCCGACGAGGCCGACATTCTGCGAGAACGAGGTGTAGGGGAAGGTATTGAAGATGCCCCCCAACAGCGTGCCGAGCCCGTCGGCGCGCAGGCCCCGGGCGAGGTCCTTCTGCGAGACCGGCCGGCCGGTGATCTCGCCCAGCGCCAGAAACATCCCGGTCGACTCGATCATCGTCACGATCATCACGACGCACATCGTGGCGATCGGCACCAGATGGAATTGCGGCCAGCCGAAATGGAACGGCAGCACGGGGGCGAACCAGGGGGCGGCCGCGACCTTGTCGACATGCATGAGGCCGAGCATCGCCGCCACGACCGAGCCAGCGACGATGCCGAGCAGCACCGCCACGTTGGCGATGAAGCCCCGCCCCCAGCGGAGCAGGGCGAGGATCACGAGCAGCACCAGGAGGGCGATGCCGAGGCCGCCGGCCTGCGCGTAATTCGGGTTCGGCACGGCGACGGGCACGCCGTCGATGATCTTCGTCAGGGTCGGCTGGCCGCCGCCGGCCCAGTTGATCCCGACCCGCATCAGCGAGATGCCGATGACCAGGATGATCGTGCCGGTGACGACCGGCGGAAACAGCGGCAGCAGGCGGCTGACATGGGGCGCGACCAAGAGGCCGAAGACGCCGGAGGCGATCACCGCACCGTAGATGCCGAGAAGCCCGACCTCCGGCAGCGCCCCCATCGACAGGATCGGGCCGACCGACGCGAAGGTCACGCCCATCATCACCGGCAGGCGGATGCCGAACCCGAAGAGTCCCGCCGACTGGATCAGGGTCGCGAGGCCGCAGGCGAACAGGTCGGCACTGATGAGGAAGGCGACCTCTTCCGGCTTCAGGCCCAGCGCCCGGCCGACGATCAGCGGAACGGCCACGGCGCCCGCATACATCACCAGCACGTGCTGCAGCGCGAGCGGCACGAGGCGGGCCGGCGGCAACATCTCGTCGACGGCGTCGGCGGGCTCGACTGGCATGGGGCGCGTCTCTTCTTGCGGCATCCGGGGGCGATGCGGGCGGACCGATTGCGACGTTCCTTACGTCGCCCCGACGCCTCATCATCGTCCATCCTGGGGGAGCCGCAAGCGCCGTGCCAGCGCAAGGACAGGATGCCGGTTGCGGGTTGCGATCGGGGGCGCCCGGGTATTTGTTCACCATTCCGGGCCGACACTGCCCGCGCGGCCGGCAGCCCCTTTGCGAGGGGTTGAGGCCGCTATCCGTTTTTGACGTTCAGGCAAAGGCAGCCATGCGAACCATCGTGTATGCCGACGGCGGCTGCGATCCCAATCCCGGCCCGGGCGGCTGGGGCGTGGTGATTCAGGCGCCGGAGGGCACCGTCGAGCTGTGCGGGGGCGACCCGCAGAGCACCAACAACCGCATGGAGCTGACCGCGGCGATCCGGGCGCTGGAGCATTTTCCCGAGGGCGCGGCGATCGAGATGCGCTGCGACAGCCAGTACGTGGTGAAATCGGTCACGGAGTGGATCCGCGGCTGGAAGCTCAAGGGCTGGCGCACCACCACCGGCCCGGTGAAGAACGTCGAGCTGATGCAGCGCCTCGACGAGCTGGCCGCGCGGCGCGACGTGCGCTGGGTCTGGGTGAAGGGCCATTCCGGCGAGGCCGGCAACGAGCGCGCCGACCGGCTGGCGGCGCAAGGGCGGCGCAAGGCCCTCGGCCTGCCGCCGCGGGCCGACATCGCGCCGGCCAAGACTCCCGCCAACCAGACTCCCGCCAGCAACGCACCCGCCACGATGCCGGCTGCCTCCCCGGCTCCCGCCGCTCCGCACGCGGAGCCCGCGCCGCGCGGGACCTCGATCCCGGTCGACGGGGCGCTGGGTCTTCGCCTCTCGCGGGCGGCCAAGCAGGCCGGCACCACGCCGCAGGCCTATGCCGACGAGGTGCTGCGCCTCACGCTCGATCTCGGGCCCGAGGGGCTGGCGCTCCTGCGCGAGGCGAAGGCCCGCAAGCTGCCGGCGGCGTAACGCGGCCCGCCTCCACGGACGGAGGGTCCTGATCGGACGTCCCGGACGGTACACGGCACCGACGCGAAACCGTCGGCGATCGTCTCTCCCACCCGCGACCTCATCCTGAGGTGCGACCGTAGGGAGCCTCGAAGGAGGGCTTCAGACGTCTCCGTGATATCTGGAGCCCTCCTTCGAGGCCGCTGACGCGGCACCTCAGGATGAGGTCGCGGGTAGGGAAAGCCAGCACGGCCTGTTCACGCGCTCTTCGGAAACGGCACCACCGTGTCGTCATCCGCACCGGCCTGCGTCCCCCGCACCACCGCCTCGATCATCCGGGCCAGCGCCGCCTGGTCGTAGGGCTTGGCGAGCCGCGGCAGGCTGGTGGCCTCGTCGGGGCCGAGGTCGGCATAGCCGGTGGCGAGGATGAGCCGGAGCGCCGGCCGCTCGGCGGCGAGGCGGGCGGCGAGCTGGAGCCCGGTCATCTCCGGCATGGCGTGATCGGTCAGGACCAGGTCGAGGGTGCGGGCGCGGCGCATCAGCTCCAGGGCTTCCCGGCCGGAGCGGGCCTCGATCACCCGGTGGCCCAGGTCCTCCAGCATCGCCGCGGTGTTCTCGAGCACCAGGGGATCGTCGTCGACGACGAGGACCACCTGCGGCGCCACGGGGCGGAGCGGGACGCGGCCGGAGGGCGCCTCCCCCGGCGAGGGCGCCGACGCGGCCTCGGGCGCCGCCACCGGCAGCCAGATCTCGGCGGTGGTGCCGGTGCCCGGCCGGCTGCGCAGCACCAGGCGGCCGCGCGACTGCGCCGCCAGGCCGTGCACCATCGAGAGGCCGAGGCCCGTGCCCCGGCCGACGCCCTTGGTGGTGAAGAACGGCTCCTGCGCCCGGGCGAGGGTCGCCTCGTCCATGCCGGTCCCGGTATCGGCTACCGAAAGGCAGAGCATGGGGAGGCCGAGGGCGGGAAGGCAGGGATCGAGCCCGTCTTCCCCGGCCGGCTCCGCCTCACTCAGCCGGGCCGCGACCGTGACGATGCCGCCCGCCGGCATCGCGTCGCGGGCATTCACCACGAGGTTGAGGAGCGCGAGCTCCAGCTGGTGGGCATCGACCAGGGCCGGCGGCAGCCCGGCGGGAAAGCGCGTCTCGATCCGCACGCCCGGACCGATCGAGCGCCGGAGCAGATCGGTCATGTCGCAAACGAGGCGCGCGAGATCCACCGCCTCGGGCTTCAACTCCTGGCGCCGGGCGAAGGCGAGCATGCGCTGGGTGAGCGCCGCGCCGCGCTCGGCGCCCTGCACCGCATTGTCGAGCAGGCGCAGCAGGCGGGGATCGTCGGGCAGGCGCTTGCGCAGCAATTCGAGGCTGCCCAGCACCGCCATCAGCAGGTTGTTGAAGTCGTGGGCGACCCCGCCGGTGAGCTGGCCCACCGCCTCCATCTTCTGGGCCTGGGCGAGGGCCGCTTGCGCCTGGAGCAGGGCCTCCTGCGCCGCCTTGCGCTCGGTGATGTCGCGGGTGACCTTGGCGAAGCCGACGAGCCGGCCGTCCTCGCCGACGATCGGGTCGATGACGACGCTGGCCCAGAACCGCGTGCCGTCCCGGCGCACCCGCCAGCCCTCGGCCTCGAACTTGCCGCGCCCGGCCGCGGTGGCGAGCGCCCGGGCCGGCACGCCCGCCTCCCGGTCCTCCGCGGTGTAGAAGCGCGAGAAGTGGGTGCCGACGATCTCCTCGGCCTCGTAGCCCTTGATCCGGCGGGCGCCGGCATTCCAGTTCGCCACCACGCCGTCGCGGTCGAGCATGAAGATCGCGTAGTCGGTCACGCTCTGCAGGAGCAGGCGGTAGCGCTCCTCGCTGGCGCGCAAGGCCGCGGCTTCGCGGGCGGCCCGCTGGGAGACGCGACGGTCGATCGCCGCGGCGGCAAGCGCGAGCGTGAGGACCAGGAAGGTGACCGCGGTGACGCCGACGGCGAGGCGGATCTGGTCGACCCCCGCACCGATCCCGGCATGGTCGGCCCCGCCCGATTGCGACACGTGCAGGCCCCGCATGGCGGCGTAATGCATGCCCGCGATG
This sequence comes from Methylobacterium sp. 142-1Y, assembly GCF_057747795.1. NCBI lineage: Bacteria > Pseudomonadati > Pseudomonadota > Alphaproteobacteria > Hyphomicrobiales > Methylobacteriaceae > Methylobacterium > Methylobacterium sp. 142-1Y. Next base: position 385,123 of record NZ_CM173224.1, on the reverse strand, counting down.
GCGAGCCCCATCGCCCCGGAGGCCGCGACACGCAGGGGAAGCCCGCTCTCGGCCAAAGCCAGCCGGATCGCCACCGTGGCGGCCCCGACCGCGATCAGCACCGAGGCGGCGACCCAGGCCGGATCATAGTGGAGCGTGGCGGGGAGCCGCATCGCCGCCATGCCGGTATAATGCATCGAGGCGATGCCGAGCCCGGTCACGACGCCCGCGGCAACGATCGCGCCCGACCCGGCCTTCCGCCTCTGGGCGATGGCGAGGCCGAACGCCGTGACGGCGACCGGCAGCGCGAATGAGAGCAGGGTGAGGCCGAGATCGTAGGTGATGTCGAGGCCCGGCAGGCGGAAGGCCAGCATCGCCACGAAATGCATCGACCAGACGCCGCCGCCGAGCACCAGGGCGGCGACCGTGAGCCAGGCCCGCCGGGCCCAGCCGGTCGCAGCCGTCATCCGGCCGGCGAGGTCGAGCGCCACGAAGGACGCCAGCATGGCGATCGCGATCGACAGGCCGACGAGGACGGGATCGTGGACGCCTTCATGCGCCATCGGGCACCTTGAGTCGCGGGAGCGGGCCCCGGAGCGGGACCGTCCGGCCCCGGCTCGGCCGAGCCGGGGATTCGAGCATCATTTGATACTCCAGCTCACCCGCCCGCGCGATGCACGAATTGGGAGTTGTGCGAGCGCATTTGATCAGCTGGCGATTGCAGGGCTACCAGGTGGTCGGTTTCGGGTTGCGCTCGTCGAAGCCCTTCTGGTGCCAGTAGGGATAGATCGGCGTCTCGTGGCTCGCCGCGTCGAGGCGGGCGATCTGGGCCGGATCGAGGCTCCAGCCGACGGCACCGAGATTCTGCTTCAGCTGCTCCTCGTTGCGGGCGCCGACCACGATGTTGGCCACCGTCGGGCGGCTGAGCAGCCAGTTGAGCGCCACCTGCGCCACGCTGCGACCGGTCTCGGCGGCGAGGGCATCGAGGACGTCGACGACCCGGAACAGGGCCTCGTCGGCGACCGGCGGTCCCCCTTCGGCGCCGCCCGCCTTGATGCGCCCGCTGGCGTTGGCGCCGCGGCGGATCTTGCCGGTGAGGCGGCCCCAGCCGAGCGGGCTCCAGACCATCAGGGCGACGCCCTGGTCGAGGCCGAGCGGCATCAGCTCCCACTCGTAATGGCGGCCGACGAGCGAGTAGTAGCCCTGATAGGCGACGTAGCGGGCGAGCCCGTAGCGCTCGGAGGTCGAGAGCGCCTTCATCAGCTGCCAGCCGGAAAAATTCGAGGCGCCGATATAGCCGATCTTGCCGGCCCGGACGAGGTCGTCCAGCGCCCGCAGGGTCTCGTCGACCGGGGTGAGCGCGTCGAAGCCGTGCATGAAGTAGACGTCGATATGGTCGGTGCCGAGGCGCTTCAGGCTGGCCTCGCAGGCCCGCACCAGGTGGTAGCGCGAGGACCCCTTGTCGTTCGGCCCCTCGCCCATCGGGAAGGTCGCCTTGGTGGAAATCAAAGCCCGGTCGCGCTTGCCCTTGAGCGCTTGGCCCAGGATCTCCTCGGAGGCGCCCTGCGAGTAGATGTCGGCGGTGTCGAAGAAGTTGACCCCGGCATCGAGGCAGAGGTCCACCATCCGGCTCGCCTCGGCGACGTCGGTCCGGCCCCAGCGCTGGAAGAACTCGTTGTTGCCCCCGAAGGTGCCCGTGCCGAGGCTCAGAACCGGAACCTTGAGGCCGGAGCGGCCGAACTGCCGATAGTCCATGGCGCATGCCCTCATCTGGCGCCGGGCGATCCGCCCGGCCTACGTGGGATGGGGTTGTCTTAGGAGCCGGCCAAGGGACGACAAGCCGGGCGGATGCGGGATCCGGGCTGCACCGGGAGGCTTGCCGCAGAAAGCCGCCGCCTCACGCCACCTGCCGCAACCCCGGCCCGGCAAGCACCACCCGGTCGCGCCCCTGCGCCTTGGCCTGGTAGAGCGCCCGGTCGGCGAGGCCGAGCAGGGTCTCGAAATCGCCCGCGCCCCCGGCGCCGGAACTTCTGGCGACGCCGACGCTGACCGTGACGGCGAGGCCGGGCACCAGGTCGGGGCGCATCGCCGCCACGGCGAGGCGCACGGTCTCGGCGACGGAGGCCGCCTGGGCCGCGCCGACGCCCGGCAGGAGGCAGGCGAATTCCTCGCCGCCGAGGCGCCCGAACGCGGTGTCCGCCGGCAGGACCTGGCGGGCGGCGGCGCAGAAGCCGATCAGCACCGCGTCGCCGACGGCGTGGCCGAAGGTGTCATTGACCCGCTTGAAGTGGTCGAGATCGAACAGCAGCAGGGCGACGGGTCCGGCGGCTAGGACGCGGCGGGCCTCGGCCGCCAGCGCCCGGCGATTGGCGATGCCGGTGAGCGGGTCGGTTCCGGCGACGCGGCGCTGCTCGGCCTCCAGGCGCTCCTTGGCGAGCGCCATGAACAGCACCGAGACCGCCACCGTGTAGAGCAGGGCGACGAAGCACAGGATCGCGACCCAGACGGTCTGGGTCGGGGTGCCGGTCGGCGGGACCGGCAGGACCAGGGTGGCGGGGATCCGCGCCCAGATCAGCAGCCCCTCGCTGGCGAGCAGGATCGCCGCCGGGGCCCGCGACGGCAGCCGGTCGCCGCGATGGTGCCAGAGGGTGCGGGCGGCGAGCGTGCAGCAGAGCCCGGCGATCGCCGAGGACAGGATCACCCGGGCGCCGAGCGAGGCGTAGAAGGGCGGCACCAGGCAGGCGGCGAGCCAGAGGAGCGGGCCGGCGGCGAGCCAGGCGAACGGGACGCGCCGCCCCTCGAACGAGCGGGCGCCACCCCAGATCAGCCCGAAGGCCCCGAGCATCACGGCATTGGCGAGCCCGATCGACAGCCAGTCCGGAATGACGCCGCGCAGGCCGAACAGCGTGACCGCGGCGGCGCCGACCACCTGGGCCGCCCCGAGGAAGCCCAGCGCCCGGGTCTGCCGGGCCTGGCTCCAGGACAGGAGGTACAGCGCGCCCATGACGACCATCACGAAGACGGTCACGGTCACCAGGGTGGGCGCGTCCAGCTTCATCCCGTGGATTTCCCGCCCAGGCCCGACTCGGCGCAGGGTTGTAGCACGGCCGCTGCCCGAAAACCGGTCGATTGTCGCCGCGAAACCCTCAAATGGGTGAGAACCGAGGAAATTTTTCGGCGGGACGGACCGGATCAAGAACCGGGACGGGACGAGAGCGAAGGAGCGGGCTCACGCCGCCAGGCGGCGGAAGCGCCAGCCCACCCGGGTGCCGTCCGTGGCGGTGAGGTGCAGCACGATCTGCTCGGTGCGGCGGGCCCCGTTGAAGGCGGCGAAGAACACGCTCTCCTCGATCACCGGATCGACCTCGTCGGCCTCGAACAGCCAGGGCGCGCCGGCTCCGGCGAGCCGCACGCCGCGCCCGACCCGGCTCGCCCGAACGGTCGGGTGGAGGTGGAAGCGGATCGCCGCCTCGACCGAGCCCCCACGTCCGCTCGCGTCGTGCACGAAGCCGTCATGGCCCTCCAGCAGGGCGCCGTCCGGGTGCAGGCGCCAGCGCCGCTCGTGCAGGAAGCCGAGCGTCGGGGCGTAGCCGTCGTGCCGGGCGGCGAGCACGCCGGCCCCGGCCGCGTCGGTGCCGCGCTCGACCGTGACCTCTTCGGGACCGCGCACGACGATCGGCCCCATCCGGCGCTTCAGCCAGGCGGCGAGCGGATGGATCAGGCCCGGCTGCGACAGGGCGAGGAACCGACAGGAGGAGGAATCGGAGAGGCACGCGGTGGAGTGGGCCGCGGTGGTGCGGGCAAGTTCGCGCATCTCCTCGCCGGTGGCCGGCATGCCGCAATTCACCACCAGCCGCTGCGGCCCGCAGGACAGCTCGAAGGACAGGCAGCCGGCCCCGGCCAGCGCCGAATAGGCCGGCGGCGGAGCGGTCCCGATATCGACCACCACCAGGGTGCCGCCCCCGCCCTCGAGGCGGGCGTAGCCGGAATGCGGCGCGTGCATCAGGGGCTTGGCCAGCGCGCCGTCATAGACCAGCAGGGTGGCGAGCTGGTCGGCGGCGGTCGCCCCCATGCCGTTGTGGTGGCCGAGCGAGGCGTCGCCGTGGCGCAGGAGGCGCAGGAGCGGCAGCATCCGGTCGATGGCGTTGAGCAGGGAGTCCGGCGGGGCGATGTCGCGGCTGAGAAAACTCTGGCGGAGCGGCAGGAGATCGAGGAGCAGGTCCTTGCCAAAGCCCGGATCGCGGCTGCGATGGCCGCCATCGGGCAGAATCTGGCGGGTCAACTCGCGGTGGAGGAGCCGCGTGCCCCGGCGCAGGACGGGCTCGAAGCCTTCGCAGCACAGGCCCGCATAGGCGAGCGCCACCGCGCAGACGAGCCGGTCGCGGGGCATCACGCCGCGGCGCAGCGCCCGGTCGAGACTGCGGGTGGAGCGCCCGATCAGCTTCAGGAAGGCCTGGTAGAAGGCGTGGTCGGCCCCCTCCAGCACCAGGGGCGACTGGCACAGGAGCGAGATCAGCCGACGGGCGACCACGGAGGGGCGCTGGGCCAGGACCGGATCGCCGCGGCCGGCCATGAAATCCTGCACGAAGGCGCGGGCGTTGGCGCGCGACAGCGCGCTCTCGGCGGCACGCAGGTGGCGAAGCCAGCCGAAGCCGTAGAGCGCCTCGCCCCATTGCGGCGAGGGCGGCGCGAAGTCGAAGGGCGAGCGCCCGCCGGTAGCGAGGGCCCGGCCGGCGAACACGAACAGGCCGGCATAGATGTCGGCCGCGATGGTCGGGTCGCTGGTGCGCAGGTCCTGCGGCGCGATGACGAGGCCGGTCGGGCGCAGGCGGGCGAGCGCCGAGGGGCGCGAGGTCGCGCGGACGGCCGCACCCCGCAGGACGCGCCCCGCCTCGTGCCCGACGAGCCGGTAGAATCGCCAGCGGTCAGGCCCCCAACCCACGCCACCTCCTCCCCGCTGGCCGGCGACGGGCGGCCACGCTCAAGGAATGGTCAAGGATCATCGCGGGGTCAAACCGCCGGACCGCCCCGTGAACAGGTTCCTCACGCGCCGAGCCGCTCCAGCCGCACCGCGTAGAAGCCGTCGAGCCCGCCGCGGCCCTCGTCGGGCCAGTGCGACGGCAGGGTGCGCAGGTCGCCCGACGGCGTGACGACGGCGGGGTCGCCGACCTCCTCGGGCGTGATCGGGCGGCGGACGAAGCCCGGATGGCGCTTGAGGAAGGTCTCGGCCTGCACCTCGCCCTCCGCCGGCTCCAGCGAGCAGGTGCAGTAGACGAGGCGCCCGCCCGGGCGGGTGAGCCGCGCCGCCTTGTCGAAGAGCCGGGCCTGGAGCGCGGTGAGGCGGGGCAGGTCGCTCTCGCGCTTCGACCAGGCGACATCCGGGTGGCGCCGTACCGTGCCGGTGGCGCTGCACGGCGCATCGAGGAGCACCGCATCGAAGGGCTGGTCCTCCGGCAGCGTGAGCGCATCGACCGCCCGTACCTCGGCCGAGAGACCGAGACGGGCGAGGTTCGCCTCGAGCCGGCGCAGGCGCGGGGCCGAGCGGTCGACCGCCAGCACCGTGGCGCCGCTGGCCGCGAGCTGGGCGGTCTTGCCGCCGGGCGCGGCACAGAGATCGGCGACCCGCTCGCCGGGCCGCACGGCGAGGAGATGGGCCGGCAGCGCCGCGGCGGCGTCCTGCACCCACCAGGCGCCGTCCGCGAAGCCGGGCAGATCCGGCACCGGCGTGCGGGCATCGTCGAGGCGCAGGCTCAAGCCGCTCGGCAGGCGCCGCCCGTCGAGGCCGTCGGGAAGCGCGGCGCCCGGGCGCAGGGTGAGGTCGAGCCCCGCCCCGCGCGCATGGGCCGCCGCGATGGCCCGGGCCGTCTCCTCGCCATAGGCCTTGATCCAGCGCTGCGCGAGCCAGCCCGGCGTGTTGAGGCGCAGCGGCTCGGCGTCGCCCTCCTGGCGGATCGCGTCGCGCTCGCGGACGATCCGGCGCAGGACGGCGTTGGTGAGTCCGCCGAGGTGCTGGAGACCGGGCTCGGCCTTGGCGAGGCGCACCGCCAGGTCGACGGCGGCGTGGTCCTGGACGTTGAGGTAGAGGATCTGCGCCGCCCCGGTGGCGAGGAGCGCGACGAGGCCCGGCTGGTCCTCCGGCAATCCCTTCGCCAGGCACTGGTCGAGGGCGTTGAAGATCACCCCGAGATGCCGGAACGTCGTGGTGGCGATGGCGCGGGCGAGGCCGGCATCCTGCGGCGGCAGCGCGGCCCGGTGGACGACCGGCTCCATCACGTCCTCAAGCGCCGTACCGCGATTCTTGCCGAGCAGGTCCGCTACGATCCCCCAGGCGAGGCGCCGCGCCGGCAGGCCGGCGGCCTCGGGTCCTGCGCCCACCGATCCTGCGCCGCCGTTATGTTGTCCGTCCATCCTCACTCCACCGCGCCCACAGGCCTGGAACGGCCCGCGCGCGCCTCGCCCGTCCTGCGGGCCTGATCTTGACGCTGCCGCCCGCGCCCTCCACCTCGAAGGGAACCGGCGGCCCTTGTCCCCGGGGTGGCATCCGGCCGCCCGAGATGCAAGCGCCGCGACGTCGAGACCGAGCGAGACCCGATCGATGAGCGAGAGCGAGACTCCTTCCAGGACCCTGTCCCCGGCGGCGCAGCGGGCACTGGCCGAGGCCGAGGCGCGGCGGGCCGAGATCGACGCCCGGGCGGAGGAGATCCGGCGCGAGCGCGAGATCAACGGGCGCGGCGGCCTGGAGCCGGTGCGCTACGACGACTGGGAGGTGAAGGGGCTGGCGACCGACTTCTGAGGAGGTAACGATGGGCTTGCTCGACGGCCTGCTCGGCCATGGCAGCGATGCGGCGCCGGAGGCGGTGGCGCAGGAACTCGACGGGATGCTGGTGCCGGGCGAGACCGTGCAGGTGGCGTTCCGGGTGATCCGCGACCTGATGGTCTTCACCGACCGGCGGATGATCCTGGTCGACAAGCAGGGCGTGACCGGTCGCAAGGTCTCCTACCTCACGGTGCCCTACCGGGCGATCACCTCGTTCTCGATCGAGAATGCCGGCAATTTCGACCTCGATTCGGAGCTGACGATCTGGGTCTCGGGCCGGCCCGACCCGATCAGCCGCACCCTGAAGCGCGGGGCCGACATCCGCGGCATCCAGCGGGCGATCGCCGCGACCTTGCGGTGACCTGACGTCCGGAACGCCCGCCCTCCGCTTCCGTTGGGGTCGCGAAACCCGCGACAGGAGCGACGACCATGGGTGACACGACGATCAAGAAGGTCTCCGGCGGGCAAGCGCCGCAGGGGCCGGACGGCCAGCACTACCTCGCCTCCGGCAAGCAGGTCGCGATGCGGCTGTGGGTCGACGAGCCGCCGACCGACGACAAGCCGAGCGCTGCCCGCGACTACGAGACCGTCGGCTACGTGATCGCCGGCCGGGCCGAGCTGGTGGTCGAGGGCCAGACCGTACGGCTGGAGCCGGGCGATTCCTGGCTGGTGCCGGCGGGTGCCGAGCACACCTACCGCATCCTCGAGACCTTCACCGCCGTCGAGGCGACCTCGCCGCCCGCGTAAGGCAGGGGCGCGAGGGCTGAGGGGGGTTGCACGGGCTGTCCGCGACATGGGAGGCTGTGTAGGTGCGAGTGCGGGCGTGACGAAAGCCGTGCGTGAACCCTACCCCGCAGAGGGGGGAGGGTCACGCGCGGCAGCCGTCGCTCCCCATCAAGCAACCTGAAGTGTCACCGTGTCACCACCACCGTCGTACCGACCTGGACGCGGCCGTAGAGATCGGCCACGTCCTGATTGTACATCCGGATGCAGCCATAGGACGCGAAGGTGCCGATCGAGCCCGGCCGGTTGGTGCCGTGGATCGCGTATTCGCCCCGGTCGAGGGTGAGCGCAGCCACCCCCATGGGGTTGCTCGGCGAGCCGCCGGCGATCACCTCCGGCAGTCGGGGATTGTCCCGCTTCACCTCGTCGGGTGGCGACCAGGCCGGCCTCAGATATTTTCCGTCGATGCGGGCGTAGCCGGTCCATTGCTTGCCGGCCTTGCCGACCGCCACCGGATAGCGGATCGCCGTCCCGTCGCCGTTGACGAAGTACAGCCGCCGCTCGGCGGTGCGCACCACCACCGTGCCGGCCTCCGCCGCCGCGTCGAAGGCGACCAGTTCCCGCGCGGCCGCCGGACCGGCTGCCATCGTCGCCGCGACGATCGCCGCCGCGGTCCATCCACTCTGCTTGTACATCCCTGCGGTCCTCGAGCGTGACCTTTTGAGCAGAGCGATAATCCGCCGGGAAACCTGTCGTTCCGGTTGGCAAAGATGCTTGCCGGGGGGTGAAGAGCGGGTCGCCGCCCGGGAGCGTCAAGGAGTGGTTACCGGCGAGCCCGAATCGCGTCGCCGACCCACCGTGCCGGGGCACGCCGTCGACGGTTGCCCGCGCGTCGCTCGCGCATCCGTCAATTGACAGACACAGCCGGCCGCCGCGAAGCTGTCAGCGCTAAAAGGTGCGAATCGACGGCCCACCGGCGGTGCCCCACGCGGCCGCCCTCCCCCACGGCGTCGCCCGAGCGCCGGCCCAACCCGAACGGAAGCGCCCATGATACGCCTGAACGTGAACGGCTCCGTGCGGGAGGTCGAGGCGGAGCCCGACACGCCGCTGCTCTGGGTGATCCGCGAGCAGGTCGGCCTTACCGGTACGAAGTACGGTTGCGGCATCGCCCAGTGCGGCGCCTGCACGGTCCATATCGACGGGCAGGCGGTCCGCTCCTGCTCGATGCCGATCTCGAGCGTCGAGCCGAACCAGAGGATCGTGACCATCGAGGGCCTGAGCCCCGACCGCTCGCACCCGGTTCAGAAGGCCTGGGCGGCGCTCGACGTGCCGCAATGCGGCTTCTGCCAGTCCGGCATGATCATGGCCGCCGCCGCCCTGCTGGCGCAGAAGCCGAAACCCAGCGAATCCGAGATCCGCCAGGAGATCACCAATATCTGCCGCTGCGGGACCTACAACCGGGTGCTCGCCGGCATCACACTCGCCGCCGAGGGCGGCGAAACCGGCCGCGGCTGAGGGGACACGCCATGACCGACACCATGACGACGACCCCTTGCCCCGCCCTGTCGCGCCGCTTCTTCCTCGCCGGCTCCGCCGCCGCGGCCGGCGGCCTGGCCCTCGGCTTCGATCTGCCTTCCGCGCAAGCCGCCTCCGGTGCCACCTCGCCCGAGGTCAATGCCTGGGTGGTGGTGCGCCCGGACGAGACCGTGGTGATCCGCATCGCCCGCTCGGAGATGGGCCAGGGCACGCTCACCGGACTCGCCCAGCTCGTCGCCGAGGAACTGGGCTGCGACTGGACCAAGGTGACGACCGAGTATCCGACCCCGGGCCAGAACCTCGCCCGCGGCCGTGCCTGGGGCGATTTCTCCACCGGCGGCAGCCGCGGCATCCGCGAATCCTACGTCGCGGTGCGCCAGGGCGGCGCCGCCGCCCGCACGATGCTGGTCGCGGCGGCAGCAGCAGAGTGGAACGTGCCGCCCGGCGAGTGCCGGGTCGAGCGGGGCACGATCAGCCATCCGGCGTCCGGCCGCTCCACCACCTTCGGCACGGTCGCGGGTAGTGCGGGCCGGATGGAGGTGCCGAAGGACGTGGTCCTCAAGGATCCGAAGGACTGGATCATCGCCGGAAAACCGCTGAAGCGCCTCGACACGGTGGAGAAGACCGACGGGTCGCAGGTCTACGGCATCGATCTCAAGCTCCCCGGCATGCTGAACGCCGCGATCCGCGACTGCCCGGTGGTCGGCGGCACGGTGAAGAGCGTCGATGCCGCGGCAGTCGAGAAGATGCCCGGCGTGCGCAAGGTGGTGCGGGTCGGCGACAGCGCGGTCGCGGTGGTGGCCGACACGTTCTGGCGCGCCAAGACGGCCGTGGAGGCGCTCACCATCGTGTGGGACGAGGGCCCGAATGCCGGCGTGTCGAGCGAGACGATCGCCGCCATGCTGAAGGAGGGCCTGGACGCGCCCGAGGCCTTCATCGGCAACAAGGCGGGTGACGCGGCGGCTGCGCTCAAAGGCGCCGCCAAGGTGGTCGAGGCGACCTATGCCTACCCGTTCCAGAACCACGCCACGATGGAGCCGATGAACGCCACGGCGCGCTGGACGCCGGAGCGCTGCGAGGTCTGGACCCCGACCCAGAACGGCGAGGCGGCTTTGGCCGCGACGGCCGAGGCCGCCGGTCTCTCGGCCCGCCAATGCGACGTGTACAAAATCCATCTCGGCGGCGGCTTCGGCCGGCGCGGCGCCACCCACGACTGGGTGCGCCAGGCGGTGCTGATCGCGAAGGAACTCCCCGGCACTCCGGTCAAGCTGATCTGGACCCGCGAGGAGGACATGACCCATGGCCGCTACCACCCGGTCACCCAGTGCCGGATGCGGGCGGCGCTGGATGAATCCGGCAACCTCACCGGCCTGCACATGCGGATCTCCGGCCAGTCGATCCTGGCCGGCATCATCCCGGGGCGCCTTGGGCCCGACGGCAAGGACCCGGTGACCTTCCAGGGCCTCAATCCCGGCGGGGCGGAAGCCGCGATCGGCTACACGATCCCGAACCTCCTCATCGATCATGCGATGCGCAACCCGCCGATCATCCCGGGCTTCTGGCGCGGGGTGAACACCAACCCGAACGCGATCTACCTCGAATGCTTCCTCGACGAGGTGGCGCATGCGGCAGGAAAAGACCCCCTCGCCTTCCGGCGCTCGCTGATGGAGAAGCACCCCAAGCACCTCGCCGTGCTGAACGCGGTGGCCGAGCGGATCGGCTGGGACACCAAGCCGCCGTCCGGCGTGCATCGGGGGCTTGCCCAGATCATGGGCTTCGGCAGCTACGTGGCGGCCGCAGCGGAGGTCTCGGTCGGCGACGACGGCAGGATCAAGGTTCACCGCATCGTCGCCGCCACCGATCCGGGCATCGCGGTCAATCCCCAGCAGATCGAGGCGCAGGTCGCCGGCTCCTTCGTCTACGGGCTGTCGGCGGCGCTCTACGGCGAATGCACGGTGAAGGACGGGCGGATCGAGCAGACCAACTTCGACACCTACCCGGTGCTGCGCCTCGACGAGATGCCGGCAGTCGAGGCGATCCTGATGCCGTCCGGCGGCTTCATCGGCGGCGTCGGCGAGCCGACGATCGCGGTGGCGGCGCCCGCCGTGCTCAACGCGGTCTTCGCCGCCACCGGCAAGCGGGTACGCCGGATCCCGGCGAGCCGCACGGACCTGAAGCGCGCGTGAGGTCCGTTCTCCTGCTCCTGCTCCTCGCGAGCCCGGCGGCGGCCTCGCCGCCGGGCGCCTCGTCCTGCTCCGGGTGCCACGGGGCCCCGGGTGGGGCGGTGCCGAGCCTGGCCGGTCAGTCGGCCGAGGACATCGCGGCCTCGCTCACCGCCTTCCGGACCGGCGCCCGGCCGGCCACGGTGATGACCCGCATCGCCAAGGGCTTTTCGGACGAGGAGAGCCGGGCGATCGCCGAGTGGATCGCAGGAGGCGGCCAGTGACGACGATCGTCCGCCGGGCGGTGCTGGCGGGACTCGCCGCCGCCGCCCTCCCTCGCCCTGCCCTGGCGCAGGGCGCGCACGGGCGCGTCGTCGTGGTCGGCGGCGGCTTCGGCGGCGCCACCGCCGCGCGGGTGCTGCACCGGGCGGGCGTCGCCGTCACCCTGGTCGAGCCGGCGGAGACCTATTGGGCCTGCCCGTTCAGCAACGAGGTGATCGCGGGCCTTCGCCCGCTCTCGGCGCAGGCCTTCGGCTATGACGGCCTGCGGGCGAGCGGCGTCATCGTGGCGAGGACCAAAGCCGCGGCGATCGACGGCGCCGCCCGACAGGTCCGCCTCGCCGACGGATCCACCCTCGATTACGACCGGCTGATCCTCTCGCCCGGGATCGCGCTCCGCTTCGACGCCCTGCCGGGCTACGACGCGGCGGCTGCCGAGAGGATGCCGCATGCCTGGAAGGCGGGGGCGCAGACCGATCTCCTCGCCCGCCAACTCGCGGCGATGCCCGATAACGGCACGGTGGTGCTGTCGGTGCCGGCCAATCCCTATCGCTGCCCGCCCGGCCCCTACGAGCGGGCGAGCCTGATCGCCTACTTTCTCAAGACCCGGAAGCCCCGCGCCAAGCTGATCGTGCTCGACGCGAAGGACACCTTCTCGAAGCAGAAGCTGTTCGAGCAGGCCTGGAAGGCGCTCTATCCCGGCATCCTCGACTACGTGCCGCTCGCCTCGGGCGGGCAGGTCACGGCGGTCGATCCCGGCGCCATGACCGTTGCCACCGACTTCGAGACCTACAAGGCCGACGTCGCCTGCATCATTCCGCCCCAGCGCGCGGCGCCGATCGCCGCGGCGGCCGGCGTCGCCGACCGGTCGGGCTGGTGCCCGATCGATCCGGTCACCTTCGAATCGCGGCTGGTGCCGCGGATCCACGTCGTCGGCGATGCGGCCATCGCCGGCGCGATGCCGAAATCCGCCTTCGCGGCCAATGCGCAAGCCAAGGTCTGCGCCGAGGCCGTCATCGACCTCCTGGCCGGGCGGGTGCCCGAGCCGCCGAAGCTCATCAATACCTGCTACAGCCTCGTCGCGCCGGGCTACGGCATCTCGGTCGCCGGGGTGTACCGCCCGGACAAGGGCGTGCTTGCCGATGTCGAGGGCGCCGGCGGGACCAGCCCGGTCGACGCGCCCGACACCGTGCGCCGGCAGGAGGCGGCCTACGCCGAGGACTGGTACCGCACCATCACCCATGCGGTGTTCGGGTGAGGCGGGCGGCCATGCTGCTGGCCCTCACCCAGACCGCGCTCGCGCCGGTCGCGATCGTCGGCGACGCGATCCCGCTGCCCCTCGACGGCCGGACCGGCGATGCGGCAAGCGGCCGGGCCATCGCCACCGACACCCGCAAGGGCCTGTGCCCGCTCTGCCATACCGGCCTCGGCGGCACGGGCCCGGCGGGCGACCTCGGGCCCGATCTCTCGGAGGTCGGGGCACGGCTCTCGGAAGGGCAATTGCGGCTGCGCCTCGTCGACGGGCGCGCCTTGAACCCCGCGACCCTGATGCCCTCCTATTACCGGACCGACGGCACCCGGGTCGCCCGCGCCTGGCGCGGCCGGCCGGTGCTGGAGGCGGGCGAGATCGAGGACGTGATCGCCTATCTCGTCACCCTGAAGGGGGCCCTAAGGACGCCATGACGGCTTTCCACCGCCGCACGATCCTCGCCGGGGGCGCCGGCCTGCTGACGATCGCGCTGGTGCGGCCGGGATGCGCGGCGATCGTCCGCCCGACCCGCGAGGCGACCGTGGAGGCGATCCGCCGCTTCACCGGCGGCGCCCCGATCCGGGCAGGCCGGATCCACCTCGACATGCCGCCGCTCGTCGAGAACGGCAACACCGTGCCGCTTTCCATCACCGTCGAGAGCCCGATGAGCGCGACGGATTTCGTCCGCCGCATCGCGGTGTTCAACGACAAGAACCCGCAGCCCCACGTGGTGACGCTGCATCTCGGCCCCCGGGCCGGCCGCGCCGCGGTCAATACACGGATACGGCTCGCCGATTCCCAGACCATCACCGCCATCGCGGAGATGCAGGACGGCACCTTCTGGTCCGCGACCGCCGATGCGATCGTGACGCTCGCGGCCTGCGTGGAAGGATCGTGAGAATGGCCCGCGCCCTCATCAACCTGCCGAAGACCGCCACGGCCGGCGCGGTGATCGAGATCAAGACCCTGATCTCGCACCCGATGGAGACCGGCTACCGCCCCGGCCCGGACGGGCGCCTGATCCCGCGCAACATCATCACGGAGTTCGTGTGCGCCTACGACGGCGAGGAGGTGTTTCGCGCCGAATTGTCGTCGGCGAGCGCTGCCAACCCGTACCTCACCTTCACCACCGTGGCGACGAGGACCGGCACTCTGCGCTTCACCTGGACGGGGGACAATGGATTCTCGCAGACGGAGGAGGTGGGGATCACGGTGGCGTGAGGATGTCGGGGAGAGAAGCGACCCGCCTCCCCCGCTCCCCGCATACGGACCGGTGACGAGGGTTACCGGTATTCGGGGACATGGGTGATACGAAATCCGGAAGTGATCTTCCGGATTTCGTATCACCCATGTCCTCCGAACGGATGTCGGGACCGCCTCACGGCTCCTTGCAGGAAAAGCTCTCGGCCTTGTCCGCCTCGCCGCCCTGGTAGCGCGCCTCCCTGGGGAAAGGGCAGAGCGGCCGCGTGCGGCCCGGGAAGGCGGTGCCGCGGGCGACGAGCCGGTCGGGTGCCTCGCCGCGCTCGATCCAGGCCTCGATGGCGGCGAGCGGGTCGAAATCGTCCAGCGCCGGTCCGCCGCCGCAATGGTTCATGCCCGGGACCAGGAACAGGCGTGCACGATCGGCGAAAGCCGCCGCGCCGCCGTTGTGGCGGCTCAGGTCCTGCCAGTGATCGACGAGGTCGCGGGCGGAGAAGACCGGATCGGCGACGCCCTGGTAGACGAGGAGCCGGCCGCCGCGGGCGGTGAAGGTCGACAGGAAGGTGCCGGTCGGGTCGTTGAGGGCGGCGGTCTCGGCGATGCGCGGGGTGTCGCGGTCGAAATCGAAGCGCAGCGCATCGAACCCCGGATCGGGCGGGGTGAGGAAGTAGTTGGCGATCGCGGCCGGCCCGAGGGTGGCGTTGCGGGCGTTCGGCATCGCGGTCTTCGAGGTGCCGAGTTTCCAGGCCCGCCAGCCCGGCGCGGCGAGGCCCGGATCCCAGGGCCAGGAGGCATAGACCGGCCTCCCTTGCGAATCGTGGGCGCCGCCGAAGCTTGTCCGCAGCGCCTCGACCTGCGCCCGGCTGAGGCAGCTGGCGGTCTTGTCGCCCGCACAGGCGAGGCTCGCAGGATCGAACCGGCAGGAGGCTACCGCCTGGACCGCGCCGTCGGTCAGGCCGTCGGCGGCGTCGCACGTCTTCAGGACTGCATCGGCGACGAGGTTCAGGTCGGCCTCGCTGAAGGCCTCGGCCAGGATCGGCTTGCCCTCGGCGTTCGTCGGAGCGGCCGAGAGGAAGGCGCGCGTGTCCCAGACCTGGCCGAGGGCCGCCCGGGTGAGCCGGAAGGCCGGGGCGCCGGCGACGATGCCGTCGAAGGCGGTGGGGTAGCGGGTCGCTGCCATGAGGGCCGAGCGGCCGCCATTGGAGCAGCCCATGAAATAGGCATGCGCCGGGGCGCGCCCGTAGCGGGCCGCGATCAGGGCCTTGACCTCCCGCGCGACGGTGCCGACGGCGCCGTAGGCGAAGTCGATCCGCGCCTGCTGGTCGAGGCCGAAGGAGGCGTCGGCATTGTCGCGGCCGCGATGGCCGGAATCGGTCGAGACGACGGCATAGCCGCGCAGCAGGGCCGGCGGCGCCGTCGCGCCCGAGACCGGAATCGCGCCGAGCGCCTCGCCGACCACCCCGTCGAGCCCGCCGCCGCCCTGGAACAGGAAGCGGCCGTTCCATGTCTCCGGCAGGCGCAACTGGAAGGCGATGCCGTACTCGACGCCGCCAGCCCCGACCCGCGGATCGACCGTGCCCTCGACCAGGCAATGGGCCGGCAGGGCCGCCTTCGCGCGGGCGGCCCCGGTCAGCGCGGCGCGGCCGGGATTGTCGGCCGGCAGGGTCCCGGCGGGCACCGTCTCGGCCCGGGCGATGCGCAGGTCCGGCCGACCGAGCCGCGCGAGGTCGCCGCAGGCGAGCGGGGCGGAGAGAGCCGGCAGGGCGAGGGAACCGGCGATGACGACCGGCAGGGCGAACCCCGCCCCCCGCGTGATCGTGCGCACCATGAGCCCCCTTCCCCAGAGATTCGCCAAGGCCGTCGAGCGCCCGGCGCGATTTCGGGCGACACTCGGCCCCGATGGGCCTCCCCCGTCAAGCGACGGCGGCGACGAAACCCTGCGGCAGCACGTCTCCCGCCCTGTCGCCGCGGCAGGAGCCGGCGCATGATCGGGGGAAGACCATCGCCGGGGATTCCGCCATGACGCATCGCGACACCCCGCCCATCGACCGCCGGATGCTGATCCTGGCGGGTGCAGGCCTCGCCGGTATCGGTCTCGCGGCACCGGCCGCCGCCGAAGCGCCATCCACAGGCCCCCTCGCCGACGTGCCGCTGGTGATGCCGCGGACGGAATTCGTCTACGAGGCGGTGGTCGAGATCGCCCCGATGGTGCCGCTCGGCGATTCGCCCCTGGGCGAGCGCCGGATCGTGCCGATCACCGGCGGCCGCTTCCAGGGGCCGCGGCTGCGCGGCACGGTCCTGCCCGGCGGCGCCGACCGGCAGCTCGTGCGCAAGGACGGCGTCCGGCGCCTCGACGCCCTCTACGAGATGAAGACCGAGGACGGGGCGATCCTCACCGTGCGCAACCAGGTGACGATCGATCCCGGCCGCGACGGCGCGCCGGACACCCGCTTCTCGACCATCGAGGTCACGGCGCCCGAGGGGCCGCATGCCTGGCTCAACCGGCTGGTTCTGGTCGGCACCCTGCACAGCCTGCGGCCCGCCCGCGAGGCGGTGCTGGTGCGGGCGTTCCGGTTGGCGTGACGTATGGTACGATCACGTCGGACAACCGGGAGCGCCCGCCATGCGCGCCGCTGAGACACGCGACCCTCCGATGAGCCTCGACGGCTTCCTGGCCTTCCTGGAGGACCGGCCGAAGGGCGAGCGCTGGGAACTGGACGACGGGGTGCCGCTGATGTACCCGGGCCCCACGCGGCGGCACGACTGGATCCAAGTCAACATCCTCGAGGCCTTGCGCCAGCACCGGCGCTTTCACGCCAGCCCCTGGCGTCCCTCCGGTCCGAGCCAGGTCCCGGTGCCGGGCGCGCCCCGCACCGTGGCGCCCGACATTCTCGTGGCGATCGATGATGGCCGCCACGACCTCTGTATCACGCCCACGCCCCTCGTGGTGTTCGAGGTCCTGTCGCCCAGCGACAGACCGCGGCGTCGGGCGTCGAAGCTCGCGGCCTATGCCGCCGTCCCGTCGATCCAGAGCGTCGTGCTGGTGCGCCAAGACCGGCAGGCAGTGACGGTGCATCGCCGTAATCCGGAGGGCGGCCTCTCGGCCTTCGTCTGCACCGAGGCCATCGATCTACAGGAGATCGGCGTTACACTGACATTCGCGACGATCTACGACGACATGCCTCTGTTTTAGAAGGAAGTGTGCGGAGATCGGTTCGACGAAGGCCGCGAGCCGTTGCGCCGGTCGGATGAGACGGCGGCACGTCTCACCCCAGCTCCGTCACCAGGAACTCCCGCACCGCCCCCGGCTCGATCCCGGGCGCGATGAAGCTTTGCCCGATCCCGCGCGCCAGGATGAAGGTGAGCGCGCCGTCGCGGACCTTCTTGTCCTGGCGCATGGCGTCGAGGAGCTGGTCGGCATCGCCGCATCCGCCCGGGACCTGCGCCAGCGTGGTCGGCAGGCCGGCGAGCGCCAGGTGGTTGGCGACCCGGCCGGCATCCTGGCCCGGGCAGAGGCCCAGCCGGGCGGAGAACCGGAAGGCGAGGCACAGGCCGATCGCCACCGCCTCGCCGTGGACGAGGCGTGCGGAATCGTAGGCCGTCAGGCGTTCCAGGGCATGCGCGAAGGTGTGGCCGAGATTGAGCAGGGCCCGCTCGCCGTCCTCCCGCTCGTCGCGCACCACC
The DNA here is from genome assembly GCF_057747795.1 of Methylobacterium sp. 142-1Y. Taxonomy (NCBI): domain Bacteria; kingdom Pseudomonadati; phylum Pseudomonadota; class Alphaproteobacteria; order Hyphomicrobiales; family Methylobacteriaceae; genus Methylobacterium; species Methylobacterium sp. 142-1Y. The sequence goes on along the minus strand of NZ_CM173224.1, from coordinate 367,494 downwards.
ACGCCGGCCTTGGCCCGGCAGCAGGCGGCCACCGCTGCCTCGCGGGCGGGCCCGCCGGAAAAGATCCCGGCGAGGTTGGCCTCGCACCAGGCGAAGAAGTCCGGCGAATCGATCAGCCCGTACTTCGCCACCTCGGCGTAGCCGGCGCGCATCTCGCGCAGCGACAGGGTGTCGAGGGAGGCGGTGTCGGCGACCACCAGGCTCGGCTGGTGGAAGGCGCCGACGAGGTTCTTGCCGTGAGGCGAATTGATGCCGGTCTTGCCGCCGACCGAGGAATCGACCTGGGCGAGGAGGGTGGTGGGTGCCTGGACGAAGCGCACGCCCCGGCGTAAGGAGGCCGCCGCGAACCCCGCCAGATCGCCGACGACGCCGCCGCCGAGCGCGAGCACGAGGTCGCCGCGCTCGATCCGGTGGGCGATCAGCCCGTCGCAGACCTGGGCAAAGCCCGCATAGCTCTTCGAGCCCTCGCCCGGCGCCACCGCGATCAGGGTCGTACGTAAGCCCGCCTCGGCCAGCGAGGCGGTGACGGCCTTCCCGTACTCCGCCGCTACGGTCTCGTCGCTCACCACCCCGACGGCCCGGGCCTTGAGCGCGGCGATGCGGGGGCCGATCCCCGCCAGAAGCCCGCGGCCGATCAGGATGTCGTAGGCTCGGCCCCCGTCGAGGGGGACATGAACGGTCTCGGTCTGCACGGTGGTCATCGAAGTCCGTCGGGAATCGTCTTACTGCGCGGCGAGGCCGTGGCCGGCGAATTCTGGCGTGCCGGGCTCGGAGCCGCCCTCGCCGGCAGCGGGCGCCGGGTCGGCGTCATCGCCCTCTTGCGGGCGGTCCCTCTGCAGGGAGCCCATCGCCCCTCCCGCGAACTCTCCCGGCGCTCCCCCCGCCATATGGGCGTCGAGAGCGTCCAGCACGTCCTGCACCACCCGGTCGTGGGAGACGTCGCGGGACAGGACCACCACGTCGGCCCCGCCATAGACGGGATGGCGCAGGTCCATCAGCCGGCGCATCGTACCCTCGGGATCCTCGTTCTGGAGCAGCGGCCTCCCCGGGCGCTTGCGCACCCGGCGCATCAGCACGTCCAGATCCGCCTTGAGCCAGACCGAGACCCCGGCCTCAGCGATGCGCTGGCGGGTCTCGGGCCGCATGAAGGCGCCGCCGCCGGTGGCGAGCACCATCGGGCCCTCGCGCAGGAGGCGGGCGATCACCCGCTCCTCGCCATCGCGAAAGCTCGGCTCGCCGTAGATGGCGAAGATGTCCGGGATGGTCAGGCCGGCCGCCGCCTCGATCTCGTGATCGGCGTCCTTGAAGATCAGGCCGAGGCGCCCCGCCAGGCGCTTGCCGACGGTGCTCTTGCCCGCGCCCATGAGCCCGACCAGCACGATCGAGCGCAGGCCGAGACCCCGGCGCACGCGCGACTCGATCGTCTGTTCATGAGGGGGACGCTGGTTCATGCGGCGTTCTTTAGCCTGTTTTTCGCGCAGGACGAAACGGCGGATAGCGGGGAAAACCACCGGCTTTCCGCCCTCCCCTCGGGCACCCGCGCAACAGCGGCCGGCATTCCGCCGGGACGGCGCCCGCCGGTCTTGCCTCCCGGGACAACGCGTGGTCGAACCGACGGCCAAGGTGGCCCGCGACCTCAGCGTCCGGACCGCCCGTTGTCACGCGTAGTCCGGGGCCCCGCCGACGTGCCGACCCTCTTCCGTTTCCTGGCCGTGGTGGCGATCCTGGCCGGTCTCGCCTTCGCGGCGATGTTCGCGCTCGCCACCTTCGTCGAGCCGACCCCGCGCGAGATCTCCGTCACCATCCCGAACGCGAAGCTGCAGCCGAAATGAGCGGCGGGCCACAATGAGCGCCGGGCCATGAGCACCATGGGTCCCCAGGGCCTGATGCACGCCTATCTCGACATGCTGGCCGCCGAGCGGGGGGCCGCCGCCAACACCCTCGCCGCCTACCGGCGCGACCTCGACGACTACCTCGCCCATCTGGCGGGCAAGCGCATCGATCCCGGCGCCGTCGAGCCCGCGGGCATCCGGGCCTACCTCGCCGAACTGGAGGCACGCGGCCTCAAGAGCACGTCGGCGGCGCGCCGGCTCTCCTGCGTGCGCGGCTTCCACCGCTTCCTCTACGCCGAAGGCCTCGTCGAGGGCGATCCCACCGCGCCGGTCTCCGGGCCGAAGCGCGGCCGCGGCCTGCCGAAGGTGCTCTCGGTGGCGGAGGTCGACCGGCTGCTCGGCGTCGCCAAGGAGGCCGTCGCCAAGGCGCCGAACCCGGCCGAGGCGGCGCGGGCCGGGCGGATGCACTGCCTGATCGAGCTCCTCTATGCCACGGGCCTGCGCGTCTCCGAGCTGGTCGCCCTGCCCCGCGCCGCGGGCTCCACCAAGGAGCGCTTCCTGGTGGTGAAGGGAAAGGGCGGGCGCGAGCGCCTGGTGCCGCTGACCGAGGTGGCGCGCAGCGCCATGGCGGCCCACCTCGCCACCCTGACCGCCCCCGGCCCCTGGCTGTTTCCCGCCGACAGCGAGACCGGCCACCTCACCCGCCAGGCCTTCGCCCGCGACCTGAAGGCGGTGGCGGCCGCCGCCGGCCTGCGCACCGACAAGATCAGCCCGCACGTGCTGCGCCACGCCTTCGCCAGCCACCTGCTGCAGAACGGCGCCGACCTGCGGGTGGTGCAGGAACTGCTCGGCCACGCCGACATCTCGACGACGCAGATCTACACCCACGTGCTCGACGAGCGTCTGAAGCAGATGGTGCGCGACCTCCACCCCCTGGCGGGCGCCTGACGCTACCGACGCCGCATCACGTCCCGGTCGAGCCCGGAACCTCGCGCGTCGGAGCGTCGTCTCGGCGAAGGTTCCGAGTGCGGCGTCGTGGTGCGGCGGCGTCATGGCGCCGTGCCCCTGCAATCACGGGGGCCGGCCGGATCGGAGGGGTCGAGATCTTGAAGATCGTCTCGCACCGGCGCATGTCTCGTCGCCGGGAGGCCGCCTGATCTACAGCGATGACACAGAAAGAAAAAATCATTTTCGGGCACAAGCCTGACTGGGAGAAAGATATCCGGGCGTGCGTCGGTGCGGATTACGACATCGTGGTCGGCGGTGAGGGATGGTGCGCCCGTAACGACTGGCAGTCGTTCGACCTGATCGTTCCTTTGACAATCCGCGACGGGTGGATGCTGCGGAAAGCCGGCATCCGCCTCGCCGGCAAAGCGCTGTGTCCCAGCGCGCAGGCCGTGGCCTTCTGCCACGACAAGCATGGCTTCAGCAGCGCCCTGTCGCTCACGCGCTTTCACGCCACGATTCCGCGGCTGATCGACAAAGCCGACGGCCTGATGTTTCCCTGCATCCTGAAGCAGAAGATGGACGAGTACGGGACAAACTCGCTCATCCTCCATGGCGAGGCCGATGCCGTCACATGGTCGAGGAGGATCGGATCGCCCGGTTATTTCCTGCAGGAATATATTGCCGGAAGCGAGGAGCGCGCAACCCATCTTCTGCTGCGCAATGGCCGTATCGTTCATGCCTATACCGTCGCCTACGACATGGGAGAGCAGCCATTCGTGAAAGGACAGTGGTGCCAGCACCGGTCGATGACGGGTAGTCACGACGAAAGATTCCTGGACGTCTTCGCCGACATTCTCCGAATCGCCGGATTCACGGACGGCACCTGCTGCTTCGACTACAAGGTCGTCGACGGCATTCCGAAGATCTTCGAGGTCAATCCGCGGTTCGGATGGTCGCTGCTCTACGACCTGGGGAACTATCTGCGGGCCTACGGGATTGCCGCGCGGGCGTGAAACGGACCAGCTTCGGGCGAGGCGGGGCCGCCGCTCCTTGAGGGCTGAGTAGGCCGGGCATGGAAGAACGCCCGGGGAGGAGGTCACATGCCGTTCCTGTCCATGGCCGCGCAGGCCCTGGCGCTGGTGCTGATCGCCGCGACCCTGCTGCCGTTCTGGCGCAGCCGGACCGGGCTGGTACGAACCTTCGATTTCCCGCGCTTCCAGATCGCCGCCGCGATCCCGCCAACCGTGATCCTGCTGGTGGCGATCGGGGACGATCCGGTCTCCCTCGTCCTCGGGGCCGGACTCCTGGGGGCACTCGGGTTGCAGCTCAGGCACATTCTGCCCTTCACCCGCCTGACGACGCCGACCGCCCGCGCGGCCCCGGCGGACGCAGGCCCGGATTCCTGCGTGGCGATCCTGATCGTCAACGTGCTGCAATCGAACCGGGCCTACGACCGCCTGCTCGCGGCGTTGGCGGCGAGCGACCCCGACCTGATCCTGGCTCTCGAGACCGATGCGGGCTGGCGCGACGCGCTCTCCCCCTTGCGCACCCGCTATCCCCACGGGGTGGACCAGGCACAGGACAATACCTACGGGCTGATGCTCTATTCCCGCCTGCCCCTCGACGACGTGCGGTTACGCTTCCTGATCGAGGACGACGTGCCCTCGGTGCGGGCCGGCGTCACGCTGCCCTCGGGCGACCGCTTCGTCTTCCACGGGGTGCATCCGCGCCCGCCGCATCCGGGCAACAGCAGCGCGACGCGGGACGGGGAACTGGTGCTCGTCGCCCGCGAGGTCGCGCGCGAGGGCGGGCCCGCCGTGGTGGCGGGCGACCTCAACGACGTCGCCTGGTCGCGCACCACGCGCCTGTTCCAGGCGATCGGCGGCCTCCTCGATCCGCGGGTCGGCCGCGGCGCCTATCCGACGTTCCACGCCCGGTGGCCGATGCTGCGCTGGCCACTCGACCACGTCTTCTTCAGCGAGCATTTCTTGCTCGCCCGGCTGGAGCGGCTGCCGAATATCGGCTCCGACCACTTCCCGATCCTGATCACCCTGTGCCGCGACCCGAGGGCCGCGGCGGTGCAGGAACCGCCCGCCGCCGATGCCGAGGACCGGCGCGAGGGCGCCGAGGCGGTGGCGGAGGCGCGGGAGGCTGCGGAGTCATAGAAAGCTCCGGTCGTAAAAGTCAAACAGTATGACTATTCAGCCGGGCGCGGGCGTGGTGTAAGAGGCTGGTCGGCGCCGTCGGGGCGCCTCTCCCGGTCGGTTCGTCACGCGGAATGCGCGCACCCTTCGCCACTTCCCCCGTCACCACGTCTCCCCCGCCTGCGGGCACCGGCCTGGTGGTGATCCCGGCGGGGCGTTCCCGCTCCAACCACGCCGAGGTGGCGCGCAGCCTCGGCACCGCGATCATTGCCGGGCGCTATCCGGCCGGCGCCAAGCTGCCGGGGGACGGCGAGCTGCTCGCCGCCTTCCGGGTGTCGCGGCCGGTCCTGCGCGAGAGCGTCAAGACCCTGGTGGCCAAGGGGCTGCTGACCACCAGGGCGCGGGTCGGCACGGTGGTGCGGGAGCGCGCGGCCTGGAACATGTTCGACGCCGACGTGCTGGCCTGGCACCTCGAGGCCGGCATCGACCGGCGCTTCCTGCGCGACCTCGCGGAGATCCGGCTCGCGGTCGAGCCGGCGGCGGCGGCCTTGGCGGCCGAACGCCGGACCGCCGACGACCTCGCCGCCCTGGAGGCCGGCCTCGCGCGGATGCGGGCCGAGCCGTCCGATTCCATCGGCTTTGCCGAAGGCGACCTCGCGCTCCACGTCGCGGTGGCGGTCGCCTCCGGCAATCCGTTCATGCGCTCGATCGGCGGGGTGATCGAGGTGGCGCTCCGGGCCTCGTTCCAGCTCAGTGCCCCGGTCGAGGCGGCGGAGCGCGAGACGGTGCTGGCCGCCCACGCCGCCATCGTCGCGGCGATCGCGGCCCGCGATCCGGAGGCCGCGGCGGCGGCCCTGCGCGAGGTCATCCATAACGGCCTGCGCCGCCACGGTGCGGCGGCCTGAAAACCCCCAAGGAGGCAAACGCCGTGTCCAACAACGCCATGTCCAACCAAGAAAAGTCCACTGCTCCCCGCCCCTATCGCGGCGTCTTCCCCGTCGCCCCGACGATTTTTCACGATGACGGCACCCTCGACCTCGACGGCCAGCGCCGGGCGATCGACTTCATGATCGAGGCCGGGTCGCACGGATTGTGCATCCTCGCCAACTTCTCCGAGCAGTTCGTCCTCACCGATGCCGAGCGCGAGGAGGTGATGCAGGCCGTGCTGGAGCACGTCGCCGGCCGGGTGCCGGTGATCGTCACCACCACTCACTTCGCCACCCATATCTGCGCCGAGCGCTCGCGCCGGGCGCAGGACCTGGGGGCCGCCATGGTGATGATCATGCCGCCCTATCACGGGGCGACGATCCGGGTGACCGAAGCCGGCATCGCGCGGTTCTTCCAACAGGTCTCCGACGCGATCTCGATCCCGATCATGATCCAGGATGCGCCGGTCTCCGGCACCACGCTGTCGGCCGCCTTCCTGGCGCGGCTCGCCCGCGAGGTCGAGAACGTGTCCTACTTCAAGATCGAGACCGCGCAGGCGGCGGCCAAGCTCCGCACGCTGCTCGAACTCGGGGGCGACGCGATCGAGGGCCCGTGGGACGGCGAGGAGGCGATCACGCTGCTGGCCGACCTCGATGCCGGCGCCACCGGCGCCATGACCGGCGGCGGCTATCCCGACGGCATCCGCCAGATCATCGACCCCTACCTCGCCGGGCGCCGCGACGAGGCGGTGCAGGCCTATGGCCACTGGCTGCCGCTCATCAACTACGAGAACCGCCAGACCGGGTTGGCGGCGGCCAAGATCCTGATGAGGGAAGGCGGCATCATCCGCTCGGATGCGGTGCGGGCGCCGCTGGAGCTGCCGCATCCGGCGACCCGGGCCGGGCTCATCGAGATCGCCCGGAGCCTCGATGCGGCGGTGTTGCGCTGGGGGCGGTGAACGGGCTTCGCCCTCCTGGGAACCTCTGCTTGAGGCTCCCGGAAGGGCGGGACCCGGCGCGCTACAGCCGCGCCCGCACCTCCTCCACGACCCGCTCCGGGGTGAAGCCGAAATGGCGGGCGAGGTCGGCTTCCGCCCCCGAGGCACCGAAGCCGCTCATGCCGACGAAGCCGCCGTCCTCGCCGAGATAGCGGTCCCAGCCGAGACGGACCGCAGCCTCGATCCCGACCCGCACGGTCCCGGGCCCCAGGATCTCGCGGCGATAGGCGGCGTCCTGGCGCTCGAACAGCTCCCAGGACGGCATCGAGACCACCGCGGTCGGGATGCCCTCCTCCTCCAGCCGGCGCCGCGCCTCGACGGCGAGCGCCACCTCGGAGCCGGTGGCGAGCAACGTCACGCGGCGGGGGCCCGACGCCTCCTCCAGCACGTAGGCGCCGCGGGCGGACCGGTTCTCGCCCGCGCCGTCGCGACGCAGGGCCGGCAGGGCCTGGCGGGCGAAGATCAACGAGGACGGGCCGGTGCGGGTCTGAAGTGCGATCTCCCAGCATTCCGCCGCCTCGACGGCGTCGGCCGGACGCAGGACCAGCATGTTGGGAATGGCGCGCAGCGAGGCCAGGTACTCGACCGGCTGGTGGGTCGGCCCGTTGCGGCCGATGCCGATCGAATCGTGGCTGAACACGAACGGCACCGGCAGCCCCATCATGGCGGCGAGCCTTAAGGTCGGGCGCAGGTAGTCGGAGAAGACCAGGTAGGTGACGCCGACCGGCACCACGCCGCCATGGGCGGCCATGCCGTTCATCATCGCCCCCATGGCGTGCTCGCGGATGCCGTAATGGACGTAGCGCCCGCTCTGGTCCTCGGCGGTGAAGGCCTTCAGCTTGCGCTTGTGCTGGGTCGCGCCTTCCAGGTCCGGCGCGCCGGAGAGGAGTTCGGGGATGGCGTCCGCCAGACGGTCGACCAGCTCGCCCGAGAGCGCGATCCCGGATTGCGCCTTGCCCGACCGGGCGGCCTCGTCGCGGAAGGCGCGCAGGGGCGCCTCCCAGCCCTCCGGCAGCTTGCCGTCGCGCAGGCGGTCGAGCAGGCGGCGGCGCTCCGGCGGCAGGGCGGCGACGCGGCGGGTCCAGGAGTCGAATTCGGGGGCGTTGCGCTCGCCGGCCGCGCGCCAGGCGGCCCGGATCTCGTCCGGGATCTCGAAGGCGGGATGCGGCCAGTTCAGCGCCTTGCGGGCGGCCTCGCTCAAAGAAGCCGGGATGCGGGCGGAATGGGCCGCCCGGGTACCCTCGACGCCGGGCAGGCCGCGGCCGATCACCGTGGAGCAGCGGATCATCGAGGGGCGCGGATCGGCCTTGGCCAGCAGCAGGGCGGCCGAGACCGCCTCGATGTCGTGGCCGTCGACCTCCTGGACGTGCCAGTGGCTCAGGCGGAACCGCGCCGCCATGTCGTCGCTCAGCGCGAGGTCGATCGCGCCGTCGTCGGTCATCCGGTTGTCGTCCCACAGGAAGGTCAGCTTGCCGAGGCCCAGGTGGCCGGCGAGCGAGATCACCTCCTGGCCGACGCCCTCCTGCAAACAACCGTCGCCGACGAGGGCATAGGTGCGGTGGTCGATGAGGTCGGGCCCGAGCCAGCGATTCAGGTAGGCCTCGGCCAGCGCCATGCCGGCGGCGTTGGCGATGCCCTGGCCCAGCGGCCCGGTGGTGGTCTCGATGCCGTGGGCGGGGGCGTATTCCGGATGGCCCTCGCAGGGCGAACCGAGCTCGCGGAAGCGCTTGATGTCGTCAAGCCCGATCCCCGCATAGCCCGAGAGATGCAGCAGCGAGTAGAGCAGCATCGAGCCGTGGCCGTTCGACTCGACGAAGCGGTCGCGGTCGAACCATAGGGGTTCGCGAGCCAGGAACTTGAGGTGGCGGGTGAAGAGCGCCGTCACCGTGTCGGCGGCACCGAGCGGCGTGCCCGGATGCCCCTCGCCCACCCGCTCGATGGCGTCGATGGACAGGAAGCGGATCGCATCCGCGAGCGCGCGCGGCTCGATGCCGGTCATTGGGGGTCCCTCCCAGGGGAATTGTCGGATGCTCTTGAGGCGAGATCACCCAACAATCGCCCGGAGCGGAACTCAAACGAGTTTTATCCGCGCCGGGATGAGCGGGATTCATCTCCCGCCCGATCTCGCGTCAGGCGGCGATCAGCCCGCCCATCCGGGCGACCCGGCCGAGATGGTGGTCGGCATCGCCGAAGAGCTGGTCGATCATCGTGACCCGCTTGAAGTAGTGGCCGACGCTGTACTCCATGGTGACGCCGACGCCGCCATGGAGCTGCACCGCGCCCTGGCCGACGATGCGGCCGGAGCGGCCGATCTGCACCTTGGCGCCGGCAATCGCCCGGGCGCGTTCGTCCGCCTCGTCCTCGCCCGCCATCATGGTGGCGAGGAAGGCCATCGAGCGGGCCTGTTCGAGCGCGATGAACATCTCGGCGGCCCGGTGCTGGAGCACCTGGAACGAGCCGATCGTCACCCCGAACTGCTTGCGGGTCTTGAGGTACTCGACCGTCAGGTTGTGCATCCGGTCCATGGCGCCGACCGCCTCGGCGCAGAGCGCCGCGATCGCCTCGTCGGTGACCCGCTCGATCACCGGGAGGGCGCCTGCCGGATCGCCGATCACCGCGTCCGCTCCGACGCGGACCGAGGACAGCGACACCTCGGCTGCCCGCATCCCGTCCTGGGTCGGGTAGCCGCGGCGCGACACGCCCTCGGCATTGCCCTCGACCAGGAACAGGCCGATCCCGTCGCGGTCGCGGCGCGAGCCCGCGGTCCGGGCGGAGACGATCAGCCGGTCAGCACTGTCGCCGTGCAGGACCAGCGACTTCTCCCCCTCCAGCACCCACCCGTCGCCGTCGCGCCGCGCGGTGACGCCGACATCGTGCAGGTCGTAGCGGGCCTGGCGCTCGCTATGCGCGAGGGCGTAGCGGGTCTCGCCGGCGATGAGGCCGGGCAGCCATTCGGCGCGCTGCTCCGGGCTCGCGGCGTGGCGCAGCACGCCGCCGGAGAGCACGACGGTCGCCAGATAGGGCTCCAGCGCCAGCGCGCCGCCGAACGCCTCCATGACGATCATCGTCTCGACCGGCCCGCCGCCGATGCCGCCATCCTCCTCCGAGAACGGCACCGCGAGCAGGCCCTGCTCGGCGTAAGCCACCCACATCGCCTTGGCGAAGCCCTCCGGCTCCTTCCCGTAGCGCTTGCGGGATTCGAAATCGTAGCGGTCGGTCAGCAGCCGCTCGACGCTGTCCTTGAGGAGGCGCTGCTCCTCGCTCAGATCGAAATCCATCGGGTCGTTTCCGTTCTCGCCGGTCTCGAAACGCGGCTTGTTCGATTGATCCCAATCACGACCTCATCCTGAGGTGCGACCGGAGGGAGCCTCGAAGGAGGGTTCCAGAAGTCTCGGCGATCCCTGGAGCCCTCCTTCGAGGTCAGTCGATCTTCGATCGACTGACACCTCAGGATGAGGTCGAGGGGAGGAAGGGTCGGGTGGCTACTTTCCAGCCCAACCCTCCCCTATCCTCAAAGCCCCAGGATCGCCTTCGCGATGATGTTCTTCTGGATCTCGTTCGAGCCGCCGTAGATCGAGATCTTGCGCCAGTTGAAGTAGGTCGGCGCGGCCGGCCCCGCCCAGTCGGGACCGACCGGCGGCTCGTTGCTCAAGGGCTCGTCGCCCTCGTCCTCGGCGGCGTAAGGCAGGGCGTAGGGGCCGACGACCTCGAGCAGCAATTCGGTCGTCGCCTGCTGGATCTCCGAGCCCTTGATCTTGAGGATCGAGGAGGCCGGGTCGGGCTTCCCCTTCTCGCGGGTGCGCTCGGCCGCCACCACCCGCAGCTGGGTCATCTCCAGCGCCTTCAGCTCGATCTCGAGCGCCGCCAGCTTCTCGCGGAAGCGCGGATTCTCCAGGATCGGCGTGTCGCCGACGCGCTCGATCGCCGCCAGCTCCTTCAGGCGCCGGATGCGCTGCTTCGAGACGCCGACCCGGGCGATGTTGGTACGCTCGTTGCCGAGCAGGAACTTGGCGTAGTCCCAGCCCTTGTTCTCCTGGCCGACCAGATTTTCGACCGGCACCTTCACGTCGTCGAAGAAGACCTCGTTGACCTCGTGCCCGCCGTCGATGGTCTGGATCGGCCGCACGGTGATGCCCGGCGTCTTCATGTCGATGAGGAGGAAGCTGATGCCCTCCTGCTTCTTCACGGTGGCGTCGGTGCGCACCAGGCAGAAGATCCAGTCGGCATACTGGCCGAGCGTGGTCCAGGTCTTCTGGCCGTTGACGATGTAGTGGTCGCCCTCACGCACCGCCTTGGTCTTGAGAGAGGCGAGGTCGGAGCCCGAACCCGGCTCGGAGAAGCCCTGGCACCACCAGTCGTCGATGTTGGCGATGCGGGGCAAGAAGTGCTTCTTCTGGGCGTCGTTGCCGAACTGGGCGATCACCGGCCCGACCATGTAGACGCCGAATTGCAGCGGCGACGGGGCCGGGAAGCTCTGCAGCTCGTCGAGGAAGATGTACTGGCGCACCGGATCCCAGCCGGTGCCGCCCCACTCGACGGGCCAGTTCGGCACCGCCCAGCCCTTCTTGTTGAGGATCTTCTGCCAGGTGACGATGTCGTCTTTCGACGGATGACGGCCGTCGATCAGCTTCTGGCGGATCTCCGGCGGCAGGTTCTCTTGGAAGAAGGTGCGGACTTCCTGGCGGAAGGCGCGCTCCTCGGGGGTGAAGCGAAGGTCCATGGGTGCCTCCTGACTCGTTTATAGTCTTAACTGTATCGGCTCGGCGCCCGACCCTCCCCCCTCTGCGGGGGAGGGTGGACCCTGCGTCAGCAGGGGCCGGGAGAGGGGCAGCGCGACGCTTCAGGATTGGCGCCCGTCAGAGCGGTTCAGTCCGATCCGGAAGCGGCGTCCCCTCTCCCGCCCGGCTCCGCCGGGCACCCTCCCCTGTGCCCAAGTCGGGCTTGCCCGACTTGGGCACAGGGATGCGGAACTCGGGCAAGCCCGAGTTCCGTGGGGGGAGGGTTCGGGCGCCTTACAGATCCTTGAAGCCCTTGCCCTCGGCCGCCAGCCGCTCCAGCAACGCCGACGGCTTGAACGCGTCGCCGTACTCGGCCTGGTAGGCGCGCAGGCGTTCCAGCACCTTGGGCAACCCGATCGTGTCGGCCCAGAACATCGGGCCGCCGCGATAGACCGGCCAGCCGTAGCCGTTGATCCACACGATATCGATGTCGGAGGCCCGGATCGCCTTGCCCTCTTCGAGGATCTTCGCGCCCTCGTTGATCATCGGGTAGAGGGTGCGCTCCAGGATCTCCTGGTCGGTGGCATCCCGGCGCTTGACGCCCTGGCGCTCGGCCACCTTCGCGATGATCTCCTCGGTGACCTTCGAGGGCGTCGCCTTGCGCTTGGCGTCGTAGTCGTAGAAGCCGGCACTCGTCTTCTGGCCGCGGCGATCCTGCTCGCAGAGGAGGTCGCGGACGCTCTCGGACTTGTTGGTTTCCCGGCTCCAGCCGATGTCGAGGCCGGCGAGGTCGCTCATGGTGAACGGGCCCATCGGCAGGCCGAACTCGTAGATCACCCGGTCGACGTCCCAGGGGGTGACGCCCTCGAGGATCAGCCGGTTGGCCTCCCGCTGGCGCTCGGCCAGCATCCGGTTGCCGACGAAGCCGTGGCAGACGCCGACGAGCACCGAGATCTTGCCGATCTTGCGGCCGATCTGCATCGCGGTGGCGACGACGTCCTTGGCGGTCTTCTCACCGCGCACGACTTCCAAGAGGCGCATGACGTTGGCCGGCGAGAAGAAGTGCATGCCGATCACGTCGGCCGGCCGGTTCGTCATCGCCGCGATGGCGTCGATATCGAGATAGGAGGTGTTGGAGGCCAGGATCGCGCCGGGCTTGGCGATGGTGTCGAGCTTCGAGAAGATCTCCTTCTTGATGCCCATATCCTCGAACACGGCCTCGATGATGAGGTCGCACTCGGCCAGCGCCTCGAGCTCCAGGGTGTCGGTGAGGAGGCCCATCCGGGTCTCGACGTCCTCCGGCTTCAACCGGCCCTTCTTGGCCGTGTTCTCGTAATTGGTGCGGATGGTCTTGAGGCCGCGATCGAGCGCCTCGCGCTTCGTCTCGACGATCGTCACCGGGATGCCGGCGTTCAGGAAATTCATCGAGATGCCGCCGCCCATCGTGCCGGCGCCGATCACGCCGACGCGGGCGATGGGGCGGGCGGGCGTGTCGTCCGGCACGTCCGGGATCTTGGCGGTCTGGCGCTCGGCGAAGAACACATAGCGCTGCGCCGCCGACTGGGTGCCGGAGACGAGTTTCTGGAATTCCGCCCGCTCGAAGGCCAGCCCCTCGTCGAAGGGCAGCCGGCAGGCCGCCTCGATGCAGGCGATGCAGGCTTCCGGCGCCTCGAAGCCGCGGGTCTTGCGGGCATTCTCCTGGCGGAATTCCGCGAACAGGCCGGGATTGTCGCGGCCTTCGGCGATCTTGTCGTCGCGGTCGCGAATCTTGAGGAGCGGCCGGCCTTCCGCCACCACCCGCTCGGCAAAGGCGACCGCGTGGGCGCGAAGCCCGTCCTCCGGGGCCAGTTCGTCGATCAGCCCCATTGCGGCCGCCGCCTTGGCGCCGATCGGCGAGCCGCCGACGATCACCTCGAGCGCCTTGCGCGGGCCCACCACCCGCGGCAGGCGCTGGGTGCCGCCGGCCCCCGGCAGGATGCCGAGCTTGACCTCGGGCAGGCCGACCTTGGCGCTCGGCAAAGCCACCCGGTAATGGCAGGCGAGCGCCGTCTCCAAGCCACCGCCCAGCGCGTTGCCGTGGATCGCCGCGACGACGGGTTTGCTCGCCGCCTCGATGCGGTTGAGGAGGTCGGGCAGGCTGATGCCGCTTTGCGGCTTGCCGAACTCGGTGATGTCGGCGCCCGCCGAGAACATCCGGCCGCCGCCGATCAGCACGATCGCCTTGACGGCGGGATCGGCCTCCGCGGCGTCCACCGCCGCCAGGATGCCCTGGCGGAGCGCGGTTCCGAGCGCGTTGACCGGGCCGGATTGCAGCGTCAGCACCGCGACCGCGCCCTCGCGGGCGCTCGACACGACGTTGTCGTTGGTCGGCGTACCTTGGGCGTTGGAATCTTGCGCCATATCCCAAAAAATCCCTCTGCCGGCTTCCTCCGGGCGCCTCTTGCCGGGCGCCGTCACGAGCCGGAATGTGGCAGGATCAGTAGATCTCGAACAGGCCCGCGGCGCCCATGCCGCCGCCGACGCACATCGTCACCACCCCGTACTTGGCGCCGCGGCGCCGTCCTTCCAGCAGGATGTGCCCGGTCATCCGTGCCCCCGACATGCCGTAGGGATGCCCGATCGAGATCGCGCCGCCATTGACGTTCAGGCGCTCGTCCGGGATGCCGAGTTTATCGCGGCAATAGAGCACCTGGCTGGCGAAGGCCTCGTTCAGCTCCCAGAGATCGATGTCCTCGACCCTCAATCCGTGCTGCTTGAGGAGCTTGGGCACCGCGAAGACCGGGCCGATGCCCATCTCGTCCGGGTTGCAGCCGGCCACCGCCATGCCGCGATAGGCACCGAGCGGCGTCACACCCCGGCGCTCGGCCTCGCGCGCCTCCATCAGCACGACCGCCGCCGCCCCGTCCGAGAGCTGGCTGGCATTGCCGGCGGTGATGAACCGGCCTTCCTTGATCCGCTGGCCGTCCTTGAACACGGGCTTGAGGCCCTGGAGGTCCTCGAGCTTGGTCTGGGGCCGGTTGCCCTCGTCCTGCGCGAGCGTGATGTCCTTGTGCGAGACCGCGCCGGTCGCCTTGTCGACGACCGCCATGCGGGCGGCCATCGGCACGATCTCGTCGGCGAACCGATTCTCGGCTTGCGCCCGGGCCGTGCGCTGCTGCGATTGCAGGGCATAAGAATCCTGCGCCTCGCGGCTGATGCCGTAGCGCGCCGCCACGTTCTCGGCGGTCTCGATCATCGTCATGTAGATCGCCGGCACGTGCTCGACGAGCCACGGATCCTGGGCCCGGAACCGGTTGACCTTGTCGTTCTGCACCAGCGAGATCGATTCGAGACCGCCGCCGACCGCGACGTCGAGCCCGTCGGTGATGATTTCCTTGGCCGCCGTGGCGATCGCCATCAGGCCCGACGCGCATTGCCGGTCGAGGCTCATGCCGGCCACCGTCTCGGGCAGCCCGGCACGCAAGGCCGCCTGACGGGCGATGTTGCCGCCGGTCGAGCCCTGCTGGAGGGCTGCGCCCATCACCACGTCGCCAATCTCGGCCGGGTCGATGCCGGCGCGCTTCACGGCATGCGCGATGGCGTGTCCGCCGAGCGCCTGCCCTTGCGTGTCGTTGAAGGCGCCCCGGTAGGCCTTGCCGATGGGGGTGCGCGCGGTGGCGACGATGACGGCTTCCCGCATCTGGTGGTCTCCTCCGATGCCGCCCACCGCTACGGGGGACGGGTTTTGCCGTATTATCGGGGATTGGGTATGGAGCCGCAAGCCCCCGGACTCTGGGCCGGAGCGAGGGAATTGCTCTCGGTTCCGCCCTCGCTACGGCCGCGTTTTCGAAAACACGGCTTGCTTAATCGCCATACGGGGCTAAGCTCGCCGCAAAAGCAAGGCCTGTTTGAGAAGGCCCCGCGGGAGGACGCCCCCATGCAGACGCCGCTCTTCGATCTCACCGGCCGCGTCGCCATCGTCACCGGCTCGTCCCGCGGCATCGGCCGCGCCATCGCCGAGCGCCTGGCCGAGCACGGCGCCAAGGTGGTGATTTCCTCGCGCAAGGCGGAGGCCTGCGCGCCGGTGGCCGAGGCGATCAATGCCCGCCACGGCGCGGAACGGGCTCATGTGATCGCCGCCAGCATCTCGTCGAAGAGCGACCTGGAGCGCCTGGCGAAGGGCACCGAGGACCGCTTCGGCCGCATCGACACGCTGGTCTGCAACGCCGCCTCGAATCCCTATTACGGGCCAATGAGCGGCATCTCGGACGACCAGTTCCGCAAGATCCTCGACAACAACGTGATCGCCAGCCACTGGCTGATCGGGTTCTGCGCCCCCGGCATGATCGAGCGTCGGGACGGGTCGGTCATCCTGGTCTCGTCGGTCGGCGGCCTGAAGGGCTCGGGCGTGATCGGCGCCTACAACGTCTCGAAGGCGGCCGATTTCCAGCTCGCCCGCAACCTCGCGGTGGAGCTCGGACCGCACAACGTGCGGGTCAACTGCATCGCCCCGGGCCTGATCCAGACCGACTTCGCCCGCGCCCTGTGGGAGGACCCCACGTCGCGGGCCGCCTACACGGCGCGCACGCCGCTCGCCCGCATCGGCCAGCCCGACGAGATCGCAGGCGCCGCGGTGTTCCTGGCGAGCCCGGCCGGCGCCTTCATGACCGGCCAGAGCATCGTGATCGACGGCGGCCAGACGATCACCTGACCGGGCGCACAGCCCACCCCGTCACGTCGCCATCCGTCATGCCTTTCCATCCCACCCGCGACCTCATCCTGAGGTGTTGGCGATCAGAGATCGCACTCGATCGGAGATCGACCGATCTCTAAGTAGGGATCCAGAACTCTCCGCGCTCTCTGGAGCCCTCCTTCGAGGCTCACTGCGGTCGAATGCGATCTTCGATCGCCAGCACCTCAGGATGAGGTCGCGGGTGGGAGCAAGAGGCTAAGCAGATTTCGCAAAAGTGGCCGCCGGTTTTGCGGAAAAAATCTGCGATAAAACAAGGATCTAAGCGGACGAAGCGTTGGCCTGCCAACGCAAGTCTGCTTAGAACATCCAAGCCAAACAGGCTCCCAGCGAGCCGCCAGTCACGAGCCCGCCGATGACCGAGCAGACGATTGCCCCGTCCTGGCCCGCCCTCTCGCTTGCCGAGGTGAATGCGCGCCTGACCGCGCCGGGCTCGCCCTTCGCGGTGAGGGAGATCGCGATCCGCGGCGTGCCGACCCGGATCTGGGCCAACGCGCCGCTCACCCTGCGCGACGTGTTCCTCGCCGGACGCGCGCACGGGGACAAGACCTTCCTAGTCTACGAGGACGAGCGGGCGAGCTTCGAGGCGTTCGGCCGCGCCACCCTGGCGCTGGCCGACGACCTGATCCGCGGCGGCGTCCGCCCCGGGGACCGGGTGGCGATCGCGATGCGCAACCTGCCGGAATGGCCGGTGGCGTTCTTCGCGGCGCTCCTCGCCGGGGCCATCGCGACGCCGCTGAACGCCTGGTGGACTGGCCCGGAGCTCGATCACGGCTTCATCGATTCCGGTGCCTGCGTCGCCATCGTCGACGAGGAACGCTGGGCCCGCATCAGCGAGCGCCGCGACGGCTATCCGGCCCTCAAGCGGGTGCTGATCGCCCGCGCGCCGGCCGCCGTCGGCACCGAGAGCCTGACCGACCTCATCGGCCCGATCGCGGACTGGGCCAAGCTGCCGGAGGGCCGGATCCCCGACCTGCCGATCGGTCCGGAGGACGTCGCCACCCTGTTCTACACCTCCGGCACCACCGGCCGCTCGAAGGGAGCGATCGGCACCCACCGGGCCGGCGCCAGCAACGTGATGGCGCATCCGTTCTCGGCCGCCCGCGCCTTCCTGCGCCGGGGCGAGCCGGTCCCGGCACCGGACCCGTCGGCGCCCCAGAAGGTGGGCCTGCTCTCGATCCCGCTCTTCCACGTCACCGGCTGCTTCGCCACCCTGGTGCCGAACCTCTTCCGCGGCGGGCGCCTGGTGATGATGCGGCGCTGGGACCTCGCCCGCGCGATGGCCTTGATCGAGCGCGAGCGCTGCACCAGCGCCGGCGGCGTGCCGACGATCGCGTTCCAGCTCCTCGACGGGATGGCGGCCGGCACCCACGACCTCTCGTCCCTGGAGACGATCAGCTACGGCGGCGCCCCGGCCCCGGCCGACCTGGTGCGCCGCCTGCGTGCCGCCTTCCCGAACGCCCAGCCGGCGACCGGCTGGGGCATGACCGAGACCACCGCCACCTTCACCCACCACCAGAGCGAGGATTACGTCCACCGCCCCGAGAGCTGCGGCCCGCCCCTGCCGATCTGCGAAGCGGAGGTGAGAGACCCGGAGGAGAACCCGCTGCCGTCCGGCGAGGTCGGGGAATTATGGGTCAAGGGCCCGATCGTGGTCGCCGGCTACTGGAACCGGCCCGACGCCGACGCGACGGTGTTTCGCGACGGCTGGCTGCGCACCGGCGACCTCGCGCGGATCGACGAGGAGGGCTTCATCACCATCGTCGACCGGGCCAAGGACATGCTGATCCGCGGCGGCGAGAACATCTACTGCGCCGAGGTCGAGGGCGTCCTCTACGATCACCCGGCGGTGGTCGACGCCGCCGTCGTCGGCATCCCCCACCCGACGCTGGGCGAGGAGCCCGGCGCCGTGGTGGCGATCGCCCGCGGTGCGGAAGCCAGCGAGGCGGACTTGCGCGCCTTCGTGGCCGCGCGGCTGGCCGCCTTCAAGGTACCGGTTCGCATCCTGCTCCACGACGAGATTCTGCCGCGCAACCCGAGCGGCAAGATCTTGAAGGGAGAGTTGAAGAAGTTGTTTTGATCTTGGAAGAAAGTTGCAGATTTTATCTTGTGATCGTTCTCAACGATGCAGGTCCCGTCCGCGTCGTGTCGGCCCGCGGAATCCGCAGCGATCGCCTCTCACAGCCGCGACCTCATCCTGAGGTCGCGGCTGTGAGAGCCCGATAGCCGGCAGACTTCAGACCAGTGTCGTGTACCGCGTTCCCCGGCAAAAAGCCCCGGAAGCCGTGCTCCCCGGGGCTTTCCGTCGACCGAAGTCGGGTCTTACTTCTTCTCGTCCGCTTTCGGCGCGGTCGCCGGAGCGGCCGGGGCCGCCGCAGTCTTCTCGATCTTCGCGCCCTCGCGCAGCTTGGTGATCAGGTCCTGCTGCGTCTTGCGGGTGAGATAGGCCTCGACCTGCTCCTTCATCTCGTCGAAGCTCGGCACCGGCTTGGTGCGCTTCTCCTCGACCTTGATGACGTGCCAGCCGAACTGGGTCTTGACCGGGTCGGAGATCTTGCCGGCCTCCATCTTGAACGCCGCGTCGGCGAAGGGCGCGACCATCCGCTCCTTGGTGAACCAGCCGAGATCGCCGCCCTCGGCTTTCGACCCGGGATCCTTCGAGGTCTCGGCCGCGACCTTGGCGAAGTCCTCGCCGGCCTTCAGGCGCGCGGCGATCTTCTTGGCCTCGGCCTCGTTGTCGACGAGGATGTGGCGGGCATGCACCTCCTCCTCGGGCTTCATCGCCTTGACGGTCTCGTCGTAGAGCGCCCGCTCGGCCTGCGGCGTCACCGCCTTCTTGGCCTCGCGCTCCAGGTACTCGTCGAGGAGGAGCTTGTCGCGGAAGTAGGCGAGCTTGCGGACGAAGTCCGGGTTGTCGGCGATCTTGGCCTTCTCGGCTGCCTGGGCGCCGATCTTCAGGTCGACCATGTAGTCGACGAGGAGACCCTTCTTCTGCGCCTCGTCGACGCCGGGCAGCGACAGGGCCGGATCGTCGGCCGCCACCGCGAGATCGCCGGCGGTGATGGGTGAGCCGTTGACCTTGGCGACGACGGTGTCGGGCGACTGGGCGGGGGCCGGAGCGGCGGCAGGGGCCGCGGCGGGGGCGGGCGCTTGAGCGAGTGCCGCTCCCGGCAGAAGGAGCCCGAGGGCGAGCGCGCCGTTGCGCCAGAGGGGGGAGAGGGTCGGCATGGCGTGATCCTTGGGGCCCGTGCGCGAAGTCGGTCTTGAGACCGGCGGACAGGTGGCAAAGATCGGCAGACAAGACAAGCGGCGCGTGCGCCGCAGCGGCAGGGCCCAGGCACTCACTCCCGCGGCAGGAAACACACCGGCAGGACGCACAGGGGGTCTCCCCGCGGATCCCGTGATCCGCGAGGGAGGCTGGAACTCAGTAGCCGGTCGAGGCGACCTCGACCCGGTTGCCGCGGCGGGCGAAGGCCACCGAGGCGGCGGCACCGTCCTGGGTGCCGGGCACCGAGAAGCTGACGACCTGGTCGGAGGCCAGCGTGGTGATGACCCGCAGCGGGGTCGCGGCACCGGCATCCGCCGGAGCCAGGGTGGCGACGACCCGCAGGCCGTCCTTCTCGACGGTGTAGTAGGCCGAGCCGCGCACCGGACCGAGATCGAGGCTGTGGGCCTGGCGCGGATTCAGCTCGGAGGCGCCGGCCGCGGTCGCGAGGACGAGGCCGAGAGCGGTGAGGGAGAGGAGACGCATCGGTGGTCCAGGAGTTCTGTCCGGCGCGGGAAGCGCATCCGGAAAGCCGGGATCTGCCGGGAGACCGCAGTAGATCATTCACCATGGTGCGATGCAATAGAAACATATTGCATTGCAGCATCGCACGCTTGCACACCCATTCATGCTCGTCATCGGTGACCTCGTGCCGCGACGTCGCGCCCTCCCCCGGTCCGGGCGTCCCGTGACCTTCGGGCCGCCCTGCCCTAACTGACTTGCCCACTGGCCGATCCGCGCCGCCCGCCGTCGCCGACCCGGAGCCTGGACGTTCATGAGCACCTACCGCTTCGACAGGCTCCTCAGCCCGCGCTCCGTGGCGCTGGTGGGCGCGAGCGAGCGGCCGAACGCGTTCGGCGCCGCGATCCTGCGCAACCTGCGCGAGGCCGGCTTCCAGGGCCCGATCTGGCCGGTGAACCCGCGCCACGACCGCGTCGACGGCGTGCAGGCCTTCGCCGATCTCGCCGACCTGCCCGAGCCCGCCGACCTCGTGGTGATCGTCACCCCGCCCGAGACCGTGCCGGAGGTGGTGGCGGCGGCGGGCCGCCGGGGCTGCGGGGCGGCCGTCATCATCACCACAGGCCTCGGCAGCGGACCGGATTCGCTGGCGGAAGCGGCGCGAGCGGCGGCGCGGCGGCATTCCCTTCGCCTCGTCGGGCCCGACAGCATGGGGCTCGCGGTGCCGGGGAGCGCGCTGAATGCCAGCCTGCTCGCCCGGGCGCCGCTCCCCGGCGACCTGGCGCTGATCTCGCAGTCGCGCACGGTGGCGGCGGGTATCGTCGCCTGGGCGCAAGGACGCGGCACCGGCTTCTCGGGCATCGTCTCGCTGGGCAACGCGATCGACGTCGACATCGCCGATTGCCTCGATCATTTCGCCGCCTGCATCCGCACCCGGGCGATCCTGCTCTCCATCGACAGCGTGTCCGACGCGCCGAAATTCATGTCGGCGGCGCGGGCCGCCGCGCGGGCGAAGCCCGTGGTGGTGCTGCGCTCGGGGCGGCACGACACCGCCCGGGCGATCGACGGCCGTGCCGCCACCCATACGGGGATTCTCGCGCGCAAGGACGCGGTCTACGACGCCGCCTTCCGGCGGGCGGGCCTCCTGCGGGTGCAGGACCTCGACGAGATGTTCTCGGCGGTCGAGACGCTCGGGCGCCAGCGTCCCTTCCCGGGGCGGCGCCTCGCGATCCTCGCCAATGGCCGCGGCGTCGGCGCCATCGCGGTCGACCGGCTGATGGATCTCGGCGGTACCCTGGCGGGCCTCTCGGACGAGACCCGGGCGCGGCTGGCGACGGTGGTCCCGGGCACCGATCCGGCCGCTTGGCGCAACCCGGTCGATATCGGAGCCGATGCCGACGGGCCGCGCTACGCCGCCGCCCTGGAGGCGCTGATGGCCGACCGCGACAACGACGCCGTGCTGGTCATCAACGTGCCCACCGCCCTCTCGAGCGGCGGTGCGGTGGCGCGCGCGATCGTCGAGGCGGTGAAGACCGGCCGCAAGGGCAGCTTTCGCGCCCGGCCGGTCTTCGCCGTCACCGTCGGCGACGAGGCGGCCGGCGAGATCCTGAGCCAGGCCGGCCTTCCGCGCTTCGCCACCGATGCCGATGCGGTCGAGGGCTTCACCCATCTGGTGCGCTACCGCGAGGCGCAGGACGATCTCACCACCACCCCGGCGATGCTCCCCGCCGACCTGGTGCCGGATGCCGGCGCCGCCAGGACGATCGTCGATCGTGTGCTCGCCGAGGGACGGACCTGGCTCGACCCGCGCGAGATGGCGGACCTGCTCGCCGCCTACGGCATCCCGGCCCAGAGGGTGACCCTCGCCGCCGATTCCGACGCGGCGGCGGAGGCCGCCTGGCCGATCATCGCGGCGGGGGGCACGGTGGCGTTGAAGCTCGCCTCGCCGGACGTGGTGCACAAGTCCGACATCGGCGGCGTGCGGCTGGGGCTCTCCAGCGAGGCGGCGGTGCGCGAGGCGGCGGCCGAGATGCTGGCCCGGGCGGCGCGGGAGCGGCCCGATGCAAGGGTGACCGGGTTCGTCGTCCAGGCGATGCTGCGGCGGACGCAAGCGCGCGAACTGATCGCCGGGCTCGTCGACGATCCGGTCTTCGGTCCCGTCGTGGTGTTCGGCCGCGGCGGCACCGCCGTCGAGGTGATCGACGACCGGGCGCTGGCGCTCCCGCCCCTCGACCGGCGGCTCGCCGCCGACCTCATCGGCCGCACCCGTGTGGCGCGCCGGCTCAAGGCCTATCGCGATGTCGCGGCCGCCGACGAGGCGGCGGTCGCCCTGGTGCTGGTCAAGCTCGGCCAGCTCGCCGCCGACCTGCCCGAACTGCGCGAGCTCGACATCAACCCGCTGCTGGCCGACCGCGACGGCGTCATCGCCCTCGACGCCCGCGCGGCGGTCGCGCCGCTGCCGCCGGAGCGGCGGCGCGACGCGGGGGCCGGCCCGAGCCATGCGCGCTTCGCCGTGCGGCCCTATCCGGGCGCCTGGGAGCGCCGCATCACCCTCGACGAGCAGGCGATCCTGGTCCGCCCGGTCCGGGCCGAGGACGAGGGGCTGTTCGAGGCCTTCTTCCGCCAAGTCAGCGCCGAGGACCTGCGCCTGCGCTTCTTCGCGCCGGTGCGCGACTTCAGCCACGCCTTCCTCGCCCGCCTCACCCAGCTCGACTATGCCCGCGCCATCGCCTTCGTGGCGATCGAGGAGGCCAACGGCACGATGATGGGGGCGGTGCGCCTCCATGCCGATGCCAACCACGAGACCGGCGAATACGCGATCCTGGTCCGCTCCGACCTCAAGGGCCTCGGGCTGGGCTGGTCGCTGATGGGGCTGATGCTCGACTGGGCGAGGGCCGAGGGCTTACGCCACGTCGAGGGCCAGGTCCTGCGCGAGAACACCACCATGCTGGCGATGTGCCGCAAGCTCGGCTTTACGGTAAGGACGGACCCCTCCGACCCCGACCTGATGCTGGTGCGGCGCGCCCTGACGGAGGAGAGTGCCGCGCCGTCCCCCTGAGAGTCAGGCTCTCGCAAGATTCCGCTCCCGCATGCGTGACACTCCTCCCCTCGACATCGCCGGTGGCCTGCTGCTCACCGCCGCCGCAGGCTACGTCGACGCCGTCGGCTTCCTGCGGCTCGACGGGCTCTACACCTCGTTCATGAGCGGCAACTCGACCCAGTTCGCGGTCTCGCTGTCCCAGGCGGGCCACCCCGTCGCCTGGGAGATTGCCCTCCTGTTCGTCTGCTTCCTCACCGGGGGCTTCTGCGGCAGCCTGGTCTCGCTGCGCGTGCCCGGGCGCTGGGGGCCGGCGGCGGTGCTCTGCGTCGAGGCCGCGCTCCTGATGGTCGCGCTGTCGCTGGCCTTCAGCCCGGCGCAAGGCCCGGTGGCGCCGCTGCTCGCCGCCGCCATGGGGGCGCAGAACGCGGCCTTGCGCCGGAGCGCGGGCTTTCGCCCCGGCGTCACCTTCGTGACCGGTACCCTGTTCAGCCTCAGCCACACCCTGGCGCAGGCCGCGACGCGGATGGGCCCGATCTTCGGCTGGGTGCCGGATGCCTGCACCTGGCTGGCGCTGGTCGGCGGGGCGGTGGCCGGGGGCCTGGCCTATCGGGGCTACGGGCTCGAGGCGCTGGTGGTCCCGGTCACGGTGGTCGGGCTGGTGCTGGCGCTCGCGGTGGGACGGGCGATGCGGGTGGGCGCGGCGGCGTGACCGGCGGATCGAACCAGGGCCCGCCGGTTCGCGACTTCGTCCATCTCCGGCGCGATGCCGCCAGCGGCATCGAGGCGGTGACGGCACGGTTCCTCGGCCACGCCTACGACATGCACCACCACGACGAGTGGCTGGTCGGGGTGACCCATGAGGGCATCCAGGATTTCTACTGCCGCGGCGCGCGCCGGCAGAGCGTCGCCGGGCGGGTGATCCTGATCGAGCCCGGCGAGCGCCATGACGGGCAGGCTCTGGAGGAGCCGGGCTTCCGCTACAGCATGCTCTACCTGCCGCAGGACTGGCTGCGACGCGAGATGGGCGGCAGCGATGCGGGAATCGGGTTCCGCCGCACGCTGGCCGACGACCGGCATCTCGGCGGGGCCATCGCCCGGGCATGTCGCGCCGTGTTCGGCGCCGCCTCGCCGCTCGCGACCGACGCGGCCCTGGACGATCTCGCCGGGCACCTGCGCCGCCATCTCGGCGCCGCATCCTCCACCCCGCCGCCCGACGGCGATCCGGTCGTCGCCGAGCGGGCGATGGATTTCATCAGGGCCCACGCCGCGACGGCCTTCGGCCTCGACACGCTCGCCCGGGCCGCCGGGGCGGCGGACCGGTTCCAGCTCGCCCGCGCCTTCCGGCGGCGCTTCGGCACCTCGCCGCATGCCTGCATGGTCGAGATCCGCCTCGCCCGGGCCCGGGCGTTGCTTCGCGCCGGGACGCCGCCGGCCGAGGCCGCCTTCGCCGCCGGCTTCTCCGACCAGAGCCATCTCGGCCGCTGGTTCCGCCGCGCCTACGGCCTCACCCCGGCGGTCTACCGGAGCGGGCGCACGAACGTTCCAGACGGAGCGATCGCCCTCGACTAGCCCTGCGCTCCATCACCCGCAGGGAGAGCCCGATGTTCGACACCAAGGTGGCCATCCTGGTCCGCGACGACCTCGCCGTGTGGCAGAAGCTGAACGTCACCGCGTTCCTGGCGACCGGCATCGCCGGTGCCGTGCCCGAGGCGATGGGCGAACCCTATCTCGACGCGGCGGGCCGCCGCCACGCCCGCCTGCTCGGCCAGCCGATGCTGATCTTCGCCGCTACCACCGAGGTGCTCCAGCGCGCCTGGCAGCAGGCGATCCGGCGCGACCTCGCCCGCAGCGCCTATGTCCGGACGATGTTCGAGACCGGGCACGACGCCGCCAACCGCGAGGTGTTCCGGTCCGAGCCCGCCGACGCGCCGGACCTCGTCGGCCTCGCCCTCCACGGCCCGAGGAAGGACGTCGACAAGGCGACGAAGGGGGCGGCTTTGCATCCATGAAACAGGACCGAGCATGGGTCCGAACCGATGGCAGTCGTCTCCCCGTCACCCCAAAGGCGATCGAGACGATCCCGACCGGCGGCGATCTCCCGCGCCGCCCGAGCCGTGATCGCTAAAATGCGAGAGGATTTCCGAACGGGGTGACCAGTCCTCTCCGGCTAACGTCCCGGCATGTGATCCGGGAGACGCTGACGAATGGCACCCCCAGGCAATCTCCAAGGCAATCTTCTCGCCCGCGCCGAGGCCGTGGTCGCGCGCGCGTTCCGCGTCGCCGCCGAGCACCAGGCGACCCTGGCCCAGGCCCGCAACGCCGTGCAGCCCCTGCGCGACGCGGCGGTACGGCAGAGCGGGGGCGTGCCGCATGCCCCCGACGCGGACAGGCCGCGCAAGGACCGGCCGGCCTGAGCCGATTTGACCCGCTGGCCCGACCCGGCCGGCATGCTAGCCTGCCCTCGTCGCCCGTCCGCGGACGGTGCCAACGGGAGCCAGGCATGATGAAGGCCGAGCCGGAGAGCGCGCAACGCAAGCCCGCCCAGGAGGGCCGGGCCGATCCGGTGCGCGCCGGGCTCGACCGGCTGGTGCTGCGGGCCGGGCGGGTGACCCTGTGGGAGCAGGCCTGGCCGATCCTGTGGCGCGGCCTCGCGGTTCTGCTGGCCTTCCTCGCCGTCTCGTGGCTCGGGCTGTGGCTCGATGCCGGGCCGGCCTGGCGCATGGCCGGGGTGGCGCTGTTCGGTCTCGCCCTCGCCGCCGCCCTGCTGCCGCTCGTGCGCCTGCGCCGGATCGCACGGACCCAGGCGCTGGCGCGGATCGACCGCGATGCGGGCCTCGGCCACCGCCCGGCCCGGACGCTCGAGGACACGCTGGCGCTGGGCCAGGACGATCCCGGCACAAGGGCGCTCTGGGCCCTGCATCGGAACCGCGCCGCCGCCACGCTGGCGCGGCTTAAGGTCTCCGGCCCGCGGCCCGGGATGACCCGGCGCGATCCCTTCGCCTTGCGCGCCGGCGCGATCCTCGCCGCCGTGGGTGCCGCCTTCGTGGCGGGGCCGGAAGCCGGCGAGCGCCTGCGCGCCGCCTTCGACTGGCGCGGGCCCGTCGCGGCCGCGCCCTCGTTCCGGGTCGACGGCTGGATCGACCCGCCGCTCTATACCCGGACGCCCCCCCTCATCGTGACCCTGGCGGAGGCGGGCCAGCGCCTGCGGGCGCCGGTGAACTCGACGCTGGTGGTGCGCATCGCCGGGTCCGGCGACGCGACGGTGACGCCGGGCGCCGGCCTCAAGGCCCTGCCCGCCACCGCGCCGGCCCGGCCCGACCTGCGCGAGGAGCGCTTCACGCTCACCGGCGGCACCGCCGAGGTCGCGGTGCAGACGGGCTTTGCCAGCACCCATCGGCTGACCATCGAGACCATCCCCGACCGGCCGCCGGAGATCGCCTTCGCGGGCCAGCCGGAGACCAACGGGCGCGGTACCTTCACCCTCGCCTACCGGGCCAAGGACGATTACGGCATCGCCTCCGCGGAAGGGATCGTCGAGCCGCAGACGAAGGGGCGCAGCCTGGTGCCGCCGCCGCGCCTGACCCTGAGCCTGCCGGCCGATGCGCAGGGGACCGGCGACACCCGCACGCTGATCGACCTCACCGACAACCCCTGGGCCGGCGCCAAGGTGTTGCTGACCCTGGTGGCGAAGGACGAGGCGGGCCAGGAGGGGCGCTCCGCCCCCCTCGCCTTCACCCTGCCGGGCCGGTTCTTCACCAAGCCGCTCGCGCGTTCGCTGGCCGAGGAGCGGCGCCGCCTCGTCCTCGACCCGGACGGCAGCCGGGCCCGGGTCGAGACCTCCCTCGACGCGCTCCTGATCGCGCCGGAGCGGTTCACGCCGCAATGGGGCGTCTTCCTCGGCCTGCGGGAGGCGGCGCAGCGCCTGCGCACCGCGAAGACCGACGAGGCGCTGACCGAGGTCGCCGACCTTCTCTGGACCATGGCCTTGCAGATCGAGGAGGGCGATCTCTCGGATGCCGAGAAGGCGCTCCGCGCCGCCCAGGACCGGCTCAAGGACGCGATGGAGCGCGGCGCCTCCGACCAGGAGATCGCCAAGCTCACCGAGGAGCTGCGCCAGGCGATGGACCGCTTCCTGAAGGAATTCGCCCAGCGCCAGCAGCAGAACCCGCAGAATCCCGGGCAGCAGAACCAGCAGGCCGACCGGACGGTGACGCCGGACGACCTCTCCAAAATGCTCGACCAGATGCAGGAGGCGATGAAGCGCGGCGACGTGGCGGAGGCCCAGCGCCTGCTCGACCAGCTCCGCGGCATCCTGGAGAACCTGCAGACCGCCCAGCCCAACTCGCGTATGAGCGACCCCACCGCCCGCGAGATGAACCGCCAGATGCAGGACCTGGAGGCGATGGCCCGCGAGCAGCAGGGCCTGCGCGACGAGACCTTCCGCCAGGGCCAGGAGCGCCGCTTCGGCAATCGCGGCCAGCCGCAGCAGCCCGGCCAGCAGGGCCAGCGCCAGCAAGGCCAGCGCGGGCAGCAGGGCCAGCGCGGCGAACCCCAGGGGCAGGACGGCCAGCAGCCCGGCCAGCAAGGGGGGCAGCAGGGCGAGAAGCAAGGCGGGGTCGGGGATCGCCAGCAGGCCCTGCGCCAGCGCCTGGAGGACTTGCAGCGCCGGATGAAGGAGCTCGGCATGCAGGGCGAGCAGGGCCTGTCCGATGCCGAGCAGGCGATGCGCGAAGCCGAGAACGCCCTCGGCCAGGGCCAGGACGGGTCCGCCGTCGACGCCCAGGGGCGTGCCCTCGAAGGATTGCAGCGCGGCGCGCAGGGCATGGCCCAGCAGATGCAGCAGATGGGCCAGGACGGCGACGGCCAGCAGGCCGACGGGCAGCAGCAGGGCCAGGGCAATCCCACCCAGCCCGGCCGTCAGGGCGCCCGCGACAACGATCCCCTCGGCCGCCCGACCCGCAGCCGCGACTTCTCCGACGGCCGCGTGCGCGTGCCGACCGCCGAGGAATCCGGCGTCGAGCGGGCCCGGCGCATCCTGGAGGAATTGCGCCGCAAGCTCGGCGATCCGAGCCGCCCGGCGGAAGAGCTCGATTACTTCGAGCGCCTGCTGCGGCGGAACTGAGCAGGATTCCGAAGTGAAAGGCGGCGCGGTCCGGGGGGACCGCGCCGCCTTTCGTATGACCGTTCCACGGAGCGGAGGAGCCGCCGCAGCGGCCCCGCGCGCTCAGTTGAACAGGTTGAAGTGGTAGTTGATGCCGACCTTCAGGAGGTGGGTGTCGAGGCCGGTGCGCGCGCCGAACTGCGTGCCGAAGGCGCGGAAGCGGACGTCCCGCCCGAGATCGGCGTAGAGGTATTCGCCCTTCACCGAGAGGCTCGGAGTGATCATGTACTCGAGGCCGGCACCGACGGTGTAGCCGTCAACCGGGACCGAGGCGTTGATGGAGGCCGGCAGCACGAGGCCCGGTCCCGTGGCGATGCCGCGGATGCCGATCTCGGTGAAGGCCCAGCCGCCGGTGGCGTAAGCCAGCAGCGGCCCCCAGGCGTAGCCGACGCGGCCCCGGACGGTGACGAAGTAGGTGTCGGTCTTCAGGCCGCCATTGGCGCTGGCGGCACCGGCCGACGCGCGGAACTCGTTGTGGATGTCGGAGTAGTTCGCATCGGTCTCGATGCCGACCACGAAGCCGTTACCGGGCGTGAACTGGTAGTTGTAGCCCACGGTGCCGCCCGCCACGAAGCCGGCGGCCGAGGCCTCGGCGCGGGAGGCCGGGAGGGCGGCCGGACGCGGGGAGGTCGTCGAGGCGTGGAAGTCGCCGCCGACGGCGCCGCCCGCGTTCACACCGGCGTAGAACCCGGTCCAGGTGAAGGCCGGCGGAGCCACCGGATAGACCGGCGGCGGCGCGACGCGACGCGGCAGGTCGGCGGCCTGGGCGGCACCCGCCAGCGCGAGCAGGCCCGTGGCGGCGAGCAGGTAGGACTTCACGTGAACAACCCCCATGGATCGTCGGGCCGGCCCGATCATGCGGTCGCCGCCCGGTTCGGATGTCGTGCCGGGCGGACGCAGGGTCGCGCCGGATCGGCTCAGCGGCCGCACACAATCATGATGGGTTGTTCGAGGCTATCGCATTTGCGCAACACCAATGCCCGCGGTCGAAGGTCGAGCGACCCTGCGTCGGCCGCCGTAATTGTGGCGACGATTCTGGAACACGCCGCCAGTGCTGGATCGAGAGCTTGGCGACATCATCTCGCCGACGGCCGGATGGGGTAACGGCGGACAGGTCTCGGCGCCGTCTCGTGCTCCTGCGGCGCGGGGCCGCCTCCCCGGACGGTCCCGATCCGCCCTATCAGGCCGTTCCACCTCGCGAGCCTCACCGCATGTCCGGCAACACCCTCGTTCTCATCCCCTGCCTCGCGGTCGCCGTGGTGCTGCTGTTCGGGCTCGCCAACATGCTGCGCGGCGGCAGCGCCAACCTCTCGCAGCGGCTGATGCGCCTGCGGGTGATGCTCCAGTTCGTCGCCATCCTGGTCATCATGGGGGTCCTGTGGTGGCGCGGCGGCTGACCCAGCGACACTGTGGCGGGGTGGACGCACGGGGTGGAAAACCACGGTGAGACGGATTGTGCGGCGAGACGAGACGCGCGCGCCCTGGCTAAGGTGATCGGCGCCCCAGCAACGGGGCGGTGGACCCGTTCGACAGATGCGCGTAACCCTTCCGAGCCTCGCCGCGGCGTTCGCCGCCACGGTCGTTCTGGCTGCACCGGCCGCCGAGGCCGCTGACCCTACGGCCCTGGTGCCCGTCTACCGGCCCCCGGTTCAGCCCCTCAGCATCGTCTCGGAGTTCCGCATCGGCGGTGCCGCCCAGGATCCGGGCAGCAACGAGAAGAACACCAGCAACATTAACGGCGAGTTGCTGTTCGCCAAGCCGGTGACCGGGCTCGACCGGTTCTGGGCCGCCTTCGTGCCGCGCCCGACCGTCGGCGGCAGCTACAACGTCGACGGCCGCACCAGCTACGCCTATCTCGGCGCGACCTGGACCGCCGACATCACCGACCGGATCTTCGTCGAGGGCTTCTTCGGCGCCGGCTTCCACGACGGCTGGACGGGCCCGAAGGTCTACGTGCCCAAGACCTTCAACTCGCTCGGCTGCAACCCGCTGTTCCGCGAGGCGGCGGCCGTCGGCTTCCGACTCACCGAGCACTGGAGCGTCATGGCGACGATCGAGCACATGTCGAATGCCGGCCTCTGCGTCAACAACCGCGGCCTGACCAATTTCGGCGGCAAGATCGCCTATACTTTCTGACGGCTGCCCTCCCTGTGGGTGGGGCTGGCGCTTCGACGGAGGAGCGCTAGAACTCGCCAGCGAGCGGGCACGCCCCGCCGAAGGGAGCGTGCCGTGGTCGTCCTCAACCGCATCTACACCCGCACCGGCGATTCCGGCACCACCGCGCTCGCCAGCGGCGAGCGACGCTCGAAGGCGGATCTCCGCGTCGAGACCTACGGCACCGTCGACGAGACCAATGCCTGCCTCGGGCTGGCGCGCCTGCACACGACCGGCGACCTCGATGCGATGCTGGGCCGGATGCAGAACGACCTGTTCGATCTCGGCGCCGACCTCGCGACGCCCGAGACCGGCGAACCCTTGCCTTACGAGCCGCTGCGGATCGTCGCCGCCCAGGTCGAGCGGGTCGAGCGCGAGATCGACGCGCTGAATGCCGGGCTCACCCCCTTGCGCTCCTTCGTGCTGCCGGGCGGCTCGCCCGCAGCGGCTTCCCTGCACCTCGCCCGCACGGTGTGCCGCCGGGCCGAGCGCCTGGCGGTGGCCCTGGCGGCAACGCCGGGCGAGACCGTCTCGCCGGTGGCGATCCAGTACCTGAACCGCCTGTCGGATTTCCTGTTCGTCGCCGCGCGGGTCGCCAACGACGGCGGCGCCGCCGACGTGCTGTGGGTTCCAGGAAAAACCCGCGCTCAAGACGCGCGCTGAACGGTGGGGCGGCGGGCTTCCGGGGCGCGTTGACAATTCGGAAAATGGGCCGCTACGGTCCGCGCCACCTTGCTCCATCGGGGATGATCGCGGGCCGGCCACAGGGAGGGCCCGACCACGATCGCCCCTTCATCCTGAAGGATGCGACGATCATGAAGGTCCTGGTGCCCGTCAAGCGGGTAGTCGACTACAACGTGAAGATCCGGGTCAAGCCGGACGGTTCGGGCGTCGAACTCGCCAACGTCAAGATGTCGATGAACCCCTTCGACGAAATCGCCGTCGAGGAGGCGATCCGCCTGAAGGAGAAGGGCAAGGTCACGGAGATCGTCGCCGTCTCGATCGGCCCGCAGCAGGCCCAGGAGACGATCCGCACCGCGCTGGCCATGGGCGCCGACCGCGGCATCCTGGTCAAGACCGACGCTGCCGTCGAGCCGCTCGCCGTGGCCAAGCTCCTCAAGGCGCTGGTGGGACGAGAGAGCCCGGACCTCGTCATCCTCGGCAAGCAGGCGATCGACGACGACTCGAACCAGACCGGCCAGATGCTCGCCGCCCTGCTCGGCTGGCCGCAGGGTACCTTCGCGTTCAAGCTCGAGATCGGCGACGGCGCCCTCGACGTCACGCGCGAGATCGACGGCGGGTTGCAGACCCTGAACCTGAAGCTGCCGGCGATCGTCACGACGGACTTGCGCCTGAACGAGCCGCGCTACGCGTCGCTCCCCAACATCATGAAGGCGAAGAAGAAGCCCCTCGATACGGTCGAGCCGGAAGCGCTCGGCGTCGATATCGCACCGCGCCTGAAGGTGCTCAAGACCGTCGAGCCGGGCGGCCGCAAGGCCGGCGTCAAGGTCGCCAGCGCCGCCGAGCTCGTCAACAAGCTGAAGGTCGAGGCCGGCGTCCTCTGACGAGGACGTGACGGCATCCCTGGAAAGGAAGGAACGACACGCCATGACCACTCTCCTGCTGGTCGAGCATGCCGGCGGCGCCGTGAAGGACGCCAGCACCAAGGCCCTGACGGCGGCCAAGCAGCTCGGCGCCCCGGTCCACGCCCTCGTGGTCGGCGCCGATGCACAAGGCGCGGCGGAAGCCGTCGCCAAGCTCGACGGCGTCGAGAAGGTGCTGGTGGCGGCGGATGCCGCCTTCGACCACCTCCTCGCCGAGCCGACCGCCGCCCTGGTGGCGGAACTCGCCAGCGCCTACGACACCGTGATCGCCGCCGCCTCGACCGAGGGCAAGAACGTGCTGCCGCGCGTCGCCGCCCTCCTCGACGTCGCCCAGGTCTCGGACATCATCAAGGTGGTCGGCCCCGACACGTTCGAGCGGCCGATCTACGCCGGCAACGCGATCCAGACCGTGCAGGCGACCGATGCCAAGCGGGTGATCACGGTCCGCACCGCCGCCTTCCAGGCCACCCCCGAGGGCGGTGCGGCGGCTCCGGTGGAGGCTGCCGCTTCCGCCGCGGCCCCGGAGACGAAGTCGTCGTTCAAGGGCGAGGAGATCGCCAAGTCCGACCGTCCGGAGCTGGCCGGGGCGCGCATCATCGTGTCGGGCGGCCGCTCGCTCGGCTCGGCGGAAAAATTCAAGGAGCTGATCGAGCCTCTGGCCGATTCGCTGGGCGCCGCGGTCGGCGCCTCGCGCGCGGCGGTCGACGCGGGCTATGCACCGAACGACTGGCAGGTCGGCCAGACCGGCAAGGTCGTGGCGCCGGATCTGTACGTCGCGGTCGGCATCTCGGGGGCGATCCAGCACCTCGCCGGCATGAAGGACTCGAAGGTCATCGTCGCGATCAACAAGGACGAGGAAGCGCCGATCTTCCAGGTCGCCGATTACGGCCTGGTCGGCGACCTGTTCCAGGTGGTGCCGGACCTGCAGCAGGAAATCGCCAAGGCCAAGGGCTGAGGACCAAGGGCTGAGGGGATGCGCTCCTCGCGCGGGCACCGCGCGGGGGGCGGCACAGGAACCGGGCAGCGTCTTCGGAACCCTTCGCATCTGCGAAGGCGCGGTGATATGAACGCTCGGCGCGGCGTGGCGGAAGGCAGGGGTGTGATGGGCATCGAGATCAAGACGGTCGGCATCATCGGAGCCGGTCAGATGGGCAGCGGCATCGCCCATGTCTGCTCCCTGGCCGGGCTCGACGTGCGGATGAACGACCGCGATCCCGAGCGCCTGAAGAACGGGCTCGCCAACGTCAACGGCAACCTGCAGCGCCAAGTCTCGAAGGGAGCGATCACCGAGAGCCAGCGCCGCGACGCGATCGAGCACATCATCGCGGTCGATTCCTTCGACGATTTCGGCCCTTGCGACCTCGTGATCGAGGCCGCGACCGAGGACGAGGCGATCAAGCGCAGCATCTTCAACGCGCTGTGTCCGTCGCTGCGGCCCGAGACGATGGTGGCGACCAATACCTCGTCGATCTCGATCACGCGGCTCGCGGCCTCGACCGACCGGCCGGAGCAGTTCATCGGCATCCACTTCATGAACCCGGTGCCGGTGATGCAGCTCGTCGAGCTGATCCGCGGCATCGCCACCGGGGATCCGACCTACGAATCGGCCAAGGCCTTCGTGAAGCGCCTCGGCAAGATCGTGACGGTGTCGGAGGATTTCCCGGCCTTCATCGTCAACCGCATCCTGCTGCCGATGATCAACGAGGCGATCTACACCCTCTACGAGGGCGTCGGCTCGGTCGATTCGATCGATACCGCGATGCGGCTCGGTGCCAACCACCCGATGGGCCCGCTCCAGCTCGCTGACTTCATCGGCCTCGATACCTGCCTGTCGATCATGCAGGTGCTCTACGAAGGCCTGGCCGATTCGAAGTACCGCCCCTGCCCGCTCCTGGTGAAATACGTCGAGGCCGGCTGGCTCGGACGCAAGACCAAGCGCGGCTTCTACGATTACCGCGGCGCGGAGCCGGTGCCGACGCGCTGAAGGCTCATTCGCCCCGCCTCCGACGTCCCGGTCAGCGGACCCGGATCAGGATGCGGGGCCGCCAGACGCCTAAGACCACGTTCGCCGTCGCGATGGCGAGCAGCACCCACAAGGTCCCCCGCTCGGCGCCGAGCGATTCGGCGAGCGTCGCCGGATCGACCCGGCCGAGGAGTGCCTGGGCGCTGCGCTCGGCCTCCCGCTGCATCGGCCCCTGCACGCCGATGAAGCCGTACTCGAACATCAGCACCCCCGTCGCGAGCTTCACCCAGGCCCATCCGGCCTGGTGAAAGGCTCGGTTGAGCGCGATCGCCAGCAAGCCGGCGACCAGCATCAGGGCCAGCGACGGCAGAAAGATCCAGGTCGCTACCGCCGCCATCGCGCCGCGCATCAGCGCGTAGCCGGATAAGGCGGATGGCGGGGGTGCGAGCCCGAGCAGCACGATCAGGCACGCCATCGCGCCCATCAGGCCGATCGCCCCCATCGTGTGCAGGAACTTCATCAAGCGCCGCATCGCCACGACACGATTTCCCCGTGCAGCCTTCGCGAGCCTGCGGGCGAGAGCGTAAGGGACGGCGTCGAGCCGAGGGGAATCACATTCCCGTGCCGATCGGGTGCCAGCCGAACGGCCGAAGGGCCGCCTCCCGGGTCGAGAGGCGGCCCTTCGCAGGAGCGGCGTGGCGCTTACTTGGTGGTCGTGGTCGAGCCGGTCGACTTCGGCTCGGCCGGGGCCGGATAGGCCGGGTTGCCGGCCGGCACGCCGGCGCTGTTCGCCGACGAGGTGCCGCCGCTGCCATTCGGCGAACCGGTGATCTGCTGGCGCGAGGCGTCCTGGCTCTGGCTGGCATAGTCCTTCGGCGCGTTGGCGCCGTTCCAGCCGAGCAGGGCCACCATGGCGACCGCCAGGAGGGCGAGGCTTCCGAGAAGCACGTAGAGGACGGGGCGTCCCTTCGCGCCCTGGCGGGCCGCGGTCGGGGTCTCGACGGTGCGGTTGTTGTCCATGGGGAACCTCGGGCTTGAAGCACGGCGGGCGTGGCGCCGAGCGATGAACGGTGTGTCGGGCAACGTCACCGATCGGCCGAGGTTCCTGGGTCGGGCTTCCGGCGCGCCCGGATGCCGCGCGCGCCGCTTGGCCCCTCGCTCTACTTGCCGGTCAGCAGCATGATCTTGCCGAGATGGGCGCTCGATTCCATCAGTTCGTGCGCCGCCCGCGCCTCGTCGAGCGGGAAGGTGGCGTGGATCACCGGCTTCACGGTGCCGGATTCGAGCAGCGGCCAGACCTCCTTGCGCAAGCCCTCGGCGATCGCGGCCTTCTGCGCCACGGTGCGGGGGCGCAAGGTCGAGCCGGTGACGGTCAGGCGCCGGATCATGATCGGCGTCAGGTTGAGGTTCTCGGCCTGGAAGCCCTGCAGGAAGGCGATGATGACGAGCCGGCCTTCGAGGGCCAGGGACTTCAGGTTGCGCTCCAGATAGGCGGCGCCGACCATGTCGAGGATCACGTCGACCCCCTTGCCGTCGGTGAGCCGCTTCACCTCCGCGGCGAAATCCGCCTCGCGGTAATTGATCGCGTGGTCGGCGCCGAGCGATTCGCAGAAGGCGCATTTCTCGGCCGAGCCGGCGGTGGCGAAGACCTCGGCGCCGAACCGCTTGGCGAGCTGGATCGCCGTCGAGCCGATGCCGCTCGACCCGCCATGGACCAGGAAGCGCTCGCCCTTGTGCAGGCGGCCGCGCTCGAACACGTTGGTCCAGACCGTCCAGTAATTCTCCGGCAGGCCCGCCGCCTCGACGAGCGAGAGCGGGCCGGGCTTCGGCAGGCAGAGCGCGGCTTCCGCCACGCAATACTCGGCATAGCCGCCGCTGATCGTCAGCGCACAGACCTCCTGGCCCTCGGCAAGACCGGTGACGCCTTCACCGAGCGCGACGACGCGTCCGGCGATCTCCAGCCCCGGCACCTCGGTGGCCCCGGGCGGCGGCGGATACTTGCCGGCACGCTGCTGGCAATCGGGCCGGTTCACGCCCGCCGCCACGACCTCGACCAGCACCTGGTTCGGGCCCGGGCGGGGCACCGGCACGGTCTCGATCCCGATCACCTCCGGACCGCCGGCCCCGTTGAAGCGGACCTGGCGCATGGTGGCGGGGATCGACGGCATGGGGCGGCTCCGCATTGACGGGATGTGCGCCCTTACCTGCCGCGCCGGTACGCCAGCGGCAAGGGGTCAGCGCGTCCCGTACATCCGGTCGCCGGCATCGCCGAGGCCCGGCAGGATGTAGCCGTGCTCGTTCAAGTGGCTGTCGATCGAGGCGGTCCAGACCGGCACGTCGGGATGCGAACCCTGGAACTTGGCCAGCCCCTCCGGCGCGGCGAGCAGGCAGACGAAGCGCAGGTCGCGGGCGCCGCGCTCCTTCAGCCGGTCGACCGCGGCCACCGCCGAGTTCGCCGTCGCCAGCATCGGGTCGAGGACCAGCACGGTGCGGTCGGCGAGGTCGGACGGGGCCTTGAAGTAGTATTCCACCGCCTCCAGCGAATCCGGATCGCGGTAGAGGCCGATATGGGCGACGCGGGCGGAGGGCAGGAGCGACAGCATCCCGTCGAGGAAGCCGACGCCGGCGCGCAGGATCGGCGCCAGGACGAGCTTCTTGCCGGCGATCTGCGCGCCCTGCATCGTCACCAGCGGGGTCTCGATCTCGACCGGCTCCAGCGGCAGGTCGCGGGTGACCTCGTAGGCCAGCAGCATCCCGACCTCGTTCAGGAGCTGGCGGAAGCCCTTGGTCGAGCGGGCCTTGTCCCGCATCAGGGTCAGCTTGTGCTGCACCAGCGGGTGATCGACCACCGTGACCGGCGCCACCCCCGTCTCCCCGCGCGCACCCGCACCCTGCATCGCCGTCTCCCCGTTCACGATCACGCTCAAGTCTTTCAGAATACGGTGCCGTCGCTCGCGATGGCGAGAGGCGGCGCACCCTCCGGCCGCAAGGATTTGGCGAGCCGCCGGCCGGTGGCCCAGGTGCCGCCCTCCAGCACCTTGGCGAGCGGCAGGTCGGCCGGGTCCTCGATCTCCAGCCTCTGGCGCACCAGCGGCGCCAGCCGGTCGAGAAGCGCCACGGTGAGCGCCCGCCACTCGACGACGAGGCGCGACTCGACCGGGTGCGCCACCTTCGCCTCCTCGGGCCGGCGCAGGGCCAGCACCCCGGTATCGAGGAACAGGCCGCCATTGCGGTATTCGGGCAAGCCGGTCAGGGCGTCGAGGCCGGTGACGGTCAGGCCCGCCTCCTCCAGCGGCTCCAGCAGCGAATAGGCCAGCCACTGCGACAGCTTGTGGAACGGGACCAGCCCCTCCGTCGGACCGGTGCCGCCGGCGAGCGGGTGCCGCCAGGTGTCGCCGAGGTCGACCCCATCGAGGACGATGCGGCCGGGCCAGATCGGCCCGAGATGGGTCAGCAGCACCTCCAGCACCGCCTCGGCCGAGACGGCGCTATCATGAGCCTTGGCCTTGATGCGGTCGAACAGGAAGCCGGGGCGGGCATCCGGCCCGAAACCCTCCGGGTCGGCCGCCGCGACCTGGCCGAGGCGGTTGAGGAGCGCGGTGCGGCCGGACAGGCCGACGAGCGGGTTGGTCGGGGTGACCTGGAAGCCGTCGGCGAGTTCCGCCTCGGTCAGGGTCGCGAGCGCGCGGGCATCGGCCCGGAACGGATCCTCGGGCGCGGAGGAGAACAGGCCCGACACGAACATGTCGAAGCTCGCCACCGCCAGCCCCTCGGAGCGGGCATAGGTCTCGCCGGTGCGGCCCTCCTCGTAGCGCCAGGTCGGGCCGGCGCCGGCATCCAGCAGCACGCTCACCACCACGAGGTCGAAGGCGGCCCGGGCCTGCTCGGCCGGGTCCTCGAAGGGGGCTGCGTGGACGAGGGAGCCCCAGCGCTCGAATCCGCCGACCGAGAAATGGCGCCAGCGGGCGTGATACGGGATGGCGAGGTCGGGATAGGCCTCGCGGATGGTCTCGACCACCGCGTCGGCGCAAGCCCCCAGGCGATCGAGATCGACGACGAAATGGTCGAGCTGCCCGTCGAGTCCGGCCTTGAGCAGGGTCTCGGCGCGGGCGCGCACTGCGCGAGCCGAGAGCAGGCTGCGGGCGGTCGAAAACTCAGGCACGGGCATCTCCAGGGGTGTTTGGCGGCGCCATCGGGCGATGTCAGAAACGCTCGAGGTCGCGGCCCTTCACGGCGTCGAGGGAGTCGGTGACGCCGTCCGGCGCGTAGTAGCCCGCCGCCTTCTTGGCTTCCATCTCCACCGAGGCATCCGGCGGGATCAGCTCCGGCGGGATCGGCACCCGCTCGCCGACCTCGATGCCCGATCCGGTGATCGCGTCGAACTTCATGTTCGACATCGACATCAGCCGGTCGATGCGGCGGATGCCGAGCCAGTGCAGCACGTCGGGCATCAATTGCTGGAAGCGGGCATCCTGGACGCCGGCGACGCATTCGGTGCGCTCGAAATAGGTGGCGGCGGAATCGCCGCCCTCCTGGCGCTTGCGGGCGTTGTAGACCAGGAACTTGGTCACCTCGCCGAGCGCGCGGCCTTCCTTGCGGTTGTAGACGATGACGCCGGTGCCGCCGGCCTGCGCCTCGCGCACGCATTCCTCGATGCCGTGGGTGAGGTAGGGCCGGCAGGTGCAGATGTCGGAGCCGAACACGTCCGAGCCGTTGCACTCGTCGTGGACCCGGCAGGCGATGCGCCGGCGCGGATCGGTGAGGCCCGCCACCTCGCCCATCACGTAGACGGTGCAGCCGCCGATCGGCGGCAGGAAGACCTGGAGGTCCGGCCGTGTGACGAGTTCCGGGAACATGCCGCCCGTCTGCTCGAACAGCGTGCGGCGTAAGTTCGTCTCGCTGGTGCCGAAGCGGGCGGCGACGCCCGGCAGGTACCAGACCGGATCGACCGCGATCTTGGTGACCGAGATGTCGCCGGTGGCATGCAGCACCGTGCCGTCGGCGGCGAGGCGATGGGCGCCCATCGCCGCCAGGATCTCCGGCAGGCTCAACCGCGCCTTGGTGACCGCGATGGTCGGCCTGATGTCCGTGCCGGTGCCGATCGCATCGCGAAAGACCTCGCCGGGCATGTGCCCCCAGGGATCGAGCGAGACGATCTTGTCCGGGTCGGCCCATTGCGGGTGCGGCCCGATCGCCACCACCGGATGGGTGTTGGTGAGGTCCGGCCGCGCCAGCGGGTTCATCGCCCGGCCGGCGATGGCGAGCGCCCGGTAGAGCGAATAGGCGCCGCCATTGGCCCCGACCACGTTGCGGTCGGCCGGGTTTGTGACGGTGCCGATGATCGGGCCCCGCTCGCGCGGGTCGGCGGCGCCCCAGCGGATCGGCCAGCGGGCGGCGCCGGGCTCCGGATGCGAGGTGAGCCGGATATGCGTCGAGCGGTTGGAACTGGTCATGCGGACGCGCCGTCCTTCAACGGAGAAGGCTCCCCGCGGGGGCCGCGAGGAGCCTGTCGAGTGCTTGACCTGAGAGAGGGTGGCCCAGCCGATTCGGCGCGTCAAGCTCAAGCCTGCGGCACCCGCGGGACTTGGCGGGATGGGCGGCGCTGATCGATGGTCCAGCGTCCTGCCCGCTGCTTGCCCCGGAATTCCCGGTCCGCCTTCGCCCGAGCCTTGACAGCGCTTGCCCCGCCGCCACATCGCCGCATCGTGGCCTCCCCCTCTCCCCTTCTGCCGGCCGGCACCACGGCCTGGCTGATCACCGACGGCAAGGCCGGCGACCTCGCGCCCTGCCGTGGCCTCGCCGCGGCGTTGGGCGTGGTGGCGCAGGAGCGGGTTGTCGCGCCGCGCCCGCCCTTCTCCTGGCTCGCGCCCCGCGGCCCAGCGGATCCGCGCGAGCGGGCGCTGACGCCGCCCTTGCCCGATCTCGCCATCGCCACCGGCCGCCGGGCGGTGCCGGCGCTCCGCGCGGTCAAGCGTCGTTCGAGGAACGAAACCTTCACGGTCTTCCTGCGCGATCCGCGCATCGGCCCCCGGGCCGCCGACCTGATCTGGGTGCCGGCGCACGATTCCTTGCGCGGCGCGAACGTGATCGTGACCGAGACCGGCCCGCACCCGGTCTCGCCCGACCGCCTCGCCGCCGCGCGACACCATCCCGATCCGCGGCTCGCCGCCCTCCCCCGCCCCCGCGCCGCGGTGCTGGTCGGCGGTGACAGCCGGCACGGGCGCTTCTCTAACGAGGACGCGCGAAACCTGCTCGCCGGGCTGGAGCGCCTGGCCGGCGAGGCGAGCCTGATGATCACCACGTCGCGGCGCACGCCGGACCGCTTACGGGCGGCGCTTGCGGATCTCGCCCGCCGGCATGGCGGCTTCTTCTGGGACGGCAGCGGCGAGAACCCCTATCTCGCCCTCCTGGCCCTCGCCGACACGATCGTGGCGACGGCCGACTCGGCCAACATGGTGACGGAGGCCTGTGCCGCCGGCGTCCCGGTCCGGTTGTTCGAGCCGCACAACCTCTATCAACGCCATCACACGCTGTACGACGCGCTGAAACGGCACGGACCTGTGCATCCTTTCACGGGACGGGTTGAACCGTTACGGTGCAAGCCCTTAGACATGACACTCGCGATCGCGCAGGCTGTGGCGAATGCCTATATCGGGCATCGCGACGCGCTCGCCCGCCGGACGGCCTCCTGAGGCCCGCTCGGCGGCAGCCCCGGAGATCCTTATGTCCACGACCAAGCAGGCTCCCCAGCACGAGAAGCTCGTGATCGTCGGCTCCGGCCCGGCCGGATACACCGCCGCGATCTACGCCGCCCGCGCCATGGTCGAGCCGCTGCTGATCTCGGGCTTCCAGCCCGGCGGCCAGCTGATGATCACCACCGACGTCGAGAACTATCCGGGCTTCGCCGAGGCGATCCAGGGCCCGTGGCTGATGGAGCAGATGCGCCTCCAGGCCGAGCATGTCGGCACGCGGATCGTCTCGGAATACATCGCCAAGGTCGATCTCTCGCAAAGGCCGTTCCGGCTCGAGGCGGATTCGGGTGCCGTCTTCACCTGCGACGCGCTCATCATCGCCACCGGCGCCCAGGCGAAGTGGCTCGGCCTGCCCTCCGAGGCGAAGTTCCAGGGCTTCGGCGTCTCGGCCTGCGCCACCTGCGACGGGTTCTTCTTCCGGGGCAAGGAGGTCGTGGTCGTCGGCGGCGGCAACACCGCGGTCGAGGAAGCGCTCTACCTCGCCAATCTCGCCTCCAAGGTCACGGTGGTCCACCGCCGCGACACGTTCAGGGCCGAACGCATCCTGCAGGAGCGCCTGTTCAAGCATCCGAACGTCGAGGTGGTGTGGAATCACGCGATCGAGGAGATCTGCGGCCAGGACAAGCCGGCCCCCTCGGTCACCCATGTCCGTCTGCGCGACACGGTCGGCGGCGCGATCACCGAGCGCAAGGCCGACGGCGTGTTCGTCGCCATCGGCCACCAGCCGGCCACGGCCGTGTTCGAGGGGCAGTTGCCCTTCCGGGCCGGCGGCTACCTGGAAGTCACGCCCGGCACCGCCATGACGGCGATCCCCGGGGTGTTCGCCGCCGGCGACGTGACCGACGACGTCTACCGGCAGGCGATCACCGCCGCCGGGATGGGCTGCATGGCCGCTCTCGAGGCGGAGAAGTACCTGGCCAACCTGGCGATCGGCGAAGCGCCGCGCCAGGCCGCGGCCGAGTAGGAGAATTGTACCGGGGCCGGGGATGAGCCCCGGTTCCGGCCTTGTGGCGTTCGCTCTGAACTCACCGGCTCTAAACCAGCCGGCCGGGGCTCTGGCGAGGGGTTTGACGGCCGTGGACTGGGACAAGATCCGGATTTTCCTCAACGTCGCCGAAGCCGGCAGCTTCACCAAGGCGGGCGACGATATCGGGCTCAGCCAGTCGGCGGTCAGCCGCCAGATCAGCGCCCTCGAACGGGAACTGAAGGCGCCGCTGTTCCACCGCCACGCCCGCGGGCTGATCCTGACCGAGCAGGGCGATCTCCTGTTCCGGGCCGCCCGGGACATGAAGATGCGGCTGGAGACCACGCGGGCGCGCCTCGTCGAGACCAGCGAGCGCCCCTCGGGCGACCTCAAGGTGACGACGACGGTGGGCTTGGGCACCGCCTGGCTCGCCCAGCGGGTCGCCGAATTCCTCGACCTGCACCCGGATGTGCGCGTCGAGCTGATCCTCACCAACGAGGAACTGGACCTCGCGATGCGCGAGGCCGACGTGGCGATCCGCCTGCGCCGCCCGGCCCAGCCCGACCTGATCCAGCGTCGGCTTTTCACCGTACATTACCATGTCTTCGCTTCGCTCGAATACGTGAAGCGGTTCGGCGAGCCGAAGACGATCGACGATCTCGACAAGCACCGCCTGGTCTCGTTCGGCGGCGATCAGCCCTCCTACCTGATGGCGACCCACTGGCTCGCCACCGTCGGCCGCGAGGGGCGCGAGCACCGCACCATCCACTTCACGGTCAACAACATCTCGGCTTTGCAGCTCGCGGTCGAGACCGGCGCCGGGATCGGCATCCTGCCGGACTACGTGGCGGATGGAAACGAGCAGCTGGTTCAGGTCCTGCGCGACTACGAGATGCCGAACCTCGAGAGCTACCTCGTCTATGCCGAGGAGATGCGGACGGTCGCCCGCGTCCAGGCTTTTCGGGATTTCCTCGTCGCGAAGGCGCAGCGCTGGACCTATTGAGCGGGCATCGCCCCGCCGGCCTCGCGCAGGGCTGTTCCGGGAAAGAAAACGCGCGGTACATCCCCTCTCCCCGCGGGCGGGGAGAGGGCCGTGTCGACGTTCAGGAGACACGGCAAGCGGAGGCGAAGCCGGAGCGAGGGTGAGGGGGTGTTTCCGGATGAGGCTCTTCCGGAAACACCCCCTCACCCTCGCCCTGCGGGCTCGCTGCTGACCCTACAAGGGGTCAGCAGCCCTCTCCCCGCCCGCGGGGAGAGGGGAATCCAGCGCCATTTCTCGATCCGGGACAGCCTTGCGCCTCGCGCGATCGCCCCGAATTCATGAGGCGGAGGCGCACCCGCTGCCGTACCGACAGGCAAGTGCTCGGGCGCACATATCAATCGTGAACCGGGGCGATGCCCTTACGTTGTCCTTACGAGAGACCCGGAATCGATTTCCGGGCACTTCGGATTATCGAAGGAGGCCTCCATGCGTCACGCGCATCTCGCCGCCGCCCTGTTCACGGCGGCCCTCGCCCCCTTCCCGCTGCTGGCGCAGTCCGAGCCCCCTTCGCGCGATCCCGGCGTCACCGGCTCCATCGCCCCACGCGAGACCACCGGCGTCGGCCAGACCAAGCCGCCGGGCGCGGCGCTGGGCCCCGATGCCGGCCTGACCCCGGAACTGCGCGAGCGCGACCGCGCGATCCAGCGCCACATCGACACCGGCATCTGCGCCGGTTGCACCGAGTAGAGGGGCGCGTCACCGTTACGTCGGCCCGGGCGCATTAATCCGGTCTGCATTAGACGGAATGAGCGGTTGCGGGCGCGGCGAGCCGGCGCCTAAACCGGCTGCAACCAACCGGTCCTCGACCGGGCACGGCATACAGGGGAGGAGCGCCATGAACCAGCGGGTCGTCGAGGTCAGCCAGGATGCGCGGGCGCGGGCGCATATCGACGAGGCCAAGTATCAGGCCTGGTACGAGGCCTCGATCCGTGATCCGGAGGCGTTCTGGCGCGAGCACGGCAAGCGGATCCACTGGTTCACCCCCTATGCCAAGGTGAAGGAGACGACGTTCGGCCCCGGCGACGTCTCGATCAAGTGGTTCTCCGACGGCGTTACCAACGCCGCCTACAATTGCATCGACCGCCACCTCGAGACCCGTGGCGACCAGGTCGCGATCATCTGGGAGGGCGACGATCCGTCGGAATCGCGCCATATCACCTACCGCGAGTTGCATGCGCAGGTGTGCCGGATGGCCAACGTCCTGCGCAACCGCGGCGTCTCCAAGGGCGACCGGGTCACCATCTACCTGCCGATGATTCCGGAAGCCGCCTACGCCATGCTGGCCTGCGCCCGGCTCGGCGCGATCCACTCGGTGGTGTTCGGCGGCTTCTCGCCGGATTCGCTGGCCGGCCGCATCCAGGGCTGCGACTCGAAGCTCGTCATCACCGCCGACGAGGGCCTGCGCGGCGGCCGCAAGGTGCCGCTGAAGGCCAATGTCGACGCGGCGATCCAGCGCCTTCCGGCCGACAGCGTCGACCACGTGATCGTGGTGCGCCGCACCGGCGGCGCCGTCGAGATGGACCCGGTCCGCGACGTCTATTACGACGCAGCCGCCGCCCAGGTTACCGACGAATGCCCGGTCGCCCATGTCGAGGCCGAGCATCCGCTGTTCCTGCTCTACACCTCGGGCTCGACCGGCCAGCCGAAGGGCGTGGTCCACACCACCGGCGGCTACCTCGTCTACGCGTCGATGACGCATCAATACGTCTTCGACTACCACGAGGGCGACATCTACTGGTGCACCGCCGATGTCGGCTGGGTCACCGGGCATTCCTACATCCTGTACGGGCCGCTGGCGAACGGCGCCACCACCCTGATGTTCGAGGGCATCCCGACCTACCCGTCGATCTCGCGGTTCTGGGAGGTGGTCGACAAGCACAAGGTCAATATCTTCTACACCGCCCCGACGGCGATCCGCTCGCTGATGGGCGCCGGCGAGGAGCCGGTGAAGACAACCTCGCGGAAGACCTTGCGCGTGCTCGGCTCGGTCGGCGAGCCGATCAACCCCGAGGCCTGGGAATGGTACTACCGGGTCGTCGGCGAAGAGCGCTGCCCGATCGTCGATACCTGGTGGCAGACCGAGACCGGCGGCATCCTCATCACCCCCCTCCCCGGCGCC
This sequence comes from Methylobacterium sp. 142-1Y, assembly GCF_057747795.1. Classification (NCBI taxonomy): domain Bacteria; kingdom Pseudomonadati; phylum Pseudomonadota; class Alphaproteobacteria; order Hyphomicrobiales; family Methylobacteriaceae; genus Methylobacterium; species Methylobacterium sp. 142-1Y. The sequence continues at coordinate 322,676 of NZ_CM173224.1, read as the reverse complement.
ACCCCGCTCAAGCCCGGCTCGGCGACCCGGCCGTTCTTCGGCGTCAAGCCGGTGGTGGTCGACGGCGACAACGTGGTCCAGGAAGGCGCCTGCGAGGGCAACCTCTGCATCGACGATTCCTGGCCCGGCCAGATGCGGACCGTGTGGGGCGACCACGAGCGCTTCGTCCAGACCTATTTCTCGACCTTCCCGGGCCGCTACTTCTCGGGCGACGGCTGCCGGCGCGATTCGGATGGCTATTACTGGATCACCGGCCGAGTCGACGACGTGATCAACGTCTCGGGCCACCGGATGGGCACGGCGGAGGTCGAATCCTCCCTCGTCGCCCATCCGAAGGTCTCCGAGGCCGCGGTGGTCGGCTATCCCCACGACATCAAGGGCCAGGGGATCTACGCCTACGTCACCCTGATGCAGGGCGAGGAGCCGACCGACGCACTCCGCAAGGAGCTGGTCGCCTGGGTGCGCAAGGATATCGGGCCGATCGCCTCGCCCGACCTGATCCAGTTCGCCCCCGGCCTGCCCAAAACCCGGTCGGGCAAGATCATGCGCCGCATCCTGCGCAAGATCGCCGAGAACGAGTTCTCGTCGCTCGGCGACACCTCGACGCTCGCCGAGCCGGCGGTGGTCGACGACCTGATCGAGAACCGGCAGAACCGCGCGAAGTGATCGTGAGGCCGGGGCCCCGCTCGGGGCCCCGGCCTTTTTAATCCCGCACGAGACGGCCGCGCTTATCAGACCTTCGTCGCATCGCGGATGTTTTCAGTCCCTTTGCGCTGGCATTCGCTAGAGAATCGCGTCATCGGGATTATTGCGCCGCAGCACGGACAGTCGGCGCAAGCTCAAGCCTGTCGAGACCAGGCAACAGACGGATCGACGCACCGGTTTCATCGTGCCGTGCCGCTCGCGGCGCGCGGCGGAGCCGTGTCCGGCTACAGAAGAGAAACATAGGGGAGGCCCGCCGATGGCAGAGGCAGACACCGCACGGGTTCTGGCGAACCCGACATTCCGCCAGTTGGTGCACGAGCGCACCCGCTTCGCCTGGATCCTCTCCGGGTTGATGCTGGCGATCTACCTCGTCTTCATTCTGCTCATCGCCTTCGCGCACGGCCTGATGTCGACGAAGGTTTTCGGTGGCACCGCCTCGCTCGGCCTGGTGCTCGGCGTGGGCGTGATCCTCGCCGCCTTCCTGCTCACCGGGATCTACGTCTTCCGCGCCAATGGCCGCTTCGACGACCTCACCCGCGACCTGAACCGGGACCTCGCCCGATGAAAAGCCTCGCCTTCAGCATCCTCGCGCTCCTCGCTCCGACGGTCGCCCTCGCGGCCGGTCCCGACCTCGGCGCCGTGCAGCAGCAGGCCACGAACTGGCCGGCGATCGGCATGTTCCTGTTCTTCGTGCTGTTCACCCTCGGCATCACCTACAAGGCGGCCAAGGGCTCGAAATCGGCCGCCGACTTCTACGCCGCCGGCGGCGGCATCTCGGCCGGCACCAACGCGTTGGCGATCGCCGGCGACTACATGTCGGCGGCCTCGTTCCTCGGCATCTCCGGCATGGTCTACAGCTTCGGCTTCGACGGGCTGATCTACTCGACCGGGTTCCTCGTCGGCTGGCCGATCGTGCTGTTCCTGATCGCCGAGCGCCTGCGCAATCTCGGCAAGTTCACCTTCGCCGACGTGGCGAGCTTCCGCCTCGACCAGACCCGGATCCGCATCCTGTCGGCGACCGGCACGCTCGTGGTGGTGGCGTTCTACCTGATCGCCCAGATGGTCGGGGCCGGCAAGCTGATCCAGCTGCTGTTCGGCCTGCCCTACCTCTACGCCGTCATCATCGTCGGCCTGCTGATGATCGTCTACGTCGCCTTCGGCGGCATGAAGGCGACGACCTGGGTCCAGGTGATCAAGGCCTGCCTGCTGCTCTTCGGCGCGACCTTCATGGCCGGCGCCGTGCTCTACAAGTACGGCTTCAGCCCCGAGAAGCTGTTTGCCGCCGCCACCAGCGTCCACCCCAACGGCGACGCGATCATGGGCCCGAGCGGAAATCCGAAAAGCCCGGTGGCGAACCCGATCGACACCATCTCGCTCGGCATCGGCCTGATGTTCGGCACCGCCGGCCTGCCGCACATCCTGATGCGCTTCTTCACCGTCTCGGACGCGCAGGCGGCCCGCAAGTCGGTGTTCTACGCCACCGGCCTGATCGGCTATTTCTACATCCTCACCTTCATCATCGGCTTCGGCGGCATCGCCCTGCTGATGTCGGATCCGAGCTACTTCAAGCTCGCCGCGGACGGCACCTACGACAAGCTCGCCGGCATGAACGGCTCGACCAACATGGTGGCGGTGAACCTCGCCAACGCGGTGGCCGGCCCGTACTTCCTCGGCTTCATCTCGGCGGTGGCCTTCGCGACGATCCTGGCGGTGGTGGCCGGCCTGACGCTGGCCGGCGCCTCGGCGGTGAGCCACGACCTCTACGCCCAGGTCTTCGCCCGCGGCCGCACCACCGAGCGCACCGAGGTCAACCTGTCCAAGGGCGCGGCCGTGGTGATCGGCCTGGTGGCGATCTATCTCGGCTACGTGTTCGAGAACCAGAACGTCGCCTTCATGGTCGGCCTCGCCTTCTCGGTGGCGGCGAGCTGCAACTTCCCGGTCCTCGCGATGTCGATCCTGTGGAAGGGCACCACGACGCTCGGCGCCCTCGTCGGCGGCCTCGCCGGCCTCGTCGCGGCGGTCGTGATGGTGGTGCTGTCGAAGGCGGTGTGGGTCACCACCTTCGGCCATCCCGCGGCGCTCTTCCCCTACGACAACCCGGCCCTGTTCTCGATGCCGATCGCGTTCCTGGGGATTTGGATCGTGTCGAAGATCGACAACAGCGCCCGGGCCAAGCGCGAGCGGGCGGCCTTCGAGGCGCAGTTCGTGCGCTCCGAGACCGGCATCGGGGCGGCCGGCGCGCACGCGCATTGATGGGATGAGGGGGGCGGCAGCCATTGGGCGCCGCCCCTCAGGCGATCCGGATTGTATTGCAGAATGCATGACGCTCCCTTACCTTCTCGTGGAGGAGAGGTGTCATGCCCGCCAATGCCCGGAAGGATCACCCGATCTCGATGCGCCTGCCGGAGTCTGACCTGGCATTGATCGACCGGGCCGCGAGATTGCGCGGCAGGTCCCGCACCGACTTCGTCCGCGAGGCCGCCGTTCTCACGGCTGAAGAAGTGCTGATGGACCAGCGGCTGATTCGCCTCGATCCCGAAGCATTCGCGGAATTTATGAGCATCATTTCGGCGCCCGCCACTGTGGTGCCTGAAATCGTCGAGATCGCCAGACACCGCGCGCCTTGGGACAACCGAGACGACGAAGGCTGATACGTGGGCCTGTCCGCGCCCGAACCGCTCTGCGCGTCGCACGAGACCGCGGCGTTCTCATGCGGCAAGCTGGTTCTCGATCGGTGGCTCAAGACACGAGCCCTGTCCAACCAGGAGAAAGGCTTCACGGCAGTGATGGTCGTGCACGAGGCCTGCCGGGTGGTCGGTTATTATGGACTGGCGCCAACGGCCGTCGTTCCGAACATTCTGCCGCGCGCGATCCGAACCGGGCAGCCACCCGATCCGGTGCCGTGCCTGCTGCTAGGCCAGCTTGCGACAGATGTCGGTTGGGCAGGGCGCGGAATCGGTAAAGGCTTGCTCAACCACGCGCTGACCCGCTGTGTGAAGGCGGCGGCGCTCGTCGGCGGACGTGCGGTCATGGTTCATGCGGTGGACGAAGAGGCCGTGGCATTCTGGCAGCGATGGGGATTCGTCGCCACGCGGAACAGCGAATACGAACTCGTCCGTTCGATCGCCGATATCGCCGCTTCGTTCACTGCCTCTCGGAGGTGATGCACGCCGGCGTGGGCATCGGCCGGTTTCCTCAATGCCCCCCCGGCTCCGCATGCGCCCGCCGGATCCGCCGCACCGTCCACCACACCCCCACCAGCACCAGCGGCACCGATATCGCCGTCCCGACCGTCGCATCGACCGGGACACCGGCATGGTGGACGCCCTCCAGCACATGGTGGACGAGGCTGGCGACGTAGTAGGTGATCGCCGCGACCGAGAGGCCCTCGACGGTCTGCTGCAGCCGCAATTGCAGCCGCACCCGGTCGTTCATCGATTGGAGCTGGGCCTGGTTCTGGCGCTCCAGGTCGATATCGACCCGGGTCCGCAGCATCTGCGCCGCCCGGGCGAGCTTGCGCGAGAGCAGGTCCTGCCGCTCGGCGATCGTCGTGCAGGTGCGGATCGCCGGGTTGTAGCGCCGGGCGAGGAAGACCGACCAGCTCGTCTGCCCCGGCAGCGCGTGCTCGCCCGCGGAGGAGAGGCGCAGACGCACCAGTTCGTCATAGGCCCGCGTCGCCCCGAACCGGTACATCGCCCGGGATGCGCCGGCCTCCAGCTCCGCCGCGAGCCCGATCAGCTCGTCGAGGAGGGCGTGGTTCTCCGAAAACCCCTCGCTGGAGCGCATCGCCTCCATCAGGGGCGGCAGGGCGGTCTCGATCCGCCGGATCGTCGGCCCGAGGCCTTGCGCCTCCGGCAGGCCGAGGAGGGCGAGCGTCCGGTAGGTCTCGATCTCGAGCAGGCGCTGCACCAGGGTGCCGGCGCCGAGGCGGCTCAGGCGCCGGTCGGCGACCACGATGCGGACATAGCCGTGCGGATCGGGCTGGAAGTCGGTGGCGATCACCGCCGCGCCCCCTTCCGCCTCCGCCATGGCCAGGGAGGCGGCGTTGAATCCCGAGACCGCGTCGGACGGCAAGCCGTCATTGACCGCCGGCACGAGGTGCAGGTCGACCGCGACGAGGAGCGGGCCGGGCTGGGCCACCTCCCCCATCGCGCCGTCGAGGGCGTCGGGCTGAGGCTGGAAGGCGTGGCCCTGGGGGTCGCCGAACTCCCAGGTATAGGTGGTGAACTCGCTGTGGCTCTCCCAGCGCAGGATCGCGCCGGAAAACACCACCCGGTGCTGCTTGGCCCCCGGCGCCGGGCCCGGATGCCCTAAGCCCGTGCAATAGGCCTCCAGCGCGTCGCGATCGGCCGCCGCGGCGTCGCCGTCGGTCAGGAAGGCGTAGTGCAGGAAGCGGCGGGGCGTCTTGACCGGGGTGAACGGCCGGGCATGGACCTCCGCCAGCACCCGCGCCCGCAGGGGGTGTTCGTCCAGCCGCATCGCGTCCGCCTCTCCTCACGTCGCCGTGAGGCTTGGCCGAGGCCGGCCCGTCGGTCAACGGGCCGGTTGGCCGAGGCCGGCCCGTCGGTCAACGGGCCGACCGGGGTTCCTCAGTGCCGGAAGTGGCGGTGGCCGGTCAGCACCATGGCCAAGCCCGCCTCGTCGGCGGCACGGATCACGTCGTCGTCGCGCATCGAGCCGCCGGGCTGGATCACCGCCGTAGCGCCCGCCTCGGCCGCCGCCAAGAGGCCGTCGGCGAAGGGGAAGAACGCGTCGGAGGCCACCACCGCCCCGCGGGCGAGGCTCTCGGGCAGGCCGGCGGCCTTGGCGGCTTCCGCCGCCTTCCAGGCGGCGATGCGCGAGGAATCGACCCGCGACATCTGCCCGGCGCCGATGCCGACCGTGGCGCCGTCCTTGGCATAGACGATGGCGTTCGACTTCACGTGCTTGGCGACCCGGAAGGCGAAGCGCAAATCCAACAATTCGGCCTCGGTCGGCGCGCGCTTGGTGACGACCTTGAGCGGCATGTCGTCGACGACGGCGTTGTCGCGGTCCTGCACCAGGAAGCCGCCGGCCACCGTGCGCCAGGCCTGGCCGGGGCTACGGGGATCGGCGACGCCGCCGGTGGTGAGGAGGCGCAGGTTCTTCTTGGCGGCGACGATCGCGACCGCCTCCTCGGTGGCGTCGGGCGCGATGATCACCTCGGTGAAGACCTCGACGATCTTCTTCGCGGCTTCCGCGTCCAGCGTGCGGTTGAGCGCGACGATGCCGCCGAAGGCCGAGACCGGATCGCAGCGAAGCGCCCGCTCGTAGGCCTCGATCAGGTCGGCGCCTTCCGCGACGCCGCAGGGATTGGCGTGCTTGACGATGACCACCGCGGCGGTCCGGGTGGGATCAAACTCGCTCACCGCCTCGAAGGCGGCATCGGTGTCGTTGATGTTGTTGTAGGAGAGTTCCTTGCCCTGGAGCTGGCGCGCGGTCGCCACGCCCGGGCGCGGGGCGCCGGCGGTGCGGTAGAACGCGGCCTTCATGTGCGGATTCTCGCCGTAGCGCAGGCCTTGCGCCAGCGTGCCGCCCAGCGCCCGGAAGGTCTGGGCCTCCGGCGCGGCCGCGATCTCGCCGGCGAGCCAGGTCGAGATCGCGGCGTCGTAGGAGGCGGTGCGCGCATAGGCCTTCTGGGCGAGGCGCCGGCGGGTCGCGAACGTGACCGCGCCGTCATGGGCGTCGAGGTCGGCGAGCACCGCGGCGTAATCCGCTACGTCGACCACGACCGCGACGTCCTTGTGGTTCTTCGCCGCCGCGCGGATCATCGCCGGGCCGCCGATGTCGATGTTCTCGATGCACTCGGAAGCAGGCTTGCCCGCGGCCAACGTCGCCTCGAAGGGATAGAGGTTGACGACGAGGAGATCGATCGCCGCGATGCCGTGGGCCAGCATGGCGGCCTGGTGCTCCGGGTTGTCGCGGACCGCGAGCAGCCCGCCATGCACGCCCGGATGCAGGGTCTTGACCCGCCCGTCCATCATCTCCGGGAAGCCGGTCAGGTCGGAGACTTCCGTGACGGTCAGCCCGGCATCGGTGAGGGCCCGGTGGGTGCCGCCGGTGGAGACCAGCGTGACGCCGCGGGCGGCGAGCGCACGGGCGAACTCGACCAGCCCGGTCTTGTCCGAGACGGAGAGGAGCGCGCGGGAGATGCGGGACAGGTCGCTCGCCATGATGACACCGGGTCTTTCGGTCGTAGGCGCCGGCCCGCGGAAAACCCCGAGCCGGCACAGGAATTTCCGGCGCGCCTAGCAGAAACCGCGGGTCGAGGCCAGATGTTGCGCCGCAAAACGGTGTGATGCGCTGTCCGGAAGCCTTCTTCCGGACAGCGCATCACAAGCCGGCGCGGCACTTGAGCGAAGCTGCTTGCCGTATCGCGAAGCGATGGATCGGCAAGCGTACGAGGCGCCGCGCATCTTACTCGGCGGCATCGGCCGTGGAGGAGCGCGCGCCCGGGCCGTCTGACGGATAGGCTCCGGGGGACAGACTTGCTATGAGGGTGCCGGCCGCGTCCGACCCCGGACGCGGCCGGTCGCGCCACGGGAGGCGGTGATTTTCTCCGACAGTCCCTGGGGAACGGGCCTCGGCCTGTTCGCCATCGTGTTCCTGGTCTTCGCGAACGGGTTCTTCGTCGCGGCCGAGTTCGCCCTGGTGGCGGTCCGGCGCAGCCGGGTCCAGGAGCTCGTAGCCGAGAAGCGGGCCAATGCGGGTGCCCTGCAGCGGGCGGTCGACAGCCTGGATTCTCATCTGGCGGCCACGCAGCTCGGCATCACCATCTCGTCGCTGGCGCTGGGCTGGGTCGGCGAGCCCGCCCTGGCCCATCTGATCGAGCCGCTGCTCGCCTTCCTGCCGCAGGGCACGAGCACCGCCGGTGCCCACGCCATCGCGGTGGTGTTCTCCTTCGTGGTCATCACCTCGCTGCACATCGTGCTGGGCGAGCTGGCCCCTAAGAGCCTGGCGCTCCAGCGCAGCGAGCGCACGGCGCTCGCCATCGTGCGGCCGCTGCGGGTGTTCCTACTGGTCTTCCGCCCGGCGATCTCGTTCCTCAACGGGCTCGGCAACGGCGTGCTGCGTCTGTGCGGGCTGCAGCCGGGCTCCGGCGAGGGCTCGCTGCACTCTACCGCCGAGTTGTCGCTGCTGGTGGCGGCGAGCCAGGAGGCCGGCCTGATCCAGGAATCGCAGCAGGCGGCGGTGCAGCGCATCTTCGGCATCGGCGAGCGCCGGGTGCGGGACATCATGACCCCGCGCCACGAGGTCGACTGGATCGACGTCGAGGACCCGCGCGAGGCGGTGCTGGAGACGATCCGCGCCTGCCGCCACGAGCAGCTGGTGGCGAGCCGGGGCGAGATCCACGAGATCGTCGGCGTGCTGCGCAAGCAGGACGTTCTCAACCAGCTCCTCGACGGGGCGCCGATCACGCTGGACGCGATCATTCGCGAGCCGATCGTCGTCCACGAGGGCATGCCGATCCTGCGGGTGCTCGAGACCTTCAAGGCCAAGCCCGTCCGGATGGCGATCGTCGTCGACGAGTACGGCGACCTCGAGGGCATCGTCACCCAGACCGACCTCCTCGAGGCGATCGCCGGCGACATCCCGGAGACCGACGACGACGAGCCGATGGTGGTCGAGCGCCAGGACGGCTCGCTGCTCATCGACGGCATGATGCCGGCGGTCGAGGCCTTCGAGCGCCTCGGCCTCACCGAGCGGCCCGACAGCGACGACTTCTCGACGCTCGCCGGCTTCGTGATCTTCCAGCTCGGCCGCATTCCCACCGCCGGCGACGGGTTCGAGCGCAACGGCTGGCGCTTCGAGGTCGTCGACATGGACGGACGCCGGGTCGACAAGATCCTGGCCGAAAAGATGCAGGCCTGAACCTTCCCCAGGGTGAATCGGGGTTGCAAACCTTCGCCGTGGGGTTAGGTATCACGCTGCCAGATTATCCCGGGCCGCCTTGTCGACGAGACCATGCGCCCGGCTTCAGCTATGGAGATCGCATCATGACCTTCAACCGGGCCCTTCTGCTCGCCGCCCTCCTGGCCGCGCCGCTCGCCCTGCCGGTCTCGGCCGAGGCCAAGCCGAAGGCCGACCGCACCATCGCGGCCGTCGACACCGATTCGGACGGCACGATCGACCTCGCCGAGGCCAAGGCCGCCGCCGGCACGGTGTTCGACAAGCTCGAGAAGGATGCCGACGGCACCCTCGACACCAAGGAGCTGCAGGGCCGCGTCAGCCGCAAGGACATGAAGCAGGCCGATCCGGACAATGACGGCACCCTGGACAAGAACGAGTACCTCGCCCTGGTCGAGGCCCGCTTCAAGCTGGCCGACCCGGACAACGACGGCACCCTCGACGCCAAGGAAATGCGCACCCCGGCCGGCAAGGCCCTGGCGCGCCTGCTGAAGTAAGGACTGTGGGGTGGGGCGGCCCCTGGCGGGCCGCCCCACTCTTCCCTGATCAGTCGCAGCGCTCGCTGTGCACGGTCTTGCTGTCGCCGTACTCGTTGGTCTTCTTCACGGTCTTGGTCTCGCAGCCGCCGACGGAGCCGGTGGACTCGACCGAGCGCTTCTCGATCACGGTGCTGCGCTCCACCGGCGCGGAATCGCGGCGGATCACCGTCACGTCCTCGGCAAGGGCCGGAACCGTGACGAGGGCGCCGAGGGCCGCGAGGGTGACGAGGCGGAAGGACATGCCGATCTCCAGGCTTGAGCGTCGAATCGTGCTGCAAACGCCATAGTCAAGCCGACGGTTCCTTAGTTTTCACACAGTCTCACGAAGCGTCGGGCGGCGATCCGGGCGATGTGCCGGCCTTGGGCGTTTTGCGCCTTGCGGATGCCCTCAAAACGGCGTGAATCGCGGTTGAATTGCCGCAGAGCCGCGGGCCGGACCGCTGGGCCCCGCGCCAGGAGACCACCACCGTGCCCGCAGCCGGCCCCGTCGACCGCAGCTCATCGGGAGAGGCGGAGCAAGCCGGCCTTCCGGCACGCCTGGCGCAGGCCTGGCGCGTGGCCGGGCTGCCGATCCCGCAGCATGCCTGGTTCTGGATCGGCATCCTGCTGCTCAGCGCCGGGGCCGGCCTGCTCTACGACGCATTGTTCCAGAACGGCATCCCGTTGGTGGCGGCGATCCACGGCTTCTTCATCGGCGCCTGCGCGCTGCTGATGGAGCGCGGCACCCTGCTGCCGCGGCTGCAGGCGCGGCTTCGCCGCCTTCCGACCTTCCTCTACGTGCCGATCGCCGAGCTCGCCTATGTCGGCATGATCACGCTGGGTCATGCCACGGGCGGCGTGATCGTCTGGGTCACCGGGCTGACGCCCGAGCCCTTCGCGGTGGCGGTGGTGCCCTCGCTCCGGGTCCTGGTCTACGCGCTCGCCGTCTCGGCGCTCCTCGTCTTCGTGGTGCGGATGCGCGACCTCATCGGCGCCGAGGTCTTCGTCAACCTGCTGGTCGGGCGCTATCACCGGCCGGTGGAAGAGGAGCGGATCTTCCTGTTCGTCGACGTCGTCGGCTCGACGGCCTACGCGGAGACCCACGGCGCCCTCAAGACCCAGGCCTTCCTCGGCGCGGTCTTCGCGACTTTGGCCGAGCCGGTGCGGCGCTGCCAGGGCTCGACCGACGACTTCATCGGCGACATGGCGATGATCACCTGGCCGATGGCCCGCGGCCTGCAGGATGCGCGCTGCGTCGCCTGCGTGCTGGCGATCCAGGAGAGCCTGACCCGGGACGCGGCGGCCTGGGAGGAGCGGTTCGGTGCCGTGCCGCGCATCCGGGCCGCCCTGCATGGCGGGCCGGTCGTCACCGCCGAGGTCGGGGTCGACCGGCACAAGATCGCGTATTTCGGCGATGCGGTGAACGTCACGGCCCGGCTCGAGGCCCTGTGCCGGACCCTCGACGCGCCGGTGCTGATCTCCGGCGACCTCCTGGGCAAGCTGCCCCGCCTGCCCGACGGGGTGCGGGCCCGGCCGCTCGGCGAGCACGCCGTGCGCGGGCGCGACCAGGTCCTGGCGGTCGCCGCCCTGGAGCCCGCCCCGCGCCCTGTCCGCGCGGCCGCCTGAACGCGGGAGGCACGGCCGGACGGCGAGACGCAAAGACCGTACGCGCCTCCGATATGGCGGCACCATGCCGGGTTTCGCCACGGTCGCGATCCGGTCCGCTCCCGTCCAGCATAAGTCGGCCGGCCCTGTCGCAGCCATGGGCGATCGTCTGTCCGGAAGGCGTCCACGTCCGGTTGCCCTCGGACATCGATTCCAACATTTGTTTATCGAAGACCGGGCCGGCGGATCGCGACCGCGTGTTCGACCCGGGCGCGGCGCCCGATTCACGGCTGATCTGTTCGCGCGTGATGGAATTGCGTTGATGTCGATCAACGGTTAACACTTATTGAACCTGCCGGCATCCCACGGTTGCTGCGGTCGCGGCGCCCCCTTCTGCCGGGCACCATCAACGACCAATATGTGTTCTTCCTTTCATCCGAAAGGTGCTGTCCCGGCTCCTCGGACATAAGCCGAAGAGGATAGAGCCGGTGTCCCACCCTCCGCCGAGTTGGATGGCAGGACGCCAACGGTGAACGCAGCACAACCTTACCCTGCAACCGGCTTCAACAAGAATTTCGGCGAACGCTTGACCGAAGGCGAGAGCCGCTTCTTTTTCCTCTTGCGATTGCCGTCATGCCATCATAGTTGCACGGGTAAGCAAAGACAGACCTGCCCCGCGGCATCGGGGGACTGAGGGCGGAATGTCTAAGCGTCTTGCAGGATCTACCCTGAGAAGAGGGCCGACGTGATGAGTGAGAGTGAGGCGTCGACGAACCATATCGGGCTCGCGGCGGATATCGTGGCGGCTTTCGTGAGCAACAATTCGGTCCCGGCCGCCGATCTGCCGAGCCTGATCGTTTCGGTTCATTCCGCCCTGGGCGGCCTCGGTCGCGGCGTCGCGGCCGAACAGGCCGAGCCCCTGACCCCGGCGGTTCCGATCAAGAAGTCGATCATGCCGGATTATCTCGTCTGTTTGGAAGACGGCAAGAAGTTCAAGTCGCTGAAACGCCACCTGCGCACGCGATACGGCCTGTCGCCCGAGGATTACCGGGCACGCTGGAATCTTTCGCCCGACTATCCGATGGTGGCACCGAACTATGCGGCGGCTCGTTCGGAACTGGCGAAGACCATGGGCCTTGGGCAGCAGCGGCGCAAGTCCCTGCGCGGCGGCACGGGTAACGGGCACGACCTGGACGTCGAGGACTGACCGGCCCGGCGGCCGTACCCGCCCGATCTAAACACGCTCAGGTTGCAAATCCCGGGCGCCCTAATCCCAGTCGGGATTGGGACGTTCGCCGATGAGGCAGTTGGCCCTGGGCTCGCCCTGGGCCGGCCGCACGAGCGGCCCGGCCGTCTCCCGGCCCGCCACCTCGCGGATGATCTTGGTGCGGATCGCCGCCGCGAACTGGTCGCGCTCGCGCACCGGCACCATGAAGCTGCCGCTGCCGCCGATGACGCAGTCGCGATAATAGAGGTCGAGGTCCTTGATGTCCCAGGGACCGCTGGGCTCGCGGATCATCAGCGGCAAGCCGTTGATGACGATGCCCTGCTCGACGGCGTCGTCCCGCGCCTTGGTGACGGAGCGGCCCTGGTTGTTCGGGCCGTCGCCCGAGACGTCGATCACCCGCCGCGTCGCCTCGAAGCCGCTGCCGGCCAGGAGGCCGGCGGAGAAGTCGATGGCGCTGGCGATCGAGGTCCAGGTCGAGCGCCGGGGCGGGCTCTGGCCCAGCCGGTCGGCGAAGCCGGCCGCCTCCTCGGGCCCGGCGATCAGCGTCCAGGGCACCACGACCCGCTGGTTGCCGACACCGGCCCACTCGACATAGGTGACGGCGATGCGCCCGACCATGCCCTGGCGGATCGCCTGGTGGACCGCCGGATTGCGGAACGCCTCGACGTAGCCCTCCCGCTGCACCGCCTGCTCGTCGCCGGTCATCGACAGGGAGACGTCGACGGCGAGCACCAGGGCGACATCGACCTCGACCGGGTCGCCCCCCGCCCGGACCGGGGGCCCGGCCGCGCCGGCCACGAGCAGGCAGGCGAGAAGCGCGACGACGCGTGATCTCATCCGGGGACTCCCCTGCGCCGGCCCGTGCGAGGCTCCGGCGAAGGGCCAGGATCGGATGCCCGCCGGCCCGAATGCAAGCGCCGCGAAGGCCTTGGCCTGACACGCTCGCGTGAGGCCGCATCTCCCGCACCGCCTGCCGCCGCCGCGGAGCGCGACGCGTTCTGCTGTGGATGAAGCCGGGGAAAGGTGGCGTCTTAGGCTGGGGACAACGCCGTCCCGCCGACAATCCGGACCGATCCGGCCCCGCCGCGCGGCGCCGGATTCGTTCACGAGAGACCCGCCGATGCGCCGCACCTCCAGCCTCGCCGACCGCCTGTTCTGGCCCATCGTGGCCGGGGGTGCGGCGAGCCTGTGGTTCGGCCCGAAGGCACTCGCCGTCGCCGGCCTGGTGGCGCTGGCGCTGGTCGTGCATCGGCTCGGGCGCGGCGGCCGCTTCCGGCGCCGGGTCCGGGCGATCGCCCGGCGGCACCGCGAGACCCTGGCCCTGCGCCGGCGGCAGGAAAGCTACGTCGACCCCTACGGCAACGAGATCCTGGACGGCTGGCTGCGGGAGCGCCGCTACTTCGCGGAGCGCACATTGCTGCCGCGGCTGGAGGCCGAGGGCTACGGCGGCCTGATCGAGCCGCGCTGGGACGAAATCCTGGACATCGTCGAGGCGGCCTCGTTGAGCGTCGCGGCGCCGGACGAGGCCGAGGATCTGCCGGAGGACGGGATCGCCTACGAGCGCTACTGCGCCGCCTTGCTCGAACAGGCCGGCTGGGAGGCGCGCACGACGAAGGCCGCCGGCGACCAGGGTGCCGACGTGGTGGCGGAGCGGGACGGGGTGCGGCTGGTTGTGCAGTGCAAGCGCTACGCGAAGCCGGTCGGCAACGGCGCGGTGCAGGAGGTGGTGGCGGCCCGCAGCTACTGGGGCGCCGACCGCGCCGCCGTGGTCTCGAATGCCGGCTTCACGCCGGCGGCCCGCAAGCTGGCGGCGGCGACCGACGTGCTGCTGCTGCATCACGACGCGCTCGCCGCCCTGGGCGCGCGGCCGGGACGGCCGCGCTGAACCGGCACGGCTCGGCGAGGCCGCGTGCCCGACCCGGCTCTATTGCATCAACGTGCAGAGATTCCAGATCCGCTTGAATTCCTGCTGGGCGCGCTCGCGCTGATCCTCGAGCGCCACGACGGCAGGGCGATCGGCGGCCTCGGCTCCCTCGACCGGGTTGGGCGCAGCGAGCGCATCCTGCTTCGCGCCATCGACCATGGCGTGCGACCGGGCCATGGTCAGAGGCTGAATCGGGGCCAGCGTCATGATCATTTCCTCCTCGTTGCTCTTGTTGTGCTTATTCTTGCGCCGGCCACTGCCGCGTTGCAATGCCCTTCGCACGAGAAATGGTCACGGCTAAGCGTTTATCGCGACCTGTCCCCACGCGAACACAGTAGGTCCGTCCGATGAGCACCGGATTCATGCCATGCCGCACGGCATGCCTGCCACACGGAGCCGGAGGCCGAGGGCGGGGAGAGCGGCGGCCGTGACCGGGCTGCACCGCTTGGCCGGGCTGCCCGGCCTCGCGCTCCGCGGCGTCGTCGGGCTGGTCTATCCGCCGAGTTGCATCGCCTGCGGGGCCGCCACGGCGGTGCCGCACGCCCTCTGCGCGGCCTGCTGGAACGAGATGCGCTTCATCGAGCGGCCCTATTGCGAACGGCTCGGCACGCCGTTCGCGGTCGATCTCGGTTCACCCGGCCTGCTCTCGCCGGCCGCCCTCTCCGACCCGCCGGTCTATCAGCGCGCCCGGGCGGTGGCGCGCTACGATGCGACCGCGCGGCGGCTAGTGCAGCGCCTGAAATACGAGGACCGCCTCGATCTCGCGGGCGCCCTCGGGGCGATGATGGCGCGGGCGGGGGCCGAGTTGCTGGCGGAGGCCGACGTGGCGGTGCCGGTGCCGCTCTGGCGCTGGCGGCTGTGGTGGCGGCGCTTCAACCAGGCCGCCCTGCTCGCCCGGACGGCCACGCGCGGCAGCGACGTTCCCGTCGCATCCAAGCTGCTCGCCCGGGTGCGGCGCACCCGCCAGCAGGTCGGCCTGAGCCGCGCCGCCCGGGCGGAGAACCTGCAGGGCGCCTTCCGGGTGCCGGAGGCGGCGCGGCCGCTTCTCCTGGGCAAGCGGGTCCTCCTCGTCGACGACGTGCTGACCACGGGCGCGACGGCGAACGCCGCCGCCCGGGCGCTCCTGCGCGGCGGGGCGGCGGCGGTCGACGTGCTGGTCTTCGCCCGCGTGGTGAGCGACGGGCGCGACGTGATCTAGAGCACTTCACGATCGCGCTGCAAACGCGAAGCTCTCTGGGCCTTTGATTTCGCCGCATTTTCTACGGCGAACCGGCATCCACTTCGTCGGAAAATGCTCCGGCTCAGGCGCGCTGCACGCCGCCGATGGGGGTCTCCTGCTGGGCCGGCGCCTCGGCTCCGGCCTGGGCCAGCACCTTGCCGCGCGGACCCACCCAGACGCCGACCCACTTGCGCGACCACAGGGCGAGGCAACCGAGCACGACCGCCGTGAAGGCGGCGTAGAACAGGAAGCCCGCCGCGAAGCCGCCGGTATACTGCTTCGACAGGCCCATGGCGTTGGGCAGGATGGCGCCGCCGAGCGCCCCGACCTCGCCGATCATCGAGCCCGCCACCGCGGTGTTGGTCGGCCAGCGCAAGGGGACGAGCTGGAACAGGGCGCCGTTGCCGGCGCCGAGCGCCGCGAAGCAGAACATGAACAGCAGCGTGGTGACGAACAAGGTCGGCGCGGCGGTGAGCATCAGGAACGAGCCGACGGCGGCGAGCAGAACCACGGTCAGCACCAGGATGCCGCCGATCCGGTCGGCGAAGTAGCCGCCGAGGACGCGGATGCCCGATCCCATCAGGGCGGCCAGCATGGTCAGCCGCCCGGCCTCGATCTTGGTGACGGCGAACTGCTCGTAGAAGAAGGTCGGCAGGAAGTTCGACAGGCCGATGAAGCCGCCGAAGGTGATGACGTAGACCAGGTTGAAGGCCCAGCCGTCCTTCTCGAACAGGCACGAGACGTGCTGCTTGAAGCTCTGGTGCTCGCGGTCCGGCGGCTCCTTGGCGAAGACGATCATCACCGCGAGCGGGATCAGCATGAACAATCCGGCAAAGCCGTAGACCGCCTGCCAGCCATAGGCCTGGGCGAGCGGCGGCGCGAACAGCACCGCCAGCACGGTGCCCGAATTGCCGGCGCCGGCGATGCCCATCGCCAGGCCCTTGTGCTCCGCCGGGAACCAGCCCGAGCCGAGGGAGAGCGCCACGCCGAACGAGGCGCCGGCGATGCCGAGCAGCACGCCCATGGCGAGCACGTCGGTGAAGTTGTGCACCAGGAAGAAGCCGTAGGCCATCGCCAGGACGATCAGCGACATCTCGGTGATGGCGGCGTTCTTGCGCCCGATATACTGGGCGAGCACGCCGAGGGGAAAGCGCATGATCGCGCCGGCGAGGATCGGCAGCGAGATCATGAAGCCGGTCTCGGCCGGCGAGAGCTTGTAATGCTCGGTGATGAACGGCCCCATGGCGCCGTTGAGCACCCAGATCGCGAAGCAGAAATCGAAATACAGGAACGCGGCGAACAGGGTCGGGGGATGACCCGACTTCATGACGGTCTTGAAACTGGCCATATTCGGAGCCTCACGCACAGCCCCCGCGGGGGGTCTTCGACGCGCTTCAGGGTGAGGATCGCGGCCCGGGGCATCCCGGTCACGCTCTCCCGTCTGTCGGACTTCCGTGTCCAAGGCTCGGGCGTCTTTGCCCCGCGGGCCGTGAGGCCAGCCTGCTGGTGGATTTGCAGATCTCGTGCCAGCTGCGCATGAAGGCCTGCCGGAACTTCCGACCGACCGCCTGCCTCAAGGGCAGGCAGAATCTGGCGCGCGGGACGGCACGACGAGGATCGTCTGGTTGAGGGCGGGCGGGACCGCGTCGCGGCCGACCTTGGCCTGCGCCAGGTCGAAGGCCGCCGCCGCCGTCACGTCACGCACCCGGTAGCCCCCCGAGATCCGGGCTCATCAGGCCTGGCACTGGCGTGCCGGGGCCGGCCTCCCGGTCATGGATCAGGCCCTGCACGGACGGAGGAGGCGCAATGGCCGACGCCCGCGATCGCGACCCGCACGCTCGTCCGGCCCACCGGCGATACGCCCTCGAACGGAAGCTCTCCCGGGCTGAGCAGAACACTCCTCAGGAGTACCGATCCCCGATCGACCGTGGCCGTGCCGGCGAACCGGTCGTAAGGTGCGCGGGCAAGATGATGGCGGGGAACGGGGGAGACCGCATGGAGATTTTCGACGGGCCGGAGGCCCTGAAGGCGGCGATCGGGCAGGAGATCGGCGTCGGCGAGTGGGTCACCGTCGACCAGGCGATGATCGACCGCTTCGCCGAGGCCACGGACGATCACCAGTGGATCCACGTCGATCCCGAGCGGGCGGCGCGCGAATCGCCCTACGGCGCCACGGTGGCGCATGGCTACCTGACCCTGTCGCTCGTGCCGCGCTTCATCGCCGGGGTCCGCCGGCTGGAGGGCCTGCGGCTGAGCCTGAATTACGGCCTCGACCGGGTGCGCTTCCCCGCCCCCGTGGTGGTGAATGCGCGCCTGCGCGGCCGGGTACGGGTGGCCGCGGCCCTCGACGTGCCGCCCCGGGGCCTGCGCACCACCTACGGGGTGACGGTCGAGATCGAGGGCGCCGAGAAGCCGGCCTGCCTCGCCGACGCGGTGGTGCTGCACCACTGGTGACCGGGGCCGATGGTGAACCTTGCGCCTCCTGACGGATTGTCGGGGACAAGCAGCGAGGCCGTAAGGATGACCTACGAGACGGAGCGGCGGGCGTTGCAGCGGGTGGTGGCGGTGGCGGGGCTCGTGCCGGTTCTGGGCGGGCTCTACGGCGTGCTGTTCGGCCAGGCCGGCCTCGGCGGGGGCGCCTTCGACGTCTCGACAGACAGCCACTTCCGCTACCTGTCGGGTCTTCTGCTCGGGATCGGCCTTTTGTTCTGGTCGACGATTCCGGGTATCGAAACCAAGACGTCGCTGTTCCGCTTCCTGACGATGGTCGTGGTCCTGGGCGGGTTGAGCCGGCTCCTCGGCCTGTGGCTCACCGGGGTGCCCTCGCTCACCATGCTGGCGGCGCTGGGCATGGAACTGGTGGTCACGCCGCTGCTCTGCCTGTGGCAGATCCGGGTGGCGAACCGGGCGGGGGCGGCGGTGCTGTGAGAGCGACGCCCTGACCCTCCCCCCCTCTGCGCAGGGCTGTCCGGGGAAAAGAAAAGGCGCGGGCTTGCCCTTCTCCCCGCGGGCGGGGAGAGGGCCGACGGCACCTTGTCGCGTCGTCGGCAAGCGAAGGCGAAAGCCGGAGCGCGGGTCAGGGGGGCTCGACGCTTGAGGCTCCTCCGGCAACGCCCCCTCACCCTCGCCCTGCGGGCTCACTTCATCGACGGCAAGGTCGATGAAGTCCTCTCCCCGCCCGCGGGGAGAGGGGGAAACCCGCGCTCTTCTCGTCTCGAAAGTTTCCCCGCACAGCCCTGCCGCAGAGGGGGTAGGGTTGAGGGGTCGGCGCGTCTCTCAATCGACCCGCGTCCACATCTGCTTCTTGCAGATCAGCCCGCCGAGCACACAGCCCGACAGTTCGAGTACGTTCGGTCCCTTCATGGCGAGCTTGCCCGAATAGGTCTTCCCATCGCGAAAATTGTAGAGCGAGCCCTCCCAGCCCTCACCAGAAGGGCGCATGTCGCGGGTAAGAGCGACGCCGACGAGGCTGCGACCGCGCAAGGAAGCATCGGGATTGTTCACGTCCTTGGTCTCGCCGGCCATCACCTTGGCGATGGTGCCGCAATAGCCGGCGCCGCAGCGGCTGATGCGGATCTGCGAATCTCCCCCGGGGGTGAGCCAGGTGCCGGCGGGCTGGGGGCCCGCCTGCGCATGGGCGAGCGCCGGTGCGCAGGCGAGGAACAGGGCGGCGAGAACGGTCGGACGCAACGGCGGGGGCTCCCGGTGAGCGAATCGGCGAGCCCCCGGCCTAGCGCCTTCGCGCTCGCGCCGCCATGCATTCAGGCGACGAGGTCCGGGAACGGCACGATGGTGGATTTCACCGTCTTCATCGCCATCGCGTCCTTCACCGCCTGCGACACGCCCTCCTGGGTGAAGGGATAGACCGTCTGCATCTCCAGCCACGGATACTTGTCCCGGGCGCGGTAGAGCATGTCGACGCCGAGCGGCAGGTCGTTGCCGGTGAAGGCCCAGGAGCCCAGCACGTTCAGGTCCTTGGAGCAGATCCGGTGCCAGGAGGTCTCGATCTTGCCCGCATCGGTGAACTGGCCCATCTCGACATAGGTGCCGCCGTCGCGCAGGAACTCGATCCCCTCCGGCCCCGCACTCGGGTGGCCCGAGCAATCCATCGCCAGGTCCGCGCCGAAGCCGCCGACGATCTCGCGCACCGCGGCGATGCGGGCCTCGGGGCTCGTGACCTTGGTGATGTCGATCGTGGCCTCGGCGCCGAACCTGCGGGCGAGGGCGAGACGCGGCTCCTCCGGCGCACCGACGCAGATCACCCGGCCCGCCCCCATCTCCTGGGCGGCCGCCACCGCCAGGATGCCGATCGGCCCGGAGCCCTGGATCACCACCGTGTCGCCCCACTTGAAGCCGCCGGCCTTCGTCGCCCGGTTGAAGGCGCGGATGCAGGAGGTGAGCGGCTCGGACAGCGCACCGAGGCGCAGCGACATGTCGTCGGGGAGCTTGTAGACCTTGGTGCCCGGCAGCATCTCGAGATCGACATAGACGTATTCGGCCCAGCCGCCCCACAGGTGCGGCGCCTTGTCGAAGCCGAGATAGCGCCCGTAATAGACCGGGGTCAGGCACTTGTTGGCCTGCTCCGGATAATGGACGCAGTAATAGCAGTGCCCGCACGGCATCAGCGGCGGGATCATCACCTTCGATCCGACCTGGAGCGGCTTCTCCATGAAGTCGGCGGTGAACTCGTCGCCCTTCTCGACGATGACGCCGCCGATCTCGTGGCCGAGGGTGAACGGCCACGGCAGGGGCTTGGGCCAATGCCCCTTGAGGATGTGCTGGTCGGTGCCGCAGACGCCGCAGGCGCCGACCTTGATCAGCGCGGCCTTGCGCGGAACCTTCGGCCAGGGCACCGATTGGATGACGGGTTCCGCCCCGGGGCCCGCGAACGTGGCGACGCGGATCTCTGGCTTGCTCATCGGCGCTTCCTCGGCTGGCTGTTCTGGCGCGGCGCGCGGCCGCGAGCCGGGTCTCTGCCCGACCACCCCTAGCCTACCATCGAATTCGAATCGTGCATCCCAATCGGGCGCGATCGATCTCCGGGGGCAGCATGGCTGAGGCGATGCGGGGCCGCGGCTGGATCGACGCCGTCCTCGATCGGATCGAGCCGCCGCCCGTCTCCGCCTGGGCCTATGCCCTGCGGATCTGGCTCGCCATGATGCTGGCGCTCTATGCCGGGTTCTGGCTCCAGCTCGAAAGCGCCTCCTCGGCCGCCGTCACGGTGGCGATCCTGGCCCAGCCCCGGCGCGGGCAGGCCCTGTCGAAGGCCGCCTACCGCTTCCTCGGCACGGTGATCGGCTTCGCGGTGGCGATCCTGTTCACGGCTCTCTTCGGACAGGACCGGGTCGAGTTGCTGGTCGCCTTCGCGACCTGGATGGGATGTTGCGTCTTCGTCGCCAACTACCTCCAGGGCACCAAGGCCTACGGCGCCATGCTGTCGGGCTACACGGTGGCGATCATCGCAATCAACAACATCGACGCGCCGCAATCGGTGTTCGAATCGGGCATTGCCCGCGTCGCCGCGATCATGCTCGGCATCGTATCGATCACCTTCATCAACGACGCGCTCGGCGCGCCCTATGTGTTCCCCGATCTCAGCGCCGGCATGGGAAAGGCCCGCGACACGGTGCGCGACTTCGTCCGCCGGGCGATCCGGGACGGCGATCCGGGCCCGGAGGACGCCGCCGACGCGATGCGCCTGGTGGCCGCCCCCCGCGATGCGATCGGCGTCGTCGCGACCGAGTTCCACGACGGCGAGAACCGGGCGGCCGGCGCCCGCAGCGCGGTGGCGGCCCTGTTCGCCTCGGTGGCGGCGGCCCGCTCCTTCGCGCTGGCGGTCTCGCGCTCCGACGACCCGCAAGATTTGCGCGCCCGCGTGCTGGCCGGCCTCGACGGCGACCGCGAGGCCCTGCCCGACCTGGTGGCCCGCCTCGATGCGCTCGCGGCAAGCGGCGGGGCCGATCCCGATGCGGTGCTGCGGCACCGGCGTGCCATCGACATCCTGCGTCAGGATCGCCTCGCCGAGGACGGGATCGCGGCTTTGGAGACCGGCTGCGAACCTCTGCGCGACATGCGCCTGCCGGTGCACCGCGATTTTCCGGATGCCCTGCGCAACGCCGCCCGGGTCGTCATCACGGTGGCGATCAGCGCCGCGCTCTTCGTGCTGAGCGGCTGGCCGGCGACCTCCGCGGCCCTGCTCCAGGTCTCGGCCTTCGCGGCGCTCGCTTCCATCAACCCCAACCCCGTCGCCTTCGCGACGGGCGCGCTCTGGGGCATGCCGCTGGCCGCAATCTGCGCCGGATTGGTCGAGTTCATCCTGCTCGACGGAGGCCAGGGCTTCCCGCTGCTCGCCATCGCGATGGCGCCGGTGATCGTCACCGCCTGCCTGCTCAGCCTGCGGCCGGCGACCGCGAGCCTCGGCTTCATCCTGCTGGTGTTCTTCCCCGTGGTGCTGTCGCCGGCCAACCCCCAGCCCTACAACCCGGAATCCTACATCAACGCGAGCGTGCTGTTCTGCGTCTCCGGGCTGATCCTGTTCCTGGTGATCCGGATCGTGTTGCCGACCACCAACGCCCAGCGCCGACGCTGGTCGCTCCGGGCCGCCCGGGCCGACGTGATCGAGGCGCTGTCGGGCGAGCCGCAGGAGGCCGACGAGCGGGTCAATCTTGACGCCGACCGGGTGGTGCAGTTCGCCGGCTGGGCCGGTACCGCGGGCGCGGTGCGCCGGGCCACCCTGCAGCACGCCTTCGCGCTCGCCGCCCTCGACACCGCCGCCGCGGGCGCGCAAAGCGGGCTGAACCGGCTCGCCGGGATACCGGCCTATGACGGCGGGGTGCGGGAAGCGAGGAGCGCGCTGCGGCGGGCCGAAGCCGGGCCCTTGCGAGAGGCGGGCGCCGCCCTCCTCGCTGCGGCCCGCGAGGCCCCGGCGGAATCGCGCCGCATCGCAACGCGGATCGTGGCCGACCTCGCTACCGCGTCCTATGTCGTCGAGGGGCAGGGCCGGGTGCTGCGGCGCCTCAAGCTGTGGGGGACCCGCTAGGCCATGTTCCACGAGCTGACGATCGGCGGGGTCCTGGTCTCCCCCTTCGTCGTCTACGCGGCCCTCGCGCTGGCGATCCTGCTGGCCGTGCGGCCGCTCCTGCGCCTGATGCGGTTCGAGCGCGTCTTCGCGAACCCGCCGCTCGCCGAGGCGGGGATCTACCTGTGCATCCTGGCGCTGTTGATCGTGCTGATCTGAGGAGAGTGGGGTGGCGGTGAAGCGGACGACCCGGGGCCGGCGGCTGGTGCGGATCCTGGCGACCCTCGTGGTGCTGGCGCTCGCCGCATTCGCCGCGCTCATCGTCTGGCAATATTACGTCACCGCGCCATGGACGCGGGACGGGCGGGTGCAGGTGGCGCGCATCGCCCCCCAGGTCTCGGGCCAGATCACCGAATTGCGGGTGATCGACAACCAGCTCGTCCGCAAGGGCGACGTGCTCTACGTGATCGATCCGTTCGACTTCAAGGTCGCGCTCGATTCGGCGAAAGCCGAGGTCGAGAACCGCGCCGCCGACCTCCAGGTCAAGCGGGCGCAGGCCGCGCGGCGCGAGGCGCTGACCACGGTCTCGACCTCGATCGAGGAGAAGCAGCAATTCGCCGGCACCGCCAAGCAGGCGGAGGCCGCCTTCGCCTCGGCCCAGGCGCAGGCCGCCCAGGCCGAGATCAACCTGAAGCGCACGGAGGTACGGAGCCCGGTCAACGGCTACGTCACCAACCTGCTCCTGCGGGTCGGCGACTACGCCGCGTCCGGCACCTCCAACATCTCGGTCATCGACGCCGATTCGTACTGGATCGACGGCTATTTCGAGGAGACCAAGATGGACCATATCCGGGTCGGCGACCCGGCGACCGCCGCCCTGATGGGCTATGCCGCGCCGATCCGCGGCCGGGTCGACAGCATCACCCGGGGCATCAGCACGCCGAACGCCGCGGCGAGCACGCAGGGGCTCCCCAGCGTCGATCCGGTCTATACCTGGGTCCGCCTCGCCCAGCGCGTGCCCGTGCGCATCCGCATCGACGCGGTGCCGCCCGGCATCGCCCTCGTCGCCGGGATGACCGCCACGGTCTCGGTCGGCGCCTATGCCGAGCCCGGCGACCGCCTGCGCGACGTGTTCAGCGCCTTCGTCGACCGCCTCGGCCCCCGGCGGCCGGACGGCGCCGCCGTGTCGCCGGCGGGAATCACCACCACCGTCAAGGGGCCGCACGATGTCTCGACCCTGCCGGCGCCCGATCCGAAGGCGGGCCCGAGCGCCGACGAGATCGCCCCGGGCATCGCACCCGGCATCAACGCGGCACCGGAGAGTGCCAAGGACGGTCAGGGCAAGGACGGTCAGGGCAAGGAGCAGCGCGGCTCCCACCGCAATCCGGGCACCGGCCGCACCGCACGGGATTGACACGCTCCCGCTTCGCACGGCACAGGAGAGGGGCTTCACCGCGCGCGGGCGTGGCGGAATTGGTAGACGCAGCGGACTCAAAATCCGCCGTCCTCACGGATATGTCGGTTCGAGTCCGACCGCCCGCACCACCCTGTTGCTCGGCTCCTCTACCGGCGCGGCCAGCGCCCGCTCCAGCACCGGCATCACCCGCGCATCCCCCATCTGCGCCACGTTGAAGCGCATGCGCGATCCCGCCATGCGCGAGACGCTGAACACGTCGCCCGGCGCCAGCACCACGCCCTCGCGGAGCGCGGCCCGGGCCACATCGGCGGCGTCGCGCCCCTCCGGCAGGCTGCACCAGAGATAGAACCCGCCCCGCGGCATCAGCCAGGGCCGGATGCCGAGCGGAGCCAGCCGGTCGGCGGCCTCGCGCCGGGCCCGGTCGAGGCGGCGGCGCAAGGAGTCGAGGTGCTTGCGGTACTGCCCGTCGCCGAGCACGCCCGCCACCAGCTCCGCCGCGACCGGGCTGACCCCGCCGAAGCTCGTCGCGACCTGGAGGTCGATCAACGCCTCGATCCAATCCGCCTTCGCCACGACGTAGCCGCAGCGGATCGAGGCCGAGAGGGTCTTGGAGAAGCTGCCGATCCGGATCACCCGCGAGAGCCCGTCGAGGGCGGCCAGCCGCGGCGACGGCTCGGGCTCGAAGGGCGCGAAGATGTCGTCCTCCACGATCGTGATGTCGTGGGCGGCGGCGGCATTCAGGAGCCGGTGGGCAATTGCGGGCGAGAGCGTCGCGCCGGTCGGGTTGTGGAGCGCCGCATTGGTGACGTAGAGCCGCGGCCGGTGCGCGGCGGCGGCCTGCGCGAAACGCTCCGGATCCGGTCCCGCCTCGGTCATGGGGACGCCGACCACATCGGCCCGGTGGGCGCGCAGCAGCGCCTGGAAGTTGAAGTAGCAGGGATCGTCGACCAGCACCGTGTCACCGGGGCGCACCAGCAGGCGGCAGATCAGGTCGATCGCCTGCGTGCCCGAGCCGGTGAGCAGGACCTGGTCGGGACCGATCGCCAGTCCCTCCCCGGCGCATTGCCGCGCCAACAGGCGGCGCAACGGGAGCGGTCCCCGCGTGGCGCCGTAATCGGTGAGCACCGCATCCTCGGCCCGCGCGAGGCCGCGGGCGGCGCGACGGAGCGCCGCCACCGGCATCCAGGCCGGCGGCAGCCAGCCGCAGCCGGGCTTCGGGATTTCCGGCTCGGCGTCGAGGGATTGTCGCGAGACCCAGAGCGGGTCCACCGCCCGGTCGAGGCGCGGGCCGGTCTCGGCGAACGCCGGCAGCGGGCCCGGCGCCGCGGCGTAGAAACCGGAGCCGGGCCGCGAGCGCACCGCCCCCTCCGCGGCCAGGCGCTCATAGGCCTCGACCACCGTCGAGGGCGAGACCCCCATGGCGGCGGCGAGCCCGCGGATCGACGGCAGCCGCTCGCCCGGCGCCAGCCCCCGCGCGGCGATCCGCCCCCGGATCGCCGCCATCACCGCCGCCGTGCGGCCGCCTTCCGCCATCGCCTCATCCCCGACAGTGTGGGTGGGGTCACCCGTACAGTTCGACAATGCCGTATGGGACCGTGCCTTCGGGGGATAGCCCGTGCCGCGGTATCTCTCCCGCCGGATGCACGGAGCGTCCCGCTGCGAAAAGAGACGTGAGCGATGCGACGGTCGGCGGACGGATGGGGCAGCGGTCTCCTCGGGGTGGTCATCTTCAGCGGCTCGCTGCCGGCGACGCGGGTGGCGGTGGGGGGCTTCTCGCCGCTCTTCCTCACCTCGGCCCGGGCGGTGATCGCAGCCGCCCTCGCGGCGGCTCTCCTATGGGGATTGCGGCAGGCGCGACCGGCGCGGTCGGACCTGATGTCGCTCGCCATCGTGGCGTTCGGCGTGGTGCTGGGCTTCCCGCTCCTGACCGCGCTCGCGCTCCAGCACGTCACCTCGGCCCATTCGATCGTGTTCATCGGCCTCTTGCCGCTCGCCACCGCCCTGTTCGGGGTGCTGCGCGGGGGTGAGCGGCCACGGCCGGCATTCTGGCTGTTCTCGCTGATCGGCAGTGCGGCGGTGGCGGGCTTCGCCCTCGTCCAGGGTGGGGCGGGGTCGTTCGCCGGCGACCTCCTGATGCTCGCCGCCATCCTGCTCTGCGGACTCGGCTACGCGGAAGGAGCGGCCCTGTCGCGCCGGTTGGGCGGCTGGCAGGTGATCTCCTGGGCCCTGGTTCTGGCCCTGCCGGCGATGCTGGTCCTGGCACTCGCGACCCGGCCGGCGGGCGTGGCGCAGGTCGGCGGGCCGGCCTGGCTCGGCCTCGCCTATGTCTCGGTGTTCAGCATGCTGGTCGGCTTCGTGTTCTGGTATCGCGGTCTGGCCCGGGGCGGCATCGCCGGGGTGGGCCAGCTGCAACTGCTCCAGCCCTTCCTCGGCCTGGCGCTCGCCGGCCTGCTGCTCGGCGAGCCCGTCGCCCCGTCGATGATCGCCGTGACGGGGCTGGTCGTCCTGTGCGTGGCGGGGGCCAAAAGGTTCGCGTGAGCGAACCGTCCCACCAAGAATGTGGTTCGCATAAGCGGACCGTCGCAACAAGCATGTGGTTCGCGTGAGCGGACCGCCCCATCCTGGGCCAGACGCTGACGGCCGAGGTTGACGCGGTGTTTACGGCATCGTGCGCATTCTCCGCACCATGCGTAATGGCATCGTAGCGTTCTCAGCCTTCACGCTTTTCGGCCTGGGGCTTACCGGATGCGCGCTCAATCGGTTTGAGCAGCGCGAACCCTGGCGGAATCAGGCCGAAGAGGTCTGCCTCGCCCAGAAACTCGTTCGTCCGAGCGAGGATATCCAGCCCGTCAAGGAGATCGACGGGCCGGGCGTGTGCGGGATGGTGCATCCGTTCCGGGTCACGCGGCTCGCCGGCGGCACCGTGGCGCTCAAGCAGCGCATGACGCTCGCCTGCCCGATCATCCCGGAGGTCGAGGCCTGGCTCGCCGGAACGGTGCAGCCGGCCGCCGAGATCTATTTCGGCCAGCCGGTGGTCGAGATCAATTCCGGCTCGTATTCCTGCCGCGGCCGCAACAACCAGGTCGGCGCCAAGCTGTCGGAGCACTCGTTCGGCAACGCCGTCGACGTGATGTCCTTCCGCTTCGCCGACGGCTACGTGGTGACGGTGAAGGGCGGCTGGCGCGGCACGGAAGCCGAGCAGGGCTTCCTGCGCGAGGTGTTCCTGGGGGCGTGCAACCACTTCACGACCGTGCTGGCGCCGGGGTCGAACGTCTACCACTACGACCACATCCATCTCGATCTGGCGCGGCACGACCCCCGGGGCTTGCGCCGGATCTGCAAGCCGCTGATCAAGTACGAATCGCGGCTGCCGCCGCCCGGCACGCCGCTCTCCCCGATCCGCAAGAAGCCGCCGGCCTGGCAGCCTGCCCCCGATCCGGCGCCGATCGACGTCGAGCAGGACGATCCCTACGGCCTGTCGCCGACGAGCGCCCGGGAGACCGGGACCAGGGTCGCGAGATCGCCCTCCCCTTCGCCGAACCTTGCGCCGGTCCACGCCTACGCCCCGCCGCCTTCGCGGCCGGCCCTCGCCGCCGAGCCGCGAGCCCTGCCGGAGCCGCTGCCGCTCTCGAGCCCGACCTGGTCGTCGGGGCCGATCTACTGACGACGCCTCACGCCGACGCGCCGCCGAGATCCGCCACCACGGCACGGCGCGCCGCGGCATCCTCGGCCAGGCGGTGGACGTGCATCTCGGTCGCGCCGCGAGCCCGGGCGCGGGTGAGCCAGCCGCGGGCGAGGCGCTCGCGCGGGGTCTCGCCGGCCGCGGCCACCGCCACCAGTTCCGCGGTGCCGTCGCCGCCCCGGCGCACCGCGATCACCACCGCATCGCCGACCGCCGCCGGATCGTCGTCGAGGGCATGGATCCCCACCACGTAGCGGCGGCCGGAACGGCCGCGCCAGGCGCTCAGCGGCAGGGCCGGGGTGCCGCGCAGACCCGTGGTCGTTCTCAGGCGCTCCTCACGCACGTCCATTCTCCTCGCGCGGTCGTTCTGGATGTCCCGCATCGCCACCGACCAGGACAGGGCTCGCTTGTTCGCCATTTGTTCCAGCCTAGTTCCGATTCCAGACGTCCGTCAAGCGCGAACGATCGCAGTGCACGAGATCTGGCGAGGGCTGCGCGGGGTTCAAGGGCCGGGTCCGTCCCGCGGCAGGAGAACGGGGTGCGGCGGCCGAGAACCCGGCCGCCGCACGCTCATTCACCAGCGGTGGTGCCAGCCGTGATGGCCCCAGCCGCCACCCCAACCGGCACGGTGCCAGCCGCCGCCATAGCCCCAGGGACGGTGCCAGCCGGCCCGGTGCCAGCCGCCATAGCCCCAAGGCCGGTAGCCCCAAGGCCGATGCCAGCCGGCGCGGCGCCAGCCGTAGCCCCAGCGCGGGCCGACGACGACCGTCCGGTAGCCGACGACCGGGGCGTAATAGACCCGGGGGCCCCAGACGTTCGGGCGGCACCAGCCGCGCCAGTTCCGATGGAATCCGGGACCGCAGCCGTCCCGCGCTTCCGCGGTCGTCGCCGTGCCCGCCAGGGCGCCGAGAGACAGGATCGCGGCGCCTGCAGCCATTGTCCAACGCATCATGGCCTCCTGTTCGTGAGGCCCATGAAATGCACGGGATGGGGAAATCGTTTCGAGGTTACGAAGAGTTCATGTTCGGTGCGCACAGCCCGTCTACGGCTGTGCTTGCGCTTCGTTCGATACCGCACGGAGGCTGGAGAAACCGGCCCGTATGGTCGCCGGCTTCACCCTCGGAAGACCGGCCTCATCCGAGCAACGACGCCGTGTCCCCTAGCGCCGGACCGCGTCGCGCGCCGCACCGGCCCCCTCCGCCTCGCGCACCAGGGCGTCCGAGGCGGTCTCGATCCGCTCCTGCAACTCGGCATGGAACGCGTCCCGCGGCAGGCCCGGCGGGATCACGGGAAGGAACTCGATCACCGCCGTGCCGGGCCGGTAGGTCAGGCGGCGGCGTCCCCAGAACACCCCGGTATTGAGGGCCACCGGCAGGCACGGCACGCCGAGACGGTCGTACATGTGCACGACCCCGTACTTGTAGGCCGGGGGGGCGCCGACCGCCCTGCGCGTGCCTTCGGGGAAGATGATCAGGCGGCGGCCGTCGGCCATGGCGGCGGCGGCCTCCTCGTTCATCAGCGCCAGCGCCCGCGAGCCCTTCGAGCGGTCGATCGCCACCATCTCGCTGCGGGCGAGGTACCAGCCGAAGAGCGGCAGCCACATCAGCTCGCGCTTGAGGATGTAGGTGAAGTCGTCGAGCACCGTGACGAGGGCCAGGGTCTCGAGGGCCGACTGGTGCTTGGCGGCGACCAGCACGCCGCCGGCCGGCCGATGCTCCAGCCCGCGGAACTCGACCCGCAGGCCGACGATGGCCTCGAGCAGCGCGAGGGTCACGCGGCCCCAGGTCTGGGCGAGCCACACCACGCTGCGCCGGCTCGCCAGGGTCGGCAGGCCGCCGATGAGGAAGGCCGTGGTGACGAGATAGAAGGCGACGGTGAACAGGATCGAACGGACGAGCGGCATGACGGGGGAAAAGCGAACCTTCCGGGCCGGCGCCGATCCCGCGAGAAGATCGCGCGCCGCCCGCGTGACGGGGAGGTGCCCTCCTTAGAGCATTTCGGCGCCCGCGTAACGGCGATTGCCAGCGGCGCGCACCGGGTCAACGGTGCGGCCGGACAAACGGCGCGGCGGGGTCCGCGCGGCGGATGTCGGAGCGCAAAAAACGTGCTTTAAGCCACGACGGACCCGCGCGAGAGATGCGGGAAAACTGCCGGCCCGGACGACCGGGCCTTCCACGGAGGAAGCCATGACCACGCTCACGCGCCGCCGCGCGCTCCATCTCGCCGTCGCCGGCGCCGTCGCGGGCCCGGCGGTGCTGCGCATCACCCGGGCGCACGCGGCCGAGTTCAGCCTGAAGGCCGCCAACAACACCCCGATCAGCCACCCCCTCACGGTCTACATGACCAAGGCCGCGGACGGGATCCGCGAGGAGACCGGCGGCAAGGTCGACATCAAGCTGTTTCCCAACAACCAGCTCGGCGGCGACACCGACATGCTGAGCCAGCTGCGCTCCGGCGCGCTGGAATTCTTCACCCTCTCGCCCCTGATCCTCGCCACCCTGGTTCCGGCGGCCTCGATCAGCGGCGTCGGCTTCGCCTGGAATTCCTACGACAAGCTGTGGCCGGCGATGGACGGCGATCTCGGCGCCCATGTGCGGGCGCAGATCGAGAAGTCGGGCCTCTACGCCTTCGACCGCATCTGGGAGAACGGCTTCCGCCAGACCACCTCGTCGACCCGGCCGATCCTGAAGCCGGAGGACTTCAAGGGCTTCAAGATCCGGGTCCCGCCGAGCCCGATGTGGACATCGATGTTCAAGGCCTTCGACGCCGCCCCGATGACGATCAACTTCGCGGAGGTATATTCGGCGCTGCAGACCAAGATCGCCGAGGGCCAGGAGAACCCGCTGACGCTGATCGACACCGCCAAGCTCTACGAGGTGCAGAAGTACCTCTCGAAGACCAACCACATGTGGGACGGCTTCTGGCTCCTGTCGAACGGCAAGATCTGGCGCGGCCTGCCGCAGGACGTGAAGACCGTGATCGCCAAGCACTTCAACACGCAAGCCGTGGCGCAGCGTGCGGACATGGCCCAGCGCGCGGGCACGACCGAGCAGGACCTGAAGACCCGCGGCCTCGACATCCGCGACGTCGACACCAAGGCGTTCCAGGCCAAGCTGCAATCGGCCGGCTTCTACAAGGAATGGAAGGGCAAGTTCGGCGACGACGCCTGGGCGCTGCTCGAGAAGCATACCGGCCAGATCGCCTGATCCAAGGGCAGGTTCGATATGAGCGGCGCCCGGCGACTCACGCCGCCGGGGCCGTGATGATGGCGCGGCCGAACAGGTAGCCCTGCCCTTCCGTAAACCCCTCCTCGTGCACCACGGCGAGCTGGGCCGGCGTCTCGATGCCCTCCGCCACCGTCTCGATCCCGAGGCGCCGGCCGAGCTCGGCCACGACGCCGACGATCGCCCGGCAATCCGGCCGCTCGACGGCGTCGCGCACGAACGAGGCGTCGAGCTTGATGCGATCGAACGGAAACGCGCGCAGGCGGCTGAGGGACGAGGAGCCGACGCCGAAATCGTCCAGCGAGATGCGCACGCCCATGGCGTGCAGGAGCTGCAGGTCGTCGACGATGCCTTCGGCGGTGTTGCTCAGCACCGTCTCGGTGATCTCGAGTTCGAGGCGCCGGGGAACCAGGCCGGTCCGCGCCAGGATTTCCTGCACCGCCCGCGGCAGGCTGCCGTCGCCGAGCTGGCGCACCGAGACGTTGACGCAGATCCGGGCCTGGTCGGGCCAGGCGGCAGCGTCGCGGCAGGCGCGGTCGAGCACCCACAGGCCGAGCGTCCGGATCAGGTCCGACTTCTCGGCGAGCGGGATGAACTTTCGCGGCGGGACCGGGCCGCGACCCGGATGGGTCCAGCGCAGCAACGCCTCCCGGGCGGTGACCGCGCCGTGCGCGAGGCCGATGAGCGGCTGATAGGCGACGCCGAGCTGGCCGGCCGCAATGGCATGCCGCAGGTCCTGCTCGAGACGCTCCTCGTCGCTGCGCTCGGTCTCCAGCTCCGGAGTGAAGGGGCGCCAGGCGGCCTTGCCGGCGCCCTTGGCGGCGTAGAGCGCACAATCGGCCTGATGCAGGATCGCATCGGGGGTGGTCGCGTCCTCCGCGAAGGCGATGCCGATGCTGGCCGTGACGTGGCGCGGCCGCTGGCCCTCGATCGCGTAGGGCCGGGCGAGCTCGATCAGGAGCCCCTCGGCGAGGGACACCGCAAGTTGGCCGGCCGCCCCCGGAAGCAGCAGGGCGAACTCGTCGCCGCCGAACCGGGCGGCGAGTCCGGCCTGCGGCATGGCCCGGCGCAGGCGCTCGGCCACCTGCTGGAGGAGCGCGTCGCCCGCCTGGTGCCCGAGATCGTCGTTGACGGCCTTGAAGCCGTCGAGGTCGAGGAACAGCAGCGCGGTGCCGGCCGGCAGCGATTCGCCCTCGGCACTCTCGCGCAGGCACCGCCACAGCATCGCCCGGTTGGCCAGACCGGTGAGCGCGTCGTGGTGGGCGAGCCGGCTGATCTCCAGCTCGGCCTCGCGCTGGCGTGTGACGTCCTCGAAGGTGACGACGAAGGCCCCGCCCGGGACGCCCCGGCGCACGACCGCGATCGCGCGGCCGTCCGGCGTCGGCACCACGACCGTCTCGCCGCGGGCGAGCGAGGCCTCGTGCCCGGCGAGCAGGGCGACGCCCGCGCCCTCCCCGGCATCCGGCCTCGCGAAGGCGAGGGCCCACAATGCCTCGATCGGCATCCCGACGAGGTCGCGCCCGCCTGCCACGGCGAACATCGTGAAGAAGCGCTGGTTGAGGAGCCGCACCTTGCCGTCGGCGTCGAACAGGCACAGGCCCTGCGACATGGTCGAGAGGGCGAGGTCGAGGATCAGGGCCACCGCCTCGAACTGGCCGCCCTCCTCCCCCTGCGGAGTCGCGTCGCGGATGACCTGGGCGAAGCCGACGAGGGTGTCGCCGTCGCGCACCGCCGCGATGACGGTGCGGGCGCGGAACCGGCTGCCGTCGCGCCGCGGCCACCATCCTTCCGTCTCGTAGCGTCCGGCCTCGAGCGCCGCCGTGCGGGCGGCGGCCGATTCCTCGGGCGTCTCGCCATACGCGAAGGCGCGGCCGATCACCTCGGCTCCGGGCAAGCCGGTCAGGCGCTCGGCGCCCGGATTCCAGGCCACGACCCGCCCGGCCGGATCGAGGAGGCAGAAGGCCAGGTCGGTCGCGGTCCAGACGAGGCGGCAACAGGCATCGTGAAGGGCGGAGCCCGCATCAGGTTCCTCCGCGCGGACCGCGATCGCTTCACTCCGCATCACCACAAAGCCCCATCGCGCCGCGGGCCGCTTCCGCGTGCGCGCCTCGTTCGAGGCGTACGCTATGCGATTTGTTGCCGGAGGTTGAGTCGCATTCTCGGCCTATGCCCCGGCGCGGGGTTCGGTGTGGCGTCAGCCCCTCTGATTCGGTTTCCGAACGAATCGTTCGGAAACCGATCTACTCCCACTCGATCGTGCCGGGAGGCTTGGAGGTGATGTCGTAGGTGACCCGGTTGATGCCCTTGACCTCGTTGATGATCCGGGTCGCGACCCGGCCCAGGAACGCCATGTCGAAGGGGTAGAAATCCGCGGTCATGCCGTCGACCGAGGTGACGGCGCGAAGCGCACAGACGTGGTCGTAGGTGCGCCCGTCGCCCATCACGCCGACGGTCTTGACCGGCAGGATCACCGCGAAGGCCTGCCAGATCGTGTCGTAGAGCCCGGCCTTGCGGATTTCTTCGAGATAGATCGCGTCGGCCTTGCGCAGGGCATCGAGCTTCTCGGCCGTGATCTCGCCGGGGCAGCGGATGGCGAGGCCCGGCCCCGGGAAGGGGTGGCGGCCGACGAAGGCCTCGGGCAGGCCGAGCTCGCGGCCGAGCACCCGGACCTCGTCCTTGAACAGCTCGCGCAGGGGCTCGACGAGCTTCATGTTCATGCGGGCGGGCAAGCCGCCGACATTGTGGTGGCTCTTGATCGTGACCGACGGACCGCCGGTGAAGGATACGCTCTCGATCACGTCGGGATAGAGGGTTCCTTGCGCCAGGAAGTCGGCCCCGCCGATCTTCTTCGCCTCGGCCTCGAACACGTCGATGAACAGGCGGCCGATCGTCTTGCGCTTGACCTCCGGGTCGGTGACCCCGGAAAGCTCGCCGAGGAACAGGTCGGAGGCTTCGACGTGGACCAGCGGGATGTTGTAGTGGTCGCGGAACAGCCGCACCACCTCCTCGGCCTCGCCCTGGCGCAGGAGGCCGTGATCGACGAAGACGCAGGTCAGCTGCTCGCCGATCGCCTCGTGGATCAGCACCGCGGCCACCGCCGAATCGACGCCGCCGGAGAGGCCGCACAGCACCTTCGCGCCGCCGACCTGGGCGCGGATCCGCTCGATCGCCTCCTCGCGGAAGGCGGCCATCGACCAGTCGCCGGTGCAGCCGGCGATGTCGCGCACGAAGTTGCGGATCAGCAGCGCGCCGTGGGGGGTGTGGGCCACCTCGGGGTGGAACTGCACCGCGTAGAATTTCCGATCCTCGTCCGCCACCGCCGCGAAGGGGGCGTTGGGCGAGATCGCCACGGTGGTGAAGCCGTCGGGCAGCTTCGTCACCCGGTCGCCGTGGCTCATCCAGACGGGATACTTCTCGCCGACATGCCAGACGCCGCGGAACAGCGCGCTGTCGGCGATGATCTCGACCTCGGCCCGGCCGAACTCGGCATGGTGGCCGCCCTCGACCTCGCCGCCGAGCTGCGCCGCCATGGTCTGCTCGCCGTAGCAGATGCCGAGCACCGGCACGCCGGCCTCGAACACCGCTTGCGGCGCCCGCGGCGAGGAATCGACCGTGACCGATTCCGGCCCGCCCGACAGGATCACCGCCCGCGGCTTCATCGCCGCGAAGGCCGCCTCGGCCGCCTGGAACGGGACAATCTCGGAATAGACGCCCTCCTCACGCACCCTCCGGGCGATGAGCTGGGTCACCTGGCTGCCGAAATCGATGATGAGGATCTTGTCGTGCTCGGTCGTCATGGAACGATGAGTTAGACGAGGCTCAAGCTCCGCGCAACGCGCCGCAGCCGCAAGGCCATGGTGCGTCCACGGCATTAACCGGATGTTCAGGCGCTAACGGCGAGTGAGGCGCCCCCAACCCACCAGACAGGGAACCTCGCCATGCGAGCCATCGTCCTCGGGATCGCCGCCACCCTCGCCACGGGCCTCAGCCTCGCGCCGGCCTCGGCCATGCCGGTCGCCCCCGGCCACGGCGTCGCGCCCGTCGCCTCGATCGAGCAGGCGCAGTACGTCACCCGCCGGGTGGTCCGCCGCGGCCCGCGCTGCACGGTCCAGGTGACCCGCACCCGCGGGCCCTTCGGCCGGGTGGTGGTGCGCAAGGTGCGCCGCTGCTACTGAGCCACGCCTGAGATTGCGGAAGGGCGGCCCCGCGGGGCCGCCCTCTTCTTCAGTTCGGCCAGAGCGCCAGAAGCGTCCGGAGCGCCGCCACGAAGGCGAGCGGCTGGTCGACCATCACGTGGTGATAGGCCTCCGGCAGGTCGATCCGGGGCGAGCCCGGCGGCAGCAGGCCCTGCACGTAGGCCGCATCGGCCGGCCGCATCAGGTCCGAGCGGGCACCGGTGACGAGCGCCAGCGGACAGCGGGCTCCTTTCACCATCGCGGCCCGGTCCGGCAGGGCGAGGCGGGCCCAGAGCGACGGGTCGAAGCGCCAGGTCCAGCCGCCCGCCACCTCTTTCAGCGATTCCCGGGCGATCAGATCGGCGATGTAGAGCGCGTCGCAGGGCTGCATCGGCGCGAAGCGGAACCGCGCCAAAGCCGCCTCCAGGGTCGGGTAGATCCGATGGGCTGCGTAGCGCCCGTCCTCGCGCCGGCGGCCGGTGCGGCGCTCGGGGGAGAAGATCGGCGGATCGACGATCACCGCGCCGCGCCAGCGTCCGGATTCCCGTCCCGCCTCGGTCAGCATCGGGAAGCAGCCGAAGGAATGCCCCACCATCACCGGCATCCCGGCGTCGAACAGCCCGGTGCCTTTCGCCACCGCCTCGATCTCGTCGGCGAAGGTGTCGAGGTCGTACGTCTCGCGCCAGTCCGAGCCGCCCATGCCCGACCAGGACAGGGCCGCGACCCGGTAGCCGTCCGCGAGATAAGGCGCGATGAAGCGCCACCAGCCCGCATGGGCCCCGTTGCCGTGCAGCAGCATCAGCCCCGGTCGCCCGCGTTCCCCCCATGCGAAGGTCTCGAGGCGCGCGCCCTTCACCGTCACGCGGCCGATCTCGGGGGCGGCGGCGACGGCGTCCCGGAACCAGTCGGGGGCCGGCGGAGACTCGCCCTCCAGGTGGCCGAGGGGGGCGGAGAGGTTCGGGTCGGGGGGCAGCTGGTCGGTCACGGCCGCGATGATGCGGCGCGGCCGGACGCCGTGTCAATCGGGATTGGAAGAACCAGTATGGACCTTGGTTGGTCTGATGGACGCTTCCATTCGAAAATCCGGTGTCTCACAGCCGGATGAACCCGCGCCGCCTCGCCCAGGTCGCGAACAGGCCCGGCCAGGCCGCCGCGGGCGACCCCGGCACGCCGAGGTTGAAGCCGTGGCCGCCGCGCTCGAACAGGTGCATCTCCACCGGCACCTCGACGGCCCGCAAAGCCGAGAACATCAGGAGGGAGTTGTCGACGACCGCGATCGGATCGTCGGCGGCCTGGGCCAGGAAGGTCGGCGGGGTCTCGGGCGGCACGCGGGTCTCGACCGAGTAGGTCTCGGTGGCGATCCGGGTCGGGCTGTCGCCGACGAGGACGCGGCGGCTCGAGGTACGGTCGAACGGGGGTTTGAGGGTGATGACCGGGTAGATCAGCGCCGCGACGTCGGGCCGGGCGGAGACCGCATCGTCCTCGTCCACGGGCTTGTAGAGCGGCGCGGCGAAGCGGGTGCTGGCCGCGCCCATGAGGTGGCCGCCGGCGGAGAAGCCCATCACCCCGACGCGGTTCGGCTCGTAGCCGTAGCGCCGGGCCCGCGCCCGCACCAGCCGCGTCGCCCGCAGGGCGTCCTGGATCGGCGCGTCGGCCCCTGCCGCCCAGCCCTCGCCGGGCAGGCGGTAGACCAGCGCGAAGGCGGTGACGCCGAGGCTGTTGAGCCAGCGCCCGACCGGCACCGCCTCGTGGCCGAGATCGATGCGACGGTAGCCGCCGCCGGCGGCGATCACCATCGCGCTCCCGGTCGACCGCGCCGGGCGCATCACCAGCAGGCAGGGCTCGGCGACGCCGGTGACCACGCCCTCGCGGCTCTCGTCGAAGCGCGGCCCGTCCGGACCGGGCCCGCCGCCCCCCGGCGGCCTGCCGGGCCAGAGCGGCATCACCTCCAGGGTGGCGCCGGGCGCGGTCTCCGGCGGTGCGTCGTGCCCCAAGGGTGTCTCCCGGGGTTTGTCCTGGCCCGCAGGCCGCTCCTGCGCGGCGGCGGGCGCGAGGGCGAGGGCGGCCGTTCCCGTGAGCAACGTCCTGCGATGCAGCGCCATGCCGACCGTCCGATACGCCCGAAGGACCCGACCCCTATCCCGAAGACCCATGCCCCAAAGCGCGCGAGGCCAAGGCTCGCCGGCCGCGGGACGACCCCTCGTCCACCCTGCATAAGCCAAGCTGCCGATAATGCACGGCGGAAAAGTACCGGGCCGAAAAGTACCGGGCACGCCCTGGGACACGATCCCTGGCGATGCGACGCGCCCGTCTCAGGGATGATCCGGCCCGTGCGCGTCTCAAGGGTGAGCGCCGGTGCGCTCCAGGAGCGCGACGTAGAAGCCGTCGGTGCCGGTCCGCTCCGGGCTCATCTGGATGCCGTGGGCGGTGCGGCGGACCTTGGCGGCGACCGCGTCGGGCAGGTCGAGGGGCCGGGGCGCGATGTCGTCGCGCCGGCCTGCGAGCCCGGCCACGGCCGCGTCGTTCTCCTCCGGCAGGAGCGAGCAGGTGATGTACACGATCCGCCCGCCCGGCCGCACCAGCCGCGCGGCGCGGTCGAGGACCGCTTCCTGCTCGGCGACCCGCGTCGCGAGGCTGCCGGGGCGCAGGCGCCACTTGGCATCCGGGTTGCGCCGCCAGGTGCCCGAGCCGGTGCAGGGCGCATCGACGAGGACGAGGTCGGCGGTGCCGTCGAGGTCGGTCAGCACGTCCGGGCGCCCTTTTCCGCCGCGCGGCGTGCGTATCTCGGCCGTGGCGCCGGCCCGGCGCAGGCGCTCGTGGATCGGCGCGAGGCGGCGCGGATCGCCGTCGGTGGCGATCAGCCGGCCCGCGTTGTTCATCAGGGCGGCGAGCGCCAGGGTCTTTCCGCCGCCGCCGGCGCAGAGGTCGATCACGGTCATGCCGGCATCCGCCCCGGAGAGGCGGGCGGCGAGCTGCGAGCCCTCGTCCTGGATCTCGAACCAGCCGTCCAGGAATTCCGGCTCGACGTGGAGCGCCGGCCCGCGGCCGTCCTCGCCCAGCGGCACCCGCAGGCCGTCCGGCGAGAGCGGCGTCGGCTCGGGCGCGAGATGGGGCAGCGCCTCGGCGGTGCCCTGGCGGGTCGCCTTCAGGGTGTTGACCCGGATGTCGAGGGGCGCACGGCGGGCGAGCGCTCGCAATTCGGGCAGGAGATCGTCGCCGAGCGCTGCCGCCAGCGACGGCACCACCCATTCGGGCACGTCGCCGGCGACGTGGACCGGAGCGTCATTGAGCGTCCCGGTCTCGAGCCTCGTCCGCTCGGCCTCGGTGAGGGGGGCGGGCGCGAAGCGCTCGCCGGTGAACAGACCGGCGACCGTCTGGGCCGCGAGGCCGCGCTGGAGCCGCAGCGAGCCGATCAGCACGGCGCGGGGCGTCTCCTCGCCCATGATCCAGGCGGCGGAGGCGCGCCGGCGCAAGGCATCGTAGACCAGGGTGGCGATGGTGGCCCGGTCGCCGGAGCCGGCGAAGCGGTGGGCGAGGCCCCAATCCTTCAGGGCATCGGCCACCGGGCGGCGGCGCTCGGCGATATCGGCCAGGACCTCGATGGCGGCGGAGAGACGGGCGCCGGGGGTCATCGCGAAACCGCCACGCTTGTGCCGCGGGACCGGCTCATCCCGGCCAAGCTTTCGGCTAGGCGCGTCCCGACACCTTGACCGTTCCACCCGCAGAGCCGGAGTTCCGCTCGCATGATCCGTCGTCCCATCCCGTCCGCCCTCGCCGTGAGTCTCGCCGGCCTGATCGCCCTGGCGGCCGGCGCCTGCGCCACCGCCCCGGCGGCGCCGGCCGTCGACCTCACCCCGCCGCCGCCCCGGCCCTACGATGCCAAGACGCAGCTCGAATACGGCAGCCCGCCGCCGCGGGCCCCGCGCTACTGAGTGCCCTCGCGAAACTCCCGCCGCGCCGACGCCGCCTCGGCGCGCGACGACGGTGATCGGGAGTTTCGTGAAAGACACGGATGGCCCCCTTACCCTCCTCGCGCCGGGATGGCGAGAAGCCGGCTTCAAGCGACGAGAATCCTGACGGCGAAGATCCCCCACATCGCCATCAGGACGATCGCCCCGGCCAAAAAGGCCTGGAAGCGCCGGATCACCACGTTGCCGGTGACGTAGATCCCCGCATGGGCGATCCGGGTCAGCACGAACAGCCAGGCGAGGCCGACGAAGAGGTGATCGGCCTTGCCCGTCGCGAGCGCGAACCCGGTCAGGACGTAGAACAGCACCGGCAATTCGAACTGGTTGGCGAAGGCGTTCGAGACCTGCTGCACCGGCGCCGGCCAGGTGCGCTCGCCGAGCGAGATGTCCTTCAGCGTCACGGCGCCGGCCCGCGCCGCGGCAAAGCGTGCCCGCCCGGTCCAGAGCAGCAGGAGAAGGGTCAGCAGGACCTGGACGAAGACGGGGGCGAGGACGGCTTTCGGGCTCATGGGGTCCTGTGGGATTTGTTGAGCGTTTGCGATCTTTATTCGAGAGGCCTGCGTCGGATCGCGTGGTAAAGACACCCCGACTTGCGACCTCATCCTCAGGTGCGACCGGAGGGAGCCTCGAAGGAGGGCTCCAGGGATCTCTGAGGTGTCTGGAGCCCTCCTCCGAGGCCGCTGCGCGGCATCTCAGGATGAGGTCGCGGGGTGGGACATTCCCGATGCCGCGGTCGTGCGGGATGCACCCGCTCCTCCGCTTCAGCCCTCGGCCCCAAATCCCCCCATCCGCCCCCTTTCGCAACCGCCCCGGCGACGCTACATGGGGTCGGCGGGGCTGCGGTTCTCGTCAGGAGACAATATCCCCGGGGCCTTATCGACTCCCTCGGGAGCTGTCACTGCCCTGGTCCGTGGACCGGGGCATAACGGCGCCCACCTACTTCGTAGGTTTCCCGGGATCGATTCTCCAACGGCTCTCGTGGCTCCGCGCTGGACTGACATGACGACGGACGTTTCCCCCGCCTCCCCGGACAAGGCCGCGTTGCGGAACGCCGCCCTCGCGCGGCGGGACGGGCTGGCGGTCGAGGCCCGCGAGGACGCCTCCCGCCGCATCGCCGAGACGGTCCTGTCCCTCCCCGAGATCGCGCAGGCCGACGTGGTCTCGGCCTATTGGCCGATCCGCAGCGAGGTCGACGTGCGGCCGCTGATCGCGCGTTTGCGCGCCCGCGGACAGGCCGTGGCCCTGCCGCAAGTCACGCCCGACGGGCTGGTGTTCCGCCTCACGGCCGAGGGCGACGCGCTTAGCCCCGGCGGTTTCGGCCTGAGCGAGCCCGGGCCCGATGCGCGGATCGTCGATCCCCGCGTGCTGCTGGTGCCGCTCGCGGCCTTCGACCGGCGCGGACACCGCATCGGCTACGGCAAGGGCTATTACGACCGGGCGCTGGCCCGCCTCGACGTGCCGGTCCGTGCGCTCGCCATCGGCATCGCGTTTTCCGCCCAGGAAACCCCCTTCGTGCCGGACGGCCCGCACGACCGGCCCCTCGACGCCATCGTGACCGAGGCGGGCCTGATCCACCCCACCGGAGACTGAACCCCGCCATGCGCCTCCTCTTTCTCGGCGACATCGTCGGCAGGCCGGGCCGCCTGGCGGTGAGCGAGCGCCTGCCGGCCTTGCGCGAGCGCTGGCGCCTCGATTGCGTGGTGATCAACGGCGAGAACGCCGCCGGCGGCTTCGGCATCACCGAGAGCATCTGCGACGAATTGATCAATGCCGGCGCCGACGCGGTGACGCTCGGCAACCACTCCTTCGACCAGCGCGAGGCGATGGTGTTCATCGCCCGCCAGCCCCGGCTGGTGCGCCCGGCGAACTACCCGCCCGGCACGCCGGGCCGCGGCGCCACGGTGGTCGAGACGCGGGCGGGCGCCCGGGTCCTCGTCGTCAACGTGATGGGCCGGATCTTCCTCGATCCGCTCGACGATCCCTTCGCGGCGGCCGAGCGCGAATTGTCGGCCTGCCCGTTGCGCGACGCCGCCGATGCGGTGATCGTCGACGTCCATGCCGAGGCGACGAGCGAGAAGGAAGCCTTCGGCTGGTTCCTCGACGGGCGTGCGAGCCTCGTCGTCGGCACCCACACCCACGTCCCGACCGCCGACCACCGCATCCTGCCGGGCGGCACCGCCTACATGTCGGATGTCGGCATGTGCGGCGACTACGATTCGGTCCTCGGCATGCAGAAGGACGAGCCGGTCCGCCGCTTCCTGCAGAAGACCCCAGGCAGCCGGCTCGAAGCCGCGACCGGCGAGGGCACGCTCTGCGGCATCGCGGTCGAGACCGACGATGCCACCGGCCTCGCCCGGCGGGTGAGCCCGGTGCGCCTCGGGCCGCATCTCGAGGAAACCTGGCCGCGGCACTGGGATTGAAAACCCCCGGGACGCCGGCTCGGGCCGGCTTGATCGGCCAAGCCGCACCCGGCACAGTGCCGGCGGCCCCCGCCACGCGAGGCAGGGGATGGCCCCGCGACAGTGAGTACGGCCCGCGATGGCGGCGAGCGCAGCGTCCCCTCCCCTGACATCGCCGCGGATCTACCTCGTCCGCATGGCGGTGTTCCTGACGCTGGCCGGCTTCCTGGCCTTCGTGCTCTATCGCCAGATCGTGCCGGCCTTCATGGCCAATCCGGGCCTCAACGGCCTGATCCTCGGCGCGACCTCGATCGCCATCATCATGGCGTTCGGGCAGGTGCAGCGCCTCTTCCGCGAGGTGCGCTTCGCCAACCGGACCGCCACCGGCGCCGCCGATCCCGGCAGCCCCCGGGTGCTCGGCGCCCTGGTGCCGGCGCTCCAGGAGGCGCGGGCCGGCCGGCCGCACCCGCAAGGGCAGTTCCAGCCGCTCCTCGACAGCGTGGCGTCGCGGCTCGACGAGGGGCGCGAGATCCTGCGCTACATCGGCGGCCTCCTGATCCTGCTCGGCCTCTTGGGCACCTTCTGGGGCCTGATCGACACGCTCTCGGCGGTCGGCGGCGTGATCCGCTCGATGCGGGCGGGCGGCGGCGACGCGGCGGTGATGTTCGACGAATTGAAGAGCGGCCTCGCGGTGCCGTTGTCGGGAATAGGCCTCGCCTTCTCGGCCTCGCTGTTCGGCCTCGCCGGCTCCCTCGTGATCGGCTTCCTCGACCTCCAGGCGGGGCAGGCCCACAACCGGTTCTACAACGAACTCGAAGACTGGCTCGTCACCGCCGCGGGCCCGGCGCCGGCGCCCGTTCCGGTCCCCGTCACGGTGCCGGCATCGGCCGCGCTCGCTAGCGCCCCGCCGCGCCCACCCGAGCCCGCCCCGAAGGGCGACGCGGTGCTGAAGGACATCGCCGACGCGATGACGCGGCTCGGCACCCTGGTCGGCGACAGCACGGCGCATGGCCGCGCCAGCACCCAGGCGATGGCGAACCTCGCCGAGGGCATCCAGGGCCTCGTCCAGCACATGCGGGCCGAGCAGCAGATGATCCGCGACTGGGTCGAGGCGCAGGCCAACCGCGAGCGCGAGCTGAAGCAGGTGCTCGACCGCCTCGCCCGGGAGAAGGTCGAGTGAGAGACGAAGGTGGAGTGAGACCCTGATGGCCGGCCGCCTCGTCCGGCGCGACCGCGCCCTCAATGTCTGGCCCGGCTACGTCGATGCGCTGACGACGCTGCTGCTCTCGGTCGTCTTCCTGCTCACCATCTTCGTCACCGGCCAGTTCTTCCTGTCGCAGGAATTGTCGGGCCGCGACACGGTGCTGGAACGGCTGAACCGCCAGATCTCCGAGCTGACCGACCTCCTGGCGCTGGAGCGCTCCGGCAAGCGTGCGCTGGAGGACAGCGCCGCGGGACTTCGGGCGAACCTGCAAGGGTCGGAAGCCGAGCGCCGACGGCTGCAGGATCTGCTCGCCGGCGGCCAGGGCGCGGAAGGCAAGGCGGCGGAACTCGGCCGCCAGCTCGATGCCGAGAAGGGCGCCACCACCCGCGCCCTCAGCCAGGTCGATCTCCTGAACCAGCAGATCTCCGCGATGCGCCAGCAGCTCGCAGCGTTGGAGGATGCGCTCGCGGCGTCCGAGACCCGCGACCGCGAGAGCCAGGCCCGCATCGCCGATCTCGGCAGCCGCCTCAACGTGGCTTTGGCGCAGCGCGTGCAGGAACTGGCGCGCTACCGCTCGGACTTCTTCGGGCGCCTGCGCCAGATCCTCGGCAACCGCCCCGACATCCGCATCGTCGGCGACCGCTTCGTGCTGCAATCCGAGGTGCTGTTCTCCGCCGGCCAGGCGGTGCTCAAGCCCGAGGCCGGGCCGGAGATCG
The DNA here is from genome assembly GCF_057747795.1 of Methylobacterium sp. 142-1Y. Classification (NCBI taxonomy): domain Bacteria; kingdom Pseudomonadati; phylum Pseudomonadota; class Alphaproteobacteria; order Hyphomicrobiales; family Methylobacteriaceae; genus Methylobacterium; species Methylobacterium sp. 142-1Y. The sequence continues at coordinate 279,748 of NZ_CM173224.1, read as the reverse complement.
ACCGGATCGCCAGCGCCATCCTGGAGCTCAACCGCCAGATCCCGGCCGACATCCCGTGGGTGCTGCGGGTCGACGGCCATACCGATGCGCGGCCGATTAACTCCTCGCAATTCCCGTCGAACTGGGCGCTGTCGGCGGCCCGCGCCATCGCGGTGGTGCAGTACCTCGTGGGCAAGGGCATCCCGCCCCAGCGCCTGCTCGCCGGCGCCTTCGGCGAGTTCCAGCCCCTCGACACCGGGACGAGCGAGGAGGCCTATGCCCGCAACCGTCGGATCGAGATGAAGCTGACGGAGCGGTGACAGGATTATCCCGACGGTCGTTGAAAACGACCATTGGTCCCGTTCTCGGATTTTCGCCAAGCCCGAGGTCCCGGACTTCTGGGCTTGGTGTCGAAGATTCGAGATGGGCCAAACGCCCGAGGCGTCAGCATCTCGGGCCGTTGGTATTACGGCTCACGCTGCAACGCGATCTGCATCCTCCTCCCATCCGCGGCCTCATCCTGAGGTGCGACTGAAAGGAGCCTCGAAGGAGGGATCCAGAAGTCTCAGGGCTAACTGGAGCCCCCTTCGAGATCAGTCCATCTCCGATGGAGCGCGATCTCCGGTCGCCAACACCTCAGGATCAGGTCGAGGGATGGGGGAAGGACCTACCGGAACGGGCGAGGCGCCTCGCATACGGCTTCCGATCGATCGCTTCGCGATGCGGAAACCGGCTTCGCTCAGGCGTGTGAAGCCTACGGCTTCACCGCGCGGGCCTGGTGATACGGCGTCCGGAAGGAATCTTCGGAAGCCGTATCATACGATTTCCGACTGATCGCTTCGCGATGCGGAAATCGGCTTCGCTCACGCGCCGCGCGGGCTGGTGATACGAAATCCGGAAGTGTTCTTCCGGATTTCGTATCACACCTCCGCCACCTGCCGCTCCCCCGCCAGGTCGACCCCGGCACCGAACTGCAATGCCGCCAGCTGGGCGTAGAGCCCGCCACGCGCCAGTAGCGCGTCGTGGGTGCCCTCCTCGGCGATGCGGCCGTCCTCCAGCACCAGGATGCGGTCGGCGGCCCGGATGGTGGCGAGGCGATGGGCGATGACCAGGGTGGTGCGGCCCTTCATCAGCACGTCGAGGGCGGCCTGGACCGCCCGCTCGCTCTCGGCGTCGAGCGCCGAGGTCGCCTCGTCGAGGAGCAGGACCGGGGCATCCTTGAGGATCGCCCGGGCGATGGCGATGCGCTGCCGCTGGCCGCCCGAGAGCGTGACGCCGCGCTCGCCGACATGGGTCGCGTAACCCTGCGGCAGGGCGCGGATGAAACCGTCGGCATGGGCCTGGGTCGCTGCGCGCTCCACCTCGGCCTGGTCCGCCTCGGGCCGGCCGTAGCGGATGTTGTCGAGGATGCTGCCGCTGAACACGACCGGGTCCTGCGGCACCAGGGCCATGCGGGCGCGCAAGGCCTCGGGCTCGACCGCGTCGACCGGCACGCCGTCGATCCGCACCTCGCCGGATTCCGGATCGTAGAAGCGCAGGAGCAGTTGCAGCACCGTGCTTTTGCCGGCGCCCGACGGCCCGACGAGGGCCACGCGCTCGCCCGGCGCCGCCGTGAAGCTGAGATCGTGGAGCGCCGCGTGCTCGGGCCGGGTCGGGTAATGGAAGCGCACATGCTCGAAGGCGATCTCGCCGCGCGGCGGCACCGGCAGGGCGCGGGGCCGGTCCGGCGCGGCGATGACCGGCACGGTGTCGAGGATCTCGCCCAGGCGTTCGGCGGCACCGGCGGCGAGCGTCAACTCGCCGTAGACCTCCGAGAGCTGGCCGAGCGCACTCGCGCCGAACACCGCGTAGAGCACGAATTGCGACAATTGCCCGGCCGAGATCGTGCCGGCGGCCACCCCTTGCGCGCCGTACCACAGCACGCCGACGACGCTGGCCGAGATCAGGAAGATCGCCACGCCCGTGAGCAGCGCCCGCGCCCGGGCCGAGCCGCGCGAGGCCAGGAACGCCTCCTCGGACGCCGCGGCGAAGCGGGCGGCGGTGGCCGGCGCCATGCCGAAGGCCTGCATGGTGCGCACCGCCCCCACCGCCTCGGTGGCGAAGGCCGAGGCGTCGGCGAGCCGGTCCTGCGCGGCCCGCGAGCGGCGTCGCACGCCGCGGCCCGACAGGATCAGCGGGAAGACGATGAGCGGGATCGCCGCCAGCACCAGCACCGAGAGCCGGGGGCTGGTCCAGACCATCATCCCGACCGCGCCGGCGAACAGGAACAGGTTGCGCAGCAGGATCGAGAGCGAGACCCCGAAGACCGACTTCACCTGGGCGGCGTCCGCGGTCAGGCGCGAGACCAGCTCGCCGCTGCGCGCCCGGTCGAAGAAGGCGGGATCGAGGGTGGTGAGGCGGGAGAACACGGCGGCGCGCAAATCCGCCACCACCCGCTCGCCGAGCGTCACGACGCAGTAGTAGCGGGCGGCGCTGGCGACGGCGAGGACCGCCACCACCCCGATCAGGCCGCCGAAATAGGCGTCGATCATCCCGACCTCGCCGTGAGCGAAGCCGAGATCGACCACCCGGCGCACCGCCACCGGCACCGTCAGGGTCGCGCCCGAGGCGGCGACGAGCGCCACGATCGCGGCGCCGATCCGGCCCTTGTAGCGCGCCGCGAAGGGAATGAGGGGCTTCAGGGCCCCGAGGGAGGCGCGGGGACGGGCGGTGTCGTTACGTGCCATCTGAACTGTCGTGCTGTCCGGGGTGCCGGCGCTTGTTTGGCGCACGGAGGTGAGGTATAGGCCGCCGCTCATCCGATTACGCGCGATCAATGGCCGCGGCCCGAAGCGGAGCGTTCGGCGCGGGTCGCACTCTAGGAATTCGTCATGGCAAAGCAAGCAGCCCCCGCCGCCAAGCAGGCGGTCCCCGCCGGCAAGTCGGTCGCGACCCCCAAGGTGGCCCGCACGGCGACCGAGCACCCGGACTACCACTTCATCAAGGTGGTGCTGACCGACGGCAGCTCGTTCATGACGCGCTCCACCTACGGTAAGGAGGGCGACACCCTCAACCTCGACATCGACCCGAACACGCACCCGGCTTGGACCGGCGGCGAGCAGAAGCTGCTGGACCGCGGCGGTCGCCTGTCCCGCTTCAACTCGCGCTTCGCCGGTATCTCGTTCACCAAGAAGTAAGCAGCGGCATCGTTCGCACGAAAAAAGCCCCGGCCTCGCGGTCGGGGCTTTTTTCGTGCCCGGATCTCCCGGGTCTTTCGCCGCACCGGGCACCGGGGAGGGGCGCGCCCTCCCCCCTGCACCGGCCTTCAGCCGAAGGCCACGCGCAGCATGTCGTGCTGGGCGAAGACCGGGCTCACCCGAGGCTCCGGGGTCGGGCGGTCGTCGGAGATCAGGCGATCGAGGTGGACGATGCGGGCATGCAGGCGCTTCGACTGCGCGATCAGGGCCTGAAGCGACAGCGGCAGTTCGGCGATCAGGACCGGGCCGCTCTCGTTCGGCTCGGTGGTGGAAAGGCGAACCCGGGTCTTCTCCTCGGCGGCCTCGCTCAGGCTCAGCTCGCCCTCGGACACAGCGCGCTGCACCAGGAGCCAGGACGCGATCTGCATCAGCCGGGTGGTGAGCCGCATGCTCTCGCTGGCATAGGTCAGGGCGGCGTGGCGGGCGAGCAGGCGCGATTCGTCGCGGCCGGGACCGTCGAGATAGGCCGCCGTCTCCTCCACCAGGGTCATTCCCTCGCGAAACAGCATCTTGAAGCTCTCGGAGGCCACGAAGGTCTCGCCGAACCGCACGGTGGGCTGCTCGTCCCGAAACATCACGTCCATCACGCCCATGATCCCTCCTGTGCCACCGCGACGCCGGTCCCGCTTCGTTACGGGACATTCACGGTGCGCTCGGGCTGTCTGGCGCAACGATAGCGCCATGACGCGGATCGCGCGCCGTCAACGATTGATTAACCTTAACGTCAACGCGGGCAGGGGATGGACGATCCCGGGGAAAGCGGGAAAATCGCGGAGAACGGCGGCAAGGGAGCGGAAAAAAGAAAGCCGCCCACGGGGGGCGGCTGAAAGAGTCGTACAGGGAGGCATCAAACAGAGTGGACAGAGACCACTCGACATCCAGAAAGCTGGACCGCCTTGGTTATCGCCTGGAAGGCTTAAAAAATGGTTAACGCTGGCGGGGCGAGACCGGAAAAGCGGTGCCGGCGCAGGCGGCTGGAGCCTTTCCCGACGACGTGGAGACCGGTTCGTCGCGGGCGATGCGGCAACCTCAAGGGCCTCGAGGAGCGCCCGAATCCGGCCTGCTGCGACAGGAGCGAGGCTCGGCGGGACAAGAACGAGGCGCCGCACATCCTCTCTCCCCGCGGGCGGCAGAGCTGTCCGGGTCGAATTTCGGTCCGGATGCATGCCCTGCCGCGCCGGCGGTGATTCCGGAGCAGTTCGGCGGTCGAGACACGATCTCGAGTCAGCACCGCCTCGTCCTGCGCGTCCGCAGCCAGGAGCGGATGCGTTCCCGCCGCCGACCCCTTCCATCCGTCCCTCCCGTTCCGGGAAAAGGACGAACGACGCCCGGCGCGGCAAACCGGCCGAAGCCTGGGTGGCCCTTGGCCGCCCGCAGGGGGAAGGGAGCCCGCGTCCCGGACAAGCCTAGATTTGTGGTCGACGGCGATGAAACGTGCTGCGGCGCGTCCTACAACCGCCGCAACGCCACGCTCTCGATGCGATGGCTCGCGCCCTTGGCGAGGATCAGGCTGGCGCGCTGGCGCGTCGGCACGATGTTGTCGCGCAGGTTCAGGAGGTTGATGCGGTTCCACAACCCGTCGGCGATGACCAGCGCCTCCTCCTCGCTGATCTCCGCATACTTGCGGAAATACGACAGCGGATCGCGGAAGGCGGTATGGCGCAGGCGCAGGAAGCGGTTGACGTACCAGCGGTGCAGGTCTTCCTCGTGGGCGTCGAGATAGACCGAGAAGTCGAAGAAGTCCGAGACGAACGGGATCGCGGTGCCGTCGCGCGGCAGGCGCGCGGGCTGCAGCACGTTCAGCCCCTCGACGATCAGGATGTCGGGCCGGTCGACCACCGTGGTCTCCCCCGGCACCACGTCGTAGACGAGGTGGGAATAGAGCGGCGCGGCGACGTGGCGCTTGCCGGCCTTGATGTCGGCGAGGAAGCGCAACAGCTTCGGGGAGTCGTAGCTCTCCGGAAAGCCCTTGCGCTCCATCAGGCCGAGGCGGTTCAGCTCGGCATTGGGCAGCAGGAACCCGTCGGTGGTGACGAGGTCGACCTTCGGGGTGTTGGGCCAGCGGGCGAGCAAAGCCTTCAGCACCCGGGCGGTGGTCGACTTGCCGACCGCGACCGAGCCGGCGACCCCGATGATGTAGGGCACCTTCACCTCGCGCTCGGCGAGGAGGAAGCGCTGGGTCGCCTTGAACAGCCCCTGCGTCGCCGCGACGTAGAGCGAGAGCAGCCGCGACAGCGGCAGGTAGATCGCGATGACCTCTTCCAGCGAGATCGGGTCGTTGAGCGATTGCAGCCGCATCACGTCGTCGGCCGTGAGGGTGAGCGGCGTGTCGGCACGTAAATGCGCCCATTCCTCGCGGGCGAAGACCCGGTAGGGCGAGAGGTGGTCGGTCGCCTCGTCGAGGCTCGCCGCCAGTTCCGCCGCGCCGAGGGTCGGGGGCATGCTGGCTCCGTCGATGCCGGCCTCGTTCATGCCGGCCTCCTTGCCGCCTTCTCGGCGATGCCGCTCTGGGCCGTGCGCCGCTCCAGTTCCGCCATCACCGCCTCCAGCGGCACCTCGGCGGCCCTGAGAACCACCAGCAGGTGGTAGAGCACGTCCGCCGCCTCCGCCGTCAGCCCGGCGCGGTCGCCCTGCACCGCGGCGATCGCGGCCTCGACCGCCTCCTCGCCGAGCTTCTTCGCCGGCCGGGCCGGCCCGCCGGCGACGAGCTTGGCGGTGTAGGATTCCTCCGGCGCGGCCGCGGCGCGCTCGCGGACGATGCGGTCGAGGTCGGCGAGGGTGAAGGCGGTCATGCGGCTGCCATAGATGTCTCCGGGTGAACCCTGGGGCCGGCCGTGCCGGATGGTCAAGCGGCTTGCCCGACGAAGTCCCGCGATGATTGCCGACGATCAGGGCGTCGGATCGAGCCGCATGGCGAGGCCGGCCGCCGCCATGTGGGCCTTGGCCTCCGCCACGGTGTGCTGGCCGAAATGGAAGATCGAGGCGGCGAGCACCGCGCTCGCCCCGCCGTCGCGCACGCCGGCCACGAGGTCGTCGAGGCCGCCGACGCCGCCCGACGCGATCACCGGCACGTTCACCGCGTCGCTGATCGCCCGGGTGAGCCCGATATCGTAGCCGGAGCGCATCCCGTCCCGGTCCATCGAGGTGACGAGCAATTCGCCCGCCCCCTTCCCGGCCACGAGCCGGGCGAAGTCGATCGCGTCGATCCCGGTGGGCTTGCGGCCGCCATGGGTGAAGATCTCCCAGCGGGCTGGCTCGCCCTCGCCGGAGACGCGCTTGGCGTCGATCGCCACGACGATGCACTGTGCGCCGAACTTTTCCGCCGCGCGTGCCACGAGATCCGGGTCGTTCACCGCCGCGGTGTTGATCGAGACCTTGTCGGCCCCGGCGAGCAGCAGGGTGCGGATGTCCTCGACCTTGCGCACCCCGCCGCCGACGGTGAGCGGCATGAAGCAGGCCTCCGCCGTGCGGCTCACCGCGTCGAGCAGGATGCCTCTCGCCTCGTGACTCGCCGTGATGTCGAGGAAGCAGAGCTCGTCGGCGCCTGCGCGGTCATAGGCCTTGGCGGCCTCGACCGGATCGCCGGCATCGCGCAGTTCGAGGAACTGGACGCCCTTGACGACGCGGCCGTCCTTGACGTCGAGGCAGGGGATGATGCGGGTCTTGAGCACGGGCGCCGTTTCAGGAGTTCGAGTCGATGGGGAAATCGCGCGTGAGCATTTCGTCGCGCGTGTAAGGGCATGTCTCGGGAAAGGTCCGCAGCGGGAGACCTGTCTCCCGCGCGGCATCGACCCGGGCGCCGCGATAGGCGCGGGCCATCGCGTCGTCGAGCCGGCTTTTCAGGCCGGGGCTGTCGGCGAGAATGTCGGCCGCCTCGTCGCGCTGGTCACGGATCGACAGTGCCCAGCTCCTCGTCTGCCGCGCTGGCTGGTGGTCGAATTTCAGCATATGCAGCAATACGACCCGCCAGGCGCTGACGAGGCTCCTCAGTTCGGAGCGCCCCAAGCTCTCGATCTCCTCCGCCAGATGCTCGCGGTCGAGGGCGGAGAGGTCACCGGCGCGCAAGGCCGCGGCCTGCTCCATCGCCCAGCCGTAGATGTCGTCGGCATAAGCCGTTGCCGGGCACAAGGTCGATCGCGCCGGCTCCGGCTTGGATTTACGGGTCACGGCTGTCACGTCGTCACACGCCTTTCGGAAAGCCGTCGCCATCCTATCACGCGGCAAACTCGTCCGCCTCAACCTGCCCGGGCGCCTGCCGTCCGCGCGATGGCGATCGGCGCCTGCATCGAGTCGATCCGGCCGTCCTTGACGTCGAGGCAGGGAATGATGCGGGTCTTGCGCACGGGATGCTGGCTCTACTCGTAGAGGAAGGGGAGTGACATCGCCTCGTCGCGCGTGAAGGGACAGTCGATCGGAAATATTGCCGGAGCGAAGCCGGTCTCACGGATCGCATCGTGCCGCGCCTGCAGATAGGCGCGCTCGAATGCTTCGTCGAGACGCGACTTCAAGCTCGGGTTGTCGGCGATCGTCAGGCTCACATGCTTGCGATGTGTCGAGATCGAGACGGCCCAACTCGCGCAGCGATGGCTCGGCTGATGGTGCCACTTGAGCATGTGAAGCTGGACCAGCGCGTAGAAGCTGACGAGGCGATTGAACTCAGAGCGGCCCAAGCTCTCGATCTCCTCGGCCAGGTTCTCACGGTCGAGCACTGACAGGTTGCCGGTGCGCAGAGCGGCGGCCTGCTCCATCGCCCAGCCGTAGATATCGTCGGCATAGGCGGTCATCGGCAGCGGGGGAGCTGGCCGAGCAGGAGCCGGCTTGGGTTTACGGGTCGCGGCGGTCACGTCGTCTCACGCCTCTGGATAAGCCGTCCCGATCCTATCACGAGCCGGCTCCATCCGCCTCACGCAGCCGGCAGGCTCTTTGTCCTCAAGCGCCTTTGCCCTGCGCCGCCTTCGCCCGCGCGATGGCAGCCAGTGCCTCCTTCGGGTCGATCCGGCCGTCATAGAGGGCGCGGCCCGTGATGGCGCCGGCGAGCCCCGCGCAATCGGGCTCCAGGATGCGGTGCACGTCCTCGATCGAGGCCAGCCCGCCCGAGGCGATGACCGGGATCTTCACCGCTTGCGCCAGCGCCAGCGTCATCGGGATGTTGAGGCCCTTGAGGATGCCGTCGCGGGCGATGTCGGTGTAGATGATCGCGGCGACGCCGGCATCCTCGAAGCGGCGGCCCAGCTCCTCCGCCGTCACCGTCGAGGTCTTGGCCCAGCCCTCGACCGCGACACGCCCGTCCTTGGCGTCGATGCCGACCGCGATCTTGCCGGGGAAGCGGCGGGCCGCCTCGCGCACGAAGGTCGGGTCCTTCACGGCGGCGGTGCCGATGATGACCCGGCTGACGCCCTTGGCGAGCCAGCCCTCGACGGTGCGCATCTCACGGATGCCGCCGCCGAGCTGCACCGGGATCGTGACCGCGGCCAGGATCGCGTCGACCGCAGCCGCGTTCATCGGCGCGCCCGCGAAGGCGCCGTCGAGGTCGACCACGTGGAGCCAGGAGAAACCCTGCTCCTGGAACGTCCCGGCTTGCGCCGCCGGATCGTCGCTGAAGACGATGGCCTGCGCCATGTCGCCCTGCACGAGGCGGACGCAGCGCCCTTCCTTGAGATCGATGGCCGGAAACAGGATCACGCGTCGTCACCGCAAGGCTTGAGGATGGGGAAAGCAGCGCCGTCAGGGGCGCCAGCGCAGGAAGTTGCCGATCAGCCGCAGCCCGAGGGTCTGGCTCTTCTCGGGATGGAACTGGGTGCCGGCGACGGTGCCGCGGGCCACCATGGCGGTGACCGGGCCGCCGTAATCGGCGGTGGCGACCACGTCGCCGGGTTCCGCGGGCACGAGCGCGTAGCTGTGCACGAAATAGGCGTGCAGGCCCTCGCCGCCGGTCGGGATGCCGTCGAGCAGCGGGTGGGCGTGGCGCACATCCAGGGTGTTCCAGCCCATATGCGGCACCTTCAGGCCGGGATCGGACGGCGTGATCGGCGCCACGTCGCCCGGGATCCAGCCGAGGCCGGGGGTGACCTCGTATTCGAGGCCGCGGCTCGCCAGCAGCTGCATGCCGACGCAGATGCCGAGGAACGGCCGGCCGCGGCCCTGCGCCGCCTCGGTCATCGCCTCGACCATGCCGGAGACGGCATCCAGCCCCCGCCGGCAATCGGCATAGGCGCCGACGCCCGGCAGCACGACCCGGTCGGCGGCGGCCACCACGGCGGGATCGGAGGTGACGACGATGCGGGACTCGGTCCCGGTCTCGCGGGCGGCGCGCTCGAAGGCCTTGGCGGCCGAGTGCAGGTTGCCCGAGCCGTAATCGATGATGGCGACGGTGTCCGCGCTCAACGGAGTTCCTCCCGGGTCGCGGTCGCGATGGTGAAAAGGGTGCTCACCGGGGGCTCTGCGCCTCAGGGAACAGGCCGAGCGCCGGGCTGTCGGCGCGGATGTTCGCCGGGGTCGCCGGCCGGGGCGCGGCGGACCCGAGGCGGGTGCCCTCCTCCCGCAGCCAGCGGGCGACGACCTTCACCTCGGCCTCCCGGACGTCCGAGGCCGTCACCGCATCGCGGATCGGGCGGCCGGTGCGGGCATAGGTCCAGCGCCGCAGCGACGAGGCCTCGAGCCCGATGAGCCAGGACAGGAGCACCGCGATCACGAAGCCCACGACCGGGTGCAACCCGAGGGCAAGGCCGATGGCCCAGACCACGATCTCGGCGGCCAGCACCATGAGCCCGGCGAGCCAGAGCCGGTGCCAGAAGAACCACAGGGCCGAGAACCAGAAGGCCGGCCACACGAAGGCGTCCGGCACCAGCTTGGCGCGGTCCAGGGCCTCCGGCTCGCCGGGATCGACCTCGTCGGGAACGTGCAGGGTATAGGTGGTCATCCGGCTCCCCCCGGGCAATTTTCGTCTTTGCGGCCGCTCTAGAGCGAGCCCTTGGTCGATGGCACCCGGCCCCCTTCGCGGGGATCGACCTCGACCGCGTGCCGCAAGGCACGTGCCAGCCCCTTGTAGCAGCTCTCGGCGATGTGGTGCTGGTTGTCGCCGTACAGCGTCTCGACGTGCAGCGTGAGGCCGGCATTCATCGCAAAGGCCTGGAACCACTCGCGCACCAGCTCGGTGTCGAAGGCACCGATCTTCTCGCGGGCGAAGGTGGTGCGGAACACCAGGAACGGCCGGCCCGAGATGTCGACCGCGACGCGGGTCAGTGCCTCGTCCATGGGCAGGTGCAGGTCGGCGTAGCGGCGGATGCCGCGCTTGTCGCCGAGCGCCTGGGCGAAGGCCTGGCCGAGCGCGATGCCGCAATCCTCGGTGGTGTGGTGCTGGTCGACGTGGAGGTCGCCCGTCACCTTGACGTCGAGGTCGAACAGGGCGTGGCGGGCCAGCAGCTCCAGCATGTGGTCGAGGAAGCCGACGCCCGTCGCGATGCTGGCCCGGCCGGTGCCGTCGAGGGTGAGCGCGACGCTGACGTCGGTCTCGGCGGTGCGGCGGTCGACGCGGCCGGCGCGGAGGGGAGTATCGGTCATCGCGGAAGTCTGTCGCCAACGGAAACGGGCTGCCTTGTTAAAAGGCAGCCCGCGGAAACGCCAGGGGGGTTCGTGGCGGGGTCCCCGTCTCTTGCCCCCCGGTGCCGCAGGGCTAGCCGAGAAAAGAAGTGGCTCGGGCTTTCCCCTCTCCCCGCGGGCGGGGAGAGGCTTTCGTCCCCCTCGTCGGGGACGAAAGAAGCGGAGGCGAAAGCCGAAGCGAGGGTGAGGGGGTGTTTCCGGAGGAGGCTCACTCGTCGAGACCCCCTCACCCTCACCCTGCGGGCTCGCTGCATCCCCTGAACGGGGACGCAGCCCTCTCCCCGCATGCGGGGAGAGGAGAAACCCGTGCCATGCCTTCCCCGGCAGTGAAGCCGGAACGCCGTTACCGCGCCGGTTCGGGCTCCCCGTGGTGGTCGTCCACCCCGCGCCAGCGGTTGATCCGGATCAGGATGTTGCGGATCACCACGTAGAAGACCGGGGTGAGGAACAGGCCGAACACCGTGGCGCCGAGCATGCCGAACAGAACCGCCGTGCCGAGCGCCTGGCGCATCTCGGCGCCGGGGCCGGTGGCGAAGGCGAGCGGCACCACGCCGAGGATGAACGCGAAGGCGGTCATCAGGATCGGCCGCAGGCGCAAGCGGCAGGCCTCGACGGCGGCGGCGACCGGCCCGCGGCGCTCGCTCTCCTCGATCTGGTGGGCGAACTCGACGATCAGGATCGCGTTCTTGGCCGCCAGACCGATGAGCACGATGAGGCCGATCTGGGTCAGGATGTTGTTGTCCTGGGCCCGGAACTGCACGCCGGCCAAGGCCGCGAGCACGCCGGTCGGCACGACCAGCAGGATCGAGAGCGGCAGCGCCCAGGATTCGTACTGGGCGGCGAGCACCAGGAAGACCAGCAGCACGCCGAGCGCGAAGACGTAGACCGCCGTGTTGCCGACCGCCTTCTCCTGGAACGCGATGTCGGTCCACTCGAAGCTCATGCCGTCGGGCAGGGTCTGGCGGGCGAGCTTTTCCATCGCGTCGAGGGACTGGCCCGAGGACACGCCCGGCCGCGAATCGCCCTGCACCGGAATCGAGTAGTACAGGTTGTAGCGCTGGACGATCTGCGGACCGGAGATGTCGCGGATGCTGGCGAGCGTGCCCATCGGCACCAGGGCGCCGGTGGAGGAGCGCACCTTCAGCCGCTCGATGTCCGATTTCTCCATCCGGTACTTGGCGTCGGCCTGGGCGCGGACCTGGTAGACGCGGCCGAAGGTGTTGAAGTCGTTGACGTAGGCGCCGCCGAGATTGACCTGGAGCGTCGAGAATACGTTGGCGAGCGGCACGTTCAGCATCCGCGCCACCGTGCGGTCGATGTCGAGATAGATCTGCGGCGTGTCGTTGCCGAAGGTGGTGAAGACGCGGGTGAGAGCCGGGTCGCGGTTGGCCGCCCCGATCAGGTCGCCCGAGACCTGGAGCAGCCGGGCGATGTCCGAGCCCTCGCGGCTCTGCACCTGCATCTTGAAGCCGCCGGCATTGCCCAGCCCCCGCACCGGCGGCGGCGGGATCGCGATGATGCGGGCCTCCTGCATCGGCGCGGTCTTGGCGAGCACGGCCTGGAGGATCTTGCCCGCCGTCAGGCCCTTCGCCAGCCGCTCCTTGAAGGGTTTGAGCGGCAGGAACATCACCGCACCGTTGGTGGTGTTGGTGAAGGTCGCACCGTCGAAGCCGGCGATGACGACGGTATTGCCGACGCCGTCGATGTCGAGGGAGCGGCGCGACACCTCCTGCACCACCGCGGTGGTGCGCTCCAGCGACGAGCCCGGCGGCAATTGCACCACCACCAGCAGGTAGCCCTGGTCCTGGAGCGGGATGAAGCCCGTCGGCGTGGTGCGCACGAGGTGGAGCACGCCATAGATCACGCCGGCATAGAGCAGCAGCATCGCCAAGAGCGGCACCAGCCGCCCGGTGAGGAAGCGGACCGTCGCCGCATAGGCATTCGCCGTCGCGTCGAAGCCGCGGTTGAAGGTGTTGGCCGCCCAGGCGCCGAACCGAGCCACGAAGAAGCGCGGCCGGTGGTGCTCGGAATGGGGCTTCAGCAGCAGCTTGCAGAGCGCCGGCGACAGCGTCAGCGAGTTGAACATCGAGATGATGGTCGAGGCCGCGATGGTCAGCGCGAACTGTCGGTAGAACTGGCCCGAGATGCCCGGGATGAAGGCGGTCGGGATGAACACCGCCGACAGCACCAGCGCGATGGCGACGACCGCACCGCCGACCTCGTCCATGGTCTTGTGGGCCGCCTCGCCGGGCGAGAGCCCCTCGGCCATGTTGCGCTCGACGTTCTCCACCACCACGATCGCGTCGTCGACGACGATGCCGATGGCGAGCACGAGGCCGAACAACGTCAGGTTGTTGAGCGAGAAGCCGAGCAGCGCCATCACCGCGAAGGTGCCGACGAGCGAGACGGGAATCGCGATGATCGGGATCAGCGCGGTGCGCCAGCTCTGCAGGAAGATCAGGATCACGACGACGACGAGGACCACCGCCTCGCCCAGCGTCTTGTAGACCTCGTGCACCGATTCGGCGATGAACTCGGTCGGGTTGTAGGCGATCTTGAATTCGAGGCCGGGCGGGAAATCCTTGGCCAGGGTCTTCATCAGCGCCTGGACCTGCTCGGCCGCCTCGAGCGCGTTGGTGCCGGGCCGCTGGAACACGCCGATGCCGATCGCCGGCTGGCCGTTGAGGAACGACTTCGTCGTGTAGTCCTTCTGGCCGAGCTCGACCCGGGCGATGTCGGAGACCCGGACCAGGCGCCCGTCGGACGCCTTGACGATGACCTTGCGGAACTCGCTCGGGTCCTGGAACCGCCCCTGCGTCTGCACCGTGAGCTGGAACGCCTGGCTCGCCGGGGCCGGCGGGGCGCCGAGCGCACCGGACGCGACCTGGACGTTCTGCTCCTGCAGCGCGTTGATCACGTCGGTGGTCGAGAGCTGGTAGGAGGCGAGCTTGTTCGGGTCGAGCCAGAGCCGCAGCGCGTATTCCGAGCCGCCGAACACCGTGATGTCGCCCACACCGTTGAGGCGCAGCAGCGGATCGCGCAGGCGCAGGTAGATGTAGTTGGCGAGATAGTTCTGGTCGAAGGTGCCGTCGGGCGAGAGCACGTGCACGACCATCATCAGGTCGGGCGAGGACTTGCGGACCGTGACGCCGAGGTTGCGCACGTCGCCGGGCAGGCGCGGCTGGGCGACCGAGAGCCGGTTCTGGACCAGCACGTTGGCGATATCGAGGTTGGTGCCGAGCGCGAAGGTGACGGTCAGCTGCATGTTGCCGTCGTTGGTCGACAGCGACGACATGTACAGCATGTTGTCGACGCCGTTGATCTCCTGCTCGATCGGCGTCGCGATGGTGGCCGCCACGGTCTCGGCATTGGCGCCCGGATAGGAGGCGCGCACCACCACGGTCGGCGGCACGATCTCGGGGTACTGCGAGACCGGCAGCGAGATGTACGAGACGTAGCCGATGATCAGGATGACGATCGAGGTCACCGAGGCGAAGATCGGCCGGTCGACGAAGAAATGGGCAAAACGCATCGGTGGGCCTCTCGCGCCCTTCGGTGTTCGGGCGTGGCGTCCTGACGGGAGGCGCCGCCCGTCAGCGGGCGGCGCGGTCGCTCACTCGCGGACCGGCGGCAATTCCTTGACCTCGGGCGTGATCTTGGCGCCCGGGCGGACCCGGGTCAGGCCGACGATCACGATGGTCTCGTCGCCTTTCAGCCCGTCGCGCACCACCCGGTAGCCGTCGATCTTGGGGCCGGGGCGGATGTTGCGCGGCTGGACGACGTTGTCGGGTCCGACCACGTAGACGAGGCGCTTGTCCTGGTTGGCGGCGATCGCGTCGTCGGGGATCAGGATGCCGCGATAGGGCTTGGAGGCCGGCATGCTGACGATGCCGAACAGGCCCGGCTTGATGAACCGGTCGGGGTTCTCGACGGTGGCGCGCAGGAGCACCGTGCCGGTCGCCTCGTCGACCCGGTTGTCGACGAAATCGAGCATGCCCTTGCGGGTGGGCTTCGCCTCGCCGGTCAGCGCCACCAGGATCGGCGCCGTGTGCTCCTTCTGGGTCGCCCCCATGCCGATCTTGAGCGTGTTCTGGTAGGCCAGGAACGAGCGCTCGTCGACCGTGTAGGAGAAGTAGATCGGATCGAGCGAGACGATGGTGGTCAGCATCGTCTGGTCGGTGATGACGATGTTGCCCTCGGTCACCAGGCGCTGCGAGATCCGCCCGTCGATCGGCGAGCGTACCTCGGTGAAGTCGTAGTTGAGCTGGGCCTGGCGCAACGCCGCGGTGGCGCTGTCGACGTCGGCCTGGGCGGTGAGCGAGTTCTGCCGGCGCTGGTCGGTGACCTGCTCGGAGATGTTGCCCGACCGGCTCAGCGTCTGGGCGCGTTCGAGGTCGGTCTGGGTGAAGTTCAGCCGGGCCTGGGCCGAGGCCAGGGCCGCCGTGGCCTGGTCGAGGGCCGCCTTGTAGGGCCGCCGGTCGATGGTGAAGAGCAATTCGCCCTTCTTCACCACGGCGCCGTCCTGGAAATGGATCTTTTGCAGGTAGCCGGTGACCCGGGCCCGCACCTCGACGTACTCGATCGCGTTGAAGCGGCCGGTGAAGTCGTCGTGCTCCACCACCTCCTTGACCACGGGCTTGGCGACCGTGACCGTCGGGGGCGGCCCGCCGGGGGCCTGGGCCCGCGCCGGGATCCCGGCCATCAGCAGGAGCGCCGGGATCACCGCCGCCAGCCTCAGCCTGCGCATACTCGTTCTCCCGTTCATCTCGTGCATGCGGCCCGCCGGACGCGCGCCGAGGATGCGCCAGGGTGCATCGGCGGGCGGCTGGCAGATTCGGGAACCGCGCCGTCCTCGGCGCGGCCCTCCCGGGGCCTTGAGGGGTCGAACCGCCAAGAGCGAGGCGGACAGTGTTCGTCAGTTATTCCACGGCCTCGCCGGCATTGGCCCAGTCCTTGAACCCGCCGACATAATGCTCGCTCAAGGGCACGCCCTGGCTCTGGAGGTATTGCAGCGCCCGGGCCGAGCGCACGCCGGCGGCGCAGGACAGGACCGGCCGGCGGCCGTCTTCGGCGATCAGCGCCTGCAGCCGCTCGACGTCGAAGGCCGAGAGCGGGAAAGACACCGAGCCCGGGATGTGGCCCGATTCGAATTCGTTGGGCTCGCGCACGTCGATCAGCAGGACGGAGCCGTCCGCCAAGCCGTTCTTCACCGCATCCCGATCCAGATCGACGATCGCCATTGTCTCACCCGAACGTCGACCCAGCGCCGACCCACGATCCTAATCGACGCGCCCGACACTTGTCACCGCGACGCGACGGAGCGGTGACGAATGCGATAAATCATCACCGCTCAGCGTTGCAAGAGCGACCATCCACAGGCCGGCCCGCGTCTTGTGCGCTGCCGCACAGGACGGATTCGGCGAAAGCCCCCGCCACTGTGTAGGAAGGCGGGCGACTTGACCTCCCCGTCTCCAGGACTTCAGGCTCACAGGCTTCATGCGCCCCCATCCCGTCGCCCTCGACCTCACCCGCCTCGTCACCCGCCTGCGCCATGCGAGCCCGACCGGCATCGACCGGGTCGACCTCGCCTATGCCCGGCACCTGCTGGCGCAGCCGGGCCCCCGCTTCGGCATCGTGTCGACGCCGCTCGGCCCGAAGGTGCTCGACGGAGGCCAGATGGCGGGCCTCGTCGAGGCGGCAGTCGCGGCCTGGACCGAGGAGGTCGCGGCCGGCGACGATCCTGTCTACCGCGACCTCGCAGGCCGGCTCGGCCTGCCGGTCCCGGCCTCGGGCCCCTCCGCCGCGAAGCCGGACGGCGCGCGCGCACGCCGCAGGCGCCAGCTCGAGGCCTGGCTCGCGGTCTTGCGGGCGCCGGGCCCGGAAAGCGTGCCGATGAACGCGCTCTACGTGCACACCTCGCACCTGCGCCTCGACAAGCCGGCGCGGTTCGACTGGCTCTACGACCGGCCCGACATCCGACCGGTCTTCTTCATCCACGACCTGATCCCGATCGAATATCCCGAATACGGTCGCGACGGCGAGGCCGAGCGGCACCGGGTGCGGATGGAGACGGTGGCCCGCCACGCGCAAGCCATCGTGGTGAACTCGGCCGATGTCGGGCAGCGCTTCTCGGCCCATCTCGCCGGCCTCGGGCGCCGGGTGCCGCCGGTCACCGTCGGCCCGCTCGGGATCGAGGCGGCCTTCCATGCTGCGCCGTCGGTGCCGCCCGCCCGGCCGTTCTTCCTGGTCTGCGGCACGATCGAGCCGCGCAAGAACCTCATCAGCCTGCTCACCGCGTGGCGCGAGCTCGCGGCTCGGCACGGGGAGGCGACGCCGCGCCTCGTCGTCGTCGGGCGCCGGGGCTGGGAGAGCGAGAACGTGATCGACCTCCTGGAGCGCTGCCCGGCGGTGCGCGCTCACGTCACCGAGGCCTCGGGCCTGTCGACCGCCGGTCTGGTACGGCTGATGGGAAGCGCCACCGCCCTCCTGATGCCCTCCTTCGCCGAGGGCTACGGCCTGCCGGTGCTGGAGGCCGCCGCCTCCGGCCTGCCGGTCGTCGCCTCCGACATCCCGGTCCATCGCGAGATCGCGGGCGATTTCGCGGAGTTCCTGCACCCGCTCGACGGATTGGGCTGGATGCGGGTGGTGGAGGACCTCGCGGCGCCGGGCTCGCCCTTGCGGGCCACGATGGCGGAGCGCCTCGCGGGCTACCGGGCCCCGACCTGGGCCGACCATTTCGCCCGGGTCGATCCGACGCTGGCGGCCCTGGCGGGGTGAGGGCCGGGGGCGGTTTTGCGTGCGGCCTGCCGCACGGCTAAGGTTGCGGCACGATTTCCACGCGGCCCTCATTGCCCTGCCGCGGACGAGAGCGCGCTCCCCCCTCTCCCGTGTGGGAGAGGGGCTGGGGGTGAGGGTGACACGCTTCAGCAGTGAACGCTGAACGTGGTGCTGGCCGCGGGACGGTCCGAGCCTGACACAGGACCGTGGCACCCTCACCCCTACCCCTCTCCCACACGGGAGAGGGGATCCCGCGCGAACTCGTCCAGGGTAGCGCGGTGACGGCTCATCCCGGACCGCCCCCATGACCGACTCCCCCTACCCCCGCGACCTCGTCGGCTACGGCCGCACCCCGCCCCAGGCGCAATGGCCGGACGGCGCCCGCATCGCGGTGCAGTTCGTGATCAACTACGAGGAGGGCGGCGAGAACTGCCTGCTCCACGGCGACCGGGCCTCGGAGGCGTTCCTGTCGGAGATCGTCGGCGCGCAGGCCTGGCCGGGCCAGCGCCACATGAGCATGGAATCGATCTACGAGTACGGCTCGCGGGTCGGCTTCTGGCGCCTGCACAAGCTGTTCACCGGGCGCAACCTGCCGGTGACGGTCTACGGCGTCGCCACCGCCCTCCAGCGCAATCCCGACGCGGTCGCCGCCATGCGCGAGGCCGGCTGGGAGATCGCCTGCCACGGCCTCAAATGGATCGACTACCGCGACTTCTCCTACGAGGAGGAGAAGGCCCACATGAGCGAAGCGATCCGGATCCACACCGAGGTGACCGGCGAGCGCCCGCTCGGCTGGTACACGGGCCGGACCTCGGAAAATACCCTGCGGCTGGTGATGGAAGAGGGCGGCTTCCTCTACTCGGCGGATTCCTACGCCGACGACCTGCCCTACTGGGTCGAGGGGCCGCGCGCACCGCAACTGGTGGTGCCCTACACCCTCGATTCCAACGACATGCGGTTCGCGACGCCGCAAGGATTCAACGCCGGCGACCAGTTCTTCGCCTACCTGCGCGACTCCTTCGACGTGCTCTACGCCGAGGGTGCCGAGACGCCCCGGATGCTGTCGATCGGCCTGCATTGCCGCCTCGTCGGCCGGCCGGGCCGGATCGCGGCTTTGGCCCGCTTCCTCGACCACGTCGCCGCCCACAACGACGTGTGGGTAAGCCGGCGCATCGACATCGCCCGGCATTGGGCGAAGACCCATGCGCCGGCCGGCCTGACCCCGAGCCGGATGGGCCGGGCCCTGTTCGTGGAACACTTCGGCGACGTGTTCGAGCACTCGCCCTGGGTGGCGGAGGGCGCCCACGCGACCGGATTGTCGGGCATGCAGGACTCGGCCGACGGGCTCCACGCCGCCATGATCGCGGTGATGCGGGCGGCCGATCCGGAGCGCCAGCTCGCCCTCATCCGCGCCCATCCCGACCTCGCGGGCCGGGTGGCGGCCGCCGACCTCGCGCCGGAATCCCGCGCCGAGCAGGCCTCGGCCGGGCTCGACGCCCTCGACCAGGAGGGCCGCGCCCGCTTCCTCGCCCTCAACGAGCGCTACCGCACCCGCCACGGCTTCCCGTTCGTGATGGCGGTGCGGGGCAAGGGGCCGGAAGAGATTCTGGCGCAGCTCGCCGAGCGGCTGGACAACCCGCCGGAGGACGAGCGGGCCCGCGCGCTCGCCGAGATCGAGACCATCGCGCTGCTGCGGTTGCGGCAGAGGTTGCCGTCGCTGCCGGATGTGTTCTCGGCGACGGCGTAGTCTTTCGATGCGGCTGCGACAGTCGCCACGGGTCAACCCTCCCCCCTTTGCGGGGGAGGGTGGTCCCTGCGTCAGCAGGGGCCGGGAGAGGGGCAGCGCGACGCTGATCCAGGGGGCGCTCTTCAGAACGGTTCAGTCTTGTCCGGAACCGTGGTTCCCCTCTCCCGCCCGGCGCACGAGTGCTTCGCACTCGCAGCCGGGCACCCTCCCCCGCAGAGGGCAGGGCTGTCCGGGGAAAGAAAAAAGCGCGGGTTTCCCCTCTCCCCGACAGATCCCGGGCTTGCCCGGGATCTGCAAGCGACGGACGAAGTCGGGCAAGCCCGACTTCGTTGCGGGGAGAGGCCTGAGCTCCGAAGGGGCTCAGGAAGCCCGAAGGGCGAGGGTGAGGGGGTGTTTCCGAAGGAGCCTCATCCGGAAACACCCCCTCACCCTCGCTGCGGCTTTCGCCTCCGCTCCTTTCGTCCCCGACAAGGGGGACGAAAGCCTCTCCCCGCCCGCGGGGAGAGGGAATTTCCTGCGCCTCGTCTTTCCCCGGACAGCCCTGCGCAGAGGGGGGAGGGTTCCTGCGTGGCCGCCGGTCAGGCCCCGAACCGCTCCGCCCGCCCATGCGGCGCGTCGTAATCCAGCACCGGGCCCACCGGCACGATCCCGGTCGGGTTGATGGTCGGGTGGCTCTCGTAATAGTGCCGCTTGATGTGAGTGAGGTTCACCGTCGGGGCGATGCCGGGAATCTGGTAGAGGTCGCGCGTGTAGGGCGCGAGATTGGGATAGTCGGCGATCCGGCGCAGGTTGCACTTGAAGTGCCCGACATAGACCGGATCGAACCGCACCAGCGTGGTGAACAGCCGGATGTCGGCCTCGGTCAACCGGTCGCCCATCAGGTAGCGCGAGCGGTCGAGCCGGGCGTCAAGCGCGTCGAGTTCCTCGAAGAGCGCCGTCACCGCCTCCTCGTAGGCGTCCTGCCGGGTCGCGAAGCCGGCCTTGTAGACCCCGTTGTTGACCCGGTCGTAGACCCGCGCGTTCAGGGCGTCGATCCCGGGCGCCAGGTCCGCCGGGTACAAATCCGGGCCGTGGCCGGCGAAGGCGCCGTTCAGCATCCGGATGATCTCGGCCGATTCGTTCGACACGATCGTGCCCCGGACCTTGTCCCAAAGGACCGGCACGGTGACCCGGCCGGTATAATGCGGGTCGGCCTTGAGATAGACCTCGTAGAGCCGGGTCGCGCCGTTGACCGTATCCGGCCCCGCGCCCGGGCTGTCGCCGAACACCCAGCCCTCGGCGCCCATATGCGGATCGACCACCGAGACCGAGATCGCGTCCTCGAGCCCCTTGAGGGCCCGCACGATCAGGGTACGGTGGGCCCAGGGGCAGGCGAGCGAGACGTAGAGGTGGTAGCGCCCGGGTTCCGCCGGGAACCCGCCCTCCCCGCTCGGGCCGGGCGCACCGTCCGGCGTCACCCAGTTGCGGTAGGCCGCATCCTTGCGCACAAAGCGCCCGCCGGTCTCCTTGGTGTCGTACCATTGGTCGTGCCAGACGCCGTCGACCAGAAGCCCCATCGCACCCTCCTCGCCATCCGCCCGAAGGTGGGGCGGCCGCCCCGCGCCGCAATGGCCGTCGCTCAGATCCCGGCCCCGTCCCGGGAGGGGAGCGCCCGCGCGCCCTCCGCCTCGACGTCGAACCGATCGGTCGGCACCCGGGCGAGGAAGCGTTCCGCCACCTCGACCAGCAGCAGGTGCGGGCGCACCCGTGCGACGTAATCCCAGTCGAGATTCGACGACCAGACGAAGTGCAGCTCGCGAAAGCTCTCGGCCAGCAGCCCGGTCAGGAAGATCGGGTGGAAATGCGAGCAGGAATCGCCGAACAGCATCAGCGTGCGCGGATCGGCGGCCGGGCTGTCGTTGCGGAAGACCACGTGGGCGCCGACATGGAGGTCGGCGGCGGTACCGCGCGCCTCGTGGCCCTCGACCAGCGGGTTGGCGAAGATCCGCACGGCGTCGCGCTGCATCTCGTAGACCCGCATCGTCTCGCGCCGGGGCGGATCGAGCTTGCCGCCGAGGTCGCGCACGCCGTCATGGTCGTGGAACGGCCGGCTCGCGAGGTCAGGCGGCGGCACGGCGCCGAGCGCCCGCATGATCTCCCCGTAGGCGAGGCGGCAGCCCTCCTGGCTCCAATGGGTGTCGGTGCGCAGGTAAAGCGGCGGCTCGGCGTCGCGCGCCGCCCGCAACGGCCCGACGAGGTCGATCCAGGCCCGCGCGGCGGGCGAGCGGGCGAGGCGCGCGCCGAGGCGGCGGGCCGGCGACAGGGCGGGGTCGAGGGCGAGCCCGTCGAGGCGGTCGTCGTAGACGCTCAGCTTCTCCGGCACCACGACGTGGAAGGCGCGCAGGCCCAGGGAGGCCGCCTTCGCCGTGCGGGCCTCGATCAGCCGGCGCCAGCGCCACAGCCGCCAGGCGACGGGCAGGCTCGCCCGGTATTGCTGCCGCACCCGGTTGGTGCCGCCGGTCAGGAAGAGCCATCCGTCCCGGCCGAGATGGACCATGTCGGTGCTGTCGCGCATGCGGGGCGTGTAGCGGGAAGTGCCCGAGCTGAACAGCGCCGCCGATCCTGGCCGTTCCGCCCTGGCCATTCCGGTCCCGCGCGCCATTTCGCCGGGAGGATGACGCAACACCCCCTGATCCTCACCCTGGAGCTCGACGAGGCCGCCTTCGCGGAGTTCGACGGCGAGCGCCGCCGCCACTTCCCGGCCGCCCTCAACAAGATTCCGGCCCATGTCACGCTCTTCCATCACCTGCCCGGCGAGGAGGAGCGCGGCATCGTCGAGACCCTGGCCGCGGAGATGCGGGCGGAGGGCCCGATCCCGGTCCAGGTCGCATCCCTGCGCTTCATCGGCCGCGGCGTCGCCTATGCCCTCGAATCCCCGCGCCTGTCGCGCTTGCGCGGGCGGCTCGCCGCCACGTTCGAACACTGGCTGACGCCGCAGGACCGGCAGGGCTACCGGCCCCACGTCACGGTGCAGAACAAGGTCGCGCCCGAGGAGGCACGCGCCCTGCACCGCGAACTGGAGGCCGGTTTCGTGCCCCGGGAGATCACCGGCACCGGGCTCCTGCTCTGGCGCTATCTCGGTGGGCCGTGGGAGGCCCGCGGCCGGTTTCCGTGCGGGGGCGCCTGATGGTCGCGATTCCGTTCCGGCGCCACGCCACGGCGATGTGGCTGCGCTTACGCCTCAACGAGATCGGGCCGCTCGCCTCGCTGCTCGCCGTCAGCCTGTTCGGCTTCGGCTTCTTCAAGCTCGCCGACGAGATCCGCGAGGGCGGCTCGTTCGGCTTCGACGATCGCCTCCTGCTGGCGCTCCGGGTGCCGGGCGATCTCGCCCAGCCGATCGGCCCGTCCTGGCTGCCCGAGACGATGCGGGACATCACCGCCTTCGGCAGCGTGTTCGGCATCGTCTACGTCACGGCCTGCGTGATCCTGTACCTCGCCATCACGGCACGGCGGCGCGCCGCCCTGTTCGTCGCGGTGGCGGTGGGCGGCGGCGAGATCCTGTCGACGGGACTCAAGCTGTTCTTCCACCGCCCGCGGCCGGAGCTGGTGCCGCACGGCATGGAGACCTTCACGGCGAGCTTCCCGAGCGGCCACGCCATGCTGTCGGCCATCGCCTACCTGACGCTCGCGATCCTGCTCGCCCGGGTCGAGCGCTCACGCAAGGTCAAGGCCTTCGTGATGGGGCTCGGCGTCGTCACCACGCTGCTGGTCGGGATCAGCCGGATCTATCTCGGGGTGCACTGGCCGAGCGACGTACTCGCCGGCTGGTGCATCGGCGCCGCCTGGGCGTCCCTGTGCTGGTTCGTCGCCCTCCAGCTTCAGAGGCAGGAGGTGGTGGAGGCCCCGGATCCGCCGCCGCCGGCGTGAACGTTTTCTCCCACGGACCCGACACCCTCGATGTCGTCCCGGGGCTCGCCGCAGGCGAGAACCCGGCATCCATCACCGCTGGCGGTGCAGACCGGGGCGTATCCCGTTCCGCTTCATCCTGAATCGTCGGCGGATATGGATCCCGGGTTCCGCTGCGCGGCCCCGGGACGACGTCGAGGGTGAGGAGACGGGGGGTGATCCCCCGGCAGCCCTGCCCTCCCGCCGAGCCGCTTGCGCCCCGCTTCGCCCTCCCCTAGCCAAGCGGGAGAGACGATCGGGAGAACGCCGTGGCTTACGAAAACATCCGGGTCGAGACGCGCGGGCGGGTGGCGCTCGTCACCCTGCACCGTCCGGCGGCGCTGAACGCGCTGTGCAATGCGCTGATCGCCGAGCTGAACCACGCGCTGGACGGCTATGAGCGCGACGACGGCATCGGCTGCATCGTCATCACCGGCTCGGAGAAGGCGTTCGCCGCCGGCGCCGACATCCGCGAGATGCAGGACCGCACCCATCCCGAATTCTACATGGCCGATCCGTTCGGCGAGTGGGACAAGGTCGGCCGGCGCCGCAAGCCGATCATCGCCGCGGTCGCGGGCTACGCGCTCGGCGGCGGCTGCGAGCTGGCGCTGATGTGCGACTTCATCCTCGCCGCCGACAATGCCAAGTTCGGCCAGCCCGAGATCAAGCTCGGCGTCATCCCGGGCGCCGGCGGCACCCAGCGCCTGACCCGCGCGGTCGGCAAGGCCAAGGCGATGGAACTCTGCCTCACCGGCCGGATGATGGATGCGGCGGAGGCCGAGCGCTCCGGCCTCGTCGCCCGCGTCGTGCCGGCGGCCGATCTCATGGCCGAGGCCATGAAGGCGGCCGAGACCATCGCGTCGATGTCGCTGCCCGCCGTGATGGTGGCCAAGGAGAGCATCGACCGCGCCTTCGAGACCACGCTCACCGAGGGCATCCGCTACGAGCGCCGGGTCTTCTACGGGCTGTTTGCCACCCACGACCAGAAGGAAGGCATGAAGGCCTTCGTCGAGAAGCGTAAGCCCAACTTCGAGAATCGCTGACATGAGCGTCACTTTCGCCGATGTCGAGGCCGCTGCCGGCCGCATCGAGGGCATCGCCCACCGCACTCCGGTGCTCACCTCCCGCACGGCGGATGCGCGGACCGGCGCCACCCTGTTCTTCAAGGCCGAGCCGCTGCAGCGGGCCGGCGCCTTCAAGTTCCGGGGCGCCTGCAACGCCATCGCGGCGCTCTCGCCCGAGCAGCGCAGCCGCGGGGTGCTGGCCTTCTCGTCGGGCAACCACGCCCAGGCGATCGCGTATGCGGGCGCGCTCCAGGGCGTGCCGACCGTGATCGTGATGCCGCACGACGCTCCCGCCATCAAGGTCGCGGCCACCCGCGGCTACGGCGCCGAGATCGTGGTTTACGACCGCTACAAGGAGGACCGCGAGGAGGTCAGCCGGCGCCTCGCCGAGGCGCGCGGCCTGTCGGTGATCCCGCCTTACGACCACCCGGACGTGATCGCCGGCCAGGGCACCGCCGTGAAGGAGCTGATCGAGGAGGTCGGCCCCCTCGACGTCCTGCTCGTCTGCCTCGGCGGCGGCGGCTTGCTCGCCGGTTCGTGCCTCGCGGCCCGGGCCCTGTCGCCGGAGGTCGAGATCTGGGGCGTCGAGCCCGAGGCCGGCAATGACGGCCAGCAATCGCTCGCCAAGGGCGAGGTGGTGCGCATCCCGGTCCCGGTCTCGATCGCCGATGGAGCACTGACGACGCATCTCGGCCGGCACACCTTCCCGATCATCCGGCGCGAGGCCGCCGGCATCGTGACGGCGACGGATGCGCAGCTCGTTTCCGCCATGCGGTTCTTCGTCGAGCGGATGAAGCTCGTGGTCGAGCCGACCGGGTGCCTCGCCGCGGCCGCGGCCTTCGAGGGCGCGGTGCCGGTTAGGGCCAAGCGCGTCGGCGTGATCCTGTCGGGCGGCAACGTCGACCCGGCGGCGCTCGCCCGTCATCTCGCCGCATGAGTGCGGCGACCCCGGAGGAGCTGTTCGCCTTTCTCGACGGCCTCGGGATCGCGCACGCCACCGTGGAGCACGTCCCCGTGCACACGGTGGCGGAATCCCGCGACCTCAAGGCCGGGATGCCGGGCGGGCACTCGAAGAACCTGTTTCTCAAGGACAAGAACGGCCGGCTGTTCCTCGTCGTCGCCGAAGCCGAGGCGCGGATCGACCTCAAGCGCCTGCACGGGCCGCTCGGCGCCCGCGGCCGGCTGTCCTTCGGGTCGGCCGACCTGCTCTACGAGCGGCTCGGCGTGCGCCCCGGCTCGGTGACGCCGTTCGGGCTCATCAACGACCGCGACGGCACCGTCTCGGTGATCCTCGATGCCGGGCTGATGGCGCACGACCCGGTCAATTTCCATCCGCTCCACAACGGCGCCACCACGTCGGTCGCGCCGGGTGACCTGATCCGCTTCCTCGACGCGACCGGGCACCCGCCCCGGGTGATGGCGCTGCCGGAGCCGGAGGACGCGGCTGTTTGATCACAGGGCCCGTGAACACTTCCCTCCCAATCACAACCTCATCCTGAGGTGCCGCGTAGCGGCCTCGAAGGAGGGCTCCAGAAGCCTCGGCGATTCCTGGAGCCCTCCTTCGAGGTCAGTCGATCTTCGATCGACGAACACCTCAGGATGAGGTGATACGAAATCCGGAAGATCACTTCCGGATTTCGTATCACGAGCCCGCGCGGCGCCTGAGCGAAGCCGATTTCCGCATCGCGAAGCGATCAGCCGGAAATCGTATGAGAGGATAGGATTTTTCCGGCCCTCCGAGCGCAGGCGGCCGAAAAATATTCTTTTAAGGCAGCACCACCACCTTCGTCCCCACCTTCACCCGGTCGTAGAGATCGATCACGTCCCGGTTGGTCATGCGGATGCAGCCCGACGACACCGCCGCCCCGATGGTCTCCGGCTCGTTCGAGCCGTGGATGCGGTAGAGCGACGAGCCGAGATAGAGCGCGCGCGCCCCGAGCGGGTTGTCGTTGCCGCCGGCCATGTAGCGCGGCAGGTCGGGGCGGCGCTTGATCATCTGCTCCGGCGGGCGCCAGGCCGGCCATTCCTTCTTCATCGTCACGGTCTTGGTGCCGGACCAGGAAAAGCCCTCGCGGCCGACGCCGACGCCGTACTGGACCGCCTCCTGGTTCGGCAGGATGTAGTAGAGTCGGCGCTGGCTGGTCGAGATCACCACCGTGCCGGGCTTGTAGGGGCTGTTCCAGCCGATGGTCTGGCGCGGCACGCCCTGCTGGCGGAAGACCGTCAGGAAGTCGGCGATCGGCCCGCGGTCGAGCAGGCCGATCGCCTGGGCCGGCACGGCGAGGGCCAGGAGTGCGGTCGCCGCCAGGATCGACCTCGTGAAGCTCGATCTTGCGAAGCGCCGCGGCGCGGTCTGACGGGTCATCGTCCCCTCCCGTTCGGTTAACGTCGAACGGGTTGGCCGCCGGGCTGTGGCGAAAACAGGGCGGAAACAATCGCCGGCCGGCCCGTGGTGCATAAGCGCCACAGGCCAGCCCGGCCAGGACGGCTCTATTCCGCCGCCTGCCTGCGCGGCACGAAGCCGATCGGCTGGCGCTGCGGGCCCTCCTGCTCGAGGGCGCGCGGCATCGTCTCATAATCCTGCTCCATCTCGGGCGTCACCGGGGACCGGGCTTCGTGAAGTGCCGCGTCGAAATGCGCCTGTGTCACCCGCTCGCTCGACAGGTTCTCGCGCAAGGCGATCAGGCCGGCCCGTCGAAGTCGACATCGTCGGAAAGCGGCATGGCGCGGGTGTGGATGCCGAGGATGTGGCGGCCGCCGGGCGATGGTCGGCACCGGCACGTAGACCAGCTCGTCGAAGCGGCCGGGCCGGTGCAGGGCAGGCCCCGACACGATCCGGTGCCGTCGACGGGGCAATGCCGCCCCCCGTCGAAATGGTGCGGCTGCGCGAGGGGCCGGGCTTCCGGCCCCGGAGGCCGGCCCCTCCTCGCGGCGTCGGTCTGCGCATCGCGAGATCGTTCGTCCGGTCGCGGCCCCGCTTCATACAACCTAGAAATAACATAGTAATTCTGAACATTTCACGTTCATTTCTTATGGTATTAACGCGATAAAAATCTTTTTTAGCTATCATATACATGTGTCCGGAGAAAAACTCCGGCAACGTTCAGAATGAACGCAAGCTTGGCGGATGGACCCATCGGATCCAAGACATGATGTCGGCCCGCCCTGCCGGTAAAAGCCCGGATGCCTGATCCACGGATGTGAACCGAACACTCCTGCCCCCGTGAAGCACTGGAAGCCCCAGCCGTGACCAGCCTCCTGACCAACACCGCCGCGTTGACGGCGCTCACCACCCTCAAGAGCATCAACGACCAGCTCGACACGACCAGCAACCGGGTCTCGACCGGCCAGCGCGTCTCGTCCGCCGCCGACAATGCCGCCTACTGGTCGATCGCCACCACGGTGCGCACCGACAACGCCTCGCTCGGTGCGGTCAAGGACTCGCTCGGCCTCGGCTCCTCGTCGGTCGATACGGCCTATAACGGCCTCAACAGCATCCTCGACGACCTGCAGAACATGCGGGCCAAGCTGCAGACCGCGATGACCCCGGGCGTCGACCGCTCGAAGGTGCAGGTCGAGATCGCCGCCATCCAGTCGAAGATGAAGGCCACCGCCGATTCCTCGAATGCCAGCGGCCAGAACTGGCTCTCGGTCAATTCATCGGCCAGCAACAGCGCCTACCAGGCGACGCAGAACGTGGTCGGGGGCTTCGCCCGCTCGTCGAACGGCACGATCACCTTCTCGCAGATCGCCGTGAACGTGCAGAGCATCAAGCTCTACGATGCGAACTCGACCAGCGTCACCACCTCCGCGACCAACGCCCAGGTGCTGTCCTCGACCTCGCTGACCGGCACCGCCGGGTTCGGCTCGGGCACCGGCACGGCGGATTTCTCGGGCCCCAACGAGGTCTCGCTCTCCGTGACGGTCGGCGGCGTCGCCGGCACCCTGACCCTCAACGCCGCCACCCTCAAGTCGGCCGCCAAGGACCTGACGCAGGTCACCACCAGCGAGTTCATCTCCGCCCTCAACAACCAGATCGCCGCCAACGGCAATCTCGCCGGCAAGGTCACGGCGGGCCTCGATTCGTCGGGCCGGCTCAACTTCACCACCACCGGCACCGGTGCGGCCACGACCCTCAACGTGCAGCTCGCCAACCCGTCGGCGAACAAGAAGGTGATCGATATCGGCTTCGGCACGGTGACGGCGGGCGCGCAACAGGCGATCGTGACCGGCACCGCCTTCAGCAACATCGACCTGTCGTCGGGCTCGAAGGCGATTACGATCAGCGACGGCACGACCTCGAAGACGATCACCCTCAACGCGGCGAGCTTCACGGCGCTCGGCGGTGCGGCGACCTCGGCGAGCAACACGTCGGTCAACGGCACCGACGTGGCGGCGATGCTCAACGCGACCCTGAGCGCGGCGACGGCCAGCACGGTGTCGGCGTCGTTCGCCGGCGGCAAGCTGACGCTGACCAACTCGTCCTCGACCGCCTCGATCATCGTCAGCGCCGCGGATGCGTCGTTCGGCCTGGCGAACGCGACCACCAACGCGGTCGCCGGCGGCACCGTGGTCGCCCGCAACGCCGCAGGCACCGATGCCGGTACAACCCAGGCCCAGGGCATCCTCGACACTGCGGTCGGCACCTATTCCAGCGGCGGGTCGTACTCGGTCGCCAATCTCGACATCTCGACGCTGGTGGGCACGAGCGGCGACCAGGACCTCCAGAACATCATCACGGCCGTCGACAAGGCGATCGGCAAGGTGACGGATGCGGGTACGAAGCTGGGTGCCAACAAGACGCAGATCGACGGTCAATCGACCTTCGTCGATACGCTGATGAAGGCCAACGACCGCACGATCGGCATCCTGGTGGACGCGGACGTGGAAGAGGAATCGACGAAGCTGAAGGCGCTGCAGACGCAGCAGCAGCTGGCGGTGCAGGCGCTGTCGATCGCCAACTCGTCGAGCCAGAACATCCTCTCGCTCTTCCGCTGAACCGGAGGCGTCGGGCGGCGGAGCGTGCAGGGGCGAACGCCGGCCCCGGCAAGGTCCGCCGCCCCGCCGCCGCCGCGGTCCGGGCAACGCCGAGCCGTTCGCGGCGCCGGGGTTGCTCATCGGGGCTACGCGAGAGGCCGGATCGGCCGCGGGTCCCGAAAAACCGGATACCTGACGTCAGGGGGCATTTCCGGGCGGCGGGATCGGCGCCGCGACGAGCGACGGGGGCGATGCGACCCGCGTCGCGAGCCGCGACCATGCGGCGGCCGCGAACCCGGCGGCGATGCGCAGGACCGGACCGCCGCGCCAGGGATGCCAGCGCCACCCCGGCGGAACCGCGGGCGCCACGCGCTCGGCCAGGAGCCACCCGGCCAGCGCGATCATCGCGACGAGGTGACCGTCGGAAGGCAGCAGCATCGCCAGCATCAGCGGCCAGCAGGACCCGACGCACCACACCCCGTGGACCAGCCCGAACCGCGCGGCGTCGCGATCCGCCGCGACGCCGAAGGCGGACAGGGCGGGTCGATCGTGACAGCGGTTGAGGCAGGTCTGCTTGGCGGGCGAGGCCT
Source organism: Methylobacterium sp. 142-1Y (assembly GCF_057747795.1). NCBI lineage: Bacteria > Pseudomonadati > Pseudomonadota > Alphaproteobacteria > Hyphomicrobiales > Methylobacteriaceae > Methylobacterium > Methylobacterium sp. 142-1Y. The sequence continues at coordinate 249,855 of NZ_CM173224.1, read as the reverse complement.
GCCAGACCAGGATCGCGAGGAGGGCCGGCACCGGCGCCACGCTGGGCGCGCTCAGCCGCAGGGTCAGGGCCAGGGCCGCCAGGCCGATCCCCGCGACGCTCCAGGCCGCCGCGTAGCCGGCGAGGAAGAGGGCGAGGGAGCGTCCTCTCCGGGAAGCGAGGCTGCGGCCGCGCAGGTGGCCGAGGGGCGCAACCAGGATCGGCCCCATCATCGCCGCGAGCATCAGGATCCAGGCCGCCGCGAGAGATCCGGGCGGATTGAGCGAAAGGGCCAGGATGACGTCGTCGGACGATGGCGGTCGCCAGGCGACGGCGCAGGATTCCGGCAGGGTCCATCCGGGCGGTGCCGCAGCCAGCAGCGCCCAGGCGGCGGCACTGACCGCGAGGACCGGGCCCCGGATGCCCCATCGCTCGCGGGCGGCAGGAGTCATGGCATCCCCCTTGGAGCATTGTCCGACGATGTGGATACCGGCTCGTCGATGGGACCGATCTCAACGAGGACTTGGAGAAATTCGCGCTGGCCGCCCGATCGTGACGCGCCCTAGCGGCCCTGGCGGAACACGCCGACCCGCCCGATCGTGATCTTCGCTTCCTCGGGCACGGAGTCCACCGGCACGATGCGCACGTCGAGCTTGTCGGCCTCGAGATCCCGGTTCAGGTGCATCGCCTCGACGATCGGGGTGATGTCGAGGACGTAGGTCAGGCCGCTGCCGCCGTGGGGACCGTCCCGCTCGCTCGCCTCGGTGACGCCGAACAGGCCGACGCTGCCCGCCAGGCATTCCGGCCTGCCGGAGGGATCGGTCCCCTGGGGGCCGACATAGACCCGGAACACCACCGCATCCGTGTGGCCGCGGACGTTCTCGAGGTTGAGCAGGACGCGCTCGGGTCGGGCGGGCGCGGCGCCTTGGGGAGAAGCGTTCTGGGCGGAAGCGGCTTGAGGCGAGACGCCCCGGGCCGAGGCCGCCAGCCCGGCGGAGACTCGCTTGCGCGCCTCCGGCTCGAGGGCGACGGAGGCCTGCGCCTGCGCCCCGACGACAGGGATCGCGGCCTGGCTCGCCCCGATCAGCTCGACTGTCTTTCCAGCGGCCATGGCCGAACTCTCCTTGCCCGTGCTCCCCTTGCCCGTGCTCCCCTGGCCGGTACTCCCCCGGCCGGCGCCACCCCGGGGAGCGCTCGCCGCGGCGACCTGCGCGAGGGGCTCGGAGCGAAGGGCAGCCGCCGCGACCTCGCCGGTCGAGACATCGTCGTATTCGTATCCGAGTTCCGTCGTGCTCTCGGTCTGGCCGGGGGTGAAGCTCCAGTCGGTCCAGCCGCCCTGAGCGCCTGGCACGGGCATCACGAAGGGACGCTGGCCGAGCGTCGCCGGACCGCCGGTCCACGCCGCCGCGCTCGGATCGGCGTGGCCCGGGGCGCGCCGGCGCCAGACCTGCCAGAGCCGATCGATGTTGGCGTGATGCAGCCAGAAGATCGGGTCGAGGCCGGCCGTGGCCGGCTTGGACATCAGGCCGGGGGAGATCGTTCCCTTCCGGCGCCCGCCGACGAGGCCGTGCACCTGATCGTGCGGCTGCGATTCGATGCCCCCGTGCACCGGGCCGCCATGCGAGAATCCGGTATCGACGCCGCCGAACCCGGGATCGCCGCCATTGGCGACGCCCGTGAACTGGGGCTTATCCAGGGCGTCGAGGTCGACCACGTCGAGCAGGACGAAGACGTTGCCGTCCCCGTAGGGGCCGTAGCGCCGTTGCACGAAGAGCGGATTGTCGCCCTTCCCGTCCGGCCAGTCCTGCGACGCGAAGGCGGGCGGCAATGCGTTCTGGTTCGGCCCGAAATAATTCCAGTAGGGCAGCGCCCAGTCAGCGGGTCCCTTCAGGCCGTGCACCACGTCGCGGACCACGGCCTCGAAGGCCCAGAGATAACCCCGATGCCACGGCAGGAAATACCAGCTGCCATGCTGGCACTGATTCCAGAATTTCTCGATCAGGTCGGAATTCGGGAGCGTATCGGACGGTGCCAGCTGATCCAGTTCCGTCCAGAGCGTCCGGTCGAAGCCGTGGATCGCGCCGTAGAAACGCCAGGCCAGCGGATGGGCCAGCGGCCTCTTCTTCATCTCCGCGACGGCACGGGCATACCACAGGATCGGATCGGCCCAATCCGACCCCATCTCGTAGACGTTTTGCCGAACGAACACCAAATTCGCCTCCCGTCGAATCAGCGTGCGCCTCTTTTACAGCGGCATGACCTTAGCTCGAAACGGGAAAAACCGCAAAACACTTTCCCAGGCCCAGCACTCACGCAGGCTCAAGCAGAGCAGCACGCAACGTCGAGATCCGGTCCCGACCCGCCGTCGCGGTGGGGGCGTCGAGACGGCTCCGTCGAGCCGGGACATCACACGCGATTTCGAAGCAGACCGGTCTCAGCCCCGGAGCGTCAGGGTGCCGAGATCGCCCAGGGCCCCGTCCGGCAGGATGCCGCGCAACGTGGCGGTGAGGGAGAAGCCGGAGCCGGTGCGCTCGATCTCGTAGAGGTGGTAGCCGGCGCAATGCTTGAGCGTCCCGCCCCGGGCCGAGGCCGAAGGCGCGCCGATCACCGGAACGCGCCGCCCGCCCGGGGCCATCAGGAAGGCGACCGAGCCGACATGGTTGTGGCCGTGCAGCACGAGGTCGGCACCGACCCGGCCGATCATCGCCTCGAAGGCGTGGGCGTCGGTCAGGTTGCGCCCCGCCTTGGCGCCGCCGACATGCGGCGGATGGTGGATCATCACCACCCGGCACGGCCGCTCGGGCTCGGCGGCGAGCGCCGCCAGCATCCGCTCGGCGGCCCGGATCTGGTCGGAGCCGAGGCGCCCGGTCGCCACGAAGGGCGCGGTCGGGATCGCCGAGGACAGTCCGACCAGCGCCAGGGGCCCGCGCCGGCGCAAGTAAGGAAACGCCTTGTCGCGGCCGGCATCGTCCCGGGTCCAGGGAGCCACCGCGTCGAGGAGCCCCTTCAGCGAGCCGCGGACATAGGCGTCGTGATTGCCGGGCACGAAGCTGACGAAGCCGGGCTCGCCCAGCCCCTCCATGAAGGTGCGGGCGGTCTCCCACTCGCTCGGCAGGCCGATGTTGCACAGGTCGCCGGTGCAGGCGATGTGGTCGGGGGCGCTCGCGCGCAGATCGGCCACCAGGGCGGCCAGGATCTCCATGTCGTGGGTGAGCTTGCGGCCGCGGCTCCAGTTGACCCAGCCGGTGGCGCGCTTGCTCATCAGCTGGCGCAGGCGCGGGCGGGAGAGCGGCCCGACATGGGGATCGGTGAGGTGGGCGAGGCGGAACGTCATCGAGGGCAGGAACGCATGAGAGAGGATCAGGTCCGCTGCAGAGATGTCGCGGCCGGTCCCCCGTAGCAGCGGACCGGGCCTCTCCGCATCCCCTTACCGCCCATCCTCGTCGGGCTCGTGGCACACGACACAGAGCTTGTTGCCGTCGAGATCGCGAAAATACGCGCCGTAATAGGCCGGATGGTAGTGCGGCCGCAGTCCGGGCGGTCCCTCGCAGGTGCCGCCCGCCGCCAGCGCCAGGGCGTGGCAGCGGTCGACGCTCGCCCGGGAGCGGACCGTCAGCGCGGTCATGGGGCCGTTGCCCGGATCGGGCGCCTCTCCGTTCCAGGGTCGGCCGACGATCAGCAGGGGCCGGTCGGCGTCGCGGGGCATCCAGCCGGCCCAACCCTGGTCCGGCTCGTTGAAGCGGAGTTTCAGGCCGAGCTCGTCGAACAACGCGGCGTAGAAGGGAAAGGCGCGGGCGAGGTCGGCGGTGCCGAGGCAAACATGCGAGATGACGCTCATGACCGGCGGCTCCTCATCGGCTCAAATCCCCGCGTACATCCGCCCCGGATTGAACAGGCCGGCGGGGTCGTGCGCGGCCTTGAGGCCGGCGGTGATCCGCATCAGCGGCTCGGGCAGGGGCTCGAAGACCGGCACCGCTGCCCGGATGGAATGGGGCGCCCGCACCAGCGTCGCGTGGCCGGCGCCGCCGAGGGCCGCCCGCACGTCGGCAGCGCCCGCATCGCCGGTCGCCGCCGTCGCGAGCCAGACGAGGCCGCCGCCCCAATCGTAGAACCAGCGCGCCGGCCGGGCCGCCGCGACGGCGGCCGCCACCGCGGGACCGCGGCTCGGCGCGGTCGAGAGGCGCCACACCGCCTCGTCGCCGCCGGCGAAGGGCAGCACGTCGCGCACCCTGCGCCATGGCGTGGCGGCGGCCTCGCCCTCGATCGTGTCGGGAGCGCCGAAGCCGCGCAGCAGGCGGGTCAGCCGGCCGAGGCGGTAATCGACGGAGGCGGAAAATCCCTCGATGCGCAGGAATGTGCGGGCGGGTCCGTCGATCCCCTCCGGCAGATGGGCGGCGCCGGTGATCTCGAAGGGTGAGCCGAGGGCGAGGCTCATCGCCTCGATCGCGCGGGAATCGTCGAGGCCGGCGAGCACCAGGGTGGCGGTGCGTTCGGGGACGGGCAGCACCTTGAAGGTGACCTCGGTGAGGAAGCCGAGCGTGCCCCACGACCCGGCCATCAGCTTCACGAGGTCGAGCCCGGTGACGTTCTTCATCACCCGGCCACCGGACTTCACCGCCTCCCCGCGCCCGTTGACGAAGCGCACGCCGATCAGGCTGTCGCGGGCGGCGCCCCCGGCGATCCGCCGCGGGCCCGAGATGTTGCCGGCCGCGATCGCGCCGATCGTCGGCTCGCCGGTGGTGCCGAGGATCGCGCGGTGATCCATCGGCTCGAAGGGCAGCATCTGGCCGCCCTGGGCAAGCCGCGCCTCGACCTCGGCGAGCGGCGTCCCGGCCCGGGCCGCGATGACGAGCTCGGCCGGTTCGTACAGGGTGATGCCGGTGAGCCCCGCCGCCGAGAACGTGGCCTCATCCTGCGCGGGCCGCCCGATCCCCGCCCGGGTACCGCCGCCGACGAGCCGCAGCCGCTCGCGCCGCGCCGCCGCCGCGCCGATCAGGGCGGCGGCCTCCGCCTCGCTCCGGGGCTGGTAGATGCTCATCGCGGCGCTCACTCGCTGGGCGGGATCGCGCCGGGTGGCGCGGTCGGGGGGCGGATCATTGCGGGCAACCGGGGCGGGTTGCAAGCGGAGGCGCCGACGGCAGATCGGGCTGCCATCGCTTCGCCCGCGCCCCTACTCCGCCGGCACCGCCCGCCCGAACCGCGCGACCACCGCCGTCCGCAACCCCGCGATGTCGAAGCGCCAGACCAGGGCGCCGTAGACGAGGCCGCCGACGGCGATGCAGGCCGGCAGGGCGAGCCAGGGGTCGAGCCCGCGCAAGGGAAGGATCGCGCCCGTCATCGCCACGGTGGCGAGCACGACGGCGAGCGGATCGCGCCAGGCCATCCGCAGGCGGCCCGGTCCGGTGAGGGCGCGAACCCCGAGGAACAGCATCGCGGCGAGGAAGCCCAGCGATTGCGCCGCGGCGATGCCGTGGGAGCCGAAGGGCGGAGCGAGCGCGAGGGCCGCCGCGAGGTTGACCAGCGCCCCGACGAGGCCTGCCGCCACGAGCGGCAGGGTGCGGCGGCGGATCTGGAAGATCGGATTGAGGGCGAAATTCATCAGCGCCAGGGCGACGAGGCCCGGGAGCAGCAGCAGCGTGTAATCCACGAAATGGCCGCGATAGGCCGCCGGCACGGCGATCGCCTCGAGTGCCGGGGCCAGAGCCCAGAAGCCGGCGGCGCTCGGCAGGATCAGCGCCAGCACCACGGCGCCGTTGCGGGCGACCTGCTCCTCGCCGGCCTCGTGGCCGTGGGTCTCGGCGGCCAGCACGGCGATCTGGAACAGCAGCAGGTCGAGGGCGGCGCCCAGCGTGCTGAAGATCCGCCCGCCGATATCCGCGGCGAGGGAGAAGTAGCCCGCCTCGGCGAAGCCCGCGGCGGCCGCGACCGCCGAGCGATTGGCGAAGGGCATCAGCTGGTAGACCACGTTGGCGGCGACCACCGGCAGGCCGTAGGCCATGAACAGCCGCAGCGTCTCGCGGCGGCGGGCCGCGTCGTGGGACGTGGGCGGGTCCGCAAGCGCCCGGCGGATGAGGAAGGCGGCGAGGAACTGGCTCAGGCCCCCGGCGAGCATCACCGCGGCGGCATCCCGCGTCGTCCAGGCAGTGGCGACCATCAGCACCAGGGCGAGGCCGTTCTTGATCAGCACGAGGCGCAGATACAGCCCGCCGACGAAGCGGGCGCGGGCGAGCGCCGCCTGGTAGTCGAACAGCCCGATGCCGACCGCCGCCCCGGCCGCGGCGGCGGCGAGCAGGGCCGGCTCGCCGACGAGGGGCCGGCCGGCCAGCGCCAGCAGCGCCGCACCCGAAAGGCCGAGGGCGGTCGCCGCATAGGCCCGGTCGAGCATGGCGCGGATCCACGGCTCCGCCTCCCGCACCCGGGCCGAGTAGAAGCGCGTCGCCGAGAGGCGCAGCCACTCGAACAGCAGGATGTTGAGCACCACGGCGCCGGCCGTACCGAGGGCGAAGCGGCCGAAATCCGCCGGCCCCAGGATCTGCGCGATGAGCAGGCCGAGGGCCAGGTTGAGGACCGCGTTGACCACGAAGGCCGCGATGACCGCCATTGCAGTGGGTGCTCGTTCGAGGGGCCGGGAGGCGGTGTGGTTTCCGCTGATTGCGACGGGAAAAATGGTGCCAGTATGGAGCGGGCGTTTTCCCTCCCCCTCTGCGGGGAAGGGGGAAACCCGCGCCCTCCGTCAGATTGCGAGGGAACGGAAACCCCTACCCCGCCGCCCGCGCGATCGGCGCCACACGCCCCTCCTGCCCCGCCACCTCGCGATACACTCGCTCCAGCCCATCGAGGTGGCGCTCCAGCGTCAGCGGGTCGGCCCAGAACAGGTCGTAGGCCGCCCGCCCCATCCGCATTGCCGTGGCGTCGTTGGCGAGATGCCCCATGGCCTCGGCGAGCGAGCGCGGGTCGTTCGAGCGGAACCACAATCCGCTCTCGCCGTGGCGCACCGCCTCGCGGCCGGCGCAGACGTCGCTGACGATCACCGGAGTGCCGAGGCCTAACGATTCGAGCACCGTGAGCGGCTGGCCCTCGTACCAGACCGACGGGAACACCAGGGCGCGGGCGCCGCGCAGGACCTGCTTGACCTGGTCCGGGTTCTGCCAGCCGAGGAAAGAGGCTTCCGGATAGCGCGCCTCCAGCTCCGCCCGTGCCGGCCCGTCGCCGGCGAAGACCGCCCGGGTTCCGGCAAGGCGCGCGGCCTCGGCGAAGATCCCCGGCCCCTTCTCGGGTGAGAGCCGGCCGACGAACACGAAGTCGCCCGGCGGTCCCGCCCGGTGGCCGAGGGGCTCGACATCGACCGGGTTCGGCACGTCGAAGTAACGGGTCTCCGCCGGCAGGTAGGGCGCCAGCACCTCGCGCTGGAGCCGGCTGATGATGATCATCGCGTCGATGCCCTGGACGAGGCCGGTGCGGCGCATCAGGGCATGGCGGGCGACCCGCAGGAGCTTGCGCGGATAGGTGCGCGAATCGCAATTATGGGTCAGGCAGGCCGGCCCGTTCGGCACCCGGTGGCAGGTCGCGGCGACGGGATAATCGTAGAAGCCGCCATTCGGGCAGGCGAGATAGTATTCGTGCGCGGTGTAGACCACCGGAGCGGCGCTGCCCCGCAGCACCGGTCCGATCGAGGGCGACAGGGCCTTCGCCCAGGCATGGACGTGGACCACCGTGTCGCGCGGATCGGTCTCGCCGATCAGGTCCTTCAGCCGGGCGGCGGCGGGCGCGTTCCACAGCCACTGCACCCCGAACCGGGCGAGCGAGCGGGCCTGCGTCACGTCGGTCTGGTCGAGGAGCACCGTGCGCACCCCCGCCGCGGCAAGCCGCGGATCGGCCGGGCCGACGGCGGCGAACAGCACGACCTCGTGGCCGCGGCGGGACAGCCCGATCGCGCTCTCGAGCGACACCTTGGCCTGGCCGCCATTGATGTATGCGTGGTCGGCGACGAGGACGATTCTCACCGCCGCCCCCGCTCAGGGGAGACGGGACCCTCATGCAGCATCGGTCGGGCTTCCTTCGGGCGACGCGGATCGGAAGCGAGGATGGGTCGGACCCCTTAAGGAAACGCCTCGACGCTTGGCCGCTGCCGGCCCTTGCGCCGCGCGCTCGGCCAGGCCATCCGGCTTAGACCATGCGCCCCAGCCCCTCCCCCGCCTCCGCGATCCTGCTCGCCGCCCTCGGCATCGGGCTCCTGTCGCTGATGGACGCCACCATCAAGGGCCTGTCCGACCGCTACGGCGTCACCGGCATCGCCTTTTCCCGCTACCTCGTCGGCACGCTCGTCATGGCGGCTTTGCTCGCGGTGCTTCGCCCCGGCTGGCCCTCCGCCGAGACCTGGCGCACCAACGGCCTCAGGGCCGTGCTGGTGGTGGCGACGGCGCTCTGCTTCTTCCACGGCCTGTCGGTGCTGCCGCTGGCCGAAGCGCTGGCGCTCTCGTTCCTGAGCCCGGTCTTCATCGCGCTGTTCGCCGCATTGCTGCTGCGCGAGCGGGTGCGCCCTCCCGTCTGGGCCGGCCTGGCCGTCGGCTTCCTCGGCGTCGGGATCGTGGTGGCGGGCCAGGTCGGCGCGGAGGGGCCGCGGGAGGGGGGCTCCGCCTGGGGCATCGCCGCCATCCTCGCCTCGGCGCTGACCTATGCGCTCTCGATGGTGCTGCTGCGCGCCCGCGCCCGCCACGACCCGGTGGTCACCATCGTGGCGATCCAGAATGCCGGTCCCGCCGCGATGCTGGCCGCCCCCGCCGCCTGGACCTGGACGCCGGTGGCGGCCCCCGACTGGGCGCTCCTCGTCCTCGTCGGCGTGCTCGGAGTCGCCGGGCACCTGGTGCTCAGCCGCGCCTATGCCCGGGCCGAGGCATCGCGCCTCGCCGCGATGGAGTACACCGCCCTCCTCTGGGCGATCGGCCTCGGCTACGTCGCCTTCGGCGAGGTGCCGGGGGTCGCGACGCTCGCCGGCGCCGGCCTGATCCTCGCCGGGTCGGCGCTGGCGGCACGGCGGTGAGCGGGCCTCAGAACCACCCCTTCAGCTTGAAGTAGATCGCCGGCACCAGCGCGCTCAGCCCGATGACGGCGAGCCCGTAGGGATAGCCCCAGGCCCAGTCCAGCTCCGGCATGTGCTTGAAGTTCATCCCGTAGACCGAGGCCATCAGGGTCGGCGGGATGCCGATCACCGAGACCACGGTGAGCACCCGGAAGGTGTTGTTCTGTTCCATGTTGATGAGGCCGAGGGTGGCGTCGAGGAGGAACTGCACCGTCTCGGAGAGTCGGGTCTCGAACTCGTCGAGGGAGGCGACGTCGAGGCGCAGGCTTTCGAACCGGGCCTTCTCCTCGGGCTTCAACCAGGTCTCCGCCTCGCCGGCGACGTAAGGAAGGATGCGGCCGAGGCCGAGCAGCGAGGCGCGCAGCTTCGCCAACGCCTTGCCGCGCCGGCCGATGGCGCGGAGCAGGCGCCGCAGGGCGAGGTCGCGCCGCTTGGGTGCGAAGTTCTTGGGCGCCGCCCCCTCGCGCCGGCCATGGCCGTTGGCGCTGGTGTCGAAGGTGAAGATCCGGGTCGAGAGCGAATCGAGTTCGTCGCTCATCGTCTCGAGGGTGTCGGCCATGCGGTCGATCAGCTCCTCGTTGAGCGCCAGGAAGGTCTCGACGCTGGAGGCCGGTCCGTCCCGCTCGGCCTGGCGCTCCTTGACGGTGTCGAAGGCGGCGAGCGGCTGGAACCGGACGGTGAGCAGCCGCTCCGGCGTCAGCACGAAGCCGAGGGGGCGGATCGTCAGGTCGTCGTCGCGGAACGAGATCATCGGGGTGCTGAGATAGAAGGCGTCCTTGCGCCGGTTGAGCCGGCGGGAATTCTGCACCTCGCTCAAGGCCGCGCGGGACGGGACCTTGAGCCCGGTGGCGGTTTCCGCCAACGCCGTCTCGGCCTCGCTTGGATCCTCGAGGTCGAGCCAGGTGCCGTGGGCCGGAAGGGGATGGGCCGCGCAGGCATGCCCTTCGGCAACCACGCCCGCGGCGCCGTGAAGCGTGATCATGACCGGATGGGCTCCTCGCGCGACGGGGGTCGCCCGTCGGAATTGTGCCGCGCAAGCCACAGGCCAGCGCCTTGACTCGTCCGCGCGGCCCGATTATCTCCACGCCAGCCTTAGCACTCACCTCATGGGAGTGCTAATGCCCGGGTTGGGCAGGTGGCTTCGGCGCCAGCACCAACCGCAATGCGTTCTGCGAAGCAAGAGGGCAGCACATGCAATTCCGTCCGCTGCACGACCGTGTCGTCGTCCGTCGCATCGAGAGCGAGGAGAAGACCAAGGGCGGCATCATCATCCCGGATTCCGCCAAGGAGAAGCCGCAAGAGGGCGAGATCGTCGCCGTCGGCCCCGGTGGCCGCGACGAGTCCGGCAAGCTGACCCCCCTCGACGTCAAGGCCGGCGACCGCGTCCTGTTCGGCAAGTGGTCGGGCACCGAGGTCAAGATCGACGGCAAGGACCTCCTCATCATGAAGGAGTCCGACATCATGGGCGTGCTGGCGTAAGCCCACACCCCTGAGACGCCCTGAGGCCTGACGGCGGCGCCCCGCACGGGAAGCCGACGCCGGAGGGTTTTTTCCGAAACACCGATCGACAGTGAGGAATCACCATGGCAGCGAAAGACGTTCGTTTCGCCTCCGACGCCCGCGAGAAGATGCTGCGCGGCGTCGACATCCTGGCGGATGCGGTGAAGGTCACGCTCGGCCCGAAGGGCCGCAACGTCGTGATCGAGAAGAGCTTCGGCGCGCCGCGGATCACCAAGGACGGCGTGACCGTCGCCAAGGAGATCGAGCTCGCCGACAAGTTCGAGAACATGGGCGCCCAGATGGTGCGCGAAGTGGCCTCGAAGACCAACGACATCGCGGGTGACGGCACCACCACCGCCACCGTGCTGGCCCAGGCGATCGTCCGCGAGGGCGCCAAGTACGTCGCCGCCGGCATGAACCCGATGGACCTGAAGCGCGGTATCGACCTCGCCACCCAGGCCGCCGTGAAGGACATCCAGAGCCGCGCCAAGAAGGTGTCGGCCTCGGAGGAGATCGCCCAGGTCGGCACGATCTCGGCCAACGGCGACAAGGACATCGGCGAGATGATCGCCCATGCCATGCAGAAGGTCGGCAACGAGGGCGTGATCACGGTCGAGGAGGCGAAGACCGCCGAGACCGAGCTCGACGTCGTCGAGGGCATGCAGTTCGACCGCGGCTACCTCTCCCCGTACTTCATCACGAATGCGGAGAAGATGATCGCCGAGCTCGAGGATCCCTATATCCTCATCCACGAGAAGAAGCTGTCGTCGCTCCAGGCGATGCTGCCGGTGCTCGAGGCCGTCGTCCAGACCGGCAAGCCGCTGCTGATCGTCGCCGAGGACATCGAGGGCGAGGCGCTCGCCACCCTCGTCGTCAACAAGCTGCGCGGCGGCCTCAAGGTCGCGGCCGTGAAGGCGCCGGGCTTCGGTGACCGTCGCAAGGCCATGCTCGAGGACATCGCGATCCTGACCCAGGGTCAGATGATCGCCGAGGACCTCGGCATCAAGCTCGAGAACGTGACCCTCCCGATGCTCGGCCGCGCCAAGCGCGTCCGCATCGAGAAGGAGAACACCACGATCATCGACGGCGCCGGCGAGAAGGACGACATCCAGGCCCGCGTCCAGCAGATCAAGGCGCAGATCGAGGAGACCACCTCGGACTACGACCGCGAGAAGCTCCAGGAGCGTCTGGCCAAGCTCGCGGGCGGCGTCGCGGTGATCCGCGTCGGCGGCGCGACCGAGGTCGAGGTCAAGGAGAAGAAGGACCGCGTCGACGACGCCCTCCACGCCACCCGCGCGGCGGTCGAGGAAGGCATCGTCCCCGGCGGCGGCACCGCGCTCCTGCGCGCCAAGAAGGCCGTGGCCGCTCTCTCGAGCGACAACGCCGACGTCCAGGCCGGCATCAAGATCGTCCTCAAGGCCCTTGAGGCCCCGATCCGCCAGATCGCCAGCAATGCCGGCGTCGAGGGCTCGATCGTGGTCGGCAAGATCGGCGACAAGGGCGACTCGGAGACCTACGGCTTCAACGCCCAGACCGAAGAGTACGTCGACATGATCCAGGCCGGCATCGTCGACCCGGCCAAGGTCGTGCGCACCGCCCTGCAGGACGCCGCTTCGGTGGCCGGCCTGCTGGTGACGACCGAGGCGATGGTCGCCGACGCCCCCAAGAAGGAGAGCGCTGCTCCGGCGATGCCGGGCGGCGGCATGGGCGGCATGGACTTCTAAGTCCGGCCAACCGGTCCTGAGAAGACGGAAGGGGGTCGCCGCGAGGCGGCCCCTTTTCCGTTGGGGGCCGCCACCTTCACGCGGCCTTGCAGACCCGACTTCATCGCATAAGGTATGACCAATGTAGTCACAGTAGGGTATGATGCGCGAGATTCAGTTGCGGGATGCCAAGGCCACCCTGTCCGCCGTCGTCGATGATGCTGTTCGCGGCGAGCCGAGCATCATCACCCGGCACGGACGGCCCGAAGCCGTCGTCCTCTCTTTCGCGGAATGGCAGCGACTCTCGACCGTGCCGAGCTTTGGAGAGCTTCTCGCGTCCTCGGGGCTGCGCGACGGTGATCTTCCCGAGCGTGACAAGACCCCGCTACGCGACATCGATTTCTGATGTACCTGCTGGACACCAATATCCTGTCGCAAGGGGCGCCGACGAAAGAGCCGGGCCTTGCATTCGACGACCTCGCGGGCTGGCTGAAAGCCGCGACGGCGCACCTCTGGATTTCCGTCGTCACCACCGGCGAGATCGCGGACGGCGTGGAGCGGTCGACCTTGAAGGGCGAGCATCGAAAGGCGGCCCGGCTTCGCACGTGGCTGGCGGCCGTGGAGCACTTGTACGGGAGCCGCATCCTGCCACTCGACCGTGACGCGGCGCACCTTGCAGGACTTCTCTCCGCGCGAGCGCGAATGGCCGGAGCCTCACCGGGTTTCGCCGATGCTGCCATCGCGGCGACGGCCGAAACGCGCGGCTTGCGCCTGATGACGCGCAACGCCAAGGATTTCGCACCGATGGGCATCGCGTTCATCAATCCGTACGAGGACGGTCTGCCGGCCCTTCCTGACCGACCGGGCGGCTCGCCTCGGGGATCCTGAAGCGATGTCACCCCGGGCTCGCCGCCGACCCCGCCAGCGAGAGTGAGTTCGGCCCCCGTCATGCAGGCGGCCTCGTCCGAGGCCAGCATCGCCGCCACCGCCGCGACCTCCTCCGGCGTCCCGAACCGCTCTAGGGGGGCACTCGGCGTCACCCCAGATCCAGCCGCCCCTGCCGCCCGCCGAGCGTCACACCTTCATGGACTAGCAGCCACTGCTTGCGATGGAGCCCGCCGCCATAGCCGGTAAGGCTGTCATTCGCCCCGATCACCCGGTGGCACGGCACCACGAGGCCGACCGGGTTGGCGCCGTTGGCGAGCCCCACCGCCCGCACCGCCTTGTCCCGGCCGAGACGCTGCGCCAGGGCACCGTAGCTCGTCGTCGTGCCAGCCGGGATGGTGCGGAGCGCGGTCCAGACCTCGCGCTGGAAGGCCGTGCCGTTGTGGCGGACCGCCAGCCCGTCGATGGCGCCGAGATCGCCGGTGAAATAGGCCGCGAGCGGATCATGGATCGCCGGCGGCAGGGCGGCGTCCCTGAGGGTGAAGGCGGTGCCGTAATGCAGCCGCAGCAGGCGCCGCATCCGCGCCTCGTGGTCCGACCAGTCGAGGGCGCGTAAGGTCGCATCCTCGTCGAAGACCAGCAGCATCGTGCCGATCGGGGTCGGCAGGGTGCCGAGGAGGAAGGTGGCAGGCGCGGACATGATCGCCCGACGTTAACCCGGGCGCGGGGCCGCCGCGACGGCCGCGGCGGGCCATCCACCGCTCAGTCGAGCCAGCCCTTCAACTCGCGGGCGACGACGTGCTCGATCACCCGCATGCCCTTGGCTCCGTCGTTGAGGCAGGGCAGGTAGGCGAAGTGGGTGCCGCCGCCTTCCTCGAAATAGTGCCGGTTCTCGCCGTCGAGCTCTTCCAGGGTCTCGAGGCAATCGGCGGTGAAGCCCGGCGCCACGATGGCGAGGCGCTTCACGCCCTGGGCGGCCAGCTCCTTCACGGTTTCGTCGGTATAGGGCTTCAGCCATTCCTCGTTGCCGAAGCGCGACTGGAAGGTGGTGCGCATCCGCTCCGGCGAGTAGCCGAGCGCCTCGCGGATCAGGCGGCCGGTCTTCACGCATTGGCAGTGATAGGGATCGCCCTTCATCAGGTACGATTTCGGCACGCCGTGGAACGAGGTGAGGATGACCTCGGGCTCGAAGTCGAGGGCGGCGAGGTCGCGGCGGATCGCGCTCGCCACCGCCTCGATATAGACCGGGTCGTCGTGATAGGGCGGCGAGACCCGCACGGTCGGCTGCCAGCGCATCTTCATCAAGGCCCGGAACGCCTGGTCGCAGGCGGTGGCCGAGGTCGCAGCGGCGTATTGCGGATAGAGCGGCACCAGCAGGATCCGGTCGCAGCCCTGATCGAGCAGCGCCTGGATGCGCTTGTCGACCTCGGGCTTGCCGTAGCGCATCGCCCAGTCGACCACGACGCGGTCGCCCATCGCCGCCTGGAGCTTCTCGGCCTGGCCGCGGGTGATGGTCTTGAGCGGGCCCTCGTCGCGCTCGTTGTTCCAGACCGAGGCATAGTCGCGCCCCTTCGGGCCCGGGCGCTTGGTCAGGATCACCAGGTTGAGGAGCGGCCACCAGACCGCGCGCGGCACCTCGATCACCCGCCGGTCGGAAAGGAATTCCTTGAGGTAGCGGCGCATCGGCCAGTAGCTCGTGCCCTCGGGCGTGCCGAGATTCATCAGGAGCACGCCGATCCGGCCCCATCGCACGGCCGGGTGGCCGGTCGGCAGAGCGCCGGCACCGGTCTGGCCCACGGGAGTGGCGCCGCGGGCGAGCGCGGCGTTCGGGGTCACCTCGTTCATGATCGTCCGGTCTGCTTGTCGGCCCGGAGGTTGGCGCGCCCGGGCCCGTCTGTCTTCGCGTCGGGTGCCGTCTACATAGCGCAAAGACCGCCCGAACCAACGCGTCGCGACGCTGCACCGCTTTGCGCACGAGATGTTTCCCCGAGACATTCGCCGGTCAAGATTGCCATGGGACAGTGGCGCCCGCGCCCCGGGCATCCCGCCCCCGCCGGAGACCCTGCATGACCTCGCCGAGCCGCCGCCAGACCCTCGCCCTCGGCCTCGGGGCCGGATTCGCCGGTTTGACGGTCGGGCGGGCCGCCGCCCGGGCGCCGGATACCGACTTCACCCTGGTCCTCGTCAACGACATCTACCGGATGGGGCCGGTCGACGGCCGCGGCGGCTTCCCGAAGCTCGCGGCCGTGGTCAAGGCCGAGCGGGCGAAAGGCCGACCAGTCTTGGTCTGCCATGCCGGCGACACCCTCTCGCCCTCGCTGATGTCGGGCATCGACAAGGGCCGCCACATCATCGAACTCACCAACCTCATCAAGCCGGACGTGTTCGTGCCGGGCAACCACGAGTTCGATTTCGGCCAGACGATCTATCTGGAGCGGATGCGGGCCGCGAACTTTCCGGTGTTCGCCGCCAACCTGCGCCGGCCCGACGGCTCGCCGGTGCCGGGCACCAGCGAATCGACGATTCTCACCGTCGGCGGGATCAAGCTCGGGGTGGTCGGCATCGCGCTGCCCGAGACCCCGGCCAAGTCTCAATCGGGCGACTGGACATTCGGCCCCGCCGTCGCGACCCTCGCCCGCGAGGCGGCGTCCTTGCGGGCGGCAGGCGCCGAGATGGTGCTGGCGGTCTGCCACACCGACCGGGCGACCGACGAGGCCCTGGTGGCGAGCCGGCACGCCGACATCGTGCTCTCGGGCCACGACCACGACCTGGCGCTCCGCTACGACGGCCGCACGGTCTTCGCCGAATCCGGCCATGATGCCGAATACGTCACTGCCATCGACATCAAGGCCGAAGGGACCGGCACGGCGCTCACCTGGACCGCCGCCTTCCGCATCCACGACACCGCCGAGATCGAGCCCGACCCGGAGGTGCTGGCGGTGGTCAACCGCCTGGAAGGCGACCTCGCCCGCGAGCTCGACGTGCCGCTCGGCCGGGTGACCAACGCCCTCGACACCCGCATCGAGGTGGTGCGCCGGGGCGAGGCCGCCTTCGGCGACCTCGTCGCGGATGCGCTGCGCCACGCCGCCGGGGCCGAGATCGGCCTGATGAACGGCGGCGGCATCCGCGGCAACCGAACCTACCCGGCCGACAGCGCGCTGACCCGCCGCGACGTGCTGACGGAACTCCCCTTCGGCAACACTTCGGTGCTGGTCAAGATCTCGGGCGCCCAGGTGCTCGCCGCCCTGGAGAACGGCTTTTCGGAACTCGGCCGCTCCGCCGGGCGCTTCCCGCAAGTCTCCGGGATCACCGTCACGGTCGATCCCGCCGCTGCGATCGGGAAACGGGTCGTCGAGGTCCGCGTCGGCGGCACAGCCCTCGATCCGGCCCGGTCCTACACGGTCGCGGCCAACAACTTCATGCTCGCCGGCGGCAACGATTACGGGATGCTGGCCGAGGGGCGGACGCTGGTCGGCGCCACCGACGGCACGCTCGTCGCCAACGTGGTGATGTCCTACATCCGCGCCCACGCGCCGCTGACGATCGAGACGGGGCGCCTCCTCCTCCGCCGCTCCTGAGGTCCGATGCCGACAGACGATTCCGTGGCGGGCGCGCTCGCCCGCTTCCAGGCCTCCGGGTCGCCCTGGCTCGCCCTGCCCTTCTTCCAGGACGGCAGCGCCGAGCGGGTCGCCGAGGCGGTCGATGCCCGCAGGACCGCCGGCGCCCGGGTGCTGCCGGCGCCGGACGACATCTTCAACGCGCTGACGCTGACGCCGCTCGACCGGGTGCGGGCGGTGATCCTCGGGCAGGACCCCTACCCGACTCCGGGCGACGCCCACGGCCTCGCCTTCTCGTATGTCGGCAGGCGCCGGCTGCCGGCCTCGCTCAAGGTGATCCTGGCCGAGATGGCGGAGGAGACCGGCTCCCCGGTGCCGGCCTCCGGCGACCTCACCCCCTGGGCGCGCCAGGGCGTGCTGCTCCTCAATGCGGCGCTCACCGTCGAGGCGGGGAAATCCGGCGCCCACATGAAGCTCGGCTGGTCGGCACTGACCGATCAGGCGGTCCAAGCGGTCTCGGCGGAGCGCCCGGCGGTGGCCTTCCTGCTCTGGGGCGCACCGGCCCGCCAGCGCGCCGCCCTGATCGATGGCACCAAGCATCTGGTTCTGGAGGCCGGTCACCCCTCGCCCCTCAACCGCAAGGCGGATTTCCGCGGCAGCCGGCCGTTCGGGCGGGCCAATGCATGGCTGGAGGAGAACGGGCTGGAACCGATCGACTGGCGGCTGGCGTAGAGGGATCTTCTGTCAGATCTTGCTTGTCTGATCAGCGTAGTCCGTCCCACACGCGACCTCATCCTGAGGTGTCGGTCCATCTCGATGGACTGACACCTCAGGATGAAGTCGCGAATGGGATGGAAGGCTTTTCTGCGCTGTTGGTTCTGCAACCCCAGCAATCCCTCATACGATTTCCGATTGATCGCTTCGCGATGCGGAAATCAGCTTCGCTCACGCGCCGCGCGGGCTGGTGATACGAAATCCGGAAGCGATCTTCCGGATTGCGTATCACACCCGGATATCGAGCCGCTGGCCCTGCCCGGGCGGCGCGGGAGCATTCGCCGCCGTCTCGGCCACGAGGCCGGCGACGGCGCGCTCGGCATCGAGCTGGCGGCGGACCGCGAGGGTCGCGACCTGCCGGGTGAAGGCGGCGCCTTGCTGGGAGACGGCGCCGGAGATGAGGGAGGCGGTGCTGAGGCTCATGCCGCCATCCTGCGTCGAAACCTTGAGCGGGCCGTGAACGCGTCAGCTCAAAAGCTGCGACATCCGGGCGAGCGCGGCGGCGAATCCCGCGAGCGGCACCGTGATGGTCTCGGCCTCGCCGTTGGGCTTTGTGCCGGTGACGCGCAGGTTCACGGCGGTCTTCATCGCGTCGGTGGCCACCGTCGGGAAGCTGATCGGCACGATGCAGCCGGCCTGGACGCAGGAGGTGTAGGGCGCGCCCTTGCCGAGGGTCGCGTCGTCGAGCTTGAAGGTCACGCCGGGATCGATCGACAGGCCGAGCGGCATCAGCAGAAGACCGGTACTGCGGCCGTCCTGGGGGGCATTCAGCTCGATGCTGAAGCGGCGCTGCCCGGTCTGGGCCACCCCTTGCGCCTGCGACAGCTGGCACTGGCGCTTGTCGTTGTCGCGGGTGCAGCTGATGGTCCAGTCGCCGTAGACTTCGCTGACCGCGCTCGCGCCGTTGGGCCAGGCCCCGGTCGGGGCCGCGACCGCGGCGGGTGCCGCCTCGGCCTTCGGGGCCGGCGCGGGCTTCGGCGCAGGGCGGCGGGGCTTCGGCGCGGGCTTGTGGGCCGGAGGGGCCTCGGCCGCCGGGGCCTCGCCGGCGGGTTCCTCCTGGGCACGCGCGGGCCCTGCGACGAGGGCGGCGAGGACCAGGAGGCTGGCGAGGGACGGGCGGCAGGGCGACATGATGCAATCCTCGACGCCCGCGCACGCCGGCGCGCGGGCCTTCACACTTGCGGTCCGCTCTAGAGCGCGGCGCACCGGAAGGGAAGCCGCGGCGGATGCGATCCCACCGTCATGCCCTTGAAATAACTTGGATTTATTCCAATCAGCGCCTTTGCGTCAGTCGATGTGTCCAGGCCCTGATCGGCGTCAGCCGATGTCCTCGTGCCAAGTGCGGCCGTCGCGCTCGATCAGCGCGATGGCGGCGGTGGGACCCCAGGTCCCGGCCGGATAGGGGCGCGGCGGCTCCGGGCGGTCGGCCCAGGCGTTGAGCAGGGTGTCGGCCCAGGCCCAGGCGGCCTCCACCTCGTCGCGGCGCATGAACAGGGTGGCGTTGCCCCGCACCACATCCATCAGCAGGCGCTCGTAGGCATCCGGATAGCGCTGGTTGAAGGTCTCCTCGAAGGAGATGTCGAGGCCGGTCGCCCGCAGGCGCATGCCACCGGGGCCCGGCTCCTTGGTCATCACCTCGAGCTTGATGCCCTCCTGCGGCTGCAGCCGGATCACCAGCCGGTTCGGCTCGCGGGCGAACTCGTCCGAGAAGATGCTGAACGGCGAGGAGCGGAACTGCACCACGATCTCGGAGACCTTTTGCGGCAGCCGCTTGCCGGTGCGCAGGTAGAACGGCACCCCGGCCCAGCGCGGGGTCATCAGCTCGAGCCTCAACGCCACGAAGGTCTCGGTCAGGCTCGACCGGTCCTCGGCGAGGTCGGCGACGTAACCCGGCACCGGCTGGCCGTTCACCGCGCCGGCGACGTACTGGCCGCGCACGGTGCGCAGCGGCACCTCGTGGGCGGGGATCGGCTTCAAGGCGCGCAGCACCTTCAGCTTCTCGTCGCGCACCGCATCGGCGTCGAGCGAGAGCGGGCTCTCCATGCCGAGCAGGCAGAGGAGCTGCAGCATGTGGTTCTGCAGCATGTCGCGCAGTGCGCCCGACGTGTCGTAGTAGCCGCCGCGGCCCTCGACCCCCACCGTCTCGGCCACGGTGATCTGCACGTGGTCGATCACGTCGGCGTTCCACAGCCGCTCGAAGATCGTGTTGGCAAAGCGCAGGGCCAGGAGATTCTGCACCGTCTCCTTGCCGAGGTAATGGTCGATGCGGAAGATCTGGCTCTCGGGAAAGACCTTGCCGACCTGGTCGTTGATGGCCCGCGCCGAGGCGAGGTCGTGGCCGATCGGCTTCTCCAGCACCACGCGGGAGCGCTCGCCGATCAGGCCATGGGCGCTGAGGTTGCGGCAGATCGCACCGTACAGGCTCGGCGAGGTGGCGAGATAATAGGGCCGGACGTGGTTCGGATGCTCGGCGAGCAGGTTCGCCAGATCCTCCCAGCCCGCATCCCCTGCCCCATCCACCGCGACATAGGCCAGGTGGTCGAGGAAGCGCGTCGCCGTGTCGGACTCGCGATCGGCGGCCGGGACGTGGCGCTCGAGCGCTGCGGCGGCGAGGTCGCGGTACTCCCCGGTGCTCAGATGGGTGCGTGCTGCGGCGATGATGCGGCTCTCCTCCGGGATCTGCCGATCGCGGAAGCGGTAATAGAGCGCCGGCAGCAGCTTGCGCATCGTCAGGTCGCCGGTGGCGCCGAACACGACGGCATCGAAGGGGGCGACGGGGATGATCTTGTGCATCGGGTGACGGGTCTCCCGCTGGGACCGGCCGGCCCTGCAAGGGCGCGGCCAGTCTGTGTCTTTCGGCGGATTGTCCTACCCGCAACCTCATCCTGAGGTGCGACCGTAAGGGAGCCTCGAAGGAGGGCTGCAGAAATCTCAGGGCTGTCTGGAGCCCTCCTTCGAGGCTCGCGCCGCTCACTCCTCAGGATGAGGTCGCGAGCGGGAGGACGAGGGTGGGTTTGGTGCTTGCCTCTCCGAGAGACGAGCTCTCAGAACGAGGCCGGGGTGGCCGCGGCCTCCTTGA
The DNA here is from genome assembly GCF_057747795.1 of Methylobacterium sp. 142-1Y. Taxonomy (NCBI): domain Bacteria; kingdom Pseudomonadati; phylum Pseudomonadota; class Alphaproteobacteria; order Hyphomicrobiales; family Methylobacteriaceae; genus Methylobacterium; species Methylobacterium sp. 142-1Y. Next base: position 229,300 of record NZ_CM173224.1, on the reverse strand, counting down.
TCCCCTCGTCCGCCCCTTTCGCCCCGCCCTCCAGGGGCGCCTCCATATGGGCGGCGAAGGCCGCCTTGTGGTCGGGGTGCCAGCGCGACAGGGCCGGGCGGTTGCGGATCACGTCGTCGGAAGACCAGCGCATCCGCTTCTCGTCCATCTCCCGGGTGGTCTCGTTGTCCGGGCACAGGATGTAGAAATCGCCGGCCGCCATCTTGTCGAGGAGGACATCCACGGTCTCCTCCGGCGTCCAGGCGCCGGCCGGCTTCTCGGCCACGCCGCGGGCGCGGGTGAGGCCGGTATAGACGAAGCCCGGGATCAGCAGGTGGGCGGTGACGAGCGACCGCGCCTCGCGTAATTCGTGCGCCAGCGCCTCGGCCGTCACCTTCACGCCCGCCTTGCTGACGTTGTAGGGCGTGTTGCCCGGCGGGGTCGTGATGCCCTGCTTCGAGCCGGTGACGATCACCGCGCCGGGCTGCCTCGCCTCGATCATCCCCGGCACGAAGGTTTGGACGGCGTTGACGACGCCCCAGAGGTTTGTGTCGACGATGCGGTGCCAGGTCGCGGCGTCGGAGAAGAATCGGCCGCCGGCCTCGATGCCGGCATTGGCCATCAGCACCGCGATCGATCCGAGGGCTTCGGCCTCTCGGCGCAGGGCCTCCAGCACCTCCGGCTTCGTCACGTCGGTCGGCACCGCGCGGACATCCGCCTCGCCGCCGGGGGAGGCCGCCGCGACCGCGCGGCCGGCCTGGTCCAGGGCCTCGCCGGGGAGGTCGGCCAGCACCACCCGCATGCCCACCCGGGCAAAGGCGGTGGCGGCCGCCAGGCCGATGCCGCTCGCTGCGCCGGTAACGACGGCGACGCGGCCCTTCGCGAGTGCGGGGTGGTAATTCATTCTGCGCTCCGCCGGGACCATGAGGCTCGTGTCACGGCGGCAGGTAGGCAGCCGCGCGGAAAACACCACGGGCGACGGCGTAAAAATCGTCGGGGGCCTCTCCATGCACTGCGCCCGGCCTCCGTTGCCGAAGGCCGGGCGCAGGGTCGCTCGGCTGTGATTCACTCGCCCGAGGATTCGGCGGGCTTCGGGAACAGCTCGCCGGCGGGCTCACCCTCGGCCCCCTCGAACCGGGTGCGGCGGCGACGGCGCGGCCGCGGCGCCGGGGCCTCGGCCTCCGCCTCGACCGGCATGGCGGGGGGTGCCGGCGGCGCCTCCTCGACCGGGGCGGGCGCCGGGGCGGCGGGACGCACCGGGGTGGTCAGGAAGGCCGGCAGGCCGGTCGGCTCGTCGGCGGCCAGGACCGGCTCGGAGCGGGGCTCCTCGCGGCGGCGTTCGCGGCGGAACTCGGAGCGGCCGCCCTCGCGGTAGCCCTCCGGTCTCGGGCTCTCTTGCCGTAGGTTCTCTTGCCGCGGGGCCTCCTGCCGCGGGGCCTCCTGACGCACCGGCTCCTGCCGGGGCTGCTCGGCACGGGACAGGTCCTGGCGCTCGCCGGCCTGCCTGTCGGGACGATCTTGCCGATCGGGGCGGTCCTGGCGCTCAGGACGATCCTGGCGCTCAGGACGGTCCTGGCGCTCGGCCCGCTGCTCGACCCGCTCCTGGCGGTCGCGCTGCTGACGCTCCTGGCGGTTCTGGAAGCGCTCGCGGCGCTCCTGCCGGTCGGGCCGGTCCTGGCGCTGCTGATCCTGCCGCGGCTGGTCCTGGCGGTCGAAGCGGGACGGGCGGTCGTCGCCGCCCCTGTCGTAGGGCTGCGGCTGCTGGCCGGGGTCGCCGTAATCGTCGGCGGCGCCGTAGCCGGACTGAGGATAACCGTTGGCGCCGCCGCGCTCCTGCTGCTGCGGGTAACCGTTGGCCGGCGCGCCCTCGTCGTCGCCGTCATCCTCATCGTCATAGCCCTGGCGGCCGTAATTGGCGCCATATTGCTGGCGGTATTGCTCGTTCGCCGCCGTGATGATGCGAAAATAGTGCTCGCCGTGCTGGAAGTAGTTCTCGGCCATCACGGGATCGCCGCTCGCCTGGGCGTCGCGGGCGAGCTGGGCGTATTTCTCGGCGATGTGCTGGGCGGTACCGCGGATCTTCACATCGGGGCCGTTCGACTCGTAGGCCCGGGTCAGCGGGTTCGGCCCCTTGTTGTTGGTGCGGTTGCGACCACGCATACGCCTGTTCTGGTTCGGTCTCATCGGCCTCGACTGACCCTCTTCGACGACTTGAAGGGCGGAACTTCACGCGCGCGGCGGGTCTTCGTCCGCGAAGCCGGGGGCCTCTGCCGGGCCCTGTTCCGTCTCCGCAGCGATGTCCGCCTTGCCCTGTGCGACCGCGGGCCGTCTCACGATCCGGCCACCGTCGATCCACAGATGCGGTGCACCGGACCGCCTACGCGCTCATTGGTCTGCCCGGTGGTGGAAGATCGTCCGAAGGTCCGCGCTCAATGTCGCGCCTGAGAACTGAGCCTGGCTGTGTTGTCCGGACCGTTCACGATCTGCCCCGGGACGTTAGCGGGTTAGACCCGCCGCGCCAAGTGACCTCGCACCGATTTTGCGCACAAAGGCCACAGGAACCTGAAGAATCCACGTCAGGATGCGTTCCCCGCGGTCATGACGACCACCCGCGGGTGCCCGGCGAGGTCGCGCCGCACCTCCGCGCGCAAGCCGTGATCGGCGGCGAGCTGCCGCAACGCCGCCTCCTGGTCGTATCCGATCTCGACCAGGAGATGCCCGCCGGGCACGAGGAGAGGCGGCACCTGGGCCAGGATGGTACGGTAGGCGGCGAGCCCGTCAGGCCCGCCATCGAGGGCAAGGCGGGGATCGTGGTCGCGCACCTCCCCGGACAGGCCATCGACGACGCCGCTGGCGATGTAGGGCGGGTTCGCCACCACGAGGTCGAACGGTCCGGCGAGCGACGCGGCCCAGTCGCCGGCGACGAAGGCGGCACGGCCGGCGACGCCGTTGCGGGCGGCATTCATCCGCGCGGTTCCGAGCGCGCCGGGCAACCGGTCGAGGCCGACACCGAAAGTGTGCCGCCATTCGGTGAGCAGGGCCACCAGGATGCAGCCGGAGCCGGTGCCGAGATCGGCGATGCGGGCCGGGCCGTCCGGCCTGAGCCCGAGTGCCGCCTCGACCAGGGTTTCGGTGTCGGGACGCGGCACCAAGGTCTCGGGCGAGAGCCCGAAGGGCAGCCCCCAGAACTCCCAGGCGCCGATGATCCGCGCCACCGGCTCGCCGGCGGTGCGCCGGGCGAGGTAGGCGGTGAGACGCGCAGCCCCCTCCTCGCCGACCGGCTCGGCCCCGCGGAGCGCCAGGTCGGTGGCGGTGATGCACAACGCCTCCTCGACCAGGATACGGGCATCGAGGGCGGCGGCCTCGATGCCGCGGGCCGCGAGGGCATCGGCGGCCATGGCCCGGGCCGCGATCCGGCTCGTCCCAGGCGTGATCGCCGTCACGCCATCCCCTCGGCGGCGAGCAAAGCCGCCTGATGCTCGGTGATGAGCGCGTCCACCACCTCGTCGAGGGCGGTGCCGGCCATCACCTCCTCCAGCTTGTACAGGGTCAGGTTGATGCGGTGATCGGTCACCCGCGCTTGCGGGAAGTTGTAGGTGCGGATCCGCTCCGACCGGTCGCCGCTGCCGACCTGGGCGCGGCGATCCGCGGCGCGGGCGGCATCCTTCTGGCTGCGCTCCTGGTCGTAGAGCTTGGCCCGCAGGAGCGCCATGGCGCGGGCCCGGTTCTTGTGCTGCGAGCGCTCTTCCTGGACGAAGATCACGATGCCGCTCGGCACGTGGGTGATCCGGATCGCCGACTCGGTCTTGTTGACGTGCTGGCCGCCGGCGCCTTGGGCCCGCATCGTATCGATCTTCAGGTCGGATTCGTTGACCTGGATGTCGACCTCTTCCGCCTCCGGCAGCACCGCCACGGTGGCGGCCGAGGTGTGGATGCGCCCCTGCGTCTCGGTGTCGGGCACCCGCTGCACCCGGTGGGCGCCGCTCTCGAACTTCAGCCGGGCGAAGACGCCGCGGCCCTTCACCTCGGCCACCACCTCGCGGTAGCCGCCCATCGTGCCGGGGCTCTCCGAGATGACCTCGACCCGCCAGCCCTTCAGGTCGGCGTAGCGCGAATACATCCGGAAGAGGTCGCCGGCGAAGAGCGCCGCCTCGTCGCCGCCGGTGCCGGCGCGTACCTCCAGGATGGCGCTCTTCTCGTCGGCGGCATCCTTGGGCAGGAGCAGGAGTTGAAGCGCCCGGGCGGCGGCGTCGCGGGCGGCCTCGGCCTCCGGCTTCTCTTCCGCCGCGAGCGCCCGCATCTCGGGATCGCCCTCCTCGATCATCTCCTCGACGCCGCGCAAGGCGCTCTCGGCGGCCCGGAAGGCGCGGATCGCCTCGACGACGGAATCGAGCTCGGAGAGCTCGCGCGAGAGCTGCACGAAGCTCTCCGCCTCGGCCTCCCCGGCGCTCAAGGTGGCGGTGACGATGTCGTGGCGGGCCAGGATGGCGTCGAGACGGTCGGACGGGATCGCGATCATGCAGGAGATATGGCCATTCGCATCGGCCGGTTCAGCCGGGGCGGCCCGCGCCCGGTGCCGGAGATGGTGCCGCGTATAGCAGGTCTGCGGGGGATGGGGAGTCGTGGCGGCCGTGGACAAAAGCCGTGATCGCGTCCCGAGCGCCGGCGGGACCCTTTGCGGATCCGGCACCGATGCGTCAGACCGGCACGCCGTGCTCCTCGGCAAACGCCGCCAAAGCCGGCCGCAACGACGCTCCGTCCCTGGTCCGCGCCAGTTCCTGCTCCAGGAACGCCGCCACCGCGCCGGCATCGATCCCCAGCACCATCGCCTTGACCGGGCCGATCGAGGCCGGCGACATCGAGAGAGCCCGGAAACCCAGCCCGATCAGCGCCATCGCCTCGAGCGGCCGCCCGCCGATCTCGCCGCAGACCGTCGCCGGTGTCCCGGCGGCGTTGGCCCGCTCGGCGATCAGCCGGAAGGCGCGGAGCGCCGCGGCGCTCAACGGGTCGAAGCGGTTGGCGACCTGACGGTTCTCGCGGTCGACCGCGAACAGGAACTGCATCAGGTCGTTCGAGCCGACCGAGAGGAAATCGGCTTCCGCGGCGATCTCGTCCATCTGAAACAGGAGCGAGGGCACCTCGACCATCACGCCGAGGCGGCAATCCGCCGGCAGCGGGTGGCCGTGGCGGGTGAGGTGCGCCTTCTCGCGCTCGACGATTCCCCGCGCCTGGACGAATTCCTCGACGGTCGCGACCATCGGGAACATGATCTTGAGCGGCCGCCCGCGGGCGGCCTTGAGGAGCGCGCGCAGCTGCATCCGCAGGAGGCCCGGCCGGTCGAGGCCGATGCGGATCGCCCGCCAGCCGAGGGCCGGGTTCTCCTCCTCCAGCGCCTTCATGTAGGGCAGCACCTTGTCGCCGCCGATATCGAGGGTCCGGATCGTCACCGGCAGGTCGCCGACGGCGTCGAACACCGCCTCGTACAGGACCTGCTGCTCGGCCGCACTCGGCATCCGCTCGGCGACCATGAACTGCAATTCGGTCCGGAACAGCCCGACCCCCTCGGCCCCGGTCTCGTTCAGGTGCGACAGGTCGACGATGAGGCCGGCATTGAGCTGCAGCCCGACCGCGACGCCGTCGCGGGTGACCGCCGGCACGTCGCGAAGCGCCCGGTACTGCTCCTGGCGCCGAGCCCTGAGCCGCGCCTTCTCGGCATAGGCCGCCTCGATCTCCGGCCCCGGCCGGATCTGGATCTCACCGGTGCCGCCATCGACGATGATGGCGTCGCCGCTCTCGACGAGCGCCGTGGCATTCGCCACCTCGCCCACCGCCGGGATGCCCAGGGCCCGGGCCACGATGGCGATGTGGCTCGTCGGCCCGCCCTCCTCCAGCACGACGCCGCGCAGGCGCGAGCGGTCGTAGTCGAGGAGCGCGGCCGGGCCCATCGAGCGGGCCACCAGGATGGCGTTCTCGGGCATCGCCTCCTGCCCGCCGATCGGGCGGCCGACGAGCTGGCGCAGCAGCCGGTTGGCGAGGTCGTCGAGGTCGTGCAGGCGCTCGCGCAGGTAAGGATCGCTCTGGCGCAGCATCCGGGCGCGGTTGTCCGACTGGACCCGCTCCACCGCGGCCTCGGCCGTGAGGCCCGAGAGCACCGCCTCGCGCATCCGTCGCAGCCAGCCCTGATCGTGGGCGAACATCCTGACGGTCTCGAGCACCTCCCGATGCTCGCCGGCCCCCGCCACGTCGCCGCGCTCGACGAGGTCGTCGATCGCCGCGCGCACCTCCGCGATGGCGGTGTCGAGGCGCGAGGCTTCGCGCTCGACGTTCTCGGCGATCAGGTTGCGCACGACGATGCGCGGCTCGTGCAGCACGACGTGCCCCAGGCCCACGCCGTCGGCCAGCGCCACGCCGCATTGGCTGAGCGCCCGGCGCGAGGCGCTGACCGTGCCGGGCGACAGGGCCTGCAGCTCGCCCGAGGCAATCATCTCCGCCAGCACCATGGCGGTGGTCTGGAGCGCCTCGATCTCCTCCTCGGAATAGACCCGGTAGGTGCGGTTCTGCACCACCAGCACGCCCAGCGTGTTGCCGGCCCGCAGCAGCGGCACGCCCAGGAAGGCGTGATAGACCTCCTCGCCGGTCTCCGGGCGGTAGGAGAAGGCGGGGTGCGACTGGGCGTCGGAGAGCGACAGCGGCTCGGCGGTGGCGGCGATCAGGCCGACCAGACCCTCGCCGGCCCGCATGGTGGTGAGGTGCACCGCCTCGCGGTTCAGGCCCTCGGTGGCGAAGAGCTCCAGGTTGCCGTCGTCGCGCAGGACGTAGACCGAGCAGACTTCCGCGACCATGTTGGACGCGATCAGGACGACGATGCGGTCGAGGCGCGCCTGCGGGCCGACCGGCTCCGCCATGGCCTCGCGAAGGCGGCGCAGTAGCAGGCGCGGGCCTCCAGGCGCTGCGGGCATCGTGTCGTGTTCCACCCTTTGGCGAGCCGGGCCGCGTGTGGCGCAACCGTGAGGCTGGCCTGCGCGGGCCTGACGCATCGGTCCCGTTACCGCCGTATAGCGAGTCCGGCGCCCGGCGGGCAAGCGTCCTTCCGGGGGAGTCGGTTTTCACCGGGGGATGCCGGGGCCGAAAAACGCGAGCGCCCCGCCCGCGATGCATCGCGGGCGGGGCGCTTTCACCATCGGGCCGAGATCGGACTCTGCCCGTATGGCGATCAGGCCTTGTCGAGGCCGTAGAGCGAATGGAGCGTGCGCACGGCGAGCTCGGTGTAGGCGGCGTCGATCAGCACCGAGAACTTGATCTCGGACGTGGTGATCGCCCGGATGTTGATGCCCTTCTCGGCAAGTGCCCGGAACGCCTTGGCGGCGACGCCGGCATGGCTGCGCATGCCGACGCCGATCGCCGAGACCTTCACCACGTCGGTGGCGCCCTCGAGGCGTTCGAACTCGACCGTGCCGGACTGCGCGTCGAGGATCGCCCGGGCGCGCTCGTAATCGGCGGCCGGAACCGTGAAGGTCATGTCGGTGGCCGCACCGTCGCCGGACACGACCTGGATGATCATGTCGACGTTGATGTTGGCGTCCGCCAGGGGACCGAAGATGGCGGCGGCGATGCCGGGCTTGTCCTTCACCCGGCGAAGCGTGATCTGCGCCTCGTCCTTCGAGAAGGCGATGCCCGTGATGATCTGCTGTTCCACGATATCGTCCTCGTCGCAGATGAGGGTGCCGGGGCGGGCGTCGTCGGGGTCGTCGAAGGAGGAGCGCACGGTGGTCGGCACCCGGTGCACCATGGCAAGCTCGACCGAGCGCACCTGGAGCACCTTGGCCCCCAGCGAGGCCATCTCCAGCATCTCCTCGAAGGCCACCTTCTCGAGGCGCTGGGCCTTCGGCACCACCCGGGGGTCGGTGGTGTAGACGCCGTCGACGTCGGTATAGATATCGCAACGCTCGGCGCCGATCGCCGCCGCGACCGCGACCGCGCTGGTGTCGGAGCCGCCTCGGCCGAGGGTGGTCAGGCGGCCGGTCTCGGCATGGATGCCCTGGAAGCCGGCGATCACCGCGACCTCGCCGCGCTTGAACCCGGCATCGAGGCGGGCGCCGTCGATGCTCTGGATGCGGGCCGAGCCGTGCTGGTCGGAGGTCTCGATCGGGATCTGCCAGCCCTGCCAGGAGCGGGCCTTGAAGCCCATCTCGTTGAGCACGATGGCGAGCAGGCCCGACGTGACCTGCTCGCCGGAGGCCACGACCGCGTCGTACTCGGACTGGGCGTAGAGCGCCGAGGCGTCCTTGCACCAGGCCACCAGCTCGTTGGTCTTGCCGGACATCGCCGAGACGACGACCGCCACCTCGTAGCCGGCCCGCACCTCGCGGGCGACGTGGCGGGCGACGTTGCGGATGCGGTCGACCGTGGCGACGGAGGTGCCGCCGAATTTCATCACCAGGCGGGGCATGGGGATCCGATCGAACTTTGTTCTCGTGTGCCGTGAGCCGAAGCCGTGGGCGTCCGGCGGGTACAAGCGGTCCGGGGCGGTGTCAATGTTGACGCAGGATCGCCCCGCGCATGAGGCATCGCGGCGGTTGGCCCGGGGCGGCGGCTGCGCTACCTCGACGGCCGAGATGAATTCCTTATCCCCGCACGAAAGCCTGGCGCCGATGAGCGAACCGACCGGACCCTCGATCGACCGCGACGAGGTCGCCCGCTTCGATCGCCTCGCCGCGACCTGGTGGGACGAGGCCGGACCGATGCGGGTGCTGCATCGCTTCAACCCGGTGCGCCTGACCTATATCCGCGACACGGTCTGCCGCCATTTCGATCGCGACCCGCTCGCGCCCAACCCTCTCGCGGGGCTGAGCCTCGTCGATGTCGGCTGCGGCGGCGGCGTGCTGTCGGAGCCGCTGGCGCGGCTGGGCGCCGAGGTGACCGGGCTCGACCCGGCGGTGACAAACGTGAAGGTCGCGCAAGCCCATGCCGACGCGGCCGGCGTGCCGGTCCGCTACCGGGCCGAGACGATCGAGGCGGTGGTCGCGGCAGGCGAACGCTTCGACGTGGTCTGCGCCATGGAGGTGGTGGAGCACGTCACCGACATGCCGGCCTTCGTGCGCACGGCCTGCTACGCCGTGAAGCCCGGCGGCCTGCTCTTCGCCGCCACGATCAACCGGACGATGCGCTCCTTCGCGCTGGCCATCGTGGGGGCCGAATACGTCCTCGGCTGGCTGCCGAAGGGCACCCACGACTGGGAGAAGTTCGTCACGCCGGACGAGTTGCGCGGCGCCGTCGAGGGTGGCGGCCTCTCGGTGACGGATACGACCGGCGTCGTGTTCA
>NZ_CM173224.1:0-215000 GCF_057747795.1 Methylobacterium sp. 142-1Y | reverse complement strand
GCTCGCCACTACTGACGGAGTCTCGTTGATGTCCTTTCCTCCGGGTACTGAGATGTTTCAGTTCCCCGGGTTCGCTTCAAACCCCTATGAATTCAGGATTTGATACCTTCTCGAACCATCGTAGCGCAGGCCCACGGTTTCCCATGAACCCACGATACGGTGGCTGAAGGTGGGTTTCCCCATTCGGAGATCCTCGGATCAAAGCTCGTTCGCAGCTCCCCAAGGCTTATCGCAGCGTACCACGTCCTTCATCGCCTCTCAGCGCCAAGGCATCCACCAGATGCTCTTAAGGCACTTGATCGCTCTCATGATCGGTGTCCGGCGGTGAGCGACAGCCTTAGCTGTCGTCACCACCATCCACGGTCACGATAAAGACCGGCAGCAGGTTCTTTCGAACCCGCTGCCTTATGCTTGCCGAACGCACCCAGGTCCGCCGCTTTCGCAACGGCCCGGGCACATTCCCTCTTCACGATGTCAGATATCCGCAGCCACCCGCTGATGCGTCGATGGTGCGAAGCTCTTTGATCCGGACGACCCTCGACCTCACTGCCGATTGGCAGGGGAGGGTGGTGGAGCTGGACGGGATCGAACCGACGACCTCATGCTTGCAAAGCACGCGCTCTCCCAACTGAGCTACAGCCCCGTGGGACGCCGCTCATCGGCAGAGGTTATCTCCTGATCCTGGTGGGCCTGGGACGACTCGAACGTCCGACCTCACCCTTATCAGGGGTGCGCTCTAACCACCTGAGCTACAGGCCCGTCGCTTGGCTTACCGCCCAGCGTGTCCGGATGATGAGAAAGAGAAACGAAGACGGCGCGTCCCGCCAAATGGGCTCCGACTGAGCCCTGATTCCAATGACGCCGTACGAGGAGAGGACCGGCGAACCGATCGTCCTGACAAACAGCATCCTTAGAAAGGAGGTGATCCAGCCGCAGGTTCCCCTACGGCTACCTTGTTACGACTTCACCCCAGTCGCTGACCCTACCGTGGTCGCCTGCCCCCTTGCGGTTGGCGCAGCGCCGTCGGGTAAGACCAACTCCCATGGTGTGACGGGCGGTGTGTACAAGGCCCGGGAACGTATTCACCGTGGCGTGCTGATCCACGATTACTAGCGATTCCGCCTTCATGCACCCGAGTTGCAGAGTGCAATCCGAACTGAGACGGCTTTTGGGGATTCGCTCCAGGTCGCCCCTTCGCTGCCCATTGTCACCGCCATTGTAGCACGTGTGTAGCCCATCCCGTAAGGGCCATGAGGACTTGACGTCATCCACACCTTCCTCGCGGCTTATCACCGGCAGTCTCCCCAGAGTGCCCAACCAAATGATGGCAACTAGGGACGTGGGTTGCGCTCGTTGCGGGACTTAACCCAACATCTCACGACACGAGCTGACGACAGCCATGCAGCACCTGTGTGCACGCCTCCGAAGAGGACAACGGATCTCTCCGCCTAACATGCCATGTCAAGGGATGGTAAGGTTCTGCGCGTTGCGTCGAATTAAACCACATGCTCCACCGCTTGTGCGGGCCCCCGTCAATTCCTTTGAGTTTTAATCTTGCGACCGTACTCCCCAGGCGGAATGCTTAATGCGTTAGCGGCGCCACTGACCTGCATGCAGACCAACGGCTAGCATTCATCGTTTACAGCGTGGACTACCAGGGTATCTAATCCTGTTTGCTCCCCACGCTTTCGCGCCTCAGCGTCAGAACCGGACCAGACAGCCGCCTTCGCCACTGGTGTTCTTGCGAATATCTACGAATTTCACCTCTACACTCGCAGTTCCGCTGTCCTCTTCCGGTCTCAAGCCAACCAGTATCGAAGGCCATTCCGTGGTTGAGCCACGGGCTTTCACCCTCGACTAAATCAGCCGCCTACGCGCCCTTTACGCCCAGTGATTCCGAGCAACGCTAGCCCCCTTCGTATTACCGCGGCTGCTGGCACGAAGTTAGCCGGGGCTTATTCCTCCGGTACCGTCATTATCGTCCCGGAGAAAAGAGCTTTACAACCCTAAGGCCGTCATCACTCACGCGGCATGGCTGGATCAGGGTTGCCCCCATTGTCCAATATTCCCCACTGCTGCCTCCCGTAGGAGTCTGGGCCGTGTCTCAGTCCCAGTGTGGCTGATCATCCTCTCAGACCAGCTACTGATCGTCGCCTTGGTGAGCCGTAACCTCACCAACTAGCTAATCAGACGCGGGCCGATCCTTCGGCAGTCAAGCCTTTCCCCATAAGGGCGTATCCGGTATTAGCTCAAGTTTCCCTGAGTTATTCCGAACCGAAGGGCACGTTCCCACGCGTTACTCACCCGTCTGCCGCTGACCCCGAAGGGCCCGCTCGACTTGCATGTGTTAAGCCTGCCGCCAGCGTTCGCTCTGAGCCAGGATCAAACTCTCAAGTTGAAGAGCTGATCATAGCTGATCACAACATAAACGGAGGCTCACGACCGACCGGCGTTTCCACCAATCGTGTGAGCACCGAAACGTCAGATCAGCATCATCCTACTCACAGCTGGTTCGCGAAGAACCAGCCCGCAGGGACGACGCCGTCCACGCTTCTCTTTCTCGTATGAACTTGTCAAAGAGCGACCCGATCGAAACCGGGGTATCATCGGCAAAAACGGGACCAGCGCCTGACCAAGGTCAGGCTCACCGGCCCAGACTGTCTCGAAGATGGCTCAGCGACCGGTCCGCGGGAGCGGCCGGCGCCGATGGGCTGGGGTATACGGGCCACCTCCGGACCCGTCAACCCCTTGGCGAAACTTTCGCGACAGGGCCCCTCCCCTCTTCGTCCAGGGCCGGGACAGCTGTGGCGCAGAGCCAGTGCCGCATGGCGTCGAAGGTCGCGGTCGCCGAGATCACGATGGCATCGGCCTCGCCGCGTGTCGCCTCCTCGGCCAGGCGCTGGCGAAAAGCCTTCCACATCGCGCCGGTCTCGCGGCCATGCGCGGCGTAGTAGCGGCAGCCGCACTCCGCAGTGAGCCCGAGCTGGCGCCCGATATGTTTGGCGATCACCTGGCCGCCGAGGGTCGAGCCCTCCAGGACGTAGAGGGCGCCGAAGGCCTCGGCCCGGTCGCGCGGCGGGGCGAGGCGCGGGCACGGCAGAATTTGGATCGTCGCGTCGTCGAAACCGAGGATCCGCAGGTCGGCGGCGAGATGCGCGAGGCGCCGACGGGGATCGAAGAAGGGTGCGTCGTCGAGGGATGCGGCGAGGGCCGGCTCCAGCACGGCGTGGAACCCCCAGAACCGGGCGAGGAGCGCGCGGTATTCGGCCAGGGTCGCGACGCGGGTTTCCCAGGCGAGGTCGCGCTCGATCGCCTCGTGCGCCGGCCTGGTTTCGGCCCGCAGGCGCTCCAGGATATCGCTCACGCGGTGACCGTGAAGCAGGCGCCGGGACAGTTCTCGACCTCGAGCCGGGCGTTGATCTGGTCGAGCATGGCGCGCACCAGCTTCATGCCGAGACCGGTGCCGCGGGCCGGGACGTTCTGCCAATCGACCGGCAGGCCCTTGCCGTCGTCGCAGACCGAGAGCCGCACCCGCCCCTCCGCCTCGCTGGCGACCCGCACCGCGATGCGGCCGCCGGCTTCGGCGAAGGCGTATTTGAAGGCGTTGGTGATCAGCTCCGTGGCGATCAGCGAGAGCGCCACCGCCTTGCGGTAGGGCACCATCAGGCCGGGCTCGGCATCGAGATCGACCGCGTGCCCCTCCCCCGCCATGCCGGCGAGATCGGCGCAAAGATTCTCGATCGTCTGGCCGAGATCGACCTCCTCGACGCTCTCGGCCTGGTACAGGCTGTCATGGACCCGCGCCACGCTCATCACCCGGGCCGCGGTCTCGGCGAAGGCCGCCTGCGAGGTCGGGTCGGTCACCTGGCGGCGCTGCATCTGCAGGAAGGCGGAGACGATCTGGAGGGAGTTCTTGACCCGGTGGTCGATCTCGCGGGTGAGCAGGTCCTTCTGGGCGAGGAGGCGTTCCTTGTCGGCCAGCAGCCCGGTCAGCTCGGTGATCTTGCGCTGCTGGCGCAGGACCACGCCTTCCACCGCCTGGGCCAGGGCCTCGGCGATGGCGACCTGCCAGGGGGCGAAAGGCTCCGAGACGCCGCGGCGCTCCTCGACCCAGCGCTCGAACGAGCGCCGGGGCAGCACCGCCACCGGGCCGCTGCCGGCGAGGACGGGCTTTCGCGGATCGCCGCCCCAGGTGACGGTGCTCGGCATCTCGGGCCGGAACCACAGCAGCAGGTGGCGCCGCTCGGCATCGACGAACACGGCGAGGAGCCCGCTGGCCTGTTCGGCGAAGGGCGCGCTCGGCGGATGGGCGGCGGCGAACTCCGCCGTGGCGTAGCTGGCGCGGTCCGCCGGCAGGGTGGCGCGCAGCCAGGCGGCGACCGCCAGGATCGCGTCCGGCGGCGGGGTCCGTCCGAGGCTGCGCACGGATCCGTCCGAGACGGTGGCGGCGCCGCCGGCCTCGAACAGGTCGAGGAGGGTGTGGGTGTTCTCGGTGAGCGCGCTGACGAAATCGTCCGAGCGGGCGAGCTCGCGCACCAGGTCGCTCTCCAGCGCCAGGTGGGCCTGCTGCTCCTGCCACAGGCGCCGGCTCTCGAGTTCGTGGACCCGCATCGCGAAGGCGTCGGCGAGCACCGTGGCGGCGGCGCGGGTCTCCGGCGCGACGTAGTGCGGCCGGCGATGATGGCCGATCATCAGCCCCCAGAGCCGCCCCTCGACCAGGATGGAGATCGACATCGAGCCGTTCACGCCGAGATTGCGCTGATACTCGAGGTGGATCGGCGACAGGCTGCGCGCCTGGGCGAAGGTGAGGTCGATCGGAGCATTCGCGGTCGTCGGCGTCGCCACGAGGGGCACCGGCACGTAGTCGCGGTCGATGACGAAGCGGCTCTTCGAGCGGGTATAGAGGGCACGGGCCTGGGCCGGGATGTCGGAGGCCGGGAAATGCAGACCGAGCAGGCTGCGGGTCCAGGACGGGTCCTTGTCCTCGGCGATGGCGGCACCGTTCCAGTCCGGATCGAAGCGGTAGACCAGGATGCAGTCGAAGCCGGTCAGCGCCCGGGTCTCGCGGGCCGCCACCGCGGCGGCGTCCTCCAGCGTGCCGGCGCCGCGCAGGCGGCTGATGGCGAGCTCGGTGTCGAGCTGGCTCGCGGAGCGGAAATCCTCCGGATGGGCCGGCGCCAGTTCGAGCTCGACGATGATGCGGTCGCCGTTGCGATGGGCCACCACCTCGACCGGCAGGCCGTCGGTGGCGGGCAGGACGAGGCGCTGGCGCAGGGTGCGGCCGGGATCGACGCCGTCTCCTTGCAGGGTCTCGCGGATCCGGTCGGCGAGGCTGCCCCCGAGCAGGGCGGCGAGGTCGAGCCCGAGGGGGTCCCGGTCGAGGGCGTCGCGGACGTTGCCGCTGCAGGCCACGACGGTCAGGGTGTCGCGGTCGGCGGCGACCAGCACGGCATGGGGCTGGATCGCCCCCGGGATGTGGATCGGCTCCTGCTCGCACAGGCGCGGATCGACCGGCTCGGCCCGCACCCGCTGGCTCACCGCCGCCTGCACCGCCTCGCGGCTATGCCCGTGCTCCAGCGTCTCCACCGGCTCGGTGACGATCCAGTAGCGGTCGGGCGTGGCGGCCTGGCGCAGGGTGATCCGCACCTGCATCGGCCGGGGATCGAAGCCGTAGACGAAGGAGAAGCTGTGATCGAGCCGGCCCCGGCGCACGCCCTCGCGGAAGCGGCCGTAGAAATGCGGCAGGTGGGTGCAGGGCGCGACGTCGGTGAAGAAGTTGCGGCCGATCACCCGCTCGGGCGCGCGGCCGGAAAAAACGCTCTCGGCCCGGTTGTAGAGATGGATGATCCCGCGCCCGTCGATCTGGATCACGCCCTGGCGCAGGCGGTCGAGGTCGGGCGGCGCCAGGGCGTCGAGATCGATCGTCGGAGCCGTGGTCGGGTCGGGCAAGGTCACGGCATTTCCAACGAAGCGATGGCCCGAGAGTGGTGCGCCTTCGGCGGCCGGTCCGGCACTTTAGATAATTCCCAACCTGAACGAAACCGCAACGGGTGATCGCCCGGCCGGACGGCGCCGCATTGTCACCGTGTACCGCCGGTGCGCTCGGCCACCGCCTTGACGGCGCTCTGCAAGCCTTCCTCCAGGGTCGGGTGATAGAAGGGCCGGTCGAGAAAGGTCGCAGCGTCCCAGCCTTCCTGCACGGCGATCGCCATGAGGTGAGCGAGATGCTCGACCCCCGGCCCGATCATCGCGGCGCCGATGAGCCGGCCGTCCGGCTCGGCATAGACCCGGATCAGGCCGGCGGCCCGGTCCATCGCTCGGGCGCGGCCCTGATCGGCGAAAGAGGCCTCGCCGATGACCCAGTCGCGGGCGGCTTGCGCATCGAAGGCCCTGCCCACCGCCGCGATCTGCGGATCGGTGAAGACCAGGGCGAAGGCCGGCCAGGGCGGCGGCGCCTCGACCTGGGGGAAGCGAGCGGCGTTGCCGCCGGCGATCCAGCCCTGGCGCTGGGCCTCGTGCAGGACCGGGTGCTCCTGGTTGGCATCGCCCGCGATGAAGATCGGGGCGGTGCCGCATTGGAGCGTGCGCGGGTTGAAATCCGGCAGGCCGTCCTCGTCGAGGGCGAGTCCCGCGGCACCGAGATCGAGGTCGGCGAGGTTGGGCGGCCGGCCGGCAGCGGCGAGCACGCGCGCGAAGGTATCGCTCGCCGTCTCGCCGGATTTGCGGCGCCAGGTCAGCCGGATCCCGTCGCCCACCACCTCGGCCTTCTCGACGGTGGCGCCGAGATGCAGGGTGAATTCGGACCCGATCAGCGCGGCGGCGCAAGTCCCGACCTCCGGGTCGCGGCCGCCGCCCACGGCGTCGCCCGGATCGAGCACCGTGACCTGGACGCCGAGGCGGGCCATCGCTTGCGCGAGTTCGAGGCCGACCGGGCCGGCGCCGAGCACCGCGAGCGAGTCGGGCAGGGTCTCGATCTCGAACAAGATGTCGGTGGTGAGCACCCGGTCGGCGACCGGGCGAAGGGGCGGCGGCAGGCTCGGGGTCGAGCCGGTGGCGACGACCACCGCGCCGGCGCTGATCCGGGTATGATCGTCGACGAGGAGGGTCGTCGGGTCGGTGAAGCGCGCGGTGCCGCTGACGCGCAGATCGGCGGAAATCCGGTCGAGCCCCTCAAAGACGGAGGCGACGAAATCGTCGCGCAAGGCGCGCACGCGCTCCATCACCGCCCGGCCGTCGACCCGGACCTCGCCGGTCGTGACACCGAAGGATCGGGTCCCGCGCGCGTCGTGGGCGGCGCGGCCGGCCTCGATCAGCAGCTTCGAGGGCATGCAGCCGACCCGGGCGCAGGTGGTGCCGCCGGGGCCGCGCTCGATCAGCACGGCGCGGGCTCCGGCCTTGGTGGCCGCGGCGTGGGCGGCGATCCCGGCGGTCCCGGCGCCGATGATCGCCACGTCGCAGGCCAGTTCACGCATCGCTCGTCCCCTTGGGCTGCCCGGCGCGGCAGGAGCGGCGACGTAGCGGATTCGACGGGGATCCAACTTGCATCGCGGGCGATTCGTTCCCGCGCGTCAGGTTTTCGATGTCCCCGATGCGTCCCGGCCCTCGGCGAGGAGGCCGCTCACGAAGCCGGCGAGGCCGGTCTGGCGCTCGCGCCGCAGGTGCTCGGCGGCGAGGATCGCCTCCAGGGTCTTGAACGAGCGGTCGAGGTCGTCGTTGACCAGGACATAATCGTATTCCGACCAGCGCTCGATCTCGGTGCGGGCGTTGAGCAGGCGGCGCTCGATCGTCTCGGCGGAATCCTCGGCCCGGCGCTCCAGGCGGCGGCGCAGCTCGGCCATGCTCGGCGGCAGGATGAAGATGGTGACGACGTCGTCGCGCAGCTTGCCCCGGACCTGCCGGGTGCCCTGGTAGTCGATGTCGAAGATCATGTCGCGGCCGGCGGCCAGCGCCCGCTCCACCGGGCTCCGCGGCGTGCCGTAATAATTGCCGTGCACCTCGGCCCATTCGAGCAGGTCGTCGCGCTCGCGCAAATGCTCGAAGGCGTCGCGGTCGATGAAGCGGTAATGCTGGCCGTCGATCTCGGACGGGCGGCGGGCCCTCGTCGTGACCGAGACCGAGAGTTCGAGGCCCCATTCGGGCCGCTGGGCCAGGGCCCGGGTCAGGGTGGTCTTGCCCGCCCCCGAGGGCGAGGAGAGGATCAGCACCAGGCCCCGGCGCGCCACCGGTGTGGTCAGGAGTTCGGAGCCCATCGTCGCCACCATCGCGTTGCATCACCTTCTCGCCGGCACCGACGCGCGGCCGGCTTTCCGATTCTTCCCTTCCCATGCCGTCCGCCCGGCGGGCGCGCAACCGGGGAGAGGGCGACGGGCCGGGGAGAGATATCCCCTACTCGACGTTCTGGACCTGCTCCCGGAACTGCTCGACCACCGCCTTGAGGTCGAGGCCGATGCGGGAGAGCGACACGTCGTTGGCCTTGGCGCAGAGCGTGTTGGCCTCGCGGCCGAGTTCCTGGGCCAGGAAGTCGAGCCGGCGCCCGACGGCGCCCCCCGTCGCCAGGAGATCGCGCGCGGCGGACAGATGCGCGCGCAGGCGGTCGATCTCCTCCCGCACGTCGGCCCGGGCGGCGAGCAGGACCGCCTCCTGGTGCAGGCGGGCCGGATCGAAGCTGGCGACCTCCATCAGGCTCGCGACCTGCGCGGCGAGGCGGGCCTTGACCGCCTCGGGCTGCCGGGCCGGACAGGCCTCCGCCGCCTCGACGAGGTCGGCCATGGCGGCGAGCTGGCCGCCGACGATCTCGGCGAGCGCCCGCCCTTCCGCGCGGCGGACCTCGACCAGCGCCGCGACCAGCCGGAGGGCCGCCGCCGCGAGGTCGCGCCGCAAGGCCTCGTCGTCGCCCGCATCCTCCTCGACCTCGACCACGCCGCGCAGGCTCAGGAGCCCGTCGACGGAGGGGAGCGTGATGCCGAGAGGCATCGGCACCCGGGTGACCGCCTCGGCCAGGGAGGCGAGCAGGGTCTCGTTGATCCGCACCCTCGGTGCGGATTCGGTCCGCGACAGGGTCAGGGTGAGGTGGCAGGTACCGCGCCCGAGGCGCTTCTGCACCAGGGCCCGGGCCTCCTCGCCGACGGCATCGAGGCCGGTCGGGACCCGGACCCGGACCTCCAGCCCGCGGCCGTTGACGCTCTTGAGCTCCCAAGCCCAGTGCGCGGGTCCGGTGGTTCCGGTCTCGCGGGCGAAGCCGGTCATGCTGGCGATGGACATCGGGCGCTCTAAGCAGGTGTCGCGAGAGTGGCCGCCGGCTTCGCGAGGGAACCGGCGGCACGACGGGGGTCTGACGTCATGGCGGACTCGCGTCGGTACGCCGACGCGAGTCCGGTCAGGGGTTGCGCGACCCGGGCGTGCCCTTGGGCTGCGACAGCACCGGGACGGTCTTGGGCGAGTTCAGGTCGTAGGTCCTGTTGCGCAGGGGGTCGCGGGCGGTCCCTTCCGAGGCGTCGAAGGCACGCGAGCGGGCGCCCGGATTCGCGTCGCCGCCGTCATAGGCGAGCGGCGCGCCGGGCAGCCCCGTGCGCGACGGCAGGGCCGAAGGCAGGGCCGAGGGATCGGCCTGCGGCGGCGGCTCGACCTTGTCGACGCCGATCGTCGAGGCCGGATCGGAAGCGGCCTTCGCCTTCTCGACCTGGCGCCAGCGGGCGACGTTACGGTTATGCGCCTCCAGCGTCTCGGCGAAGACGTGGCCGCCGGTCCCGTCGGCGACGAAGAACAGCTCCTTGGTGCGCGAAGGGTTCGCCACCGCCTCGAGCGCCGCCCGGCCCGGATTGGCGATCGGTCCCGGCGGCAGGCCCTCGATCGCGTAGGTGTTGTAGGGCGTCACCCGGTCGATCTCGGAGCGCAGGATGCCGCGCCCGAGGGTGCCGCGCCCGCCGACGAGGCCGTAGACGATGGTCGGATCGGATTGCAGCCGCATCCGCTTCTGAAGGCGATTGACGAACACGCCGGCGACCCGCGGGCGCTCGTCGGCCCGGCCGGTCTCCTTCTCGACGATGGAGGCCAGGGTGACCATCTCCTGGGGCGTGCGCACCGGCACGTCGGGCGAGCGGCGGGCCCAGATCTGGTTGAGCACCTCGCGCTGCTTGGTGCGCATCAGGTTGAGGATCTTCTGGCGGGAATCGCCGCGCTCGAACTTGTAGGTGTCGGGCAGCAGCGAACCCTCCGGCGGGGTCTCGTTGATGTCGCCGGTGAGGATGTCGTTGTCGTTGAGGCGGGCGACGATCTGCTCGCTCGTCAGGCCTTCGGGGAAGGTGATGGCGTGCTGTACCGGCCGGCCCTGGACCAGCACGTCGACCACGTCGTCGATGCTGGCATGGGCCTTGAAGTTGTACTCGCCGGCCTTGAGCGCCGCCTTGCGGCCGAAGCGGGCGGTCAGCTCGAATAGCATCGGATGGGCGATCACGCCCTCGCGCTGGAGGAGGTCGGCCATCTCGCCGACGCTGGAGCGGGGCACGACCACCACCTTGTCGGCCTGAAGCGGGCCCGCCTCGTTGGTCTGGCGCTCCAGGACGACGAGGCCCAGGATGGCCCCGATCCCGAGGATGACGAACAGGGTGAGGAAGCCGCTCACCGCGGAGAGCAGGCCGCCGCGTTCGCGCACCGGCTTCTCGGGCGGGGGCGGCGCGGCGGTCGGCTTGATGGCCTCGCTCGGGCTGCGCGGGGCGAGCCGGTTCGGCGGGCTGACCGGCTCCGGCGCGCTCGGCGCCGGGTCCTGCGTCTTCGATCTGCGAAACATGGCGGTCCTGTCGTGGCGCGTCCGGGAAGCCGGCCGTGGACGCGCATGCCGGCCCGAGAGGGCGGAAAGCGATCGAGACCCTAGCAAGTT
Source organism: Methylobacterium sp. 142-1Y (assembly GCF_057747795.1). Taxonomy (NCBI): domain Bacteria; kingdom Pseudomonadati; phylum Pseudomonadota; class Alphaproteobacteria; order Hyphomicrobiales; family Methylobacteriaceae; genus Methylobacterium; species Methylobacterium sp. 142-1Y. The sequence continues at coordinate 204,124 of NZ_CM173224.1, read as the reverse complement.
TTATGGCGAAATGGAGCCGAGGCGCCCTGGAAGCCACATGCAAGAAAGCCCCTCCGCACCGGCGAGAGGGGCTTTTGACAGTTCGGCGATGGGCTTGAGGCCCGGATTCCGGCTCGCTCCAACCTGGGTTCACCCCCCCCGAGTCATTCCGGGGCCGCGAAGCGGAGCCCGGAATCCAGACACTCGGGTTCGTCAGGACAGGGCGATCGGCGCCCCGCTCGATTCTGTTCCACCTGTGGTTCTGGATCCCGGGCTCCGCTGCGCGGCCCCGGGATGACGCGGAGGGTGTCAGACCGGACAGCGGACTTGGACAGGCCCGCAGCGATCGTTCACACCCGCCGCAGGATCAGCGACGCGTTGGTGCCGCCGAAGCCGAAGGAGTTCGACAGGGCGATGTCGACCTTCCGCTTCTGCGCCTTGTGCGGCACGAGGTCGATCGCGGTCTCGACCGAGGGGTTGTCGAGGTTGAGGGTCGGCGGCACCACCCCGTCGCGGATGGCGAGAACCGAGAAGATCGCCTCGATGGCGCCGGCGGCGCCGAGCAGGTGGCCGGTCGCGGACTTGGTCGAGGACATCGCCACGTCGGTGGCGTTGCCGAGCAGGCGCTCGACGGCCTTCAGCTCCAGCTCGTCGCCGAGGGGCGTCGAGGTGCCGTGAGCGTTGATGTAGTCGATCTCGGACGGCGTGATGCCGGCGCGCTTCACCGCCGCGCTCATGCAGCGGAAGGCACCGTCGCCGTCCGGCGAGGGCGAGGTGATGTGGTAGGCGTCGCCCGAGAGGCCGTAGCCGATCACCTCGGCATAGATCTTGGCGCCGCGGGCCTTGGCGTGCTCGTATTCCTCGAGCACCACCACGCCGGCGCCCTCGCCCATCACGAACCCGTCGCGGTCGCGGTCGTAGGGGCGGGAGGCGCGCTGCGGCTCGTCGTTGAAGCCGGTGGAGAGCGCCCGGCAGGCGGCGAAGCCCGCGAGCGAGAGCCGGTTGATCGGCGATTCGGCGCCGCCGGCCAGCATCACGTCGGCGTCGCCGAGGGCGACCAGGCGCGCGGCGTCACCGATCGCGTGGGCGCCGGTGGAGCAGGCCGTCACCACCGAGTGGTTCGGACCCTTCAGGCCATGGGCGATCGAGACCTGGCCGGAAGCCAGGTTGATGATCCGGCCCGGGATGAAGAACGGCGAGATCCGCCGCGGCCCCTTCTCGAACAGCGTCACCGAGGCATCGTAGATGCCGCCGATGCCGCCGATGCCGGAGCCGATGAGAACGCCGGTGGCGCACTGGTCCTCGTGCGAGGCCGGGTGCCAGTCGGCGTCGTCGAGCGCCTGGCCGGCCGCCGCCATCGCGTAGACGATGAAGGGGTCGACCTTGCGCTGCTCCTTGGCTTCCATCCAGCGATCGGCGTTGAAGGTGCCGTCGCTGCCGTCGCCGAGGGGGATCGAGCAGGCGATCTTGCACGCCAGATCCGAGACGTCGAAGGCCTCGACGCGGGCGGCACCGCTTTGCCCCTCGATGAGGCGGCTCCACGTGACGTCGACGCTGCTGCCCAGCGGCGACACCATTCCGAGGCCCGTGACGACGACTCGACGCATCGCGTTATCCCGACCCGATCCCATGACGGAAGCGTTCTACCTGCTAGAGCATTTTCCGACGAAGTGGACACCGGTTCGTCGACGAAAATGCGGCAAAATCAATGATCTAGAGCACCATTCGATCGCAGCGCGATCGGATGTTGCTCTAGCGGAAGACGCGGCGATCAGGCGGCGTTCTTCTCGAGGAACTTGATCGCGTCGCCGACCGTCTGGATCGTCTCGGCGGCGTCGTCCGGGATCTCGACGTTGAACTCTTCCTCGAACGCCATCACCAGCTCGACGGTGTCGAGGCTGTCGGCGCCCAGATCGTCGATGAAGTTCGCGTTCGGGGTCACCTTCTCGGGCTCGACGCCCAGGTGATCGACGACGATCTTCTTCACCCGGTCCGCGATATCGCTCATCGTGTAGATCCTTGAGTTACTGCTCGTGGCACTGTCCGGAGCCGCCGCGTGCGGGCGGAGCCCCGGGGAGAGTCGTGATGCGGCCGGCGCACCGGTCGCGCATGTCGTGGAAAAGCCGCGGGCGGCCGATCCGTCAATCCCCTCGCACGGCCGGCGGGTGCTTAACACAGGGATTTAGCCCTGGCGAGGGCCGCTTCACCCCCGGTTAAGAAACCGTGCCTCCCGGCTGGGGAATGTGCTCGGGATGCCTTAGAACATCGCCATGCCGCCGTTGACGTGCAGGGTGTGCCCGGTGACGTAGGCCGCCTCGTCGGAGGCCAGATACACGGCCGCCGCGGCGATCTCGGCGCCCTCGCCGAGGCGCCCCATCGGCACCGTGGCGAGGATGCCCTCGCGCTGCTTGTCGTTCAGCACGTCGGTCATCGGCGAGGTGATGAAGCCCGGCGCGATGCAGTTCACGGTGATCTTGCGGCTCGCCACCTCGGCGGCGAGCGCCTTGGTCAGGCCGACGAGGCCGGCCTTGGCCGCCGCATAGTTGCCCTGGCCGGCATTGCCGGTCGCGCCCACCACCGAGCCGACATTGATGATCCGGCCGTAGCGGCGCTTCATCATGCCCTTGACGGCCGCCCGCGACAGCCGGAACGCCGCCGTCAGGTTCACGGCGATCACGCTGTCCCACTCCTCGTCCTTCATCCGCAGGAAGAGGTTGTCGCGGGTGATGCCGGCATTGTTGACCAGCACGTCGAGCCCCCCGAGCGCCGCCTCCGCCGCCGGCACCAGGGCCTCGACCGCCGCGGTGTCGGACAGGTTGGCCTCCAGGACGTGGACGCGCTCGCCGAGTTCGCCCGCCAGCGCCTCCAGGGCCTCGCGACGGGTGCCGGAGACCGCGACGTGCGCGCCCTGGGCATGAAGGGCCCGGGCGATGGCGCCGCCGAGGCCGCCGGTGGCGCCGGTGACGAGGGCCTTGCGGCCGCTGAGGTCGAACATGACGGTCACTTTCTCAGAGCGTGAAGGCCGCGACCTCGGCCGGGGCGCCGACCGGCGTGGCCGAACTCCCCGCCGCGATGCGCTTGACGAGGCCCGACAGCACCTTGCCGGTGCCGATCTCGTAGAAGGAATCGACGCCGGCCGCCGCCATCGCGGCGACGCATTCGCGCCAGCGCACGGTGCCGGTGACCTGCTCGACGAGGGCCGAGCGGATCGCCGCCGGATCGCTGATGGGAGAGGCCAGCACGTTCGCCATCACCGGGACCGCGGCGGGGTGCAAGGTGACGGCGTCCAGCGCGGCGCGCATCGCCTCGGCGGCGGGCGCCATCAGGCTGCAATGGAAGGGCGCGGAGACGTTGAGCATCACCGCGCGCTTGGCGCCGCGGCCTTGCGCCAGGGCAACCGCCCGCTCGACCGCCGCGCGGTGGCCCGACACCACGACCTGCCCGGCGCCGTTGTCGTTGGCGACGTCGCAGACGTCGCCCTGGGCCGCGTCCGCCGCGACCTCGGCCGCCGCCTCGACGTCGAGGCCGAGCAACGCCGCCATGGCGCCGGAGCCCACCGGCACCGCCTTCTGCATCGCTTCGCCGCGCAGGCGCAGCAGCCGCGCCGTATCGGCCAGCGACAGGCTGCCGGCGGCGGCGAGCGCGCTGTACTCGCCGAGCGAGTGGCCGGCGACGTAGGCCACGTCCCGGGCGAGATCGAGGCCGCGCTCGGCCTCCAACACCCGCAGCACCGCGATGCTGGAGGCCATCAGGGCCGGCTGGGCGTTGGCGGTGAGGGTCAGTTCCTCGACCGGGCCTTCGAACATCAGGCGCGAGAGGTTCTGGCCCAGGGCCTCGTCGACCTCGGCGAAGACGGCGCGGGCGGCGGCATGACTTTCAGCGAGGGCGGAGCCCATGCCGACGGCCTGGCTGCCCTGGCCCGGAAAGATGAAGGCGCGCGACACGTGCGGGGTGCTTCCTGCCCTGGATTGAGTCGATGCGGCTGCGGGACGCAGCGATTGGGCGGCGCCAGTCGCAGAGCGGCAAGCGGTAGTCAAGCGTGGCTGGAGGGTAAAAATGCATGGCCGCGTTCGGGAGAATCGTGCGGGCTGGATATCGTCGCTCCGGCGGTCCTCTGCGGAGGCGGGGCTGTACGGCGGAAAGAAGTGGCGCGGGTTTCCCCCTCCCCCCTTCTGCGGAGGAGGGGGCCTCGCGGATGCGAGGCGGAGAGGGGTCGACGCTTCCGGAGAGGTCGCGACCTTGGTGACGGGCTCCCTCCAAACCAACGTCGCGCTGCCCCTCTCCCGGCCTACTCCGTAAGCCACCCTCCCCCGCAGAGGGGGGGAGGGTTACCCGCGCCGTGCACTTTACCCGACTGCCCTGCACCCGACTGCCCTGCAAAGCCTCACATCCTCCGGGCTCCACCGACGCTTGTTGCAAAACGGCATCTCGTGTAGGGAGGCCGCTACTCCGAGATTTTCGTTTGACCAAGGAAGGGGTCGCGCATGGCTCGCGTCACCGTTGAGGACTGCATCGACAAGGTCGAGAACCGCTTCGAGCTGGTGCTGCTCGCCGGCCACCGCGCCCGGCTGCTCTCCTCCGGCGCTCCCCTCACCATCGACCGCGACCGCGACAAGAACCCGGTCGTGGCCCTGCGCGAGATCGCCGACGAGACCATCACCCCGGACGACCTCAAGGAGCAGCTGATCCACTCGCTCCAGAAATACGTCGAGGTCGACGAGCCGGAGGCCGAGACGGTTCCGCTGCTCTCCAGCTCGCCCGCCGCCGCCGCAGTGGCGCCGCAGGGCTCGGGCGACGGCGACGACATCCAGTTCGACAAAATGAGCGAGGAGGACCTGCTGCGCGGCCTCGAGAACCTCGCGCCCCCGACCGAGACCGAGGAGGAAGGCGACTAAGCCTTCTGTTAGCACCAGCACGACCCGAACCCGGCCCCTCGGCCGGGTTTTTTCGTGCCCGCCCTGCGCAAAGCGGGGCTGCCGCGACGTTTAGGGGCTGGCGCGGCCGCCGGTTCGGCTCGATATTTGATTTTGGGACCTCCACCAGCGTCGTCGGCGTTCAGCGCAACCGGCTTAGATCCGGCACGCCGCGACGCCTCCGCCGGCCGTGTGCCGGCGGCTCTTACGCGCCTAAGGAGACCAACGGCGGATGATGCGCCAGTACGAGCTCGTCGAGCGGGTCAAGGCCTACAATCCCGGCGCCGACGAGGGGCTGCTGAACCGGGCCTACGTCTACGCGATGCGGGCGCACGGCACGCAGAAGCGCGCCTCGGGGGATCCGTTCTTCGCCCACCCGCTCGAGGTGGCGGCCATTCTCACCGACCTGCGGCTCGACGACGCCACCATCGTGGCGGCGGTGCTGCACGATACGGTGGAAGATACCGCCGCGACGCTGGACGAGATCAACCGGGTCTTCACCCCGGAGATCGGCCGGCTCGTCGACGGGCTCACCAAGATCAAGCGCCTCGATCTGGTCTCGAAGCGCGCCGCGCAGGGCGAGAACTTCCGCAAGCTCCTGCTCGCCATCGCGGTCGACGTGCGGGTGCTGCTGGTCAAGCTCGCCGACCGGCTGCACAACATGCGCACCCTGCAGCACATGCCGGCGGAGAAGCGCGCCCGCATCGCGCAGGAGACCCTCGACATCTACGCGCCGCTGGCGAGCCGCATGGGCATGCAGGAGCTGCGCGAGGAGCTGGAAGACCTCTCCTTCGTCAATCTGAAGCCCGACGTCTACGCGACGATCGCCAAGCGGCTGTCCGACCTCTCGGCCAAGTCCGAGCGGCTGGTCGAGAGCATCGAGCGCGACCTGATCGCCAAGCTGGCGAATGCCGGCATCACCGCCACCGTCAAGGGACGGCAGAAGCGCCCCTACTCGATCTGGAGCAAGATGGAGCGCAAGTCGGTCGCGTTCGAGCAGCTCTCCGACATCTTCGGGTTCCGGGTCATCGTCGACGAGGTCGATACCTGCTACCGGGCGCTCGGCGTGGTCCACACCACCTGGCCGATGGTGCCGGGGCGCTACAAGGATTACATCTCGACGCCCAAGCAGAACGATTACCGGTCGATCCACACCACGGTGATCGGGCCGAAGAGCCAGCGCGTCGAACTCCAGATCCGCACCACCGAGATGGACGAGATCGGCGAGTACGGCATTGCCGCGCATGCCCTCTACAAGGACGGCGCACCGCATCTCGCCACCGAGAGCGGCGCCTATCAATGGCTGCGCCGCACCATCGAGCTGCTCGCCGAGGGCGACAGCCCCGAAGAGTTCCTGGAGCACACCAAGCTCGAACTGTTCCAGGACCAGGTCTTCTGCTTCACCCCGAAGGGCCGGCTGATCGCGCTCCCCCGGGGCGCGACGCCGATCGATTTCGCCTACGCGGTCCATACCGACGTCGGCAACACCGCGGTCGGCGCCAAGATCAACGGCCGCATCGCCCCGCTTCTCACCGAGTTGCAGAACGGCGACGAGGTCGAGATCGCCCGGGCCGACGGCCAGATCCCGCCGGCGGCGTGGGAATCCCTCGTCGTCACCGGCAAGGCCCGCGCCGCGATCCGGCGGGCGACCCGCTCGGCGGTGCGCCGCCAGTATGCGGGCCTCGGCCGCCAGATCCTGGACCGCGCCTTCGAGCGCGCCGGCAAGAACTTTTCCGACGAGAAGCTGCGCGGCGCCCTGCCGCGGCTCGCCCGCCAATCGACCGAGGACGTGTTCGCCGCGGTCGGACGGGGCGAGATGTTCTCCGGCGACGTCGTGAAGGCGGTCTATCCCGACTACAAGGACGAGCGCCGCGCGGCGGCGAGCCAGCCCGCTCCGGGCCAGCCCCGCCCGCACGTCAACGGCGCCGGACGCCTGTCCCTCGACAAGGACCAGACGGTGCGGCTGACCTGGCCGGGCAAGGCGCCGGGAAAGGAGGGCGCGCCGGACGAAAGCGCGATCCCGATCCGCGGCCTCGACCGCGACGTGCTGGTGCGCTTCGCGCCCGATGGCGGCGCGGTGCCGGGCGACCGGATCGTCGGCATCCTCACCCCCGGCGAAGGCGTGACGATCTATCCGATCCAGTCGCCGGCTTTGGCCGCCTTCGACAACGAGCCCGACCGCTGGCTCGACGTGCGCTGGGACGTGGACGGCGCCTCCAACCAGCGCTTCCCGGCCCGGCTCGCCCTCCAATCGATCAACGAACCCGGCAGCTTCGCCCAGATCGCCCAGGTGATCGCCGACCACGACGGCAACATCGACAACATCTCGATGAAGCGGCGGACCCAGGACTTCACCGACGTGACGATCGACCTCGCGGTCTGGGACCTGAAGCACCTCAACGCCATCGTGTCGGAGCTGAGGGCCAAGCGCGTGGTGAGCCGGGTCGACCGCGTGAACGGGTGAGCGGGCGCCCCGCTAGAGGGGCCCCCGTACCCGGGCCGGGCAGAGCTGTCCGGCGAAAGAAGTAGCGCTGATTTTCCCCTCTCCCCGCGGGCGGGGAGAGGGCCGAGCCCTCGTTCAGAGGGAGCGGCAAGCCCGCAGGGCGAGGGTGAGGGGGTGTTTCCGAAGGAGTCTCATCCGGAAACACCCCCTCACCCTCGCTGCGGCTTTCGCCTCCGCTTCTTTCGTCCCCGACGAGGGGGACGAAAGCCTCTCCCCGCCCGCGGGGAGAGGGGAATATCAGCGCCCCTTCTCTACCCCGGACGACCATGCGGGCGGGGGATCGGTGAGTGAGGAAATCGGTGCGAGACCAGCGCATTCGCGCCGCTCTCCCGCATCGCGGCAAAGCCCGGTTAGCCTTAAACGGCCATTAACCGCCCCGCCGCATCCTCACCGTCCAGTTCCGCGTTCCCGGTTTTTGTCCGCATGCGTTCGCTTCGTCGCTCGGCATCGCCCTACGATGGCCTCATCGACACGCTCCGCGCGTTCCTGACGCGGCGGGCGACGGAGGTCACCGGCCTCGCCCTGCTCGTCGGGGCGGCGTGCTTCACGGTCGCCCTGGCGACCTGGTCGATCGACGACCCGAGCCTCAACCACGCCACCTCCCGGACGGCCCGCAACCTCCTCGGCTTCGGCGGGGCGGTGGTGTCGGATCTCGGCATGCAGCTCCTCGGCCTGGGGGCGCTGGCCTTCGCGCTGCCGCCGGCGGTATGGGGCATGCGGTTGCTGCGCACCCACCGGCTGGCGCGGCTGCAATTGCGGCTGGTGCTCTGGGTCATCGGCTTCGGGGCGGCGAGCGGCATGGCGAGCGCCCTCCCCCCGACCGCGCGCTGGCCGCTGCCGACCGGCCTCGGCGGCGTGGCGGGCGACGCGCTGCTGGGCGCCGCCAAGGCGATCGCCGGCCCGGCCGGGGCCTTCGCGGGCTTCCTGTACGCAGCCATCGCGGTGGTCAGCCTGACCGGCGCCTGCGGCTTCGGGCTGATCGAGGACGAGGAGGCCGACGACGAGGCGGAATCCTACGCGCCGGTGGTGAGCCGCTACGACGAGCGGCAGCCTCGCCGCGGCGCAGCGCAATCCCACGACGACGAATCGCCCGGGCTCGGCCTCGCCTCGCTCGGGGCCCTCGCCCATCTGGCGATCAGCGCCCGCAGCGCCGTGGCGCAGAAGATCGAGTCGGTCCGCGACGGCTCCTGGCGCCACGGCGCCGCCGATCCCTATGCCGGCAACTCGCCGGCGCTCGCCGCCCGCCGTGCCTTCGCCGAGCCCGGCGAGGCCTGGGACGAGCCCGAGGCTCCGGTCGAGCGTTCCGCCAAGCCCGGCACTGCCAAGCCCGGCACTGCCAAATCCGGCCGCCGCGAGCCGGTCTTCGCCGAGGGCGCATCACGCCGGGTCGAGGGCGCCCCGCGCCGGGCCGACGCCGCGCTGGACGACGAGCCGGGGGACGAGGACGACGACGCGATGGACGCCCCGCGCGGCCGCGTCGCGCCCCCTGCCCCGCCGATCCAGACCCGGCGCGCGCCGGCGCCCGGCCCGGCCTCGCCCGATTCCTACGAACTGCCCGCGCTGACGCTGCTCGCCGAGCCGCGCCACCCGGCGCCGAGCGCCGCGGTGTCGACCGATGCGCTCGAGCAGAACGCCACCCTGCTCGAATCGACGCTGGAGGACTTTGGGGTCCGCGGCGAGATCCTGGCCGTGCGCCCGGGTCCCGTCGTCACGCTCTACGAGCTGGAGCCGGCGCCCGGCACCAAGTCGAGCCGCGTCATCTCGCTCGCCGACGACATCGCCCGCTCGATGTCGGCCATCTCCGCCCGCGTCGCCGTGGTCCAGGGCCGCAACGCCATCGGCATCGAATTGCCGAACGCCAAGCGCGAGACCGTGTACCTGCGCGAGCTCCTGGCCTCCCCGGCCTTCGCCGAGACCAAGCAGAAGCTCGCGCTCTGCCTCGGCAAGAATATCGGCGGCGAGGCGATCATCGCCGATCTCGCCCGCATGCCCCACCTGCTGGTCGCCGGCACCACCGGCTCGGGCAAGTCGGTCGCGATCAACACCATGATCCTGTCGCTGCTCTACCGGATGACCCCGGAAGAGTGCCGCCTGATCATGGTCGATCCCAAGATGCTGGAACTGTCGGTCTATGACGGCATCCCGCACCTGCTCTCGCCGGTCGTCACCGATCCCAAGAAGGCGGTGATCGCCCTCAAATGGGCGGTGCGCGAGATGGAGGAGCGCTACAAGAAGATGTCGAAGCTCGGCGTTCGCAACATCGACGGCTTCAACGCCCGGGTGGCGGAGGCGCGGGCGCGCGGCGAGGTGATCACCCGCACCGTCCAGACCGGCTTCGACCGCGAGACCGGCGAGGCGATCTACGAGGACGAGATGATGGATCTCGCGCCCCTGCCCTACATCGTGATCGTGGTCGACGAGATGGCCGACCTGATGATGGTGGCGGGCAAGGACATCGAGGGCGCGATCCAGCGTCTCGCCCAGATGGCCCGCGCCGCCGGCCTGCATCTGATCATGGCGACGCAGCGCCCGTCGGTGGATGTCATCACCGGCACGATCAAGGCGAATTTCCCGACCCGGATCTCGTTCCAGGTGACCTCGAAGATCGACTCGCGGACGATCCTGGGCGAGATGGGCGCCGAGCAGTTGCTGGGCCAGGGCGACATGCTGTTCATGGCCGGCGGCGGCCGGACGACCCGGGTCCACGGCCCGTTCTGCTCGGACGACGAGGTCGAGCAGGTCGTGGCCCATCTCAAGCGCCAGGGCCGCCCGTCCTACCTCGAGGCGGTCACCGCCGAGGAGGGCGAGGAGGAGGCCGACGCTCCGGTCATGGACCAGGGCGGCTTCGGCGACCCGTCGGCCGATGTCTACGACCAGGCGGTGGCGGTGGTGCTGCGCGACAAGAAGGCGTCGACCAGCTACATCCAGCGCCGGTTGCAGATCGGCTACAACCGGGCGGCCTCGCTGATGGAGCGGATGGAGCGCGAGGGCATCGTCGGCCCCGCCAACCATGCCGGAAAGCGCGAGATCCTGCTGGAGGAGCAGGACGGCTGACGCCGTCTTGCTGCCGAGTAGTGTTTCCCAGAAACCGACCTCATCCTGAGGTGCGACTGAAAGGAGCCTCGAAGGAGGGCTCCAGAGATCGTGGAGACTGCTGGAGTTCTCCTTCGAGGTCAGTCGATCGAAGATCAACTAACACCTCAAGATAAGGTGAGAGAGTGACATCTCCGCAGCCCGTCCAGGTTTCAACATGCGAGGGAGCGCACTGGTTTATTAAAAACTAGCGCTGTCCGAAGCTCGCTTCCTTGAACAAATCCTTCAAGTGGTGCGGCTGCGAGCGCCAGTACTGCTTCGGGGCGCGGACCCGGGCGCCGAGTTCGGCGGCGGCGTGCCACGGCCAGCGCGGATCGTACAGCATGGCGCGGGCAAGCGAGACCGCGTCGGCCTTGCCCTCCAGCAGAATCGTCTCGGCCTGGCGCGGCTCGGTGATGAGGCCGACCGCGATCGTGACGAGGTCCGTCGCCGCCCGTACCCGCTCGGCGAAGGGCACCTGGTAGCCCGGCCCGACGGCGATCTTCTGCCGGGGCGAGACGCCGCCGGTGGAGACGTGGATGGCGGCGGCGCCGCGCGCCTTCAGGGCCTCCGCGAAGGCGATGGTCTGCTCGACCTCCCAGCCGTCCTCGACCCAATCCGTCGCCGAGACCCGGGCCCAGACCGGCTGACCGGCGGGAACGACCTCGCGCACCGCCTCGAACACTTCGAGGGGAAAGCGCATCCGGTTCTCGAGGCTGCCGCCGTACTCGTCGCTGCGCCGGTTGGCGAGCGGCGACAGGAACTGGTGCAGCAGGTAACCGTGCGCCGCGTGGATCTCCACCGCGTCGATGCCGAGACGGACCGCCCGCCGGGCGGTGGCCTTGAACCCGTCGCGGATGCGCTTCATGTCCTCGCGGTCCAGCGCCCGGGGCGCCACCTCGCCGTCGGCATGGGCGAGCGCCGAAGGCGCCTCGGTGAGCCAGCCGCGGGGTGAGTCCGGCGCCACCTGATGGCCGCCGCGCCACGGTGGCTCGCTCGAGGCCTTGCGGCCGGCATGCGCGATCTGGATGCAGACCGGCACCGGCGCGTAGTCCCGCACCGCGTCGAGGACCCGGGCCAGCGCCCGCTCGGTCCCGTCGTCCCACAGCCCGAGATCGCCGTGCGTGATCCGCGCCTCCGGCGACACCGCCGTGGCCTCCAGGGTCAGGAGCCCGGCGCCCGACATGGCGAGCTGGCCGAGATGCATCATGTGCCAGTCGGTCGCCTCGCCGTCGCGGGCCGAATACTGGCACATCGGCGCGACGATGATGCGGTTCTCCAGCTCCAGGCCGTCGAGGCGCAGGGGCTGGAACAGGAGGGGGCTGGTCATTCAGGTACTCCGGTGCAGGATGACGCGAATGTGGCGCAGGGCCGCGAATCCGGCCAGCGCGGACGATGCAGGGCGCCTGCGCGCGGCAGGGCGCGCGCGGGGTGCGCCGGCGCACCGAAACTCGGGCGATCACGCGTCGAGCGCGTAAGAGGGGCGGAGCTACCAGCCCCGGCCGAGGCTCACGGCGATCCGGCTCGGGCGCGTGCCGACCAGGACCGCCGCCAGGCCCCCGAAGGCCCGCGTCGCCGCACCGCGCGCCGCCGAACGCGCCCGGCGCGGACGGCTCGCCATCTCCGCCAGCCGCTCGCCCGCGCCCGCGAGTCGCTCCACGGCACGCATCACCGTCGGGTGTGCCTCGGCCTCCGTCAGGGCGCAGATATCCGACAGGGCGCTGCGCAGGGCATGCATCCCCTCGCGCACCCCGGTGCCTTCCGCCCGATCGGCATTCGCCAAATCGACGATGCCGCGCTCGATCCGGTCGAGCAGGGCTCTGAGGGGCAACGGCACCCGGTCCAGGATCGCGGCCGCGCCGGCACCGGGACGGCGCTGCCTCTCTTGGGTATCCGAACCGAGCATGGCGACTTCTCTAGTCAGATCGACTGCGCACTCGTCACCTTGTCAGGATGCCAATCTTGTGAAAAATTCGCAACTGCTTGTTGTGACTTGTGACCTCGAACAGATCAAGATGCCTGTCCTGACGCTGAGTCTGCCGTCCACGACCGCGCCCGATAAGACGTGTGGTTGCATCAGGCACCCGCATTCGCTCGACACCTGTAGCATAGCGATACGGCCGCGTGACGCATCCACATTGCCATATATCTGATCGGGACTGCGACTTGGTCGCGAATGATTGCAGAGTGTTGAATTTATGAATAAATTCATATCATAAATTTAGTTAAATCGAAAAGGTCTTGCCTCCGAAAGATCCCAGAAATACAATCCCAAGTTGATACAACGGCACGAACCCCCCTCCCGACCGGATCGAACGATGCCCCTGCACCCCGTCTTCGGTGACTATTCCGGCAGTGCCAGCGACCAGATCCTGTCAGTCCTCCGGGCCGTCCGCCGCCACCTGGCCATGGATGTCGGCTTCATTTCCGAGTTCGTGGCGGGCGACCGGGTCTTCAGATTCGCGGATTCCGAGACGATGCACGGCCCGGTCGTCGTGGGAGGCCATGCCCCGCTCGAACAGAGCTTCTGCTACTACGTCGCCAAGGGCCTGATGCCCGGCCTGATGCAGGACGCCGCCGAGGATCCGGTCGCAGCACAGCTGCCGGCCACCCGCGACCTGCCGGTCGGGGCCCATCTGAGCGTGCCTCTGCGCCATGCGGACGGCGAGCCCTACGGGACGTTGTGCTGCTTCAGCTTCACGCCGGACCGGAGCCTCACGACCCGCGATCTCGCGACCCTGCGTCTCTGCGCGGATCTCGTGAACTCCATCCTGGGGAAGGACCGCGACGCCGCGCGGCAGCGGGACGCGAAGCACCGGCGCATCGCCGAGACGATCGCGGACGAGTCCGTCGAGATGGTGTACCAGCCGATCTACCGCACCGCCGACGACAGCCTCGCCGCCTTCGAGGCCCTGGCCCGCTTCACTGCCCCGACGGGCCAAGGCCTCATGAGCAAGGGTCCCGACGCCTGGTTCGCGGACGCCGCCGAGGTGGGCCTGGACGGGGAACTCGAGTTCCTCGCCCTGCGCAAGGCCCTGCGCGCCTTGCCCTCCCTCCCCGCCGGCGTCAGGCTGTCGGTCAACCTGTCGCCGGCGAGCCTCGCTGCGTCGCGCCTCGCCGAGACGATCGCGGGGGCGCCGCTCGACCGGCTGGTGGTCGAGCTGACCGAGCATGCGGCGGTCGCCTCCTACGAGGCCCTGCGCGACGCGCTGGCGCCGTTCCGGAGCCGGGGCCTGGGCCTCGCCATCGACGATGTCGGGGCCGGCCACGCGACGTTGCGGCACGTGCTCGACCTCGCCCCGGAGATCATCAAGCTCGACATGAGCCTGATCCGGGCCATCGACGCGCATTCCGGCCGCCGGGCCCTGACCGAGGCGCTGACGGGCTACGGACGGCGCATCGGCTGCGAGATCGTCGCCGAGGGGGTGGAGACGGAGGCCGAGTACGCGGTGCTGCGGGGCATCGGCGTGACGCGGGTCCAGGGCTTCCTCACCGGCCGGCCGATGCCGCTCGCCGCCGCCGCCGCCCTGCCGCTCTCCGGCACCGGGGCGTGGGCGCGACGGGCCGGATGACCCCACCCTATCCCAGCCCGCGCTCCCGCAGCGCCCCGCCGATCTCGTCGAGGACGCCGGGGTCCTCGATCGTCGGCGGCATCGCCCACGCCTCGCCGTCGGCGATCTTCTTCATCGTGCCGCGCAGGATCTTCCCCGACCGGGTCTTGGGCAGGCGCCCGACCGTGAGCGCCAAGCGGAAGGCCGCGACCGGGCCGATGCGCTCGCGCACCAAAGCCACCAATTCGCGCTCGATCACGTCCGGGCCTTTCGTGACCCCGGCCTTCAGCACCACGAAGCCGCAGGGCGCCTCGCCCTTGAGGCTGTCGCGGATGCCGATCACCGCGCATTCGGCGACCGCCGGATGGGAGGCCAGCACCTCCTCCATGCCGCCGGTCGAGAGGCGGTGGCCGGCGACGTTGATGATGTCGTCGGTGCGGCCCATCACCGAGACGTAGCCGTCGGCATCGAGGAAGCCCGCATCCGAGGTGTTGTAGTAGCCCGGATAGGTCGCGAGGTAGCTCTCGCGGAAGCGCTCGTCCTGCCGCCACAGGGTCGGCAAGGCGCCGGGGGGCAGCGGCAGCTTGATGGCGATCGTTCCCATCGTGCCGGGGGGCACGGGCTTCCCGGCTTCGTCGAGCACCTGGACGTCCCAGCCCGGCATCGCCACCGTCGGGCTGCCGTGCTTGACCGGCAGCGCGCCCAAGCCCACCGGGTTGGCGGCGATCGGCCAGCCGGTCTCGGTCTGCCACCAATGGTCGATCACCGGCACACCGAGAATCCGCTCGGCCCACGCGACGGTGTCCGGATCGGCCCGCTCGCCGGCGAGGAACAGGGTGCGAAAGCGCGCGAGGTCGTGGCCCTGCATCAGACGGCCTTCCGGATCCTCCTTCTTCACCGCCCGCAAGGCTGTCGGCGCGGTGAACAGGGCGACCGCCCCGGTCTCGGCGATGACGCGCCAGAACGCGCCGGCATCCGGCGTGCCGACCGGCTTGCCCTCGTAGAGCACCGTGGTGCAGCCGTGCAGGAGCGGGCCGTAGACGATGTAGGAATGGCCCACCACCCAGCCGACATCGGAGGCGCACCAATAGGTCTCGCCGGGGGCGACGCCGTAGAGGTTCGGCATCGACCAGGCCAGCGCCACGAGGTAGCCGCCGGTATCGCGGACCACGCCCTTCGGCTTGCCGGTGGTGCCCGAGGTATAGAGCACGTAGAGCGGATCGGTGGCGGCGACCGGCACGCAGGGCGCGCGGCGGCCGGCCGCCTTCGCGTCCGCCACGGCCTGCGCCCAGTCGCGGTCGCGCCCGCCCTGGATCTCGGCTTGCGCTTGCGGCCGTTGCAGGATCAGGCAGGATTCGGGCTTGTGCGAGGAGAGCCGGCAGGCCTCGTCGAGGAGCGGCTTGTAGGCGACGACCCGGGTCGGCTCGATGCCGCAGGAGGCGGCGAGCACCACCTTGGGCGCCGCGTCCTCGATCCGGGCGGCGAGCTCGCGGGCGGCAAAGCCCCCGAACACCACGGAATGCACGGCGCCGATGCGGGCGCAGGCCAGCATGCCGAACAGCGCCTCGGGCACCATCGGCATGTAGAGCACCACCCGGTCGCCGCGCCCGACGCCGAGATCCTGGAGCACGGCGGCGAGGGAAGCGACCTCGTTCAGTAGCTCGGCGTAGCTGATCCGGCGCTTGGTGCCGGTGACGGGGGACTCGTACAGGATCGCCGCCTGGTCGCCCCGCCCGGCCGCGACGTGGCGGTCGACGGCGTTGTGGCAGGCATTGACCTCGGCACCGACGAACCAGCGGCCGTAGGCGCCCTCCTCGGGGGCGAAGACGCGGGTGGCGGGTCTCGCCCAGTCGATCGCCTCGGCGGCCTGTGACCAGAAGGCCTCCGGGTCGCGCTGCCAGGCGGCGTAGGTCTCCGGGTAGCGGCTCGGGCTCGCCATGGCGTCTCCTCCGGTGCCGTCCATCTGCGGGGCGGCCTGCCTGTTCAGATAGAATAGGCCCCGGTCCGGCCGGAAGTCGA
Source organism: Methylobacterium sp. 142-1Y (assembly GCF_057747795.1). NCBI lineage: Bacteria > Pseudomonadati > Pseudomonadota > Alphaproteobacteria > Hyphomicrobiales > Methylobacteriaceae > Methylobacterium > Methylobacterium sp. 142-1Y. The sequence goes on along the minus strand of NZ_CM173224.1, from coordinate 188,087 downwards.
ACTTTCGTAAGGATGCCGGGCGGATTGATCGCTCCGCCCCGGCGGGTACTCTGGCGCGACAGGGAGCAGGACGACCCATGACCGGCGCGACGATCTACGACCACGGCCTCGACCGGAACCCGGCCAACCACCAGCCGCTCACGCCTCTCACCTTCCTGGAGAGGGCGGCCACGGTGTTTCCCGACCATACGGCCGTGATCCACGGAAATTTGCGGCGCAGCTACCGCGACCTCTACGCCCGTTCCCGGCGCCTCGCCTCGGCGTTGAAGGCCCGCGGCATCGGGCGGGGCGACACGGTGGCGGTGATGCTCGCCAACACCCCGGCGATGATCGAGTGCCATTACGGGGTGCCGATGGCCGGCGCGGTGCTCAACACCCTCAACACCCGGCTCGACGCCGCGATCATCGCCTTCTGCCTCGACCACGGCGAGGCCAAGGTGGTGATCACCGACCGGGAATTCGCCCGCATCATGGGCCCGGCTCTGACCCAGGCCGGGGTGAAGCCGCTCGTCATCGACTACGACGATCCCGAATACGACGGTCCGGGCGAGCGCCTCGGCACGATCGAGTACGAGGACTTTCTGGGTCAAGGCGATCCCGGTTACGCCTGGGCGATGCCGGGCGACGAGTGGGACGCGATCAGCCTAAACTACACCTCGGGCACCACCGGCGACCCGAAGGGCGTGGTCTACCACCATCGCGGCGCGTCGCTGCTCGCGGTCGGCAACGTGGTGGCGGGCAATCTCGGCCGGCACCCGGTCTATCTGTGGACCCTGCCGATGTTCCACTGCAACGGCTGGTGCTTTCCCTGGACCCTGTCGGTGGTGGCCGGCACCCATGTCTGCCTGCGGCAGGTGCGGGCGAAAGCCATGTACGACGCCATCGCGGATCACGGCGTGACGCATCTGTGCGGCGCGCCGATCGTGATGTCGCTCCTCATCAACGCCGCCGCGGCCGAGCGGCGGGAGCTACCCAACCGCGTCTCCTTCCTCACCGCGGCGGCGCCCCCGCCGGAAGCGGTGCTCGCCGGCATGGCCGAGGCGGGATTCGACGTCACCCACGTCTACGGGCTGACCGAGACCTACGGCCCGGCGGTGGTGAACGAGTGGCACGCCGACTGGAACGCCTTGGGCAAGGACGAGCAGGCCGCCCGCAAGGCGCGCCAGGGCGTGCGCTACCCGCCGCTCGAGGCGCTGGACGTGCTCGATCCCGAGACGATGCAGCCGGTCCCCGCCGACGGCGAGACGCTGGGCGAGGTGATGTTCCGCGGCAACGTGGTGATGCGCGGCTACCTCAAGAACCCGACAGCCACCGAGGCCGCCTTCGCGGGCGGCTGGTTCCATTCGGGCGATCTCGGGGTGAAGCACCCGGACGGCTACATCCAGCTCAAGGATCGCTCGAAGGACATCATCATCTCAGGGGGCGAGAACATCTCGTCGATCGAGGTCGAGGAGGCCCTGTTCAAGCACCCGGCGGTGGCCGCCGCCGCCGTGGTCGCCAAGCCCGACGAGAAATGGGGCGAGACGCCGTGCGCCTTCGTCGAACTGAAAGGCTCCGAGATGGTCTCGGCCGAGGAGCTGATCGGCTGGTGCCGCCAGTCGCTCGCCGGCTTCAAGGTGCCCAGGCACGTTGTCTTCACGGAACTGCCGAAGACCTCGACCGGCAAGGTGCAGAAGTTCGTGCTGCGGGAGATGGCGAAGGCATTGTGAGACGGGTTCGACCTGAACTGTTCCGGCCGCAATAAAGGGCGGGATCCCCCTCTTCGCCGTGGATGCAGGGCTGTCCGGGGAAAGAAAGTATCGCTGGTCTTGAACCCTCCCCCCTCTGCGGGGGAGGGTGCCCGGCGGCGCCGGGCGGGAGAGGGGAACCACGCTTCCGGATGAGGCGGAACCGTTCTGACTGGCGCCCTCTGAATCAGCGTCGCGCTGCCCCTCTCCCGGCCTGCTCCGCAGGCCACCCTCCCCCGCAGAGGCTAGCGTGTTCACACTTCTCGGTTCGAGAGCTTCTCCGGTGAAGGTCGCGCGCCTCTCCTCCCCCCGGCGATCCCGGGCTTGCCCGGAATCGCTGCAAGTTGTGGGGAGGAGTTGGAGGTGGGGGTGGTGCCGCGTAGAGCGCGAGGCTACTCCGGCACCACCCCCACCCCTAACCCCTCCCCACAAGGGGAGGGGAAAGCGCGCATATTTACAGAGGGTTAGCTCACGAAGGAGAAGTGTGAATCCGCTAGCCCGCAGAGGGGGGAGGGGGAACTTGCGCTCTTCTTGCCGCGAACAGTTCACACGAAGACCGTATCACGCCTCCGGCGCGAACATCTCGTCGAACGAATAGCCCGAGCCCCGCACGGTGCGGATCGGGTCGCTGTCGCGGCCGCGGTTGATCGCCTTGCGCAGGCGGCCGATATGCACGTCGACGGTGCGCTCGTCGATATAGACGTCGTGCCCCCAGACGCCGTCGAGCAGTTGCTCGCGCGAGAAGACGCGTCCGGGGCTCTGCATCAGGAATTCGAGCAGCTTGAACTCGGTCGGGCCGAGATGCAGCTCGCGACCGTCGCGGCGGACGCGGTGGCTGACCCGGTCGAGCTCGATGTCGCCGGCGATCAGGAGGTCGGCGACGTGGGCGGGCTTGGCCCGCCGCAGGAGCGCCCGCACCCGCGCCAGCAGTTCCGGCACCGAGAACGGCTTGACGATGTAGTCGTCGGCACCGGTGGCGAGGCCCCGCACCCGGTCGCCCTCCTCGCCGCGGGCCGTCAGCATGATCACCGGCAGCCGCTCGGTCTCGCGGCGGGCGCGGATGCGCCGGCACAGTTCGATGCCGGACAGGCCCGGCATCATCCAGTCGAGGAGGACGAGGTCCGGCACCTGCTCGCGCAGGCGGATATCCGCCTCGTCGCCCCGGGCGACGGCGTCGACCTCGAAGCCCTCGGCCTCGAGGTTGTAGCGCAGGAGGAGGGTGAGGGCTTCCTCGTCCTCGACGATCAGGATGCGGGTACTCATCGGGGGCACTCAGGCGGGGGCGGGGGTAAAGGCCCGCCGGGCCGCAAGGCCCGGACGGGCGTCGCCCTCAAGCCTCGGGCGGGGTGTCGAGGGTGGCGAAGCTCGAACGGTCGTTCTTCGGACGCTCGGTCGGCAGGGTCTCGCCGGTGGCGAGGTAGTGGATGGTCTCGGCGATGTTGGTGGTGTGGTCGCCGATGCGCTCGACGTTCTTGGCGCAGAACAGCAGGTGCGTGCAGAACGTGATGTTGCGCGGATCCTCCATCATGTAGGTCAGGAGTTCGCGGAACAGCGAGGTGTAGAGCGCGTCGATGCCGCCGTCCCGGGCCCAGACGTCGAGGGCCGCGACGGTGTCCTGGGTGGCGTAGGCGTCGAGCACGTCCTTGAGCTGCTCCTGGACCAGCTCGTTCATGTGCTCCACGCCGACGACGATCTTCTGCAGCTGGACCTGGTCGGCGATGGCGACGACGCGCTTGGCGACGTTCTTGGCCAGATCCCCGATGCGTTCGAGGTCGCCCGAGACGCGGATCGCCGAGATGGTCTCGCGCAGGTCGACCGCCAGCGGCTGGCGGCGGGCGATGAGGAGGATGGCCTTCTCCTCGATCTCGCGCTGCAGCCCGTCGAGACGCTGGTCGGTGGCGATCACCGCCTGGGCGAGGGCGGCGTCGCGGCGCAGGAGCGCCTGGCCGGAATCGGCCACCATCTTTTCGGCGATGCCGCCCATCTCGGCGATGCTGCGCCGCAGGTTCTGCAACTCCTGATCGTAGGAGGTGACGATGTGGCTCGACATGGGATCTGGCTCCTCGCGCGGAGGTGGAGCGTAGGCTTGTGCCGGCCCGGCAGACCGGGCCGGCGGATGATCGCGTCAGGCCTCAGCCGAACCGGCCGGTGATGTAGTCCTGGGTCTGGCGCTTCGACGGGTTCATGAACAGCCGGTTGGTCGGCCCGAACTCGATCAGCTCGCCGAGATACATGAAGGCGGTGAACTGCGAGATGCGCGCCGCCTGCTGCATGTTGTGGGTGACGATGGCGATGGTGAACTCGCCCCGCAGCTGCTCGATCAGTTCCTCGATGCGGCCGGTCGAGATCGGGTCGAGGGCCGAGGTCGGCTCGTCGAACAGGATCACCTCCGGGCGCTGCGCCACCGTGCGGGCGATGCAGAGGCGCTGCTGCTGGCCGCCGGACAGGCCCATGCCGGACTGCTTGAGCTTGTCCTTGACCTCGTCCCAGAGGGCGCCCTTGCGCAGGGCCTCCTCGACGCGGTTGTCGAGATCGGCCTTGCCGAGGCGCTCGTAGAGCCGGATGCCGAACGCGATGTTGTCGTAGATCGACATCGGGAACGGGGTCGGCTTCTGGAACACCATGCCGACCCGGGCGCGCAGCTCGTTGAGGTCGATCGAGGAATCCAGGATGTTGCGGCCGTCGAGCAGGATCTCGCCTTCCGCGCGCTGCTCCGGATACAGGCTGTAGATCCGGTTGAAGGTGCGCAGCAACGTCGACTTGCCGCAGCCGGACGGCCCGATCAGGGCGGTGACCTGGCGGTCGAGGAAGTTGAGGTTGATGTTCTTCAGGCCCTTGAAGTCGCCGTAGTAGAAGTTGAGGTCCTTGACGGCGAGGCGGATCGCGGCGGACTCGTCGGCCGTGCTCTGGCCCACGACCGGCACGGCGGTGGCGGTGGCGCTCATCGGGGTGTCTCCGGGCAAGGTATCGGATCAGCGGCCCTTGGGACCGCTCAGGACGAGGCGGGCCACGATCGACAGGCCCAGGATGGTGACGGTGATGAGGAGCGCGCCGGCCCAGGCCAGCTGGCGCCAGTTCTCGTAGGGCGAGAGCGCGAACTGGTAGATCATCACCGGCAGGTTCGCGACGCCGCCCATCAGGTTGGGGCTGAACCAGGAATTGTTGTTGAGCGCGGTGAAGAGCAGGGGCGCGGTCTCGCCGGCGATGCGGGCCAGCGCCAGGAGCACGCCGGTCACGATGCCCGACTGGGCCGCCCGCCAGGTGACGGAGCGGATCACGATCGAGTACGGGGCGCCGAGGGCGACGCCGGCCTCGCGCAGGGGGCCGGGCACCAGGCGCAGCATGTCCTCGGTGGTGCGCACGATCACCGGGGTGGCGATGATGGCGAGCGCCACGGCACCGGCCCAGCCCGAATAGCCGCCCATCGGCCGCACCATCAGGGTGTAGACGAAGAGGCCGATCAGGATCGACGGCGCCGAGAGCAGGATGTCGTTGAGGAAGCGGATCAGGTTGGCGAGGTGCGAGCCTCGGCCGTACTCGGCGAGGTAGGTGCCGGCGAGCACGCCGACCGGCGTCGCCACGACGATGCCGAGCACCGTCATCACCAGGCTGCCGAGGATCGCGTTGGCGATGCCGCCGCCCTCGGAGCCGGGGCCCGGCGTGACCTGGGTGAACAGGGCCGGCGAGAATCCCTGCACGCCCTGGATGATGAGCATGAGCAGGATCGAGCCGAGCACGACGGCGCCGAGCACGGTCGCGGCGGTGCAGCCGACGATGAGGAGCTTGTCGGCGGAGCGCCGGCCGGCGCGGACCCGGCCCCAGGCCTGCGGGGCGGGCGGGAGGCGGGCGGGAGCGGTCGGGCCTTCGGAGCCTGAGACCGCGGCGGGGGAAGCGTTCATCGGGAAACGTCCGTGCGGGAGCGGGATCAGGCCACCTTCGCGCGGCGCACCAGCAGCCGGGCGATGATGAGCACGATGAAGGTGACGACGAAGAGGATGCAGCCGAGCGCCATCAGCGCGTGGAGCTGCATGCCGTCGGCCTCGTTGAACTCGTTGGCGATGCGCGAGGCGATGGTCGAGCCGGGATCGAAGATCGAGGCCGAGAGGCGGTTGGCGTTGCCGATCACGAAGGTGACCGCCATCGTCTCGCCGAGCGCGCGGCCGAGGCCGAGCATGATCGCGCCGATGATCGAGACCGAGGCCTGCGGGATCAGGACGTGGCGCACGACCTCCCAGGTGGTGCAGCCGATGCCGTAGGCGCTCTCGCGCAGGACGGTCGGGATCTGGTCGAGCATGTCGCGGGTGATCGAGGCGACGAAGGGCACGATCATGATCGCCAGGATGATGCCGGCGGTGAGCACGCCGACGCCCGACGGCACCTGGGCGTAGAACAGGGTGCCGACGATCGGCATGCCCTCGACCACGTTCGAGACCGGGATCTGCACGAAGCGCGCGAAGAGCGGCGCGAAGATGAACAGGCCCCACATACCGTAGATGATGCTCGGCACGGCGGCGAGCAGCTCGATCGTCATCGCGACCGGGCGGCGCGCCCAGCCGGGGCAGAGCTGCGTCAGGTAGATCGCGATGCCGAGCGAGATCGGCACGCCGATGAGGAGGGCGAGCAGCGCCGAGACCAGGGTGCCGATGATGGCGACGAGGGCGCCGTATTCCTCGCGCCCGACGTTCCAGGCGCTCGAGGTCAGGAAGCCGGGGCCGAACTCCCGGAAGGCCGGCCAGCCGCCATAGGCGATCGAGGCCAGGATGCCGGCGAGCACCAGGAGCACCAGCAGCGCCGAGGCGAGGGCGGCGCCGCGGAAGATGCGGTCGCCCACGGGGCTCGGGGCGCGGCGGGCGACTTGGGGACTTGCCGCCAATGCGACGTTCTCAGACAACGCGACCATCCGGGTTTCCCTTGGAGTGAGCGGCCTCTAGCGCGCTCGGCGGATCGAGGCGAGTCGGACGCGATCCGGCGGGGGGCGGGATCTCGGCTTTCCTCAAGCGCCGCGCAGGCCCGCATGCGGACCGGCGGAAGGAGGGCGGGACCACCCCGCCCTCCCGAGATTCGTTCTATCAGTTGCTCAGGACGGGCTTGCCGTCCTTGGTGATCGACTTCCACTCGTCCTCGACCTGGGTGACGACCTTGGCGGGCAGCGGCACGTAGTCGAGGGCGGTCGCCATCGGGCCGCCGTTCTTGTAGGCCCAGCGGAAGAACTTCAGCACCTCGGCGGTGCGGGCGGCGTCGGCCGGGTTCTTGTGGACCAGGATGAAGGTCGCGGCGGTGATCGGCCAGGCCTTCGCGCCGGGCTGGTTGGTCAGCGAGATGCCGAAGCCGGGAGCGGCCTTCCAGTCGGCATTGGCGGCGGCGGCCTGGAACGCCTCGTCGCCCGGCATCGGGTACTGGCCGTCCTTGTTCTGGATCAGCGCGACCGGCAGGTTGTTCTGCTTGGCGTAGGCGTACTCGACGTAGCCGATGGCGTTCGGGACCTGCTTGACGACGGCGGTCACGCCCTCGTTGCCCTTGCCGCCCTGGCCGGCCGGCCAGCTCACCGTGGTCGAGGCGCCGAGCTCGGACTTCCAGGCCGGCGAGACGTCCGACAGGTAGGTGGTGAAGATGTTGGTGGTGCCGGACGCGTCCGACCGGTAGACCGGGGTGATCGGCGCGTCGGGGAGCTTCACGCCCTCGTTGAGCTTGGCGATCTTCGGGTCGGACCACTTCTTGATCGTGCCCTGGTAGATCTCGGCCAGGACCTCGCCGGTCAGCTTGACCTCGCCGGGCTTGACACCGGCGATGTTCACCACCGGAACCACGCCGCCCATCACGGTCGGGAACTGGACCAGGCCGTCCTTGGTCAGGGCCTCGCCCTTCAGCGGCGCGTCGGTGGCGCCGAAATCGACGGTCTTGGCCTGGATCTGCTTGATGCCGCCGCCGGAACCGATCGACTGGTAGTTCAGGCCGTTGCCGGTCTCCTTGCGGTAGGCCTCGGCCCACTTGGAATAGACCGGGAACGGGAAGGTGGCGCCGGCGCCGGTGATGTCGAGGGCCATCGCCGAGGTGGCGATCTGGGCGGTCGCGAGCCCGATGGCGAGCGCGTAGGAGAAGGGCTTCACTGGTATCTCTCCGTGTTCGGATCGGTCCGGCACGATGCGGGAGCGAACTCGCCGACCCGCATCCTGCCCATCGACGGCCGGTGACGACGCGACCGGTTTCCCCTGGCTTGCGCCGGATCGTGTCCCGATCGTTGCCGGGGCGTCCGCCGCGCCGCGAGGGATAAGCCCGGTGCGACGCCGGCCCTATGACAGTCGCGTGACACTTGGATGACAAGCACCGGCCGGATGCGACGTTCCGGCCCTCTTGCGCGTTGGGAGGTTGAACATCCGCAGGCACTTGCGCCGCGACCCCCACGACAGGACAAGCCGTTGTGCACAACCTCGACACGATGACAGGGCGAAACCGGATCGACGCCGGCCGGATCGGGGACGATCGGGAGCAAGGCTCCCCCGACGATCCCGCACGCCGGGAATTGATGGCCCTCCACGCCGAGCGGGCCGAGCTGGAGCAGCGCCTCGCCCGGGCCGAGCAGGAGCGCCTCTACCTCGCCGATCCGGCCGCCGTCGACGCGGCGCGGGACGAGGAGGCGGCGCTTCTCGCCGAGCTCGACCGGATCATGACCCGCATCCGCGCGGCGGAATACCGGAGCCAGCCCGGCGCCCGCACCTGGTAGGGCGCGATACGATCACGGGATCACGATCTGGGGAACCTGGGCAGTACGAAGCCGTTGCCTCTCGCGACCCGTGCCGTCGGCGCGGGCGCCGCAGGGCCGTTGCGGCCGGCGAGGGACGGGAGCGACGGCGATGCGGTGCGACGAGGCGCGGAGCGAGGCTGGGATGCGAGGCCGGATGCGGCGCTGCTGAGTCTTCGCACCTCTTCGCCGCAGCCCGCGGCGATGCGCGCGTGTCGACAGGCGCGCGGCGCGCCCCACTTCCCCCCTCAGGAAGCTCCGGCGGGGTATTTTCAGCGAGTGGCCCGTCAGAGTGCCGCCGCCCCGCCCTCCCCGCTTCAGAACGTGAGAGTCGCATGGCGTCCACCGAGAACCCCATCCTCAGCACCGAAGCCAAGCCCGGCCTGCCCCCGACCGTCCAGGTCCATCTCGGGCGCCAGTTGCGCGCGGCCTATGCCCCGATCGAGACCGCCGCGACGCCCGACATCTTCCTCGCGCTGATCGAGAAGCTCGAGGCGGCGCTCGCCGCGCAAGGGCGCGCCGTCGAGCCGGAATTCCGCGAGGGGATGCTGGCGGCTTTGTCGTCGTTGCGCGCCTTCGCGCTCTCGCTCACCAACAACGCCGCCCGGGCCGACGACCTGGTGCAGGACACGATCCTGCGCGCCTGGCAGAACCAGCACCGCTTCCAGCCCGGCACCAACCTGAACGCCTGGCTGTTCACCATCCTGCGCAATGCCTTCTATTCCGAGCAGCGCAAGCGGATGCGCGAGGTGCAGGACGAGGACGGCTCCTACGCGGCGCGCCTGTTCACCGCCCCCGACCAGGGCCACCGCCTCGACGTGCAGGACCTGCGCGCCGGCCTCGCCAAGCTGCCGCCGGACCAGCGCGAGGCGCTGATCCTGGTCGGCGCCGAGGGCCTGTCCTACGAGGAAGTCGCGGGCATCTGCGGCGTGGCGATCGGCACGATCAAGAGCCGCGTCAACCGCGCCCGCAACCGCCTGGCTGAACTGCTCGGTTATGGCGACGACGATTTGACCGGCGACCGGATGATGCAATCGGCCATGGGTGAGGGTGTGTGAGGGCTGTTCGGCCGACTGACCCGGACTCGGATCGGGGTACACGACACGGCAGGTCGCGCGGTGCAGGAGCAACGCAGCCGGTCGAGACCCTTCCCCCCTCTGCGGGCTAGCGGATTCACACTTCTCATCAGAGAGCTAACCCCCTGTAGAGGCGCGCGCTTTCCCCTCCCCCTTGTGGGGAGGGGTTAGGGGTGGGGGTGGTGCCGGAGTAGCCTCGCGCTCTACGCGGCACCACCCCCACCTCCGGCTCCTCCCCACAGGGGGGAGGAGAGGCGCGCTATTCTTGAACGGAGAAGCGCTCAACCCGAGATGTTTGGACACCCTCCCCCGCAGAGGGGGGAGGGTTTTCGCGCGCACCATCCTCGCGCCCGCGCCGCGCAACATGCTGTCCCGTTCTCTCAGACGACATCCGGACGCGGCCGTCCGGATGTCATTCCTCACCCTCGATCAGCGACCATTCCCTGACCCGCGCCAGGTGATCGTAATCCGAATACGCCTTGGCGTATTTCGGGTAGGGCCGCGACAGGTACGACGCCTCGCCGGCCATGAAGGCCCCCACGAGCTGGCGCAGGCCCGCGACATGGGCGTCCACCAGTTCGGGCAGCGTCCGCCCGTCGCCCCGCGGGGGTTTGAGCGGCGCGGGGTCCAGCGGCGTCTTGCCGCCGCCGGCGCGGATATAGAGCAGGTCCGCCGTATCGGAGGCAGGCTTGACTCCCTTGAAGGCCCCGGCGCGCAGCATCGCGGCCTCGAGGGTCAGCTGGGGTGAGAAGCCGGCGAAGACCTCCCGGGTGCTCGGCGGCTGGCCGGTCTTGAAGTCGATGATGGTGTGGCCGCCATCGCGACGGGTCTCGATCCGGTCGGCCCGGGCACGCAAGGTCAGGACGTGGCCGCCCGGGATGTCGAGGGCCCAGCGCCCGCCCGCCTCGGCGTCGACGCGCCGGATGCCGGGTCGGCGCTCCGCCTCCCAGGCGAGGAAGGCTTCGGCGAGGCGCACGAAGCGCGGCCACCACTCGGCATAGAGTTCCGGATAGGCATCGGCGATCGGCCCGAAGGCGTCGGCGGCCAGCGCGTAGAGGACCTGCTCGGCCTCGTCGAGGGCGGGCAGCCCTTCCGGGAAACGCTCGGCGAAGCCGCCCAGCACGGCATGCACGATGGTGCCGCGGTCGCTGGCGCTCGGCTGCACCGCCACCGGTTCGAGCGCGTCGAGGCCGAGCACGTGGCGGGCGAAGATCCCGTAGGGATCGCGCACCAGGGTCTCGATCTCGGTGACGCTGAGCGAGCGCGGGAAGAGCGCGGGATCGGGCCGGGGCGAGGGGCGGCGCAGGCGCGGCGGCAGCGGGCCGGTCCCGGCATCGATCGCCGCAGCGAGCGACCGGAACCGCTGCCCACCTTTCACCAGCCCCTTCCAGGCCTCCTCCCCCGCGAAGGCGCGCAGGCGCTGGAGGAAGCGCGACGGCACCGTCGGCGCCCCCTCGCGCTTGTGCGCCCGGGTGACGATCGCGTCCGGGCAGCCCAGCGCCTGGACGAAGTCGTGCGCGGTCTGGCCCAGGCGCCGCTCCGGCGGCGGCAGACCGACCCGGCCCCGCATCGGCCGGTTGAGGAAGGCGTCGGTCTCGGCCTTGGGCGGCCAGACGCCCTCGTCGAGGCCGCCCAGCACCACCCGGTCGACCGAGAGCAGCCGCGCCTCCAGGAGGCCGAGGATGCGTAAGCGCGGATGCGGGCTCGCGTTGCGGCGCGAGACCACCCGCTCGCGGGCGAGCGCGGTGAAGAAGGCGGGGTAATCGGAAAAGCGGCCGGCGAGCAGGCCGGGTTCGGCCAGTTCCATGTCGTCGAACAGGGCGTCGAGCACCGCCACCGAGGCGTCGACTTCCGCCTCGCCCTCCTCCGGCCCCTCCATCAGGAGGTCGCAGGTGGCACGGTGATTCTTGGCGATGGCGATCAGGTCGTCTGGGGCGTCGTCCTCGTCGGCGAAGAAATCGCGGAAGGCGACCGAGAGGCGCAGCAGCAGCTCTTCCGCCGCCTCCCAGTCCTCCGGGGTGAGACGCCGCCGCGGCCGGGGATCGTGCCGGCGCTCCTCGGTCCGGGCCAGCCGCAGGGCCTCCTCGATGCCCGAGAATCCCTTGGCGGGGGCGGGACCGCGTAAACACCCGATCTCCAGGGCGCTCGCCGCCCGTTCCACCTCGTTCCGGGTCAGGCCGAGGCGCACCAGCGGATGGGCGAGCAGCGCCAGCACCCGATCGGGCTTGGCGTCGAGGGCCGCGACGTCGGCGGCGAGCCGGGCCAAGCGTCCGGCCGGGCTGCGTGCCAGCGGCTCTCCGGCCGAGTCGTCGGCGACGATGTTCCAGCGCCGCAGCTCGGCGGCGACCCGGAGGGCCAGAGCGCGGTCCGGGGTGATGAGGGCGGCGGTGCGGTCCGGCTGCTCCAGGGCCTCGCGCAGGGCGACCGCGATCGTCAGCGCCTCCTCGCGCTCGTCGGCGGCCTCGACCACCCGGATGCCGGCGGCCCCGTCGCGGGCGAGTTTTTCGCGGAAGGCCGGGTCGAGATCGGCCCAGGCATCCGTGGTCTCGGCCGGGCGCAGGGCCTGCGACAGGAGCCCGGCCCGGGCCGCGGCCCCGGGGGTCGGCGTGCCGAGGGAGATGATGGCGGCGCGGTCGAGGGCGAGGAAGTCCTGGCCCACCAGCCGGTGGAGCACCGCCTGCGGATGGGCATGGGCCGCCGCCTCGCCGTCGCCGGCCGGGTCGATCGCGGTCCAGCCGGCGGCGTCGAGGTCGCGGTCGAGGCCCGGCAGCACCACGGCGCCGCGGGGCAGGCCGGCGATGGCGGTGATGAGCCGGGCGGTGGCCGGCACCGATCCGGTCGAGCCGGCGACGATCACCGGGTCGGTCGGGCGGTCGCGGGTGAGGCGCGCGGCCTCCGCCAGCACCAGGGCGCGGCCGCGCTGGACCGGATCGGCGACCCCGCGGTCGGCCAGGATTTTAGGCCAATGCTCGGCGGCGATGCGCACGAAATCGAGGGTGAGGGAGAAGTAGCGCGAATGCTCCGCCTCGACGGCGCCGGCGATGTCGTCCCAGGGCAGGCCCTCGACGGCGAGCGAATCCATCAGCCCTTCGAGGTCGGCGGCGAGCCCGATCGCGTCCGCCGGCGAGGACGGCACCCGGAACGGCACCTCGTCGCCGAGCGGCAGGAGCTGGCGGTCGACCGTGCCGGCCCAGGCCTGGACGAGGCGGGCGAGAATCAGCCGGCGCTCCAGCGACGGGATCGGCGGGCGCAGGACGTCGTCGCGGCGCTCGCCCGGTGGTGCCGACAGCAGGTCGAGCTCGGCCTCGTCGGCCTCGCCGAGCGGCACCATGCGGGGCAGGAGCGCCGCCGGGCCGCATTCCCGCGCCAGGATGGCGGCGAGCGCCCGGGCGGCGCGGCGGGTCGGCAGATAGAGAGTGACCGCGGCGAGCCCGAACGGCCCGCCGGCGAGATCACCGACGAGGCGGCCGGAGAGGAGCGCCTCGGCCAGGGTGTCGAGGAAGCGCAATCCCGGTGCGATGGTGAAGACGTGGCCTTCGTTCACCGGGTGGCCTCACGGAGGAGGTAGCGCACGGTCTTGGCGCCACCGTGGATCTCGGCGGTGCCGACCTCCCGGAAGCCGAGGGCGGCGTGGAAGGCGTCGGAGCCGGGATTGGGCGGCACGATGTTCACCTCGCAAGCGATCCGGTCGTGGCCGGCGGCTTCGGCCTTCGCGAACAAGGCCTCGTAGAGCGCGCGGGCAAGGCCGCGGCCACGCTGGCCCGCGGCGGTGACGATACGGTCGACATAGACGAAGCGGGGATAGCGGGCCTGGAACCAGCGGAAGTTCGGGCTGGCGTAAGCTGCATCCTGGTCGAGGGCGATCAGGAAGGCGGCCAAGCCCTCGGGGCCGGTCACGGCGGCGGCGAGGAAGGCCTGGTCGATCAGCGCGCGCAAGGCGCCCTCGTCGAGAAGCGAGGTCTCGGTGGCGTTGGCGGCGTTGAGCGCCAGCACCGCGGCGAGGTCGTCGAGGGGGCCGATCGAGAAGCCGGGGGGCATGCAGAGTCCCTGCGCTGTGGGCGGATGAGGCAATAGTGGGATGTTACCTCTCCCGAATACCGGCAGACTGGGCGTCATTGGCTGAGGCACAACTTCCCCCTCTCCCCGCGGGCGGGGAGAGGGTCACGGCCCCCTTGTCGGGGCTGTGACAAGCGCAGGCGAAGCCGAAGCGAGGGTGAGGGGGTCTCGACGGATGAGACTCCTCCGGACACACCCCCTCACCCTCGCCCTGCGGGCTTGCTGCATCTCCTGAACGGAGACGCAGCCCTCTCCCCGCCCGCGGGGAGAGGGGGAAAACCAGCGCTCTATCGGTGTCGGACTGGCTTAACCCCCACCCTCACGGCTGCGCCGCGCTCGCCTTCACCCGCTCCTCGGCGTCGCGCAGCCCTTCGGGGGTCCCGACATGCAGCCACTGCCCGTCGAGGCGCAGCCCGAACAGGCGCTCGGCGGCGATGGCGCGGTCGAACAGGAGGTTGAGGGAGAACGAGCCCTCGGGGGTGTCGGCGAACAGGTCGGGCTTCAGGATGGCGACGCCGGCATAGACGAAGGGCGAGACCTCGCGCTCGGCGCGGCGGGTCAGGCGCCCCTCCTTGTCCATGTGGAAGTCGCCCGGCCCGTCATAGCCGAGGCTGGTGGCGGCAGACGCCAGCAGCAGCAGCATGTCCATCCGCTCCGGGTCCCAGGCGGCGACCAGGCGGCGGAGATTCGGCTGCGGCCCTTCGAGCCAGAACGAATCGGAGTTCAGCACCATGAACGGCGCTTCGCCCAACAGCGGCAGCGCCTTCTTCACCCCGCCGCCGGTCTCGAGCAGCCGGTCGCGCTCGTCCGAGACGACGATGTGCGGCGGGCCGCGGCGGCGCACGAGATGCGCCTCCATCAGGTCGGCGAGGTAGTGCACGTTCACCACCGCCTCGGGGATCCCGGCCTCGGCGATCCGGTCGAGGGCGTAATCGACCAGCGACTTGCCGGCGACCTCGACCAGGGGCTTGGGCGTGGTGACGGTGATCGGGCGCATGCGCTTGCCGAGGCCCGCGGCCAGCACGAAGGCGCGCGTCACGGCGGGAGCAGGTGTATCGGTCATCGCGGGCGGGGTTTCGTCAGGGTTCGGGGCACAGGCGCGGCAGATGCGCCGCGTACCACGCCCGGACACCGGCGAGCGCCGGGTGGGCGAGGTTGCGGGCGAGGTAGCCCTCGATGCGCGGCAGATGGGCGAGGTAGCCCGGCTTGCCGTCGCGCCGGTCGAGGCGGGCGAAGATGCCGAGGATCTTGGTGGCGCGTTGCGCCCCCAGCACCGCATAGGCGCGGGCGAAGCCCTGCATGTCGAACTCGGCGTCGCGGAGCTTCCGCTCGCGGGCATAGAGGCCGAGGAGGCGCAATTCGAACTCGGCGCTGGCATCGACCCGCGCATCCTGGAGCAGCGAGGCGACGTCGTAGGCCGGGTGGCCGAGCACCGCGTCCTGGAAGTCGATCAGGCCGATGCGCTCGATCCCGTCGCGCTCGGGCAGCCAGATCAGGTTGGGCGAGTGGTAGTCGCGCAGGGTCCAGGTCCGGGCCTCGCCCTCCAGGCCGTCGAGCGCCTCGCCCCAGGCCGCCACGAAGGAGGCCCGGGCCGCCGGCGCCAGCGGCGAGTTGGCGACGAAGGGTGCGTACCATTCGGGGAGCAGCTCGGCCTCGAACAGCAGGGCCTCGCGGTCGTAAGGCGGCAGAACGTGGTCGCGGCCCTCGGCCACCGGCAGCACGCCGGGCAGGGCCGTGCCGTGCAGGCGCGCCAGCACCTTCACGGCCTCGGCGTAGCGCTCGGGGCGCGGGCCGTTCTGGTCGACCACCGGCTCGGTGCCGAGGTCTTCCAGGATCAGGAGCCCCGCCTCCAGGTCCTCGCCGAGAATTTTCGGCGCACTCAGGCCGAGCGCCCGCAGGCCGCGATCCATGGCGACGAAGGCGTGCACGCTCTCGGCGAGATGGACGATGGCGCTGTAGGGCTTGCCGTCGCGGACCGGCGGCCCGTCGGCCTTGGGCGGCGAGACCATCAGCACGGCCTTGGCCCCGTCCGGGTTGACCAGGCGCTCGTAGGACCGGCTCGACGCGTCGCCCTGCATGTGGAAGCGCTCAGCCTCGCCCCAGCCGGAGCGGTCGAGCAGGACGCGCAGCGCCCTCGCCCGCATCAGCCGGCCGCCCAACCCCCCGCCGCCGATGAGGCGGGCGAGGCGCGCGTCGTCGCCGAATTCGGGCTTGAGCGAGAGATCGATGGCCAGCGTCGGGCCGTGGCGCGGCGGCAGCCGGTCGGGCCATTCGACGAGCGCGATCGCCCGGTCGGTCATCTCGTCGAAGCCGAGCTCGACCAGTTCGTCGGGCCCGCGCAGGCGGTAGAGGTCGGCATGGACCACCGCCTGCCCGCCGCGGCCCTCGTAGGGCTGCACCAGCGTGAAGGTCGGGCTCGGCACTTCGAGATTCGGGTCGCCGACGATCTCGCGGATGATCGCCCGGGCCAGCGTCGTCTTGCCGCCGCCGAGCCCGCCGGAGAGCGCTATCAGGTCGCCGGGCCGCAGGATCTCGGCGAGGAAGCGGCCGAGATCCTCGGTCGCGCTCTCGTCCGGCAGCACGATCTCCCAGGGTGTGCGCTCGGCCATGCCCTCCTGGTCCACTCCGCCATCCTCGCTCACGGGCCCGTCCGGGGCTGAATGCTCCGGTCATAGCCCATGAACCTTAAGCTTTCCCGGCCATCCCCGGGGTCGTGCGACACTTGTGTCGGGCACGTCGCGTGCAGGGTGCCGGATTTTCCCGACTTCGTCACCTTTGCCCCGTCACCCACCGGCACGAATCACGATCCCGCGGCGGCCGCCCTGCCGGCTATTCGGCCGCCGCCAGATGGGCCTCGCCGTCCCCGACCGGGAAGGTGCAGGTGACCCGGGTGCCGGTGCCGGGCGAGGACGCGATGTCGATGCGCCCGCCATGCAGCTCGACGAAGGAGCGCACGATCGAGAGCCCCAGGCCCACGCCGCGGTGGCGGGTGCCCAGCGTGTGGCTCTCGAAGCGCTCGAAGACCCGCGCCATCACCTCCGGCGGCATGCCGCGGCCCTGGTCGATCACCTCCAGCACCAGGCTCTCGCCGTCCTTGCGGGCGCAGACCCGCACCTGCTGGCCGGGGGCCGAGAAGCCGACCGCGTTGGAGAGCAGGTTGAACAGGATCTGGCGCACGCGCTTGCCGTCGGCGACGAAGGTGCCGATGTCCGGCGGCACGTCGAGGACGAGGGCGATGTCGGCCTCCGCCAGCCGGTCGCCGATGCCCCGCACCGCCGCCGCGATGGTGGTCTGCACGTCGACCCGCTCGCGCGTCAGTTCCATCGAGCCGGCATCGATCGAGGCGAGGTCGAGGATGTCGTTGATGATGACGAGGAGCGCCGCCGAGGAGCGCATGATGTGGTCGGCATATTCGCGCTGGCGCGGGTTGAGGGCGCCGACGGTCTCGTCGCCGAGGAGCTCGGTGAAGCCGATGATGTTGGTGAGCGGCGAGCGCAGCTCGTAGGAGACGTGGTGCACGAACTCGTCGCGCAGCCGCGTCGTGCGCTCCAGGGCGTCGTTCTTGTCGGTCAGCGCCCGCTCGACGTTCACGCTCGCCGTGACGTCGATGTGGGTGAGCAGCGTCGCGCCGTCCGGCAGCGGCTCGGCGGCGCAATCGAGCATCGTGCCGTCGGCGAGCGCCAGCCGGCAGGCGAGTCCCCGGCGGGCATCGACCAGACCGGTCACCGCCTCGCGGATCTGCGCCCACGGCTCCTCGGCCGGGCTCAAGGTCCGGCAAACCGCGATCACCTGGTCGATGTGGGGCTGGACCTCGACCATCTCGGGGCCGATGCGCCAGATCTGGGTGAAGGCCCGGTTGGCGAATTTCAGCCGCCCGTCGGTGCCGAACACCGCCACCGGCTCGCGCAGGGTGTCGAGCGTCTCGCTCTGCACCTGCATCAGCACGTTGTAGCGCGATTCAAGGTGGACCCGCTCGGACACGTCCTCGAACAGGTAGGTCAGGCCCCCTTGCGGGTTCGGGTCGGCCAGCACGCGCAGGGTCCGCCCATCGGGCAGGTGCCACCAGGTCTCCTGCGCCTCGGCGGCCCGGTAGGCGGCGAGCACGCCGGCCTTCCAGCTGCGGAAATCCGCCTGCTCGGGCAATTTCCGGGCGTTGCGCAGGGTGTCGAGGATCTCGCCGTCGAGGGGCCGGCCCTCGAGGAAGGCGGGGTCGAGGTCCCAGAGCTGGCGGTAGGCGGCGTTGTGGAAGATCAGCCGCTGGCGCGCGTCGAACATCGCGACGGCGGTGGGCAGCTGGTCGAGGGTGCGGACGTTGGCATCCATCTGGCGCTGGAGGTCGGCGCGGACGCTCTCGAGTTCCGAGACGTCGACCGCGATGCCCACCGTGCCGGCCTCGGTCGCCACCTCGGTCACGTCGAGGGTACGGCGCGCGCCCGCCACCACGGCGGAGACCCGCAACGAGCCCGCCCCGCCCCGGGACCGGCGACGTTCGGCCTCCTCGCGGGCGGTGCGCTCAAGGAGTTCCGCCCCCTCGCGCACCGCGCGGGCGGCGTCGCCGGCTTCCGCCGCCGCGGCGTAGGCCGCGTTGGCCCAGGTGAGGCGCCCGTCGCGGCTGCGGCGCCAGACCGGCTGGGGAATCGTGTCGAGGAGGCCGGAGAGCGCGTCGAGCCCGTGGCGGGTCTCCTCGAGGTTGGCGCGCAGTTCGACCAGTTCCCGGCGCTCGCCGGTGAGCTCGCGCAGGCGCAGGAGCGCCTGGCCGCCCACCGCCTGGCCTTGCGCCTCGACGGTGCGGCCATGGAGCGTATGGACGGTGCGGCGGAAGCGCTCGCCGCGCCCGCGAAGATTCTCGACCGCCGCGTCGAGGGCGGCGGCGTCGGCGGGCACGAGCCAGGATCCGAAGGCGAGCACCCGGCGGACCGAGCCCGGCCGGGCCCCTTCCGCGGTGATGCCGACATCGCCCTCGATCAAGGGCTCGCCGCGGGAATCCCAGGTCACGACGACCTGCGGCTCGGAACCGAGCAGCAGGTCGGCCCGGTCGTGGGCGCCGCGCAACTCGGCGAGCTCGGTGTTCAGGGTGTGCTCGCGCCGGGCCCAGCGGGCGCGCTCGCGCAGGTAGAGCAGCGACAGGATGGTGGCGAAGATCGTCAGGCCGATCAGCACCGCGAAGCCCACGGCGTTGTGCGCATGGAGGCCCGGAGCGGTCTCCGCCGCCTGGGCGGCGGCCGCGAGACCGAGTGCGCCGCCCAGGATGCCGGCACCCGCGCCGCCGCCGAGCCGTCGCGGCGTACGTCCAAACCCCATGATCCGTCCGTCTCCACGCGAACCGGCGCACCGGCCCTCGACCGGACCGGCACGCCTGACAACCTGAACGCTACGCCTCGATGAACGCTGGGAGGCGCCGCACGGCCATGACCGCGCGGCGCCTCCCCTCCCCAGAGATTCGCCCGCAGTTTAGCGCGGCGTGGATTCGCCCCGGAAGGGGTGAATTGGGGGGAGGCCGGCGATGCTCGCACGGAGCATCGTCAAGAGCACAGAAATGCCACACCTGAGACGGAACGAAGGCGGAACACTGGCGCCGGTCGCGATCGCACAACCGCATATGTCGAGCGTACACGCAAAAAGAAGAGCCCGACCTTTCGGCCGGGCTCTTCTTCGATCACCGCGCGATCATCGCGCGATCTTCATATGACCTTGGCGCCGATCAGTAACGGTAGTGGTCGGGCTTGAACGGGCCGGACTGGCTGACGCCGATATAGGCGGCCTGGTCCTCGCGCAGCTTGGTCAGCTTGACGCCGATCTTCTCGAGGTGCAGCGCCGCGACCTTCTCGTCGAGGGCCTTGGGCAGGGTGAAGACGTTCTTCTCGTACTTGCCCGGGTTGGTCCAGAGCTCGATCTGGGCCAGCGTCTGGTTGGTGAAGGATGCCGACATCACGAAGGACGGGTGGCCCATGGCGTTGCCGAGGTTCACCAGGCGGCCCTCCGACAGGAGGATGATGCGGTGGCCGTCGGCGAACTCGATCTCGTCGACCTGCGGCTTGATGTTCTGCCACTTCAGGTTCTTGAGACCCGCGACCTGGATCTCGTTGTCGAAGTGGCCGATGTTGCAGACGATCGCCCGGTCCTTCATCGCCCGCATGTGGTCGAGGGTGATGACGTCCTTGTTGCCGGTGGCGGTCACGAAGATGTCGGCACGCGGCGCGGCATCTTCCATGGTGGTGACCTCGTAGCCCTCCATCGCGGCCTGGAGCGCGCAGATCGGATCGACCTCCGAGACCAGCACGCGGCAGCCGGCGTTGCGCAAGCTGGCGGCCGAGCCCTTGCCGACATCGCCGAAGCCCGCGACCATCGCGACCTTGCCGGCCATCATCACGTCGGTGCCGCGGCGGATGCCGTCGACCAGCGACTCGCGGCAGCCGTAGAGGTTGTCGAACTTCGACTTGGTGACCGCGTCGTTGACGTTGATCGCCGGGAAGAGGAGCTTGCCCTCCTTGGCGAGCAGGTACAGGCGGTGCACGCCGGTGGTGGTCTCCTCCGAGACGCCCTTGATCGACTCGGCGAGACCGGCGAACCAGCCCTTCGGCTTCTCGGCCAGCATGCGCTTGAGGAGCGCGAAGAAGATCTCCTCTTCCTCGGAGGCCGGCTTGTCGAGGAAGGCGGTGTCGCCCTGCTCGGCGCGCAGGCCCAGATGGACGAACATCGTGGCGTCGCCGCCGTCGTCGAGGATCATGTTCGGCATGCCGCCGTCATGCCACTCGAACAGCTTGGCGGTGTAGTTCCAGTAATCCTCAAGGGTCTCGCCCTTGATGGCGAAGACCGGGATGCCGGCGGCGGCGATGGCCGCGGCGGCGTGGTCCTGGGTCGAGTAGATGTTGCACGACACCCAGCGGAGATCGGCGCCGAGAGCCTTCAGGGTCTCGATCAGCACCGCGGTCTGGATCGTCATGTGGAGCGAGCCGGCGATCTTGGCGCCCTTCAGCGGCTGGCTCGCGGCGTATTCCTCGCGCACGGCCATCAGGCCGGGCATCTCGGTCTCGGCGATCGCGATCTCCTTGCGGCCGAAATCGGCCAGGGCGATGTCCTTGACGATGTAGTCGTTCGTGCTCGGCATTGGTCGGTCTCCCGTGTCGGCCGGTTCGACGGGGCCTATAGCAGCCCCCCGGCAGGGAGGCAATCAAGATATAAAGATGTCTTTATACGACCGGTTCGAAGGTAGGCCGGCGGTTGCCCGGCCTCGCTGGCCCCCTCCTTGCCCTCGCACGCCCTTTGCCTCGCATGCTCCTTGCAGACGTCAGGCGCGTAACGCGGCCGGACGGGCCGCGCCCCAGCCGAGGTCCATCGATGAGCCCCATTTCCCTCTCGCGCCGCCAGTGGCTCGCCGGAGCCTCCGCCCTCGCGGCGCTCGGACCCACCGGCACCGTGCTCGCGCAAGGGGCGGCCCAAGGGACAGCGACGGCAAGCGCCGATGGCAAGGCCGCCGGCCACCTGACCTACGGCATCTCGCTGTTCGACCTGCCGCTCACCACCGGCCAGCCGGACCGGGGCGCGGGCGGCTACCAGTTCACCGGGCTCACCCTCTACGATCCCCTGGTCGCCTGGGAGCTCGACGTCGCCGACCGGCCGGGCAAGCTGGTGCCGGGTCTCGCGACCTCCTGGGAAAGCGACCCGGCGGACCGCCGCAACTGGGTCTTTCGCCTGCGCGAGGGGGTGACGTTCCACGACGGCTCGGCCTTCGATGCCGACGCGGTGGTCTGGAACTTCGACAAGGTGCTCGACGCGAAGGCCCCGCATTACGACCAGCGCCAGGCCTCGCAGGTGCGCCCGCGCCTGCCCTCGGTGGCGTCCTACAAGAGGCTCGACGCCATGACGGTGCAGGTCACCACCAAGGCGGTCGACGCGCTGTTTCCCTATCAGATGCTGTGGTTCCTGATCTCGTCGCCGGCGCAATACGAGGCGGTCGGGCGCGACTGGACCAAGTTCGCCTTCCAGCCCTCCGGCACCGGCCCCTATCGCCTCGCCGCCCTGGTGCCGCGGGTGCGCCTGGAGCTGGTGCCGAACGAGGCCTACTGGAACGCCAAGCGCAGGCCGCGTCTGGCCAAGCTGACGCTGGCCTGCATCCCCGAGGACCTGGCGCGGGCCAATGCGCTGCTTTCCGGCAATGCCGACCTGATCGAGCTGCCTGCCCCCGACGCGGTGCCGCGGCTCAAGGGCGCCGGCATGCGGGTGACCGGCAACGACACGCCGCATGTCTGGAACTACCACCTGTCGATGCTGGAGGGCAGCCCGTGGCGCGACCTGCGCCTGCGCAAGGCCGCCAACCTCGCCATCGACCGCGACGGCGTCGCCGCCCTGATGGGCGGGCTCGCGACCCCGGCCGTCGGGCAGGTGCAGCCATCGAGCCCGTGGTTCGGCAAGCCGGGCTTCAAGATCGGGTATGATGTCGATGCGGCGCGCAAGCTGGTGAAGGAGGCCGGCTTCTCGGTCCAGAATCCGCTGCGGACGACCTTCATCATCCCGACCGGCGGCTCGGGCCAGATGCTGTCGCTGCCGATCAACGAATTCGTGCAGCAGAGCTGGGCCGAGATCGGCATCGCCGTCGAGTTCCGGGCGGTCGAGCTGGAAGTGGCCTACACCGCCTGGCGCCAGGGCGCCGCCGACCCGTCGCTGAAGGGCGTCACCGGCAGCAACATCGCCTACGTCACCTCGGATCCGCTCTACGCCATCCTGCGCTTCTACGATTCGAAGCAGGTCGCGCCGACCGGCGTGAACTGGAGCCACTACCGCAACCCGGAGGTGGACCGGCTCTGCGACGCGGTCCGGGCGAGCTTCGACCCGGCCGAGCAGGACCGGATGCTGGCGCGCATCCACGAGATCGTGGTGGACGACGCGGTGCAGGTCTGGGTCGTGCACGACACCAACCCGCACGCGCTCTCGGCCAAGGTGAAGGGCTACACCCAGGCGCAGCACTGGTTTCAGGATCTGACGACGCTCGGGTAAGGCGATCCGCGGCGCCTCGGTCAGCCCTGAGCAGATTTCGCCGACGCGGTGACCGGTTCGGCGCGAAAAATCTGCGACAAAACAACAACCTAAGCGGACGAAGCGTTGCACGCCAACACAAGTCTGCTTAGTGGCCGAGGCCGACCGATCGGGAAACGACGGCCCTCGGCCGCGCGGAGCGGCGGAGGCCCACCACCCGGCGGTCGGCGTCGGCCGCCGCAGGCGCACCGACGATGCGCGGCTTGCGCCCGTCCGCGAGCGCATGCACGATCATCGTCTCGCTCCGCCCTCGCAACTGATACGCGCCGAGCGCTTCCGCCGCGATGCCCTCGGGGAGCCGCGGCAGCCGGGCGAGAACCGCCTCCGAGATCAGCACGTCGCGTCGGGTTTCCCGGCACAAACCCTCGAGCCGGGCGGTCGCGTTCATGACGTCGCCGAAATACGCGATCTTGTGCCGGTCGACGCCGACCTCCGCCGTCACCACGCTGCCGCCGTGCAGGGCCGCGCGCAACTCGGGCACCAGGCCGAAGCGCGCGAGCCAGCGCTCCCGGTCGGCGTCGAGGGCTTGACGGATCGCGAAGACGCAGGCGACGCACCGCGCCTGCGCGACGCCGCGGGCGAGCGGCCAGGAGACGATCACCTGATCGCCGATATAGTCGTCGACCTGACCGCAAGACCGGCGCACCGGCTCGGCGATGGCGGAGAACACCGCCGTCAGCAGTTCCTGTGCGGCGAGATCGCCGTGTCGTTCCGCGTAAGCCGTCGAGCCGGCGAGATCGAGGAACAGGAAGACGCGCTCCTCCCGGACCGGGCGATGGTAGCGCCCGAGGATGAGGTTCACGAAGGTCTCGCCGCCGATCAGGTCGCGCACGCGCAGGACCGCGACGATGATCGCCGACATCGCCAGCGCGAAGGGAATGGTGGAGAGCTTCGGCGTGACGGCTTCCGTCAGGGGCTTGTCGACGATGCCGAGCGTCCAGAGACACAGGCCGGTCAGCGCCATGCCGATGACGATGACGAGCACCAGGCTGACCTCGGCGGCCGCGAAATAGGCCAGCGTGGGCAGCCGGCGCAGGCGCTCGGTGTAGCCGGCGAGGAAGACGCCGCGCTCATACGCGATGGTGAGGACGCCGATGCAGGCCCCGTAGAGGATGCCCGCGACCGTCGGGCCGTCGGCGAACAGGAGGCCGTGCAGGGCGCCGAACGAGGCGCTGACAGCGGCGATGATGATCCAGAAGGTCGCGGCGCCGTACGACATCGTCTTCCTCGGCTCGGGAACGATATCGTATGGATGACCGAGCAATAACGGCCATACAATGATGATCAGGAACTTGGCAGCGCCGGGCAGACGGGCGTCGTGCGGCAGCACACGAGGCGACGTCGTGAACAGGGGGGTTCCGATGCCTACACGGCCTCGTCGGGTATGAACAAGTATGATAAATTCATACACAGCGAGTCAGCCGTTGAGGATGCCATGGCGCAGATCGAGCGCATGACGGTCGTCTTTCCCGAGCCGATGGCGGCGCAGATCCGCGCCGCCGTCGAGGCGGGAGAATATGCGACGACGAGCGAGGCGGTTCGCGATGCCGTCCGGCTGTGGTCGGACCGCCGGCAGACCCGCGCCAACGATCTTGAGCGGATGCAACAGGCCTGGGATGCAGGCAAGGCCAGTGGATCGGCCGGAGAGGCCGATTTCAAGGCGTTGAGACAAGAAGCCCGTCAGCGCCTCGCCGAACTGCACGACGATCGTGATCGCTAGCTTCGCGTGGTCGAGATCGGCCCGAGAAGCTCTTCTCGACATCTATTTGGCGATCGGCATTCATAATCCGGACGCGGCCGAGCGCCTCTACGATCGCCTCGAGCAGCGAGCCGAGACGCTGCGACAGCATCCCAAGATGGGGCCGAGGCGCCCTGATATCCGACCAACGGCACGCGTTCTCGTGGAGCCGCCCTACCTTATCCTCTACGAAATCACGCCGGATACGGACGACGACCCCGTCGATGCCATTCAGATCGTCGCCGTTCTGGACGGTCGTAAGGACTTGAGCCTGGGGATCTGAGGAAGCCTACGCGAACACCCGCGTCACATCCCCCTCCCCCATCACCCGGCACTGTCCGGGCTCCAGATCCGCCGGCAGGTCGAGCGCTCCCACCCGGTCGCGGTGCAGGGCCGTGACGTGGTTGCCGACCGCCGCGAACATCCGCCGGACCTGGTGATAGCGCCCTTCCGTCAGGGTCACGGCGGCGCTCGTCGGGCCATGGACCTCCAGGGTCACCGGCAGCAGCGGCTTCTCCTCGCCCTCCAGCATCAGCGTGCCGGAGGAGAAAATCGCGCCCTCGTCGCCGCGTAACGGGCGGTCGAGCGTCACCTGGTAGCGCTTCGACACACTCGCCTTCGGCGAGATGATCCGGTGCAAGAGCGCGCCGTCGTCGGTCAGCAGCAGGAGCCCCGAGGTCTCCTTGTCGAGGCGGCCGACGGTGGAGAGCGGCGGCTCGCGGCGGCGCCAGCGTGGCGGCAGCAGGCTGTAGACCAGCGCGCCGGCCTCCTTGTGCGAGCAGGTCACGCCGAGCGGCTTGTGCAGCATCAGCGCCACGCCCGGCAGCGGGTCGAGATTCTTGCCGCTGACGGTGAGGCGGGCCGGCAGGTCCGGGTCGAGGGCGATGCGCTGGTCGGCGTCGCGCAAAGGCGCGCCGTCGAGCACCACCTTGCCGGCGCGGGCGAGCATCTGGATCTCGCGGCGCGAGCCGTAGCCGAGATTGGCGAGCAGCCGGTCGAGCCGGACCGACGCCACCTTCGCCTTCGCGCTCATCGCCCGCGGCTCATTTGCGCGCCTCGTGGATCTTGTAGCCGTGCGCGGCGGCCCGCTGCGTCACCTCCTTGAACACCTCGCCCAGCGTCGCCTCGTAGGGAAGATGGGTGTTGGCGGTGAGCCACAGCGTCCCGCCCGGCCGCAAGGCGGCGGCGGCGCGGCGGATGAAGGCCTGGCCGAGGGTCCGGTCCTCGGCGCCGCCATCATGGAAGGGTGGGTTCATCACCACGAAGTCGAGGCGCTCCGGCACCGCGCCGACGTCCCGGGCATCGGCCCATGTCACCGTCACGCGGGGATCGTCGACGTTGCGCCGGGAGGCCTCGACGGCCCGGCGGTCGTTGTCGACGAGCGCGAGCGCGGTCACCTTCGGCGAGGCCAGCACGGCGTGGGCGAGGATGCCGAGGCCGCAGCCGAGATCGGCGCCGCGCCCGGACAGGGCCGGCATCGTCTCGATCAGCAGGGCGGTGCCGGGATCGATCCGGTTCCACGAGAAGATGCCGGGCTGAGTCCACAGGCCGAGACCGTCGTCGCGCCGCGGCGCGCCCTCGGTGATCGCCTCGTCGAGACCGGTCGGCGCGTCGGGCCGCGATGTCCGGACGATGCGGTGGTGGCTCTTCGCGCTCTCGTCGAGGCGGCAGCCGAAGCCGGAGAGTTCGCGGGCGAGCCGGGAGCCGCCCCGGTCCTTCGGGGCGAGCACGGTGAGGCTTGCGCCGGGCGCGAGCGCCCGCAAGGCCAGCGCCAGCACGTGGCGCCGCTCCAGGGTGCCGGGCGGGGCCAGCACGGTCAGGCCGGGCAGCGAGCCGGGGGCCAGCTCCTCCAGGGCGGTGCCGCCGGGCAGCAGCGGCGAGAGCTGGACGGCGCCCTCCGGCACCTCGGCGAGTTCGGCGGGCGGGTGTCCGTAGACGCCCGGGCGGGGGGAGATCGGATCGGTCACAGGAATCAGCCGCGCGGGAATTCCAGGCCCATCTCGCGGTAGCGCTCCGGATCGTCGGCCCAGTTCTCCCGCACCTTCACGAACAGGAACAGGTGGACCTTCGCCTCCGCCGCCTCGGCGATGTCGATCCGGGCGGCCTGGCCGATGGCCTTGATGGTCTGGCCGCCCTTGCCGAGCACGATCTTCCGCTGGCTCTCGCGCTCGACGAAGATGGTCTGCTCGATCCGCACCGAACCGTCGGGCCGGACCTGCCACTGGTCGGTCTCAACGGTCGAGGAATAGGGCAGTTCCTCGTGCAGCCGGTCGTAGATCTTTTCGCGCGTGATCTCGGCGGCGAGCATCCGCAGCGGCGCGTCGGAGACCTGGTCCTCGGGATAGAGCCAGGGGCTCGGGGGCATCCGGGTCGCGAGCTCGCGGCGCAGGTCGTCGACCCCGTCGCCGGTCAGCGCCGAGATCATGAAGATGCGCTCGAACGGGACCCGCTCGTGGAGCGCGGCGGCGAGTGCCAGCAACTTCTCACGGGGCATCAGGTCGATCTTGTTGAGCACCAGGTATTTCGGGCGCTTCAGCTCCGGCATCCGGTTGAGGATCGCGTCGACCTCCTCGTCCACCCCCTTGCGGGCGTCGATCAGCAGGCAGACCGCGTCGGCATCGGCGGCCCCGCTCCAGGCCGAGGTCACCATCGCCCGGTCGAGGCGGCGCTTGGGCGCGAAGATGCCGGGCGTATCGACCAAGACGATTTGGGCCGACCCTTCCATGGCGATGCCGCGCACGAGCGCCCGGGTGGTCTGCACCTTGCGCGAGACGATCGATACCTTGGTGCCGACGAGGCTGTTGAGCAGGGTCGACTTGCCGGCATTCGGCACCCCGATCAGGGCGACGAAGCCCGCGCGGGTATCCTTGGCGGGAGCAGCCTCGGGGGGGGCAGCCTCGGGCGGCGCGGAGCCGCCGGTCTCGGGTGTGGTGTCGTCGTCGGTCATTCTGGTTGCTCCCCGGGTTCGTCCCCGGTCCACAGCCCCTCGCGCACCAGCAGATCGCGCGCGGCCGTCTGCTCGGCCAGGCGCTTCGAGCCGCCGATGCCGATGCCGGGCGCGACGCCGGTGACCCGGGCCTCGATACGAAATTGCGGGGCATGGTCGGGCCCGGCCCGCTCCACCACCGCGTAGGTCGGCGTCGGCCAGCCTTGCGACTGCGCCCATTCCTGCAACGCCGATTTCGGGTCGCGGCTGCGCGTCCCCTCCGTCTGGCGGTCGGCCTCGAAGGCGCGGTCGATCACCGCCTTGGCGGCGCCGTAGCCGGCATCGAGGAAGATCGCCCCCAGGATCGCCTCGCAGACATCGGCGAGGATCGCCGCGTTGCGGCGCCCGCCGCCATGGACCTCGCCGCCGCCGAGATTGAGATGCGGGCCGACCTCCCAGGCCTGGGCCACCATGGCGCAGCTCTCGCGCCGCACCAGGCTCGACAGGCGCCGCGACAGGTCGCCCTCGTCGGCGCCCGGTAGGGCGTTGTAGAGCCCGTCCGCCACCGCGAGCCCGAGCACCCGGTCGCCGAGGAATTCGAGGCGCTGGTAGCTGCCCTTCCCGTTCGTGGCGCTGACATGGGTGAGCGCCCGGACCAGGAGGTCTCGGTCGGCGAAATGGTGGCCGATGCGCTCCTCCAGCACCGAGAGGTCGGGTCGGCGCCGCATCCCGCGCTTGCGCCGCGGCGGGGCGTCGCCTGCGCCGGTCACCGGCGGTTCGGCCTGCGGCATTGCGGCGTCGGCGTCGCTCACGCTCGTCACCTCCCGTCAGTGGATCGGCTTGAAGATCCGGTTCCAGCGCACCGTCCAGGGCCAGTTCCAGATCTGCCAGGCGGCCGCGCCCTCGTCGATCGAGAAGAAGATCACCTCGGCCCGGCCGATCAGATTCTCGTAGGGCACGTAGCCGACATTGCCGAGGTCGCGGGAATCGGTGGAGTTGTCGCGGTTGTCGCCCATCATGAAGAAGTGGTCCGGCGGCACGGTATAGACCTGGGTGTTGTCCCACAGGCCGCGGTCGCCGTCGCGCTCGATGATCTCGTGGGTGACGCCGTTGGGCAGGGTCTCGCGGTATTGCGGCACCAGAGTCGGCTGGCCGAAGGCATCGGTGGTCGAGTAATCGGCGATGCGCTCGCGCTTCACCGGCCGGCCGTTGATGTTGAGCACGCCCTCGATCACCTGGATCCGGTCGCCCGGCAGGCCGATCACCCGCTTGATGTAGTCGGTGGCGTTGTCCTTGGGCAGCTTGAAGACGACGATGTCGCCCTGCTTCGGGGAGGCGCCCCAGATCCGCCCCTTGGCCTCGAACGGCAGGTACTCGCTCAGCGGCAGGGAGTACTTCGAATAACCGAGGGAGTACTTCGAGACGAAGAGGTAGTCGCCGATCAGCAGGGTCGGGATCAGCGAGCCGGACGGGATGTTGAACGGCTGGAACAGCAGGGTGCGGACCACCAGCGCGATCAGCAGCGCCTGGGCGCCGACCTTGACGGTCTCCTTGATCGAGTCCCAGAGGCCGGCGTCCTTGCCGCGTTTCAGGTCCTGGTCCGTGCGTGCGCGATCCATGCTCGTTCTCTCCGGCGGTCCGTGCAGCTATCGCCTGGGCACCCGCCGTGGGCACGCGGCCGGCTGTTTGCGCGGTGCGGGGGGTCTAGACCAACGCTTGCCCGCCCGCAACGCGCCGAGGCAGACGGGCGCGAATCACCTTCGGACGGGCCGCTACCCCTCCGGCAGCGCCTCGATGATGACGAAGGCCTGGGCCAGCGGCGGGTCGTCGGTGAGCGTGACGTGCACCACCGGGCGGTGGCCCGGCGGGATCAGGGCGGCGAGGCGTTCCGCCGCGCCGTTGGTGAGGCGCAGGGTCGGCCGGCCGCCGGGGAGGTTCACCACTTCCATGTCGCGCCAGAACACGCCGTGGCTCATGCCGGTGCCGAGCGCCTTGGAGCAGGCCTCCTTGGCGGCGAAGCGCCGCGCATAAGACGGGGCGCGGGCGGCGCGCCGGTCGCTGCGGGCGCGCTCGCCCTCGGTGAACACCCGGTGGGTGAAGCGGTCGCCGAAGCGCTCCAGCGAACGCTCGATGCGGCGGATGTCGCAGAGATCGGAGCCGATGCCGACGATCATGCGGCGGTCCCGGGACGGGCGGCGTCCATCGCGGCCCGCATCGCCCGGATCGCCGGGGCGAGGCCATCGAAGATCGCCTCCGCCATCAGCGCATGGCCGATATTCAGCTCGCGCACTTGGCGGAGAGCCGCCACCGGACCGACGCTGTCGAGGGTGAGGCCGTGGCCGGCATGGATCTCGAGCCCCAGCGCGCTGCCATGCTCGGCCGCCCGGGCGAGGCGGGCGAGCTCGGCCCGGATCCGGCCTTCGTCCCCCTCGATCACCGCCTCGCAATAGGTCCCGGTATGCAATTCGACCACGGGAGCGGCGAGCGCCCGGGCCGCCTCCATGACGTGGATCTCGGGCTCGACGAAGAGCGAGACCCGGATCCCCGCCTCGTTGAGGCGCACTATGGCAGGCGCCAGGTGCTCGCGCCCGCCGACGATGTCGAGCCCGCCCTCGGTGGTGCGCTCCTCGCGCTTCTCCGGCACCAGGCAGGCGGCATGGGGCCGGAAGTGCAGGACGATTCCCATCATCTCGTCGGTCACCGCCATCTCGAAATTGAGCGGGCGGTCGATCTCGCGGCGCAGCCGCTCCATGTCGGCATCGCGGATGTGGCGCCGATCCTCGCGCAGATGGGCGGTGATGCCGTCCGCCCCGGCCGCGACCGCGACGTGCGCCGCGCGCACCGGATCCGGCATCGTGCCGCCGCGGGCGTTGCGCAGGGTGGCGACGTGATCGACGTTGACGCCGAGGCGGAGGGGGGAGACGGACATCGGCGGCGTTCTCGGGGCGGCTTCTCGGGAGGGACTGTCTCGGGGACACCCGCGATGTAGCGTCGCCCGCCCGCCCCCGCCAGCCGCCCGTATGGCGGAACAACACTCCCCGGGAAAGCGCGCGCGAGCCGGGCATCCGCCTGGACAACCTCGCCCGCGGCGCCGCACTGTGCTGTTTCCGCGGCGCGGATCCGGATACCCGTCCGGTGCAAGGCCCCGCCGCGACAACCCGACGACCGATGCTCGGGCGGGCCGCCGCGCCTGCCCCGGAGGCCCACGATGTCTGCTCGACGGCTCGACCGCGGCGGTGATGCGCCCGCCCGGCTGCCCCTGCCGCCCCGCCCCCACAACTTCGCCGCGTTCGTCCCGCATCCGGACCTCCCGCCTCCGGAACCGTCGGCCCTGGCCGCGGTTTCCGGGGGGACGCGTCGTGTGACCCTGCGTGAGGCCCGCTTGCCCGCATCACTACCCGGAACCCTGCGGATGCTGCTGGCAGCCTGCACGCTCTCCGCCGTGACGGCGGCGCACGCCCAGCAGGGCTCCGCCCCGGCCGACGCGCAGAAGCCTCCGGCAGCGGCCACCTCGGCTCCCGCTCCCGCCGCTCAGGCGCCCGTGGCACAACCGCAAGCGCCTGCGGCACAGCCACAAGCGCCTGCGGCACAGCCACAAGCGCCTGCGGCACAGCCACAAGCGCCCGCGGCACAGCCACAAGCGCCCGCGGCGCAAGCCCCGGCGAACCCCGCCCCCGCGGCGCAGGCCCCGGCAGTGCCGCACGGCACGCCCGCCACGGTCCTCGACACCCAGGATTACGACGGCGTCCTCGGCAAGCCGGTGCGCAGCGCCGCGGGCGAGGATATGGGCCGGATCATCGACATCATCGTCGACAAGGACGGCAAGCCCCGCGCGGCGATCATCGATTTCGGCGGCTTCCTCGGGGTCGGCTCGCGCAAGATCGCGGTGGATTGGCGCGCCCTGCACTTCTCGGCCGACAACAAGCCCGGCCGCGCGGTGCTCCAGCTCAACCGCAACCAGGTCCGGGTCTCGCCGGAATACAAGCCCGGCGACCCGATCGTGGTGCTCGGCCCGGCCGG
The DNA here is from genome assembly GCF_057747795.1 of Methylobacterium sp. 142-1Y. Classification (NCBI taxonomy): domain Bacteria; kingdom Pseudomonadati; phylum Pseudomonadota; class Alphaproteobacteria; order Hyphomicrobiales; family Methylobacteriaceae; genus Methylobacterium; species Methylobacterium sp. 142-1Y. The sequence goes on along the minus strand of NZ_CM173224.1, from coordinate 156,772 downwards.
CCCGGTGCCGCCGCCGGCCTCGTCTGCCGCGGCAGCCCCTGCTTCACCCGCCCCCGCCGCGCCGCCGGTGGCGACTCCCGCCGCACCCCCGGCTTCGCCGCCGGCGGCGGCCGCGCCGGCTCCCGACGCCGACCAGGCCGCCTCCCGCAACCCGCCGGACAAATGACGCGACCGCGCCAGGCCCACCGCTCCCTCGCCCACCGCGACCGGGAAGCGTCCCGCTCCGAGATGCGGCAGGATCCCCGCCAGGATCCCCGGCCTGATCCCCGCCAGGATTCCGCCCGGGACCGGGCGGGCGCCTCTCCGGGCCGGCGCGGGGAGAAGCCGGCGCCGTCGCTCACCAGCAGCCGCGGGCTCGACGCGTTCACGTTCTTCGTCGCCAACCTGCAGACGGGCTTCGGCCCGTTCGTGGCGGTGTACTTCACCTCGCAGAGCTGGACCCAGTCCGATATCGGGCTGGTTCTCACCATCGGCGGGCTGTTCAGCCTGTTCGGGCAGGTGCCCGGCGGCGCCTTCGTCGACTGGGTGACCTCGAAGCGCTTCGTCGCCGCCCTGTCGGTGGCGGTGATCGGCCTGTCGGCCGCCGGTCTCGCCCTTTTCCCGACCTTCCTGATCGTGGCGCTCTCGATGGCGGCGCACTCGATCGCGAGTTGCACCCTCACCCCGGCCATCGCGGCGATCAGCCTCGGCCTCGTCGGCCATGCGGGCTTGGGCGAACGGCTCGGGCGCAACGCCCGCTTCTCCTCGATCGGCAACGCGCTCGCCGCCGCCGGCATGGGCGCCTGCGGCTACTACCTGTCGAGCGAGGCGGTGTTCTACGTCACGGCGGCGCTCGCCCTACCGACGCTCGCCGCCCTGTGGTTCGTGCGCGCGAGCGAGATCGACCTGGTGCGCCCGCAGGCTCCGGAGGGCGAGAGAGCGCCCGGCGGCTGGGAGAGCCTGAAGCTCGTGGTGACCAACCGGGCGCTCCTATGCTTTGCCGCCTGCATCACCCTGTTCTTCGTCTCCAACGCGGCGATGCTGCCGCTGGTCGGCAGCGTGCTCACGGTGCGGGCGAGCCACACCGCCACCATCCTGATCGCCGCCTGCATCATGGCCCCGCAGCTGGTGATGGCGCTGATCGCCCCGGCGGTGGGACGAGCCGCCCAGGCCTATGGACGGCGCCCGCTCCTCATCCTGGGCTTCGCCGCCCTGCCGATCCGCGGCCTGCTCTTCGCCTATACGGACGCCCCCGAATTGCTGGTGGCGGTGCAGGTCTTCGACGGCATCTCGGCCGCGGTGCTCGGCGTGATGGTGCCGCTCGTGGTGGCCGACTGCACCCGCGGCACCGGCCGGTTCAACATGGCGCTCGGGGCGGTGGGCACCGCGATGGGCCTGGGCGCTGCGGCCAGCACCACCCTGTCGGGCTACATGGCCGACCATTTCGGCTCCCACGCCGCCTTCGTGGGCCTCTCGGCGGTGGCCTTCCTGGCGCTGATCCTGGTGGTGGCGATCATGCCGGAGACGAGGCGGGCCCAGGAGCGCTGAGAAGGCATGTCGAGACCGGGCGGAACGGCTGTGTGCAGCGCAACGCCGCTCAACTCCCGTTCAGAAACGACGGATTAGACAGCGGGCAGCACCTTTCGCCTGCAACACATGGCGACGCTTGCGCGTTGCGAGAAGCGGGTGGGGCTTGCGGGTTCGTGCGGAGAGGCTGCGGCGGGATTCTTGCATCCCGTCCCTCTCCCGACCGCGGGTCGCACGCGTGCGAAGAACCGGGATCGATCGCCACGATGGATGACCTCAGCGCGTACGCCAACCGGCCCTGGCACTTCCTGGCCCGTTACCTGCGCCGCCGGATCGTGCCCCACGCGGCCATCCTGGTCGCGGTGCTCGGTGCCGTGGCCTGCTCGGTCAGCACCCAATACGGACTGAAGGGCGTGGTCGACGCCCTCGGCAAGGGCCCCGAGAACAACCACCTGATCTGGCCGGCCCTGACCGTGCTGATCTGCTTCATCGCCGCCGACAACATGCTGTGGCGGGTGGCGAGCCTGATCGCCAGCTTCACCTTCGTGAAGGTCACCGGCGACATCCGCCGCGACCTGTTCCAGCACCTCACCGGCCACTCGCCGTCCTACTTCGCGGACCGGCAGCCCGGCACGCTGGCCAGCCGCATCACCGCGACCTCGAACGCGATCTTCACCGCCGAGAACATGTTCGTCTGGAACGTGATGCCGCCCTGCGCGGCGGCCTTCGGCGCGATCCTCTTCGTCAGCAGCGTCAGCGTGACGATGGCACTCGGCCTGCTCGTCATCTGCGGCGGCGTGGTCGTGCTGATGTTCCGCATCGCCGCCGCCGGCAAGCCGCTGCATCACGACTTCGCCGAGAAGGCCGCCGCCGTCGACGGCGAGATGGTCGATCTCGTGAGCAACATGCCGCTCGTGCGGGCCTTCTCGGCCTACAAGCGCGAATTCGCCCGCTTCGACCAGACCATCGGCACCGAGATGACGGCGCGCCGCCGCTCGCTCCTCTACCTCGAGCGCCTGCGGATCATGCATGCCCTCATCACGGTCGCGGCGGTGCTCGGCCTGCTCTACTGGGCGATCCAGATGTGGCAGCAGGGCGCCGCCACCGCCGGCCAGGTGGTGCTGGTCTGCACGCTCGGCATCACCATCCTGGCGGCGACCCGCGACCTCGCCGTGGCCCTCGTCGACGTCACCCAGCACACCGCCCGCCTGTCGGAGGCCCTGCGCACGCTGCTCCAGCCGCACGACCTGCGCGACCACCCGGAAGCCAAGCCCCTCGTCGGCGAGGGCGCCCGCATCACCTTCGAGAGCGTGGCGTTCAACTATCCCGACGGCCGCGAGGTGTTCGGCGAGTTCAACCTCGACATCCAGCCCGGCCAGCGCGTCGGCCTCGTCGGCCGCTCAGGCGGCGGCAAGTCGACCCTGTTCACCCTGCTCCAGCGCTTCTACGATCCGCAGAAGGGCCGCATCCTGATCGACGGCCAGGATATCGGCCGGGTCACGCAGGAATCGCTTCGCGAGGCGATCACCGTGGTGCCGCAGGACATCTCGCTGTTCCACCGCTCCTTGCGCGAGAACATCCGCTACGGGCGGCCGGATGCCAGCGACGAGGACGTGTGGGCCGCGGCTGCGGCCGCCCGCTGCACCGACTTCATCAACGACCTGCCGGGCGGCTTCGACACGATCGTGGGCGACCGCGGCGTGAAGCTCTCGGGCGGCCAGCGCCAGCGCATCGCGGTGGCCCGCGCGATCCTGAAGGACTCGCCGATCCTGCTCCTCGACGAAGCCACCTCGGCGCTCGACACCGAGTCGGAAGAGGCGATCCGCGAGGCGCTCGGCAACCTGATGAAGGGCCGCACGGTGATCGCCATCGCGCACCGGCTCTCGACCCTGAAGGACTTCGACCGGATCGTCGTGCTCGACGGCGGCCAGGTGATCCAGGACGGCGCGCCCGACCGCCTGGTCCATCTCGACGGGTTCTACCGCGACCTGATCCAGCGCGAGACGATCAAGCTGTCGCGCGAGGCGGCGTAAGCCGGGTCCCGCGTCACGCAACGGTCTTCTCTGAAGGCCGCGCCCGTTAAACCCTCCCCCCCTCTGCGGGGGAGGGTGGCCTGCGGAGCAGGCCGGGAGAGGGGCAGCGCGACGCTGATCCAGGTGGCGCCCTGCATGAAGGGCGCGACCTTTCCGGAAGCGTGGTTCCCCTCTCCCGGCCCCTGCTGACGCCGGGTCCACCCTCCCCCGCAAAGCTAGTGTCCTGGCACTGAAGTTCGGCAATGAACGAGGTTATGTGTCCGCGAGCTGCGCGGTTCGGAGGCAGAAGCGCTCGACCGAGGCGATGATCTGTTCGGCGGACTTGGTCCAACGAAACGGCTTGGGATCGGCGTTGTGCGCTTTCAGGAAGGCGTTGATCGCCTGCTCCAGGTCCTCGACGCTGCGATAGACGCCGCGCCGGATTTCACGCTCGGTCAGCAGGGCGAAGAAGCGTTCGATCTGATTGAGCCAGGAGGCGCTGGTGGGCGTGTGATGCACCTGCCAGCGCGGCCGGCGTGCCAGCCACTCCCGCACCTCGGGCGTGGTGTGGGTGGCGTAGTTGTCCATCACCAGATGCACGTCGAGATCGGTGGGCACGTTGGCCTCGATCGTGTCGAGGAAGGTGAGGAACTCGCTGGCGCGATGGCGCGGCTGGCACTGCCCGATCACCCGCCCGGTGGCGATGTCGAGCGCGGCGAACAGGGACGTCGTGCCATGGCGCTTGTAGTCGTGGGTGCGCCGCTCGACGTCGCCCGGCTGGAGCGGTACCACGGGCTGCGACCGATCGAGCGCCTGGATCTGGCTCTTCTCGTCGACACACAGCACGACGGCACGGGTCGGCGGATCGAGGTAGAGCCCGACGATATCACGGACCTTGCCGACGAAGTCGGGGTCGGTGGAGAGCTTGAAGGTCTTGGTGCGGTGCGGCTTGAGCCCGAAGGCGTGCCAGATGCGCTGGACGCTGGTGTGGGAGAGGCCGTGGCGTTTGGCGATCAGGCGCGAACTCCAGTGCGTGGCGCCCTCGGGCCTGCGTTCCAGGGTGTCGAGCACGAGGGCCTCGACCGCGTCATCGTCGATGCGACGGGGAGCGCCGCTGCGGGGTTGATCGTAGAGCCCCTCGACGCGGTCGCGCAGGAAGCGGTTGCGCCACTTGCTGACAGTCGCCGGATCGAGGGCGAGATCGGCCGCGATGGCTTTGTTGGAGGCGCCCTCGTCGGCCAGCAGCAGGATGCGGGCACGCGTGGCCAAGCCTTGCGCGGTCTTGCGACGCTCCGCCCATTTCTCCAGGGCGCCGCGCTCGGCCGGGCTCAGGTTGACCGCAGGCAGGGGACGAGGCATCGGTGCCCTCCGTGGCAGGATCCTCCCCTACAACGTTCGTCGCCGAACTTTAGTGCCAGGACACTAGCGTGTTCACACATCTCGGTTTGAACGCTTCTCCCATTGAAAGTAGAGCGCCTCTCTCCCCCTTGTGGGGAGGAGTTGGAGGTGGGGGTGGTGCCGGAGGAGACTCGGCGGCGCCTCCTGCACCACCCCCACCCCTAGCCCCTCCCCACAAGGGGGAGGGGAAAGCGCGCTTACCTTCAATGGGTTAGCATTCAGAGGAGAAGTATGAATCCGCTAGCAGCCTGTCGGATTGGGACGCAAAACGTAATAAAAATTCACAAAACCGGATAGAACGGCAATAATAATTCTATGTCATGTTCGCTTGCATTCATTTATTGCGCTAACAGGTGATTTTTAGCGCCAATCCGACAGGCTGCTAGCCCCGCAGAGGGGGAGGGTCTGTGCGCGCGGGCGTCGAGACTCCGCCCACGACGTGCGTCACCGCACAAATCCGACGCCCCCGTCTCAATCGGGCATGCGGGATTTGTGCGATGCGGTGAACCTTCCGCCGGGTTCGTGGTTCTATCCCGAAGCCGCCCGCCGCAAAGGACGCGCTGGCGCGTCCTTTGCAATGCAGCGGGCTCCACTCATCCCGGGACTACGAGGACCTTCGATGCTGAAGACCATCACCTACGCGATGATCGGTGTCCTGGCCTGCGGGCTGGTAGTGGCCGTGGTCGGCGCCTCCGGCGCCATCGGGGGCTGACGAGACATCAAGCGAGGCCCGTCCCGGGGGGACGGGCCTCGCCCTCATTTTTCCCGGAAGGCGCGCGCGACCTGGTCGGCGAGCGGCTTGGTGAAGAAGCTCAGCACCGTGCGGCTTTCTGTCTGGATGAAGGCCTCGACCGGCATGCCGGGGGTGAGGCGCACCGCGCCGAGGCGCTTCATCTCGGCGTCGGACACCGCGACGCGGGTGGTGTAGGCGCTCTGGCCGGTGCGCGGATCGGTGGTCAGGTCCGGAGAGATCCGCGAGACCGTCCCCATGACGACCGGCGTGGTGCGCTGGTTGAAGGCCGAGAATCGCAGCGACGCCGTCTGCCCGACATGGACCTGGTCGATGTCCTGCGGTGCGAGCTTCGCCTCGACGGTCAGGTGATCGGCCGTCGGCACGATCTGCATGATCTCGGCGCCGGGCGCCACCACGCCGCCGACCGTATGGACCGCGAGCTGGTGGACGAGGCCGTCCTGCGGCGCGCGGATCTCGACCCGCCGCAGCTGGTCCTCGGCGGTGATGCGCCGCTCGGCATATTCCGACACCTTGCTGCGGATCTCGGCGAGCTCCTTGCCGACCTCGGTGCGCAGATCCTGGTCGATCTGCAGGATCTGCAGCCGCGTCTCGGTGATCCGGCCGCGCACCTGGGCGATGGTGGAGACCAGCGTCCCCTTCTCGCCCTCGAGCCGGGCGAGGTCGCGTTCGAGCGCGCTCACCCGCTGGATCGGCACCAGCTTCTTCTCCCACAGGTCGCGCACCCCGCCGAGCTCCCGCTCGATCAGGGTGATCTCCCGGACCTTGGCGGCGATCTGCTCGTCGAGGCCGCGGATCTGCTCGTCGAGCTGGCCGACGCGCTCGGCAAGCTGCGACTTCTGGCCCTCGCGGGCGCTCGCCCGGGTCTGGAACAGGCGGCGCTCGCCGTGCATCAGGCTGGCCACCACCGGATCGGCGGACCGGCCCATCAGCTCGGCCGGGAAGGCGACGTCGGCGGCGCCGTCGCGCTCGGCGTCGAGGCGGGCCCGGCGGGCGGTCGCTTCGTCGATCGAGCGGGTGACGATGGCGAGGTTGGCTTGCAGCACCGTCTCGTCGAGGCGCAGCAGCACGTCCCCGGCGGAGACCCGGTCGCCGTTCTTCACCCGCAATTCCCCGACGACGCCGCCGGTCGGGTGCTGCACCTTCTTGACGTCGGATTCGACCACCAGCGAGCCGGCGGTGACGACGGCGCCGGAGAACTCGGCCGTTGCGGCCCAGCCGCCGGCACCGACGAACAGGAGGGCACCGCCGATCGCGCTGGCCAGCAGGTGGCGGCGGATCGAGGCTTGGGTCTCGGGGGTGATCGGGCTCATCACGCGCGCCCTCCCTGGGCGACCTTGAGGGTGAAGCCGGGCGCGAAGCTCGCCGAGCCGGCGTGCATCGGCTGCATCGGGCGCGGCCGGTTGAGGGCGGGCAGGACTTCGTCGCGGGGGCCGAGCGCCTGGACGCGGCCATGGGCCATCACCATCACCTGGTCGAGCGCGGCCAGCGCGCTCGGCCGGTGGGCGACCACCACCACGATGCCGCCCCGCGCGCGCACCCCGGCGATCGCCTCGGTGAGCGCCGCCTCGCCCTCCTGGTCGAGATTCGAGTTCGGCTCGTCGAGCACGACCAGGAAGGGATCGCCGTAGAGGGCGCGGGCGAGAGCCAGGCGCTGGCGCTGGCCGGCCGACAAGAGCGCGCCGCGCTCGCCGATCTGGGTCTGGTAGCCCTCGGGCAGGGCGAGGATCAGGTCGTGGACCCGGGCGGCCTTGGCCGCCGCGATGATCCCGTCGGCCTCGGCCCCCGGCCGGAAGCGCGCGATGTTGGCCGCCACAGTGCCGGGAAACAGCTCGACCTCCTGCGGCAGGTAGCCGACATGGCGGCCGAGATCCTGCGGCCGCCACTGGTCGAGGCGGGCGCCGTCGAGGCGCACCGCGCCGCGAGCCGCCGGCCAGATCCCGACGATAAGCCGGGCGAGCGACGACTTGCCCGAGGCGCTGTGGCCGACGATGCCGAGCCCCTGCCCGGCGGTGAGCGACAGGCTGACGTCGAGGGCGGTGAGGCGCTGCCCGCCGGGCGGGCCGACGCTCGCCTGCTCGACGGTGAGCGCCTCGCGCGGCGCCGGCAGGGTCAGGCCCTCCGGCTCCGCGCCGGCCGCGTTCAGCGCCGCGCCGAGGTGGCGCCAGCATTCGCGGGCGGCGGAGAAGGTCTTCCAGTAGCCGATCGCCTGGTCGATCGGCGCCAGCGCCCGGGCGCTCAGGATCGAACCGGCGATGATGACGCCGGCGGTGGCCTCCTGGCGGATCACCAGGAAGGCGCCGACGCCGAGCACCGCCGATTGCAGGATCACCCGCAGCACCTTCGAGGTGTTGTGGATCGCCCCCGTGATCTCGGCGGTGCGCTCCTGGGTGGCGTGCGAGGCGGCGTTGACCCGGGTCCAGAGGCCGGCGAGGTCGGGCTCCATGCCCATCGCCCGCACGGTCTCGGCGTTGCGCCGGCTCGCCTCGGCGACGAAGCCGCGGGCGGCCGCCGCCTCGCGGGCGTCGCGGGCGTGGTGGCGGGTCAGGATCTCGGCGAGCGCCGTCAGGCCGACGAGCGCGAGCGCCCCGAGGAGCGCGGTGAAGCCGATCCAGACGTGGAAGGCGAAGAGCAGGCCGAGATAGACCGGGACCCAGGGCAGGTCGAACAAAGCCCCCGGGCCGCCGCCGGCCAGCGCGGAGCGGATCTGGTCGAGGTCGCGCATCGGCCTGAGGCCGTCGGCCTCCGCCCGGCCGCGCAACGGCAGGGTGACGACGGCGCGGAAGACGTTCCGGCTCAAGGATTCGTCGAACGCCTTGCCGGCGCGGAGCAGCAGGCGCGACCGGATCAGGTCGAAGTAGCCCTGGCCCAGATAGAGCACCAGCACGATCAGGCTCAGGCCCACCAGCGTCGGCACGCTGCGGCTCGGGATCACCCGGTCGTAGACTTCGAGCATGTAGAACGAGCCGGCGAGCGCCAGCAGGTTCACGGCGCCGCTGAGCGCCGCGACGCCGATGATGACGTGGCGCAGCCGCGCCAGGGCCGCGACCATCGGCGGGGCCGAGGCGGCCCGGGACCGCCCGAGGCCGAAGGCCGTCAGGGCGTCCTGGCGGAAGCCGTCCTCGCCGGGCACCGCTGGTCCGGGCTCGGCTTGCCCGGCGGGGGCGAAGCGGCCGCGCAGCCGGTCCAGGGCCGGCGCGGTCAGGTTGCGGGCGCGCCGGACGGCGAGGGAGAAAGGCGAGTCGAGGGATGTCACGGGGTGGCTGGGCTCCGTTCGGCGGCGCGCGGCAACGGGCCCGGATCGGGGCAGGCGGCGCAGCGGATGCGAGAGGGACGCACGAAGGCCCCGCCCGCCGGTTGAGCGGGCGGGGCCGTCACGCCCCTCAGACGAGGTAGTCGTGGAAGGTGAAGTGCTTGGCGCCGTTGCTCGCCAGCGTCAGGTGCGCGCTCGACACGTCGTGGCCGTCATAGGTGGCGCTGTCGACGTAGAGGTTACGGTCCTTCGCGTCCGTCCCGCCCCAGGCGTCGTTCAGGAACTTGACCGCCACGTCGTGGTCGCCCTGGCCCCAGTCGCCGCGCACCGAGATCAGGTCGGACTTGCCGGCGCTGTGCAGGGACTGCGCGGTCTGGACCCCGCCGATCTGCTTGCCGTCCACCGAGACGGTGTACTGCGCGTTGCCGTTATAGGCGTCCTGGCTGATCTTGAGCAGCAGCTGGTCGGAGCCGCTGCCGAGGCTGACGCTCGGCTGCGCGGTGGTGCCGGTCGTGCTGCCGGTCGTCGTGGTGGGGTGCGACGTGTCCGTCGTCGTGGTGGGGGCCGGCGCCGTGGTGGTGGTCGTGGGCGCGGGGGTCGTCGTGGTGGGGGCCGGGGCGGTCGTGGTCGTCGAACCGGTCACCGTGTGGTCGCCGCCGCCCGCCGGGGTCGCAGCGGTGTTGTTCGTCACCAGCTCGATATGCGAGCGGATGGCATCCATGTCCTTGAACAGGTTGTCGGCCTGTTGCTGGCTCACGCCGGTCTGGAGGTAGGCGAGCTGCATCGTGTTCGGGCCGGCGGTGTCGGTGACGTAGCCGCCGTAATCCTGGTAGGCCTTGGCCAGGGCCATGCCCTCGGCCGTGGTGATGCCGATCTTGGTCAGGTCGACGTCCTTGGGGATCGCGAACAGCGAGCCGAGCGGGATCGAGCCCGAGTAGCTGCTGCTGAAGCCGTCGGCGGAGGTCGCCGGCCAGACATAGGGGGTCTTGGCGGAGCCGGCCTGGGTCGTCGAGATCGCCATCGCCACGGCGTGGTCGATGTGGCCTGCATCGAGGTCCGACTTCTGGACGATGCCGCCCATCAGCGACATGCCGGCGGCGCGGATGCCCTCGTGCGCGCCCGGCACGTTGGCGATGCCGTCACCCGTCAGGGTGTTCTCGACGACGTAATTAGCGTGATAGCTGTTGGTGCCGGTCTTCGAGCCGAGCCAGGTCTCGATGTAGTGCTGGCCGTCCTCCGAGACGACGATCGCCCAGCCGTCGCCGGTCGCGAATTGCAGGGCGGCCGGCGTCTTCATCTGGAAGCTGCCGTTCATCGACGAGGTGTTGCCGTAGGTCCAGTCGGCGTTGGTGCCGCGGCTGTCGTAGTTCCAGGTCGCGATCGGATCGCTCGCGGTCGCCTGGTAGATCGGAATCGCGTCCTGGCCGATCCAGGTGTTCACGCCGGCCTGGTGCTGGATGGAGGCGGTCTGCGCTCCGGATGCAGCCTGGAACTGGGCGTTCGACCCAATCGGGGTGTTCCAAATGCTGCTCGGCGCAAAAGGCTGCGCGACCGTTTCATAAGCCATGTATCACTTCCAGATCTGTGGAACGGGTGCCGGACCGCAGGACGCGGCGGCATCGGTGCGTCATCGTGAGAAGATCAGCGCCCGACCGGGAGCCGATCCGATGTGCGAGGCGGACAATAAGTAGCAATGTTCGGGTGTCAAGCCTAGGTTAATGAATGTAGTCTTGGCGATACTTTATCAAATGATTCGGCGGAGAGCCGGGTGGGCCCGGTGATTCGCCGATGCTGGCCGATAAAATCTGCGCAGTGAATGGCGGCCGGTGCGGCTGTCGGCTGTCACCGCGCCAAGAGATACGGCGCGACAACTCTCAAGCTCGTGATGCAGTGCAGCAACTCGGCCGTATTGAGAGCGGGCGAATTGGTCGGCCCAGCTGTCTGGCCGTCTCCACCTGACGCCGTACATAAGATGAATGATCGTCCCGATAGGGGACATGGCTTGGCGGCCGGCGATCAGAGCCGGTGTTGAAGACAGCGAAGCTGCACGTCGATTGGACGGCGCATCGAATCCCGGCAGTCCAGTCCGACGGCGCCGGCAATCGGCTCGGACCCGATGACTGCGGGAACGAAGATAAACCAGAAATCCATACCTGCGACGACTTGCGAAAACCGCCCTATCCTTCGCGCCGCGCAGACCTGTCGCGGCGCGGACGGCCGACGACACAAACACCCCACGGACCAATCGTGAAGCACCGCCAAAAGGCGTAGGCGACAGTTGTCGTCGGCACCGAAAGGCTGTGTGCGCAGCGGGCTTAAGGCTCCTTCCACAATCCAGGCCCAGGTGTGACAGTGCCGTTCACCGCGAATCTTTCTTGTCGAAAGCAGACGCCATGCTCTATTCCGACGAGACGACCGTCGATCCGACGCTCAACGCCGTTCAGACCGGCGGCAATGCATCGCCCTCGACACCCGGAGCGGTCGAGCCGGCCGCCAAGACGAGTGCGACCGGGCCGGGCGCAGCGGAGGATCCGGCCTCCGCCGGCAAGGTCGCGGCGCTCCTCGGCGCGGCGCCGGTCGGTTCGAGCGGCACGCCGGACGCAGGCGCCCCCGCCCCGGCCCTCAAGGACCTTACAGTAAAGCCGGGTCCGGCCGCGGCCTCGAACGCGATCTTCTGCTGCGGCACCTGCGGCTACGTGAATTGCCCGAGCCGGATCCTCGACCTGCCGTCGAGCACCATCCTGTCGGCGAGCGGGCAGTTGCCCGGCTACGGCAGCAGCGCGCCGATGGGCGCCGTCACCACCCTGCCCGGCGGGGCGGAGACCGCCGCGACCGGCCCGACCAAGTCCCAGATCGCGACGTTGAGCGGCCCGATCACCAGCGCGGTGGCCCCGACGAAGACCGCCACCACCAATACCCTGGCCCCCAACTCGCTGAGCGCCACCACGACGGCGACGGCCTCGACCACCAACAAGATCGTCCTGGAGAACCAGAAGGTCGGCAACCCGGTCAGCGAGTGGGGCATCAACGGCTCGGGCGACGACAACATCGAGGGATTCGCCGCCGACATCAGCACCAACGTCGGCAAGACGGTCAACTTCAAGATCGATACCAACTCGAACAACTACCGGATCGACATCTATCGCCTCGGCTATTACGGGGGCTTGGGCGCGCGCAAGATCGACACGATCCAGCATACCGGGGTGCAGACCCAGCCGAACCCCTTGCGCGACGCGGCGACCGGGATGGTCGATGCCGGCAACTGGTCGGTCTCGGCGTCGTGGACTGTCCCGACCGATGCGGTCTCGGGCGTGTACATCGCCAAGCTGACGCGCCAGGACGGCACGGCGGGACAGAACGAGATCCCGTTCATCGTCCGGGACGATTCGAGCCACAGCGACATCATCTTCCAGACCTCGGACGAGACCTGGCAGGCCTACAATCCCTGGGGCGGAGCCAACTTCTACGGCGGCAACGGCCCGGCCACCGGCCAGGGCGCCGGCCGCGCCTACGCGGTGAGCTACAACCGGCCGATCACCACCCGCGGCGGCGGCCTCGCGGCCGGTCCTCAGGACTACATCTACGGCGCCGAGTTCCCGGCGATCATGTGGCTGGAGCAGAACGGCTACGACGTCTCGTACATGTCGGGCGTCGATGCCGATCGATACGGCAGCCTGCTCCTGAACCACAAGATGTACCTCGATGTCGGCCACGACGAGTATTGGTCGGGCCCGCAGCGCGCCAACGTCGAGGCGGCGCGGGATGCCGGCGTCAACCTGTCGTTCTGGAGCGGCAACGAGGTCTATTGGCGTACGCGGTTCTCCAACAGCATCAGCAGCGACGCCACGCCGTACCGCAGCCTCGTCTCCTACAAGGAGACCTGGAGCGACAACCAGAACCTCGACCCGACCAACCAGTGGACCGGCACCTGGCGCGATCCCCGCGGGCCGGCCGGTACGATCGGCAACAACAAACCCGAGAATGCCCTGACGGGCACGATGTTCCAGGTCGACGCCTACGTGCTCGACACCATTCAGGTCCCGTACGACGACGCCAACCTGCGCTTCTGGCGCAATACCAGCGTCGCCAACCTGCAGCCGGGCCAGACCGCCTCGCTCAACAAGAACTATCTCGGCTACGAATGGGACGAGGCGCCCGACAACGCCACGGCGCCGGCCGGGCTGGTGCGCCTGTCCTCGACGACGATCGACGAGACGACCTATCTCCAGGATTTCGGCAACACCACCGGCAAGGGCACGGCGACCCACAGCCTGACGCTCTACCGCGCGCCGAGCGGCGCCCTCGTCTTCGGCGCCGGCACCGTCTACTGGTCCTGGGGCCTGTCGGCCAACCACGACAACGAGGCGACGCCGACCGATCCGCGGATCCAGCAGGCGATGGTCAACCTGCTCGCCGATATGGGCATCCAGCCCGCCACCCTCGACCCGAACCTCAAGCCCGCCACCGCCTCGACCGACCACACCGCGCCGACCTCGGCCATCACCACGCCGACGACGGGATCGAGCGTGACGGCCTTCACCCCGGTCACCATCACCGGCACCGCCAGTGATGCCGGCGGCGGCGTGGTCGCGGGCGTCGAGGTCTCGACCGACAACGGCGTCACCTGGCGCGCCGCCACCGGCGACGAAAACTGGAGCTACACCTTCGCGCCGCAGGTCGCCGGCACCTACCAGATCCGCACCCGGGCGACCGACGACAGCGTCAACCTGGAGACCCCGTCCGCCGGGCGCAGCCTGACGGTGACGGCGTCCCCCTCCCTCACCTTGTTCCCGGGCTCCGCCAAGCCCACGGTCACCAACACCGTCGACAGCTCGGCGGTCGAACTGGGCGTGAAGTTCCAGAGCTCCACCGCCGGCACGATCAGCGGCATCCGCTTCTACAAGAGCACCCTCGACCGCGGGGTCCATGTCGGGACGCTGTGGTCGAGCACCGGGCAGAAGCTCGCCACGACGACCTTCTCCAACGAGACCGCCGACGGCTGGCAGACCGCCACCTTCTCGAACCCGGTCACCATCACCCCGGGCACGACCTACACCGCCTCCTACTACTCGACGCTCGGACATTACTCGAGCGACGTGAACTACTTCGACAACACGGTCACCAACGGCCCGCTCTCGGCAGCCGGCGGCAGCAACGGCGTCTACGCCTATGGCAGCACGAGCCAGTTCCCGACCAAGACCTTCAGCAACACCAATTTCTGGGTCGACGTGCTGTTCAACCCGTCCTCCGGCACGGCCAACCAGCCGCCGACCGCCGTCAACGATACCGGCCCGGCGGTGACGAAAGACACCGCCGTCACCTTCGCGACCTCGACGCTGCTTTCCAACGACACCGACCCGAACGGCGATCCCCTGACGGTGACCGGCGTGAGCGGAGCGACCAACGGCACCGTCTCGCTCAACACCACCAACGCCACCATCACCTTCACGCCGACGACCGGCTACACGGGTGCGGCCGGGTTCACCTACGCGATCTCGGACGGCCGCGGCGGCACATCCTCGGCGAACGTGGCGCTCACCGTCTCGGCGCCCGGCACCAGCCCCCCGGTCAGCCTGTTCTCGTCCTCGGCGACGCCGGCCGCGACCAATACCAACGACACCAACCCGGTCGAGCTCGGCGTGAAGTTCCAGGCCTCCACCGCCGGCACGGTCAGCGCGATCAAGTTCTACAAGGGCACCCAGGATACCGGCACCCATACCGGCACGCTGTGGTCGAGCAGCGGCCAGGTGCTCGCCACCGCGACCTTCACGGGCGAGACCGCGAGCGGCTGGCAGACGGCCACCTTCTCGAGCCCGGTGACGCTGACGCCCGGCGCGACCTACACGGCCTCCTACCACACCAATGCCGGCCGCTACTCGACCACCGCCAACGGCTTCTCGAGCGCGGTGACGAACGGCCCGCTCACCGCGCCGGCCGCCGGCAACGGGGTCTATGCCTATGGCGGCTCCAGCCTTTTTCCGACCAACACCTACCAAAGCACCAATTACTGGGTCGACGTCGTCTTCAACCCGAACGGCAACGCCGCCAACCAGGCGCCGACCGCGGTCAACGACACCGGCCCGGCGGTGACGAAGAACACCCCCGTCACCTTCTCGACCTCGACGCTGCTTTCCAACGACACCGACCCGAACGGCGATCCCCTGACGGTGACCGGCGTGAGCGGGGCGACCAACGGCACCGTCTCGCTCAACACCACGAACTCCACCATCACCTTCACGCCGGCCACCAACTACACGGGCTCGGCCGGCTTCAGCTACGCGATCTCGGACGGGCGCGGGGGCACCTCGTCGGCGAGCGTCTCGCTCACGGTGCTGGCGCCCAGCACCGGTGCAGTCAGCCTGTTTTCCTCGTCCGCGACGCCGGCAGCGACCAATACCAACGACCTCAACCCGGTCGAGCTCGGGGTGCAGTTCCAGTCGTCCAGCGCCGGCACGGTCAGCGCGATCAAGTTCTACAAGGGCACCCAGGATACCGGCACCCATACCGGCACGCTGTGGTCGAGCACCGGCCAGAAGCTCGCCACCGCCACCTTCACCAACGAGACCGCGAGCGGCTGGCAGACCGCCACCTTCTCGAACCCGGTCGCGCTCACCGCGGGCGCCACCTACACGGCGTCCTACCACACCAATGTCGGCCGCTACTCCCAGACCGCGAACGGCTTCGCCAACGCGGTGACGAGCGGCCCGCTCACCGCGCCGGCCACGACCAACGGCGTCTACGCCTATGGCAGTTCCAGCCTGTTCCCGACCAACACCTACAACAAGACGAATTACTGGGTGGATGTGGTCTTCAACCCGTCGGCGGCGGCGTAACGATCCAGAGAACCCAGTCTCAACCTCATCCTGAGGTGCGAACGAAGTGAGCCTCGAAGGAGGGCCCCAGATGGCCTGCGATCACTGGAGCCCTCCTTCGAGGTTAGTCGATCTTCGATCGACTAACACCTCAGGATGAGGTCACGGGTGGGACGACCTGAAAAAACATCACCGCGATCTGACGATCGCACGGGGAGCACAACAATGATCAACGAAACCTACACCGACGGCATCAGCGAGATCACCGTGACCGGGTCAATCGTCCGGGTCGACCTGATGAGCCTGTCGCCGTCCGAGCGCGACATCCACGGCAACCCGGTGCCGGTCCTGCGCCAGCGCCTGATCCTGCCGGCCGACGCCTTCGCCAATGCCGCCGACCTGATGCAGCAGGTCAAGAACAGCCTGATCGAATCCGGCGTGATCCAGCCGGGCAAGCCGCCGCAAGAGGCCGTGCCCTTCGCAGGCGCCCGCCCGGGCCGCAACACCTCGCCGAACTTCTCCTGATCCCTCCCAAAAACACTCGGGCGCCGCCGTGGATACCGGACTGCACTGCCTCGTCGCCGTCGCGCGCCACCACGGCGTCGACCTCGATGTCGAACGCCTCGCCCACGCCTATGCGGTGGGGGACGAGGCGGTCTCGAGCCCGCGTCTGACGCGGATGGCGCGGGAGGTGGGCTTGCGGGCCGGCCGGACCCGCCTGTCGTTTACGAGCCTCACCGATCTCGGCGGCGCCTTCCCGGCGCTGGCGCATCTCAGGAACGGCAACTGGGTCGTCGTCACCGGCACCGACCGGAACGCCGAGGCGCCGCGCCTCGTCGTGTTCGACCCGAAGGCCGCCCGGCACGAACCGTTCCTCCTCGACGAGGCGGCCTTCTGCGCCGCCTGGGACGGCGAGGTGCTGCTGATGCGCCCGAAGGCGCGGCGGCGCACGCCGGACGGGCGCCGGCCGTTCGGTCTCCTGTGGTTCGTCCCCGAGATCCTGCGCCAGCGCCGGCTCTTCTCCGACGTGATCGTGGCGGCTTTGGCGCTCTACGCCGTCGGGCTGGCGGTACCGCTGTTCTCGCAGCTCGTCATCGACCGGGTGCTGACCCACGAATCCTACGCCACCCTCACAGTGCTCGCCGGCGGCGTGGTGCTGGCGCTGGTCTTCGAGGCCTGCTTCACTTTTTTGAGGCGCTACCTGCTGCTCTACGCCTCGAACCGCATCGATATCCGGGTCGCGGTGAAGACCTTCGCGCATCTCCTCGGCCTGCCGCTCGCCCATTTCGAGCAGGTGCCGGCGGGCATCCTGGTCAAGCACATGCAGCAGGCGTCCCGGGTGCGGGAATTCCTGACCGGGCGGCTGCTGACGACAGCGCTCGACGCCTGCTCGCTCCTGGTCTTCGTGCCGGTGCTGCTGCTCTACAGCCCGAAGCTGACGCTCGTGGTGCTCACCTTCACGGGTCTCGTCGCGCTCACCATCGCGGCCCTGATCGGGCCGTTCCGGCGCCGGCTCCAGGCCCTCTACGACGCGGAGGGCGAGCGCCAGGCGCTGCTGGTCGAATCGGTCCAGGGCATGCGCACCATCAAGTCCCTGGCGATGGAGCCGCTGCAGGGCCGGCAATGGGAGGATGCCTCCGCCCAGGCCGTGCAGATGCGCTACGGCGTCGAGCGGATCTCGGCCATCGCGCAGGCCGTGACCGGGCTCCTCGAAAAGCTCACGAGCGTCGCGATCATCGGGCTCGGCGCGCTCGACGTGTTCGACCGCTCGATGACGGTGGGCGCGCTCGTCGCCTTCAACATGCTGGCCGGCCGCGTCTCGGGCCCGCTCGTGCAGATGCTCACCATGGCGCACGAGTACCAGGAGGTCGCGCTCTCGGTCCGGATGCTCGGCGAGGTGATGAACCGGGCACCCGAGGCGGAAGGACCGTCCCGCGGCCTGTGCCCGCCGGTCCGGGGCGAGATCACCTTCGAGGATGTCCGCTTCGCCTACGGGCCGGACCGGCCGCCGGCCCTCGATGCGGTGTCGTTCACGCTGGAGGCCGGCAGCATCGTCGGGGTGGTGGGCCGCAGCGGCTCGGGCAAGACCACGATCACCCGGCTGATCCAGCGGCTCTATCCCGTGCAACAGGGGCTGGTGCGCCTCGACGGGCACGACATCCGCGAGATCGACCTCGCACACTTACGCCGCCAGGTCGGCGTGGTGCTCCAGGACAGCTTCCTGTTCCGCGGCACGGTGCGGGAGAACATCGCGGCCGCCAAGCCCTCGGCGAGCTTCGAGGAGATCGCCGAGGCCGCCCGCGCCGCCGGGGCCGACGAGTTCATCGAGCGCCTGCCGCGCGGCTTCGAGACGATGCTGGAGGAGAACGCCTCCAACCTCTCGGGCGGGCAGCGCCAGCGGCTCGCCATCGCCCGGGCCCTCGTGACCGATCCGCGGCTCCTGATCCTCGACGAGGCGACGAGCGCCCTCGATCCCGACAGCGAGGCGATCATCCGGCGCAACCTGCGCCGCATCGCCCGGGGCCGCACGGTGCTGATCGTCTCGCATCGGCTGGCCACCCTGGTCGACGCGAATGCGATCCTGGTGATCGATGGTGGCCGCCTCGTCGCGACCGGGCGCCACGACCAGCTGCTCACCTCCTGCACGACCTACCGCCACCTGTGGAACCAGCAGACGAGGCAGGCCGCATGAGCGCTCCCAAGTCCCAGGACACCGCTGACGATACGGCCCGGCCGCCGCTCGCCTCCGTCCCGGATTCAGGGCCGGCCCCCGAGAAGGTGCCTCCCCGCGGCGAGGTGGTGATGCTGCCGGCCCGGCGCCGGCCGGCAGTGGTCTCGGATTTCCAGCCCGACGCGCTCGCGGTCGAGGAACGGGCGCCGCCGCGCGTCGCGCGTGCCACGCTCTATGCGGTCGCGGCTTTGCTGGCGACCGGCGTCGCCTGGTCGTGCCTGTCGGAGATCGACGAGATCGCCAGTGCGCGGGGCCGGCTCGTCACCACGGTGCCGAACATCGTCGTCCAGCCGCTCGAGACGGCGGCGATCCGCTCGATCGCCGTCGCGGTCGGCCAGTCGGTCAGGGCCGGCGAGACGCTGGCGGTGCTCGATCCGACCTTCAGCGAGGCCGACGTGCAGCAGCTCACCGCCCGGCTCGCCGCGGCGGAGGCCCTGGTGCGGCGGCTCGAAGCCGAGGACGCGGACAAGGATGCCGCCTTCGACCTGACGCGCCCCGAGCAGGCGCTGGAGGCCCGCCTCGCCAGGCAGCGCCGGGCCCTGCGCGACAGCCGCCTGCGCGGCCTCGACGAGGAACTGGCCCGGGCCGAATCGAGCCTCGCCCGCAACCGCCGCGAGGAGACGGTCCTGCTCGCCCGCCTCGACGGTTTGCGCGAGATCGAGGGGATGCGCACCACGCTCCTGGAGCAGCAGATCGGCTCGAAGCTCAACCTGCTCCAGACCCGCGACGCCCGCCTCGACGTCGAGGCCTCCCTGGTGCGCACCCGCGGCGCACAGACGGAGGCACGCCACGACCTCGCCAAGGCCACCGCCCAGCGCCAGGCCTTTCTCGACGAGACCGGCCGCACCATCCTCGAAGCTCTGGCGGAGGCCCGCGAGAAGCGCACGGTCGCGGCCGAGGAATTGCGCAAGGCGACCCTGCGCCGCGAACTCGTGACGCTGACGGCGCCGGCCGACGGCATCGTCCTCGACATCGCGCAACGCGGCGCCGGCTCGGTGGCCAAGCAGGCAGAGCCGTTGTTCACCCTGGTGCCGGCGGGAAGCCCGCTGGAGGCCGAGGTGATGATCCATCCCCGCGACATCGGCCACGTCGCGGCGGGTCAGACCGCCCGGGTGAAGCTCGACGCCTTCCCGTTCCAGAAGCACGGCACGGTCTCAGGGCACGTCCGCACCGTGAGCCGGGACGCCTTCCCGTCGGATGCGGAAGGGCGCGGCAATCCCGGTCCGGGCCAGCCGCCGGCCCTGTTCTACCGCGCCCGCATCAGTCTCGACGATACGGCTTTGCGCGCCCTGCCCCCGGGCGCCGGCCTGATCCCCGGCATGGCGGTGCAGGGCGAGGTCCGGGTCGGGAGTAAGCGGGTGATCGCGTATTTCCTGTACCCGCTGATGCAGGTGGCGGATGAGGGCATCCGGGAGCCGTGAATGGCCCGGGCCGGGCTGGCGCGTGGATAATACAGGCAGCCGATCCCGCACTCGACCTCATCCTGAGGTGTCAGTCCATCAAAGATGGACTGACCTCGAAGGAGGGCTCCGGGGATCTTGGCGAATTCTGGATCCCTCCTTCGAGGCCAGCCGATCTGCGATCGCGTGCGATCTTCGATCGCCAACACCTCAGGATGAGGTGGGAGGGTAGGATATCTCGTCCTCAGTTTTAGCTTTCGACAGCTCCATCTGCTCAACTCGGCTTCAAGACGAACCGCTCAGAAAAACCATCCCGGCACCTGCTTTACCGATGCGAGACCCCGGACAGAGAGTCGAGGGGCTTGGCTTGCTGATCGCCCCCTCACCGCACCACCCGCGCCCGCAACCCCACCACCACCGGCCGGATCGTCTCCCGCACATGCCCGGCGACGGGATGGTCGAGCACCAGCATCGCGACGAGCCAGGCCCCCGCACCGCCGAAGCCCGCGACCACCCCCTCCGGGATGGTCAGCGCGAAGCCCCGGCCGGAGATGGCGATGACGGCGAGCGGCGGCAGGGCGGTGGCGACCGTGACGAGGGCGCTGATCCTCAAGGCACCGGCGAGATCGACGAGGCTGAACGGCACCCGGCGGCGGATGAAGTGGAGCGCGATCCCGACCTGGAGCGGGACGGTGACGAATTGCGTCGCCGCCACCGCGAGCGGCCCGTGGGAGGCCGACGCGGCGATGATCGCAGCGCTCGGGGGCAGGCCAATCAGGCTCGCCGTGAGGGTGTCGCGAAGGCCTCCGCTCGCCAGGAGTACCGGATAGGTCAGCATCGCCGGGAAGGTCAGCATCGAGGCGAGCGCCAGCACCTGGACGATCGGCACGCTGGCGAGCCACTGCGCGCCGAGCAGCACCAGCACCACCGGCTGCGCGATGAGCGCGAGCAGCAGGGCCACCGGCCACAGCACCACCGAGATGTTGCCGATCGAGGCGAGGTAGGTCGGCGCGAGCGCCCGCCCGTCGCGCCGGTCTGCGGCGAACATCGGCAGGATCACCGCGCCGAGGCTGCCGAGGATCATCTTGTCGGGCAACTGGCTCACCACCTGGGCCCGGCCGAAGAGGCCGACGAGGTCGGGCCCGCCGAAGCGGCCCAGCAGGAAGATCGGCAGGAGGTCGTAGGCGCGGTTGAGGAGCGTCGTCACGCTGGAGAACCCGCCGATCGCCAGCGCCGTGCGCCAGCCCTGGAGGCAGGGGCGGTAGACCCCCGGCTCGGGCCGGCCGGCGAGGCTCAAGGCCACCGTGGCGGCGGCGCTCGCGACGGTCGCCCAGGCAAAGCTCATCGCCCCGAAGCCGAGGAGCGCCAAGCCGGTCAGCACGACCGCATAGGTCAGGCAGGTGCCGACATTGACCCACATCAGGGCGGCGAACTGGAAGTCGCGGCGCATCAAGGCCATCAGCGGCCCGGAGAACGGCACCAGCAGGAAGCTCGCGGCGAGCACCCGCAGGTAGGATTCGAGCAGGGGCTGGCCGTAGAGCCTCGCCCACAGCCCGGCCGAGGCGAACAGGGCCACGGCGAAGACCAGCGACAGGGCGAGGAGCACCGTGAAGGCGGTGCGGGCGCTCTGCCGCGAGGTCGCCGGCTCGTGGATGATGTAGTTGGTGGTGCCGAAATCGCGCAGGCCGTCGATGACCTGCACCAGCGCCACCCCGAGCATCGACAGGCCGACCTCCTGCGGGGTGAGCAGGCGCGAGACCAGGGCGGTCTGGCACAGGGTGATCGAGAGGACGAGGTAGCGCTCGCCCGAGACGAGCAGGACGGCGCGCTTGACGAGGCTCATCGACACAACCTTGGCATAGGAGAGGTGGGGCGGGCGGATCAGGGCGAGCCGGCGAGCGCCCGGGGCGCCGGCCACCCCAGTCCGGCGCGCCAGGCGCGGGCGAGCGCCGCGAGGTAGCGGGCCGGATCGAGGCCCGGGATGCAGTCCCGCGCCAGGATCGATCGCGCCTCGGCCGCGAGGCCGAGAGCGGCGAGCGTTCGGGCATGGTCGAGCACTAGCCGGTTGCGGCAGCGCCGGGCGGACGGAGCCAGTTCGGCCGGCACCGCGCCCTCGTCGAGGAGCGTCTTCAGGGTGGCGGCCAGCAGCGGCGGCGGCGGCACGCGCCGCGACGGCACGGCGCGCGCGACCACCAATGTCGGCCGGGCGACGAAGCGAAACGGTCCCTGCAGCGCGAGGCGGCCCCACAGGTCGAGGTCCGATCCGCCGCCGCAGCGGGCCGGAAACAGCCCGGCATCGATCGCCGCGGCCCGTTCGACCAGCGCGGCGCTCGCCCGGAACGGCGCGGCCCCGATCCGGAGGGCGAAATCGAACGGGTCCGAGATCCGGCCCGGGGGCACGCTCATCGGCAGGAGCGGCCGGCCGCCCTCCCCCAGGACCGGGTTGCCGAACACCGCGACGGCATCGCCGAAGCGGGTCGCGGCGACGAGCTCGGCCAGGTGGTCCTCGCGCCACGTATCGCCGGCATCGAGGAAGGCGACCCACTCGGCCCGCGCGGCGGTCACGCCGCGGTTGCGGGCGGCAAGGCTGCCGGATTCAGGCTCGCGCAGCAGGGCCCGCACCCGCGGATCGGCGGCGAGAGCCGCGACCTCGCCCGCTCCCTCTCCGACCACCAGAACCTCGTAGTCGCCGAAGGTCTGGGCTTCGAGGGAAGCCAGCGCCGGCCCGGCGGGGAAACCCGCCCGGAGCCGGAGCACGACCGAGACACGGGGGCCGCGCAGAACGCTCGTCATGGCATTCACGCCCCCCGCCGCAAGATACGGGCGGGATTGCCCACGACGGTGGCGCCCGCCGGCACGTCGCGCAGGACGACCGCGCCGAGGCCGACCAGCGCCCGGTCGCCGATCGCGACGCGCTGGCGCAGTGCGCTGCCCGCCCCGACGTAGCAGGACCGCCCGAGGCGGACGAAGCCGCTGACGATGCAGCCCGGCGCGAGCACCGCCCCGTCCTCGATCACCGTGTCGTGCCCGACGATCGCGCCCGGCCCGATCGTCACATGGGCCCCGACCACGACCTGGCCGGCGACGCTGGCGCCGTGATGGATGCAGGTGCCGGGACCCAGGACGGCCCGCGGCGAGACCGCCGCCCCGGCATGGACCAGGGTGGCGAAGCGCGCCTGGTCGAGGCCGGTCCCGGCGACGATCGCCAGCCGCTCGCGGTGGCTCGCCTCGCTGCCGATGGCGTTGACGAAGGCCGCCTCCGGATCCTCGGCGAGGCGCCGCGCCGCGCCGAGGCGCCCGAGCACCGGCAGCCCGGCGACGCGCTCGCCCTCCGGCCTCGCATCGTCGAGGAAGCCGATCACCCGCCAGGGCCTGGGCAGGGACTCGACGAGGTCCAGGATGTCGAGGGCGTTGCCGCCGGTGCCGAGGATGATCAGGGGACGCTGCATGGCGGTGCCGACGCTTCGCCGGGGCTTGGTGGGGCAGGACTGGCCGCGGCTCGCAGCAGGCTAGCCGGCCCTGTCCGCCGGGTAAGCGTCGCAATCGTCGGCGCCGGGACCTCCGAAAGGCGTAAGTCGGCCCGCCCTTCTGGGCAGGAGCGCCGCCGAATTCCGCCGCTCCCGCGGGAGGATGCACCCCCTAGGCTGCTCGCCAACGATCGCGCGGCGCGAGGATGCCCGCCTCGCGCGCGACGAGACCTCGGGAGCGTCGTCGCCCATGAAGATCGCCTATCTGGTCAACACCGCCCCGGTGACGAGTTCGACATTCATCCGGCGCGAGATGGCGGCTCTCGAGGCGCAGGGCGTCACGGTGCGGCGCTTCGCGCTGCGGCGCTGGCACCAGCCCCTCGTCGATCCCGCCGACATCGCCGACCAGGCGCGCACCCACTACATCCTGAGCGGCAACCTGCGCGGGCTCGCGCTCGCCGCCCTGCGCCAGGCGGTCACCGGCCCGGCGGCGTTCCTGCGGGGCGCCTGGCTCGCAGCCCGGCTCGGTCAAAGGGCCGGCGGGGCGGTGCGGCATGCGGCCTATTTCCTCGAGGCGGTGTATTTCCTGCGCTGCTTGCGCCGCGAGGGCATCGCCCACACCCACGTGCATTTCTCGTCGAACGCCGCCGCGGTGGCGCTCATCGCCCGCACCATGGGCGGCCCCTCCTACAGCTTCACCGCCCACGGGCCGGACGAGTTCCTGACCGCCGCCGAGGACGGGTTGGCGCTGAAGCTCTCCGGTGCCGCCTTCGCGGTGGCGATCTCGGATTTCTGCCGCGGGCAGCTTCTGCGCTTCGGTGGCTCCCAGTATCGCGACCGGATCGCGGTGGCGCGCTGCGGCCTCGACTTGGATGACTTCGTGCCCTCGGAGCGGCCGGCGGGGGAGAGCCGGATTCTGGTCTGCGTCGGCCGGCTCTGCCCGCAGAAGGGGCAGGTCTACCTGCCGGCGGCCGTGGCGGCGTTGCGCGGGACCGAGGCGCCGTTCCGCCTGGTGCTGATCGGCGACGGCGAGAGCCGCCCGGCGATCGAGGCGGAGATCGCCCGCCACGGCGTCGGCGACCTGATCGACTTGCGCGGCTGGCAGAGCAGCGCCGAGGTCCTCAGGACAATCGCCGAATCCCGCGCCCTGGTGCTGCCGAGCTTCGCCGAGGGCCTGCCGATCGTGCTCCTCGAAGCCCTGGCGCTGGAGCGGCCGGTGGTGACCACCACCGTGGCGGGCATCCCGGAACTGGTCGACGATGAGTGCGGGCGCATCGTGCCCCCGGGCGACGCCGCCGCCCTGACGGGTGCCTTGCGCGACATCCTGCGGGCCGACGACGCGACGCTCGCCCGGATGGGCCGGGTCGGCCGTGCCCGCGTCGCCCGCCACCACGACCTCACGAGGCTCGCCACCACGCTGCGGGGGCTGTTCGCGGCGGCCATCGCCCGGGAGAGCGGCGCGACGGTGCGGGTGGAGCGGGTGGGTGTCGGGCGGGCGGCGGCGAAGGTGGAGCCGTAGGGGCGCTTGCCCTGACGAGCGATCGTTTCTCCCGACTTCCCTGACACCCTCCGCGTCATTCCGGGGCCGCGCAGCGGAGCCCGGAATCCAGAACCGCTGGCGATTCAAAAGAAAAACGGATCGCTGTCCGCTTTACTCTCTTCGACCTGAGTATCTGGATTCCGGGCTCCGCTTTCGCGGCCCCGGAATGACGCGGAGGGTATCAGGGACGTCGCAGAAGTAACCGCCCTCACCGCACCCCCGGCACCTCCCCCGACAGCACCGGCACCGGCCGGACCGCGAAGGTCCAGACCCGGTGGCCCAGAAAATTCCAGAACACCACCACCCCGGTCGCCAGCCCTTGCGCGGCGAGGTAGGGTAGGCCGAACCCGCGGGTGAGCCCCGCCATGATGAGCCAGGTCAGCCCGAAGCCGATCGCCGCCACGACGCCGAAGCGCCAGGTCGCCTCCGCATGGGGCCGCGCGCTGGCATAGGTCAGGCGGCGGTTGAGCCCGTAGGAGACCACGGCGCCGGCGAGGTAGCCGGCGAGCGCCGCCGGCACCGGGTCGGCCCGGCCGGTCTCGACCAGGGTCGCCAGCAGGGCGTAATGCACCGCGAGCGCCGCGAGGCTCACCCCGACGTAAGACAGGAATTGCCGTGCCAGGGCCGCCGGGGCGACGCCAGTCCGGGGATTCGCTCTCGGTTCGCTCGCCACGACGCCACTCGACAAGGCCGACGGCCGGGGCCGCCCCGCTCATCTCCTAGCGCCCGGCACTGAACCGAAGATGACCCGAAAGCGGCGGAATTCGTTCATCCTTACCGGTCAGCCTTGCAGGCGCGCCGCCACCTTCCGGCTGAGCCAGCGCGGCATCAGCCGGGCGCCGATCACCGCCGCGCGGTTGGCCGCGCCCGGGATCACCACCGCGCGGCCCGCGAGGTAGCCGGCGACCGCCGCCGTCGCCACCGCCTCGGCGCTCATCACGTTGCCGGTGAAGCGCTTCGCCCCGCCGACATCGGCTCTTGCCGAAAACTCCGTCGCGGTGGCGCCGGGGCAGATGGCGGTGACGGTGACGCCGTGGGGCCGCGCTTCCTCGTAGAGCGCTTCCGAGAGCGAGAGCAGGAAGGCCTTGCTGGCGTAATAGGCAGCCATGTTGGGCCCGGGCAGGTAGCCCACCACCGAGGCGACGTTGAGGATGCCGCCGGACCTTCTCGCAATCAGGCCCGGCAGCACCCGACGGCTGAGGATCGTCGGCGCGGCGACGTTCAGCGCCACCATCTCGGCCTGATCCCGGGCCGGCAGGTCGGCGAAGCGACCGCGCAGGCCGAAGCCCGCATTGTTGACGAGGGTGTGGAGAACGATCCCCCGCGCCTCGACCGCCGCGAGCAGTCCCTCGGGGCCATCTGGCGCCGCGAGGTCCGCCGGCACCACCAGCGTCGGCACGGGCAGTTCCGCGGCCAGCGCATCCAGTCGCTCCGCCCGCCGGGCAGACAGGACCAGGGGATACCCTCGCGCCGCGAACCCCTTTGCGATCTCCACGCCGATTCCGCTCGACGCGCCGGTGACCAGCGTCCAGCGCGCATCTCCCTCCTGATCCATGAACTCGGCCACACCCTTCCCCTGATCTGTTCGCCTATGCTAAGGGCGCCCAACGCAATCCCCGCCGCTTCCGCCCGTTCCGCTTCCGCCACGACACGCCCCGCCGGGCCCGAGGCCGGAAACGAGGAACGCGGCAGCGCGCCGCACGAGTCTGAAGCGTCCGATGCCCAAGCGCACCGATCTCTCCTCCATCCTCATCATCGGCGCGGGTCCGATCGTCATCGGCCAGGCATGCGAGTTCGATTATTCCGGCACGCAGGCCTGCAAGGCCCTGCGCGAGGAAGGCTACCGGATCATCCTGGTCAACTCGAATCCGGCGACGATCATGACCGATCCGGATCTCGCCGACGCCACCTATGTCGAGCCGATCACCCCGGAGATCGTCGCCCGCATCATCGAGAAGGAGCGGCCCGACGCCCTCCTGCCGACCATGGGCGGCCAGACCGCGCTGAACTGCGCCCTCTCGCTCAAGCGGATGGGCGTGCTGGAGAAGTTCGGCGTGCAGATGATCGGCGCCACCGCCGAGGCGATCGACAAGGCCGAGGATCGCAGCCTCTTCCGCGATGCGATGACCAAGATCGGCCTGGAGACGCCGAAATCGGCGCTCGCCAACGCCTCGGCCGCCAAGAAGGCCGATCGTGAGAAGTACCTCGCCGAGGTCGCTCGCATCGAGGCCGCCGAGAGCGACGAGGCCTCCCGCAAGACGGCGCTGGCCGCCTTCGAGAAGAAGTGGGCGAGCGGAGAGAACGACCGGCGCAAGCGCTACGGCGAGCACGCGCTCGGCCAGGCGCTGGTGGCGCTCGCCGAGGTCGGCCTGCCGGCGATCATCCGGCCGTCCTTCACCATGGGCGGCACCGGCGGCGGCATCGCCTACAATCGCGAGGAATTCCTCGACATCGTCGAGCGCGGCATCGACGCCTCGCCGACCAACGAGGTCCTGATCGAGGAATCGGTCCTCGGCTGGAAGGAATACGAGATGGAGGTCGTCCGTGATCGCGCGGATAACTGCATCATCGTCTGCTCGATCGAGAACGTCGACCCGATGGGCGTCCATACCGGCGACTCGATCACCGTGGCGCCGGCGCTGACGCTGACCGACAAGGAATACCAGCGCATGCGCGACGCCTCGCTCGCGGTGCTCCGCGAGATCGGCGTCGAGACCGGCGGCTCGAACGTGCAGTTCGCCGTCGATCCGGCCACCGGCCGGATGATCGTGATCGAGATGAACCCGCGCGTCTCGCGCTCCTCGGCGCTCGCCTCGAAGGCGACCGGCTTCCCGATCGCCAAGGTCGCGGCGAAGCTCGCGGTGGGCTACACCCTCGACGAGATCGCCAACGACATCACCGGCGGGGCGACGCCGGCCTCGTTCGAGCCGACGATCGACTACGTCGTCACCAAGATCCCGCGCTTCGCGTTCGAAAAATTTCCGGGCGCCGAGCCGACGCTCACCACCGCCATGAAGTCGGTCGGCGAGGCGATGGCGATCGGCCGGACCTTCGCGGAATCGCTCCAGAAGGCCCTGCGCTCGCTCGAGACGGGGCTGACCGGCCTCGACGACATCGAGATCGAGGGCTTAGGCAAGGGCGACGACCGCAACGCCATCAAGGCGGCGATCGGCACCCCGACCCCGGATCGCCTGCTCAAGGTGGCGCAGGCGCTGCGGCTCGGCGTCAGCCACGAGGAGGTGCACGCCTCGTGCAAGATCGACCCGTGGTTCCTGGAGCAGCTCCAGGGCATCATCGACCTCGAGACCAAGGTGAAGCGCTTCGGCCTGCCGAAGACCGCGGGCGCCTTCCGCCAGCTCAAGGCGGCGGGTTTTTCGGATGCGCGCCTGTCGGTGCTCGCCGGGATCGAGGAAGGCGCCGTGCGCGCCGCCCGCCGGGCGCTGTCGGTGCGGCCGGTCTTCAAGCGGATCGACACCTGCGCGGCCGAGTTCAAGTCGCCGACCGCCTACATGTATTCGACCTACGTCGCCCCCTTCGCCGGGGCCGTGGCCGACGAGGCCCAGCCCACGGACGCCAAGAAGGTCATCATCCTCGGCGGCGGCCCGAACCGGATCGGCCAGGGCATCGAGTTCGACTATTGCTGCTGCCACGCCTGCTTCGCGCTGACCGACGCGGGCTACGAGACCATCATGGTCAACTGCAACCCGGAGACGGTGTCGACCGACTACGACACCTCGGACCGGCTCTATTTCGAGCCGCTGACCGCCGAGGACGTGCTGGAGATCATCGAGACCGAGCGCCAGGCCGGCACGCTGCACGGCGTGATCGTGCAGTTCGGCGGCCAGACCCCGCTGAAGCTCGCCCGCGCCCTCGAAGAGGCCGGCGTGCCGATCCTCGGCACCTCGCCGGACGCGATCGACCTCGCCGAGGACCGCGACCGCTTCAAGCGCCTGCTCGACAAGCTGCACATGAAGCAGCCCAAGAACGGCATCGCCTATTCGGTGGAGCAGAGCCGGCTGATCGCCGCCGATCTCGGCCTGCCCTTCGTGGTGCGGCCGTCCTACGTGCTCGGCGGGCGCGCGATGGCGATCATCCGCGACGAGGCCCAGTTCGCCGACTACCTGCTCGACACCCTGCCGAGCCTGATCCCGTCGGACGTCAAGGCGCGCTACCCCAACGACAAGACCGGCCAGATCAACACGGTTCTGGGCAAGAACCCGCTCCTGTTCGACCGCTACCTGTCGGATGCGATCGAGGTCGACGTCGACGCGGTCTCCGACGGCAAGGACGTGTTCATCGCCGGCATCATGGAGCACATCGAGGAGGCGGGCATCCATTCGGGCGATTCCGCCTGCTCGCTGCCGCCGCGCTCGCTGTCGCCCGAGACCATCGCCGAATTGGAGCGCCAGACCCGCGGCCTGGCGCTGGCGCTGGAGGTCGGCGGCCTGATGAACGTGCAGTACGCGATCAAGGACGGGGTGATCTACGTCCTCGAGGTCAACCCGCGGGCCTCGCGCACCGTGCCGTTCGTCGCCAAGGTGATCGGCGAGCCGATCGCCAAGATCGCCGCCCGGGTGATGGCCGGCGAGCCCCTGGCCTCCTTCGGCCTCGTGCCCAAGACGCTGCCGCACATCGCCGTCAAGGAAGCGGTGTTCCCCTTCGCCCGCTTCCCCGGGGTCGACGTGCTGCTCGGCCCGGAGATGCGCTCGACCGGCGAGGTGATCGGCCTCGATCGCGGCTTCGGCGTCGCCTTCGCCAAGAGCCAGCTCGGCTCAGGCACCCAGGTGCCGAAGGCCGGCACGGTCTTCGTCTCGGTGCGCGACGACGACAAGGCGCGCATCCTGCCGTCGATCAAGCTGCTCGCGGAACTCGGCTTCACGGTCCTCGCCACCGCCGGCACGCAGCGCTACCTCGTCGACAACGGCGTTCCTTGCACCCGCATCAACAAGGTGCTGGAAGGACGGCCGCACGTGGTCGACGCGATCAAGAACGGCGACATCCACCTGGTGTTCAACACCACGGAGGGGGCGGGCGCGCTGTCCGACTCCCGATCCTTACGCCGGGCCGCCCTCTTGCATAAAGTGCCGTACTACACCACTCTCGCCGGAGCGATGGCGGCCGCAGAGGGGATCAAGGCCTATCTCGAGGGTGATCTCGAGGTCCGGGCTCTGCAGGAATATTTCGCGGCTTAAGTCGTAACGCCGCGGACGAGCCCTATCTCATCCCCTCGCGCCCGCGCGAGACATTCGGAAACAGGCCCGGTCGGGAGGCTCACCCTCCCGCCGGGCCGATTATTTGTGACGCGAGACGACGACGATGGACAAGGTTCCGATCACGGTACGGGGATTCGCGGCGCTCGAGGCGGAGCTGAAGCGCCGTCAGCAGGAGGAGCGTCCGCGGATCATCCAGGCGATCGCGGAGGCCCGCGCGCTCGGCGACCTGTCGGAGAATGCCGAGTATCACGCCGCCAAGGAAGCGCAGTCCCACAACGAGGGCCGGGTGCTGGAGCTGGAGAGCCTGATCTCCCGCGCCGAGGTCATCGACGTGTCGAAGCTCTCGGGCTCGAAGATCAAGTTCGGCGCCACCGTCAAGCTGATCGACGAGGACACCGAGGAAGAGAAGACCTACCAGATCGTCGGCGAGCCCGAGGCGGACGTGCATGCAGGCCGGGTCTCGATCACCTCGCCGATCGCCCGCGCGCTGATCGGCAAGGGCGTCGGCGACACCGTCGAGGTCGTCACCCCGGGCGGTGGCAAGTCCTACGAGATCACCGGTATCCAGTACGGCGGGTAACGGCACAGGCCGTCCGGCACGCGCGGGACGCGTTGCCGGAACGCCCTCCCGGGGCTATCTCCGCCGTGACGAGGTGGCCCCGTCGGGCGCCGTGGAGACGATCCGGATGCTGCGCTGGTTCAAGACCCTGATCAGCCGATCCCTGATCGCGGCCGCCCTGCTGGCGGCCGCCGGGCCGGCGAGCGCGCAGGATGCGACCCTGCCGCCGGGGATGCGTTTCTCCGCCATCCGGGTCGATGTCGGCCCTCTCCTCGCCCGCGGCCTCGGCCCCTATGCGGAGAACGTGCGGGGCGAACTGCAGGCCGCCCTCGCCAAGACCTTCGCCGACAGGGTCGGCGGTCCGGGCCCGACGCTCGTGGTGCGGGTCACCGGCGTCTCGCTCAACCCCTATGCCGGCAGCGAGACCCGCTTCAGCGGCGGCAACGCGACCAACACCGACTATCTCGAAGGCGAGGCCCTGGTGGTCGACCGCGCCGGCACCGTGCTGCTGCGCCATCCCCAGCTTTCGGCCACCAATGCCAGTTCCGGTGGGGCATGGTACGATCCGGCTTCCGAGGGGCGGCGGGTGACGTATATCAGCGAGCATTATGCGGCCTGGCTGAAGCGGGGGTTGGGGTTGAATTGAGGTCTGTGGCGAGCCCCTGAGGATGCCGACCGCCCACCTCCTGTTCGGCCTCGTCGGTTCCGGCAAGACGACCCTGGCACGGGATCTTGAGCAGCGACACCGGGCGGTGCGGTTCACGCCGGACGAGTGGATGGCGCGCCTGTTCGGTGAAAACCCGCCCGCCGATACCTTCCCGCAGCACGCAGCGGTAATCCTCGACCTGATGGAGCCGGTCTGGACCCGCTGTCTGACCCTCGGCATCGACGTTGTACTGGATTACGGGTTCTGGCGCCGGACCGAGCGCGATCAGGCCCGTCGCGTGGTGGAATCCTGCGGCGCCCGCGCGCTCCTCTACAAGGTCGAATGCCCGGAGGACGAGGCGCGGCGCCGGGTGGCGGCGCGGAATGGGCATGCGGATCGCAGCCTGTTCATCGCACCGGAGACGTTCGATGTGCTGAAGGAGCGGCTTGAGCCGCTGCACGCCGATGAAGTGTTCATCGCGGCCGTATCGAGGCCGACTTGATCGAGCCGATATCAGGATCGGCCCTTCCCTCTCCACTACACAGGATCATCCCGGGGCCGCGCAGCGGAGCCCGGGATCCTGAACCGCGGATGGGACCGGACAGAGCGGAAGCCGTTCCACTCTCCTCGCCCCCCGGCCTGATAGCCTGTTGATTGATTGAGGTACCCGTTCCCATCCGCGACCTCATCCTGAAGTGTTGGTCGATTGAAAATCGACCGACCTCGAAGGAAGGCTCCAGGAATCGCACAGACTTCTGGAGCCTTCCTTCGAGTTTATTCCATCTTCGATTGACTAACGCCTCAGGATGAGGTCGCGCAAGGGATAGAATAACTCGTTACGATGCTGCTCCGGCACATCAAACAAACTCTGATTTTCTAGATTCCAGGCTCTTTCTCGCACCACAAGAATGACACGGTGGAAGTCAGGGCGCGTGTGGCTGCCTTGCCCGGCCGCTTCCCGTAGAGTGACGCGGCGCGAGGGTCACGCCAGCCCCGCCCACCCGGACGCCCGCGATGGAACTCAAGTGGATCGAGGACTTCCTGAGCCTCGCCGAGACCCGCAGCTTCTCGCGCTCGGCGGAGGCCAGCGCGGTCACCCAGTCGGCCTTCAGCCGGCGCATCCGCTCGCTCGAAGTCTGGCTCGGCACCGCGCTCCTCGACCGCAGCACCTACCCGATCACGCTGACCGCCGACGGGCGCCAGTTCCTGGAGACCGCCGAGGAGGTGGTGCGGCTGCTCACCTTGAGCCGGGCCGATTTCCGCGCCCGCAGCGACGGGGCCGGGCTGCCGGTGGTGACGATCACGGCGCTGCACTCGCTCTGCCTGTCGTTCCTGCCGCGCTGGCTCGGCCGCATCCGCGACGCGCTCGGGCCGGTGGCGAGCCGGGTGCTGCCGGACAACTTCAACATCTGCGTCCAGGCGCTGGTCGAGGGCGGCTACGACCTGCTCCTGACCTATCATCATCCGGGCATCCCGATCCCGCTCGATCCCGAGCGCTATCCCTGCCGGATCGTCGGCCGCGACAGCCTCGCGGCGGTCGCCTCCCCCCGCGGGCTGGTGCCGGACGCCAAGGGCCGGCTGCCGCTGCTGCAATATTCCCGCGGCTCGTTCCTCGGGCGCCTCGCCGGCATCGCGCAATCCGGTGACGACGCGCCGGCGACCTACCCGGTCCACACCAACGAGAACTCGATGGCCGAGGCCCTGCGCTCGATGGCGCTCGGCGGCCACGGCATCGCCTGGCTGCCGCGCAGCCTGGTCGAGCCGGAAATCCGCGCCGGGGCGCTTACGGTGCTCGGCCGCGAGATGCCGATGGACATCCGGCTCTATCGCAGCGCCGAGCGCCACCGCTCCTTCCTCGACGAGGTCTGGGCCGTCGCCGCGGAGGACCCGCCAAACTATTCGGATCCGGAATAGTTCTTGGCAAACATAGCATTGGCGCGGCGACGCGGCCGGGATTATCCCGCCGCCATCCGGTGACGGCGCCGCGGCTTCTCGACGAACCGCCCCGCATGTCCCGGCCCCTCGTCCCTTCGACGTGGCCTTGACGCCCCTGCCCGCCCCCCGGCGGGCCGGATCGCGGCCGCACGTCAGGAGAGTTTTGATGTCCGACGTTTCGACCCGCATCGAGCACGATCTTCTCGGGGACCGCGAGGTGCCTCGATCCGCCTATTACGGCATCCACACCCTGCGCGCCGTCGAGAACTTCGCGATCACCGGCACCACGCTCGCCACCTGCCCCGACCTGATCCGGGCGCTCGCCGCGATCAAGCAGGCGGCGGCGCTCGCCAACCGCGAACTCGGCCTGCTCGAGCCTGAGCGCTGCGACGCCATCGTGGCGGCCTGCATCGAGATCCGGGGCGGCGCCCTGCACGACCAGTTCGTGGTCGACCAGATCCAGGGCGGGGCCGGCACCTCGACCAACATGAACGCCAACGAGGTGATCGCCAACAGAGCGCTCGAATTGTTGGGCGCCGAGCGGGGCGATTACGCCCGGCTTCACCCCAACGAGCACGTCAACATGGGCCAGAGCACCAACGACGTGTATCCGACGGCGCTCAAGATCGCCGGGATCGGGGCGATCCGCCGGCTGGTCGACGCCATGGCGGCCCTGCGCACCAGCTTCGAGGCGAAACGCGAGGAATTCCGCGACGTCCTCAAGATGGGCCGCACCCAGCTGCAGGATGCGGTGCCGATGACGCTCGGCCAGGAATTCGGCACCTATGCCCGGATGCTGGCCGAGGACGAGGCGCGCCTGGGCGAGGCCGAACTGCTGATCCGCGAGATCAATCTCGGCGCGACCGCGATCGGCACCGGCATCACCGCCCACCCGCTCTACGCGGAACTGGTGCGCGAGCGGCTCTCCACCATCACCGAAATCCCGCTGGTGACCGCGGAAGACCTGGTCGAAGCCACCCAGGATTGCGGCGCCTTCGTGCAGGTGTCGGGGGTGCTCAAGCGCGTCGCCGTCAAGCTGTCGAAGACCTGCAACGACCTGCGCCTGCTCTCGAGCGGGCCCCGGGCCGGATTCGGCGAGATCAACCTGCCGGCGCGCCAGGCCGGCTCCTCGATCATGCCCGGCAAGGTCAACCCGGTGATCCCGGAAGTCGTCAACCAGGTCGCCTTCGAGGTGATCGGCAACGACGTGACGATCAGCTTCGCGGCCGAGGCCGGGCAACTCCAGCTCAACGCCTTCGAGCCGGTGATCGCCTACAGCCTGTTTCGCAGCCTCGCCCATCTGGAAGCGGCCTGCCGCACCCTCGACGTGAACTGCGTGCGCGGCATCACGGCGAACCGCGAGCGGCTGCGGGCCAGCGTCGAGAATTCGATCGGGATCGTCACGGCGCTCAACCCCTACATCGGCTATCGCAACGCCACGGCGGTCGCTATGGAGGCCCACGCCACGGGCCGGGGCGTCTACGACCTCGTGCTCGAGAAGCAATTGATGGCCAAAGACCAGCTCGACCGGGTGCTGCAACCCGAGCGGCTGACGCGCCCGCAGGCCCTCACGGCGCTCTGACGGGCCGCCGGACAGTCACGGACGGAAACGCCAGACATCCGCGGGAAACCTCGGGCGCGTGAGATCGCGCCCGGGTTCTTGCCGCACATCCGTTCATCCTTGGGAGGAAAACACGAAATGGCACAGGTTGAATCGACCAAGAGCTCGGGCCGGCTGACGCTCTATACCGGCATCGGCCTCGCGCTTGGCGTCGCGGTCGGCGCGGTCCTGCACGGCATGGCGGGAAGCCCCGCGGAAGCGAAGGAGATCGCCGGCTACTTCACCATCGGCACCGACATCTTCCTGCGGCTGATCAAGATGATCATCGCGCCGCTCGTCTTCGCCACCATCGTGTCGGGTATCGCGAGCTTCGGCGACACCAAGGCGGTCGGCCGCGTCGCGGGCTTCGCCATGGGCTGGTTCATCACCGCCTCGATCGTCTCGCTGTCGCTCGGCTTCCTCGTCGCCAACATCTTCCAGCCCGGCGCCAGCCTCGGCCTGCCGCTGCCGGACGCCGCGGCGCAGACGGGCCTGAAGGCCGCCTCGATCAACCTGCGCGAGTTCATCACCCACGTCTTCCCGACCAGCATCGTCTCGGCGATGGCGACGAACGAGGTGCTGCAGATCCTGGTCTTCTCGGTGTTCTTCGGCTTCGGCCTCAGCGCGATCGACCGTCGTTACGCCGACCCGATGGTCCACATGCTGAACGGGCTCGCCGCCGTGATGTTCAAGGTCACCGACGCGGTGATGAAGGTGGCGCCGCTCGCGGTCTTCGCCGCCATGGCCTCGGTCGTCACCATCCAGGGCCTCGGCGTGCTGATCGATTACGGCAAGTTCATCGCCGTGTTCTACCTTGGCCTCGCCGTGTTGTGGGCGCTCTTGATCGGCGCCGGCTGGCTGGTGCTCGGCACCAGCGTCGTGCGGCTGCTGCGCCTGCTGCGCACCCCGATGATCGTCGCCTTCTCGACCGCCAGCAGCGAGGCCGCCTTCCCGCGCACCGTGGAGGTGCTGGAGAAGTTCGGCGTGCGCCCCCGCGTCACCGGCTTCGTGCTGCCGCTCGGCTACTCGTTCAACCTCGACGGCTCGATGATGTACCAGGCGCTCGCCTCGCTGTTCATCGCCCAGGCCTTCGGCATCCATCTCGGCATCACCGAGCAGCTGACCATGCTGCTCGTCATGATGGTGACCAGCAAGGGCATCGCCGGCGTGCCGCGCGCCTCGCTGGTGGTGGTGGCCGCCACCGTGCCGATGTTCGGCCTGCCCGCCGCCGGCATCCTGCTGATCATGGGCGTCGACCAGATCCTCGACATGGGCCGCACCGTCACCAACGTGCTGGGCAACGGGCTCGCCACGGCGGCGGTCGCCCGCTGGCAGGGCGAGATGCAGGAGGGGACGGAGGACCTCGTCGAGGAGCCGGCGGCGGTGGCCCTGCCGACCGGCAAGGCAGCGTAATCGCGAGATGGCTGGCAGGCGTCGGCCCTAGCCGATGCCCGCCAGCAGCTCGACGACCTTTTCGGGATGCGGCACCTGCACGTCGTGCGGCACCGCCAGTTCCCGGTACTGCCAGCCGGCCTTGGCCCTCGCCCGCTGCCGGCTCGGCTCGATCGCGGCGAGCGCCGGATTGGTGTAGGCGACGTAGGTCACCGGCAGACCGGCGCCGGCGGGCTTCCCGAGCCGCACCGGACTCTCGTAGGTGCCGATCGGGTGCGGCCGCAGGCGCTGGTGGAACCAGTCCTTGGCCGGCCCCGCCGGGATCGGGAAGGCCTCCGGGCCCGGCACCGGCAGGGCCACGCCCGCCCCCTGCTCCAGGACCGCCTTGCGCCGGGCATCGGCCATCCCGGCGGGCAGGATGGTGAAGGCGGTGTCGCCGTTCTCGGGGATCAGCGCGTCGAGATAGACGATGTGGCGGATCCGGTCGGTCAGGCGGTCGGCGACCCCCGTCACCGCCATGCCGCCGTAGGAATGCCCGACCAGCACGATGTCGCGCAGGTCCTCGAACGCGATCAGGTTCGCCACGTCCTCGATATGGGTGTCGACGGTGATCTGGCGCGACAGCAGGTGGCTGCGCTCGCCGAGCCCGGTCTGGGTCGGCGTGAAGACCCGGTGCCCCTGGCCGCGCAAGGCCGCGGCGACGTCGTGCCAGATCCAGCCGCCGCCATAGGCGCCGTGCACCAGCACGTAGGTCTTCGGCGCCGCACCTTGCGCCTGCACGGCGCCCGACGCGAGGGCGGCGGCGCCGAGGGCGGAGACGCCCGCCAGGGCGGTTCTGCGATTGACCGTCACGCTGTGTTTCCTCCGGTTGTTCGTTCTTGAAAGTGTTGTAGCGGCGCCCCGGCCAAGGTCCACCGCCGAGATCGACCGCCATGGATGCGCGGGACGCGGCTCGCGCGCGGCCCCGCCGGTGCTATGGAGGATTTCGCCGACACGCCTGCCACCACACGAGGGCACGAGCCACCGATGACCCACGCGGAGACCACCCCCCCGGACCTCGCCGCCGGCCTCTCGCCGCGGATGCGCGGCATCGGCACGAGCCAGATCGGTCTCGTCGCCGATCGCGGCCGGGACGACCCCGAGGTGGTCAAGCTGTGGATCGGCGAGGGCGACCTGCCGACGCCGCCCTTCATCGTCGAGGCGGCGCACCGGGCGATGCTGGCGGGGCACACCCGCTACGCCACCTCGCTCGGTATCCCGCGCCTGCGCGAGGCCCTGAGCGCCTATCACGCCCGGCACTGGGGCGTGGAAGTCCCGCCGGAGCGCTTCGCCGTCACCGCGGGCGGCATGAACGCCATCATGCAGGCCGCGCAAGCCCTGCTGGAGCCCGGCGACGAGATCATCATCCCCTCCCCGGCCTGGCCGAACCTGGCGGAAGCCGTGCGGATCACCAGCGGCGTGCCGGTGACGGTGCCCTACCGGGTGCAGGGCGACGGGCGCTTCGCCCTGCCGCTCGCCGACATCGAGGCCGCCATCACCTCGCGCACCCGCGTAATCGTGGTGAACTCGCCCTCGAACCCGACCGGCTGGACCATGCCGCTCGACGAGATGAAGGCGTTGCGCGATCTCGCCCGGGCGCGGGACCTGTGGATCCTCTCCGACGAGGTCTACGCCCACTTCACCTACGGCAACGCCATCGCGCCGTCCTTCCTGCAGATCTGCACCGAGGACGACCGGCTGATCGTCACCAACACCTTCTCGAAGAACTGGGCGATGACCGGCTGGCGCGCCGGCTGGCTGATCGCTCCAAGAGGGCTGGCGCCGACCTTCGCCAAGCTCGGCCAGTACAACACCACCTCGATCCCGACCTTCATCCAGCACGCCGCCGTGACGGCGCTCGAGGAAGGCGACGGCTTCATCCGCCAGATGGTCGCCCGCTGCGCCGAGAGCCGGGAGATCCTGGTCGCGGGGCTCTCCCGCCTGCCCGGCGTCACCGTGTCGGTGCCGGAGGGCGCCTTCTACCTGATGGCCCGGGTCGCCGGCCCCGGAACGCCGCGCCCCGACGAGACCAGCCTCGGCATCGCCTTCCGACTCCTCGAGGAGGCGAAGGTCGGCGTCGCGCCCGGGACCGCCTTCGGGCCGGAGGGCGAGGGTTTCATCCGCCTGTGCTTCGCCATCAGCCCGGGCCTCGCCCGGGAGGCGGTGGCGCGCCTTACCCCCGTCCTGAGCCGCTGAAGGGAGGATTCGATGTCCGAGACCATCGCCTTCCTGGGCAACCTCGACGCGGAGGAGGAAGCCGACTTCCTGGCGGCACTCGCCGCTTCCCTCCCCGAGGAGACCATCCGGCCGTTCCGGCTCTTGAGCGCGCAGGAGCGCGAGGCCGCCCGGATCGCCATCGTGGCCAATCCCGATCCCGCCGAGGTGGCGCGGCTGCCGAACCTCGCCTGGATCCACAGCCTGTGGGCGGGGGTCGAGCGGCTGGTCCGCGATCTCGGGGCAAGCGGCGTGCCGATCGTCCGCCTGATCGATCCCGAACTCGCCCGCACGATGGCCGAGGCGGTGCTGGCCTGGACCTATTACCTCCAGCGCGACATGCCGGCCTATCGGCGCCAGCAGGAAGCCGGGACCTGGCGCCAGCTCGCCTATCGCCCGCCGGGCGAGACGACGATCGGGATCCTCGGCCTCGGGACGCTCGGGAGCGCGGCGGCGGAGCGGCTGGTCGGTGCGGGGTTCAGGGTCGCGGCCTGGAGCCGCTCGCCCAAGGCGGCGCCGCCGGGAGTGACGGGCTTCTCCGGGCCGGAGGGGCTGGCCGGCCTGCTGGCGTCGAGCGACGTCGCCGTCTGCCTGCTGCCGCTGACCGAGGAGACGCGCGGTCTCCTCGATGCCGGGCGGCTGTCCACGATGAAGCCGGGGGCGGCGCTGATCAATTTCGGCCGCGGGCCGATCGTCGCGACCGACGCCCTGCTGGCCGCCCTCGACGGGGGCCGGCTCTCGCACGCGGTGCTGGACGTGTTCGAGGTCGAGCCGCTGCCGGCGGAGTCTCCCCTGTGGCGCCACCCCGAGGTGACCGTGCTGCCGCACATCTCCGGGCCGACCACCCCGGCAAGCAGCGCCGCCATCGTCGCCGGCAACCTGCGCGCCTATCGCGCCACGGGTCGGATCCCGCAGGCGGTGGACGTGGCACGGGGTTACTGAGAGATCCGGCTCGCCCTTCAGGCAACGCGCCGGAGCCGGAGCTCGGGCGGCGGCGACGCGGCCTGTCCCGCACCGGCTTCCGTCAGCCCCGCCTGACGGAGGCGCTGCAGCCAGTCCAGGGCGCTGCGGGCGGCCTCCTCGGCCCGGCGCGCCCGGTCCTCGGCGGCCTCGATCGTCGCGGCCGCCCGCGCCTCGGCGGCACGCGCCCGGTCCTCGGCCGCCCTCACCCGTGCTTCCGCCCGGGCCTCGCGCTCGGCCGCTTCGTCGAGCCGCTTGTGGGCGCTGCGCAGCAACGCCTGGGCCTGCGCCTCGCGGTGGCGGGCCTGCAATTCGGAACCGCCGGGCCCGCTCGGCACGGCCGGATCGCACGCGGCCTTGCGCACATGCGCGATCAGCGCGTCCCAGTCGCGCGGCGACGAAGCGCCATCGACCGGCGTCAATCCCTCGCGCGCGTTCATGGCCCCGACCGACTGGATCACGTCGCCGAGATTCGCGACGAAGCTCTGCTCCAGCCAATCGCACTCGCTGCTCGGCCGTGTCGCGCGGATGCTCTCGAAGACGTCGAGTCCCATGACGTAAGTCCCGTCGGCCTCGTCGGGCCATGGATGAGTGCCGAACCCGACATTCGCCAACCATGGTTAATTCGTCGTTAAGTCAGGGAAATAAAGCCGAGATGCCGGCGAGTCGCGCCGGCCGGGCACCTGCGTCAGCGACCGCCTCGTCATCGCGAATACACACCTGGGGCATGAGACCGA
Organism: Methylobacterium sp. 142-1Y; assembly: GCF_057747795.1. Classification (NCBI taxonomy): domain Bacteria; kingdom Pseudomonadati; phylum Pseudomonadota; class Alphaproteobacteria; order Hyphomicrobiales; family Methylobacteriaceae; genus Methylobacterium; species Methylobacterium sp. 142-1Y. The sequence goes on along the minus strand of NZ_CM173224.1, from coordinate 116,607 downwards.
AACGGCCGGGCGATACTGTATTGGATCATCATTCGGCGTCACGGCCATCGGTGCGACGGCCGCCCATCCCGGAACGTTCGCTTCGCAGGCATTCGGCGCCTGTCGTTCCGCGGTCTGGACAGTATCACGGAAGCAGACCTGCGCAGTCTCGCGTGCGGTGCACAACCCGGCGCACCGGACATCCGACTGATCGGCGGCGCATAGGACCTTGATGAGGGCCGATCCATCCTGTATTCTAATGAACAACATAATATATATCTTATTTTAAATCGTAAATATAAATATTAAATATAAAACTACACGTGTCCGGATGAATATTTTATGAGTTTCCGGCGATTTGCAATCCATTCACCCAACGCATCCACCACTCGAATATCGCTTCTTATCAACAAAGGCCGCCGACAAGACGGCTCGCCCACCCCGACATCGATCGCTTCGTGCGTCGCGAGACCGGAGGAAGACAGCATGGCGGACGACACTTTCGCCCAGGACGAGGTCAGGCGGCGCATCGAGCGGGACATCGCCCGGCGCATCGCCGTCCACAAGGCGAACATCGCGCGGCTCGCGGCCGCCCAGGCCAGCGCGAGCCTGCTGGGAGCCCCGGTCCTCAACCGCCCCCTGGTCCTCCTCGCGCAGGGCGACAGCTGGTTCGACTATCCCCTGACGGGAAACGGGCTGCCGTTGGTCGATACCGACGTCGTCGCCCAGTTGCGCCGGATCGGCCCGATGCCGCCGACCATCCTCAACCTCGCCCATCACGGCGATGCCGCGGTCGGGATGATGTCCCTCGAGAAGCAGTCGCGGATGATCGCGGCCCTGCGCGATCCGTCGAACTGGATCGACGGCAAGCCGGACGCGATCCTGTTCTCGGCCGGCGGCAACGACATCGCCGGGGAGCAGTTCTGCATCTTCCTCGATTTCAACGACGGCAAGGCCAAGGGCCTCGACACGGAGCGCTTCGCCGGCGCGCTCGGCATGGTCGAGGCCTGCTACCTCGCCCTCTTCGAAATGCGGGACCGGGTGGCGCCCGGCGTGCCGATCCTCGCTCATTGCTACGACTTCCCGATCCCGAACGGCGCGCATCCGCCCTGCGCCGGCCCCTGGCTCAAGCCGTCGCTCGACTTCTGCAACTGGTCCACCGCGGCGGGAACGACCATCGTCCGGGAGGCGCTCGTCGCCTTCAAGGCCATGCTGGCGCGGCTCGCGGCGAACCCGGCCAACCGCTTCCACCTGATCGACACGCAGGGCACCCTCTCGGCCGCCGAGTGGGCGAACGAGCTCCATCCCGGCCCGGCGGGCTTCGCCAGGATCGCCCAGATCGTCGCGGCGGCCCTGGACGGGCTCGTCCGGCCGCCGGCGAGGATCCAGGCGCTCGCCGCCCTCGCGGCATCGTCGGCCGGTCAGGACACGCCGCCCGCAGAGCCGGGAGGCCGCGGAAAGCCGGTCCGCGGGACACATCGGCCGAAGTCTTGAGTGCGACGCCGGCACCACCCGCCGAAAATCCGCCCGCGGCCCGACCTTCGTCGTTGACGCCGTCGGGCCCGCCGGCCTAACCGGGGATCATGCGCGTGAACCTGCCGACACGGTCGATCGGTCGCGCGACCATCGCGGTGGTCGCGCTCTACGCGCTATGCCTGCAGATGCTGCTCGGTGCGCTGGCGCCCGTGCCGGCCGGGGCGGCCCCGGGGGCGGTGATCTGCCACTCCGACGGGGCGGATGGATCGCCGCAGGCCGTCCCGCATTGCGCCCTCGCCTGCTGCGTCGCGGCCCACCACGTCGCCCTCGCAGCGCCTTTGCTGTTCGCCTTCGGGCTCGCCTGGGACGATCCCGTCCCGGCCGGCCGCTTCCCGCCCGCCGCCGACGAGAGCCCGGCCCGGGCCCCGCCCGACACCCATGCCAGCCCGCGAGGACCGCCGCAGGCCTGATCGCGCCCTCGATGCCCGATCAGTCGCCTGTCCCGGATCCTCGACCCCATGCCCAGCCTCTCCTCCGCCCCCGCCCCGGGGCGTGCGCGCCTGCGTGATGCCCTCCATCGCGCGGTGTGGCGCTGGCATTTCTATGCCGGCCTCCTCTGCCTGCCGTTCCTGATCCTCCTGTCGGTCACCGGCTCGGTCTACCTGTTCAAGGACGAGATCAACCGCACGCTGTTCTCCCACCGTACCCTCGTTGCGGTGCGGGCGACGCCGCCCCTGTCGCCGGAGCGGCTGGTCTTCATCGCCGCCGAGGCGGTGCCGGACGCTCAGCCGACGACCTACGCGAGCCCGGAGGCGCCCGACCGTACGGCGATCGTCACCATGGCGGGGCCGAGGGGAAAGACCCTCGTCTATCTCGATCCCTATGACGGTGCCGTCCTCGACCGGATCGGGCGCACCGACGAGGCGATGATGGTGGTGCGCCGGCTGCACAGCCTGGCGTATTTCGGGCCGGTGGCGAACGGGCTGATCGAGATCGTCGCCGGCTTCACGCTGATCCTGGTGCTCAGCGGGATCTACCTGTGGTGGCCGCGCCGGCAGGGCGGCGGAGTCGTGTCCGTCCGCGGGACGCCGGGCAAGCGGGTGTGGTGGCGCGACCTGCACGCCGTCACCGGCTTCGTCGCCGGGGCCGGCCTGTTCTTCCTCGCCGCCACCGGCCTGCCCTGGTCGATCCTGTGGGGCGACCAGTTCCGGGCGGTGTCGAACCGGGCCGGGCTCGGCCAGCCGAACGAGCTCTGGGCCGGAATGCCGGTCTCGACGGTGCCGATGGGCGCGGTGCTCGACCAGACCGGCTGGGCGCTCGAGGACGCGCCGCTGCCGCGCTCGGAAACCCGGGACGGGGTGCCGATCGGCATCGACCGGGCGGTTGCGATCCTCACCGATCTCGGCATGCCGGCCGGCTACGAGCTGGCGTTGCCGGAGGGGCCGGCGGGCGTCTACGCGGCGGCCGCCTATCCGCGCGACGTCACCCGCCAGCGGATGATCTCACTCGACCAGTATACGGGCAAGCCGCTGGTCAACGTGAGTTTTCGCGATATCGGGATCGTCGGGCGCGGGATCCAGTACGGGATCGGGCTGCACAAGGGCGAGGTCGCCGGGCGGCTCAACCAATTGCTGATGCTGGCCTTCTGCCTCGCCACGATCCTGCTCGCGGTGACCGCCGCGGTGATGTGGTGGAAGCGCCGTCCCAAGGGCCGCCTCGGCGTGCCGGCCTGGCCCGACGACCGCCGGGCGGTCGGCGCCGTCACCGGCCTCGTCGTCGCGTTCGGGATCGTCTTCCCCCTCACCGGGCTGGCGATCCTGGCGATGATCGCCCTCGACGCGGCGGCCTTGAGCCTGCGGCGCGGATTCCGTCGCCCGGCGACGGCCTGACGCCACGCGTTTCTTGCCGGCGCCCCGCGCCGCCCCTCTCCTTCCACGAGATCTTTGCGATGCCGCCCCTCCCCGGCCTGCGTCCCCGCGCGCTCGCCCTCCTCCTCGCCTTCGCCCCCTCTGCGGTCCTGGCGCAGGGCGCCCCCGACACCATCGCCCTCGACGAGATCTCCGTGGCGGGATCCGGCGCCGCCCCAAGACCGGCCTTCGGCGTCGCCGCGCCGCCGGGCGCGGCCCCGAGCGTGATCGAGCACCCGGTCGGCGAGATCGTGACGGGAATCGGCCGCCAGGACGTGATCGCCAACCGGCCGGCCACCAGCATCGGCCAGGTGCTCGTCAACAGTCCCGGGGTCACGGTGCGCCAGGGCAACGGGCCGCGCGACGTGGTGGTGTCGATCCGCGGCAACAACGCCCGCTCGACCGGCGTCATCAAGAACATGGTGGTGCTGGAGGACGGCTTCGTCATGACCCAGCCCGACGGCGCCTCGCGCTTCGACCTCACCGATCCGCGGGCCTATTCCCGCATCGACGTCTTCCGCGGGCCGCAATCGGCGCTCTTCGGCAACTACGCCACCGGCGGTGCGCTGGCCTTCCGCACCCGTACCGGTCGCGAGATCGACGGCTACGAGATCGGCATCGATGCCGGCAGCTTCGGCTATCTCAACCACTACTTCACCGTCGGCGGCGTGAGCGGCCCCTACGAGGTCAGCCTGTTCGCCAGCGATTACCGTCTCAACGGCTACCAGGACCATTTCAGCGCCAACACCCAGACCGTCAACCTCCTGGCGAGCTACACCCCGACACCGGACAACCGCTTCACCCTGAAGGTCGTCAACAACACCCTCGACGCCGACCTTCCCGCCCGCTCGTCGCTGGCGCAGTACCGGATCAATCCCTACCAGCGCGGCTGCGCGGCGGCCGCCACGGCCGCGCCCGGCTGCACCACCGTCAACCTCTTCCGCAACGGCGCCTTCGGCGCGACGGTGCCGGTGACGGCGGACGAGGGCGCCTTCGGCCGCAACGACCGGCGCACGATCATCGCCGGCCGCTGGGAGCACGACATCGACGCCAACACCACCTGGCGCACGCAAGTCGGCTTCGACGAGCGCAATTTCGACCAGCCGTTCTACACCACCTCCTCGCGCGGCAGCTATCCGTCCTACAACGTGCTGTCCGACATCACCCACCGCACCGAGGTATTCGGGCTGCCGACGGTCGGCTACGCGGCGCTCTCCTACAGCGCCATCGACAACCACATCGCCCTCTACAACCGCGCGCCCTATGGCGGCCCGCGCCTCGGCGCGCTCGCCAGCAACCAGGAGGCGGCGCAGTCGAATCTCGGCGGCCGGGCCCGGGCGGAAATCGCGCTGTCCGAGCAATGGACCGGCATCGCCGGCCTCTCGATCGAGAATACCTGGCTCAAGGGCCGCACCCTCACCTACGGCTACTCGGCCGCCGGCACGACCACGGCCCTGGCGAACATCGACCGCAGCTTCCTCAACGTGGCGCCGGAACTGGCGCTGGTCTATCAGCCGGCTCAGGATCTCGCCTTCCGCGGCCGCGTCGCCACCGGCTACGCGACGCCGGCCGCGAGCGCGCTGTTCATCACCCCGGCCGGCGTGCCGGGCAACAACACCGATCTGCGCACCCAGACCAATCTCGGCTTCGATCTCGGCGCCGACTGGTCGCCCCTGCCGGACCTGCGCCTGAGCCTCACCGGCTTCTACGAATTCTTCCGCAACGAGCTCGTCACCCAGTCGCCGGGGGCGGGGCTGCTCAGCTACACCTTCAACGCCCCGGCCTCCGAGCATCGCGGCATCGAGGCGGGAGCCGAATGGGCGTTTTCGCCTGGCTGGCGTGCCTTTGCGGCCTACGGCCTCAACGACCAGTACTACACCCGCTACGTCGAGCAGCTGAGCGCCGGCAACCTGACCGCGCGGTTCGACCGGGCCGGACGCCTGATCCCCGGCGTGCCGGCCCACCAGCTCCTCGCCCGCATCGGCTACGACCAACCGTCGGGACCGCTCAAAGGTCTCGGCGCCTTCGTCGAAGCGGTCTACCAGGACGGCTTCTTCCTCGACAACGCCAACCTGCTCAAGGCGCCGGGCTACACAATCATCAACGCCAACATCCACTACGATACCGATCTGATCGGCTCTTACGCCAAGCGCCTGAGCCTCTATGTCGAGGTGCGCAACATCCTCGACACGACTTATATTTCCTCGGCCCAGCCCCTGGCGAACTCGATCAGCGCCGTGACCGGCCTGCAGAACGGCGCGGGCGTGCTCGCCACCACCACCGGCTCGATCTTCGCCGGTGCACCACGGAGTGTCGTCGGGGGGATGAAGCTGACGTTCTGAAGACCGGGTCGATCGGCGCGACGACGCTGAAAGCCTACCGAGATCGCCCCACGGATCCGGCACCCTCCTCGTCATTCCGGGGCCGCGCAGCGGAGCCCGGAATGACGCGGCGGGCAGCGATCTCACGGCGTCAAGCCAAGGTTCGCGGGCGGTCGCCTCGACTCCGACGTGGCACGGTTGCAGGCAACACCTCACCCCCTCAAATCGCGCATATTGCGCAATTCCCCGATTGACCCGCACCGCATTTTGCGTTCTTCAGGCGCTAACAATCGGACATCGCGCAGCATCATGCGCGGTTCGCGCAAAGGAGGAATGCATGGCGGGGCTACGCATGGGCGAGATACGCATCAAGCGTGCGATCGAGCGTGTGCCGGGCGGGATGATGGTGGTGCCGCTGCTCGTCGGCGCGGTGATCGCCACCCTGTTCCCAGGCACCCCGAAGGTGTTCGGCTCGTTCACAGGCGCGCTGTTCACCGGCGCGCTGCCGATCCTGGCGGTGTTCTACGTCTGCATGGGCGCGAGCATCGACTTTCGCGCCACGCCCTACATCGTGAAGAAGGGCGGCACGCTGCTCGCCGTGAAGGTCGGCATCGCGATGGTCCTCGGCGTGGTCTTCGGCCGCCTGATCGGCGAAGCGCCGATCGGCGCCGGGCTGTTCGCCGGCCTCTCGACGCTGGCGATCGTCGCGGCCATGAACGACACCAACGGGGGCCTCTACATGGCGCTGATGGGCCAGTACGGCCGGCCGCGGGATGTCGGTGCCTACACGATCATGTGCCTCGAATCCGGTCCCTTCCTCACCATGGTGACGCTCGGCGTCGCCGGCCTGTCGGCCTTCCCGTGGCAGACGATGGTCGGCAGCATCCTGCCGCTCCTCGTCGGCATGATCCTCGGCAACCTCGACCGGGAGATGCGCGACTTCCTCGGCCGCGCCGTGCCGGTGATGATCCCGTTCTTCGCCTTCGCGCTGGGAACCGGGCTCGACCTGACGAAGATCTGGCAGGCGGGGCTGCTCGGCCTCGGGCTCGGCGTCGCGGTGACGGTCGTCACCGGCATCCCGCTCTTCTTCGCCGATCGCCTCACCGGCGGCACGGGGGTGGCCGGCGTCGCCGCCTCCTCCACCGCCGGCAACGCCGCCGCGGTCCCGGCGATCATCGCCGCCGCGAACCCGGCCTATGCCGAGGCGGCCGCCCCGGCGACGGTGCTGGTCGCCGCGACCGTGGTGGTGACCGCGATCCTCACGCCCCTCGTCACCGCCTGGACCGCCCGGCATTTCGGCGAGCGCCCGGAGGAGGACGCCGCCCCGGCCGCCGACCCCGTGGCCTCGCCTCTTGCGAAGCGGGCGTGACCGTGGCGCGACGCTGGCTCATCCTCGCCGACGACCTCACCGGCGCGGCCGATTGCGCCATCGCCTTCGCCCGGCGCGGCCGCCGGACTTGCGTGCAATGGGGCGAGGCGGGATCGGGAGCGGAGGACGACGTCGTCTCGCACGATGCCGACAGCCGCCAGCTCGGCCCGGAGGCGGCGGCCTCGCGCCACGCCGCCCTCCTCGACCGGCTGCATCATCCGGGCCGCTCGATCCTCAAGAAGATCGACTCGACCCTGCGCGGGCAGCCGGCGGCGGAACTTGCCGCCACGCTCGAGGGCTTGCGGCGGCGCCACGGCGCAGCCTTCGCGATCCTGGCGCCGGCCTTCCCGGCGACCGGCCGCACCACGCGGGACGGGCGGATCATGGTCGAGGGCCGACCCCTGGAGGAGACCGAGCTCTGGCGCCGGGACCGTACCTACGCGACCGGATCGCTGCCCGCGATGCTGGAGGGAGCGGGCCTGCCGAGCGCGACGATCGCGCTCGCCACCGTGCGGGCTGGGCCTGAATCCTTGCGCGAGGCCCTGGCGCAGGCCGCACGGGCGGGAGCGGTCGCGGTGCTCGACGCGGAGTCCGACGACGACCTCGCGCGGATCGCCGAGGCCGGCCTCGCGCCCGGTGCGCGGGCGAGCCTGGTCTGGGTCGGCAGCGCCGGCCTCGCCCATGCGCTGGCGGCACGGGAGACGGCGCCGGCCGCTCCGTCCGAAAACATCTCTACCGGTTCGGGCGGCACCCTCGTGGTGGTGGGCAGCCTCGCCGCCGCCTCCCGCGCCGCCGCGCGCCGGCTCGCGGGCGAGACGGGTGTGCGCCACGTCCCGGTCGCGCCGGACCTGCTGCTCGCGGCCGACGAAACCGAGCGGGCCCGCTGCCGGAACGCCGTGACCGCGGGAGTGAGCGCCGGAGACGACGTGCTGGTCGAGGTCGCGATGGGCGAGGCGCCGGACCTCGCCCTGGGGCCGCGCCTCGCCGACGCCCTCGGCGCCTGGCTCGCCCCGGCCGCACCCCATCTCGGCGGGCTGGTGGCGACGGGGGGCGAGACCGCCGCGGCGCTCCTCGCCCATTTCCGGGTCGACGGCCTGCGGCTGATCGACGAGATCGAGGCGGGCGTCTCCCTCGGCCTCACACGGGGCGCGCTCCGGGTTCCGATCGTCACCAAGGCCGGCGCCTTCGGCACGCCTGAGACGCTGGTGCGCGCCGTCCATCACCTCCGGGCCATCCGAAACCAGGGTTCCTCGACATGAGCCGACCGACCGTCGCGATCACCATGGGCGATGCCTCCGGCATCGGGCCCGAGATCATCATGAAGGCACTCGCCCTGCCCGAGGTCCTGGCGCTGTGCCGGCCGCTGGTCGTCGGCGATGCCGGGCGCCTGCGCGAGGCCGGCCGCATCGTCGGCTCGGCGCTCGCGGTCCAGGCGATCACGTCGCCCGAGGAGGCGGTCGATGCCCCCGGCACCGTCGCCTGCATCGACCTCGCGCTGATCCCGCCGGGCCACCCGTTCGGCCGCGTCTCGCCGGTCTCCGGCGAGGCGGCGTTCCGCTACATCGCGCGGGCGGTCGAGATCGTCCAGGCGGGCGAGGCCGCGGCGATCTGCACAGCGCCCCTGAGCAAGGAGGCCCTGCACGCCGCCGGCCACAGGTATCCGGGCCACACGGAACTCCTGGCCGAGCTCACCGGCACGCCGGAAGTCTCGATGATGCTGGTCTCGCCCAAGCTCCGGGTGATCCACGTCACGACGCATATCGGGCTGATCGACGCCATCGCGCGGATCGAGCCGGGCCTCGTCGGGCGGGTGATCGGGCGCGCCCACGACACCCTGGTCAAGGCCGGCATCGCCGATCCGCGGATCGGCGTCTGCGCGATCAACCCTCATGCCGGCGAGAACGGGTTGTTCGGCCGCGGCGAGGAGGCGGAGAAGATCGCACCCGCCGTCGAGGCCTGCCGGGCCAAGGGCTGGCGGGTCGAGGGGCCGCTGCCGGCCGACACGCTGTTCTTCCTGGCAGGACGGGGCGATTACGACATCGTGGTGGCGATGTACCACGACCAGGGCCACGGCCCGATCAAGGTGCTGGGGCTCGAGGCGGGGGTGAACGTCACCGTCGGGCTGCCGGTGATCCGCACCTCGGTCGATCACGGCACCGCCTTCGACATCGCCGGCACGGGCGTCGCCGATGCGGGCTCGCTGGTCGAGGCCCTGCGCCAGGCCGTCGACTTGGCACCCCGGGCAGGGGCCTTGGCCCCGCGCCGGGCGGTCTGACCCCCATGACCCGCGGCCGGCACCGTCACCCGCTGCTGCTGGAGGCGCTCCAGGCCGGCGAGGTCGTGGTCGAGGAACTGGCGGAGCGCTTCGGCGTCTCCGCCTCGACGATCCGGCGCGACCTGCAACGGCTGGCGAGCGAGAAGACGATCACCCGCACCTATGGCGGCGCGGTGATCGCCCATCCGCTCCCCGAGACGAGCCTGCCGGAGCGCGAGGCGCAGGCGAGGCCGGAGAAGGCCGCCATCGCGCGGGCCGCCCTCTCGTTGCTCGCCGACGACGACATCCTGATCCTCGACGGCGGCTCGACGGTGGCGGCCTTCGGGGCCGGCCTCGCCGGGCGGCACCACACGGTCATCACCAACAACCTGCCGCTGGTCGGCATACTCGCCGCCGCGCCCGGGCTCAGCCTGACGGTGCTCGGCGGCGCGGTGCGGCCCGGCAGCATGAGCACGATGGGCCCGCTCGCCGAGGCCTCCTTGCGCCGCCTCACCGCCGACAAGGCCGTGGTGAGCGGCGACGGCTTCGTCGCCGGCCGCGGCCTGTGCGAGGCGGCGATCGAGCAGGTCGCCCTCAAGTCGCTGATGATGGAGCAGGCGGCCGAGGTCGTCGTGCTGATGGATTCCTCGAAGCTCGGCCGCGCGGCGCAGGGCGCCTGGGCACCCCTGCCGGCCTGCTGGACCCTGGTGACCGATGCGGGCGCCACGGACGCGCAATGCGCGGACGCGGAAGGCGCCGGGGCGCGGGTGGTGCGGGTAGCGGAGTGAGCGGCGCTTACGCCGCCCGCACCGTCGCGAGGAACCGCGCCACCTCCGCCGAGAGGTGCTCCGACTGGCGCGACATCTCGGAGGCCGCGCCGAGCACCTGGGCCGCCGCCGCCCCGGTCTCGCCGGCGGTTTCGGCGAGCGTCGCGATGGTGCCGGTGACCGCACCGGTGCCGGCTGCCGCCTCGGCGACGTTGCGGACGATCTCCTGGGTCGCCGCGCCCTGCTCCTCTACCGCCGCGGCGATCGAACTGGCGACGCCGTCGATCTCGCGGATGCGCCGGCCGATGCCGTCGATGGCCGACGCGGCCTGGCCGGTCGAGGCCTGGATGCGGCCGATCTGGCCGGTGATCTCCTCGGTCGCTCGTGCCGTCTGGCCGGCGAGCTGCTTGACCTCCGCGGCGACCACCGCGAAGCCCCGTCCCGCCTCGCCGGCCCGGGCCGCCTCGATCGTGGCGTTGAGCGCCAGGAGGTTGGTCTGGCTGGCGATCGACGAGATGAGGGCCACCACGTCGCCGACCTTGGCGGCGGCCTGCGACAGGTCCTGAACCAGCGCCATCGTCTCGCTCGCCTCGCCGACGGCGACCCGCGCCAGCTCGGCCGAGCCCGAGACCTGCCGGCCGATCTCCTGGACCGACGAGCCCAGTTCCTCGGCCGCCGCCGCCACCACGGTGACGTTGGCCGCTGCGTCACCCGCCGCGCTCGCGACGGCGCCCGACTGGCCGGCGGCTTGCGCGGCGCTGCCGCTGAGCGAGCGGGCCGTGGCCTCGAGCTCGGTGGCCGCCGCCGAGACGCCGCCGACGATGCTGCCGACCGCCTGTTCGAAGCCGTCGGCCATCTGGCGCATGCCGAGCTTGCGCTGCTCCTCGGCCGAGGCGCGGGCGAGCGCGGTCTCCTCCTCCAGCGCGCGGGCGCGGATCAGGTTGTCGCGGAACACCACCACCGAGCCGGCCAGCGCGCCGATCTCGTCCCGGCGCCCCTGCCCCGGGATCGTCACCGCGGCGTCGCCGCCGGCGAGGCGCTGGGTCACGGCGGTGATCGCCCGCAGCGGTACGGCGACGCCGTACCGTACCAGCACCATCGCACCGCCCGCGACGAGGAGCCCCAGGCCGATCAACGCCAGCATCTTCCGGTTGGCGCTGACATAGGTCTCCTCAATCAGGTCGCCGCTCGCCTTGGAGCCGGTGCCGTTCAGCGCGACCAGCTTCTCCCAGGTGCCCATGATGGCGATGACGCCATTCGACATGTCGGTGTTGTAGATCCGCTGGGCGGCGGCCACGTCGCCCCCGGTCGCCTTCCCGATGGCCTGGCGCTGATGCTCGGCATAGGCGGTAATATGCCGGCGGAACTCGGCGTAGAGATCGCGCTCGGCCTGCGACAGCGGCAGCGCCTCGAAGCGGGCGAACTGCGCGGCGAGGATCTCGTCGCGCTTGGCGATCTGCCCGGCGACCTGGGTCCGGAATTCGGGCGTGTCGGCGGTGAGCAGGCGCGAGATGTTGACCCGCTGGCGCATGAAGTTGATGCCGATCGATCCGAGCGTATCGGTGGCCGGCACCCGGACGTCGCGCAGGTCCGAGGCCGCCGTGTTCACGCGACGCAGCTCAAGCAGCGCGAGACCGCCTGTCGCTCCGATCAGCAGGGCCAGGGCGACGAGGCACAGCCCCAGCTTCGTCGCGATCGACAACCCGTTGCGCATGAGACTTAATTCCCGACATCATTCAGCCGCCGTGGGGAAATCGTATCAGCCAACAGTTAATCTTGTTTTAGCGAATACGAGACGGAATGCGCGCCGCTTCACTTCGATACGGAGCCAACGACAAAGCTCTCGATCCGAGCCGACGTCCTATACCACGTGGGCGATCCAGCTTACCTGCAAGAGCAAGACCACCGCTCCTCCGCGGGAATCGACGAGGGTGTGAGCGGGGCTCGTCGCCGCCTCGACGGCAGAGGAAGCGCAGGATCTCTCCTCTCAGGATCTCTCCTCTCATGGGGGCGGGGTGAGGATGGAGATTGTCCGGAATGGAACTCCGCCCCGTCTCATCGAACCAGGCCGCCCTCGCGCGGGATCTTGCCTCCCCAGGCCGCTCGCCCAGGCCGGAGACGGGAGGAACCCGCGACCCTTCCTCTCTCCGGAGAGCCCCGCGCCGCGAGCGGGCATCATCACCCCAACTAAAAATACGTACGCATGTTAAGGACTAACATATCAAGTCGTTGCACAATAAAACATTCTCATGTTTCTCGTTTTTTCTGATTGTAACAGTATTCATTGGTCAATGGACAGTTATCGCGACATCGCGCATCTTCACATTGCGAGCGGGACGCCCGAACCCGCCGATACCGGAGTGGCATCATGAAGAAGCTCGACGCCAAGTCCCTCGGCTCCGTCGCTGGCGGCTGCTGCCTGCCCGCTTGCCCGCCCCCGTGCCCCCCGCCGGCCCCCTGCCCGCCGCCGGCCCCGACCTGCTGCAGCGCCAAGTCCCGCGTCTGCTAAGTCCCGCGTCTGTCAAGTCGCAGATCCGTCGATCCCGCCGGATCGACCATCGCGGCAGGGTCGCGCGGCCTCGGCCAGCGACCCTGCGCGACGAGACGATGCCGGCCCGATTCAGGCCCGGCATCGATCGGATCCCGGATCCCCTGCCCCGGCCGGGAGAGGGGATCTTCGGGCCTTCGACCTCCCGCTTTCCGCGCCGCGTCAGGCCGCCAGTTCGTCCTTCACGAAGCGTCCGTCGATCATGATCGCCCGCATGTGCCGGCCCTGGCCGGTGAGGAGCGAGAGGTCGGCGAGCGGGTCGCCGTCGACCACGATCAGGTCGGCGAAGGCGCCGGGCGCCACCACGCCGGCCTTGCCCTCCAGGCGCACGACCTTGGCGGCGTTGATCGTGGCCGAGCGGATCACCTCGATCGCCGGCAGGCAGCGGCCGCGGATCACGAATTCCTCCGACTGGTGGCGGTGCATCTCGCCGAGGAGATCGGTGCCGTAGGCCATCATCACGCCGGCCTCCCGCAGGGTCTCGAGGGCCTTCAGCCCCGCCTCGCGCACATCCTCGATCTTGGCGACCGAGGCCGGCGGAAGCCCCAGGCTGGCGCCCTCCTTGGCAAGGGCATCGAAGGTGACGTTGGTGGGAACGACGTAAGCGCCCTTGTCGCGGATCAGCCGCGCCGTCTCCGGGGTCACCAGGTTGCCGTGCTCGACCGAGATCACTCCGCAATCGACCGCCCGGCGGATCGCCGCGTCGGTGTAGAGATGGGCGGCGACGTAGGTCTGAGCGTTGTTCGCCTCCTCGACGATCGCCCGCAACTCGTCCACCGAGTAGCCCAGGAAGGCGATCGGGTCGGTCGGCGAGGAAACCCCGCCATTCGCCATGATCTTGATGAAGTCGGCCCCGGCCTTGATCTCCTCGCGCGCCACCCGGCGCACCGCGTCGACCCCGTCGCAGACCCGGCCGAGCGCGCCGAGCTTGGTGCCGTAATGGCTCACGTCCCGGGCGTGGTAGCGGCCGCGATAGTCGGTGTGGCCGCCGGTCTGCGACAGGGCCTTGCCGCAGATCACCAGGCGCGGGCCGTCGATCAGCCCTTCCTTCACCGCCATGACCAGGCCGTGGTCGGCGCCGCCGAGGTCGCGCACGGTGGTGAAGCCGCGCATCAGCATGCCGCGCATGATCTTCGCGGTGCGCAACGCCACCAGCGAATCCGGCAGCTCGGCATTGGCACCGAGATCGGGGATCGTCGCGATGACGTGGACGTGGCAATCGATCAGGCCCGGCATCAGCGTGCGGCCGGCGAGATCGATCACGCGGGCCGAGGAGGCGGTGAGCGGCTTGTCCGAGACCTCCCGGATCGAGCCGCCCTCGACCAGCACGTCGTGGCCGTCGAGCGCATTGTCGTGGGTGCCGTCGAGGACCCGGGCGTTGCGGAACAGGACGAGGTCGGCGCTCATGCGGAGGTCCTTCTCTTCATGCGGGCGGCCCGGGGACGAGCGCGCGAGCCTGAGCGGCACACTGGACAGCGAGAAAAAAACAGGCAAGCTTGTTTTTTTATCAGGCACCCGCGCCCCGGAGGATCGGTGACGCAGACCGGACGGCAGCCCCAGGCCCGCAGCCTCGCGACCCGCGAGCGCGTGGTGCGCGCCACGATCGACGAGATCCACGCCGTCGGCTACCACGCCGCGACGACGCAGGCGATCGCCGAGCGGGCGCAGGTCTCGCGCGGGGCGCTCCTGCACCACTTCCCGACACGGGCCGATCTTGTGCGGGCGGCCCTCGAGACACTGCTCGACGACGGCACCGCCGAGATCCGGTCGGTGTCGCGGGACGTGCGCTCCGGGGCACTGCCGCTCGCGGATTTCGTCGAGTTCCTGTGGCCGCTCTTCTCCGGCCGGTTCTTCCAGCTGTCGCTGGAGCTGATCAACGAGGCGCGCACCGATCCGGACCTGCGCCACTGCCTGATCCCGGTGGTGCAGCGCTTCCACGCCGCCCTCGACGCGATCTGGGTCGAGTTCTGCGATGCCGATGCCCGGCCGCCGCGGGAGGCGCGGATCATCCTCAACCTCACCGTCAACCTGATGCGCGGCATGGGCGTGCAGACGGTGCTGCGGCCCGATCCCGACTATTTTCGCGACCTGATCGAGGCCTGGAAGGCGGTGCTGCCGCTTCTCATCGCCGGTCCGGCGGGCGATGCGGCCTTCGCGGGTCCGCGCTTCCGCGCGGCCTCGGCGTGAGCGAGCCTCGCGCTTGGCACCCCTCTTGCCAACACCCGTCTTGCCAAAGGGGCGGGCACCTGTCCTACAAATAGGTCAGCTGTCGTCACCTCCGAAACCGTGAACGCATGAGCGCCGCCATCCTCTCCCCCGCCGGGCCCGGCCTCTCGGCCCGGCTCGGCCGCCTCGCCGTCCTGGCGGCCGTCATCCTCGCCTACGCGATCGTGTTCGCGCCGATCGTGATGGTGGTCGTCACCTCGTTCTTCGATCAGGAGATCGTCACTTTCCCGCCGGACGGCCTGACCTGGCGCTGGTACCTCAATGCCTGGGCGCAACGCGACTTCGCCCGCGGCTTCGTCACCTCGCTCCAGATCGCGCTTGCGGCCACCGCCATCGGCGTGCCGCTGGGCACCGCCGCCGCCCTGGCGCTGGTGCGGGCGAACATCCCCGGGCGCGGGCTCATCAACACCTTCCTGCTGGCCCCGCTCGCGGTGCCGGCGATCGTCGCGGGCTCCGCCCTCTACATGTTCTATCTGCGGGCCGAGGACTGGCTCGACATGGACATCAAGGCGACGCTCGGCGGCCTCGTCGCCGCCAACGTCCTCATCACGATCCCCTGGACGGTGCGCCTCGTCACCGCGAGCCTCGCCGGGCTCGACCGCTCGGCGGAGGAAGCCGCGGCCAATCTCGGGGCCAAGCCCCTCACGGTGTTTGCCCGCATCACCCTGCCGATGCTGCGGCCCGGCATCGTGGCGGCGGCCCTATTCTCCTTCGTGGCGAGCTTCGAGAACCTCGAACTCAACCTCCTCCTCGTCGGCCCGGGGCGCACCACGCTGCCCGTCGCCATGCTGAGCTACCTGGAATTCCGAATGGACCCGACCCTGGCCGCCGTCGCGACGGCGCAGATCCTGATGGTGACGATCCTGATGCTGGTCACCGACCGGTTCGTGAAGCTGTCGCGGATCGTCTGATGGGCACGCTTCTCCTCGACGGCGTCACCAAGCGCTACGGCGACGCCACCGCCGTCGCCGGCGTCGATCTCGACATCCGCCAGGGCGAGTTGGTGGCCCTCCTCGGCCCTTCCGGCTGCGGCAAGACCACGACGCTGCGGATGGTCGCGGGCTTCATCGAGCCCAGTGCCGGCCGCGTCGTCATCGGCGGGCGCGACGTGACGCGGCTGCCGCCGCATGCCCGCGACACCGGCATGGTGTTCCAGTCCTACGCGCTGTTCCCGCACATGAGCGTCGCCGACAATGTCGGCTTCGGCCTGGAGATGCGGAAGGTAGGAAGAGCGGAGCGCGACCGGCGCATCGCCGAGGCTCTGCGGCTGGTGCGGCTCGACGCGCTGGCCGAAAGGCTGCCGCGCCAGCTCTCCGGCGGGCAGCAGCAGCGCGTGGCCTTGGCGAGGGCGCTGGTGGTGAGCCCGGCGGTGTTCCTCCTCGACGAGCCCCTGTCGAACCTCGACGCGAAGCTGCGCTCCGAGGTGGGCCTCGAGATCCGCGAGTTGCAGAAGCGGCTCGGGCTGACCACCCTGATGGTCACCCACGACCAGGACGAGGCTTTGGCCATGGCCGACCGGCTGGTGGTGATGGAGCACGGCCGCGTGCTCCAGGTCGGCAGCGCCGAAGACCTCTACGAGCGCCCGGCCAACACCTTCGTCGCCGGCTTCGTCGGACGCTGCAACCTGCTCGACGGGGCGCGGGAGGGGACCGACGTGTTTCGCCTGGCCAGCGGCGCCGCCGTGCCGTGCGCACCCGATGCGACCGCCAAGAACGGCCTGCTGGCGATCCGGCCCGAGCGGATCGAGGTCGCCCCCGACGCGAGCGGTCCCGGCCGGCTCAGGGCCGTGACCTATCTCGGCGCCCGCACCGAGTACCACCTCGATCTCGCCGGCGAGGCGATCGTCGCGGTGACGCCGACGCCGCTCCCCGACGATCCCCGCCGCCGCCTCGCCGCCGGCGACCCCGTCCGAATCTCATGGGCTGCGGATGCAGCCCGCGTCATCCCCAGTGCCGACGCGTCCCGCGTCATGCCCGCAGCAGAAGGCCCCGCCCGATGATCACCCGTCGCTCCCTCCTCGCCAGCAGCGCCGCCCTCGGCCTTGCCGGCACGCTCCCCGCCCGGGCCGAGGCCGCCCCGATCGTCGTCGGCACCTGGGGCGGCGATTACGGCGCGCTTTTGCAGCAGAACATCGACGTCCCGCTGATGAAGCCGCTCGGCATCGAGGTGTCGCAGGACATCGCCAACCAGGACCCGCGCCGCACCAAGCTGATCGCCGAGCGCACCAGCCGCCGCGCCAGCATGGACGTCGCCTGCATCAACGACATCGACAGCTACATGCTGAGCCAGCTCGGCGTGCTGGAGACCGTACCGGCCGCCGAGGTGCCGCGGCTGTCGCAGGTGATCGACGTCTTCAAGAAGCCGCACTCGATCCCGCACATCTACTCGGCGCTGGTCGTGCTCTACAACCCGAGCAAGGTCACGACCCCGCCGACCCGCTACGCCGACATCTTCGACCCGAAATACAAGGGCCGGGTCGGTTTCTCGGACATCCTCTGGAACTTCAACATGGCCGGCGCCAATATCGGGGCCGGCGGCTCAGCCACCGACTTCACCAAGGGCAAGGCCGCCCTGATGGACCTGAAGAAGCTCGAGCCCAAGGTCTATCCCTCGAACGAAACGCTCGCCGCGGCGCTCAAGTCCGAGGAGGTGTGGATCTCGCTGATGTGGCTCGCCCGCGGCTTCATGTGGAAGCAGGCCGGCATCCCGGTGGCGATGGCGATCCCCGAGGAAGGGGCCCTGCCGATCCTGTTCGAGGCCGGCGTGCCGAAGAACTCGCGGGCCAAGGACAGCGCCTTCAAGTACCTGAACGCCATGCTCGACCCGACGGCGCAAACCGCCTTCGCGCAGAAGATGGGCTACGTGCCGACCGTCAAGGACGCCAAGCTCCCGGAGGATCTGGCCAGGCAGATCAGCCTCACGGAAGCCCAGCAGGCCAAGCTCCGACCGCTCGACTACGCGACGATGCAGGCGCAGCAGGCGGCGTTCTCGGATTTCTGGAACAAGGAATTCAAGGGGTAGGCCGTCGGGTCGGCCGCAGGGCCTCGCCGACACTCCGCTTCATCCTATCCAACCCCCTCATCCTGAGGTGTTATACGCAATCCGGAAGATCGCTTCCGGATTGCGTATCACCAGCCCGCGCGGCGCGTGAGCGAAGCCGATTTCCGCATCGCGAAGCGATCAATCGGAAATCGTATTAGTCGATCAAGGATCGACTGATCTCGAAGGAGGGCTCCAGAAGTCTCAGGGCTTTCTGGAGCCCTCCTTCGAGGCTCGTTTCACTCGCGATCTCTGATCGCCGGTACCTCAGGATGAGGTCGCGAGTGGGATGAGTGTCCCCCAGCCGACTGGTTCAGATCGAGACTTCCGCCCGTGTTCGCCCTCATCCTGCCGGCCTTCCTCGTCGTCGCCGCGCTGCTCGTCGGCCCGATGGTGCTGCTCGCACGCATCTCGCTCAACCAGTACAGCCCGACGCAGCTGATGATCGAGGCGACGACGGCGCAGAACTACCTCAATGCCGTCGCCGACCCGTACTACCGCGGCGTGATGGGCACGACGCTCGTCATGGCCTTCACCTGCACGGCGCTGACCCTGGCGCTCGGCTTTCCCGCCGCCTACCGGCTCGCCCGGATGGAGAGCCGCTGGAAGAGCCTCGTCACCGTGCTGACCCTGATCCCGCTTCTGGTCGGCAACGTCGTGCGGGCGGCGGGCTGGCTCGGGCTCTTGGGCAATGACGGGCTCATCAACGCGACCCTGCGCGGCCTGCACATCACCGCGAGCCCGCTTCAGCTGATCTACACGCCCGGCGCGGTCGCGGTCGGCACGATCGCCGTCGTGCTGCCCTACATGATCCTGACGCTGTCGTCGGTGATCGAGAGCATCCCGCGGGCGGTGGAGGAGGCGGCGGCCAATCTCGGGGCCAGCGCCTTCACGGTGTTCCGCCGGGTGGTGTGGCCGCTGGCGCTGCCCGGAACGGTGGCAGGCTGCGTCCTCGTCTTCATCCTGTGCATGAACACCTACGCGACCGCGGTGCTGCTCGGCGGCTCGCAGTTCAAGATGATGGCGCCCGCCGTCTACGACCAGTTCTCGAAGGGCATGAACTGGCCGTTCGGCGCGGCCCTCGCCTTCATCCTGCTCGCCGCGACCCTGGTGCTCACGGCGCTCGGCACCGCGCTGCTCGGCCGCCGCTACGCGCGCTAAGCGGAATTGCACGAGGCAATTCCGCTTGGCTCCTTGGTTTTGCATCATTTTCGCCGCCGAACCGGCGGCCGCTTCGGCGAATGATGCGTAGAGCTAACAAAAAGTCGGGAGGACACCTTGAGCGACACCCCCATCCTCGCCGGGAACGAACTCGCCGCCGAGCGGGCCAAGGCCGGCCAGCCGCCCCTGGTGCCCTCGACCTCCCGCGACCGTGGGATCGGGCCGCACAAGCGGCTGGTGCTGCGGGCGGCCACGGTCATCGACGGCACCGGCGCGCCGCCGATCGGCCCGACCGACATCGTGGTCGAGAACGGCCGCATCGTTCAGCTGAAGAAGGTCACCGGCAACCTCTCGAACACCGCCAACCGGCCGGCGCCGGGCGACCACGAGATCGATTGCCGCGGCAAGTGGGTGACCCCCGGCTTCGTCGATTGCCATGCGCATGCCGGCGTCGCGTACCATGCCGCCAACGGCTGGGTGCCGCCGGTCGAGTACGTCTACAAGCTCTGGCTCGCCCACGGCGTGACCACGGTGCGCGAGATGGGCTCGTTCAACGGCCTCGACTGGATGCTCGATCAG
Source organism: Methylobacterium sp. 142-1Y (assembly GCF_057747795.1). Lineage (NCBI taxonomy): Bacteria > Pseudomonadati > Pseudomonadota > Alphaproteobacteria > Hyphomicrobiales > Methylobacteriaceae > Methylobacterium > Methylobacterium sp. 142-1Y. Next base: position 96,981 of record NZ_CM173224.1, on the reverse strand, counting down.
AAGAAGCGCGCGGAGGCCAACGAGATCGCAGCGCCGCGGCTGCTCGCCTACAGCTACTTCCCGGCCGTCAACGACATGCTGAAGCTGATCCACACCCCCGAGGAGGGGCGGGTGTGGCTGAGGAAGCTGAAAGAGCGCGGCGCCGACGGGGTGAAGTTCTTCGGGGCCCCGCCCGCCATCATGGAGGCGGCGCTGGACGAATGCGCGAAGCTCGGGCTGAAATCCGGATGCCACCACGCCCAGATGGCGGTGACGCGGATGAACGCGCTCACCACCGCCGGCTGGGGGCTGACCAGCGCCGAGCATTATTACGGCCTGCCCGAGGCTTTGTTCGAGGATCGGGTGGTGCAGAACTTCCCGCTCGATTACGACTACAACGACGAGTATTTCCGTTTCTCGGTCTCCGGCCAGATGTTCCGCCAGGGCGCCGAGCCCGGATCAAAGAAATGGAACGAGACCCTGGAGCGGTTCCTGGAGCTCGGCTTCACCTTCGTGCCGACCTTCACGATCTACGACGCCAACCGCGACCTGATGCGGGCGCGCCAGGCCGACTGGCACAAGGAGTATACCTGGAAGTCGATGTGGGACTACTTCACGCCGCAGCGCGGCGGCCACGGCTCGTACTGGTATCGCTGGTCGACCCAGAACGAGATCGAGTGGAAGGAGAACTACCGGCTCTGGATGGCCTTCATCAACGAGTACAAGAACCGCGGCGGCCGGGTCTGCGCCGGGTCGGATTCGGGCTTCATCTACCAGATCTTCGGCTTCGGCTACATCCGCGAGCTGGAGCTGTTGCAGGAGGCGGGCTTCCATCCGCTGGAAGTGGTGCGCGCCGCGACCTCGCAGGGAGCCGCCCTGTGCGGGCTCGAGGACGAGATCGGCACCGTCGAGGTCGGCAAGCGCGCCGACCTGCTGGTCCACGACCACAACCCGCTCACCGACTTCAAGCTGCTCTACGGCACCGGGGCTTTGCGCCTCGACGAGGCGACCAACGGCGCCACCTGGCATCGCGGCCTCACGTACACGATCAAGGACGGGGTGATCTACGACACCGCCGAACTGCTCGCCGACGTGCGCGATCTCGTGAAGGCGACCTGGGACGAAGCGGTGCCGGCGAAGTATGCACGCCAGGATCAGGCGGCACCGTGAGCGACGTCCTCGACTTCGTGGTGCTGACCGGCTTCCTCGGCTCCGGCAAGACGACGCTCCTGCGCGATTATCTCGGCCTCCCGGAGGCTGCCGACACCGCGATCATCGTCAACGAGGCCGGCGAGATCGGCCTCGACGGGCTGATCCTGCGCGAGAGCGGGGGTGATGTCCCGATGACCATGCTGGCGAATGGCTGCGTCTGCTGCCAGATGACCAGCGACCTCGCCCGCACCGTCGAGGCCTTGCTCGCCGCCGAGCGGCCGGAGGCCTCGGGGCCGCTGCGCCGCATCGTGCTGGAGACGAGCGGCCTGTCGAAGCCCGGCCCGGTCCTGCGCCAGCTGGCGAGCCTCGCCGGGTTCCCGATGCGGGTCTCGGTCGTCGCCACCTACGATGCGCTGCGCGGGCCCGAAACCTCGGCCTTCGAGGAGGCGGCGGCGCAATGGGCCGCCGCCCATCGCATCGTGCTCACCAAAGTCGACGCCGCGCCGCCGGACCGCCTCGAACGGGCCCGGGCGGAGATCGCCGCGATCAACCCGCTCGCCGAGACGATCGCCGATCCGGACCGCGCGAGGGCGGTCGCGGCCGCCTTCGCGCCGCTCCCCGGTGCCGGCCTCGATCCGGCCCTGCTGGCGCCTGAATCCGGCAGCGCCCATCCCCGCGTCGCGGTCTGGCTCGCCCGGCCCCTGCGCCCCCTCCCCTACGACGACCTGGCGGCCTGGCTCGACAACCTCGCGGGCCATCTCGGCGAGCGGCTGCTGCGCCTCAAGGGCCTGGTGGGGATCGTCGAATCGGACCGCCCGCTGCTGGTCGAGAGCGTCGGCACGCTGTTCTCGCGCCCGCGCCCCTTCGGCCGGCCGGCCGAGGAGGCGGCGGCGTTCGTGGTGGTGATCGCCCGCGACCTGGCGGCGGGGGAGCTCGACAGCGTGGCGCCCGAGGGCCTGTTCCGCTTCGCGCCGCGGGTGGCGGAGAGCCCGTTCGCGCGGGTGGGGGCCGGTGTTCCGCGGGCGGAGGCGGTGCGGGGGTGAAGCGTCTCGGATGACCCTGTTCCGCACCCGCGGAACGGCCGTCATACGGTTTCCGGCTAATCGCTTCGCGATGCGGAAACCGGCTCCGCTCAGGCGCCGCGCGGGCTGGTGATACTGTTTCCGGAAGGGATCTTCCGGAAACAGTATCACACGGGCCGGTTATGGCAGGATGCCCCGACCTGAGCCGTAACGCCGCCCTCCCGCGAGAGCCCGATCGAGCATGACAGCACCGGCCGCCGCCTCTCCCGACAGCCCGCCCCGCGGCGCGGAGCCGTTCTGGTCGGCCCTGTTCACCGACCGGCGGATCGCGCCGGCCCTCGGGCTCGGCTTCACCTCCGGCCTCCCTTTCCTGCTCGTCTACGGGACGCAGGCCGCGTGGCTGTCGGATAGCGGCATCTCGATCGCCACGATCGGGCTGCTCAGCGAGATGACGCTGGCCTACAAGTTCAAGTTCCTGTGGGCCCCGTTCCTCGACCGCACCGACCCGCCGCTGCTCGGGGCCCTGCTCGGCCGGCGGCGCGGCTGGATCGTCGCGGCGCAGCTCGGCGTCATGCTGATGCTCGCCGGGATCGCCTTCGGGGATCCCGCGCACTGGCTCGCCTGGACGATCGCGTTCTCGGTGGCCTTGGGCTTTGCCGGCGCGACCCTCGACCTCGTCATCGACGGCTGGCGCATCACCAGCGTGCGGCCGCCCGAGAAGCAGGCCGTGCTGTCGTCCTGGACCGAGATCGGCTGGCGGATCGGCAATCTCGCGGCAGGCGCCGGCGCGCTGCTGCTGGCCGACCGGATCGGCTGGCGCGGGGCCTACCTCGCCATGGGAGCCCTGATGCTGGTCGGCATGGCGGCGGCCGTCCTCGCGCCCGAGCCGCCCTCCGACCAGGTGCCCCACGCGCCCCGCGCCGGCCTCCTCGACACGATCTGGGAGCCGATCGCCGACCTCCTGCGCCGCCTCGGCCCGATGGCGCCGGCGATCCTGCTGCTCGTGGCGGGCTTTCGCATGCCGGGCTACATCGCGACCGCGATGGCGGTGCCGCTGTTCAAGCACCAGGGCTTCACCAACACCGACATCGCCACCGTCACCAAGCTGTTCGGCTTCTGGATCGGGCTCGGCGGCACCTTCCTGGCCGGGGCCCTGATCCCGCGGATCGGCATGCTGACGAGCCTCCTCGTCGGCACCATCGCCGCCTCGGCCTCGCACTTGAGCCTCGCCTACCTGGCGGCGCATGGCGGCGACGGCGGCCGGGCCTTCTGGACCTTCGCGGTCACCGTCGGCATCGACGGCTTCGCCTATGCCTTCGCGTCGGTGGTGCTCATCACCTACATGTCGACGCTCGCCTCGACCCGGCACGCGGCGAGCCAGTTCGGGCTCCTGACCTCGCTCTGCGCCTTTCCGGGCAGCGTGCTGGCGGGATTTTCCGGCTTCATCGTCGAGCGGACGGGGTTTCCCTGGTTCTTCGTCCTGACCTCGCTCATCGGCGTGCCAGTGGCTTTGCTCGCCGTCTATGTCTGGGCCAAGGTCGGGATCTCCGACGAGGCGCCGGCGACGACCTGACCGGTCCGGGGGTCGAGCGGTACCGGGCGATCCCTCGCGCCGGACGAAGGACCGGCGCGCCCTGCTTGACACGTAGCCCCACTCCCCCCACTCTCCCCGGCTCCCAGGGGAGCCTCGCGAGGAGGCTGAGATTCCGCCGGTCCGGTTCGTCCGGGCGCCGCGGTGACCCTATGAACCTGATCCGGGTCATGCCGGCGTAGGGATGCGGGACCGGCGCGGCGCAAAGGCCGAACCTGCCGTCTTTTCGCGCATGATCTCCGCTCGGTCTGGCCCTCGCCCGGGATGGGCGCGAGGTGGCCGTGATGTCGCAAGCGGAGATCGTCGAGGCCCTGCTCGACTTCATCGGACGGCCGGGCGCGAGCGAGGCGGAGTTCGAGGCGCTGGCGTTGCGGCTCTTCGCCTACCAGTTCGCCCACAACGCGCCCTATCGCCGCTTCACGCAGCAGCGCGGGCGCACGCCGCTCACCGTGCGGCGCTGGCGCGACATCCCGGCGGTACCGATCAAGGCGTTCAAGGACCTGACCCTGAGCTGCTCCCCGCCGGACGCGGCCGAGCGGGTGTTCATGACGAGCGGCACGACCGGGAGCGGACGCGGCCGCAGCTACCACCCGACGCTCGCGGTCTACGACGCCTCGATGCTGGCGGGCTTCGCCGCCCGGATCATGCGCGGGCGAGACACGATTCGGATGGGCATCCTGTTTCCGGACGAGGCGGCTTTGCCCAATTCGTCGCTGGCCCATTATCTCGCGCTGGCGAAGGACCGGTTCGGCACGGCGGACAGCGCGGTCTTCGTCGGTCCCGCGGGGCTCGACCTCGATGCGCTGCTGGCGGCGCTGGCGGAGGCCGAGGCCTCGGGCGAGCCCTATGCCCTGCTCGGCGCCACCTATGCCTTCGTGCCGGTGATGGATGCGCTCAAGGAGCGTGGCCGCCGCTTCGCCCTGCCGCCGGGGAGTTTCTTGTTCGATACCGGCGGCTTCAAGGGCCAGTCGCGGGAGATCGAGCCGGATGCCTTCTATGACGGGCTGTCGGCGGCTTTCGGCGTGCCGCGCGAAGCCTGCCTCAACATGTACGGCATGACAGAGCTGAGCACCCAGTTCTACGACGACGGCAACGCGACCTGCCCGCCGGTGAAGTCCGGCCCGCACTGGATCCGCAGCCGCGTCGTCGATCCGCTCACCGGCATCGACGTCCCTGAGGGCGAGACCGGCGTGCTGGTCCACCACGACCTCGCCCATTTCAACTCCGTCTCGGCGATCCTGACCGAGGATGCCGGGGTGATCGTGCCCGGCGGCTTCCGGCTGCTCGGCCGGGTCGAGGGCTCGGCGTCGCGCGGCTGCTCGGTCGCGGTGGCCGAATTCCTGGCCGCCGCGCAGGGATGAGCACGATCGAGGAAGCCGGGTACCTGCCGGGGCTCAGTCCCGAGGCGATCGGCCGGCGCATCGTCCAGCACCGGGCCTGGGGCGAAACCGTCGCGGTGGCGCTGCCGGAGCTGACCGAGGATCAGGCCGAGACCCTGTGCGCCCATGTCCGCGCCCGCGCCCGCGAGACCTTGCGGCGGATGGAGACCGCCCGGATCGTCGCGGCCATCGACCGGGCGAGCGCCTGCCTGCTCGACCGCGCGCATCCTTTGCGCCGCAAGGCCGAGGCGCTGCTGCCGGTCGTCACCGGCTACGACCGCGAGACGGTGCGGCTCGGGCTGACGAGCTACCTGAAGACCTTCCGGCGGCCGCAATTGCTGCGTTTCCTCGCGGAGGATTTCTCCAATCCGGCCGTGCTCGACGGGTTCCAGCCGGCGGTGAAGGGCGGGCTGGTGCGGGCACGGGGGCCGGACCTGCTGCTCCATGTCTGGGCCGGCAACGTCCCGGCCCTGCCGCTGTGGAGTCTCGTCTCGGGGTTGCTGGTCAAGGCCGGCACGGTCGGCAAGCTCGCCTCCGCCGAGCCGCTGACCGCCGGCTGGTTCGCGCAAGCGATCGCCGAGGCCGACCCGGACCTCGGCGAGTGCCTGGCGATCACCTGGTGGAAGGGTGGCGAAGGCGGGCCCGAGGCGACGTTCCTCGCGCAGGCCGACTGCGTCATGGCCTATGGCGGCAACGACACCCTGGCGGCGCTCCGCGCCAAGGTGCCGGTCACCGCCCGGTTCCTGCCGCATGGCCACCGCATCGGCTTTGCCATGATCGCCCGGGAGGCCCTGGACAGCCGCCGCGCCGGCCCGCTCGCCCGCCTCGCCGCCCACGATATCGTCCGCTACGAGCAGCAGGGCTGCTACGCGCCGCAGATGCTGTTCGTCGAGCGCGGTGGCGCGACCGCGCCGGACGAGTTCGCCCGCCACCTCGCCCACGAACTCGCCGCGCTCGCGAGCCGCCATCCGCGCCGGCGGCTCGACCCGGGCGAAGCGGCGGCCCTCGCAGGCTGGCGCAACGCCCACGAGATGCGGGCCCTCGACGGGAGCGCGACGCTTCTCGGCGATCCGGCCGATCCGTGGAGCGTCGTCCTGCTCGACGACACCGTGGGTCTGAGCCCGTCCGGCCTCAACCGCAGCGTGGCCGTGGTGGCGGTCGACGATCTGGCGGAGGTGCCGGCCCGGGTGGCGCCCCACCGCGCCTATCTCCAGACCGCCGGAATCGCCGCCGCTCCCGCGCGGCTCATGGCGCTCGCCGACGACCTCGCCGGGGCCGGCGTCACCCGGATCTCGGCCATCGGCCGCATGACGGCGCCGGAGGCCGGCTGGCACCATGACGGGCGCTTCAGCCTGCTCGACCTCGTGACGATGACGGAGATCGAAGGCGGCGCCGAGGCGGCGGCGGAAGGCTTCGCGCCCTATGCCGATTGACGCCCATCTCGCCCTCGACGGAATCCGCTACCGCTTTCCCGGCGATGACGCCGAGACCGTGGCGGGCGTCGATTGGGCGATCCCCCGCGGGGCGATCCACTGCCTGCTCGGCCGCAGCGGCTGCGGCAAGACCACCCTGCTCAAGCTCGCCGCCGGGCTGATCGCGCCGGATTCGGGCCTCGTCCGGATCGGCGGGGAGCCTGTGCGCGGCCCGGCGCCGGGCGTCGGCTTCGTGTTCCAGGCCCCGACCCTGCTCGCCTGGCTATCGGCCCTCGACAACGTGCTCCTGCCGGTCTCGCTCGAGCGCCGGCCGCAAGCCGCGGATCGCGAGGCGGCCCGCGACCTCCTTGGCACGATGGGCCTCGGGGATCTTGCCGGGCGCCGGCCCGGTTCCCTGTCGGGCGGGCAGCAGAGCCGGGTGGCGCTCGCCCGCGCGCTGGTGACTGAGCCGGGCCTGCTCCTCCTCGACGAGCCCTTCGCGGCGCTGGACGCGCTCACCCGCGAGGAGTTGCAGGACGACCTCCTGCGCCTCTGCGCGTCCCGCGGCACCGCAGCTCTGTTCGTCACCCACGACATCGGTGAAGCCGTCTATCTCGGCGACCGGGTCGGCGTGATGGCGGCCGGACGCCTCGTCCACGAGGATGCGGTCCCGCTGCCCCGCCCCCGGCCGCCCGGCATCCGCTACGATCCCGCCTTCGGGGCCGTGTGCCGGTCGCTCCGCGCGGTCATGGATCGGGCCAAACCGGCGATCGGGCGGGCGGCGTGAGGACGCGGCTCGCCTCCGCCCTGCTGCTGGCGGCCCTGCTGACCGCCTGGGAGGCGTGGTGCCGCTCCGGCCGCGTCTCGCCCCTCGTCCTGCCGGCGCCCTCCTCCGTCGCCGAGACCCTGTGGGGCGAGATCGCCTCCGGCCGGCTCTGGCCGCACCTGCGCGTGACCATGACGGAGATGGGCTTAGGCCTCCTCGCCGGCACGATTCTCGGCCTCGGCACCGGCATCCTGCTGTCGGAATGGCCGAGCCTGCACCGGGTGCTGCGCCCCTACGTGCTGGCGAGCCAGCTGGTGCCGAAGCTGGCGCTCGGTCCCCTGCTGATCCTGTGGTTCGGCTTCGGCCTGACGCCGACCGTGGTGATCACCGCGCTGATCTGCTTCTTCCCGCTCTTCGAAAACACCCTCACGGGCCTCGCCCAGGTCGAGCCGGGCCAGCGCGAGCTGTTCCGGATGCTCGGCGCGAGCCGCGCCCGGACCCTCCTGCGCCTGAAGCTGCCCGCCGCTCTGCCGGTGATCCTGGCAGGCTTCCGCGTCGCCATCGTGCTGGCGCTCGTCGGCGCGGTGGTGGGCGAGTTCGTCGGCGGGCGCCAGGGCCTCGGCGCCTCGATCATCGCCGCCCAGAGCGTGATGGATTCGAGCCTGATCCTGGCCCTGTTCGTGGTCATCACCGCCCTCGGCATGGTCGTCTACGAGGCTGCCCGGGGGTTTGAGTCCCTGATTCTGCGCCGTTACGCGAGAGACTGACCATTCATGCCCGCCTTACGCCTGCTCCTCGTCCTCGCCCTCGCCTGGCTCGGCTCCCCGGCCCTGGCACAGACCCTGGATAAAGTCACCGTCGCCGGCTGGAGCCAGCCGATCAGCGAGATCACCAACCTGCTGGCCGAGCCCGACCACGGGCTGTTCAAGGCGCGGGGCATCGCCCTCGATTACGTGCCGGGCAATGGCGGCGGCTCGGCGATCCAGGCTTTGCTCTCGGGACAGGCGGATGTCGCCTTCACCGACCCGGCCTCGTTCTATCTCGCCCTCGACAAGGGGGCGGATCTGGTGGCGATCTACAACATCTATCCGCAGAACGTCTTCAACGTCGTGGCGCTTAAAGACCGCGGCATCCGCTCGATCGCCGATCTCAAGGGCAAGCGCGTCGGCGTCTACAGCCTGGCGAGCGGCACCCGCCAGCACCTGCTCCTGCTGCTCGCCGCCGCCGGGCTGAAGGAGAGCGACGTGACGGTGGAGGTCACGGGGCTGCTCAACTTCGCCCCCCTGATCCAGGGCCAGGTCGATGCCACCGCCGCCACCGATACCGGCCTGCTCGTCGGCCGCGCCAAGGGCCTCGGCGACGTCGATGTGATCGCGGTGCGCGACCATCTCAACCTGCCGAGCGACATCTTCGTGGTGACGCGGAAGGACTATGAGGCGAAGAAGCCGCTGCTCGAGCGCTTCCTCGCCGCCTACCGCGATTCCGCCGCCTGGATGATCGCCAAGCCTGACGAGGCGGCGCATCTCGCCGTCACCCGGGCGATCAACGGCCGCGACGAGGCGATCAACCGCGAGGTGATCGCCTTGCGCAACCTGTCGAGCGTGTCGCCGACCACCGAGCGCGAGGGCTTGGGCCATTTCGACTTGCCCGTCCTGCAGCAGGGCGCCGACCAGTTCCGCAAGCTCGGCCTCATCGCCCGCTCCCTCGACATGGGCCAAGTGGTGAAGAGCGACCTGATCCCGGGCAAGGAGGGCGCGCGATGAGGTTTGGCGACCGCGCCATCCTGGTCACGGGAGGAAGCCGCGGCATCGGCGCGGCCATCGCCACCGCCTTCGCGGCGCAAGGCGGGCTCGTCATCGTCAATTACCGCGAGAACCACGCCGCCGCCGAGGCGGTGGCCGACCAATGCCGGGCGCTCGGCGGCCAGGCCCTGACCGTCGCCGCCGACGTGACCGACGCGGACGCGGTGGCGAGGCTGGCCTCGCGGATCACCGAGGAGGTCGGCCGTCTCGACGCGATCGTCAACAACGCCTTCGCGCCCTACCGCTTCGATCCCGACCGCCGCCCGCGCTTCCGCGACGTGCCGTGGGAATCCTACCAGCGCCAGTTCGACGGCGCGGTGCGGGCGGCCTACAATGTCGTCCAGGCGCTGCTGCCGCTGATGACCCGGCGCAGCGGCGGGGCCATCGTCAACCTGGCGAGCGACCTCGTGGCGCGCCCGAGCATCCCCTACCACGACTACACCACCGCCAAGGCGGCCTTGATCGGCTTCAGCCGCACCCTCGCGGCCGAGCTGGGGCCGGTCGGCGTGCGGGTCAATTGCGTGGCGCCGGGGCTGGTCACCGGCACCGATGCGAGCCGGGACACGCCCGAGGAGGTGCGCGAGGCTCTGATTGCCCAGACCCCCTTGCGCCGCCTCGCGACGCCGGAGGACGTGGCCGGGCCGGTGCTGTTTCTCGCCGGCGAGGAGAGCCGGTTCGTGACCGGGCAGGTGCTGACCGTGGATGGGGGGTTGGTGATGGGGTGAGGGATGGTGCGGCAGTCGGCATATTCTACGACAGAACGGCTCGTCCGCGGCTCCGGCCCATCCCATCCTGGACCTCATCCTGAGGTGTTAGTCGATCAAGGATCGACTGACCTCGAAGGAGGGCTCCAGATACCACGCGATCCCTGGAGCCCTCCTTCGAGGTTAGTCCATCTCCGATGGACTAACACCTCAGGATGAGGTTGTGGCTTGGATAGAACCATCATCCGAAATTCCTTGCCTCACACCCCGAACCGCAACCCCTCCCGCTCGTAATCCTCCCTCACGCATTGCAAGATCACCCCGATCTCCGGCGAGGGATCGTTCTTGCGGTAGCTCATGATGACCGGGATCAGCGCCCGGTCCTCGTCGAGCGGCCGGTAGGCGACGCCGTCGCGGCGCAGGCGCTCGATCGAGGCGGGCACCACGCAGACCCCGGCCTCCGCCGCGACGAGGCCGAGCGCGGTCTGGAGCTCGCGCACCTCGTGGATCACCGGCGGGCGCACCCCGTGCTCGCGAAACAGCGCCAGGATGCGGTCGGCGTTGTTGGGCCGCGCGCTCTTCGGGTAGAGGATCAGGGCCGTCTCGGCGAGGTCGTGGAGCTTCAGCGGCCCGGGTGATCGCTCGGCATCCCAGGCCATCGGCACGGCGACGATCAGCTTTTCGTTGCGCAACAGCACCCGCTCGATCGCCGGGTCCTCGATCTCGACCCGGCCGAAGCCGACATCGATCCGGCCCTCCTTCAGCGCCGCGATCTGCTCCAGCGTCAGCAATTCGAGGAGCGTCATGTCGACGTCTGGGCGCTTCGTCCGGTAGCCGCGCAGGATCTCCGGCAATCGCCCGTAGAGCGTCGAGGCGACGAAGCCGATGCGAAAGCTGTTGCGCTCGGCGACGCGCAGGCGCCGGCCGGTCTCGCGCAGGTCGTCGACCCGCTCCAGGATCTGGAGCGCCTGCTCGTAGATCACCCGGCCCGGCTCGGTCAGCCGCACCGGACGCGAGCCGCGCTCGATCAGTTCGAGGCCGAACTCCTCCTCGAACTGCTGCACCTGCTTGCTCAGCGCCGGCTGGGCGACGTGCATCGCCTCCGCCGCGCGGGTGAAGCTCTGCGCGCGGGCGACAGCCACGAAGTAGCGCAGGTGGCGCAGCTCCAACTCATTCCTCCCCAATCATTCCTGCCAGGAATGGTTTTGTTCCCAATCGGTCTTGGACCTCTCTATGCCGGTTCCTTAGAACTTAAAAAAGAGGAAACGCTCAGGGCGCGAGCGGGGCTCGGGACGACAAGTCCCCCCGAGACCACGCCACCCTGCGCAGGACGAGAGCCCGATCCGGCCCGCACGGCGCGTGGACCGGCAACGATCCGTCTCGTCCCGAGAACAGCCGGCGCGGCAGGGAGACGAACATGCTGGACGATCTGCATCAGGTGGTCGAGGGCGCGGTCGAGGAGAACCCGGAGACCGGCGTGTACCGGTGCCGGCGCGACATCTTCACCGATCCCGACATCTTCGAGCTGGAGATGCAGCACATCTTCGAGGGCAACTGGATCTACCTGGCCCACGAGAGCCAGATCCCGAACCCGAACGACTACTTCACCACCTTCATGGGCCGCCAGCCGGTGGTCATCACCCGCAGCCGCAAGGGCGAGTTGCAGGCCTTCGTCAATGCCTGCAGCCATCGCGGCGCGATGGTGTGCCGGCACAAGCGCGGCAACAAGGCGACCTTCACCTGCCCGTTCCACGGCTGGACCTTCAGCAACGGCGGCAAGCTCCTGAAGGTCAAGGACCCGGACGGCGCCGGCTACCCCGAGAGCTTCAACCGCGACGGCTCGCACGACCTGACCAAGGTGGCCCGGTTCGAGAACTACCGCGGCTTCCTGTTCGGCAGCCTCAACCCCGACGTGAAGCCGCTGACCGAGCATCTCGGGCAAGCCACCCGGATCATCGACATGATCGTCGACCAGTCGCCGGATGGGCTGGAGGTCCTGCGCGGCTCCTCGACCTACGTCTTCGACGGCAACTGGAAGCTCCAGACCGAGAACGGCGCCGACGGCTACCACGTCAGCGCGACGCACTGGAACTACGCCGCCACCACCAGCCGGCGCAAGGAATCGCACGTCGTCGACAAGACCCGCGCCATGGATGCGGGCGGCTGGGCGAAGCAAGGCGGCGGCTTCTACTCGTTCGAGCACGGCCACCTGCTGCTCTGGACCACCTGGGCGAACCCCGAGGACCGGCCGAACTGGGACCGCCGCGGCGAGCTGGCCGAGCAGCACGGGCAGGCGATGGCGGACTGGATGATCAACCGCTCGCGCAACCTCTGCCTCTACCCGAACGTCTACTTGATGGATCAGTTCTCGTCGCAGATCCGCACCTACCGGCCGATCGCCGTCGATAAGACCGAGGTGACGATCTACTGCATCGCCCCCAAGGGCGAGGCGCCCGACGCGCGGGCCCGGCGCATTCGCCAGTACGAGGACTTCTTCAACGCCAGCGGCATGGCGACCCCGGACGACCTCGAAGAATTCCGCGCCTGCCAGATCGGCTATCGCGGCCGCGCGGCGCAGTGGAACGACCTCTGCCGCGGCGCCCGGCACTGGATCGAGGGCGCGGACGAAGGCGCGCGGGCGATCGGGCTGACGCCGCTGCTCAGTGGCGCCAAGACCGAGGACGAGGGCCTGTTCGCGATCCAGCACCGCTACTGGATGGACACGATGCGGCGGCATTTGCCGTAAGCCGCCGGCCTTCTCCCCTCCCCAGGCGATCCCGGGCTTGCCCGGTATCGCTGCAAGTTGTGGGGAGGGGGCGGGGGGTGGGGGTGGTGCCAGAAAAGCCTCGCGCTCTACGCGGCACCACCCCCACCCCTAGCCCCTCCCCACAAGGGGGAGGGGAAGGCGCCATAGCTGCAGACATCAGTTCAGAACATCCGCGGCGCCGCCCCCACCCAGGGCCTGAGCGCCCCCGCACGCCCATACGGAGCCCCCCGATGCCCCTCACCCTGGAGCAGGTGCAGCAATTCCTCTACCGCGAGGCCCGCTTCCTCGACGATCGCGACTTCGACGCCTGGCTGGCGCTCTACGCCCCCGACGTCGAGTTCTGGATGCCGTCCTGGGACGACGACGACCAGCTCGTCACCGATCCGCAGACCGACGTCTCGCTGATCTACTACGACAGCCGCAGCGGCCTGGAAGACCGCGTGTTCCGCATCCGCACCGAGCGGTCGAGCGCCACCAGCCTGCCGGAGCCGCGCACCTCGCACAACATCTCGAACGTCGAGATCCTGGAGCAGGACGAGACCAGCATCAAGCTCCGCTTCAACTGGCTCACCTTCAACTACCGCTACAAGACCGTCGATACCCATTTCGGCACGTCGTTCTACACCCTCGACACCAGCGGCGAGACCCCGCTGATCAAGACCAAGAAGGTGATCCTCAAGAACGACTACATCCACCACGTCATCGACGTCTATCACATCTAGGGAGGGCGCCGTGAACACTGTTGCGCTCAATTTCGAGGACGGCGTCACCCGCTTCATCGCCTGCCGCCCGGGCGAGACCGTGGCCGACGCTTCCTACCGCCTCGGCATCAACATCCCGCTCGACTGCCGGGACGGCGCCTGCGGCACCTGCCGGGTCCATTGCGAATCCGGCCGGTTCGATCCGGGCAGCTACATCGAGGATGCGCTCTCCGACGAGGAGGCGGCGCAGGGCTACGGCCTCGCCTGCCAGATGCGGCCGCGGACCGACCTGGTTCTGGCGGTGGCCGCCTCCTCGGAGGTCTGCAAGACCAAGGCCGCCGCCCTCAAGGGCCGGGTTTCGGCGGTTCGGCGCCTGTCCGACACCACCTTCGGGCTCTCTGTCGAAACCGGGGAGCCGGTCGGCTTCCTGCCGGGGCAGTACGTCAACATCGCGGTGCCGGGCAGCGGCCAGGCGCGGTCCTACTCGTTCAGCTCGGTCCCGGGCAGCAGCACCGCCGAGTTCCTGATCCGCAACATCCCGGGTGGGCTGATGAGCACTTATCTCGCGGAGGGCGTGCAGGAAGGGGCGAGCCTCGACCTGGCCGGCCCCTCGGGCAGCTTCTATCTCCGCGAGATCCGCCGCCCGGTGCTGATGCTCGCCGGCGGCACCGGCCTCGCCCCGTTCCTGTCGATGCTCGGCAAGGTGGCGGAGACCGGCACCGACCAGCCGATCCACCTCGTCTACGGCGTCACCCACGATGCCGACCTCGTCGAGACCGGGGCGCTGGAAGAGGCCGCGGCCAAGATCCCGGGCTTCAGCTTCGAGACCTGCGTCGCCTCCCCCGACAGCCGGCATGCGAAGCGGGGCTACGTCACCGAGCATCTGGCCGATGCGCATCTGCATGGCGGCGCGATCGACACCTATCTCTGCGGCCCGCCCGCGATGGTCGACGCGGTCCGCAAGACCTTCGCCGAGCGTGGGCTGACCCCGGCGAGCTTCCACTACGAGAAATTCGCCGCGAGCGGTGTCGGGGGTGGGGCATGAGCGCCCCCGACATGAGCGGCTTCGTCTCGCCGAACCGCTTCTCGGCCAAGGTCGCGGTGGTGACCGGCGCCGCGCAAGGGATCGGACGCGAGGTCGCCTTGCGCCTCGCCCGCGAGGGCGCCGCCCTCCTCCTCACCGATCGCTCGGAGATCGTCGAGGAGACGGCGGCCGAGGCCCGCGACCTCGGCGCCAAGGCCGCGGTGCAGCTCGCCGATGCCGAGACCTTCGAGGGCTGCGAGAGCGTGATGGCCGCCGCCGTCGCCCGGTTCGGCCGGCTCGACGTGCTGGTCAACAATGTCGGCGGCTCGATCTGGTTCAAGCCGTTCGCGCATTACGCCCCGCACGAGGTCGAGGCCGAGATCCGGCGCTCGCTGTTCCCGACCCTGTGGTGCTGCCGGGCGGCGCTGCCGCACATGCTGGCGAATGGCGGGGGCAGCATCGTCAACGTGTCGTCGGTGGCGACGCGAGGCGTCAACCGCGTGCCCTACGCCGCCGCCAAGGGCGGGGTGAACGCCCTCACCGCCTGCCTCGCCTTCGAATATGCCGAGCACGGCATCCGGGTGAACGCGGTCGCCCCCGGCGGCACCGAGGCGCCGCCCCGGCGCATCGCCCGCAACCCGACCCCGCCGAGCGACCAGGAACGCGCCTGGATCGCCGAGGTGGTGGCCCAGACCAAGGCGTCGAGCCTGATGCACCGCTACGGCACCGCCGCCGAGCAGGCCGCCGCCATCCTGTTCCTCGCCTCCGACGAGGCCTCCTACGTCACCGGCACCGTCCTGCCGGTGGCCGGCGGCGACCTCGGCTGACCCCATCACCCAAGCAAGAGAGGAAACGCCAATGACCACGAAGATCGCCGATTCCGCCGAGGCGCAAAGCCTGTTCGACAAGGTCGCGGGCCTCTCGACCGATTCCGGCAACCCGCGCATCAAGCAGATCGTGCGCCGCGTCGTCGAGGATGCCTGCCGGATCGTCGAGGATCTCGACGTGACGCCGAGCGAGTTCTGGACCGCGATGAGCTACCTGACCGAGACCGGCCAGGCCAACGAGTTCGGCCTGCTGATGCCGGGTCTCGGCGTCGAGCACTTCATCGATCTGTGCATCGACGCCAAGGAGCGGGCGGCCGGGATCGAGGGCGGCACGCCGCGCACCATCGAGGGCCCGCTCTACGTCGCCGGCGCTCCGCTGGCGAAGGGCGAGGCGCGCCTCGACGACGACCCGGAGGACGGCGAGGTGCTGATCGTCGAGGGTCAGGTGACGGGTCACGGCGGCGCACCGGTGGCGGGCGCCATCGTCGATGTCTGGCACGCCAACACGCTCGGCAACTACTCGGTGTTCGACAAGGGCCAGAGCACCTGGAACCTGCGCCGGCGCATCGAGACGGATGGGGAGGGCCGCTACCGCTTCCGCAGCATCCTGCCGAAGGGCTATGGCTGCCCGCCGCAAGGCCAGACCCAGAAGCTGCTCGACCAGCTCGGCCGCCACGGCCAGCGCCCGGCCCATATCCACTTCTTCGTCTCCGGCCCCGGCCACCGGCAGCTGACGACGCAGATCAACCTCTCGGACGATCCCTATCTGCACGACGACTTCGCCTTCGCCACCCGCGACGGGCTGATCGCCGAGGTGGTGCCGGTCACCGATCCGGCGGCGATCGCGGCGGCGGGGCTGGACGCACCGTTCTCGACCATCCGGTTCGACTTCGCGCTCAACGCGGAAGTGGCGCATGCGCCCGACCCGGTGGTGGTGCGGCCGCATGCCGAGGCGGCCTGAAGCGCAACGCCCGCATCCTCCCCCGCACAGGGCCGTCCGGGAAAAGGAAAAGGCGCTGATTTCCCCTCTCCCCGCGGGCGGGGAGAGGCCTGAGCTCCGAAGGGGCTCAGGGAGCCCATAGGGCGAGGGTGAGGGGGTCTCTCAGGAAGAGGCCCCTTCGCACCACCCCCTCACCCTCGCTCCGGCTTCGCCTCCGCTTGCTGCGTCTCCTGAACGGAGACACAGCCCTCTCCCCGCCCGCGGGGAGAGGAGAAGACCCGCGCCCTTCTTTACCCGAACAGCCCTGCCGCAGAGGGGGGAGGGTTCAGAGCCCGCGCTTCAAGCCCGAACCGACCCCACCCCACACATCCCGAGACCCCCATGCTCGCGAAGAACCAGCTCCACGACGCCGTGCATCAAGCGCCCGCCCGAGACCTCACGGTCGCCGACATCCGCACCACGATCGTCGACGTGCCGACGGTGCGGAAGCACAAGCTGTCCCAGACCTCGGTCACCGCCCAGAGCTACGTCATCGTCCAGTTGCGTCTCGCCAACGGCGTCGAGGGCATCGGCGAGGCGGCGACGCTCGGCGGGCCGCGCTGGAGCGAGGAGAGCGTCGAGGGCATCAAGGCCACCATCGACACCTACCTCGCCCCCGCCCTGATCGGTCAGCCGGCCGACCGCTTCGTCGGCGCCGGCGAGCGCCTGGATGCGGCGGCAAAGCGCAACAACGCCGCCAAGGCGGCCCTGGAGACCGCCCTGTTCGACGCGGTCGGCCAGACCCTCGGCCTGCCGGTATCGGCGCTGCTGGGGGGGGCCGTACGCACGAGCTTCCCGGTCCTGTGGACGCTCGCCTCCGGCGATCCCGACCAGGAGATCGCGGAAGCGGAAGGAAAGCTCGCGGCACGGCTGCACCGCACCTTCAAGATCAAGATCGGCGCGCAATCACCCGAGGCCGACCTCGCCCGGCTCACCCGCCTGTCGAAGGCGCTGTCCGAGCGCGCCACCCTGATCGTCGACGCCAACCAGGCCTGGGACGAGACCACCGCCCGGCGCTGCCTGCCGGTTCTCGCCGATCTCGGCATCGCCCTCGTCGAGCAGCCGCTGCCGGCCTGGAACGTCGCCGGGATGGGCCGCCTGCGCGCTCAAGGTCGCGTGCCGCCGCTGCTCGCCGACGAATGCGTGTTCACCCCCCACGACATGATGGGCGTCGCGCAAGCCGCCGCGGCGGACGCCGTGTCGCTCAAGCTCGTCAAGCACGGCGGGCTGGTGGAGCTGCGCAAGGTCGCGGCGGTGGCCGAGGCCGCCGGCATCGGCTTGTACGGCGGCTGCCTGCTCGAAAGCTCGGTCGGGGCCGCAGCGCATCTCCACGCCTTCGCGACCTTGCGCGATCTCGCCTGGGGCTGCGAGCATTTCGGGCCGCAGATCCTCACCGGCGACCTCGTCACCGAGCCGCTCGCCTTCCACGACTTCGCGGTGCACCTGCCCGAGGGCCCCGGCCTCG
This sequence comes from Methylobacterium sp. 142-1Y, assembly GCF_057747795.1. NCBI lineage: Bacteria > Pseudomonadati > Pseudomonadota > Alphaproteobacteria > Hyphomicrobiales > Methylobacteriaceae > Methylobacterium > Methylobacterium sp. 142-1Y. The sequence continues at coordinate 79,411 of NZ_CM173224.1, read as the reverse complement.
GCGTGACCCTCGATCCCGACAAGCTGCGCCACTACGCAAGGAACTGATCCCATGCTGTACTGCGTCGAGATGGACGTCGCGATCCCGCACGGCCTCGATCCCGAATACGTGGCGAATCTGAAGGCCGACGAAAAGGCGAGAGCCCAGGATCTCCAGCGCCAGGGCAAGTGGGTGCATCTGTGGCGGGTGGCCGGTCGCTACGCCAATATCAGCGTGTTCGACGTCGAGAGCCACGACGAACTGCATGACATCCTGTCCGGCCTGCCGCTTTTTCCGTTCATGACGATGCAGGTGACGCCGCTCGCGCGACACCCCTCGGCAATCGGGTGACGGACGGCACGATCCCCGGTTCGTGAAACCCTCCGCGCCATCCCGGGGCTCGTCGAAGACGAGAACCCGGGATCCAGAACCGCCGACAGTTCGGAACAAGTCGGAACGCGCATCGCCTCGTCCTGCATCGTCAGCGGTTATGAATTTCGGGTTCCGCTGCGCGGCCCCGGGATGACCCGGTGGGTGAAAGATCTGTCGATGACCTCGACGATCCCCATGCCACGCGGCGAAAAATCAAAAAGTTACAGAACACTATCCAGGAGGAACCCAACGCCATGCCCACTCCACGCAGCATCGACGTCCAGGACGTCATCAACCGCCACGGCGTCTCACGCTTCCAGATGCGGATCGTGCTGCTGTGCTTCCTCGTCGTCGCCATCGACGGGTTCGACACCGCCGCCATCGGCTACATCGCCCCGGCGCTCCGCAGCCAATGGGGTGTGACCCAGGCGCAGCTGGCGCCGCTGTTCGGGGCCGGCCTGTTCGGCCTGATGATCGGCGCCTTCCTGTTCGGCCCGCTCGCCGACCGGGTCGGCCGCAAGGGCACGCTGATCGTCACCACCGCCTTCTTCGGACTCGCCAGCCTCGCCTCGGCCTGGTCGACCTCGATCGAGATGCTGACGATCCTGCGCTTCGTCACGGGCTTGGGGCTCGGCGGCGCGATGCCGAACGCGATCACGCTGACCTCCGAATACTGCCCCGAGCACCGCCGCTCGTTTCTCACCATGGCGATGTTCTGCGGCTTCACCGTCGGCTCGGCGCTCGGCGGCTTCGCGGCGGCGCACCTGATCGCCGATTTCGGCTGGCCCGCGGTGCTGGTGATCGGCGGCGTTCTGCCCCTCGTGCTGGTGCCGGTGCTGATCCTCGGCCTGCCGGAATCGGCGCGCTTCCTCGTGCTCAAGCAGGCCCCGGCCGAGCGTGTCGCCAAGCTCCTGCGCCGCATCGCTCCGGCCGAGGATTTCTCCGGCGCCACTTTCACCGGCATCGCCAAGCCCAAGGGCTCGCCGATCGGCCAGCTGTTCCAGCCGGGCCTGATCGCCGGCACTTTGTGCCTGTGGCTCACCTTCTTCATGAGCCTCCTGATCTTCTATCTGCTGTCGAGCTGGCTCCCCACCATCATCAGCAGCGCCGGCCTCACCCTCAAGGAAGCCTCCCTCGTCACCGTGATGCTCGCCACCGGCGGCACCGTCGGCGGGCTGGTGCTGGGCGCGCTGATGGACCGGGTGAACCCGCACGCGGTGCTCGGCCTGTCCTACCTCGCGGCGGCGGGCTTCGTGGCGCTGATCGGCAGTTCCACCGGCTCGATCGCGCTCCTGGTGGTGGCGGTGTTCGGCGCCGGGTTCTGCGTCGCCGGCTCGCAGATCGGCATCAACGCCCTCTCGGCGAGCTACTACCCCACCGCCAACCGCGCCACCGGCGTCGCCTGGGCCAACGCGGTCGGCCGCGTCGGCTCGGTGGTCGGCTCGATGATCGGCGCCTCGCTGATCGGGCTCGGCTTCGGCCTGCCGGCGACCTTCGGCATCGTGGCGGTGCCGGCGCTGATCGCCGCCGCGAGCATCATGCTCAAGGGCCGGCTCGGCACGCCCGCCGCCCGCCTCGCCCCGGCGCTCCAGAGCACCTGACGCGTCCCCTCCCCGCGCGGGCCATGCCCCGCGCGGGTTTCCTCGAATCCGCGCGCCATCCCGGGAGATCGCCATGCCATCGACAGCCTCCGCTCCCCGAAAACCCCTGCGCGTCGCCGTGGTCGGCGGCGGCATCGGCGGGCTGACCCTGGGCCTCGCGCTCCGCGCCCACGGCCTGAGGGCCGCGATCTACGAGCAGGCGGCGGAACTGGCCGAGATCGGCGCCGCCGTGGCGCTCTCGGCCAACGCCACCCGCGAGTTGGAGCGGCTGGGCCTCGGACCGGCGCTCGCCGCCGTCTCGACCGAGCCGACCGAACTGATCTTTCGCGATGGCCGCAGCGGCGCCCGGGTCGCCGCTCATCCGGTCCGCGACGGCGGCGCCTATCGGGCGAAGGTCGAGGCGCCGTATTACGGCGTGCACCGGGCCGACCTTCAGAAGGTCCTGAGCGGGGGGCTCGCCGGCGAGGGCCTGCATCTCGGCCACCGCCTCACAGCCCTCGACCAGAACGGCGACGTGATGGCGCTCACCTTCGGGAACGGCGTCGAGGTCGAGGCGGATCTGGTCGTCGGCGGCGACGGCGTGCGCTCGGCCGTGCGGCGCTGGATCACCGGCGGCGAAAAAGTCCGTTATTCCGGCACCAGCGCCTTCCGGGGCGTGGTGCCGATGGGCCTGCTGCCCTCGCTCCCCGACCCGCAAGCCATCCAGTTCTGGATGGGGCCGGACGCGCATCTCCTGCACTACGCCATCGGCGGCGAGGCCGATTCCGTCAACTTCTTCGCCGTCGTCGAGGGGCCGCAGACCTGGACCTGCGAGCGCTGGCTTGCCGGCATCGCGGCGGGTGAGCACCTGGCGGGCTTTGCCGGCTGGCACCCTGCCGTGATCGAGATGATCGACGCCCTGCCCCAGACCCAGCGCTGGGGCCTGTTCGTCACCGACCCCTTGCGGCGCTGGCATCGCGGCCGGGCGGTGCTGATGGGCGACAGCGCGCATGCCATGCTGCCCCATCACGGCCAGGGCGCCAACACCACGATCGAGGATGCCGTGACCCTGGCGGAGTTGCTCGCCGCGGGCGGGGCGCGGGACCTCGACGGGATGATGCGCTGCTACCGGAGCTTGCGACAGGCGCGCACCCGCACGATTCAGCGCAGCGCCTGGGCGACGAACCGGCTGCTGCACCTGCCCGATTCCATCGGCCCCGAGGCGCTGGCGCGGCGCGACGCCCGGATGGCGCGTTTCCCAGAAAATTTCGGCTGGATCCACGCCTTCGACGCGCGGGCCGTGGTCAGGGATGCCATCGCGGGGGAATCGAGAGCCGCCTGATTCCACCGCCCGCAGGCACTGCAGCCAGGTGCTTGCCGGCGGGGACGGAGAGGCTGCCGCTGCGCGGCGGCCTTGGCGCACGAACACCCCTTTTCTTGAAAAGCCATTTCATACGCTTTCCGGTTGATTAGGCCAGCTTGGGCTTTGGCTTTGCGGTTTTGGGCAGCCAGTGGAAGCTTGTGCGTGAGCTGATGAGGCCGGGCTGCTCGCTTAAGGTCGCGCACCGCTGCTCGACCACGCGTTCCAACTCATCCAGGTTGGCGATGTACCGATTGACCACCGGCTCATCGACCAGCGGCCACAACGTCTCGGCCGGCTGCAGTTCGGGCGTATAGGGCGGCAGGTAGACGAGCCGCACACCCTCGGGCACGCTTAGATTGGGCTGCGTGTGCCAGCCGGCATTGTCGAGCATCACCACCGCCCGGCAGCGCGTGCCGGCTCCGACCTCGCGCGCGAAGTCGGCCAAGAGTCGCTCGAAGAACGGCTTGGACAGGCCGTTGGAGAGGTACCACACCGTCTCGCCCATGGCCGGCGCCACGAAGGCGGTGACGTGCAGCCACTTGAAGCGATGCTGGCCCAGCGCCACCGGCCGCTCTCCCGCCGGCGCCCAGACCCGTCGCGTGACCGGCTTCAGGCCGAGGCGGTGCTCGTCCATCGCGTAGACGACGACCGGCAGGCGCGGCTCACGGGCCTCCTCCTCGTCGACGGCCTGCGCCAACTTTTTTTAAAAGCCTGCGCAGCCTCGGGCGTGGCCGCGCGCGGGTTGCGCGGGCGCGGCCGTTGCAGCGACCAGCCCAGCGCCTTGAGCGCCTCCCAGCCGCGCTGCACCGCCACCTGCTCGCGCCCCAGGTCCTGGGCCAGGACGTCCGCCACCGTGCGGCTCGTCCACACGCCCCCGTCCGGCGGCGGCTCGGCCAGGCGCTGACGCAATCGCTCGAGGACATCTGGCGTCAGGAGGCTGGCCGCGGCCCCGTTGTGGCGGCGCCGATCACCCAGCGCCTCGACCCCCTCAGCGTTGTAGCGCTCGCACAAACGGCGCACCCAGCGTTCGCTGAAGGCGGTCGCCGCGGCGGCTTCTGCGAAACTGTGGCCCTTGGCCAGAAGCCAGATCGCCTGGGTCTGGCGGGCGGTGCGCGCGTCACGGCAGGCCGTGAAGCGCTCCGCCAACTCCGACACGCTCAGGTGGGCTACCGGGCCAGCCATCGCCGCCTCCTTCGACAAACAGCATGACCGACCAATGCGCCAGCACACCCGTCAGTTCACAGCTAAGCTGATCGAATCATACGGAAATCGTATCATTTCATCGATTTCATATGACTAGGCCGAATGCCGGCGCACGAGTCTTTGTGCGTAGGCCTCCGGCGACGAGCTGTGCGATGGCCTGTCGATCTAAGATTGCGATCCGCCATCATCGCGTCGATCGTAGACGGATGGCGAGACCATTCCAGCGTCTCATAGTGAACGAAGCGACTATCGAGGATATGAAGACTGCATGAATTTCATGCTTATCGATTTATAACCCACGTCTTGTTGTGTTTATCCGGAAAAAACTCAGCGCCATCGGCCTTAGGCGAGCCACAACCGCTACGCGAGAGGCAAACGAGAGATCCGGCTCGCGGCCACCCCCATCCGGCCTAGGCTGTAAGCCCGAATTTTTATAACATAGAGCAAGTACTACTTGCGCGAGCATGATCCTGGCATATGACGCGACGACGGCCGCCAAGGGCCGTCCCCCCACCCCTCCCCGTGCCGCGGAGCTGCTCGCGCATGTCCTGCGCGACCTCGCCTTGTCCTACGAGGCCGAGTGCCCGGGGGGGTTCGCGCGCTTCCGGCAAGCCCTGTCGGTCGAATCGCTCGCGGTCATCGCCCGCTTCAGCGGTTCGGCGGCGAGCGACGAAGCGGCGCTTGCCCTGGCGCGCCAGGTGCACGAGACGCTGCTCGACGTCGAGGAAGACGTTTGGGCGCTCCACACCGCCGCGCACTGATCGCCCTTCAAGGCCAGCCTACTCCGCCGCGGCGACTCCGCCCTGCGCCGCGTGCAGGCGCCGGTAGGCGCCGTTCACCGCGACCAAGGCGTCGTGCGAGCCCTGCTCCAGGATGCGCCCGTTCGACACCACGGCGATGCGGTCGGCGTGCCGGATGGTGGCGAGGCGGTGGGCGATGACGAGCGTCGTGCGGCCTTGCGCCAGTTCGGCGAGGGCCTGCTGGATCTCGCGCTCGGTCTCGGTGTCGAGCGCCGAGGTCGCCTCGTCGAGGATCAGGATCGGCGGGTTCTTGAGGAAGACCCGGGCGATGGCCAGGCGCTGCTTTTGCCCGCCGGAGAGCTTGACGCCGCGCTCGCCCACCACCGTGTCGAGGCCGTCGGGCAGCATCGCGATCAGGGCGTCGAGCCGGGCGCGATGCGCCGCTTCCCGGATCTCCGCCTCGCTGGCGTCGAGCCGGCCATAGGCGATGTTCTCGCGGATCGTGCCGGCGAACAGGAACACGTCCTGCTGCACGATGCCGATCTGGCCCCGCAAGGATGCCAGGGTCAGGTCGCGGATGTCGTGCCCATCGATGGTGATGCGCCCGGCCTCGACCTCGTAGAAGCGCGGCACCAGGGAGCACAGGGTGGTCTTGCCGGCCCCCGACGGGCCGACGAAGGCGACCGTCTCGCCCGCCCGCACCGCCAGATCGACCCCATCGAGCACCGGGCGGCCATCGCCGTAGCCGAAGCGCACGCCCTCGAACCGGATCTCGCCGCGCAAGGCCGGAGCCGGGATCGCATCAGGCCGGTCGACGATGTCGGGGGCGGTGGCGAGCAGTTCCCTATACCGCCGGAACCCCGCGATGCCCTTCGGGTAGGTCTCGACCACCGCGCTGATCTTCTCCAGCGGCCGGTAGAACACGCCGACGAGGAGCAGGAAGCCGACGAAGCCGCCGGGGCTGAGGTCGCCCCGCACCACGAAGGCGGCGCCACCCAGCAGCACCACGATCTGGACGAGGCGCATGCCGAGATAGTTGAGCGACAGGCTCGCCGCCATGATCCTGTAGGCGTCGAGCTTGGTGGCGCGGTAGCGCTCGTTGTCGGCGGCGAACAGGCGCCGCTCGTGGGCCTCGTTGGCGAAGGCCTTCACCACCCGGATGCCGCCGACATTCTCCTCGATGCGGGCGTTGAAGGCGCCGACCCTGCCGTACTGCGCCTGCCAGTTCCGCGTCATCCGCCCGCCGTAGCGCACGGTGACGAAGGCGATGACCGGCAGGATCGCGGCGGTCATCAGCGCCAGCGGCGGGTGGACGGTGAGCATCAGCCCGAAGGCGCCGAACAGCGTCATCACGGCGATGAACAGGTCCTCGGGCCCGTGATGGGCGACCTCGCCGATCTCTTCGAGGTCCTTCGTCACCCGGGCGACGAGGTGGCCGGTCTTCTGGTTGTCGAAGAACCGGAACGACAGCGTTTGCAGGTGGTCGAAGGCGCGGGCGCGCATCGTGGTCTCGATGTTGATGCCGAGCACGTGACCCCAATAGGTCACCACCACCATCAGCCCCGCATTGGCGACGTAGAGCAGCGCCAGTCCCGCGGCGGCGAGCAGGATCAGGCTCCAGTCCTGCCGCGGCAGCAACACGTCGACGAAGGCCTTCACCGCCATCGGGAAGCCGAGTTCGAGCAGGCCCGACAGGATGGCGCAGCCGAAATCGAGGAGGAACAGGACCCGGTACGGCCGGTAATAGGCGAGGAAGGCCTTCAGCATGTCGATCCGGCGGGGTGGGGCGCAGCCGGAGCGGCGCGCGGAGCCCTGATACGCGGGAAACCGCGGGCGCGACAAGGTCACGGCGCGTGCCAAAGGGCCGCTCCGGGCGAGTGCGCCGGGGTACGGGAAGGACAGGGTGGTTCGGGAGCGACTGTACGGCTGTTCCGGGACCTATCTCGATATTATTCCAAATCGAGAGTGCCACGGCCTTCCGCACCCTGATGAAGGCCGCAGGTGATGCTCTACTTGCCGATGATCTTGGACAAGCGACGGTCGTGTGCTGGATCGTCTCCCGGGCAGAGCCGGGCGATCCGAGAAACGAGATGGCGCGGGTTTCCCCTCACGCCGCCGCGTCGCGGGCCCCGTCGGCGGCGAGCACGCCGCGGCGGATCTGGTCTTCCTCGATCGACTCGAACAGGGCCTTGAAGTTGCCCTCGCCGAAGCCGTCGTCGCCCTTGCGCTGGATGAACTCGAAGAAGATCGGCCCGATCGCGTTGGCCGAGAACAGCTGCAGCAGGATCTTGGTCATCCCACCCTCGACCACGCCCTCGCCGTCGATCAGGATGCCGTTCCGCTCCATCCGCTCCAGCGGCTCGCCGTGGCCGGGCAGGCGCTTGTCGACGCGGCGGTAATAGACCGAGGGCGGCGCTGGCATGAAGGCGACGCCGCGCTCGCGCAACGCCTCGATCGTCGCGTAGATGTTGCGGCAGCCGCAGGCGATGTGCTGGATCCCCTCGCCGTTATAGGCGTGCAGGTATTCCTCGATCTGGCTCTTCTCGTCGGCCGATTCGTTGATCGGGATGCGGATCTTGCCGTCGGGCGAGGTCAGCGCCTTCGAGAACAGGCCGGTCTGCTTGCCGGCGATGTCGAAGTAGCGGATCTGCCGGAAGTTGAAGATCCTCTCGTAGAACCCGGCCCAGACGCCCATCCGGCCGCGATGCACGTTGTGGGTCAGGTGGTCGAGGTAGAAGAGGCCGAGGCCCTCGGGCCTCGGATCGCGCGCATCCAGCCAGTCGAACTCGGCCTCGTAGGGCGAGCCCTTCTCCCCGTAGGTCTCGACGAAGTAGAGCCGCGAGCCGCCGATGCCCTTGATCGCCGGCACGTCGAGGGTCTTGCTCCCCTCCGCCGGGTCGGCCGGCTCGGCGCCGAGCGCGACCGCGCGCTCGTAGGCGGCCTCGGCGTCGACCACCCGGAACGCCATCGCGGGGGCGCAGGGGCCGTGGGCGGCGACGAACCGGTGGCCGTGGCTGCCGGGCTCCTCGTTGACCAGATAGTTCACGTCGCCCTGGCGATAGACCGTGATCGCCTTGGTGCGGTGGCGCGCGACCGCCGTGAAGCCCATGGCGCGGAAGAGGTCGTGCAGGGCCTGGGGCTCGGGATGGGCGTATTCCACGAACTCGAACCCGTCCGTCCCCATCGGGTTGGCGGCGGTGACCTGGGCGGCCGGGGCGTCGTGCGGATAGGGGCCCATCGTTCACGTCCTCCTGAAAGCGTGACCCGCATCACAGCATGGACGGCCCGCGAAGGCTGTGCGAAATCCGGGCGCCGACCGGGCCCGCATGCACGGATCGTGCATGGATGACGCCATCGATGACCGATCCTCTCGCCCTCGACGGGTTCGACCTGAAAATCCTCGCGGCTCTCCAGGAGGATGGCCGGCTCGGCAACCAGGAGCTCGCCGACAGGGTGCATCTCTCCGCCAGCCAGTGCTCGCGCCGGCGCCTGCGGCTGGAGGAGCGCGGGGTGGTGCGGGGCTACCGGGCGGAGCTGGCGCCGGGCCCGCTTGGGCTCGCCGTCACGGTGTTCACCAAGGTCGCGCTCGCCACCCACAACCGCGACAATGCCCGCCGCTTCGCCGAGCTGGTCCGCGGCCTCGACTGCGTGCTGGAGGCCCACGTGATGACCGGCGACAGCGATTACCTGCTGAAAGTGATCGTGCCCGACCTGAAGGCGCTGTCGGCGGTCATCAACGACGTGCTCCTGCCGCACGAGAGCGTGGCGCATGTCCATTCCTCGGTGGTGCTCGACACGCTGAAGGAGGCGGCGCCGCTGCCGCTGCCGCGCGGCCCTGCTTCCGGGTGAAGGCGCCTGCCGCAGAGGCCGCTCGCGCGGTGTTTCCGACGAATCGACGATGCAACCTCCGCCGTTGACGAACGCTTGATGGATCCAGGCCACACTGCGACCCGGGACAAGCCCGGCGGAGGTCAGGCGCCATGATGTGGGACGGCATCGCACTCTTTTCCGGCGCGCCGGTTCGGCGCTCAGCGGACGGCGTGCTGGGTGCCGCGGGTGTCCCTCCCCTGCGCGAGCCCGAGCGGCCGCGGCGGGCCAAGGTCGGGCTGGCGCTCGGTGGCGGCGCCGCCCGGGGCTGGTCGCATATCGGGGCGATCGAGGTGCTGCAGGAGGCCGGCATCGCCATCGACGTCGTGGCCGGCTGCTCGATCGGCGCCGCGGTCGGCGCCTGCCATGCCGCCGGCAAGCTCGGCGAGTTGCGCGAGTTCGCCCTGTCGCTGACCAAGCGCCGGGTGATGGGCCTGCTCGACTTCCATATCAGCGGCTCGGGGCTGATCGCCGGCGAGCGCCTGCGGCGGCTGCTCGAGCGCGACCTGGGCAGCGCCCGCATCGAGGACCTGCCGCTGACCTTCGCGGCGGTGGCGACCGAACTCGGCACCGGCCACGAGATCTGGCTCACCCGCGGCGGCCTCGTCGAGGCGGTGCGGGCGTCCTACGCGCTTCCCGGCATCTTCGATCCGGTGAAGATCGCCGGGCGCTGGCTGATGGACGGGGCCCTGGTCAACCCGGTCCCGGTGACGGCGGCTCGCGCGCTTGGCGCCGACGTGGTGCTCTGCGTCAACCTCAACGGCGACATGCGGGTGCGCGGCACGGTGATCCAGTCGCACGGGGCGGAGGGCGCCGACGCGGTGATGGAGGCCGCCGCCGAGGCCGCCGGCGCACCCGCGGAAGAGGCGCGGCGCTGGCCGCTGATCGGCGGCCGGCGCCAGAAGCCGAAACCCCGGCCCGAGGCCGGCGCGCCGAGCGGCATCGCCAGCGTGATGGTCGACGCCTTCAACATCACGCAGGACCGGATCTCGCGCTCGCGGCTCGCCGGCGACCCGCCCGACGTGATGATCAACCCGAAGCTCGCCCAGATGGGCCTGTTCGAGTTCCACCGCGCCGAGGAATGCATCGAGCTCGGCCGCCAGGCGACGCGGCGGATGCTGCCGGAGATCCACGAGATGATCGCGGCCGCCGTCACGCCGGTGTAATACCAACGGTCGTTGAAAACGACCTTTGGTTCCGCTCTCGAATTTTCGCCAAGCCCGAGGTCCCGGACTTCTGGGCTTGGTGTCGAAAATTCGAGATGATCCAACGGCCTCGTCGATCTCGGGCTTGCCCGAGATCGAATCGATGCGTCAGCATCTTGGGCCGTTGGTATAAGGCGGGTTCGGCGGCTCGACCGCCGAACCCGTCAGGCCGTGGCGATGTACTCGCGCAGGGCCTGGTGCTCGGCCTCGACCGAGGCGATGCGGTGCTTGACCACGTCGCCGATCGAGACGAGGCCGACCAGGCGACCGTCCTCGACCACCGGGACGTGGCGGAAGCGGCCGTCGGTCATCAGTTCCATCACCTCGTCGACGGCGGTGCCGCGGGTGCAGCACACCACCTTGGCGGTCATGTGCCGGGAGACCGGCGCCTCGAGCGCGGCGCCGCCGCCGCGGACCACGGCCCGGATGATGTCGCGCTCCGACAGGATGCCGAGGACGCTCTGGCCGGCATCGCTCACCACCAGGGCGCCGATGCCCTTCTCGGTCAGGAGGGACGCCGCCTCGGCCAGCGTGCGGTGGGGCTGCACGGTCACCACGGTGCGGCCCTTCTGCGACAGGATGCGCGCAACGGTCATCAACACCTCCCTGCTCGGGCCCCGCCGGCCGGACGACGATCCGGGCGGGACGCTCATTGGACGCCGAGTGTGTGACCGTACGTCGATCGAGGCAAGCACCCTGGAAGTCGAAAGAAAACAATCGCCCGCAGCGTCAGCGTCGCCCGAGCCGTTCGACCAGGGGAAGCATCAGGAACCCGACGACGAAGCCGCCGAGATGCGCGTCCCAGGCGACCGCGGAATCGGTGAGGCCGAGCGGCAGGGCGGCGAGGCCGAACAGCAGGTTGGTGACGAACCAGATGACGAGGAAGACCGCCGCCGAGCGGTTGCGCATGAGTTCGGGGATGGTCTGCAGCCGCGTCGGGACCGGGCGCTGCCACGGCAGGGCGGCGGAACCAGGCGTTTCGACCGGCTGGAACGCGAAGCGCACCGCCGCCGCCATCAGCCCCGACACGCCCGCCGAAGCGCCGATCAGCGGCACGGTGCTCAGGGGATCGATGAGCACGTGGAGGAAGCCGCCCGCGGCGGTCGAGACGAGGGCGATCAGGCCGTAGCGCCAGGCGCCGCAGCGCCGCGCCACCGGGGTGCCGAAAGCCGCGAGCCAGACGCTGTTGAGGAGCACGTGGGCCCAGGAGCCGTGCAGCAGCGCGTAACTGACGAAGGTCCAGGGCATGGCGCCCGGATCGGCCACCAGGTAGGCCGCGAAGGCCTTCCGCGCCTCGACCTCGAGGGCGCTACCGCTCGAGGCCGCGGCGGTCCTCAGCACGTCCGCGGCCCGGTCGGGGTCGAGGGCGAGGGTCCAGCGCGCCGGCACCAGGGCGAGGTCGAGGAGCAGGGTGATGTCCCAGACGTCGGGCAGCACCTGCCGCACGGCGTGGATCAGCACCAGGATCCCGACCGAGGCGGTGACCACGGCGGGCATGTTGAACACCGGCACGCGCGGCGGTCGCGGGAGGTCGGGGGTGGCATCCATGCGGGCACCATTGCGGGCGCCCGAGGCCGACCGCAAGGGCGAGGGGTGACGCGGGCTCACGCGTGACTGCGAAAAACGGGGCCGCGCACGAAAAAAGGCCAGAAAAAAAGGGAGAGCGTTGCCGCTCTCCCCGAAGAGAGTGAATCGCACCACGCCACGCGGATGGCCGCGCGCATTGCATGCGGGACGCCGCCAGGACCATGACGACGCGGGCCTTCCGGCCCTCACTCCTGTTTCACGCGAGCGGGCATAGGGCGTGCCTGCCGCCCCAGCCAGCCCGAAATCGCTGTCGCCCACGACGATCGCGCAGGTGTGGGCCAAACGCAACATTTATGACTTGGTAACCCTAATAAAACCTTACGCTCTCGCCGCCCCGCTGTTCGGCATACGGTCTGCTGCACCGAATCAGCTGAGCCGGCCGCCGTCCCGCTTCGGAACGACGGAAGGCCGCCCCTGGACCGCCCGACCCCAAGACCGTGCCAGACCGAGACGCCATGAAGCACCCGACCAGCCGCATGCTCCACGCCTACTGGAACGGCCTGCGCGGCGCCCGCGCCGCCCCGGAGCGGGGCGAGATCGAGCCCGGGGAGATCCGCCACGTGCTGGCCGACAGCCTGATCCTGGAGATCGACGCGGCCCGCCAGGCCGCCACGGTGAGGCTCGCCGGCACCCGGCTCTGCGCCCTGTTCGGGGCCGAGTTGCGGGGCTTCTCCTTCGCGGGCCTGTGGGGCGAGGCGCCGGCCGCCGACCCGTGGCGGCTCGTCGAGGTGGTGATCCAGGAGACCACCGGCGTCGTGGTCGGCCTCGTCGGGGTGACGGAAGCCGGCGAGACGATCGACCTCGAATTGCTGCTCCTACCCCTGCGCCACCGGGGCAAGACCCAGACCCGGGTGATCGGCTCGCTCTCGCCGGCGGTGATCCCGACCTGGCTGGGCCTGCGCCCGATCGTGGCCCTGCGCACCGTGTCGCTGCGGATCCTCACCCCCGAGGCGAACGCCGCCCCCGCCCCGCTGGCAGCCCCCCCGCCCGCCGCCAACGACGAGCCCGGGCCGGAGCGTCGCAAGCGCTTCGTGGTGCATCGCGGCGGCCGGCTCTGAGAAGCGTTTCCTTAACCATTCCGCCGCACCCTCGCCGGACCGGCCCGTTCCGCATCGGGACGGTCGCGCGTGACGAGGCGGGGTATCATGACCAACGAGGGGGCGAAGGTGACGGATCGGGCCGCCTCGCTTCGGGTGCGTCCCCTCCCCTTGCAGGTCGTGGCGGAGCAGCGCCGGTACAGCCGCGTGGCCGTGGCCCTGCTCGGGCGCTACATGCTCGCCGACCGGCAGGAATATCCGTGCCAGACCGTCGACATGTCCCCGGGCGGCCTGCGCCTCATCTGCGCGGCCGGCGGCGAGATCGGCGAGCGCATCGTGATCTACCTCGACCATGTCGGGCGGATCGAGGGCACCATCGCCCGCGTCCTGCCGGACGGACTGGCGGTGACGATCACCGCCACGCCGCGCAAGCGCGACAAGATCGCCTCGCAGCTGACCTGGCTCGCCAACCGGGCGGCGCTCGGCCTGCCGGAGGACCGCCGGCACGAGCGCGTGGTGCCGCGCCACACCCTCACCACCCTGCGGCTCGAGGACGGGCGCGAGATCGCCGCCCGCATCGTCGACGTCTCGCTGTCGGGCGCGGCCATCGCCTGCGAGGCGGCGCTTCCCCTCGATTCCGGCGTGATCGTCGGCCGCACGCCGGCGCGGGTGGTGCGCCCGTTCAAGGGCGGCGTCGCGGTGGAGTTCCGGCTGCCGCTGTCGCCGGATCGGTTCGATGAGAACCTGGTTCTATAATACCCAAACAGAACCAATTTTCCTGCCACGGTCACTATTTTTTTATTCGATGTCGGAATTTGCAGGCAAAATTGGCATTTCGCGTCGCATGTAGGCATCAAATAAAGGCACGGTGAATGCCGTATCACCGTGAGCAGGGGCAAAAATAATACCTTTTTTTATCAGAGCAGATCGTGTTGGCGCAGCGGATGTTACTTTGAGCCCTAGCTTCTCCGCAACATCGCCGGAGCGATGCTTCCCTCGCCCCATTTCCGCCAAGGCGCGCATATAACGCTTCTCCGATGGAGTGCACCGATCGAACCGCACGCGGAAGAAGCTTTGATCAAGTTCGCGCACGGCCGCTTCACTTGCTCGCTCAATTACGTCAACACCAATATGATCATCGTCAGCAGTATTCCAGGCCTCATATCCCCATTGCTGCAGGAAGTATGGATATTTCTCAGTATCTGAGATGATTCGCTCGATCGCCGCATCACTGAAAGTAACGCCTTCGTCAGCAGCGGGTCGGACTATCGCCGCCACCGCATCGTCGTGTGACAGAGCTCCGATCTCTGGATAACGAAATAACCGTTCGGCATATGATTTCGAATTTCCTGCTAGGCCGCGTATTTGGGGGAGACCTGCGCCAACAAGAATGAGAGGCAGACTGCGCTGATTAACGCGATGCACCGCCATAATTAAAGCGCTAAACTCGCGCTCCTCTAAATATTGAAGCTCGTCGATAAAAATAGCTACGGGTTTACGTGCCGCCTTCGCAGCCTCAGCGATTGCCAAGATCAATTCAGGCAAATCAGCTTCGATGCTACCGCTGTCTGCAAGACCAGCCTCCGCATCAATGCCGAGGCTCAACCCATCGTCCCCTCCCCTTGAAACGCTCAGCCCTGAAAGAAATCCTTTGATACGAAATCCGGAAGATCCCTTCCGGATTTCGTATCACGAGCCCGCGCGGCGCCTGAGCGAAGCCGATTTCCGCATCGCGAAGCGATCAGCCGGAAATCGTATGAGGCCGCGCAAGCCCCGCCGAGCCAATTCCTTCCCACTCTCGATCATGCTCAAGCTGAAGAGGATGGTGCGGAGGGAAGGCGCTATGAGTTCGGGAAGGCGCTTGCCTTCGTGAGCTTCGATGAAGGCGCTCTTGAAGCGCTCATCGTCTGCAGTCTCGTTCAACCGGTTGAGCAGCACAGTCTTGCCGACACCACGAAGGCCCACCAAGATCAGGCTTTGTGTTGTACGACCCAGCGCCACTCGCTGCAGAGCTGTAGTCCCAGTCGCGAGCACCTCGGCACGTCCAGCAAGCTCGGGCGGCGGTGACCCCGCACCGGGAGCGTAGGGGTTGCGAACCGGGTCCATTTCAAACGACCTTATGCGTTTATAACCAAAAATCGCTATAAACGCATAAGATCGAAATAGGAAGGCGCATGGATGCGCCAGCAGACCTACTCCTTACAACGCCCCCTCCCGGATCGACCCCGGATCCGCCAGCGCATGGAGCAATCCCGCCGCCGCATGGGCGAAGCGGAGCGTCACGGCCTTGCGGCGGGCGGCGGCCAGGGGATGGGCGGGCGGCTCGCGCAGGATCGCGGCGCCGAAGGCGTCGGCGACGATGAGGCCGGTATCCTCGGGCAGGATCTCCACCGGCAGGGTCTCCGGCACCGCGAAGTAGAAGCGGTCGCAGAACTCGCGGTAATCCGGCCATTTCCGGTCGGCCCGGAAATCCGCGACGCTCGACTTGATCTCGATGATCGTCAGCTTGCCGCAGCCGCCGAGCGCGATCAGGTCGGCGCGACGGCCATTCGCCAGGGTGAATTCCGGGATCGTGACGTGGCCGAGTTCGGCGAAGAGGCGCCGCACGCCCCTCTGCACGCCGAGGGCGGTCGGCGATTGGCGGCGGTCGACGGGGAGCGAGAGGGCGAGGGCTGCGGACAAGGCTGTGGAGGGAAGCGTCTGAAGGGTTGCCAAGGGAGCGAACAACGGGACCGAATCAGGAACGCCATCGGACCAGCTTCGCACGATGTTGTCACCTGCAGCGCGTGTCGCACCCGCGCCGGGCCGGATTCGCGATCCCCTGAAACCGGCTTTCCCGACGGAGGAAGCGGTTGATCTCACGGGCCCGCTCGCCGATGGTCGGCCCCGCCGGCAAGCCGCACGAGACGGCGAGCGGGCCGGGAGGGAGACGGGACGCATGGTGGGGCAGCGCGCCGCCGAGGGACGAAAAGGGGGGCGGGCCGGCATGCGCCTGGTCGGCGGCACGGCGCTCGCCCATGGTGACGCGGTCCATGGCGATGCCGTGCGCCTCGAAGGGGTCAGCATCGCCTTCACCCTGAAGGGAGGCCAGCGCTACGTCGCCGTCGAGGGGATCGATCTCGCGGTGATGCCGGGCGAGTTCGTGGCGGTGGTCGGCCCGACCGGTTCGGGCAAGTCGACGCTGCTCAACGCCGCCGCCGGCCTGCTCAAGCCCGCCTCGGGCAGCGTCACGGTGTTCTCCTCGGCGCTGTCGGGGCTCAATGCCCGCGCCGGCTACCTCTTCCAGGCCGATGCGCTGATGCCGTGGAAGACGGCGCTCGACAACGTCGCGGTGGCGCTGGAGCCGCAGCGCGTGCCCCGGGCGGAGGCCGTGGCGCGGGCCCGCGACTGGCTGGCCAGGGTCGGGCTCAAGGCCTTCGTCGACCGCTATCCCCACATGCTCTCGGGCGGCCAGCGCAAGCGCGTGGCACTCGCCCAGATGCTGATCCGCGACCCCGAGATCCTGCTGATGGACGAGCCCTTCGGGCCGCTCGACGCGCAGACCCGGCAGATCATGGGCAACCTGCTGCTGGACCTGTGGGCGGCCAACCGCAAGGCGGTGATGTTCGTCACCCACGACCTCGAGGAGGCGATCGCGCTCGCCGACCGGGTGGTGGTGCTCTCGGCCGGCCCGGCTGCCAGAATCGTCGGCGAGTTCAAGGTCGATCTCGCCCGCCCGCGCGACATCAGCGAGATCCGCCTCGAGCCGCAATTCCACGCCCTCTACAAGGAGATCTGGTCGTGCCTGCGGGTCGAGGTGTCGCGCGCCTATGCGGGCGGCCCGGCGTGACGATGAACCGGAGAGTCCCGTCGTGAACCGTCCCGTGAACCGCCTGGGCCTCCTCGCCCTGCAGATCCTCGTCGGCCTCGTCGGCCTGGCGATCTGGCACGTGCTCACCGTCTATCCGATCCTGGGCGCGCCTAAGCAGATCCAGTTCTTCTTCTCGACCCCGGTCGAGGTCCTGAAGCGCACCTGGACCGAGATGATCAACCCGGAGATCTGGGGCCATCTCTGGATCACACTGCAGGAGACGGTGCTGGCCTTCGTCACCGGCGCGCTCGGCGGCATCGCCTTCGGGTTCCTGTTCGCCCGCAACGCGCTCTTGGCGGCGGTGTTCGACCCCTACATCAAGGCGGCGAACGCCCTGCCCCGGGTGGTGCTGGCGCCGATCTTCGCCCTGTGGTTCGGGCTCGGAATCTGGTCGAAGGTGGCGCTCGGCTTCACCCTGGTGTTCTTCATCGTGTTCTTCAACGTCTACCAGGGCGTGCGCGAGGTGAGCCCGGTGGTGCTCAACAACGCCCGGATGCTGGGCATGAGCGAGCGCGGACTTCTGCGCCACGTCTACTGGCCCTCGGCCCTGACCTGGATGTTCTCCTCGCTCCATACCGCGGTGGGCTTTGCTCTCGTCGGCGCGGTGGTGGGCGAATATCTCGGCTCCTCGGCCGGGCTCGGCTACAAGATCCACGAGGCCGAGAGCGTGTTCGACGTCACCGGGGTCTTTGCCGGGATGCTGATCCTGACCGTGTTCGTCATCGTGATCGACACGGTCGTCACCCTGATCGAGAACCGCCTCCTGGTCTGGCGTCCGCAGGCCGGCGGCCAGAGCTGACAGAATAGAAGCCTGAGAAAGCAAGGGAGATATTTCCGATGCAACGCCGCAGCTTCCTCGCCGGCGCCGCCGCCCTGGCGCTCAGCCCCGCCGTGCCGGCCCGGGCCGATACCGTGAAGGTCCGCATCGGCGTCGGCGGCAAGCCCCTGCTCTACTACCTGCCGCTGACGATCGCCGAGCGGAAGGGCTTCTTCAAGGAGGAGGGCGTCGAGGCCGAGATCAACGATTTCGGCGGCGGCGCGCGCTCGCTCCAGGCGCTGATCGGCGGCTCGGTCGACGTGGTGACGGGGGCCTACGAGCACACGATCCGCATGCAGGCCAAGGGCCAGGACGTGCGCGCCGTGTGCGAGCTCGGCCGCTTCCCCGCCATCGTCATCGGGGTGCGCAAGGACCTCGCCGACACGGTGAAATCGGCCGCCGACTTCAAGGGCCGCAAGATCGGCGTGACGGCGCCGGGCTCCTCGACTGCGCTCACCGCCCAGTACGCGATGATCAAGGCCGGGCTGAAGGCCTCGGACGCCCCTCTCATCGGCGTCGGCGGCGGCGCGGGTGCGATCGCGGCGATGAAGAAGGGCGAGATCGACGCGATCTCCCACCTCGACCCGGTGATCGCCAAGCTGGAGGCCGACGGCGACATCAAGGTCATCATCGACACCCGCACCGAGGCCGGCACCCGGGCGTTGTTCGGCGGGCCCAACCCGGCGGCGGTGGTCTACACCAAGCAGGACTGGATCGAGCACCACGCCGCCGCGACCCAGAAGGTCGTCAACGCCTTCGTCAAGTCGCTGAAATGGATCGTCGCGGCGTCGCCGGAAGAGATCGCCGACACGGTGCCGCCGGCCTACCATTTCGGCGACAAGCCTCTCTACGTGCAGGCGGTGAAGAACTCGCTCGAGAGCTATTCCCGCACCGGCATCCCGACGCAAGAGGGCATGGCGAGCGTGCTGGAACTGGTCCGCACCCTCGATCCCGAATTGCAGGGCGCCAAGATCGACCTCGCGACGACCTTCGAGGACCGGTTCGTCAAGCGGGCGATGGGCTGAAGACCGATGGGCTGAAGCCGTCTCACGCCCACCCGACCCGCGACGCGCGCGAGCGCGGCTCGGGCGGTGCCGCCAGGCGGCCCTTGCCGGCGGCCTTGGCGCGGTAGAGCGCCGCGTCGGCCTCGGCGAGGAGCGCCTCCCGGGTCATCCCCGGGACCGCCCAGCCGATGCCGACGCTCAAGCCGACGCCGATCCCGATGTCGTAGGGGGCCTTCACGGCCTCGATCAGGCGCGCCGCCACGGCGGCGGCCTCGTGGGCGCGGGCGCCGCCGGCGAGGACCACGAATTCGTCGCCGCCGAGCCGGGCCGCGCACCACTCCTCCGGGATCACCGCGCCGATCCGGCCGGCGACCTGCACCAGCAGGGCGTCGCCGGCGGCGTGGCCGAGGCAGTCGTTGACCGCCTTGAAGCCGTCGAGATCGAGGTAGAGCAGGGCGAGGTCGTCGGTGCCGCGCGCCATATGGGCGGCGAGATCCTCCATCATTCCGGTGCGGTTGCGCAGGCCGGTCAGGGAATCGTGGGTGGCCCGGCGCTGGTTCTCGCGCTTGGCGAGCAGCACCTCGACATAGGTGCGGTTGAGCTGAACCGTCGTCAGGCTCATCGCCACCACGAAGACCAAGCCCAGAGCCACCCCGACCAGGAACCAGAGGTCGCCGTAATGGACGAGGAGCATCGTCTTCATCGGCACGTCGCACAGGAAGATCATCGCGACGGCAAGGCGCGGCGCGGCGTAGTTGCGGGTGACGATGCCGCTCAGGATCCCCATCATGGTCAGGGGCCCGAGAATCTGCAGCACCGGATCGCCGCTGGACACGCACAGGACCGTCGCGAGGCCGACCAATCCGGCCCAGGCGAGACTCGAGGCGAGCATCAGGTCGGTCGATGCCGGCCGGCCGGTCGCGGCAGCGCGGTGGATGCGCCGGATCAGGACCACGCGGACACCGAGCAGGGCCAGATCCGCCGCCAGCAGGCCGAGAAAGAGCGGGCCCGGATGCCGGATCGCCGCCATCACCTCGATTATCAGCATCCCCATCGCGCCGAGCACCAGCGTAGGCGCCGAGGAAAACAGCGTCGCGAGCAGGCGGATCCGCAGATCCCCCGGCAGGTCGAGGCTGGGATCCACGAGCCAGCGCAGGGCGGGGACGCGCGGCAGCAGGTAGGGTGGCGTCTCAAGGACCATCGAACACGTACCGGGTACGACCAATCGAGCCGCACACGATCATTCCGTTCCATAACTTAAGATTCGATGAGTGTTCCGGGGCGGAAGCTGCGGGTCCGGATCGGCCACTCCAGACAGGATCATCTTCCCGATGGGATGATCCGTCGCATTCATGGTGACATTTGCGTCAAGCCCGCCGCAGCCAGTCGATCAGGCCCGCCCCCGGCGCGAGCCAGACGAAGGCCCAGACGAAGGCCGAGGAGAAATTGGCGAGCCAGAAGGCCAGGCGCGGCAGCAGCGCCACCCCGGCCACCAGCGGCACCACCGCCCGGGCCGGGCCGATGAAGCGGCCGACAAAGATCGCCCAGGCGCCCCAGCGCTGGCAGAAGGTCTCGCCCTTGGCGACCATCTCGGGGTAGCGGCTGAGCGGCCAGATCCGCTTGGCGCCGTCCTTGTAGTAGCGGCCGATCTCGTAGGAGACCCAGTCGCCCAGGATCGCCCCGATCGCCGCCCCGAGCATCACCGGCAGGAAGGGAATCGCGCCCGAGCCGATCAGCGCGCCGATCCCGATCAGGATCACGGTGGCCGGCACCAGCAGCGAGAGCACCGCGAGCGATTCGCAGAAGGCGATGATCCCGGTGATCACCGGCGCCCAGGCCTGGTGGTCGCGCACGACATCGAGGACCGTGTTGCGTAAGCTCTCGAAATCCATGGAGCCCTGACCGTGGGTGAGCGGGATGGCGGGACAAGTCGGGGAGCCGGGCCGGCGTTCCGCCTCACCGATCGGTCTATCGGTGCTGTGTGAGCGCCGCGTGAACCCGCCTCCGATCCGGGCGTCTCATGCTTTTTGCGGGGCCTGGACGGTTGCCAGGAGCGCCCGGTTCCGGGAATCGTGCGGGCCTTGAGCGCCCCCGCCGGGGGGCCTTCGCATCCTCTCGCGGGGTCTCGTGTCGCGATGAACGTCCTGTCGATCCAGTCCCACGTCGCCTACGGCCATGTCGGCAACGCCTCGGCGGTCTTCCCGATGCAGCGGCTCGGGGTCGAGGTCTGGGCGGTGCACACCGTGCAGTTCTCGAACCATACCGGCTACGGCGCCTGGCGCGGCCGGGTGTTCGACGGGCCGGCGATCGAGGAGCTGGTCGAGGGCATCGCCGATCGCGGCGTGCTCCCGACCTGCGACGGCGTGCTGTCCGGCTATATGGGCTCGGCCGATATCGGCACGGCGATCCTGCGGGCGGTGGCGCGGGTGCGGGCGGCGAATCCCGCGGCGCTCTATTGCTGCGATCCTGTGATCGGCGATATCGGCCGCGGGGTGTTCGTGCGGCCCGGCATCCCGGAATTCATGCGCGACCACGCAGTGCCGGCGGCCGACATCATCACCCCGAACCAGTTCGAGCTCGATTACCTGAGCGGGATCGAGACCCGCACGCTCGCCGACGCCAAGGCCGCCGTTGCGGCCGTGCAGGCGAGCGGGCCGAAGGTGGTGCTGGTCACCTCGCTCCACACCGAGGAGACGCCCGACGACAGCATCGACATGCTGGCCGGCGCCGACGGGCTGTTCTGGCGCCTGCGCACCCCGCGCCTCTCGCTTTCCATCAACGGCGCGGGCGACGCCACCGCGGCCCTGTTCCTGGTGCATTACGCCCGCAGCCGCTCGGCCGGCGAGGCGCTGGGGGCCGCCGCCGCCTCGATCTTCGGCCTCCTGCGCCGCACCGCGGAAGCCGGGTCGCGGGAGATCCTGACCGTGGCGGCGCAGGACGAATTCGTGGCGCCGAGCCGCACCTTCCCGGTCGAGGCGGTGTGACGGCTCACGCCTTCCTCACGCCTCCGGGGCCGAGTCTCACGCCTCCAGGGCGAGCAGCGCGAAGCTCGCCAGCCAGTGCTCGCCCATGTAATCGTCGGCGAGGTGGGGCAGCGCCGCGTCGAGATGGACTTGCGCCGTCTCCCGCAGGACCGGCACCCGTTCATCGTCCGCCGGCAGGGCGCCGGCCAGCGCCCGCAGGCACCAGGCGCGGCTGAGGTTGAGCCCGTCGAGATGGGCGATCTTGCCGTCGCTGCGGTCGGTCACGGTCGCCGGGCGGAACAGGGTTTCGGGCCGGCGCTCGGCGAGGTGCGGCAGGAAGCGGTCGAACCAGGGCCGGAAGTCATCCGCCGGCATCAGGCGGCGCAAGGCTTCGGCCTCGATCAGCGCGGAGGACAGGAAGTCGTCCCCGCTCGGCTCGCCCCAGGCCGGGCAATCGGCATCCGCGCCGTACCAGCGCAGGGCGGTCTCGCGCAGCAGCGCGGTCAGGCCGGCATCCCCGGTGCCCTCGGCGTAATCCGCCGCCATGCGCAGGCCGAAGGCGGTGTTGAAATGCGTGCCGACCCGCACCGGATAGGGCGAGAGCGGCAGGAACTCGTGGAAGCGCTGCGCGAAGATTTCCATCATCGGCGTCAGCGCCCGCGCCCAGCGCGGGTCGGGCAGCTGTCCGAGCTCGTCGGCGAGCTTGAGCGCCCAGGCCCAGCCATAGGGCCGCTTGAAGCCCCGCGCCGTCGGCGCCGCGAGATAGGCGCACTCGCCCGCGACCTTCTCCGGGGTCAGTTGCCGGTCGAACAAGGCCCGGATCGCCTCGGCCTGCGGTCCATCGGGGAAGCGGCGCAGCACCCGGGCGAGCAGCCAGTAGCCGTGGACGCAGGAATGCCAGTCGAAGCTGCCGTAGAACACCGGGTGGAGGGCCGCCGGCGTGCGGGCATCCTCCGGGCCGGCGAGGGTGTGGTCCGGCTTGTTCGGGTATTCCCGGGTGACGTGGCCGAGGGTGAGGGCGGCAAAGCGCGCGGCGGTCTCGGGGGTCAGGGTGTGGGGCATCGGTCGGGCGCTCCGTCGAGTCATGGCGCCCGCCTACACCATCTGCCGATGCCGTTGCAGCTTGCCGCCGGTATTTCCTGGAGTTACAAAAATACATGAGGATGGTCTGGGACGAGCCCAAGCGCGAGAAGAATCGCCAGCCTCCTCCTTCTGGCCATGGGCTCGATTTCGCCGATGCCCGCGATCGCTTCGAGTGGGACACCGCGGCAATCAGTGAGAGCTACAGTAGCAAGTCCGGCAGCGCGCGATACATCGCGACGGGTTACCTCGACGGCAAGCTTGTCACTCTCACCTTCTCGCTCCTTGGCACGGAGGCCATTTCAGCCATCAGCCTGCGGACTGCCAGCAACCGCGAGAGGAGAGCCTATGTCGCACAATTCGAGTAAGCGAACGGTGCCGATGCTGAGCGATGCGGAAGAGGCCGAACTACAGGCACGCATGGCCGCGGATCCGGATGCCCGAGAGATGACCGAAGAGGAACTCGGCCGGTTGCGGCCCGCCCGCGATGTTCTGCCGCCGGATGTGTTTGCCGCTCTGACGAAGCGTGGGCGGCCGAAGTCCCCGAGCCGACTCGTGCAGGTCACGCTACGGCTCGATCCGGAGGCGCTAGCAGCCTTCAGGGCGACGGGCCCGGGCTGGCAAACCCGGATCAACGAAACGGTCAAGCGTGCAGCGAAACGACTCGGACAAGGCGGCTGAGCAGCCGCGGGTGATCGCCGTTATGGCCGTTTCGCGAAACGGCCATAACGGCCTCGCGAGACGGCCCTCTCCGCTGCCGGGACTTGCGCACACCACCCGATCCATGCTGCCTCGCCCCCGAGCCCCGGCCAGGACAAGTGC
Source organism: Methylobacterium sp. 142-1Y (assembly GCF_057747795.1). Lineage (NCBI taxonomy): Bacteria > Pseudomonadati > Pseudomonadota > Alphaproteobacteria > Hyphomicrobiales > Methylobacteriaceae > Methylobacterium > Methylobacterium sp. 142-1Y. Next base: position 55,942 of record NZ_CM173224.1, on the reverse strand, counting down.
CCAAGGACAAGTTCCCAAGGACAAGCTCCCAAGGACGAGACAGAGATGCCCGCACGCCGCTACGCCACCCTGGACGTCTTCACCGAGACCCCGCTCGCCGGCAATCCGCTGGCGGTGGTGCTCGATGCCGAGGGGCTGGACGATGCCGCGATGCAGGCCATCGCCGCCGAGTTCAACCTGTCGGAGACGGTGTTCGTGCTGCCCCCCGCCGAGGACAGGCACCGGGCACGGCTGCGGATCTTCACGCCGACCCAGGAACTCGCCTTCGCCGGGCACCCGACGGTCGGCACCGCGGTGCTGCTCGCCCTCGGCGACGCGCGGGCGGAAATCGCCGACGCGGTGGCGTTCGGGCTGGAGGAGAAAGTCGGGGTGGTGCCCTGCGTGGTCGAGACCGGCGAGGGAAGCGGCCGCGCGCGCTTCCGCCTGCCGCGGCTGCCGGAGAGCTGGGGCGAGGAGCCGGACGCCACGATTCTCGCCGCCGCCCTGAACCTGTCGCCGTCCGAGATCGGCTTTGCCCGCCACCGGCCGAGTCGCTACAGCGCCGGCACGCCGTTCCACCTCGTGCCGGTCCAAGGGCTCGAGGCCCTGGCCCGGGCGCGCACCAGCGCCGAGGCGATGGTGCAGGCCCTCGGGCCCAACTCCAAGGTCTTCCTCTATACCGGAGAGACCGGCGACCCCGCGCACAGCTTCCGGGCGCGGATGTTCGCCCCCGCCGCCGGCATCGCCGAGGATCCGGCGACCGGGGGCGCGGTCGCGGCCTTCGCCGGCGCGCTCATGCAGTTCGAGCCCTTGGGGAGCGGCACCCACAACCTCGTCGTCGCGCAAGGAATCGAGATGGGCCGGCCGAGCGAGATCGCGCTCCAGCTCACCATCGAGGACGGGGCCTTGCGCGCCGCCGAGATCGGCGGCGGCGCCGTGCTGGTCTCCGAGGGCGTGCTGCATCTTTGATGGGGATCACCCTCACCCCGGCCCGCCGGATCGACGCCCGGATGGTCGCCCATGACTGGTCCTGGGCCCGCGACAACCGTGCGGCGATCCAGGCCCATTGGGAGGCGCGGCGGGCGGAGCGGCCGGCGATGTTCAACGGCACGGTGCTGATGCTGCGCCGCTGGAGCCTCACCGAGGGCGTGCTCGAGGCCGAGCTGTTCGAGGCCGAGTACGCCGCCCTCACCGCCCTGAAGGATTGGGGCTTCCCGGACGGGAGCGTTCTCAACGTCTTCGCGGCGGCGGTGCCGCGCACCCGCGACGGCACCTTCCTGCTCGGCGAGATGGGCCCGCATACGGCCGCCGCCGGGCGGGTCTACTTTCCCTGCGGCACGCCGGACCCGACCGATATCGGCGCGGAGGGCCGCGTCGACCTCGCGGCGAGCGCGCTGCGCGAGTTGCGGGAGGAGACCGGCCTCGTCGCCCCGCAGGGGTCGAATCAGGAGCCGGATCCCGGCTGGATCGTCGTGCGCGACGGCGGCCTGATGGCCCTGCTGCGCCCGGTCCAGCTCGCCGAGGACGAAGCGGTGGTGCGGGAGCGGATCGCCGCCCATCTCGCCGCCGAGGACGAGCCCGAACTCTCGGCCATCGTCGGGGTGCGCACGTCCTCGGATCTCGATCCCGCCCGGATGCCCGGCTTCGTCCGGCACTACCTCGCGAGCGTGCTGGCCGGTCGATCAGCAGAGTCCGCGGAAGCGGCTGCCGGTTTTGCGGCAAGAATCTGCGGCGAAACAAGAACCTGAGCGGACGAAGCGTTGGCCTGCCGACGCAAGTCTGCCGAGAGCCGCGCAGGGCAGCCCGGCGATGGAGTCGGTTCACAAGCCGGTCGCCGCACCGTTACGGTTTCCACGAGGGCGCCCGCCAGCGGCGCCGCCAGGGGGGACCAGCGATGACCAGGATGCCGAGGGCCGTGGCCCTGGCGATGCTCGGGTGCGGCCTCGCCGCCGGGCCGGCCGGGGCGGAGGTGACGCGGTTCGAGACCGTCACGACCGAGAGGCCCGCCCTGCAAGGCCGCAGCTTCGGCGAGCGCGGGCCGGCGGAGAAGATCACCGGCCGGGCGACCATCGCCCTCGATCCCACGGATCCCCACGACGCGATCATCGCCGACCTGGTGCTGGCACCCCGCAACGCCGAGGGCCGGGTCGAGGCCACGGCCGACGTGGTGCTCCTGCGCCCGGAGCGCCCCAACGGCCTCCTGCTGGTCGAGATCCCCAACCGCGGCCGCAAGCTGATCGGCCCGCTGGTCGAGGGTTCGACGACGGCGAATTCCAGCCGCCTCGAGCAGGCGGGGGATGCGGGGCGCGGTTTCCTGCTGTCGCGCGGCTACACGCTCGCCTGGATCGGCTGGCAGGGCGACATCGCCCCCGGCGCAGGGATGGGCATTCGCCTGCCGGTGCTCGCCGGAATCACCGGGCCGTCGCGCGAGGAATGGAGCTTCGAGAACACCAAGTCCCCGATCGAGGCGCCGCTGACCTGGCCGGCCGCCGATCTCGACCCGGAGAAGGCCCGCCTCACCGTGCGGGCGAGACCCGAGGACCCGCGCACGACGCCGCCCGGCCTGTCCTTCCGCTTCCTCGACGCCAAGCGCATCGCGATCACCCGGCCCGAGGGCTTCGACGGCAGCGCCCTCTACGAGCTGAGCTACACCGCCCGCGACCCGGCGGTGATGGGAATGGGCCTCGCGGCGATCCGCGACGTGACGACCTTCCTGCGTCACGACACCAGCGACCGGAACCCGCTTGCAGCGAACGGCCGCAGCACCATCGACCGGGCGGTCGGCTTCGGCATCTCGCAATCGGGCCGGGTGCTGCGCGACCTCCTCTATCTCGGCCTCAACGAGGACGAGCGCGGCCGGATGGTGTTCGACGGGATGATGCCGCACATCGCCGGCAGCCGGCGCAGCTTCACCAATGCCCGCTTCGCCCAGCCCGGCCGCAATCCCGGCCCCCATCTCGACCGCTATTATCCGGCCGACCAGTTCCCCTTCGCCTACGAGACGACGACCGACGCGCTGACGGGCCGGCGCGACGGCCTGCTCCTGCGCTGCCGGCTGTCCAACACATGCCCGCGCCTGATGCATGTCGACAGCGAGTACGAGCTGTGGGGCTCGCGCGGGGCGCTCGTGACCACCGACACGCGGGGCGCCGATCTCGCCCAGCCGCCGGAGGTACGGGCCTACATGGTCACCGGCGCGCCGCACTTCGCCGATCCCGACGCAAGCACGGCAAGCGTGCCGGGTTGCGCCCTGCCGGCGAGCCCGGTCCATGCCGGAGCGGCGTCGCGGGCGCTCCTCGTCGCCCTCGAATCCTGGATCGCCGATGGCGTGGTGCCACCGGCGAGCCGCTATCCCTCCCGGGCCGACGGCACGCTGGGAGAGCCTGCCCATCTCTACCCGCCGATCCCCGGCCTGCCCTATACCGGCCTCTACAACCCCGCGCAGTGGGTGGAGCCCGGCGACCCGCCGGCGGTGCGCGGCACCTATCCCCTGCTGCTGCCGAAGGTCGATCCGGACGGCAACACGCTGGCGGGCATTCGCCTGCCGCTGATCGAGGCGCCGCGGGCGACCTACACCGCCTGGAACCCGACGCGCGGCGTCGCCGCCGACACCCTGTGCAACCAGAAGGGCGGCGTGCTCCCCTTCGCCGAGACGAAGGCAGCCGCGCAGGCCGCCGGCGACCCGCGGCTCTCGCTGGAAGAGCGCTACCCGGACGAGGGCGCCTACGCGGCGGCCGTGAAGGCGGCGGCCGAGCGGATGGTGGCCGAGCGCACCCTCCTGCCGGCGGATGCCGAGGAGATGACGAAGGCGGCGGAGGAAGGGCGGCTGGCGCGCTAAGCCTCCCGCCCCCGGGACCCGCGGGCCGATTCGCGGGTTCCCGCTCACAAGGAGCCGAGACGGATACGCCATGGTCGCCAAGCTCGTCGAACTCGTCCGGGAGGCCGCATCGCAGGCCCGGCTCGTCGCCCGGGGCTACCCGTCGGGCTGCAGCGCCGATGCGCTGCCCTGGACGGTCATCCGTCGCTTCGACGACGACGTGCGCGGCCATGTCGAGCGCGATCCGCGGATCGAGGATGCGCGCGACGGGGTGCTGATCGCCGCCGTGAACCTCGCAGAGGCAAGACCCGACGAGGACACCGAGGTGCCAGAGCGGGAGCGCCTGGTGAAGGCGATCAACGACCTCGAATGGATCGTCGTGAGCCGCGGCATCGCCAACCGCGCCGCGGCTGCGCTCGGCTACGGCGAGGCCGGGCAGCGGCTCCGCGACGCGGGCTGACGCCCGGCGCGGAAGACCGCCTTCAGCCCAGGAAGTCGCCGCATTTCGGCGGCGGCTCGGTGCCCCAGGGCATCAGCGGCACCGTCGAGGTCGAGTTCTTCGGCGAGCCCTGCACCACCTTGTCGGAGTAGACCATGTAGATCAGGGTGTTGCGCTTGGCGTCGCAGCCGCGCACGATCTGCATGCTCTTGAAGATCAGCGAGCGGCGTTCGCTGAACACGACTTCGCCCTGCTTGATCTTGCCCTTGAACTTGACCGGTCCGACCTGTCGGCAGGAGAGCGAGATGTCGGAGACCTCCTCGGCGAGGCCCAGCGTGCCCTTGATGCCGCCCTTCTCCGGCTGGGTGTAATGGCAGGCGACGCCGGCCACGTCCGGATCGTCGATGCCGTAGACCACGAGCTTGTCGTTGGGCGTCAGCGGCCGCCAGACCGTGGACTTGTCGAAGATCCGGTCCGGCTCCTGCGCGAGCGCCGCACCCGACGCCAACCCGAGGCACACCACCCCGCAGAGAGCCCTGAGACCCCGCCGCCACACCATCGCGTCAACCTTTCCGCAAAGAAGCTTAACGTATGTAGGGAGGCTGTCGCGCGGCGGCGAGGGCGGGTAGAACGAGGCCGTCCCGTCCCGCCACGCTTGGGTCCCGGCCCGCAAGGCTTGGGTCCCCGCCCATGGGGACGGCTTGTTCTCGTCCGCCGCCCCTTTCGGGCGGATCGTCCCCGCATAACGGCCGGTCCCCGAACACCATGCCGCTGCTTCGCTTCACGGTCCGGCTCCTCGCCGGCGTCCTTGCGACTCTTTCCTTGTGCCAGGCTGCCCTGGCCGAGCCCAATGCGGCCGCCTGCCAGCGCTTCCGCGCCGAGCTCGCCGGCCTGCAGCGCGAATCGAACCGCGGCCAGATCGAGGAGATCCAGCAGCTCGTCGCCTATCGGCAGTCGATCGGCTGCGAGGGCGGGCGCTTCCTGTTCTTCGACATGCGGCCCCCGCAATGCGCCCAGGTCGAGCAGCGCATCCGCGCCCTCAATGCCGGCTACGGCGCAGGCGCCCGCGAAGTCTCGAATGCGCGGCGCGAGCAGCTGATCGCCGCCGTGAAGGAATCCTGCACCGGCCTGCCGAGTGCCGCCTCGCTCCAGTCGAAGCCGGCCGAGGGATTCGGGCGCGGCGGCTCGCAGGTGATCTGCGTGCGGATGTGCGACGGCGCCTATTTCCCGATGCCGAACCTGCCCGACGGGCGGGAGGGCGCCAACGAGATGTGCCAGGCCCTCTGCCCCGGCGCCGAGGCCGCCGCCTACTCGATGCCGCCGACCGACAGCGGCCTCGCCCAGGCCGCCGCGATCCAGACCAAGCGCGCCTACTCGGCCCTGCCGAACGCCTTCAAGTTCCAGAAGACCTTCGTGCCGAACTGCTCGTGCAAGGGCACGCAGACCTGGGCGCAGGCCCTGGTCAAGGCCGAGAGCATGCTGGTGCGCCACAAGGGCGACATCTTCGTCACCCCGGCCCAGGCGGAGGCGATGTCGCGGCCGAAGGTGCGCCTGACCCTGGTCGGCCGCGCCGACCGGTCCGCCGCGACGCTCGCCGCCACCGCCGCCACCCGGGTCGAGGAGGTCACCGACGCCGCCGAGACGCCGCGGCCGGCCGGTCCCGAGGAGCGTCCCGCGATCCGGATCATCGCCCCCAACCTGATCCCGGTGCCGCTCGTCGCGAAGGCGGACGGCCCGCAGGCGGCGGCCGTGACCGTCCCGGCCCCCGGCGCCACGCCGGTCGCCACGCCCTGAACGAGCGGGGCCTCTGACCGAAGGGAACCAATCGGCCGTCACGGTGTTCGAAGGGACCGACGAAGGACGAGAGGTTTTTCCTTGATGCGCCCTGCCCGCGCGCTGCTGCTGACCGGCACGATCCTGCCGGCTTTGCTGCTCCAGCCCGTTCTCGTGAGCCAGGCTCTTGCTAGCCAAGCGGCGGCGCGAGGCGACGACGTGATCCGGCTGGCCCAGGGCGGGCCGGGAGAGCGGGGCGGGCCCGGCGGACCGGGAGGTCCCGGCGGTCCCGGTGGGCCGGGAGGTCCCGGCGAGCGCGGGCATGGCGGTCCCGGAGGGCCTGGCGGTGGTCCAGGCGGACCGGGTGGCGGACCGCGTCCTGAACGTGGCCCGGCCGAGCGGCCCGAACCGCGTCAGGAACGCCCGGAACCCAGGCAGGAACGGCCCGAACCCCGTCAGGAGCGCCCGGCACCTCGGCCGGAGCCCCGCGAACGGCCGGAGCCGCGGCAGGAGCGCCCGGAGCCGCAGCGCGAACGCCCCGAGCGGCCGGAGCCGCGCGAGCGCACAGGCCCGCCCCGCGAGCGTCCCGAGCCCCAGCAGCGCGAGCGTCCCGATCAGCAGGAGCGCGGTCCCCAGGGACGTCCCGAGCGTCAGGAACGGCCGGACCGTCCCGATCGCCAGGATCGCCAGGCCCCCCAGGATCGTCCCGACCGGCAGGATCGTCCCGACCGGCAGGAGCCGCGCGCCCCGCGCGGCGAGGAGCCCGGGCGTCCGCCGGCCCCGCCGCAGGATCGCGGCCCGGCCGGGCGGCCCGACCCGCGCGACCGTCCCGCACCCGACGCGCGGCCGGACCGCCGCGACGACCGCCCGGACACCCGTGAGGATCGCCGCGGCCCCGATGCGCCGGTCCAGCGCGGCCCGGGCCAGCCCCCCGCACCCGGCCAAGGTCCCGGCCAAGGTCCCGCGCCGCAGCCGCCGGTTCCCGGTCAGCCCCCTGCCCCGGGCCGCGCGGCGCCGCCCCCGGCCGGTGCGCCGCAGCCCGGCGTTCCCGGCCGTGGACCGGGCCGGCCGGACGCGCCCGGCGCCGGCCCGAACGGCGCGCCGCTTCCCCCGAATCAGCAGCCCGGCGTGCCCGGACGGCCGTTCGTGCCCGGCGGCGCCGGAGGACCGCCCGACAACCGCGACGATCGCGGCTTCGATCGTCGCGACCCGCGCGACCAGGACCGGCGCGACCAGGACCGGCGCGACTTGGACCGCCGCGACTTGGACCGCCGCGACGGGGACAGGCGCGATTTCGATCGGCGCGGTCCGGACGGGCGCGGCCCCGACGACCGGGGCGATCTGCCCGGCGGCTATCGCCGCGACGCGCCGGACTACGTCCCGGGCGGCTTCCGCCGCGGCGACATCGACGTGCGCAGCTACGAGGACGTCCGCCGGGCCCGGCGCGAGTTCAACGAGGGCGGCCGTCTGATCATCCGCGAGCCCGGCCGCGTGATCGTGCGCGACGACGACCGCTACTTCCTGCGCCACGACGAGACCGAGCGCTTCCGCCTGCTCGACCGCGACGCCCGCATCGAGCGCCGCGGGCGCGACACCGTGACGATCATCGACCGCCCCGGCGGCTACCAGGTCTTCACGGTGGTGGACGACGACGGCCGCCTGCTGCGGCGCTACCGCCGCGGGCCGGACGGGCGCGAGGTGATGCTGATCGACAATTCCTACGCGGGCCCGCCGCGGTCGATCGAGCAGGACGTGGTGGTGCTGCCGCCGCCCGATATCCGCATCCCCCGCGACCGCTACGTGGTCGAGGCGGACCGGGCCGACGAGGGCGCGATCTACGAGGCGTTGACCGCCCCGCCGATCGCCCCGGTCGAGCGGCGCTACACCCTCGACCAGGTGCGCTACAGCCCGAGCCTGCGCGCCCGGATGCGCAGCGTCGACATCGACACGATCACCTTCGACACCGGCTCGTGGCAGGTGACGCCTGACCAGGCCCGCCGCCTCGCCACCATCGCGGCGGCGATCAACCAGGCGGTGAAGAGCAACCCGCAGGAGGTTTTTCTGATCGAGGGCTACACTGACGCGGTCGGCAGCGACGTCGACAACCTGTCGCTCTCCGACCGGCGCGCCCAGTCGGTGGCCGAGGTGCTGACCCGCGACTTCGGCGTGCCGCCGGAGAACCTGACCACCCAGGGCTACGGCGAGCAGTACCTGAAGGTGAACACGCAAGGTCCCTCGCGGGAGAACCGCCGGGTCACGGTGCGCCGCATCACCCCGTTGATCCAGCAGCAGCAATCGCAGGCGCAGCCGCCGCAGCAGCGGCAGTAGCGTCGCGAGAGACCGGGCCGCCCCGCGCCGGGGCGGCCCGCATATCGGGAAGTTCCCAGAGGTCCGGTCTTGCGGGCGGCGCCGGCAGAATGCACGGCTTCCCGCCGACGATCCTGACGACGGGCACCCGGGACCTGCTGCTGTCGAACGCCGTTCGGGTTCCACCGCAAGCTGCGGGATGCCGGGGTCGAGGCCTGTCTCCAGGTCTGCGAGGGGCAGTCGCACGCCCAGTACATCCGCGACGGGACCGCACCGAAAACCCGGGCGGTGTTCGAGGGGATCGCCCGGTTCTTCGACCGGCACCTCGCCCGCTGAGCCGGGTCTCGCAGAGAATCGTCGGCGTCGCCTCCGGACGAGAGCGGCGCCGCTTCGGTCAGGGGCTCGTCCGGCGTCCCTTGCCGAGGCCGCCGAGGCCGCAGCCGAAGAGATAGGCGGCCAGCATCAGGGCGGCGCTCTCGACCCAGAAACCCTCCCGCCCCGGCACGAGGCCGGCGACAGCCGTGGCAGCGGTCGCCAGGGCGAGGAGCGCCACGAGACCGGCGGCGAGGCCCGGCCCCCTGCCGGCGGGCAGGCCGGCCCAGAGGCCGGTGCCGGCGCCGATCAGGAGGGCGGCGAGGAGACCCGGCCAGGCGACGGAGACGATGAGGAGCACGAGGGAACTCACGAACGCAGGGCGAAGGCGACCGTCCGGCGGTCGGTGGCGGCCTCGGCCGGCGCGGCGGCGATGCGGCCGGCCGGGATGCCGGCCTTGAGCAGGTAATCGACGATCGCCGCGGCGCGCCGCTGCGGCAGGCCGGGATCGGGCATCGCGGGGGTGTCCGCGGATGTCTCGGTGGGCTTCTCGGTGTTCTTGCTGGCCTGCTTGCCCGGTTTCGCCGCGGGCTTGCCCTTGGGCGGTGCGGGGGTGGCCGCCTCCTTGGGGGCGGGCGGCGGCGCGGTGCCGGGCGGGTCGTCGTGACCGGCCACCTCGATCCGGGCCTGCGGGCAGGCGCGGGCGAGGTCCGCGACCCCATCGAGGACGGTGTAGAAGGCGGCTTTCAGGTCGGCGCTGCCGGGATCGAAGCGTAAGGTCGGCTCGGTGGCGAGCGCCGCGAAGGTCTTGGCGCAAGCCGCCGGATCCCGGAGCGGCGCGGCGCCGCGGGCATCGACGGCCACGTCGATCCGCCAGCCGGCCGGCGCGATCCTGGCGGCCTCGGTGGCGATGCGGCGCGCGCTCTCGGGGTAGAGCCCCTCCCCGGCGATGCGCAAGGACTGGTCGCGCACGCTCACCTCGCCCTCGGCGAGCTGGCCGAGCACCCCGATTCCCGCATTCAGCCCGTCGAGGAGGGCGGGCGGCGCGCCCTCGGCCAGCCGCGTGCGGTCGACGATGCGCTCGCCGTAGAGGTAGGGCCGGAGCGCCGTACGGAGCGCCTGGCGCGCCTCGGCATCCGGCAGGTGGCCGGTGAGGGTGAAGGCGTCGGGCCCGCGCCGGATCGTCACGAGATAGGGCGAGACCGGGCTCGCCGTGAGCGCGACCGGGCCGCGGGAGACGCCCGCCGGCAGGTTGTCCGCCAGGGCCTCGGCCTCGCGCACGGCCTGGATGTCGATGGCCGAGCCCTGGATCGACAGCGCCGCACCGTCGAGGGAGACGCGGCCCTCCCGCACCAGCGCCAGGGCCGCGAAGGCGCGGTCGGTCAGCGCCCGCGCGTCGATCCCGGCCGGCAGACCGCGGGCGGTGCGCATGGCGTCGGTCACCGGGGCGCCGTCGGCGAGGAGGCGCGCCGCCGCCAGGATCGCCGCCCGGTCGGCCTCCGATACGGTGTAGCCGTCGAGGCGGAGGCCCTCGGGGCCGCGGCTCGCCGACCAGGTGAAGGGCGTGACCAGGGCCGGCTCGACCGCGACCTCGCCGATCGTGAAGCCGGCGGGTGCTTGCGCGAGGTCGGCCTTGAGGCCGGCATAGGCCTCGACGCTCGCCGCCTCGCCCCGCAGCGACAGAACGCGATCACGCATCGCCGCGGTGGCGCCGGGCTTCAGGTGCTGCACCTGCGCGAGGAGGAAGCGGGCGGCGTCGGAAAAATGCTCCGGCGCGCCGCGGGCGGCCCGCGCGGCGTCGCGCAAGGAGAGCCCGGCGGGCAGGCCGGCGCTCAAGGCTTCGGTCAGGGCCGTGCGGCCGATCTCCGCCGGGCGATGGCCGATGAGGTCGAGGCGGTCCGGCGCGCGGTGGATCGCCGCCCAGGTGAAGGGCGTGACCTCGGCGACGAGGCCGAGGCGGTCGAGGATGCGGCGATGGCCCGGCAGATCGGCGAGTGCCGCGCGGGCCTCGTCGAGGGCGGATTGCATCGGCGCCTCGCCGCTCGCCAGAAGGTCGCGGCCCCGCGCCTCGACCCGCAGCCACGGCTCGGCGCCGTCGCGGCCGGTGCCCGCCGCGATCGTGGCGGCCGGCGCCTCCAGGGCGGCTTCGAGCCGCGTCTCGGCGAAGGGCGTGGCGGCAACCCAGGCGCCGGCGAGGAGGGGAAGGCCGGCGAGCCAGCCGATCGAGCGAATCGCCATACTGGACCTCGACGCGGAACGCGCGCGGCGGGGGATCTTCCGACGCGCAGGCGCCACCCTGGCGGCGGTTTCCGGCATCAGCAAGGCGCGGCAGGCGAGCAGGTCGCGAGAATCGGAAAAGGGCCCCGGCACGAAGCCGGGACCCTGAAAACTCGTCCGTGGCGCGGCCCCCGAGGGGGCCGCTTCTCGCGACTTAGAAGTCGCGCTGGACGCGCATGCGGACCTGGAACGTGTCCGCGAAGTTGGTGGTCGGCAGGACCGCACCGGCGGCGTTGGTCGGCAGGCCGGCGGCGTTCAGGCCGACGGGAACCTGGCCCGGAGCCTTGTTCTGGTCGACCACGCGGCCGCCCTTGAGGTCGACGCGGTTGTAGAGACCCTCGACGCCGATATCGAGGTCCTTGACCGGCGACCAGATCAGGCTCGCGCCGGCGACGATCTGGCTGGTGTCGCGCAGGGCGGCGCTGTAGGCGAAGGCGCCGGGGCTGTTGACCGGGTTGCCGAGGCCGTTGAAGTTCAGCGCGCCGAGCAGGTTGCGGCTGGTCTTGCCGAAGCTCATCTCGCCGTAGCTGCCGATGATCGCCGAGCGCAGCTCGGGGGTCCAGTAGTGCAGGTACGAACCGACCACCGTCCAGCTGGTCGACAGCTCCATCTTGCCCGTCACCGGGTTGACGGCGGCGTCGGTGAAGTAGGCCGCGAAGGGCGAGCCCTGGGTGTTGCCGGCGCTGGCGGTGTAGGTGCCGATGTACTGGGAGTAGCCGGTGTAGATCTGGGCGCCCTCGCCGTACGAACCCTGCAGGTACAGGGAGTCGCCCGGAGCGATGAACGGCAGGTTGAACTTCAGGCCGCCCTGCACCGCCCAGCCGTACTCGCTGTTGACGCGGGGGGTGACGATCGTGCCGGCCGCCAGGGTGGCGCCGTTGAAGCCGATCACCGTGGTGGCGTTCTGGGCGTTCAACTCGTGCACGGCGGCCGAGAGCTGGGCCGAACCCCAGGCGGCGTCGTAGCGCAGGGCACCGACGAAGTCGGGCATGCGGTTGGTCTGGCGCAGGTCGTAGAACGCCTCGCCGATCGGCACGCCGGCCGCGTTGGTGGCGATGATCGGGCTCAAGTTGGTGGCCGCGGCGGTGAAGACCGCGAACTGGCTCGCCGCGTTGCCGGCGGTGGCGGTGCCGAACAGCGGGTTCTTGCGGAAGGTCGGGTCTTCGACCGACAGCGTCGCCGAGAAGCCGTTCCCGAAGGTCGCGGTGTAGGCGAGCAGGTTGGTGGAGGACGTGTCCGAGCCCAGCGAGGTGCCGATGATCTCGAAGTCGTGGGCGTAGAAGTCGTAGAACGAGGCCGCGCGACCGGCGGTGAGGCCGGCGAACTGGATGAAGGCCTTGTCGACGTTCACGTATTGCTGGGCGCGGCCGAACGTGTCGACGCCGAGCGCCGGGAAGGCGTTGGCGATGCGCTGCTGCGTGCCCGAGTTCAGGTAGGCGCCGGTCCGCGAGGCGAGCTCGAAGCGCACGAAGGCGCGGAGCGTGCCGTAGGCGGTCTGGGTGCGGGCGTCGAGGTTGAGACGGCCGAGGCCGCGGTAACCCATCAGGTCGCCGTTGTTGCCCGAGCGCGAGTAGCCCTGCGAGTAGCCGGCTTCGAAGCGGGCGCGGCCGGAGACGCGCAGGCAGGTATCGGTACCGGGAACGAAGAAGAAGCCGGCCCCGTAGGCCGAGCAGACACGAACGTACTCAACGGGCGCAGCCTTCTTGATCGGCAGATCGGCAGCGTGCGCACCGGCAACGACGGTCAGGCCAGCAGCCGAACCGAGCAGAAGGCTCTTCACGAGCTTCATCGAGACCTCCAAAGTTTCGAGACCCTGGGGGTGAACGACTGTGTCTCGACGAATGCCGAACCACGCCACTCTTATCCCCTGTGCCCGGCGCTCCCCTCAGGGGATGTCATCCGGGCCGCGCCGGGTTGTCCCCGGTGCAGAGGCACCATGTGCGAGGCGCTAACTGCGATCAACCGGCATCTGCGTCCGGGACGGCCAAGCCACCGGCTTTCGGCCTTAATGTTGCACGGACGCCACGAAACCTTACGCAGGTCAGCTAAATCCGGGCTCTGACGCGCGACAACTGAGTTTGCCGCGCATCGTCCTGTCGTCCTCTGGAGCGGAACCCGGTCCCGGGGCCACGACCCGGATCGCGCTGGGGTCGTGATACGAAATCCGGAAGAACACTTCCGGATTTCGTATCACCAGCCCGCGCGGCGCGTGAGCGAAGCCGATTTCCGCATCGCGAAGCGATCAGTCGGAAATCGTATGACTTGTCCTCAACCTTCCATTTCCTCGCGCATCACCTCGAGCTCGAGCCAGCGTTCCTCGGCGCTCGCGAGATCGGTCTCGGTCGTCGCCAGGGTACGGGAGATCGCCTCGAAGCGGGCGGGATCGCGGGCATAGAGGGTCGGGTCGTCGAGGGCGGCCCGGAGCTTGGCCCGGTTGCCTTCCAGCGCTGCGATCCGGGCCGGCAAGGTCTTGAGCTCGTGCTGCTCGTTGAAGCCGAGGCGCTTCCTGGCGGCCGGGCGGGCGGCAGCCGGCTTCGGCACCGCCTTGACGCCGTCCCTTGCGCCATCCTTTGCGCTTGACGCGACGACCCCGCGGGCCTGCACGCCGACGCCGCGCTGGGCGACCATGTCGCTGTAGCCGCCCGCATAGGCGACCCAGCGCCCCTCCCCTTCCGAGACCAGCACGGTGTCCACGACCCGGTCGAGGAAGTCGCGGTCGTGGCTGACCAGGATCAGGGTGCCGGCGTACTCGCCGAGCATCTCCTGGAGCAGGTCGAGGGTCTCGAGGTCGAGGTCGTTGGTCGGTTCGTCGAGCACCAGCAGGTTGCCGGCTTCGGCGAGCGCGCGGGCCAGCAGCAGCCGGTTGCGCTCGCCGCCCGAGAGCACGCTCACCGGCGTGCGCGCCTGCTCGGGCGAGAACAGGAAGTCCTTCATGTAGCCGATGACGTGCCGGCTCTGGTTGCCGACCTGAACGCTGTCGCTGCCCCCGCCGGTCAGCACGTCGGCGACGGTGCGCTCGGGATCGAGGGCGCTGCGGCGCTGGTCGAGGAGGTTGAGGGTGACGTTGGCCCCCACCTTCACGATGCCCTCGTCCGGCGGGAGGCGGCCGGTGAGGAGGTTGACCAGCGTCGTCTTGCCGGTGCCGTTGGCGCCGACGATGCCGAGCCGGTCGCCCTTCGCGATGCGCAAGCTCAGGTCGCGGACGATCGGGCGCTCGCCGTAGGACTTGGCGACATCGCGCGCCTCGACCACCAGGGTGCCGGAGGCCTCGGTCTCGCTCACCGTCATCGTCGCGGCGCCGACCGGCCCGCGATGCTCGCGGGCCTGGCGGCGCAGGTCGTGCAGGCCCGCGAGCCGCTTGACGTTGCGCTTGCGCCGCGCGGTCACGCCGTAGCGCAGCCAGTCCTCTTCCGCCGCGATCTTGCGGTCGAGCTTGTGGCGCTCGCGCTCCTCCTCCTCGAACACCTGGTCGCGCCAGCCCTCGAAGGCGGCAAACCCCTGGTCGAGGCGCCGCGTGGTGCCGCGGTCGAGCCAGACGATCGAGCGCGACAGGGCTTCGAGGAAGCGCCGGTCGTGGCTGATCAGCACGAGCGCCGAGCGGCTGCCCTTCAGCTCGGCCTCCAGCCACTCGATCGCCGGCAGGTCGAGATGGTTGGTCGGCTCGTCGAGGAGCAGGATGTCGGGCTCGGGCGCGAGCGCCTGGGCGAGCGCCGCGCGGCGCGATTCGCCCCCCGACAGCCGGCTCGGATCCTCCTCGCCGGTGAGCCCCAAGCTCTCCAGCAGGTAGCGCGCCCGGTAGATCTCGTCGCCCGGCCCCATCCCGGCCTCGACGAAGGACAGGGTGGTGTCGTGGCCGGAAAAGTCCGGCTCCTGGGCGAGGTAGCGCACCGTGGTGCCGGGCTGGAGGAAGCGCACGCCCTTGTCGGGCTCGACCAGCCCGGCGGCGACCTTGAGCAGGGTCGACTTGCCCGAGCCGTTGCGGCCGACGAGGCAGGTGCGGTCGCCGGGAGCCAGCGAGAGGTCGGCGCCATTGAGCAGCGGCGTGCCGCCGAAGGTGAGCGCGATGCCCTGGAGGGTGAGGAGCGGAGGAGCGGCCATGGCCGGGGGATACGGCAGCCGTTCGGGAAAGGCGAGCCCGGGCGGCGGCGTCTTGTGCGCCGTGCGGCCTTGACCTAGCAGGAGGGGACTGCACGGCTTCGATGTCGCGGGGATGCATGGCGGATCGCAAGGTCAGGACCCGCGAGCACGTCATCGCGGCCATGAGCCTGCACCATGTCGGCTACATCGTTGCGAAGGCCGGCTATGTTCTCGATGTTCCGGCGGCTGATTACGGCATCGATGGCCTGATCACGACCTTCGACGTCGATGGCAGCATCGAGAGCGGTTATATCTCGCTGCAACTCAAGGCGACGGACCACCTCACGGTCCGGAGGGATGGATGCATCGCTGTCCGGATCGATCTGCGCGACATCGATTTCTGGCTGGCAGATTTCTTTCCGGTGATCGTTGTGATTTTTGATGCTTGCGTGGAGATAGGATACTATCTGATCGTGCAAGATTACTTCAAGGCGCATCCGCTCACGGCGGCCCAACGACGGCGTGCCACGGTGACCGTCCACATCGACCCGGAGGCGATCGTGAGCGATAGTGTGGTCCGGTCGTGGCGAGACCTGAAGACCGGGCACGGGAAGGCGCGGGCATGACGGACGTCCGGACGCAGACGGTCATCGACGCTCTGACGGAACTCGGCTTCGAGCGGAGAACGGCCAATGACAGCCACGCACTCTACGACCATCCGGCCGGCGCGAGCGTATCGCTTCCCCACAGCCGGCCTCACGTGTCCAGTGCGCTCCTCAAGGCGATCGAGCGTCAGGTGGCGGGGTTCGGCATCGCTCCGGCTCATGTCTTCGGTGAGACGATCCATGCCCCGCACCGGGTTGCTCCGGTGAGCGACGAGGCCGGCGACGGTTCGGCCGACACGGCCGGTTCTGGGACCGCGCCGGCACGATCCGCATTCGATCGCGAGACCGGCGGGCACAAGGCCGCGAGCCCGCCGAAATCGCGCCGACGCCGCGCCGCCGCGCAATAGACCTTCGGAACTGCGCGGCACACCGACGACGCCCGAAGGCTTCGTCTCCCTTGATGGGTAGCGTCGGGTGCAGGCCGGCCCCGACGGATCGTGCCGTGCTCATCCCCGCCCGAGCCGGTGTAAGACCATAGCGGTGGCGGTTCGCGCCCATGCCCCAGGGCAGCCCCGAAGAGGATTCCCGATGAGCTTCGTCACGCCCGATCCCTTCACCACCCGCCCCGAGATCGACGGCACCTTCGGGGTCGTGGCCTCGACGCACTGGATCGCCACCGCGGTCGGGATGGGTGTGCTGGAGCGGGGCGGCAACGCCTTCGATGCCGGGGTCGCCACCGCCTTCGTGCTGCAGGTGGTCGAGCCGCACCTCAACGGGCCGGGCGGCGACGTGCCGGTGATCCTGCACGACGTCCGGGTCGGGCACCCGCAGGTGGTGTGCGGCCAGGGCCCGGCGCCGCAGGCCGCCACCATCGCACACCTGCGCGACGATCTCGGCCTCGATCTCGTGCCGGGCACCGGGCTGCTCGCGCCCTGCGTGCCCGGCACCTTCGACGCCTACATGCTGATCCTGCGCGATCACGGCACCTGGCGGCTGGCCGACGTGCTGGAGGCGGCGATCGGGTATGCCCGCGACGGCTTCCCGCTGGTCGAGCGGGTCTCGGCCACCATCGCCACCGTCGAGGGGCTGTTTCGCGAGCACTGGCCGAGCTCGGCGGCGACCTACCTGAAGGAGGGCGGCGTGCCTGCCCCCGGCAGCCTGTTCACCAATCCGGTGCTCGCCGAGACCTATGCCCGCATCGTGCGCGAGGCCGCCGGCGGCTCGCGCGAGCAGGAGATCGAGCGCGCCCGCCGGATCTGGTCGCAGGGCTTCGTCGCCGAGGCGATCGACGCGTTCTGCCGCGGTGAGCCGGTGATGGACGTGACGGGCAAGCCCCATCGCGGCCTCCTCACCGGGGCCGACATGGCGTCCTGGCAGGCGAGCGTCGAGGCGCCGATCGGGTACGAATACGGCCGCTACACCGTGCTGAAGGCCGGTCCCTGGACGCAAGGCCTCGCGACCCTGCAGCAGCTCGCCCTCCTCAAGGGCTTCGACCTCGACCGCCTCGATCCGGCGGGACCCGACTTCATCCATCTCCAGGTCGAGTGCGCCAAGCTGGCCTTTGCCGACCGCGACACGTTCTACGGCGACCCCGCCTTCGTCGACGTGCCGGTCGAGACCCTTCTGTCGGATGCCTACAATGCCGAGCGCCGCCGTCTCGTCGGCGCCACCGCCTCGCTGGAGCAGCGGCCGGGCACGATCCCCGGCTTCGGCAAGGCCCTCGATGCCAGGGTGAGCGAGGGCGCGCGCACGGCCGTCGGCTCGTCCGGCGCGGGGGAGCCCACGGTCGGCAGGATCGAGGCGAGCGTCCCGCCGGACGATGCCCGCGCAGGGGTGGTGCGGGGCGACACGGTGCATTTCGACATCATCGACCGGCACGGCAACATGATCGCCGCCACGCCGTCGGGCGGCTGGCTGCAATCCTCGCCGGTGATCCCGGCCCTCGGCTTCTGCCTCGGCACCCGCGCGCAGATGTTCGTGCTCGACGAGAGCCATCCGGCAGCGCTCGCCCCCGGCAAGCGACCGCGCTCGACGCTCTCGCCCACCATGGCTTTGCGTGACGGCAAACCCTACCTCGCCTGGGGCTCGCCGGGCGGCGACCAGCAGGACCAGTGGATCCCGCAATTCTTCCTGCGCCACGTCCATGCCGGCATGAACCTGCAGGCGGCGATCGACGCGCCGGCCTGGCACACCGAGCACTTCCCGTCCTCGTTCTGGCCGCGCACCGCCCGGCCGGGCGTGGTGGTGGTGGAAAACCGCATCAGCCCCGCCACCATCGCGGAGCTGCGCCGGCGCGGCCACCTCGTCGAGGTCGGGTCGGACTGGTCGGAGGGGCGGCTGACGGCAGCAAGCCGCGACGGGCGGCGCCTCAGGGCCGCCGCCAATCCCCGCGGCATGCAGGGCTACGCCGCGGGACGGTGACACAGGGTCCGCCGATCAGGTCTCCGGTTCGGCGGACCATGCGGCAAGGAGGATCGGGACAGCACTCGATCGCGGTGCGATCGGGTGTCGTCCCACCCCTCACATCGTCGGGTTGGCGGGGCCGGTCGGGGACGGGTCGGGGGTGATGGCCGGCGAGTTGCCGGGATCGTTCACCGGGATCTCGACCGGCCGGTCGCCGGGCGCCTCGCTCGGCAATTCCGGCCCGCCGGGATTCGGCGTATCGGGACCGGGTGTCGGGGGCACGGGATCGTAGGGCTGGTCCGGGATCGGGCCGGGATTCGACATCGAGCGCTCCTCATCTCTATCGAACCCAAACCGGGGCGCGCGGCCCCGGTTCCGCTTCCGTCCCCTACTGCTTGGTCAGCAGCTTGGTGCCGTTCTGGCTGACGATCTGCTGGATCTTGTGGGCGAAGATCGAGAGCAGGAGCGGCATCCGCACCTCGACCCGCACCGCGTCGTCCTCGACGTCGATGTCGCCGTCGACGCGCTGGTTCATGGCGGCGACGAGGAAGGAGAGCCGGTCGCCGGTCCAGGTCGCATCGGCCATGCTGAGACCCGCCTTCTGCAGCATCTCCTTGGCCTGGCCGATCCCGTTCTCCAGCCGGCGGCGGGCCTCGGCCCGGCCGAGCTGATGGGGAATCACGACAACCAGGGGCTTTGCCATCACATCACGCTCCGCTCGCACGATCGAGCCTGATGTGGGGACGCCTCGCCCGACGGCAACGCCAAAGGGGTGGATCAGTCCACCACCGCCACGGCGACGCGGGCGACGCCGTTCATGCCGATCGCCCTCCCTGCGCCGCGGGCGAGATCGATGATGCGGCCATGGGCGAACGGCCCGCGGTCGTTGATCCGCACCACCACCGAGCGGCCGTTGGACTGGTTGGTCACCCGCACCCGGGTGCCGAAGGGCAGGCTGCGATGCGCCGCGGTGAGGCCGTTGGGGTTGAAGCGCTCGCCGCTCGCGGTGCGATGGCCGGACGCGTACCAGGAGGCCTTGCCGCTCTGGGCCTGGGCCGTCGACACCCCCGCGAGGCTCGAAAATCCGGCGAGGGCGACACCCCCCGCGAGAGCCACGATGCGGGCCGCGTTCGACCGACGCGCAGGCTGGGCGCTGTTCATTCCACTGTCCTTGGTGGTTGCTGATGACCGCGTCAATCGAGACCAAACAGGACGAAAATATGACCGCCCGATTTGCGGCCAATCACGCCGCATTCTCGGCCGATATCTTGCCGCTCGTTAAGATTTAATTTTTCAAGTCATGGCCGGCCGCGAAACCTTATTGCCGACTTACGGGCTCGCGCGGCTTCACTCGGGTTTTCAGCATTCGAAAGAAGCGGGGCTGGGGCGGTGGGGGCGGCTGCGGCGGTGTCGGGGTGCCCCTTCAGGCCGCGCTGTCCGGGGACAGTTGTGCCGCGGGTTCTCTCCTCTCCCCGCGGGCGGGGAGAGGAGCGCATGCAGGCCCGCGAGCCCCGGGGTCTCCTGGCCCTCTCCCCGCCCGCGGGGAGAGGAGGGTTCCCGCGCCATTCCTTTCCCGGACAGCCCTGCCGGGGGCACAGACAGGGGAAAGCCCATGCTCCATCATAGGCGGACAGGTTCACCTGAAGGGCCGACGCCGGCCCGCAACGACGAGGCCGGGCCATCGTCGCATCAGTATCGCTTCATTAACGAATGAGCCCGCGCACGAAACGACTAGGCAAGAAGTGCAGCCCCATTTCGAGACGCAATTCGTACATCCGGGAAACGTGACCTTTACCGTAGCGGCGGCAATGTCTGGTGGTCAGTCGCGTAACCGGTGTTTGCCATGGCTTCCCCGCGTACCGCGGTCGCCGGCGCCGCCGCCCGGAATCAAGTCTCGCGTACCGGGCGAGTGGTGTCGGCGCCGCGGATGGGTCTCGTTACCCCCGCACAGCGCCTTCCCCTGGACGAGGTCATCCTCGGGGATTGCCTCTCCGCCCTCGAGCGGCTCCCGCCGGCCAGCGTCGACATGGTCTTCGCGGATCCGCCCTACAACCTCCAGCTCGGCGCCGGCACCCTGCTGCGTCCGAACCAGAGCACCGTCGATGCCGTCGACGACGACTGGGACCAGTTCGCCAGCTTCGAGGCCTACGACACCTTCACCCGCGCCTGGCTGTCCGCCTGCCGCCGGGTGATGAAGCCGACCGCCACCCTCTGGGTGATCGGGTCGTACCACAATATCTTCCGCGTCGGCAGCGCGTTGCAGGATCTTGGTTTCTGGATCCTGAACGACATCGTATGGCGCAAGGCCAACCCGATGCCGAACTTCCGCGGCAAGCGCTTCACCAACGCCCACGAAACCCTGATCTGGGCCTCGCGCAGCGACCAGAAAGGCTACACCTTCCATTACGAGGCGCTGAAGGGCGGCAACGACGACCTTCAGATGCGCTCGGACTGGTTCATCCCGCTCTGCACCGGCGACGAGCGCCTGAAGGGCGAGGACGGGCGGAAACTGCACCCGACCCAGAAGCCCGAGGCGCTGCTGGCCCGCACCATCCTGTCGGCGTCCAATCCCGGCGACGTGGTGCTCGATCCGTTCTTCGGCACCGGCACCACCGGGGCGGTGGCCAAGCGGCTCGGCCGGCACTTCATCGGCATCGAGCAGGAGCCGGCCTACGCGGCCGCGGCACGCGAGCGCATCGCCGGCATCGAGCCCCTGTCGCGCGCCGCCCTCCTCACTGCGCCGACGAAGCGCGCCGAGCCGCGGGTGCCCTTCTTGAGCCTGCTCGAGGCCGGCCACATCCGGGCCGGCGAGACGCTCACCGACGAGCGCCGCCGCCACAAGGCCCTGGTGCGCCCCGACGGCACGCTCGGGGTCGGCCCGGCCTCGGGCTCGATCCACAAGATCGGCGCCCTGGTCCAGGGCCTGCCGGCCTGCAACGGCTGGACCTTCTGGCACGCCGAGCGCGGCGGACGCCTCGTCTGCATCGACGATTTCCGCGGCACGATGCGGGCCGGGATGGGCTCGGCGGCCTGACCGCCGACGCCCGTCACCGGGCGGGACCTGTGGCCAGCCGGCCACGGGTCCCTCGCTGTTTAACGAATGCGAAACACTTCGCTTGCCGGTTGACCTAGGGTCAGACATTGCCCGCGTCGCGCGACCGTATCGGACGGTGCGAGACGTGGAAAGTGTCTGACGATGGATCGATGGTCGTGGGTGCTCGCCGTGCTGGCGAGCCTGTGCGTGGCGGCGTGCAACACCGTGGCGCCCAATCGCCTGTCGCTGGCCGACACGGCGCAGCTGCGCTTCACCGGGATCGACGTCCAGACCAGCGGCGCCGCCATCAACTGGACCAGCGCCGAAGACGAGTACCTGCGCAGCCGCAACCTGTCGCTGACTGACCCGGCCCTGGTGCAGACGCCCGAGGCTCGAGGCTACATCCGCGATCTGGCGGCGCGGCGCCTCAAGGCCGCCCTGGAGCGGGCGCTGGCCTCCCGGCCCGAGGGCGCTCGCCCGGCCCGGCTCGTGGTCACCCTGGTGAGGGCCGACATGCCCTCGGCCGCCCAGCGCATCATCGCGGGCGGCCATCCGACGATCCGCGCCAACATCGCGGTCGTCGACGCCCGCACCGGCGCGGTCCTGACGAGCTATAGCGGCGATCAGGGCATGCAGGTGGCCGGCCAGGGCGTGCTCGGCGTGGTGGTGGACGGTGCTCTCACGGCCGGCGGCATGGACGACCAGTTCGACCGCGCCGCCAACGACGTTGCGCGGCGCTTCAAGGCCTGGCTCGCCGCCGGGGCCTGAGCCTCCTCAGTTCCTCCTCAACTCCCCTTGGGCCGCCCCCGTCCCTTGACCACCGGGGCGGCCGAGGCAGGCCGCCGCGACAGCACCTTGGGCAGCGGCGCGCGCCGCACCGGCGGCTCGGGCTCGGGCAGCGTCGCGAGGTCGGGCTCCGGCGGGGGCTTGGGCGCGGGCGGCGGGGCCGCCAGCTTCTGCTCCAGGGCGTGGGCCAGCACCTTCTTCATCGCGCCCGGCAGCGGCTCGGATTCGAGGCCGGCGCGGGGGGTGAAGCGCATCCCCTCGGGGGCCGGGGTACCGGCGGCGACCCGGGCGAGGAAGACCGTCAGTTCGAGCGGGAAATGCGTGAAGACGTGGCGCACGATGCCGGGCAGCCGCTTCCAGCGCGCATCGAGGGGCGCGTCGAGAAGCGCCCGGGCCGGGTCGTAATCGGCCCGCCAGTCGCTCGTCGGCGGCTCGGCCATCGAGCCGAGCAGGCCTTCCGGCGGCCGGGTGCGCAGCAGCACCGCGTCGTCGCCGGCCCGCAACACCACGAAAGCGGCGCCGCGGCGCAAGGCGCCCGCCACCTTCTTCACCTTGCGCGGAAACGTCTCCTGCAAGCCCTCGGCCCGGGCGCGGCAGGGCTGCATCCAGGGGCAGAGCGCGCAGGCCGGCCGCTTCGGCGTGCAGAGCGTGGCGCCGAGATCCATCACCGCTTGCGCGAAGTCGCCGGGGCGCCGTTGCGGCACCAGGCCTTCCGCGAGGCGGCGGATCTCGGGGCGCGCGGCGGGGATCGGGGTCTCGATGGCGTAGAGCCGCGACACCACCCGCTCGACATTGCCGTCCACCGCCGCCGCCGGCCGGTCGAAGGCGATCGCCGCGATGGCGCCCGCCGTGTAGGCGCCGATGCCGGGAAGCGTGCGCAAACCCTCGACTGTGTCGGGAAAGCTCCCGGCCTGCGCCACCGCCTTCGCGCAGGCATGCAGGTTGCGGGCGCGGGAATAGTAGCCGAGGCCCGCCCAGGCGCCCATCACCGCCTCCTCGGGCGCCGCCGCCAGGGCCTCGACGGTGGGAAAGCGCTCCAGGAATCGGGCGAAATACGGTTTGACCGCAGCGACGGTGGTCTGCTGCAGCATGATCTCGGACAGCCAGACCCGGTACGGATCGGGCGCGACGCCGGGCAGCGCGCGCCAGGGCAGCGCACGGCGATGGCGGTCGTACCAGACCAGGAGGTCGGCGGCTTCCGGCCTTGAGTGCGACGCGGCGGGCGCTACCATGCGGCCCGCCTTAGCGGGTTTTCGGGCATTGCGGGAGCGGGATTTCGGGGCGGTACCGACGCGCCGGCGTTCTCGCCCACCGCGAAATGGGGTATGCTCGCTGCCTACCGTCCTGCGTCTCGGGTCGCTGCGCGTGGTGATCTATCCGGCGGACCATCGCCCCGCCCATGTCCACGTGATCGGGGATGGCAACGAAGCAGTGTTCATCCTCGGCTGTCCCGACGGACCCATCGCGTTGCGAGAGAACAGAGGGTTCGCCTTTGCAACCGTCAGGGCGATCGCGCGAGACCTCGCCGGACACCGGGCACACCTCTGCGAAAGTTGGAGGCACATCCATGGATGAAGAGGACTATGCGCTGGCGACGGCGCGAGGACAGGCGCGAGCCAATGAACCGCGCGCCGTGGGAGCCCGGTACCTGTCCGTCCCCGACACTCTCGTCGTCACCCTCTCGACCGGCATGGAACTGCACGTGCCTGTCGCCAGAATCGAGGGACTTGCACAGGCGGCAGCGGAGGACCTGCACGAGATCGAGGTGAGTCCGGCGGGAACGGGTCTCCACTTCCCGCGGCTCGACGCCGACGTCTACGTGCCGGGTCTTCTGGCGGGCATCACCGGATCCGCGCGCTGGATGGCGCGACTGCCGGCAGCGCAGGCGCCCGCCGCCTAGCTACCGGGGATTCGAGGGTTAAGCATTCCCTTACACGAAGGCTCTAAGAGTCGGGACTTCACGCCGGATACGGCGACCTTGCAGGACGGACGGACGGGCGATGGCGCGGCCCAAACCCTTGAGCGAGCTGATCGAGCGGTCCCTCGGCCCCGTCTTCGCGGCGCAGGGCTTCGCCTCGACCGACATCCTGGCCTCCTGGGCCGAGATCGTCGGCGAGCGCCTGGCCCGGGCCTGCCAGCCGGAAAAGCTCGAATGGCCGCGCCGGCGCGGGGCTCCGCGCGACCAGAGGCCGGAGCCCGGCACCCTGACGGTGCGGGTCGAGGGCGCCTTCGCCCTCGAGCTCCAGCATCTCGGGCCGCTGGTGATCGAGCGCATCAACCGCCATTACGGCTGGGCCTGCGTCGGCAAGATCCGCCTGCGCCAGGACCGGGTCGCCCAGGCCCGCCGCCGCGCGCCCGCGCCCCCGCCCCTCGACCCGGTGCGCCGCGGCGAGGTGGCGCTGGCCGTCTCCGCCGTGAGCGAGGCGGCGCTCCGCGACGCCCTCGACCGCCTCGGCCTCGCGGTTCTGGGCGCGCAGCGCTCGCGCTGAGCCGCATCGTCGTCGGGCCCGCAGGGCCCGAGGCAAGCCCGGCCGGGCGTCGGCGCCCGTGCGCCGGACGCCGTCGCGGCACGCGGCGGCACCTCCAAAATCCGCGGGCGTGCAGCCCGCGGCAAGCCCGACCGGGCGCCGGCACGCGTGTGCCGGACGCCGACGCGGCACGCGGCGGCACAAAGAGAGTTGATGCGCCGGCTGCTTGCCACGAGGCGGCCGGGATTCTACCGCAGTCCGATCGCGGACCCTCCCGCACCTGCTCACGAGGACGCCTGCCATGCTCACCCGTCGCGAGGCCCTGACACTCACCGGCTCGGCCCTCGGCGCGGCCCTGCTCGCGCCGGCCCTGCCGTTCCGCGCCCTCGCCCAGGGGCCGGTGGTGGACGGATTGATGCAGCCCGGCCCCCTCGGCGACGTCTGGCTCGGGCCCGACAACGCCCGCTGCACCATCATCGAGTACGCCTCGATGACCTGCTCGCACTGCGCCGCCTTCCACAAGACGACCTGGCCGGCGCTCAAGGAGCGCTGGATCGACACCGGCAAGGTCCGCTTCACCTTACGCGAATTCCCCCTCGACCCGCTCGCCACCGCGGCCTTCATGCTGGCCCGGGCCGACGACGCGGCGCGCTACTACCCGATCACCGACATGCTGTTCGACCAGCAGGCGAACTGGGCCTTCGTCCCGAAGCCCCTCGATGCCCTGGAGCAGATGATGCGCCAGGCCGGCTTCTCGAAGGAGAAGTTCGAGGCGACCCTCAAGGACCAGAAGCTCTACGACGCGGTCAACGCCGTGAAGGAGAAGGCGATGACCACCTTCAAGGTCAACGCCACCCCGACCTTCTTCATCAATGGCCAGAAGTACCAGGGCGAGATGACGATCGAGGGCATGGAGAAGGTGATCAAGCCGATCGTGGGGGCGTGAGGCAGTCGCGCTCCTGCGTGCACTGCTTGAAAATGCGGCGGCTTCGAAGGCAAGGCGCCTCCCCTCCCCCCTGTGGGGAGGGGTGAGGGGGATCGAAGATCCCGCGTGGGGGTGGTGCAGAAGGCACCGTTGAGCTTTATCCGGCACCACCCCCACCCCTAGCCCCTCCCCACACGGGGGAGGGGAAACCGAGCACCGACCCCGCGCACCGCGCCGCCCCATGAAATTCACGCGCCTGCGCATCGTCGGCTTCAAGACCTTCGTCGAGCCGAGCGAATTCCTGATCGAGCCCGGGCTGACCGGGGTGATCGGCCCGAACGGCTGCGGCAAGTCGAACCTCGTCGAGGCCCTGCGCTGGGTGATGGGGGAGAGCTCGCACAAGAGCATGCGGGCCTCGGGCATGGACGACGTGATCTTTTCCGGCTCGGGCGGACGCGCCGGGCGCAGCCATGCCGAGGTGACGCTCACCCTCGACAACGGCGCGCGCACCGCGCCCGCCGCCTTCAACGCCGCCGACCTGCTGGAGGTCTCGCGCCGCATCGACCGGGGCGCCGGCTCGACGTATCGGGTCAACGGCCGCGAGGTCCGGGCCCGCGACGTGCAGCTGATGTTCGCCGATGCGGCGACCGGCGCCCGCTCCCCCGCCATGGTGCGGCAGGGCCAGGTGGCGGAGCTGATCGCGGCCAAGCCCCAGGCGCGCCGCCGCATCCTGGAGGATGCCGCCGGCATCGGCGGCCTGCATGCCCGCCGGCACGAGGCCGAATTGCGCCTGCGTGGGGCCGAGGACAACCTGTCGCGCGTCGAGGACGTGCTGACGGCGATCACGGCGGGCGTCGATTCCCTGCGCCGCCAGGCGAGATCGGCCCAGCGCTACCGGGCCATCGCCGCCGAGATCCGCCGGCACGAGGCGCTGCTGCTGCTGATCGGGCACACCAACGCCCGCCGCGAGGTTCTGGCGGCACAGGCGGCGCTCGCCCAGGCCCTCGACCGGCTGGCGGTGACGCAAGCCGAGCAGGTCGCGTCCGCGACCGCCCAAGGCCTCGCCGCCGCCGCCCTGCCGCGCCTGCGCGAGGCGGAAGCCGCCGCCTCGGCCGAGCTGCAGCGCCTGACCCTGGCGGCGGCGCAACTGGAGGCGCAGGAGCGCCGCAGCGCCGAGCGCCTGCGCGACCTCGGCCGGCGGATCGCCGACCTGCGCCGCGACCTCGCCCGCGAGGCCGCCTCCCGGGACGATGCCCGCACCACCCTGGAGCGCCTCGACGGCGAGGCGGCGGCACTGACGGAGGCCGATGACGGAGCGGCGGCGCGGGCCGACGCCGATCTGCGGGCCGCCGATGCCGAGGCCCGGCTCGCCCTCGCCGAGGCGGCCTTGTCCGCCGCGCAAGGCGCCCAGGCCGAGCACGCGGCACGGCGCAGCGCCCTGATCCGCAGCGTCGCCGACGAGCGCACCCGGGCCGCGCGCCTCGCCGCCGAGCAGGCCCGCCTCGCCCGCGAGGCCTCCGCCGCCGGCGAGGCCGAGACCGGACGGCTCGCCGCCCTGCGCGAGACTACCCACGAGGCGAAGGAGGCCGCCGAGAGCGCCGAGGAGGCCGCGGCGGCGGCCCGCGACGCCGTGGCGGACGCGCGCGAAGCCGAGGCGCGGGGCCGGCCGGTCCTGGCGGCGGCGGAGCGCGAGGCGGCACGGCTCGACACCGAGGCCCGCACCCTCGCCCGCCTGGTGGCGCCGGCCACCGGGTCGCGCTTTCCCCCGATCCTCGACGTTCTCGCGGTGGAGCCGGGTTACGAGGCAGCCCTGGCGGCGGCCCTCGGCGACGACCTCGACGCCGCGACCGACCCGGACGCCCCGACCCGCTGGGCGCTCACCCGCGACCCCGGCACCGATCCGGCCCTGCCGGCCGGCGCCCGGCCGCTCGCCGACCTCGTCACCGGCCCGCCCTCCCTCGCCCGGCGCCTGCGGCAGGTCGGAGTGGTGGAGCGGGAGGACGCCGCCTCCTTGCGCGCGCGCCTGCATCCGGGCCAGCGCCTCGTCACGACACGCGGCGACCTCCATCGCTGGGACGGGTTCACCGCCGCGGCGGAGGCGCCACGACCGGCGGCGCGGCGGCTGTCGGAGCGCAACCGGCTCGACACGCTGCACGAGGCCGCGGCCCTCGCCCGGGAGCAGGCGGAGGTCGCGCGGGAGGCCCACGACGCCCTCCAGACCCGGGCCCAGGAAGCCGCCGCCGTGGAGCTGCGCGCCCTCGACGGCGCCCGCCTCGCCCGGCGCAATCTCGACAATGCCCGCGAGACCCTGACCCATGCCGAGCGCCGGGAGGCCGAGGCCGCCGCCCGCCGGACGGCGCTCGCCGAGGCGCAAGGCCGCATCGCCGCCGATGCCGAGGAGGCCGCGGCCCGGGCCGAGGCGGCGGAGGAGGCGCTCGCCGCCCTCGACGCGCCCGGGGACCTGAGCGCCCGCCTCGATGCCGCCCGCGAGCAGGCCGAGGCCGGGAGGCTCGCCGCCGCCGAGGCCCGGGCCGCGTGCCTGTCGCTCGCCCGCGCCGCCGAGGAGGCCGCCGCCCGCCGGGCCGCGCTCGCCGCCGACCGGGCGCGCTGGCAGGACCGGGCCGAGCGGGCGGACGCGATCCTCGACGAACTCGCGGATCGGCTGGCGGCGGCGGAAGAGGAGCAGGCGGAGCTCGCCGAGGCGCCCGAGACCTTCGCCGAGGAGCGCCGCCGCCTCGATGCCGCGACGGAGCGGGCGGGCGCCGCCCGGGCGCAGGCCGGCGAGCGCCTGGCGGCGGGAGAGACGGCGCTGGCCGAGGCCGAGGCGCGGGCGCGCAGCGCCCTCGACGCCTTCGCGGCCGCCCGCGAGACCCGGGGCGCGGCACTCGCCGCCCACGAGGCCCTGGAACGACGCCTCGCCGAGGTCGTCCGCGCCATCGCCGACAGCTTGGAGACCACGCCGGAGGGCCTCCATGCCCTTGCCGCCGCGACGCCGGGCGATCCCCTGCCCGAGATGGGCGCGGTCGAGGCGAAGGCCGCGTCGCTCAAGGCCGACCGCGACCGGCTCGGCGCCGTGAACCTGCGCGCCGAGGAGGAACTGCGCGAGACGGAAGGCCGGCGCGACGAGCTGGGGCGTGAGCGCGACGAGCTGATCGAGGCGATCCGGCGCCTGCGCGGCGCGATCCAGAGCCTCAACCGCGAGGGACGCGAGCGGCTGCTCGCCGCCTTCACGGCGGTGAACGGGCATTTCGAGCGGCTGTTCACGACGCTGTTCGGCGGCGGCACCGCCGAGCTGACGCTGGTCGATTCCGACGATCCGCTGGAAGCCGGCCTCGACATCCTGGCTCGCCCACCGGGCAAGAAGCCCCAGACCATGACGCTGCTGTCGGGCGGCGAGCAGGCCCTGACGGCGACCGCGCTCATCTTCGCGGTGTTCCTCACCAACCCGTCGCCGGTCTGCGTCCTCGACGAGGTCGACGCCCCCCTCGACGACGCCAACGTGGAGCGCTACTGCGATCTTCTGACGACGATGGCACGCGACACCGACACCCGCTTCATCGTCATCACCCACAACCCGATCACCATGGCGCGGATGGACCGTTTGTTCGGCGTGACCATGGCCGAGCGGGGGGTGTCGCAGCTCGTCTCGGTCGACCTCGCGACCGCCGAGCAACTGGTCGAAGCGGTTTGACGGCGGCCCCGCGCGAGGCGCGAAATCCGCCGAAAGTCCAATGACTTACCCTTGCTTCGGGGTGCCTTGACACCCAAGGTAGGCGAAACTATGGTGCGCCCGCTCGACGGGGGTAGCCGGACCGGAACACCTCATCCTTCACGCGCGAGGTTTCGCCATGAACGGCAACGACCCGCGGGGGAAGGACGGCACCGGTGAGGGCCCCTCCCCCGACGACGACCTCTCCGCGAGGCTCAAGCGTCTCGAGATGCAGATCGACCGGAAGCGCCCCGCGGCGGCTCCCGATCCTTCGTCGCGTCGAGACAGCGGCCAGCCTTCGTCCCTCGGCATCGCCATGCGGCTGTCCACGGAATTCGTGGCGGGCGTCCTGGCGGGCGGCCTTCTCGGCTGGGGCTGCGATCGACTGCTGGGCACCAAGCCCTGGGGTCTGATCGTCCTGCTCGTCCTGGGCTTCGGAGCCGGAATCTACAACGTGATGCGCGTTTCCGGATTTTTTCCGGCCGCGGACACGAAGAAAGGCCCGCCAGGGCCTTGATCATCCGGTGGATGCCGTGCATCCGCCTGCACGGATTGGCAGCGCGGCGGGAGAGACCCGCGGCAGCGATACACGAGGGGGCGGGACCGGCATGGCCGTCAAGATGGATCCGATCCACCAGTTCGAGCTGAAGCCGCTGGTTTCGTTCGGGCATATCGGCCACCAGCACATCGCCTTCACCCAGTCGGCGCTGTACATGTTCCTGGCCGTGGGGCTCATCGCGCTCCTGACGATCTGGGCGACGAAGAGCCGCGCGGTGGTGCCGGGCCGGGCGCAGTCCCTGGCCGAGGTATTCTACGAGTTCATCGGCCAGACCGTGCACCAGTCGGCCGGCCACGGCAGCGAGCGCTTCGTGCCGCTGGTCTTCTCCCTGTTCATGTTCGTGCTGCTGCTGAACCTGTTCGGGATGATCCCCTACGCCTTCGCGGTGACCAGCCACATCATCGTCACCTTCATGCTGGCGCTGGTGGTGATCCTCACCGTGGTGATCTACGGCTTCATGGCCCACGGCACCCACTTCCTCGGCCTGTTCGTGCCCCCCGGCGTGCCCGGCTGGCTCAAGCCGCTGATCGTGGTGATCGAGGTCGTGTCGTTCATCTCGCGGCCGATCAGCCTCTCGGTCCGTCTCTTCGCCAACATGCTGGCGGGCCACATCGCGCTGAAGATCTTCGCGGGCTTCGTCCCGGCCCTGCTCGCCGCCGGCGTCTGGGGCATCCTCTCGCCCCTGCCCCTCGCCCTCTCGGTCGCCGTCACGGCGCTGGAGATGCTGGTCGCGGTGCTGCAGGCCTACGTCTTCGCGACGCTGACCTCGATCTACCTCAGCGACGCCCTGCATCCGGGCCACTAAGGGACCGGGGCCTCGTGCGAGGCCCCTCCCCGCGCCCGCGATCGCACCCCCGAGCTTCCCACCCCGGTTCGCCGTGTCGCGGCCGGATACCACCCGCCAGACGACTAGACGACCTTAGGAGCATCAGATGGATCCCGTTGCTGCGAAGTACATCGGCGCCGGCCTCGCCTGCCTCGGCATGGCGGGCGCCGCCATGGGCCTCGGCAACCTGTTCGGCCAGTTCTTCGCCGGCGCCCTGCGCAACCCCTCCGCGGCCGACAGCCAGCGCGCCAACCTGCTCCTCGGCTTCGCGCTGACCGAGGCGCTGGGCATCTTCTCGCTGCTCGTCGCGCTGCTGCTGCTGTTCGCCGTCTAATCCCGGCGAGGATTACCGAGACGAGGTGGTCCACCCGCGCACCGGGCCTTCACACGAGGCTCCGGTGCGCGTGCGTTAAGAGCCCTCGACACCACTTCGTGCAGCCGCCGCCCTGCTCAAGGCGTGGCGGCGCGACGGCCGGCCCGGCCGAGCGCTCGGCGGGAGCGCTTCGTCTCCCCCACACCCGGACGACACCATGGCGCAGCCACACGCACCCGCTCCCCTCAAGGAGGGGATCATCCACGAGCCGGCCTCCGAGCATGGCGGCGGCTTCCCGCCGTTCGAGAGCAGCACCTTCGTCGCGCAGACGCTCTGGCTCGCGCTCGCCTTCGGCCTGCTCTACTACCTGATGTCGAAGATCGCGCTGCCGCAGATCGCCGGCATCCTGCACGACCGGCAGTCCCGCCTGTCCGGCGACCTCGACCAGGCCGCCCGCGCCAAGGCCGAGGCCGACAGCGCCCGCGACACCTACGAGCGCGCCCTGAAGGAGGCCCAGGACAAGGCCAAGGGCATCGCCCTGACCACCCGCGAGCAGCTCGCCTCCGAGGCCGAGACCCGCCGCAAGTCCCTCGAAGCCGACCTGGCGACCAAGCTCGCCGAGGCCGAAGGCCAGATCCGCACCCGCACCGCCACCGCGATGAGCAGCGTGCGCGAGGTGGCCGCCGACGCCGCGACCGCGATCGTCGAGCGCCTGACCGGCCAGGCGCCGGACCGGAGCGCCGTCGAGGCGGCCTACGACCGCACCGCCCAGACCGTGCACTGAGCCGCAGGAGATCACCGACATGCTGTTCGATGCGGAATTCTGGGTCGCGGTCGCCTTCGTGGTGTTCTGCGGCATCGCCTGGAAGATGGGTCTGTTCGACCAGATCATCGGCGGGCTCGACAAGCGCGGCGAGCGCGTGCGCAAGGAACTCGAGGAGGCCCGGCGCTTGCGCGAGGAGGCCGAGGCCGTCCTGGCGGATTACAAGCGCCGCCGCTCGGATGCCGAGCGCGAGGCCGCCGAGATCGTCGCCAATGCCCGCGCCGAGGCCGAGGCCGCCGCGGCCGAGGGCCATGCCCGCCTGAACGAGTTCGTCGCCCGCCGCACCAAGGCGGCGGAGACCAAGATCGCTCAGGCCGAGGCCCAGGCCGCCGCTGAGGTGCGGGCCGCCGCGGCGGAGGCCGCCGTGCGGGTCTCCGAGACCATCCTGCGCGAGAAGGTCAGCGGCGACGCCGCCCAGGACCTGGTTCGCCGCAGCCTCGGCGAGGTGCGGACACGCCTGCGGGCCTGATCCCTCGCAGGAGTCCGATCCCGACTTTCGAGAGCCGCCTTCGGGCGGCTTTCTTTATTGGGCCAAGACGAAAGCCCATCTGTTTCGTGACGCAAAGTCTGCGGTTTCGATCAGAGGAATTATTTCAAGATATAACACCGCTGTCGCGAGGCGGAGACCCTGAAGAGTCGCGGGGATTACAGGCTTAACCGGGAAAGGATCGCCGTCCGCCGTTTTCTGTGGCATAGATTCGGACGAATCGCCGCCGAGCCCGTGATGACCGTCTACTACTTCCACTTCCAGTCCGGTCGCCGCCTGATCATCGACCCCGAGGGCGTCGAGCTGCAGAGCACTGCCGACGCGCTGGAAGTGGCGGCCAAGCTGGCGACCGGCCTGCTCGACGACCGCGAGATGTCCTGCGACTGGACCCGCAGCGCCTTCCGGGTCGAGGACCAGCACCAGCGCCGCGTCTTCCGCCTGCCGATGACGGCCGTGCGGAATCGGGACAACCGGAGTCGGGCTTTCGTGAATTAGGGTAGCCGGTTCGATCGATAGCGCCGCATCACGGGCAGTCCCATCCTGAACCTCATCCTGAGATGCGGCTGGAAGGAGCCTCGAAGGAGGGCTCCAATACGCTCGGAGACGTCTGGAGCCCTCCTTCGAGATCAGTCGGTCTTCGATCGACCGATCCGGTTTCCGCATCGCGAAGCGATCAATCGGAAGCCGTATGACACCTCAGGATGAGGTCGTGGATGGGAGAATGGTCCTAGGATGGCGGCGAGCCCTCACCCCCTCCCCGCCCCGTTCTCCTTGAACCACGCATAGACCGCCCGGATGCCCTCCTCGAGCGGGATGCGCGGCGCCCACCCCATCGCCCGCAGCGTGTCCGCGCTCATCAGCTTGCGCGGCGTCCCGTCCGGCTTGCTCAGGTCGTGGGCGATCCGGCCGCGAAAGCCGACGACCTCGGCGACGATCCCGGCGAGATCGGCGATCGCGATGTCGGTGCCCGACCCGACATTGACGTGGCGCTCCCCGGCATAAGTCTTGAGCAGGAAGACCAGCGCGTCGGCGCAATCGTCGACATGCAGGAATTCCCGCCGCGGCGTGCCGGTGCCCCAGATGACCAGTTCGTCGTCACCCCGCAACGCCGCCTCGTGCGCCTTGCGGATCAGCGCCGGCAGGACGTGGCTGCTCGTCAGATCGAAATTGTCCCCCGGCCCGTAGAGGTTGGTCGGCATCGCCGCGATGAAGTCGCAGCCGTGCTGGCGGCGATAGGCCTGGACGAGCTTGATCCCGGCGATCTTGGCGACCGCATACCACTCGTTGGTCGGTTCGAGCGGCCCGGTCATGAGGGCGTCCTCGACGATCGGCTGGGGCGCGAATTTCGGGTAGATGCAGCTCGACCCGAGCAGCAGCAGCCTGCCCACGCCGATGCGCCGGGCCGCCTCGACGACGTTCGCCTCGATCATGAGGTTGGCGTACAGGAAATCGGCCGGAGAGGTGTCGTTGGCCAGGATCCCGCCGACCTTGGCGGCGGCGAGCACGATCGCGTCGGGCCGCGCTTCCGCCAGCCACGCCTCCGTCTCGGCCTGGCGCGTGAGATCGACGGTGCGGCGATCGATGGTGAGGACCTCGCAGCCCTCGCCGGCGAGCCGGCGGACCACCGCGCTCCCGACCATGCCCCGATGCCCGGCGACCCAGACGCGCTTGCCGGCGAGCGGGTAGACGATCTCAGTCGAAGCGACCTTATCCGACATGGCGGCGCTGCTCCTGCGCGACCGCCGCGAGGTCGTGGCGGACCATCTCAGCGCAGAGATCCTGCCACTTGGTCTCGTGGACCCAGCCGAGTTTCTCCCGCGCCTTGCTCGGATCGCCGATCAGCAGGTCGACCTCGGTGGGCCGGAAATAGCGCGGATCGACCTCGACCAGGACGCGGCCGGTGCGGGCGCAACGCGCCTTCTCGTCGACGCCCCGGCCCGACCAGTCGAGGGTCATGTCGGCCTCCGCGAAGGCGGCGGTCACGAAGTCGCGCACCAGCGTCGTCTCCCCGGTCGCCAGAACGTAGTCGTCGGGTTGGTCCTGCTGCATCATCAGCCACATGCCGCGGGCGTATTCGCGGGCATGACCCCAGTCGCGGCGGGCATCGAGGTTGCCAAGATAGAGCGTGTCCTGGAGCCCATGCCGGATGCTCGCGACCGCACGGGTGATCTTGCGGGTGACGAAGGTCTCGCCGCGCAAGGGGCTCTCGTGGTTGAACAGGATGCCGTTGGAGGCGTGCATGCCGTAGGCCTCGCGGTAGTTCACCACGATCCAGTAAGCGTAGAGCTTCGCGGCCGCGTAGGGGCTGCGGGGATAGAACGGCGTCGTCTCGCGCTGCGGCACCTCCTGGACGAGGCCGTAAAGCTCGGAAGTCGAGGCCTGGTAGAAGCGCGTCTTCTTCTCCAGGCCGAGGATGCGGATCGCCTCCAGGATCCGCAACGTGCCGATCCCGTCGGCATTGGCGGTGTATTCCGGTGTCTCGAAGCTGACCTGGACGTGGCTCTGCGCCGCCAGATTGTAGATCTCGTCCGGCTGGACCTGCTGGATGACCCGGATCAGGTTGGTCGAATCGGTCATGTCGCCGTAATGCAGCACGAAGCGCTGATCGGGGACGTGCGGGTCCTGGTACAGGTGCTCGATCCGCCCGGTGTTGAACGAGGACGAGCGGCGCTTGATCCCGTGGACGACGTAGCCCTTCTGCAACAGGATTTCCGACAGGTAGGCGCCGTCTTGCCCCGTCACGCCGGTGATCAGGGCCACTTTCTTCGCTCGATCGACTGTCATGGGCCGCCCGCTGAACTGCTTACGTATTTCCATAATTATAATGGAAGCACGACTTCAGAAGCAACACGGCACTTCCCGAGTGGATGCGCACGACATCTTGACGCATTGGACGACGCCAAGAGATGCGGCCTTCAATCCCTGAATTGTCTCGCCTCGGTATTCTATACGTGGGCGGCACTCTGCCGCTCCGCGCCCGGCGACGGGGCGCGGAGACCAGGGCGGACCACCGGCGGCAGGTCAGAGCCGGTAGCGGATCTGATCGGTCCAGAAGCGCTCGAGGCGAGCGAGCGCCGTGTTGAGGCGGCCGAAATCGTCCTCCGAGATGCCGCCGATCGGCTGGATCGTCTTGGCGTGCTTGTCGTAGAGCCCGCGGACGATCTCGTGCACCTCGCGGCCCTTGTCGGTGAGGCTGATGCGGACCGAGCGGCGGTCGGTCTTGGAGCGGGCGTGGTGCAGGTAGCCGGCCTCGACCAGCTTCTTGACGTTGTACGAGACGTTCGAGCCGAGGTAGTAGCCGCGGGTGCGCAGCTCGCTCGCGGTCAGCTCCTTGTCGCCGATGTTGTAGAGCAGCAGGGCCTGGACGCTGTTGACGTCCTCGCGGCCGCGGCGGTCGAACTCGTCCTTGATCACGTCGAGGAGCCGGCGGTGCAGGCGCTCGACCAGGTGGAGGGCCTCGAGGTAGTGGGGGCGGACAGCGGTCTCGGTCTCGGGAGCGGAGATCGTCTGCGCCACCTTCGTCGCCTGGGTCTTCATCGGAACGCCTCACTCTGTACGGGGGTGCTCGGCGGTGTCTCCCGCTCCGCTTATGGGTTCAAATTAGGCGGGCCCCGTGAATGTGAGTTTAAACGACAGGATAAATTCTCGATTTACCTCTGTCGGTAAACCGAAGATGAACCCGATCGTTCACTTTCGAGAAAGGTTGAGGATCAGCGTAGTTCGCGCGAGGCGAGCCAAGAGACCGCGAAGTAGACCACGATGATCATGCTGTCGAAGGCGAGGCTCGGCAGCGACATCGGCAGGAGCTGCGGGGTGAGCAGCGCCAGCACCATCGCCGAGGTGGCGGCGAGCAGCCAGACCACCCCGCCCCAGGCGGTGGCGAGCCACAGGCCCACCGCCGCCAGCAGGTTGATGACGCCGAAATAGACGATCACCGCCTGCCGGCCGATCGGCGCGGTCTCGAACGGCGCGGCGTTGGGGCGGGCGCCCAGGATCTCGGCCCAGGCGCTCAGGCCCTTGACCATCCAGACCACCGCCACGACCCGCATCAGCCAGACCAGCACCACGTCCCAGCGCGTCTCGGGCCGCGGGGCCCGGCGCTCGATGCGGTCGGCGACCTCCTCGGACCCGACGCGCCGGGGACCGCCCCGGACCTTGCTGAGAGAGCGCATGGCCTAAGTGAAGCTCGGCTCGCCGGGCATCGGCGCGAAATGGGCCTCGATGTCGTCGGGTCGCACCGCCTCCAGGGTGGCGGGCTGCCAGTCCGGCTTGCCGTCGCGGTCGATCAGCACCGAGCGCACGCCCTCGTAGAAGTCGTGCCCGCGCAGGATCCGGCACAGGATGCGGTATTCGAGCCGCATCGCCTCCGGGAACGACAGGCCGGCGCCCCGGCGCATCTGGGCGAGCGCCAGGACGAGGCTGGTGGGCGAGCGGGTGCGGATCGTCGCGGCGGTCTTCTGCGAAAATTCCGACCCGGCGGCGTCGAGCCGCGCCAGCACCTCGGGCACGCTGTCGGCCGAGAAGCAGGATTCGATGAGCGCCCGCTCGGCATGGAGCGGGCCGGGGGCCGGAGCCTCGCTCGCCCCGATCGCCGTCTCGACCGGCCCGCCCTGGCTGAGCGCGTCGCGGATCTCGGGGAAGCGCGAAGCGGGAGCCGCGTGGGTGGCGAGCCCGAAGGCGAGGACGTCGCCCTGGCCGATCCGCTCGCCGGTGAGCGCCAGGTAGGTGCCGACGAAGCCCGGCAGCCGCGGCAGGGCATGGGTGGCGCCGACATCGGGGAAGAAGCCGATGCCGGTCTCGGGCATCGCGAAGGTCGTGCGTTCGGCGGCGACCCGGTGCGAGCCGTGCAGCGACACGCCGACGCCGCCGCCCATCACGATGCCGTCGATCAGTGCGACATAGGGCTTCGGGTAGCGCTGGATCAGCGCGTTGAGTTCGTATTCCTCGCGGAAGAAGGTCTGGGCCTGATCGTAATGCCCCGCACTCCCCTCCTCGTGAATGCGGCGGATGTCGCCGCCGGCGCAGAAGGCGCGCTCGCCGGCACCCTGCACCACCACCCGGGTCACCGCCGGATCGGCTGCCCAGGCATCGAGGGCGCGGCGCATCGCGCGCACCATCTCGAGGGTGAGCGCATTGAGGGCCTTGGGCCGGTTGAGGGTGATGAGACCGGCCGCACCCCGCCGCTCGCACAGAACCGTGTCGTCCGCCGTCACGTCCGCGTCGCTCATGATGCACCCTCCCGGTTAAGGGCGGTTAACCGGGTGCGGCCTGCCGCGTCAACGGCGAGAGGCGACTCACGCCCGCCGCGGTCCTGCCAAGCGCCCGCGGCACAGCCATGATGCGCCCGCGGCCCATCCCTGCACCTCCACCCGGGTTCTGGCGCCGCCCGGAACGTGCTACCTGCGGATTGGACGAATTCGACGAAGAATCAGGCCCGGCACAGGCGGGCCACGAGGAGGCCCGATCCCGGATGTCGCAGATCCAGCCGATGCCCCGGCCGCTCGCCCGGGAAGCCGCCCGGACCGAGCCGGCCTCCCTCGGGCTCACCCAGCGCCCGCGGCGCAACCGCAAGGCCGAGTGGTCGCGCCGCCTGGTGCGCGAGACCACGCTGACCGTCGACGACCTGATCTGGCCGATCTTCCTGATCGAGGGCGAGGGGCGGCGCGAGCCGGTCGCCTCGATGCCGGGCGTCGAGCGCCTGTCGATCGACGAGGCGGTGCGGGCGGCCGAGAAAGCGGCGTCCTTGCGCATCCCGGCGCTCTCGTTCTTCCCCTTCGTCGAGCCTTCTTTACGCGACGCGACCGGCTCCGAGGCCCTGAACCGCAACAACCTGGTCTGCCGCGCCGTGCGGGCGGTGAAGAAGGCGGTGCCGGAGATCGGGGTCATCACCGACGTCGCCCTCGATCCCTATACCAGCCACGGCCATGACGGCCTCCTGGAGGACGGGGTCATCGTCAACGACGAGACGGTGGCGCTCCTCGTCGAGCAGAGCCTGATCCAGGCCGAGGCCGGCACCGACGTGATCGCCCCCTCCGACATGATGGACGGCCGCGTGGGCGCGATCCGGGCCGGGCTCGACCGGGCCGGGCACCGCGACGTGCAGATCATGACCTACGCGGCGAAGTATGCCAGCGCCTTCTACGGCCCGTTCCGCGACGCGATCGGCACCAACGCCACGCTGGTCGGCGACAAGCGCACCTACCAGATGGATGCCGGCAACACCGACGAGGCCCTGCGCGAGGTCGCCCTCGACCTCGACGAGGGCGCCGACTCGGTGATGGTCAAGCCCGGCATGCCCTATCTCGACGTGATCCGCCGGGTGAAGGAGACCTTCTCGGTCCCCACCTTCGCCTACCAGGTCTCGGGCGAGTACGCGATGATCGCCGCCGCCGCCCAGAACGGCTGGCTCGACGGCGAGCGCGCCATGCTGGAGAGCCTCTCCGCCTTCAAGCGCGCGGGCGCCGACGGCATCTTCACCTATTTCGCCCCGCGGGTCGCCGAGCGGCTGCGCCAAGGTTGAACCCGGAATCGAGGGTGAGACCGGGCTTCAGGGGCAGGCTCGGGGCGCTCGCGGCGCTCGTGAGCCTCGCGGCCTGCGCCGGCAGCCCGGATCCCGAGCAGGCCCGGATCTGCCGGCGCGCTCTGCCGACGCTGGTGCCGGCGGGTGCCCGCGTCACGGTCCTGCGCGAGGCCTCCGGACCGCAGGAGCGCAGCATCCGCATCGATTTCTCGCAGGAGCGCGAGGGCCGCAGCCCGTTGCCGCGCTACGCGGTCTGCCAGTTCTCGGGCTTGAGCCGCACCGACCTCTCGGGCCTGACGAGCGACCGCGGCCCGGTCGGCGGCGCGGCGCTCTACCTGCTCAAGCACTATTACCTCGACACGCCGGATGCGGCCGTGGCCGAGCCGGGGGCGGGCTGACGCCGGGCGGTGCAGGCCGTAGAGTGAGACGGCCCGGAGATTCGCGCTTGAGCCAGCCCTACGCCATCACCCCGGACGACGTGGTCCGGGCCGCCCACACCATCCGCGGCCACGTGCTGCGCACGCCGCTGGTGCCGGCGCCGCGCCTGTCGGAGCTGACCGGGGCGCGGGTGCTGGTCAAGCACGAGAACATGCAGGCGACCGGCGCCTTCAAGGAGCGCGGCGCGGTCAACCGCCTCAGCGCACTCACGGACTCCGAGCGCCGCCGCGGCGTGGTGGCGATGTCGGCCGGCAACCACGCCCAGGCCGTCGCCTACCATGCCCGTCGGCTGGGCATCCCGGCCACCATCGTGATGCCGGCGACGACCCCGCTGGTGAAGGTCGAGAACACCCGCGCCCACGGCGCCACCGTGGTGCTGGAGGGCGAGACCCTGGTCGAGTCCGCCGCCGCGGTCGACCGGCTGGTCGAGGCGCACGGCTTCGTGCTGGTCCACCCCTACGACGATTCCCTGGTGATGGCCGGCCAGGGCACCATCGCGCTCGAGATGCTGGAGGACGCCCCCGACCTCGACTGCCTGGTGGTGCCGATCGGCGGCGGGGGCCTGATGAGCGGCATCGCGGTTGCCGCGAGCCTGCGGCCGCGGGTGGCCTTGTACGGCGTCGAGGCCGCGCTCTACCCCTCCTTCGTCAACGCCATCGACGGCGTGGACCGGCCGGTCGGCGGGCCGACGCTGGCCGAGGGCATCGCCGTCAAGACCGTCGGCCGCCTGACCCTGCCGATCATCCGCGACCTCGTGCGCGAGATCGTCCTCGTCGACGAGCCGCAGATCGAGCGGGCGGTGCACGACTACGCCACGCTCCAGCGCAGCCTCGCCGAGGGCGCCGGCGCCGCCGGCCTCGCCGCGCTCCTCGCCCGGCCCGACCTCTTCTCGGGCCGCACCGTCGGCCTGGTCCTGTGCGGCGGCAACATCGATGCCCGCCTGCTGGCCTCCGTGATGGTGCGCGAACTGGAGCGCGCGGACCGGATCATCTCGTTCCGGATGACCGCGAGCGACCGGCCCGGCGTGCTCGGCCAAGTCGCAGGACGGCTCGGCGCGTTGGGCGCCAACATCCTGGAGGTCTCGCATGGCCGCCTGCACCTCGACGTACCGGCCAAAAGCGTCTCGATCGACGTGACGATCGAGACCCGGGGCCCAGGCCACACCGCCGAGATCCTGGACACGCTGAGCCGGGAGGGGCTGGAGCCGCGGCGGATCGGACCGCTCGGGAATGCGGCGACGGGGGGCTGATCGTCCCCGCGGCACCCCGCCGTGCCCCACCCGGCGCGCGCGGGTAACGATCAGCGCGTCTGCTCCCGCGTCAGCAGCGTGCGGTCCGGCGCGGCCTCCCGCTTGTCCTGGTACAGCGGCACGATCGCCCGCAGCCACGCCCGGGTGTCGCGGCCGCCGTAATTGCGGTCGATCACGTCGCGGGTCACGTAGGCCTGGAGGTTCACCGGGCCGAAATTGTACCCGACCAGCCCGCCCACCGCGACCTGCCCCTGCGCGCGGTACCCCGCGACGCCCGTCGGCAGGTCGGTGGAGCCGAAGGTGACCGCACCGATCTGCCACTTGCCGAAGTTGCGCGTCGCCGTCAGGTCGAGGTTCATGTAGTCGGGATAGGTCGCCACCCCGGGGGGCGGCCGGTCGCCGAGGAAGTGGCCATAGAACAGGTGGCCGGTCAGGTTCCAGTCGTTGCCGACGTAGCTGAGCGCGAAGCGGTGCGTCAGGGACGGCGCCTGGGTGACGATGCCGGTCCGGCCCGGGAAGTAGCCGCCGAGCAGGTAGCTGAAGCCGACATCGCCGCCGAGATCCCAGGCGAGCTGCGCGGCGACCAGCGGCTGGCCGAGGCCGCTCTGCCAGTCCCTGTCCTGCAGTCCCACGGCCGAGTACGAGCCGGCGAGGAAGAGCTGCAGCCGGCCGCCGGCGATGTCCCAGGGCGTCGCCCAGGCCAGGGTCGTGGCGTTGACGTTGAGCGGCGTCACCCCGGGCGCCGTGGCGCGGACGCCGAAATTCGTCGTCGTGACCCAGTACAGGCCGTGCGGGATCTGTGCGCCGACCGGCAGCCCGAGCGACTGGCCGGGCTGCGCCGCGGAGCCGGCCCGGGCGGGCCCTGCCGCCGCGACGAGGCAGGCCGCGGCGAGAACCGCCCCGAGCGCCGCGGCGCTCCCGCGTCCGACCCGGTCCAGGCGCGTCGTCCCGATATGGTCTGCTGCCACGAAGCGTCCTCCCTCATTCATGACGGATCGGCGCGAGGCGGGACGCGGTTTTGTTCATTCTTCGCGTCGAGACCGGCCTTGCGTCGTGGCGCGATCGTCGGTCGATCGCGCTCTCACCTTCCCGGCAAGGGCCTCGCACGAGCCCCTGCCGTCGAAGCCGCGTCAGCGGCGACCCGGCTGCGCCGCCCAGACCCGCATCCCGGAATCCCGCCGGTCGAGGCGCGTCGCGGCCCGGTCGGCCACCATCGGCGCACCGAGAAGCTGCCCGGTTCCACGCATCTGCGAGTGGGCGGAGCGCGGGTCGTGGTAGGGATGATGGACGTAGGTGCTCATATGCGCCCCGCCCGCCGCCATGCGGCCGTCGCCGCCACCATCGGCCCGGGCGACACCCGCCGCGGCGATGAGGGGTAGGGCCATCGTGGCAGCGGCGAGCGTCGAGAGAGCGATCGTCTTCATGCAAGCCATCTCCGGTCTGCCAGCGTCCCTGTCGTCGAGGAAGACGCCGATTGCGATGGGATGATCTTGGATGGCGACAGGGATCATCGATGTGCGTGAGCACACACCAAGTCTATCGTGATGTTAATCCCATATCATCTACGGCAATGTGCGTAGAGGCACATGGCAGGCCGGAGGCCGCCGCGCCTGCGGGATGACGCAGGTGCGAGATCGCCCGAAACCGTCACCACCGGCGCGAGCCGCGTGCGAGCAAGCTACCCTTGAGACGAACGAGGGCCGCGCCCACCTAATGCACCGGGCGGACGAGCGGAGACGAGCGAATGGCGAATTCCTGGCAAGGCGGGCCCCAGGGCGGGTCCTTTGGCGGCCCCTATCAGCAGGGCTACGCACCCCCGCCGGGCTGGGCCGGCCCGCCGGTGCTGGTGGCGCACGGCTCGCTGTCGCGGCGCTTCGTCGCCTACCTGCTCGACATCGCGTTCATCTTCGGCTTCAGCTGCCTGTTGTGGCTGGCGATCTCGCTCCTCGGGGTCATCACCTTCGGCGTGGCTTGGGCGCTCTACGCGATCCTGCCGGCGAGCGGCGTCATCTACAGCGCGATCACGGTCGGCGGGCCGCGCCAGAGCACCATCGGGATGCGGATGATGGGCCTGCGGGCGGTGCGGGCGACGACCGGCGGGCCGATCGACTGGATCACCGCGGGCGTGCATGCGCTGCTGTTCTACGTCGCGTTGTCGACCTTCCTGCTCTGGCTCCTCGATATCGGCATCGGCGTGCTGCGGGCCGACCGGCGCATGGGCCACGACCTCATCCTCGACCTGGCGGTCGTTCGCGACGCGTGAGCGGCCAAGGCTGCAACCTTCGGCGCCGGTCGCGCTTACATCCAAGGAATTCGCACCGGCGCGGCCCGCCCCTGTTGAGGCGGGCCGCGCCGGTGCTATCCTGTCCTTCCTGGCGCCTGTGCCATCCCCCCTGGCCGGCCCCCTGCGAGACCGACGACGCGTGACCAGCCATCCGCGGGACGCACCGCAATTCTATCTCACGGCTCCCTCGCCGTGCCCCTACCTGCCCGGGCAGCAGGAGCGGAAGGTCTTCACGCACCTCGTCGGCCGGCGCGCCCGCGACCTCAACGAGATCCTGACGCAGGGGGGTTTTCGCCGCTCGCAGACCATCGCCTACAGGCCGGCCTGCGAGACCTGCCGGGCCTGCATCTCGGTGCGGGTGGTGGTGGGCGACTTCGCGCCCAGCGACAGCCAGCGCCGGGTGCTGAAGCGCAACCGCGACCTCGTCGGCCAGGCCCAGGCCAACCGCCCGGCCTCGGAGCAGTACGCGCTGTTTCGCCGCTACCTCGATGCCCGCCACGGCGACGGCGGCATGGTCGACATGACGGTGCTCGACTACGCCATGATGGTCGAGGACAGCCATGTCGAGACCCATCTGGTGGTCTACCGCAAGCGCGGGCCCGACACCGCGATCAACGGCCGCGGCACCGGCGCCCCGATCGCCGTCTGCCTCACCGACGTGCTCTCCGACGGGTTGTCGATGGTCTACTCGTTCTACGATCCGGCGGAGGCCGAGCGCTCGCTCGGCACCTTCATGATCCTCGACCACATCGAGCGCGCCCGCAGCCTCGGCCTGCCGTACCTGTATCTGGGCTACTGGGTCGAGGGCTCGCGCAAGATGCAGTACAAGGCGAAGTTCACCCCCCAGGAACGGCTGATGCCGAATGGCTGGGCCCGGATGGAGGAAGCCTGATCAGCGCTTCGGCGGCAGCGGAGGCAGGGCGGGCAAGCCCTGCTCGACCTTGTCGAGGCAGCACTTCTTGAACTTCCTGCCGCTGCCGCAGGGGCAGGGATCGTTGCGGCCGACGTCGCGGTAGGGGTTGCGCTCGGGGATCGGGAAACCGTCCTCGTCGAGGTCGGGCAGGTGGTCGTAGGCGCCTTCCCGGGTATGCTCCAGCGCCTCGATCGGGTCGTCGAGGTAGTCGATCAGCAGGTCCTCGAACCGGCCGCGGCTCTTCGGCCGCAGGCGGGCCTCCTTCAGGGTCTCCTGCACCGTCTCCCAATCGACGACGCTGCCGGCGTTGCGGCCGTCCTTGCGCGCCGCCTTGAGGCGGGGGACGAGGTCGTCGAAGCCCAGCAGCGAGACCGCATCCTCCCAACCCTGCCAGACCTCCTCGGCATCGGGGGGAGCCAGGCGCTCGTCGTCGAAGCGCACCAGGAACGCCTTCACCGTCTCGCGGTCGATGCGTCCATCGGCGGTGAGCAGCGCGAGGGCGTGGAAGAGCTGCATCCGCGCGATG
Source organism: Methylobacterium sp. 142-1Y (assembly GCF_057747795.1). Taxonomy (NCBI): domain Bacteria; kingdom Pseudomonadati; phylum Pseudomonadota; class Alphaproteobacteria; order Hyphomicrobiales; family Methylobacteriaceae; genus Methylobacterium; species Methylobacterium sp. 142-1Y. The sequence continues at coordinate 12,093 of NZ_CM173224.1, read as the reverse complement.
CCGACGGGAGCCTCGCCGGCGATGGCCGCGAGCAGACGGTCGGCCTCGCCGTCGAAGCTGCCGGCGACGAGGGAAGCGAGGGTGTTCGGGTAATCCTCCCCGAGCGCCGCCGCGATCGCGTCGTCGTCGCGGCGCAGGAGGCGCATCAGCGGAGCCTGGATCCGGGTGTCGCGGGCCGAGGCCAGGACGTGGATGCCCCAGAACAGCAGGGTCCGCTCGGGCTCGGTCAGCGCCTCGGCATCACCGTCGGCGGCCCGGCCGAGGATCGCCAGGACCGGCTCGGCGATCGAGTCCGGCGTCGCCAATGCCCGTTCCAGGGCCCCCTCGGGCAGGTAGGTCGCCGCCGAGAGTTCCCGAATCAGATCGGTATCCGCCATGCCCGCCTCCTCGTTCCTTCGTTCCGGCGGCGCGCGCCGCGCCGCCGGCTCGCTCGGGATCAGCCCCGCAGGGTCGCGCCGGTCTTGCGCGTCACCTCGGCGACGATCTTCTGGCTCACCGCCTCGATCTCGGCGTCGGTGAGGGTGCGGTCGGTCGGCTGGAGACGCACCGCCACGGCGACGGACTTCTGATCCTCGCCGATCCCAGGCCCCTCGTAGACGTCGAACACCTCGATTGCCGTCACGAGGTTGCGCTCGGCACTTTGAGCCGCCTTCAGGATGTCGCCCGCCGCGACCGTGCGCGAGACCACGAAGGCGAAGTCGCGGGTGAGCGGCTGGAAGTCGGGCAGCTGTGCGGCCGGCTTCATCTTGGTCGGGCGGTACTTCGGCAGCGGCAGGGCGTCGAGGGTGATCTCGCAGACCACCACCGGGCCCTTGATGTCGAGGGCCTTGAGCACCCGCGGATGCAGTTCGCCGAAGAACCCGACTTGGTTACGCGGCCCGAATTGCAGCGTGCCGGAGCGGCCGGGATGCAGCCAGTCCGGCCCGCCGGCCACGACCTGGAGGCCGCCGGTCGGCACGCCGAGGGCGGTCAGCAGCGCCAGCGCATCGGCCTTGGCCTCGAAGGCGTCGACGGGCTTCATCGCGCCGTCCCAGTGGCGGCCGGCGCCGCCGTGGCGGGCGGAGCCGCGGCGGAGCGCGGTGGCCTTGGTGGTCTGGCCCTCCGGCTGGTCGGAGGCGAAGCACTGCCCGACCTCGAACAGGGCGACGTCGCCGTAGCCGCGGTCGGCGTTGCGCTGCGCGGCGCGGGCGAGACCCGGCACCAGGCTCGGGCGCATGTCCGAGAGATCGGCGGCGATGGGGTTGGCCAGCGCCAGTTCCGGCTTGCCGCCGCCGAACAGGGTGGCGTCGTCATGCGCGATGAACGACCAGGTCACCGCCTCGACGAGGCCGCGGGCGGCGAATTCGCGCTTGGCCTGCCGGGTGCGCTTCTGCATCACCGTCAGGACCGGGCGGATCACCGTCGCGTCGATCCGCGGGAGCGGTTTGGGCTCGATCCGGTCGAGGCCGGCGATGCGGACGATCTCCTCGACGAGGTCGGCCTTGCCCTCGACGTCGGGGCGCCAGGACGGCGACAGCACCTTCACCCGGTCGCCCGAGCCGGCGACGTGGAAGCCGAGCGATTCCAGCGTCACCTTCATCTCCGGCCGCGGCAGGTCGAGGCCCGACAGCCGGCGCACCTCGGTCCACGGGAAGTCGATGATGCGATCGGTGTCCGGCACCTCGCCCGACACCGTGGCCTGGCTCGGGGTGCCGCCGCAGAGGTCGAGCACGAGCTTCGTCGCGAGATCCAGGCCCGGCAGGGCGAAGGCCGGATCGACCCCGCGCTCGAACCGGTAGCGGGCATCGGTCACGATGCCGAGACGCCGCCCGGTGCGGGCGATGGTGAGCGGGTCCCACAGGGCCGATTCGATCAGCACGTCGGTCGTGCCCTCGTCGCAACCCGAATGCTCACCGCCCATGATGCCGGCGATCGATTCGACGCCGGCCTCGTCGGCGATGACGATCGCGCCGTCGTCGAGCCGATAGGTCCGCCCGTCGAGGGCGACGATCTCCTCGCCGTCGCGGGCGCGGCGGACCGTGAGGTCGCCCTTCACCTTGGCGGCGTCGAAGACGTGCAGCGGCCGGCCGCGGTCGAAGGTGACGTAGTTGGTGATGTCGACGAGCGCATTGATCGGCCGCAGGCCGATCGCGGTCAGGCGCCGGCGCATCCACTCGGGAGACGGCCCGTTCCTGACGCCGCGCACCAGCCGCAATCCGAAGAGCGGGCAGAGATGCGCGTCCTCCGGCGCGAAGTCGCGGGTGACGGAGACCGGGCAGGCCCCCTCCCCCTTGACCGGCGCCAGCTGCTCGCGCTTGAGCGTGCCGATGCCGGCCGCCGCCAGATCGCGGGCGATGCCGGAAATGCCCGTGCAGTCGGGCCGGTTCGGCGTCAGGTTGATCTCGATCACCGGATCGTCGAGGCCGGCGAAGGCCGCGTAGGGCTGGCCGACCGGCGCATCGGCGGGCAGATCGAGGATGCCGTCATGGTCGTCCGACAGGCCGAGCTCGGAGCCCGAGCACAGCATGCCCCGGCTCTCGACGCCGCGGATCACGCCGACCGACAGGGTGATGTTCTTGCCCGGCACGTAGGTGCCGGGAGGCGCGAACACCGTCTTCATGCCGGCCCGCGCGTTCGGCGCGCCGCAGACCACCTGGACGGGGGCGCCCTCGCCGGTATCGACGGAGCAGACCCTGAGCCGGTCGGCATTCGGGTGCTGCTCGGCCGTGACGACGGCCGCGATGCGGTAGGCCGCGAGATCCGCGGCCTTGTCCTCGACGCGCTCGACCTCCAGCCCGATGCGGGTCAGCGTCTCGACGATCACGTCGAGGGAGGCATCGGTGTCGAGGTGGTCCTTGAGCCAGGAGAGGGTGAATTTCATGGGGCTAAACCTCTCGGCTCAGGCGAGCCGGGCCTTGGTGATGAGAAGGACGGCCAGGCGGCGGCACTGGTCGTCGTCGAGGGATTCGAGGTCGGAGACGGCCTGCTTGGCGCGGGCCACGACGTTGCGGGTCACGTCGCGATGGATGTTCAGGCTGGGCGGGCTGTAATCCGCCTGATGCCGGCGATCCTGGAGGTAGGCGAAGGCTGCGCTGATCTCGACGACGATCGGTCCGATTTCAGCCGCCTCCCGAGTTGCCAGGCGCCTTCGGATCTGGCCGTGGTCGAGGAGCCGGTAGACCGGCTCGGTCAGCGCCGGGTCCCGCCGCCAGAGGCCGAGCGCGCGCGTGCTCGCGAAGCAGAGACCGTGAAATACGGCGTAATAGGCAGAGCTGACGGCACGACGCATCGCGGCCTTCTGCAAGTTGCGGCGCCCACGCTGCTCGGCAAGCAGGTCGGCGACGACGAGGAGATCGTAGACGAGGGGATTGCCGAGCCGCGCCATCACGCATTCACTTCCGAATCCCGATCATCCAGTCCCCGATCGTCGTCCTCATCCCCGAAGATCTCGTCGTCCGGATAATCGAAATCGAGATAGGGGAAGCGCTCTTCGCCCTTCTCGCGCAGGGCGAGCCAAAGCGCCGCATTCGCGGCGTTGGATTCCTTGCCCCCGGTCACGCCCGAGCCCGGCTTCATGTGCGCGACGACGAACAGCGACGGCTCGTCGGACTGGTTGTAGCCCGGGCGCACCTCGACCCGCTCGTAGCCGGACGCGGTGAGATACCGGGTCAGGATCTCGTCGGCGATCGTCGTGATCTCGTCCACGGTCATGGTGCGCCTCGCGCAAGTGCCTCTCAGGGTGTGTCTCTCAGCCGGTCAGGCCGCCGACCAGGCTCGGGATGTCGAGGGGCCGGAAGCCGTAATGCTCGAGCCAGCGGACATCCGCCTCGAAGAACGGGCGCAGGTCCGGCATGCCGTATTTGAGCATCGCGATCCGGTCGATGCCCATGCCCCAGGCGAAGCCCTGGACCGAGTCCGGGTCGAGGCCGCAATTGCGCAGCACGTTCGGGTGGACCATGCCGCAGCCGAGGATCTCGAGCCAGTCGTCGCCCTCGCCGAAGCGGATCTCGCCGCCCTTGCGCGAGCACTGGATGTCGACCTCGGCCGAGGGCTCGGTGAAGGGAAAGAAGGAGGGCCGGAAGCGCATCTTGACGCTGTCGACCTCGAAGAACGCCTTGCAGAACTCCTCCAGGATCCACTTCAGGTGGGCGATGTTCGCTTGGCGGTCGATCACCAGGCCCTCGACCTGGTGGAACATCGGGGTGTGGGTCTGGTCGGAATCGTGCCGGTAGGTGCGGCCCGGGCAGATCACCCGGATCGGCGGCTGCACGGAGCGCATGGTGCGGACCTGGACCGGCGAGGTGTGGGTGCGCAGGAGCTTGCGCTTCCCGTCCCGGTCGGGCCGCAGGAAGAAGGTGTCGTGCATCTCCCGGGCCGGATGGCCCTCGGGGAAGTTGAGCGCCGTGAAGTTGAGGTCGTCGGTCTCGACGTCGGGCCCTTCCGCGATCGAGAAGCCCATATCGCCGAAGATCGCCGTGATCTCGTCCATCACCTGGGTGATCGGATGGATGCGACCGCGGGTCTCGGGGCCTTCCCGCACCGGCAGGGTCACGTCGATCCGCTCGGCGGAAAGGCGTGCCGTCAGCGCCGCCTCGGCCAGGGTGTCGCGCCGGGACTGGATCGCGCCCTGGACCTTGTCGCGCAGGCCGTTGATCAGTGGGCCCTGCTCCTTGCGGGCCTCGGGGCTCATGGCGCCCAAGCTCTTCAGCAGCTCGGAGACGGCGCCCTTCTTGCCGAGGGCGGCGACGCGCACGCCCTCAAGCGCCACCTCGTCGGCGGCGCCGGCGACCTGGGCGAGGAGATCGGTTTCGAGGCTGGTGAGATCGGTCATGGTCTGCTCAATCGGGGCTTGAGGCGATGCCCTGCAACGCGCCGCCCCGCTCCGTCAACCCGGACGGACGGGACGACCCGTGCAACGCAAAACGGCCCGCGCGGGCGGGCCGTGATGTCCGGTCGTCGAGAGAAACCGGAAGGTCCGCGGGAGCGGACCCGAGGGAGGCTTACGCCGCCGCCTTCACCAGCTCGGCCGGCAGGACGGACTTGGCCTTCTCGACCACGGCGAGGAAGGCCGCCGGCTCGTGGATGGCGAGCTCCGAGAGCGCCTTGCGGTCGACCTGCACGCCGGCCTTGGCCAGGCCGTTGATGAAGCGCGAATAGGTCAGGCCGTGCGGACGGACCGCGGCGTTGATGCGCTGGATCCACAGGGCGCGGAAGTTGCGCTTCTTGTTCTTACGATCGCGGTAGGCATATTGCATGCCCTTCTCGACCGCCTGCTTGGCGATCCGGATCGTATTCTTGCGCCGGCCGTAATAGCCCTTGGCGGCCTTGAAAACCTTCTTGTGCTTGGCGTGGCTGGTCACGCCGCGTTTGACGCGGGCCATGGTGATCTCCTGGAATTTCTACGAAACAGATTGACGGAGGAAGCGTCTTCTCGAACGAAGCCGGTTCTCAGCGGGCGTTCGGCAGGAAGTACTTCTTCACGTTGGCGGCATCGCCCTCGAACAGGGTGGTCGTGCCGCGCAGGTTGCGGATCTGCTTCGTGGTCCGCTTGATCATGCCGTGGCGCTTGCCGGCCTGGGCGTACATGACCTTGCCGGTCCCGGTGATCTTGAAGCGCTTCTTGGCGCCCGACTTGGTCTTCAGCTTGGGCATTTTGCTCTCCTGACGCGAACTCCACCTCCCGAGGCCCGCCACGGGGCGGATCCCGACGATCGTCACGACCGATGGTGGAGCGACACGAACCGCCACGGCAGCCCTCACGGCCGGGCGGTTCAGCGAGACGCGCGCTTTAGCAGGGACCGGGGCTTCACGCAATCGTCGCATCGTCGTGCGCCTCGCCCCTGTGTGAGGCGGGAACGATCGTGGGCTCACCCTGGCGTTGTGCGCCGCAACGGAACCATAAACGTGCGTACGCGGTTTCGTTCATGTCCCGCTCAGGCCCCATCCTGTTTAAGTCCCGCCAACGTGAACCGCCATCGTTCGGCGTCCCAGGAGATTTGCTCGTGCGCATTGCCCAGGTAGCCCCTCTCGCGGAGGCCGTTCCGCCGAAGTTCTACGGCGGCACCGAGCGTGTCGTCTCCTGGCTCACCGAAGAGCTGGTGCGGCAGGGCCACGACGTGACGCTGTTCGCGAGCGGCGACTCGGAGACGAGCGCCAAGCTGGTCGCCTGCTGCCCGGAGGGCTTGCGGCTCGCCGGCATCCGCGATCACGTCGCCAGCCACCTCGCCATGCTCTATCACCTGCGCCGGCGGGCGGACGAGTTCGACGTCATCCACTTCCACATCGACCTCCTGCAGTATCCGCTGTTCGAGGAATTCAACCACAAGTGCGTCACCACCCTGCACGGGCGGCTCGACGTGCCGGACTTCATGCCGGTCTACCGCACCTTCACGGGCATGCCGCTCGTGTCGATCTCCGACCACCAGCGCGGGCCGATGCCCGAGAACGCCAACTGGCTGCAGACCATCCATCACGGCCTGCCGGCGGAGAATTGCCGCTTCTCGGCGAAGCCGAAGGATGGCGGCTACCTCGCCTTCCTCGGCCGCATCTCGCCCGAGAAGCGCCCCGACCGCGCAATCGAGATCGCCAAGGCCTCGGGTGTGAAGCTGAAGATCGCTGCCAAGGTCGACAAGGCCGACCAGGAATACTGGGACGAGGTCATCGAGCCGATGACCCACCATCCGCTGGTCGAGTATATCGGCGAGATCAACGAGGATCAGAAGCACGAGTTCCTCGGCAACGCCCTGGCGCTCGCCTTCCCGATCGACTGGCCGGAGCCCTTCGGCCTGGTGATGATCGAGGCGATGTCGGCCGGCACGCCGGTGATCGCGTGGCGCAACGGCTCCGTGCCGGAGGTCATCAAGGACGGCGTCTCGGGCGTCGTGGTCGAGTCGATGGACGAGGCCATCGCGGCGGTCGAGACCTGCAAGGCGATGAGCCGCGAGGGCGTGCGCCGCTACTTCGAGACCCGCTTCACCGCGAGCGTCATGGCCCGCTCCTACGTTGCCGCCTACGAGTCGCTCATCGCCGGCGACCTCGACGCGATCAAGATCCCGGGCCTGACCCTCGGCGCGCCCGCCGCTCTCAACGGCGCGACCAACGGCATCGCGCACCCGGCGCTCCGGGCGATCTGATCCGCCTCGCAACGGACTGACGACGAGGCCCGGTTCCCGTAAGGGGGCCGGGCCTTCTCTTTTGCGCCGCGCCTGCCCAAAATCCGAGCCTGCCCGATCGTGGCTCCCCTCTGGCGCCCGCCGCACGATGGCCCACTTTGGCTCTAGCGTGGGCCGTACCCGCGAATCGCCGCGGGCTCCGCCGCCCCGCTGCCACCGGGCACCCGTCTGGAGCCCCGAGATCTCGCCCCGATCCCCGTGACACCTCGCCCCGCGACGCCCCGCGGCGCGAAGCCCCAAGGAGTGAAGCCGTGCCGATGGTCGCGACCGCCCCCGACGACGAGACGCTGCCGCAATACCACATCGAGGCCCAGACCTCGCTGGTCGAGCGTCAGCTGCGCTCGCTCAAGCATGGCGATGCCTTCGCGGTGCTCGACAGCTACGGCGATATCGGCGTCTTTCCCGGCCCGGAGGGCCTGTATTTCCAGGACACCCGCTTCCTGTCGCGCCTGGAGCTGACCGTCGAGGGCCAGCGGCCGATGCTGCTCGGCTCGGTGGTGCAGGACGACAACGGCGCCCTCTCGGTCGACCTGACGACGCCGGACATCCGGCTCGACGCCAACGACGAGACCAGCATCCCCCGCGAGATCATCGCGCTCGAGCGGACGAAATTCCTGTTCCGCGGCACCTGCTACGACCGGATCGGCCTGCGCAACTACGACACCAAGCCGCGCCACCTGCGGGTGGCCCTGACCTTCGATGCCGATTTCCGCGACCTGTTCGAGGTTCGCGGCAGCGACCGCGCCCATCGCGGCACCCGCAGCGTCGAGGTGACCGGGGCCAACGAGGTGACCTACCGCTACGACGGCCTCGACAAGCGCCTGCGCACCACCCGGCTGCGCTTCGGGCCGAAGCCGGCGCGGCTCGACGCGCACAAGGCCGAGTTCGAGGTCAAGCTCGCCCCGGGCGGGCGCGCCTCGATCTTCGTGCGGGCGATCTGCGACACGGTCGATCACAGCCGCGACGGCGAGGCGGTGGTCGGCAGCGCCCTGCCCTTCACCCACGCGGCCTATCCGAGCCCGCGCCGGGAGGACGGCCACCCGAAGGGCGAGGGCATGACCTTCGCGCTCGCCTATCGCGACGCACGCCGCGACCTGCGCAAGGCGACCGCCAACATCACCACGATCGAGAGCTCGAACGACCAGTTCAACGAGGCCGCCTGCCGGGCGACGGCCGACCTCTACATGCTGCTCAGCCGCACCCCGAACGGGGTCTACCCCTATGCGGGCATCCCCTGGTACAGCACGGTCTTCGGCCGCGACGGCATCATCACCGCCATGATGACGCTGTGGATCGACCCCGAGATCGCCAAGGGCGTGCTGCGCCACCTCGCGGCGACGCAGGCGACCACGATCGATCCCGCCGCCGACGCCCAGCCCGGCAAGGTCCTGCACGAGACCCGCAACGGCGAGATGGCGATCCTCGGCGAGGTGCCGTTCAAGCTCTATTACGGCACCATCGACGCCACCCCGCTCTTCGTGATGCTGGCCGGCCAGTATTACGAGCAGACCGGCGACCTCGCGACCATCAAGGCGATCTGGCCCAACCTCCTGGCAGCGCTGAACTGGATCGACGAGTACGGCGACCGGGACAAGGACGGCTTCGTCGAATACGCCCGCGAGACCGAGAAGGGCCTGGCCAACCAGGGCTGGAAGGACAGCCACGATTCGATCTTCCACGCCGACGGCCGGATGGCGCAGGGGCCGATCGCGCTCTGCGAGGTCCAGGGCTACGTCTACGCCGCCAAGAAGGGCGCCGCGAAACTCGCCGCGCTGATGGGCGACGCAACGCTCTCCGAGCGGCTGAAGGGCGAGGCCGAGCGGCTGCGCCAGGCCTTCGACGAGAAGTTCTGGCTGCCCGAGATCGGCACCTACGCCATCGCGCTCGACGGCGACAAGCGCGCTTGCGCCGTACGCTCCTCGAATGCCGGCCACGCGCTCTTCACCGGCATCGCCTATCCGGAGCGGGCCGAGAGCGTCGCGGCGGTGCTGATGTCGAAGGACGGGTTCAACGGCTGGGGCGTGCGCACCATCGCGGTCGGCGAGGCGCGCTATAATCCGATGTCGTACCATAACGGCTCGATCTGGCCGCACGACAACGCGCTGATCGCGCTCGGCCTCGCCCGCTACGGCCTGAAGGCGGAAGCCGCGCGGGTGTTCGAGGGGCAGCACGGCGCCTCGCTCTACCAGGAGGGGCGGCGGCTGCCGGAGCTGTTCTGCGGCTTCATCCAGCGCAAGCAGCGCGGACCGACCAACTATCCGGTGGCATGCAGCCCGCAGGCCTGGGCGGCGGCGGCGCCCTTCGCGTTCCTGGCCGCCTGCCTCGGGCTCGAACTGCGCCACGACCGCAACCGGATCCGTTTTCGCGATCCGATCCTGCCGTCCTTCCTCGACGACGTGCTGATCCGCAACCTGAAGCTCGGCGACAGCCGCGTCGACCTGCTGATCCACCGCCACGGCAGCGACGTCACCGTCAACGTGGTACGCCGGACCGGCGATGCGCAGGTACTTCTTCTGAAGTAAGGCGCTTCTGCTGAAGCAGAAAAGCGATGGGCCGGGACATGCCCGGCCCTTCGATGCTCCCCGCGCGGGTTTTCTGAGAGAAGCCCGCGCCCGGAGCGCTCCGTGATCCGTGCCACGCCTTCGAGAAGCGCGGAGGGTGCCGTGCCTTAGCGCGGCGCCAGGATCATGATCATCTGGCGGCCTTCGAGCTGCGGCTCGCTCTCCACCTTGGCGATCTCTTGCGTCTCGGACTTGACGCGCTCGAGCAGGCGCAGGCCCAGATCCTGGTGCGCCATCTCGCGACCGCGGAAGCGCAGGGTCACCTTGACCTTGTCGCCTTCCTCGAAGAACCGCTGCACGGCCTTCATCTTGACTTCGTAGTCGTGCTTGTCGATGCCGGGACGGAGCTTGATCTCCTTGACCTCGACGGTCTTCTGCCGCTTGCGCGCCTCGGCCTGCTTCTTCTGCTCGTTGAAGCGGAAGCGGCCGTAGTCGAGAAGCTTGCAGACCGGAGGCACGGAGTTCGGCGCGATCTCGACGAGGTCGAGGCCCGCCTCTTCGGCGACCTGCAACGCCTCGAAGAAGCCCATGACACCGCGGTTCTGGCCGGTATCGTCGATGAGCTGCACCTCGCGGACGCCGCGGATGTCCCGGTTCGCGCGCGGCCCGTCTTTCTGCGGGGCCGGCATGGCTCTCATAGGTCTGCGAATGGCTTCATTCTCCTCAGTCATGTCGTCCAGCGGCGGCCCGCCGACCGTGCCCCTTCCGGACCGATCCCGAACCACCGCGCGGGTAGACTCTCGTGTACGCTAGCACCTTGGCGAGATCGCCCGGTTTGTCAACTCACGGATGCGGGTCTTGGTTGCCGATTGCCTAAATTCCAGGCAACCAAATATCCGTGAAGTCTTAGACCCGCGCGAGGCCATCGCGCGCCCATTCAGGCCCCCTCCCCCGCGGGACCCGCGCCGAGCAGCTCGGCATAGACCGCCAGGGTGTCGGCCAGCATCAGCTCGAGGGAGAAATGCGTCTCGACGTGGCGGCGGGCGCGGCGCACCAGGGCGTCGCGGGCGCTGGCGCCGAGCTGCAGCGCCTCCGCGACGGCAGCGGCCAGCGCCTGGGCGTCGTTCGCCGGCACCCGCCAGCCGGTGCGCTCGTGCGCCGGCACCTCCGGCGGGGCCAGCACCGTCTCGGGCACGGCGCCGAGATCCGAGACCACGACCGGCGTGCCGAGCGCCTGGGCCTCGACCGCGGAGCGGCCGAAGGCCTCGGGCTCGGTCGAGGGCACCGCCACCACCGAGGCCGCCCGGTAGGCCGCCGGCATGTCGCTGCAATGCCCGACGCGCTTCACCGAGCCGGCGAGGCCGTGGGCGGCGATCATCGCGTCGAGTTCGCGCAAATAGGCGGTGCGCCCCTGCGGATCGCCCGCCAGCACCACGGTGAACTCGGCCACACCCTGCGCGCGCAAGGCGGCCGCCGCTTCGATCAGCACGCGGTGCCCCTTCCAGGGGGTGAGGCGGGCGGCGAGCAGCACCACCCGCTCGTGCGGGGCGACGCCCCAGGCCCGGCGCAGGGCCTCGACCCGCTGCGGCGCGACCTGGGCGGGGGCGAAGGCCGCCAGATCGGTGCCGCGGTGGATCACCCGCACCCGGTCGCCTGCGACCTGCGGAAAGAGGCGCCGGATCGCGTCGGCGGTGAAGTGCGAGTTGGCGATCACCACGTCGCCGCGGGCCATCACCGAATTGTAGAGGAGCTTCGTCGGCGAGCGGCCGGCATAGCTGCCGTGATAGGTGGTGACGAAGGGAACGCGCAGCCGCCGCGCCGCCCCGAGCGCCACCCAGGCCGGGGCCCGCGAGCGGGCATGGATCAGGTCGACCCGCTCCGCCCGGCAGATCCGCATCAGCCGCCCGACGTGGAGCGCCATGGCGAAGGGGTTCTTGGACCGCGCCGGGAACGGCACCCAGGCGCCGCCCTTGGCCTGCAACTCGCCGACGAGGCGCCCGCCCTCGGTGGCGACGAGGGCCCGGGCGCCCGCGGCGGCGAGGGCCGCCGCCACGTCGACGGCGGTGCGCTCGGCGCCGCCGGCGTCGAGCTCCGGGATGATCTGGAGCACGGTACGGCCCGCCAGCGGATGGCTCGCGGCCGGGAACGGCGTGGCCTGGCTCGACGGCATGGGACTCCGGGTCAGGGTTCTGATCGCAGCACTCGCGGCATGACGGTACCCGCTCTGCGCAGGATTCGACGAAGACCGGCGGCATGCCGGCCGGATCTCGTAGGACCGACGGCCGCCGCCGGTGTAGAAGCCCGCCGTTGCGGTCCGCTCACGGACGATGCGTCAAGGTCGCCCGGTCGTGTTGCGGATCGGTAAACCTTGGGCACCGGCCGCCCGCGACCAGGGCTGCACACGGAATAACGGGGATAACGTCATGCAATCGCAAACGGAG